>NZ_OBEH01000003.1 GCF_900215465.1 Flagellimonas pacifica
GACAATTTTATTTTGGAACTGTTGGGAGTCATGGAAGGACAGCATTAATGAAATGTCGTCATGCAATATCAAAAGCTGCTATCGGAATTTGAAGGTCAATTGGATGCATTGGAGAACGGGAGCGGTGATGTCCTTTTCAAGGCTGAAAAAGGGATTGTACTGGTGGAAAAGAACATTAGGAAACTGCAAAGGCAAATAGCAAGGAAGACCTTTGCAACCCAAACCGATGAGATCTATTTCTTCAAACATGTAAAGCCCCAGATCTTCAGTAAGCTTATTTATTATGTCAAACTGTTCAATATCGAGAGCAAACGTCCCAGAGGGAACAATGCCGCCCAGATCAAATACCTCCAGCACCAAATCGATAAACTTCAGACCTTTTTTAACGACAACTTGGAATTTTACAATTATTACCGTCGCGGTGCCATGTCTTTGGACGAACAGTACTTTGTCCGGGGCAACCGTGATTTGAGATTGCCCCTGGAATCGTTCCACTTTTTGATCGACGACCAATTTTCCACCTGTCAGGATGGGACGGTGGCCACCATCATGGCCTACGATATGTTGATCGTGTATTTGAGGAAGGAAGTGGATAATCTTAACAATACTATGGAACCCCCAAAAAACAATACTATGGAAAAACCGTCAAAATTATTCTGGACTGGAAGCAAGACCGATCTGATCGAGCTGTTGTATGCCCTCCATGCCAGTAGTTCCATCAATAGCGGAACGGTCGATATCAAGGAGCTGGCCTCACATTTCGAACATTTTTACAATATTGACCTTGGCAATTACTACCATACCTTTATCGATATACGGTCAAGGAAGACCAGTAAGACCCGCTTCTTGGACAAGTTGATCGAAATGCTCAAAAGACGTATGGAATCCTTGGATGAATGAACCTTGACCTGTTCCCAAGTGTGTACCTACTTGGGAATTTTGGGCCGTTGGGCATCAGGGTATCATTTTTACACATTGTCCACAGGACATATTGGTTTCTGCGTGCCCAAACGTCCACGTTTGAAATTAAAAAATATGGCCAAAAAAAATCACCCATCTGTGTACCAACTGTGGAATTGGTTCCAGTTTCCTTTTTGAGTTTTGCATTACGAAAGTCAAATCAGGAGAGGGCCATCAAGTTAGGTGAAAGTAATGCGGTGGCCCTTTTCATTCAAATCAAAACATATGGGAGCGACAATCATTACCACCGAGGACCTGAGTGAGTTCAAAATGGAACTATTGGAGGACATCAAAGATCTATTACAGGACCAAAACGGACAAGCGAACAAAAAATGGCTGAAATCCAATGAGGTAAGGGAGCTCTTGGGCATATCCCCGGGTACGCTCCAGAACCTTCGAATCAATGGCACACTTCCCTACACCAAAATTGGGGGAGTGCTCTATTATGAGTACCATGAGATCATGCAGGTGTTGGAAAGGAACAAGATCCATAATAGGCTTTAGTTCAGTTTGGAAAACATCAACTATATCAAGCACCTCAATGGGGTGTTCGGACAGTTCTCGAAGGACAGCCGTTTGAACCCGACCCATATCAGCCTGTATGTGGCCCTGTTCCAATTGTGGAACAATAACTTCTTTAAGGAGGAATTCTACATCAACCGGGAAGAGGTCATGGAGTTTTCCAAGATAGGTTCCAAATCCACCTACCATCGCTGTATAAAAGAACTCAGCCATTGGAACTATATGCTTTATGCACCTTCGCACAATCCCTTCAAAGGGAGCCGGATCAAGATGTTCGATTTTGGGACAAGTGCTGGACAAGTACTGTACCCAAGCCGTACCAAAAATGGGACAAGCAGTGGACAAGCACTGGTACCTATTATAAAACAAATACAAACTTTGGAAAACACTAAAAACAATAATAAAAGGGAAAATTTTAAAAATCCAAGTTTCCAAGATTTTGAAAACGAGGAAAAACAGACCATAGCTGTCCCATATCGGGACAACCTCAAGACGACCAAAGAGAAAGATTACAGTGAGCCTTTATGAGCTATAGAGCACCGCATATCATCGTTGAGGGAGCCGTCCAATACCCGTTGGGGGAACTAAAGGGCAAACAGGTTCTGTACGATTTTGAAAAGATGTTGACCTATCTGGAAGCCAAGGGAAAATTGTTGTTTGGAAAAAAATTCAAGATCTATCGGGAGGACAGAGAGATTATCTACAAGCTATGCCTCTATTTTATCAGGGACAAGGAACGCTGTTCCCAATACGGCATTGATATCGACAAAGGTGTTCTGCTTTCCGGTCCGGTGGGCTGTGGGAAGACCAGTTTGATGAAATTGCTGAAACATATGGTTCCCCACAAAAGACCTTATCAGGTGATTCCCTGTCGAAACATTGTTTTTTCCTTTAACCATATTGGCTATAAGGCCATTGAAGATTATGGCAATTCCCAATTCTTCTGTTTTGATGATCTGGGTGTGGAGCCCACAGGCAGGCATTTTGGAAAAGACTGCAATGTGATTGGTGAAATATTGCTGTCCCGATATGAGCTTTTCATAGACCATGGGAGAAAAACCCATGCCACAACGAATTTAAATGCCCGGGAATTGGAAGAATGCTATGGTAACAGGGTTAGATCGAGGATGCGGGAGCTCTTCAATTTGATCGGGTTTGATAGAAATACCAAAGACAAGAGAATATGATTTCACAAGAACTCGGCAGTTTGATCAATTTGCTCCAACACATAGGAAAGCAACATGTCTGGTTTCGAGATAACAGGTATGTAATATGTTGATTTTATTATAATGGAAAAAATTCACCAAAAGAACATTTATATTGGAAAAAAACATCCAAATTCTTATATGCACTCTGTTATAATGGAAAAAACTCTTAAACATTATAGTAGAAAATATTCTTCAAATCATACGTTATAATAGAAAATATTCTCTATTTTTGTGTTTTAGACCCTTTATAATGGAAAAAAATGCCCCGCTCCACTTACAAGAGATTATTTTTTCTTCCAGCGATAAAGCATTGAGCAAACAAATTTCCAAATTGGAAAAAGAAGGACGTATAAGAAAGATCGCTCCCCGTATCTATACGTCCAATTTTTTGGAAACGCCAGAGGAAATCATACAGAAGAACATATTTGCCATTTTGGGACACCAATATCCCAATGCTGTTTTGAGCCATCGTTCGGCATTGGAGTACAAACCCACTGCACTCGGGCACATATTTGTCACCCATACCTACACCAAGAACATTAAGTTGCCGGGAATAACCATTCGGTTCATGGAAGGAACGGGACCGTTGAAGGGGGATATCAAATTTTTGGGGAAACTGTATGTTTCACAACGGGAAAGGGCATTTCTTGAAAACCTACAAGTGTCCAAAAGACCCGGACCGCGTTCCAAAACCATACCGCTTCCGGAACTGGAGGAAAAACTGGAGCAAATCGTTCGTGTGAAAGGCGAGAAAGGGCTGAACGAACTTAGAGATCGTGCTAGGACCATTTCTGAAGAATTGGACATGCGCAGGGAATTTGATAAATTGGATGGGTTGATCAGTGCGTTGTTGACCACAAACCCCTCAAAGATATTATCTTCGCCCGTTGCCTTGGCCCGGGCTTTCGGTAATCCATACGACCCCGTTAGACTGGAACTTTTTGAAAAGCTCTTTCGATATTTGAAACAATTGGAGTTCAAAGATTTTCCTGAAAACAACGTTTCCAAAAAAGCCTTTAAAAACTTTGCTTTTTATGAGGCCTATTTTTCAAACTACATAGAGGGTACCGTTTTTGAATTGGAGGAGGCAAAAACCATAGTAAAAACGGGAACACCACTTGCGACAAGAGATGAAGATTCCCATGATGTACTGGGAACGTACAACATAGTCAGTAACAAAAAAGAAATGGCCATTGTACCTTCGACCCCAGAGGAGTTTATTCATATTTTGCAATACAGGCATGGGATACTGCTTGAAGCCAGAAAATCAAAGAACCCCGGGCAATTCAAGGACAAAAATAACAAGGCCGGTCAAACCCATTTTGTGGACTTCAATTTGGTCAGAGGAACGTTGATCAAGGGATTTGAATACTATAATGCTTTAAAAGATCCCTTTTCAAGGGCTGCGTATATTATGTTCATGGTAAGTGAAATACACCCATTTTTGGACGGAAATGGTAGAATGGCCAGAGTCATGATGAATGCGGAACTGGTCAAAGAAAATCAAAGTAAGATTATGATTCCAACAGTTTACCGGGAAGATTATCTAGGGGCTTTGAGACGTTTGACCAGACAAGGTGACCCCATGGTCTACGTAAGGATGCTCAGAAGGGCCCAAACCTTTAGCTCGACCATCACTGCAGAGGACATGGATAAGGTGGAAACATATTTGGAGGCATGCAATGCCTTTAGCGATGATGAAGATAAGATACTTCGATTCAATGGGCCGGGCATCAAGGAGATTGGATGAAATTTTATCCAATTGGTTCGATATTATAACGGTCACTAAAAGGAAATAGACGTTTTTCAGCTATACATAAAACGGATAAATTCAATTTATCAACATCGCATTCCCAATTTCCCGTAATGGTTGGTGCCAATTTGGATTAAAAAATCATAAGCGAAATTAAATAATATTTTATTCACAAAATACTGATTATCAATATTTTGATATTCAATATAGAGTACTTTTCAAATATCAAAAACCGTCTAATCTTAAAAAGTTTACGATATGCGAAAATCACTGTATGCAGCCTTGCCTTTGCTCGTTTTTTCCAATTCCCTATTTGCACAGATTGGAGGCATTGAAGATTCCGTTAACGAAGTTTCCGATACCATACGGGCCATCTTTCCCATTATTCTGGGAGTCATCTTCCTAATAGGCTTTCTGTTCAATGCAGGACATTTCTTTGGTGAGAATGCAGACCTCAAAAAAGGAATTACCCGTGTATTGGTCTTTGTACTTATCGCCGGCGCGGTTGTGGGCATATTTACATATCTCATAGGCATCGTGGTGTAGCATGAAACGCTACGAAATCTATAAGGATATCCGAAAGCGAGCAGTGATAATGGGGTTGCCCATTTCATTGTTCGCACTCATGATGACATCGGTCATCGGGTCATTACTGCTTATCATCTTTTCGTTCAGCTTTTTGGTCATCATTTCGGTATTCTTTCTCAACGGAGGCCTCTATGTGGTATTGACACAACTGACCAAACACCCAGCGGTATTGCATTTTAAAAGAATATTCCCAACCACCATCAGTAACAAACGAGAAAGTCAACTCCAATATGAATAAAATTAACCTATCCGCATATCATCCTATTCTGAGCATAGAAGAGCATATCGTTTTTGCCAGTAATGGTAATGTAATATTATGTTATAAAGCAGACCTACCAGAAATCTATTCCCTATCCGAAAAAGATTTTGAGGACATACACGGCTCATGGTTTCAGGCATTCAAATCCCTACCGACAAGTACGGTTATCCATAAACAAGATATTTATAAGAAAAGCAATTATGCTGCAGATAAACTTCCCAATAAAAGCTTTATGGAAAAAGCGACCCATCGACATTTCAAAGGGCGAGAATACCT
This sequence comes from Flagellimonas pacifica, assembly GCF_900215465.1. Lineage (GTDB taxonomy): Bacteria > Bacteroidota > Bacteroidia > Flavobacteriales > Flavobacteriaceae > Flagellimonas > Flagellimonas pacifica. Next base: position 5,567 of record NZ_OBEH01000003.1, read on the forward strand.
GACGCATACATCCTATCTTTTCTTCACCCTTCCATTGGATAAGGCCTTAAATGCTTCCAAGTTTACCAATCCGTTCCGAAAAGTGGAAAAGGGCATTAACAAACAACTGGACCATAATGTCCAGGAGTTTATCGCTTCGGTAAATGATGCAGTTTCTTTTATCAATAACAGCCGTAAAGTGTCTTTGAAACCACTGAACCAAGATGAAATCCTTGAATTGACCAATGCCTACTTTAATGGATTTAATGAAGGTTTTGACACAGATATTCAATTGAAACCTGCCCGCCGAGGTGGGAAAACTGCGATTGAAATTGGGGAGAACCATTTTGATGTACTGGCAGTAAATAGCGAACTCTGTTTCGGTGATGTAGTACAAAGCAGTAAAAACAATGACAAGTTTACTTCGGATGATTTTGTGTTCCATCAGGGTTTTATTGATGGATTGGGATTGGACCTAAATGAAAACCATATCATCAACCAAATTATTTACCTGGATGACAAACATAAATGGAGAAAACTACTGGACAAGAAAATTGAAGAGCTTAGTAAAAGTTCCAACTTCGGAACACAGAACAAAGTCATTCAAAAGAAGATTGAAGCTATTGTTGCTAAAATTGATGAAGACGATAGTTCTAGAATTATACGTGGGCATCTCAACATTGTTTTCTGGTGTCCGGAAGCCGGACGGCTAAAAAATATCGCTTCAAAGATTAAGACCGAGTTCAAGGAGCTGGACATTGTACCATACTACCCAAAGGGGGAAGAACGAAAGCATTATTTCCTCAACTCCTATTGTTGTTTCAGTTCTAACTTTTCCATTGAAGATTTGTACGTCACCGACTTAAAACATGCACTGTGTTTATATATCAACAACAGCAATTATAAATCAGATGGGCAGGGTATCATTTTTAATGATAGGCAATACAATATTCCAGTTTTAAAGGATGTCTGGGACGAACAAAAGAAACGTATCAAGGCTAGAAACTTTGCCATTTTCGCTCCAACGGGAGAAGGTAAATCCTTTTTAGCCAATAATGTACTTCGACAGTATTTCGAGCAGCAAGTCAGATTGGTCATCATCGATTTGGGAGGGTCTTATTCCAAGTTTGCCAAGCTCTATCCCAATGACCATATCATCTTACGATATGAGCAGGGAAAAAACCTGGGCATCAATCCCTTTTACATCTCCAATGAAGCAGATTTGACCCCTGAGCGATTGGAAGACCTTGCCATTTTTCTATTGGAACTATTAGCTGAGGGCAACCAAGTTTCAAAAGCTAAAGAAGTAGCTATTAAAAAAGTGCTACTACATTATTACAAACACATCCGATTAAATCATTCACTGGCTTCTTTGTATCAATTTATAGATGATAAAAAAGATAGCCTCATAGAGGCTCTTAGTATAAGGGAAGAACATTTTAGCGTTTACAACTTCCTGCATATCCTTTCGGAATATGTAGATGATGGATTGTACAGCTTCCTCTTCAATGTGAGTGAAGACCAGACTTATAAGATTGAGGATAAGCGAATGATTGTCTTTGAACTGGATGAAGTGAAGGACAATAAGGAAATCCTTTCTGTAATGTTGAAGCTTATCAAATCGGCTATCCAACGAACCATTTGGCGTAATCGTTCCGAAAGAGGTATCATCCTTTTTGATGAGTTTGCCAAACAACTCAAATTCGATAATGTTTTGGAGAGTGTGGAATTCTATTATCAGGCTATCCGAAAACAAAATGGGGCTATTGGTATTATTCTCCAATCCATCAATCAATTGCCTAATAATTCCACATCGGCAAGTATTCTGGAGAATACACAGGTAATTTATAGCCTTCGGAACGAAAAAGGGTACGAAGAACTTCAAAAACGATTGAACCTGTCGAGTCACGATTTGAACCAGTTAAAGTCTATTCGCAACAACCTTACTGGAGATAGAAAGTATACGGAAATGTTCATCAAGATTGGAAAAGAGAGCAACATTTTTCGTCTCGAAGTGCCCAAAGAAGTGTATGCCGCTTACCTCACGGATGGAAAAGAAAGTGAGACCATAATGCAGCTATATGAGCAGCATCAATCGATGGAAAAAGCCATCAACATATTTATTAATTCTTAAAACGAAAATCATGAAGAACAAAATCAAAATTCTAGTATTAGCATTTGCAATAGTCATTTTATTGCCTGCCCGTGCTACGGGCCAGGGGATGCCAGTGTATGACAATACCAACTTTATCAGCTTTACCAAATCCTTGATAGAATCGGCAAAACAGACCTCACAGTTGTTGAAAACCGTACAGTTTCTAAAGACCCAAAAAGAGAACATCGAAAAGGTCAATAATGTCATCAGACAGCTAAAGGCAGTCCGGGAAATGGCACGAAATAACCAACGTTTGTTCAACATTGTTCAGGATGATTTACGGGAGATTCTCAACTCACCCTATATCAAACCTGATGAAGTGAATCGGGTCTCGGAATCCTTCAATTCCATTATTGAAAACTCTTTGTATGGACTGGAATATATCGACCAGATATTGTCCAATGATACCTTTAAAATGACCGATGCGGAACGAGCCGAAGTCCTGAAGGATATCGAACTTAAATCCAAAGAAATGGTAGCTGAGATTGAAGCTAAGACCAAACGTTACCGTGAAATTATCGCCTTTCGTGAAATGCAGGATAAAATAAATAATAGGGAAACCAATTACTAATGGCGGGTATCTTTTTGGGCATAGGATTGGAATATGTTGATGCGGTGTTTACCACTATCAAGAACAGTGACTTTTCCCAGTACACTATTACAGGAATGAAGACACTGGCCATTCTGTTCTTTCTTATCAATATCCTCAAAAAGTACAATGAAGGCGTTGCCAACAACGAGGGGTATACCTGGGGACTGACCCCTGGAGAGCTCGCAAAGAATTTTGCAGTGGTTATCCTGGTCATTTTCTCAACACAGGTATTGGATGTTTTTGATACCATTCTTGTGGCCATAGAGGCCCAATACCGGGACACGGCTCCTGCGCTCCTCCCGTTACAGATGCAAGACATCGATTTGGAACAGGATGTGGGCGCATTGGAAGCCGCCAAAAAAGCAATGGCCATGTTGTACGAAGCTTTGGTTACTCCTTTGTATGGATTGAAGATGTTGGCTTTTATCATTGGGATATTCCTTTGGTTATTGGATTTATTCATATACCCATTATTTCTTGCAGAACGCTTCTTTTTGTTGGGCATCATGCAGGCCTTTTTTCCTTTGGTGATCAGTCTTGCTGTATTTGAAAAGTTTCGTTCACTCGCGTACAATTTCTTTAAGCTCTATGCTGGGGTGTATATGTTGGTGCCTGCGTTTTTTCTGGTCAACATATTTGTAAACAACCTGTATACAGAAATCAATACCAACTTTTGGAACACTCTTTTTGGAACGGATTGGGGAAGTGCATTTTTTGCGCCATTGCTCCAATTTGGTTCCATTGGATTTATCGTGTTGCTCAAATTCAAACTCTATCGCAGGGCAACATCATTTGTATTTAAACTCTTTTCAGGTGCCTAAGGCACATTAGGCAAATCCAAGCAAAACTTAAAAAAATGAAAACACCTTATCAAAATATTTACAACGTGCTCCGCCTGAACCGATTCATTGTTTTGGCAGTCGTTATCGGAGCAGTTTTGACCTGTACCATCTCAGTAACTAGGGTCATAAAACTTCACAAAGAATCCATCAATAATGCCTTTGTGGTCAATTCGGATGGAAGTGTCATTCCCCTTAAAATGGTACAGCAAAATGAAAATTTAGAAGTGGAAGTATTATCGCATTTAGAACTGTTCCATACCTATTTCTACCACATCGATGCGAGCAATTATGAAAAGAACCTGGAGAAAGCTTTATGGTTAGGAAATAGTTCTGTGGATGCATTGTACAGACAGAAAAAAGCTGATGGCGTTTACAACCGATTATTACAATATTCCTTAGTGCAAAAGGTATTAAAAATTGAATCGAAAATTAAAGTGCAAAATGGACCCTATGGGTTCGAAACCACTGTCATTTTTGAAATCAATCGAGGGTCGATAATCGACACCTATGAACTGACCACATCAGGAAACATTATCCATGTGGATAGGAACTTTCCCAACAATACCCATGGATTATTGATTACCAACTTTTTTGAAAACAAACTTAAAAAGCTAGAAGATTATGAAAATTGAAAAGAATAAAATTGTATTCACTGCCATCATTCTATGTGTAGTGCTATTTATTGGCTCCTATGCTGTAATCGCATTGGGTGAAGAAGAGGAAACAACCATTGATAACAACCAGATTCCCATCCCGGAATTGGAGGAGGGACAAAAGGAATATGGTTCAAAATTAGAGGCTCTGGACGACCTTAAAGAAGAAAGGGAGTTAACCGCTCCATCAGTTTACCCTGATCATATGGTTGATGATAAGGGCTATTTCAATCCAGATTATATGGAATATGAAAAGCAGCGCATTATTGATAGTCTTTATAATGAAGGGAATATTGATTTCGAATTGGGTACCTATCGAAAATCCATTGAGAATATGGAGCGACCTACATCTGATGCAAAGGAAGAACACCAAACTGATCCTGAAACAATTACGGAACCTGAAGCTAATACCATGGAACTGGGACTGGAGCACCAGTTGTTTTTTGCTTCCAATCCGTTGGAAAATGAAAACCTAATGACCCAAAATACGGATGCTTTTATTTATGCACGGGTGGACGGCACACAGACGGTTCGCAACAACTATCGCCTACAAATGCGCTTGACCAGAGATGCACTCATCAATGGCCGCACCGTCTGGAGAAATACACCTATTTATGGTTTCGTGAGCTTTAAACCGAATCGTACCGTCATAGAGATTGAAAACATCAATCACAATCCAGTTAGGTTAAACGCTTTTGACCTTCAGGACGGTAGTGAAGGTATCTACATTGAAAATAGCTTTAGGGGAGAAGCTACTCAAGAGATAGTAGGAGATGTTGTGGATGACATCAATATTGTGGGTGTTCCACAAGTAAGCGGGGTCAAAAGGATATTTCAACGTAACAACCGCTCCATAAAAGTTACCGTTAACGACAATTATCAACTCATTTTAAAACCCATACTATGAAAATTTTGATCGTTATTGCTTTAACCCTATCTATAAACCCTGTAGTTGCTCAGCAAACATTGGATACCATTTACGCCAATGATAAAAAGAACGTGGCCCTGTTTTTTCCGGAACCCATTCGACAAGGAATTACTGGCATTGACAATTTTGTATTTACCTACAATAGGGAAAAAGAACAATATTTTGGATTGTTGCAGGCTACACCAGGAGTAGAAAGTAATCTACTTATTGTAACCAAAAATGGTCAGGTCTACTCCTTTATTTTGAAGTATAAAGAACAGTTATCAAAATTGAATTACTTCATCACACCTAATGAAAGTATTGGGAGAGAGCGATCTGTTGTATTAAAACAAAAGTCAGTTGTTCAGCCATCAGATAAGGCAGACTATTTTAAGAAGTTCAGTAACCATTTATTGAAAACAAAATATGAATCTATTGCAACTAAGCGAAAAAAAGGTATCAAGCTACAGTTGCAAAAGATGGTTTATAATGCTTCTGAAGTTTACTTAGTATTAGAAATCAAGAACAAATCCGAAATCGATTTTGAAGTAGATTATTTAAATATCTACAGAGTAAATGGCAACAAAAAGCGTAAAGCCTCATATCAAGAACTCTTGATTAATGTTGATTATAAGCATGAAATGCCCAAGACTATCAGAATAGACCAATCAAGAAAGTTTGTTTTTGTGTTGTCCAAGTTTGTATTGGTAGATGGCGAAAAGTTGAAGCTTGAATTAAAAGAACTGAATGGGGAAAGGAAAATCCAGCTTTTATGATAAAGCTGAATTCCCTTTTTCGTCCTTCTTGGGATTTAATTTCATTCTTAGCACATTCATATCATCACTAAGTTTCTTATCAAGAACCCTCGCATAGATTTGCGTCGTTGCCAATTTGGTATGACCCAAGAGTTTTGAAACGGTTTCAATTGGAACGCCATTGGACAATGTCACGGTAGTGGCAAAAGTGTGACGTGCCATATGAAAGGTCAGGTTCTTTTTAATCCCAACTGCATCCGCAATTTCTTTTAAGTACAAGTTTATTTTCTCATTGGTAAGCACTGGAAGCAATGTTTCTGATACAACGGTAATTGGATTTTCGACATACTTTTCAATAATGGATTCTGCTTTATCCAATAAAGGAATTCTAACAGGTGTTTTTGTTTTTTGTCTTTTGGTATATATCCATCTACTGCCATCCATTCCCAAAACAATATTATCAGGTGTCAACTTAATAATGTCTGCATAGCTGATCCCAGTGTAGCAGCTAAAAACAAACAAATCACGAACCCTATCTAATCGTTCCAGCGGAAATGCATACGTTTCGAGGTTAGAAAGCTCATTTGCACTTAGAAATTCACGTTGTTTGGTTTCAAATGTGGGTTTCCATCTAACAAATGGATCTTTGTCTACCCATTCTAAATGATAGGCTAGAGTAACAATCTTTCTAAGTCTTTGAAGATGTTTCATCACCGTATTATGGCTCATTGCCTTGGGATGGCCACTAGGATAATATCCAATCAAAAAAGTTTCAAAATCTGAAATGAATTTATAGTTGAGCTGCCTCAAGAAAACATCCGAAGTCTTCAGTTTTTGTTGCAAATACCGATTAATGTAATTCTCTGTAATGCCGAAATTTCTGATGGTGCCGGAAGCAAGTGTTTTTTCGATTTTCCGGTTATGGTATTTTAAAATTTCTTGAAGTGTCTTTAAATCGCTGTCTTCATTAAGGTATTTTGCTTTGACCAAACTGGCTGTAACCAGTTCTCCTTTCAAATTAAGATCACTGTAACATTGAAACAAAGCCGTTTCTACTTGTGCCAAGTACTTATTAGTTTGTTTGGATTCTTTGGAGCTTCCAATGGCTCTTTTGGCTTTTACATTCCAATTGTCAAGGTTTACTTTGCATTTTAAGCTAATGTTAACCCGTTTTTGATTAACTGTTATTCTTGCATAGATTAATGCTTCGTTGTTCTTTGCTTTTTTTTGGTCGGCCCAAAAAAGAATGGAAAATGTGTTTTTTGTACGCATAGTTGCCGTCTTTAAAAATTAAACATTCATCGAGACGAAAGTCAAATCAACTATACCAGTTCAATAAGATGTTTTAGGCAAAGTGTCAGTTCAACTGACACTTTAGAAAATAACTGACGGATAGCTACCATTTTTATGCATATCCAATCAAATTAAATGAACCCCTAAAAACCAAGAAACCATGTAAATCATAAGACTTACATGGTTTTGGAGCAATTTGTCGATTGCTCTTAGTGACCTCGACAGGATTCAAACCTGTAACCTTCTGAGCCGTAATCAGATGCGCTATTCAGTTGCGCCACGAGGCCTTTTTAATGGGGTGCAAATATATTTCTTTTTAAATTTACGACAAAACCAAGTAATCAAAAATTATGGATTTTGAATCCTATATTCGTGATATAGAAGACTTTCCAAAGCCGGGCATTGTTTTTAAGGACATTACACCACTTTTAAAAGATCCAAAAGCGCTACACAAAGCTTGTAATGTACTTTGTGAAATGGTTGGAGACCAGAAGGTTGATAAAGTTGTGGGCGTGGATAGTAGAGGTTTCATCTTTGCTCCTTTAATAGCATCTAAATTAAACGCGGGTTTTGTTCCAGTGCGTAAAAAGGGGAAACTTCCGTATAGCACTGTTTCGGAATCTTATAAGTTGGAATATGGAGAAGATATTGTGGAAATACATACTGATGCGATTCTTAAAGGCGAAAAAGTTGTGGTTCACGATGATGTATTGGCCACTGGGGGAACGGCAAGTGCTGTATGCAAGTTGGTAGAAAAACTTGGTGGAGAGGTTATTCAATGTAATTTTTTGATTCAGCTTACCTTTTTAAATGGAAGCGACAAGCTCAACGAGTATCGGATAAAATCCCTTCTCCAATACTAATCCAAAGCCCTTGAGGTTACAAAATACCGCCATCCAATTATAGCCAACTGTAACTTAGATGCTTTGGATAGGTCCAATCTCTTTTTGGTATAAGAAGGAAGTAAAAGCTTGTTGACTTTTGCCAAGAATTTGTAGAACATAATTTCAATGGTTGGTCAATACAAAGATAACCAAAGTTTTAGCTTCCATAGATTTAATGGAAAAGTAACTCTTTACTCGGTTGAAGTTCGGCCGGAATTTAACATATTTTGATGTCATTATGGGCAAGGTAATAGGTTCGGGAACTCCCAACATCTTCTTGGGTAGGGCATTGGTCTAAATAATTTATGCTCCCTGTACATTTTAACTATTTTGAGGGCAAAGTATTATTTGCTTTAAGAGTACAGATAATGAGCTCAATATGGTAGCTTATGTCAATTTTCAAGAAAACTGATTTTATAAACAATCATGAAAAAAACACGGGAAAAAATAATTTGTTTTCAGCTACAGATTCTGATAATGCTCCTTATACCAATTTTTGGTCAATCTCAGGATGATAAAAGATTCACATTATTGAAATCTTCATATACCGGAGTGAATTTTGAAAATACCATAAAGAGTACAAAGGATAAAAACATATTGTTGTATGCCAATTTTTACTCCGGTGCGGGAGTTGGTGTTGGAGATTTTAATAATGATGGTCTTCAGGATATTTATTTTGCCGGCAATATGGTTCAGGACAGAATTTATCTTAATCAGGGAAATTTAACTTTTAAAGATGTCACTAAAGAAGCTGGAATAGTTGATGATGATGGTTGGTCAGCCGGGGTCACCATTGCAGATGTGAACAATGATGGCTATGTTGACATATATGTGAGTAGGGAGTTATATGATTATAACCCTGAGAAGAGAATCAACCTTTTATATATTAATCAAGGGAATGGAACTTTTATTGAATCAGCAAAGGAATATGGTGTTGATGACTCCCAAAGGACCAGACATGCCGTTTTTTTGGATTACGACCGGGATGGATTTTTAGATATTTTCTTATTGACCCAACCTCCAAATGCAGGAATTTTATCTGAGTTTATTGGGTCGAACAAACAAAAAGCGGAATCTCATGTAAGATTGCTAAGGAATACTGGTGAAAATTCATTTGAGGATGTTACTGAAAAAGCAGGGGTAAAACGATCTGGTTATCCAAATGCTGTTTGTACTGCCGACTTGAACAATGATGGATGGGTGGACATATATGTGACAAACGATTTTAAAGAACCTGACTTCCTATTTATGAATAATAAGAATGGAACTTTCACCAATGTTGTGGATTCGTCAACAGGGCATATCTCACATTTTGCTATGGGAGTGGATATTTCTGATATCAATAACGATGGTCATTTGGATGTGTTTGTGGTCGATATGGTTGCAGAGGATAATTTTAGATTGAAATCCAATATGGGGGGAATGGACCCAGAGGCCTTTTGGAGAGTAGTGAACAAAGGAGGACATTACCAATACATGTTCAATACATTACAGTTGAACAATGGTAATATGGCATTCAGTGATGTGGCCCAAATGACGGGAATGGGTTCAACAGATTGGAGCTGGTCTAATTTAATGGCTGATTTTGATAACGATGGATTGAAAGATACCTATGTTACCAACGGATTATTACATGATATTATGAATACGGATGCCGATAAGGCAGTGGCTGATTTTATTGATAAAACATCGTATGATTGGATTTTGGCACATCCAGATGGTGGTGGAATTACTAGTATTTTCGATATCCTGGATTTACAGAAAGCAGTAAATATGGTTCCTTCCAATCCTATCTCCAATTACGCTTATAAAAATAAGGGAAATCTGCAGTTTGAAAAAGTAATGGATGAATGGGGCTTGGAACAAAAATCTTTTTCCAATGGCTCGGCTTATGCCGATTTCGATAATGATGGAGATTTGGATTTGGTGGTCAACAATGTTAACGAAGAGGCTTTTATTTATCGAAATAATTCCGAAAGCCTACCTAATTCAAATTTCTTCAGGGTCAAGTTAAAAGATGGCAAGAACAGACCAGTATTTGGAGCAAGGGTAGCATTGTTTTCCAAAGAAGGAATGCAGATTCAGGAAACAACTAACGTACGCGGAATATATTCCTGTAGTGAGCCTATTGTGCATTTTGGTCTGGGAGAAAATCAAAAAATTGATAGCCTAGAGATTTCGTGGCCAAATCATAAGAAAACCACACTTAAAAATCTTATGGTCAACCAAGTAATTGAATTGGATATGGATAAGGCCGTGGAACCACAAAAAAACAATGACTCCCCAACCCCTATTTTTAAGGAAGATACTGATTCTAAGGCTATAGAATTTGTACATCAAGAGAACATTTTTGATGATTATGGCTATCAAGTGTTATTGCCTCATAAAATGTCTCAATTTGGTCCGGCAATGGATGTTTCAGATATCAACAATGATGGGCTTGAAGATATTTTTATAGGAGGAGCTCAAGGGTTTAGTCCTGTTTTATACACCCAAAATTCGGAAGGACAATTTTTAAAAAGCTCTCAAACCTTTTGGGAAAATGAAAAAGCATATGAAGATTTAGATGCTTTGTTTGTAGATATCAATGGGGATGGATACAAAGATCTATATGTAGTAAGTGGGGGCAATGAATTTCCTGCGTATGCCTCATTTTATTATGATCGTCTTTATTTAAATGATGGTAGAGGAGGGTTTTCTGAAAGGATTGAATTAAGCGGAGCACAGGAGAGTGGTTCAATAGTAAAGGCGGAAGATTATGATAATGATGGCGATATGGATTTGTTTGTGGGGGGAAGGCATGTTCCCCGCCAATATCCTTTGCCGGCATCCAGCATACTTTGGACCAATGACAATGGTAAATTGGTTGACAATACTAATGTTTTAGCACCAGAATTAAAAGATGTTGGGATGGTCACGGATGCGGTGTGGGCAGATTATGATAATGATGGTGATTCTGATTTGATCATTGTAGGGGAGTGGATGCCAATAACAGTTTTTAAAAATGATGCAGGAAAATTTTCTAAAACGCCCATAAAAGGACTGGAAAACTCTTCGGGATGGTGGTTCAGTATAGAAAAAGGTGATTTTGATCAGGATGGGGACATAGATTTTATTGTTGGCAATTTAGGGTTGAACTATAAGTATAAGACCTCAAAAGAAAAACCTTTTGATATATATTATGATGATTTTGATAAAAATGGATCAAGTGATATTGTCTTAGGTTACTACAATAGTGAAAAACACTACCCATTGAGAGGATTTTCATGTTCTTCCCAACAAATCCCTGGCTTAAAGACAAAATTTGAAAAGTATGATACTTTTGCCTCCTTGGAATTGGATCAGGTATATGGTAAAAGAAATTTGGAGGAATCCTTACATTATGAAGCTGATACCTTTGCTTCTTCTTATATGGAGAATTTAGGGAATGGAAGTTTTAAACTCTCTAACTTACCGCATCTTGCACAGCTTTCCAATATAAACGACATTTTGGTTGATGATTTTAACTCTGATGGCAATTTGGACGCCTTATTGGTAGGGAACTTATTTGTGTCTGAGGTAGAAACACCCAGAAATGATGGTGGAACCGGTCTTTTTTTATTGGGAGATACCAAAGGCAAATTTCAAACAGTTTCTCCTTGGGAAAGTGGATTTTATGCTAGGGGAGACGCTAAAAAAATGAAACCCCTTATGGTATTGAAAAAACCAAAAATAATGGTCGCTAACAATAATGATCAGTTACAAATTTTTGATTTACATAAAAAATGAAGCTGTTTTGGTTGAAAAATAGATGCTCGGCATGAAACTGATGAAGCCGATACCCATATATTCGGTTGGGATGTTGAAAAGAAAAGAGCCGCTTTAAGCGGCTCTTGTTTTCTCTAACTATTTTCCTTGATCCAATGGTCAATTTTACTTTCCAAAAGTGCAAGTGGAACGCATCCAGTTTCCAATACCTGATTGTGAAATTGACGAATGTCAAACTTTTCACCTAAGGCATCCTCAGCTTTCTTGCGCAATTCCCTGATTTTAAGTTGTCCTATTTTATAGGATAGGGCTTGCCCTGGATTTGCCATGTAACGCTCAATTTCTGAGATGATGGAAGCTTCAGATTCAGCTTCATTGTTCAATGAATATTGAATAGCCAGTTCTCTGGTCCATCCTTTGGAATGTAGCCCGGTATCAACCACTAATCTTACGGCTCTATGCATTTCAGCACCCAGCATTCCAAACAATTGATACGGATCTGTATATAAACCTAATTCCGTTCCTAAAGATTCGCTATAAAGTGCCCATCCTTCACCATAACCACTATACCAAAGCGTTTTTCTGAATTTAGGTAATTCTTCACTCTCCTGGGTCAATGATATTTGATAATGATGTCCTGGAATGGCTTCATGTAAAAACAAAGATTCATCGGAATAAGTATTGTATTTGGTAACTTCTGGAATTGGAGTGTAAAAGATTCCCGGTCGGGTACCATCCAAAGATCCAGGGTTATATTCCGCACTTGCCGATTTTTCTCTGAAAGCTTCCGTGCGCCTCACTTCAAAAGGTGTTTTTGGTTTTACATCAAAAAGCTTTTCAATCTGAGGTTTCATTCGGTCATGTATGGCATTGAAATTATCAATTACCTGCTCAGGGTCTGTAAAAGGCATGAGCTCCTTGTTGCTCCTTACATAATCAAAAAAAGCCTTTAAATCTCCTTCAAAACCAACTTGTTCCTTAATTTTTTCCATTTCGGAACGAATCCGCGCAACTTCACTTAACCCCAATTCATGGATTTCCGCAGCTGTCATATTGGTGGTGGTATATTTTTTAATTTGATGAGCATAGTATGCATCCCCACCAGGTTCACCCTGAATGCCGCTAGACTCTCGACCAGCTTCCATATACTCATTGGCCATGAAAGTATGAAGCTTTTCGTATGCCAGGATGATCTTGTCATTTATCATGCTTTCATAAGCGGACGTAAGCTGTGATTTTTCGGCTTCTGAAAAATCCTCTGGCATATTCTTGATCGGGGTATAGAAAAGGTGTTTGTCCAAATCTTTCACCGTTAGTGATTCTAGTTGGGGTAATACTTTTTTAATCAATGATTTTGGAAGTACATGGCCTTTTTCCATACCCTCTCTCATTTTATCTTCCGTACTGGATAGCCACTCCAAATACCCATCTACTCGCTTGATCCATTTTTGATAATCTTCCACGGTGTTAAATGGTTGGGCACTTGAACCACTCGCCAATTGCCCCATAAATAGATTAGGGGACCACATTTGGTCAATAGGAGTAAGGTTTGCATTAAAGTTGAATTCGTTCAAATTGATATCACATTGCCATTCTAGAATAGCCTTGCTCATTTGCTCACTTGCTGTAAGGCTTTCATTGGGAAAATCATTCAACTTAGTTTTGTATCCTTCAAAGTGGGCCTTTACTTTGGCAATATGATCATCAGAAAGTTGATTTGTGAAAACATCATCATAGCGATTGTCACCAGCTGTGGTGGCATTGATAGGGTTTAGTTTTAACCCATCTTCATAATAACTATCTAAAACAGCTGCAAATTTTTCACTAAGGTTTGGTGATTCTTCTTTTTTTGGTTCTTGTTTGCAGGATTGCAAACAAACTAGGGAAACTAATAAAATTGTTATTTTTTTCACGTTTTCGGGTTTGATTTGTTACAAAAATGTAAAATAATCAAATCAAAGAACACAAAGCTTACGTGAATTGCTAAAGTTTTGATAAAAAATATCCCGCTTTAAGCGGGATATTATAAAAAGGACAAGGTTAGTTTTGTGGCTTATTCATCATTTGTTTGGCCAAATCAGCGCCAATCAATGATTCTAACAATGTATTGTTGCTATTTTTGGAGTCTGTACCCTCAATAAAGATTTCAGGCAGTCTAAGGTCTTTCAATTCGCGTGCCACTCCTACTGAGGTTTTATAGTCCCATTCAGCTCTTTCTTGAGGAGTAAGTCCTGCATTTACCAGTTTGGCGTTTTGATACGCTTCGGCATCAGCGGCCACTTTTTTACTCAGAGCCTTGAATTTTTCTACTTCAAACTGCTTTTTTTCCTTGACCAAATTGAATTCAGCAACTTTTGCTTCAGTCTCTGCCGCAATGGTCTTTTGTATTTGTTCTTTTTCTAAACGAGCTCTTTCGGTGGCTTTATCCGCCTCACCACGTGCTTTTTCTTTTTGCGCCCGGTAAAACTCTCTTTCGGCCTGTTGCTTTTCCAATTGGGTTTGTGCAACTTCCTCCTTCTGTAGCTGTAATCGGTTGTCAAAAGTTTCCTCCCAATCAATTTCGGTTACCACAGCTTGTATTACCGTTAATCCATAAGCCTTAAGTGAGTTGCCTTTCTCTCGTACAGGTTCACCGTTTCTTATTTGAATACGAAACCTTTTATGCTTGGTTTCCTTGTTCACTATAGTTCTAACGGTACTGCTATCACCTATAATTTCACGAGTTTGATTATCCGCGTACTCTTCCAATACATACATGCCATTTTCCAATTGATCTTTAAAGTACCTGTCAAAGTCAGATGCTTGTCCTGAGATATAATCCTGTGCATCCATTAATTTACATGTATTTTTTATAGATTGGTCAATGTTTGGTATGATACGGGAGCGTATCATGTTTTTTTCTGTTTTGTTACGATCTGCAACTGACAAAAATTGCAATTCATCCTCGGTGTTTATGCTGATGACAACTGAAGTGGCAATTCTGGCCTTTACCGCATCACTAAAAGCCCAGTATTTTGCAGAATCAACATTGGCATATTCACTTTGCTCGCCCAAATCACCTTCTGTGTTAGGGATAACATATTTAATGGGTAGTTCAAATTGAATAGGAATAAGCCTTCCCCACATTTTAGTATGTATTCCTTGCCTAAAAACGGCTTTTTGACCGCCCCATGGGTATTGGACGGCATAAGCGGTACCAGGTTCTGCGTAAAACAGAGTTCCGGTAACAATACTCATTACTATTCCAACTCCTATAATTTGCAAACTTCGTTTTGGGGTGAACCATTGCAATAGTTTACTGGTTTTAAAGATTGGTTTTGTAACCAAGGTGACAATTCCTAATAATATGATCAGTATTCCAAATAATGTAAGCATAACGATTGGTTTTAAAGGTTAGACAAATATGATAGCGATGAGCTGAACGAACAGCACCACCAAAAACTTTACAATTGCGATCATTGTGTTGATTGATTTTTAAGGGTTAAAAAATTGCTTTGAACCGGTTACGTTTTTTTAAGATAAAATGATAGATATCATGTTTCAAAATTTTTGAAAGGAAATCAATACAATTGCATACACATATGTAACTAAATAAATGAGATTGACTTTAAAAAATGCGTGACCTTCTTCAATGAAGTTTTAAATTGTAACTGTAATAATGTATTTGTATTTTAAATTGAAGCTTTTGTAGGGGTATTTTTGGAGAGTTTTTTAAAACCAAGGGGAGTTTTCACCAAAAAATGGTTGTTTTTGAGGATTTCGTTTATTTCTAAAAATAAAAAACCGACCTTTTTGAGGTCGGTTGATAAATTGATTCAGCAATATTTTTAAGCTATTATTTCTTTTTTGTAGTGATTTGAATTACTCCGTTTTTTGCTTTTTTTCCATACGTTTTAACCGCTTTATCTCCTTTCAAAACATTTATTGAATGGATTTTGTTAGGGGAGAGGTTTTCCATATCTTTCTTGGTAGCTTTCTTTCCGTCAATGTAGTAGATAGGTTCGTCCTTTTCATTAGATCTTATAAACAAGGAGCTGTAATCGGTACCACGGATTTTAATTTCACTATCAATATCTGTATCATTTAAGATGAATGTGCTCTTTTTATTGGTTGAACTTGAGTCATTACGCTTTTTGATTTTGACATGTTTGTGTTTGGAGTCTGAATCATCATCATTATCGGAAGTAACATGGATTTTTACATTGCTATGCCCTTGATGATCAAGATCAACATCTATTTCTTCCAATTCCTCTTCGCTGACCTCTTTTCCGTTCACTGTTATTTTTTTAACACCATCTTTTTCCTTAATGATGATTTCCTTATGTTCTTTATTATCAGAATCAATCCAAACCACGTTGTCATCATCCGATTGGATTCTTATGGTTTTAGATCGAGCATTTCCAAAGGAGATAGTGTTTGAGGTACTATCATAAAATATGGTTAAGGGCTTTATGGGTCCATCTGAGCTAGAGTTGTAGTTACCACTGAATTTTTCTCCATCAGAACTTATGCCATTTAATTGTAGGGTGATGTCAATGATCTCCTTTTGATCATTATGGACAACGGTATAGGAGAAATCAACCCCATCTTTGGCAAGGTCATTTTTAATTTTTTTGAGTTCCTCATCTGAGGTATCCTTATCGATATTCAGTTTAATGGATTTATCGTCCATTTTTATACTTCTGGTTAATTGGTTATCGTTTTTAAGGACAAACTCGGTTTTGGTATTGAAACTGACCAGAAACAGTGCAATGGCCGGTAGAATAAAACCCATTTTAAACACGTTTGTTTTCTTGGATTGATTTTGGTTTAACATGACTATTCGTTTTTTGATTAATGAATTATAAAATGGGTTTGCAATGGACAAACTGTGTGTTCCTGCAGTTTGTTTTAGCATTAAATATTGATATGACTTCTTTTCTTCCCCAATTCCACAACTTGTAGCATCTGCCAAAAACTCCAAATTTTGTTTTAGGGCGATTCGGTATAACCAAATAGCAGGGTTAAACCAAAGTAGGACAACGGCAAGTTCCATAAATAGAATATCTAGGGAGTGATGTTGACTTGCATGTACTTTTTCATGTTCAATGACAGATTCAAGTTCGCTTGGATTAAACCCGACTTTGTGATAGAAAATGTATCTAAAAAATGAAAATGGCGAAATCTTCTGTTGGGTTTGTACGTGATAGAATGGATGGTCTTTCAGCAATTTTGAAGAACCCATCAACCTCTTTAATGATAGGAACTGCATTGCCAACCGGAAGCCCATGATGGTCACACCTATCAGATAAATTACGAACACTAATGACCAAATGCTTGTTGGGGCAACATCTAATTGGCTGTTGGCCATAGGAATGTTTTGTGTTTTGGAGATAGTAAGAGGTTCAGTTAAAACCGTTTTGGTAATGGTAATAAAAGGAGTAATTAGAGAAATCATAAGCCCAACTAGTAAAAACCAACGGTTGGCTTTGAAAAAGGTCTCTTTACTCAAGAAAATATGGTAACAACCCAAGAAGAGTAACATAACACCTGATGATTTTAAAAGATGTATAAGCACAGTTTCCATTACTTTTTACTTTCAATAAGGTCTATGATTTCTTTCAGTTCTTCCACCGATATTTTCTCTTCCTTTGCAAAGAATGAGACCAGATTTTTATAAGAGTTATCATAAAAATCTGCTATTGTGGAATTGATGAATTTTTTACGGTAAGCCTCTTTGGTGACCAAAGGGTGGTATCTATGGGTATTGCCAAAGGCTTCGTGCCCAACATATTTTTTTTCCTCAAGGTTCCGGACAATAGTGGACAATGTATTGTAATGCGGCTTATCGCCCTTCAATTCAGCTTTAATTTCTTTGACAAAGGCTTTTTTAAGCTTCCAGAGAATTTTCATAACCTCTTCCTCCTTATTGGTCAATTTTTGCATGTCGAATTATATTACTGTCCTCAAATATATAACTGTTCATTTAGTTAAACAACTGTTTTTATAGTTATTTAACTATTATTTTAGTTTAAATATTTTTTGACAACTACTTCTTAGCTTTAAATCTTCATCTATATTTACGGCAAATTCAAATAATTGGAAAATCTACTCTTTATAATTCTTGGTTTGGTATTGCTAATTGCAGGTGGAAGTTGGTTGTTGAAAGCTGCTGTTGCATTATCACTTAGGTTGGCTATCCCTAAAATAGTAATTGGGATGACAGTGGTTTCTTTTGCTACTTCCGCTCCTGAACTCATTGTTAGTATAAAAGCAGCCTTGGATGGTTTTCCTGATTTGTCCTTGGGTAATGTGGTAGGTTCCAATATTGCCAATTTGGGCTTGGTATTGGCCATAACAGTACTTATGGGAAGTATTGATGTTAGAAAGAGTTTTTATACTACAGATTGGCCGGTAATGATGGTTGCCTCCTTACTTTTTGTGGGCTTCATTTATTTTGATGGGGTGCTCCAACAGTATGAAGGAATTATACTTGTAGTTTTTTTATTCTTGTTTTTGGTATACTTACTAAGGTTTCAAAAAACAGCTGTGGTTGATGAAATGCCAGAGGATGATATCCCACTACCTTTATATAAAACGGTACTGTTCTTGGGTATTGGAGGTACGGCACTTTGGGGCGGTTCAGAATTATTGATTGATGGAGCCGTTGGTATGGCCTCTACTTTTGGTGTAAGCGATAGGATTATTGGAATTACAATTGTCTCTATTGGAACCAGTATTCCAGAGTTGGCGGCATCTATAATTGCAGTACTGAAAAAGGAGAAAGCAATTTCTTTAGGTAATTTAATAGGCTCAAATATTTTTAACCTGTTGGCTGTTTTGGGCATTACCTCTATAATTACTCCCATAACCGTTGTGGATCAAGGTTTACTTTCCAGTGATATCTTCTGGATGCTAGGAATTTCATTCTTGATACTGCCCTTGGTATTCTTTCCAAGAGGGCTACGATTGGGATGGAGAGATGGTTTAATACTGTTGGTTTTCTATGTCAGCTTTGTTTATTTAACCATAAAATAAAAGCCGCTCCAATTTGGAACGGCTTTCAAAACTATTTCAACAACTAATTTATCTACTATATATCTGCAGACTTCACGGTTTTTATGATTCTACCTGCAATTTTGTATGGATCTCCGTTAGAAGCTGGTCTTCTGTCTTCCAACCAACCTTTCCATCCTTTTTCAACGGTAATAATCGGAATTCTAATGGAAGCACCTCGGTCCGAAACTCCATAAGAGAAATCTGATACGTGGGCAGTCTCATGCAATCCGGTCAAACGCTCATCATTAAATTCTCCATAAACATCAATATGCTCATCGGTAACAGGTCTAAAGGCTTCACATATTTTCTCATAAATCTCTTTAGAACCGCAAGTCCTTAAAGTAGTGTTGGAGAAGTTGGCATGCATACCAGAACCATTCCAATCCCCTTTTACAGGTTTGGGGTGGTATTCAATATAATAACCGTGCTTTTCAGTAAGTCTATCCAATAAGTAGCGAGCGATCCAAATTTCATCACCAGCTTTTTTTGCTCCTTTGGCAAATAACTGGAATTCCCACTGACCTGGCGCAACTTCTTGGTTGATACCTTCAAAATTTAATCCAGCCTCAATACATAGATCAGCATGCTCTTCAACAACATCTCTGCCCCAAGTATATCTACCACCTACAGAACAATAGTATTTACCTTGTGGTCCAGGGAACCCTCCGCGTGGAAATCCTAAAGGTAAATCGGTTTTAGTATCCATTAGGAAATATTCTTGCTCAAAACCAAACCAGAAATCATTATCATCATCATCAATAGTTGCTCTTGCGTTGGAAGGGTGAGGTGTACCATCGGCACTTAAAACTTCTGCCATTATCAACCAACCATTTTTTCTTACAGGGTCTGGGTAAATAGCAACAGGTTTCAACAAACAATCAGAAGCACCTCCAGATGCTTGCTCTGTGGAAGAACCATCAAAGGACCATATTGGACAATCTTCCAGTTTACCACTAAAATCATCTTCAACTTTAGTTTTGCTCCTCATGTTTTGAGTTGGCTGATGGCCATCCAACCAGATGTATTCTAATTTAGACTTGCTCATAATTTCGGTAGTTATTTTTTCAGAAATTTTTATTGATCAAAAATAGTTTTTTCAATCGAAAATATTCATTTTTTAGGGTTAAAAAAGTAAAAAAGGAGTTATAATTTTCATTACCCCTATTTTTTGTGGGGTTAAATGAAAAAAAAGTAAATTTCAAAGGATATATTATTAAATTGTTAATTGTAATTTTGTGATTTAAATATGAAATCAATGTCTAGTATAAGATTTGAAGCTTTGGCCGAAAGCCGCAAAAGGATTCCTGCAACCATTGAAGAATCTGGAAAACGTTCGGAATTATTTGGACAACAAGTGTTCAATGAGGACCGAATGCTCCAATTTTTGACCAGGGAGGCTTTTGAAAAAGTTAAGTCGGCCATTTTTCAGGGAAGCAAAATTGATAGAAAAATAGCTGATCAGGTGGCTGAAGGGATGAAAGCCTGGGCATTATCTATGGGAGCAACCCATTATACGCATTGGTTTCAACCGTTGACCGGGTCCACAGCAGAGAAACATGACGCTTTTTTTGACATACTTCCAGATGGCAGGGCCATGGAGAAATTTGAAGGAGGCCAATTGGTACAGCAAGAGCCAGATGCTTCCAGTTTTCCAAGTGGTGGAATCAGAAACACATTTGAAGCAAGGGGTTATACGGCTTGGGATCCAACTTCGCCGGCATTCATATATAAGACCACTCTTTGTATCCCTACCATCTTTGTTGCCTACACCGGAGAGGCGCTGGACAACAAAGCACCTTTGTTAAGAGCTTTGCATGCTGTGGATGAAGCGGCTACGGGAGTTGCGCAATACTTTGATAAAAATGTGCGTAAAGTGCATGCTACCATGGGATGGGAACAAGAATATTTTTTGGTGGATAAGGCATTGGCCCAATCCAGATTGGACATTCCAATGACTGGGAGAACTTTGGTGGGTAACACAGCTGCAAAAGGACAGCAACTGGATGATCACTATTTTGGTGTGATTCCAAGTAGGGCATTGAGCTTTATGAGTGATTTGGAAAAACAGTGCACCAAATTGGGAATCCCGGTAAAGACTCGGCATAATGAAGTAGCACCAAACCAGTTTGAAATAGCTTCTGTACATGAAGAGGCAAATCTATCCATAGATCATAATCTATTGCTGATGGATGTGATGGAGGTAATAGCTGACAAACATAACTTTACTGTGTTGTTCCATGAAAAGCCATTTGCGGGAATAAATGGATCGGGAAAACACAATAACTGGTCCTTGGCAACGGACACCGGAGTTAACTTGCTTAGTCCCGGTTCAACTCCTATGAAAAACCTTCAGTTCTTGACCTTTTTTGTAAATACCATAAAAGCGGTTGATACCTATGAGGAACTATTGCGTTCCTCTATTGCTTCTGCCAGTAATGATCATAGATTGGGTGCCAATGAGGCTCCCCCATCAATTATGTCCATTTTTATAGGAAAACAATTGAGTGATGTTTTGGATGAATTGGAGGGCGTTTCCAAAGGAAAATTATCTCCGCAAGAAAAAACAGAGCTCAAACTAAACGTGGTAGGTAAGATTCCTGAAATTTTATTGGACAATACAGACCGTAACAGGACCTCGCCTTTCGCTTTTACAGGGAATAAGTTTGAAATGAGGGGAGTTGGGGCAAAAACCAATTGTGCCAAACCCATGACCGTTCTGAATACCATTGTAGCCAGACAACTTACGGAATTTAAAAAGGAGGTTGATGCATTGATAGATAAAAAGAACCTCAAAAAAGATGAGGCGGTTTTTAATGTGCTTAGGGAATATATAAAAACCTCAAAGCGGATTCGTTTTGATGGAGATGGATATGGCGAAGAATGGCAAGATGAGGCTAGAAGAAGAAAACTGAGCAACAATAAGAACACACCTGAAGCATTGCAAGTACTTACTTCTAAGGATAGCATAGCACTTTTCAAGAACATGAAGGTTATGAACGAGGTGGAACTAAAGGCACACCAAGAAGTGGAACTAGAGTCTTATACCTTACATCTTCAAATTGAAGGAAGAGTTTTAGGGGAAATGGTGTACGGTATTATAATTCCGTCTGCAATTCGCTATCAAAACATTCTTTTAGAAAACATTAAAGGTTTAAAAGATGTTTATGGGGCAATACATGAGAAAGTTGCAGAAGGGCAATTAAACCTATTGGAGCAAATAGGGGAACATATTATGGAGATCAAAAAATTGACAGATAAAATGACGGAGTCGAGGAAAAGTGCCAACAAACTTTCTACTATTAATAAAAAGGCTTCCGCTTATTGTGATAATGTAAAACCATATTTCGAAACCATACGTGTTCAGTCTGATAAGTTGGAAAAATTGATTTCAGATGATTTGTGGCCCATTACAAAATATAGGGAGCTGTTGTTTGCTAAATAGAGCTCTTTTTGGTTAAATCGATTGGTCTACTTAATTTTTCCAATCCGTTACAATTTCATTTTTTATAAATTGATTGATTTCCCACTGTGATGCTATAGGATTCTGAGTATGTGGCATAAACTGACTATACGGAAAAGGCCCATATTCCGGGGTTACGGTCAAAAATGTCCTTTTGTTCTTTAGTGAATTCTGCACCATTTTGGTCCACCATACCTTAAACTGTAATAGCTCTGCCTCGTAAGTTGGATCTCTGGGGTCGATAACCTGAGGGGATTGTGCAGATCCCACGCGTGCATGAACATGGAAGGTGTGTTCAATAGCTTTTGAAACGGCTTCTTCTTGGTTTTCCAACATGGATTCCGCAACACAGCACCAATGCGAAAAATCCGAGGTTAATTTTAAATCTGGAAACTCCTTTAAATATCCCAAACACACATGGGCCGCGAAAGAAAAACGAGAACGATGGGTTTCATGGGTAATCATAACATTGGTTTCTTTTTCTATTTCTTGTGCCAATACCAGCAATTCAAGATTTTGCTTAAAACTAAAGAAATCCATTCCTGTGTGGGAATTGATGAGCAAAGGATTGGCTTCTACCAAATTGTAAAGATGCCTTTTTAGACCCTCTTTATGTTCTTGAAAAATTAAGGATTTGGTCTCCCAGTGTTGGGCCACAAAATCAAGGTCAAAATCCTTCAGTAAATTCAGGATTTTTGTTTTTTCGTCTTTATCCAAGGGAAGGTCAATTTCAACGCCATGATAGCCATTATCCTTTACTTTCTGTAAAAATACAGGCCATTCCAAATGGGAACTTCCCCAGCGTGGATAGATTAGTTTTAATTCCATTTATGAATTGTTTCTCACTTTGCGTTCGCCAGTATGTTCAATGCCTTGTTCTCTTTCAAATTCAATCATTTTTTTAGGTCTGAAATTTAAAATTAAGGCCCTTCGAGGACCATCAGTAGTGTTTCCTCTACTAAAATGCAAGGTAAACCCATCATGAAAAGTACATCCTCCAGCATCAAGGGTAATACACTGTGCATTACTTGTGTCTGTTTCACAGTGTAAAGCACCTCCTTTTGTGTGCGGACGATGCTCTTTAAGTAGTTCATCTTCTTTGGGAATAAACCACATGCATCCGTTTTCTGCGTGGACATTGTCTAGGGCTACCCAACAGCTCACGGATCTTTTATCTGGCATTTTGATCCAGTACGCTGCGTCTTGGTGCCAAGGGGTAGGAGTATTGGTATGGGGAGCTTTGTTGATCAACATGTCAAAATCTAGTTCCATGTCATCGCCCAACAATTTTTTTGCATGGTTTAGAGCAAGTTCATAAGTCATGCTTTCCGATAATTTAGATTCAATTAGGCTTGGCCGCATAATCTGTGTGATTTTTTCCACAGTATTTTTGTTTTCTTCCTCTCCTCCCAAATCACTTCTTAAACCTTCGGTACGCTTTTTATCATTTAAAAGGTCCTCATAAAGGACCCTGAGTTTTTCAACCTCTGAAAAAGGAATTAAAGTGTCCAATTTGACAAATCCGGTAGTTAAAAAATCTTTTCTCATGATTATCATACAATTTATGTAAAGAATATGGGATAAAATAAAAGTGTATTCTCCTGAAAGTCTTTTAAATTCGTATGACAATACAATTTTATACATAAATCATGCAAAAACAAACAAATAAAAGAAAGGTGTTCAATCTAGGTCAGCTTGGTTTTGTTGGATGTCATGATTTTGGTTATTACCATTACAACAAAGTGGAGCCAACGCTTGAAACACATCATCATAAGGCGGTATTGGAGATTTGTTTTTGTTTAAAGGGGCAGCAATATTATCAGGTTGGGGAAGATGTTTTCAAGTTGACAGGAAACCACATTTTTATAGTGCCACCAGATGTGGATCATAGTTCAGGGGTATATCCTGAGGATATAGGGGAGGTGTTTTGGTTACAGATATCCTTGGAAAAAGGGAAGTTGTGCAATTTGTCAGGGGACCAATCTGAATTTTTGTTGGGCGAATTAATACAAAGAGGGAACGCCTTGTTCAAAGGCGCATTTATTTTAAAACCCATTTTGGAGAAATTGATAAGAATGCTTGAAGAACCTGAAAACCCGCTTGTCAAGTTGTGGGGGAATCAATTGATAGTCCAACTATTATTGGAAACTTTGGTACTGGCCAAGGAACCACAACAGATGATCAATTCTGAACGACTTGATATTCTAAATGATTTCATTGGAAAGCATCTACACAGAATTGTTTATGTGGATGAACTAGCTACATTGGTCAATATTTCTACCTCACATTTCAAATCTTGGTTCAAACAGCATTTTGGGGTTCCGCCAAAGGCATATATCAATAGATTGAAGATAGAACAGGCCAAGAAAGATTTGCTCGTTAAAAAAAGCATAACCCAAGTGGCCTTTGATTTGGGGTTCAATTCATCTCAATATTTTGCTACAATATTTAAAAAATATACGGGAGTTTCCCCAAGATCTTATGTCACAGCAATTAATCGTCAAAACTGATTCGAAATTTGCGGGAATCAATCCTTAACATTCCCTATTTTTGCGCAAAATTCACATAATGTCCTCAGACGCTAGTAAACGATATGCACAACGTGGTGTTTCAGCATCAAAAGAAGATGTGCACAACGCTATCAAGAATATTGATAAAGGGCTTTTTCCGAAGGCTTTTTGCAAAATAGTCCCTGATTATTTAACGGGTAGCGATGAGCATTGTTTGGTAATGCACGCGGATGGAGCCGGTACCAAATCGTCTTTGGCCTATATGTATTGGAAAGAAACCGGGGATGTTTCGGTTTGGAAGGGAATTGCCCAAGACGCACTAATCATGAACATTGATGATTTGATTTGCGTGGGGGCCACGGACAATATTATGCTATCATCTACAATTGGACGGAATAAAAATTTGATTCCGGGAGAGGTTATTTCTGGCATTATAAACGGAACCGAAGAGTTGATTTCCGACTTAAAGCAGCATGGAATGACCATTCACTCAACGGGAGGGGAAACTGCCGATGTTGGAGATTTGGTACGCACCATAATTGTTGATTCTACGGTAACGGCGCGAATCAAAAAAGATGAGGTAATTGACAATGCCAATATAAAAGCTGGGGATGTGATTGTTGGCTTGGCTTCTTATGGGCAAGCAACTTATGAAACCGAATACAATGGTGGAATGGGCAGTAATGGACTTACCTCTGCACGCCATGATGTTTTTGGAAAGTACTTAGCTGAAAAGTATCCTGAAAGTTTTGATGCTGCCGTTCCCAATGAATTGGTGTATTCTGGAAATACGAAATTGACGGATGAGGTGGAAAACTCACCTATTGATGCTGGAAAATTGGTGTTGTCACCAACTAGAACCTATGCACCTATCATAAAAAAAATATTGGAGCAATATTCTTCTGAACGGGTTCACGGAATGGTGCATTGTAGTGGAGGAGCACAGACCAAGATTCTACATTTTGTGGACAACCTGCATATCATTAAAAATAATATGTTCCCGATTCCTCCTCTGTTCAAGTTGATTCAGGAGCAGTCCGGTACGGATTGGAAGGAAATGTACCAAGTTTTTAACTGTGGTCATCGCATGGAATTATATGTGGATGAGCAGATTGCAGAGGATATTATTTCCATTTCAAGAAGCTTTAACGTTGATGCTCAGATTATTGGTCACGTCGAAAATTATGATGGTAAAAAATTGACCATTCAAAGCGAATTTGGCGAGTTTCAATATTAGCATACGATTCACCATAATTTAACGTTCTTTCTATAAACCCCGCACTATGGAAAGAAAAGATTTTTTAAGAAGTTTGGGAGCTGGAGCGGCATTTGCCCTAACTTTTCCCTGTGTTAATGGATGTTCAAAAGATGCAGAAGATGGAGGAGATCGTGAAATTCCTTCAGGTGTTGACTTTACAGTGGACCTCGCCTCGTCAAAAGCGGCAGCCCTTGCTAATAATGGGGGCTTCATTGAAGTAGCATCAAACGTTTCAATGAATGGATTGACCGATATTGTCGTTGCCCGTAATTTGGCAGGTAATTTGGTGGCTGCAAGCTTAATATGTAGTCATCAGGGGTACGCAGAAGTTGAATTTGTAGAACGGGACGGGGGAATTTTTGAGTGTAATGTGCACGGGTCTCGTTTTGGACAAGATGGAACTCCATTAAATCAGGTCGATAGCAACCCGGCTAAAGCCTTGAAAGTATTCAGCACTGAACTCAATGGTGAAACTCTAAGAGTTTTTGAATAATTTCTTTAGCTAAAATTAATGAAGTACCCGCTGTTCATACTATTTTGCTTTTTATTTGGCATGCTGCAAGCACAGGAATGGCAAGAGAATTTTGTTGATGCCGTTGAATTGGCTAATAAGGAGGATAAACCTATTGTTTTAGTGTTTTCCGGGTCAGATTGGTGTGCTCCCTGTATTCGTCTTAAACGAAGTATTTTGGAATCGGAGGATTTCGTGAATTATGCGGCATCCCATTATATACTTTACAACGCAGATTTTCCAAGGAAAAAGAAGAATCAACTCCCTTTGGAAAAATTAAATTCCAATAGGCGACTGGCAGAAGAGTACAATCCTACGGGATATTTTCCCTTGGTTGTGGTCATGGATAAACAAGAATCGATACTTGGTAAAACTGGCTTTGATAGAAAAGCCACTCCTAAAGAATTCATTTCCCTACTGAATGGTTTTGTAAAATGAAAATGTTTGTGGTATTCCTATGCAGCTTGCTTTGTGCGTTTTCCAACGCGCAAAGAGAGGAGGACATTACCGTAAAAAGAACCTTGAAACTTATGGGAACGCGGTTTGAGATAACCGTGATTGCCCCCAATGAAGATATTGGCTACATTAATATAGATGAAGCTGTTTCAGAAATTAAACGCATAGAAAAGATTATTTCTTCATGGGATGATGCTTCAGAAACCTCATTGATCAACAAAAATGCAGGAGTAAAGCCTGTTAGGGTATGTCGTGAACTCTTTCAATTAATAGAGCGATCCAAAAAGATTTCTGAGATTACAGATGGTGCTTTTGATATCTCATATGCATCCATGGACAATATATGGAAGTTTGATGGTAGTATGGACAGAATGCCCAATGATGGAGAGTTGCAGCGGTCCATATCAAAAATTGGATATCAGAAAATTATATTGGATTCTAAAGAGCAGACCGTTTTTTTAAAGGAAAAAGGCATGCGAATTGGTTTTGGCGCTATTGGAAAAGGATATGCGGCAGATAGGGCCAAAGAGCTTTTGGTATCCAAGCAAGTTAAAGGAGGCATCATCAATGCATCAGGGGATTTAACCACTTGGGGAACAAAGGTGACAGGGGAGAAGTGGTTGATTGGTATCGCCAATCCGTTGAGTAAGGATAAAGTGTTTAGTTGGTTACCCGTAGTAGAATCTTCAGTGGCTACCTCTGGTAATTATGAAAAATACATTGTTCTGAATGGAAAAAAATATTCCCACATTATAGACCCAAGAACTGGCTACCCCACTACCGGAATCAATAGCGTGTCTATCTTTGCTAAGAATGCGGAGTTGTGCGATGCTTTAGCTACAGCTGTATTTATCATGGGCAGGGATAGTGGAATCCACCTCATTAATCAGATAAATGGTGTTGAGGCGGTAGTAGTTGATGATGGGAACAAAATTCATAAGAGTACCGGAATTCTTTTTGATAAAAATCAGTAAATTTAGAATATGCGAAAACTTCTTTTTCTCCTTTTTTTATTGATTTTTTCCAGTTCATGTGTTGCTGTACGGGAATATGATAAGGTTTATCTCAGCGATATTGAAATGCAATTGGGGGCAAGAGCATCTGAGCGATTTGAAACCAATTTTCAAATTTACAGAGAAGCGTCAGCAGGAGCCAACGGTGGTAAAACAGGTGGTGGTTGTGGATGCAATTAGGAGATGAAAAGCGGGAAATGAAAAATAAAAACTTGAAACAATCCAATATTTCTAAAGCACTATTTTTCTTTTTTTGTTTTGCCACATACTTTGGATGGTCTCAACAGGACAACATTTCATACAAAAAAAGAGTATTGGAAAGCAGTGAAATTGATCTGCTGTTCAGTTATTATGATCAAGATGGGCAAAATGCAGCCGTAACAGGGGGTGAAGGGACGGAGGAACTCACCGATGCCACCTCAACCATAGTTTTACGAATGCCCTTGAACGAAGATGATGTGCTCACGGTAGATGTTGGGTTATCGGCATATACCTCTGCCTCATCCAGCAATGTGAATCCTTTGGATGGAGGAAATAGCATTGTAACTCCTTTTGATGCTTCGTCGGGAGAATCTAGAAAAGACTTGTTGGCTTACATAAATCCGAGTTATCAGCATAGTTCTGAAGACCGAAACTCCATTTGGAGTGCCAATCTCTATTTTTCATCGGAATACGATTATTTCTCTTTGGGATTTGGAGGGAGTTACTCTAAGCTTTTCAATGAAAAGAATACCGAATTGACTCTTAGCGGACGTGTTTTTTTTGATAAATGGAATGCTATTTATCCCATTGAACTCGGACAAGGTTTTTTTGATGATCGCATAACCGGAAATGGCACGTATAATCCAAACTTTACCTCATTCGAAAAAGAAAATAGAAACTCCTACTCTCTGTCACTTAGTTTTTCGCAAATCTTGAGCAAGCGATTGCAAGGAGCACTTTTTGTGGATGTGGTTTCACAAAATGGTCTCTTGAGCACCCCATTTCAAAGGGTTTATTTTGGCGATGTGGGGAATTTTTTCATTGATGATTTTCAATTGGCCGATGATGTGGAGCGACTGCCGGACAGTCGATTTAAAATCCCTTTTGGTGGAAGATTAAATTATTATGTGAACGATTTGTTGGTTTTACGATCATATTATCGTTTTTACTGGGATGATTGGGGAATTACTTCGCATACGGCAAGTTTGGAAGCTCCTTTCAAATTGACGGATAAGTTTACCTTATACCCTACCTATAGGTATTACACACAATCTGCTGCGGATTATTTTTATGCTAAGGAAAATGCACTGTCTACACTTGACTTCTATACTTCAGACTATGACTTATCTAAATACAATGCGCATCAATATGGTCTTGGTATTCAGTATAAGGATATTTTTACGAACACCAAGATTTTAAATTTTGGACTTAAGACCATTGATCTTCGCTTTAGCCAGTATGATAGAAGTGACGGTCTCAATGCCTACATCATAACCTTGGGGACTACTTTTATTGGAAATTAGCATTGCTAATTTGCTAAATTCAATCCAATCAAAAATCGTAAATTCGCATCTTAACGTGGATTGATTTATGCTTGACAAACTCAATATAGTAAAACAACGTTTTGATGAGGTTTCCGACCTTATTATTCAACCCGATATCATTTCTGATCAAAAAAGATATGTAAAGTTGAACAAGGAGTACAAGGACCTTAAGGTCCTTGTGGACAAACGTGATGAATATATAGCATTTACCAACAACATTGCCGAAGCTGAAGAGATTATTGCGGATGGTAGTGATACCGAAATGTTGGAAATGGCCAAAATGCAATTGGATGAGGCCAAAAGTTGGCTTCCTAAATTGGAAGAGGAAATAAAACTTTTGTTGATACCCAAAGACCTTGAAGATGAGAAGAATGTGGTGATGGAAATTAGGGCAGGTACTGGCGGTGATGAAGCCAGTATTTTTGCAGGCGACCTGTATCGTATGTATGCTAAGTATTGTGAATCCAAAGGATGGAAGACCAATATTATGGATTTAAGCGAAGGGACTAGCGGAGGGTACAAGGAAATCCACTTTGAAGTTAATGGTGAGGACGTGTATGGAACCCTTAAGTTTGAAGCAGGTGTGCATCGTGTACAGCGTGTTCCACAAACGGAAACGCAAGGTAGGGTACATACCAGTGCCGCAACGGTGATGGTAATACCTGAAGCAGAGGATTTTGATGTGCAGATTGACCCAAAAGATGTTCGGATTGATTTTTTCTGTTCCTCTGGGCCAGGAGGGCAGTCAGTGAACACTACCTATTCGGCTGTACGTTTAACCCACGTTCCCACAGGTTTGGTTGCGCAGTGTCAGGATCAAAAATCCCAGCATAAGAACAAGGAGAAAGCATTTAAAGTGCTTCGTTCTAGGTTGTACGATTTGGAATTGGCCAAAAAGCAAGAGGAAGATGCAGCTAAACGTAACTCTCAAGTAAGTAGTGGCGACCGTTCCGCAAAAATCAGGACTTATAATTATCCACAAGGAAGGGTCACGGATCATAGGATTGGGCTGACACTTTATGATTTGCAAAACATCATTAATGGTGATGTTCAAAAAATTATTGACGAACTCATGTTGGTGGAAAACACGGAAAAACTGAAAGAAGCTTCTGAGATTTTTTAGATATCTGTGGTAATCCTCATAGGAGAAAGCAAAACAAAATGTTAGTTCGAGTGCGCTCGAGAACGAGTATATATGAAAATAGAAGAATTAGTATCCCAAATCAAACTAAAAAAATCCTTTCTCTGTATTGGTCTTGATACGGATTTGGATAAGATTCCCAAACACCTGCTTGACCACGAGGAAGACCCTATTTTTTCATTCAATAAGGCAATTATAGATGCCACACATGACCTGTGTGTTGCTTACAAACCCAATATAGCATTTTATGAAGCTTATGGTTTAGAAGGGTGGAAGGCGCTGGAACGTACCATGGAGTATTTGAATGAGATTTATCCGGATATTTTTACCATTGCAGATGCTAAAAGAGGAGATATAGGAAATACTTCAACCCGATATGCCAAAGCCTTTTTTGAAGCCTTGAATTTTGATTCTATAACCATTGCACCCTATATGGGTAGAGATTCTGTGGAGCCCTTTTTGGAGTTTGAAAATAAACATACCATTCTATTGGCTCTAACTTCAAACCAAGGTGCTTTTGATTTTCAGACAAAGAATATTGGTGGGCATGAATTGTACAAAGAAGTTTTGGAAAGATCAAAGACGTATAAAAATTCAGAAAAGTTAATGTATGTGATTGGGGCTACAAAAGCCTCTTATTTGGAAGAAGTACGTCAAATTGTTCCAGAAAGCTTTTTATTGGTGCCAGGTGTTGGTGCCCAAGGAGGAAGTTTACAGGAGGTCTGCAAATATGGGATAACAAAAGATGTGGGATTGCTCGTTAATTCCTCGAGAGGGATTCTATATGCTTCTCAAGGGAAAGATTTTGCCCCAATGGCTAGAAGCAAGGCAAAAAGCATGCAAGAGCAAATGGAGATAGAATTAGCTAAGCTAAATTAACTTTTATGATAAGTTCTCCAGGATTTTTTGGATACCCTGAGCCTTACGCTTAAAAAACTCTCCCAAACTGGTGTTTATGTACGTTGCGTCGGTCGCCTTTTCAATAAAGGCCTGGTATCTATACTCCAGGGCTGATATCGCTTGGCTTCCGCTAGTGATTGGAGTCACCGCCCCAACTCTACAATATTGATTTTTCATTTTTTCAAGATTTGTTATAACAAAGATACGTTGAAAACTAGGTTTTGGACTATGCTTTGGTGGTGTATACGTCTAGAAATCAGGTACTTTATCTATATTTTAACATTGATGTTGTTTTTCCCGATAAATCTTACCTTTTCTAAGCGAGAAATTAACGTACATTTAATAAAATAGGATAGGTTAAGGTATTGTGGAATGAAGCTTTGATGTTTAAATAGAAACAGATGAAAAAGTTGTTTGGAATATTGGTTTTTATGTTTTCGTTTTTGATGAATGCCCAAACCGATAGCTCCTGCAATTGCTGTACGGAAGAATATAGGGCTTTTGATTTTTGGGTTGGCACTTGGGAGGTTGTCAAAACTGATGGGAGCAATGCGGGAAAGAATCTGATAACTAAAGAGGAAGAGGGGTGCGTTATTAGAGAAAATTGGACAAGTGCAAGTCCTGGTTATACAGGAACAAGTCTTAATTTTTATAATGCAGCAACCAAGCAATGGGAACAACTTTGGATTGATAATACGGGGAATTTTTTGAAACTTAAAGGAAACAGGGTTGGTAATCAAATGATATTGGCTTCAAGTACATTTGCCAAAGATGATGGTAAAAACTATAGAAATAGAATTACTTGGACCAAGAACAACGATGGTACTGTTAGACAACTTTGGGAGGTACTTGAGGGAGATACTGTTGTTAATGTTGTCTTTGATGGGCTTTATAAAAGAAAATAAAACAGCCCATAGAGGATAATTGATTGACTAATTCAAATATTCTTCCCAAATGAGACTTTTTGGATTTTTTGAAGAGCTTCTTGATGGGCTGTTTGTAATCCAAGTTAACCAAGGTAAAATCCTTTTCGGAAAACCCTTATCAACGTTTACTTAGCCTATCTAGCCGTACTTATTTTAACTTTTATACCTGCAAAGCCCTTTTTTGGTATTGGCTTGGTGTAAGTTGAGTATCTCTTTTAAAGGCTTTATTAAAAGTCACCTTATTGTTATAGCCAACTTCATAAGCAACATTTATGATATTTAATCTTCTGGATTTGTCTTCAAGTAAAAGTTGTTTGGCTTCTTTGATCCGGTACATATTTACAAATTCATGAAAACTAACATTAAAATGCTCATTAATTATCTGTGAAGTATTATGGCGTGTGGTGTTGAGTTTTTGTGCTACCATATCCAAATTGATATTGTTTTCCTTGTAAATTTTATCCACAGCAAAAAGCAGTAAAAGATTCTCTCTTAATTCTGCGGACAAACTAGGTGTTAAGCCTGATTTCTCATATTTGGGGAATAAACGGTTAGTATAGTCGTATGCCCCGCTAAAAACATCGGGTTGAATATTGGCAGAATATCCAACATATAATACCATTAGGGCCATAGAGGCAACCGAAGCATTGTACAGAGCACCTGTAGAATAACCATTAACTATTAATATGCCATATGCTGTATATGTAAAGACGTAAAAAATATGTATATGGTATACATTCTTTTGCCATGTTTGATTTTTAGCATCCAAAAGCTTCTCTCTTTTGCTTTTTAAATAGACTTTTCGAATGAAGTATCCATAGACCGTTAATGAGATAATTTTGAGAACAACAATCAGGAGAAGCCTAGCGGAATCTTGAGGATTTAATCCATTCTGGATTCTGTTCAGCATTAATTGAACTTTGCTCTCAGCTGTAAAAAGATATACGGTAAAAGTAAGATAGCCAATTAGAACAATTGTAGGTAAAAAATGAAGTAAGTCTAGTTTTTTAAATTTATACTTCTGAGTGGTTATCTTAAAATAAAAATAGAGTAGGGGGCCATAAAGAAAGGAGGCCCAAGAAGACATAAGGTAGGTATGCGGATAGGTAAACATGTAATTCGCCCTATTAATGCTGATATGTAAAATAAAAATAGAGTGGATGAATATGAAGGATGCAATCAAAAACCTGCCGCTTAGATGTATTTTTCTATTTACACAAATAAGAAAAACTACATAAAAGCCTATAAGAGCAACAAAAAGATACATAAGAGACCAGGTGGTGACCTTGGGAATTACTTTTTCTGATATTTTTTTGAACTCTGTAGAATTTCTAATAGGGTCAAAACCTTCATTGGAAAGAAAAATGGGGTCAAAGTTTAACTGCAAGTATTCGTTGAGTTTGGTCGTGGATTCCAAGGGATGTTCCAGAGCTGCCTCACTCAAGGCCAACCTCTTAAGGACATGAGCCTTTTCGGTGCCAAGATTTTTAACATTTTTCTTGTAGATGGAAATGGCTTTTTCATACCGATGAATATTGTAATAGTAATCTGCCCATTCCAAGGAATCTTGAAGTTTGATGGAAAAAGGACTAATTTTTATTCCGCTACCAAACTTGTATGTCTTTGCATGACAAGACATACATATCACGACAAACAGAAATGTAAGGAAACAGATTGACCGTCTCATGTGATTGATAAGTGAATTAGCCTTCTTTGAAATTACATAATTAGCTAATTCGAAATGTTAAAAAAAAACTAAATACCGTAACTCCCGATAATAGTTTACCTGTGATTCCACTTTTTAGTGTTCTTTTTTTAGAAAATCAACATGAAACGGTGAATTAGTTATGAAAATGAAAAAACCGGTGCGAACACCGGTTTAAACTAACTAACTCAAAAAAATGCTAACTCAGATAATTTATTGCAAAATTCCATTGCAATATTTAAATCAAGGTTAATATAACTTCAGGATTTTGTTATCCTTTTCTTGATTTATTGAGATTATAACGATGAAGTTGTTATTTTATTGCTTAATTAAGAAAAAATTATGATTAATCTTGTAAAGCAAACACTTTTCTTAACAATTCTGAGGTTCTTGAAGAAATTTTTGTCCTAATTTCCTTTTCCTCAATTGAAATCATGGTATATACTCCTGCCAAAGCTTCTTGGGTGGTATAGTCGGTTAAATCTGGATTTACATCATTAGTAAGAGGTAGATTATTGTATTTGGTTATGATATTGGTCCATATTTGATCTGCGCCAACCTTTTTAAAAGAGTTTTTAATGACTGGATTGAATTTGTCATATAGCTTTGTTTTTGTATTCCTTTCTAAATAAAGAGTTGCTGCATTATCACTACCGAGCAAAATTTGTTTAGCATCGTAAAAGGAAATTCCTTTAACAGCATCAATAAAAATGGGAGTAGCTTCTTTGACCGCATCTTCTGCTGCCCTGTTAAGTATACGTAAT
This sequence comes from Flagellimonas pacifica, assembly GCF_900215465.1. Taxonomy (GTDB): domain Bacteria; phylum Bacteroidota; class Bacteroidia; order Flavobacteriales; family Flavobacteriaceae; genus Flagellimonas; species Flagellimonas pacifica. The sequence continues at coordinate 40,582 of NZ_OBEH01000003.1, forward strand.
CCCTCGTCCGCAAGTTTTCCCAGACCTATGTCTCTTAACGTCTTGTCTACTTTTTTTAACTCATCTGGCAATAAGATCTTGACCAACTCATTTCTGAAAAACCCGTCTTTTACCGTTAGTTTATTCACTTGTTTCTCAACCCCTAAATTAAGAGCCTCCCTTAAACCCTGGGCTATTTCCGCATTGCCAATGCCAACTGTTCCCTGTGGTAGTTGGTTAACCACTTGTTGAAGTTCTGTGCAACCAATAAACTGAAAAATTGCAATGAATAGCAGTGTTCGCTTCATATTTATATTTTTTATAGTTGAAGTGAAGTTACTGCTAAAGTGTAAAATATCAATTCTTATGCTTAAAGTTATTTAGGAAAAGACTACCGTTTTGTTATTGTAGACCATAGTTTTTCTTGCTGCATGCATTTGGACAGCTCTTGAAAGTACTATTTTTTCAAGGTCTCTCCCTTTGGTAATAAAATCTTTGATGGAATGAGAATGGGAAACTGTGGTTACGTCTTGCTCTATAATAGGGCCTGCGTCCAGTTCTGCAGTAACATAATGACTTGTGGCCCCTATAATTTTAACTCCTCGTTCAAATGCTGCATGATAGGGTTTTGCTCCTGCAAAAGCAGGTAAAAAGGAATGATGGATATTAATGATTTTCTGTGGAAAAACATCTATTACCTTTGGAGATATAATTTGCATATATCTGGCCAGAACAATAAAGTCTATCCCATATTTCTTTAATAGCTCAAGTTGTTTTTCCTCTGCTGATTCTTTATTCTCTTTGGTTATTGAAACATGGTAATAGGGTATTTGAAATTGATCGGCAATGTACTCAAGGTCTTTATGGTTGCTTAAGATAAAAGGAATCTCCACCAATAGCTCTCCAGAGCGGTATCGACTTAAAAGGTCATAAAGGCAATGATTGTATTTGGAAACAAAAACAGCCATTTTGGGTTTTTTCCCATCTTTATAAAGTTCCCATTGCATGCCATATTTGCTGGCCAATTTTTTGTCAAATTCTTTTTTAAATAGAGGTAGTTCAATAGAATTTTCAAATTCACTTTCCAACCGCATAAAGAATACCCCAGCCTCCTTATCAACATGTTGATCCAAGTAGATAATATTGCCTTTTTGCTCGTGGATATATGAAGTAACTGAGCTTATAATCCCAGATTGATCAGGGCAATGAATAAGAATGGTAAGTTTCATGGTGTGCTTTTTGACCAAGTAAAATTATGATATTCAGAAAAAGTAACTCAAAGTCACATAGATTTTTATAAAATCCTAATCAAAACCTATTTTTACTTGCATTTTCTGTAAATTGCAGGACAAAAAAGGACCTTTTATTGCCAATGGAACAAAAACATCCTTACAAGCCTAAAAATAAAATTAGAATAGTAACCGCGGCATCCTTGTTTGATGGACATGATGCGGCTATAAATATCATGCGACGAATCATTCAAGCTACCGGGGTTGAAGTGATTCACTTGGGACATGATCGGAGTGTGGCAGAAGTGGTTGATTGTGCTATTCAGGAAGATGCCAATGCCATTGCCATGACCTCCTACCAAGGAGGGCATAATGAATATTTTAGGTATATGTTTGATTTGCTTCAGGAAAAAGGAGCTGGTCACATCAAGATTTTTGGCGGTGGCGGCGGCGTAATTCTTCCAGAAGAGATTAAGGAGTTAATGGATTATGGAATAGAACGCATTTATTCTCCAGATGACGGTCGGGAAATGGGATTGCAGGGTATGATCAATGATTTGGTGAAACGCTGTGATACCCCGGTCCCAGATTTGAAAATTCCAAAGAATAAGAAGTTGAATGACTTATTGAGGGAAAAGGAAGTAAATACTTTGGCCCGACTCATATCCTTGGCAGAAAACAGGCATGATGTTTATGAAATGCATCAACCTGTAATTGAAAAAAATAAATCTTTAGCCCCGGTACTTGGAATCACTGGAACTGGTGGAGCAGGTAAATCCAGCTTGGTAGATGAATTGGTGAGAAGGTTCTTAAATGACTTTCCAGAAAAACATATTGGAATAATATCGGTCGACCCTTCAAAACGTAAAACCGGAGGTGCTTTATTAGGTGATCGTATTCGTATGAATGCTATTAACAATGAACATGTGTACATGCGCTCATTGGCCACTCGACAATCCAATTTAGCTTTGTCAAAGCATGTGGCAGAAGCTGTACAAGTACTAAAAGCGGCCAATTTTGATTTGATAATCTTAGAAACCTCAGGTATAGGGCAGTCAGATACCGAAATTTTGGAGCATAGTGATGTTTCCCTTTATGTGATGACCCCAGAGTTTGGCGCAGCTACCCAATTGGAAAAAATTGATATGCTCGACTTTGCAGATGTAGTTGCGATAAACAAATTTGATAAAAGAGGAGCTCAGGATGCCCTGCGTGATGTAAAGAAACAATATATGCGCAATAATGGGTTATGGGATGTTGATCAAAAAGATCTGCCCATTTTTGGCACCATAGCATCACAATTCAATGACCCGGGAATGAACAAGTTGTACAAAGTGGTCATGGATACTCTGGTTGCTAAGGCTAAATCAACTTTGGTTTCTAATTATGAGGTCGGCAATGAAATGTCGGAAAAGATATTTGTCATCCCACCTGCACGGACCAGATATCTGTCCGAAATTGCGGAAAACAATCGTTTGTATGACTCTAGAGTAGAGCAACAGAGCAAAATTGCGCAAAAACTCTATGGTATTTTTTTAACGTTGTCGTCAGTTTTGGAAATTGATCAAGTGGATGCAGAGCAAAAACTGTTGTTCAAGTCTGGATTGGAGGAGAAAGCCATTAATTCTTTAATGAAAAAAGATGAGGACAAAGAGTTGATTTTGCTTTTGGTCAAAGAATTTGATAAGGTAAAAATGGATTTTGACCTACATCATTGGGAGACCATTTTAAAATGGAGAGAGAAGAAAAACCGATATAGAGCTGAGGTTTATACCTTTAAGGTTAGGGATAAAGAGGTCAATATAAAAACCCATACAGAATCATTGTCGCATAGCCAGATTCCGAAAGTGGCTTTGCCAACGTATGAAGCTTGGGGCGATGTTCTTAAATGGAGTTTGCAGGAAAATGTTCCAGGGGAATTTCCGTATACCGCAGGACTGTATCCTTTTAAAAGAGTGGGTGAGGACCCAACACGTATGTTTGCTGGTGAAGGTGGGCCAGAGCGCACCAACAGACGTTTTCATTATGTGAGTTTGGATATGCCGGCCAAACGTCTTTCCACGGCATTTGACTCCGTTACCTTATATGGTAATGATCCAGATGCTAGACCTGATATTTATGGGAAAATTGGTAATGCCGGAGTGTCCATTTGTTGTTTGGACGATGCCAAAAAATTATACTCTGGATTTGATTTAAGTGACCCAATGACCTCTGTGAGCATGACCATCAATGGTCCGGCGCCAATGTTGCTGGCCTTTTTTATGAATGCAGCCATAGACCAAAATTGTGAAAAGCATATCCAGCAAAATGGTCTGGAACGAGAGGTAGAGGAGAAAATCGAAAAAATATACAAGGCGAGAAAAGCTAAAAAGCCAAATTACTCAGGAGAACTTCCTGAAGGGAACAATGGGTTGGGATTGATGTTATTGGGGGTAACTGGTGATCAGGTACTTCCTAGGAATATTTATGAAAAGATAAAAAAAGAAACACTGAACCAGGTACGCGGAACGGTGCAGGCAGATATTCTAAAAGAGGATCAAGCGCAGAATACCTGTATTTTTTCAACAGAATTCGCACTTCGGTTGATGGGGGATGTTCAAGAATATTTTATAGGGCAACAGGTTCGTAATTTTTATTCTGTTTCCATTTCTGGTTACCATATTGCAGAAGCAGGAGCCAATCCAATTACACAATTGGCCTTTACGTTGTCCAATGGTTTTACTTATGTGGAGTATTATTTGAGCCGGGGAATGGACATCAATAAGTTTGGACCCAATCTTTCCTTCTTCTTCTCAAATGGAGTAGATCCAGAATATGCGGTAATAGGAAGGGTGGCAAGGCGGATTTGGGCAAAGGCAATGAAAGAAAAATATGGAGCCGACCCGCGCGCGCAAATGTTGAAATATCATATCCAGACATCAGGAAGAAGTTTGCATGCCCAGGAAATTGATTTTAATGATATCCGAACCACTTTGCAAGCACTGTATGCCATTTATGATAATTGTAATTCATTGCACACCAATGCTTATGATGAAGCAATAACAACTCCAACGGAAGAATCTGTGCGTAGGGCCATGGCCATTCAGTTGATTATCAATAAGGAATTGGGATTGGCCAAAAATGAAAACCCAATGCAAGGTTCCTTTATTATTGAAGAACTTACCGAATTGGTTGAAGAGGCCGTTTTGTTGGAATTTGATAGAATTACCGAAAGAGGTGGAGTCTTGGGGGCTATGGAGACCATGTACCAACGTTCCAGGATTCAAGAAGAAAGTCTACATTACGAAACTTTAAAACATTCAGGAGCTTACCCAATTGTTGGAGTAAATACATTTTTGAGTTCCAAAGGATCTCCAACTATTTTACCTGCAGAAGTAATTAGGGCTACGGAAGCTGAAAAGAAAAATCAAATTGAAACATTACAAAATTTACATCAAAGAAATATATCCGAAGCTGAAAAACAAATAGTTGAACTACAACAAGCAGCAATCAAAAATGAAAACCTCTTTGAAAAATTAATGGAGGTTACAAAGTATTGTTCTCTAGGACAGATTACCAGCGCACTATTTGAAGTTGGTGGACAATACAGACGTAATATGTAAATGCTATGAAGAAGGGTTTATCGGAAAATCTGACTAGTCATTTCTACTTTGGAAAGATTTTCTCCATTTTTTAAAAGATACCCTGAAGACTTTTATTTCTCGCCTCAACAAGTTTAGGTATTCCTTTTCTTTAACCCCATCCTTTTCAAGACCATTGCAATAAGCTAAAATGTTACGAGTCATAATGTTAATGAAAGTCAAGCTTTTCATTTGCACCGAATATGAGTTGCTCAACGCCGCCTGTTCCACTTCTTTGGTAATAAGTACCGCGTCTGTCATAAGAGATTGGGTAATATCGTCACGAAAACTATCAATCTTCCTAAGATGTAATTTGTCCCTGTTGTAAGAGAAGTAAGAGGCAATAGCTTCGCTAAGGTCTCGCAAAGCCAATGATTTCCTATATATCCCCAAGGAATTTAAAGAATTTCTCTCCATTTTTTCAAAGCAATTTCTACCTATAAAATTACGTATGAAAAAGATAATGTAACTTTGGTTTTAAAAGAAAAATCAATCATCGACTTTCGAATATAAAATTTTAAACGTTCATTACTTTAAATATGAAGATAGATGAATTAAACTGGGAAATCTTAGGGTATTTGCAAGAAAATGCAAGAGAGACCTTTGCCAATATTGGCCGTAAAGTAGGGTTGACTCCACCCGCTGTTGCAGAGCGAGTAAAAAAGATGGAAGATTTGGGGATAATAGAAGGTTATGGCGCAAATGTTTCCTATGCACTGGCGGGTCATCAGTTAAAAGCTATTGTGATGTTAAGGGCTTTCATGGGAAAACTTAAACCTTTTCTGAACAAAGTGAAATCATACGACGAAGTTGTGAATTGTTACAGAATTACTGGTAATGAAAATATCATTATGGAAGTGGTGCTTCAGGATCAGTCGCATTTAGAGAAATTTATCGATGAATTAATCGTTTATGGAGAGTGTAGAACCCATATTGTATTGTCTGATGTTGTTGCAAATGCACCTATAGTCAAAAGAAAATCGTATTGATTTTTCCTTTATTTTTAAATACTAATTAAAGTATTTTCCTTTGGCTAGATTTTTGTTGTGAAATTATTATGAAAAAAAAATATGCTTTAATTTTTCTTGCTACTTTTTTGTTGCAGAATGCTTTTTCCCAACAAATAGTTCTAAAAAAAGGGATGGTTATGGAAGGTTTAACCTTACATGACTCTATTCCTGATACCTTTTCACTTTACTTGCCCACAACATTTTCCACTAACAAAGAATGGCCATTGCTGTTAATTGTAGATTTAAAGGGCAGGGAAAAACAAGCTCTTTCCATGTTTGTGCAATCTGCGGAAAAGGAGGGATATGTTTTAGCTGCTCCTCAACTATCGGATACCGTGGCGTTGTCAAAAAGTATGGTGAAAACGAGGAGAGCTCTAGAAAGGGTTTTAAGTATGCTTCCTATACATAACTCGCGCATTTATGCGGCCGGTGCAGGTTCTGGTTCACGTTTTGCTAATTTGGTTCCTATTTTCATGAAGGAGGTCAAAGGAGCTGTTTCTATTGGGGCGTCGGTTGCTAATACCGATTTGTTGAGTGTGAAACGCCCATTTCATTTTATCGGTATGGTAAATGAAAACAATTACAATTATACTGAAATGCTGACCACCGAAAAAATCTTGGATCGATATAGATTTCCCAATCAGGTTTTGATTTATTCAATGAATAAGGAATGGCCAGATGGCAAGTATCTGAAAAAGGCCATGCAATTATTTACATTGGCAGCAATGGGAAGAAAACTTATACCAAAAGACTCTTTATATGTTGAAAAGGCATTTAAAGAAGATGTTAGTAAAATAAATCAATTCAGAAATTCGGGAAAACTGATTTTGGCCGAACAATATCTGGGTGAAATGATGTCCATTTATGGTGCTCATAAAAATTTAGACTCTTTGAGATTGGTGCAACGCGAAGTAAGGAGAGATAAACTTTTTAGGTCCATGAGGCGTGCTGAGAATGCAACCCTTTTAAAAGAATCTCTTTTAAAAGAGGATTATCTATATTATATTGAAGAGGATGTTATGACCCATAATTTCAATAATTTGGGTTGGTGGAATTATCAGATGACAGAAATAAACAAGTTCATCAAAGGTGTCAATGCACATGAAAAAAAGATGGGAAACCGTTTGTTGGGATACGTTAATGCACTTGTTGAGGACAATATTGATATTGTGAGATCTGAGGAGTTAATAGATGAAGATGCCTTAGCATTTCTTTACATGCTGAAAACCATTGTAGAGCCCCAGAATTTTGACTTCTACCTTGAACTGATATCATTAAGCGCAAAAAATGAAGATTTTGGCACTGCTTTGTTTTATTTGGAAGAAGCTTTGGAAAAAGGATTTGAGGATAAGGATAAATTATATGGTCTTGAGAACACAGCTTTATTGCGGATAAACCCAGATTTCAACAAACTGGTTTTTAAGCACTTAAAAGATGCTCGGTACGAGATTATTGAAGAATAAACTTGGGTACATTGTCCAAATCCCAATCTATAACAAGGCCACTTGCAAGAGATTGAGCTATCTCTTTACCATAAAGATATTCGCATAGATAAAGAGCTGCTTCAAAACTTTTAGCTCCACCGGCAGAGGTGATGAACTTTCCGTCATGAACAAAAAGCACACTGTCCTTCACATTTAAATGAGGAAACATTTTTTTGTATGCAGGTATGTCACTGGGAAAAGTTGTTGAAGTCACGCTGTCCAAGATTCCTGTTTTTGCTAGAACAAATGCCCCATCGCAGTGCGATGTTACGAACAAAGCATTTTTACTAACCTTTTTCACAAAATTCAACATAGTGGTATCCTTTAGGTCGCTATCAAGGTGGTGTTCGGCACTAGGTACAATCAAGATATCAATATTGGGAATGGAGTCCTTGGTATAATCAAAATCCGGAAGAATCCTCACACCCTCGAAAGAAGTAATAGGATTCAAGGTGTTTGCCACAGTAAAGGTATTCATGGCTTTGATGTTTTTTCGGTATTGGGTGTGCTGAAAAATATCGTAAGGAGCTGTAAACTCTGTATTGTAAACTCCATCCATAATTAAAAATGCGGCATTGTACCTATCTGGTTTTGATTCTGGAAACCACCTTTGAGTTGTGTTTTTAGTGTCTTCTTTCTGAATTTTATCAGCGCATGAAACCAAAAGAAAGGAAAAAGCGAAAATCAATATGTTCTTTATCATGTATCAAATAATTAAAGCGGATAGGTGGTGCTAAAGTAATATTAAGAATGAATTCTACTACTTTTACAACAAGATTTATAAGTATGAAGTATAGGTTGTTGTTAATTATTATATTGGTTATTGCTTGTGGTAGGGGTAAGAAATACCATGACAAGAAAGAGCATATCTCCGAAAGATCGTTAACGGCACAGGAAATTATCGATTTTCAGGCGGATTTGAATACTACTTTTAAAAACCCAAAAACATCCCCACTCCCAGATAGGTATAGAAAAGATTTTGAAGGGTTGAATTTTTTTGATGTCGATACCACATATGTGGTCAAGGCAAGGTTTGAAAGAACTCCAGATGCCGTTCCTTTTTTACTGGCAACAACAACCGATGAAAAAACGGAAGAAGTATTGTACGGAATAGCTCATTTTGAACTTAATGGGAAGGAGCATCAACTTGAAATTTATCAAACACCTTCATTGCTCTCGCAAGAGAAGTATAAAGATTACCTTTTTTTACCATTTTTGGATGAAACCAATGGACTGGAAACCTATGGAGGGGGTAGATATATTGATTTGACCATTCCAAAGGAAGATACTATTCTTATTGACTTCAACAAGGCCTATAATCCCTATTGTGTTTACAATAAAAAATACTCTTGCCCATTAGTGCCAAGGCAAAACTACCTGAGAACTAGAATAGAGGCAGGGGTGAAAGACTTTATAAAAGATTGAAAAGCCTTAACCCTTTAGGGTTAAGGCTTTTTTGCATTTCTGCTTTATTTGAATTAGAATGAATATATGGCCGCAAAAAGTACAGATGCCAAGCTTGATGTTGGAGCGGAGTCATTATCGATAAAAGCATCCTCAGATGAACTGTCCAATCTGATTTCTGGCTTAAGAATCAAATCTCCTATGGTAGCACTGCCAGTTAGGGTCAGGGCCAATACATTGGCATCGCCGTCTGAGCCTGATCCAATTCCGGCCGTATTCCCGAAGGAATCTCCTGTCATAAAATATTCCCCTCTAAGACCAATGGTAAAATTTTCTGAAGTCTTCAACTGCGGATAAAGTGCTACCCCTGTAAAACTGCCACCATTGTCTTCTTGGCTAAAATGCGCTGCGTTAACTCCTAAGAAAAAATCTTCTGATATATCAAATCCCCCGGTGAAATCGATTTCAAAACCACCTTGGCTGTACAAAAAGTTCAAAAACTGACCCGAATATCCCAGCTGGGCGCCTACCGCATAATCTCCTGTTCCATTCAATTCCGTCAAATCCGTTGGATTCATCACGGCCAACATGGCGCTCCAATCGTTCCCTAAATCAAAATCTGCCTTTAAGCCCGTATGGCTAAAAGGACCATACGAGAATAGGTAAGAGGTGCTGTAATTAAAGTTTGAGGCGGGTGAAATAACCTCATAACCCAAAAAGGTGTTGAAATTACCAAAAGTCAGTGTTATATCTTCACTTACATTCCAGTATACATATAATTGGTTAACAATGTCACCTGTTGCTGAGTACATGGGTGAAGCAAAAATAGCATCAGTTCCGCGTGGACCAAACACCAAATCTGCCACAAATCCCACTTTTTCACCTTCGTATGTGCCAATAACATTGGCCATGCCCAGGGCAAATCCATCAAGATTGGCAAATGAGGACCCTGGAGCAATGGCATCTTCACCATTTGGAGCTGTAAGATTGGTTCTGTAATATGCATCTACTGTTCCACTGAATTCGAATTTTGTTTTAGCTTCTTCTGTCTCTTGTGCAAAAGCAATGGTTGAAATACTTGCAAGGGCCAAAAAAGCCATTTTTTTTATATAATTTGCGCTAATAATCGTTTTCATAATCTTAATCATTTAGGTGCCTCAATACAGAAGCATTTAATTGTGTTAAATAGAGATTGTACTAGTGAAAAGGTTATTTGACGGAGCGTTCTGCCAAACGCTCCGTCTTCCTTTGTTATATATTTAATGTTGGTTCATTCGAAAATCTGCATAAGCATCCATTCCGTGTTCATGAATATCAAGCCCTTGTAGTTCTTCTTGCTCAGTAACCCTGATTCCAGCAAATTTCTTGATGGCAAAAAGGATGATGAAAGCAGTTAATGGGCAAAATGCCGCTACGGCACCTACGCCGGCCAATTGAATCAAGAATTGGTCAAAACTTGCCAACTCCCCAAAAATGCCAACGGCCAATGTGCCCCATATGCCACAAATCAAGTGAACCGCTACAGCTCCAACAGGATCGTCCAATTTTAATCTATCTACCAAGGCTACTCCCCCTACAATTATAACTCCTGCCAAAAGTCCAATTACTACAGCATTATTTGGCGACATTTGGTCGGCGCCTGCTGTGATGGCGACCAAGCCTCCCAAAATTCCATTTAAGAACATGGTAAGGTCATAGTTTTTGTATGCTAAAAATGAAGTCAAAAAAGCAGATACTCCTCCGGCAGCTGCGGCCAGTGATGTGGTTACCAATACAAGGGAGGTCAGTTCTGGGTCTGCGGAAAGTACAGACCCCCCATTAAAACCAAACCAGCCTAACCATAGGATTAATACCCCAGCTGCTGCAAGTGGTAAGTTATGACCTGGAATTGCTTTGGGTTTTCCGTCCTCACTAAATTTACCAATCCTGGCTCCTAATAGATAAATGGCAATTAATGCGCCCCAGCCGCCTACTGAGTGTACCAAGGTTGACCCCGCAAAATCATAGAATCCTAGACTGTCCAACCAGCCGCCGCCCCATTTCCAGGCGCCTACTATTGGATAAATTAGACCTACATAAATAATAGTGAATAGCATAAAGCCTCCCAGTTTTACCCTTTCTGCAACGGCTCCAGACACTATGGTAGCCGCCGTAGCTGCGAACATACCCTGAAAAAGAAAGTCTGTCCACCATGTGTAACCTCCATCGGCATAAGCTGCGGTCATTCCTCCTTCTGGGGCGGCAATCCCAAATCCAGCGAATTTAAGGATACCTAAATCCCCTTCTTCAAATCCGGGATACATAAGATTGAACCCTCCTATATAATATAATAGGAGTCCAACACATATAATAAATACATTTTTGAATAGAATGTTAACTGTGTTTTTTTGTCTGGTTAGGCCTATTTCCAAAAAGGAGAATCCCAAGTGCATAAAAAATACCAGGGCGGTACATATCATCATCCAAACGTTGTTTGCTGTAAATAATCCTGCGTCCATAATCTTAAATATTGTTTTGTTGGTTAAGTTTTAGTTGATTCCAGCGCTTCCGCTTTCTTTTGTTCTTATTCTATAAGCTTCAATGACGTCAGAAACGAATATTTTGCCATCCCCTACACTTGCTGTACCTGCTGCCTCCAATAAAGTGTTGACCGTTCGTTCCAAAAAGTCATCAGACACTACAATCACCAGATATCTTCGTTGTATATCTGAAGTGCTGTACGATATACCCCTGTACACATGTCCTTGTTTTTCATTGCCAACTCCAGTAACATCCCAGTAACTGAAAAAGTTTACCTCAATTTGATGAAGTGCTTTTTTGACTTCATCAAATTTGGATTTTCTAATAATAGCCTCGATTTTTTTCATAATTAAGTAGTTAATAGATGATCAAATATATATGAATTGATAATCAACCATAAAAAATATAGGGTCTATTGTATTATTTTTATATTAAAATAAAAATTACCCCTATAATTTTAGGGGTTATGTATAATATAAACGTATTTTTTATCAAACACGATAGTGTTTTTTTAGGAGATCAATCAAATGCGAGGTGTTTTTACTTCTATTTGGAGCCTGCAATAGATGTATAATCAAAAAACCGTTAAAAAAATGTGTAGAAAATATTTTCTTGGTTAATCACCAAGTCTGGATAACCATAAACCAATGGCAACAGCAATAACACCTGCAACAACACTAGCTATGGTATATACTGAAAAATGAAAAAGCTCGCTGTTTTTTAATAAACTATGTTTTTCAAAAGCAAAAGCAGAGAAAGTTGTGAACCCTCCACAAAACCCTGTAGCTAAGAATAAGGTGTTGTTGGCTGATAGGAAATTGTTTTTTGAAGATAAACCTAAAATAACACCGATAAGCAAGCAGCCAATAATATTGACCAAAAAAGTGCCAAAGAAGAAATTTTGGAGTAATAGATTTAAAGGTTTTGAAATTACATAGCGAAGAGCACTACCTAATCCACCACCTAAAAAAACAAGAAAAACCTGCTTCATACCCTAAAGGTACAAACTAAACAGCTTTCTTGTATTTGGATTCAGAAGACTGGTGGGGGAAAAGTTTTGTAATAGAAGTCTCCGAAATTTTATGGGTAGGTTTTTTTAACCTAGTACTTATTCCATTAACACTGAAAATCAGTAATAATGCATTTACAGCGAGTAAAACAAAAAATATTCCAAAAAATGTTGTCATTTCTATTGAAATTGAGAGTAGTACAAAAGTACGGCATTTCCTATAGTATACGTATTACGCTCTTATAAAAGTTGTAAAACACTTTATTTTTGTGGTAAATGCAAGTTTGTTGTTAATTTTTAAGAAAGTATTTAATCAAGAACAGGATTACTATGAATGTTAAAAAAGAAATCAAGACCCATTTAACCCCTCTGTAATTTTTTTTGTGCAAGGTTTTATCTTTACGATAAGAGCTGACAATCACTCCAATAAAAACAACCACAAATAGGGCTGTAAAAATTAATTGTCCTGTGCTGAACATATTTTATATTTTTACGCAAAGCTAAATCAATTCAAGTATAATGGAAAGTAAAATAAAAGCTGTAGAGGAGTTTCACAATTCTTTTGGACTGGGAGTTTTGCAAAGACCAAAGGCGGATTTGGGAAAAGATAAGAACCAGTTACGGTTTAATCTAATGGATGAGGAGAATAAAGAATACTTGGAAGCTGCAAACAATGGTGATTTAATTGAGGTGGCGGATGCTTTGGGCGATATGCTCTATATTTTGTGCGGTACAATTTTGGAGCATGGAATGCAGTATAAAATAGAGGAGGTCTTTGAAGAAATACAGCGAAGTAATATGAGTAAATTGGATGAAAATGGAAAGCCAATTTATCGTGAGGATGGAAAAGTGCTAAAGGGACCTAACTATTTTAAACCGGATATCAAAACAGTTTTGGATAAATAAAAAAAGCGCCGAAAGGCGCTTTTTTTTATTTATTGCACTTTAAATCTCCAGCCAAATTTGTCTTCGGCTCGGTTATATTGTATATCAGTTATTCGTTGTTTTAGTTTAGAAGCATAACTATTGGTTAGCTCCGGCAAATCATAATCTTTGTCTTTATATCCAAACCCGGCTATTGGCGATACCACAGCAGCGGTTCCCGCTCCGAACATTTCTTTTAATGTTCCATTGTTGGCCGCCTCAACTACTTCGCTAACGGAAATTTTCCTAACCTCAGTTGCTATTCCTTCATCTTTGGCAATATCCAAAATACTCTTTCGGGTAATACCGTCCAAAATACGATCACTTGTTGGCCCGGTAATCAAGGTGTCATTTATGCGAACAAAAATGTTCATTGCTCCAGCTTCCTCAATATACTCATGTGTATTGTCATCTGTCCAAATAACCTGCTGGTAGCCTTTGTCAACGGCAAGCTGTGTTGGGTAAAACTGCCCTGCATAGTTCCCTCCTGCTTTGGCATACCCTACACCACCGTTGGCGGCTCTTGAATAGTTTTCTTCAATCAATACCTTTACTTTTCCAGAAAAATAAGCTCCTGAGGGCGCACAGGCAATAATAAATTTATATTCATCAGCCGGTGAGGCATGAAAGCCGGTTCCAGAAGCGAGGATAAATGGTCTTATATAAAGTGAGCTACCTGGCTTTTGGGGAATCCAATCACTTTCCAATTGCAAAAGGGTATTTAGTCCTTCCATAAAATAGGCCTCCGGTAACTCTGGTATGGCCAATCTTTTGGCAGATTTGTTCAATCGTTTAAAATTTTCCAAGGGTCTAAACAACCATGCTTGGCCATTTTCATCCTTGTAGGCCTTCATTCCTTCAAAAATGGATTGACCATAATGGAATATTTTTGCAGAAGGGTCCAGTGACAGTGGCTGATAAGGAATAATTTTAGGAGCTTTCCACTCCCCATTTACATAGTCGCAGATCAGCATATGATCAGTGTAAGTGCTTCCAAATGAAAGATTGTTAAAATCAACATCATGGATTTTGGAAGTTTTTGCCTTTTCTACAGTAAAAGTATTCGCCATTGTTTCCATATTACAAAGGATTAGAACCGCTAAAATTAAACAATAAGCAAAAGCATTGCTTACTTTTAATTAAAATTAAACAGTTTCTTGCTGAAATTTTACGATTTTTCTATTCTTTGATGTATTTAACATTTTATATGCAGCTTGAACAAAAGAAATTGGAATCCAATAATTAATTATCAGTGAAAATTAGCCAAAGACTTTGAAAAGAAGAGTAATAACTACTGCGGACGGTTCCAAAACTATACAAATAGAGGATTGGGATGAACAATATCATTCCAAGCATGGAGCAATCCAAGAAGCATTTCATGTTTTTATAGATCACGGACTTGCGCTGTTTCAAAATACTGAAGTGAAAATTTTGGAAATAGGCTTTGGAACAGGGCTTAATGCTCTGATTACCATGATGGAAATGAAAAAGAGAAATTTACAGATAAATTATGTGGCGATAGAAGCGTTTCCAGTTTTAATGGAAGAAGTAGAACAATTGGAATATTGTATGCAATTAAATGCTCCGGAACATCAATCACTTTTTGATAAAATGCATATGGTTGAATGGGAAAAGAACATATCCATCATTTCAAAATTTACCTTGAAAAAACAAAAGAAGGACTTTAAATCGATAAACGACACGGATTTGTTTAACCTCATTTACTTTGATGCTTTTGGAGCTAGAGTTCAACCTGAGTTGTGGACTGAGGAAATATTCTCAAAAATGTACAATGCGTTAAAAGATAACGGGGTGTTGGTTACCTATGCCGCTAAAGGTAGTGTTAGAAGAGCTTTGCAGTCCGTTGGATTTACAGTTGAACGATTACCAGGTCCTCCTGGAAAACGGGAAATGTTACGGGCAACAAAAACAAGACAGTGATAAAATAGTGTTAATTGGCCTCGTAACTTTATGATAATTTAGTTTAAAGTATGAACATTTATGTTAAACCTAAATTAATGCCTGATAAGCAGCTGTTTAAACCACTAAATTTGGACTAAAATGATGTTATGAAGGTGTTGATAACAGGAGCAACGGGGTTGGTGGGCAAAGCCATTGTCAACGTGCTACTTTCAAAAGGTGTAGCGGTTAACTATTTGACTACGAGTAAAAAGAAAATAGTTGTTTCCGAAACATATAAGGGCTTTTATTGGAACCCTTCAAAAGGAGAAATAGATTTTTCATGTTTTGAGGGTGCTACCGCTGTGGTGAATTTGGCAGGAGCTAGTATTTCTAATCGTTGGTCCAAATCTTACAAGGAAAAAATTCGGTCAAGTAGGGTAGATAGCCTAAAAACTTTATACGAAGGACTAAAAGAAAATGACACCTCACAGATTCAATCTTTTATTTCTGCTTCTGCCATAGGTGTTTATCCAAGTTCATTATCCAACTTTTACATTGAGGATGAAAAGAAGGTTGATAAAAGTTTTCTTGGTGAAGTTGTACAGAAATGGGAGCAAGAAGCCGATAAGTTCAACGAGTTTAATTTCAACGTAGCCAAAATAAGAATAGGTATAGTGCTTTCAACTTTGGGAGGGGCACTTCCTAAAATGGCCAGACCCATTCAAAATTTTGTTGGAGCGGCTTTTGGAAATGGAGATCAATGGCAATCTTGGATTCATTTAGATGATTTGGCACAACTGTTTGTTTTTGTCATTGAAAATAACCTTAAGGGTATCTTTAACGCTGTGGCGCCAAACCCCGTTACCAACACCAAAATGACCAAGGAAGTAGCAAAAATATTGGATAGACCTTTAATACTGCCCAATGTGCCTAAGTTGGCCATGCAGCTTATTCTTGGAGAAATGGCATACTTGCTCTTTGCAAGTCAAAGGGTGAGCAGCAAACGAATAGAAAAAAAAGGTTTTATTTTTCAATACTCAAACATAGGGTCTGCACTTGAAGACTTATATTTAACCAAAACGGAAGGCGGTAAATCAGAGGAAACCAGCTTGGATAAGAAGTTTGTTTAAGTTCTGGGGATTAACTATCCATTCCAGTATCCGCCAAAGGCGGATTTTTTTGTGATTTGTGGTGACATTTTGACATTTTTAGACAATTGGCAGTACTTTTGCCTCTTCAAAAAAGGAAATAAAATTTACGGCATATGAGTAAGAAAAGTAAGGTTGAGGAAATGGATGCGGAATTGAACGATTCCCAAACAATTGAAAATCCTGAACTGAGCGATGAAAATATAGAAGCGAAAGCTGGAACTGAGGAGAAAGAAGAACTTTCTGAGGAAGACCAGCTACGTGAAGATCTGGCAAAAGAAAAGGATAAGTTTTTAAGACTTTTTGCCGAGTTCGAAAATTTCAAGAAACGAACGTCCAAAGAGCGCATGGATCTTTTTAAAACTGCGGGACAAGAAGTTATAGTTTCGTTGTTGCCAGTTTTGGATGATTTTGATAGAGCCCTTAAGGAAATTTCAAAATCTGAAGATAAAGAGATGTTCAAAGGAGTAGAGCTCATCAGCAATAAGTTAAAGGAGACTTTAAAGAGTAAGGGATTGGAACAGGTTGAAGCTGGAGAAGGAGATGTTTTTGATGCCGAGATCCATGACGCCATAACACAGATACCAGCTCCAAATAAAAAAATGAAAGGCAAAATAATAGATGTGGTCGAAAAAGGGTTCAAACTTGGAGACCGCATTATACGACACCCAAAAGTGGTTGTTGGTAACTAAAAATATATGAAGGAGGACTTTTACGAAATATTGGGTGTTTCCAAAGGCGCTTCGGCTGCGGAAATAAAGAAGGCTTATAGAAAAAAAGCCATCGAGTTTCACCCAGATAAGAATCCAGGTGATACCAAGGCTGAGGAAATGTTCAAAAAAGCTGCGGAAGCCTATGAAGTGTTGAGTGACCCTGATAAACGAGCGAAATATGACCAATTTGGTCATGCAGCCTTTGAAGGAGGTGCCGGATTTGGCGGTGGCGGTATGAATATGGATGATATCTTCAGTCAGTTTGGAGATATTTTCGGTAGTGCCTTTGGCGGCGGTTTTAGCGGTTTTGGTGGTTTTGGTGGCGGTGGACAACGACGTGTCAAAGGAAGCAATCTCCGTATTCGAGTGAAATTGACCCTTGAGGAAATTGCTAATGGTGTTGAGAAAAAAGTAAAGGTTAGAAGAAAAGTACAAGCAGACGGTGTAACCTATAAAACCTGTCCTACTTGCAATGGTAGTGGTCAAGTTACTAAGATTACCAATACCATTTTGGGAAGAATGCAGACGGCTACCACTTGTAATTCTTGCGGGGGAGCTGGACAAACCATTGACAATAGGCCAAGCGGAGCTGATGCACAAGGTCTTAAGGTTGAGGAAGAGACGGTTTCCATAAAAATTCCGCCAGGTGTTGAAGAAGGAATGCAGCTAAAAGTTACCGGCAAAGGAAATGGAGCACCAGGTAACGGGATTCCAGGTGATTTGTTGGTAGCTATAGAAACTGTTGAGCACGATACCCTGAAAAGAGAAGGGGATAATTTGCATTACGACCTTTATATCAGTTTTTCCGAAGCAGTTTTGGGAAGTTCAAAAGAGATTGATGCCGTTGGCGGTAAGGTCCGTATTAAATTGGAACCTGGGATTCAATCCGGAAAAATACTTAGGTTGAGAGGCAAGGGCATATCAAGCATAAATGGATACGGAAGTGGCGATTTGTTGGTGCATGTAAATGTTTGGACACCAAAAGAATTGAGCCGGGAACAGAAGGAATTCTTTGAACGGATGCAGAATGATGAAAACTTTGTTCCAAAGCCTGAAAAATCAGATAAGTCCTTTTTTGAGAAAGTTAAAGATATGTTCTCCTAACAAATATTACTTTTCTGTTTAAGAAAAAAACGTATATTTGGAACTGATGTTGGGAAACCAATATCTAATTTTCTTTTTCATAGCAATTTTTTTCCCATCCTTGATTTTATTTAAGGGTGGGTTTTGTTTTTATAAGGATAGCGGTCTTTTTGGGCAAATACATATCTTTGAAAAAATTGTTTAAATGGATAACATCCTTGTTGCCAAAAACGTCTGTAAATCATATGGAGACTATACAGCACTAAGCAACATATCACTGGAAATACCCAAGAATTGCATTTATGGACTTTTGGGGCCCAATGGAGCTGGAAAGACCACCTTTATACGCATCATAAATCAAATAACATATCAAGATAGTGGAGAGATTTTGTTTAACGGTAGCCCTTTGGCACCAGAACATATCTCGTTAATTGGTTATTTACCCGAAGAAAGAGGACTGTACAAGAGTATGAAGGTAGGTGAACAGGCATTGTATCTGGCCCAACTAAAGGGACTTTCAAAAACTGATGCCAAACAAAGATTGAAATATTGGTTTGACCGTTTGGACATAGGAGATTGGTGGAACAAAAAAATTCAGGAGCTTTCTAAAGGAATGGCCCAAAAGATTCAGTTTATAGTTACCGTTCTTCATGAGCCCAAACTATTAATATTTGACGAACCTTTTAGTGGATTTGACCCCATCAATGCCAATATCATCAAAGATGAGATTCTTCAACTTAAAGAAAAAGGCACTTCCATAATCTTTTCTACACACCGAATGGAATCCGTTGAAGAGCTTTGTGAATACATTGCCCTTATCCATAAATCGGAGAAAATATTGGATGGAAAGCTTTCTGATATTAAAAAAGCATACAAGAACAACATTTTTAATGTTGGATTAGAAATTCAGGGTGCTGAAGACACGTTTATAAAAACGCTGGAAAATCAGTTTCAGATTCTTTCTTCAAGTTTTGATGCAGAAGAAAAACAATTGGACTTTACAGTTCAGCTGCCCTCAAACCATACTGCTGATGTACTTGCACAACTTTCCCAAACTGCGAACATCAATCGTTTTGAGGAAACTATTCCTTCGGCCAACGACATATTTATACAAACCGTAAGTAAGGAGAATGACAGGTAAGTTAGGGTTGATCATAAAACGGGAGTATTTGGCCAAGGTAAGGAACAAATCTTTCATTGTCATGACCGTATTGAGTCCTATCCTTATTGTGGGGATGATTGTGTTGATTGCCTACCTGACAAAAGTGAACGATAGTGAAAAGAGAATTATTTCTGTTCTTAATGAAAGTGAGTTTTTTCAGCAAGATTTCCGGATAACGGAATCAACGTCCTATGTCCATTTTGAAAACATTTCTTTGGAAGAGGCTAAGGATTCAACTATGTCATTGGGATATTATGGATTGCTCTACCTTCCAAATGAAAAGGATATGGAAGAAGTTGCAAAATCAACCTATTTATTTACACAGGATAACCCCAATACCCATATAACACAAAAGCTTGAACGAATCTTTCAAAAGCAGTTGCGTCAAAAAAGATTGGGTAATCTAGGAGTTTCCGCTGACCAATTTTCTGCTATTGAAAAAGACTTTGAAATCAATTTGGCAACATTTGCGGGTGAAAAAAGTGTAAAGGGCATCAATGAGATAAAGGCATTTATTGGCGGTGCTTTTGGGTATGCCATTATGATGTTCATTATTATTTACGGAGGTTTTGTAATGCGTAGTGTTATTGAAGAAAAAACCAGTAGAATAATTGAGGTGATTATTTCTTCGGTTAAACCTTTTCAGTTGATGTTGGGCAAAATCATAGGGACTTCATTGGCTGGAATAACACAGTTCGCAATATGGATTGTTTCCGCTTCGTTACTGTTGTTTTTGGTGTCGTTGTTCCTAGGAATAGATTTAAGCACTTTACTTGGCGAAGCTCAAATGAACCCTGATAAAATAAACGGCGTAGCCCAATTTTCACAACCGTTGGATGGTGACATGTTGCTGTATGCCAAAGAAATTCTGGATATACCTTGGTTTTTATTGATAAGTTCCTTTTTAATATATTTTATTTTGGGCTATCTTATTTATAGCTCCATTTATGCAGCAATTGGTGCAGCGGTGGATAATGAAACGGATACCCAGCAATTTATATTCCCTATAATTTTACCTTTAATGCTAGCTATTTATATAGGGTTCTTTTCGGTGTTTAGCAATCCGCATGGGCCTATAGCTGTTGGGTTTTCTTTGTTCCCATTAACCTCGCCTATTGTGATGTTGATGAGACTTCCGGGAGGTATTGGCGAAGGAGGAGTACCTTTGTGGCAATTATTGTTGTCCATTGCATTATTAATCGGCACCTTTTGGGGAATAGTGTCTTTGGCGGCCAAAATTTACAGGGTGGGAATTTTAATGTACGGTAAAAGACCTACCTATAAGGAATTGTTCAAATGGTTAAGATATTAGCATTATGCAGGAAGGAACAGATGATATAAAAGAGATTATTCAAGAGGACATTTGGGGTTCCATAAAGGATTTTCTAAATCTTGGCTTCCATTTAGGAGAAGGAGATAAATCCATCCACCTTACCATTGGACTACTATTGCTTTTAGCTGTTGCTTCTGTAGTGACCAAGTTTCTTTTGAAATGGGTTAGATATCTCCTTACCCGAAAAATGGAGCAAGAGGACAAACAGAAATTCTCAAGTGTTTTCAAGTTTACCAACTACGTGATCTATTTAATTGTGGTTTTGGTGACATTGAGTGCTGCCGGAATCGATATAACAATTGTCATTACGGCTTCTGCCGCTTTGTTTGTTGGACTTGGTTTGGCATTGCAAGAGCTGTTTCAGGATATTCTTGGCGGTATTTTTATTATCGTTGATAAGTCCCTGCAGGTTGGAGATATAGTTGAGGTAGATGGAAAAGTTGGCAAGGTGTTCGAAATCAAACTGAGAACTACTAGAGCAATAACCCGTGATGATAAGGTCATAATTATTCCAAACCACAAGTTTATTAGTGACATCATACACAATTACACCCAAAACCATAGGACCACACGAGAAAGTGTTAATGTAGGTGTTGCATATGGCAGTAATGTTGATATGGTTACAAAATTGTTGGAAGAAGTGGCACATGAACAAAAGCAAGTGTTAAAGAACCCAAAACCTTTTGTGCTTTTTGATGATTTTGGAGATTCAGCATTGTTGTTTTCCCTTCATTTTTTTACCAATGATAGCTTTAGGGATCCCAAAATCAAAAGTGATATCCGATATAAAATAAATGCCAAGTTCAAAGAGAACAATGTAAGCATTCCGTTCCCACAACGCGATGTTCATATAACCCAAGATCAAAAACCTTTAGGACAATAAAAAAATCAGCATATCATAAAGCATTTTGGGTAATTGGTTTAGCCCTTGTGATTTTATCCGGTCAAGAAGTATTGGGACAAAGTTCCGATGTTTTTCGAGTGGAGTACCTAAATATCCCCGAAAACGATTCAGGAATAAAAACCCAGAGATATAAACTTTCATTCAATTTACCCATTAAATTGAACGAAAAGAAAGACTACCTGATAACTGGGTTGGAATACAATAAATTTGATTTGGATTATTCTCAGAATCTCCCTTTTGATAAAAGCGAGTTGATTAGGTTCCATATTGCGGATTTAAATTTGGGACTTATCACCAAATGGAACGAAAACTGGAACTTTGTGACCATAGTTACGCCCAGATTAGCATCCAATTTTATCCATGGAACCAAAAAAGATGACTTTTTCTTTAATGCAACCGCAGCATTTTGGAAAGAAAAACCTAACGCAGAAAAACCCTTCAGGATTGTCCTTGGCTTATCCTATAATAGCACAACGGGACTTCCGGTTCCTCTTCCATTGGTGAGCTATTATCGCAGGTTTCATCGCAAATGGTCTTACACTTTAGGTATTCCCAAATCTATCTTTAAGCATCATATATCTAAAAAACATACCTTGGAAATGGCACTATTATTGGATGGCTACTTTATAAATGTCCAGAATGATATCATTTTGCCAGATAACCAATTGGGGTCAAAAATTTCTCTAACAGCACTGGTGGGAGCCGTGGGTTATCAATACAACATTACCAAAAATATGGCTTTGTATGGTATGGTGGGTCGTTCTTTTGAGCAGGAGGGTAAGCTTAGAAATGATAAAAGAGGGGATGTTTTTTTATTAAATAATGAAGCAAATCTATATATTAGAACAGGTTTCAAAATAGGAATTTTTTAAATAGCAAGGGATGTCAAAAATTTTGGTCATAGAAGATGAATCTGCCATAAGAAGGGTATTGGTGAAGATATTGAGTGAAGAAAGTGATACATACAATGTTCATCAGGCAGAGGATGGGCTTAGAGGTATTGAAGCCATTAAGAAAGAAGACTTTGACCTTGTACTTTGCGATATAAAGATGCCCAAAATGGATGGGGTTGAAGTGCTGGAGGCCGCAAGAAAGATAAAACCAGAAATTCCGTTTATCATGATTTCGGGTCATGGAGATTTGGATACTGCAGTAAATACTATGAGATTGGGTGCATTTGATTACATCTCTAAACCGCCTGATTTAAACCGTTTATTGACCACAGTAAGAAACGCCCTTGACCGAAAGGAACTAGTGGTAGAAAACAAGATTTTAAAGAAAAAAGTCTCCAAGAATTATGAAATGGTTGGAGATAGTGATGAAATTGGTGTCATAAAAGATATGATAGAAAAAGTGGCGCCAACCGATGCCCGGGTTTTGATTACAGGTCCAAACGGAACAGGAAAAGAGCTTGTAGCACATTGGTTGCACGAAAAGAGCGGCCGTTCTTCCAATCCTTTTATTGAGGTGAATTGTGCAGCTATTCCATCAGAACTAATAGAAAGTGAACTCTTTGGGCATGTTAAAGGAGCGTTTACCTCTGCAGTAAAAGACCGTGCGGGAAAATTTGAAGCAGCAAATAAAGGAACTATTTTCTTGGACGAAATTGGTGATATGAGCCTTTCGGCTCAGGCCAAAGTGCTCAGAGCCCTTCAAGAAAACAAAATTTCACGGGTTGGTACGGATAAAGATATTAAGGTAGATGTTCGGGTTTTGGCAGCAACCAACAAGGATCTTAAGAAAGAAATTGCTGACGGAAAATTTCGGGAAGATTTATACCATAGATTGGCCGTTATCCTAATAAAAGTACCTGCTTTGAACAATAGGAGGGATGATATTCCTATTCTGATTGAACACTTTTCCAAAAAAATAGCATCAGAACAAGGCACTGCTGTCAAAAACTTTTCCAAAAAAGCCATCAGTTTATTAAAAGGATATGACTGGACAGGAAACGTGCGAGAACTGCGCAATGTTGTGGAACGCTTAATAATTCTTGGAGGAAAAGAGGTCTCCGAAGAAGACGTAAAGCTTTTTGCTAGCAAATAGCCTAATCTACATTACACTCTCCAATACGTAAAAGGGCATCGTGCGTAATGGTCTTTACCCGTTGGTGGTATTGCTTTTTTGGTTCAGAAAGCCCTGTGTTTAGCAATGTCAAACGTGCTTCCTCATGAATTCTGGTGATATATTTTAGCGCAGACTTGCAATCTACTTCACGTATAACCTTGTCAAGCGAGTTTTCAAATCCTAACAAACAGCTATGTACCTGTTCCTCGGAAAGTTTACCATGTGTTAGAAGCATGGCGCCATGGTCATAGATGGCATTTTTGGTGTTCAATACCAAAACATTATTATCATAAGTGCTGGAAAACTCTTCCTCAAAAGTTTTTAACACTTTAATCCCTATTTCAGTACTTTCCAAGGCATTGTGCAAAGATTTTTTGGAAACCTCAAAAGATGCTGCTTTTGTAGCCTTTTTAAGATAAGAAAGTGTTTTTTCAAGACTTTCAATAGTGCCTTCGCAACCACAATCTATAAAATTGAACTTGGTTTTTTCAATACCATTAAGTGCCTTGTAGGCATAGTATTTGGACATCTCAAAATCATCAGCTATTATAGCTGCTTGAGTTTGACTTTTAATGTACTCAAGATTGGAATTTGCATACTCACATGCATTTCGAGTAGTGAACGAAGCCATAAGTAATAGGCCAAGAATGCCTAAAACAAAGACTATAAAGAGAATAATCTTTTTTGCTTTCATAACGCTAGATTTGGGACAATGCGTCTTATGTTTCCTACTAAATTACAGGAAGAATCGACTGAAAATGAATATAATCGATAAAAAACGATCTAAAACTATCAAATGTAAAAAGGATCGTTGAATGGTAGTTTTTGGACGATGGTTGAAGGAATGATCAAAAAGAACTATATTCATTCTCATGGAAAAAATCGAAATAGACCCTTACCGAGTTGAGGATCATATAAAACTATCAGAAAAAAGCACGTTTCAGGATTTTGATTGTACGGATAAAGAACTGAAAGAGAAACTAGAGGAGGTTAGGGAGGATTTGGGAAAATTTCAGGATACACTGTATGCCCACGGAAAGTATGGAGTTTTGGTTTGCCTACAAGGTATGGATACCTCTGGGAAGGACAGTCTTATAAGGGAGGTTTTTAAAGACTTCAATGTAAGAGGAGTGGAGGTGCATAGTTTTAAAGTGCCCACTGAGCTGGAGTTGAAGCATGATTATTTATGGCGGCACTACATTGCACTGCCTGCAAGGGGTAAGTTCGGTGTTTTTAATAGAACACATTATGAAAACGTTCTAGTCACCAAAGTGCACCCAGAGTATATTCTTGGAGAAAACATTCCTGGAATTGAATCTGTATCAGATATAGATGGGGCATTCTGGGAAAATCGATACCGTCAAATCAACGATTTTGAACAACATATTGCTGAAAACGGAACCTTGATTTTTAAGTTCTTCCTACATTTATCAAAAGAAGAGCAGCGTCAACGCTTGCTCCGTCGACTCAGACTGAAAGAAAAAAACTGGAAATTTTCACCTGGTGACCTCAAGGAAAGGAAATTATGGGATGATTATAAGGTTTGCTATGAGGAAGCAATCAATAAAACCTCTAAACCCCATGCACCTTGGTATGTTATTCCAGCGGATAACAAAAAAGCTGCGCGGTTAATTGTCGCCACTATTTTATTAAAGACGTTAAAAAAATACAAAGATGTGGAAGAACCTGAGTTGGATGAAAAAATAAAAGCTAATTTAGAAACCTTCAAACTAGACTTGGAAAAAGAAACCGAATGAGAACAATCTTACTTTTATCCCTTTTATTGATCAGTACCCCTTTTTTTTCGCAATCTGATGATGCAAAACAAATCAAGGCAATTTATGACCAGGCTTTGACCAATGGAAAAGCATATGATTGGTTAAATCATCTTTCAAATCAAATAGGTGGGCGCCTTTCAGGTTCCGTACAAGCGCAACTGGCAGTAGATTACACTAAAGCCCAATTAGATTCATTAGGATTGGACAGAGTATGGTTGCAGCCAGTAATGGTGCCCAAATGGGTGAGAGGAACACCTGAATTTGCCTATATTGAGACCAAACCCGGGCATACCACCAATGTTCCCATTTGTGCTCTCGGAGGTTCCATCTCTACACCTGATGGTGGAATAAAAGCTGGTATTGTTGAAGTAAAAGGCATAGAAGACCTGGAAAAATTGGGAAGATCAAAGATTGAAGGTAAAATAGTGTTCTATAATCGACCCATGGAACCTACTCAGATAAGCACTTTTGCATCTTACTCTGGTTGTGTGGATCAAAGATACTCTGGAGCAGCAGAAGCAGGTAAGTATGGTGCAGCTGGTGTTATTGTACGTTCCATGAACCTGCGTTTGGATGATTACCCGCATACTGGAGCCATGAGTTATGGAGACACTCCCGTTTCTGATAGGATTCCGGCAGCGGCCATTAGCACCAAAGGAGCCGAATTGTTAAGTACTACATTGACGTTGAACCCAGATATAAAGTTATATTTTAAGCAAAACTGTAAGCAATTTGAAGATGTAGAATCCTATAATGTTATTGGAGAAATAACTGGTACCACTTATCCTAATGAAGTTATGGTTGTTGGTGGGCATTTAGACTCTTGGGATTTAGGGGATGGTTCCCATGATGATGGAGCTGGATGTGTACAAAGTATGGATGTGCTCCGCCTATTGAAAGAGACAGGTTACAAACCTAAACGCACACTACGTGTGGTATTGTTCATGAATGAAGAAAACGGACTTAGGGGTGGAAATAAATATGCCGAAATTGCCCAAAAGAAAAATGAGAAACATGTTTTTGCCTTGGAAAGTGACTCGGGAGGGTTTACTCCAAGAGGTTTTTCTTTTGATTGTTCCGAAGAAAATCTGAAGCAAGTACAAAGCTGGAAAGGTTTGTTTGAACCCTATCTGATTCACATGTTTGTAAAAGGATATAGTGGCGCGGATATTGGGCCGTTAAAAAGCGAAGACTTGGTCTTGGCAGGACTTCGCCCAGATTCACAGCGTTATTTTGACCATCATCATGCCGAGAACGATACGTTTGAGCATGTGAATAAGAGAGAATTAGAGCTTGGGGCCGCCACAATGGCCAGTTTGGTTTATCTTATAGACAAGTATGGGACAATTACTTCTGCAAAGATAAAGGGGTAGGGTGTTCGTTCATTTTGGGTAAGTTATTGATTGGTATCCCTAAACTACCCAGTTTCTTATCTGTATTATCTTGATTTGGTAGATTTCTTGCGCTACTATTTTTAATCTGCCTAAAAAATCAGGTTGGCATTTAACGTTCTGGCTATGATAAGTTGCGACGTTAGAAACCCTATGGAGACTAAACATACTAATAATGTATAGATTTTCTGCAGGAAAATCGCCAGCAATTGATCATACGCCATATAGGTGATAGTTTCTAGTACTTGTCTTTTTCTTCTTTACGCCAAAAATCAAATTGTTGATTTAGCAAAGTTACAGCGGGTTCACCACCTTTTTTTATGCCTTGAACCGCTAGCTTTAAAATAGCCCCATCTAGAGGTTTGTATACCATTATAAAAGCAGACCTTGCATATTGCGTTTCGCACCTTTTATCTCCACCGGCTTCTTCTCCAGCTTTGAGTGCAAGCATCAACCGCTCAGCTAAAGATTTATCCCTATTTTGATTAAAGGCATCAAATGCTTTTTTAACAACTTGCTCCCCCAAAAGTATGTTGCCCATAACCGCAAAGTCATCGCCAACCATTTCGCCGTTCCAATCCGCAATTTCAGTACCGGAGTATACCAAAGGGCTTGTCCCTTCCTTCAATAATATTACACCATATTGCTGCCGTTCTGGCTCGAAACGTTTCGCTTTCATAGCATTCAAGATTTCTAGCGCAGAAGCGTTACTTTCCATAAGAGAGACCCCTTTCATACGAGCAAAATAATTGCTTGCCGCCTGTACCACAATAGCACCTTTTTCAGGTTCAATGGATGCAATTCCAGACACATCGAAAGTACATGAGGCACCTACAATTCCAATTTCCCCTGTTTTTCTGTCCACAGCAATAATAGACCATGTAGCATAGCATTGGGTGGAGAAGAGTGTTGTTAAAATTACTATTAATAGAATACCTCTTTTCTTCATTGTTATTGAATTTTATATTCTTAGTTATAATTACAGATAGATAAAAATGAAGAATGTTACACTTTACTTAAATAGAATTTTATGGATAAGTCGAATTACCACTAAGGGTCTTGTTTATGAAGCGTAGCGCATAAAAAGGTGCTAACTTTTCGGATTAGTACAGCGCTGAATTTTTATATTTTGTTCTTTTTTTTGGTTTAAAGCCAAATTCAAAAATTTGGAGGTCTTTGTAAATAAACACAAATCTTTCAGTTTAGGACTTGTTAGCTATGTTTTATACACCGTGTTGTACAACGTTATTTTACTTTTATGTACTCTTTTTCAATTAACTCTTTTACAGAAATTAATCTCCCGTTTTCTTTTACACTTAATTCTGATATAAAATCAATAGGTGTAATATAAGATATTGGTTCTTCACCTTCAATTAGGTCAAAAGAACTTGAGTTAATACCTATAACGTATCCATTTTTAAATACTGGACCACCACTTGCGCCTCCTTGAATATCCATATTTGTTTGATAGCATCTGTTTTTCACTTTATAAGAACCATTTTTACAAAAATCTACTATCGTTCCAAAGGAATTTATACCTTTAAATAAGAATTCAGTCTCTCCAGTTTCTAAATTCGTTTTTTCACTATTGGGATAAGCAAATGTGAAAATCTTTTCCCCATTATCTAATTTTTCAAAATCTAATGTGAAATATGCAGAGATATTTGCATTAACATCTGTTTTATCAGGTAATCGTCTTTTTCCCAAAGTACCAATCATTATATCTGCATTCTTATTTGGAACTAATTGAGTAACTGGGCGCAAATGATATTCTTTATTTTCTATATTCTGAACTCCATATAGAGTCTGTTCGGTTTGTTTTCCGTCCTTAAAAAATAAATGCTTAGCAGTAGCAAAAGCGCCAACAGGATTTATGAAGAAACCTGTTCCTAAACATTTCCATATATTCTTATCCGGGTCAAAAGTTATAATGGGAAAAATTGCTTCATTATGATTACTCATTTTGTTAGGTCAATGTTGTGCAACGGTCTCGTATAACCGTCGGTTTTACGGGTTAATATGAGTTAATTTTGGTTTAGCATAGACTTTGGCAATTCCAAGTGGATTCCCTAGAGCCTGTCCTGAGCGGAATCGAAGGGTGGTCTAACCCGCCGAAATTACGGTTATACATTGTTGTAAGAAGTATTTTTTAATTATACTTATCGATTATATTTTGAATCTTTCAGGTTATACATTATTCTGTGAATTTTCCATTTTCCGCCTTCTTTTTTTAGAATGTTAGTGAATTCAGAGATAGATTGAGTTGTGTCATGACCAATATTATTTTCTAAAGTGCACCACGTAAGTTTGGATAATCCCTGATAATATGCAATATTTCCAGAACTTACGATTTCTTCATTTTCTACTTCATATTGGATTATTGGATACTTTATATCAGATTTTGGGAACCAAAATCCGCTGACATTATTCTTGCTAAGAATAGGTTTTTCAGTTTTCCCAGGTTGAAATAGAATAATTTCAGTAGTCAATTTATCCAACACTGATGTTGAATCTCCATTTCTCCAAGCCTGTCTATAATCTTGCATCATCTGTTTAATATCATGAATATCACTTGTTTCATTTTCATTCGTGTTTTTACAAGAATTAAATGTTAATAATACAATAGAAAATAGAAGGATGTTTAATATTCGATTTTTCATTTTTCAGGTATTACATATAACGGTCTCGTATAACCATCAGTTACGGGTTTATATGCGTTAATTTTCGGTTTGGCACTAGCTTTAGCAATTACAGAGTGGATTCGGACGTAGTCGAATCCGCCGTAATTGCGGTTATACATTGTTGGCTGTAGTGTTTTTTCCATTCGCTAATATATTATTACCAATTCCGATTCTTTCCTGCACCAATTATTTACATTTCCATTTTTGTCAATTAATAAATAATAAGTAGTGCTTTTTCTTTTATAGTTTTCCGATACAATTACATAAAAATTCTCAAAATCATCTTTTTTATGATATGGTTGAGAAATTCTTAAATTCATACCGCTACTACTTTTATATTTTTTAATCCGAAACTGTTTTTTATCCAAGTTGTCATAACTCATTACGTGAGTTGGGGAATCAAAATCCATTTGTTCAAGAGCATAAATTCCGAAAGTTTCCAATTCCTTTCCCTCTGTCAATAATTTTCCGGTCAGACATTCATTAACTTGAAATTTATAAGAAGAGAAGTGAAAGTCAGTCGTGTATTTCGGAATTTTTATTCGTTTTTCAACAGGGAACTTTGTCAATAAACTGTCTTTGTAAAAATCAAAAGCGATTTGTTCAAAAAAAGGAATTTCAACTTGCCCAAATCCAAGATTGAAACTCAATGTTAATATTATAATCGCGATTTTTTTCATATTACAGCCAACGTTCAGGCTAAAAAGCGTAGAAGCGGTTTGGTTGGTCAGGTCTATGATTTTTAGCCATTGTTGGCGTGTCGTTTTTCATTTTAAAATTGTTCT
The DNA here is from genome assembly GCF_900215465.1 of Flagellimonas pacifica. GTDB lineage: Bacteria > Bacteroidota > Bacteroidia > Flavobacteriales > Flavobacteriaceae > Flagellimonas > Flagellimonas pacifica. Next base: position 70,708 of record NZ_OBEH01000003.1, read on the forward strand.
AAGAACTCATTTAGCAAATCCTCATCTTCCATTTCCATTATTGCCTTTCCCATTTTAATTCGTCCGTCACATGTGGCGATTGTTGAAAGAGCCATAATAGATGTCGTTTTGTCCAAATCGTTATTCAAGTTTTTAATTACAAATTCTTTTAAGTCTAAAAGCCCTTTTTTGTAATTGTCTTGATATTCTGGTAGTAAACTTGGATTGCTCCCTAAGTGTCTCTGCTGTTCAATTACGGCACATAACCCTAATAAATTCCAATCAAATAAGTCTTTTTTGATTCCAATTCTGACAAGTTGGGGAATAGCCAAATAGGATGCGGTCCCGACATCCCCTTGATGGTGCAATTCATTCCAAAGTTCTTCCCATACTTTTTTAATGTCTTCAGGGTCATCAGTATTCTCGAGTTGACTTAAAGGCACAGAAGCGTCATAAAGAGTTTTATATCCTCCTTCTAGTTCTTGCCATATTTTGTCTGTTAATTCCATTTCTTAATGCACGCCAACGGTTAGTATAAGAATAGTTGTGGGTTTACGTGCGAGGATTTTCCGTAGGAAAATCAGACGTAGTAAACTTGCAACTACCTTTGGTTAAGCCCAAAATTGAGCAATTATTTTTATACATTGTTGGCAAATCGTTTTTCTTTTCCGTTTTCTTAAAAATTCCACCACTTTTTCTTCTTCTTTTGTTCAATCCCAAATACTTCTGGAATGATACTATAAAAAGAGAATATAGAATCTCCAAGTCCGTTTTCAAATTGCTTACTCACTTTCGCAAATGGATAAGCTATATTTTTGTCATCAAAGCTAATTCCAACATTACCATTTTTGTCCTTTTTCCAAATTCCGCCATAATTTTCGATTATACATTCTCCGAGAAAAGCTCCACAAGAATTTATTAATCCGCTCCAATTATCTTTTTCGATATTCACTTTAGTTCGTTCAACAAATCCTTCGAGAAATTTTACTGAATCCGAGTCGTATTTTAGTTTCAGTTGTTTTTTTGTTTCGTTTGCTAAATTTTTCAGTTCTGTCATTCTCAAATGTTTGCCAACGGTCTCGGCTATGAGTAGTTGCGTGTTTTAGCACTTAACTTTGCAAGTACACACCAAACTGAAAATCCGCAAGAACAAGCAATTACTTATAGCCATTGTTGTACACAGTATTTATTTCATTAATTCTATTTGATATTTCGTAGCATCAAAAGCTACCTGTAAACCTCTCAAATTTGATTCAGATTTATTTTGCTCAAATAATTCAGTCAATTGTTCAGTTTGTTTAGCTACATTATCATTCTCTTTTTTAAAGATTTGATATTTTAAAAGAATTAAATTCGCCATAATTTTATCAGAAACAGATATATCATTTTGGTTTAGATATTCCGCTATTGTGCTTTCTATTTCGGAATCGTTTTCAGATAGTTCATCGAATAAGTATGCATTAGTCAAGTCAGATTTATTCATGGTCGAGTAATCATTCTGGTCAGACATATCTTTTCGATAAGTCATTTTTTTTCCATTTAGAAAATACCATCTCGTGTAGGAATCATTTTCCATTTTGATATCTTTTTCAAACTCTTTTTTCTTTATGCTCCAGTTCGTGAAAGCTATTAAAAGTTCAGTTCTGTCATCTTTCTTTAAAATTGCAAATCGAATCAAGTAATTTCTTTTTCCAGGCTTTTCAATTTCAACGTCTAATTTATTTTCTACCGAAACATACTTTTTAAGAGCTTTTAGAATAGAAGAAACATCTTCAGAACTCGCTTCTGGAAATAGATTTTCTCTTAGAAACAAGTCAATGTATAAATAGTGAGTCAAATAAAAATCATCCATTTGCAAATAATTCGCTTCCGTCAAATGTTCACTTTTAATATTGATTTTGTCAGATTGAGCATACCCGAAATTCGTGAATATTGCTAAAAGTAAAAGTGTAATTATTTTTCTGTTCATTCTGTTGGTTTATATTGTGTACAATGGTTCGGCTAAGGTTCGTTGCTGTGATTCGTCCGAAGGACAATCCAGCCGAACCTAAAGATAGCTTTTTGCGCGTGATTTCCGTTTAGGAAATCCGCAAGCAATGAATTTTAGCCATTGTTGTAAAACGTTTTTTTAGTACTGCTTTTCGTCAATTAATTCCCCAGACCTAGAATAGATTTTCCAGATTCCCATTTTTTTATTCCCAATCATTTTCCCTTCTTTCTTTAGATACATGCTATCTAATTTCATTGAATAGTTATAGAATTTGTCAGTACTAATGACTTTGGTTTTTTCATCTACACGTAATAACTCTTCCAAATCCTTAGTCTCTGAATCAATTTCCAAGGTCGTTGATTCGCTACAAAGTCCTCCAAAGTTTAAGTAGCATTTTTGGGATAATAAATTTCCAAATCGGTCAAATTCGGCTTTCATTTTTACTTTTCCATTTCTGAAATACTGAAAGTAATCTCCAAAATAATAGTCAGCGGAATAATCCCCAATTTTATAAGTTAAAACCGTTCCCTTTTCCTTTATCTCCCCATTTTTGTAATACTCTTCAAAATTTAAAGTATCCGCTGCAATCAACTTTTCAGTCAAAATTTCGTACTCCTTAGAATATTGAGAGAATGAAAAAAAGGTTACAAAAACTGTGAATATGATTGTGGTTATAAATTTCATCAAAATGTTTTACAACGGTCTCGGCTATGAGTAGTTGCGTGGTTTAGCGGTTAACTTTGCAAGTACACACCAAACTGAAAATCCGCGAGGATTTTCAGAAGTAGGCGAGAACAAGCAATTACTTATAGCCATTGTTAGCACCAGTATTTTATTTATTCAGTTCTATTAGTTTCCATTCTCCATTCGGTTCTTTTGTTAGGTAAGCCCAAACATTCAAATCCTTTTCATTTCCAATAACTTTTATACTCAATTGAGCTTCTCCATATCCATTGGAAATATTTACACTACCTGTAGGCATCATTCCATAATCTTTTATTCCACCAATTTCTGATATGATTTCTTCATTTTTCTCAATTTCTGAAATAGCAACTTTGTAAGCATCTGAATTTTTCATTGCAGAACCAGCAAACAAAAATATAAATGCAAAAAAGGTAATTCCAATTCCAGCTAATACTAAAATTCTCGGAAGCTTTGTTGGTTTGTTAGGATTCTTGACTACAATTGCTTTTGCAGTTTTATCTCCGAGTCTTTTTTTCTCTTGACTTGAAGCAAGAACTATAAATTCAATTGGCCAAATTATTAGAAATAGATTTCGAACAAATAATTTCCCAATTGAAGGAACTTCATTCGGATTGTTTTCATTTCGAACCATAATTCCCATAACCCACTTTCCTGGACTAATACCTTTTATTGAATCTTTAGCGAAGTATATTAGAAATCCAATTAACATTGCAGGCAACATTTTACTTATCAGATTACTGAAATTGGTTTCGTCCATAAAATTTGTTCCGAGTGATAGGAATACAATTCCAACGATAAGAAATGTGAAAGTAAAGTGGTCAATTAAAAATGCTGCGATTCGTCTTTTTCTACTTGATAAAAGATATTCCTTTTCTAAATTTTCGTTCATTAGTTGATGATTGGTTTATATTGTTAGCATCAGTATATTTTACTAAATCTTTCAACTATCTCTGCGACCAAAAGTTCCTTATTTTTTGTTGTACTTATTTGTCTGCATTGATGTGAGCTGATTGGTTGTGGGATAGAATTCATATCAATATAAGCTACGCATGGAGTAATTCTTTTTCTTAGTGCCCATGCGGCTCCTGCCTCAATCATTACCCAGTTGCTTTTTACTGAGTGGGGAGTTATGAAAATTACTATTTCTCTAGCGTTAACTAATGCTAATCTTATTGATTCCTCCCAATCTTCACCTCCCTTTATCTTGCGCTCTGCCATGAAAGTGGAAATTCCATTATTATTTAACATTGTAGCTATTTCAGTTGCTATCTCGGAATCTAATGATGCATAACTAATAAAAATATCTGGAGAGTTAGAATTTTCATTCCAACTTGGTTTAGTGCTAGCTTTTATTGATCGATGATAGTCTTCTATTGAATAGACACGTTTGTGTCTAATTTTGAATTTTTCGAGATATCCCGATTTCAATGTATCAGAAGAATTAAAAATTTGGAGAATATATTTCTCTAAGTTGGATTGATTTGATATCTGTTTTCTATTGGTAAGTAATGCCTTATTGATAATTTCTTTAAAATTCAGTAAATCTCTATCTGGTCTTATATGTCCGTCAAATAGTTTTTTAACAGCGTTCTCATCAGAAATGGTTCTGCTAAAAAGCACAACTTTTGATTTAATATTCCCTTGATGAGCCAGTTCAACCATTTTAAGAGCTAAGCAAAATCTTAACGATAAGTGTACTAAGATTAAGTCGTAATCAGACTTTAATAAGTTGAGCACACCATTTAAAGTACAAACACTTTGTTCGTGAATTGATTCTAAAGTCCATTCACTACATTCAGAATGAAAAATATTTTCCAATATTTCTTTTTCAGATTCCTCGTACCATATATATCCTATTTTCATTAGGTGTTTTCTTTATTGATGCTAACGGTCTCGGCTATGACTTCGTTGTGGAATCATCCGCAGGATTATTCCGCTTATGAAATCAGCCGTATTTTATGTTAATAGTTTATTTTTTGTTCTAATGCCACAATGAATTATAGCCATTGTTGTGCACAGTTTTTTAATTCCTTTCTGATGATTGCTGATTTAGGATTTGCCAAGTTCCATTTTCAACATCCACATACTGAACTATTCCTTTTGATTTACTCCAATGCACTTTAATCACTTTGTTAGTATCACTCTGTTTATTTTTTGCTTCAATAATTACAACGTCATCAAAGGACAAGTTCTGTGTTTCAAATTCAATGACAGGTTTCTCACTAATCTCCTTTAATGAGTGTCTTCCATCAAGTCCTTTAATCGACAGGTATGATTCCGAATACTTACCGTAACCAGCAGATACTCGAACTATTTGCCTGTCATTTTTATCAATAGCTGCGATGGTCTCATTAAAATAAACCATAGGTCCGTCAGGAATGTACCTTTCTATTTTTTTAATAAAGATTGTGTCAACTTTTTCATTCGATGTATTAACGAAAACTAATTCTTCTCCCGACTTATAAGGCATAAAATTAACTTCATAATCATTTAATTCCCTTGTTTTTGTACACGAGGTGTAAAAGAAAAGTATGCAAATGATTAAAATTAGGTTTCTCATAAATTGTGCACAACGGTCTCGTATAACCGTCAGTTACGGGTTAATATGTGTTAATTTTCGGTTTAGCACAGGCTTTAGCAATTCCGAGTGGATTCGGACGTAGTCGAATCCGCCGTAATTGCGGTTATACATTGTTGTGTGTAGTTTTTTTTAATCGGTTAATTATTTTTCTTGCTCTACTTTCCACATTTTTCCATTCCCATAATTCAGGATTCCCAAATTCAGGATTCGTGCTTTTCCAGTTTTCAGCTCTTTTCTTTGAGTTTACAGAAACTCTACATTCAATTCGGTTTTCTCCGTTTTGCAAGTCAAGCAGAATAAAGATTATTGCCCAACCATCTAACTTATATCGAAAAGTTTTTCCGTCACAATATTTAGGATTGAGCTTTATTTTCGAGGTAAAAAACTTGCCTTTCGATTCAGGATTATAAATTCCAAATGCGAAATGCACTTTTCCATTCGCGATTCCATTGTCAAAATAGTCTTGGAATTCAGACAGATTGTTTATCCGAACTATTTCTTTTTCCATTTCAGAATATGATTCATAGAATTCAGTTTTTGCGTCCGAAAGAATGTATTCAATCAGTTCAAAAAGTTGATTTTTATCTATGATCTCTGTTCTCTGCATTAGTTTTTTCTCAAATAAAGTCTAACGGTCTCGTATAACCGTCAGTTACGGGTTAATATGGTTAATTTTCGGTTTGGCACAGACCTTAGCAATTCCGAGTGGATTCGGACGTAGTCGAATCCGCCGTAATTGAGGTTATACATTGTTGTAGCACGTTTTTATATCTCATCCAGTAATTCCGATTCAATTTTTGGATTGTTCTTTATAAAACTTTTTAATTCCTAAATAGATTTTCCTGCGATAGTGTCAGAATCCGTATTTTCAATCCGTTTCAACATTGTGATTGTCATATGAGATGGTTTGTCCATCAATAAGTCATACAGTTTATGTTCGTATTCCAATATTTCAAGTCCGTGTAATATTGTCCTAAAAACTCCAGAGCCATCATCAGTAGGATTTTTCTCAAAGACTCCGAAAAGAGCATCAATTCCGCTTTCTGGCCTTCCGCTTTCCCACAATTCAGTAATTAATTCGTCTAATCGTAACCAATTTCCGTTATCACTTCTATATCCGATATTATTTCTTTTACTTGACGCATTTCTCAAATGTGCTAAAACGACCCGCTAAACGTAGTTCAGGGATTTTTGTAGAAATATAGCGAAATCATTTAACAATGTTACAAGGAAGTGGCATCCGATTTTCCTTTGGGCATTGTTTGCCAAGTAGACCCTGTAGGGACCATTAGTTGTTGATTATGTGTTGTTGGGAATAAAAGTTCTGACACCAAATCACCGTTTAATATCCTGTTATGATACTTTGCTGTTTGAGCGGCTCCAAGGCCGGAAATTGTATGGGGTTCATCGAACCGTAATTTGGTTTAACGGTTTGAATAAACGTCTGTTTTAATGATGTTTATTTGTGTCACAAACTTTTTATTTTGTAAAAGAAATTTAATTGAATTGAAGAGTTATTAAAGCCATAAATTTTAGTAAAGAAGAAATTATATCTTAAATTCATCCCAATATTTTTGGTTAGCTTAAAACCTAATCCAATAAGACCAGAATAATTGTCTTTTTGTTCTACTTCTGATGTTAAGGTAATATTGTTTGAAGGCCCATCCTCGACAACAATTCTATCCTTATTGTTGATTAAAAAACCTAATTGCCAACCGCTTTCGAAATCTATTCTCTTTGAAAGGTTGTATTTTATTATAATGGGAAAATTAAGATATAGATATTCATTAGAATCAATTAGGTTTGGACGTCTAGAACCATTATTTTCTAAAAATGTAATATCATAATCAAACTTTTTAATTGTAAAAAGTATTTCAGGGCTTAAAATTAATTTATCATTGATATGATAATTTAGGAAGATACTAGCGTTTAAACCAGGTTTATTTTCAATTTTTGCACTTTCATAACTAGTAAATAAACCCTGTCTTCGAAAATCTCCAGATTCTAAATTAGAATTGATATAATTCGTATAAAAACTTCCAACACTTGCTCCAAATTCAATTGTATTATCTTGAGCAAACGAACTTAAAGTAAGTGAAGTAAATAGTATTATTAAAATACTTTTTCTCATTTAATTGTTTGTAACTGTTGTCTATCGAAAATAGAACTTTTTTTTTCATAATAGCTAACAATTAAAGTTATTACTTACTTTTTATCGTAAATTGTCCTAATTCAAATTAATCAAGTTATTTTCTACTTATCCATGATGCTATGGAGCATTTGATCATATTCAAGGAAAACGTTACAATTCCAGTACAATTACCATTTACATTAATCCATACAAAGGTTTCTAATAATGTGATCGGTAAGGTAAGGAGCCCTCTGGAAGATTTATAGCAAGGTACACTTTATACACTTGGCGTACAGCTTTTGGACTTTGGTATAAACCCGTATCTTTGCGGCCTTGAATTGGAAATATCCAATAATCCAATAATCAAAAATCCAATAACTATGCAAGACGGAATCTACGCAAAATTCAATACAACAAAAGGAGAGATCCTTGTAAAACTTACCCATGATAAAACCCCGGGAACAGTGGGCAACTTTGTGGCCTTGGCCGAGGGAAATATGGAAAACAATGCAAAACCGCAGGGAAAACCGTATTATGATGGATTAAAGTTCCATCGTGTCATAGCCGATTTTATGATTCAAGGTGGATGTCCCCAAGGAACGGGAACCGGTGACCCAGGATATAAGTTTGATGATGAATTTCATCCAGAATTGACCCATGAAAGCCCAGGTGTGCTTTCCATGGCCAATGCTGGTCCTGGAACCAATGGGAGCCAGTTCTTTATTACCCATGTGCCAACACCTTGGTTGGATAATAAGCATACAGTTTTTGGACACGTAGAGCACGGACAGGAAGTAGTGGATGCCATTGCGCAAGATGATGCTATTGACAGTTTGGAAATTGTTAGAGTGGGTGCTGAAGCAGAAGGGTGGAATGCCATTGAGGCTTTTCGGGTATTTGAAGGTGCAAGGGAGAAAAGGATTAGTGAAGCCAAAGCCAAAGCGGAGGCCGAAATGGAAAAATTGGCAGCTGGCTTTGACACCACCAAAAGTGGACTCCGACATAAATTGATTCAAGAGGGAAGTGGAGCAAAAGCTGAAAAAGGGAAAACAGTTTCGGTACACTATGAAGGTAGCTTGACCAACGGGCAAGTATTTGATTCTTCATATAGCAGAAACCAACCTATTGATTTTACCTTGGGTGTTGGTCAGGTTATCCCAGGGTGGGATGAAGGTATTGGCTTGTTAAAAGTAGGCGACAAAGCCCGCTTTGTAATTCCTTCACATCTGGCCTACGGAAGTGCTGGCGCTGGCGGTGTTATTCCACCTGATGCCACTTTGATATTTGATGTGGAATTGATGAATGTAAAATAGTATTTATTAACCCAAAAGGGGAATAAAAAAAAGCTTCCAAACCAATGGAAGCTTTTTTTATTTAGATCTGTTTAAACTCACCAATAAAAGGCAAAAATTAAGAGCGAGCAGTAAAAATAATACTGTAAAGAAGGTACTCATTTGTTATAATATTTAGCTAGTGTCTTTGTTGTATAACAAGTGAACGACGAAATACCCTACTTATTGTTCGTAAGTACTACAAATTCAATCATATAGCTTTTAAATCCCAAATTTTACTTTTTAGTGCCATTTAGGCTAACAAGCAGAAGCAATAAATTAATTACAAGCAAAACGGAGAGAATTGCAAAAAAGGTGCTCATAGTGTTCTTTATATTTATTGGTTAATGGGGAACATTTGTTTTCACTAAGGATTACAAAAAGGGAAAGAGGTTGCGTTAAATTGAAATAAAAATAAAAAACCCGGGCATTGCCCGGGTCTGTTCTATAAAAAAGTGTACTGTAACCTTAATCTATAACTTGTACATTTACGGCGTTCAATCCTTTTTTACCTTGCTGTAGTTCGAATTCTACAGCGTCACCTTCTCTAATTTCATCGATTAAACCTGAAACGTGTACAAAGTGATCTGTGTTTGAACCTTCTTCTGTGATAAAGCCATAGCCTTTTGAATCATTGAAGAATTTTACTGTTCCTTTACTCATTACTAAATGTTAAAAAATTAAATGAGCTGCAAAGGTACGTTTATTTATTGAGAATTCATTTTTTTTAATTTTTTCTATAAAAATACTAATATTAGGCTGTTGGATCTGGTGTTAACCTTAGATACGGTTTTACCTCTTCAACCCCTTTTGAAAAAATCTCCTTGGCTTCAGCTGTTGGAATCGCTGGGCTTACTACTACTTTCTCGCCGTGTTCCCAATTGGCAGGTGTGGCTACTTTGTGGTGGGCGGTCAATTGCAACGAGTCCACCACACGTAAAAGCTCATAAAAATTTCTTCCCGTAGAAGCCGGGTAGGTTAAAATAAGTTTCACTTTTTTATCAGGCCCAACAATAAAGACAGAACGAACGGTAAGTGTATCGTTAGCATTTGGATGTATCATATCATACAGGTCGGACACTTTTCTGTCTTCATCAGCTATAATGGGGAAATTCACTACAGTGTTCTGTGTTTCATTGATATCCTTAATCCATTCAGCGTGAGATTCAGTTCCATCTACACTCAACGCTATCATTTTTACATTGCGTTTTTCAAATTCGTCTTTAAATTTTGCCGCTGTTCCCAATTCCGTGGTGCATACAGGAGTAAAATCTGCAGGATGAGAGAACAGAATTCCCCATCCATCTCCTAAATAATCATAAAAATTGAGGGCTCCTTGTGAGGTCTCAGCTGTAAAATCTGGGGCGGTATCGCCCAATCGGATTGTGGCCATAAATTCTGTTGTTTTGGATTAAAAAATATTGTTTTATAAAATTAATCGATTTATGGTATCGGTAATTTTATTGCCGTTAAAAGTGTATTAAACTTTTATGACAATCAATGACCTTGGTCAATTTTTTGACCTTTGGTTAGGTGAAAGTTTGCTATTTTTAGATAATGGAAAAAGAAACATTGGAACAACTGCGATACCCTATTGGAAAAAACAAAACACCCGAAACAATTACCCAAGAACACCTGGATAAATGGATAGGCATATTGGAACACTTACCACAAAGATTGGAGGATATGGTAACCCCATTGTACAATGAACAATTGGATACACCTTACAGACCAGGAGGGTGGACGGTAAGGCAGTTGGTGCACCATGTTTCAGACAGTCACCATCATAGTTATATTAGATTTAAGTGGGCCTTGACAGAGGACAACCCAGTGATTAAGCCATATTTTGAAAAGGAATGGTCCAAATTGTTCGATGCCAGGTCGGCACCAATACAAATGTCCTTGGATCATCTAAAAGCAGTGCATGCAAAGCTTGTGTATTTGCTCAAAGGATTGTCCAAAACCGATTTAAAAAGAAAATTCACTCACCCAGAGGGCAATCGAGAGGTTACTTTGGAGGAAAATATTGGGATTTATGCTTGGCACGGTAGCCATCATTTTGCGCATATAGAAAACTTGATTAAAAGGGAAGGGTGGTAATTTAAAGTTCTTTTATCAAAACCCACATTGCTTGTTTAGAAGGTATGGCGCCAGACAAACTCAATTTGCTTTCCTTTTTTATCCTAAATCCATTTTTTAGATAAAAATTAATTGGGCCGCCTTTTTGCATGGTATCTAACCAAACTACTTTTTTGCCAAGTTTATGGGCATAAACATCAATGTTGCTCAAGACCATTTTTCCAAATCCTTTTCCAGAATGAGCATTGAGAAGATATATTTTTTCTGCAAGCAAGCTGGTTTTGGAAGGAAATTCATCTAGTTCACAATCAACAATGAGTTTCACTATTCCAATGACAATATCTTCTGTTTTAACCAAAAAAAGAGCAACATTGGAATCGGACAGTTCTTTTTCAACTATTGGTATGGTAAAACTTCTATTAATGTAAGCGTGTGGGTCATCATTTTTCCACAAATGTAAATAGTGTTCATAATACGACCTTTTGCCAATTTCAATATAAGTTTCAATTGTAGATAAGGAAACAGGTTCAAAATAAATATTCATAGGACTACTATTTTTCACCTCCTTCCGGACCATAAAAGAGTACCCAAGTAGAAAAATCCTCTGTGAAGTTCTCAAATCTATGTTCCACTCCTGCAGGTACAAACAGAAAATCGCCCGGAGCAAATGTAGTACGTTCACCATCATTTAAAAATTCGCCAGTACCAGAGACTACAACATATACTTCATCTCTTGTGTGGGGTTGTTGAAGATCTACCTTTTCTGGTTTATAGATTTCAACAGATAACGTCCCATGTTCAAAAAGGGTTAAGAATGGTGAGTTGGTGCGGGAAAGTTTTTTTAATGCTTCCTGAGTGTTGATTTTCATGGTTCAATAATTACTGATTGGTGATCCATTTTATGTTGCACCCAATACTTGGTTTTTGACGGTTACTTATTTCCCCTCCGTTCAACAAGGTGTCTATGGCATTTTGTAAATCAATGCCACTTAAAGGTATTCCGTTACCGGGACGCGAATCATCCAATTGACCTCGATAGACCAAATTCAAATCTGAATCAAATAAATAAAAATCTGGAGTGCAAGCTGCGTCGTATGCCTTGGCCACTTCTTGTGTTTCATCATAGAGATAAGGAAAGGTGTAGTCTTCTTCTGCTGCCTTTTGTTTCATTAAATGTGGTGCATCTTGCGGGTAGTTTACAATATCGTTACTGGAAATGGCAATAAAACCTATCCCCTTAGACGCATATTCTTTACCTAAGTCCGAAATTTTTGGGTTAACATGAATCACAAAAGGACAATGATTGCATATAAACATAATAACTGTTCCTTTTTCACCCTTGCCATCACTGAGGGAACAAGATGAGCCGGAAACAGTGTCCAACAATTGAAAATCAGGGGCCTTGGTACCCAAAGGGAGCATATTGCTAGGAGTTCTTGCCATGTTTTTAAATTAGATTATTGGATATTTCAATGGTTACATCATCGGTCCAAAGAAAATAGCGTTCATCAATAATTTGTTGGTGCCGTACCAAAAGGCCCTAAAATTTGTGTTGTCTGTAAAAAGGATTACCCTTCCCTTGTCCACTCTTTTTACTTTGAAGGGTACACTGTTTTTGATGAGCTCCGCATTTTCCTCAGATATATATCCACTTAATAGTGGATTGCCAGTATATTGAATTGGATTATCGTAGCTGTTTTTTTCTGGGTTTAGGTAGATGTTGGTGTTTCGGAACAGTGCCAGTTTGTTGTTTTTATAACCGTAATTGATAGGATGCGAGCGGTCCTGTTTGGCTTCAAAAATTGCACCACCGGTTACTTGTGCCCCGGTAAAATCTGATTTTTGATCAAAAGGAATGTTTTTGGCCACCAAAGTGTCTTTTTTCATGTCAAGGCTCATCAATCCGTGGGTTTTGAACCAATTTGCCGTATTTCTGTATCCAATTACGGTGCCACCACCCTTTACCCATTCCTTGACTTTTTCGGCTCCTTTTTTATCCAAAATTTTATCACTCCATCCACTGGGCAAAATCAAATCCGTATACTTGTCCAAATCAACTGTATTGAAGTAACGAGTATCCAATTTGGCAACTTTAATGTCATAACGGGTATCCAAAAGATGCCAAACTTCTCCAGCATCATAGGATCTTACACCATCACCTACTAAAATAGCTATCCTTTGTTTTTTAACAGGGTCAAAATCATTACTCCCCAAATCAATTCCCTGAGTTAGTCCGGTTGATACTGCGGTTATAGTAATCGCACTTTTCTGGGCAACCTTATTAAGAAAATTGAATAGTTCGGTGGGATTTAAGCTTTGATTCTGGACTGGGATCATAATGGTGCCATAATCGTATTTTTTACCTTCCAAAGTAAAGGGGGATTTTGCAGTTTTTGCTCTTAACCCTTTTTCCAAAATCATGTTCAATGCTTTTGGGGTATAATATTCATGCCACTCAAAAAGATAGGCGTAGTTACTTTGGCCATTTACTTTTCCTATGGGAGATTTAAAATCTGTTATCTCTGGGCCGGCATTTGATAGCGAATTTAGATTACTGTAATCCACATTGAAGGCCAGAGGAAAGGTCCAAGCGGATACATCGTAAAAGAGACTGTCCTTAAAAGTTGTCCTTTTTTCGAACATGGCATTGATCAACCGAGGATTCTTTTGATTCATGGGTACAACATAACTATATCCTTTTTTATATTGTTTTCCTGAAATGGTGACATCTGAAGCCAGTTCATGGAATTTAATCTTATGTCTTTTCAGAATTTCTGCCAAGTGCCAAGTTTTGGATGCGTCTTTATTATCGCCAAAAATTATGGCTTTTGCCTTGCTTCTTGAGGCTTCCGATTTCATATCGGTATAAAATTTACGCTGATAGTCCAGAATTTTAGTGCGCATATTTTTTGCAGCTTCAACTGTGGACATGGCAGTGGTAAATTGATTTCTGATGGTGAACGGAAAGGTTAAAACACCATTTTCACTTTCTTGAATGTGCCCTCTGGAACTTCCTTGTTCAAAAAGAATTCCTATGCTACCATTCACATCCGGGAAAGTAGAACCTTTTCCATAATAATAATCATCATAGTTTTCTTCGGAATAGTAGAGCGAGCCTATTTCATCCAATGCCTTGGCATGATAGGTGCCTATTTCCCTGGTAAGTTCTTGATTTTCCCTTGGGGTTAGAGGGTTTACCCTTGACGGCTCTCCAGGTTGAAAGAAGAATGTAGAGTTAGTTCCCATTTCATGATGGTCTGTAAGAATGTTGGGCAACCACTTATGGAAAGAGGCAATTCGTGCACGACTTTCTGGTAATTGTACTGGTAACCAATCTCGGTTCATATCAAACCAATAGTGATTGGTACGCCCTCCTGGCCAAACCTCATGATATTCCCTTTCATTTTTATCGGGATTTAAATTTTGACTTTTGTTTACATTGGCCCAATAAGCAAAGCGCTGTAACCCATCTGGATTAAAGCTTGGGTCCAAAAGAATTACCATATTGTTCAACATTTCTTCAATTTCTGGGCCTTGTGCCGCCGCCAGATGGTATGCATAGGCCAAAGAGGCATTAGAACCACTAGGTTCATTTCCATGAATGGAAAAACCTTGATAGACTACAATGGGCATTTTGGAGGTGTCTAAATCGCTGTTTCCTTCGGAAAGCCCAAGGTGTTCTCTTCTTATGGTTTCAATATTTTCATGGTTTTTTGGCGAGGTAACCGTAAGCAGGAGTATTGGCCTTCCTTCATAGGTATTTCCGCGGTCTTCAATAGTTATTCTTTCACTTGAAGCAGCCAGTTGCTTCATATAATAAACCAACTTGTCATGAGTAACGTGCCATTCGCCCACTTCGTGACCAATAATATCGGATGGTTTGGGAATGCTAGCATCATAAGCCACATTATCTGGAAGATAGTAATCAAGGGTAACATTTTGAGCTGCAAGATTGAAGCCAAATAGTACACATGCCAATAAGTTGAACAGTTTCATAAAATTGTGTTTGAGTTAGTCTATGCTAAAAATAAAAAACGACCTGCATTAAGCAGGCCGTTTTATGGTTTTTTTAAAGTTTCTGTTTTTATATGTCGTCAAAATCAACATCTGTGAAACTTTCTGGAGCCGCTCCATTTTCGTTCGCATTGGTATCTTCTTCTTTTTTGAAATCTCTTTGGTGACGTTCAGAAATTACTTCTTGACCTTTTTCATCTATGATGTAGTCCATCATTTCTTCCATAATTTCTCTAAAAGCACTAAAATCTTCTTTATAAAGGTAGATTTTATGTTTTTTGTAATGGAAGGAGCCATCATCATGTGTAAATTTCTTACTCTCGGTAATGGTTAAATAGTAGTCACCGGCTTTAGTGCTTCTTACATCAAAAAAGTAGGTTCTTCTACCAGCTCTTAAGACTTTGGAGTAAATCTCTTCCTGGTCCATGATATCTTTCTCGCCCATATGGTCTAGTGTATGTTTTTAGTGCAATGTTGAATAATTCTACCAAAAATGTAAAAAAAATGCTAATCCAGCAACTTTTTTCTTATTCTTTCTCAGATAGTTGATTCAAGTAGAGTTCTTTATAGTATCCTTCAATATTGTTTAACTGCTCATGCGTGCCTTCCTGAATAATTTCTCCACTTTCCAGTACAATTATCTTATCTGCGTTTTTGGCCGACGATACTCTGTGACTTACAATCAGTGTTGTTCTACTATGGGAAACCTGTTTCAGATTATTCAATATTTCTTCCTCAGTTTCTGTGTCCACTGCAGAAAGACAATCATCAAAAAGATAAATTTTAGGGTCTTTTAATAGCGCTCTTGCTATAGAGACACGCTGTTTTTGACCGCCACTGAGAGTAATGCCACGTTCACCTAAAATAGTATCATATTTTTTAGCAAAACCTTCTATGTTCTGATGAACCACCGCCTTTTTGGCAACAGCGACTATTTCATCAAAAGATGCATTTTCATTACCAAATCGAATGTTGTTCTCAATGGTGTCCGAAAAGAGAAAAGCATCCTGTGGAACGGCCCCAATGGAGCTTCTAAGGCTATCTAGGTTTAGTTTTTGAATAGGAGTTCCATCAATTAAAACCTCCCCAGAAGAAACATCATAGAGTCTGGCCATCAAATCCAAAATAGTTGATTTGCCTGATCCTGTTTTACCTAAAAAGGCAACGGTTTCGCCTGCTTTTATGTTAAAAGACACATTCTTAAGAGCCGTAATATTTGTGTCGTCATAAGTAAAAGTCACATTTTTAAACTCGATATTACCTGTAACTGGAGTAATTTGAGCTACTTCATTTTTTATGGAAGGTTCTTCCTTTAAGAATTCGTTGATTCGTTTTTGCGAAGCTTCAGCTCTTTGGATAATAGATGTGAGCCACCCTACAATGGCAACCGGCCAGGTGAGCATGTTAACATAAAGAATAAATTCTGCTATAATGCCAATCGATTCTATTTCTCCACTTATGTATTGTTTGCCACCAATATAGATGACAAAAATATTGCTGATGCCGATGAGCAAAATCATTAATGGGAAGAACCATGCATTTACCTTGGCCAGATCCATGCTGGTGTTTTTTCCGTCAACAGCCAGACCTTCCAGTTCTTTATTTATGTTTGGCTCCAGTGTATAGGCCTTTATAACTGCAACTCCAGAAAATGATTCTTGAGTAAAAGTTGAAAGTGTGGATAAAAATTCTTGGACCTTGGTGCTCCTTTTATGAATAATCTTGCTGATTTGATAAATTAAAACTGATAGCACGGGCAAGGGAATCAATGTGTATGCTGCTAATGATGGTGCTTTAATGAACATAAGAGGAATGATACAAGCAAACATGGTCAGCGTATTCATGCCATACATAATTGCCGGCCCCACATACATACGCACCTGATTGATGTCCTCACTGATACGGTTCATAAGATCACCGATTCTATTTTTCTTATAAAAATTAAGGTTGAGCAATTGATAATGGTCAAACACCTCGTTTTTAAGATCGTATTCAATGTAACGAGAAACATTGATAATGGTCTGCCGCATTAAAAAGGTGAAGAGGCCAGATAATATGGCCGCACCCAATATGATCAATATATATTCAAACAAAAGTTCCTTAGCCCCAGATATTGAAATGTTATTGGCGAGAAATGCTTCTACTGTTTGAATGGATTTGTTTACATACGAAGGCATTATGAGGGAAAAAACACGGGCAATGATGGTGATTAAAATCCCCATAAACAGTTTAAGCCAGTATTTTTTAAAGTATTTATTTAGATGTTTTAGTTCCTTCATAGGAGGGGAAAGCTAGTTTTTAAGGTAGTAGTTCCTTGGTGACAATTCAGCAAATATATAGGATTGCCCACAAAGTAAATGTTATAAAACTGATAAGAAAACAACTTTGGTAGGTGGGATTAAAATATAAGATTACTTTTGCGCAGTGAAAGCCAATCAACGACTTTAAAAGTTCTTTAAAAATGCTTACCAGAAGGCATATCAGAGTAAAAGTAATGCAATGTATTTATGCATTGATCCAATCCAAGGACGATTCTTTGGAGAAGCAAGAGAAGTTTCTAAGAGTAAGTATTGAGAACATGTATGTCCTCTACTTACTAATTTTAAGCCTTTTGGCAGAATTGCACCGGCTTGCAGAAAAGCATGCACGGCACGCTTCCAAAAAATATCTGGCTACGGAAGAGGATAACTATCCAGATCCAAAGAAGTTTGTGAATAACAAACTTTTGATTCAAATTTCCAATAATGAATCCCTGAAAAAAGAACTTTCCAAAAGAAAGCTCAATAATTGGTATTTGAATGAGGAGTATGTAAAGATCATATACAAAGAAGTAACCTCAAGTGAGATTTATAAGACCTATATGGTCAATGAAAAGTCTGGTTATGAAGCGGATAAAGAGGTCGTTATTCAACTTTTCAAGGATATTATTGCTCCCAATGAAAAGATTTATGAATATTTTGAAGATGATAAACTTACCTGGGTGGACGATATTCCCATTGTAAATACCTTTTTGGTGAAAAGGCTCCGCAAAGCCAATGAATCAACAAATGAAAGTTTCTTTTTGCCGTCCTTGTTAAAGGATCAACAGGATATGGATTTTGCGAATGAATTATTGACCAAAACCTTGTTGAATGATGCCAAATGGGAGAAGGAAATTGAGGGAAAGACGCCAAATTGGGACAACGATCGTATTGCAGAAATCGATTCCATCATTTTAAAAATGGCTATTTGCGAATTGCTTAATTTTCCATCTATTCCAGAGAAGGTTACCTTGAACGAATATTTGGAAATTGCCAAAGAGTATTCCACACCAAAGAGCAGTATTTTTATTAATGGTGTATTGGATAAGTTGGCCAAAGAGTATAAGTCTTCAGGAAAATTGCAAAAAATAGGAAGGGGACTTCGATAAACAATATTTGATTAATTTTGAAAAAATAATTTTTAAGTATGAAAAAAATAACGACAGTTTTAAGTTTGATTTTGATTGTTGCCCTTGTAGGTATTTCTTGCAAGGATAAAGCTACAAGCAAAATAGTTGCGGACAATGTTGAAAGTGCCACGGATAGAGATGAGGCACAAAAACAACTTCCTATCATGAGTTTTGAAAAATCAGAGCATGATTTTGGTACAATAACCCAAGGTGCTGCGCAAGAGACTGTGTTTAAGTTTACCAATACCGGAAACGCACCTCTTATCATAACCAGTGCTTCAAGTAGCTGTGGCTGTACTATCCCAGAATATCCTAAAAATACGCCTATTGCACCTGGAGATAGCGGTGAATTAAAGGTGAAATTCAATGGTTCTGGGCAAAACCAAGTGACCAAAACAGTAACCGTAATTGCCAACACAGAAAAAGGCACTGAGCTATTGAAAATCAAAGCCTTTGTTAACCCTAAAGGTGCTGCACCAGCAGGACCTGTTAAATAGACTTACGTTTTAAATGGAAAACATTGGACAGTTTTTCCCGCTGATATTAATTTTTGTAGTGGCTTACTTCTTTATGATTCGCCCACAGATCAAACGTCAGAAGGATGAGAAAAAATTCGCTTCGGAGCTTAAAAAGGGTGACCGAATTATTACTAAAAGTGGTCTTCACGGTAAGATTGTGGAATTGAACGATAAAGACTTTTCATGCGTTATAGAAACCATGGCAGGTCGCTTAAAATTTGATCGTTCCGCGATATCTCTGGAGATGAGCAAAAAATTAACCGCTCCAGAAAAAAAATAAGGTTCTACAATTAAGTAGCAACGGGCCTCTTGAAATCTTTTTTCAAGAGGCTTTTTTGTATCTTTTAGGAAAAACCAACCAAAAATGTTTAACAGAAGACAATTTGTTAAAAGAAGTTCACTCTATATGATGGGAGTGGGAACCTCTTTGTTTTTTCCTATAGAGCTCTTAGCAAAGATTAGAACATATGTCAGCCCAAATGATAGGATACAGATAGGTGTTATTGGGTGCAAGGGAATGGGCTTTGCCGATTTAATATCGACGTTGAAAATGCCAGAGATACAAGTGGTGGCGCTTTGCGATGTTGATGAGGAAGTACTCCGCGCCAAAACCCTAGAATTGGAAAAAGCTAAAATCCAAAAACCAAAATGGTATTCGGATTATAGAAAAATGCTGGATGATAAGGATATAGATGTTGTAATTATTGGAACACCCGACCATTGGCATTGTTTGCAGCTTACAGATGCCATTGCAGCCGGAAAGGACGTGTATTGTGAAAAACCCATTGCAAATTCAATTGCAGAAAGCAATGCTATGCTGAATGCTGTGAATGCTAGCGACAGAATAGTGCAAATTGGTCAATGGCAACGAAGCCAACCCCATTTTGTTGATGCCATTAACTATGTGCATTCTGGTAAGTTGGGAAAAATACGTCTGGCAAAGGCTTGGGCCTATCAAGGGTGGATGAAACCTGTTCCGGTTGTGGCAGATGAACCAATCCCAAAAGGGGTTGATTATGATATGTGGCTGGGGCCGGCACCCAAGAGACCTTTTAATGCAAATAGATTTCATTTTAATTTTAGATGGTTTTGGGATTATGCAGGTGGATTAATGACTGATTGGGGCGTTCATCTAATTGACTATGCACTATATGGTATGAAAGCATCCACACCAAAATCGGTGATGGCACTTGGTGGAAAATTTGCTTACCCTAATGATGCATCTGAAACTCCTGATACCTTACAAACCGTATATGAATATGATGATTTTTCCATACTATGGGAGCATGCTACTGGAATAGATGGCGGGAATTATAACCGAAATCATGGTATAGCATTTATAGGTAATAATGGAACTTTGGTGCTTGATCGTGGCGGATGGGAGGTGATTCCGGAAAACAATCGCCCTGATTGGAGTGAAAATTTGGGACCGAAAATAGAACAGGTTCCCTTACAAGTGAATCAAGGCAATGGATTGGATCTGCACACGGCTAATTTTATTAATGCTGTAAAAACAAGAGATGCCTCCAAATTAACGGCGCCTATTGAGGTTGGTTATAATACCGCTTTGGTCTGTCATATGGGCAATGTAGCTTATAAGACCGGAACCAAAGTAAGTTGGAGCAAGGAACAAGGTGTTTTTGATAGTCCGGGCGCAAATGAATTGATTACACCTATCTATCATAATGGATGGAAGCTACCTAAAATAGGATAAATTATATCTTTTGTAGCGGTTGCACTTATCGGTCTTGTGTATGAGTAGTAGCGGATTTCTACTCACTTACCTTTCAGTTTTGCACTGACCTTTGTTTTGTGTTCATACTCTCGTTTTATTACTTAAACCGCTATTACTTATACACCGTGTTGTGTGTTCGTTTTTCGGAATTTTACATTTCAGATGTAATTTCCTCTATTTTTTTGGTGAAGCTCATATAACCGTTCCAACCTTTCACATTGGTCAAGACAGCAATGGATAATTTCTTTTCAGGTATCATAACTAGAATCGCTGAAGCACCTGCTTGTCTCCCAGTATGCCCAAACCTTTTTGTATCTTCTGAAGGAAAAATCATTATTCCATAGCCATAATTCTCTTTGTTAGGAATTGCATAACGCCATAAAGGTATTTTCTTATTATTGCTTTCTACGTTTTTTATATAATTCTCGGACATTAGCTTGATTTTACCAGAGGAAAAATACTGTTCATTTAGAAATGAATTAGCAAATAGAATCAAATCAGATGCTGTTGTCAAATGTCCTCCAGCTGGCAGGTTTTCACTTACATCACGCATATCTGCTCTGCGAATAGGTTTTCCTCTATTTATTCTGTAACCAGAAGCGCGATTAGGGATGATTGCCCAAGCATCATCTTCCAAAGTGTTATTCATTGAAGTTGGTTCAAAAATATATTGTTTTGTAAGTTGTTGATAGGTTAAATTAGAAGCTCCTTCAAGTACACAGGCTAGTACCCTATATGCTTGAGAAGAGTAGTGCCAATCAGTCCCAGGTTCGAAAATAAGAGGGTCATTCTTGAAATTATCAATTGCTTTTATTATTTCTGTATATCTGGTGAATTCACCTAGCATTTCTTGTCTATATCGATCTTTAATATCAAGACTATCTTGACTATTTTTAGCGTTTTTTAATTCTTCTTCTAAATCTATGTAGGAGCGTATTCCGCTCGTGTGTGTAAGTAATTGTCTAGTCGTAATGACGTGTTCTTTTTTAGGAAAATTAGGGCAATAATTTTGTATAGGTTCATCCAAGTTTAATAGTCCCTTGTCTACTAAAATCATAGCAATTGTAGCTGTCCATAATTTTGAAACCGAAGCAGTTCTATATTTTGTTTTAGTAGATGCGGGAATATTATTTTCCATATCAGCTAATCCAAAGGCTTTGTTAAAAATCAGACTATCTTTTAAACTTATTGCTATTTGCAATGATGGTGCTTTTGAATTTTCTAGCTCTTGTATGGCTAGTTCTGATATTTTATTTTTTAATAAATCTATGTTTAGGTTAGCTGTTTGAGCGGATAGATTTAATCCTAACAGTAACAGAGCGAACTTCAATATGTATCTCATTTAAAAATTATTATTGAATTAAAGACTATGGAATTTTGGAAATGTTACAAATTTGTTCTTCAAAATGACACACAACGTTTAAGATATCGCTCGTTTTAATGAGCTATATCGCCCGATAAGTGAAGTTCGGAAAATTCAACCGAAAAATCTAACCAGAATTGATGAATAGATGCTATGACTTGATTAACAAGGCTAAAGAAGGGAGACATGTTATGCTTTCCCTAAAAGGGAAAAGGGACGAGTTAGGTTTTTTGTGGTAAACAGTATTGGTACCACCGCTTTTTGAACCATGGGGATGATTTTCCTCATTTATTTTATTTGAACAGCAGTGAGTTCGCAGATTTTTACAATGACTTCAACCGCTTTTTGCATACTTTCCAAAGGGATGTATTCATATTTTCCATGAAAATTATGACCTCCGGCAAAAATATTTGGGCAGGGCAATCCCATAAAACTTAATTGTGAACCATCGGTTCCCCCACGAATGGGTTTGACGATAGGTTCAACACCCACAGATTCCATAGCCTCCTGTGCAATTTCAACAATATGGAAAACAGGTACTATCTTTTCATGCATGTTTCTGTATTGATCCTCAATACGCAGTGTTATATAATCACCGTATTTTTTTTGAAGCTTTTCGGTAATGTCTTGCAATAGTTGTTTCCTTGCTTCAAAGTGACCTTCATCATGGTCTCGAATAATGAGTTCAATTTCGGCTTTTTCAATTTCCCCCTTTATACGGTGTACATGAAAAAAACCTTCCCTATCCGTCGTGCACTCTGGAACTTCTCTTGAAGGGAGAAGACCCAAAAACTCATTGGCAATACCAATGGCGTTTACCATTTTGTTTTTGGCGTAACCCGGGTGAACACTCTTTCCTTCTATTTGGATTTTGGCGCTGGCGGCATTAAAATTTTCAAATTCCAGTTCTCCCATCTGACTTCCATCCATAGTATATGCCCAAGCTGCTCCAAACTTTTTAACATCAAATTTATGGGCGCCCCTTCCTATCTCTTCATCTGGAGTAAAGGCAATACGGATTTCACCGTGCTTTATTTCCGGATGCTGAACTAAGTATTCCATAGCCGTAATGATTTCGGCAATACCAGCTTTATCATCTGCACCTAACAATGTTGTGCCATCCGTGGTAATCAAAGTCTGGCCTTTGTACTGGTGCAAATCTTCAAAGTAATCAGGAGACAATACAATATTCTTGCCTTTGTTCAGCATAATATCTTTCCCATCATAATTCTTGACTACTTGAGGCTTTACATTCTTTGCCGTAAAATCAGGAGAGGTATCAAAATGTGAGATAAAACCAATAATGGGTACTTTTTTGTCCGTATTGCTAGGAAGTGTAGCCATGATATATGCATTTTCGTCTATGGAAACCTCTTGCATTCCTATTTGATGAAGCTCCAATACCAATTTTTTAGCTAAATCCCACTGTTTTTCAGTGCTGGGCGTAGTTTTGGAATAGGGGTCACTCTGGGTGTCAATGGTTACATATTCAAGAAATCGAGGTAGTAATTTTTCCATAAAATGCATTTCATCAAAAATAATGTTTATTCAATCGTGATTTTAAGAAAAAATAGAGGTGAAAAACTATCTTTCCCGTTTTGAGAAAACCAAACCAATTGAAAGCCATACTTTTTTACCTTTTTTTGATTTCCTGCTTTTTTGGTGTTGCCCAAGAAGAATGTTCTTTAGGTATTGGCGGACAGGACGATGAGACCATTGCAGAAGTTTTTCAACTTAACGAAGTGCAATTGGAAAAAATGAAGAATTGGAGCGCTGAGCTTAAAGTGAGAAACGAACATTTAAAGAGCCAGGCCGAATATCTATTAAAACGACATGCCCAAAGCTCCCCGGAAGATTTAATGAATATTTCATACAAGTATAAAGACCTGTTGGATAGTATGAAGCAGAATTCGCGAATGTTGGACAAGCGGTTATTATGCACTTTTAATAATAGACAATACAATTTCTATATCAACTTATGTAATCAACTTACGTTGCGCCCTATCTATATAGATAGGTCAGTTAACGAAAAATAACCGATTTCTTAAATTCTGAATGTAGAGTTTATATTTTTGACAAAATTTTATAAATGTACAAGTTCCTAATACGCCCAATACTTTTTCTTTTTGATGCCGAATCTGTACATTATTTTTCCTTTAGTGCCATAAAGACATTTTCAAGATTTGGACTAAACCGAATCTTCAGAAAAGTTTTTTCTGTAAATGACCATAAATTGGAACGGGAGGTTTTTGGATTAAAATTTAAAAACCCAGTTGGTCTTGCTGCCGGTTTTGATAAAGATGCCAAATTGTACAATGAATTGTCCGATTTTGGTTTTGGATTTATAGAGATAGGAACATTGACTCCTAAACCTCAACCAGGAAACCCTAAAAAAAGATTGTTCAGATTGTTGGATGACCAAGCTATCATTAACCGCATGGGATTCAATAATAAAGGCGTTTTTGAAGCAGTTGAACAACTAAAAAAGAAACATAGGGTGCTTATTGGGGGCAATATTGGAAAGAATAAGGTGACCACCAATAAAGATGCTATTAAGGATTATTTGATATGTTTTGAAGCGCTTTTTGAGCATGTGGATTATTTTGTGGTTAACGTAAGTTCTCCCAATACTCCAGGCCTAAGAGAGTTGCAGGATAAAGAACCGCTGACTGACTTATTAAAAAAATTGAAGCGACAGAGTAGGAAACTGGCAAATAAACATGAAGAAAAGGAAAAACCTATTTTACTCAAAATTGCACCAGATTTAAGTGATGACCAGTTGATGGATATCATTTCTATTATTAGTGATGCCGCAATTGATGGAGTAATTGCAACGAACACTACCATTTCCAGAAAAGGACTAAAATCGCATCTAATTATTTCTGAAGAAAAAGGTGGATTGAGTGGAAAACCTCTTGCCAAAAGAAGTACAGAAGTAATTCGGTTTTTGGCAGAAAAAAGTAACAAGGCATTTCCCATTATTGGAGTAGGGGGAATACATAGCCCAGAAGATGCGCTTGAAAAGTTGGATGCAGGTGCTGATTTGATACAGTTGTACACTGGATTTATATATGAAGGACCTGCCTTGGTCAAAAAAATAAATCAAGCTATTCTCAGTCGTACATCTTAATTACTTGGCTTTTATCAGAAAGACATAAGAGAATACTATGGTATACAGATTGATTATTCTCTGGAATTACCATCATTTGATAGGTCCACTATTTTCAATGATCAATATTTTGTACTTTTCAAAAGAATAAAACAGCGGTATTGAATTATGAAATATTGGCAGGATTTGTTCTTGCTTCTTCAGCTTTGGCCATAGCTCCAGGGCCAGATAATATTTTTGTGCTTACCCAGAGTGTTTCCAACGGCGTGAAATCTGGATTGGCCACTGTAGCGGGATTGGTCAGTGGATGTTTGGTACATACAACGCTTTTGGCATTTGGAGTATCGGAAATTATTAAAAGGAGTGACTCATTATTTTTTGGTATCAAGTTATTTGGAGCCATTTATCTCTTGTATTTAGCGGTGATGGTTTACAGAAGTGATGCAACTATACTTCTGGATGAGAAGAATGCTTCAACCAAGGGATTGTCCAAACTATTTTGGAAGGGTTTTACCATGAATGTACTTAACCCCAAGGTGACCATTTTTTTCTTAGCATTTTTTCCAGGTTTTTTATTCAGTGATGAACTTCACACTATAATCCAATTTTACGTATTGGGTATACTTTTTATGCTAGTCGCCTCTGTTATTTTTGGTTTGATCGCTGTTTTGGCAGGAAGTATTTCCAGCTACCTCTTAAAAAAACCAAAAGCGGGAATATTTCTTAAATGGTTGCAGATTGTTGTGTTCGTTTTGATTGCCGCTTATCTATTGCTATCGGATAAATAATGGTAATTTTACAGGTAACCTATGTCAAAAGTCAAACTTATAGAATGCCCCAGGGATGCCATGCAAGGCATAAAAACCTTTATTCCTACTCAGGAAAAGGTAAAGTACATTCAATCCCTATTGGGTTGTGGTTTTGACACCATAGATTTTGGAAGTTTTGTTTCTCCAAAGGCCATTCCCCAGATGGTAGATACGGCCGATGTTTTAGCGCAATTAGACCTTTCCAAGACCGTGAGCAAACTTTTGGCCATTGTGGCCAATACCAGAGGAGCAAATGATGCCTGCAAACATTCGGCAATTGATTATTTGGGCTACCCCTTTTCCATCTCGGAGAATTTTCAAATGCGAAATACCCATAAGACCATTGCCCAATCTGTGGAAACATTGAAAGGCATTTTGGAAATTGCAAATAACAATAACAAAGAGGTGGTCACATACATTTCTATGGGTTTTGGAAATCCATATGGTGACCCTTGGAATGTTGAAATAGTAGGGGAGTGGACAGAAAAATTGGCAGGAATGGGAGTCAAAATACTTTCCCTTTCAGATACTATTGGAAGTTCTACCCCAGATGTAATTGATTATTTGTTTTCCAATTTGATTCCTAAGTACCCAGAGGTGGAATTTGGCGCCCATTTACACACAACACCCACCAAATGGCATGAAAAGGTTAATGCAGCTTACAAGGCGGGCTGTAGACGATTTGATGGTGCAGTTCAAGGTTTTGGAGGTTGCCCCATGGCAAAGGACGAGCTTACCGGAAACATGCCTACGGAGAAAATGCTTTCCTATTTTACTTCAGAAAAAGTGGATTCCAACGTAAACTGGATGGTTTTTGAAGCTGCTTATAACAAAGCCACCGAATTATTTTCAGTATACCATTGATTCTTTTTTGAAAGGCTTCATTAAGGAATGAAAATGTTAAATCTTAAAATTTATTTAAATTAAGTCTAAATTAATTTGGCCTATTCTAAAGGGCGAAATATATTTGCCACTTCAAATTTATTTTAAATCAATCTAAATAACAATAAGCAATTATCATGAGACATTATATTCTCTTATTTACCGTATTATTTTCATCATCAATTTTTGCGCAGACCCAGACAGATTCTATTACGTTAAATCCACAAAAACAAATTAACGCAGCACAGCGTTTGTTGTCAGGTAACTACGCTTCGGCAGTAACTGTTGGTGCATATGGAGAGATGTTGTATAACCAGCCTGAAGGTGGAAATGGAGAAATTGATGTGCAACGATTGGTACTTCTTTTTGGATATAGATTTGATGACAGAACCCAGTTTGTGACGGAAGTGGAGTTTGAGCATGTAGAAGAGGTTTTTGTTGAACAAGCTTTTGTAAATTATAATGCAGCGCCCAACTTTAATATTCGAGGAGGGCTGATGCTTGTGCCAATGGGGATTGTAAACGAATTTCATGAGCCTACGACCTTTAATGGTACAGAAAGACCAGCTATAGATAATGTGATTGTACCAACCACCTGGAGAGAACTTGGAGTAGGGGTAACGGGAAGATTTAATTCTATTTCTCTAGGATACCAAGCATATCTTTTTAATGGTTTTAAATCTTCCGAAGCTGATGGTGAAGGTGGAGTGTCCGGAATCTTAAAGGGATCAAACGGATTGCGTAGTGGAAGACAAAAGGGAATCAAATCAACGATAGACAGCCCAAATTTGGCTACAAAATTGGATTACTATGGTATCCCGGGACTTAGATTAGGCCTTTCAACCTATTTTGGAAGAACGCAGGCGGATGATGATGTAGAGCAGTTTAATGGATCAGATATTGGTATTGCCATGTTGGGATTGGATGCTAGATATGCTTACCAACGCTTTACGGCAAGAGGACAATTCATTCATGCATCTTTATCAGATACTGAAGCATACAATGCACTAACTGGAAGAGATTTGGGAAGTGCTTTACAAGGTTGGTATGTTGAAGGAGCCTATAATTTGCTTCCAACTGGTAAAAGACAAAAGCTATTTGCTTTTGCCCGTTATGAAAAATATGATACACATGCCAGTACCGATGGCTCCATAGCTGACAATGAAGCATATGATAAAACGGATATTACCACGGGATTAACCTACCACATTGCTCCAGGTGTTGTGGTTAAGGGAGATTACCAGTTTAGAAGCAACGCTTTGGATGGTGATGATGTTACCGATAGACTGAATTTTGGAATAGGGGTGTGGTTTTAACCACACCTTTATAGTAATAGGAATTAAGATCTTTATCTTATTTTTATTCATAATAAGTCTAAATTAATATATATTTGGAGCATGAAATTGGTAAGACTATCAGCCAGTATAATATTAGTGCTCCTGTTTTGTGGATTCGGTATTCCAAAAGGAGTTCATAAAAAGGTGGTGAAGGAAGTTGAAAAAACTTTTGAAGTAATGGATTTTACTATGAATCCTATTACTGTTACCAATGATTTGAATGCTGAACTGCCATCTAAAATTTCAGGGTCAAACCTCTATAGGGTATTTGATGAAACTTCGCTTTTAGGGTATGTTTTTGTAGACCAAGCACCTAGCAAAACTGCAAAGTTTGACTATTTGGTGGTGTTTGACCAAGATTTAAAAGTGGTAAACTCCAAAATATTGATTTATCGGGAAGATTACGGAGGCGAGATTGGAAGCAAAAGATGGTTGAAGCAGTTTCTAGGAAAAACTGGAGGTGATAGAGTAAGTCACGAAACAAATATTGACGCTATTTCAGGAGCTACGATTTCCGTAAGGTCCATGACCAAATCCATGGATAATCTTTTGCAAACCGTTGGTATCCTTCAAGAAAAAGGACAATTGTAATGACTTATAATGGTCTCTTGACTACATTCCCAAGGGAAATCAAACTATTTATAGGTGTTTTTGTCATCATTCTTTCCATTGGGTTTTTTACTGGATTATTATTTGTAAAACAGGCCGATTCTGCTACTCCTGCAGGTGTTGAGGAAAACTATTTGGGCAATGAGGAAGATGAAGAAGCTGCGGTAATGAAGTTTAAAAAAGGGGATCGTGAAATGTTGACGATTGTTCATACCCATATTCTTTCCATGTCGTTTATCTTCTTTTTATTAGGTGGGCTGGTATGGATTACCAAGTTTCCTAAAAAATGGAAATTATTTTTGACAATTGAACCTTTTCTATCCGTGTTGTTAACCTTTGGGGGTATTTACTTGATGTGGAAAGGGATATTGTGGTTAAAGTACGTAGTTATTTTCTCAGGTACATTAATGACCCTAACATTTACTTTTTCAGCAATGTTGGTACTGCTACAATGTTTTAAACCCAACAGCGGCCAATAAATTAGAGTGAAAATTGTACTTGGCTCAGTTTTCTATAAATCGATAGTTGATATCACTATAACTTAAAAGTTCTACCTGATTCAACTGAAGCGTAAGCAAACGTTTTATTTCATGAATTTCTGATTTGCTCACCAGAATTATAAAATGCTTTTCACCAACTGAGATTGGAATTTTTCGTTCATGTATCCAGTTTTTAAATTCCTTTTCCCAATAGGAAACATCCAATTGTGCGATATATGATTTAAATGCCTCCAATTCCCATTCATACAGCTCAAAACACAGATTGTTGAAAACCAATTGAAAAAGCTTGCTGCTATTGCAAAAGGTCAGCATTCCGTTTTTGGTTTGACTTAGGATTTTTAGAGACTTGCACATAAGCGGTATTTTTGAGTAAAGATATTTATTATTTATAATAAGTCTAAATAAATATAATGAAAATATAGAACTAAATATTGGTACGGTTCAACTTGAATTAAAATATGGTATATTTGCACGCAATTAATCCGTAATTGCAATGGAAGCCCACCTAAAAAAAATCGTTGGCGAAGGACTGACATATGATGATGTACTCCTTGTGCCTGGATATTCAGAAGTCCTCCCTAGGGAAGTCAACATCCAAACAAAATTCACTAGAAACATTACCATCAACGTTCCTGTGGTATCAGCTGCGATGGATACCGTTACCGAATCTCAAATGGCCATTGCCATGGCAAGAGAGGGTGGAATTGGTGTTTTACATAAAAACATGACGATAACTCAACAGGCTATTAAAGTGCGAAAGGTAAAGCGTGCGGAAAGTGGTATGATCATGGATCCTGTGACACTTCCTCTTGATTCTTCAGTTAAGGATGCCAAAGCCA
Source organism: Flagellimonas pacifica (assembly GCF_900215465.1). Lineage (GTDB taxonomy): Bacteria > Bacteroidota > Bacteroidia > Flavobacteriales > Flavobacteriaceae > Flagellimonas > Flagellimonas pacifica. Next base: position 100,649 of record NZ_OBEH01000003.1, read on the forward strand.
GTATGAAAGAACATAGCATTGGCGGAATTCCAATTGTAGACGCTGATAAAAAGTTGATTGGTATTGTAACCAACCGAGATTTAAGATTTGAGAAAAATAACGATCGTTCCATAGCTGAGGTAATGACCTCTGAGAATTTGGTAACTGTTGGTGAAGGAACTTCTTTAGAAGAGGCAGAAGTTATTTTGCAAAAGAATAAGATTGAGAAGCTACCGGTGGTCAATGACAATGACATTCTCGTTGGGCTAATTACTTTTAGGGATATTACCAAGTTGACCCAAAAGCCAATTGCAAACAAGGATCAATATGGACGTTTGCGTGTGGCCGCCGCCATAGGTGTTACCGCTGATGCAGTGGATAGGGCAGAAGCTTTGGTGAATGCCGGAGTTGATGCTATTATTATAGACACAGCTCATGGTCATACTCAAGGAGTGGTGAATGTATTAAAGGATGTGAAAAAATCTTTTCCTAACCTTGACGTGGTTGTTGGGAATATTGCCACAGGCGAAGCTGCAAAATACTTGGTGGAAGCAGGAGCAGATGCTGTTAAGGTGGGGATTGGCCCAGGCTCAATTTGTACAACTCGTGTAGTTGCAGGAGTTGGATTTCCCCAATTTTCAGCAGTTTTAGAAGTAGCTGCAGCCATAAAAGGTACAGGTGTTCCTGTTATAGCAGATGGTGGAATTCGATATACTGGAGATATTCCAAAAGCGATAGCGGCTGGAGCGGATACTGTGATGTTAGGTTCTCTTTTGGCAGGAACAAAGGAATCCCCTGGAGAAACCATTATCTATGAAGGTCGAAAGTTCAAGTCGTACCGAGGGATGGGGTCTGTGGAAGCCATGAAGGAGGGAAGCAAGGACCGTTATTTCCAAGATGTGGAGGATGACATTAAAAAATTGGTTCCAGAAGGAATCGTAGGTCGCGTACCCTATAAAGGTGAACTGTTTGAAAGCATCCATCAGTTTGTTGGCGGACTGCGCGCTGGTATGGGCTATTGTGGCGCTAAGGATATTGAAACCTTAAAAGAAACTGGGAGATTTGTAAAAATCACTGCCAGTGGGATCAACGAAAGCCATCCACATGATGTCACCATTACTAAGGAAAGTCCAAATTATAGTAGATAAGAAACACTAAGCCCGAACATTCGGGCTTTTTTTATGCATTGTTTAAACCTCAACTAATGAAATATTTCAGTTTTTTGGCATTTTTCTTTGTTCTGCAATTTGCCCTTATTGCCCAAACTTCTCCAAAAATCCCTGATTATCAAAAGATAGAGTTATTGGATATAGAGGATAACAAAGTTTTTTTAAAGGATTATTTTGAAACCACAGATAAGGAAAAGTTTACGTTGGTGTTGACCTGGTTCGGAATGGACTATTGTGGTCCCTGCATACTTTCTTTGAAAAGGGTAGTGGAGCATTATGATGATTCAAACGATTTCAATATTGTAGTAGTGACTTTTGTTACCCATTCTAAGTTTAATAAGGCAAAGTACAAAGAAAATTTGCTGACAGGAGCATATAAAAGTTATTTAGATAAGGGAGTAGTTTTTTTAACAGATGATGTGAAAGGTTCGGAAAAAGGTTATGCTGATTTAACAAAGGAGAGTGCAGCTCCTAATTTTAGTCTATTTTATATGGGTAGTTTTGTCAATTTGCATAAAGGAGGTATTGTCAAAGTAGATAAGATAAAACAGTTTTTCAATTTTGTTAGACATTCGGGAAAGGAGTTTTACGGGAATGGATTGCCAAAAAAACTGAGCGGTTATTGGAAATCTGATGAGGATTTAAATGAAACTCATAAGGTTTATCATAAGAATAGGAAATTGGATAGTATTTATACCAAGAAAAATGGTGTTTTTCATGGCCCCTTTCAAACATTTTGGGACAATGGTTTTTTAAAAGAATCAAGAACTATTACTGGACTTTCTTATAATGATTATGAAGGAGTAAGAATTTCCTACTATCGAAGTGGTCAATTGGAAGAAAAGAGTGAGAAAGGGATTTATGGTCGTTCCTATTATGAGAATGGCGATATAAGAAGGGAGTTTGTAGCTGCTAATGATTCAACAAAGGGTAGAGATGTTGGGTACTACAAAAATGGACAAATAGAATATGAAAAAGGGTTGGACTATACAGAAGAAGAAAGTGGAAAGAAGGGTAGTAGGTCAGTTTGGTACTATGAAAATGGAGCGAAAAAGAAAGAGAAGTTTTATGTGGACGAAAAGAATAGCGAAAAACATTATTATAAATCCGGTAGTATAAAATTTCATATCACTAAGGGTGAGAATTTTATGATAGGGTATTATGAGAATGGAGCTGTTAAAACTAAACTTGAATCTTTTGAAGATAAATCAGGAGGTATGGAAAAGTTGTATGATGAAAAGGGTAATCTGAAACATGAGATTACTGTATCCAATGATTATATAAAAAATGGGCCTTCAAAGTTATACTACGAGAATGGTCAATTAAAAGAAGAGGGAGGATATGTTTCTGGTAAAAAAAATGGACAACATAAGAGTTTTTACAAGAATGGTAACGTAGAAACAATAATCCATTATTCTGAAGGGATATTGGAGGGGAGTGCCAAAGGATATTATAAAAATGGTAACTTATATAAGGAAGTTAATTATGTAAAGGGCAAAGAAGATGGTACTGCAAAATTGTACTATGAGAATGATCAATTACATGAGCAAACGGGTTATATTTCTGGGAAAAGACATGGTCTCCATTTGCTCTATTTTTTAAATGGACAACTACGTTCAAAAATGCTATGGGAGCATGGTAAACGTATGCAAATATTGGAACAATATGCCAAGGATGGAGGAACTTTAAAAAAAGGGACATTGAAAAACGGGAATGGAACTATCCGTACTTATTATGTTAATGGAGCTCTAGAATTGGAAGGAAACTATATAAATGGATTGAGAAATGGCTTAAGAACAGTTTATTACGAAAATGGACAGATAAAGCTTAAATCAAACTATAAAGATGAAAGGCTTATGGAAATAATGGAGTTGTATGATGAACGAGGAAATAAGTTAGACCAAGGAACATTAAAAAATGGGACTGGTGTCGTTAATGAGTTTAACAATGAAGGAGAGTTTTTACGTAAGGTTGACTACATCAAAGGAGCAGAGCAGAAGTAGATTATTGTCTAGAGGTGACACGTCTTAATTGTCTGAAATAATCATCACTAGTAAAAACTTCTGCTATTTCTAGGAATTGCTTAGGTTTTCTATAACCGGGTATAGGTACTATTATGTTTTTTTCGGTATCAATAAAAACTACAGTAGGGTAGCTTAATCTACCATTTAATAGCATGACTGCAAACTCATGATAGCCACTTCTTCCATGTGGTACAAATTTGTATTTTTCTCCTCCGTATTTGATAGGGTTTTTACTTTTTTCAGCATTGAATTTTACCATGTAAAAATTCTTGCTCATAAATTCAGCTACTTCTGGGTTTTGGAAAGTATTCTTGTCCATTTTTTTGCACCAGCCGCACCAATCTGTATAGACATCCACAAATATCTTTTTTGGGTTTGCATCGGTTTGAGATAGTTGGTAAGCTTCATCCCAACTCAACCATTGCACATTTTGTGCTTGGGCATGGAATCCAACCAAAAGAAAAAGAAATAAGCTAATCTGGGTAAAGTAGGTAAAAACTGCACGCATCGTTCCTTGATTTTGAGGGTTTAGTCTTTCGACTATTACAAAACTAACGAAAATTGTGCCAAAATAGTGTTCAGTCCATCAACTCCAGAATCAAGATCAATGCGCCCATAAGTAAGCACAGTGGGGAGTAGTACCTCGTATCCAAAGCAGAAAACTTGCTATTTTTGGCGGTTTTAAAAAAGCCTACGTACTTAAAATCCCCAAAAGCTCGGATAATGAAAATGATACCAATACCTATGGAAACATATTGCAACCATTCAAAATCAACATAATCGATAATTCTATTAATGAATACAAATGCAAAGCCAAGCAGAATAAGACCTACAAGTACCGCCATAATCTTGTTGGGCGTTTTTACATGATTACTTCCTATTTCGGTTGGAACAACTGTTTCAGGGTTTTTGATACCAAACAATGCCCAAAAAAAATGAAGTATGGCCAAAATGATCAGAATAATTGAAATTAAAATGGCCAATACATCCATGTTACTTTATAGCTGCCGCTTTTGGTTTTTTAAATAAATCTTTTGCATCAACTTGATTTTTAAGGATATCATCAAAAGTTTCCCTTTGGCGAATTAGATAAGCCTTTCCTTTGTGCCAAAGCACTTCGGCGGGACGATATCTTGAGTTATAATTGCTGGACATTGTAAAGCAATATGCTCCTGCGTTGTTAAAACAAAGGATGTCGCCTTCCGAAATCTCGTTGATTCTACGATTACTGCCAAAAGTATCCGTTTCGCAAATATAACCAACAATAGAGTAATAGCGTTCCTTGCCCTTTGGGTTGGACAAATTGACAATTTCGTGGGAAGCACCATAAAGCATCGGGCGAATCAAATGATTAAAGCCTGAATCAACACTTGCAAAAACCGTGGAAGTGGTTTGTTTTACAACATTGACTTTTGCTAAAAAGTGACCAGCTTCGCTCACTAAAAACTTACCGGGTTCAAAAGCCAAGGTCAGCTCTTTACCATATTCAGCACAAAACTCATTGAATCTTGCCGTAAGTTTTTTACCCAATTCTTCAATATTGGTCTGAATGTCACCAGTTCTATAAGGCACCTTAAATCCACTACCAAAATCGATAAAATCTAAATTTTTGAAGTTTTTGGCTGTTTCAAAAAGTATTTCTGAAGCATATAGGAACACATCAATATCCAGAATATCACTCCCGGTATGCATGTGGATGCCATTTATGTTCATTTTGGTCAATTCCACAATACGGAGCAAATGTGGAATTTGATGAATGCTGATACCAAACTTAGAATCAATATGCCCAACGGAAATTTTCGAATTTCCACCTGCCATTACATGTGGGTTTATGCGAATACAGACAGGAACATCAGGATGTTTGCTGCCAAACTGCTCTAAAATGGATAGATTGTCTATGTTGATTTGGACGCCGAGGGCGGATGCTTCTTCAATCTCTTCCAAAGAAACGCCATTAGGGGTATATATAATTGACTCAGGTTTAAAACCGGCCATTAACCCCAATTTTACCTCTTGAATTGAAACTGTATCCAATCCACTACCTAAATGGTTCATTAAACGAAGTATTGTAATGTTGGAAAGCGCCTTTGCCGCATAATTTAATCTAAGGCTGCCAACACCGGAAAAAGCTTTGGTCAATCTTTGAAACTGTGAAGTGATTTTTTCACTGTCGTACACATATAGTGGTGCACCAAATTTGTTTGCAAGATTCAACAGGTTTGAAGAATTCATATGTAATTAGTCTTTTGAACAAATCTAAAGGTTGCTGTTCAGTTGCACAAGAATATAAAATCAAAATAATATAAATATAACAAAATGTTTTAAAAATAACATTTGTTCAAGATGTATCACTTGCCGCTTTTAATTTCACATTGTATTTTTAGTGCAAATTCCAATGATGAAATTACCTCTATTCCCATTGCAGTCTGTTTTTTTCCCCGGTGAGACCGTACCATTGCATATTTTTGAAGAACGCTACAAACAATTGATCAATGATTGTAGGCAAGAGGCGGTAACTTTTGGAATTCCGGTATATATTGACAACACCATATCCTATGGAACGGAAGTGCAATTGGTGGAAGTTGTAAATACCTATGAGAGTGGAGAGATGGATGTAATCTGTATTGCAAGGCAGGTGTTCAAAGTTTTATCTTTTGAAAATCAAATGGATGAAAAACTTTATGCTGGCGGGGATGTGGAGTTTTTGGATGTTAAAAATGATGCTGATGAGGCATTGAGGAAAGAGGTTTTACAAAAACTAGAGGTTTTATATGATTTAATGGATGTGCCCTTTACCAAGGTTTCTCCCAAGCAGTTTAATAGTTATTCCTTAGCGCACAAAATGGGTCTCTCTTTTGAACAAGAATATCAATTACTTCAAATTGCCAGCGAAGTAGACCGTCTGCGGTTTATTAAAAACCATTTAGAAACAACAACAAATGTCTTGCAAGAGATAAATCGGACCAAGACCATAATCGAAATGAATGGTCACTTTAAAAATTTTGACCCTTTGGACTATGAAGATTTTAAGGCGTAGGCCCAACAAATAGCAATGTTGAATCTATAAATTGGGCTTCTTACTCAGGTCAATATCCCACAAGCTCAATTATTCGCTTTTCATCTTCAATTTGTCAATGTCGTTTTCTATTTTTGTCGCCAAACAAAAGTTAATTCGCAGATGAATCTTCACGAATATCAGGGAAAAGAAATTTTAGCCAGCTTTGGGGTTAGAATCCAACGAGGAATTGTTGCCCGTAATGCCAAAGAAGCGGTAGATGCTGCAAAGCGGCTCACACAAGAAACCGGAACAGGTTGGCACGTAATCAAAGCTCAGGTCCACGCAGGTGGTCGTGGTAAAGGCGGAGGTGTTAAATTGGCCAAGAACCTGAAAGAGGTTGAAGAGTTGGCAGGGAACATCATTGGAATGAATTTGATTACCCCGCAAACTTCGGCAGAAGGTAAAAAAGTACACCAAGTGCTTATCGCTGAAGATGTATACTATCCAGGTGATAGTGAGACGAATGAGTTTTACATGTCTGTATTGCTGAACAGGGGTACAGGTAGAAATATGATTATGTATTCTACCGAAGGAGGTATGGATATTGAGGAAGTTGCTGAGAAGACCCCCCATCTAATATATACGGAGGAGATTGATCCAGCTACTGGACTATTGCCATTCCAGGCACGTAGGATTGCATTCAACTTGGGCTTGTCAGGTACGGCGTTTAAGGAAATGGTGAAATTCGTTTCTGCTTTATACAAAGCATATCAAGAAAGTGACGCCAGTTTGTTTGAGATCAATCCGGTCTTAAAAACATCTGACGATAAGATTATGGCGGTGGACGCCAAAGTATCCATTGATGATAACGCCCTATATAGAAGAAAGACCTATGCGGAAATGCGGGATCTTCGTGAGGAAAACCCTATTGAGGTTGAAGCTCGTGAGGTAGGGTTAAACTATGTTGACCTTGATGGAAACGTAGGTTGTATGGTAAATGGAGCTGGTTTGGCCATGGCCACCATGGATTTAATAAAAATGGCAGGTGGGGAGCCTGCTAACTTTTTGGATGTCGGAGGTACCGCAGATGCTAAAAGAGTAGAAGAGGCATTTCGTATCATTTTGAAAGATCCAAATGTAAAGGCGATCCTAATCAATATTTTTGGAGGTATTGTGCGTTGTGATAGGGTGGCCCAGGGTGTTGTGGATGCCTATAAAAATATGGGTGATGCCATTAAAGTGCCTATTATTGTAAGGTTACAAGGTACTAATGCTGAACTGGCCAAAGAAATTATCGATAATTCCGGATTGGCGGTTCATTCAGCGGTTCAATTCCAAGAAGCTGCAGATAAGGTAAAGGAAGTATTGGGATAAATTTTCTCAACTTAAAAAAAGTAAAGGGCAACGTTTGTTTAACGTTGCCCTTTTTGGTTTTGGTAATTCTTATATTAAAACTTTCTGTTTCTATCAATATCCTGAGTCGGAAATAACTGTTCTTCTCAAAAAAACGGGGATAGATATGTAAGGTTCCTAAGTTTACATTAAATCTTACAAAATGTAGGAATATTATCTCAATGTTATATGATTTAAGCATTGGTTAAATCGAAGTCTAACATTAGTCATTAAGCAAAATTTCAGCATAATTTTGTCTCGTCTTTATAAAGAAACGTTCTTCTGAATTTTAGTTAATCAATGTAAAGGTGTTGCTTGTTATACATCTTTTAAAAGCCCTAATTATCATTTAAATCACAAAACGAATTGAAACATGAAAAAAATCCGTATTACCGCATTGGTCATAATTATGTTAGCCATTGGAAATTTAAAAGCGAACAATTTGGACAGAAGTAATCCTTCAAGAAATCTTTCTGTTCAGATTCAAGAAATGTTGAAAGGAAACCTACTGAGGGTTAATGGTGAAGAATTGATAGGAAAGGTACGTTTTACAATCAATAAACAGAGTGAGATTGTGGTTCTTTCCGTTGATACCAACAGTGAATTGTTGGAAGATTTTGTCAAGCATAGATTGAATTACCAAAAAGTAGAATTGAACTCCTCTGTAAAGGGAAAGATTTATCAAGTTCCTGTAAGGGTTTTGGCTCAATAGCCATATTTTTTGAGTTGGTTTGTAAAACCCTGATTCAATTCAGGGTTTTTTTATGCACTAAAATGGGTTGTTTTGGAGTTATCTAACTAGCACTTGGCCTCAAAACATATACAATGGGAACGTACGAAGAGAAATTGAGCATACTTTCTGAAATGATTTCGTTTGCAAGGGTCGATTACTCTTTGAAGGATTCTGAGCATCACTTTTTACTTAGCGTTGCCTCAAATCTTGGAATAGGAGAAGATACTTTTAATGAGCTGCTCAAGAAGAAATCCCCTAAAGTGGTGCTTAAGTCACAGGCAGAACGCATTGTCCAGTTCCATAGGTTGCTGCTTTTGATGAACATAGACGAAGAACAACACGAAAAAGAAATAAGTACACTTCATAATATAGGTCTTGCGATGGGATTGCCCCCTTCCGCTATTGGGCAAGTTTTGGAAGTCATGCACAAGTATCCAAACAAGGTGGTTCCCCCAGATGTACTTATCAATATTTTTAAAGCTCACTACAACTAAGACATTTTGTCATTAATATTTATTAATAAAATGTCAAAATGACACGTATTTTGCTATGGTACAGCATTTGACTATGATTAGGTGATTTAAATGTTTAATGTAAAATTTGATCACCATGAGTTTAGTTAAAAGAAATAATTTGTTTTTTCCTTCCTTAATGAACGATTTGTTCACTCCTGATTGGTTTGGGGGAGTTGATAATTTGAATACTTCGGTTCCTGCTGTAAATATAAAGGACAACACCGAGGGTTTTGAGCTGGAACTTGCTGTTCCTGGAGCCAAAAAAGAAGATTTTAAAGTTGAGGTAGACAATGATATCCTCACCATTTCAAGCGAAGCGAAATCGGAGAACGAAGAAACCAAGGAAAATTACACCAGAAAAGAATTTACGTATTCATCTTTCAATCGTGCATTTACGCTACCAGAAACTGTAGATGGTACCAAAATAGATGCAAAATATGAAGATGGAATCTTAAGGTTAACCCTTCCAAAAAAGGATGAGGCACTACCAGAACCCAAGCGATTAATTTCTATAGGATAGGTTCAGATAAAAGAATTGTAGAACACCAACTTAGGTGTTTCATGATGGTTGGTTTAGTTGGTTAGTTGGGGAAAGCCCTGCCTTTTGGTGGGGCTTTCTTCTATTCTTGTTCTTGTAGCATCTTAATTTCATCCCGCAACTTGGCAGCTTCCATAAAATTAAGTTCTTTGGCCGCTTTTTCCATGGCCTTTCTTTTTTCGCGAATCATTTTTTCCTTTTGATCTTGAGTCAAATATTCCAAGTCAGGTTCGGCAGCGCGTAGCTCCTCTTTTTGAAAATGATAAGTGGAAACGGAGTTTTTGGCCAGGGCATTATCCAAAGTTTTGTTCAATGCCTTGGGAACAACATTGTTTTCTGTGTTATATGCTATTTGTTTTTCTCTACGGTAGTTGGTCTCATCGATGGTTTTTTGCATGCTATCTGTAATTGTGTCCGCATACATTATGGCTTTACCGTTTAAATTACGGGCCGCACGGCCTACTGTTTGCGTCAAGGAACGGTTACTGCGCAAAAAACCTTCTTTATCAGCATCCAAAATAGCAACCAAAGAAACTTCAGGTAGGTCTAAACCTTCTCGTAATAGATTTACTCCAATTAAAACGTCGAATATGCCTTTTCTCAAATCCTGCATTATCTCAACACGTTCCAAAGTATCCACATCACTATGAATGTATCTGCAACGTATATCAATTCTAGCGAGATATTTGGCTAATTCTTCTGCCATACGTTTGGTCAAAGTGGTCACAAGCGTACGTTCATCGGCCTCAACGCGCTGCTGAATTTCTTCTACCAAATCATCAATTTGGTTCATGCTGGGTCTAACTTCAATAATTGGATCCAATAAACCAGTAGGTCTGATGACTTGTTCAACATAAACTCCTTGACTCAATTGTAGCTCATAATCAGCAGGGGTGGCACTTACATATATGACCTGGTTTTGTAAGGCCTCAAACTCCTCAAATTTCAGAGGTCTATTATCCATTGCAGCAGGAAGCCTGAACCCGTAGTCAACTAAATTTTCTTTTCTGGAACGATCACCACCATACATGGCATGGACTTGTGGAATGGTTACATGGCTCTCATCAATAATCATCAAATAATCATCTGGAAAATAGTCCAACAAACAGAAAGGTCTTGTGCCCGGCTCCCTGCCGTCCAAATATCTGGAATAGTTTTCAATCCCAGAACAATACCCCAGTTCTCTGATCATTTCCAAATCAAAATTGGTTCTTTCCTCCAAACGTTTTGCTTCAAGAGGTCGACCTATTTCTTTGAAATAGTCAATTTGTTTTACCAAGTCATCTTGAATTTGATGAATTGCATTTTGAAGAACATCGGGAGAGGTAACGAACATATTTGCGGGATATATGTTCAATGACTCATATTCCTCTATAACTTTGTTGTTAAAGGGATCCAAAGCTTCAATTTCTTCAATTTCATCTCCAAAAAAATGTATTCTGAAGGCATGGTCGGCATAACCTGGGAATACATCAACAACATCACCTTTGACCCTGAAGTTACCATTTCTAAAATCGGCCGTTGTTCTAGAATAAAGGCTTTGAACAAGCTGTTTTAAGAACTTTGTTCTTGATATCACTTGGTCTCTGTGTATAGAGATTACGTTTTTTTGAAACTCTACAGGGTTGCCAATACCGTAAAGACAGGAGACAGAGGCGACTACCAGCACATCTCTTCGCCCTGACAGCAAGGATGAGGTAGCACTCAATCTTAATTTCTCTATATCTTCGTTGATGGATAAATCTTTTTCAATATAAAGTCCACTGGTTGGGATGTAAGCTTCAGGCTGGTAGTAGTCATAATAGGATACAAAGTACTCTATGGCGTTTTTTGGGAAAAACTGCTTGAACTCAGAGTAGAGCTGAGCTGCCAAGGTCTTATTATGGGCCAAAACAAGAGTTGGGCGTTGCACGGACTCCACCACGTTTGCCACTGTAAATGTTTTTCCAGAACCTGTCACACCTAATAAGGTTTGATGTGTTTCTTTTTCCTCAATTCCAGTAACTAATTGGCGTATAGCCTCGGGTTGGTCACCTGTAGGTTTAAATTCTGATACTACCTGAAATTTCATTTCATAAAAATACTAAAGCGTAATACCAAAACGAAGTGAAAAGGCGAGATTATCGCTTCAAAGAGAAATGGCCCAATATTTCTCTATTCGTAATATCCAAGGCCTTGTACCAATAATCACCGGATGGTAATGGCTGTCCAGCAAAATTACCATCCCACCCTTGGGAATTCTGGGTAATCTCTTTCAAAAATTTACCATATCGGTCAAATATCCGAATGCTCTGCAAAACGATTTCCGCTCCGCTACGAGGTTGAATGAATTGCCAGAAATCGTTGACATTGTCCCCATTGGGTGTAAAGAATTTTGGGAAACCTTCTACGGTAAGGTCTTGAACAAATTTTTTCTCAGCAATGCCACAACCATTTTTGTCTCGAACATAAAAAGTATGTGTTCCAGGTGCAACGGCATTAAAAATATTGCTATTCTGATATGGTCCATCAATAGTATCAATGGCAAATTCATAATCTCCATTCCCAGATGCATTAACCGTCACTTCCAATCCAAAGGTGTTTTCCGAGGTTAATAGATCATCAATAGATGCAATTTCGGAGGAAACCACATTGAATTCCCTGGTTGATGGGCATTCTAAGCTGCCTCCTGACTGCGGAATCAAATTATACGCTTCATATTTATAGGTTCCATTTTCAGTAAGGGCAACCTCAATGGTTTCGGATAATAATGTTTCATTGCCAAATTGGTCTACTTTATACCATCGATAACCATCTGCAACATCATTTGAAGTTACAATGAACGGAGTTTCATTTTGGCATAGGGATAAAGTTTCTGGAAAATCTATTTCAGGATTCAATGTTACTGTTTCCCCTGTTGCTAGATCCAAATAAGGACCACACCCTAAAATGGTTGAAAAGCTTTCTTGTCCACAACTAAGGGCATTTCCAGCTGCATTGTAGGGTACAATGGTTATAAAGAAAGTTCGGTTTGCTTCAAAGTCCAACACAAAAGTTGAGTTTGTCGCAAATGAAGCGTTGTCAAGAATGTCTGCCGTTTCAGGAGATGAACCTATGGTAACCCTATATCCGGTTGCTTCTGGAACAGGAACCCATTCTATAAAAGGAGTTAAAGGAACATTGATAGCTCCATTTAATGGACTCACAAGATTTGTACATCCAGGTAAACTTGCCAATTCACCTGTTGTGAAACTAGTTTCAGTACAGCCAGTTGCAGTACCATTTTCATTGCTGGGAGATACGGTGACATAGATAGTGGTATTGGCAGGAAACTGACCCGGAGGATTGTATGAAAGTGTGTTTCCTACATTGATTGGGGAAAGGATATCATTTCCGCCAGGTGTTGTGCCAAGACTAACTACATAACTAGTGGCTGAAGGGGCATAGTTCCAAACCAAATTTGAAAATACACTCACATTACTTGCGCCATCGAGTGGGGTTTTCATGGTAGTGCAAGAAGGTGGAGTGATTACATCTTCTGTTGTGAACGATTGGCTTGGACAAATAATATCTGCTCCACCTTCAAATAAGAAATCCAGAATTATGGTGACATAAATTTGGGTATTTTCCGGAAGCCCCAAAGGAGGGGTGTATGAAGTGGAATTTCCAACAGACCGCTCTAAAATGTCCGCACTGCCGGGGGTTGTGCCTAAACGAATCCGATAAGCCGGGATTCCATCTGAAGCCTCCCAGGAAATAGTAGTGTTCACTGAAACATTGCTGTCCCCATTTAGGGGACTTGACAAGCCCGGGCAGGTTTGTGCCTTTCCAAGAATGGAAAAGCATAAAGTTGATATGAGAAGCAATTTTTTTAACATTTGACAAAAATCAAACTCTTTAATTTAGTGATTTTTATCTCTAGAATTATCTTTTAAGGGCGAAATGCCCCTTAAAAATTCTACCATCTTCCAATGAGACCCTAAACCAATAATCGGAGGCAGGTAAAGCATTATTGTTGAAAGTGCCATCCCATCCTTCTGTTTTTGGACTGATTTGGGCCACTAATTGTCCAAATCGATTATAAATGGAAATAATACTTTCAGCCTGAAAAAGGCTGTTTGCACCAATGATTTGCCAAGAATCATTATAATTATCACCATTGGGTGTAAAAAACTTTGGATATCCAATAACTGAAATCTTTTTCCTAGCTATTCCACATCCATTTTTATCTCTTACGTAAATGATGGGAAAGCCTGGTTGTATATTTCTGAACTCTGGGGAATCTTGATAGTTATTACCATCTAGGGAATATTCGTAATCACCATCACCGGAAACAATTACTTCAATTAGGTTGTTTTCCCAGATATCTTCAATGCGTTCGTCTTCAATTTTGGCTATGTTCGATGGAATCACTTCAAATTCCACTTCATTGGTACATTCAAAACTTCCATCATTGGTGTTGTAAATGTACCCTGCCAAAAGGGTGTAATTCCCTGTAGAAGAAACCTGAAGATCCTGTTGATTTCCCATTTCTTGGTTAAGGCCACCTTCGTTTTTGTACCATCTATAGAAATCAAATCCTCCAGGGGCTTTTATTGGTAATGGAGGGCCATCAGTACACCATAAAATCTCGTTATCAAAAGTAAATGATGGTGTTGGGTTGACCACTAGATGAATTACATCTATATCTTCACATTCATTACTATCCTCAATTCTGGCATAAATGGTTTTAGAAATACTTTTATAAACACCTGATATTGAATTTTGTTCTAGACTGGCATCTTCTAAAGTAGCATAAAAAGCAATGTCCTTGTTTGGGTAATTTACTTGTTGAAAATCACTAAGGTCAAACGTTGATTCCAATAATAGATCTTCTGGGTTATCATCACATTGATAAAATGATTTTTCGTCATCCGGGGTAAAAACAACAGATCTGACAGTTAACTCCAACTCACCGAAGTTCTCACAACCCATTTCATCTGCGACCTTATATTGAATGGTTTGGTTAAACGGAGTTGAATTAACGTAGCCAATAGGGTCCGTGATGGGACTGTTGGTAGTTATATCTGCAGGAGATTCGTAAAATGAAAATGTATAGGATGTATCAAAAATTGCTTGTTCCAAATTAAAAAAGGTAATACCATCTGTAGCGTTGTTGGTATTGATGTCACATTGTACCAAAGAAAGAAAAGGAGCATTAGGAAGAGGGTTAACAGAAATGAATGCTTCCCCTATTATCGGGCATTCACTAGGGTCGCTAAGTGTTATCTCAAGAGAATAACGTCCAGAATCTGTAACATCTGCAGTGTTTATAGCAAGAACATTACTTGGGTTAGTGATAGGATTTCCATCTTTTTCCCAATTATAAGTTGCACCAGGGATGTTTTCCACCTCAAGATTAAAAGGTTCTCCATAACAAATATCCAAAGAAGTAGATGTGGAACCATCTGTATTTTTTACTATCTCTACCCGGTCAAAAAAGGACTGGATAAACGGCGGAAGGCCTTGTGTTGCATTTCGGCCATTCAAAGATATGGCATTATGCTTGTAATTGGCAGCGATTCCTTTTTCATTGGGATTTTCAATAACGCCCAAATAAGGTGTTCCTTTAATATAACTTTCTGCTATGGTCCTATATATTTTGCCATTTTGACCTAGTTGAAGTGCTCCTCTATATATTGGATTTCTATCAATTTCAACTTCTGAAGCAGATATATCCGTAGCAGTAAGGTCAAATTGCAATAAAGAAGAGGAATGTCCTCCATCTTGATTGGCAGGTTCATTGTTTGAGGTGTGGGTATACAAGAATTGCTGGTTTGGCGAAAATTCAATGCCATAGGGAAATTTGTTTGGAGCGGTAATTGTCAATATTTGTTGATTGGAAACAACCCCTGTATTTGCGTCAAAATCATATATGTAAAGACCATTCGAGGAATTGGCACTGGCTAGTGTTTTGCCATCTGCCGAGAATTTTAAATATCCTCTGGGATCTACAACCTGGAGATCATTGAATGTACTTTTAACCGGTGTGGCATTGACGCCAGTTGGGGAAATTTCATATGCATAATACGTATTGAACCTTCCAACTCCTCCACTGTATGTTCCTAAAACAACAACCCAAATGGAATTGTCCATACAGTTTTTGACCACTGCAGAAATCTTTTCTGAGCAATCTTCAAGTAGATTGACATTTTTTAGAATTACGGCACCGTTTCCTCCATTTAGTGATAGGTCTACCACCGAATAATTTAAACCAAGATCAGGGTCATCCTCAAAAGTGGACGTATCCACTGTGAAAATGTAAATGATATTGGGGTCTTGGGGTTTTTGTACGATAATTGCGGATTGTGTGCTAGAAGGATCACCATAGAGTCCCGATCCGTTTTGCATAAGACTATGATTGCCATCATAAACCCTAATGCCATCAGTATATAATAATAGATTGCCAGCCGCATCGGATAAAGAAGCACAACCTTCAAAAGTATTTATTCTACCATTAGTGAGTGGTACAACGGTTCCGTCGTTGTTGAATTTTATTCCGGCACCGTTCCCAAAATACCAATTAGAGGTCTCTCCCTGTCCGAATAAGGCAAAGGAAAATAGTGAAATAAGAAATAAGCAAATGTATTTATATAGCATTCAACGTTATAAAAGTACCTGACAAGATACTATAAATCACGCTTTTTCAATAATACATAGGATAAATAGACAAAAAGAGCCGTCCAAAAAAGGACAATTAGAAATTCGTGCCAATGAACTGCATAATCAAAATTCAGATTTTCCCCTATTTGATTAGCAACGTTTTGAACGGCACTTAGTCGGGTGTATGGCTCATTTATCAGGTTGGCCATGGATTCTAACGGAAGAAAACTCTTGATTTTCGATGCCGTTTCCCAGGATGTAATTTGCCAACCTAGAATTCCAAATAAAATTTGTTCGAAAACAGCCCACAGAATTAAGAAACCCAGGGCAAACGCCGAACGTTTCACAAAAATGCCCAGAAAAAGACAGAACGAGAAGAATCCTACCAGCTTTATAAAGAATGCCAGTAGAAACTCCATATCCGAAAAAATGATGGAAACCTCATTGTAGTCAGAATAAATGAGTCCCAAAATCATGGAAACCACAAATACAAAAACGGTTGAAATCAGGGAAAATGAGATAACCGTCAAAAACTTGGAAAGGACAAATTCCTTTTTGGACAGACCATCTATCAAATTTTGTTTAATGGTCTTATTGCTATACTCGTTTGCCATCATTGAAACCACAACAATGGCAAAGAAAAGTTTTAGGATGGCAGCTATGAATGAATTATGATGCCAAATGTAAGGGAAGTTAAAGATTCCGAGGTCGGCCAATAATATTCCCTCACCAAAAGGAAATTTTATGGCTGCAATCAAGGCGATGCAACATATAAGTATAAAGTATGAAAGAATCAATATTTTACTTGCTCTGTTGTTCCAAAGTTTTATGAATTCTATCTGTAGTAAGCGTACCATTTCTATCTATTTGTTTTTGGTCAGGGTTAAAAATTGCTCTTCTAAACTTTCCTTACGTTTTACCAAGTGAGAAAGAACCATACCTTGGTCAAACAGCATCTTATTTAACTCTTCAGCATTCATTTCTTCTTTTAGGAAAGCGGTGAGCATACCATTCTCTTTGGTTAATTTTCCAAAGCTGGCATTCTTTTCCAATAGCGCTTCAAGTTTTTCCATATCCTTGGTTCTCAATTCAAAAAAACCATGGCTTGCCAACATGCCGTCAACAGGTCCAGAATATAGTTTCTCTCCTTTTCTTAGAATTACCACGTGGGAACATACTTTTTCAACTTCATCCAATAAATGTGAGGCCAATAATATTGTAGTCCCTTTACCGGCAATCTTTTTAATAATTTCCCTTATTTGATGTATGCCTTGAGGGTCGAGTCCGTTTGTGGGCTCATCAAGGATAAGGATTTCTGGATCGTTGAGCAATGCAGAGGCAATGGCCAACCGTTGTTTCATTCCTAAGGAATATGTTCTGAACTTGCTATTCCTTCGTTCCCAAAGACCAACGAGCTCCAATTTTTCCTGGATTTTGGTATCCGGGACCTCTTTTATTTTACAAACCAGCTTCAAATTTTGAATAGCGGTCATATATGGATAAAAATTAGGGCGCTCAATAATTGCCCCAACCTTTTTCAAAGCTTCGTGGGTTGAAGTAGTTCCATCAAACCAGTTAAAATCACCGGCAGTTCTGTTCACAACATTTAAAATAATGCCCAAGGTGGTGGATTTACCACTTCCATTGGGTCCTAAAATGCCATAGACATTGCCTTTTTCAATGGTGAACGACAAATTTTTTACAGCAGTAAGGTAGCCGAATTTTTTTGTCAGATTGTTTACGGTCAGTATAGTTTCCAAGTCGGAATCGTTTTTTGATTTGTTTATAGTAACTTGACGAGGTATTATGGATTTTGTTACAAAATAGGGAAAGAATGTCTGAGGAAAAACTGATGTCCAAGAAAAAGCCTGCCTATCCAGTTAATGAAAAACTGGATGGGTACTTACATCGATATAGTCGTAAAATTGAAATCCCCATTTTTTATGAAGATCTATTGCGGTTTTCTGGTTCTGTTGTTGTTTATGATTCTCAGGGCACTGACACACTTTGGGTACGGGTTTATTATTCCGATTTTGAACGAGAAGAAATCGATTTAAGCCTTAAAAAGGTATATTCAATTTTACATTCTGATGGAAGTGATCGGATTTTGGAATATCTAAATGTTGATGCAGTAGATTTTTGCACCTTTGGAAATTCTAAACCTTTTCGAATCAAAGTACGGAACATTTTAAATGACAATTACACCTATTTCTATGTAAAAAAGACTGATGCCTCTCGTATTTATGGATTAGAATTGGAGCATATGCTCTCTCCCTATAACCTTAACTTTTTAGTATGCGGAGATACGTTGATAGAAGAGCACATAGCTGGTATCCCAGGGGACGTTTTTATAAATGATGTACTTCCTAAGTGTACGGAACCTGAAAAAGCACAACTGGCCAAGGAATTTGTGAAATTTAATGAGCGATGCATGATTAGGCTATTGGGAGATATGAGATCTTATAACTATGTAATTGTTCCAACACATGATTTTGACCATGTGGTATACAAAATCAGAGCTATAGATTTTGACCAACAATGTTTTGAAGGGAAATTGAAGGTATACCGGCCACAGTTTTTTAAGGAAAACTATAAAATGGTGGAGTTGGTACGTTCCAAACTACAAAAACACTCGGTAGACCAGTATAAAATTGAGGAACGTTCCATAGTTGCCAAAAGAATATTAAGTTCTGGTGATAGAATCAAAAGACTTTTGGATGCATGCTTAATAGATGAGATTTCATTGGATGAAAATATAACCAAGCTTAAGCTTGAGATATATGATATGGCCAAGGACCTTGATTTTAAAAAATGCAAGACAATGGGAGAAGTGTTATCTCTTGCCCTTGATTTTGTGAAGCGTAACTACCAAGACGTTAATATGAGGCAAATTATAGGTAATGATTCCAATAATTAGGATTTAATCAATATTCACTTGTTGTTTTGTAGGTTTTTCAGGATTAATTTTTCATGATATTTTCGTTCAACTGCAAGGGCGCTGCACACGAAACCCCAATCCAAACCGTTAGTTTTTAAACCCCAGATCTATTGAAAATGAAAAAGAACAGCTTCTTCGTTACCATCTTATTAATGTTGATTTTTGTTTCCTGTAGTACTGAAAGTGTTGGTACTGGTGAGGAAATTGTTCAAGATCAACCTGAAAATACCATTACTACCCCATGTGATTTTGACCTACAGGATTTGGCGGCTAATTCTACCGTAACAATAGATTGTGTTTTGGATCTTAATGGAGAGACTATTTCACTTCCGTCAAATGTCAATTTTGAATTTGGTAAGGGAGATATAGTCAATGGTAAGCTCATATTTTCTGGGGGCACTATAGATGGAAGATTGTTGAGCTCAAAACTTGAAGTAGAGGGTGATGTAAAGTTAAAAGACCCAGAATTTAAGTTTTACGCGCTTAGATGGGACATTGTTGAGGGAAAGACCACATCTGATATTGCATTGAAGAATAATCAGGAACTGGAAAGGTTGATGGAATTTACCAAGCAGTTGGGAGCTACGGTTTTTAAAATTGACAGGTTTGATGCTTATTTTAATATAAATACGGTAACCAGCACAACAACAAACCAAAATTGGTACCCCTCAAAAGAGGCTGTGAATATTCCGTCAGATTTTCATTTATCAATGTCTGACAATACCCATTTGAGGATGATTCCAGGGGGAGCGGTGAATTTATCAGGCTGTATTTTGGCTGTCAGAGAAGTATCCAATGTTAGTATAACTGGAGGAAATCTTCACGGGGATAGAGATGAACGAATATACTCTCCGAATGACACGGGTCTTGAAGGGAATCATTTAATGCACATTCACTCTGGAAAGAATGTTACTATTGATGGTGTCAATTTTGAAGAAGGATCTTCAGGGTCCATAACCATTTATTCAACAGGATTCTCTTTTAATCCCAATTATGACCCAACTACAAACCTTAAAATCATCAATTGCAAGTTTAAAAACTCTAGAAGGATGGCCATTGCACTTACAGATGGAAGAGATGTTCTGATTGAAGGGAATACTTTTATAGATACAGGTTTGCCTTCTAAAAATTCTGATGGGGGTGAGGTAGGTTATGCTATCAATATTGAACCTGATAGATATAGGGACGATAACGGTATTCTTATGGAGCGTCAAAAGGTTTTTGATGTGGATATAAAAAATAACACTGAGCGTGGGAGTAGGGGAGGATTTGTTACATTAACAATTGGGCAGAACCTTACTGTACAGGATAATGACATAGGAACCCGGGTGGTCTATTCGTTAGTGTCCGAATCAAAGGTTATTAATAATAGATTTAAAGCTACTGGTACTGCTGTCGATAGTTGGGCAATATTTGCTGCCGGGACAGGAGAAACTGTTTTCAATAATGAAATAGCTGGAAATAGCATTGAAGGTTATAGTCTTGGTGTTGTTGTAGGATCAAATGAGGCCTATGTTCACGAGAATACCATAAAAGAATGCGGTTCAGGAATTCAATTGAGCAAAGCATTTAAGGCAAGGATACATGACAATACGATCAATGTCACCGGAAATGGGATACAGGCAACAAATACGCATGGCGATGAGATAGAAATCAAAGGAAACGAGATTACATCTGGAAGTTTCCTTGTTTATTTTGCACAAATGAACAATAAGGAAGAACATAAAAACAATACCCTTGTTTTTGAGGACAACACTTTTAAAGAATCAAAAGCCAAAGCAGTAACTTTTTCAAATATAAATGGTGTGACCTTTAAAAACAATGAAGTACACGGTGGTCTTGAGATAGGGAATGTCAACAACATAAAAGTGATGGAAAACACGATTAGACCCAAAAATAGAAGCGGAGTGAGATTATTCAGTGCTCATAATCAAGTATCTATACTCAACAACACCATTTATGAGCCAACTGGTGGAAATCAGTACGAGTGTATTGAAAACAATTCGGAAAACCCAAATTCTATTGAAATGGAAGGGAACACTTGTAATTAATACTACCCTAGCTTTTCTGCTCCTTATTAAAATACACTAGGTAATAGTACATCTGACGTTCTTCGTCCCAACCTTTTTCCACAAATTTCTCAGCAGATTCCGGGTTAATGAAATCCATTTTTATCTGAATATTGGTATCAAGATTGATGACGTTCTTTATTTTTTTTCGGGCATCGGAAACCGCTTTGTTGGCAATATCAAAATTGGAGACATCCTCAATGCTGAATTTGGGACCTTTTTCAACTTTGTAATGCTTAAACTCAGGTATTAACTCAGGGTTTTCCATCACCTCATTTAAAAAAGAAGTTTCTTCAAACTCATCATTTTTGGCAAAATGGTTTACCGCGCGGTTCATAAAAAGCACTTCTTGCTGTTTATCTTCGGCAGGAAGCACTACATCCTTGGCAAAGTTCTGGCAGAATTTTAGATAGTTTTTGGTATAGAAGTTTTCATCGGTCAAAGGTGATAGTCCCAAGAAATTTTCCAACCAGTACTTGGCGTCATAGCGGTTACTGTCAACCGATAAAACCTTATATCCTTCTTCTTTGTTTACATTGAAAACAATACAGCCCTTATCCAATTTATTGATATTGATTCCCTGGCGAATCAAAATTTCAA
Organism: Flagellimonas pacifica; assembly: GCF_900215465.1. Taxonomy (GTDB): domain Bacteria; phylum Bacteroidota; class Bacteroidia; order Flavobacteriales; family Flavobacteriaceae; genus Flagellimonas; species Flagellimonas pacifica. The sequence goes on from NZ_OBEH01000003.1 coordinate 122,225, forward strand.
GATTCTGATTTTTTTCTTCAAATTGAAGAAAATCATGCTTCAACTCACTTTTAAAGATGCCTACGGCCTCTGTTTTTTGGTTATCGATGACCATATCAGAAAAATGGACAATATAAACCTCTCCACTTTTAATATGTGGGTGGTTGGATTGTTGATAAAGGTGACTGGTAATCTTTTTGGATAATTGATGCGATTTGGAAAAATCACCAAAAAGCTCCGAAACAGCATTGAAAACTTCATTGAATTCCAAGTCCGCCTCATGAGAAAACCTAAAATAGTTCTCTTCTTTTTCTCTGAAAGGTTTAAAAAAATACTCCTTCAACAACCCGGACATTTCGTCATTTAAGGAAAATGGTTCTTCGGACAAGAAGATGGGCTCATTTTTACTTTGATTTCCAACACGGTGAAGTGAGGCACTTTCAATTTGGGCAGAATATAGGTTTAGCATTTTGTTTTTCAGTTATCAATACTCAATGAACAATTTTTATCATTGTTCATTGGAGATTGGCAATTGTTAATTGTATATATTAATTCCAGTTTTCGTCAAAATCCAGATCATCGTAACTTCCAAAGGAATCGTCAAAGTCAACCGAAGGTTTTGATTCAAACTTTTTTTCAGGCGGGGAATCGGGCAGTTCTCCAAAACTGAACAGGAGATTAGGGTAGGTTCTACCATCTTCTTTTTCGGTAATATCCGCCAGTTCCACAAAAAATGTCCACATACTGAAGAAATCATAAACGTAGATCATTTTTGGGGACTTTTCGGTAACCACATCTTCCAGAATGGTTTCATTCATCAATCTAACATCGGAGCCGGTTTCACTCATATCAAAAAGAGCAATCTCTTCATCCTGGTTCCATTCCTCATCACAAGTATAAAAGGATGCCATTTCACTGCCTCCAAAACCAAAAGCCTGGGTTATTGCATTATGAAAATCTTCTAAGGTACTTACATCCTCTATCTCAATATCCCTAAAGATATCATCCTCTGCATCAAGTATTATCCTTATTTTATAAATCATTCAGCAAAAATTAAAGTGGGGCAAAGTTACAATAAATAGTGTTTTATTTGGAAAATCTATGTAAAGTAAAGGTCATTGCTGCCAAGAGAAAAAAGGCTCCAATTTGATGGGCAACTCCCAAAATAAGCGGTACGGCATAAATTATGGTGAAAACTCCCAACAAAAACTGGACTAAAACCAAGATCAACAAAGACTTTACACCCTTTTCCTGCATTTGAGTTAGTTTTATCGTTTTGGTTCTATGCCAAATTAATCCCACTAGGGCTACCACGATATAGGCCAAATACCTATGTATGAATTGTACGCCGCTTTTACCTTCAATAAAATTATTGACTACGGGTCTTTGTTCAATATAGACTGTTTCATGAATCAGCTTTCCTTCGCTCATCATGGGCCAGTGGTTGTGGATAAATCCAGCATCTAGGCCAGCAACAAAAGCACCCCACACAATTTGAATAATCAAGACCACCAGTGCAATTCCAATAAGGTTTCTAATGTTTTTATTGATTTCCTTTTTTGAGGGATAGATTAAATCCAAGGCTACCCAAAGACTATAAGCAAAGGTGATAAAGGCTGTAGTTAAATGTGCTGCCAATCGATAGTGGGAGACATCTGGACGGTCTACCAGCCCACTTTTTACCATATACCAGCCCAAAAAACCCTGGAATCCACCTAAAAAAAGCAAAACAAGACACTTTTTTATGGTTGGTCCATCCAATTTTTTACGAATCAAGAAAAACAAAAAAGGAACAATGAAAACTATTCCGATTAACCTGCCAATAACCCTATGTAACCATTCCCAAAAATAGATGCTCTTAAAATCTTCAAGGGTAAAATGATAGTTTAGTTTTTGGTATTCTGGGTATTGTTTATATAGTTCAAACGCCTCTTTCCACTCTTGTTGTCCCATGGGAGGGAGGGTTCCAGTAATCAACTTGTAGTCTGAAATGGAAAGTCCTGAATGGGTTAGCCTAGTAATTCCGCCTACTAGCACCATAATGAAAATCAATACGCAGCCTGTTAATAGCCAATAGATTACATATTTGTTATTTTTCATCTGTAATTGCTTTCAGGTTCATTTTCTTACCTCTTTCCAACATAAATTGAAATGCTGCATCATGCTCATTGGGAATCACTCCTTCTAGGATAGCTTCCTTGATGGCATCTTTAATGATTCCGATTTCCTTAGAAGGTTTTAAATTGAAGGTTTTCATGATTTCCTCTCCAGAAACGGGAGGTTGAAAATTGCGCACATGATCACGTTCCTCGACCTCTTCTATTTTTTGGCGAACAATCTTGAAATTGTTCTTGTACCGTTTCTGCTTTCGTGGGTTTTTTGTAGTGATATCCGCTTCGCACAAGGTCATAAGGTCTTCCACATATTCCCCTGCATCAAAGACCAAGCGCCTGACTGCTGAATCTGTTACATGATCCTCTGAAAGAATGATAGGTCTTGAGCTCATCAATACCATTTTTTGAACGAATTTCATCTTGTCGTTCAAGGGCATTCGTAACCTTTTAAAAAGTTTGTAGACCATTTTAGAGCCCACAAATTCATGGGCATGAAATGTCCAGCCAATTTTTTTATGGAACCTTTTGGTTGGGGCTTTACCGATGTCATGCAGTAATGCTGCCCATCGTAACCAAAGGTTATCTGTGTTTTCTGAGATGTTGTCCACCACTTCCAATGTGTGCCAAAAATTATCCTTGTGTCGTTGGCCTTCAACCTCCTCAATACCCTGCAAAGCAGTAAGTTCAGGGAGAATGAGCGGTAAAAGTCCAGTTTGGTGCATCAGCTTAAACCCGATGGATGGCTTTTTACTCATCAAAATCTTGTGGAGCTCATCAACAATTCGCTCTTTGGAAATTATTTTGATGCGGTCTTTGTTTTCTAATATCGCTTGATGAGATTTAAGCTCGATATTAAAATTTAACTGGGTCGCAAACCGAATGGCTCGCATCATCCGAAGTGGGTCATCCGAATAGGTAATTCCTGGTTCCAAGGGAGTCCTGATGATTTTTTGCCCTAAATCCTTTCTTCCATTAAAAGGGTCCAAAAGTTGTCCAAAATTGGATGAGTTCAATGCCAAAGCCATGGCATTGATGGTGAAATCCCTTCTATTTTGGTCATCTTCCAAAGTACCATCTTCCACAACTGGTTTTCGACTATCACGATGGTAACTTTCTTTTCGTGCTCCCACAAATTCCAACTCCAAGTCTTGGTGCTTGATCATGGCAGTACCAAAATTTTTGAACACGGAAACCTGAGGTTTTCCACTCAATTTTGAAGCGACTTTTTGAGCAAGTTTTATTCCACTGCCGATAGCTACAATGTCAATATCTTTTGGAGTGCCTCTGTTTAAAAAGTAATCGCGGACAAACCCACCAATAACATAGGAACCAATACCCAGCTCTTCTGAAGTTTCTCCAATAAGCTTGAAAATGGGATGTTGTATAGCCTTTTTATGGAATTCTTGCGTCATTTTTACTCCCTGATTACCTTGACCTGACCGTCATTGCTCAATTTTATAATGGACGAAGGGAAAGGGTTTTTATTTTCGTCGGGCAAATTTACCACATAGTCCACTCCTTTTAAAATTTCTGGACTTATCTCTTTAAAATGTTTTGGTGTGGGAAAACCGGAAATATTTGCAGATGTGGATACGATGGGTTTACCGAACTTATTGATAAGATATTGGCAAAATTTGTCGGAAGCCACTCTAATAGCGAGAGTATTGTCTTTGGCTATAAGGTTTTGGGCAATTTCCTTGGGTTGGTCAAAAACTATAGTAGTGGGTTTTTCTGCCAAATCCATGATGTCATATGCCACTTCAGGAACCTCCGTTACATGCCTTTCCAACATGGCCTGGTTGGCAACCAAACAAATCAAGGCCTTGCTATCCACTCTTTTTTTGAGTTGATATACCTTTTTGACGGCTTCTTCATTGGTGGCGTCACACCCAATACCCCAGACAGTGTCTGTAGGATAGAGAATTAGACCACCTTTTTTTAAAACATCTGAAGCGGATTGAATTTCTTTTTGAATCACTGTAATTTTTAGTAAAGTAAGATGTTCTGTATTTTATTGAAAATCGGTTAGATAAAACCCTTTTTCATTGATGTTGTATTTTAACCGATTCCCCAGAATGGTAGGTGTCTTTTGTAATTTTCGTTTTACACTATCAACATAATAGCTTAGATTTTTCTTTTTCACGGTCCATGATTCTTCCCACCAATGTATACAAACCGTATTTTCAGTGATGCATTCTGGGGAATATTCCTCCATCCATGAAAAAGGGAAAAAATAGTCTTTGGTAAGTAATTTTACCCCATTTATAGTTTGGTCTTTGTATTGGTTTACTCCATAATCCTGAATAAGAACTTTACTGACAATGGGAGGCCCACCCATAGCATTGTATTTTAGGCGTTGTTTTCGTTCAGTTTCCTTTATACATTCTTTAATGAAAAGGTTTTTGGGTGTGCTTCCAACAACTGCAGAGTTAAAAGGATATTTAGACTCCTCTAATGTTGTTTGATAACCAACAAAAGCCTCTTCTTCCAATAATTTCCCAAAATCTTTTAGAATCTCAATATCTGTGTCCAGGTAAATGCCTCCTTCGGTATAAATGGAATATAACCTCATATAATCAGTTATAAAAGACCATTTTTTTTGCTTGTAAAGGATTCTTAAAAAGGGAAATTTGTCAAAAGGGGTATTTGTTTCGTCCCACTTTTTAATAGTGTAATCCGGCAGTTTTGTTTTCCAGGAAGCAATACATTTGTTAATTGTATCGTTGTAAGGTCCATGTCCATACCAGCAAAAATGTATTTTTTTAGGAATCATGGTTTTTTTATGTAATGGTCAGATTTTGTTTCTTTGTTATCTTAGATGCGTGCCTACAAAAATAAGGCAAAAACAGCCAATATTGATTTGGTTGGCAAATAACAACATATATGGCTATAAGTGGTTTGGTAATAACCTTTAACGAGGAAAAAAACATAGGTGCTTGCATAGATTCTTTGTTACGGGTTTGTAATGAAGTTGTTATAGTTGATTCCAATAGCAGTGATGATACTGTTGCCATTGCAAGAGAGAAAGGAGCCAAAGTTTATTTGCAGGATTTTTTAGGGGATGGCCCGCAGCGTATTCACGGACTACAATTTTGCAGTAATGATTGGATACTTAACTTGGATGCCGATGAAATATTGGATGAAGATTCTTATGAGTTCATGAAATCGGGAGATTATCATAACGACCCATACGATGCCTATCTTTTTAGATACTATAATTATATGGGAAATAAGCTTATAAATTTCTCTGGATGGTATCCCGATTATACCTGCCGTTTTTTTAATAAGAAAACAGCGGCACCTTCTACTTCAATTGTACATCAGAGGGTTAAAGGTGGTAATATGGTTCGTAAAAACCTGCATGTTCATCACTACGGATGGAGCAGTTTTTACGATATTATTTCCAAAAAAAATCAATATACTGATTGGCAGGCCCAAGAAATGTTTGAAAAAGGTAAAAGAGCAAGTTGGTTTGACCCTCTTACACATTGTTTTGCTGCATGGTTTAGATGCTATTTCTTTAAAAGAGGTTTTTTGAATGGATTGGATGGGTGTACTTTTTCTTTGATACAAGCATTTTTTTCTTATATGAAGTATGCAAAACTTAGAAAACTTCAAAAAGAATCTTAAGCCTATCTATGTAACATGGTCCAAACTAGTACTGTTTCTTATGAAGTCTGTTTAATTCACGATAGCGTGCGTGAACTCCTAAAGCATTTAAATAACAGATGACAATTCCTTTTTTACCGTCTAAAATACCAAACCTTAAGATGTAGTGGTTGAAGAATTTCCATATTGGTCTTAAAATCTGTCCAAATGGATATGATTTTTTTTCTTTAGGCCATTCCTGTTGTGCGCGCATACGACCATATTTTATCATTCTGTTTTTGTAGTCTTTATAATCATCGTATGCAAAGTGATTGAGTTTTTTTTCCAATCTACCTACATGACCGTCGACTTCAACCGTTTCATGAACAATGCGCCATGCTGTAAACTTTGATTTACTTTTTCTGAAAAAACGTAGATTTTTATCGGTTTGCCAACCGCTGAACCTTAATTTTTCCTCCATAAAAAAAAATTGTCGGTAGATCCAAAAACCATTTGTTTTGATTTCCTTTGATGCAAGTACATTTTTCAACTCTTCTTGTAGTGATGGAGTAATTTCTTCATCTGCATCAATAAAAAAGACCCAATCGTTACTGCTTTGTGCCAAAGCATAGCTTTTCTGATCTGTGAAATTCTTAAAGGGTCTTTGAAACAACTTTACTTGGGGGTAATATTCCTTGATTATTTCTGTGGTAGCATCTGTGCTGAAAGAATCCACAACAATAATTTCATCAGCAAATGCTAAAGAATCCAGACAACGTTTGATGTTATCTTCTTCATTGTAGGTTATAAGAAGCCCGGTAAGTTTTTGCACTAAAACTGTATTAGTAATGGAGCGCACAAAGATAAACCATCTAGTAAAACTTGGCTACAAAACACAGTAAATTGTGTTAGGTGTTTTGTAGGAAAAAGTATGTGCTTAACGAGCCTCAGGTGAGGCAGGCATAAACAAGTTTATTTTGATAACCGCACTACGGTGCATTTGCTTAAGCTTTCTATAGCGTTCCAAAACACTTAGTGCATCTAAATAGCAAATTGTAATTCCTTTTTGAAAATCTAAAAAACCAAGGCGGACAATAAAGTTATAGAAGAATTTCCAAGTTGGTTTTATTAAAAGGTTCAAATAGTTAAAACTAACACCATTATCAAACTTTTCTTTGGCTTTTAGATAGCCATAATGAAGCATTTTAGATTTGTACTCTTGATAATTTTTATAGCAGTAGTGAATCAGTTTTTCTTTGAAAACGCCAGAAGACCCATCAACCTCAAGAGTTTCATGGACTAATTTTGTATTGGTGTACTTCACCTTACTTTTTCTAAAAAGCCTATGGTTTTTATCCGTTTGCCAACCACTAAAATGTAAAGGGCGGTTTTGGAACATGAATTTTCTGTAAAACCAATATGCTTCTAGAGCATTGGGATCGTTTACTGTTTGAACAATCTCATTTTGAAGTTTGTGTCCTACAATTTCATCAGCATCCACAAAAAGAACCCAATCATTTTCTGCTTGTTTAAGCGCAAAATTCTTTTGGGCTGTAAAATTCTCGAAAGGTTTTTGAATTACTTTGACATTTGGATGACTCTGTAGATATTCAAAAGTGCCATCTGTACTTAAAGAATCAACAACAATGATCTCGTCTGCGAATGTTATGGAATCTATACATTTTTCAATGTAACCCATCTCATTGTAGGTGATAATCAATGCTGATATTTTTTGCTTTGGGGCGCTCAATCCAGCCATATTAATAGGTGCAGAATTTAATGGTTGCAAAACTATAACAAAAAAAAAAGGTAAAAATTGTTAGTGGGGTTATTTTCTTACAAAACAACTGAGAAGATAAATCCCCTACTTTTTTGTCAAATTTTAACAATTTTGACCTGTATCTTATAGACTACTATATAATAGGAAGGTTGCTTTTATTTTGAAGTTTTTTTTGGGAAACCCTCTAAAATGGATTTGAAACATGAAAATTAGACAGCCACATCATGCTCCCTCAGGGCATTGTTCAATGATGTTTTCTTATCTGTGCTTTCCTTTCTTTTACCAATGATGAGCGCACAGGGAACTTGGTATTCTCCGGCGGCAAATTTTTTGGTATAACTTCCTGGAATCACAACTGATCTGGCTGGAACCCTTCCTTTTTGTTCAATAGGTTCATTGCCAGTAACATCTATAATTTTGGTAGATGCTGTCAATACCACATTAGCACCCAATACAGCCTCTTTTTCCACTCTAACACCCTCAACAACAATGCACCTTGAACCAATAAAGGCATTATTCTCAATAATTACGGGAGCAGCTTGTAAGGGCTCCAATACTCCTCCAATACCAACGCCACCACTTAAATGAACATTCTTGCCTATTTGGGCACAACTACCTACGGTGGCCCAAGTATCTACCATTGTACCCTCATCAACATAGGCTCCAATGTTTACATAGCTGGGCATTAATATGGTACCTTTAGAAATATAGGCTCCATGCCTTGCAACCGCATGTGGAACAACGCGGACGCCTTTTTCTTGATATCCCCTTTTCAATGGAATTTTATCATGATATTCAAAAATGCCAGCTTCTAAAACCTCCATTTTTTGGATTGGGAAATATAGGACCACAGCTTTTTTGACCCATTCGTTGATCTGCCAATTGTCACCAACTGGTTCTGCACAGCGCAACTCTCCCAAATCTATTAGGTTGATAACCTCCCTGATTGCATCTTGGGTTTGCTCTTCCTTTAATAATTCCCTGTTATCCCAAGCATTTTCTATAAGTGCCTTAAGCTGTGTCATTTTTTATAAAATTTTGACAAAGATAGTCGGCCCATTAGAATAATCCCGCTTATTTTAAGGGCATAACATTTTTAGGTTTATTTTTGCCAAAAATTTAAACTTGGCTAGAATTTTGGCGTTGGATTATGGGAAGGTGAGAACCGGAATAGCAATTACTGATGAGCTTCAGCTGATTGCTTCTGGATTGACTACAGTAGAAACCAAAGACTTAATTCCTTTTTTGGTTGATTATTTGAATCAGGAAGAGGTTGAGACCTTTGTTGTAGGGCTTCCAAAACAAATGGATAATACCCCTTCAGAATCCGAAATATTGATACAACCATTTTTAAAAAAATTGTCAGATAAGTTTCCTACTATCAGAGTTGAACGTCAGGATGAACGGTTTACCTCAAAAATGGCATTTCAATCTATGTTGGATAGTGGAATGAAAAAGAAAAAACGCCAAGACAAAGCAATTATTGATGAGATAAGTGCCACATTAATTTTACAAGCATACCTTAATAGATTTTAATTTTATGATTTTACCCATTGTTGCATACGGAGACCCCGTTTTACGTAAAGTTGGAAAGGATATTTCAGCAGATTATCCAAAATTGGATGAACTCATTTCCAATATGTGGGATACCATGTACAATGCACATGGAGTTGGTTTGGCCGCACCCCAGATTGGATTGCCCATCAGATTGTTTTTGGTAGATACCACACCATTTTCTGATGATGAAGAATTGAGCGAGGAAGAACAAAAAGCGCTGAATGGTTTTAAAAAGGTGTTCATCAATGCTAAAATTGAAGAGGAAATAGGTGCTGAGTGGGATTTTAACGAAGGATGTTTAAGCATTCCTGATATTCGTGAAGATGTTAAGCGCAAACCTGAAATCAAGGTAACTTATCTTGATGAAAATTTCAAGGAGCATAGTGAGACTTATGATGGTCTTTTGGCACGGGTTATTCAACATGAATATGATCATATTGAGGGAGTTTTGTTTACGGATAAGCTTTCGTCCTTGAAAAAGCGACTCCTAAAAAGCAGATTGGACAAGATTTCAAAAGGGAAAATCAATATTGATTATAAAATGAGATTTCCCAATATCAAAAAAGCTCGTTAAAAAGAATTGAGTTTACCATAAAAGCATAATTTTGCGCGCATAAAACAGAAAAAATGGCATTGGACAAAATTTTATCCATTGGTGGAAAACCTGGACTTTATAGATTATTGACCCAGACAAGAACCGGTTTTGTTGGAGAATCGCTTTTAGACGGCAAAAGAGTTACCGTGGGAATGCGCAGTAATGTGAGTGTATTGTCGGAAATTGCCATTTACACTCTTGAAGAAGAAGTGCCACTAAAAGAGGTGTTTCAAAAAATAAAAGAAAAGGAAAGTGGTAAAAAAACTGCCATTAGCCATAAAGCGGAGAAAATAGAGCTGGAGGAGTATTTCTTTGAAATCTTACCAAATTATGATGAGGATAGAGTGTATACCAGTGATATCAAAAAGATTGTTCAATGGTATAATCTCCTTGTTGAGAATAAAATCACCGATTTCACCAGCTCTGATGAAGAGCCGGTGACCTCAGATGAAGAGGAGTAGGTTTTAATTTTCCCAATCAACCAACTTGCTTGGATAGAAACTAATATTCATCCTTTTTAAATAAGGAACTTGTTTGGCCAAGCGGGCTTTGTAATCTTCCCAGTTTCTGTTTTCATCAATTGACCAACCCAATTCGGCATAACCTATGGCACGTGGAAAAGCCAAATATTCAAGTTCGGTGCTATTGGAAATAGTTTCGGACCATAGCGGTGCCTCAATACCTAAAATACTTTCTTTGGGTATTTCTGGAACATATTTTTCAGGACTCCAGATATAAGCTGAATCTACAGGAATATAAGCAGCCCAGTGCAATCCAAATTTGGAAAGGGAATCATATTGCATATCCAAATAGGTTTTTTTGGCTGGTGACAACAGTATTTTAGAACCTCCCTCAGCTGCTTTGATTGCATTGTGGGGTTCGTTCCATAACTGTGCTACCGTGGAAGGGTCAATTTTTGCCTGGGCAATTTCATTCCAACCCATGGCTTGTTTGCCATGTTTTTGTACAATTTTCTCTACTTTTTCTACAAAATGGAGATAATCTTTCTTTTTGGTAACATGGCTTTCATCTCCTCCAATATGGAAATAAGGGCTGGGGGAGATGGCAGAGATTTCACGGATTACATCATCCAAAAAAGCATAAACCGTATCTTTTTGCGCATCAAAAGTGCTAAAACCTACCTGGGTTCCTGAATAGGAACTTAGTTTTTTGCCGTTCCCGTTTAAAATGGGATAACTAAAAGACGCAGCATTAGTGTGTCCGGGCATGTCTACTTCGGGAATTATTTGAATATGCCTTTCCGCAGCATAAGCTACCAATTCTTTAAACTGCTCTTGGGTGTAAAAACCACCTGGGCCTCCACCCACTTCGGTTTCACCTCCAACTTCAGTCAATTTTGGCCATGATTTAATCTCAATTCGCCATCCTTGATCATCGGTAAGATGCATATGGAGCGTGTTGTATTTGTAATAAGCAAGAACATCAAGTAACTTTTTAACCTCATCTACTGTGAAAAAGTGTCTGGCTACGTCCAACATCATTCCTCTATAACCAAAGTTTGGGGCATCATTGATTTTTCCTGTAGGGATTAACCACATTGGTTGCTCGGTCAAAGTATCATTGCTGTGTTCAGGAATTAACTGTTGTATGGTTTGAATACCTCGAAAAGCACCAGCTACCGTTTTTGCATGCAATAAAATAGAGTCATTTTTGATGTAGAGTTGATAAGCTTCAGGTGAATCAGATTCCAAATCATCCGATTGGTTAATGTAAATGATACGCTCAACGGTTTCATCCAGCGAAGAATTCACGGGAATATCCAGTTTGGTTTTTTGATTGATTCTGTTGGACAAAAATTTTCCGACCTCTTCAAACCCTTTAGAGGTTTGATTGGTGTAAATAACAGTTTTCACATCTAGCCCAAAAGCAGAGTTTGTAGCAACAACTTTTAAAGGTTTAGGGATCAATGCTTCAACTGCTAAATCGGTTTTGGGGTAGTTGATTTCCTTTTTTGGAGCGGTACAAGCCATAACAACAAATACAAGACCAAAAACCAAGAAACTTTTTAAAATAATGGATTTCATATTAAGGGTGTTTATTAAAGGTTCACCAACAAAAAGGCGAATCTCTGCAAATTTAAAGGCACAAAAGCCAAATAATAGATACTATATAATCAATTTTCAATATTATAATAATTAGTACATAAATTCTTTAATGACCCCGTACCAAAGGTCATATCCATTGGAATTCATGTGGAGGCCATCTTCAATAAAAAGATTTCTTTTTAGTTTTCTTTTATTCAGCATGGGAGTCCAAACATCTGCAAAATCAACACTTTCAATATTTGAAGCCAATTTTCTGAGCCTTTTGTTCAAACGCATATATCGTCTTTTTAAATGCCATCTGGCTATACTTGGTTTTGCAGAAATTAAGATTATCTTCATATCAGGCCTTTTCTTACCTAAATATGCTATGATATCATTAAAGGTATCGACAATGACCCTAGGTCTTTTCTTCACACTGATATCATTGTCTCCTTCATAAATGAACACCTTTTTTGGGTTATAATTAAGAATTAACTCATCCATATGATGCTCTAAATCTGAAGCTTGTGAACCTCCAAACCCAGTATTTATAATTTGGGAATCTGGAAATCTATCTTGAAGATCTTTCCACAATCTAATACTGGAGCTTCCTGTGAACACAATAGTCTCTTCGGATTCATCCCAAATAGCATCGGCATGAACTTGTATTTCTTTTACTTCTTTAGAAAAAGGTAGGTCTTCTTGGCCGTAACTGGTACTAAAAAAAAGAAATCCTAAAAGGAATAGAACTATATGTCCATATATACTCAATAGAAATTGAAACCAATTTTTCATGATGATGGGATGTTGAAAAATAATTGATTAGTCTTCTAAAATAAGCCAAAAATCAATCATGCCCTAAAATATGGTCTTTGTACTTTTAGATAAAATTTTATAGATGAACGCAAGATCTGAAGAGCTAAAGGCATTTGAAAGACTCCTTAATATAATGGATGAACTACGCGCAAAATGTCCATGGGATAAAAAGCAGACTATGCAATCGCTCAGGCATTTGACAATAGAAGAAACGTATGAGTTGGGCGATGCCATTTTAGACAACGATTTGGAGGAGGTGAAAAAAGAGTTGGGCGATTTGCTGTTGCACATTGTTTTTTATGCCAAAATAGGTTCAGAGACCAAAGATTTTGATATTGCTGACGTAGCCAATGATATCTGCGAAAAATTAATCAACAGACATCCACATATTTATGGAGACGTAAAAGTTGAAAATGAAGAAGACGTAAAGCAAAATTGGGAGAACATAAAGCTCAAAGAAGGCAAAAAAAGTGTGCTTCAAGGTGTCCCCAACAGCCTTCCTGCATTGGTCAAGGCTAATAGGGTTCAAGAAAAAGTGGCTGGGGTGGGTTTTGATTGGGAGCATCCGGAACAGGTTTTCCAAAAATTACAGGAAGAGTTGGCAGAGTTCCAAGAAGAACTCAAGCTTAATAATATAGATAAAATGGAGGCGGAGTTTGGTGATGTATTGTTTTCAATGGTTAATTATGCTCGTTTTTTAAATATCAACCCAGAAAATGCCCTAGAGCGTACCAACAAAAAATTTATAAATCGATTCCAGTACTTGGAAGCAAAAGCCAAAGAAAAAGGAAAATCTCTTAGGGATATGACCTTGGCAGAAATGGATATCTATTGGGAAGAAGCCAAAAAAGTATAGCATTTTCGCTTTCAAATATTTGAAATCTTTTATTTTCAATAGCTTTATGCCTATTCCAACCAAAAAAACATTGAAAATGGACCAATACAGGTACATCAAATATTGCATTCTAGTTATAAGTTTTGTTCTTCTATCTGCATGCAATTCAAAAAAAGAAAAAGAAGAGATAGTTGAACAGCCCAATATCCTGTTCATCCTTTCGGATGACCATACATCTCAGTCTTGGGGCCTTTATGGTGGTATTTTAGAGGATTATGTTAAGAATGATAATTTAAAACGCTTGGCCAATGAGGGAGCAATCCTAAACAATGCGTTTTGCACCAACTCCATCTGTACACCAAGTAGGGGAAGTATTCTTACCGGTCAGTATAGCCATGTTAACCAAGTCTATACCCTAAATGAACCTTTACCCAAAGGGCATCCAAATATTGCCAAGACACTTTCAGCAAATGGATACCAAACCGCAATAATTGGAAAGTGGCATTTGGTGGGTCAGCCAGAAGGTTTTGATTATTTCAATGTGCTCCCAGGTCAGGGGTTGTATTGGGATCCTGTAATGAAAACCAAGGAAGATTGGGTAGATGGACATGATGGTACAAAAGGAACGGTTCACAAAGGATTTTCTACCGATGTGATTACGGATTTGACCATTTCCCATCTGGAAAAAAGGGATTCTGAAAAGCCATTTTTAATGTTTTGCAATTTTAAGGCTACCCATGAGCCTTTTGAATATCCTGAACGATTTGCTTCCCTTTACAAGGATATGGAAATACCTGAGCCAGAATCACTAATGGATTTTGGAAAAGAAACCACAGGAAGAACCTTTGGTGGACAGATTTTGGAAAGATTGGCTGCTCGTTGGGATGAAGCTACCAAAAATCCGGAGGAATTTTGGACTCAATACCCTGGATTACCATATCCGTTGGAAGGGTTGGACAGCATTCAGAAACGAAAGAAAATCTATCAAAAACTGGTAAAGGATTTTATGAGGTGCGGAGCGGCTATTGATGACAACATTGGCAAACTGCTGGATTATTTGGAGGCTGAGGACATTGCAGACAATACTATTGTGGTATACACCGCAGATCAAGGGTATTTTCTTGGAGAGCATGGATTTTTTGATAAAAGGCTTATTTATGAGGAATCTCTTAGAATGCCATTTGTTATTCGATATCCCAAAAAAATTAAAGGTGGACAACGCATAGATGACATTATCCTAAATATTGATTTTGCTCCTTTAATGGCGGATTATGCCGGGATTGAAAAACCTGAATACACTCAAGGTAGAAGTTTTAGGGAAATTCTTGAAGGTGATATTCCAAATGATTGGAGAAAGCAGATGTACTACAGATATTGGTTGCATACTCCTGATAGACCTGCGCATTTTGGTATTCGGGACCATCGGTATAAATTGGCTCTGTTTTATGGTCAGGATTTGGGCAAAAAAGGAACATCTAAAGTAACAACCGAGCCGCAATGGGAATTTTACGATTTGAAAGAGGACCCAAAAGAACTTCATAATGCAATTCATGAAGAACAATATGCATCTATCATCAGTACTATGAAAAAGAGCTTGCTTGAAGAGCGTGAAAAATATGGTGACCTAGATGAGGAGTTTCCGGTAATGCAAGAAATTGTAAAATCTGCCTTTGAATAAATATTTCTAAAACAAAAAAACAGTTCGGTAAGGGATAATGTAAACTGTATCTTTGGCAACTGAAATTAAGACCATTGCTGAAGAATTATACCAAAGAATTCCGTTACAACCTTAAGTTGGCCTACCCCGTTATTTTAGGGATGCTAGGTCATACTTTCGTGGCATTTGCAGATAACATCATGGTAGGGCAACTGGGAACCGCTGAATTGGCTGCTGTTTCTTTGGGGAATAGTTTTGTGTTTATAGCTATGTCTTTGGGTATTGGTTTTTCCACGGCAATAACCCCTTTAGTTGCGGAGGCCGATGGTGCAGGCAACAAAGCAGATGGGAAAAGTGCATTAAAACACGGATTAGTACTCTGTACGGCTTTAGGCTTTTCACTGTTTGGGATAATTTTACTTTGCAAGCCCATGTTGTATTATATGAAACAATCACTAGAGGTGGTTGAGTTGGCTATTCCTTATTTGGAGTTAGTGGCTTTTTCTTTGGTGCCACTTATCATATTCCAAGCTTTCAAACAATTTTCCGAAGGACTATCCCAAACCAAATACCCCATGTACGCCACCATTTTGGCCAACGTGGTAAACATTACCATTAACTATTTACTGATTTTTGGTTCATTTGGATTTCCAAAACTGGGCATTGTTGGTGCTGCAATAGGAACATTGGTATCTAGATTTATAATGGTTGGATACATCTGGTTTTTGTTGAAGGGCAAAGAGAAATTTGAAAGCTACGTCACACGCTTCAATTTTAAGATTATTGAAAAAAAGGTAATTAAAAAAATTATCAGTTTAGGGTTTCCCTCGGCCCTGCAGATGTTTTTTGAAGTGGCCATTTTCACTGCGGCCATTTGGTTGAGTGGTGTATTGGGCAAAAACGCCCAAGCGGCAAACCAAATTGCTTTAAACTTGAGTAGCATGACTTTCATGGTAGGTATGGGATTAAGTGTTGCAGCCATGATAAGAGTAGGTAATCAGAAAGGATTGAGAAATTTTAAAGAGTTAAGAAGAATAGCCGAATCCATTTTTTTCTTGACACTTTTGTTGGAAGTTGTTTTTGCAGCGCTTTTCCTTTTAGGAAGACATTGGTTGCCCACTATTTATTTGGATGTGGATGATTTGGTTAACCAAATGGATAACACCGAAGTGATTATTGTTGCGGCCAAATTATTGCTGGTTGCTGCATTCTTTCAGATTTCTGATGGGATTCAGGTTGTGGTTTTGGGTGCATTAAGAGGTCTACAGGATGTGAAAATCCCAACATTCATAACATTTATCGCTTATTGGCTAATCGGTTTTCCAGTAAGTTACTATTTTGGATTGTTCACTGAATATAAAAGTACAGGTATCTGGATGGGACTGCTATTGGGACTTACGGCATCAGCGGTAATGTTGTATATTCGGTTTAACTATTTGACCAAAAAATTGATTAAGAATTAAACAAGATTCCTAAGAAAGGAATCCAAAGTATAACAAATGGAATTACCTAAGTTTCTTCTAGGAGATAATACAGATTATCCCAGTTCAATTTTTATTGTCCATACAGAATATCCCCGTTTTATTATCAATCTTGAAAATGATGAGGTGGAGTGGTTAGAGGAATTTTCCAAAGAAGATGAAGAAGAATTATCAGCAGAGGCAGAGAACTTAATAGAAGCTGCTACGGCTTTTTATGATAGGGAAGTATCCAGATACGATGCGTAATGCTAGAAGAACTCGTACAACTTGATAAAGAGTTTTTTCTATTCCTGAATGGTCTTGGTACTTCAACTTGGGATGGTTTTTGGATGTTCATGACCAAAACAAGGAATTCAGCACCATTATATCTCCTATTACTATATCTATCCTATAAAAACTTTGGGTTAAAAGGAACTGCAATCATATTGGTGAGTATAGCGTTGTTGATTACATGCACGGATCAATTATCCAATTTTTTCAAGTATGGTATTGGTCGTTTGCGGCCATGCCATGACCCTGATATTAATGAGATGATGCGTTTAGTGAAAAGTTATTGTGGCGGGCAGTTTGGTTACTTCTCGGCACATGCTGCCAACTCTTTTGCACCTGCTACTTTTTTTGCCATTTTATTTCATAAAAAAATAAGATTTATTGGCCTACTATTAACAGTTTGGGCTAGTATTGTAGCTTATAGTAGAATTTATATCGGTGTACATTTTCCCCTGGATGTACTAACCGGAACTTTTGTAGGTATAGTTTTTGGATGGCTCTTTGCTAAGTTGGCTATATTTGCATTCCTAAAATTGGGGACATGATATCTTCGACCAGGTACTGGTTTTTACTTACTCTTGTTGTTCTGGTGTACATAGCCGGAATGTTTGTGACTCTTTTTGAAAACGATTCAGCACAATTTGCGGTGATGGCCATGAGAATGGTACAAGAAAACGACTTCTTTACCCTTATCAAAGGAACCGAAGAGTATTTGGATAAACCCCATATGCATTATTGGTTGGCAGCTTTGTCCTATAAGATTTTTGGAATCCATGATTGGGCATATAGAATCCCTGGAATTTTGTCAATTTTATTGGGAGCATATAGTTGTTTTGGATTGGGTAAATTGCTCTATAATACTGATGTAGGTAAGTTTTCGGCATTGATCTTTATGACGGCCCAAACCATTGTATTGTCCACTATAGATGTTAGAACAGATGCTGTTTTAACGGGATTTACAATTTTTTCCATATGGCAGTTGGTGTTGTATGTAGAAAGAAATACACTTCATAATATCTTGTTGGGAGCCTTAGGGGCGGGAGTGGCATTTTCAACAAAAGGGCAGATTGCCTTGGTGGTTATAGGAATTTCACTTTTGTGCCATTTGGCTTATACCCGTAAATGGTCACAACTACTTAACTGGAAAGTATTATTGGCCCTTTTGGTGTTTGGGATTACCATTTCTCCCATGTTGTATGCCTATTATCTACAATTCGATTTACATCCTGAGAAAATAATTAGAGGAAAGAGCAATCGCAGTGGAATATTTTTTATTCTCTGGGAGCAAAGCTTTGAACGTATGAGCGGCGAGGGTGTTGGTAAGAACAGCAATGATTTCTTTTTCTTTTTCCATACATTTTTATGGGTCTTTTTACCTTGGACCGTTTTAGCCTTGATTGCCTATTGGCTTAGAGCAAAGACCTTTTGGAAAATGCGGTTTGCTTATAGGCCCCAATTTGAGTTTTTGACTTTTGGAGGAATCACCATATTGTTTTTACTGATAAGTTTTGCCCAATTTAAACTTCCTCATTATATAAACATTCTTATACCATTATATTCCATATTATCAGCATCTTACCTACACAGTTTAAACCATCATTCAAAACACGGGGTTATAAAAGTGTTATTGGGAATCCAGTATTTTATTTTGAGTTTGGTGTTTATTTTTACGCTTTTGGTCTGTTTTTATGTTTTTAAATTTGAGAAGATTCATAGCTACATTATCTTACTAGGACTGCTGGTGATAATTACCTATTTCTGCCTAAAACGGGAGGCATATTATATGCGGATCATTACGCTATCAGTTTATAGCTCTTTATTATTGAATGGAGTTATGAACACACATTTTTATCCATCTCTGTTAGCGTATCAGGCTGGGTCCACAATGGCAAAAAAAGTTGAAGAACATTCTATTCCAACTGATAGTATTTACAAAATCTCCAAAAGACATACATGGGCGTTGGATTTTTATAATAAGAAGCCAGTGGGTATTGCATCTAAAGAAGAATTGGCAAGCAAAGAAGATGTATGGATTTATGCGGATGATAAGGAACTGGAAGAACTTCTAGATTCTGGATATCACTGGCATGAACAAATAACCGTGGACCAGTTCAGAATAACACGATTACAGATTAAGTTTTTAAACCCTCACACCCGCCAGAAAAAGCTGAACCAGATGCATTTGGTGCATTTGGATTAAGAAATGGTCTCCAATTTTGGTTTTTTAAAGTGATAAATAATCCCAAACAGAGATATTAGAGCGGTAATCAGGAAAAACACGAAACTGATGCCAATGGAGGTATTTGCTTCCAGACCGAGCCATTCCGACCCATACAAAAAAGTGACTTCCCTACTTCCAATCCCCCCTATGGTCAATGGAATAACTGATACTATGGAAGAGATTAAAAAAACAAAAAGATATTCAAACGAATGCTCGGTAATTGAAAGGGATTTTAAAATGCAAAGAATACAAATTAACTGGGAAAGCTGCACTAAGGCGGAATAACCAAAAGATTTCCAAAAAACAGGTAAGGTGTAGGAAAAGAACTTTTTATTAAGCAACCAGAAAACAATTATACTTATTGGAATTGCCAAGGCAGCCAACCAAGAATACGCTTTAAAAAAAGCATGTTGCATAAAAAATACCAAAGCACAGGCGTAGATAAAAATCAACAACATACCACTCAACCTATCTAACAACAATACAGAAACCACCTTTTTTGTTCCCGTTTGATATTTTTTTTGGATTACATAGCCCTTGAAAGCATCTCCGCCAATTCCACCAGGTAAAAAAAGATTATAGAACATGCCCAGCAAATACAGTTTCAAGTTACTGGCTTGAGTAATTTTCACATTAATTTGATGAAAATAAAGATTGAGCCTAAAGGCTGCCAATACTTTGGAAAGAACTACAAGTAAAATTCCAATGATAAGAAAGAAGGGGTTGCTCTTCTTTATGGTTTGAACAACATCTTCAAAGTTTATTTTGGTGAAAATGAAATAAATCAGCGCCGTACTAACAATGATCTTTAGTACTGTGATGAGTTTTTTACGCAGCTTTTCCGTCACCTATTGTAATTTTTTTAACCCTGTAGGGTCTTTTTTGTTGGGATTCATAATAGGTGCGAATCAATAGTTCCATAACAATACCAATGGTAAACAGTTGAATACCCCCTAAAATGAACATCATTCCAAAAATCAAAAGCGGCCTGCTACCAATATCTTCACCAAAACCAAGTTTCACGATCAATAGGTAAATATTGATGAAAAAGCCCAGGATGATCAATAGTACCCCAAAAATCCCGAAAAGGTGAATAGGTCTTTGAAAGTATTTTCTAATAAATAGAAGGAGCATCATATCTGCTACAACTTTAAAAACACGTTCCAAACCGTATTTCGATACACCAGCATGTCGGGCATGGTGCTTTACAGGAACTTGTTTTATCTGCGCCCCCTCCAAATGAGCCAAAAGAGTGATAAATCGGTGCATTTCCCCATAAAGGTTCAATCCTTTGGCAATATCCTTGGAGAATACCTTTAAGGCACATCCATTGTCCTTAATATCTAGTTTGGTGACCCTTCTCACCAAAAAATTGGCAATTTTAGAAGGTATTTTCTTTACAAGGGAATCTTTTCTTTTTTGACGTATGCCAGTTACTACATCATATTCATCCGTAATGGCATGTTCTAACATTTGAGGTATGTCAGATGGGTCGTTTTGAAGATCGCCATCCATAGTGATAATAAATTCACCTTCAGCATAATCAATGCCTGCAGCTAGAGCAAGACTTTGTCCGTAGTTCTTTTTCAACTCAATAAGATGAACCTTTTGGTCATCCATATCCTTGACCACTTTACGAGTTTTGTCCGTGGAAAAGTCGTCCACATAAACAATTTGATAATTGTATCCTTCAAGGCTTTCGTGGATTTTTTCGGTAAGAAGAACCACATTATCTTCCTCATTATATAAAGGAACAACTATGGATAGCAAGGAATTCGTGACAGTGCTCATGTATTGGCTTATGATCTGGGCAAATTTACTTCTTTTATTTAAGTTCCTTGGTCAAGCTTTCCAATAGCTTTTTTGCAGCATAAAAAGGAGATATTTTATTTTTTTCAATGTCTTTCAGCAACCGGCTTTGATTTTTTTTGAAGGTTTCTTTTTGATGAAAAAATTGCCTTAATAGTTCGTCCACAGTTTGAAGGAACCAATTTTTGCTTTGGGTTTGCCTGTTTTTTTCAAAAAAACCGTTTTTCCTATTTTGGGCTATGAACTCCTCAATCATTTGCCAAATTTCAAGGATTCCGGTATTTTCAACAGCAGAACAGCTCAGGACTTTTGGAGTCCAGCCATTTTCTTTGGGTGGATATAGATGTAATGCTCTGGTAAATTCGATTTTGGCCAGTTTTGCCTTTTCCAGATTATTTCCATCAGCTTTGTTTATAGCAATGGCATCTGCCATTTCCATAATGCCACGTTTTATACCCTGAAGCTCATCTCCGGCCCCAGATAATTTCAGCAATAAAAAAAAGTCTACCATGCTGTGCACAACGGTTTCACTCTGTCCCACACCAACAGTTTCAACAAGAATGACGTCATAACCGGCAGCCTCGCAGAGAATAATACTTTCACGTGTCTTTCTGGCCACACCGCCCAACGACTCACCAGATGGAGAAGGCCTAATAAAGGCATTGGGGTCTTTGGATAAGGCCCGCATGCGCGTTTTATCTCCCAAAATACTTCCTTTGCTTAGTGTACTTGAGGGGTCTACGGCCAAAACGGCCACTTTCTTCCCTTGTTTGGTCAATGTACTTCCAAAAACTTCAATAAAGGAGCTTTTTCCCACACCGGGAACTCCGGTAACCCCAATACGCACACTTTTGTTTGATTTAGCAAGACATTTTTCAATGATTTTGTTGGCCTTCTCAAAATGCTCGGGATTTGAGCTTTCCAAAAGTGTAATGGCCTTTGCTAGAATAGCTTTATCCCCCTGCACAATACCATTTACGAAAGTTTTAGTAGAGATTTCGCGTTTTCGCAACTGCTTTATTTTGGAAACAGTGTTTGTGGATGTACTTTTTGGTTCTGTCAAGAGTAAAAATCATCGAATTCACTACGAAGGTATAAAGTTTTCATGGTTTTTTTCGATACATTTTTTGGTGCGGAACTGAATGGAATATTACTGTAGACAGCTTTTTTATGTTAAAAACAAGCTAAATTGAAACTATTTTGCAACGCCGATTTTTTTTCATCGTCTTTAATAAAACAACTATAAAAACGAACAGAACAACTGACCATGTTTCAAATTGAACTGGTAGAACAATGCAAGGCAAACGACCGAAAGGCGCAATTACAATTGTACAAGCAATATTGTAATGGCATGTATGGTGTGGCCATGCGTTTTTTAAAGAATCCGAATGATGCGGAGGATGTGCTTCAGGAATCTTTTATAAAAGCTTTTGAAAGGATAGACCAATTTAAGGGCGAGGTGACATTTGGAGCTTGGTTAAAAAGGATTGTAGTGAACGGGAGTATAGATTTTTTGAAATCGAAACACCAGAGAACGGTTGAATTGAACGAAAGCTATTTGCATATTACCGAGGATGATGATTGGACCATTGAAGATGGCATTGCCCTGGAAAAAGTAAAGGAGGCCATTGAAGATTTATCAGAAAAGTACCGTTACGTGGTTCAATTGTTCCTTGTTGAAGGATATGATCATAGTGAAATCGCTCAAATTATGGGTATTTCGGAGACTGCATCAAGAACTAGACTGTTGCGAGGAAAAGCTCAATTAAAGGAAATGCTTAAAAATATGACTTATGGGACGTGATCTTAGGGAGTTATTTGAAAAAGAACGGGAGAGCAAAGCTTATCCAATGAAGAAAGGGCATGAAGACCGTTTTTTGTCCAAACTGGAAGTGAAATTACCTAGAGAAGAAATCGAGAAAAAATCAAATTCCTTTTTCTGGATTCGTATTGCCGCTGCAGTAGTTATATTATTTGGGACTGCTGTGTACTTTTTTTTCAATAGGGCCAAAGAGGACATACCGACCAATACGCAGGTTGCGGAGAGAGATTCCCCAAACGAAAAGATCAACACTGTATCATTGGGAGATCTTTCTCCCGATTTAAAGAAGATTGAGAGTTATTATGTAACCAATATTAACCTAGAACTTTCCGAATTGGATTTTACTGGAGATAATAAGGTTATTGTTGACAGTTATATGGAACGGTTGGGTGAGTTGTACAAAGAATATAGACGATTAACCATGGAACTTAATGAAATAGGGCCAAATGATGATACGATTAATGCCTTAATCCAAAATCTACAGTTACGATTACAATTATTACAAAAATTAAGAACAAAGTTGAATCAATTAAAATCATCAAAAAATGAACAGAAACAATCAAATATTATTTAATGTTTTTCTTTTTGCTCTAGCGGGGATAACTGGCTATGGGCAAGAAAAATCTAAAACCTACACTGAAACTTTCAATGTAAGTAATGAAACGGTTTTGAACATAAATACCAGCCACGCCGATATTGAGTTTGAAACTTGGACCAAAGACCAAGTGGAAATAACGGCTGTTATTGAACTTGAGGGGGCTACGGATGAGGAAGCACAATCCTTTTTTGAGAAAGATGCTGTTAAAATCCTTGGAAACAGCAAGGAAATTGAAATAAGTACAAAAAAATCAAACTTTGGAAGTATGCAAGATTTCAATTTTGTCCTTCCAGACCTTCCCACAGTTGCCCCACTTATTGAACAAATAGAATTGCCAGAAATGCCAGAGGTGATTGTGATTCCAGAAATGCCGCCAATGCCACCAATTCCGTATTTTGATTTTGACTATGATGCCTACAAAAAGAATGGCGATAAATATCTTAAGAAATGGAAAAAGGATTTTGACAAGAGCTTTGATGAGGAATATCAGAATCGTTTTGAAGAATGGAGCAAGAGGGTGGAAGAAATGGCGGAAAAGCGCGAAAAGCAAGTGATAATAATTGAGGAACAAAGAGAAAAGCAAATGGAGGAGAGAGAGGCCATGCGTGAGGAAGCCCGTGCCCAAAGGGATGAACTAAGAGCTAGACGCAATGAACTTAGACAGCAGAGGAATGAGTTAAGAAATAGATTAAGATCGGAAAGAGTTTTTAGCATACAAAGTGAAGATGACAGTAATATGTTTTATTTTTCATCTGATGGAGAACCAAAAAAATACAAGGTCAAAAAACGCATAAAGATAAAAATGCCCAAGTCAGTTAAGTTAAAGATGAATGTTAGACATGGTGAGGTAAAATTAGCGGCAAATACTAAAAACATTAAAGCAAGCTTGTCTTATGCAAGCTTGCTTGCCTCAACCATTGATGGGAATGGAACGGATATCAGAGCTTCATATTCGCCCATTGAGGTAAAGAAATGGAACTATGGACAGCTAAAAACTGACTATTCTGATAATGTTAATCTTATTGAGGTTGGAGATTTGAAACTGAATGCCATTTCTTCCAATATTACTATAGAGCGCTTAACAAATAATGCATTTGTATCGAATAACTTAGGTAGTCTTCAAATAAACTCTTTGGCAGATGGTTTTTCTAATGTGGATATTACTGTAGAAAATGGTGAAGTGAATTTCAAAATACCTTCTACTCCTTTTTCAATCTATGTTAATGAAACACATTCTGATTTTGAATACCCAGAGGTTTTGGTCTTGGATTCATCCAAAAATTATAACACAAATATTCACAAAGGATATTATATTAATAATAAGGGAGGAAAGTCCATCAATATCAGCTCCAAATATAGCGAGGTGGTATTGGAAGAATAGTTTTCTGCTGATGTCCCAAGAGTATTCTTCTTAATCTGCCCTTTTCACTTCACCCAACTTCAAGGATTATTTATCCTTACCTTCCAACATACATCTTTAAATATTAGTGAGATTCTTCTTTTAAATAAGATTTAAAGTTTTCTTTGAACCTATTCAACCTTGGTATTGACACATTTCTGACATAAGAGTTGTTTGGATTTCTTTTTTCAAAATCCTGATGGTAATCTTCTGCCTTATAAAAGGAATCAAATTGTACAATTTGGGTTACAATAGGACGATCATATGCGTTTTTGGATTCTAACAGGGAAACATAAGATGTGATGATCTTCTTTTCATCGTCATTCTTATAAAATGCAATAGACCGGTATTGGGCACCTTTATCAGGTCCTTGTCTATTTAAAGATGTTGGGTCATGAGAACCAAAAAATACTTGGACCAGTTTTGTAAAGGAGACCACTTTTGGGTCATAGTAAACTTCTACCGCTTCTGCATGGTTGGTACGCCCATAGGCTACTTGTTCATAAGTAGGGTTCTTTTTTTTCCCTCCAGAATAACCAGAATAAACTTCTTTGACACCTTTTACACTTTCAAAAATGGCTTCTACACACCAAAAGCAACCACTTGCAAAATATGCAGTTTCGTATTGTTGTAAATTGGGAGCTTCCAGCATTGCTTCTTCAACAATATCTTCTTGGGAAACTACAGGGCTAGTTGTTGTTTTATTGGATTGACAACCCATTGATGTGAATGATATCAACAGAACTAATAATTTTCTCATCATTTTATTTTTGTGCTTTGTCGTGACATTGTATAATGTATTACGAAGTCTAATATAATTTTTCAAATGGATATATTGGAGCCTACATCCAATAATATCAATTCTTTTCCTTTTGACTTGAAATGGGATTGTGCGGCAGTTTTATCTAGTTTAATAGGAGGGAAAGTATCGTAATGGTACCCTAAAACTTTGTTGCACTCAATAAAATCGCTGGCGATTGAAGCATCCTCATACCCCATGGTAAAGTTATCGCCAATAGGTAGAACTGCCAAATCCAACACTGAACAAGTCATGGGAATCAGTTTCATATCCAAAGTAAGCGCTGTATCACCGGCAATATAAATACACTTAGACGGAGTCTTTAGGATAAATCCCCCTGGATTACCACCATATGAGCCATCTGGCAATATGCTGGAATGAATGGCATTCACGTATTTTAAGGACCCAAAATCAAAATGATAGTTTCCACCGTGGTTTAAAGCGTGTCCTTTGATACCTTTCTCACTGAACCACTGTACAATTTCATAATTAGATATCAATATAGCATTGGGGTTGTTTTCCGCAATTGTCTCTACATCCAATACATGATCCTGATGACCATGGGTTATTAGGATGTAATCCACCTTTAAAGTATCAATGTTGATATGAGTCGCCAAATTGTTCCCACTAATGAAAGGATCAATAATGAGTTTGTAGTTTTCTGTTTCAATAAAGATAGTGGCGTGGCCTAAAAAAGTAATATTCATGGTCTAGGGTTTAAAATAACCTCGGTCTGAGCCCGAAAATGCCCTGAAATTATGAAATCTTGAGTTCCAATACAAGTCTCCCCATAGATGTTGTGACCAAAAAACCGGATAAAGTGCACGTCTTGTAATAGCTACTCTTATTGCTATTATCGATGAAATGCATATCGAATCGGCAGCCTGTTTTTTGAGCCAAAAACTTTCGTCGAGGATAAAATGCACTTCAGCCGAAAAAAGTACGGATACCGAAAAAAAATGTGGGTTAAGCGATGAAAATCTAGAGCAGGGTACCTCCAAAAGTAAATTTACAATGTAAAAATAACCCAAGTCATGAAAGCAGTTTTAACCCTTATCGCAATAATCTTCTTCGGAACCTTAGCTATGGCCCAAGACACTTCTAAAGAAGTAAAAGTAGAAACTATTACTGTAGGTGTAGAGTTGAGCATTGAAATTCAAGAAGAGGCTCAAAAGGAAACTGAAGTTGCTAGATTATATATGTTCAAAAACTCTAGAGTTAAGAAAGCACTTTCTTTCAAGACCAAGAGAAACCGTTCTAAATTGGCTTAATCATGATAATGGGAATTATAATTCCAATGACTTTGTTTTTCAGTACAGCTTTCGTTATTGCATCGATAGCTTTTTCTCTTAGAAAAAAGAGAGACTCAGGAAATTCATCAAATACAGAATAACCTATTTCCCTAATAATTACCACTAAGGCATTTAATCGGGAAAAAATTGTAACAGACCGATTATTAAAGAATTCCATAATCCAATTGCTATATTTTAGCCAAATCAAACCTCAAAACCCTTAAAATATGTACGCTATTTTAATCCCGGTTGCTTTATTTTGTAGTTTAATTTTTGTTTCTGCTGCTGTACTGTTGTCCTTACGTCTTGCAAAAGCGCCTTCGCGTCGTAGATAATCCCATCCTTAATGGTGTAGCTAACACCGCCAACACGTACCACTTCGTTATCATCTGTTAATTTAACGGCTCCTGTGCCATATAGAACCTTTAGATTTTTTAATGGATTTTCGGCAACAATCACAAAATCGGCTAGTTTTCCTACTTCCACAGTACCAATTTTATCTGCCATTCCTAGAGCTTCAGCACCATTCAATGTAGACGATCGTATTATTTCCAAGGGATGGAATCCAGCTTCGCGAAGTAATTCCATTTCCCGGATATAGGCAAAACCATACAATTGGAAAATAAAACCTGAATCTGAGCCAGTGGTAACCCTACCACCTCTGTTCTTATATTCATTTACAAAGGTCATCCATAGTTTGTAATTGTTTCTCCAGGCTACTTCCTGTTCTGTGCCCCAATCGTGCCAATAGGATCCGTGCGATATTTTACTGGGTTGATAAAAGTCCCAAAGAGAAGGTAATGTATAGTCTTCATGCCATTCAGCCCTTCTTGCTCGGTGTAAATCTCTACTGGCTTCATAAATATTAAAGGTAGGGTCTAAAGTGAAATCAAGACTGATTAATTCATCCATAACCTTGTTCCAATGCTCGGAATAAGGTTTGGCAGCTTGTTTCCATAATTTTCCTGCTTCTTCAAATCGATGCTGCTCATTTTGGTAGTTGTAGCCCAACGGATAATCCTGAACGGTCCTATCCTCAAACAATGCTTCAGGGAGCCCATACCAATGTTCCATACTTGTTAATCCAGCTCGTGCAGAATGAAGTACGTTCCAACGAGCAACATCCAATTGGGCATGGTGGCAAGCGGAGCGTAGTCCCAATTTTTTGTTTTCGTCCAAGGCAGCGGCCATTATTTCAGGTGGTGCGCCAAAGAACTTGATGCCATCAGCACCTCTTTCGGCATTGGCCCGGACCCACTTTCTAGCTTGGGCAGGCGTACTGATGGGAGCATCATTCAAAGGGTTAAAACCATCTGTTTTCTGCCCAAAAGCAGTGTAGGCAAATACCCGTGGAGCTATAATTTCATTCTTTTTGCTTTTTTGCTTCAAATCCAATGTCCAGTCAACACCGCGCCCTGCAGGTTCCCTAACTGTGGTGATACCATGGGCCATCCACAGTTTGAACACATAATCGGAGTCAGCTCCCTGTGCAATCCCTCCAATATGTCCATGCATGTCCACAAATCCGGGTAGTAAAAACATGCCCTCACAATCTAGTTCTTTTCCCCCAGGTTTTAATTTGGGTCTCTTGGAGTTGTCAATGTTGACCCCAGGGTAGCCCACTACCTGGATTTTGACAATTTTGTTATTCTCCACTACAATGTCAATAGGACCTCTTGGTGGAGCTCCGTTGCCATTGATCAATGTAACACCTCTAATGATGAGTTGAGGAAAAGGGCCCTCGCTCATACTGTCTTGTCCATATCCAATAAAGATTTGGAACAGAATTGCTAAAGAAAATAGTTTTTTTATCATGGTCTATTCTGGAATTCTAATTTTATCACCTAAAAAGAGTGCATTTAAGAACAATCGGTTGGTTCCGTACCAAGATCCCCTGAAATTGGGATTGTCCGCAAAAAGAACCACTCTTCCACTTCCAAGTTTGCTTACGATCAAAGAGGCAGAAGGTTTGAGGTTTTCCTCCATATTTTTCTTGGTGATAAAGCCATCTATATGCGGATTCTTGGAATATTTTGCCACAGTTGCATAGTCATTTTTACTTGGGGATAGCCAAACGGTGTTGTTTTTGTACACAGGGATGGAACTATCATGATACCCAAAGCCCAAAGGATGTGTTATATCCAAATCAACCTTAAGAATGACCCCGCCAACTCTTTCTTTCCCTATATTTTCCGGTGCATTGACATAGGGTTTTCTAACTGCTGTTTTGGTGCTGTCCTTTTCTTTTTCTGTCAGCTTTTCTTCTATTAATTCTTTATCAATGGCCCATTTAGAGGCTGTTCCAATGGTAATCAAGGTATTGCCCTTGCTTACCCAGCTCTTTATTTTTTCCAAATTCTTTTTGGAAAAATCATATCCGCCAGAGACCATTACCAAGGTGTTGTATTTGTCCAAATTGGCCCACCCAAAGTTTCTGACAGGGATTTTGGTAATTGGCATGTGAACGCGTGTATCCAATAAATGCCAAACTTCCCCGGCTTCGTAGGAACGTACCCCATTGCCTATAATCATGGCGGCTTTAGGCTTTGTTATAGGTGAGACCCATCTACTGCCCAAATCTATACCTTGCGAATTATATCCTGTCCCAGTGGTATAAATGGGAACCTGATACTTGTTTTGCACTTCTTGAATTAGTTTAAATACAGCATCACTGTCTTTCTTTTGAAGACTAACGGGAATTACCAAAGCGCCATAGTTGAATTTTTTGTTTCCATTGCTCGTTTTAGCGGTAAATGGTTTAAAGGAAGAAGAAATTACCAATCCTTTGGATTGAAGATGATAAAGCGCTGCCGTGGCATTATAATCATCATAGTCTATAATGTAAGCATAGTCGGTTTTCTTAACAGGTCCTGGACTAACCAAATTTTTTGTTGAGACGACCTTTTCACCAAGATTTAAAGTATTGACAGGTCTATAATCCATGTTATAAAAATTTGCAACGGACCATGCTGATGCATCATAATACACACTATCCTTATATTTTGCATAGGTTTCAAACATTGTCTGAACCATTCTATATTGCGGTTGACGGGTTGGTACCACATAGCTGGAACCCGATTTATAAACATCAATTTTGTGCAACAAGAGTTTATCTACAAATGCCTTTACACGATTTGGATCGTATTCATCTTTAAAGCTATATCCCTTGACTTTGCTTTTAGAAGCATTTCCCAACGCACTTTTAAAAAAGTCTTGTTGATACTTGCGCAACATGCCCTTGTTTTCCACTGCGGCTTTAATAGTGGTCATACTAGAGATGTACTGATTTCTAATGGTGAAGGGAAACGTAATTTCACCAAAATCAGTGGTTTGTTTGTGCCCTCGGGAACTAGCTTGTTCAAAAAGCAAACCAAGGCCTCCCTGTAGATCAGGGTAGGAGGAACCATAGCCTGGATATGTGCCATCAAACGCTTCTTTGGTAAAGTAAAAAGAACCTATGCTGTCCAGTGCTTTTGAAAAATAATCGCCAAAAAGATTGTTCAGGTCCACATAGTTTTCTTTAGGCATGATGGGGTTTAAGGAACCGTTGTCTTTCATAGGCTCAAAAAAATAAGAGCTTTGGGTGCCCATTTCATGAAAATCCGTCACAACATTGGGATACCATTCATGGTACCAAGTTAATTTTCCTCTACTTTCAGGGTTTATTCCCAATAGCCAGTCTCTATTCAAATCAAACCAATAGTGATTGGTCCTGCCTCGCGGCCAGTATTCATTATGTTCGGCATCTTGGGGATCCGCAACCAAGGGATTGCCTTGATACATATTGGCCCATTGGGTGTGCCTGTCCCTACCATCGGGATTAATGGTGGGGTCTATAAAGATGACTCCTTTGTTGAGGTAATTCAGAATTTCTGGATTGTTGGAAGCGATGAGCGTATAAGCCGCCAATAGCGCGGCTTCTGAACTTGAAGGTTCATTACCATGCACGTTATAGCCTAGATTTATAAAAATAGGCACCTCATCGTAATTAGTCGGATTTTTTGAAGGGTCCGTGAATTGCAAATGCTTGGCTTTGAGTTGTTCTAGATTACCAAGGTTTTCAGGGGAGGTAACGGTAAGTATAACTAACTTTCTTCCTTCGTGGGTCTTTCCATATTCTTGGATGCTTGCCCGGTCAGAAACCTCGGAAAGTTTGATGAAATAATTTACAATGAGATCGTGCCTTGTATGCTTTTCTCCAATGCCATACCCCAAAAATTCCTCAGGGGTTGGAATACTTGAATTGAAAGGATGATATTTTTTAAGAAAATAGTCTTGTGCTGAAAGGGAAGTGCTTAAAAAAAGGACTGCAAGAAGTAGTTTTTTCAACATTCTTTATAAGATTAGTTAATCTCATAAAGATAGGAAAAGGTTTTAATCAACAGAGTTGAATTCTTCTATAATTTCTTCAAACTCAATTCGGTAATAGGTGCCTTTTTTCTCTGAATCTTTGGAGATAGTACCACGCAGTTGTCTGGCAAGGTTATAAATGAGTTTTAATCCCAAAGATTTTGAAGTAGACGGGTTAATATCCTCTGGATAGCCTATCCCATTATCTCCCAAATTCATCTCAAAGCGATTATCGGATATTTTCTTTAAGGAAATTGTTATTTCTCCTTCTTGATCTTCGACAATTCCATATTTTAAGGCATTGGTTATGGTTTCATTGATGATTAAACCAAGAGGTATTACGGTATCTATACTGAGTTTATTGTCATCAATGTCCAAGTTTATCTTTACATTGTTGGTGTTTCCCTTAACCGAGCGTACCAGATAATCACTTAATTCTTTTACGTAAGGTTTTAATTCTATTTTAGATAAATAATCATCCCGTTTATAGAGCATTTCATGAACCATGGCCATGGAAACCACACGGTTTTGACTACTTTTTATGATGTTACTTATCTTCTCATCTGCAATGGCCCTGGATTGTAGGCTCAACAAACTTGAAACGGTCTGTAGATTATTTTTTACCCTATGGTGCACTTCTTTTAATAAGGTTTCCTTTTCATTGATTCTATCTTGAATCTCTCTACGGGATTTGTAAAGTTTATGGTGCGCTTTCAGTAAATTTTTTCCAAATACACCTCCCAAAAGGTAAACAGCAAAAACTACACTTAAAAAAGCAAACCAGTTTCTATTGTTCTCGGGAATTGTGTTTTCAGATATTCTAAAATCCCCTAGATCATAAAGAAATATCAGGGCAACTACCACAAGGTTGATAATCAAATAAATTTGCCCATAAATTTTTGTTGTTACATACCCAGCAAACACTACAATAGCCAATACGAAAATAAATGGGCTTTGAATGCCTCCACTGAATAGTGTAATCAAAATGGCTGCAACCATAGCTAATATGGAGGTTGTATTATAGGTTACAGTAAGGTTTTCATGTTTTTTGAACAAAAAAGTATTAGCAAGGTTTAGAAGAGCAAATCCAAAAAAAGTGTAAGGAATTACTCCTTTTATGTCCAGAAGAAAAAGGCAGATAAGGCCAAACAAGACCGCGAACAAACAAGAATTATAGTTAACCTTGAGCACCAATTGAATTTTGTCCTGTAAACGATATTTGTCCTTATTAGGAATTTTCATATGCTGCGAGGTTGGTTGTTCTCTTTACCACAACTGTTTTAAAGGAGTAGTAAAAATAGCTTATTATGGGGTGTTTACGTTGTAAATCTAACTATGTTTTTTATATAATCAAAAACGACAGCCGTAAATGACTGTCGTTTAATAATTTTAGGTGAAAAGAGATTAATCTTCTACCAGCACCCACTGACCTTTATCAATAAGGGGTTCTGCTTGTTTGTATTTAACCGTTTTACTTTCCCCTGTCATTACATTTTTTATGGTAACCCTATCATTTCTGCCAATTTTTGGTTTTTCACGAACAATAGTTTCCGTTACTGGGGGTCTGCCACCTTGAGTTTGCCCTGCGGCTCTGTTTTGAGCAGCCAATTCATCACTGTTTGGGATTTCCTCTTTAGATGTTTGTAGATTTTCTTTAGGTCTACGTACATTTCTGGCTTCTTGTATCTGATTGGTGTTTTCAGAGGGTAACTCTCCTTTGAACAAGAAAGAAATAACTTCTTTGTTGACCTTATCGATCATCTCCTTGAAAAGTTCAAAAGCTTCAAACTTGTAAATTAAAAGAGGGTCTTTCTGCTCGTGCACTGCCAATTGTACGGATTGCTTCAATTCATCCATTTTACGCAAATGCGTTTTCCAAGATTCATCAATAATGGCTAAAGAGATATTTTTTTCAAAGTCAGTAATCAATTGTTTTCCATTACTGTTGTATGCTCCTTCCAAATTGGTGACCACATTCAACGTTTTAATACCGTCGGTAAATGGAACCACGATGCGCTCAAATTTATTGGCTTGATCTTCGTATACTTTTTTAATGACCTGAAATGCTACTGTGGCACTTCGTTCCATTTTTTGCTCATAAAAATCATACGCAGCTTTATAAACGCTGTTGGCAATTTCTTGAAAGCTCAATTTTTTGAAATCCTCCTCGGTAATTGGAGAGGTGATAGAAAAGTATTTGATGAGCTCAAACTCAAAATTCTTGTAATCGTCAGCGGCTTTATTGGTGTCCGCGATAACCTCACAAGTATCGTAGATCATATTGGCAATATCCACCTTCAAGCGTTCTCCTTGTAAAGCGTGCCTTCTTCTTTTGTACACTACCTCACGTTGGGCGTTCATTACATCATCATATTCCAACAAACGTTTACGGATACCGAAGTTGTTTTCCTCTACTTTCTTTTGGGCACGTTCTATGGATTTGGTCATCATGGAATGTTGAATGACTTCTCCTTCTTCCAAGCCCATACGGTCCATCATTTTGGCCACACGATCAGACCCGAACAAACGCATAAGGTTGTCTTCCAATGAAACATAAAATTGAGAACTACCTGGGTCTCCTTGACGCCCGGAACGACCGCGTAGCTGTCTGT
The DNA here is from genome assembly GCF_900215465.1 of Flagellimonas pacifica. GTDB lineage: Bacteria > Bacteroidota > Bacteroidia > Flavobacteriales > Flavobacteriaceae > Flagellimonas > Flagellimonas pacifica. The sequence continues at coordinate 155,844 of NZ_OBEH01000003.1, forward strand.
CCACACGTCTGGAGTCATGGCGTTCTGTTCCTACAATGGCCAATCCGCCAGCATCTTTTACTTGGGTACTCAATTTAATATCGGTACCACGACCTGCCATATTGGTTGCAATTGTTACTATACCTGCATTACCCGCCTCAGCTACAATATCAGCCTCTTTTTTGTGCAATTTTGCGTTAAGAACGTTATGTGGAACTTTTCTAACGCTCAATAGTTTGGAAAGCAATTCGGATATTTCTACCGAAGTAGTACCTATCAAAACTGGTCTTCCAGCTTTGGAGAGCTCGGTCACTTCCTCAATAATGGCATTATATTTTTCTCTTTTGGTCTTGTAGATCAAATCATGTCTGTCGTCTCTGGCAATAGGTCGGTTGGTTGGGATTTCCATCACATCCAACTTATAGATTTCCCAGAATTCACCAGCTTCGGTAACGGCGGTACCTGTCATTCCAGCTAGTTTGTTGTACATTCTGAAGTAATTCTGAAGTGTAATAGTTGCAAAGGTCTGGGTCATGGCCTCGATCTTTACATTCTCTTTTGCTTCAATGGCTTGGTGCAATCCATCAGAATAACGTCTTCCGTCCATGATACGACCGGTTTGCTCATCAACGATCATTACCTTGTTGTCCATTACCACATATTCCACATCTTTTTCAAAGAGGGTATATGCTTTCAACAATTGGCTCATAGTATGGATTCGCTCACTTTTTACGGCAAAATCCTTGAATAGTTCTTCTTTGAGCTCTGCTTCTTTTTCAATCTCAAGATTTTGGTTTTCAATCTTGGCAATTTCTCCACCAATATCTGGCATTACAAAGAAATCCTTGTCCTGATCTCCAGAAATGTAATCGACCCCTTTATCGGTCAATTCAATTTGATTGTTTTTTTCATCTATGGTGAACAACAGATCGGCATCTACCTTTGGCATTTCCCGGTTGTTGTCTTGCATATAGAAGTTTTCGGTCTTTTGAAGCAGCTGTTTTACACCTTCTTCACTCAAAAACTTGATCAACGCTTTATTTTTAGGCAAGCCTCTATGCACACGTAGCAATAGAAAGCCACCTTCTTTGGTATCTCCATCTTTAATGAGCTTTTTGGCTTCAGCCAAAACCCCGGTTAAATGCTGGCGTTGTTTTTGAACAATATCACCAACTTTGGGTTTTAATTCGTTGAACTCATGTCGGTCACCTTCGGGAACCGGACCAGAAATGATCAAAGGAGTCCTGGCGTCATCAATCAATACAGAATCCACCTCATCTACAATAGCATAATGGTGTGGAGGTTGTACCAAATCCCCTGGCGTATGTGCCATATTGTCCCTTAGGTAGTCAAATCCAAACTCATTATTGGTTCCGTAGGTGATATCGGCATTGTACGCAGCCCTTCTACCTTCAGAATTGGGTTGATGTTTGTCAATACAATCAACTGAAAGTCCGTGGAACTCAAAAATAGGAGCCATCCATGCACTATCCCTTTTAGCCAAATAGTCGTTTACAGTAACCAAGTGCGCTCCTTTTCCTGAAAGGGCATTTAAGTAGAGTGGGAGGGTGGCCACCAATGTTTTTCCTTCACCAGTATGCATCTCTGCAATTTTACCTTCGTGCAAGGCAATACCTCCAATTAGCTGTACATCATAATGAACCATGTCCCAGGTAACTTCTTTCCCTGCTGCATCCCAAGAGTTTTTCCAAACTGCATTGTCATCTTCTAGAGTCACATAATCTTTTGATCCCGAAAGAGAGCGATCAAATTCCGAAGCGGTTACGGTGATGGTTTCGTTTGAGGCAAATCGTTTGGCGGTCTCCTTTACCACAGCAAAAGCTTCTGGAAGGATATCTTTTAATGTTTTTTCCGAAATTTTATAGGCTTCTTCGTTAAGTTTGTCTATTTCGGTATAGATTTCCTCATTTCTGTCAATGTCAGTCGAAGTTTGAACTTCTTCCTGAAGTTTGGCTATCTGATCATTGATCTCCTTACAATCTTCTTCGATTTGTTTTTTGAATGAAGCCGTTTTTTGTCTCAGCTCATCATGGGATAATCCTTTAAGTTGTTCCTCAAAGGATTTTATCTCTTTTACCAAAGGTTGTAGTGATTTTACGTCTTTTTCTGATTTATCTCCAACGAAAACCTTTAGTACTGAATTAATAAAGCTCATGAATAATTTTTCTTTTGGATTGCAAAAGCTGTTCCATTGTACAGATAGGGCAGGAACCTTCTGCTAAGCTGTCAAAATTACATAAAAAAAAGCCTCCTAAGAGACTTTTTAACTGTGTTTGTTTATATGGGATTAATACTCGTCCTCATTCCAGAGGTAATCTTCCTCGGTGGGATAATCAGGCCAAATCTCCTCGATGGATTCGTAAATTTCGCCACCTTCTTCCTCCATGGACTGTAGATTTTCTACAACTTCCAATGGTGCTCCGGTACGGATAGCATAATCTATTAATTCGTCTTTGGTGGCTGGCCAAGGCGCATCACTTAAATATGAAGCTAATTCTAATGTCCAGTACATAGTAACGGTTTGATTTTAAATTTTTTGCAAAAATAATTTTTAAACTCAATTTGTCAAGAAAAATCGACATTATTTGAAAATTATTTTCTGTTTGTTAAACTGTAACGTAGAAAATCTGGATTTATTTGTCCAACTTTTCAGGAATCCACTTGACCTCTTGAGCCTGTAAATCCTTTGACAACTTTCGTGCCAAGACAAATAGGTAATCCGATAATCGATTTACATAGGAGAGTAGTCGTTCAGGTACTGGTTCACTTTCATGAAGATAGGAAATCATTCGTTCTGCTCTACGGCAGACCGTTCTGGCAATATGACAGTATGACACGGTAGTATGTCCGCCGGGAAGAATAAAATGAGTCATTTCAGGTAGTTCTTCGTTCATTTTATCCATTTCCTTTTCAAGAAACTGAATGTCCTCTTCGTTTATTTTTGGGATTTTTAAACGATTTTCTTTAGTGGGTTCGGTGGCCAAAATGGCCCCTACGGTAAAAAGCTTGTTTTGAATTAGGGAGAGTGTCTCTTTTGAGCTTGAATCTATTTCTTGGTCACGCAAAAGCCCCAAAAAAGAGTTCAGCTCATCAATAGTGCCGTAGCTTTCAATACGAATATGGTGTTTGGGAACGCGTTTGCCTGTAAACAGCGCAGTAGTACCTTTATCACCGGTTTTGGTATAGATTTTCATATTTTTCAATTACCAGTTAGCAATGAACAATGTACAATTGGCAATGTATATAAATGGTTATTGATTATTGACCATTGGTAACTGTTCAATTGTTATTGTTGTGTTTTCGTTTCCCTTCCATAAACCTCCTTGATTTTCTACGTTTTGTCCCTCTTTTGTTCTTAAAGAAAATGGCAAGATAAATAATGCCTAAAACTCCAAGGACGTACCAAATTGTGTAATCGGTTGTTGCTGCACTTTCCATATTTAAAATTACTTTTTTAAATCCGGATGATAAAATGTTCTTTCTCCTGTTCTTTGCGGATGAACAATACTCCGCAGTGGAATAGGTCCATACTTACGGTGATTTTTGGCGATGTGATGAGTTTTTTCCAAGCTTGATGTTTTTTAGGACTTTGGTAAATGGAATCAATTAAGATCATACTATCATTATGCAGGCGGTCTTGTTTAAGAATTTCTTCAACTAAGAGAAGGTTTAACTTTTCAGTGTACAAAACATCAATACTATCCTTTGATTGATTCTGATTTTGAAACATTTTTTTTACCTCTCCATCTAAAGATGGACTTCCCAAAACCTTTATACGGTCAAAATTGAAATAATCATTGCTCTTTAGTAATATATTGATGGATTTATTGGAATGTTTTTTTTGTTCGGAATACAAACATTTGGTCACGTAATTAAAAACAAAAGGGGAGTGGACCCCATGTTGATTGGTGGACTTTGATAGGAATTTTAGATATGTAATAAACTTGACATGCATCTCAACTAAACTCGATGGGACAATTACCCTTCCAAAATAGCAGAAAGTTCAAACCACCGTTCCGTTTTTTCCTCTATGGAACTTGAAACTTCCTTAAGCTCAATTGAAAGTTGTTTGATTTCATCACCACTTAAATCTGGGGAAGTAAACTTGTTTTGGAGAACCTCTCTTTGCTCTTCCAATTTTTGAATTTCCTTTTCCAATCGTTTGTGTTCTTTCTGTTCTGAATAAGATAATTTTCCACCATCATCCTTTTGCTTCCAGTTAGTTTTTTCCGCTTTTTCTGGATTGTTGGTTTTGGCCTCTCTTTTGGCTATGACCTTACTATTTTCATAGGCCCTGAAATCGGAATAATTGCCTGGGAAATCCTCAATGACCCCATTGCCTCTAAAAACAAACAAATGATCCACAATCTTGTCCATAAAATAACGGTCATGAGATACTACAATCAGACATCCGGGAAAATCGAGCAAGAAACTTTCCAGAACGTTCAATGTTACAATATCCAGATCGTTGGTAGGTTCATCCAGAATCAGAAAGTTTGGATTTTGAATTAATACCGTACACAAATACAAGCGTTTGCGTTCTCCTCCACTTAGTTTTTCAACAAAATCGTATTGCTTTTTCCTGTCAAATAGAAAACGTTCCAAAAGTTGTTGCGCCGAAATTTGTTTCCCTTTTTTTAAAGGAATGTAATCTCCAAATTCCCTGATGACATCAATTACTTTCTGTCCTTCCTTAGCAGTAATTCCTTTTTGGGTGTAGTAGCCAAATTTCAATGTATCACCCACCACCACTTTTCCACCATCAATGGTCTCATTTTGGGTTAGAATATTCAAAAAAGTAGACTTTCCAGTCCCATTTTGACCAATAATGCCCATGCGTTCACCTTTGGTGAAGTTATAATCGAATTTTTCTAAAATGGTTTTATCATCGTAGGATTTGGATACATTATGCAGTTCCAGAATCTTGCTTCCCAAACGTTCCATGTTCAACTCCAACTGCACCTGGTGTTCAATCCTCCGTTGATGCGCTTTTTGTTTTATTTCCTTAAAGTCGTCAATACGGGATTTTGATTTGGTGGTTCGCGCCTTGGGTTGTCTTCGCATCCAGTCCAACTCTTTTTTGAACAAGAGTTTGGATTTGTGCTGTTCTACGGCCTCTCGTTCCATTCGCCCCTCTTTTTCACGCAGGTAATAGGAATAGTTTCCCTTGTAACCGTATAAGTGGTTGTTATCCAGTTCTATGATTTCATTGCATACCCGCTCTAGAAAATAACGATCATGGGTCACCATGAACAGGGTTATATTTTCTTTGGTAAAATAGGCTTCCAACCACTCGATCATTTCAAGATCTAAGTGGTTGGTTGGTTCGTCCAAAATGAGCAAATCTGGTTTTGTCAACAGCGCATTGGCCAAAGCTAACCGCTTTTTTTGTCCTCCAGATAGCATGCTCACTTTCAAATCAAGTTGATCTAATTGCAGTTTAAAAAGAATTTGCTTGTACTGTGTTTCAAAGTCCCATGCATTGTTTCGCTCCATAGCTTCAAAAGCTTTTTGGTAGGCTTCGGCATCATCTGGATTTTGAACGGCTTTTTCGTAGTTGGCAATTACTTTTAAAATCTCATTGTCTGTGCTAAAAATTGTTTCCTCAATGGTCAAACTTGGATTAAGGCTTGGTTCTTGCTCCAAAAAAGCAATGTTAATTCCTTTACGGTAGGTTACTTGCCCGGTTTCAGAATTGTCCTTTCCAGAAATAATATTGAGGATGGATGTTTTTCCACTTCCATTTTTGGCAATAAGCGCAATCTTTTGGTCTTTGTTTATTCCGAAGGAAATATCTGAGAAAAGGACTAACTCTCCGTACGATTTTGAAATGTTCTCTACCGTCAATAAATTCATTGGAACAAGTTACGATTACCGATTAGACCTTGGCAAATTTTAGAAGGAAAACATACCGGATGGCCAGAGTCAACATAAATGGAATCACTATTGGTGAAAAAATCTGAATTTTTGCAATCCACAGAATAATCAAGATTCCCATTAACCCAAGAGCAAACCACAAGTATTTAGAAAACCACTGGGGTAACTGACTCTGAAAAATATAGATGAAAGCAATTGCTAGATTAAAGGGCAATGCCCATAATATGTTGAAGTTTTTAGGAGTGGAAGTATGATCCGTGGCAAACCATAGAAGTAATAGAAAAGTTCCAATCAATCCAGTGAACAAAAACAAGGAAAAATCCAACCATTTACTTCTACTGCCATGTTTTTTGTCCAAAAATGTGACAATTGCAGTAAATAGCAACAATAAGATGAACCAAAAAAGAGGGGATAATGGAAAGAAGCCGTTTTGGATATGCTCGTTGTAATCCAACACTGTACGTTCCCGCTTTAATAATGGTTTTCCATCTTTAGTGGTATTTCTAATTTGCCGCATGGCATAATAGGGCAAGAACATATGTTCTTGTACCGTAGCTTTTCGGTCCACAACAGAACCAAAGGCAAGATCTATTCCAAAAGCGGCCCAGCTGTTTATATCCAAATGCTGTCTTACCAATTGCCTAAAAGTATATTGTTTGTCCAAATATGAACTGTCAAAGACAATGGCGCCTCCAAATTGTTGTTTTAATATATCTCCTGTGATGCTGGAACAATTGTATAGGAGAGGATCATACAAATAATCCCTATTTTCAGGTAAGTAATTGTTTTCAAAAAAGACAAGGAGGTCATTCTTTTCAGCTACTGTAAGGTCTAGGATTTGTTCTTTTACCCATCTTTTTTCCAATTCGTATTCAAAAAGAAAGCGGTCAAAACTTCTTCTGGAAAGTGAATAGATTAATTTCCCCTTTACAAAATTCAAATAGAAGTTAGGACGGTTAAAATCAAAAGTACCGTAGTTATAGACCACATCTATGCCCAAAGCAGAATCTTGCACACGAAACGCACTGTGTCCAAAGGCATAATACAGTTCATCACCTGCGGCACAGGTAAGCAAACTTATCTGGGATTTTTCGGTAAGTTGAGGTATTTGTGAAAAACTATTAAATACTGCCGAAAAAAATAATACCAATAAGAGGGGCCAATACTTCATTTGAAAATTTATCAGCGCAAATATCAGAATAATTACCACAAGGGAGAAAAGGAAAGATTCAACACTTTGTTTTTTAGCTTATTTTTACGGAAATCTGACTCTAATGAAACAATATATCCCCAATTTTATCACTCTGCTTAATCTTTTTAGTGGCTGTATTGCAACTGTTTTTGCAGTCCTAAACCATCTGGAACTTGCGGCACTTTTTGTTTTTATTGGGATTTTTTTTGATTTCTTGGATGGTTTTGCAGCCAGACTTCTTAATGTTAAGAGTGAAATAGGGGTGCAACTTGATTCTTTGGCGGATATGATCACTAGTGGATTGGTTCCTGGAATTGCGATGTTTCAACTGTTACAGATGGCTGAAAGGGGAGGATGGAATCTCGGTTTTTTCGGGCATGAAACAGAAATGACCGCTCTTCCGTTTTTTGGATTTATAATTACTTTGGCATCTGCATACCGTTTGGCCAAATTCAATATTGATGAAAACCAGGTTTCCTCTTTTGTTGGATTACCAACACCTGCAAATGCGCTTTTGATTCTTTCTCTACCCTTGATTTTATTACATCACAACAACGATGTTCTGAGTGGAATAATTCTGAATCAATGGTTTTTATTGGGATTAACCTTGGTAAGCGCTTTTTTATTGAATTCACGAATAGAACTTTTTGCTTTAAAATTTGATAATTGGAGTTTTAAGGACAATGCGATACGGTATTTATTTTTAGTTGGGAGCCTGGTAATGTTGATAACCTTAAGGTTTTTGGCGATTCCCGTAATTGTGCTATTGTATATTCTTCTGTCCTTGATCAATAAAAATCCTTGAGGATGGATGCTGAATACGTCAGATACAAATCAAAAGTAGATCTTTGGTTGTTCCTATTGATACTGCTGAATTTTCTTGCGGTGTTCTATTTCTTGAGCAAGGAATGGAGTTGGATAGCGGCTATAATCAATGTTGGGGTAATGGGATCCATTCTTTATTTGCTTTTCAATATTTCCTATGACACAAAGGGCGAAGATTTGCTCGTTAACTATGCGGCTTTTTATCAAAAGAGGATTAAAATTTCCGCTATCAATCGCATTAAGGAAACCCGAAGTCCACTGGGCGCGCCTGCCGCTTCGTTGGACAGACTGGAAATTTGGTACAACACACATTCAAGTATTTTGGTCTCTCCAAAAGATAAGATTGGATTTATTGAACATTTAAAAGCTCTGTCACCTAAAATAGAGGTGCAAATGAAGAAACAGAAACAAAAAAATGATTAAAAGTCGAGTTTCTTTTTTCGTAGCTCAAAGTTTTGCCCCAGATATACCTTACGGACCATTTCATCCACAGCCAGTTCCTCTGGAACACCTGCTTTAAGGATTCCTCCTTCAAACATTAAATAAGAGCGTTCTGTAATGGCCAAGGTTTCCTGTACATTATGGTCAGTAATTAGAATCCCGATATTCTTGTTCTTTAATTGGGCAACAATGCGTTGGATATCTTCTACGGCTACAGGGTCAACCCCAGCAAAAGGCTCGTCCAACAAAATAAACTTTGGATCGGTTGCCAAGGCTCGTGCAATTTCTGTTCTACGACGTTCCCCACCGGACAAGAGGTCTCCACGGTTTTTACGGATATGGCCAAGACCAAATTCATCAATTAGGGATTCCATTTTCATGTGCTGTTCTTTTTTGCTCAGTTTGGTGAGCTGCAACACACTTAAGATATTTTTTTCAATACTTAGTTTACGAAAAACTGATGCTTCCTGTGCTAAGTAACCAATACCATTTTGAGCTCTTTTGTACATGGGGAAAGTGGTAATCTCCATATCATCCAAAAAGATTTTACCGCCATTGGGCTTGATCAAGCCCACAATCATATAAAATGAAGTGGTCTTTCCAGCACCATTTGGACCAAGAAGTCCCACAATTTCTCCTTGATTGACTTCTAGGGAAATTCCTTTAACAACTTTTCGACCTCGATAGGCCTTCATGATATTTTCAGCTCGTAGCTTCATAAGAATTCGCCAAAACTAAACATATTCTTTTTTTGGTTGATGGTCTTTGGGATTTTTTTAAGCATTGTTTTCTTCCAGAGCTTCCCAAAACTCATAAGCTCTGCGTAAATGGGGAACAACTATGGTGCCTCCCACTAAAGTGGCAATACCCAAGGTTTCCATAACCTCTTCTTTAGTGGCTCCTTCTTTTTTTGAGTTTTCCAGGTGATATTTTACACAATCGTCACAACGCAGAACCGCAGAGGCAACCAAACCTAGAAGTTCTTTTGTTTTTACATCCAAAGCTCCTGCCATGTATGCATTGGTATCCAAATTAAAAATACGCTTGATCAATTTGTTGTTCTCGGCCAATAACTTATCATTCATTTTAGAACGATAGGCATTGAACTCCTCTACTTTATTTGGCATTTTCTTTCTCTTTTTTGGCTTCTCTTTTCACTACAATTTTGGAAATGTATATACTAACTTGATATAAAACCAATACTGGTATGGCCACCACAATCTGACTGGTTACATCTGGAGGTGTTATAATGGCAGACAGGATTAGGACAATGACCAATGCCATCTTCCTGTATTTTTTTAGGATTTCAGGTGTGACCAATCCCACCTTGGTCAAGAAATAAATGACGATAGGTAGTTCAAACAATATTCCACATGCGAGTACGGATGCCCTTACCGTTGCGATAAAATTGCTCAAATCAATTTCGCTGGTGACCTCTTTGCTTACAGTATAGGTGCCCAGAAAATTGATGGAAAGTGGAGCGACAACGTAGTATCCAAAAAGAACACCCAGAAAAAATAACGCAGAGGCTACTAAAATAAATCCTCTAGAGTGTTTTCTTTCATTCTCGTGCAACCCAGGACTTACAAACCGCCACAATTCCCATAAAATGTAAGGAAATCCAATAATCACTCCAGCCCAAATTGAGGTCCAGATATGAGCGGAAAATAGTCCGGCCATAGTTCTATTTTGAATTGTGAAGGGGAATGAGTCAGCACAAAATTCTGAAGTGATACCAAAGAAAGTGGCGATATTACAGAAAAAACGGTAGGTAGGGAAGTCCATTTTTTTTGGGCCGAAAATAACCGTATCAAAAATGAAACTTTTCATCATAAATGCAATACAGGCTACAAGCACAATTGCAATTACTGATCGTATTAAATGCCATCTAAGCTCTTCCAAATGGTCCAAAAAGGACATTTCGTCGGGGTTATTTACTGTTTTTGCCATTACAGGATACCTTCATTTATAAGATTATGGATGTGTACTACTCCTGCATAGGTTTCGTTCTCAAAGGCGAGTAACTGTGAAATCCCTTTGGATTGTAGTATTTCCAATGCTTTGACCGCCAATGTATCTACATCTACGGATTTTGGATTTGATGTCATGATGTCCCTTGCGGTCAATTCACCAATATTATCATGTGTGCTTAGCATTCTCCTAATATCACCATCAGTTACCACACCCACAACTTTGTTGTTTTCCAAGACTGCGGTAACTCCCAACATTTTCTCCGAAATTTCAACAATAACCTCTTTTACACTGGAATTGGCATCAACCTTTGGTTTTTGGTTGTTGGCAACAATATCTGCTACCCGCAAATACAATTTTTTACCCAAGGCCCCTCCAGGATGGTATTTGGCAAAATCAGCACTGCTAAAGCCCCTGAGTTCCAAAAGACTTATCGCCAGTGCGTCGCCCATGGCCAATTGGGCCGATGTGCTAGTGGTTGGCGCTAAGTTGTTGGGGCAGGCTTCTTTTTCAACATAGGTGTTCAAGACAAAATCTGCTTGTTTGGCCAATACAGAATCCATATTGCCGGTAATTCCAATCAATTTGTTTTTTGCAATTCTTATCAGTGGAAGCAAAGCTTTTATTTCAGGAGTATTTCCACTTTTGGAAATTAAGACCACAACATCATTTTTCTGGATGGTACCCAAATCACCATGAATGGCATCTGCGGCATGCATAAAAATTGAAGGTGTTCCCGTAGAGTTTAGAGTTGCTACAATTTTTGAGGCTATAATGGCGCTTTTGCCTACTCCAGAAACCACAACCCTACCTTGTGAGTCCAAAATGTATTGCACTGCATGTGCAAATTGTTCATCGAGTAGATTGACCAAATTCTGTACGGCCTTGCTCTCGGTTTCAATAGTTCTTTTTGCTATGGATAAAATAGACTTGGTGTCGTTCAAAGTAATAATGGGTAATAAACTGATTATCTAATTGTATTCCTAAAAGAATGTCTTATATTTAAGTCTACAAAACTAAACAAACTATCTCTTACTAACGATTTAAGGAAGATAGAATACTTCTTCTTTATAAATAGACACTCAAAATTATAATTTTTAACAATCTTCAATATAGGTGTATTGATTTAAATGGAAAAAACGGAAATGGGTCTTACAAACACCGATTTGCAATCTTCACTTAAAAAATACTTTGGTTTTTCGCAATTCAAAGGACTACAAGAAAAAGTTATTGAAAACATACTTGATAACCAGGATACTTTTGTAATCATGCCAACTGGTGGAGGTAAATCATTATGCTATCAATTACCGGCTATTATGAAAGAGGGGACCTCAATTGTGGTATCCCCGTTGATTGCTTTAATGAAGAACCAAGTGGATGCCATAAGAGGAGTATCCGAACAAAGAGGTATTGCGCATGTTCTCAATTCTTCTTTAACCAAAACGGAAGTAAAACAGGTTAAAGAAGATATTGGTAGTGGAATTACCAAGTTATTATATGTGGCTCCAGAATCTTTAACAAAGGAAGAAAATGTTGAATTTTTAAAAGGTGTTCCCCTTTCTTTTGTTGCTGTTGATGAGGCTCATTGTATCTCGGAATGGGGACACGATTTTAGGCCGGAGTACCGTAACCTTAAAAGTATTATCAATCGTTTAGGGGATAATATTCCCATAATTGGACTCACCGCAACTGCAACACCAAAGGTGCAGGAAGATATCATCAAGAATTTAGGTATGACGGATGCCAAGGTATTTAAGGCTTCTTTCAATAGACCTAATTTGTTTTATGAGGTACGCCCAAAAACACAAAACGTGGATGCGGATATCATTCGTTATGTAAAACAGAATCAGGGAAAATCTGGGATTGTTTATTGTTTAAGCAGAAAACGGGTTGAAGAACTTGCTCAAGTACTTCAGGTCAATGGTGTTAGTGCAGTTCCCTACCATGCAGGTTTCGATGCCAAGACACGATCCAAGTACCAAGATATGTTTTTGATGGAAGAAGTGGATGTTGTGGTGGCTACAATTGCCTTTGGAATGGGAATTGATAAGCCCGATGTCCGTTTTGTGATACACCACGATATTCCCAAAAGTATTGAAAGCTATTATCAGGAAACCGGAAGGGCCGGACGAGATGGAGGTGAGGGACATTGCTTGGCCTTTTATTCCTATAAAGATGTGGAAAAACTGGAAAAATTCATGTCTGGAAAACCAGTTGCGGAGCAGGAAATAGGCAATGCCCTTTTGCAAGAGATCGTTGCTTATGCTGAGACCTCCATGTCACGTAGAAAATTTATCCTTCATTATTTTGGAGAGGAGTTTGACGAAGCAAATGGTGATGGTGCGGATATGGATGACAACACCAGAAATCCAAAACAAAAGGAAGAAGCCAAAGATGAGGTTGCAAAGCTTCTCCGAGTGGTAAAAGAAACCAAGGAAAAATTCAAGACCAAAGAAATTGTAAAAGTGTTGGTTGGGCAGGTAAATGCCATGATTTCATCCCATAAAACAAATGAAAAAGAGTTTTTTGGTATCGGCTCAGAGAAAGATGAAGCCTACTGGATGGCTTTGACCAGACAGGTGTTGGTAGCAGGATTGTTGAAGAAAGAGATCGAGCAATATGGTATTCTGCGTTTGACTAAGGCTGGTGAGAGCTTTTTGGACAGCCCAAGATCTTTTATGATGACCAAGGATCATGTTTACAGCAAAGAGAACGATGATGCAATTGTAACTGCAAGTAAATCTGCTGGAGGTGCGGCAGACAATAACTTGTTGAAGCTATTGAAGGATTTGCGTAAAAAAGAAGCGCAAAAACTGGGAGTGCCCCCGTTTGTAGTGTTTCAAGATCCCTCATTGGACGATATGGCTTTGAAGTACCCTATCAATATGGAAGAACTTATCAATATCCATGGAGTAGGCGAAGGAAAAGCAAAAAAGTACGGCAAGCCATTTGTGAATCTAATCGCGAGTTATGTAGAAGAGAATGACGTAATACGACCTGATGATTTGGTGGTCAAGAGTACCGGTGCCAACTCCGCTCTAAAACTTTACATTATTCAAAATGTGGACAGAAAACTGTCGTTAGACGATATTGCCTCAGCAAAGGGCTTGGAATTACCTTCGTTGATCAAGGAGATGGAACAAATTGTATTTAGCGGTACCAAATTGAATATAGGGTATTGGATCGATGAAATCTTGGATGAAGACCAACAAGAAGAAATCCATGATTACTTTTTGGAAGCTGATACCGATTCTATTTCTGAAGCCATAGATGAGTTTGATGGCGATTACGAAGACGAAGAACTACGTCTATACCGACTAAAATTTATTAGCGAAGTGGCTAATTAAGGTGCTAAAAAATCAAAAGGATACATTTTTAAGTTTCTTAGAACCATAAAAACGACTATTACCAATAGAATGGTCATTGGAGCATATCTATATGCCAAGAAACTTTTCCCTTTATAAAAATCCAGGGTGACTGCCAGATGTTGTAAAATTACTATTAGGGCAGGAATCAACAATAGATTATGGCTAAGAACATCTTTTATTCTTAAGTGAAGCAAATCATGAATTGCTCTTTGACTTCCACATCCTGAACAATAAATGCCTAAATATTGATTGAAGGGGCATTTTGGAAATAATAACCCCTTTTCTGGGTTATACAAAAAGTAAAGGAGTATTGCCAAAACAGACAATACTCCTAATACTAAAATGATATACTTTTTTTTAGTAGCTGCCTGCATTGGACATGGCTCCTAAAAATGCAAAACCAAATATGGCAATATAGATTATCCAGATTAATGCAGAAAGGCCAGCACCGATCAGGACCCACATTTTAGCATTTTTCGAAGCTTTGACCGCCTCCTCATAATCTCCTCTAGCATAAGCCTCGTTAACTTTGGATGCATAAATTATACTAGCTATCCCTGTGGCAAGACAGCAAAATATAGTACTTAAGATGGCCAAGACTAAATAATTGTTTGGTTTTGGCGGTAGATTTGAATTGTTTTCCATTTATGATTGTTTATTTATTGGTATTGTTCTAAAATTTCCTGCATTTTTTGAGGGTCTTGTAATGCATCCCAACCAAAGTATGATATGGCCCAAATGATATAAATTAAGAAAAGTACATTTAGGATAACACCTATGATTGCCAATATCTTTCCTGTTTTTACATTTTTAAAATCAGTATACATTTCAGGGTTTTCCATATAAAGCTTGGTTGCTTTATTGGCCAAAACCAAAGCAATGATTCCAAAAATTAATCCAATAATACCATAACAACAGCAGGTTACAATAGAAATAATTCCAAAGACCAAGATTAGCGTTGCATTTGGGAGTTTTTGTTGTTCCATGATTTAATTTTTAATTGAAAATATTGTTCATTTTTAAGATATAACTAATAATAATCGTCGCAGCGGTAGCAAATAACAAAAATAACTTTAATTGGTGTCCAAATTTGAATTTGATAAAGACATTTGTCGCTAAAAAGATCAAAAGTAAAAGAATGGGATAGATGGCAGGATACATTTTAAAAGCAGCCAAAAATTCGCCATGCAAAAGTAAATCCGCAGAGCGTTGCATACCACATCCGGGACAATCAAGACCAAAAAGCTTTTTATTGAGACAAGGAAGCATGAAGTCCTTAGTGCTTAAAAAATTAAAGGCAAGCTGTTGATACATGGTTGCGGTTATTGCCAAGAAAAATACTACTATTTTTGTTATTCAGGTTAAACTTTTCAAGATTTTTTAGCAGAGAATTTATATGACTGTCTTTAATATTGGTGATAGGGTTGAGGTTGTGGACGATGATGTATCTGGAGAGATTCAAGATGTGAATGGTGATAGGATTATGGTGATGACGGATGAGGGCTTTTCCCTGCAATATGGTTCAAAGGAATTGGTGAAAATTGATAATGGTATAAAAGTGAGCAATTTTGAAGTGGCCAGAGTCAAAAAAGAAAAGGAACAGCCTAAAAAGAAAACGACCGAAGCTAGAAGACCAAAGGAAAGAAATACTCCCAAAATGGAGGTAGACCTACATATCAACCAACTCGTAAAATCAACCAAAGGGCTTAGTAATTTTGATATACTTAATCTCCAAATGGAAGCGGCTAAAAGACAATTGAATTTTGCCATTGCCAAGCGTATCCAAAAAGTGGTATTTATTCATGGTGTAGGAGAAGGTGTCCTTAAAGAGGAACTCAATTATCTGTTCAATAGATACGATAATCTAAAGTTTTATGATGCAGATTATCAAAAGTATGGATTGGGGGCTACCGAAGTATATATTTTTCAGAACAATTAGTTGGGAATGGCCGTGGTCACTTCTCCAAATTCACTGATAGTCAAATTTGTAATACGCTCACCATTGTCTCGAACAAAAGAAATATCACTCAAGCGTATGGTATGGATATAGTTTTTTTTATCGGCATCCGCTTTAGTTTCAATGGTGACCGTTCCACTCTCTGCTTTAATTTCGTTAACAACCGTAGGGGTAGCAGGAGGAACATCATCGCAGAAATAATTGGAAGTTACCTTTTCTGAAAAAAAACGATAGGTGAGTTTGGACTTACTAGGTACTGCACTTGTTGAAGTAACCGTTTCATCCAATGTACCTTTATTTAGGATGCCACTCTCCAATTCTAATATTAGAGCCTCGTCTTCATTGAGTTTAAATAGCAAATTCTCAGAATCTGCTTGAGGAGGATTACAAGATTCAGCAGTTACACTGTCAAAGTCAATAGTCTCAATTTGTAGCTCTCCATCGCTACAAGAAATCATTGCACAAATAAGTAAGGTAGGGAAGAAAAATTTTCTCATGCTCCAAATTTAAAGGAATTCCATTTTATTACACCAACACTACCCAAGACTTTAATGGAAATTAACTTTATTTCATCTATTTTTGATCCGGTGTTAAAAGATAGCTAAGACATGCAAAAAGTGTATTTGGACAATGCGGCGACCACTCAAGTCAGGGAGGAAGTAATTGCTAAAATGCAAGAGGCTCTGGCCGTTCATTATGGAAATCCATCATCTACCCACAGTTATGGGAGATCGGCTAAAACGGCAGTTGAAAAGGCTCGAAAAGCAATTGCTAAAATATTGAATGCCCATCCTTCGGAAATTATTTTCACCTCTGGTGGTACCGAGGCGGACAATATGATTTTGCGTTGTGCGGTTAGAGATTTGGATGTAAAGACTATTATTACCTCTAAGATTGAACATCATGCAGTTCTGCATACAGCCGAAGAATTGGAAAAGGAGTATGATATTGCCCTTCACTTTGTGGATTTGGATGCTGATGGAAATCCGAAATTGGATCATCTACAAAAACTTTTGGCTCAGGATGATTCAAAAAAATTGGTCAGTTTAATGCATGTGAACAATGAAATTGGGAATATTACTGATATTGATGCCATTGGGAAGCTTTGTAAGGAGCATGGAGCACTTTTTCATTCAGATACAGTGCAGTCGGTTGGGCATTATCCCTGGAATGTGGAACAAACTCCAATAGATTTTTTCACCGTAGCTGCTCACAAATTCCACGGACCAAAGGGAATTGGATTTGCTTTTATCAGGAAAAACTCCGGCTTAAAGCCAATGATTTTTGGAGGCTCACAAGAACGTGGATATAGAGCTGGGACCGAACCTTTCCATAACATTGTTGGCTTGGAAGAAGCTTTTGTAAAGGCTTACGACCATTTAGATGCTGAAATAGAGTATGTAAAAGGCCTGAAAGAGTATTTTTTAGAAAGGATAAAAAAAGAAATTCCCGCTATACATTTCAATGGCCTGTCGGGAGATTTGAATAAGAGCACTTATACTTTAGCGAATGTTCGTTTGCCTTTGGATAAACAAAAAGGTCTTATGTTACTTTTTCATTTGGATTTAAAAGGAATTGCATGTTCCAAAGGAAGTGCATGTCAATCGGGTAGTAATATGGGGTCACATGTGCTTACCCAGATATTGACCGCAGAAGAATTGGAGAAACCATCATTACGGTTTTCTTTTTCCTTTTATAATACCAAAGAGGAGTTGGATTACACCATTGGTGTGCTAAAAGAATTTGCAGAGAGTTAATTATTCCTATTTTTTCGCTGTCTTTTTTCCTTGTCGTAAGGAAATTTACGTGCTGCAAGTTTCATCATTTTATCGATGAGCTCAGTAGTATTTTTCCCAGTTTTTTTGGTAATTGCCTTTTCATATTTCCAGAGGAGTTTTCCTGAATCCCCATCACTTACCTTTACGCCGATTCTTCCATAATTGGCATCCCCGCTAAAATAATCTAGAAGACTAAAATCCGTTGGTACACCTTTAGAGAGTAGAATATTTAGGCTCAGGTTGCCACTGATTATTCCATCAACATTTAGTATTTTGGAAAGTTCCTTAATGGTATAAATGTCCAAATTTTCATATGTAATGTCATTCTGGTTTAAAATAGCATTGGTGTCCTCAATATTCTGAAATTCAACATTGAACTTCTTCCGTTTTTTTCGTTTTGAAAAATAAGTTTCCAGGGCATTTTGAACAGCGTATCCCTCTTTTTTGGCAAGATTCTTCAGCTCGTTCTGATTAACATTTCTCTTAAGGTCCAGGTTGGCAATAAATGGAATTATAGCCAATATCTTGTGATCTTTGCTAAGGTCGTCAAATCGCCTGTTTTCATAAATATTTTTCTGGGCCGTTCCTAAGACAACGGTAAGAAAGGCAATTATGGATAGTGTCTTTTTCATCAACATATTTTAAAATCGCATTCCAATTTTAACATTAAGGACACGACTGGTCAAAAAATTGGGTACGGCAAACTGTCTTTGTGTATCAACATCCCTTACCCAGGTATTTGTGATGGAATTTTGGTTGTTGAACATATTAAAAATTTCAAAACCAAAACTAAGTTCCTTGAACTTATGAAGCCAATGCCCTTTTGGGTATTGATTTTTCTCGTCCGCAAAAATATATGAAATTCCTATATCCGCCCTTCTATAATCTCTTAATCTATTCTGAAACTGGTAAGAATCTGCATTATTTGGAGAACCACCAGGAACACCTGTGTTGTAGACCAAATTTAGGTGAAGTTTTAAGTTTGGAATTGTGGGAACATAATCTTGTAACAAAACTGCAAATTTTATACGTTGATCGGTGGGCCTGGAGATAAAACCTCGATTATCAATGTTTTCTTTAGTTTGAAGATACCCTAAACTCACCCAGGATTCTGCCCCTGGAACAAAGGTTCCAGTAAGTCTAAAATCCATTCCGTACACATATGCAGATGCATTGTTTTGTGCGGCATATCGTACCCGAACATCTTCTATAGTAAATGGATTTACATTGCTCAAATCTTTATAATACACCTCACTTATAAAAGTGAAAGGTCGCTCCCAAAGGTTAAAGCTGTATTCACCCCCCAATACATAGTGGACAGATTTTTGTGCTTCTACCATAGGGTTTATTGTTCCCGTAATATCTCTTAGCTCTCTATAAAATGGAGGTTGTTGGTAACTTCCTATGGCAAATCGGAACAACAGATCTTTTTTCCAATCTGGTTTTATGGAAAATTGACCTCTTGGACTTAACAAGGTCTGTGAGTTGGAATCAATACCATCACCATTTAATATCCAATGTTGGCCCCTTATGCCCAAGTTGTAATAAATGTCATGTTTGCCCCATTTGGTTTGTCTGCTATATTGCACAAACCCCGAAAACCTATTCGCATTTACAAAATTGGTAGCCTGAACATTTTCAAAAGCAATAAGATCTCCTGTAAAAGGTTCTTCAGGTTGATTATTTATGACAGGTGGCTCCGAAGGTCGAATAAAAAAACCTGCTGAGTCAATGAATTCTGATTCCCTTAATTGATCTCTAATATCCTCATGCGTGAACTTCAAGCCCCATTCCAAAGATTTACCTTCTTTGGTGAACTTGCCATTGTGCGAAAGATTAAAAATCAAAGCATCAAGTTGATTTCTTGCTCTGTTGAATTGAGAACCAACCCCTCTTGATGCAGTTACTTCTCCTAAATTATCACCCCCTAAATTATTATCTATTTCCGCTAATTCATAAGAAGCAATAATATCCGAGAATTCCTCTTCTTGTGTATGGTAGACGGAAGCCGTAACTCCTATTTTGGTATGGTCGGTTACGACATGGTCTAGTTTGACCGCTCCTAGGGTATTATTGTAAGTATTGTTTTCTTTTCCTTGATAAAAAACAAGTAGGGCACGCGGATTGTTTATGGTGCCAAAATTGGTTTGTCGGTTCAGCGGTTCATTGTCGTAATCATTTACAGAAAGGGTGCCTAAAAAACTTAAATGGAACTTCTTGGAAAATCGGTAAGTAAGATAGGTCTGTGCATCTACAAATTTTGGGTTGAGATTTGTCAATGTTTGCTTGCTGTTCACCAAAAGGCTATTGTTTCGATAGCGAACACCTGTAATATTGCTAAATTTTTTGTTTTTGGAAATGGTTTCCAAAGTGGTACTTGCGCCAAGAAGACTTCCGTTAATACGTAACGAAAAAGCTACAGGGGTTTTATAGGTAATGTCCAAAACCGAGGACAATTTGTCACCATACTTAGCTTGAAAACCTCCCGGGGAGAATTCAAGTCCAGTAATCATATCACTGTTCACAAAACTCAATCCCTCTTGTTGGGCAGAGCGAATCAAAAACGGACGATAGACCTCAATTCCGTTAACGTAAACCAAATTCTCATCAAAATTTCCACCTCGGACATTGTACTGTGTGCTCAACTCATTATTGAAAGAAACTCCAGGTAATAATTTTAGAATGTTTTCTACTCCGGCATTGGCACCAGGTATCTTTCGCACAACTTCTGGGGGAACCGTTGTAATACCCTCAATGTTTTTTTTTCCTGTTGGGGAAACATGCACACCAGCAACTTGAACAATATCGATTTTCATTACCGGATTGAATTCGAATGTTTCGTTTGTGGTCAACATTAAATTCTCTAAAACCACATTTTTATGCCCTAAATGGGAAAAAGTAATGGTGTTTTTCGTGTCGGCAATAAGTTGAAGCAGATAATATCCGTCAATGTCAGTTGTGGTGCCTGTATTTTGTGTAACAATATTAACATTGGAGATGGGAAGATTGTTTTCATCCAAAACTCGTCCGGTAATTGTAGCAGTTTGGGAGTGGATTGTGGACACCCATAAAACAATCAGTATTGCCAGTAAGGATTTTAGATAATCCACTATTTTCTAAAAAAGGTACTTTCAAAGGTACTGGAATTACCAACATTATCTGTAACCACCACTTTAAGATTGCATTGGGTCTTGTCCAGAATCTTATCATCGAAATTATAGGTGATGGTTCTGGTTTTTGGTTCATATTCCATTAAGATCCAATCTCCATTTATAGTTGCGGAGTAAGAATTTATGCCACTGAGGTCATCACTGATTTCCAAACTCAGATAACTGTAGTTGCTCAACCATTGTTTTTCCTTAAAATTTCTGGATTTTATGGTAGGGGCAACAGTGTCCTTTGCTAATGTGTAGGTTCCCAGTGTTCTGGTACGTGTAGTGAAAGAGCCATCCCGTTTATAGGTCTTGGCATGCCTTGGTTGCATTCGTTCATCAAGACGGGCAATAAATAACTGCTTCTTTTCTGCTGATGAATATTTGGTAGCATCAAAACTGATAGTGAAATTTCGATGCGCAGCAACACTATTATCATGAATTTTTATAGTATCGGTTCCTTTCTGTAAATCGATATAAAAATCTTTATAGAATGTATTTGCAGGAAAATATACTTTAGCAGCTCCTAAGTCAAAGTTGTTTGGTTTGTCCGCAAGAATAAAATCATCGGTAATCTTGTTATTCTTTTTGATTTTTGTGGACAGCTTTTTTCCTTCAACCGGAATCACGATTTTAATGTCATTTCCTTTAATGTCCGAAACTACTAGTTCAACATTATAGGATAAACCACCCTTAACCTCTATTTTTCCATTATTGTGCAATGTCTTATAGATGTTCAATCGATTATAGGGCTCTTTAAAACATTTTTGGATACGTTGTCTGAATTTTCCAAAATGGGCATAGTCAATTAATGTATTAATGTATCTGGTTTCCGTAAAGGAAAAAGTTTCAAAATCGTAAGCAGAGTATACTTTTCCGTTTACGGTTTGTGTCACGGAGTAAACCCCATTCTTGTTGGCGGCCATATCCTGTCGGTCAAAACCATTAAAGCCAAATCCAATAGTACCAATGGCGGTGACCTTGTCAGCCAAAAAGGTGCCATCCGTCTGTTTGGTGAAATTGAGCTGTATTTTTTTACCACTTTGATTCACGAACGCGTCATCAGATAATGGATACCCGAAAAGTCCCAACAATGTTGGGTTTGTGGCATCCCTAATATCATATCCATATAATAATGGATTGGTGGGCTTTTCGGTAACACTGCTCCGAATTTCAAAATGGAGATGGGGCCCAGAAGACCCTCCAGTATTCCCTGAGTAAGCTATGGTATTTCCTTTCAATACTTTTAACTCGCCATAATCGGGAAACACCTCTACTTCATATGATTGCTTTTTGTACTGTATTTTTTTGATGTATGCCTCAATCTCGGGACTGAATTTTTGAAGGTGTGCATACACTGAAGTATAGCCATTGGGATGTGCTACGTACATAGCTTTACCGTATCCCCAATGTGAGATTTTAATCCGTGTGACCGTTCCATCCGCTATGGCAAGTATAGGTAACCCCTGTCTTCTTTGGGTCTTTATATCAATTCCAGAATGAAAATGGTTGGAACGCAACTCTCCAAAAGTTCCTGCAAGCACCAAAGGAATTTCCAATGGGGACTGAAAGACATCTTGTGGGTATTTTTCTTGTGAAGTAAGCACTAGGGAAAATAAAAAAAAGGCTCCAAAAAGATAAAGGCGCATACGGTGATTTATATTTACTTACGAAAGTAACCAATGTTTAGATTTAACAAAAGGCTTTTGGAAAGCTTAAAAGACGAAAAAACAATACGTGAAGATAAATCTTAAAAGTATTGCGAGGTTAGGCTAGGTTGGTTAACTTTGTGTGTATACATTGATGTTTGCATATGGGCGAACTGGTAGAGATTGTTGATTCTTTGGAGAATAAGGTGAGCAAGCTGTTGCACAAGTTAGAATTGTTGCATCAGACAAATACCAAGTTAAAAGAAGAATTGAATCTTGCAAAAGAGGAAAATCAACTTAAACAGAACGCCGTTTTGGAATGGGAAGAAAAATACAATTCCTTAAAAATGGCAAACACAATGTTGGGTAGTAATACTAGTAAAACAGAAGCTAAGCTCAAGATAAATACATTGATTCGCGAACTTGATGTTTGCATTGCAAAGCTTGCAGATTAGTTTGTAACCAATAATATGGAGGAAAAGCTCAAAATAAAGCTTTCCATTGCTGATAGGGTGTATCCGTTAACTATAGACCCTAAACAAGAGGAAGGATTACGGAAGGCCGCCAAGAACATTGAAAATTTGGCCAAGAAATTTGAGCAAAACTATGCTGTACGTGATAAACAAGATGTGCTGGCCATGTGTGCCCTGCAATTTGCATCTAAAATTGAGCAAGGCGGAATAGACCGTTCGGAAAATACCAAAGCTGCATTTGAACGCCTAAGGGCCTTAAATGATTTGGTACATTCCAAATTGGGAGAATAAGTTCTTTTAAATAAAATATTGTTACTGCCCACATTGGTAATTATTTTTTGACAAACTCAACATTATTAAATTTAAAAAGGGTGAGTTTAAGTTGTAAAAGCAGGCCCTACCTGTATAGGGATCCTTGATCAGCTTGTTAGCCCTAAACCTGTAATTAGGAGTTTGTACAAAACTTCAGCTAATGTGGGCTTTTTTTATAACCAAACATAAACAAAATGGATAACACTATAATACTAATAGTAGCTGCGGTTATTGGCTTGGCAATAGGATTTGTAATTGCCAAGATGATGGAAAAGGGAAAGGCTACAAAAACCATATCCAATGCAAAAAGGGAAGCTTCGGATATTATAAAGGAAGCGAAGAAGGAAGGGGAAAGCATTAAAAAAGATAAAATATTTCAGGCCAAGGAAAAGTTTTTAGAGTTAAAGGCAGAACACGAAAAGGTCATAATCAATAAGGATAAAAAGATTGGTGAGGCAGAGAAACGCACTCGAGATAAAGAATCTCAGATTAGTAATGAACTTGCCAAGAACAAAAAACTGAACGAGCAACTTCAAACACAAATCAAAGAAGTAAGCTACAAAAGCGAAATCTTTGATAAAAAGCAATCTGAAGTTGAAAAGCTGCACAAAAGCCAAGTGCAACAGTTGGAGGTTATTTCTGGACTTTCAGCTGAAGATGCCAAAAGCCAATTACTGGAATCCTTAAAAGAGACAGCAAAAACCGATGCCATGGCCTATCTGCAAAGTACCTTGGAAGAGGCTAAGCTAACGGCGCAACAGGAGGCCAGAAAAATTGTGGTCAATACCATTCAACGTATTGGTACGGAGGAAGCAGTAGAAAACTGTGTGTCTGTTTTTAACTTGGAATCTGATGATGTAAAAGGACGTATTATTGGACGTGAAGGCCGTAATATTCGTGCCTTGGAAGCTGCAACAGGCGTTGAGATTATTGTGGATGATACTCCTGAGGCTATTATTCTTTCTTGTTTTGATTCGGTTAGAAGGGAAGTTGCCAGGCTTTCACTGCACCGTTTGGTGACGGATGGCAGAATTCATCCAGCACGTATTGAAGAAATTGTAAAAAAGACGGAAAAGCAGATCAACGAAGAAATTGCTGAAATTGGTAAGAGAACAGTTATCGACCTTGGAATTCATGGATTGCACCCTGAGTTGATTAAAGCAGTTGGTCGAATGAAGTATCGCTCCTCTTACGGTCAAAATTTATTACAACACTCTAGGGAAGTTGCCAAGCTATGTGGTGTAATGGCGGCGGAATTGGGTCTTAATCCCAAAATTGCAAAACGAGCTGGATTGTTGCATGATATTGGAAAAGTTCCCAATACCGAAGTTGAGGTAGAAACACCACATGCCATATTGGGTATGCAATGGGCTCAGAAGTATGGTGAAAAGAAGGAAGTGTGCAACGCTATTGGTGCTCACCATGACGAAATTGAAATGAATACGCTGATTTCACCTATAGTGCAAGTTTGCGATGCCATCAGTGGAGCTCGCCCAGGAGCCAGAAGACAGGTGTTAGACTCTTATATCCAAAGACTAAAAGATTTGGAGGATATTGCTTTTGGATTTAATGGAGTTCAGAAAGCATACGCTATTCAAGCGGGTAGGGAGCTGCGTGTAATTGTTGAAAGTGAGAAGGTGACCGATGATAAAGCAGCTGAGCTCTCTTTTGAAATTTCGCAAAAAATACAAACTGATATGACTTATCCCGGACAAGTAAAGGTCACGGTGATCAGGGAAACACGATCGGTAAATGTAGCTAAATAGGATACTGACAATTATCATACTTTTCTTTTACGGTACAAGCTAACTTCATGGTAGATTAAAACCTGTCAAAGATGAAGAAGAGAGTACCTATTTCAGAGATAATGACCAGTGAGTTAGTCACCTTGACCACCACAGATGATTTGGTGACTGCCGAAGAACTTTTCAAGAAGCATAATATTAGACACATTCCCGTTGTAACAGGAGAATCTGTAATTGGCATGCTGAGTTATACCGATTTGCTGAGAATCAGCTTTGCAGATGCTGTTGATGAAACCGAGGAAAGTGTGGATACCATGGTCTACAATATGTTCACCATATCGCAAGTAATGGCAAGAGATGTCATTAGTGTTTCATCCGATACAACTATAAAAGAAGTAGCCCACTTCTTGTCAAAAAAGGAGTTCCATGCTTTGCCTGTTGTGGATGATGGAAAACTGGTGGGTATTGTTACCACTACTGATTTGATTAATTACCTATTGGATTTATATTGATTGAATCAAATTAGCTGGAGGAATCTGTTTTTGCAAAGATGAATACGATAAAATATACGAGCTAACCCTTAGTATTGGGAAAATTTGGGTAGGGGAGTCATACGACTCCCCTATATTGTTTGATAGAATTTGCTAAACAAAAGGATTTTCATCTGCTGAAGGACCGTAAATTGATGGTATTAGAATTCCCAGGGTTCTTAAATAAGTAACCAATTCACCTCTATGGTGATACCAATGATTTAACATTAGAAAGCGAAGCAAAATTGGTCTTGGCCAGTTTATGATTTCCTTGTCATCAAGAAAGCAATTCCAGCTTTCTGAATCCCATTTTTCATCAGCATTACTCAATATTTCAATGGCAGTTTTGAAACTTTCGCCAAAACTATGTACAATTTTTATTTTGTCTTCGCATAAAGGATGTTCTACCAAGACTTCTGCCGTGGTTGTTCCCAGGTTGGCAAAAGTGGCTATGCGCCCAGGAATAGTTGCTACGTGGAGCGCCAATTGGCCTAATGTAAATGCCTTTGGATGTGGTTTCCAGGTTAGTTTATCTTCAGGAAGTCTTTCCAAGAGTTTTTGAGTAGAAGTTCTTTCGAACTCTAATTCCGAAATAAGGTTTTTTGAACTCATTTGTATACTTTTTTTAGATTATAGTACAAACTAAGTTCAGATGATGGCCTCAAAACGGTATCAAAAGATACCGAAGTGGATATTCTATATAATCTCTATCATTTTTCTATGCAGGATGACCTTTCCTTCAAGTTCAAATTGCTTTAAAATTCTGGAAATTACTACCCGTGTAGTTCCAAGTTCATTGGCAAGTTGTTGGTGGGAGATTTCAATTCTGTTTATTGCTTCAATAGATGCTCTGTCCTGAAGATATTCCAACACTCTTTTATCAACATGGTCAAATGCAACGCTTTCAAAAGTGTGCAACAATTCGTCATATCTGTTTCTGAATGTCTTGATTACAAAATTGTTCCAAGAAGCATATTCCTTTTGCCATTGAGCTATAAATCGAGTAGGAACGACCAAAACCTGCGTTTTTTCCATTGCAATTGCCTGGGAAGGGCTTTCATTGTTATAGAAGCATGCAGAAAGTGACATCATACAGGTTTGGTTTGGTTGGACGTAGTAAAGCAAAATTTCCCTATCTTCCTTGGTTTGGAATACTCGTATTGTTCCAGAGATTACGATGGGAACAACCTTTATATATTGCCCTTGCCTAACAATTACGTCGTCTTTTTCAAAGCTTTTAAGTAGACAATGTTCCAGAAGTTTTTGCCGAAGTTCAGGCTCAGAAAATAGATTGAGTTGTTTAAGTATATCCTTTGTCAATGTCATTTTTCGGATATTGTCAGCTCCCATTGAACCCCACTGTTCAATACATAAAAATAGTTAGGGTTTAAGTTTAGAGAGAATTGGAACAGGTTCTGACTATTTCTTTTTGCATATTGTGATGACCAATTGATTGATTGAAGATTCTATTCCTCTTCATCATTGCCTTCGACCTCTTTATCACGATTATGTTGCATAATGTTAAGCTTCTTGAGCTTGGCTTTCCAAGTATCCAGAGCCTCTCGGTGCTTTTCTATGTTTTTCACCACATCTTGCACCAAAGGATTATCTTCTGAGGCATTGGAGAAAAATTGGAGGTTATTTTCCAGTTGTCTTATTTCTCCCTTGCTCTCATCAATTTTCCTTCGGATAAAGGTACGTTCATTACCTATGGCTCTGTCATCATTCGTTTTGGCCAGTTGCTGCATTTTATCACCATATCGTAGCAATTCAGATTCCTGACGACTTACCCCTAACTTTTTGAAGAGCACATCTACAATTCTATTGAATTTTCCGTTAATGTGTTTTTTATTGTAGGGAATTCGACCGTACTGCTTCCATTCGGCTATAAACTTTTTAAGCTCTGCAAGGTCCTTTTCGGTATCTCCGCTTAACTGAAAAGCCTTAAGACGATCTAAACAAGCACTTTTCTTTTCATAGTTTTCAAATTCCTCCTTGTGGGCCTCATTCTTTTCGGCATGCAAGCGATTAAAATAATGGTTGCAGGCATTTTTGAATTCATTCCAGATTTTATCGGAGTATTTTCTGGGTACATGACCAATTCGTTTCCATTCACTTTGAATACGTTTCATTTCGGGAGTGGCCATTTCCCAATCATCACTATCTTTAAGTGCCAGGGCCAACCCTAAAAGAGCTCTCTTCTTTTCAAGGTTGTCATGTTGTTCCTTTTTCTGATTCTTGTAAAAGGCATTTTTATTGCGGTTAAATAGGCGTACAGCTTCCTTAAATGCACTCCAGGTCTGTTCATTTACCTTTTGAGGAACCTTTCCGGCTTTAAAGAAAGCTTCACGAAATGCCTCTATTTCTTTAATTTGAGCTTGAAGGGCTTTATGGTTGCTACTTACATTTTCTGCTACTTGGGTAATGGAAGCAATAATTTCTTGTTTCTTTCCCAAGTTCTTTTCGTAGACCTTCTCCATCTCTTGATAGTGATCTTGTCTACGTTGATGCATAACTTTAGTGGCTGCGCTAAAACGCTCCCAAATTTCCTCCCTTTGCTCTTTAGCTACAGGACCAATGTCCTCTTTCCAAATTTTATGAAGTGTTTGCAACTCCCGGAAAGCTTTACCTAAATCTGGTTCATTGGCTAGCGCTTCCGCTTTCTCTGCGAGTTTTTGTTTTTCCTCCAGATTATGCTTGAAATCAAGATCACGCAATTCACGATTCAGATGCAGGAAATCATAAAAAATTTCCATATGATGGTGATAGGTGCGCCAAACATCATTGTAATTATTTCTGGGAATAGGTCCGGCATTTCTCCAATTTTCCTGAAGCTCCTTAAAGTTTTTGTATGTGGTATTAATATCCTCTTCCACGTTCACGAGCCCTTTGAGCTGCTCAATAATCTCCAAACGTTTTTTTAGGTTGTCCTTTAAGTTCAGTTCAAGATTTTTGTAGTACTGGTCCCGTTTTTCCCGAAACTCTGAATATACCTCATTAAACTGCCTTTTTGTGACCGAGTTATACCTGAAATCTATTTCATTGCCTCCATTGGCAATAAACTCTTCCTTTTTATGCTCTAAAAACTCCTGAAACTTTTGGTCAAATTCATATTTAATGGAGCTTACGTGTTTGCTTATAGCCTGTATTTTTTCATTCTTGACCAATCGTTGCAACTCCCCAACCAAGTTTTCAATAGACATGGAATGATAGTCCAACATAGGAATATGATGCCGTTTCTCATTGTGCTCATCTTCTGCATCTTCAGCATTTGATTCCTCAATTTCCTCAATGGCTTCGTCTGCTTCATCAGATTTTGCGGACTCTTCTTTTGAAACGGTTTCAGGGGACTCGATACTTGAGTCTGAAGCCTCTGTACTTTCCTTTACTGAATCATCGGATGTTTTTGGTTCAGAAATGGGGCTTTCTTCTTCCGTTTTTTTTATAGCATCCGGATTATGTTCAGTACCACCTTCAGTTTCCTGAAGTTTTTGCTCATTTTCCTGCATCAGTAGTTCTTTTTCCTTTTTGGATTGATGATAATTATAGCCAAGTTAACAACTAAATTACCCAATAACAAAAGTAGTGATTCTTCTTTTGTTCAGGTTTTGCCTTATGTGACGCAACAAAATGGAGTATTGTTGACTAGTTTTATGGAGTGTTCCAGATTTCCCAAGCCTTTTCTGCTTGCAACTGTAACATTTCCAAACCATTTTTGATTTGAGCTCCTTTCGCTTCTCCTTCCGTCAGAAAAGTAGTTTTTTCTGGGTTGTAGATAAGGTCAAACAAAAGATGTTGCTCTGTAAGGTATTGATAGGGCAGTGTAGGTTTTTCTTGAATATTGGGGTGGGTTCCCAAAGGTGTACAGTTAACAATTACGGTATGGGTTTTAATAATTTCTTTGTTTAATTCGCTGTAGGCATACTGATTCTCCTTTTTGGTCCTTGAAACATATGAATTTTCAATGCCCAATTGCTTGAATACAAACCGAACCGCTTTTGATGCTCCACCTGTACCTAAGATAAGTGCCTTGGTATGATGTTGCTTCAAAAAAGGTTCCAAGGATTTTTGAAACCCATAAGCATCCGTATTGTATCCCTTCAGGCCCTCTTCAGTAAACTTTATGGTATTTACGGCGCCAATCTCCTTAGCTTTTACATCCAAATATGTCAAGTAGGTGAGTACTTCCTCTTTGTAGGGGATGGTTACATTTAGGCCTTTTAAGTTATTTTGAGAAAGTAAGCTCCCAAATTCTGAAATGGACGCAATATCAAAATTCTCATAGCTATGGTCTTTTAATTCTAAATCTTCAAACTTTTTTGAAAAATAACTCTGTGAAAACGAATAGGAGATGTTTCTACCGAGTAGGCCGAACCTGTTTTCTTTCTTTTCTGTTTTTTCCATACCAATCTAAAACCAATAATACCAAAATTCCGAGAACTACAAAAAATAATGCCCACCACGTTTCTGGATTTCCCAAATCAGGAAAATAACGTTCATAGTTGAGTACAATCTTATCCCCATTGGAATCCAATAATACATTTCCAGTGACATCCATTTTATACATAGTTCGTTTCCAGGGCCATACAACGCCCAAAGAACCAGTTATAAATCCTAGAATGACCGCGGTGGATGTTGCTTTGTAGTGTTTGAGAACAAAACTCAATAAATGCGAAAAAGTAACCAAGCCTGTGGCGGAGCCTAAAGTGAAGACTCCCAGTATTTTAAGGGTTTCCATTCGATTGGGGTTTTTGACAAAACTAAAATCCCCAGAGAAAACCTCTGAAAAAGTATCATAAAGGGCATTTACGGAGTCAACCAGTAACAAGACATAATTTCCCAGAAGAATCAAGATAAACGACCCTGAAAGACCTGGTAACGTCATTCCGGAAACACTAATGATTCCGCAGAAAAAAATAAAGAAAAGATTGTCATTTTCAGTAGCGGGACTTAGAAAGCTAATGGAAATCCCAATTAGAAGACCAATAATTCCTGCTGGAACCGTTCTTTTGTTCCAATGGTGAAAATCTTTGAAAATATAATAGATGGAACCTAAAATCATTCCAAAAAATGATGCCCAAACAAAAAGTTCTCTTTGTTCCAAAAAGTAATCCAAAACCCTTGATACACTAAAATAGCTTACCAGCATTCCAAAGATGAGCAATAACAAAAACCGTCCGTTGGTGTATTGATAAAAACTTCTAAAACGCCCGTTAATAAGTAGTTTAAAAGCCTTAGAGTTTACTTTTTGGAGGGAATAGATGAATTCTTCATAAAAACCTCCAACAAAGGCCACTATACCACCTGAAACACCTGGGACTTTGTTTGCAGCTCCCATGCAAAGGCCCTTTATCACCAAAAAGAAGTTGTCCAGAAATGTTCTAGGTTGATGCATATGTGATGTTTCCCTTATTTTTTGGAAGCTACTCTTTCCAAGATAAAAATAAGTGAAAAACCTATTGCGGCTAAGAAAATGGCAAGTATTAATTGATTGTCACCCTCAAATGCGGTAGGCCAAACGTTCATATCGTCAATTACAATAGTTTTGTCGCCAAAAGTTTTGGTCTGCAACACTTTTTTCCAGGGCCAAACTTGATTGATGGAGCCAATTATAAGCCCAGTTAGAACTGCGAAGGTCTGGACATGGTATTTGTGCAGCAACCATTTAAGGATTTTGGAAAAGCTTAGAAGGCCCACTATGGCTCCTGAAACAAATACAATTAGTTTTTTAACGTCAAATTCTGCAACAGCCGTGCTCAAAGTACTATAACCTCCCAACAAAATCAGAATAAAAGTACCGGAAATACCTGGAAGGATCATTGCACATATGGCAATGGCGGCACAGAAAAAAAAGTATACCAATTGATCGTTTGCTTCTGCGGTGGGAAGGGTAGTTAAAAAATAACCAATAGCAACACCCAAAAGTAGAAACAGTATGGTACTTAAATTCCACTTTGGAATCTGTTTTCCCATATACCATATGCTTGCTATGATCAATCCTAAGAAAAAGGACCAAATTAAAACCGGATGATATTCTAGAAGATATTTGGCCAACTTCATAAATGAAACATAACTGACCAAAACCCCTGCACCTAGAGCAAGGATGAAATTCCCGTTGACACTTGTCCAGAAAGTTTTCAGTTTTCCTTTCAGAATCAATTTGAACAATCCAATATTGACACTACTTATGGTTTCGACCAGTTCTTCATAAATACCAGAAACAAGTGCAATAGTGCCTCCAGAAACCCCTGGAACAGCATCGGCCGCACCCATGGCAAGTCCTTTTAATGAGATAAATAGGTAATCACGTAACGAACGCCTTTTCATAAATTTTACAAGGGATAAATAATAGGTAAATTAAGTGGATGTTTTTTTGATTTCAGAAACCAAAGTT
This sequence comes from Flagellimonas pacifica, assembly GCF_900215465.1. Taxonomy (GTDB): domain Bacteria; phylum Bacteroidota; class Bacteroidia; order Flavobacteriales; family Flavobacteriaceae; genus Flagellimonas; species Flagellimonas pacifica. Next base: position 187,508 of record NZ_OBEH01000003.1, read on the forward strand.
TGCAGCCATTTTATTTTATTGAGCTCTGGGAATTCCTCTTCAAACAATTGGAATTTTTCAATATCCATTTGCATTGCTTGAGCCAATTTTTCCTTAGCTTTTATAATTTCATTGTTCTTTAAATAGATTCCAGCCAACTTGTAGGTTAGTTCGGCACTCTCTGGATAAAATTCCAATCCTTGTACTAAAACTTGAATGGATGATCCAAAATCTCCAATCTTTTTAAGTACATCTGCCCAATTTTTCCAGGTGCCCAACTCATAGTTTCCTAAATCTACGGTTTGCTTATAGGCAAAATCTGCTTCATCAAAATTGTTAAGCGCCAAATAGATTTTTGCGCACTTTTTCCAATATAATGGGTTTTCACCATCAATGTTGATGGCCTTATTGATATAGTACAACGCTTTTTCGTAATTCTCCAGTTTATAATGAAAATCAGTTATAGCTAACCAGCCTTTGTCCAATAAAGGATCTTCATGAACAGTGTTGTAATAATAATACTTGGCTAAATCATTATTTCCCAGTTTTTCGTGACATCTACCAATACGGAGATAGGCATGAGAGGTTGGGTCTTCTATGGATATGGTGGTTTCGTAATTCTCTATAGCTTCATTGTATTTGCCTAGTTTTTCAAGCACTTTCCCTTTCTCAAAGTAAGCACCAATGAAAGAATCATCGGAGATAATGGCAAAATCAAATGCAGCAAGGGCTTCCGTATACATATTTTTAGTGCAATACATTTTACCCAATTGATGCCAAGCCACTTCACAATAGGGATTGCGTTCCAAATATTCATTCAAATAGTGAATGGCCCCATCAAAATCTTCCAAGAACTCAAAGCAGTAGACCACATTGTAGAGCGATGAATAATCTTTGTCATCAAACTCCAAACATTTAATGAAACTACGTTTTGCCTGCTCAAAATCATCCATAAACAGATATTCCATTCCTAAAAGTGAATGGATGTCAAAACTATCTTCTGTGATTTGCAATGCTTCCAAAAGCAGGTTTACCGCTTCTTGGTGATTGTCTTGTTTTGATTGAATATTGGCTCGTTGTATGTAGATTTCTTCATTGCGGGAATCAATATCTTGAAGCTGGTCCAGCAATCGCCCGGCTTCTTCATATTTATCCTCAAAAACCAAAACCTCAACGTGCAGCAATTTAAGTTCTAATGCATTGGGATGTTGTTCCAAACCTATTTGAATGGCTTTTTTGCCCAAACTGATTTTTCCATTATTGAGATAATGGTGAATAATTTCTTCAAAGTCCTCTGCATCAAAAAAATAGATGTCATCTGTCTTGAGCATGGACTCAAACTTGCTGATGGATTTGTCAGGAAATTCGTTAGATTCTAACGCCATAGGGACTTGTTTGGTTTGACTATGGACTTAAAATTAGCCCTTTGAGGGGCTCTTTAAGCCTTTGTTTAGGGTATGTTATCAACAAATTAGTTAACAGCAACGGATTTGTAATCGTTTAAAATACTGATGATTTGATGGCATCCTTCCGTGATTTCTTCTTCTGAAATGGTCAATGGAGGTGAAATTCTCACCGCTTTTTGTTCAAAGAGCAACCAGAAAAGAATAAGCCCTTCTTTAGATGCTGTAAGCACTAAATGGTTGGCGATTTCTTCATTTTTCAACAGTAGAGCGAGCATTAAACCCTTACCTCGTATTTCTGTAATCAAAGGATGTACCAAAAGCTTCCGAATCAGCTTTTCTTTCCGAAGTGTTTGCGAAATGAGTTGTTTTTCAGTGATTTCTTTTAGGGTTGCTAAGCTGGCGGCCGCAACTACCGGATTTCCGCCAAATGTGGTAATATGACCTAATTTTGGACCAGTTTGTAAGGTGTCCATCATTTCTTTTGAAGCTACAAATGCACCTACAGGCAATCCGGATGCCATACCTTTACCGACGACCAGAATGTCTGGAACACAATTGTAGTGTTGAAAAGCGAAGAGTTTTCCTGTTCGTCCAAATCCGGGTTGTATCTCGTCCAAAACCAAAAGTGCGCCAACTTTATTGCAACGTTTTCTTACCTGTTCCAAATAATTATCTGAAGGAAGAATAAATCCAGCTCCACCTTGAATGGTCTCTAGAATAACAGCAGCTGTTTTTTGAGTGATTTTATTTAAATCCTCTTTGTTGTTGAATTGGATGAAAGATACATCGGGAACCAACGGTCTGAATGCACTTTTGCGTTCTTCATAACCCATAATACTTAGGCTGCCCATAGTATTGCCATGATAGGCGTTTTGTGCAGCGATCAGTTGGGAGCGACCGGTATATCTTCTGGCCAATTTAATGGCACCTTCTATGGCCTCTGTACCTGAATTGACCAAATAGGTGGTTTCTAAATTTTTGGGTAAGAAGGAGGCCAATAGTTTGGCGTATTCCACAGCAGGTTGTTGTACATACTCGCCATACACCATTACATGCATGTATTTTTCTACCTGTTCTTTTACGGCTGCCACTACGCCAGGGTGACAATGGCCTAGGCTACATGCCGATACTCCAGCAACAAAGTCAAGATGTTTATTTCCGTTTATGTCATAGATATAACTGCCCTGGGCGTACGAAACTTCCAAGCCCAAAGGATGTGGTGTAGTTTGGGTCTGATATTTAAAAAAGTCGTCCTTGAACATTAGGGTTTTTGTACTTTCTTGACAGCTGTTTCTTTGGGTTTTGTTGCCTTGCTGTTGGGTATATTATTGACAGGGTCATTTTCATTTTTTTGACGCTCTTTCTCTTCCGCATCAATATCAATGGGATTATCAATCCCTCTAATTTTTACCAGTTCTATAGTATTGTCATCTTCATCAAAAATGTCATCCTTTGTTAGGATACGCTCATCTCCACGCCATATAAAACCTTTTAATTTTCTACTTTCTACTGGTAGTTCTTTATCTGGAAAAATATCTCCATCTGGATTGACAAAAAAGGTAATATCCTCAATATCACTATTGGCCATGAGCAGCCTAATTTTACTGCAAATGGTTTTGTCAATTCCAATTAACTCTTGGTCATCATTGTACATGTAGTAGATAACCTCGGTGTTTTTGACAAGATCTATGATTTTGAGCTCATTTTCAATGAATTTCCCAAACAAATCCTTGCCTTTTGCTTGATTGTAACCTGTTTTACTAATAGTATCCAACGAAATGATAAAAGCATTCTCCAATACTTTGAGGGAGTCCAACTTGTCAGTTTCCAAATCAGAGATCAAGTGAATGCTGTCACCCGTAATTTGATTATCAACATTCCAAAGAATAGGATTGGTAATTAACTTTGTAATACCTGTTTTTTCTGCGGAATGAATGGAATCACATTTGCCACTCAAATCAGTTTTGTAAAACTTTGCATTTCTGAAAGCTCTTACTATTCTGGATTCAGGTTTACCCGTTACCATAAGAGTATCTCCATGAATGTAAAGGGAGTCTTGTTGGACTAAATTGATGGCAACGGCTCTTTTAGTGGCAAAGACCGAATCTTTTTCTTTAAAAACCTCTGCATAATGTGCTCTGATCACACTATTGTTTACAGTATCAGTAACTTTTATATTGTTTGTTGCCGACGCAAATGAAGTGGCTTTGTCAAAATAAACACTGTCTCCTTCAATAATCCTGTTGCTGTAATCTATCCTTGTGTTCTTAACGCCATAGCCCCGTTCTACCTTAGTGTCGTAATAACCTCGTTCACAATAAATCTTATATTCTTCTCCCGTTATGGTAGATGGGCCATACATGTAAGCATTTTTGGAAATCCTATAGTAATCCAACTGTTCAGAATCAATGATGTATTCAGGATTGTCAATATGCACTTTGTTTCTGAATTGCACTTTCTTCAACTCCGTAAAATACGTGCCTATTTTACTGGTTAGAACGTTCACGGAATCTACCACCTTGCCATTGGATCTGTAGAAGGAAATTTGCTTTTCACGATCAAAATAAAGGGTGTCTGTGGTCAAGGTCATTTTTCCATCTGATAGATCCACATTTTCCATGGCCTTGGCAAGTTTGGTATTACCATCGTAGTCTAGCTTTACACTGTTCATTTCTATGGAATCTCCCTGCTGCAATCTAACGTTGCCAATAGCTTTTAAACGGTTCTCCTGGGAGTAATAAATAGCAATGTCGCACCAGAGGTCAGCTCCCTGATGTTCAAATTGCACTTGGCGTTCATCATCTTTGCTAAAAATGGAAGCACCGGGAAATTGCTCTTCATCTTTAGTGAAGTTGGCTCCATAAACAATGTTTATTTGTCTGCCTTCAGGCTCTTGTCCTTTTTCTTGAGCTACCGCTATAAAAAAGGAGAACATAAAAATGAAAATCGAAATACGCTTCAAATCCATGGAATTTTGCCCAAAAGTAGGATTTTTAGAGTAAGCAGGGAAAGGATTTAGAAAGGTTTGGGAATTGGATCTCGTTACAGTAACTATGATTGATTTTTAACAGTTTAAAAAGAAGGTGGATTTTTTATTGACAAAACACTATGTCTATATTTCTTTCAGCACTTTGGATCATAGGGAGGTCATGTTTTATTAGGTTTGTCTGTGTGTGGTGTTATGGGCATTTTTGAGTCAAATACATTTTTGCCAAGTTGGCCTAAATATGGGTAAAGGAGTTTATTTACCTTCACTGTAAAAGCATCTTTATTGAATTTTTCCAATTTATTGTTCTGAAAATAAAACATTCTAATACTGATGCTCAATTCCATGATGTACTCCAAATCTTCAATTGAAAGGTTGGAAAGTAAGTATTCTTGCTTTTGTAATTCAGTTAATAGTTTTAACCAATTTGACTTTCTTTTACTGTTTAAATTATCAACCTCTTCAATAAAAACCGGATAATTTCTCTTTAGTTCTACGTAATCTTTATACAAGAACAAGTACTTGAGGGTAATATCAAAACTATATTCAGGAGCCTTAAGGAAAAAACTTAACAGACAGTTTGCGGGATGATGCAGTCTGGTTATTTGGGAAAGCTCGCTGTTCATGTCCTTAAACAAATCTGTAATCAATAACTCTTTTGATGAAAAGTGATAGGTAATGTTTCCATAGCTTTTCCCCAACAGTTTTGCTATATCGCGAAGTGTAACGTTTTGAACACCAAACTCATTGAATAAAAGCCTTCCTTGTTGCTTTATGATGTCTTTTGTTTTCATCGATTTCCTAAAAAGGTAAACTCAACTATACCAACATGTTTTAGAATGTATTTTGTACTTGGGAGCCAATCTTTTGCAAAATTAGACCAATTGGCCTAATTTTGCAAAAGATTATCGTATTCAAAGATGGGAATGGCTACAATTTATAAGAGCGCTAAAGCAAAAAAAGAAGTATTGGGACTTTATGATAAAAAGCTGGAGAGTCTAAATATACCTCATGAGAACATTGATATAAATACTACCTATGGAAATACAAGAGTAATAAAAACCGGTAATGAAAATGGGCAAAAAGTGGTTTTGTTCCATGGTATAAACGCTGGAGCTCCTTTAACACTGGAGTCCGTAAAAAAACTAAGGGACGACTATTTACTTTTTGCCATAGACACCATAGGGCAGGCTACCAAAAGTGATGAAACGGTTTTAGATATAAAAGACAGTTCATATGCTATTTGGGCGGAGGAAGTTTTAAGAGGTTTGAATATTGAACAAGCCAATTTTATTGGCATATCTTATGGCTCCTTTATTTTACAAAAGCTAATAACCTATAAACCGGAAACTGTTTCCAAATGCATTTTTGTTGTGCCAAGCGGTTTGGTCAATGGTGCTTTTCTACCTTCTTTTACCAAACTCACCATTCCACTTGTTAGATTTTTTATCACCAAAAAGGACAAGCACCTAAGATCATTTATCAAGCCTTTTGTTCCTTTAGATGATACATTTATGTTTAAACTGCAAAAAGCGCTTTTATTGGGGGTCAAAATTGATTTTAGACGCCCTACGCTTCTTAAGAAGGAAGCAGTGAGCCATTATAAGAATCCTGTATATATGATTGTTGCCGATGATGATATTTTCTTTCCAGCCAACAAAGCTGTAAAAAGGGCTGAGCATATTTTTAGCAACCTTAAGGAAGTACATTATGTCAAAAATTGCAAGCACATGCCTCGTAAAAAAGATTTGCCGGAAATTCAGCAAGCTATTAAAAAATGGATTTCAGATACCAATTGTTAAGTTTAGTATAGCATTTTTATGTATTCAAATCCTTTTCTAAAATTATCTTATGCTTACACTGAATGCCATTTTCAAAAATGGGATCTGCATAGTTTTTTAGAAAAAAATCTCTTTCAACTTCTTTTATTTCAAAACCTGCTTTTTGATAGAGAAGGAGTTGTGAAATGCTTGAATTACCTGTGCCAATAAGTATGTTTTTATAGCCTTTTTGCCTGCTAAGCTTATCTGCAAATGCTAGTAGTTTTTTTCCAACCCCCTTCCTTTGCAAAGATTCTTTTACAGCTATGTTTTTTATCTCATTCGTAGTTGAATCTGATTCACTCAATACTATGGTCCCAATTATTTCGGCACCTAAAAGAGCAACATAGCAGCTCCCAGATTTTAAATAACCATTAATTAGGGTTACAGACGGATCTGCCAATTTGAGCAACTCAATGGGAGCTTCTTCGGGGTTGTTGAGCAGTTCAATAATTGGAGTTACTTCCTTCAAGCCAATTCTATATTTTGATGAGTTTTAAATATTGTATACAATTGCTCGTTGTGTTTGGCATCTATTGTTTATTCATTTAAAGCTAATCGAAAGGTAATAAGTCTGGTTCCAAAAATTCTGTTTTGGCTTTATCCGAATTATAAATATCAAATCCATAATGACAATCCATTAACCGCTTAAAGTTATTTTTTAGTTGGGGAAATTCGTTCATGAAATCTTTGAAATTGTTAGAGTTTGATTTGAGCATAAAATGATAAACTGCTTTTATTGCCGCTAAGGTTAAAGTCGTATTGTATTTGTCTTTGGCACCAACAGATTCCACATATTTTTGCAACTGATTTTGGATGTTTTTTTCTGCCTTTGCTATTCCATATTTGTTAATGTTGATCCAAGCCAGTCTCAAATGTGCTTCATGGGAAAAATTAGATGGGCTTAGTTTACAATCTATAAATTGCTTTTCAAATTCAAAATCGGACAGTTCAAAATGTTTTTCCATATTACCTGTTGCGTTTTATTTTCTCTTCGTATTCTACTATTTTTGAATCAAGACGTTTGTTCAAAAAAGCATTCTTGTTTTTAACCAGCAAACTTCATTGCTTTTTGATATAACTATTGAGCCATTTTTTGTTTGTACGAATTATTGGCGCTAAGTGGACCTTTTTTGGTATTGTATTCCTAACTTTTGTTTCTTTCCTGTAAAAATTTTATGACTAACCCTAGTTGTCCTAAATGATAAATATCGTGATGGAGCATTCCATTAACAACAAAACTATATTTATAATTGGCCTTAAAATCGGTGTCGTAATATAGTTCATTCAAAAAACTGTCCTCTTTCAATTTCAATAGGTCAATCAATTCGGTCAAAGTCTTGTCATATTCGGATTTGATGCAATGCCATCCCAATAACTTGAGTTTGTCATTGGTCAGCCAGTTTTCTTCACAATCATCAGTTTTACTTCCCTTTCCCGTCCGGATTTTCAGGATTGCTTCTTTTCTCCACAAGGTTAAATGCGAAATTATTTCTGCTATACTGTGCAAGTTTTCAATTGGTCTGGTGAACACCAATTTTTCATTCACCTGATTCAATTTGCTATCAAAAGAACTGCCAATCCATAGTTTTCCTTTTTGGACATCCTCCAGCTGTTGAATAACATTATCGATAAGATATTTCATTCCAATAGATACTAATGAGCGTGTAGACTCAGTTGCTAATTCTTAATTCCGACAAACCTTGTTACTGAGCCCTTTCCATTATGGTACAGCCCCTCATTCAATTGTACTTCTTTTTCTGCCAATTCCAGAATCTTATAATTTTCAAAATCCGACTTTAACTCGTCAACGGAAAACAATGAATCTAAATCTCCCGGCCCACCAATTTTTGGGTTCATGTTCCGATATTCAAGATGGTTTTTTCCAAAGGCCTCGAATATCAAGACTCCACCTTTCTTTAATTTCCTATTGAGCAATTTATGGTATTCTGATTTGATGTTTGCCGGAAAGTGTGCATATATCAACGCTATGGCATCAAACTGCTGGTCCTTGTAGTCCAAATCCGGTAACATTCCCACTTCATATTCAATAGAGACATTATTGTCATTTGCAAGTGCTAATGCTTTATTTTTTCCTTCAAGACTAATGTCAAATGCACACACATCCCAACCAATGCTGGCAGCATAAACAGCATTTCTACCTTCGCCTTCTGCCCCAAAAAGAATCTTTCCAGTTTCCAGTTTTTGGATTTGTTCTTTTAGAAATTCATTTGGTTTGATCCCATAAGCAAATTCCTTTTCTTGATATCTGTCATTCCACCTTTTTGTCCAAGCGTCTGTCATTTTTTGTTCTATTTGTTTTATTGCCGTAAGGATTTAAGTTGTGCGATAATTGCATTGCAAACATCTACTATAACAAATATAACCGAATAGAAAACCCGTAAAGGTTTTCTATTGGAAGGATTACATTAACAATTTGGCTTATATGGTATTGATGATAGTTTTTACTCTCGGTTAAATTCAATGGGTTCTTTTTGAGAGTATAATTTTAATTGTGAGATAACTCCCTTGTGGTTGTTTGTAAACTCAATGGTGAACTCAGGATTAAAATCTCCGGTAAATTCTTCTGTTCCTTTTAAATAAAAACGATTATAATTGAGGTGTGCCAATTGAAATTTAAAGGTTGGCAATACAGCAAATAAAGTCTTGTTCTCTTTTATAATTTTGATTGTTCCAAACCCATTTGCTTGATATGTTCCCACAAACTCTTCAATGGAATGAGAAGGCATTTTTTCTTTGTTCAGCGTTTCAGCTTTTGTTTTAGCTTTATACATATCATGAACCACTACAGGGAATTCAAAGTCTGGAAGTTCCATCAATTTTCTGGAGATATAATCTGAAATGGCATACGGTAGAAGAGAGCTTTTTTGATTGGTCAATACAACAATCCCGATATTTTCAAACGGGTACAAATCCATTAAAGTGGAAAATCCGTTTGTGTTACCGCCATGACGAACCCGATAGTGTCCATGCCAAGCCCTTAAACGCCAGCCATATCCTTCCCCCCATAAAAAGGCATCTTTTTCGTAGATATCATTTTTCATGTTTTTAAGAGTTGTGGCTTCTCTAACGTATTTTTTTGGAATGACTTGGTTTTTGTTGAAAACACCATTGTTCAGCCAGGCGAGCATCCAATTTGATAAGTCTTTCACCGAACTCTTTAAAGCTCCGGCTGGGGTATAAGAGTAATAGTCTTCAAAGGGGACATTTTCTATTTTTCCGTTGTGCATGGCATAGCCTTTGGAAAAGTTGTTGGTTTTTTCCATTTCTTCAGTTGTGGTGTATGAAGAATTCATGTGCAAGGGGTTTAATATCCTTTCTTTTATATTTATGTCCCAACTCTTATTGGTGATTTGTTCTGCAATCGTTCCTGCCAATGTATAGCCCAGATTGCTATAGATCCAACTATCTTTTATTTCTCCCTCTGGCTTAAGATACCTTAAACGTTGCACGGTTTTTAACTTGTCTTTTTCTGGAAACATAACAATTGAAGAACCTTGATTGCCAATTCCACTTCTATGGCTCAATAAATCTCCAATGGTTATAAGATTATCCATTTTCTCATTGTAAAATTGAAAATTAGGAACATGTAGAGCTGGTTTGTCATGAAGGGATAGTTGACCTTCTGATTCCAAAACTCCCAGCAGTGTTCCGGTAAAAGCTTTTGTCATGGATGCTATATGAAAGACCGTACTATCGTTGGCTGGCAATTTATCTTCCAGATCTCTATAGCCAAACCCTTTTGAATAGATTACTTTGTTGTCCTTTACCACTGCTACGGATAGACCAGCTGCTCTATATTTTTTTATTAGGTTGGATATTACGGCATCGGTTTTTTTTAACTCTTTAGGTATTTGCTGACCCAAGCATAGTTGTGCAGATAATAGTAATGTGAGTGCGGAGATAACCTTCATTTTCGTTTTTATTAGTTTTTAACAAAAATGAAGGTTTGTATACAGTTAAAAGTCCGAGTAAAGAAAGTCGGACTAATTTGTTTGCAACTTAGTTGGACAGATGTTGTTTTCTATATTGGACTGGGGTTTGATTTGTGATTTTTTTGAACGCAGTGTAAAAAGAAGATTTAGAGTTGAAGCCTACTTGATATAAAATTTCCAAAATTGTCACATCTTTTTCATTTGGGTTTTTTAAAACCTCTTTGGCCTCATTTATTCTATACTCATTAACAAAATCAAAAAAATGTTTGCCCAATTGATGGTTGATCAATATGGATAGGTCCTTTTCTGGGATGTCCGTTTGAAAAGCTAATTTCTGCAATGTCAATTCACAATCTAAATAGGGCTTTCTCTCCTCCATAAAGGAAGTCAGTTTCTTTAGATACTTATTTTCTAATTCGTTTTTTTTATGAAAATACCCTTTGTTTTTCTCTTCAACTCCTACTGCTATAGGCTTAAGGTTGATGTTGATGCCGGTAAAAAGTTTTGGTTGATACAAGGCTTTTAAGACAAAAAAAACAGTTATCAACAATACGGAAATGCTGATCAGTATATTAACGTTCAAAATGTAATGTTGCAGTGCGGAATTGGATAACCCCCACCTTATAAGGACAAATGAATGGGCAATACAAGAAAACACCGAAATTTGAAATAGCCATTTATATATTGCGTAATTGGCATTTGTGTAGTTTTCTAGGTATACGGTTTTGTATTTTTTTAAAATAATGAATATGATGATGATGTAAACTATAAATTGTAGTTCCGCAGTTATTTTGAAAAGCAATAAACTTTCGCTAGAGAACCCAGTTGTCTTAAAAACAAAAAGAAATAGGAAAAAGGGGAATGCATGTACAATATGTTTTTTTGTTATTTTAAAGTTGATGTAACAGGCAGACAGTACATACAAATAGAAGAGGGGTAATTGCAACAAACTTGAAGAGACTTTTAAATTTTGGATATTGGGGTATTCTAGTGTCTTGTTCGTGAAAAGACCAATTAAGTCAAACGCAATGACCAAAAGATATATACCAAATAACCTATTTGATAATTTGTTTTTTGTTTTGACCGTAAAAAGAAAGACGGAAAGCAGCAGCATAATAAAGACAACAATCTTCCCTATGCTTTCAATTAATTCTATTTTATTCTCCAATAATTCCTTACTAGTTTTTAAATCACCGCCAACGCTTTATGCGTAGCTATTGTATTGTGGGCTAAAAGTTATTAAATTATGATTGAACATCTTTGGTGAAGTGTGTTTTTTCCAATAGGTAAATTCAGTTCAGTTAATATTTCGTTTAAACTCAACAATGAAGTTTTGTCAATTAATTCTGTATTGATTTTCAGTTCGTTTTTTTCTGTCTTCAATATGTAATCTCCCGCAATTTTTATGTATTAGTGTTACTGATTATATCCAACGTTTCATTTACAAAATCGGTTTTCCCAAGTACGTAGGAGCCTCGGTCATTTTTAAATTTAGAAGCTAGTTCCAGTTTTAGATTTTCGTATTCCTGTGCTCTTTTACTATTTGCATTTAGATAATCCCTGAAATCAATTTGTTTCCACATCACATTATCTTTTGGGCACATATGAATATGGAAAATCTGTTCTTTTTTTCCATCTACATTGTAACCTTTTCCAAATGTGGAGTATTCCGCTATATTTTCTCTTGCCGGAACTTTAAAATGGGAATATCCCAATGCTGTGAATTCCTCAATCAGTTTTTCGTTGAACAATAGCTCTTCGGGAATCTCAATCATTAAATCAATGTAGGGTTTAGATTTTATCGAAGCTATTGATGAACTGCCAAAATGCTCAATGCGCAGTATTTTTTCTTTCCCAACTTTAGCTATTATTCTATTTTTTTCATTCTCATAGATATTTTTCCATTCAGGGTCATGGTCAACCAATTCAATAGGAAAAAGTGTGTTCCAATCCTCTTTGGTTAAATCATACAAAGTCCTTTTCATTAAATATGTAGTTTTTTTGGTTAGGTAGAATGGTTTGGATTATGATTCTTCCAAAATTACAATGAATTATTACTATTATGGAGAACTGGACCTATTGTTTGTAAAGCTCTGGTGTAACGGAAATCTCTATGGAGAGCTCTCCATTTTTGTCATAATATTTGTAGTCCAGGGTTATCTCATTGTCACGAAATATTTTTAGATCAGGGTTATTTTTAACGTTATCAACAATGTCTGATTTTATATACTTGTTTACTGTGTCAAGGTTAACTTCAGATTTTTCAATCTTTACAAGGGTATAATGATAGATAAAATTCGTTTTTCCTTTTGTTGAAGCACTATCCAATCTAGTAAATTGGTCAATTTGCATTGGGGTTTGTTTGTTCAATTCCAAAGCTGTTTTCTCCAGTTCGGAGGCAAAATCCGTTTTAAAAAGTTGCTGAACTCCGTAATAAGCCAATACAAAAGATATTATCCCGGCTATTATTCCAATTATAGTTCCTTTTTTTGATTTTCCTTCTTTGGTCATTTTGATATGAGTTGTTTTTTGGCTAGTGTAAAAGGTTCCAGCTATAATTCCACCAAAATCATAATTAATTGTGGCCGCTGTTATAAACTAACTCTAATTCATTAATACTATAAAAGCGATTGCAGCCACAACCGCAAAAGCAACTAAAAGAAAATAGAGGATTTTCGTTCTCCTATTTTCAATTTTGGCTTTTTCACGGATTGAATTCTTTATGCTTTCCAGTTCTTGCTCGTTTGCGGTTTTGAAACTTGTTTGGGTTTTTTTACCATCAGCTTTGGTATGGATTGCTTCTCTGTTTTCTTTAAATTTTACTCGGTTAGAAGGCCGTTGCTCGCGATTTTGCCTTATCCGATTGTTCATGTCCTGAATATGGGTCATCTAAATAAGCTTATGTTTTTGTTTTGGTGTAGCACAAAACCACAATGAATTTAGCCATTGTTACCCAACGCTTTTTATTATTTTCTCTATTTCTAAATCAGTCTTAATCTCTTTTCCAATTTCGGTGAATTCAAACAATAGCGGTTCTTCGGATGTGATTTTTATATAGTTATTGTCCATCAAAAGATTTAAATGCTTTCTCACTTCTTTTCGGCTAACTCCATTAGATTTTGCTGTTTCTTGAATAGAATACCACATATTTTCAATTGGTTCTTTACACTCACTCGAATGAAGCCATAATTCCTTAAAAAGTCTTTTTAATATTTTAAACTGAAATGTTGTTTGTATTCCTCTTTTTATTTTTTCAGTCCAATTTTCATCACTTGGTTCAATAATTATAGCTTTAAAATTATGTCGTTCAGATTCGATTCCAACACCTTTTGAGTCATCAATATGAATGTCAAACCCAAAAGCAGGTGGGAATTTTGACGAGTTTATATTTCGAGCTTTTAATTCACGCTGATTTTCGGTTTGATTAACTATTCGGTCAACTTTGATTCCGTAATATTTTAATGTCCGTCTTATTTTACTTTTTGTTCGAAATGACGTTGTGTAAATATGAATTCTGTTTCCTTGATTTTGTAATTCTGATATTAACTCACACGTTCCTTTTCGCATTTCTTCAATTCCGAGCAGTTTAGCAACTCCGTGCCTTTTTTCGGTTTCAAATTCTTTTCCATTAGGAATTAAGGTGCTGTCAAGGTCAAAACTGATGTTCATTTCAAATGTTGGCTAACGGTTTGTCTCTGCTATGACTTTTGGTGTGGTACAAAACTAAAATGAATTATTGCCATTGTCAGCAACTGTTTTTGTTATCTTTTGGATGTGCTAAAACCAACAATACCCCATAAAATAACTAGTCCCAACAAACCTATTTTAACGTAACCCAAAAGGACGCTAATTAAGAGTATAAAACTAAATGCTAGAGCTATCGTTTTAATGATATTTTTGCTTTTTCCTTTAGGCTTCAGCCCCTTGTAGTGTATGGACTGATTTAGAAAAATCTCATCTGATTTTTTTAAATAGTACTGAATTTCAGAATCCTCAAATCCTTTCTCTTCCATTTTCTTTTTTATATCCTCCGAGCCAAGGCCTTTTGCCCGTAGCGATACACTATAATCCAATTTATTCATTTAATCCAAATTGTGACTAACTCGTTTATAAACACAATTTACCCTTTTTACACGATTAACCTTTGGTTACCTAAAGATAAATCCCACTATTTTGTTTTAAGCCGTATCTTTGAGGCGCGAAACGTATTATTGTAGATGCCTACAACCATGGTCGAACTAGATATAGGATAGGCAAATGGGTACAAACCCCTAGAATATTCAAGGCAATGCCTTTATACATTCTACAACACCCTTTTCCTTTTGTTTAACTTTTTAATCACCTTGTTATGAGAAATGGTGAAGATGGTCAGCGGTGTCCCAAATGTAATTCGCCCATGGCTACGGATGATACACGGCACGTATCAAAAATTTCCCAGCTGCTCACTCCGGCACAAGTAAAATTGTTGGAATATGTGGATGCCCTGGATGGCCCTGATCGGGTAAAAGCCCTAAAATGGGTGCATGATGTGGCCATCTACAACTCCCAAGAAACCTTGTATGAAGAAGAAAAAGACGCCCTGTACCAAGTAAAGGTGCTTTGGCAGCTTATTGAGGGTATTTTGGAAGTGTAATGTTGCAGAACTGTCATCCTGAGCTTGTGGAAGGATGGTTTCTAACGTATCGAAACGCACTTTGACAGGCTCAGTGTGACATGGCTTAGGATGACAGGGAAGGTGGCTTGATGCCAACATCAAGACGGAAGGGATGCAATGTACCCCTCCGTCCACTTTTGGTAGACACCTCCCCCTAAATATGGGGATGAATCCTATATATTGAACATTAGTTCCAAATTGCTGTTATTCGGGAACGGCTAGCTGTAACTTTCGGCCCTTTACCAGCAACCATACCATAAATACCAGTTCTCCAAAGAAGGTAAAGAACAAAAAGCTTAAATCAGTAGTTGGGCTAAAAAAGGCGCCCAAGGTGTGAATCACGTAGCCCAATCCCGCAATCAATAACAGGATTCCAAAGATTTTGGGAACATACTGCGCTTTTAACACCAAATAGCCCAATAAAACCAGATATATCCCAAAAATAATCAGTCCAAAAGACCATTCCAACCGAAAGGAATCTATGTGCAATTGTACGGATTCTGCCCATTGTATGTTTGTGGAGTCACCTGAGGTTTGCACTAGGGCAAGTATCTTCATCAAATTGGCCAGTGCTACTAGGTACATGGCGGTATAGATCAACCGAAACCATGCTACAAGCAACGAAAAGTACCGCATTACGGGTTTTAGAAAAAGGTATAGTGCCCAGGCCACCACAATATCGCAGAGCAAAGTAAAGAGATGTAGAAAAATACCTGTGGAGAACAACAGTTTTTCATTGCTGATGTTTTCTGCTGTGGCAGCAGCATCATCGCCAATAAGTTTTGGAAAAATATAAAATTCGGCAAAAGGTACGGTAAGTGTCATGAGCAATAAGCCCAACCCGGCAATCAGTGCCGCTTTACCTATGGTAAATGTTTGGTTGGTTGTTGTTGGTGCATCCATTATGATCAGTTTTTTATTAAGACTAATCACCAAGGATTTTGTTACTACAACCTTATCTATTTATGGTCTGTACCCTATCCGGCCCTACAGAAACTATTTTGATGGGCACATTCAATTGCTCCTCCAAAAATGCAATATAGTCGTTAAGCGCTGGTGGCAGCTCTTCGGCCTTGGTCATTTTGGTCAAGTCTTTGGCCCAACCTTTCAGTTCTGTATAAACAGGGGTGATATTTTCACTTTCTATATTATAGGGTAGGTGTTGTATTTCCTCTCCTTTGTATTTGTATGCGGTACAAACCTTTATGGTTTTGAACCCACTCAATACATCCGCCTTCATCATCATTAGTTCGGTAACACCATTGATCTGCACGGCATATTTAAGAGCTACGAGATCTAGCCATCCGCAACGTCTGGCTCGTCCGGTAGTGGCGCCAAACTCATTCCCCACGCGGCCCATGGTCTCACCGTCTTCATCAAAAAGTTCGGTAGGGAAGGGGCCACTGCCCACTCTAGTGGTGTAGGCCTTAAAAATTCCCAATACCCTTCCAATTTTGTTAGGTGCTACGCCCAAGCCTGTACAAGCCCCGGCTGCAGTGGTGTTGGAAGAGGTCACAAAAGGATAAGTTCCAAAATCAATGTCTAACAACGAACCTTGAGCACCCTCTGCCAATATTTTTTTGCCCTCGGCCTGAGCCTTGAACATATATTCTTCACTATCAATAAAAGTGAGTTTTTTCAGTTTTTCAACGGCTTCAAAAAACTCGGTCTCCAACTCGGCCAAATCATATTGGATATCTACATTATAGAACCCGATCATGGCTTCATGTTTATCGGCCAATGTGCGGTACTTTGTTTTCCAATTGTCAAACTCCAAATCCCCAACACGCATTCCGTTTCTGCCTGTTTTGTCCATATAAGTTGGGCCAATACCCTTTAGGGTAGATCCAATCTTGGCTTTTCCCTTGGCTGTTTCAGAAGCGGCATCCAACAAACGGTGTGTTGGCAAAATAAGATGGGCCTTTCTTGAGATCAATAACTTGGAAACAATATCTATGTTGAACTTATCAAGGTTGTCCAGTTCCTTTTTAAAGATTACCGGATCAATAACCACACCGTTACCCACAATGTTCATGGCATTTTTATGAAAAATTCCCGAAGGTATGGTATGCAGAACATGCTTTATGCCGTCAAACTCCAAAGTGTGCCCTGCGTTGGGGCCTCCTTGAAAGCGGGCTATTATATCATAATCTTTGGTAAGTACATCAACAATTTTTCCTTTTCCCTCGTCTCCCCATTGGAGTCCAAGCAATAAATCTACCATGAAGTATATTGGTTATTCAGTTAGGTTTTCTTCTTCTTTGTTTCGTGTTCCGTAGAAATAGAGTGAGTGGTTATTGATTTTTATGTCAAAAACCTCTTCAATTGTTTTTTTGATGGATTGGATACGGGGGTCGCAAAACTCTACCACCTCTCCAGTGTCCGTTAGGATAACATGATCGTGTTGCCGGTCAAAATAGGATTTTTCATATTGCGCCTGATTTTTCCCGAACTGATGCTTGCGTACGAGTTTACAGTCCAATAAAAGTTCAATGGTGTTATACAAAGTGGCACGACTGACCCTATAATTTTTGGTCTTCATTTTAATATAGAGCGATTCTACATCAAAATGATCATCACTATCATAAATTTCCTGTAAAATGGCGTAGCGTTCAGGTGTTTTTCTATGCCCCTTTTCCTCTAGGAAGGAAGTGAACACATTTTTTACAATTTCCTGATTTTTATTGTTCCCCATAGCTTTCTCACCTATGCTAAATGACAAAGGTACAGCTAAAAATTAAATTCTGGTCACTTTGTCTATCCCTTCAACCTGCTTTAAATTATTGATCAGTTTTTTAAGGATATTGTTGTTTTTCACAACAAGGGTTATTTTTCCTTTAAAAGTACCACCATCTGCACTAAAATTAAGGTTACGCATGTTCACGTGCATATTGTCAGATATGATATTGGTAATATCATTGACCAATCCTAAATTGTCTATTCCAGTAATTTGAACATCAGCGGTAAATTCCTCTTGGCTGGAATCTATCCATTTGGCAGACATGATCCTGTATGCATAATGGGATTGTAGTGAAATGGCATTGGGGCAGTTCTTTTTGTGTACCTTAATACCATCGTTTACGCTTACAAAACCAAAAACATCATCCCCGGGAATTGGATTGCAGCACTGGGAAAGTTTATAGGTCAATTTTTCCTCTTCCTTTCCAAATACGAGCATGTCATATTTAGTGGTAATTTCTTCTTTGTCTACATCCTTGAGCTTAGGATTTCTTCTTATTTTACTTTTAAAGAAATTAAGAAAGGCATTGTGATAGGAGGAGGCAAAATCTTTTATCCGTTCGTTGTCAATAACCCCTATTCCCACGCGATAAAAAAGGTCCAAACTAGTTTTTAGCTTGAAAAAGGTAACCAGTTTATTTACGGTATCCTCGTTCAACGTAATTTTTTGCGACTTTAATTTTCTACGCAAAACTTCTTTCCCATCGGAAGCAATACTCTTTTTTTCCTCACTTAATGAGGATTTGATTTTTGACCGAGCTCTTGCGGTCTGGGCATAATCCAACCAACTTTGGTTGGGTTTGGCACTTTCTGAAGTAATAATCTCAACCTGATCGCCACTATGCAATTCCGATCCTAGCGGGACCAATTTTCCATTGACCCGCGCTCCCCGGGTTTTCATGCCTACTTCGGTATGGATATGAAAGGCAAAATCCAAAGGAGTGGCACCCTTAGGCATTGATTTTAGATCTCCTTTGGGGGTAAACACAAATATTTCCTTGGAGTAGAGGTTCAGTTTAAATTCTTCTACAAAGTCAACTGCATTGCTGTTGGAAGTTTCCAAAGCTTCTTGTAATCTATTCAACCAACCTTCTATACCTTGTTCTTTTTGTTCACCATGCTTGTATTTAAAATGGGCGGCATAGCCTTTTTCAGCAATTTCATGCATTCGATCACTTCGTATCTGTACCTCTACCCATTTTCCCTTGGGACCCATTACGGTAATATGCAAGGCTTCATATCCTGTGGATTTTGGAGAAGTAATCCAATCCCTAAGTCGAATGGGATTAGGAGTGAAATGATCCGTTACAATGGAGTATATTTTCCAGGCAAGGAACTTTTCATTCTTTCTATCTGATTTATAGGTGATCCTAATGGCAAATTTGTCATATACTTCATCAAAAGAAACATTTTGGGCCTTCATTTTTCTTCGAATAGAAAAAATGGATTTCATCCGCCCTTTTATATCATAATTAAGACCTTCCTTGTCCAGTGAGGTTCTAATCACATCGGCAAAATCCTCAATATAGGCCAATTGATCTTCCTCGGTATCCTCAATTTTTGCTTGTATATCATTATAGACCTCTGGCTCGGTATATTTTAGGCTTAAATCCTCAAGATGCGTTTTAATATTGTAGAGCCCAATACGATGGGCCAATGGAGCATAAATATAGAGCGTTTCCGATGCTATTTTTACCTGCTTGTGCTCTGGCATGGAATCCATAGTGAGCATGTTGTGGTAGCGATCGGCAATTTTTATGATGATAACCCTGACATCGTCATGCAAAGTCAATAGCATTTTTCTGAAATTCTCAGCTTGCTGACTGATGTCCTTATCCTTTTTAAGGTGGGAAATCTTGGTAAGTCCATCCACAATTCGTGCAACAGTATCACCAAACATACGCTCAATGTCAGCAAGCGTGTATGGTGTATCCTCAACAACATCATGGAGGAGGGCAGAGGCAATGGAAACGGCATCCAGCCCTATTTTTGAAGCAACGATCTTGGCAACGGCAATGGGATGGAAGATATAGGCTTCACCAGATTTTCTGCGTTGGTCTTTGTGGGCATCTACGGCAACATCAAACGCAGAGCGTATCAACTTCTTGTCCTCTTTGGTCAAGGTTTGATAACTTATACGAAGCAATTCTTTGTATTGCTTAGCTATCTCTTTGTTTTCTTTTTCAATCGCAGCCTCCGTCATAGTATATTAAAGTTAGCATAATCTTTAAAGCTAACCAACAAAAATTATGCCTTTAAGTTTCTAATTCGCTCTACAAGAGGTGGGTGTGAATAATGCACAAAAACATAGACAGGATGTGGGGTAAGATTGCTCAAACTGTTTTTGGACAGTTTTTTTAATGAGGTTACCAAGGGCATGGCGGCAAACGTGTTTTTTGCATAATCATCGGCTTGGAACTCAAATTTTCTGGACATATAGTTCATGGCCAATCCTGTAATCTCTGAAATGGGGCTGTAGAGTAGCGCAAAACCGACCAACCCAGCATGAAAACTTGGTGTGGAGACCCCAATGGCCAATGATACTTCTGGAATATTGATGAAAAGTGAAAGAATATATAAGGTAAAACCCATCAATCCCAAAGAGGCCACTAAGTTGAAAATGATATGTCTTCGTTTATAATGCCCTACTTCATGTGCTAGAACGGCCACGATTTCCTCCTCATTAAGATCGTTGATCAAGGTATCGAACAAGGTGACTCTTTTTTCCTTTCCAAATCCTGAAAAATAGGCATTCGCTTTAGTGGACCGTTTGGACCCATCAATCACAAAAATATTTTTGAGGTCGAAACCAACTTTTTTAGCGTAACCCTCAATGGCACTTTTTAAACTTCCTTCTTGCAAAGGCGTCTGTTTGTTGAAAAGCGGTACAATCAATCTACTGTAGAATAAATTCATAAATAGGATAACTGATCCAATCAAAATCCAGGTGTATATCCAGAAATTGGGACCTGTCCATTCGTAAAAGAGTATAAAAAGTGCTAATATCCCCCCACCAAAAACCGTGGTAAGAATGGCACCTTTTATTTTATCCAAAACGAACAGCTTTTTGGTCGTTTTGTTAAATCCGTAGCGTTCTTCAATCACAAAAGTTTGATAATACGAAAAGGGCAACCCAAGAATACTGCTTCCCAATAATATGATTCCGAAGAAAATCAAAGCCATGGGGATGGTTTCCACTGAAAATGAACGGGTGAAGCTATCTATCCACTCAAATCCACCAAACAATAAAAAACAAAGTGTCAAAATCAATGAAAAACCATCTGAAAACAATCCAAATTGATAATTGGTCTTTTTGTAGTGTTGTGATTTTTGATATTCATCATCATTGAACACATCACTTAATTCGCCCGGAACATTAGATTTAAATCTTTTCGCGTTAAGGTATTCCAATATTTGGTGAACCAAATATTGTACTATCAAAATGCTGATGATGATGTAGAAGAGAGTAGTTTTTTCCATAGGCTAGAATCCGCGTTGCCGCTTCGCTTCAAATATAAGTATTGCAGCCGATACAGAAACGTTCATGGAATCGATTTCCCCTTGCATGGGTATAATCACATTTTGATTGGCGTTTTGTAACCATGTTTGGGTCAAGCCGGTTGCTTCTGTGCCAACAACAATGGCAGTGGCTTCTCCAAAATTGCAATCCACATAATTTTTGGATGCGGTTAGTGCGGCACAATAGATATTGATTCCTTCTGTTTTCAAAAACTGTATGATTTCTTCGGTTGTACCGATACCAATTTGATTGGTGAACACACAGCCCACACTGGAACGGATAATATTGGGGTTGTATATATCGGATTTAGGGTTTGCGATAAGTACGGCATCCACAGCTGCTGCATCAGCAGTACGTAACAATGCACCAATATTGCCCGGTTTTTCTGGAGCTTCTGCCACAAGAATTAACGGGTTTTGATTTTTGAACTGGATTTTTTGTAAGGAATGGTCCTTGGATTTTACAATGGCCAGTATACCTTCTGTCGTTTCTCTGTACGCTATTTTCTCATACACTGATTTTGCCAGTTGAATGAATTGGATATTTGGATTTTCTGAAATGGAATTTTTAGAAAAATCAATAAGGATTTCAGGACAGAAAAAAATGGTCTCTATAATATATTCTCCTTTTTCGACGAGTTCAATCTCCCGTTTTCCTTCTACAATAAAAAGCCCGGTTTTCCTTCGTTCTCTAGACTTTTCCTTAAGCAGTACTACTTTCTTTATTAAAGGGTTTTGCGCACTGCTGATGAGTTTGGTTTCCTTCACGACCCAAAAATACATATTCTTGTAATCTTAGAAGATCAATTCCGACAAAGGCGCAAACTAGAAACAATGAAAAAAGCAATCATCCTTTTTTTTGCACTTGCCATTGGAGCATGTAAGCAAGGTTCAAAAAAAGAGGAAATCAAGGAGAATACCCAAGTAATGAAAGTGGAGTCAGCTCCAATGTTCACAGAAGCGTTGGCAAAGGTTTTTGATACTCATGGTGGATTAAATATGTGGAGGGCCCAACGTACTCTAACATACGAAATGCCCAAAACGGATTTTACCGAGACCCATACCATAGATTTATGGAGTAGAAGGGATAGGGTGGACACGCCGCAATTTTCCATGGGATTTGATGGTAACCAAGTGTGGTTGCTGGATACTGATAAAGAGTATAAGGGAGACGCAGGGTTTTACCATAATCTGATGTTCTATTTTTACGCTATGCCTTTTGTTTTGGCAGATGATGGTATAAATTATAGCAAAACAGAAGCATTGGAGTATGAAGGAAAAAGTTACCCAGGAGTAAGTATTTCATATAATTCTGGAATTGGAACCTCTCCCAAGGATGAATATTTTATTCATTTTGACCCTGAAACCAACAAAATGTCTTGGTTAGGGTATACCGTAACCTATAGGACGGGAGAAGTCTCAGATAATGTAAAATGGATTCGATATAATGATTGGCAAGAAATTGATGGTCTTACCCTTCCAAAATCGATTACATGGTACAATTATGAAGGAACAAAGATTTTAGATGCCAGAAATACAGTGCAGTTTGAGAACATTTCACTAAGTAAAATGGGCATGCCTGAGAGCTTTTATGCAAAACCGGAATCGGCCATTTGGATAGAATCAAAAAAGAATTAATACGGGAGGCTAACTCAAAACCCGTTTCGGTCGTGGTAGCTTATCAATAGCCCCACGACCGAATTATAGCTTTTAATACCCTCTTCTTGGTTGTTTGCTTTTAAAAAAGTGTTGAAAATTGATTTAAAAACTGGTTCCAACGGGTTTTCATATTGCTGCCAAAACTCGGATACTTCTTTGAAGTTTTTTTTGACTCCCGGATTGAGTTTAGGTAATACTTCATGAAGCTTTGTCTCGTCTTTTCTTGATAAATCAGATAAGCAATAAGCAAGAGCATTGGAATATGCAGCGTATTTAAAATAAGGGTCGCTATGTTTGGCGGTGACCAAAAAACCAATAAAATTGGTTGCATCTTCAGCCGAGTACCCTAACTGATGTCCAATTTCGTGTCCGCTTACAGTTGGTAACCTGAACATGGGGGTTTTGCCATTTACCTGTGCCTCATTTGAAAAAGGGTTCAAGTACCCACCATAACCCATATAAGTAAGTGGTAAACTATAGATGGAAGCTTTAATACTGGGTTTTTTGTATTCAAAACTGGCATAAGTGTTCTTGAGATTGATGTAACCTTCTTCGGTTTTTTGGAATATTTCCCTTTGGGAATAAGGAATTTTTACAGCTTCAATAGTATCCCCGGTGATTTCGGTTTGATATTGATTCGATTTTTCTATAAGATATTCAGTAAAGGATGTCAATTGTTCCTTTGTATATTCTTTTTCAATGTTCAATTTCCAAGTAATGGGTTGCCGGTAATAGTTCATTCCCCAAAGCAGATGAAATGCAAAATAGACAATGGACAGCACCACAATAATATTCTTTAGGAAGAGCAATGGGCTTCTTTTTATGGATTTCCAATTGCGGTACACATATCTGGCTGCCAAAACAAAAAGTACGGTATACAAAAGATCCCCTACGGAAAAGGGAATCCACCCAAAAAGCATTCTTAAAAATTGTGAGATACTCGGATATATTCCATTACTGTAATAATCCTCAACAAAATCTGGATAGCTTCCAATCCACTTCACCAGAATAATTTGCACTGGAAGTGCTATGGCAATAATTGTCTTGGTCTTTTGTTCCATTAAATGGTGCGAAGATGTATTTGGAACTTCTAATCTAATCCTTAATTCTTAGATTCCCAATAAGGTTGGCCATCTTAACAAACCTTTGTGTAAAAATAAAAAAGCGGCACATTTGTGCCGCTTTTTTATTTTTGAATCCATTTTATTTTATTCTTGGATACCGGTAATCTCCAAATCAAAGATTAAATCGGAATTTGGAGGTATTGGACCACCACCTTGTGGGCCTAAGCCTAAATGCGAAGGTAAAAAAGCCCGAATTTTATCACCGACCTTCATGGTAAGGAGAGCTTCTCTAAATCCTGGGAACAACCTCGCTTCCGGGCTATAATCCATAGGTACTGACATGTAACCTCCACCTTGCTTTCTTCTGGAGTCGAACTTATTGAACTTTGTGGCTACTTCTTCAAGGTTACTGTCAAACAATGTTCCATTGGGTAACCAACCTGCATAGTTGACCAAAACTTTTTGACCAACTTTGGGTTGCTCACCTTCTCCTTTGACCAAAGTGTAAATCTTAAGTCCAGAAGGAGTTTCTTCAGCTTCCTCTTTTTGTTTGGCTAATTCAGCAACAAAATCTTCCATCATTTTTTTATTTGCTGCTTCGGCAGCTTCTTCCTGTGCAAAGTAGTCGGTCATAATTTGAACGGCGTCAAACTTCTTGGCTTCCTTACCATTTCTTACAATCTCAACTTTGTTCATGATTACATTAACTTTTGGTTTGTTAGCTGGTGTAAGAACTTCAACATTTGCTATAGTGTCAACAACATCCATTCCGCTTACCACTTCACCAAAAACTGTATGTTTTCCATCTAGCCAAGGGGTTTCCTTGTGAGTGATGAAAAATTGACTTCCGTTGGTCTTTGGTCCTGAATTGGCCATGGACAGAATTCCCTTTTTGGTATGCGCTAGAGAATCATGGAATTCATCTTTGAACTTGTATCCGGGATTTCCCCTTCCAGTACCGGAGGGGTCACCTCCTTGAATCATGAAATCTTTAATGATTCTATGAAATATAATGCCATCGTAATACTTTTTCCCTTTAAGGCTATCACTAACAAATGGGCTGCTTCCTTCGGCAAGTGCCACAAAATTGGCAACGGTCACTGGAGTTTTTTCATGCTCCAGTTTAACAATAATATCCCCTCTGCTGGTTTGTATATCGGCGAAGATTCCATCTCCTAAATCTGCATATTTGCTGGACTTACATCCAAGGAGTATGATTGAAAATAGAGTGATTAAAACAAGTGACTGTTTCATTGATTTTCTGTTTTTAAGTTTAAACTATCTTGATTTATAATGATTGTATGTAATTCTATTGTAGATTTTAAAGGTGTTTTGGGACCAATGGCGCTTCCGTCACCATGATATCCATAAGCTTGCAAAGATGGGAATAAAAATGTGGCCCGTTCATTAATTTTAAGCAGTTTGACTGCGTTTTGCAAACCAGGAAACAATTGTTCTTTATCTACTACATAGGAGGTCGGACCCATATCTTTCATGGTGTATAGGGTGTCATTGCCAAAAGTGACCAAGTTGTAGGAAAAAAGTATTTGATCATTGGTCTTTGGAGTATAAATCGAATTTTGATTCTTGGTATCAAAATAATACCAAAACCCGCTTGGGCTGGCTATGTAGTTGTGAACAGTGTCTTTGGCTATAATACTTTGTATTATTTTTTCTTCCGCTTGCAGCAGCTGCTTATTTCTTTCAACTGATTCTTTAAAAAAGCTGCCAGATTTGACCTTTACAGGTTTTCTTGGTTCGGGGCCGCCACAATTTACCAATAGGAATGCCATAAAAAGAAAGAATATTGTTCTCATGGATTTAATTGGCTTTTGTATGTTTTTAGAATTTTATTAAGCTTTTCAATGGTTTCTTTCATGCTCAGTTCGCTTCTTCCTCCCGCAGCATTATCGTGACCTCCACCATTAAAGTGTTTTCTCGCAAATTCATTTACAGAAAAATCACCAATAGAACGGAATGAAATTTTGATAATGCCCTCTTCACGGTTTTCAATGAAAATCATGGCAAAAATAATCCCTTCCAAAGTCAATCCATAATTCACGAAACCTTCAGTGTCACCTTTTTTAAAATCATTTTCGTCCAATTCTTGCTGTGTCAAAGTAATATAAGCGGTACGGTATTCTGGCAAAATGACCATATTGCTTAGTGCCACTCCCAATAAATGGAGTCGTGAGGGTGAGTTGGTATCGAAAACTTGTTGATGGATTTTCATGTTATCTGCTCCCCGATCAATTAAATCAGCGACAACTCTGTGTGTTCTGCTAGAGGTTGACCTATATTTGAATGAACCTGTGTCAGTCATAATCCCTGTATATAAATTGGTAGCGATATCCTTTGTGATGGTATCCAATGCTCCCAAAAATTCCATGAAATTATAAACCATCTCACAGGTGGAACTCATGCTGACATCGGAATAAGTGACTGTAGCATAATCGCTTGGCTGTTGATGGTGGTCAATCATTATAAAATCTGCACTTTTCTCCTGTAGCACCTTATCCAACTGCCCGGTTCTGGATAAATCATTGAAGTCAAGAGTAAATACAACCGTTGCCTCTTCCAATGATCTTTTGGCTTCGGTATTTTCTCTTTCATAGTTAAGGATAGAGCCACTGCTTGGCATCCATTTTAGAAATTTTGGATAATCATTGGGGGTTATGACCGTAGCTTCATGACCTTTTTCCAATAGGAAACTTTGCAACCCCAAACATGAACCAATGGCGTCGCCATCCGGGTTTTTATGAGGTATGATTACGATTTTTTGGGGTTTGGAAAGAATAGACCGTACTGTCTGTATATCCTCTAAATTCATGCGGTCAAAGATACAATAATATAATAATGGGGTAACTTATGAAAATCTATTTTTGTGGATATGGTAATTTGAAGCTATGCGATATATTTTTCTTTCATTGAGTTTTTTTGTTTTCTTATTTGGTTGTAGATCTAAGGAAAAAGAACCTCTTTCCTCTCAAGTAGGCAGCGAGGGTTTGGACTCTATTTTTGTGATTGCCTTTGGTTCCTGTAATAAACAGAATATTCCAAATCCATTTTGGGATGATATTTTGGACCAACATCCTGATGTATGGATATGGGGTGGAGATAACATTTATGCTGATACGGACAATATGAATGAGCTACAATCCATGTACGGGTCGCAAAACAATAATGAAGGATATAGGCTTTTAAAATCAAAAGTTCCAGTTATAGGTACCTGGGATGACCATGATTATGGAGTGAATGATGGAGGGGAGGAATTTTTGATGAAAAAAGAAAGCCAACAATTGTTTTTGGATTTTATGGGGATTCCAAAAGATGACAAAAGAAGGGAGCAAGAGGGGGTCTATGCATCGCATACGTTCAGCCTACCTAAAGGTAAGGTCAAAATTATGGTGTTGGATACAAGGTATTTTAGAAGTCAACTTGAAAAAGATGAAAATCCAAATAGGAGATACAAACCAAATAATTCAGATGATGCGACCATTTTAGGTATGTCCCAGTGGAGATGGTTGAAAAGGGAACTGGAAACTTCAGAAGCGGATTTCAACCTTATAGTTACCAGTATTCAGTTTTTGTCCAGAGAGCATGGTTTTGAAGCTTGGGGTAATTTTCCAAAGGAAATAGAAAAACTGGAAGAACTTATAACAACATCAAAAGCTAAAGGTGTAATGATTTTATCTGGTGACCGTCATATTTCTGAATTCTCGGCCAGTACCTTGGATGGGATGTCATATCCCCTTATCGATTTTACAAGTAGTGGACTTACTCATTCATATTCCAGTTTTCATGGGGAACCTAATCAATTTAGAATTGGGGAGGTGGTATCTGTACCAAGTTATGGACTCATTGAGCTTAATTTGAAAAAGAGGGAGGCCTATTTTAAAATAATGGGAGAAAATGATAAGGTTTTTCAAGAATTAAAACAGGCCTACTAATGCTTGTTCGTTGATTGAAAAACCGTAAGTTTGCGCAAAATTTTAAAAAATGACTGGAAATAGAACATTCACCATGATTAAGCCAGATGCCGTAGAAAATGGTCATATTGGTGCAATTCTGGAAAAAATAACTGCTGCAGGATTCAAAATTGTAGCAATGAAATATACGCAGTTGAGCAAAAGAGATGCTGAGGAGTTTTATGCTGTTCACAAGGAGCGACCTTTCTTTGGGGAATTGGTTCAATTTATGACCAGAGGTCCTATCGTATCTGCTATTTTGGAAAAAGACAATGCTGTGGATGATTTTAGAGCATTGATTGGAGCTACAAATCCAGATGAGGCGGCTGAAGGAACTATTCGCAAATTATTTGCCACCAGTATTGGAGAAAATGCTGTTCATGGTTCTGATAGTGATGAGAATGCAGCAATTGAAGGTGCTTTTCATTTTTCTGGAAGAGAAGTGTTCTAAGTAATCGATATATAGATTTAATTGTAAAAGCCACTCATACGAGTGGCTTTTTATGTTGAAAAAAGTAGATACTCTTCTTTGTCCGTTTTTGGTTTTATAGTACCATTCTCCAAAAGTCCAATTTTGCGGATTAACTTTTGGGAACCAATGTTCTCATCTGTTGTGATGGCCAAAATGCGGGGTAATTTCAGTTTTTCCTTTCCATATGCCAAAATAGACAAACTGGCTTCATGGGTATAACCTTTTCCCTCCTGTTCGGGTAAAATGGCGAATCCTATATCGGGATCATCTAGGTAGTCACGTTTTACCAAACCACAGATGCCAATGGGCTCCAATGAACTTTTCAAACACATTTTATACAGACCATAGCCGTTGTTCTTGTAGGAAGCTATCAAGTTGGATTTTATGTAATCTTTGGCTTGTTGATTGGTTTTTACCCCTCTGTCTCCAATAAACTGTATCCAGTTTGGGCTGTTTAAGAGTTTTCTAAAAAATGGATAATCTTTTACTTCTGCCTCTGCCAGAACTAACCTTTCTGTCTCAACAATTTTTTTCACTGATTCTTTGATAACAGGTTAATATACTAGCGTAGCACTATTTTTTTCACCAAATCTTTTCCTAATTCCTCATTCAATAAGGTGATGATTTTGGTTTTTCCCAAACTGAGTTCTTCTCGTAAAACGGAAGACGAGAGTGATACAAACAAAGTTTCGTTTCTCAACTCTACACCTGTGGTATAATTGTTTACCCCATTCCCCATCAATTTTACCCAAGCGTTTTTAACATCAACCTTATCCATGCCTTTTTGGAGCTTATTCTCTTTGATAAACTCATTCAAAGCATCACTCATTGGAATATGTGAATTGTTTCTTTTTGCCATTATTTAGGTATTACAATGGGTTGAAAGCGTGAATAGGAATATAAAACTCCTTCCTCATTGAGGACAGAAAAGGAAGTAGGATCTAAATGGGTCAATTTTTCTTCCCGCTCAATTAAATTGTTCTTATATATTAAAATATATGAATCATTTATGGATTGAATTTTAAAGGCTTCTACATCTTGAGATATATTGTATGTACCATTAAACTTGGGCTGGACTTTCTTTCGAAATCCTTCCATGTTTTCCAAGTGAATAAAATCAATGGTAGGATTCACCGAATAATTCTTCTTAGCACCATCCGAAAATTCCACTTCGGAAATTTCCCAATATCCATTTAAATAAGTTAAATCTTCCTTGGAAATAGTCGTTTCATGACAACCTATCAACAAAAAAAAAGAATATAGAATCAATATCTTCTTCATGCTACAAGGTAAAGATTTTATAGCTCTGACGAATGTTTTTAACTACATTTTCGGTACGCTCTGCATGGGTGTCGCTAATGAATATTTGACCAAAATTGTCGTTGTCCACCAAACCAACTATTTGGGATACCCTATTTTCATCCAATTTGTCAAAAATATCATCCAACAATAAGATTGGCGTAGTTTTGGCCTGCTCTTTTATAAAATGGAACTGTGCCAATTTTAAAGCGATCAAAAAAGATTTTTGTTGACCTTGACTTCCAAATTTTTTGATGGGATGTCCCGCAATGGTAAAATTAAGGTCATCTTTATGGACTCCAACGCTTGTGTATTGGATAATCCTGTCCTTGTCTATGACTGTTTCTAAAAGCTCTAATAACCCCTTTTCTGAAAGTTGACTTTCATAAGACAGCATTATTTGTTCTTCCTTGTCAGTGATATGGGCATATTGCTCCTTGAATATGGGAAGGAAAGATGAAATAAAGGCAACCCTTTTTTTATGAATTTCTGTACCCAAGGTGTGCAATTGCTCGTTATAGATACTCAGCGTATTTTTGTCAAAGGTGTTATTGGCAACGAAATATTTCAGCAAAGAATTACGCTGAACCAAGACTTTGTTGTATTTGATTAAGGTTTTTAGATATCCCTTATCCGACTGGGAAATTACCCCGTCCATAAACTTTCTTCGTGTATCACTTCCTTCAATGATCAAATCACGATCAGATGGAGAAATGATTACCAAAGGCAAAAAACCAATATGCTCTGAAAACTTCTCGTAAGCCTTGCCATTTCGTTTAATGACTTTTTTCATTCCTTTTTTAAAGCTGCAGATAATTTTTTCTGTTCTTTCTTTTTTTTCAAATTCCCCTTCAACCACAAAAAAATCCGTCCCATGCTTAATATTTTGTGTAGATACCGGATTAAAGTAACTTTTTCCAAAAGACAGGTGGTAAATGGCATCCAAAATGTTGGTCTTTCCCACGCCATTGTCCCCAACCAAACAGTTGATAACGGGGTCGAATTCCAATTTTTTGGAAGAGAAATTTTTGTAATTAATTAAAGATAAATGCTTTAAAAACATAAAAGGCTAGAGCTTTATGGCATTTTTGATCACGTGGCGACCAATTAAAGATTCCAAAAATAACGAATAAATTACCTTTTGGTTTTGGATAAAAACTTTATTTTTGCGCGATTAATTAAATCAAGGATGGCAACATACAAGAAGCGAGGCTTTAAGCCAAAAAATAAGGTTGAAGAAGCACAATTGGACGAACAGAATAGTACAACTGCTGAGGTTTTTAGTACTTTGGATGAGAGTGCTTCCAAAACTGAGGCTTGGGTTCAGGCCAACCAAAATTATATTTTGGGAGCAATTGCGGTCATCGCCGTTGGAGTTCTTGGATATTTGGGATACAACGAATTTATTCAAAAACCAAAAGAGGCTTCTGCAGCCAATGAGTTGTTCTACCCACAACAATATTTTGACCAAGCACTGACCAATGAAACTGCAAAGGATTCGTTGTTCACATTAGCTTTGAATGGTGCAGAAGGCAAATATGGTTTCTTGGATATTATGGAAGAGTATAAAGGGACCAAAGCAGCAAATCTGGCTAAATATTCAGCTGGAATGACTTATTTGAATCTTCAGCAATATGATCAGGCAATTTCCCATTTGGAAAACTTCTCATCAGATGATGCTGTGTTGGGAGCCATGGCCAAAGGAGGTATTGGAGATGCATTTTCACAATTGAATCAACAAGAAGATGCTTTGGATTACTACGAAAAAGCTATTGCCCACAGTAGCAATGAATATACTACACCAAGATTTTTATATAAGGCCGGTGTAATTGCCATGGATTTGGGTCAGAAGGAAAAAGCCTTGGGCTACTTTGAACAAATCAAGAATGATTTTTCTGCTTCTCAAGAAGCCAATGGCGTAGATGTGCTTATAGGGTTGGCTAAAAACTAAGCCGATGGCAACGGAAAATAAAAACTTATCAGCATACGATAAGACAACAATCCCAAACGCGAAGGATCTTCGGTTTGGGATTGTTGTTTCTGAATGGAACGAAGCCATTACTGAAGGACTCTACAAAGGTGCACATGAGGCTTTGTTGGATTGTGGAGCTTTGGAGGAAAATATTCTTCGCTGGAACGTTCCGGGCAGTTATGAGCTTACTTTTGGATGCAAAAAAATGCTATCCTCTCAAAATGTGGATGCTGTAATAGCCATAGGAAGTGTAATCAGGGGAGAGACCAGTCATTTTGATTATGTGTGTTCCGCTACTGCACAGGGGATCAAAGACCTTAATGTGCTCCATGACACTCCTGTTATTTTTTGTGTGTTGACCGATGATACCTTACAGCAATCCATAGACCGTAGTGGAGGCAAGCATGGCAACAAAGGGACCGAAGCGGCTATTGCGGCCATTAAAATGGCAGCTTTAGGAAGGTAATCCTTTAAAATCCCTATTTCAAACCCTAATTCTTGGGTTGTCCAAAATCTAAAAATCCAACCATCTAACCATCCGATAAGCTGTTAACATTTTTTGGCAGTACGGGGTATTCCTGTTTTTCGATTTTGAGTACCTTTGAGGTTAGACGAAAAGGATGCAATGCGAAATTTTCTAAAGCTTAGAAAAAATAGGACTTATAATTACTCACCAAGGTATTACAAGGGAGAGGGCAATCCTTATAAAATAGAACACAAACTAGATAAATTCCGAACTACTGCGCATACACAAAGAGGTATAAAAAATAAGATTTCCTCGGCAGTGGATGATCTAAAGAATGAAGGGGACAAGAACATAAAACTTCGCTTTCTTGTAATTGTAGCAGTTTTGATACTACTGTTTCTCTTTATCATCGACTTTGATTTATCGATATTCCTGAATCCATAATGGCGGATATCATTAAACTTTTGCCAGACCATGTGGCCAATCAAATTGCCGCAGGGGAAGTGGTTCAGCGGCCAGCTTCGGTAGTAAAGGAGCTATTGGAAAATTCCATAGATGCGAATGCAACCTTGATAAAATTGATTGTTAAGGATGGCGGTAAAGCCTTGATTCAAGTAGTTGATAATGGCCTTGGCATGAGTGAGACAGATGCCCGACTCTCTTTTGAACGGCATGCAACCTCCAAAATATCCAGTGCACAGGATTTGTTCAATCTTGAGACCAAAGGATTCAGGGGTGAAGCATTGGCATCCATAGCTGCAATTGCCCATGTGGACATGCAGACCAAAACTGAGAATGCAGAAATTGGAGTGCATTTAAAGATTGAGGGCAGTAAAGTAAAATGCCAGGAAGTAGTGGCTGCTCCAAAGGGAACATCCATTTCAGTAAAAAATCTGTTTTTTAATATTCCGGCGAGACGTAATTTCTTAAAATCGAACCAAGTAGAATTACGACATATTACCGATGAATTTCATCGGGTTGCATTGGTGCATCCCAATATCGAATTTCATTTTTACAACAATGGGTCCGAAACATTTAATTTGCCAAAAGCAAACCACAGACAACGGATAAGCCATATTTTCGGAAGTAAGATGACGAATCGTCTGGTTCCTGTGAGCGAAGAGACCGAAGTGGTCAAGGTCACCGGGTTTGTCTGTAAGCCAGAATTTGCCAAAAAGAGTAGGGGAGAACAGTTTTTCTTTGCCAACAATAGGTTTATCAAAAGTCCATATTTGCACCATGCCGTGGTTGCGGCATTTGAGGGTTTAATAAAATCGGACCTATATCCAGGTTACTTTTTGTATTTGGATGTTGACCCATCATCCATCGATATTAATATTCACCCCACAAAAACAGAGGTGAAGTTTGACGATGAGAACACCATTTATGCCATTTTGCGTTCAACCATAAAGCATAGTTTGGGACAGTTTAACGTTGCCCCTGTTTTGGATTTTGAGCACGACCCTAATCTGGATACACCATATGCCTATAAAGAAAAAGGAGCTGTGATTCCTAAGGTTACAGTGGATGCTGCTTTTAACCCCTTTCAGGAAGTTGCTAAAAGTCCATCTGGTAAATCTTCATATCAGAAGGTTAGTTCTAAAGGCTGGGAAAATCTGTATGATGGTCTTGACAAAAACATAGATACGGATAATTTCAGCAGTTTGGAAATTGAATCCGATACAGCGGTTCAAGGAACCATCTATTCAGATTCGGAAGAAGAAACACAAACGGGGATTACTTTTCAGCTTAGACGAAAATACATTGTGAGTACCATTAAATCGGGAATGCTGGTCATTCATCAGAACAGGGCGCATGAGCGTATACTTTTTGAAAAGTTTTTGGGGGAGATTACGGTAAAAGAAGGGATTAGTCAACAACTTTTGTTTCCTTTGGAACTATCATTCAACAAACAGGAACGGGCCATTTTAAAAGAGATCCAAGAAAGTCTTATAAATGTTGGTTTTGCATTTGAAAGTTTGGAGAAAGAGACTGTTAAAGTGACAGGTGTGCCTTTGCTTCTTTCCGAAAGTGGAATTGGCACGGTATTGGATCGGATGATTGCTGATTATAAGGAAGGATTTGAAGGAAGATCAATTTCCCAAGCAGAATTGTTGGCCAAAGGATTGGCCCGGAATTTAGCCGTGAAATCAGGTGAGGTTTTGGACCAAGAATCGCAATTGGCCCTGGTCAACGATCTATTTGGTTGTAAGGAACCTAGCCTAAGTCCGTTCCAAAAAATGACATACACTACAATCTCCGAAGGAGATATTGAAAAAAAGTTTAATTAGATGGGTAGATTGACCGAGGCAGTAAAACATTTATTGATTGTTAATGTAATCTTGTTTTTTGCTACACAATTGTATGGAGATCAGATGTACCAATGGTTGTCATTGTGGTTTCCAGAAAATG
This sequence comes from Flagellimonas pacifica, assembly GCF_900215465.1. Taxonomy (GTDB): domain Bacteria; phylum Bacteroidota; class Bacteroidia; order Flavobacteriales; family Flavobacteriaceae; genus Flagellimonas; species Flagellimonas pacifica. The sequence continues at coordinate 221,879 of NZ_OBEH01000003.1, forward strand.
AAAACTTTCAATGGTGGCAGGTAGTTACCCATATGTTTATGCATGGAGGCCTTATGCATATTGTCTTCAATATGTATGCACTTTGGGCTTTTGGAACCCCATTGGAACGTGTTTGGGGTAGAAATAAATTCTTGTTCTTCTATTTTTCTGCAGGGCTTGGTTCTGCTTTACTTCATTCAGGTGTTAACTTTTATCTTTTTAATGAGGGTATGGAAGCATTGGTAAATGCAGGAATGACCAAGGGGCAAGTTCTGGAGATTGTTTCTAAAGGACAGTACAGTCCGGATTGGTATAATATAGCTTCTAAGAGTACAATTGATAATTTCTTAAGTGCTTATAATACACCTGCAGTTGGTGCATCAGGCGCAATTTATGGTGTTTTGGTGGCTTTTGCTTTTATGTATTCCGAAGCCAAGTTGATGTTGATATTTTTACCAGTTCCAATTAAGGCAAAGTATTTTGTACCAGCGTTACTGGCAATCGATTTATTCTTTGGAATTGGAAATGTAAATACCGGAGTTGCACATTTTGCGCATATAGGAGGGGCTCTGATTGGTTTTATTATGATGTGGTATTGGAAAAAGAATGAATTTAACCAAAACCGATGGAATTAGGGTATGGCAAACGGGGGACTACAATATAATTTTGCTCGACTCAGTATTGCAGAAAAACTGATTGCACTGAATGTATTGGTGTTTATCTTGGATGGCCTGTCAAAGGCATTGCTGGGGAATTCTGCAGCTAACTGGTTTGAATTGCCTAAAGATCTCACGGAGTTTTTTGGTCAGCCTTGGTCTTTGGTTACCTATTCCTTTTTTCATGCAGGTATAGGTCATATTTTCTGGAATATGATTATGCTTTATTTCTCGGGCAGGATTTTCCTGAACCTTTTTGATAACCACAGATTTATAAACGTATACTTTTTAGGTGTAATTTTTGGAGGAATTCTCTTTTTGCTTAGTTACAATATATTTCCAACCCTTTTGGAGGCAAATACAGTATTAATAGGAGCATCAGCAGGGGTAACTGCCGTGTTGATTTTTATATGTGCATATATACCAAACCAAGAGGTGCGGATTATCTTTTTTAATGTTAAGTTATGGCATGTAGGAGCATTTTTTGTTCTGGTGGATCTTATCCAGATTCCCTATGGCGGAAATGTTGGCGGTAGATTAGCTCATTTAGGAGGTGCGTTGTTAGGATATGTATACGCACGTCAGATGTTGAAAGGTAATGATATTGGATTGGGCTTTACCAAGTTGAGGGAAGCAATTGCTCAGCTTTTTAAGCCAAGAGAAAAAAAGGCACCTATGAAAACGGTGTATAAAAAGAAGACTGCTAAAAACAAAAATGCTGCCGATTATGATAAGGAAGCCCGTCAACGTAAAATAGATGGTATCTTGGATAAAATAAGCAAATCTGGTTACGAAAGCTTATCCAAAGCAGAAAAAGATTTTTTGTTTAACGCGGGTAAAGAGGAATAAGATTTGAAGAAACACTCTCGTATTTTTGATAAGGTCATTTATTTCCTAAACATACTTTTGGCTTTTGTATTAGGAATAGCACTTGTAGTGCCGTATGTTCCCGTAACTTTAATGTCTGCATTGTCAACAATTAGTTTGTTGGTTCCAATTTTGGTATGTATTCATGTTTTATTTGTGTTTTTTTGGTTTTTGAGAAAAAGAAAAAGAAAATCGCTTTTGTCTGTATTGATTTTGATTGCATGGTATGTAGTTTTGGGCTCGTTTTATCGGTTTCCCAGCTCAACAGAAATTGAAAACACAGATACATTTTCCATAATGTCTTTCAATTCTAGGAGATTTAATGAGCATAGGCAGCTAGATATTGAAAACGTGGATAGTCTTATATTGAATTTTATTGATCAAAAAAAGCCAGATATTCTTTGTTTTCAAGAATGTTACTATGAGTTAAAGCGAGATGATAATACTGCGCTTGATCAATATCCCCATAAATATATTGACTATGTTTACGGAAAACCGGCCAAACGCGTAATTCAGGCTATCTATTCAAAGTATCCTATTTTGAATAAGGACTCTATTTTGTTTCCTGCTAGCTCAAATAGCGCAGTATATGCAGATATTTTATACAAAAGAGATACAGTTAGAGTGTACAATGTACATCTTCAGTCTTTTAGCATAATCCCTGAAATTAATGCCATAAAAAAACAAAAATCTTCAAAATTACTTGGGAGGTTGAGAAAGGTAATGCTTAAACAACATGAACAGGCTAATTTGATTGAGGAAAGTATGACTGGGATGGATTATAAAACGATAGTTGTTGGTGATTTCAACAATACGCAATATTCCAATATTTACAGAACAATAAAAGGAGATTTACAAGATACTTTTTTAGAAAGAGGAAAGGGATTTGGTAGGTCTTATAATTTATTGGGGTTTCCAATACGAATAGACTATATACTGACTGACCCAACTTTTGAAGTGATTTCGCATCAGAATTTTGATGAAAAACTGTCGGATCATTACCCAATTATGGCCACGTTACGACTTAAATCAGATGAGTAAACAATCGGATAGGTCGGCTATAATGTGAATAATTAAAGCCAGACCTATAATTCTGGTTTTTTTAAAGAAGGGTAGAGTGCAATACAAAAGAATAGCCCAATAACTGTGCAAAGGATGAAAATTAATACTACAGCGATTTGGGTCAAATATGGGCTCAGCAAGAAGGTGGTCAATATCAATTAACATTCCTGCCAGAAGCACCAGCGTAACTTTGATTCGATTGTCCTTGAAAAATATAAACCCAATTAAAATGGGTACAAGAAAGTGAATTCCGTAGTGAATTATAAACCTAAGCATTTAAAAAATCGAGAGGTTGATTCTTTAGATAATCGAGTGCATTTGTTCCTTCATTGAACAACAAATCTAGAATACTGAGATTGGGTACAAAACCATGGCGTTCTTCAAAAACTTGAGAATATGGAGTTGTTGTAATATCCAAAGGTTTTTTGGCTTCAACCAAAAACCTTGCATCATAAGTATTTGAGGTGGTTTTTTCGAAGGTATTTGTAAACATTGAAGGAGATTGCACACCCAGACACTCGCACAAGACGTTAATGGTCTCAAGGTTAAAATTATAAAGAGATTGCACGGGTTCTTTGAATAATGATCTCAAATCATCTTCGTAGAATTCAAAAAATGGTGAAGTTCTGTATGCCGTTTCCAGTGTACGCCAATGTTGTTTTTGCCAATTGGAAGAATTGTCAATTTCAACACCGCGATACTTCTGACGGCCATCTTTACCGCCAACATGGGTTATGGGAATATTTAGCATGTGCTTTCCCCGATCCGTACAGATATAACAACGATTTCGGTAAGTCTGCTTTTGAAAATTGTCGTGTGCCTCCCAGACCACATCTTTTTGAACAATGACGGCGAAGGTAGTAATACTTGGAAAGTACGAAGGGTGTAGCGTTGTTTTCAACAGAGAGTAACTTATCTATGCTTTCTTCTTTTTTCGTTTTCTAATAAAATCAAAGATTACCCAACCCGCAATCACCATTAAAAAGTATTTAAAATAGGAGATTGGCTCACCACTTCCCCCTACTGTAGTAAAGATACGGTCCCAACGAGGACGCCAATTAGCCAAACCTTCCTTAAAATTGTCAAAACTCATCCAAAGAAATACGGGTTTTCCAACAATATGATTAGCAGGTACATAGCCCCAAGTTCTACTATCTTCAGAATGATCCCGATTATCTCCCATCATCCAATAATAATCTTGTTTAAAAGTATAGGAAGTTGCTTCTTCACCGTTAATGTAAACTTTTTGGCCGGTTACCTTTACGTCATTGTATTCGTAATCCCTAATAATTTTCTTGTATAAGGGTATCGTTCTATAATTGATTTCTACGGTGGCTCCTTGCTTGGGGAGATATATAGGGCCAAAATTGTCGTTGTTCCAAGGATATAGGTTAGGTTTTTGAGGGAAAGCACCCCGATAAACTCCTTTTCCTTCATTTGTCCTTACAACGGAGTCTATACTTTGGTTCTCTTTGAGCTTGGCGACCATTTCATCCGTTAAGTTGGCAATTCTTTCCCTTGGTTTTTCCTCGGTCAAGGAAAGGCGTAATTGTCTTATGACTTCTGTTGGTATACCTTTTTGTTCAGTGATAAGCTCAATCTTTCCGTCTGGAGTCCTGTTTGCACCTAAAACAAATGGAGATAGTGCGTTGTATTGGTCCTGACTCAGGTTTCCAGTGAAATATTTTCTTAAATAGTCAGAAGCATCAACTTCCGTTAATAATCTACTGGACACTCCCTTTTGGGCATAGATGGTGTAGTTGTACATCACTTTTGCCCTATCCGAAAGTTGTAGTTTTTTGCCATTGATATGTACAAAGCCATCAATCACAGCAAGTGAATCGCCAGGAGTTCCCACACACCTTTTTACATAATTGGACTTTTTGTCTATAGGCTTTTTAACCGCTCTTTCGGCCTTAAAGAATTGATACAAAGTATCTGAAGGCAAACTAAAAACCACAATGTCATTCTTTTTAACTTCTTGAAAACCAGGCAGCCTTAAATAGGGTAGTTGCAGTTTGTTTTTCCATGAAGTTTTATAGGTTGCCGGGTCAACATCAGCTATATAGGACCTTTTTTTCAAGCCAGGAAGTGTATCATGAACCATGGGTGCCGCCAAAGTTGTCATGGGAACCCTTGCGCCATAATGAAACTTACTTACAAAAAGAAAGTCGCCAACTCTTAATGTGCGCTCCAAAGAACCTGTGGGAATAACGTAGGGTTGTATGAAATAAGTATGAACAAAGGTTGCGGCCACTATGGCGAAAACAATGGAGCTAACCCATTCACCCAGACCTGTTCTTGGTTTTAAATCACGATCTTCTATATACTTAACATCTTCGGCGTAATTGATATAATAAATGTAAAAACCAAGAGTTAGAATGACCGCCCACGTATCCGTAAGTTTATTTTTACCAAAGCTTCTGATGGTTTCTACCCATACTACAGGGAACATCAATAAATTAATGATAGGGATAAACAATAACAATACCCACCACCAAGGTCTGTTGATTATTTTCATTAAAACAATTCCATTGTAGATTGGAATTGCAGCTTCCCAAGCTTTTCTACCAGCTTTTACATATAGTTTCCAAGTTCCTAAAAAATGGATTACTTGTATGATTAGGATAAAAATGATCCACTGTGTGCCGTCCATATAGAAGTTTATTTTTTAGACTAAAAGTCCTAAATGTTGTTACGTTTTATTTTAGATTTAACACATTTTTCATAGAAAAAATACCAGTTTTTCCTTGAATCCACTCTGCGGCAATAACAGCACCCAAAGCAAAACCTTCCCGATTGTTTGCTGTATGCTTAATTTCAACGTCATCCACCTCACTTTTGTAAGTGATGGTATGGGTGCCAGGGACTGTGCCTTCTCGCTTGGATGTAATAGGAATGATTTTATCATCACCTTCCTCCAATTTCCAATCCAAATAGTTCGTGTTTTCGATAATTCCGTCTGCTAAGGTAATCGCTGTACCACTTGGTGCATCCAATTTTTGCGTATGGTGAATCTCTTCCATGGAGACCTTGTACTGGTTCAAGGTAGACATCATTTTGGCTAAATAAGAATTCAACTCAAAAAAAACATTTACCCCTAGACTAAAATTTGAAGCATAGATAAATGCTCCTTTTTTTGCTTGGCAAATATCAACAGCCTTATCGTAATCGGACAACCATCCTGTAGTGCCTGAAATCACGGGAACTTCATTTTCAAAACAAGTAGTTATATTATTGAAAGCAGCATCTGGAGTACTAAAATCAATAGCGACATCCATATTTTTATAATCTACCTCTGTGGTGTTGATATCTACTTTGGCAACTATGGTATGTCTCCTTTGTTGAGCTATTTGCTCAATCATTTTACCCATTTTACCATAGCCAAACAAGCCAATCTTCATAAGCTAAAATTTAACGACCAAGGCCATCCCGTAATTTGGATTGTTGGTCAGCGGGTTAAGATCTATATATGGTTGAAAATCAATAGAAAGATCTTCATCCACATTATATTGTTTAAGATGCGAGTCTACATTAGCATCAATAATATTTAGTGCATACAGGGCAATGGTAATCAACAATGATAAATCTCTGTCTCGTTGAGTGCTCTCCTGCGCATCTTGCAAGGCTTCCAATGAAATATCGGGTCCACTTCCATCACCATTGAGATCATAGAATTCATCATCGGTAAATCCGGCACGTCTTCTTTTAAATGCATCCCTTGCCTTACTATATTGAGTATTGTTATAGGAATAGACATAGATACCCGTACCGATAGCTCCCCAAACAATTGGAGCTTTCCAATAACGTTTGTTATAGATTTGACCCAGCCCCGGCAGAATTGCCGAATAAAATGCAGCTTTGCTGGGAGCAAGTGGGTTTATTTTTTTCTTTTCGTAGGTAACCTCTTCTATGGTGATGCCCTGCCCTTCCAAATCCTGTGCCAGTGAATCAATCTCTTGTGGGTGAGGACGATTTTCCTCTTCTTCTTGGGAGAAAGTAAAATGGAAGGAGAATAGTAAAATACTTGAAAAAAGGAGGCTTTTAATCACCTGTCAATAATTTTTTTAAACGCTGAAATTCTTCTTTGGAATGAAAAGGAATCACTATTTTACCTTTACCATTTGGTGAGGTGGAAATATCCACCTTTGTAGAAAGGTGGCCTTTTAAAGCATCTATTCCTTTGGAGATATAGTTAGGAACTTCTTTGGTGACTGTTCCTTTTTTTTCTGAGGTCTTTCCTTCTTTGTATGCTTTTACCAATTGCTCCGTTTCCCTTACGGAAAGACCATCTGACACTATCTTTTCATAAATGTTGATTTGATCTTTCCTCTTTTCAATGTTGATTAGGGCACGGCCATGACCCATACTTACAAAACCATCCCTCATTCCGGTTTGTATAATTGGATGTAATTTGAGAAGACGTAAGTAATTGGTTATGGTAGAACGTTTTTTACCCACACGATCGCTCAATTTTTCTTGGGTAACCTGAATCTCATCAATAAGTCGCTGGTAGGATAACGCAATTTCTATTGGATCCAAATCTTGGCGTTGAATATTCTCTACCAAGGCCATTTCCAGTGATTCCTGATCATTGGCGATCCTAATATATGCGGGAATGGTCTTCAGCCCTACTAACTTGGAGGCCCTGAACCTTCTTTCACCAGATACAAGTTGAAATTTGTTGAAATCGAGTTTTCTTACCGTAATAGGCTGAATAATTCCAAGTTCCTTAATGGAACTGGCCAATTCTTTAAGCGCCTCATCATTAAAATTAGATCGAGGTTGAAACGGATTTACCTCTATGGAATCTACATCTAATTCAACTACATTCCCAATGACCTGGTCCGCATTTTTATCAGAAACCGACTGAATGTCATTTTCTGGATCTTTTAGTAGAGCGGACAGACCTCTTCCCAAAGCCTGTTTTTTGGTTGCTTTCGCCATTTAAACTTTTTCCTTGTTTTTCTTCAATATTTCATTGGCCAAGTTTAGGTAATTGGTGGCACCCTTGCTACTTGCATCATATTTAATGATACTTTCCCCATAACTTGGTGCTTCACTAAGCCTAACGTTTCTTTGGATAATAGTATCAAAGACCATATCCGAAAAGTGTTTTTTAACTTCTTCTACCACTTGGTTGGAAAGTCGCAATCTTGAATCGTACATGGTCAGTAGCATGCCTTCAATATCCAAATCATTATTGTGGATTTTCTGCACACTCTTAACCGTATTCAATAATTTGCCCAAACCTTCCAGAGCAAAGTATTCGCATTGAATAGGAATCATTACTGAATCTGCTGCCGTAAGTGCATTTAAGGTTAATAACCCCAAAGAAGGAGCACAGTCAATCAATATGAAATCATAACGATTACCCAAATCCTTAAGTGCTTCTTTCAACATATATTCCCTATTATCCTTGTCCACCAATTCTATTTCAATGGCTACAAGATCAATATGTGCAGGAATAAGATCTACGTTAGGGGAATCTGTTTGTATGATTACTTCATCAACGGTTTTGGTATGTTCTAATAGCTGATAGGTACCTTGTTCTACACTATCAACATCAATGCCCAAACCGGAGGTTGCATTGGCCTGGGGGTCGGCATCAATCAACAACACCTTTTTTTCCAGTACACCAAGTGAGGCAGCTAGGTTCACCGTTGTTGTTGTCTTACCTACGCCACCCTTCTGATTTGCAATAGCAATTATCTTGCCCATTTCATAGTAAGTTAGGTGCTAAAAATACAATTATTTAAGACGTTAAAAAATGTATTTTGTTAACAGTGGGTGAATAACCTTAATAAAGGGCGTTAAAGAAAGTTAAAGTTATAGTTATAAGAGATTTAAGTTGGGTTAGTCCATTAAAATCTTTAAGATTTCTATAGCTGCATCACTTATTTTTGTGCCTGGCCCGAACACGGCAACCGCACCATTGTCCAACAAATGTTTGTAATCTTGTTTTGGAATCACGCCACCAACAATGACCAGGATATCTTCCCTGCCATAATTTTTGAGTTCTTTTACAACTTCTGGGACCAATGTTTTGTGCCCACCCGCCAAGGATGAGATTCCCAGAACGTGAACATCATTTTCCACAGCTTGTTTGGCTACTTCCGCTGGAGTTTGGAACAATGGCCCAATATCTACGTCAAAGCCTAGATCTGCATAGCCGGTAGCAACCACTTTTGCCCCTCTGTCATGGCCATCCTGTCCCATTTTGGCCACCATAATTCGAGGTCTTCTACCTTCTTCCAAGGCAAAATCATCGGCCATTTTTCTAGCCTTTTCAAAGCTTTCGTCGTTTTTGATCTCTTTTGAATACACCCCAGTAAATGATCGGATTTTTGCTTGATACCGTCCAAATGCACTTTCCATGGCATCGCTTATTTCACCCAAAGTAGCTCGTAATTTGGCTGCGGTAACAGCTAAAGCTAACAAATTTTCTCGTTCAGAGTTATTTTGCATTGCTTTTTTGGATGCTTCGGAAATTTTCTTCAATACGTTTTGAACCGCATCTTCATCCCTATTGGATTTGAGTTGTTTGAGCTGCGTAACCTGTTGTTTGCGTACCTTGTCGTTGTCCACTTCCAAAATTTGAAGCTCATCCTCATTTTCAAGACTATATTTGTTTACACCTAGAATAGTGTCTTGACCACTATCAATGCGGGCTTGTTTTTTGGCAGCCGCCTCTTCAATTCGCATTTTTGGAATACCAGCCTCAATGGCTTTGGTCATTCCACCTAATTTTTCCACTTCCTGAATTAGTTTCCAAGCTTCATTGGAAATCTCCTGGGTAAGTTTTTCTACTATATGGCTTCCCGCCCAGGGATCCACGGTTTTGGTGATATGGGTTTCTTGTTGTAGGTAAATCTGGGTATTCCTCGCAATTCGGGCAGAGAAATCGGTAGGAAGGGCAATGGCTTCATCCAATGCATTGGTATGCAAGCTTTGGGTGCCCCCAAAAGCTGCCGCCATGGCCTCAATAGTGGTTCTGGCCACATTGTTGAAAGGATCTTGCTCTGTTAAACTCCAGCCACTAGTTTGACTGTGTGTGCGAAGCATCAAGGATTTTTCATTATTTGGGTTGAATTCCTTGACCAATTTAGCCCAGAGCATTCGGCCGGCACGCATTTTGGCAATTTCCGTGAAATGATTCATCCCAATTCCCCAGAAAAAGGATAGGCGAGGAGCGAAATCATCAATTTTCAGGCCTGCTTTTATTCCCGTTCTGATGTATTCAATGCCATCGGACAGCGTATATGCCAATTCAATAGCTGCCGGAGCCCCAGCTTCGTGCATATGATATCCCGAAATACTGATGCTATTAAATTTAGGCATATGTTGGCTTGCAAACTCAAAAATATCGGCAACTATTTGCATGGATGGTGCAGGCGGATAGATATAGGTGTTCCGAACCATGAATTCTTTAAGAATGTCATTTTGAATGGTTCCCGATAGCTTTTCCATGGAAACTCCTTGCTCTTTAGCTGCAACAATATAAAAAGCCATAATGGGGAGTACCGCTCCGTTCATGGTCATGGAAACGGACATTTTATCCAATGGAATACCATCGAAAAGGACTTTCATGTCCTCTACAGAATCTATGGCAACACCTGCCTTGCCAACATCCCCAACCACACGGTCATTATCGCTATCATACCCTCGATGGGTAGGAAGGTCAAAAGCTACGGAAAGTCCTTTTTGACCTGCTTCCAAATTTCTTCTATAAAACGCGTTACTTTCCTCTGCTGTTGAAAACCCGGCATATTGGCGAATGGTCCAAGGTCTACGGACATACATAGTTGAATAAGGGCCTCGCAAAAAAGGAGGGATGCCAGCGGCAAAGTTGGAGGGGGTCTCGACTACTCCTTCGACAGGCTCAGGATGACAGCTCGACAATTCTATACTTTGAAGGTCTTTTCTACTCATCATCCATTCTTTTTTGTTCTAATTCCTCTGCTAAACGCCTTTCTATAATGGGCTCGATAATCGTCTTTCGTGGGTTGGTTTTTACAAAAGGATAAAGCTCAATGTCATCTTTCATCCTATCTTGAGCATTTTGGTATTTGTTGGTACCCACAGAAGCAATTATACCTGAATCAAAAAGTTGTCGCTCTTTTGCCTCACTTTCCTTTATTTTTCGTTGGATATTTCCATTTTTCAATTCTGATAAAAAACCTCCTGAATTTTCAATCTGTTTGAAAAGATCCAATGCTTTTTGTGCCAATTGCTGGGTCAATGATTCAATATAATATGAACCTTCGGCAACATTGGAAGCTTGATCAAAATAGCTTTCCTCTTTGAGCAATAACAACTGATTTCTAGCAATTCGGTCGGCAAACTCATTATCTTTATGGTAGATGGTATCGTATGGTAGATTACTTAATGTATCTGCACCTCCCAATATGGCCGACATACATTCTGACGTTGTCCGGAGTAGGTTGACATTGTAATCATATAAGGTTTTGTTTCGTTTGGATGGTACAGCTAGAATATGACAATCATAATTTAAGTCATATGCAGGAGCAATGCTTTTCCATAACCAACGCAATGCCCTAAGTTTGGCTATTTCAAAGAAATAGTTGCTACCTACCGATACTTTGAATGCAATTGGGAGAGACCCCTCGGCACTTCGACTTCGCTCAGTGTCCGCTGCCTCCGAACTTCCATGAAAATGATTAAGATATTCGTTGGCATGGGCAAGACCATAAGCCAATTGCTGTACCATGTTGGCCCCAGCATTTTGATAAAGAGATAGATCAACACTTATTGTTGAAGTGCTATTTTGATTTTTGACCAACCTATAAATTTCTTCTAAAATGGAATTGTCTTTTTCCATTTTGTGAAACCAGTTCCCAGTTCTTGCCAAGTTTCCAATAAGATCAATATTGAGATGGGCACTAGTACTCTTTCCTTCTAAAAAAGTAAGTAACTTTTTAATGGGTTCCAGCGCTAAAAATTCAAAATTGAAATGTAGCGGTGTTTTATTTAAATCGATATTGGCAAGCAGAACCTCCACGTCAAAATCTTCCTGGGGAATGGTGAAAATTAAGCTCTCTGCACCTCGGTTTAGAGCGTCCAGTGCTTTTGTGTTGGCTATTTTTGCATCTCCTGCATAAATGGATTGTGCTATTTTCCAGTTGTGCCCTTCAGGAAGGGCAAAGTTTTTCACTCCGTCCAAATCCTCCGAATGGTAGAACGGTTTTACCGCAATCCCTTCCAAGGATTCCCAAATCAATGTATCATTGTAATCCGCTCCCTTTAGATCAAATTGAATTTTTTGTTTCCACTGTTTTGCAGAAACTTCGGGAAATTCGTCAAACAAACCTGATTTACTCATTTTTTTTAGTTTTTAGGCTGTCTTCATATTCGATCAAGAATATTTCTTCGTTCTTCTTTTTCATGTAGAATTTTTCTCGGGCAAACTTTTCCAGTTCTTTTTTATCGGATAGTTTTTCCAGAACTTCTTTGTCCTTATCGATTTCGCCCTGCAGAAATTCTTTTTGTTTTTCTAGTTTCTTGACCTCGTTTCGTAATTCTAAATGAATCAACAAGGAGTTGGTGTCAAAAAAAGTCATCCAGATTAAAAAGACAGTAAGTACAAGAACATAAATGTTCTTCATGAACTTAAACCATTTTTTATTGTTTAAATCGTGGATAATCATTTACTAACCTAGTTTTTGGTTGATTATAGTCCGCACCATATCCACTGCAACCGTATTGTAGTGGTTGTTGGGGATAATGATATCTGCAAATTCTTTAGATGGCTCTATAAACTGCTGGTGCATTGGCTTTACAGCTGTTTGGTACCTGGTCAGTACTTTTTCAAGGTCATGACCCCTTTCGCGGATATCCCTTTGTAATCTTCGTATCAAACGTTCATCAGAATCGGCATGGACATATATTTTGATATCGAACATATCCCGTAGCTTGGGATTGCTGAGCACTAGAATACCTTCTACGATCATTACCTTTCTGGGTTCGGTTGTAATGGTGTCCTCTAGACGGTTTTCCTCTACAAAAGAATAGATGGGTTTATCAATGGATTGCCCCTGTCTTAATGCTTCAAGATGTGAAATTAACAAATCAAAATCTATGGAATTTGGATGGTCAAAATTGATTTTTGCCCGTTCTTCCTTAGTTAAGTGGGAAAGGTCATTGTAATAGGAATCCTGGGATATGACACCAACCTCATTTTCTGGAAGCTCTTCTACGATTTGATTGACCACTGTGGTTTTTCCGCAGCCCGTACCGCCAGCAATTCCTAAAATCAGCATAATGATAATTTTAACCCCAAAAGTAAGCATTTGATAAGATTTTCAACCTGTCCAATTGCAGTTGCATAGTTACTTTACAATTGTATGTAAATGAATGACCATTGTCATAATTCTTAAAAGTTTATGGATATAGATTTGTGGTAGATTAGGTCATAATCTTATATTTATATAGATAACCTTTGATAACTTCTTATGGAAAATTCCTATGTGGTCAAAGTCGACGAAAACTTTGATTTTCAATTATCCGGAGAGGATATTGCTAAACTTGATATCCTTAAAACTGGGAACAATACCTTCCACTTACTAAAAAATGGAACATCTTATAAGATTGAAATCGGCGTTGCTGATTTCAACAGTAGATCGTACATGGTTAAGGTGAATGGTAGTGAGTTCCGAACCTCAATTGGTACACCGCTGCATGAACTCATCAAAAAAATGGGTTTTGCTTCAAACGGTTCCAAGAACATCAATTCTGTTTCTGCACCCATGCCAGGACTCATTTTGAATATTTCTGTGGAAGAAGGGCAAGAAGTTGTTGAAGACCAGCAACTATTGGTGCTGGAAGCCATGAAAATGGAAAACATTATCACTTCGCCAAGAAATGGGGTGGTCAAAAAGATTGCCGTGACGCAAGGTGATGCTGTTGATAAGAAACAATTGCTAATTGAATTTCAATAAAACGGTTATGAAAAAAATATTAGTAGCAAATCGTGGAGAGATAGCCTTACGGGTGATGCGGACCGCAAAAAAAATGGGAATCAACACCGTTGCTGTGTTTTCTGAAGTGGATAGAAATGCACCGCACGTTAGGTTTGCCGATGAAGCCGTTTGTATTGGAGAGGCACCTTCCAATAAATCCTATTTGATGGGTGATAAGATTATTGATGTGGCCAAAAAATTGAATGTTGATGGGATTCACCCTGGCTATGGGTTTTTAAGTGAGAATGCAGATTTTGCTGAAGCTGTGGAAAAAAATGGCCTCATTTTTATTGGCCCCAAATCCAGGGCCATTCGGATCATGGGGAGCAAGTTGGCCGCCAAGGATGCGGTAAAGGAATACGATATTCCGATGGTTCCAGGTATTGATGAAGCCATTACCGATGTAGCCAAAGCCCATGAAATTGCCAATGAGATTGGATACCCGGTTTTGATAAAAGCCTCTGCAGGTGGCGGTGGGAAAGGTATGCGAATTGTGGAAAAAGAGGAAGATTTGGAATCGCAGATGGAAAGAGCCATTAGTGAAGCAACTTCTGCCTTTGGAGATGGTTCTGTTTTTGTAGAAAAATATGTGACATCACCAAGGCATATTGAAATTCAGGTAATGGCCGATATGCATGGGAACGTATTACACTTTTTTGAACGCGAATGCAGTGTTCAGCGTCGTCACCAAAAAGTGGTAGAAGAAGCACCTTCCTCCATATTGACCCCAGAATTGAGGGAAGAAATGGGAGTAGCCGCAACCAAGGTTGCTAAAGCGTGCGATTATGTTGGCGCCGGCACGGTGGAATTTTTAATGGATGCCGACCTAAACTTTTATTTTTTGGAAATGAACACCCGTTTGCAAGTGGAACATCCGGTTACGGAGCTGATTTCGGGAGTGGATTTGGTGGAACTGCAGATTAAAGTGGCAAGGGGTGAAAAGCTTTCCATTAAACAGGAAGATTTAAAGATTCATGGTCATGCCGTGGAACTTCGCGTATATGCCGAAGACCCCTTGAACGATTTTCTTCCCAGTGTAGGAAACTTGGAAACGTATATACTTCCCGTTGGAGATGGAATTAGGGTGGATAATGGTTTTGAAGAGGGGATGGATATTCCAATTTACTATGACCCTATGCTTTCAAAGTTGATTACCTATGGTAAAACTCGTGAAGAGGCCATCGAATTGATGCTTGATGCCATTCAAGATTATAAAATAAAGGGCGTACAGACTACATTGCCTTTTGGTACCTTTGTTTTTGGCCATGAGGCTTTCCGGTCAGGGAATTTTGACACTCATTTTGTAAAGAATTACTATTCGCCCGAAAAAATCAAAAAGAAAAAGGAGAGTGAAGCAGAGATCGCTGCCATGGTCGCACTTTATCAATATCTTGAAGACAAAAAAATAGTTCAACTACCCACAAACTAACACAGATGGATTCCAAAGTAAAAATATTAAAGGATAAGATTGAAGAAGCCCATTTAGGTGGTGGTGAAAAGCGGATTGCAAAGCAACACCAAAAGAAAAAACTGACAGCTCGGGAACGAATCGATTATTTGTTGGATGAGGGCTCTTTTGAAGAAATGGGGATTTTGGTCACCCATCGCACCACAGATTTTGGGATGGAGAAGGAAATCTACTATGGAGATGGGGTCATTACCGGTTACGGAACCGTCAACGGAAGATTGGTTTATGTATATGCCCAGGATTTTACGGTTTTTGGAGGAGCTTTATCAGAAACCCATGCCGAAAAGATTTGTAAGGTGATGGATTTGGCCATGAAAGTGGGCGCGCCCATTATTGGTCTCAATGATTCTGGGGGTGCCCGAATTCAGGAAGGTGTAAAGTCTTTGGGAGGTTATGCCGATATATTTTATAGAAATGTACAGGCTTCAGGAGTAATTCCACAAATATCTGCTGTAATGGGGCCTTGTGCTGGTGGTGCCGTTTACTCTCCAGCCATGACCGATTTTATTGTGATGGTGGAAGAAACCAGTTATATGTTTGTGACAGGTCCCAATGTGGTAAAAACGGTAACCAATGAGGAGGTGACCTCTGAAGAACTTGGTGGAGCTACTACCCATGCTGTAAAATCAGGTGTGGCCCACAAAACTTCCAATAATGATGCCTCTTGTTTGGATGATATTAAAAGGCTTTTGGATTATCTGCCTCAAAACAATACTGAAATCCCAAGAACATTGGAATGTGAACTGGGTGAGGAAATCAGAGAACAACTGACCAATATTGTGCCAGATAACCCCAATAAGCCGTACGATATGCATGATGTAATCGATGGTATTATCGACGCTGATTCCTTTTATGAAATCCATAAGGATTATGCAGAAAATATTATTGTAGGCTTTGCTCGATTGGGTGGACGAAGTATTGGAATTATTGCCAATCAGCCTATGTTTTTAGCTGGAGTTTTAGGAGTGAAAAGTTCTAGAAAAGCAGCACGTTTTACCCGTTTTTGTGATGCCTTCAATATTCCGTTGTTGGTATTGGTAGATGTGCCAGGATTTTTACCGGGTACAGACCAGGAATGGAACGGAATCATTATGCATGGAGCAAAATTATTGTATGCGCTCAGCGAAGCTACCGTTCCAAGGGTCACTGTAATTACCAGAAAGGCTTACGGAGGGGCTTATGATGTGATGAATTCCAAACACATTGGAGCCGATTTCAATTTTGCATGGCCTAGTGCGGAGATTGCGGTTATGGGGGCCAAAGGAGCTAGTGAGATTATTTTTAGAAGGGAAATTGCAGCTGCGGATGACCCAGAAGCCAAACTCAAGGAGAAAGAAGCCGAGTATGCTGATAAATTTGCCAATCCATATAGAGCTGCAAGGCGAGGATTTATTGATGAGGTGATTCTACCTAAAAATACTAGGCGCAAATTATTGAAGGCCTTTGCGATGTTAGAGAAGAAGCAGGTGCAGACTCCTAAAAAGAAACATGGGAATATTCCTTTGTGATTTTTTTGAGGTTTTGGATTGAGACATAATTGGGGTTTGTCAGGTCGAGCGCAGTCGAGACCTTAATCTTTATTGGGGTCATAATCGTGATGCGTGGCATTTCTACATTCCGCTAAAATCTGCAACAAATCAAAATCACCGTTTGCCAAAGCAATTTTCTTTTTAGCGCTCCACTTCTTTATTTTCTTTTCAAAATAAATGGCCTGTAATACGTCATGGAATTCTTGCTGAAAAATGAGTTTAACAGGTCTTCTTCTGTAGGTAAAAGAGGTTGGGATTGTTCCACTTTGATGCTCCATCAATCTTTTCGGAACGTTATTGGTAATGCCTGTATAGGTCAATCCATCCGAGCAAAGCAAAATATAAACGTAGTAAAACCTCATTGTAAAATTTAAGTCTCGTCCCTCGACTGCGCTTAGGGTGACACTCGACCTGAGAGTTTTTGAAATTTAGGTTTTGCTACGCTAATTTGATTGTAAGATAATAAAGTTAGAGAAGTTCTCCCAAGGATTAAGGAATGCAGTTGTCTCCTCGAGCGCAGTCGAGAGATTATTGAAAATCGAACTGCTTAATTAGGTCTCGACTGCGCTCGACCTGACAAATGAAAAAATACTGGAATATTCCTTTGTGATTTTTAAACTATAAAAACTTTTTATAATCCCATATCCAAATACCTTTTAAAAAAGTTCGTTGCTGAATAGGGTATACGTAATTTTGCGTAATGCAAAAAGATACCCAAAAACCGAATTTTGAGTTTATTGCTTTAATGGCCTCATTGATGTCCATTGTAGCCTTGGCAATTGATGCTCTTTTGCCAGCAATTTCTGACATTGGAGTGGCCATAAATAGCCTCAATCCTACAGATAATCAATTGCTGGTTACCATGATTTTCTTGGGTCTAGGCTTGGGGCAACTGTTCTTTGGCCCTCTATCTGATTGTTATGGCAGAAAACCGATAGTTTATGTGGGCTTCTCATTGTTTGTTTTTGCAAGCATTATATGCGTTTTTGCACCATCTTTAGAGATTATGATTATAGGTAGGATTCTTCAAGGTATTGGGCTTTCTGCGCCACGGACTTTAGCAATATCTATTATTCGTGATACTTACAAAGGGGATTATATGGCCAAGGTAATGTCCTTTGTTGTGGCATTTTTTATTCTGGTCCCGGTTGTGGCTCCTGCTATTGGAAAACTCATTTTGGATAGCTTGGGGTGGAAAGCCATTTTTTACATACAATTGGTATTTGGTCTTCTGGTCTGTATTTGGTTTTGGAAAAGACAGTCTGAAACCTTGAAACCGGAATTTAAGATACCATTTACGAGGCACGTTTTTGTGGACGGAACCAAAGAATTCATTAAATACAAAGAAACGATTGCATATACCTTAATGTCTGGATTGGTGACTGGAGCCTTTTTGGTCTATTTGAGTGCTGCGCAGCACGTTTTTGAGGATATCTACCAAATGAAAGAAGCATTCCCATATATTTTTGCAGGACTGGCGATTTCCATAGGTCTTTCAACATTTTTAAACGGAACATTGGTCTTGCGTTTCGGTATGCGTAAGCTCTCATTGATGGCACTAATGGCTTTTTGTGTGATTGCTTTATTGTATGCATTTCTTTTTTGGAATTCACCTAACCCAAACATCTTTGTTTTAGTTGGATTTCTTTCAGCACAATTCTTTTGTCTTGGTTTTATGTGGGGAAATTTCAGGTCTATTGCTATGGAGCCCATTGGTCATATAGCTGGAATTGGAGCTGCTATTAATGGATTTGTATCCACTTTGTTGGCTATTCCCATTGCCGCTTTTATTGGGAATTTTGTTGATACCAGTGTTTGGCCACTTTTTGCGGGGCTGGGTATTTGTGGGTTGGTTTCTCTTGTTATTTATATGACGATACGCAAACCAAGACGTATTGCCACGGTCTAATTTTTTGGCAAGAAAATAACACCACTGCTTGAGTCTTGAGTTGCTCCGGTTACTGAGGAAAGTACATTGATTTTGTTTTTAACGCGAAGCACTCCCATTAAAGCAAAAACCAATGCTTCCTTATAGGCAATCAATGTTTTGTTGGTAACAATGACTTCAACGGATGTTCCAAGTTTGGTTTGAAGTATATCCATAAAAAACTGATTCAATGCCCCACCACCTGTGACAAACAATTTGCTCTTAGGATTAATAGCATGTTTGTGTACTTCAATTGTAATTTGTTCACAGTTGTGGTGTATAAAAGTGTGCAGCAAATCACTTTCTGAAACTTTGGAAGCTTCAATCAGTGGGGCAACCTGTTCGGTAAACCATTCATAACCTGTGGATTTAGGATAAGGAAGCTTATAATATTCCAGTTGATTCAATTGTTGAAGCAATTCCTTATCCAGTTTTCCTGACCGTGCCAGTTTTCCATTTTCATCATAATCCAACTCAATTTTCTGGGTAATGTAGTTCAATGGCATATTGGCCAGACCAATATCATAAGCGATTCGTTTGCCATCTTTTTCAAAAGACATATTGCTAATTCCTCCCAAGTTCAAACAGAAATCATAATCAGAAAACAATAATTGGTCGCCAATCGGAACCAAAGGGGCCCCTTGTCCATTCAGAGAAACATCCTTGGTCCTGAAATCGCATATGACCTGTTTGCCGCTCGTATTGGCCAATAATTGCCCATCTCCTAATTGAAATGTAATTCCATCTTCCGGCCTGTGATGCGAAGTGTGTCCGTGGCTCGCAATAAAATCAACTTCTAAATGCTGTTCTTCAATAAAAGTTTTAGCCCGTTTCCCCAGCCAAATCCCATAGTCCTTGTGTAATTGGTCATGTTCCTCCTCAGAAAGGTAAATAGCATTTTTCAGAACATGCTTTAGTTTGCGATCGTATGAAACATCCTTTGTTTTTTCAATGGAAAACCTCCAATGGCCATTGGACTGCCATAAATGACAATAAGCCAAATCAAGACCATCCAAAGAGGTACCGGACATTAACCCTAAAACCTTATATTTTTTCATGATAGTTTTGAAGTTTTACTGGAAGCTTTCCTTTGGCCTCAATTTGATTTGTAAAGTGATGATAGGCTTCGGTTTGAAACTCAGAAAAATCTTGATAGGCAACTACTACATTAGCGGATGGGTTTAATTCCAAAATATCCAATACATATGGGTTTCCAAAAAGATAAATCAGAACATTCTTTTGCGCTACCATTTCATTGATGAAACCCAATATTTCAGGTTGAAGCCCAAATAGGTTTTTAGGTTTTACAAAAGGAGGGAAAAGAGCTAATACAATATTTTTATGGTCAGCAGTGAGATTTCTAATTTCATGTATTGAATTCAATTCCAATTGATGGTGACATTGTCCGTTTTGTTTTTCAATAGCTGCTGAGAAAAGGTTTTCTTTCTGGTTGTCCACGGAAAGATTCAAAAAATTGGATTTTTTGATTTGTTCAACAATTGGTGCATTGCCATAAAGTTCGGTCAGGCTATGCTGAGCCAATACTTTGTTCAAAGCCAAAGGGGAGGAGATACTATGCTCTTGACCAGCATCTGCGAAAGCTTGTTCTTTTAGCTTCCAGGTTCTTTTGAAACTAGCTTCAATACGTTCTTTAGTGGCTGAGTTTATGATTTGTTGAATACCTTCCTCCACATATTCCGAAAAACACATTACATCCATTCCTGCTATAAAAGCTGCCGACTCCAAAGTTCCCTTTTGCGGGAATTTTTTGGAAACAGCATACATATTGAGCGCATCGGAAATGATTACACCATCAAACTCCAATGCTGTCCGCAAAACATCAGTAATTATTTTGGAAGAGGTAGTGGACGGATTTTCAGAATCATCTAAAGCAGGAACAGCTAAATGACCAACCATGACCGCATCTACTCCATGTTTTATAAGTTTGGAAAATGGATATAATTCGTTCTCCTGTAATTTTTTTTTGGATTTGGTGATCACGGGCAACCCTAAATGGGAATCGGTTGCGGTATCACCATGACCCGGAAAATGTTTGATAGAATTTAATACACCAACACTTTCCATTCCACTTAAATAAGCTTTTGCTTTAGAAAGCACCTTGTTCTTATCATCACCAAAGGACCGATAGCCTATAACCGGATTTTTTGGATTATCATTAATATCAACCACGGGAGCCAGATTCCAATGTATACCAGCCTCTTTGCAATCCATGGCGATTTGCTTTCCAACCTCAAAAATCAATTCTGAATTTTCATGGATTGCCCCCAAAGTAATTGCGTAAGGATATTGATTGGTGTTCTCAATACGCATGGCCAGTCCCCATTCGGCATCAATGGCTATCAATAATGGAAATTCAGCGGCTTTTTGATATCTGGAAATGAGCTGTTTTAACCGGTTGTAACTATGCTCGTTATGGACTACTTTCTTTTTACCTTCAAAATTGGTGGCAGCACTGGCACGACTATGAAAAAAACAAATCGAACCAATGGCTTGGGTACGAATCAAGTTTTCAATTTGTTGAACTTCTTCTTCGGTATCATTTATAAAAACGGCAGGCATGAACAGTTGTCCTACCTTTTGTTTTAGGGTGAGCTTTTCTGATGCTTCTTTATATGAGAGTACGCTATGCATCTTCATTTGAATTGGACTTTTTACCATAATCCTCGGGGTATTTTAAAAACTGTAGAATTAAAAATGCAGGAATAGCTGCTATGACCACCCAAAGAAAAAAACCGTCGTAGCCCAGCCACTCCTGAATATATCCACTCAGCATTCCTGGGAGCATCATGCCTAGCGCCATAAATCCTGTGGCTATAGCATAATGGGAAGTTTTAGAAACTCCTTCTGCAATATAGATAAGATAGATGAGGAAAGCCGCGAATCCAAACCCGTAGCCAAACTGTTCCAGAACAACGGTTCCCACTACAGCAAACAAACTTGTGGATTGCGTGAAGGCCAAAAGTGCATAAAGAACATTGGGTAGGTTGAGCGCCAGCATCATGGGAAGCATCCATTTTTTCAAACCATCTCTTGAAATCAGGATTCCGCCTAAAATTCCACCCAAAGAAAGCATGATGACACCCACTGTACCGTAAATTGTACCTACGGCTTCGGTTGAATATTCCAGTCCACCAACATCCAAAGTATCCAATAGAAAAGGAGAGGCCATTTTTACCAATTGTGATTCTCCCAATCGATAGGTAAGTATAAAGGCCAAGGCAATCCAAATCTGTTTCTTCTTGAAGAAAGAGGTGAAAACATCTAAAAATCCAGCGGGTTTTTCTTGGTTCAGGCTGGACGATTGCTCAAATTTTGGTGTTGCAAAAAAATTGGAGATGGTCAATACTAGCATTAAAATTGCTGCACAAATCATGGTCATTGACCACGCTTTTGTGTTGTCTCCGTATTTGTTTTCCAAAAAACCGGCAAATATGACCAGAAGTCCTTGGCCAGTTACCATGGCCAATCGGTAAAAAGTACTCCGTAACCCTATAAAGAATGATTGTTTTTTTTGTGTAAGCCCAATCATGTAATAGCCATCAGAGGCTATATCATTGGTTGCTGATGCGAATGCGGCCATCCAGAAAAAGGCTAGGGTAATGATAAAAAATGAATTGGACGGTAGAAAAAGCCCTATTCCCAAAAAAGACAAGGCAACCACAAGCTGCATGGCCAAAAACCATTTTCTTTTGGTTCCATTTAAATCAACAAGTGGACTCCATAATGGTTTTAAAACCCAAGGAAGATATAACCAACTGGTGTACAGCCCGATTTCAGCATTGCCAATGCCCAATCGTTTGTACATTATCACAGAAACCACCACCACCATAATATAGGGGATTCCTTGTGTAAAATAGAGAATAGGAATCCACGCCCATGCTCCTTTGTCTTTGGGTACGCTGCTCATTTACTTTGTTTTATGGATTGAGAGATGATTTGGGTTTGACTTTCATTACCATATGCGTCAATCAATGAGATGCCAATCTTGTTTTTCAATTGTTTTGTGGTCAAATCTATTTGGGCACAATGTTGTTTTTCTTCTATGGAAAGATAGCGTTTTCCAATGAGTTGTTTTTGATTGGAGACAGACTTATTTATGGAGTATAGTTGTAGAAATCTTGGAATAGTATCGTCATGTGAAACACAGACCTGAAGCTTTCCATCATGTATATGTGCAGATTCTATAAGCAAGGCTGATAGGGTTCTTTTTGTTTTTAATTGACCAACAGGATTTTGGGAGGGATATTTGTAGAATTTCTGTTTTAAACGTTTTGTGATTTTTTCATGTTTTCCAATAAGGGATTTGGCACTGAAAAAAATGTTGCCCGTGATTTCCTTGGTAGATCTTGCTAAAGAAAGTTGTTTGGGGATTTCATTTTTTCTTTTCCAGGCTTTATCTGGATTGTTTTTGATTTTGTAGGTGCCATTACCAATATAGAGATTCGTGTTTTTCGCCTTTTGAGACCACCATTGGGTTATGATACGGTGCGAAGCAGGTGGATAATCCATGCTCCAATACACTTGAGGAACCAGATAATCCAACCAGCCTTTTTCCATCCAAAGTAAAGGGTCGGCATACAAATCCTCATAGTTGGTTTGTCCCGCTCTTGTATTGGAACCATTGGGATCAGTGCTTTTGTTTTTCCAAACCCCGAACGGGCTAATACCAAATTGCACCCAAGGCTTGGTCTTTTTGATGGTTTTATGTACTTTTTTTACTAAAGAATCCACATTGCTTCTTCGCCAATCATCCAACGTTTGATTTTGTAAACTATACGTTTGAAAAGCAAGACTGTCCTGAAATACTTCATCTTGGATTTTGTAGGGATAGAAGTAGTCATCAAAATGAATGGCATCCACATCATAATTTGCTATCACTTCTTTGATTACATTGGTCAATTTCTGTTGAACTTCAGGCAATCCTGGATTGTAGTAATATTTTCTACCGTATTTAAGCATCCAATCAGGATGTTGATAAAAATCGTGCTCTTTGGACAGTTTTGTTGTATCCAAATCAAAAGTAGCACGATAGGGATTCAACCATGCATGAAACTCCATTCCCCGTTTATGGGTTTCTTTGATCATCCATTCCAAAGGTTTGTGAAAACCCAGGGGAGCTTCTCCTTCTTTTCCGCTCAAATATTTGGACCAAGGCGATAGGTCTGACTCATAGAACGCATCTCCGGCGGTGCGTATCTGAACAATGGCAGCATTGAAGTTTAAATCTTGATAGAAATCAAGGATTTCGATAAAATCCTTTTTTTGCTTTTCTGAA
Organism: Flagellimonas pacifica; assembly: GCF_900215465.1. GTDB lineage: Bacteria > Bacteroidota > Bacteroidia > Flavobacteriales > Flavobacteriaceae > Flagellimonas > Flagellimonas pacifica. The sequence continues at coordinate 245,642 of NZ_OBEH01000003.1, forward strand.
TCGTCATTGGCATTTTTTGGCCAGTCGATATTAACGACGGTGGCAACCCACACACCTCTAAACTCAGTTTGGGGCACTTTATAAACTGAGCATGAAAAAGAAAAAAGGAGTAAAACCAAAAAAAGAATACGTTGCATACGGTGTAAATGAAAAAGACCTACTTAAAACTAAAAGTAGGCCTTTTCTTGAACTTAAAATTAATTTAACTCAAAACTAAAATTGTTCTGTTCAACAATTATTTGAACTTATACCTTACAAATGCTTCAATTGCAGCATAATCTGCCATTCCTAACGCTTTGTAATGCTCGGCAGTATCTTTATTTCGTTCTTCGGCCCTCATCCAAAACTCCCTTGAATCATCGCCTTGGAACATCACTCCATCTTTTTGTGATTGGTGGCAGAAAATAGCAAGTCTTTTTCTAAGTACCTGCCCTGGGCTCATAGGTACTGCCATTTCAATTTCATTGATGTCCCATTCGTGCCATGCACCTCTGTACAACCATAGCCAGCATTCATCCATGAAAGGTTCATCCTTAAGCTGTTCCACAGCGGCAAAGACCGCATCTAAACAGACTTTGTGTGTGCCATGCGGATCTGCCAAATCACCTGCTGCATATATTTGATGTGGTTTTACTTTTTTGATGATATCCTCCATGATGGCAACATCGGCATCGGAAAGATCATTCTTTTTTATTGCACCAGTTTCGTAGAAAGGTAAATCCAGAAAATGTACGTTAGCATCATCCAACCCGAAATACCGTGTAGCGGCATAAGATTCACCTCTTCGGATATTGCCTTTAAGCTTTCTTACCTCAATGGGGTCAAAATCCGCTTCTTTTTTAGATTTTATGGAATCTATGATTTTTTGAGCCTCCGGTGTAGGTTGTATGGAATTGGCTGTTTCGGCAAATTTGAGTGCTTCCGTATCCGAAACTGCAATATTACCAGATGTTTGGTAGGCAACGTGAACCTCATGCCCTTGCGATACCAACCTATCAAAGGTTCCTCCCATGGAAATAACATCGTCATCTGGGTGCGGGCTGAAAATAATCACTCTTTTCTTAAGAGGAAGTGCACGTTCCGGTCTATGGGTATCCTCTGCATTGGGTTTACCACCGGGCCATCCTGTAATAGTATGTTGTAGTCTGTTGAACATTTTAATGTTCAAATCGTAGGAATCTTGTTGCGTTAAAAGACCCGACATTCCATTGTCGTTATAGTCCTTATCAGTTAAGCTCAAAATGGATTTCCCAGTTTTTCCACATAACCATACAATAGCTTTTGCAGTTAATTGTTCTGACCATTCACAAGATTCATCAACCAACCAAGGGGTTTTGTTTCTTGTAAGCTCGGTTGCCGCTCCAGTGTCAAGAACAAAAGTACAGTTCTTATGTTCTTGAAGGTAGGTAGCAGGAACTTGTGAAGAAATTTCACCTTCTATGGTATTGTTGATGATTTCTGCCTTGTTTTGCCCCCAACCTAGTAGAACAATACGTTTTGCGCTCATTACCGTGGCAATTCCCATGGTTATTGCCTTTCTTGGAACATTGTCGATTCCCAAAAATGCCGGTGCCGCATCTACTCGGGTGATATGATCCAAGGTAATGACTCTTGTAGCCGAGTTATAATGTGATCCAGGTTCATTAAAACCAACATGGCCTGTTCGGCCAATACCCAAAAGCTGAAAATCTAACCCTCCGGCATCTTTTATTTTCTTTTCATATGCTACACAATGCTCAATGATTGCATCGCCAGTTACCGTACCGTCTGGAATATTAACGTTCTCAGGAGCAATATCAATATGGTTGAACAAATGTTCATGCATGAAATAATGATAACTCTGACGGTTTTCCCTTTCCATGGGAAGGTATTCGTCCAGATTAAAGGTGGTGACATTGGAAAAACTCAATCCTTCTTCATTGTGCATTCGTACCAATTCTTCATATACCCGTATTGGAGAAGATCCCGTGGCAAGACCAAGTACGCAGGGTTTGCCTTCGGCTTGTTTTTGCTTGATCAAATCCGCAATTTCTTTGGCTACTATCGCAGAACCTTCTCTGGAGTTATCAAAGATGATGTTGTGAATTTTCTCAAAACGGGTTTCTTCGAACCTTCCAACTGGTTTATATGAAATGTCGATACTTTTCTTTTTTAATGTTGTTTCCATGAAACGTATATTTTCAATGTATTGGCGTTGTTTTATTGGTTTTTGAGTTATCAAAATCAAAACTCACACTGCAAAAGTAGGAAATAAAATTGAATTTTGCTGTTTTTTGCTTCTTTATGTGCTGTTTTTTGCATTTAATAACATTTTATTAACTTTAAAACAGAATAAAACGGCAAACTTTGTAATTGTATATCTTTGTAAAATAGATTGGGAACATGCTCAAAGAAGAACGACAACGGACAATTTTAAATGAGGTGGCATTGCACAATAAGGTGCTGCTTACTGATATTGCTGATATTCTGGATGTCTCTATAGACACAGTTCGAAGGGATGTAAAAGAACTGGACGCTGATAACAAGTTACGTAAGGTACATGGTGGGGCAGTTGCATTGGGTTTTACCAATACCACTGTAAGAAACACCAATATTTATGCACTTGAAGAGAAGAAGAAAATTGCCGAAAAAGCTGTGGGTTTACTAAAGGATGGCGGTGTGATTTTTATTGATGGGGGTACTACCTGTGTGGAACTGGCCAGGAAAATTCCTGAAAATATTAAGCTGACCTGTTTTACGATGAGTTTGCCTGTGGCCCTGGAACTTTTGGTTAAACCAAATGTCAAGGTTATTTTGATCGGAGGAGAAGTTTCTAGGGATTCTCAAATTTCATTGGGTGCAGGCGCTATTAATCAATTGTCTGAAATTCATGTGGACTATAGTTTTATCGGAACGGGTTATGTAGATTCAGGCTATGGATTAACAGAGTTTGATTGGGACATTGTTCAGGTAAAAAAAGCAGTCATAAAGGCATCCAAGAAAACCATACTGTTATCCATTTCTGAAAAATTGAATTCCCAACACCGTTATAAGACCTGTGACATCAATGCCATAAGTACCATGATTACCGAACTTGATCCCAACAATGGGCAGTTAAACCTTTTTAGAAACCAAGAGATTCACCTTTTATAATGAAAATGGACTATACAAAAATTACTGAGAGCCCTTCAAATTACGACAATTTGGAGCAAATGGACACCCACACCATTTTAGAGAGTATCAACAAAGAGGACCAGAAAATTGCTGAAGCCGTAGCTAAGGTTATCCCACAAATTTCAAAATTGGTGGACATGACCGCTGAACGCTTTTTAAAAGGCGGAAGGCTTTTTTATATTGGAGCGGGAACTAGTGGTAGATTAGGTATTTTGGACGCTTCGGAGATTCCCCCTACATATGGATTGCCTCATGATAGGGTAGTGGGACTGATTGCCGGAGGGGATGTTGCTATTCGAAAATCGGTGGAACATGCAGAAGATGATCCAAAGCAGGCTTGGAAGGACTTGATGAAGTACAATATCGATTCCAATGATGTTCTGGTAGGGATTGCTGCTTCGGGAACAACTCCTTATGTGCTTGGAGGTATAGCCGATGCTAAAGAAAATGGAATCCTGACCTCTGGTGTCACCAATAATCCAGGTTCACCATTAGCGACGGGCTCAGATATTCCAATTGAAATTAATGTGGGTCCTGAATTTTTGACTGGAAGTACCCGAATGAAAAGCGGAACAAGTCAAAAACTGGCTCTGAACATGATTACAACCTCACTGATGATTAAAATAGGTCGAGTAAAAGGAAACAAAATGGTGAACATGCAATTAAGCAATACCAAACTGGTAGATCGCGGCACTCGATATATAGTTGAAGAACTGGGGTTAGATTATGATGCAGCTGGAAAAGCCTTGAAAAAATATGGTTCCGTAAAAAATGCTATTGAAGCACTAAAATAGAACTTACTGATTCTTGGGAATCAATTTGTAAACTCCCTTACCTTCAATCCCCACGTAAATAAATCCGTCTGGGGCTTGACGTACATTGCGAACACGACCCATACCATCGAGCAATTTTTCACGGTAGGTAACTTTGTTATTTTCAATGACCAAACGCTCCAAATATTGAAAAGCCAAAGAGCCTACGAGCAGATTTCCTTTCCACTTCGGATATTTGTTTGATGATACAAAGGTCATTCCCGAAGGGCCAATTGAAGGTGTCCATTGATAAATGGGTTGTTCCATTCCTGACTTGGAGGTTTCATCTGTAATTTTGGTGCCGCTGTAGTTAATTCCATAAGTGATTATTGGCCAACCATAATTTTTCTTTTTCCCGACAATATTGATTTCATCTCCACCGCGTGGTCCATGTTCATGTTCCCAAAGTTTTCCGGTTTTTGGATGTAAGGTTATGCCTTGAGGATTTCGGTGCCCGTAGCTATAAATTGCAGTTTTTGCACCAGATTTATTCACAAAAGGATTGTCTTTTGGGATTTGTCCATCATCATGGAGTCGATAGATTTTTCCACCATCCTTTGTAATGTCCTGAGGGTTCACATCCCTATTTCCACGATCTCCCACAGAGAAAAACAGGTATCCTTCATTGTCAAACTCCAATCTGGAGCCAAAATGTTGTCCTTTGGTAGTGTTGGGAAGGGCCTTGTACAATACTTTTTTCTCAACGAGCTTATTGTTAGAGAGTTTAGCCCGCATTATGGTAGTATTACCACCTTTTCCACCGTCATCGTTTGATGAATAGGAAATATACAACCAACCATTATTGTTGTAATCCGGGTGCAGTTCAATATCCAAAAGGCCACCTTGACCTCGAACGTATATATTAGGAAGACCGTCTATTTCTGTAGTTTTTCCTTCTTTGAAGTGGAGTAATTTCCCTGCTTTTTCAGTAATCAACATTCCTCCACCTGGAATAAAAACCATTCCCCAAGGATTCTGAATGTCAGAAACTACCTCTTCAGCAGTAAAATCAATGGTTTTCGGAAGATTAATGCTATTATCCTTGTTTTGGGCACAAGATGAGGTAAGCATTACAACGAAAAAATAAGGAATGAGCGCACTTTTTTTCATAGATTTACGTTGAAATAATAGATTTTATAGACGAACTACGGCTTTTGATAGTCGAAAGATAAAGAGAATATATAAGTTTAGATAATTACAATTAAGAATATTAAGGTCCCAAATCCGAGATATTCTACCATAACAAGACTTAACCTATGCTCCCTCAAAAAACAAGGCATTTGCTATATGCCGTGTTGTTGGTGTTTTTATCCATATTTTGTTCCACGGTATTAGCAAAAACAGAGGTCAACAGGATACTGACTAAAATAGTATCCACCGTTTCTGAACCCAAGGTTGAAGAGGCACAAGCTTCTTCAAAAGCTGTTGACAAGGCAACTAAATCAGATGTTTTCTTATCTGCTAATAGCAGTATGTTCATGACCATTATCCAAGGAGCTAATGAGGAAGTGACTTGTCCTAATGACGGTAGTACACTTGCAAAATTTTTCCTTTGTGGAACCAGTGATATACGAACATTAACGTTAAGCCAATCAGGTGGTAGTTATGAATGGCAAAAACTTGACCCTAATACCTGCGCACCAACCGTAGTGGATGATTGTCCAACGATAAACGGTGCTTGTACTTGGAATACTGTAGGTACGAATGCCACATATAACTTAGATTCTGCTGGAGAGTTTAGAGTGAGGATTGGTTCTGGTCAATATTATTATTTTAAGTCTACACTAAACCCATTAGACCCGCAGTTAATTAAGGAGGATATTATTTGTGGAAATCCTGGTAGGGTTGAAGTTACCAATGTGCCTGCAGGATATGAATATAGTTTGAACAATTCCGCAGGGCCTTACCAAGATGATCCTTTCTTTGATGTAACCGCTTCGGGAAATTACATGGTATGGGTGCGTTTAAAGAACGTATCTGCAAGTGCGTGTCTGTTTCCATCAAACACGGTCAATATTCAGGATTTGGATATAACTGTTGATGTTACGGCCAATGACATTCTTTGTAGTAGTGAATTGGGAAGTATAGATGTTTCCGTTTCCGGCGTTCCTGGGTTTTATACATACCGTTTAATAAAAAACGGTGTTACGGTTGATACTTTTGGACCTAATGGTTCCGATTCCTATACATTTGCAAACGTAAGCCCGGGAGTTTATAGTATTAGAGTGGACACCAATGATTGTTCTGAGACCGTAACTACAGATACAGGAGGTGCAACCATTGAAATTGGAAATGGAATCAGTCCATTGGATGTTTCCGCAACGGCATCAGCAAGTTTTGGTTGTGGTGCAACGTCCGTTGATGTTAACCTAAGTACCTCTGGAGGAACGGCGCCTTATCGTTTTAGTGTAGATGGAGGACCATTTGGACCCACTTACACTGGATCTACCACCTTTACGGTTACAACTGCAGCAACCTATGCAATTTTAGTGGAAGATGCCAATGGATGTCAGCGAAGTGCTTCAGTTGATGTACCTAACATTCCGCCTCCAGTATTTAACATAACAGAAGAAGATGCCAATTGTGGAGGATCTAATAATGGGAGAATAACGGTTAATGTAACCAATGGATTTGGTTATGAGATTGAATACAGTATCGATAATGGGAGTAATTATCAAATCAGCAATGTATTTTCAAACCTTGCCCCGGGAACTTATGATATTGTATTGAGGTATGAGCAAGACTCATTTACCTGTACAACCACTCCAATAATGGGGACTATAGGGACACCTTCAACTATAAATGCCACGGCCACACCAGATTCTGTGCCTACTTGTACCAATGAAACGGGAGGACAGATCACAATTTCAGGAGTTTCAGGAGGGACAGCACCATACGAATATAGTGTGGGAGCAGGTTTTGGAACCAATCCTGTTTTCTCCAGTTTAGGAGTGGGGACCTATACACCCTTAATAAGGGATGCCAACGGATGTGTGCAGCCACTTGCAGATATCGTTTTTAATACATTGAACAAACCAACGGATTTGACATTTGCAATTTCAAGCTTGGATTGTATCACAACTACAGCTTCAGTTGGATTGACAGTCACCGGAGGAACGGCTCCTTTTAATTATGAAATTATTGCACCCGCTGGTAGTGCAATCAACAATGGGAATAACGATACATTCTCAGGATTGGGATTGGGAACCTACACTTTTCGGGTTACTGATGCTGAAGGATGTTCCTATGATGAGAGTTATGCCATAACCGATATTAGTTCAATAGGAGTTCAAGCGCAACAGACCAAAGTGGTTACCTGTGTAGGAGGTTCAGATGGTGAAGGACGTTTCCTTGTAGATGGATTTAATACCACATATAGTTATAGTATTGATGGGGGAACAGTTTTTACAGCACAGAATGCAGGAATAATTCCGGTAACTGGATTGACTGCTGGAAGTTATGTGATTTCTGTTACCGATGAAGACACCAATTGTACCGATACTGCTACATTGACTATTGAAGAACCTTCTACTGCTTTTGCTATTTCTAGTTTGAATGTGACCGATATGAGTTGCCAAAATGGAAATATCGGAGCCGTTAGAGTGAATACTGTAGGTGGATGGGGAGGTAATAGATATACTTTGACCCAGCCGGATAGTTCAACAAGAGGGCCAAAAAATGGAAGTGTTTTCTCTAACCTTTCGCAGGCCGGAACCTATCTAGTTAGTGTTACTGACGCTAATGGGTGTACAGTCACAGATTCCTTTACATTAACCGCTTTGCAGGCCCCAACATTAACTTTGGATTCTGGTGCTTCAGATTTGTGTTATGATAATTTCAACGCGGCCACCTTGGTAGTGAATGCAACTTTGGGTGCGGCACCATATCAATTTAGAATTAATGGAGGAGCTTTGGGTGTAGGCAATAGTTTTTCGGGGTTAACACCTGGAACCTATACCATTGAAGTTGTGGATGCCAATGATTGTAGGGATACGGTAATCCAGACCATTGAACCTCAGGTAACTGCTTTGGCAACAACCATACAAGAACTGGATTGTGCTGGCCCTCCTGCACAAATTCAAGTGAATATTAGCAATGGGTATACTTCGGGTGGAGATTATGATATTTATGAAGTACAGATTAATGGAGGTGGTTACACTTCCAACAACAATAACATTACCGGAAATTCCTTCATTTACAGTATTCTGAATGATGGTTCCATAACTTCTGATACTACCTATCAATTTTTGATTACAGATAGTCAAGGGTGTACCACAGAGTCAAATATTGTGACGATAACTCCACCTGAAACCATAGCAGGTTCTGTAGTAGGGACGGATACCCAATGTGGTGATAATACGAGTGGTATTGTGGAGGTGATCGCTGATACCTCTCAAGGGGTTCCACCGTATGAGTTCAGTAACGATAATGGTGCCACGTTCAGTACACAAAATATCTTTTCAGGATATGGTCCTGGAACCCATGGAGGTTTTATTGTTAGGGACAGCAGAGGATGTGTTAGTCCACCATATAGCGTGACCATTGCCGCAAGTGCACCATTAGATGCCACTGCAACACCAACTCCTGCAGTATGTTCTGCAGGAAATGTTAGAGGTTCAATTTCAACAACCATCAATAACGGAGTCGCTCCTTTTGATTATGTGTTGTTAGATGCTGGAGGAAATTTAGTTGCTCAATCCATAGGAACAGGTAGTACAACAGTAAATTTCCCGAATCTTGATGTTGGAAACTATACGATTGTTACTACAGATTCGCAAGGTTGTGAGGACAGGGATGATGTGGTTCTTGACCAAAATGTATTGGATTTGATTCCATTGGATACACCGCCAGCGTTGTGTTCAGTAGTTGGGTTTACTTACCGTGTTCGTGCAACAGGAGGTACGGCACCATATGAATTCCGATTGGTTGGAGACCCTACTTTTAATCCTGCTACTTCGGGAGGTGATACATATGACTTTACTGGTCAGGTAACTTTTGGTGTGACCTATTTTGTTGAGGTAAGAGACGCATTGGGATGTACCTATATTGAAGAAATAGACCCTATAACCGCCCCAAGTCCGGTTACGGTAGCGGCAACGACTACCACAGCATCCTGTAATGTTTCTGGAAGTGGAGGAATCGACTTTCAAGTTTCTGGCCTGCCTGCTAACCCAGCAAATTTTACGGTAACTCTTGAAAACACAGATACTGGGGCTACCATTTCAGGTCCAATCTCCTACACCAATGAGCCTATTCCATTTAATGATACATTCACAGGATTGGCGCCCGGTAATTACCAGATCATAGTCACCGATACGGATACCGGATGTAGCGGAAGCACTTTGGTATTTATAGGATTCAGTTCACCCACCATTGTTGTGGATAACAATGTGCAAGCTACCTGTAATGCAGGTGCATTTGTTACCGTTAGAGGTTTTGGTGGAACAGCTCCTTTTGGCTATGCTTACGTTCCAACTGGAAATCCAGCCCCAACCACCTTTGGAACGGATACTACTTTTGAGATATCTGGGCCATATCCTGTCGATTATGATTTTTATGTAGAGGATGCCAACGGATGTACTGCTTTGACCACGGTTACTGTATCCCAAGAACCAGGAATTCCAACTCCGGCAATAGATGTTACCAATCAATGTACTGCAACAAGTGGTTATCAAATAGAGGTTACAGCGCCACTGTCAACAGGTTCTGGATTGCCTAATGAAACCTTTATGTACGATATTGGAAGTGGCTTTCAAAGCAGTGTGAATTTTGTTGTACCAAACCCTGGAAGTTATGTTATTACCATAAGGGATGGTAATGGCTGTACCGACACTATTACCGCAGATGTCTTTGATTTCTTTGCTATATCTGCCGATGCCACATCTTTCCCAACCTGTAATGCTGGAGATGGTGTTATTACTGTAAACACTACGGGAGGTAGTGGTAATTTTGAATTCCAATTACGTGACGCTGGTACTTTGGTCAATATTGGACCTGCACAAAGCTCCAATGTTTTTAACAGTGTGTTGCCTGGAGACTATAACATTTTGGTGACTGATTTAAGCTCTAACACGGCACCTCTTTGTTCAGATGAGGCTGTTGTAAGAGTATCTACGGTGAATACACCTGTGATTACAGCAACACCAAACACCAGTATTAGTTGTAATGGTGCCGCTGATGGTTCAATTTCAGTGGAACTTCAACCAGGTAGTGATACGGATACTCCTATAAATTATGTTTTGTATGATGGAGCGAGCTCAACAGTTTTGGCAGGACCACAGCCTTCACCAGTTTTTGATAATCTTGGGCCAAATACCTACCAAGTGGAAGTGGTTTCGGATAGAGGGTGTACAGACCGCTCGGGAGATGTTATCATTAATGAACCAACATTGTTGCAGGTGAATGCCATCAACACAGAATTCAGTTGCAACCCATCAAGCAATCAGTTTAGCACCGCCACAATTACAATTTATACCGATACCAATGGCGATGGTTCAGGAACTGCAACCGGAACAGGGCCATACACTTATAGCATGAACGATGGCACCCCACAGTTTGATGGTACTAATTTTCAAACTAGCAATGTATTTGAGGTTATTGATAATGGTACCAACCAAAGTATCATTCTTACTGCTCGAGATCAAAATGGATGTGAAGAAACAACTACGGTTAATATAAATACTCCTACGGATATAACATTTAGTTATTCAGTTGACCAGCTTACTTGTGATGCATCAGGGACAGCTGTAAATCCCGGTTCCATAACCATTATTGTAAATGAGGGTCCTGGAAACTATGAGGTGGAGATATTGCCATTGGGCTCTGAACCAGCTAGAAGTTCCTCTGGAACAGATAGGGTTACTTGGCCTATTTCAACTCCGGGAGATTATATTTTTGCGGTAACCGATATTGGTAGCGGAGGATGTACATATTTAACATCCACCGTTAATATGCCTGAGTACAATACCATTGAGGCAATAATAGCGGAGGTACGGCCAGTTACCTGTTTTAACGGTAATGATGGAGAAATCAGTTTGGAAATCAATAACTATAGTGGGGTATATAACTACGAAGTTTTTTCTAGAGATAATTCAGGAGTAGAAACCACAACTGGGGTAACGGGAAGTTTTGATACCAACGCACCTATCAATACTCCAGAAATAATAGGAGGCCTTCCAGCTGGTAACCTTATTGTACGAGTTGAGGCTTTGAGTTCACCATTTTGTGATGTTGCAAGTAATGTGGTAACTGTTCGCTCCCCAGATAGACCGCTTACAGTGGACCCTATACAAACTACGGAAGTTACCTGCAACGTACCCGGTTTTGGCGAGATTACTGCAACAGGAGATGGTGGTTGGGGGACCTATGAATATCAATTGATAGCTCCAGACGGAACAACGGTATTGGTTGACTACCCAAATACAAACCCTATATTCCAAAACCTATCTACTGGTACCTATACGGTTAATATTAGAGATTTTAGAGGTTGTGAGGCAAGCAACACGGTAAACTTACCACTACCAACTCCAATTACCTCAGATATTCAGATAGTTCAACCATTGCGTTGTAATAATGATAACGATGGTGTTATTGAGGCGTATAATGTTGTAGGAGGCCAAGGACCTGGCAATTATTTGTATCAATTGAATAGGATTACAGATGGTACCAATAGTGGACTCCAAACTACGCCAACTTTTGCCAATTTATCCGCAGGAGAATATACCATTACCATTTTTGATGGATGGAACTGTAGTTTTACCACTTTGCCGATCATGGTTCAAGACCCCGAAATTGTGATTGCTGAACTAAGGGAGCTTCAACCTCCCGGTTGTGGAGATTTGGGTAGAATGGAACTTACGGTTACCAATCCAGAAGCTGGCGTGGACTATTTTTATCGAAGAGCTGGAACAGCCGATCCTTTTACACCATTTGGAACAGGATTGTCCAGTGTTGAAATTGCCGTAGATATTACTGTAGACCCAGGACCATTTCAATATGATGTTCAGAACTCCAATGGATGTCCATTTGAAAAATCTAATCAAATTTCGTTAGATCCAGCTGCGCCTTTGGTAATTGCATTAGACTTGACCAATGCAACCATAAACTGCGCTGGTGAAGCAACTGGAATTATCAGATCTGAAGCGTTTGGAGGAATAGGAAGTTATGTATACACGCTATTAAATTCGAATACTCCACCTAGCCCAACTGCGTCCAATACCGTAAGATCGGCTCAGAGCTCTGGAATTTTCAGAAACCTTGACCCAGGAACTTACTATGTATATGCACAAAGTGGCGGTTGTGAAGCTATATCAGACCCTATTGTTATTGAACCGAAACCACCTTTGGTATTAGAATATTTAGAAGCCGTTCCAGTAGTTTGTCATGGAGATACTAATGGACAGATTATAATTGAAGCTAGTGGAGGTACCGGAGCAATTAGGTATTCAATATCCGATACTTTAAGTGAGTTTTTTGAAGGAGATGACCCGTTCAATCCAAATAGAAAAACATTTAACGATTTGTCACCAAGAACTTATGATGTGATTATTCAGGATGATCTTGGATGTACCATTACCCGTACCGTGGAGATTACCCAGCCTATGGAGTTAATAGCCGGGATAGCCGCAACAACCCCAGAAGTTTGCCTAGGTGACGAAGACGGAACCTTGACTTTGGAAGTTACAGGAGGTACGGCACCGTATTATACCAGTGTTAACTCTGCAGATGATGCTGATTTTGTTCGAAATGACACCTTGTTTTTTGATAATCTAACTGGTGGTGAGACATATGTGGTTTTCATAAGAGATTCTAATGGATGTCAAACCAATGTGATAGCTGAAATTGGAGTGGGTATAGAATTAATGGCAGAACCAATAGTGGAATATGGTTGCGATGGTATTTTTCCAAATAGTACAGCTACAGTATCAATAACAGATAGTTCTTTATTGCCCAACTTAATGTTCTCTCTGGATGTTGACAATATTCAATTGGCCACGGATCAACGAATTTTTGGAGATTTACCGTCAGGTGAGCATACAGTTTATATATATCATCAAAATGGTTGTGTGACCTTTGTTGAGTTTGAAATTGACGCCTATGAACCATTGACACTAACGGCTGAGAAAATTGGACCTAACAAAATAAAGGCAACTGCATCTGGAGGATTTGGAGGATATGAATACTTCTTCCAAGGAGAATCGTATGGAGAGGTCAATACTTTTGCAGTGAATATGGATGCCAACATTAATGTTATGGTTAGGGATCAAAACGGGTGTGAAGCTAATTTGGTTATGCCATTTAATTTTGACGGAATGCCAGAAATACCACCTTTCTTTACACCTGATGGTGATAATCTAAATGATTACTGGTATCCAGAAAATAGAGAGTTCTTCCCTAATATAGATGTTATTATCTATGATAGATACGGAAGGGTGGTAGCACGCTTAGATCAAGTAAAGAAATGGGATGGAACATATGAGGGGTCTCCATTGCCCACAGGTGATTATTGGTATGTGGTTTATGCCAATGACCGCGAGAAACAACAATATGTTGGTCATTTTACGCTCTATAGATAGGCTTATACTTTTTTAAGTATATTTACCATATAGCATGTCATATTTCGTTATTTGAATTGATGTTTTTACAATTTATTTAGTTCATCTAGGGAAATTTGAAGTTCGTCTATACAAGTGGAGAGTCTGTCGTTCTAGCAAGAAAATCAAGTAGGTATTTAATTACATTGTAGTTTTCTTTGAGAGAAGATAAAACCCCATTCTCAAACAAACTAGCAAATGAATAAAAACACCCCTGCGCTAATTCCTTCCTTTTTAACTAATGAACCTGATAACCTTGATTATTCCATATTCCAACTAAACTTGTATCTAAATGGTTATGGTGAGTTACATAAACCATATAAAATTGATTACAACACGCTATTGATGAGTTTTCATTTTTGGAAAGGAAAAGATATTGATGAGTTTTGTCAAGATCAAACCTTGGGATATTTTCTGCTAAACCCTACATACGATTCGGCCGAAGCCAGAGAGGCCTTTTGTATAGAAATACGGGAATTCCTTATGGGAATTTAAATCTGGATTTTACTTTTTTAAAAGTAGTAGAACTTTCATTTAAATTTATATTTTTGCAATCCATTTTCGGGATGTAGCGCAGCCCGGTAGCGCACACGCCTGGGGGGCGTGGGGTCGCAGGTTCAAATCCTGTCATCCCGACGAACCACTTTTCAGTGGGTATCAAAGCACTGTCAATCAGTCAGATGACAGTGCTTTTCATTTTTATTGTATCCATCTGATATCATCTAAAATTATTTAAAAGATGTAGAGTTCGGTGAATGAATGTGACGAAAATAAGGGAAGTTGGATACCAATTCCAATCAATTCAAGAGAATTACGGCCTTTGCATGTTTATTTGCATTTATTGTTCCCGTATTTGGATCAAATCCTGTAGAGATGCAGATACTCTCTCAAATTTTCAATGTTTTTGTGTTGCCATTGGTCATTATTGGGATTATTCTATTCATTAACAACAAAAAATTGATGAAAGGATATAGAACAGGTCTATGGATTAATATTAGCCTGATAGCCGCATTATTCTTTTCTTTGGTTATTTCTTATAATGGGATAATGGCTTTAGCAAACTACTTCTAGAAAATGGACTGAACCAATGAATTTTTAGAGTAAAATCAGTTATGTTAAATAGCTAGTTGAGAACAATCTTTACAAACACCAGAAAGTACACAGTTCACATTTTCAATCAAATAATCTTTTGGCAATGAGAAGTTAACTTCTTTAGGAAGGCACTCAATGGTTTCACATTTAATGCATCTAAAATGAAAATGATATAAAGGTTTTGGGTTTTCATCACAATTAATACACATGGCAAAATATTGTTTCCCATCTTCAGCCACAATTCTATGTAGAATCCCATCTTCACAAAAACGATTTAATACCCGATAGATAGTGGCCCTATTTATATTAATATCTATCTCCCGCTCAATCGCATCTTGACTCATAGCTTTACCTGTCGTTATCAAAACATCCAGTACGGCTTCTTTTGTGGGTGTATTTCTTCTTTTCATTACTTCTTTCAAACTGGTCGAAATTTATTATTGCGAATATGTTGCAATAATATGAAAAAACAATACATTTGCAAAACCTTAATGCGATGTAATCCCAATTAAAATCGTCTTGATGAATAAAAGATAAACAATAAACAAGTAGGGACAGTTACCTTGGTTGTTACTTTGTCTGCACCGCTAACAAGTTTTACAGAATATATGGATATGAATGAAAGAAAAGATTTTGAAGTCATCATAATTGGAGGTAGTTACGCAGGCCTTTCGGCAGCAATGGCACTAGGTAGGTCGTTAAGAAAAGTACTTGTTATTGACAGCGGTAACCCCTGCAATAAGCAAACACCACATTCCCATAACTTTCTAACTCAAGATGGAAGTACACCCCAAGAAATTTCCAAGATTGCAAAATATCAAGTGTTAAAATACGACAGCATAAAGTTTTATGAAGGATTGGCAATCAGCGGAAAGAGGATAAATGAAGGTTTTGAAATTTCAGCATCCAACGGAGATGTTTTTGCTTCAAAGAAATTAGTATTGGCAACAGGAATTAAAGACCAAATACATTATATAAAGGGTTTTTTGGACTGTTGGGGAATTTCAATAATACACTGCCCTTACTGTCATGGATATGAACATAAAGCAGTTAGAACTGCAATTTTGGCTAACGGAGAAAAGGCTTTTCACCTTGCTTCCTTGGTGAATAACCTTACCAATGATTTGACCATTTTGACTTCGGGAAAGATGGATTTCAACGAAGAACAATTAAAAAAGTTTGATAAGCATGATATTGAAGTAATTGAAAAGGAAGTTGTAGAAGTGGAACATCTAAATGGTCACATTGAAAAAGTTATTTTTAATGATGGAACTAAAGAGAATTTCAAGACAGTTTATGCCAATGTTCCATTTGAACAACACTCCAACCTACCAAAAGAACTGGGCTGTAAATTTACCGAACATGGATATATTGAAGTGGATTTTATGCACAAAACAAGCGAAGAAGATATTTTTGCTTGTGGCGATAATAGTTCTATGATGCGCTCAGTGGCAACTGCAGTTTATGGTGGTAACATTACGGGAGCTGCAATTAACAAAGAGTTAACCGAAGAGAATTTTTGATATGGTAGAGGTCTTTATTACAAATGTCAAAGAGCCAAAACAGGCAGAAGAGACATTAAAAGTTCTTGAACACACCCTCCCAAAGTTTAAAATTAATTTTGATCTAGAGGATTTTGAAAAACCTTATCCCTGTGGTCATTCTATTCTAAGGATTGAAGGGAGTTCAATTAATAATAAAAAGATCATTCAAATAATCCAAAACGAAGGGTTCAAATGTGAGATTTTAGAAGATAAACTATATAATTGCTAAAATCATGTAACAATTTTTGAAAGAAAGTTTTCCGGACAATAAGCAGACCTACCGGACTATATTACTCCAAATGTTTTTTGAAGAAATTAACAATTACATCAAAGGCTTCTCTGGATTCAGGTAATTCAACATTTGCCGTGAATACGTGACCTACACCTTCCCATACATGTAAATCAGCTTCTACACCAAGTTTCACCAATTGAGTATGTGTGTAAACAACAGAACTCATATGAAAATCACGAGTAGAAACGATGAGCAATGATGGTGGAAATTTGGAAAGTATTTTCTTAGAGTTTAATGGAACTAAAAGAGGGTCATCAAAATCTGCGTCGGCTCCAAAGTAAGGCTCAAAAACAGTAAAAGGAGCAATTCCTTCATGCCCTTCCATTGCAGAAACAATGTGCATTGTATCCGTTTTTGGTCTTGGTTCGGCAGCAGCCATGCCAATCATACCTATGGCACCGGGCATGGGCAGGTTTTCTTTTTGAAACCAAGCCATGGCTTGTGTGGTCAACATCCCCCCTGCGGCAGTACCATAAATTCCTATATTTTCAGGCTTGTACTCTTTCAGCAAAGCTTTATATACAGCTGTAACATCTTCACTGGCTGCTGGAAATTGATATTCTGGTCCCATTCTATAGTCAATGCTAATCACCTTTATTTCGCTAAGGGCTGCAATAGGTATGGACTCTATCCGGCTTGCCGTTCGAGCATCAAATTGAAATGCACCAGAATGCAAACTGACCAAAACCTTGTGTTGATTTTCTTTTGGGACACCATTTTTAGGCGTAAAAACTTCAGTATAAACTCCATTTATAGTGTCAATTACAATATTTATTGGATATCTTGAAATTGTTTTTTTATAGGCTGGTGTTGTATAAAAATGAGCGGCTAAACATTCCCTGTATTGTTGTCTTTCTTCAAGACTGGCCCCTTCTTTCAGAGGAGGACAAGCGCGTTTCATTTTTTTCCATGCCTTAGCTCTATAGGCACGCTGTTCTTTTAATATGGCCTTTGATTTATCACTTAAGAATTGTGATTCTGGCAAAACAAAAGCAGGGACATGGATTATTCCATCATCACCTGTTTGCTGTGTTTGGGCTTTACCTATGTAAGTTGTAAGGATAATCGATAATGTAAAAAGAAGATAATTTTTTGTATTCATTTCTTATAGCTTTAATCGTTGAAAAGATGCTGGATTGTTAATGTGTATACTTTACCTTAACAGGTTTTTTTAGGCGTTCGTAAAAATATTTTATTGTTTTTGCCGGGTCTTTTTCATCAATCTTGTATATGATGTATGCATTCTTTTCGTTGTATTTACTTCCCTTTGGCACTAAGGTATTTTTGTTATGGATAAGTCGCCTGTTCCAGTACCTTCCATTATTGGCACTTGCAGTAATTTTTGTATGCTTATTGAAGGTGGGAGAATCATCACCATAAACATTCTTATTATCGTAATGTAATCTAATTGAGCCAAAGGCAAAGGATTCATGTTTATTATAAAAAAATAACCATGGCTCATCATCCGGAATTGGGTTTTCATCCAAATAGGTCATCGTACTTTCATCATAAAGAGGTAAATGAACAGTGGTTCCCCCTGCTTTAGGAAATGCTATGTGGGTAAATAAACTATCCATGGTCATCTCATCATTTCTCAAGAGGTTCACGGAATCGTTTTCTGTGAAGTGTATTTCACTTTCAAAAATAAAATAGGGGAGTCCGGCATAAAACCTGTATTTTCCATTCAGCAAGATTTTTTCATACCCCTTAATACGACCACTCCTAAATAAACTAAAATAATATGGTCCCTTTGTTGAAACAAAAACTGAATCTGGCGAATTGAGGTGGGCCATCGTTTTGTAACTTAAATTTTCCTTGCTAAAATTTGGAGCCCAGTGGATTTTTAGATTGGGGTCTTTCCGAGCCAATACTACATCATTGAATTCCTTTAAGGTAAGATTGCCTAAATGACCGGAACCCAACTTCTGCTGTTGATGTCCTATATATTCCTTTAGGGAAGCTATATAGTGCTTATTTTCAACAGTCAAATTTAAATCACTGCCGGTAACAACCAAATCAGTGTCTCCATTTAGATTCGTGTTTGGTTCTACTTTGATGAAATATTCTTTCGTTTCATGTCTTCCAATAGAAATTGGTAATATGCCTTGCATTTCATGATTACCCTTGTCATTAAGTTTGGAACGTACAATTTGGACAGGAACTTTTATGGTGTCGTCGACAGAATGAGCATATAACTGATAGTCTTTTTGGTCGAGATGTAATCGAGGCAAATTAATTGTGATATACTCCAAAGGCCTTCCCAGTCCTTCAGTTTCTTCAACTTTTATTTTTAAAAGAACATTCCCATACTCCTGACAGCCACATACAAAAATGCTTCCTATCATAAAAAGTGGAAAAAAGAGACATTGCCTCTTTAATTCATCAAATTTCTCTTTTGATTTTAGAAATAATTTTTTGATTGGAGAACGCCAAACTATCATGATTCAATTTTATTTTTTCTATTCTTATTTAAACTGTAACCGTCTGTACAACCCAAATACGGGACCAATACAAATCAATGTATATGTTTTCGGATTCTTAGTATATCCAATATTGATAAATTAGAATGAAATTATATGTGTGATCTATAAATAAGCCTGATAAATTTATAGATCCATCAGCTTAATCTTTTTAAACTGCGAAGGTGTTGTTCCCTTAATTTTTTTGAACGAGCTGTTAAAGGATGACAAGGTGTTAAAACCGCAATCATATGCTATTTGTGAGATTTTAATATGATTATAAGAAGAAGAGGTAAGCATAGAAGCTGCCTTGTTAATACGATACAAATTAATAAAATCAGAAAAATTAGTGTTAAACCCTTTATTGATGATGTGAGATGTCAAATAGGTAGGCAATGAGATTTGTTTTGATAATTTATCCAAAGTATAGTCGGTATTCAGATAAGGTTTATCTACCTCAATAACTTGAATGATCTTATTTTGATAATGCTCAAATTCCTGAGTGGTTATATTTATATTTTGGTATTTGGAGCTTGTTTCTTTCTCTTCAAAAATTCGTTGGTTTAAAAATGCATAGAATGCAATTATATATATAAAAACAGCATAAATGATAGGTCCCAATAGATATGGGGACAAACCTAGTACATAATTTGAAAAATAAGCCAGTTGTATGCTTGCAGCGCCAATAAACAAGATAAACAACCAGTACTTTTTTTCTTTTTCAATGGTAGACGTATGTTTATTCGTCTTAATCAAAAAAAGTAATAGAATACCAAAAGTTAAAGTGGTATAGATCAATTGATGGTATAATAAAAAAGAGTACCCACCTATATGCCAAAAATTACCTCCATTTATTCTAAAAAGAAATGGGAGGAGTAGTAAAGAAGGAACAAAATGCAGGTAATTCTGTATATGCCATTTTTTTGGTTTAAAAACATATAAGAAATATAAAAGTAATGTTGGGCCAGTAGCAAAATGGGCTATAAAACCAATATTAATAAACCAAACGGGAAGCATATCTAAATATGCCCATAACAAAGACTTAACAACTCTTACTGTAATAAGAAAAAAGAAAACTGAAAGCAGTGTGTTTGTGGTATTGTGCTTTTTGCCAAGAAACAGATATATACCTAAAAATGCACTTTGAACAGCCCCAAAGCTACCCAATAGAAATTCAATCTCTTTTGATATTTTTAGCGTTTTCAAATCTGTATTGGTTTAAGTAGTAAGTTAATCAATTATAGTTAATCTTATTTCAGTGTTCTGACTCATAGCAAGTATGTTGTAAATTGGACTTGTAATATAACGTCAGACAAATTTTTATTAGAGTTATACCACTTTTTAAATTGATAAATTCTTGTCGCAATTGATAGGATGTTATATTCAGTCTTACCGCGGTCAACTTTTTATATTTTCATTTTGTTGAGTTTTGTTATCTATTTTAATCCACAGGGTCGAAAATAAAATATTGACTCCCAGGAACAGTTTCTGAACCTAGGAGTCAACTGAACATAACCCACTCAAACCTAAACTTACTCTTTACTCTACTTTTTTAAAGTCACTTTGGAGTCCATCTGCTTTGTTGTCTAAGATGCTCAAGTTGCCTGAAGATTGTACTCTTAAAACACCACTGACAATAACATTGGGTACCTGTACATTTTTGGAATAGGAAACAAAACGTTCCAAATCTTTTTTGTAGATTGATTTTTTTGTTTTCATTTCGTAGGTCCCATTTGAAATCTCTGAATCATTTTCTAAAATCGAATACGTATAGTTTTTGTTCAGTATCAATACAATCGTTTTTTCTGTAGAAGCTGGAGTTTCGTCTACGTTATTTCCAACACCACCCTTGGTTGATATCCAATTCCATTTTCCTATTACATCTGAGTTGATGGGAAGGTTATCCTCTTTTGTACAAGAAATTATGAAGAAGATAAACGTGGAAATTAAAAACACTTTTTTCATTACGCAGTTTTTTTAGTTATTGATTAAAGAATTTCATTTGACATTTGATTATAAGACGTTTCTCAACCAATACCACCCTATTTTTTTCTGCTACCTGAAACCCCTTGTTTTATGGGGGATAAAAGTGTTTTACGATTATATCGGGTTGTTTGTTAGTCTTTGTTTAACTTTTGGGATGGCAATATTTTATAGTTTTACCGTCGCAAAGCCCAACAAAAGGGTTTTCAAAAAAAGAAGCTAATTTAAACTTGGTTCAGTTTATTAATTCTCTAATTGGAACCGGGAAATTGATAAATGAAGTCCATAAGAACTAAGAAGAAAAAAATCTCAGTATTATTTGAGAAGCATTATAAAAGGCTTTTTAATTATGCTTTTAAAGTAGTTGAGGATAGCCATGTTTCCAAAGAACTTGTTCAGGAAACATTTATCAAGCTCTGGGAAAATTTTGAGAATGTGAAAGACGACGAGCGTGCCATAGAATCGTATCTTATTACAGTCTTGAAAAATAAGATTATAGATAACCACCGAAAAAGGAAGACACAGGAAAAACACTTCAACTTATACAAACTAAATACTAGCTTCACTGAAGATATTGACAGTAAATGGGAGTTGGAAAAAGAAATAGAGAAAATCTACAATTCACTACCACCCAAAACTGCTGATATTTTTAAGTTGTCAAGGGATAAAGGTCTTACCTACCAAGAGATTGCAGCTTTAAAGAATATCTCGGTCAAGACTGTGGAATTACATATTTCACGGGCACTACATACTTTCAGAAAAGAGCTAAAGGACTATTTGTAAAATGAAATAGGGTATTGCTTGGGCACAAACGTCTTATAGTAAAGTACCCATTATGAAAGATAACATAGTCGATGAAGCAGAGATTTGGGCCTATGTCTCTGAGCAAGCAGATGAAATTACGCGAGCAAAGGTTGAGCGTTGGAAAAATTCCAATGGTTTTGATGAACAGTTGTTCAATTCTATCGTGAAACTTTATAGGGCTACGAAAAATCCATTTGAAGAAACCATTGACATGGCCGAAGAGAAAGCGAAATTTTTCTCATCTGTCAACCCTATTGACAGAAAAAGGCATCGTATACAAAAGGTACTGAAATATGCTGCTGTTGTAGTGTTGTTTATCTCCATAGCTGGTATTACCTACCAAAACTTATCCAGCAATAGTATTACCATAGAAACGGGTTATGGGGAAGAAAGGCAAGTGGCCCTTTCGGATGGTTCTGTGGTTTGGCTGAATGCAGGGAGTAAAATTTCCTTTGAAGAAGATGCCCCGAGAACAATACAACTGAGCGGTGAGGCCTTTTTTGAGGTATCGAAAGACAAAACCCGACCTTTTACGGTGGAAACGCCCGATAATGTTGTTGTAAAAGCCTTGGGTACAAGTTTTAATGTCAAGGCCTATCCAGAGAACACATACTTGGAGACAACGCTTTTAACGGGAAAAGTTGAAGTATCATCAGAGCGTTATTTTGAGGAGAAGATCATAATGCTTCCTAATGACAACATTAGAATAGCCAAGGCTGATGGAATACCCATAAAGAGCATAATTCAAAACAAGCAGCAGGTTTTAGCTTGGAGATCGGGCAAAATTAGATTTGAGAATACACCGTTCAAAAGTATCGCCAGTGACCTAAGCAATCAGTTAAATGTAAAACTGGTTTTTGAGAACAAATCCATTGCAGGCTCTAGATTTACTGCATCCTTCGATAAATCGACCCCCGTAGAAGAAATGTTAGAGGTTCTTAAGGCCTCTAAGAATTTTGAGTATCACCTAAACCAACGAACAAATGAGTGGGTGATCAAATAAAAAAAAGTGGGAAAATTGCCGCTTTCCCACCTAGTGTGTCAATACACCAATCGTCTAAAATCAGTATGAATCAACAACATTCAAATTTATGAAAATAAAGCAAATCGCTGTTTTATTTAAACAGAAACATGTTTCAAAAAAAGGTGTTTTTTTAATGAAATTATCCTTTACCATTTACTTAGTATGTTCCTTCCAATTAATGGCATTCACAGGTTTTTCCCAAAATAAGGTCAGCTTGAAAATGGAGAATACCGCCTTACAATCCGTACTTGGCGAAATAGAGTCCCAGACCACCTATAGTTTTGTGTACAACAATGATGAAATAGATAGCAGTCAGAAAGTAAGTATTGATGTTTTTGAAAAAGACATTTCATCAGTTATGGAAGTACTATTGTTCAACACGGGCATAGATTATAGATTAAGAAAGGACATGGTCATTCTTTCCCATCGAAAATTGCAGAATCAAGGTTATACCATAAGTGGGACCATTAAAGATGCTGAAACAGGGGAAACATTACTTGGAGCAAATGTGATAGTGGTCGGTGAGAGCAAAGGAGCTACTACAAACGAGTATGGTTTTTATTCCTTGACCTTGCCTCGGGGCAATTATACACTTCAAATCTCTTATTTGGGATATATTTCACAGGATTTGGCTCTTGACCTAAATAATGACATTAAACGGAATTTTGAATTACAGCCTTCATCAAACGCACTTGACGAAGTAGTGGTTACATCGGACACAAAAAACAAAAGCCAGGTACGCAATGTTTTGTCTGGCGTAAATAATTTAAAAGTGGCAGACATTAAGCAATTGCCAGCTTTTTTTGGAGAGCCAGATATAAACAGAGCCATATTGACACAGCCAGGTGTAACCTCGGTAGGTGAAGGCACTGCGGGCTTCAACGTTAGAGGAGGTAATATTGATCAAAACCTAACCTTGCTCGATGAAGCACCATTATATGTGTCTTCACATTTATGGGGCCTCTTCTCTGTAGTAAATACCGATGCCATAAAAGACATGACGCTTTACAAAGGAGGAATTCCTGCCCGTTATGGCGGAAGGGCCTCCTCGGTGCTGGATATCCGTCAAAAAGAAGGCAATACCAAAGAGTTTAAAGGGGAAGGAGGATTAGGAACGTTATTTTCAAGAATAACCCTAGAAGGACCTATAGTAAAAGAAAAACTGAACTTTTTGGTTTCTGGCCGTAGGTCATATTTTGATTTGTTTTTCCCGTTAATAGGGGGGGATATTAAAAACAGTAAAGTATTTTTTTATGATTTGAACACTAAACTATCTTGGAATGTTAATGAGAACAACAAACTATTTGCTTCAGGTTATTTTGGAGCGGATGTTATGAAGTTGGATGATACCGCTAGTGCCAGTGAGCCAAATGAACCTGATACTTCCATAGATTTTAGATGGAAAAATGCTACGGCCACAATACGCTGGAACCATCTTTTCTCGGATAAATTGTTTATGAATGTGTCTGGAATCTACAGTAGCTATAAATATTTTCTAACATCTCAAAATGATAATGGAGGATTTATAAATGGAGCAGGTACGTTTAAATGGAATTCCGGCGTAGAAAACTGGATAGTGAAACCTGATTTCACCTACTATGCAAATCCCGATACAAAAATGAGATTTGGAATAAATGGTACACTTTATAAATTTAATCCAGCCGAACTTTCAAGTAACGAAGCAGGATTGAGCCCCAAGGGTTTTAATGTTGATAAAGGTTTGGAAATCGCGCCCTATTATGAAATAGAAAAGACTTGGGATAAATTTTCCCTAAACCTGGGTCTTCGTTATTCTTGGTTAGGAAATATGGGTCCAAATACGGTTTCTCAATACAATCCTGATTTTCCTTTGACGGTAAACACAATTACTGGTTTGAAGAAGTATAAGAAAGGAGAAATTATTGAAAGCTATTCAGGTTTTGAGCCCCGTTTCTCGCTCAAGTATGATTTGAGTGATCGAAAAGCCCTTAAAATAGGATATAACAGAACATTTCAATACATCCACCTTATATCCAATACCGCTGCCGCATTACCTTTTGATATTTGGAAGCCTTCAGGGGCGCATATAAAGCCCATTGAGGTAAATCAGATATCGGGTGGCTATGCTTATGATACCCCAGATAGAAAGTATAACATGACAGTGGACGGGTATTATAAAACCTTTAAAAACTTTGTGGAGTATAAAAATGGAGCCGATCTGTTCATTAATGAAAATATTGAGACCCAGTTGCTTCCTGCCGATGGATATGCATATGGTCTGGAACTTGGATTCTATAAAAACAAAGGGAGGCTTACTGGTAATTTTAATTATACGTATTCCGTCTCCAAACGAAAAACAACAAGCAAGTTCAATGCGGAGAATATAAATAATGGAAGGTATTATCCTTCAAATTATGACAGGCCACATTTGTTGAACATTACCGCAAATTATGATCTGGGAAAAAAATGGGATATGGGTGTTTTCTTTACTTATCAAACGGGCAGGCCAAGTACAGTGCCGACGGGAAGGTTGACGTTTGACGGAAATCCTTACCTGACGTACTCCGATAGGAATGCATTTCGGATTCCGGATACCCATAGGATGGATATTTCTTTTACCTATAGACCAAAAGGGAATCCAAATACAAAATGGCAAGGGAGCTGGAATTTTGGATTGTATAACGTTTATGGCAGTCCCAATGCCTTTTCTGTGTTTTCAACCTTTCAGAACAACGAGCTAAAGACCTTTGAATTTTCTGTATTGGGAGCCCCAATACCTTTTGTTGCCTATAACTTTAAATTTTAATCCACATGAAATCAATATATAGAACACCAATATACTTTTTGACCCTACTGTTGTTGGTCGGTTGTGTTAAAGAAATACCCAATACGTCCAATTTTGAACCCCAAGTGTTTATTTCGGGATTTCTTACCGGCGGAACGGAATATGTCACCGTGAAAATCCAACAAACGGTGCCTGTTGATGTACAAAGTTTAAATCCTATAAATGATGCTCAAATTTCATTGTACACCAAAGATTCCGATGGGAATGATGAGTTGCTTACAAGTTCCTTTGAGGTTGCCAATGGTATGTACAGAAGCTCTGAAATGATAACTTCCATAGTAGGCAATACGTATTGGGTGGAAATAGTATTGGCCGATGGAACCAGGTTTGTTTCAGATAAAGAAGCCTTAAAGCCTGAAATAGCCATCAAAGATGTTGTGGTAACAAATGAACTCAATCGAGTGATTTTTGCGGATCCCACGGATGATTCTAATTTTTATTTGATCAATTTTCTTTTTTATAAAAATGATGGTTCTTTAGATTTTAAGATAAACGAACTGACCAACGATGTTCTTTTTAATGGAAATACTGCTGCAACTTTTGATTCTACCGAATTTCTTATCAATAATCCGCATGAAGTGCGTGTAAGTATTTCAAATTTGAACTTTAATTCCTATCAGTTCTATTTAAACCAATTTGCGCAGTTTGAGAATCAAATTACAAATGCTGGAAGTGAAGAAGATCCAGGTCAATTATTTTTACCTCCACCAGCCAATTTGACTGGCAACATTATGAATACAACAAATAATAAAAAAGCTCTTGGCTTTTTTAGTGTTCAAAGTACTGCTCAATTCATCAAGAATTTTTAAGGTTTAAAACCAAAACTTAAAATGGAAGAGTTATGAGTTGTTGGAAAGATAGACGAAAAGGCCTCAATGCATTAGCTGTGTTTACGGAGAATAATCAGGTGTTCTTAAAAAGAGAAAAAAATGATTTGATTAATCCCACAAATGCTCAATGGTATCCAATAGAATTCAAATGGATACCTGTATTGGAAGATTTTAACTCAGTATAGAGATCTGGGAATATAGGTTAATGACCTGTTTAAATAAGGCTATAAATTGATTAAAATCCACACCGAAATAGTATACCAGTTGAATGAACAATTAGAAGGTTTCGGTCCCGAAATTGAAGATGCTTTATCAAAGGTTGGAAATGGACTAAAAACTATGCAAATGCATTTAAAAGAACTTACTGAATAAAGGTGCAGAATTTGATGAATGGATATTAAATAGTACTGTCTATATGATATTTGGAGAGATATTTTTCAATGTTCTCTTCAGTATCAGCCGATTTCTTAAAATCTTTTGGGGTTGTTCCAAACTGATTTTTAAAACTTTTTGAAAAATATTTAGGGTCATTGAACCCAACTAAATGAGCCGCTTCAGAGATTGAATATCCAAATTTCACCAAAAGTACAGCTCCCTTTTTTAAGCGTATTTCCCTTGTAAAATCAATTACACTGACACCAGTAACATTTAGGCATTTTCTGTATAAACTTGAGTAACTCATGTTTAACGACTCCGCCAACTGTTGTACCTTAAATTCTGGGTCTTTTATGTGCTTATTGATATTTGTGACCAAATTCTCTAAGAAGATTTCATCCTGTGATTTACTTTGGGAAAACTGGGGCCTATTAATCAATTCTTTCCTATATTTTGAGATGATATGTTCTTTGGACAACAAAATATTGTTCACCTTCAATAGAAGTTCTTTGGTATTGAACGGTTTATTGATGAATTCTACCGCACCGGTCTTTAATCCCTCAATTTTTGCCTTTGTTGAATTCTTGGCTGTCAGCAATACAATGGGAATATGTTTTGTTAAATTATGCTTGTTCAATTCCTTGCACATTTCTATACCATCCATTTGTGGCATCATTATATCACTTATTATTAAATCAGGGACATTGTTTTTTGCATGATAAAAACCTTCTTCTCCGTTATCGGCCAGTAGTATGTTGTATTGAGAAGATAAAAGTTCTTTCAGAAATTGCTGAAGCTCAAAATTATCTTCAACGATGAGTATACTTTTTCTACCAGAATTGGTTATCGGCTCTTGTAAAGTTTTTTCATCGTCATTCAATTTTGTCTCTGTTTTTTGATTGTCAATAGCTATTTTTTCTTCATCCTTATATGACTTTTCTGCTATGGGAATTTTTATGGTAAAAGTGGTTCCCTCATTTGGTATGCTATGTACTTTAATTTTTCCTTTATGTAGGGTTACCAATTCTTTGGTAAGAGCTAATCCAATTCCAGCTCCTTTTGCTTTTCTGTTGTTACCCGACCGATAGAAGATTTTAAAAATTTTGTCGAGCTCATCTTTTTGTATTCCTTGACCAGAGTCTGATACGGAGATTTTAATAATACTTTTTTTGACAATAGGGGAGACGGATAATTGTACATTACCTTCAACTGGAGTGTACTTAAAGGCGTTGGATAGTAAATTGTATAATATATGTTCTAGTTTTTCTTTGTCGTACCAAGCATTGTTCAGGTTTTTAGGGCAGTTAATGGAAAAATCTATTTGTTTGTTCCTTGCAATTTCTTTAAAAGACATACAAATACTGGTAATATCAAGATATAGATTGTTCCTACTTACCAACAACCTCAATTTACTTGCCTCCTTATTTCTAATTAGAGTAAGTTCTCGGGCAATTCTGCTAAGCCTACCGGCGTTGTTTGATATAATATTCAATCGCTCTTTAAGAAGCATATTGCCATTGAGTTCGGCACGTTTGAGCATATCTTCAATAGGTCCAAGAATTAAAGTGATAGGGGTCTGGATTTCATGTGACATTTTAGTGAAAAAATCTATTTTTGCGTTGTGAAGGTCCTGTTCTTTGGTACGAATTATTTTATTGATCAACAATTTTTTCCTTAGTCTATACCATTTGATGATACCAAAGGCCAACAACACCAAAAATGTACCATAAATAATGTGTGCCAATGGTTTGTTCCAAAATGGTTGCGCAATGGAAATAGCTATTGTTTTGCCAAAGCTTTTAGAGAGGTCATTCATTTCATGGCCCTTTATCTCCAAAGTGTATTTGCCCGGGGGTACATTGGTGTAAGTGGCCAATCCTTCAGTATATGAATTCTTCCATTCATCATCAAACCCGATCAATTTATAGGAATAGGAATAATTATGATTTAATATGTTATCTATTGCCGCAAAGCGAATAGAAAAGGAAGACTGATTGTACGCAAGATCAAGATTGTTCAAATTAAAAACTTCAGATTTAATTTGTTTGGGAAGCAAATCTTTGGCTGGTTTATTCAGCACCTCAATATCATAGACCATCAACTTGGGATTTGATGGGGTCTTGGTCAATTCATGGGGATAGAAATAGGTGACGCCTTTTGTATTTCCAAAGTAAAGCTGTCCATCACTATCCTTGAAAGTGCTGTTAGACATGAAATTACCATTGGGTAATCCATCAGAAGAATAATAAATTTCCGTTGTTTGGGTTTCACTATCCAAGTGCACAATGGCATTGTATATGCTTGCCCAAATATTGTTTTTATCAATATAGTTAATAGCAATAAAATTAAAATCCCTTATTGCCCCAATATGTTCAAAATTTGAGAATGTATTGGTTTGGGTATTGAATGTTGCAAGTTTGTTGTGTTCATCTATTAGCCAAATTTTATCATCTCCACCCGGAGACATTGAAATCACCCTTGAAATATTCTCTTTTGAATCTGCTTTGAAATTTTCGAAAAATGAATGTTCAATATTGTCGTTATTTTCTATAAACTTGAACAAGCCCCCATTATATTGCCCTATCCAAAGAGTACCAGTTTTGTCTTCTGTAATACTCTCTGCGATAACTCCTTGTAGTCCATTCTCATTGTTTCCAAATGTTGCTAATAGTTTTTGGTTGGAATCATAGATATTCAGCGAAACGTTTGACCCCACCCATATTCTATTTTTAGAGTCTTTGTACAAAACCCTGATATCCTTTGCAATTTGCCCTTTACTGTTTTTAACCGGTAAAGCTTTAAAAGTATTGGTGTTGGAACTGTGATGCCATAGTCCATTCCGGTAAGTTCCAAATAGAAGATCAGCTTTGTCATCTTCAATCATGGATTGTACATAAAAGTTGTTCTTGGCATCATTAAAATACTGCTTTGCCATACCGTTGTTTCCAATTCTGGTAAGTCCTGCACCATCTGTTCCTATCCATAATGACTTGTCACGGGCCTTTAAAACACTTAATACCCGCATTGGAATATTATTTTCTGACCCGGTGTGATAGTTTATGTTTTTATTGGTATTTGGAATAATATTTAAATTTCCATATTTAGTGACCAACCATATGTTTTTGTGATTGTCCTCGCTTACATCCAATATGGTATTGCTTTCTATAGAAAATTCATCAAAGTAATTCTTCTTAAAGACTTTTACTTGGCCAGTTTTACTATCAATCTTGTATAATCCATTTCCATCAGTTCCAGCCCAAATATTTTTGCTGCCATCCAGATATAGGTTTAAAAAAAGTGAAGAGGAAAGGTTCTCTATATCTCCTTTAAAAAAGCCACCTGATATTATTTTTTGTTGAGCAATATCATATATATGAAGTCCATTTGCTTCAGTCCCAATCCAAAGACGATTTTCACTATCCATTTTTAGAACAATACCACCGGGATAATCCGTAAAAGGGCCAATAATTTCCGTTTGCCTGCCCGATTGAACGGAATATTTATAAATTTTACCTTTGGTAGTTCCTACATATACATTGTCATTTTTGTCAAAATCCAAATTGTTGACCGTATTGTCGGCCATGTTAATATTTGGTATAGTTGTGATACTATCAAATTTCTGGTTATGATATTTATATATGATTCCTTCTTTAGAGGCCATCCAAACTTGCTTGCCATTTGGCCTGATTTTTTCAATCGATTTTTTCAGTTTATGATTGAAACGTTCAAATTGTCCAAGCTGCGCATCGTATTTAGCTAGGAGACCGTCTCGAGTAATGATCCAAATATTCTTTGAATTATCATTTATAATAAAATCGATTCGATCATCTTTCTGTATGGTTGGAAAAATACTTTTATTATCGATCAAGGAAAAACTGTAGCCATTATAGATCAATATACCATTGATAGCTGACATCCATATGTTTCCCAATGCACCTTGGGCAATATTGCTGACAAAAAACTGCTTATTATTATGACTGGGAACTAGAGATTTAAAATTGCCTTGGTCCTGTCCAAACATCTGCATCCCAGCACTTCCAAACATGACAAGAGCCAAGGTGATAGTTAATGTTTTAAAGGAAAAAGGTGACAAATATTTCATTTCTTATGACAGATGACCTGATGATAACAAATTTGGCATTTCTTCCGCAATATTAATACGGCATTTCTATTAAAAAGGTGGAATATCTTGTCATATGGTCACAATCAACCCACTTTTTAGACATTTTCAATTAAGAATACCTTGCATTCTGTTGTGCCTCGAAACCTAGGTGAGGATAAATTCAACAGTCTAAATAATATACTATCAATACCTTATTAATAGCACTTACCCTTTTGTAAGATCCAAAATCTTTCAAAAAGGGGTAATAATATGTCAAACCTAGTTTAAAAGAAGAATTGAACCCCTTTTTTGATTGAAAACCGTAAAAGCATTATTTGATAAAACCCTCAAATTTGGACAAAAATATACCAAGAATGAGTTCTAGAAGAAGTTTTGTCAAAACAACAGCATTAGCTTCAGCAGGTATTGCGATGGTACCTGATATGGCTTTTGGAAAAAAGTTAAACAGCTATAACGATAAATTAAAGTTGGCTTTTATTGGAGTGGGTTTAAGGGGGACAAATCATCTAAACAATGCCTTGCATAGAAAAGATGTTGAAATCACCGCCATTTGTGATATAGATCCTAGACGTATTGAGATTGCCTTAGAACATATTGACAAAGCGGGTTTTAAGAAACCTCAGGTCTTTGGTAAAAACGATCATGACTATCTGAATCTGCTTGAACTAAAGGAAGTAGATGCGGTGATAATAGCAACCCCTTGGCTGTGGCATACAAAAATGGCAGTAAATGCAATGAAAGCTGGAAAATATACCGGTT
This sequence comes from Flagellimonas pacifica, assembly GCF_900215465.1. Lineage (GTDB taxonomy): Bacteria > Bacteroidota > Bacteroidia > Flavobacteriales > Flavobacteriaceae > Flagellimonas > Flagellimonas pacifica. The sequence continues at coordinate 277,309 of NZ_OBEH01000003.1, forward strand.
TGGAAGTTTCTGCTGCAAATACCATTGAGGAGTGCTGGGATTTGGTAAACACGCATGAAGAGACTGGCAGTCATTTAATGATTTTGGAAAATGTAAATTATAGAAGGGATGTTTTGGCAGTACTAAATATGGTAAAGCAAAACGTTTTTGGTGAATTATTGCATTTTACATGTGGTTACCAACATGATTTAAGAGGGGTAAAGCTTAATGATGGTAAAACGGCATACGGAAAAGGAGTCGAATTTGGAGAAAAGGGAATTTCCGAATCCGCCTGGAGAACACAACATTCATTATTGAGAAATGCAGATGTGTACCCTACGCACGGTTTGGGTCCTATAGCTGTAATGGCAGATGTAAATAGAGGTAATCGTTTTGTCTCTTTAACATCTCATGCCACAAAAGCCATTGGATTAAATAAATATATCATTGATAATGGAGGTAAAGATCATCCCAATGCCAAATTAAAATGGAAACAAGGCGATATAATAACGTCCACTATAGAAACATCTAATGGAGAAACCATTATTGTAACTCATAATGTAAATACTCCACACCCTTATTCTTTAGGATTTAAAGTGCAAGGAGTTCAAGGACTTACAGATTTTGATTACCACACGCAGCGAATACACATTGAAGGCGTTACCGAAGGACATGGTTGGGAAAAAATGGATGCTTGGTTTGAAAAATACGATCACCCCTTATGGAAAAAATATGGAGCTAGCGCTAATGATGCAGGGCATGGGGGCATAGACTTTTTTGTTTTAAATGCTTTTGTAGAATCGGCTAAAGAAAATATAACACCTCCTATGGATGTATATGATGCCGCTGCTTGGAGTGCGGTTACTCCACTATCAGAAGTTTCAATAGAAAATAATGGTGAACCTCAGGACTTTCCTGATTTTACCAGAGGTTCATGGATAAATCGCAAACCATATAACTGGATAAAAGAAAACTATTAATTAATCACTAAATAACTCTATATGAAAAACCGAACATTAAATTTATTAATTCCTTTATTTCTCTTCTCCATATTTTCATGGGGTCAAGAGAAATCAATAACAGGTACTGTCGTTGATGGTGCAGGGGCACCAGTAATAGGTGCCAACGTCATAATCAAGGATAAAGCGAGAGGAGCTGTGACGGATTTTGATGGGAAGTTCACTATTGGTAATGTGGCTTCACAGGATGTTTTGACCATATCTTCAATTGGATATGTAACCCAAGAAATTGTTATTGGCAACCAAACAGACATTACGGTTACCCTTCAAGAAGATGTAAGTCAATTAGAAGAGGTGGTTGTTGTTGCGTATGGAACGCAAAAGAAGGAAACCGTGACCTCTTCTTTGGTGAGTATCAAATCTGAAGAATTAACGGATGTAACAACACCTGAAGTTTCTTCAATGTTACAAGGAAAAGCCGCAGGTGTGCAGGTTACCGCATCAGGCGGTGGGCCGGGAAGCCAGCCAAGTATCCTGATAAGAGGGGTTGCTTCTTTAAATGGACAGGTTACACCACTTTGGGTAGTTGATGGTGTAATACAGCATGGAGCACCAGTAATTAACCCAAATGATGTTGCCGACATTTCTTTGTTGAAAGATGCTTCAGCCACTGCATTGTATGGTTCCAGAGGAGCCAACGGGGTTGTTTTGGTGACCACAAAAAGAGGGAAAATTGGAGCTAAACCCCAACTTAATATTAGTAGTAAAGTTGGGATAAACCAGTTTACCTCAGGCCCTTTCAAGGTAATGGACTCTCAGCAGCTTTATGATTACCATCAAGAAATGGGTATTGAGCAATCTTGGTTTTCGGAAGATTTACTGGGTCGTGATAACGACTGGTTGGAAGGTGGTACCAAAGATGCCATTGTTAATGATCATAATGCCACTTTTACCGCAGCAACGGATAAACTTAGCCTATACCTTAATGGAGGTTATTATAATGAAGAAGGAACATTGCGTGGCAATGAGTTGGATAGATTTACTTTTAGAACAAACCTAGACTATAAAATTTCTGACAAACTTACCATCAAGCCAAAAATTGCATTTAGTTTTGATGATAGACAAGGTACTGCCGAAGCTCCCTTGTACGAATTGTTTTTAAACTTACCTTGGGACCAACCTCAATTTGATGACGGCACATTTGTTAATCCAAATGACCTGCCTGTAGATTACTTATGGTACGGTAGAGATCAAAGAAACTACTTCTTTGACCAACAATGGAACTATAGTGATAGTAACACTTTTAATTTAAGCGCAAATTTTGATTTTGAGTATAAAATTATACCGAATCTAAGCTACATCTCTACCAACAACTTTACTTTGTTCAGAGATAAGGATTTTGCTTATACAGATCCTAGATCTAACGGTGGTCAGGCGGATAATGGAAGTATTAGAGAGGACTCCGCAAATAGACGTACAAGGTTGACTACGCAGATGCTAAAATATTCTAACGTATTCAATGATGACCATACCATAAATGCATTGGTTGCTTTTGAATATAATGATTATGACTATGAGTATTTTAGAGCCGTAGGTATAGGTATAGTTCCTGGATCACAAACTATTGGAAGAGCTGCTGAGGCCAAAGAAACTGAAGGTACTAGGAATGATTATGCTTTCCAATCGTTTTTTGCTGCTGCAGATTACGACTATAAAGGGCGCTATTTTGCTAAAGCTTCTTTAAGAAGAGACGGGTCTTCAAGATTTGGTAAGGATAATCAATATGGTACTTTTTTCTCCTTTGGAGCTGGATGGAACATTCATAAAGAAGATTTTTTTAATGCAGAAACCATTAATGAACTTAAGTTAAGGGCTAGTTATGGATCTGTAGGTAATATACCTACAAATCTGTATGGACATCAAACATTGTATAGTCTGTCTGGTAATTATGATGGTGCCCCAGGTGCTATTTTGTTTCAAAGCCCTAACCCAGATTTAGGTTGGGAACAGACTTATGAGGCCAATTTTGCCTTGGATACAAGATTTTTCAATAGGTTAAACCTAACTTTAGAGTACTACCATAAAACCACTACTGATTTATTATGGACAAGGGAGTTACCAGATGATAGCGGATTTGACTATAAATTAATCAATGCGGCAGATATGGTAAACAAAGGATTTGAAGCTGCTCTTTCTGCTGATTTGGTGCAAAATGATGACCTAAATATCAACATTGGGTTTAATATCGGTATCAATAACAATGAAATCACTGGTTTGGTTGATGATTTAACTTCGCTGCCTGTTGGAAACAAGATCTGGGAAGTAGGAGAAGATACCGGTACTTGGTATATCAGAAAATGGTTGGGTGTGGATCCACAGAGCGGATTGGCACAGTGGGAAGTAGTGGATGAAGATACCGGAGAAACATCTGAAACAAGCGACTGGAATGCTGCCACATTACAAAAAGTAGGTACTTCCACTCCAGATTTTATCGGTGGATTTAATACAAACATAACCTACAAAGGGTTCTCGCTAAGATCAAATTTCAGTTTTTCTCAGGGAGGAACCGTTTACAACGCTTCTCGCCAACTTTTTGACTCTGATGGATTTTATCCTACATTCAATCAAATGGTATTGGATGATGACTGGTCAAGATGGCAACAACCAGGAGATGTGGCAACCCATCCAAATCCGGTTAGAGCACGTGAAGCAAACGGGGGAGATGAAACCCAAATCACAAACAGGAGATCTTCAAGATATCTAGAAGATGGAAGTTATTTGAGATTGAACAATGTTACATTTTCGTATAACCTGCCAAAAGATGTCTTAAGTAAAATAGGGTTGAACAATGCCCGCATTTATGTGACTGGAGATAACTTGTTCACGCTTACCAAATTTACAGGCGCAGACCCAACAATTGCAAATTTAGCAAATGATACTGCCTCTGATAGAGGAAACATTTCCTTGGGTTATCCAATTCCAAGAAGGTATGCACTTGGTCTTAATCTAACATTCTAACGTTTAAAATATTAAGAAAATGAAAAAAATAATTTATGGTGCTTTGTTTGCACTTACAAGTATTTTTTATTCTTGTGATATAGAAAGGTCTACTTATGATGATATTTCTGCCGAAGATTTGTTTAAGGACCCAGATGCGATTCAAGTTGCAGCCATAGGTAACTATGCTCTATTAAAAGGAGATACAGGTTATGATGGTTGGGTTGATGATTTACATAGAATTTCAGAATATGCTGGAGATAACATTACCTTGAGTGGTAGTACAACAGATAATTTGTTTTTCCTATATAACTATCAATCTATTACCACAAATAGTAGGGTAGCTAGGTTTTGGTCTAATTCCTACAAGATAATCGTAGGGGCAAATACAATAATAGAAAAACTACCTGAAGGTGAATCTGTTGAAGAAGACCAGCTGTTGGGTGAAAATTATTATTTAAGAGCCTTGGTGTATTTTCAAATGGGAAATGTGTTTGGGAGACCTTACAACCAAGGAGCCTCAAATCTATCCATTCCTATTAAGCTAACCACAGATCCTGACGAAGCCCTTACCAGAAATACGGTAGGAGAAGTACATGATCAGGTTGTGTCTGACTTGTTGAAGGCAGAATCCTTAATGACTATCAATAAAGGAGCTTCATTTGCTTCTAAAGGATCGGCACAAGCCTTGTTGTCAAGAGTATATCTTTATCAGGAAAATAATGCTAAAGCTCAGGAGTACGCTGATAAAGTGATAAATTCTGGAGAATACTCATTATTGTCCAATGAGAGATTTTCTGTTATGAACACTTTAAAACCAACTGACAACGAAGAAGCTATTTTTGCTGTTACCCTTAACACCAATTCTGATTTATCAGGGCAATGGGACGATTGGTTTACCATTGGCTCATTTTATGCTTCTATTGAAGGAACAGGTTGGGGAGAAATGTATGCTTCTAGGTCTTATTTGGATTTGATCGATCAAAATCCTGATGACGCAAGAAAATCGTTTATAGATCCACAGTATTTAACCGATGAGGGTGGAGAAAGAATACCAGCTGTTTATTGGGTTGATGAGAGTTATGTATATCAATTTGCAAGAACAACAGATACTGGAGGTACAATAACATTTGATTTTGATGGCAATAATTACACATTGCAATCTGAAGACGTAGGAGGGGAAACCGTATATTATTTTAACGGCCCAAGCGGACGACAAGATGTAATCTTCGATTTTGATTTAGAAAAAAGAAATGGTCATCCAAAATTCTTTATTCTTAAAGCTTCATTACAAGAAGATGATGTACACCTATGGTCACCTATGGTATCCAGATTGGCAGAAATGTATTTGAACAAAGCAGAAGCATTGGCCAAGTCAGGTTCTGATCAAGAAGCCCTAAACAATATCAATATGCTAAGGCAAAGGGCAGGTGTGCCAGAGTATACATTGGGAAGTTTACCTGCTGGTAAATCTGTTCTTGATGTGGTGTTGGATGAACGTAGGCTGGAATTAGCTTATGAAGGCCATAGGAGATACGATATTTACAGGAATGGATTGACGTTGGACAGAAGGTATCCAGGAACGCACTTAGCTGCGGGATCGGCATTTTTTGAAATACCCTCAACCCATCCTAGAATAATTGAGTTTATTCCAGAACAACAGATTATTTTGAATCCTGCTCTTGAGCAGAATCCATAAATAAGAATTAAACTCCCAAGAAAAGACTTAAATTCCTTTTCTTGGGAGTCTCTTTATAAAAGCAAGTATGCCTATCAAAAACCTTACATATTGTTATTTGGCCATTTGTACAATGGCAATCTCTTGCTCTAAATCTATTGATGATATATCACAAAACAAGCTATTTTCCGAAGTACCAGCGGAAATATCGGGAATAACGTTTACCAATAAAGTAATGGAATCAGAGAAGCTGCATTACTATAAGTACCTATATATCTATATAGGTGGAGGTGTAGCCGCTGCAGATTTCAATAATGATGGACTTCAAGACTTATTCTTTACTTCAAACATATACCACAACAAACTATTTCTCAATAAAGGCAATTTCAAATTTGAGGACATAACCATCAAAGCTGGGATTAAAAAAAGAGCCGGTTTTGATACCGGTGTATCTGTGGCTGATGTGAACAATGATGGTTTTTTGGATATTTATATAAACAGGGCAGGTTGGTACAACGGAGAACAGAAACTGGCCAATATGCTATATGTTAATAATGGGGATTTGACTTTCACGGAAAAAGCTGAAGAGTTTGGATTGGCAGATACCAATCGATCTATAGCTTCAACTTTTTTTGATTATGACAACGATGGGGATTTGGATGTGTACATCGCCAATGCACCTTCAGGGATAGGACATACAGGTAAAGTCCTAGACTTAAAAAAAATACAACAAAGTAAAGAAACCGCCGCTTTTAAAAGCAGTGACAAACTTTATAGAAATGATGACGGTCATTTTATAGATGTATCCATAGAATCCGGTATTCTACCAGAAATGGGATTTGGCCTTAATGCACAAGTAGGAGATTTGAACAATGATGGTCTGCTCGATATTTATGTAAGCAATGATTTCATCATGCCTGATTTTGCATACATCAATAACGGTAATGGTACATTTACTGATAAAAGGAATGAACTCTTCAAGCACATATCATACTATAGTATGGGTGCGGATATTGCAGATGTCAATAATGATGGATTGCAAGATATGATGGTGCTGGACATGAGCCCGGAAGATTACATAAGGTCCAAGACTACCATGTCAATGATGTCAATAGATAGATTTCATACCATGGTGGCCAATGACCACCATTATCAATATATGCACAATGTTCTTCAGCTAAATAATGGTAAGGGAAATTTCAGTGAAATAGCGCAACTGTCTGGTATTGCAAAAACAGATTGGAGTTGGTCTGCTTTGTTTGCCGATTTTGATTTAGATGGTTATGATGACCTCTATGTGACCAATGGCATCTATAGGGATGTTGTTGATAGGGATGTTAATAATGAAATTAACAAGTACATCAATCAAAACAGAAATAACCTAAAAGAACAGGATTTCTATAAGTTCACCCAAAAATTGCCCCAACAAAAATTAACCAATTATCTTTTTAAAAATGAAGGGGATTTAACCTTTAGCAATACAACCAAAGAATGGTCAGACTTAAAGGACTCTTTTTCTAATGGTGCAGTATATGTGGATTTAGACAATGACGGAGATTTGGACATTGTGACCAATAATTTGGATGAAAATGCCACCATTCTAAAAAATAACAGTAGGGAGCATGACAAGGGTAATTATTTACAAGTAACCTTTGACGGGCCAGATAAAAACCCTTTTGGAGCTGGAGCAAAAGTTGATGTGTATGGTGAAAATGGCTTACAGAAAACAAAACAGCTTGTTAATTCAAGAGGCTATCTATCTTCAACCTCAAATAAACTGCATTTTGGTTTAGGGCAAAATAATGCTGTAGATTCTTTGAAAGTGACCTGGTTGGATGGAAAAGAGCAAAAAATCTACAATGTCAAGGTCAATCAATTGATCAATATAGAGTATGGCGAAGGGAGCGCAACCTCAGAACAGTTACTGGCCAATGAAGGAAGCACTATTTTTACTGAAGAACCATTCAATTTTTCGCATGACGAAAATGATTTCAATGATTTTGATATCCAACTGTTGTTGCCACATAAACTTTCAAGACTCGGGCCTGCTGTAGCTAAAGCTGATTTGAACAATGATGGTGTTGATGACATTTTCTTGGGAGCTGCTCATAACGAGATTCCAAAAATTTTAGTATCGGATAAAGAAGGAAACCATAATTCCATTATAGTTCCAGATTTCATTAAAGATAGAATGTTTGAAGATGTGGCAGCTTGTTTTTTTGATGTGGACAATGATGGGGACAAAGATTTATATGTTACTAGCGGAAGCTATGAATTCATTGAAGACAAGGCAGGTTTACAGGATAGGCTGTACATTAATCATGGTAATAATAACTTTAAAAGAGCACGTACAAAATTGCCTACAATTACTTCCGTAGGTGCTGTTGTGATTGCTTCTGATTATGACCAAGATGGAGATGAAGACTTATTCATTGGAGGTAGGGTAATACCTGGAAAATATCCTTACGCACCAAAAAGCACTTTGCTTTTAAACGAAGGTAAAGAGTTTAGGGATGCAACTAGTGAGCTTGCACTAGATGTTGAAGAAATTGGGATGGTGACAACTGCAGAATGGGCAGATATTGATAATGACGGAGATCAAGACCTAATTGTTTCTGGGGAATGGATGGGAATAGAGGTGTTGATAAACGAACAAGGGAAACTCTCCAAAAATGAAAAATACAAACACCTTTCAGAGCAGACTGGCTGGTGGAACAAGATTGTTCTAGAAGATCTTGACAATGATGGTGACCTGGATATAATTACCGGAAACTTGGGGCTCAATTACAAGTTTCATGCATCACCCGAAAAACCATTCCATGTCTATACCAACGATTTTGATAAAAACGGAATTGAAGACATTGTTTTGGCTAAACATTACAAAGAAAAACTGGTCCCTGTACGAGGAAAAAATTGCACATCACAGCAGATACCTTATTTAAAAGAAAAGATAAAAACCTACCAAGAATTTGCAAACAGTGATATACAACAGATTTTAGGAGAGGAAATAACAAACGCGGTTCATTTGCAAGCTGTGGAATTTAGATCTGGATATTTCATGAATAATGATGGGCAGTTCCAATTTGTACCTTTTGCTATCGAAGCACAGTTGAGCCCTATAAACAGTATAGTTTACCATGACTTTGACAATGACTCCGTAAAAGATTTAGTGTTGGCAGGAAACAATTATGGTTCAGAAGTGGAGACAACTAGGGCAGATGCTGGCGTTGGAACATTTTTAAAAGGAATTGAAGGCAATAAGTTCGCTTATCAGAAGAATTTGAACACTGGATTTTATGCCGATGGGGATGTCAGGGGTATACAACTGATAAAACAAGGTGATAATCAGGATATCTTAGTTATCAATAATAACGGTGGTCATCAACTTTATAAAATAAACAAACAATAAAATTTTGAAAAAAACAATGCGAATCAGTTTTATACTTTTCTCACTTTTTGGAATTACAGTCTTTGCCTGTCAATCTGATGACTCGAAGAGTCCGGATGAAGAATTCAAAGAAAGCCTTGACCTTTCTACAACTATACCCGCTGGAGCCAATAGTTGGGTAACAAATAGCACTGACCAAGATGCCACAGTTGTAACGGATTCGGGAATACATAATTGGACAAACCTTGATGATGTTATCAGAACCTATTTTAAAACTGAAGGTACGGGTGAATTGCATGTGGGGTTCAAAATGAAATCTCCTGATGGTACATCAAAAATTAAGGTGACAGTAGGGGGAGTTTCTAAAGAAATTGAAGTGTCTAATAAGGATTACCAAACTGTTGAGATAGGAAAATTCAATATTACAGCTTCTGGCTATCACTATATTGAAATACAGGGATTGGAAAAAGCTAGCACCTATATTGGAGATATTAACGATTTATTGATTGGTGGGCCAGCAGCAAGCTCAATAACTTTTGTGCCAACGGATAATTTCTATTTTGGTAGAAGGGGCCCATCTGTACATTTGAGCTATGAAAGTCCACAAGGAAAGGATGTTCAATGGTATTATAATGAAGTAACGGTTCCTGAGGGGGAAGATGTAATAGGTTCCTTCTTTATGGCAAATGGTCACGCTCAGGGTTATTTTGGCATGCAGGTGAACTCTGCATCGGAACGTAGGGTGCTTTTTTCCATATGGAGTGCATTTAATACCGACGACCCTAACCAAATACCAGAAGATTATAAAGTTTTAAATCTTGGGAATGGTAACGATGTAACGGTTCAGGACTTTGGAAACGAAGGTTCAGGAAAACAAAGCTTCAAAGTTTTTGATTGGAAAGCGGGAACCACCTATAAATTTTTATTGAAAGGAGAACCTTCTGTAAACAATTCGACAGATTATACTGCCTATTTTTATGCACCTGAGGTAGGAGAATGGCAATTGATCGCAAGTTTGAGAAGACCACAGACATCAACACATTTAGAACGATTGCATTCCTTTTTGGAAAATTTTGTGCCCAGTACAGGTCATCTTTCACGTAAAGTACAATTTGGTAATCAATGGGCCTATACTACAGATGGAACTTGGACAGAAATGGACAAGGCGACCTTTACTGCGGATGCTACGGCATCTGAAGGACATAGATTGGATTATACTGGAGGAGCGGAAGGAGATAGTTTTTTTCTGAAAAATTGCGGTTTTTTTAATGACAGTACCCCGATAAACACATCATTTACAAGGACTACTTCCAATGTTGCTCCCAACATTGATTTTTCTGAATTGGAAGTACCTTAATCAGCTCTAACCCTAGTTGATGAAAAGAAATTAAATGAATAAGTTTTATCTACGAATTTAAGTTTAGTTTACTTAATTGTTTGAGTTAGTTTAGTTATAAAGCCTCTGAGTAAAATCAGAGGTTTTATTTTTTATCACCATATGTTTAGAAACAATGAGGGTGAATTTTAATGTAGGTGATATTTATTTTTTGGATGCTATCCATAATAAACAAGAAGAGCAGAAGAAAATACTATTATTACGGGGTAAACCTCGAAAGAGTTATTTATATTGAAAAAGAAAAGAAACTTAGAAGGTACAACTATAGTTATTCAATCAGTTAAATAATGATACAGCGATTTTTAATACAATGCTTTGTTCTGAGTATGGCTTTAATTCAAAGTGGCCATGCCCAAATAGATAATGAACTATTTAAGCACCTAGATTTTAGATTTATTGGACCAGAAGGCAATAGAGCAATTGCAATTGCTGGTGTGCCAGGAGATCCTATGATAAGTTATATAGGTGCCGCTTCAGGTGGTCTATGGAAAACTACCGATGGGGGCATTAACTGGCTTCCAATTTTTGACGATCAAGATGTATCATCGATAGGTTCAATAGCTATCGCACCCTCTGATCCTAACATTCTTTGGGTGGGTACAGGTGAAACTTTTATTATTCGCCCGGCCCATGCTATGGGAGATGGCATATATAAATCAGAAGATGCAGGAAAAACCTGGAAGCATATGGGACTTGAAAAAACTGGCCGCATAGGTCGTGTTATTGTTCATCCCACTGATCCAAATATTGTTTATGTAGCAGCATTGGGACATACATTTGGCCCACAAGATGAAAGAGGTGTCTTTAAAACTACCGACGGTGGAAAAACTTGGAGCAAAATTCTGTTTGTTGATGAGAGCACAGGAGCTGCAGATATTGAAATTGACCCAAAAAATCCGGACAATATACTTGTTGGTATGTGGTCAATCAAAATCAATACCTGGGGGTTAAATAGTGGTGGTGCAGGTGGTGGTGTCTATAGATCGAAAGATGGTGGAAAAACATGGCAAGCCATGAAGGACTATGGACTCCCTGGAGGCAAAGATCATCCTGTTGGAAAAACAGGGGTCGCCATATCTCCATCAAACCCAAGTGTAGCTTACGCGCTTTTCGAAATAGATAGCCCAGCTCTATATAGGACAGATGATTTTGGCGAAACATGGACCCTTATGACCAGAAATCATGACATTAATGAAAGAGCTCCTTATTATACACGGATGAGAGTTTCAACAGATGACCCTAATGAAATTTATTTCGCCAATGTAAAATTTATTGTTTCCAAAGATGGAGGAAAAACTTTGGAAGGAGGATATACTGCAGGGGGTGATAATCATGACATTTGGATAGACCCAACCAATGCAAACCGTATAATGGTTGCCCATGATGGTTGTGCCAGTATTAGTTTAAACCGAGGAAAAACCTATCAAAGAATTGTATTGCCCATTGCACAGATGTATCATGTGGCTACAGATAATCAAATTCCATATAATGTTTATGGAAACCGTCAAGATGGATACTCTTACAAAGGCCCTAGTAACAGTTTGCAAGGATATATTCCCTTGGGACTGTGGAAAGGTGTTGGAGGCTGTGAAAGTGGATTTGCTCAACCAGATCCTTTTGACAATAATATTGTTTGGTCCGGATGCTATGATGGAGGTTTAGAGCGATATAATGCCAAAACTGGTCATGCTCAGGATGTACGTGTATGGCCTGAAGCTGGTTATGGATGGGCACCAAAAGACATGAAATATCGATGGTACTGGAATTTTCCACTGGAATTTTCAAATTACGTAAAACATCGCGTTTATGTTGGCAGTCAATTTGTACATAAAAGTGATGACAACGGCAATAGTTGGCAACTTATTAGTCCAGATTTAACCTTGAATGATAAGTCGCACCAACAAAGCTCCGGAGGTATTGCCATAGACAATTTAATGACTTGGGATGGTGCCGTGCTAATTTCCATTGAAGAATCCAAACTGGAAGAAGGTGTAATTTGGACAGGTAGCAATGACGGGCAAGTGCATTTGACCAAGAATTTTGGAAAGGATTGGATCAACGTATCCAAGAACATTCCAGACCTTCCAGAATGGGGGACTATTTCCAGCATTGAAACATCAAGATACACTAAAGGAACTGTGTACATAACGGTTGATCTTCACCATATGGGAAATTTTGACCCATTTGTTTATAAAACCAGTGATTATGGAAAATCATGGAAGTTGGTTAGTTCCACCGTCCCAAAATCTATTCACAGTTTTGCCCATGTTATAAAAGAGGACCCTAAAAAAGAAGGTATGTTGTATTTAGGTGTTGACAATGGCTTGTATATTTCATACGATGATGGTGATAATTGGATGCGATTTAAAAATAACTTGCCTCCGGCACCTGTGTATTGGCTGGAAATTCAAGAACAGTTTGACGACCTCGTAGTGTGTACGTATGGAAGAGGTTATTACATACTTGATAATATTGCTCCCTTAAGAGAATTCGCAACAGATGTTCTAGATAATGAAGTTCATTTATTTAGTATAAGACAGGCGTACAGGTTTCATGATAAGCAAAGTATAAAAACAGATGGTCCAAGTTTAAACTCAGGAAAAAACCCCGCTTATGGAGCCGATATAAATTACTATTTGAAGGAAAACACCAAAGAAAAGATTGAAGTACAGGTTTTATCCCAAAACAATGAAGTAATAAGGACTTTAAAAGGAAGCAATGAGGTCGGAGTAAATCGGGTAATGTGGGATTTAAGATATGAACCAACCTATAAACCCTATTTGCGTTCTACGCCACCCGGTAGGCCTTGGGTACAATTGAACGGTGAAGGTTGGAGACCATTGGTTACTTGGGATCTGGATTTATGGCGTGGGCAGTTTGGCCCTAAGGTTGTTCCGGGCAACTATAGGGTAAAACTAATTGTTGGGGAACAGGAGTTTGTTCGCGATCTAACGATTTTAAAAGACCCAAAATCTGAAGGTTCAGTAGAAGACATTAAAGAACAAGTCGCTTTGTCATTAGAACTGCGTGATGCAATGAATATTGCTGTGAATATGATAAATACTGTTGAAATGATTAGAAGTGAATTGAATATACTCATTCCCAAATTAACCAATGACAAAGATGTTGAAGATGCGCGGCGTTTACAGCAAAAGGCTGAATCGGTAGCAGGCTTGCTCTATGATATACATCTTACTGGAGCTCGTGAAGATGCGTTTAGATCTCCTATGAAATTATACGGACGTCTTAGTGCTCTAGCAAGTGATCTAGGTGGTCATGGCATTGATTTTAAACCCACAAAACAACAAAAAGAGGTTGCTCAAATTTTTAATGGCCGTTTAAAAAAAATTACTGATAAGTTTGATAACCTTGTTAATTTGGAAATTGATAAACTCAATAAGCAACTTGAAAAGAGTAAGCTCAAAGTTGAACTTAAGAAAAAAATAAAAGATTAAGTTAATGTCTAATGAAGTGTTTTAGGATGGCCTATTCAAAGTGAGGACATTTTTCGACTTAAAAAGATTGGCTCTGGGCAAGTTTTTCTTCAAAACCTGAGGCTATATTTCGCATAAATGATTGTGTTGAAATCCAATGTATTGGATGGTTAAAACAAATTCCTCTATGGTGGATTTTAAACTAAAATTGCTCAATTATAACTCATTTTACTTTTCTTTTATGCAATAAAGCAAAAAAAGTATTGGAAGATGTCAGTTCTGTAATTGCAATGCGCCGCAATTACCAATAGTTTTGTTTAATTCACTAGTTCATTGAAGTTTAAGGGTAATGAAAGTATATAAGACGAGAGATGGGATCACAATAGAAGAAAATGACGTTTTCTATAAAGTCAATGCTGAGAATTGGACAGCTTTAATGAATCGTACAAATTTATACCAGAGGCTGTCAAAAGAAATCAATACTCTTGAACCAATTTCAGATTTTGATGCTTCTGCAATAATGGCTCCAATAGAAAATCAAGAAATATGGGCTTCTGGTGTTACCTATAAACGGAGTCGAGAAGCCAGAATGGAAGAGTCCAAAAATGCTGGAGGAGATACTTTTTATGATAAAGTATATGATGCGGAAAGACCGGAATTGTTTTTTAAGGCATTGGCCAACAGAACAGTGGGGACCAATGATTACGTGAATATTAGGAAAGATTCCAAATGGGATGTTCCAGAACCGGAACTTACACTTTGGATCAGTTCAGAAGGAACCATTGAAGGGTATACTGTGGGCAATGACATGAGTTCTCGAAGTATTGAAGGAGAGAATCCTTTGTACTTACCCCAGGCCAAGGTATTTGAGCGTTGTGCGGGATTGGGCCCCTGCGTGTATGTGCCAGAGCGGCCTATAGATGCCAATAGTCTAATAGAGCTGGAGATATTTAGAGATGGTCAGCGGGTTTTTTATGGTTCCATACCTATAAGGAATATGAAAAGAAAACATACTGAACTTGTCGAATTTCTTTTCCGAGAATGTGATTTTCAACACGGATGTTATCTCATGACAGGAACAGGAATTGTGCCTCCCGATGATTTTACGCTTAAGCCCCATGATGAAATAAAAATTACCATTGAGAACATTGGAACTTTAGTAAATACAGTGGTTTACAAACCATAAAACACTGTCCAAAATAATACTTGTATATGATTAAAAAAGGAGTGTTTCTCATTATAATCACCTTACTATTTGCCTGTCAGCAAAAAGAACTGAAAAAAGGCGAGGTAGCCATTATCCCCAAACCAGCCTTACAGGAAGTTGGAGAAGGGTATTTTGAAATTAATGAAGGGACCCAAGTGTCAGTGGAAAATGAAGAACAGGAAGCCGTGGCCAAAAGATTTTTTAGTCAATTTGAGATGGTTTCTGGATGGATGCCTTCCGTGGATATGAGTACAACTGGAAATATTTTGTTTGTTACGGATTCCACTTTGGAAGAAGAAGCTTATGAGCTTGAGGTAAAAACAACAACAATTACCATAAAAGCATCCTCGGGAGTCGGTTTTTTCTATGCATTGCAATCGCTAAAACAATTACTTCCAGCATCTTTCTATGGTGAAAAATTACAATCCAATGTGGTATGGGGAGTACCAACTGTAAGTATTAAGGATAAACCTGCTTTTGGATGGCGCGGATATATGTTGGATGTGTCTCGACATTTTTTTGACGTGGATCAGGTCAAAGAAGTCTTGGATTTTATGGCCGAATCCAAACTTAACCGTTTTCACTGGCATTTAACGGATGATCAAGGTTGGAGATTGGAAATCAAGAGCTATCCCAAGCTTACGGAAATAGGTGCTTGGCGTGTGGATCATAACACTACGGATGAGACTGTTTCCAATTGGTGGGGACGCCCTGTACAAAAGCCGGGAGAAAAGCCTACTTACGGAGGATTCTATACTCAGGAGGAAATCAAAGAAATTATTGCCTATGCAAAAGAAAGATATATCGAAGTAATTCCGGAAATTGATATGCCCGGCCATGCGCAGGCAACAATTGCAGCTTACCCCGAGATCGGATGTGTCAATGCAGCACCATATGTCGCTACTGGAGGAGTTGCGAAGAACAACACGTATAACCCAGGAAAGGAAGAGACTTTTGTGTTTGCTGAAAAAATGCTCAATGAGGTAATGGATTTATTTCCCTTTAAATATGTGCATATTGGTGGTGATGAATGCAATAAAGAACAGTGGAAAATTGATCCATATGCCCAACAAAGGATAAAATCGGAGGGACTTAAAGATGAGTTTGAATTGCAAAGCTATTTTATAAAGCGAATTGAAAATATCATCAATGCCCGTGGTCGTATTATGATAGGATGGGATGAAATCCTTGAAGGAGGACTCGCTCCCAATGCAACAGTAATGAGCTGGAGAGGAGAAAAAGGAGGTATTGAAGCACTAAAAGCTGGACATGAAGTGATCATGACTCCCAGTAGTTATTGTTATATAGACCTAAAGCAAGGGCATGATGATCTGGAACCTAATTTGGGATATTCAAGGCTGTTGTTATCCAGAGCATACAATTATCATGTAATTCCAGATAGTCTTACTTCTGAAGAAGGTAGGCTGATCAAAGGTATTCAAGCTAATTTGTGGACAGAATCTATCAGTGATTGGGGTAAATTGACCTATATGACTTTTCCAAGATTATATGCTATTGCGGAAAACGGTTGGACAGCTCAAAAAAATAAAGACTGGAATGATTTTACTAATCGTTTGGAAACCCAATTTGCTCGTCTTGACGAACAAAATGTAAGATACGCAGTAAGTGCCTTTAGTCCTTGGATAGATCATAAAGGAAATGGAAAACAAGTGGAGGTTTCCCTAAAAACCGAAGCGAACGGATTGGATATTCGATATACTTTGGACAACTCAGAACCTACAGTTCTATCCACCAAATATAACCTTCCATTTAGTATAGGTGAAACCAAAGTTGTAAAGGCAAGGGCATTTAAGGAAGAAAAGCCTGTGGGGTATCTTTCCAGTTTGGAATTCCCGGTACACAAAGCGACAGGAGTTGTAAAAGGTTCCGCGAAAATTAAAAGCCTTACCAATCTTAATTATGGTAAGTTGGATAGGGGTGACCCCAATTGGGTGAGTTTTGAAAATGATATGGAGGAGACCTTGTGGTTTAGTGAACCTACAGCTATAAAAGAAGTAGCCTTCAACGCACTTAGATTTACAAACACCACGGCATATCCTCCAGAAAAAGTGGAAATATTTGGCTCTGAGGATGGAAAGGAATTTATAAAGCTAGGTGAAACTTCACAAATGGAAGTAAGTCGTATCCAAGGCCGTAGTAAAGTACCTTATACCATAACTTTTGATACTACTAAAATAATAGCACTAAAAATAAAGGCATATGCTGTAAATCCCATACCTAAAGGTCATAGACAGGAAGGATTTAAAGCCAGCATTAAAATTGATGAGATTGTAGTAAACTAACATGAGCCTAAACAATGAAGAAAAATAAATTTGTCGTAGCGCTTTCCTTGGTATTGATAAGTAATGTCTTATTGTTAAATGCGCAAAAGAATATAGATTATTTAAACGAAGTATCTGATTCGTTTGATGAAAGAATGGATTGGTTCGTAAACGCAAAGTATGGAATGTTCATCCATTTTGGTCTTTACAGTCAATTGGGAGGAGAATGGAAGGGAAAGACCATTACGCATTACGCAGAATGGATACAGGCGAATGCAGATATAGCCGCACAGGAATATACTATGTTGACACATACGTTTAATCCAAAAAACTTTGATGCGGATTTCATTGCAAAAACGGCAAAAGAGGCTGGAATGAAGTACATTGTCATTACCACAAAGCACCACGAGGGATTCTGTCTTTGGGACAGCAAGTATACAAACTATGATGTGGCCAGTACCCCATTCAAAAGGGATATTCTGCAAGAACTTAGCTTGGCATGCCGAAAATATGGATTAAAATTTGGAACGTATTACAGTATTATTGATTGGCATCACCCATCTCAAGAGCGTAATAGTGACGGAAATGACAGTTGGGGATGGTGGGGAGAAATACGAATGAAGACTGGTAAGAAATCGGAATATGTGACGTATATGAAAAATCAAATCAAAGAATTGGTTGAAAAATATGATTCTGATATTCTATGGTTTGATGGCGACTGGGTTCACTGGTGGGATCAAAAAACAGGCGAAGACCTATATCAGTTTATAAGAAGTTTAAAGCCCGAGATAATTATTAATAACAGAGTTTCCAAAAGAGCTCAATTCAAAAAGGATTTTGGAACACCTGAGCAAGAGCATCCCGATAGCTCCTTGAAATACTACTGGGAAGCCTGTTATACTATGAACCATTCCTGGGGTTTTAAAACAAGCGACACGGATTGGAAGACCCCACAGGTAGTTTATGATAAGTTATATGATATTAATGCCAAAGGTGGAAATCTTCTACTAAATGTAGGGCCTGATGGCAATGGAAATATACCTGAAGAAAGTGTGGAAATACTTCTTGAAGTAGGTAAGATGTTGAAAAACAATAATAAGTAATTTATTGATAAAAAATGAGCACACGTAAGATTAATTCAGTAATGAAAGAAATTGGATTGGCAATCATGGGAACGTTAATGTTTTCGTATTGGGGTATGAATGCCCAACAGTACGAAGCGAATTGGGAATCTTTAGATCAACGTCCGGTAGCCGGATGGTTTGAGGATGCCAAGTTTGGCATCTTTATTCATTGGGGTCCCTATTCCGTTCCGGCTTGGTCTCCAAAAGGAACATACTCAGAATGGTACCAATACTGGTTGCAAAGTAAAGCGCTGTTTGGTAATGGTAATTTTAAAGGAGATGAAGTGTATCAATTTCATAAAAAAACCTACGGTGATCACTTTGATTATTATGAATTTGCTGATGAGTTTACAGCAGATTTATATGACCCTGAAGAATGGGCACAACTTTTTGAGGATTCTGGGGCAAAATATATTGTGCTTACCTCTAAACACCATGATGGATTTACCTTATGGCCCAATGAAGAGGCCAACGATAGGGGGTTTGCATGGAATAGTATGGAAACCGGGGCTAAACGTGATTTGGCTGGAGAACTTTCCAACGCAGTAAAAAAGACCGATGTAAAAATGGGTTTCTACTATTCACTGTATGAATGGTACCATCCGTGGTGGCAAAATGACAAGGAACGTTTTGTAAAAGAACATTTCCATCCACAATTCAAAGATTTAGTGGAAAAGTATCAACCTGATTTACTTTGGGGTGATGGAGAGTGGGATATGGAATATGAAAAGTGGAAAACCCCCGAACTTATGGCATGGCTGTTCAATGAGTCAAGTGTAAAGGATAAAGTTGTAATAAATGATCGATGGGGAAAAGGGATTAGACAAAAACATGGAGGTTATTTTACCACAGAATATGAAGCGGGCAAAACTTTCAGTAAGCCTTGGGAAGAATGCCGTGGTATGGGTTTTTCTTTTGGATACAATCAGAACGAAGATGCCTCTGACTATAACAGTACTCGAACACTGTTGCTGATGCTTATTGATATAGTTAGCAACGGCGGAAATCTACTACTTGATATTGGCCCCGATGCAAGGGGAAGCATACCACCTATCATGCAACAGCGATTGTTGGAGATGGGAGATTGGCTCAAAGTCAATGGAGAAGCTATCTATGGTACCCGTAAATGGAAGACGCCCATTCAATGGTCGGCTGGAGATAGAAAATTGGATAAGAGTACCCATTACCTTGGAGGGGATTATATTTTGAAACAAACAGTTGATCCAGCTCCAGGGAAAGCAGTAAAAGAAGTATTTTTCACCAATAAAGGAAATAATCTTTACGCAATTACACCAAAATATCCTGAAGATCAACTAATCATTAAAGGTATTAAACCTTCAAAAAAGACCAAAGTTGAACTTTTGGGATATAAAGAACAGTTGTCTTATGAGTACCAAAATGGAAACCTTGTTATTCAAGTCCCCAATTTAACATATGATGAACTGCCCTGTCAGCATGCATGGAGCTTTAAAATATCTGAAATGAAGTAAAATGGTTTTGAAATTTTAGTTATGTAATTCAACCATTTCTTTTCTATAAGATAGCAAAGACTTGTTTTAGAGGAGAGGTCTGGTAGAATCCCTTAAAACCAACTCAGTCTTTATAACTTTATGCTGTATCCTTACCAGATTTGGTTTTTCCATAGCTTTTATGAAGCTTTTGACAGTTTCCTTTCCCATTTTTTCCGCATTTTGGGAGACCATGGTCAATGGAGGGTTTGAACATTGCCCCATAACTCCATTTGTAAAACCAACTATCGATATTTGATTGGGAACTTGATACCCCCATTGCTGAACCGTATTTAAAGTACATATTGCCGATAATTCGTCAGCTGCAATAAAAGCATCAATGTCATTGGACTTCATGGCTTCTTTTAGCATTGGTTTAAAATCATCATAGCTATTGAATTCTATACAAATAGGTTGGGAGGAATATCCATGTGATTGTAGTGCGTCTAAATAACCATGTTTACGATTTTTACCCACGCTTGTTTCTGCAATAGGGGAAACAAATGCGATTTTTTTGCAACCTGTCTTGATCAAATGGGTTGTGGCATTGTAAGCACCTTCTAGATCATCGATAGTAACACTGCTAAAAACAGAATTTTCCAAAACACGGTCAAACATTACTAGAGGCATTTGGCTGGACTCCAGATTATTGAGGTGCTTATAATTTTTTTGACGTTGGGTTTCTGTTGAAAAAGAAATTAGAACACCATCTACACAGAAATTCATAAAATTCTGTAGGTGATTGTTTTCCAACCTATGGCTGTTATTTGAAAAACTGACCATTATAGTATAGTTGTGCTTACGGGCCTCTTCTTCAATACCATGCAATACTTTTCCAAAAAAAGCATCGGTTACATTAGGTATGATGACACCAATACATTTGGTTCTTTTCAACTTTAAACTTCTGGCAGCATTGTTTGGGATATAGCCAAATTCTTTAGCGGCTTCCTTAACTTTTAGTTTAGTGCAATCACTAATTTCAGGACTGTTGTTTAGTGATTTTGAAATGGTTGAAGGAGCCAGATCCAAAATGCTTGCGAGTTCTTTGAGGGTGGTCATTTTTTGGTAATGGTATTTAAACTATAATGTACATCAGGAAGATTTTTAAGTGTATTTGCTGCTTCTTCAGCTGTAATATCTCTTTGGGGGTTGGCAAACATTTCATAGCCTACCATGAATTTTTTTACTGTAGATGACCTTAACAACGGAGGATAAAAAGTCATGTGAAAATGCCATTCTGGATGTTCTTCTCCATCAGTTGGTGCTTGGTGTATGCCTGCAGAATAAGGAAAGGAAATATTAAAAAGATTATCGTATTTGGTGGTTAGCCCCTTAACAATTGAGGCAAAAGCCATAGTTTCTTCTTCGCTAAGGTGGGTAATATCCCTGAGCTTACGTTTGGGAATGATCATAGTTTCATAGGGCCATACGGCCCAAAATGGAACCAATGCCACAAAATGCTGGT
Organism: Flagellimonas pacifica; assembly: GCF_900215465.1. Lineage (GTDB taxonomy): Bacteria > Bacteroidota > Bacteroidia > Flavobacteriales > Flavobacteriaceae > Flagellimonas > Flagellimonas pacifica. Next base: position 298,726 of record NZ_OBEH01000003.1, read on the forward strand.
TTTCTATAACTATACGTTCTCTTTGTTTTAATTCCTGAGCTAGATAATCGCCAAGCAAGCCACTTTTTTTGTTGTCCCAGTGTTTTTTAAATTGAACACCCTTTTTTGTGACTTCTTCAGGCACAGATTCTTGAGCCCATATTTGCCCGTGGGGATGAGGGTTGCTACAGCCCATCATACCCCCTTTATTTTCAAATATTTGAACATGTTTAATATAGTGGAGAGCTCCAAGACCTTTGTATTCTTCTTTCCAAAGAAGAATGACTTTATTGATATCCTCAACCTTCATTAAAGGTAAAGTTAAAGAGTGATTGGGCGAAAAGCATACAACTTTACAAATACCTTTTTCAGATTTTGCCAATAACAATCCATCTTCAAAGTCCTTTTTGGGAGAATCTTGCAACAATGCTGAAAAATCATTCACAAAGGAATATGGTTGTTGGTATTCTGGATTGGTATCTCCACTTGCTCGCGTATTTCCTGGACACAGGTAGCATTTGTTGTCATAGGAGGGTAATTGTTCCTTGTTTACTTCCTCCGTCTTACCTTGCCAAGGTCGTTTGGTTCTATGAGGAGATACCAATACCCACTCTCCGGTCAATATATTGAGTCGTCTGTGCGGATTCTTATTAAACTGTTCATTCATTTTCAACATATTTGTGGGTTGTACCATTTACGGGGACAGCTGTAAAGGCACTTAAATCAATATCATACTCTTTTTTATAGGCTATGGAAACTTCCGAAACGTAATTATCAATAAAATCCTGATGGATAATGTTAATAGTGCAGCCGCCAAAGCCGCCACCTATCATTCTTGATCCAATGATGAAATCCTTTTTACGAGAATAATCAACAAGGAAATCCAACTCTGGGCAACTAACCTCATATTTGTTCTGCAGTCCATCATGGGAACCGTATAATAGTGCTCCAAAATCGGCCAACCGCTTTTCTTGTAATGCATTTACGGCCCTAAGAACCCTGTTGTTTTCTTGCACTACATACTCACAACGTTTGTAAATAGTGGGGTCCATATTATTTTTTAACTGTTGGAGCATCTGTGGTGTGACATCTCTTAGTGAATTCACATCAGGATTTGTTTTTTTTATGAGATCTACGCCAAGTTTGCATTCCTCTCTTCTTGTATTGTATTCACTGGTGGATAAGTTGTGGGATACATTGGTGTTGAGCAAAAGTATTTTATAGGGTTCCAGTTCTAGAGGAACATATTCATGCTGGATTGATGCACAATCTATTAATAATGCATTGTCCTTCTTACTTATCAAAGATGCATATTGGTCCATAATTCCACATTTTGTGCCTACAAAAGAATGTTCAGCATCCCTGCAAATCAATGCCAATTTTTTTCTATCAATTCCAAGATCAAACAATTCATTTAATCCGTATGCCAAACCACATTCCAATGCCGCTGAAGAACTTACACCAGATCCCACTGGTAAAAAACTTTCTATAACACAGTCAAAACCTTCTACCTTTTGTGTTATAGCAAGTAGCTGATGTAAGACCCCCAAAGCGTAGTTCTCCCATGCAACATTACTTCTTGATACATTGGTCAAATCAACGGTCAATGTTTTGTTCAATTCCGTTGTATGAATTGTACAAATTTGCTGAGATTGGTTTTTTCTTAGTTTTAGTACAATTTTTCTATCTATAGCGGTAGGAAGTACATATCCATTGTTATAATCGGTATGCTCTCCAATAAAATTAATCCTTCCCGGTGATGACACTATAAGTTCAAACTGTAGGTTTTCAATGTTGTTCATGTTAAAAAATATTGGTCAAATATAGTAAATGTAAATATTACATTTATTTTATGCCTTTATAATCGTTACTTGAAATAATTTTCATGATAATTATTCCAATTGGCCTACGTAGTATTTCTTTTTGAGCTGATTACTTTGCTTGGGAAATTGATCGTAATGCAATTTATGTAGGCATTGGGAGCCATCAAATGACGGTGAAGGATACTGGGATATTGCAGATAAAGTATTATTATTGAAATATAATCCAACCTAACGTTAAAAGATATTTAATTGGTAAAAGATTGGTATAAAGGAGGGGACAAGGTTTATGTGGCCGTGGATTGCATAATTTTTGGTTTTGATGCTGGTGTGCTTAAACTATTGGTTTTTAAAAGACGGGTAGCTCCTTTTGAGGGTAGATGGTCTCTAATAGGTAGTTTTGTTCGCCCCGACGAAAGTTCAAGTGAAGCTTCCCATAGGGTGTTGAAAGAGATTACCGGGTTGGACAATATATATATGAAGGAATTAAGAGTTTATTCCGAAGTTGATCGTGATCCGGGGGCTAGATGTATTTCCATTGGCCAGTATGCGCTTATAAGGGTAGATGAGCATGATAAAGAATTGGTTGAAAGCCATGGGGCAAAATGGTATCCTTTGAATGAATTGCCCAACTTAGTTTTAGATCATGGAAAAATGGTATCTGATGCATTGGAACGTTTACGAACTAATGCACAATTTTACCCAATTGGTTTTGAACTTTTGCCGCAAAAATTCACAATTCCGCAGTTGCAGCAATTGTACGAAGTAATTTTTCAAAAGCAATTCGATTCCAGAAATTTTAGAAAGAAGTTACTATCCTTGGAGATACTCAAAAAATTGGACGAGAAAGACAAATCTTCTTCCAAAAAGGGTGCATTCCTTTTTCAATTTGATTCAGACAAGTACAAACAAATACGGAAAAAAGGTTTCTCTATCCCCTTGTTTAAAAATCAAGACGTTTTATAGGTCTAATTACATCTTCAACGCGTTTGAAAAAGAAACAAAGTTTCTCTAAAACTTAAGATTATAATCTGAAATTTCAGCTGAATATTCACTACCATAGACATTTTTTGGCATTCCTGAATCGTATGGCGAAGGAGCTACCCACTGACTTTTCACCCCTTCCAAGCTAAAACTTCCTTTTGGGTCAACCGAAGCAAATGCAAATAAAGGATCTTTATAAGTGGCAAGGTTGGGCAACCATCTGTATTGATCATACATTTCTTTAGGGTAACGGCTGGTATTTTTATACTTCTCTTCCATCCATTGATAAGAAGCACTGTTGATTTCAATATAATCTATACCGTTTTGGTGATGGTGAAAATCAATATGGTTATGACCATTCATACAACATATGATTTTTTCTTTATAGGTTTCCATTACTTTTTGAATGGCAAGTCTGTTTTTTACACCCCACTGATAGTGCCAAAGGCTTTGATGTGAAAAAATAATGGTTGGTAATTTAGTAGCCTTAAGTTCAGCTTCTAGCCATTCTATTTGGGAATCGTCAATAAAAGTTCGGTACTTGCTATCCACATAAAAATTTGATTTTTCATAATCTACAAACTCACCATCTTTATACATAAAATTGGCATCCAATACAATGAAATGAAAATTATGAAAATCGTATGAATAATATGTTTTGGGCATTCCCCAAAATTGGAGCATTTCTTCCTTAGAGTTCTTATCCATGTCATGGTTGCCCAAAACATGATACTTGGGACCTTTAAATGTTTCCCAAATAGCCATGAAATCCTTGTTTTTGGAGTCAGCCATGCAAAAATCCCCCAATTGAATAATGTAATCAACATTTCGCCTTTGAGCTTCAGAAATGAATGCCTCCAATCTTTTATTGGCATCTGGCATTAAATCTTTATGAATATCCGCAATTATTCCAAACACCAAAGATTTTGAATCCTCTTTAATGAAATTTGAAGGTGTAAAAGATAGCATGGTTGTGGGCAGGGTCATGGCAGTTGTGCCAATGCCTAATCGATTTATAAACTTTCTACGATTCATAACAAGTTCTTTATGTTTGGGAAACACCTGTAAATTTAAGGTTTCTCCAAATCTTGACCAGCTTTTATCTTTTGATTTTTAGGTATAGTTTGAATGAATTCTTGATATGATGGTCTTACTTATTATTTTTTAAGGAAGGGTTTATAGTAAACGAATACTGATATTCCTTGGGAACAATGGTATATTCATCATGTACCAGCCTTCCCCATGAAGTGTCACCACCAACGCCCATTTGCAAGTAATCAATATTCCATTGAACAGTTTCACCTAAATTAATATCGGCACCATGTTTTTTGGTTACCGGAACCAATCCGGAAGCTGATACTGCACCTTCCTCACTACTAAAATCCAATTCAGTCATGTCAAAAGGCCAGACACTTGAATTTAGCAATACACTTCCAGTAACTTCCAAGGTTAAGTCTTTGGAGGAAACTTTCATCCATCTGACATCTGTTTTATTTCCAGTTTCTTGCGGGCGTGAATATCTATGGAACTGTTTTGTAATTTTTCCTGAATACAAACCAGTTTTCATGCCTGTCTTTCTGTCCCAATAACTTTCTTCAGGGCCCTTTCCATACCAAGAGACATCAGCATAATCTTTAGGCAATACTAAATACATGCCCAATTTAGGAATGTTGGGTAAACCGTTTTTCTTTGGTGCAAAGTGGAAATCTACTTTTAATGCTCCATCAGACATTATGAAATATTTCGCATTAACATTTGCCTCGTCATTAGGAAGTGAGTACTGTGTTTTGAAAGCAACTCCATCTAAGGTTGCCTTTGGTTCAGTAATTAAAGTGGCCTTATGATTATATGTGGCATCCTGCCACATTTTAGCCCATTTGTCCATTCCATTTCCTAAATCATTGTCAGTTGGAGGACGCCAAAAGTTGGGTTTAATTGGGTAATTGGTTATCGTTTTCCCTTCAAAGGTCCAAGAAATTATTTCACCAGACTCTTTATTTATCTTCAAAGCGGTCTTATCGTTTTTAATTTCAATAAACTCCTCGTAAGGCTTAATTTTCAACACATCACCCAATTTGGAAAGGTTTGTAAATACTCCTTTATTCAATACAAATTGGTCCCAAGCCACTTCATGGTCTTTAGGGGTTATGGATGTGGCTTCTTTTTGAAACAACCCTACCTCCAAAATAAATTCATCTTCCGGAATAAATAAATCGGGTATTCCATTCAGTACAATTGTTTGGGATTGTTGAGGCTGTACATCAACAGAAATATTGTTCTCTTCATGTTTAACTTCTCCATTGACCAAAAGTTTGACCCGAATTTCCTTATCTGAAAAATCGGCAAAGAAGTTTTTGTTCTCAATTTTGATTGAGCCATTTCCCAAATATTGAAAATTGGCAGGTTCGTATACTTTTTTAACTTCAAACAAATGTGGATGTGGATTTCGATATGGGTCTACCAGACCATTGTTTAAAAAATTACCATCAGTTGGTAAATCAGCATGATAGTCGTGGCCATAGGCCAGATAGGTTTTTCCATTTTGATCCTTATATTCCAAACTTTGATCCACCCAGTCCCAAATAAAGCCACCCTGAAGGTTGGGGTAGGTTTCAATAATATCCCAATAATCTTGAAGATTCCCAACGGAATTCCCCATAGCATGGGCATATTCAATCATAATGGAAGGTTTGTCAGAATCTGATTTTCCATGATTGATCAAATATTCTGGTTTTGGATACATGGGGCAATAAAGATCTGTGTAGTCTTCCTTTCCTGCAGGTTCATATTGCACAATACGATTGTCATCCTGCTCCTTTAACCACTTGTAAGTTGTTCTGAAGATTTCACCTTCACCAGCTTCGTTGCCTAAAGACCAGGAATAAATGGAGGGGTGGTTCCGGTCTCGATAATACATTCGTTGTGTTCGTGACTCATGTGCCGGAAGCCAGCTCATTTCATTTCCGATCTGTGTCTTTTCATCTATGGCCAAAGGGTGACTTTCAATATTGGCTTCATCAACGACATACAAGCCATATTTGTCGCATAAATCCAGCCAATAAGGGTCGTTGGGGTAGTGGGAGCTTCGTACCGCATTGATATTGTTTTGTTTCATGAGCTGGATATCCTTTTCCATTGATTCCTTTGAAACCACATGACCGCTAAACGGGTCTGTCTCGTGGCGATCAACACCTCTTATATAAATTGGTTTTCCGTTGATGAGCACCTGACTGTTTTTTATCTCCACGCTCTTAAAACCAACATGATTTTTTATGTATTGGTTGTTTTTCGGATTCTTGGAATCTTCCAATGTAATCTTAAGAGTATATAGGTTTGGAATTTCTGCAGACCATTGTTTGACATCTTTTATTAAATGGTCCAAGTTGACCTCAGTAGTTTGTCCTGATGGAATTTCAAATGAAGAGGTTTCTTTGTAAACTGAATTTTCATCATCAAGTAGTTCTAAGGTAATATTTCCAGAGGAGCTTGTATCTGAATCATTATTGATGGCTATGGTTCCCTTGAAAATTCCATTCATATAAGTATCATCCAAATTAGTGTACGTATAATAATCCGAAATAAATACTTTAGGTCTTGAATATAGATATACATCTCTTTCAATGCCGCTCATACGTAACATGTCCTGACTTTCTAAGTAACTAGCATCGCTCCATCGGAACATTTGTAGCGCCAGTAAATTTTTTCCAGGCTGAAGAACTGAAGTGATATTGAACTCGGCAGGAGTTTTACTGCCTTGGGAATAGCCCACATAAGAACCGTTTACATAAACGTACATGGCGGATTTAGCTCCAGCAAAATGAAGAATAACATTCTCCGATAGAAATTCTTTATCCAAAACTATTTCTTTTCTATACGTTCCAACTGGGTTATAATCTTTGGGCGCATCTGGCCATTTGGTATCAAAAGGGTAACGTTCATCCAAATAAATGGGATAATCATACCCTTGCACTTCCCAGTTGGCTGGGACGGGAATGATTCCCCATTTGCTGTCATCAAAATTTACATGCTGAAAAGTTGTGGGACGTTGCTTGGGGTTTTTTACAAAATGAAATTTCCAATCCCCATTCAAATCTATAAATCTTCTAGACGATTTTTTCTTTTGAATTTCAGAAGATTCAGAAGCAAAGAATGTGGCTCTTGGAGATAGCTTGTTTTCTTCAAAAATTTTATGGTTGTAATGATAAGTTTGTTCAGCTATTTCAATTAGAGGCTCTTTTTTGCAGCTAAGGATAAAAAAAGGAGCTAGAAGAAGGATTGCTTTTAGTTTCATAATGCTTTTAAAGTGTCTTGAATTCAATAGTATTTCATAAAATCTTCAGCCAGTATTCTCTTTAAATAGAAAATTAACTCTTTGGCATTTTCTTTGGTAAAGACAATGGGAGGTTTAATTTTAAGCACATTGTAATCAGGGCCATCAGTGCTCATCAAAATGCCATGGTCTTTCATACGGTTGGCCAAATAATCAGCATGGTCGCCCAAGGGGTTCATTTTGCCATCTACGAGTTCAAAGCCCAGAAAGAGACCTTGCCCACGTACATCACCAATAATTGAGAATTCTTCGGATAACGATTTTAGTTCAGATTTCAAGAACTCACCAACAACAAGTGCATTTTCCTGAAGCTTGTCTTGCTTCACTGTTCTCAGAACCGCTGTTCCAATAGCACAGGATACGGGATTGCCGCCAAAAGTGTTGAAATATTCCATTCCGTTGGCAAATTTCTCCGCGACCTCTTGTGTACAGGCAACAGCGGCCAATGGGTGACCATTGCCCAAAGGTTTCCCAATGGTAACAATATCAGGAATTACATCATAAAGCTGGAATCCCCAAAATGTTTTTCCCACACGTCCGCATCCCACCTGTACTTCATCAGAGATACACAGTCCACCAGCAGCCCTAATATTAGCATATGCTTGAGATAAAAAGCCTTTTGGCAGCTCTATTTGCCCTCCACAACTAATAATTGGTTCTATGATAAATGCACCAACACTTCTTCCTTTTTTGTGAATGGAATCAATTTGAAACTGTACTTCTTGGGTATATTTTGAACCTGCATTTTCATCCCTATACTTTCCTCTAAAAATATCTGGCAAGGGAAAGATATGGGTGTGTTCAGGGGCTCCCTGGCCTCCTTTACCATCAAATTTATAGGAGCTGATATCAATACACATGTTTGAGTTCCCATGATATCCTACTTCAGATGCAATAATATCACGTTCACCAGTAACCGCTTTTACCATACGTATGGCCAATTCATTGGCCTCGCTTCCTGAATTCACAAAGTGGAGTACACTAAGTTCTGGAGGTAAAGTCTCCAGCAATTCATTGGCCAACTCATTTATGTTTTCGTGTAAGTAGCGTGAATTGGTATTCAAAAGTGCCATTTGTTCTTTTCCAGCTTTAACCACTGCATAATTTTCATGACCCACATGGGCCACATTGTTCACAGTATCCAAATACTTTTGGCCATACTGATCCATTAAATATTGACCGGCACCACGAACCATTCGTATTGGGGTTTTGTATTGCAGGCTTAGGCTCTTACCTAAATATTTTTTCCGATAGGAAATTAAATCTTCGTTGGTGGTTTTGTTTGGATTTTTCAGTCCCTCTGTTTTGAATAATAGATTAGGATTAGGACAAATGTCTTTCCAGACACCCAATTGTTTAAAATAGGCAACGCCAGGAAAATCTTTGGTATGGCCCAACATGGAAAGCATGATTTGAAAATGCAGATGTGGTGCCCAGTTTCCGTTTTCAGGATAGTTGCCCAAATATCCAATGCACTCTCCTTTTTTTATGGTTTCTCCTCTTTTTTTGCTGGTGGCACTATCAGGGGTAAGATGTCCGTAAAGCGTATAAAAACTAAGGTTTTCAACCTCATGTTTTAAGATTATCAATCCGCCATATTCCTTGTTGCCTTCGTCATTCACTGCAACAACCACTTCTCCATTCAATATGGCATGTACCGGAGTTTGTGCTGGCAACCAAAAATCGACCCCCAAATGAATGGTTCGACTTTCCCTGCTGTTGTTTCCTATTTTATCATATTCAGTAGACGTGTAAAGTGGGCGAGGCTCTAAGTATCCTCCAGCCGGAATCTGGTTTGGTTTTTCTTTTTGAAGCCTGTTAATTTTAAACTGGAATAGATCCAGGTCATTGAATTCCCTTTCATGCCCGATCCATTTACTGGACACACTTAAATCCAAATGTTGGACTTCGTTTTTTCTTATCGTTGGAAACAAGTCAGAAAGTTCAAAATTCTGGTTGGAAGCCCAACCTTCAAATTTTTTAGTGTTTGAATGGGCTTCAAATTCGCATACGGACCTAAAACTGTATTTCGCAAAATCAGGATCAATAGCATACCATTTTTTTAAAACTTCCCAAGCTGGCTTTTCACTGATCAACAAATATTCATTGTCGGGTTCCTTGACCCGATTTATGGCAGATTTGGTGACCGAGATGACCAATCGCATGGCAATGGCATTGTATAAATGGTCCAACTCCGCTTCTTCCAAAGTAAAGGTTGAATGGTATCCTTTTAGCAAGGGCAGAGCTGCTTCAAGAGGGTCGTTATGGTGCATTATTGCATAAGCGCAGGCTACTGCAACGTCATTTATAACCTGGGTGTGTACAGCATCTCCGTAATCTATGATTGCATTTGTTTTTGGTTGAACCAAATCTGGAGATACGATTACATTATTATCATTGGCGTCATTATGCACTACACTTTTTCGTAGGTCAGTGTATGTGGAAGCCGCCTTTTCAAATTCAGATTGAAAAAAAGCGATGATTTCCTTTTCCTTACCTTTAAATAAGTATAGATGATTTTTGGTCCAGAGTGATTGCGCAATATCCCATTCAAAATCCCGATGTGCTTTGGAATGGTCAAAATCCCTTAATATTTTAGTGATTTTCCCGCATTGTTCTCCTAAAGAAAAACGTAGTGTGTCCAATTGTGGATTCACACTACTCCAGATTCTTCCTGAAACCCATGAGAGCAAACGTACCATGCGCAAGTTTCCAGAATCATCCTTAAAATTGGAAATTGCATGTCCGTTTCTGTCTTTGATTACCAAAGGCGAAATAATAGCTTCTCCTTTTTTTTCAATATGGAGCAACAATTGTTGTTGATAATCCAAGTAGTCCTTATCCTCATCTGGACGCGAGATTTTCAGGATATAGCTTTCTCCTTTTTCAGTTTTAACTCTAAAATTGAAATCAAGTTCCCCAGGTAACGGTTTTGCTTTTCCAGAAATGGAAAATAAATCCAAGGCAATTTGCTCTGCTTGTGGGGTAGTTATCTTTATAGTGTTGTACTGCATTTTTATTCTTCCATTAATAACATAATGATATGTGCTGCGCTCCAGCTAAAATTTTTGGCATATAGACCCTTACCTGTAATTGGATGGTAATTTTCTCGTATGGATTTCCCTTTTTCCAAAAGACCTTCGGCGCCTTTTAAAATTTGAATTGTAGCTTGGTCTGCTTCTACGTTATAACCATAATTGCGTAATCCTTTTACACCAAAATATGCTTGGTCTAACCAATTGGGACCTCGCCAATATCCATTGGTTGGGTTAAATTTAGGATGATCTTTGGACATGGTCTGAAAGGGAACCCTTGTAAAGAATTTTTCAGGATCCATCATTTTTTCTTTTACCCTTTGGGCTTGTTCTTCTGTGGCGGCTGATGCCCAAAGTGCTGTCCATCCCTCACTGCCTGCTCCTTTTATGAAAGCTGTGCCGTCTAGATTGGTGTCGTAAAACCACCCATCCTCTGAATCATAAAATTGATTTTGTATACGCTTTTTTAAGATTTCCGCATCTTTTCTGAATATCGCTGCATCCTTTTTTTTATCCAATTTCTCAGCTAGATCGGCCATGTACAATTTTTCAGCAAAAAGATATGCATTCAGGTCAATACTCTCTTGATCCATGGAGTATGCCCCTTCGGAATTCTTTACTATTTTGGAATCATCAAAACGTATGGCATTGTCCATTCCGCTTTCCCATTTGGCGGCAATGAGTGTTCCATCGGTGGAACCATATTCACATAATCCATCTTGATCATGATCTCGTTCAATATACCACCAGTCATGGTATTTTTTTAACTTGGGGTACATTTCCTTGACAAAATCTGCTAAGGTATCTTTTTCCATAATTTTTGCTACTGCCCAAGCTGCAAGTGGAGGTTTGGTATCTCTAAAATTATGGGCTTCTATGGTAGTATCTCGGTAAACACAGTCCACAATAAATCCATTGTCTTTCTGAAAATCGAACATGGCCCTTATCTGGTCTTTGGCCAGTTCAGGGTTATAATGGGATAACCCTACAGCATGCTTCCATGAATCCCATGACCAAAATCCGTGAAACCATTCATAATGATAACTTGGAAAAAGTCCTTGGTGTTTTAACTCACCCGCAGGAATTCGCCAATTGTTTTGTAAAGTAAGATGGGATTTGGCCAATACTTTGGCGTATACTTCATCGGTAAAGTTGGGTTTTCTTTGTTGGTTCAACGTTTTTAACTCGCTTTCTTTTTCTGAAAAACGTGCCTGCAGAACAGAATCAAAATGGACGTTGGAAATAATTAGTTTTTCTTGTTCCCAGGAATATTCGGGAAAAATAAAAGTTTGTGAAATCAAAAAAGATTTTGATTCTCCTTTAGATAAAACCAATGGACTGCCCTTAACAATATAAGATGTGCTATCTGATACAATTTCATGGACATTTGTATTTGCAAATTGTATGTGTCCAACTGCATTACTTTTTGATGACAACAACTTAATGCCGTTTTCTTCTTTTGAAATTTGAACTCCAGTATGAAACAAGTTCCCTTTGAAAATGGGAGATAAGACAATCTCCTCCGATGTTTGATTGATGATACTTGTCTTTTGCAATGCCGTATGCCCCGACATATAGACCAATTGTTGTTTTATTTTTAGGTATTTGTTTTCATATTCTTGCTCCAAATGGCTAGCATAACTATTCTGGTTTGCAGTATTTTTCCAATTAAAGATTTTGTTGTCCTTACTGTTGATTAGTTCTATCTCAGTTAGTGTAGGGCTAAGCCATACTCCATTTTCCTGTGTCATTAAAAATGGACCTGAAAAACCAACGCTAGAGCTTTCAGAATTTGGTAGACTATAAGCAAACCATGCACCTTGATCAGAAAACATAAGCATTTCTCGATCATCTTTGGTATTTGGAGTGCCCACATAATTCTGAATACTGTTTGAATGTTCAAGATGTTTTGTTACTGTATATGATAATTGTTTTTTTGTTTTTTTGCTGGTACATGCTATACTCAAGTTTAGAATACATAAAGATGCCAAAAAGATTTTATTGCACATAATCCGTAGGTATTTAATGCCCATAATGAACAGGCCTTATTTGTTTATAAAACAGTTTTTATGAATAATAAATAATGTGAAAAGCAACAAGGGAATATTTTGTTGCTAGATCTTTGGACGCTGCCAATTTACAACAAAAAGTGAATTTTTTAATAATTAGGTAAGAATTATCCTAAAAATTGAGGAAATATTAGTTTTTTTTAGGTTGTTTTGATAATATCATAGTTGCTACTTTTGTATATCCATATGGATAACGCCAAACTAAATTGGATTCTATCTCGATTTTAGAAGAAATACAAAACCAAAACAGGTTTGTTTATAAAAAGCTTTTCGATGATTTTTATGAGGAACTTGTGCTATATGCTAATGGATATCTTTTTGATAAGAGTCCAAGTGAAGATATAGTACAGGAGGTTTTTATTTATCTATGGGAGAAAAGTGATTCTATAATTATTCAAACCTCATTAAAAGGCTATATGTACGCGATGGTCAGAAATCGATGTTTGAATTTTTTGAAATCCATTAAGATTACAGATGATGTCAATATTTTAGAATTACGGGCGGCAGTTTCAGAGGAATACAATCTAGATGCCTTTTCCGATTCAGATAAAAAGGCCATACATGCCCAGGTAATAGAAATTATAGAAGCCCTGCCCTCAAGAATGCAAGCCATTGTTAGATTACGTTTTGTGAGCAATTACCGATACTCGGAGATTGCTGATGAGCTTGGGGTTTCTGTAAATACTGTAAAAACCCAATTAAAAAGGGCCAAAATTAAAATTGGAGAGTTGATTGTTTCAATTATTGTATTTCTATCCACGTATTTATCTCTTTTTTACTCATGATTACCTTTCATCTCACCAAAAACCTGCTTTGAGTATTGGAAATGCTGTGATGAGGACCCTGCTATAGAGTTGTCGGTTTCGTATATAATCCATAAAAAATAATGGTTAATGTCAATAAAAGAGATCATATTTTATGAATCTTATCAAGATTTTATTTTTTTTCTGCATTTTTTGTCACCCATTTTAACTCTGCAATTGTCTTATTAATGATTGCGCCCCTAAACTGATATGCAATAATGGAATTTAAACTTATTCTTAAAAAGATAAATAACACGCTTACCAAGGCGGAAGTTGTAATATTTAATGAATGGTATTCGGAATCTGAGGACCATAGAACCTACTTTGAATTAGTAAAGGAAAAGTATGATAGTGAAAAAGAATCAGTAGACCTCGAAGAGGGATGGGAGACGGTTTTGCGAAGTATCGATTACAAGAAAAGGAAAAAAGTGTTATGGAAGTACGCTGCAGCCGCGGCGATTGTAATTGCTGGATCTTTGACTTTATTGATTTTGAACAATACACAAGAATTGAGTACGGACCTTCCTACGGTCGTAGAAAAAGTTGAAACCATTGAAGTTGGAAGTGATAAGGCAACTTTGACCTTGGAGGATGGATCCAATATTTTCCTAAAAAAAGGAGAATCTTATGAAACTGGTCGTATAAAAAGTAATGGCGAGCAGTTGGTCTATGAGGACAATTCTGAACAAGAGAACAATGAAATAGCCTTTAACTATTTAACCATTCCACGTGGCGGACAATTTTTTATTGAGTTGTCAGATGGGACAAAAGTTTGGCTGAATTCGGATACAAAGTTAAAATATCCGGTTTCATTTAGACCTAATTCATCCCGAAGGGTAGAGTTAATTTATGGAGAGGCATATTTTGATGTTTCACCAAGCGGTGAAAATAATGGTTCAAATTTTATTGTTACAACCCAAAATCAAGAAGTTGAAGTTTTAGGAACCGAGTTCAATGTTAAAGCATACAAGGAAGAAGATATAATCTCTACCACCTTGGTAGAAGGCAAAGTATCTGTAAACAACAATAATTCTAAAACTGACTTGGCAGTTGGACACCAATCTAAGTTTAACAAGCTGACCAATGAAATAGAAACCTTTAAGGTGAATATTTATAATGAGGTTTCATGGAAAAGCGGATTCTTCAGTTTTCAGAATATGCCTTTAAAGGATATTATGACAGTATTATCCAGATGGTATGATATCGATGTGTTTTTTGAGAATGACCGAATCCAAAATGTGACATTTAATGGGGTTTTCAGTAAGAAACAGGGTATTGAGGAAATACTGTCCATCATTGAGAATACAAATGAAACAACATATAAAATAAACGGAAAAGCAGTGCTTATGAAGTAAAAAAATAAAAAAAAGGGAATGGAATTTAGACTTGGACAATTTAAACCTCCATTCCCAAGTACCATTAATTAATCAATTAAATATTAACTAACTAACGCACAAATTTATGAAAACTAAATTTAGCAGAACTCCTATATATTGTAGGAAAAAGATTTCTATTGCAATTATGAGAGCATTTATTTTCTTATTCTGTATGGTGGCTTTTGGTTTTGGCCCAAAAACAGGTTTTTCTCAAAACACCAAGATTAAAATCGATGCTGATGACCTAATTACCGTAGAGCAAGTTTTTGAACTGATACGCCAACAAACCGACCACACTTTTATCTACAGGTCAGACTTGTTCGTAGATGCGCCTAAAGTAGCCGTAAAGAAAGGAAAGATAAGAGCAAATGAACTTTTGCAAAAAAGCCTTTCCTTTGGAAATTTTGATTTTCAATTTTCGGATAGCGGTTCTATTCTATTAGAAAGAAAACCGACCACACCAAAAATTGAAGTACAACAATCCGTTAGCGGGACTGTTGTGGACAGTAATGGAGCACCCTTGCCTGGAGCCAATGTTTTAGAAAAAGGGACTACAAATGGAACGCAATCTGATTTTGATGGAAATTTCACCATAAATGTTGCTGATGAAGATGCTGTTCTAGTTGTTTCCTATATTGGATTTTCTACAAAAGAAGTTTCAGTTGCGGGACAGAGCAATATTAGAGTTGCTTTACAAGAAGATGCGGAAAGCCTTGCTGAAGTAGTTCTTGTTGGGTATGGTACTCAGCGTAAGGAAGAGCTAACCGCTGCAATTACATCGGTAGATGTAGAAGAAATTCAAAAAATTCCAACAGCTGATATCGCCACAGCGATGCAAGGACAAGTTGCAGGTTTAAATGTAGCTATCGCAAGTGGGGTTCCTGGAAGCGATCCAGTTATCCGAATAAGAGGTTTGGGAACTATTGGGAACAATAATCCTCTATTTGTAATTGATGGTATTCCTGGCGACCTGTCCTATGTAAACCCTGCCGATATTAAAAACATCAGTATTTTAAAAGATGCATCTGCAGCAACCATTTATGGTTCCCGAGCCTCCAATGGTGTTGTTATCGTAACTACAAAAAGAGGTAGGTCTGGTGAGCCAAGAGTAACGGTTAATTCCTTTATTAGCACCCATACAATTACCAATGACCTGGATGTGGCTAGTAGAGACCAGCATAACCAAATAAAGTTGGAATCTTATGCGAATGCAGGTGAAACACCGGCGCCGTATATTACCAACGGAACGCAATATGCAGATAGTGATTGGTCTGACGCTTATTTGAAAAGTGGTTTTGAGCAAAAACACGATGTAAGTATCTCAGGAGGTACAGAGCAAATGAACTATAATTTTTCCGGAGGGTATTATTCAAACACTGGAACCATTATAAAAACAGATTACAATCGAATCAATACACGATTGAACATGGATTTTAAATTGTTTGATGATCGTTTAAAAGTTTCTCCTGGAATTGGTTTTTCAAGAAAGAACAGAGAAAATTTCTCAGAGAACCTTGGAGGTGGGAATGCAGGTTTTTCACCACTTTTAAGTGTGTACACGCAATTACCACATAAATCAATTTATGATGCAAATACTTTGAATGGTTTTGCTACCCCACCACCAGAATTGGGTTCTGAGAACCCCGTGGGATTACGATCTATAATCGATAATAAAAACCAAGATGATTATTTACAGTTCACGTTGTCTGCCGAGCTTCAATTGTTTGATGGGTTAAGCTATCAATTTCAATATGGAGGTAATGTGGAAAACGTACACCGCGCCGTATTTGTGCCACTTTATGATTTTGGACCACAATCCAATAACGACAGACCTTCTTTGTTTGAACGCAGATCACGGACCAACGAATGGACGTTGAACAACATGTTGAACTACCAAAAACAATTTGGGAATCATGATTTAGGAGTTTTATTGGGAGCCTCTCGTGAAGAAAGTCATTTCAGGTCTATTCAAGGTGAAAACAATGAATTGTCTTCTGATCAATTGGATGCATTATCCGCTGGAATTGGAGATCAATCTATAGCTGGATTTAATTCAACCAGTACGCTACAATCGTTATTTGGACGTCTAAATTATAATTTTGCAAATAAGTATTACTTGCAATCCAGTGTTCGCCGTGACGGGTCATCTCGTTTTGGTCCAGATAACAAGTACGGTACTTTTTACTCTGTATCCCTGGGATGGGCAGTTCATAACGAAGATTTTTTCAATTCGGAAATCATAAGTCAACTAAAACCAAGGTTTAGCTATGGTATTTTAGGAAATCAACTAATTGGAGATCATCTTTTCTTAACAAGGATTGGTTCTGGAGGTCAACGATTGAACTATCCATTTGGAGAAGGAGTTAGCCAAGCCGTATTGGTTGGTGCACTTAGTACTACATTGCCTACACCTGATATTCAGTGGGAAGAGACTGCTACTACTAACTTTGGTGTTGATCTAGGAATTTTGGATAACAAATTTAGATTCACTTTTGATTACTTTACTTCTGAAACGGATGGTATGTTGGTAAATGTACCTATTCCTGCCAGTTCAGGTATTACCATTTTTCCATTGACCAATGGAGGTAATATGGAAAACAAAGGTTGGGAAGTATCCGCAGCTTACAGTAAAAATGAAGGGGATTTCAATTTTGATGTTACTGCTAATTTTAGCGGATCAAAAAATGAGATCACTAAATTAGGTATTGCGGACGAAGCCTTTACTGATGGATTTATAGAGTTTAACAACTTCCCAACAACCCGCACAGAAGTTGGCGGTGAGGTTGGTAGATTTTATTTGTTCCAAGCTGATGGTATTTTCCAGAACCAAGCAGAGATCGATGCTCATGGTGTACAACCAGATGCTGCTCCTGGTGATTTAAGGTTTACAGATACCAATGGAGATGGTGTTCTAGGTGATGATGATAAACAGTATTTTGGCAGTGGGTTGCCAAAACTGGAGTATGGTCTTACTTTCAATGCTGAATACAAGAATTTTGACCTGAGTTTGTTTTTCCAAGGAGTATCAGGCAATAAAATTTACAATGGAGTTAAAATGTGGTTGTACCGCACAGATCGTAACAACATGTCTGCGGACTTGGTCAATGCATGGTCAACGAGCAATACGGGAAGTGGAATTCCACGGAATGTATTTGGTGATCCAAATAACAATATCCGTCCATCAAGCTACTTCTTAGAGGATGGGGATTATCTCCGGTTGAAGAACTTGCAAATTGGTTATACACTTCCTGAATCAATAGTTGATAAAACTTTTATCTCAAGTGCTAGACTGTATTTTACAGCCAACAATCTATTGACATTGACCAATTATTCTGGTTTTGACCCAGGATTAGGAAATGGTGGAACCTTTACCAGAGGTGTGGATAGAGGATATTACCCTCTAACCAAGTCCTTTGTGTTAGGTATTAATGTATCCTTATAGGATTGGTGTTTAATTATAATAAGACAAACAATGAAAAAATATAAATATTTAGTATTGATAGGTTTAGTTATAGGTTTTACATATTCCTGTAGCGATGATTTTGTTGATGTTCCCAATAAAGAGGTATTAACGGAGGCAAGCTTTTGGCAAACAGAGCAGCATGCCTTGCAGGCCTTAACGGGAACCTATGCGGCTATGCATAGTTCCAGTGGGAGCAAGTGGGCCTTTTTTGAAGAAATGTATACCGCATTGGCATATCGTGGTGATGACGTTACCAATAATACTGCCGAGATTTATGGTAGATCGGTAGCAAGTTTTAACAATACTACGGAAGACAGTGGACCATTTAATATTTGGAGAGCCAGTTATGCAGGAATTGGAAGGGCCAATCAGGTGATACAAAATGTACCATCAATTGAAGCCTTATCAGAGGCGGATATAAAAGTTATTGTAGCTGAAGCGAAGTTTTTAAGAGCTTTCTACTATTTCTGGTTGGTAACTGGTTTTGAAAATGTTCCATTAGTGACCACTTTTGACACTGATCCTGAAAAGCTTTTTCCAGGTCAAGCATCTCCTGCTGAGGTTTGGGCACAAATAGAAACAGATTTGCAAGAAGCAGAAGCTGATATGGCAACAAGTCATACAGGTGAATGGAAGGGAAGAGCTACAGTAGGTTCTGCAAAAGCCTTGTTAGGCAAAGTCTATTTGTTCCAAGAAAAGTGGGCAGAAGCCGAGACAAAATTAGCCGAGGTGGTCGCCATGGATTATTCGTTGTTGCCAAACTTTGCGGATAACTTTAATGGGAGTTCAGAAAATGGCCCAGAAAGTGTATTTGAGATACAATTTACCGGAGACCGTTCCAATGACAATGATGAACGTCAGGTACTTAATTTCCAGGTTTCTCCCTATGAATTTGGTGGATGGGAGTTATTCTACCCTTCACAATGGCTAGTAGATGAAATGAAGACAGATGTAGATGGAGGCGGAAACATAAGTGAAAGAGTATATGAGAGTATTTTCTTTGACGACCCCAATTCTGAAATGTATAGTAGGGCAGATGATGCTGTGCGACCTTATAGTGATGTTGCAGATGCATTAAACCACCCTAAGTATTTCAAAAAGTATTCGTTTAATGAAGATACCAACTTCTATAACGGGACCAATATTACAGTGATTCGGTTTGCTGATGTCTTGTTAATGTATGCAGAAGCGCTCAATGAGAATAATAAGACCACAGAAGCTATCGCTGAGGTCAACAAAGTTCGTGAAAGAGGTGGAGCAGTTTCTTTAGGTGCTTTGTCAAAAGATGAACTCAGAACACAAATACGTCATCATGAAAGACCTGTTGAATTAGCTATGGAATATGGTATTCGCTGGTTTGATTTATATAGATGGCAGAGAGGAAGTACAGCGACAGAATCTATAAAAGCAACGCTGGAAGCCCATAACAAGCCTTTTGCAGATAATTTTCAAGATAAACACATAGTGTTCCCAATTCCTCTACAGGAGTTGAACATTAACGAAAATCTCAATCAGAATACTGGATGGTAACTATAATTGAGTTACGAATTAGTTTGAGTTAGTTTGAGTTATTTTTAGTTTAAAATGCCCAAAGCTGATATGTTTCTTCTTTGGGTATTTTTTTATCTTTCAATTAGAGTTAAAAGTACTTTGAACCCTAACTTTTTAAAATGCAGAAAATGAAAAAAACTTGGATCATTTGTTGTTGTCTTCTATGTGCTTTAAGCCTTTCCGCTCAAGATAAAACTTATTGGGGGAACGAAGTGCCCGAAAATTGGAATGGGAAATGGCCTAAAGAACTAATGACTAAAACAGAACTATCCAGTTTTGCCCATACGGCCAATTACAATGATATTTTGGAGTATTTTTCTCAGATTGTTTGGGAAAGTGAATATGTCCATGTGTTTAACATGTTTACCAGTGATTTAGGACGTACCAGTCCTACTTTGGTAATGTCCAACCCTAGAGTAACGTCTGCAGAAGAGGCAAAAAAAACAGGGAAAACTATTATTTATTTACAAGGAGGTATTCACCCTTCAGAATGTGAAGGTAAAGAAGCCTTACTAATGGTTATACGGGATATCCTCTTTGGAGATAAAAAATATCTCCTAGACGAACTTATCATATTAATAAACCCAAACTTTAATGTAGATGGAAATGAGGCGAGGGTGGTAAACAATGGTAATCCAAGATTGACGGGCACCCGAAGAAATGGGGCAGGATATGATGTAAACAGAGATGGTATCAAACTGCAGACAAAAAACATGCGAGGTGCTTTAAAAAATGTGTTGAATACTTGGGATCCAATACTTATTTACGATACTCATCGCATGGGAGATACACGTCATGGTTATGCCATTGCACAGGCTGGGTCAAATGTGGTTACGGCACACTCATCTCCACGAGATTATGTGACCTATAAAATATTCCCGGAGATTGTTAAAAAAGCTCGTGAAAAAAGCAAGATTGAAGTGGGAATGCACTGTGGATTAAATCAAGGTTGGCCACCAACTGAATTTACCCATGATAATTCAATATGGTCTACAGAAGCTAAATTTATGGTTAACGCTTATGGACTTAGAAATAGAATGGCCATTTTGGTTGAGACTCCCGGGGGAGAAGCTTTTGAAAAAGCTATATATTCCTCCTATGCTTACACCAATGCTTTGTTGGAATATTGTTATGAGCACGGTAAAGAAATGCAGGAAATTTGCCATAATGCGGAGAAAGAGGTAGTTCAGTTGATTAAGGATAAAGCTGCTTCAGGAAATCTAACCAATTATGTATCAGGGAAATACATTCTTGAGGGAAATATTACCATGCCAGCTTATCGCAATACAAAGACAAAAACAATTCCAGGTACAAGTATTGAAGAATTGGATAGGCCAAATCCTCCTGAATGGATTGATAATGTAACATTGATAACTAAACCTATTGGTGTTCAAGAAGCAAAAGTGCCAAGGGGATATCTGATTCCGGAACAATTTAAACACTTAGCTGATAAACTTAAACTTCACGGTGTACAAGTAAAACAATTAAAACATGATTTCACCATTAGTGGAGAGAGCTATCTCATTGATAAAATGGAGTATAAACCGATGGGATTTGCAAACTATCAGATGACAACCTTGCATGGAGAATATGTGGATGTTTCAAACAAGAAAATTCCTGCAGGAACTTATGAGATTGACATGGCACAACCATTGGCCAATCTCATTTTTTACGCACTGGAACCGCAAGTAAGAGATGGATTTATTGGTTGGAATCTTCTTGATAAAGAATTAGTTGAGATGGGAGTGAACCAAAAACCCGTGTTACTTCCAATTGTAAAGTATTATTCAAAAAAAACAAATTTCAAATAACCCCTATTTGAAGTAATAATAATTTAAGATAAATAAATTGAATTTGTCTCTCTTTTTTAGACATATATGATACAGATTAAAAGATTGATTTTGTGCATTATACTAACAACCATGTTTTTTTTAAGTTGTATACCCTCTGATGGTGTTAGTAAGGTAAAGTATGATGGTTATGCTACAAAGGTATATTTAGCAGACTCCATTGAAGTTTCCTTTTATTCCCCAACAATGTTTCGTTTTAGAGTTTCTGCGTTGGACAGTATAAAGTTTCCTGACAAATATGAACTTCCATTTTTAATTGGTCATTTGGATTCATGGGATAAAGTGGAATGCAGTTTTGAAGAAAATGAGGATAAATATGAAATACAAACTTCAAAAATTAAATTGGTAGTTGATAAGGAATCTTTGGATTGGACTATTTTCGATAACAACTCAAAAAAAATATATCCTACAGATGGCCCGATCTATGGAATGTTCAAAGATGGCTATACCCGTTTTGACAATGCCAGCGCATTTAATGAGACCAACTTGAATAGCAGATATACGCATTGGTTCTACAACAAGGAAACAAGAAGTTACACAGACACTTTTTTAGAGGAGGGCTTGATAATGGATAATTATTTTATCTATGGTCCCAATTATCCAAGTCTTTTCAAGCAATTCAATGATTTAGTGGGCCCAGAACCCTTACTTCCCAAAAAAGGTTACGGTTTTTTTCAAACACAGCATTTAAGCTGTACTGGAAATCAGAAAGATTTTATGGAAGTTGCCCAAGAGTTTAGGGATAGGGACATACCCTGTGACAACCTTATTCTTGATTTTGGATGGGGGGATGCTTGTGTTGGTGGTAAAGAGATAACTTGGGGAAGTAGTATGGAGTGGTCCGAAAATTATACAAGCCCACTCACACCCAAACAGATGATAGATTCCTTAAAAACTAGCGATTTTGATTTAATGCTTATCCACCACAATGCACCAGATCATGCAAACAGGGTAAACCATGGCTGGACAGAAACGATAATTGATGAAAAGACATGGTGGGAGAATTATAAAAAAGAATTGGATATGGGTATCGTTGGAACTTGGCAAGATACCAGAAGAAATAACATCTCTGATGCAGAAATATGGAATGGTACACAGGAATATATTGGAAAAGAAAGCAGGGTAATGTTTTTGGGGTGTAGAAGAATGCAAGAAACCAATCCTTGGGATGATGGATTGACACAAATTCCTTTGAATGCTATGATTGGTCAAAGAAGATACCCATTTAGATGGGTGGGGGATTCGGATTTTACCTGGTCGGAGATGAAGTGGCAAATAAATGGTATTACCAATACCCATGGTTCAATGAAAGGAATGTCATACCTTACTTGGGATGTGTATGGAAAAACTCCTTTAATACAGGCAAGAATGAACCAATTTGTGGATTTCTTAGGAGTATCTAGATCACATAACCTAAAACCTTGGGCCATTAGCTCAGATATTGACCTTTGGAAAGAGCGAATTGTAATTGAGCGAGATCAGGTTAAAAGTTCAACACAAGAAAATGCCGAAAGATTGGCAAAAGAAGGCGAATATACTGCGGAGAAAAGTATAAGACGTCATAGAAAACTAAGATACCGCCTTCTGCCTTACATTTATTCCCTCGGATATGAAAACTATCTGGAAGGAATGCCAATGAGCAGGCCTATGCTGTTGCAATATCCATATGATGATGGTTGCAACAAGGACCAATGGCCGTATCAATACATGTTTGGTAAATCAATATTGGTTGCTCCTGTATACCATGCATTGAGCATTCATGAGATTTATCTGCCCTCAGGTTCTGGTTGGTTTGATTACTGGTCCAAAGAAAAATTGCAAGGAGGCCAAGTATTAAAATATGATACAAGTGATTCTGATAAACTTCCATTATTTGTACCTGAAGGCGGAATACTTTGCTATGGAAAAGAACGCAATTGGATTATTCCAGGTGAACAGGAAGAAACAATTTGGTTAGAGGTATATCCTGGAACAAATGGAGAAATAGCTTTTTATGAAGATGACGCTCAATCCATTGCATACCAAAATGGGAAATACGCCAAGACAGTTGTTCAGCAGCGTAAAGGACAAAATGATCAATTAATTGTAGAGATTGGAAAAGCAGAAGGTCAGTTTAAAAATAAGTTAACCAAGAGAACTTGGAAGATTAGGATATTGGATTTGAATAACGAATACGAATCAGTTAAAGTTAATGGCAAGAAGGCTACTTTCAGTCCAACCTCAAAAATTGATGCTTCAGGATTGGCGGAAGAAACCACATTTAAGGAAGTCAGTATAACCACAACACTGGATGCTAGTACAATTGTCATTTTTGATTAAAAGTAAATTCCATGATTAAAAACTTCAAAAATATCATGTTTTATGGGGTTGTTGGCAGCCTTTTGGTTATCTCATGTTATGAAAAACCATCTTCAAGAATCAAAAAAAATGAACCGGTAACCTCAACACTTTTTACAACCATTCCTTCATCTGAAACAGGGATATATTTTGCCAACGAAATACCCGAGAGCAGTGCTATGAACAGTATGGTCTATGAATATTTTTATAATGGGGGAGGGGTTGCTGTTGGTGATGTTGACAATGATGGATTGCCGGATGTTTACTTTACATCTAACCTGAAGAGCAATAAATTATATAGAAACAAAGGAGATTTTAAATTTGAGGATATTACAGAAACTGCCCATGTGAAAGGCTCTTTTGGTTGGACAACCGGTGTGACCATGGTAGATATCAATGCAGATGGTTGGTTGGATATTTATGTATGTAAATCCGGAAAAGGAAAAATAAAGAACAGGGAAAACGAACTTTTTATTAATAATAAAAATGGAACGTTTACTGAAGCTGCGGCCCAATATGGACTTAATTTTTCCGGGTATAGTACCCAAGCCTCTTTTTTTGATTATGACAAAGATGGCGATTTGGACATGTTTTTACTGAACCATAATGTCACTCCAATAAATACCAATAATCCTGAAGAATTTAAGATGAAGGAAAATGAACTGGTAGGGGACAAATTGTATAGAAATGATAATAAAAAATTTACTGACGTATCTAGAAAAGCTGGAATTATTGGCAATTCATTGGGATTTGGACTAGGAGTTTCTGTAGGTGACCTTAATCAAGATGGATGGCCAGATGTTTATGTAGCCAATGACTATGTGGAACAAGATTATCTGTACTACAACAATGGTGATGGAACATTTTCAGAACAATTGAGGTCATCTATTCCCCATATTTCCAATTTTTCCATGGGAACGGATATAGCCGATTTTAATAATGATGGACTGCTCGATATTATGACTCTGGATATGGTGGCCGAAGATAATTTTGGAATCAAAACCAGTATGAGCGGTATGAATCCCAAAGCCTTTGGACATGCTGTGGAACATGGATTTCATTACCAATACATGTTCAATGCCCTGCAGATGAATAATGGCAATGGTACTTTTGGAGATATTGCACAACTGGCAGGCGTGTCCAACACGGATTGGAGTTGGGGACCTCTTTTTGCCGATTTTGACAATGATGGATTCAAAGATCTTCTGATTACCAACGGGCTTAAAAGAGACTTTCGGAACAATGATTTCAGAAATCATAAGTTAAACCGACTGGAAGAGGCAAAAAGGAATGGAGAAAAAATTTCCCAAGTGGTAGAAGAATTGGTCAGGGAAACCCCCCAAAGAAAAACACAGAACTATTTGTTCAGGAATAATGGTGATTTAACGTTCACTAAAAGTTCAAAAGAATGGGGAGTTGGTGCATCCTCATTTTCAAATGGTGCGGCATACGCAGATTTAGATGCTGACGGAGATTTGGACATCATTATAAATAACATAGATGAAAAAGTTACCGTACTAAAAAATAATACGGAGAAAAACTACCTTCAATTCCAATTTAGGGGAAGTAAGGAAAACCCTTTAGGGATTGGTACACGCATTGAAATACAAACTAAGGAAGATAACCAAATAGTTGAAAATTACATGACCCGAGGGTATCAATCATCCGTAGAACCATTGGTGCATTTGGGTCTATCTACAAATAAAAAAGTTGATGTAGTCACAATAACTTGGCCTGACGGAAAACAACAAATGCTAAATGATGTTCCGGTCAATCAAAGGCTTACTGCTGATTATGAAAATGCAATGAACTTTGATAACTCTACAAACAAAACAAAACATAGAGTATTTAAGGACATCACAAGGCAACTGGGCATTGATTATATTCATGAAGAAAACAACCATAATGATTTTGCCAAAGAAAGCCTTTTGCCCCATAAAATGTCTCAATTTGGGCCCGCTTTGGCGGTTGGAGATATCAACAATGATGGCTTACAAGATTTTTTTATTGGAGGAGCAAAAGGCTATTCAGCTATGATTTACAATCAAAATAAAGATGGCGCTTTCATTCCTTCAAACAGTTTAATATGGCAACAGGACAAAGAGTTCGAAGATATTGATGCGGTTTTTTTTGATGCTGACAATGATCAAGATTTGGATTTGTACGTCGTAAGTGGTGGAAACGAGTGGGAACCAAATCACAGTAGGTACCAGGATAGATTGTACATAAACTCCAATGGTAAATTTGCAAAAGCCGTCCAAAAGCTTCCCAAGAGTCATTTAAGTGGAAGTTGTGTAAAGCCTTTTGACTTTGATCAAGATGGCGATTTGGATTTATTTGTAGGGAGCAGATTGTTTCCACAAAAATATCCTCATGCCCAGTCGAGTAGATTATTAGAGAATCTTGGAGGAGAGTTCAAGGACGTAACTGCTAAGGTTGCCCCAGAACTTTTGCAAGCTGGAATGGTTACTGATGCCATTTGGACAGATTTTAACCAAGATGGTTTTAAAGATTTGATCGTGGTAGGAGAGTGGATGAAAATCACTTTTTTTAAGAATACAGATGGAAACTTAACCAAAGATGATTCCATATTACCCAATACATATGGCTGGTGGAATAGCATTCAAGAGGTGGATTTGGATGAAGATGGAGATCTAGATTATATAGTGGGCAATCTTGGTTTGAATTACAAGTACAAAGCCACGGAGAGTGAACCTTTTGAAATATATTCCCATGACTTTGATGAAAACGGAACCAATGATATAGTTCTGGGCTATTACAATCAAGGTAATTTATTCCCGCTTCGAGGAAGGGAGTGCTCTTCCCAGCAGATGCCATTTATTAAAAAGAAATTTCCAACATATGCCAGTTTTGGCTCAGCAGACCTTGTACAAGTATATGGAAAGGAAAAATTGGAAAATGCACTACATCTTAAAGCAAATATGTTTGCTTCGGTTTATTTGGAAAACAAAGGTGGTAGGTTTGAACTGCATGCCTTACCCAATGAGGTGCAGTTATCTTCAATAAATGATATCTGTATAGCCGATTTTGACAAGGACGGTTCTAAAGATATTCTTGTAGCGGGGAACTTGTACCAGTCTGAAGTGGAAACGCCGAGGAATGATGCCAGTATTGGTGCACTATTGAAATTGGGGACAGATTCTCAATTGGAGGTTATCCCATATAAACGGAGTGGGGTGTTCCTCAATGGTGATGTAAAGAAAATGCGCTTAATTAAATTGGGGAATACAGATTTTACGGCGATTTTGGTAGCTAAAAATAATGACAAACTAATGGTTATTGCTCCATCTGAATAAGTTTTGCCCCATAGAATGGAAGCCATAGCAGCATGTTTGGTTTGCTAGGGAGTCTTGGAATTGGAATATGACATTTCCAAATCGTTGGTTCTTACCTCCTTTAATTTCTGTTTTAGTTTTTCCTGGAAATTTTTTACTTCCTCTGCATACTCTGGAAGTTGAGCTAAATTGGTATACTGGCCTGGATCTTTTTTCATATCGAACAGTTCTATTCCCAAAGAAGCATCCTCGCCATATTGTATATAAGCCCTATCGTTTGTTCTTAATAGAAAGGTGTTGCCATTTTGGGTTACAGAAAATGCGATGTCCCTAACCTTATGATTTGGGTCATCCAATGTTTTGATCAAACTTTTTCCCTGAAGGTGTTCGGAATAGGAAAGGCCTGCCAATTCAGCAATGGTTGGATATAGATCTAACAACTCTACAAAAGAGTTGCATACTGCCGGAGCTTTGCCAGGCATTTTGATGATTAACGGTACACGAGCTGATTCTTCTTTTAGACTGACTTTCATCCAAAATTCATGCTCGCCTAGGTGGAAACCATGATCAGAAGTAAAAATGACAACCGTATCATCCTCCAATCCCTCCTCTTTCAAAGTTGTTAAGACCTTTCCTAATTGGTTATCCATATAAGAAACGGATGCATAGTAAGCAGCAATGGCCTTCTTTTTCTGGATGCTATCCATTTGGGCGTTCTTGCTGGTCACATAATTGATTCCTTTTTCAGGAATGTCATCCCAATCACCTTCAAAATTATAAGGAAGGCTGATGTCTTCGTAAGGATATGGAGCGAAATAATCTTTAGGAGCTACAAAAGGTACATGGGGCCTAACAAAACCAATGGCCATAAAAAAAGGCTCGTTTTTATGTGCTCGGATAAGTTCTGAAGCTTTGGCCGCGGTTTTTCCGTCAGAATGAATTAGATCATCGCCTTCTGCTTTTACGATGGTCATTACATTCCCTCCTTGAATGGGTTTGGACCCATCTGGATTTCCCTGCACCAACTCGCCATCACCTTTTGCTT
Organism: Flagellimonas pacifica; assembly: GCF_900215465.1. Lineage (GTDB taxonomy): Bacteria > Bacteroidota > Bacteroidia > Flavobacteriales > Flavobacteriaceae > Flagellimonas > Flagellimonas pacifica. Next base: position 326,664 of record NZ_OBEH01000003.1, read on the forward strand.
TCCATTCTGGCCCTTGACTGTTGTATCTCTCTGTCCAAGATGCTTCATCATCCTTTCCATGAGATCCTGTTTCAATATCAATAGGGACTCCCATATGGTATATTTTACTCACTCGAGTAGTATAATATCCATTGTTTTTGAACAATTGAGGCCACGTAATACGGTTAGGACCTATATTTTCCCTTCCGCTAGTGTATCCAAAGGTTTTGGTGGCACTTGGATAATATCCGGATAAAAAGGATGCTCGGGAGGGACCACATACTGGGTATTGACAGTAGGCTTTGGTATATCTTGTTCCTTGGGCGGCCAACAAATCAATATTAGGAGTTTTAGATATCTTGTTTCCATAGGAAGAAACAGCCGTAGCGGTCAAGTCATCGGCAATGATAAAAAGAACATTTAGTTTTTTTTTGACCTGTTCCTGTGTCTTACAAGAAACCAACGCCACACATAGCATTAGATAAATGAACTTTCCTCGTATCATCTATTAAAATTGATAGACCAATATAAGCTAAATACCTAAATAGAAACTGTTTGAGGTTATTCCTCGTTTTGCTTACTAGATAATAATCCATTTTCAACTATGGGTATTCTGAACCTTTCCACTTCTGCATTGTTATGCTCTTCTGCAAAGATTTTGGCTGCGTTGGCAATTATTTCTGGATGCTCATCGGCTACATTGTTTTGCTCCGCTGGGTCTTTAACGAGATTATAAAGTTCTAAAGTAGATTCTTTTTTGGGGTTTTTAAGATTCTGTCGTACCACTTTCCAATCTCCCATTCGTATGGCAACTTGCCCTCCATATTCAGGATATTCCCAAAACAGAAAATCGTGTTGCGCCTGATCTTGTTCACCCAATAATGTGGGTAAAAAACTGATGCCGTCTGTTTGTTCTGGGTTGTCAATGTTGTTAAGGTCAAGTAATGTTGCCATTACATCGTAATGAGCCGAAATATGATCTGTTTTGCTACCGGGTTTTATGTGATTTGGCCATGTGGCAATCATAGGAACTCTTATTCCACCTTCATATACAAAACCTTTGCCTCTACCGTATTCCTCACCAAAAACTCCTGAGCTGTTGAAAAATTCTCCATCAGTTCCACCAGAAAAAGTTACTCCGTTATCTGAGGTGAACATGATGATGGTATTTTCGTATAATCCATTCTTTTTTAAATAATCCACAAGTTTGCCCACATTTTCATCCAAATAAGAAATCATGGCTGCATACCCGGCTTTTGGATTTTGATGTGGATAATATCCTGCGCCTCCTAAATATGGTTCCTCCTCGCCAAATTTCCCCTTATAATAATCCACCCATTTTTGTGGAGCCTGAATTGGGTTATGTGGTATAGGTGATGCCCAATAGAAAAAGAACGGGTTTTCTTTGTTTTCGGAAATGAAACCTAACATTTCATCAAACATTAAATCTGGAGTATAATCATTCAAATTATATTCCCTATAACTTTCGGGGTCATTGGGGTCGGCCCCTTTTGGAAATTTTTTGCTTGGAGGAATGGTGTCATTGTTAAGGTGAACCCTATTTTCATTTTTATACAAATGAACGGGGTAATAAGTGTGTGCCTGTCGCTGACAATTATATCCATAGAAAAAATCAAAGCCCATTTTTGTTGGAATAGCATCAGTATGTGGTGCTCCAAGACCCCATTTTCCAACCATTCCGGTGGCATAGCCTTGATTTTTCAACAATTGAGGGAAAAGTACGGTTGATGAAGGAATAGGTCTTTGCCCTTCCAAGGTAGAATCTAAAATTGCAGCTTTGTAGTCCCAAACATCCCCTCTTTCCCTCCATTCATCATTTCCCCGGATATAGGCATGACCAGCATGCTTGCCTGTCATTAACATGTACCTTGCTGGGGCGCAAACTGGAGCCCCTGTATAGTGTTGTGTAAACAACATCCCATTTTGGGCAAGAGCATCAATATTGGGAGTTTCAATCTTTTCTTGGCCATAGATGCCCAATTCACCATAGCCCAAATCATCTGCCAAAATGTAGATGATATTTGGACTTTGGACCGTCACATTTTCCTTTTCTGCTTCTGGCTTTGTTTTGCAAGAAAACACAAGAAAAGACAAAAGAATTATTAAAGTCGATTTGGAATGTTGCATATTCTGTTGAATTGGTTGTTTATGTGAAAAAATTACAAAGTCGTGAATCTTTGGGTTTCTAATGACCATAATATACCTTGATCGTTGGTAATTCTAATTCTATACATATATTCTATAGCCGCCGACAAGTTTTCCAAAGTTATAGTATTTGCTCCATCAGAAACAGGAATTTCCATGTTATTTTGCCATTTTACTTCCTTAGTTAGCCCTTCTTCGTTGCCCCAAAAAATATGGGCAGTGGCATTGGTTCCTAAATTTGATATGGAAAAATTGATTTTTGCAGAACTTGATGTAATATCGGTAGTTTTTTCATGTTCAAAATCAGCAGGCATTTTAAATAATTCTTTAATATATTCCCCTTGAAGATAATTTGGAATAGGGTCAGCAGAGTTCAAAGTCAACGTTTCTTTAGGTGTACCTGTTTCTTTCCAACCTCCCATTTGCATAGAAAACTTGTTATCTAACACATCCCAATCCCTTGCACTAAGATCAGTTACATTGGAGGTTCCCCTCATGGTAGTGATAGGATGCCAATTGCCTGAAACATCACGTTGCCACCCTCTATAATGTGTTTCACAAACCTGATGACCGCTCCTTACCTTATGTGCTCCACCCGGAACTTCTACAAAAGCCCCAGTGGTTAAGTATTTCAGCTGTCCACTTTTATTGTATTTTTTACCACAGCCATAAAGCTTCCAGTGTCCATCGATGGGGCTTAGGTAATAGCTCCAAAATGTATTATAAGTTTCACCAGGTTCCATTCGTACGGCAATAATTTGCGTATTGGTGTCCTGCCCAATATACGGATGGGGACCTCTAGGTTTTACGCCGGTACCTTCATGCCCGTAAGAGCCAAATTCCAACCCTGGACCTACCGCAACTAAATGACTTTCCTGATAAATAGGAGGGATAGGGTCGTTTGCACCATAGGACCAAAGTGAAAAATTATACCCTCCAAATGTTTGCGTATCCTTATCCCATGTAGATCCTGTATACCCAAACGGTGTAGTAATCGGCTGATAAAAGTCCACATTTTTACTGGCTATGGTAAGTTCATGGACACTGATTTCAATTTGTGCATCAGCATCGGCGATTTCCCATTTACAGTGAACCGCTTTGGCACGATAACGGCGCATTACATTTTCTGAGTTTTTTGCAGCAATGCCAGAAATATGCAGATTCTTCAAACGCCCAACATCTTGGCCAGTATTGGCCAACGATTTCAGCTGTAATTTGATGATGTGGAATCCAGTGGTGACATTTTGGAAAACCACTTCATCCTGTATTTGATAGGTATCTTCAGAGCCAGTTGCAGTTAAAGAGGTTACTTTACCTTCATTGTCAAGATAAACTAACAATTCTGAGCCATCTTGACTTGCTTGAATGGCCATTTCAGGTTTAATAGTTAAATCCCCAACAGTTTTAATATCTATCCCAAAAATAATAGTGTCAGTAAGAGCCTTCCATTCATAAATGTAATCATAGTACTCGTTTTTATTATATTCATTTCCTGTGGTTTTGTCTCTGAGGTTTGCCTTTAAGGTGCCCACAGGTGAAAAAAAACTCTCGTTGGGAGTGAACACTAAGGTTGTCAGGTCAATATCTTGATTATCATTATCTGTTGATTGTGGAGGGAGTTCTTCTGTGTTGTTGGATACTACAACACTTTCTTGATCCGCAGAACATGATAAAAACATGAAATGAAATAATAACATTAAATATATCTTCACTAATTTCTTCTCTTTTTTCATAGTGAAATGTCCTTCTTAGTAGATAAAATCAATTTCGTTCAGGATAAGATTTTCTTCTGAACCGGATGATATATGAACCTCACTTACCAATATTTTTAAATATCTCGTGGTTATTGGAGTATCAAAAGACAGTTGATTTTCGGGAATGTTTTCTAAATCAAATTCCTTGACTTCCACATACGTGTTTCCATCTGCGCTTTCTTGGACGATAACATGTTTTGGTCGAAAATTTATGCCTCCTCTATCCGAGTGCAGGTATATACCGTTAAATTTGTTTTCAGTGCCCATATCAATTGTCAATTCGTGATTTCCATTTGTTGAAATATCATATGGGTAATTGCTGTGCCAATATGAAGAAAGGTCCCCATCTAAAGTTGTAACTATATTTCTGGCACTGTTAGGGCTTGTGGTATTTGCCGTAATAGTCCAACTGGAACGATCTGAAAAGGTAAAGATTTCATAGGTTTTATTTACGTCATCATTCGGCGTTTTGGTGGATAAATCGATGGTGTAATTGTATTTGTAAAGTTCGTGCCTGTTTCCTTGTATTGTCAGTCCCTTTATGGATAGGAGCATATCGTTCTTAAACTCATCTTTATAATTGTTGAATAGCTCTTGATATGGCATTTTGACACTGAAACTATATCTATTGTCTCCTAGGTCTGTAAAACCTGTAACGAAGGTCACATCATCATAATTATTATTTGCCTGACCACTTGGAGCGCCGTCATTGCTAATATAGAGATGGGTTGGTGTAGTATCTGAAGATATGATTCCTTGGACATCTATGCTATTGTTGGCATCATTTTTCTCAATTTCCAACATTTGCATCTCCATGCTATCTTGTGAATAATATACAATACCATTGTTGATTTTATTAAAAGCCTCATTTACATTTAGGATGGCTGCAGTGGTTTTGGTCATAAAAACCATATCTTCTTGCCCATTCTCGTATGTATGATTGCCAAAAGACATTAATGATATTTTGGGGAGCTCTGAGTTTTTATGACAGTTGTGAGGCACATTTAGGCCATGTGCTAATTCGTGCATGATTCCACCAAGACCTGCAGACTTCATTAACTCAAAGTCTCCAAAATATTTGCCAGTAGGTTCAAGGCTAAAATTGGAGGATCTTGCATAAGCATTCTTTCCAGAGCCCACAAACCTAATCAAGGTTTCTTCATTAGAGAGAATTAAAGAATGTGCACTAGCCTTAAAGCCGGCATTGGAACCAAAATAGTTGTTCACAGCTGCATTTAATTCTTGAAGGGTAGAGTATGGGTCTTGCTCTTCTTTATCATGATAGTAAGAACTTGGGTTGCTACTTTCAATTACATGCACTCGCACCTTCCCATGTTGATTTGTGATCAATCCGAAGGTTTTTTCGCCATAACCATTGAGTTCCATCTGTACTTCGTACCATTTTTGTATGTACAAAGCCATGTCACTTATTTTATTGATAACATCATCTGTGGCATTAAAATCTGAAGGTTTATAGAAAATAATATTTACCGCATATTGGTCAGATTTATTGACATTCCAAATATCCTCTTCCGGAGTTTCTGGCTCTTCTGGTTCTTTTGGTTTTTCGGTAGTTTTTGGGTCTGGTATTTCTGCACTATCTGAGGAGCATGAACATAAGAAGACCATCAAAAGAGCTAATACAAGATATTTTGATTTCATAATTTCTATTTTGGAGATTGTAGGTACTCGGGATTAAGTTTATTTGGAACAGGAGCATTGGTGTCTGCTCGCCATTGCTCTAAGAGATTGAACAATTCCTTGGTTTTTTCAGGTAGAGAATCAACCAAATTATTTTTTTCACCAAGATCGTCTTCCAAGTTATAAAGCTCAATAGCGTCATCTTCAAAATAATGGTGCAATTTCCATTTGCCATATCGAATTACCGAACCAGGACGTGTCCTAAACTTAGAATCTCTATTCTCGTTTTCTTTTGCAACGGCCTGTAAATACACTGGAAAATGCCAGAATAGAGGCCTTTCTTCAATTTTTTTCTTTTTTGTTAGGACTGGATATAGACTATTTCCATCCAAAATTAGATCCCTTGGTGCATCAATATTGGCAATCTCGAGCAAGGTGGGGTAAATATCTATATTGGAAATAGGAGTATTATTCCTGATGCCATTATCTATTTTATCCTTCCAAACAATAAAGAAAGGAACCCTAATTCCCCCTTCATAATAACTTCCTTTTCCAGCCCTTAGTGGGTGCTGGTTACTAACAAAAAATAAACCCCCATTATCTGAAGTGAATATAATGACTGTGTTTTTGAATTGATTTGTTTGTTTTAAGTGTGAAATGAGTTTTCCAATATTGGCATCCACATCTTCTATCATGGTTGCATAACTAGGATTGCTTTTACCAGGAATTTTTTCTTTTGTATGATATTTTGCCAATAAGGAATCTACAGGCTGTATTGGGGTATGCACCGCATAAGGAGCATAATTTACAAAAAAGGGTTCTTTATTTGTCTCCAAAACTTGGATAAGCTCATCCATAATTAAACCTGTCAATCTCTCTCCTTTTTCTGCTTTAAGGTCTATATTTTTAAACGGGGCATGGTAACTGGATGGATGCCCTGCATGACTTCCTCCAATATTAATGGCAAATCCGTTTTGTAAAGGGTCATTTGATAAATGCCACTTTCCCGCATGGATAGTATGATATCCACCTTTTTTTAGCAATTCTGGAATGAGTAGAAACTTCTCATCAATTTCCGTCTTGTTCGCAGTGGGAATTAATTTCCTATCCTCAGATTTTCCTCTTTCAGAGCTTCCTACGGTAAGAATACCATGTCTTTGCGTCCATTTCCCTGTCATTAAACTTGCTCGACTTGGTGCACAATTGGCGGCAGCGGCATAAGCATTTGTGAAAATTACGGACTGCATCGACAAATCATCTATTACGGGAGTTTCGTAAAAAGTACTACCCATGAAAGATGGTTCTCCCCAACCTAAATCATCTATATTGATGAGAATAATGTTGGGTTTGATTGGAGTTGAGGTGTTAGAGGATTGTTTGGTTTCACAACTCAACATGCCAAGAACCATAATAGTATGTAATGCAAACCTAATTTTCATAAAGTCGTATAAACTACCGTTAAAAGAATAACTAAATTATTGAAAAGAAAGAATGCCCGAACAACCAACCCATAAATCGAATGTTTCGGGCACCTTCTTCTCAAGAACTAACTCAAACTAAACTTATTTTTTTACATGATTATGATTGTGACAAAAGCATTATGGCCTCAGGAGAAAGGGAAGTCGAGTAAATCCTAAAATCGTCCATGGCCCCATTGAATATCCTGGCCCCGGACTGTGCTCCTATCTCGACATCGGTCTCTCCTGCGTTTCCTGTATCTATTGTTGTAGTTGGCAATGATGCACTTTCGACACCATCAACATAGACCGTGAGTATGGCCCCATCATAGCTATAGGCCACATGGTGCCACTCGCCGTCGTTTACGGCTGCAACGCTGTTCAGGCCACCGCCCTGGAACTCTGAACGTATGGTGCCGTCAGGGTTTATAGCAAAAGTTGCCCTACTGCCGGTTCCCGACTCGCCCCAATGGGAAATTGTAATTCTCTCAGTGGTAGTGGTCTTCACCCATGCCGACACGGTCCTTGAATTGGGCCCGTTCACTCCAGTATACCCAGATAAGGTGACTGCATTGCTGCCATCAAAGGTGTATGCGTTTTCACCAACTATCCCAGTTTCATAGGCAGGTGCTCCTGTGGAAGCGCCTGCTCCGCCGGCAGATCCTTCATTTAAAAGGCTACCTTCAAAGTTTAACTGGGTTTCAATTGTTGGTTGCGCAGCCAATAAGCCAATACTTCCGGCATCCAAGGCAATGTCATAAATCCTAAAATCATCCATGGCTCCATTGAAAATCCTGGCTCCGAACTGTGCTCCAATTTCAACATCGGTCTCTCCGGCGTTTCCTGTATCTATTGTTGTAGTGGGCAATGATGCACTTGCGACACCATCGACATAGACCGTGAGTATGGCCCCGTCATAGGTATGGGCCACATGATGCCACTCGCCGTCGTTTACGGCTGCAGTGCTGTTCAGTCCACCGCCCTGGAACTCTGAACGTATGGTCCCATCAGGGTTTACTGCAAAGGTTGCCCTGCTTCCGGTTCCAGACTCGCCCCAATGAGAAATTGTAATTCTCTCAGTGGTAGTGGTCTTCACCCATGCCGACACGGTCCTTGAATTGGGTCCGTTCACCCCTTTGTATCCAGTTAACGTAACCGCATTGCTACCATCAAAACTGTATGCATTTTCACCAATTATCCCGGTTTCGTAGGCAGGTGCCCCTGTAGAAGCGCCTGCTCCACCGGCAGAACCTTCGTTCAATAAACTTTCCTCATAGTTCATTCGAACAGTTATTGCTGGATCTAAGGGTTCAGCGGTGCTCTCTACAATAATGAACCCTTCTTTGATGACTTCATCAACGCCAAATTCGTTACGAACCTTTAGGCTGACATTAAATTCTCCGGAAATAGGGTACTCAACTGTAGGGCTTGCTTCAGTGCTAGAGGGAGGGTTTCCACCGTCAAATTTCCATGTATACAAGATAGGAGTATTTGTGGATGCATCTGTAAACGTTATTGTTCCATCTTGATCAACCGTAGTTTGTGATGCAGTAAAATCTGCCTCAGGCAACAACGCTGAATCAACATTGGATTCTCTCAGATAGCCATCATCATTTCTAGCGCAAGATCCAAAAATTAAGGCCATAATGACCATTAGGCCCAGTGTCTTTGTTTTTATATATATAGTATTACTTTTCATACTCTTTAATTTTTAGTGTGGTTACCATCCTGGGTTTTGTTCAATATTTGGGTTGAGCACCAGCTGATCTGCAGGTAAAGGGAAAAGGTAGTAATGGTCTGGAAATGCTGGTGGAGCAAGTGGGATTAATTGTACATACCCTTCAGGTGCATCGCCTTGAATTGGGATGTTCTGGGCATAATCGGCTTGGGTAATCCATCTACCTAATTTCACTTCTGTGGCATAATTCATCTTTTTCCATCTTCTTAGATCATCCCTTCGAACACCTTCTCCCATCATTTCTACAGCTCTTTCCCGTCTAATTTCAAAAAGTACAGGATCTACCCCAGGGTCTCTGGTTGGATCAAAATCTGACGTGATCTGTGCAATGGTCATTGGTGCTACACCTCCACGTTGCCTCAGTTTATTGATGGTTATATCCGCCACGGATTGATTAAAATCTCCTACTTCAAATTTGGCTTCAGCATGTATGAGAAGAATCTCTCCCATTCTAAATAGGGGGTCATCGTTTAAATCCTGGCCTGAATTCCCTTCGTTATGTTCATTCCATATTTTCCAAAAACGATACCCGTTTCCGGTTTGGGTGGGAACAAGCTTGTCGAAATTGGGTACTTCTCCAGTAACTCTTTTTGACCAGTTACGATCTGGTAATTGTTTGTTTGGGAACCCTCCGGTAATGGCCTCAAGAATTGGGAAAAATTCTTCATCCGCAGGATTTCCTGTAGATGTCCAATTCTGACTTCCATCCCCATTCACCTTATAGGGCGGTGGGCTCAAAATCAACAATCGATTGTCTCTATCTCTAAACTCCGCATAAAAATCCTTGTCCCCCTGAAATTGGGTGTTGGTCGGATTGGTTACTGGAAGTCCGTTTTTGGTTAAAAATTTATCAATTCCTTTTCGGGTAATATCATATTTGTTGTTTGTAGATCTTGTATTTGTAGATGTCCAATGTGTCAATTCGTCTATAACATAATGTTTGTAGAGCAATATTCCTTCTATAGGCCCAAGGTCTATACTGTTAAAAACGTGATCGTAATTAGGGTGAATATCAGGATATTTATCAATCAATTCCGCTGATGTCTGTATTGCTGCGTTCAAAAATTTGTCGTGGTCACTAAGCCCGTGATACTTACGCCATGTACCTTCAAACAGCGCAAAGCGTGCCAAAAGCGCCTTGGCCACATCCGGATTAACGGTATTTGGGCCATCGCCATCTTCCTTAATAATTCCAATGGCTTCTTGTAAATCTCTTAATATATTATTTGCTACCAAGTCACGGGAATCCCGTGGGGCATATAGAACGTCGGTATCCGTATCGGTCAATTCATTTTCCAACCAGGTCACGCCTCCATATCTGTTTAAAAGATTAAAATATTGATGTGCCCTAAAAAAGAGGCCTATTCCACGCCAATGTGCAATCTCTTCTTCAGTCATTTCAGAGCCCGCAATTCGGTCCAACATGATATTGACCCTACGGATATTCTCATAAGAAATTCCGTATACGGTTCCTCCACTTTCAGCAGGTACATTAATGTTCTGTGCAATATATGGTCGTGATACGCTACTCCCTCCATTTTGCATTAAGTCTGCATCGAGGTCACGAGTGGCAACCCAAGAAAGTGCTCTGGGATATGCGTCAAAAAATTCATAGAAGCTCCATGCATAGGTGCGTACATTGTTATAGGTGCTAAATATTGTTGCTTCTGATAGCTCTTGTTGTGGAACAAGGTCTAGGTCATCGTCACAACTAGAAGTTAGGACGGTGAAGCATATCAAAGTTAAAAGGTGTTTAAAATTTTTCATTTCAATTTTTTTTAGAATGATACATTAAGTCCTACTGAATATTGAGCTAAAATGGGATACCTTCTAGCAATATTGGTGGTTGTCTGATCGGGATCTAACCCTCTTTGCAAATTGTCAAAAATAAAGGGGTTGTTTGCCGAGACAAACACACGTAATTTGTTTAATCTTAAACGTTCCAACAGGTTATCATTAAAGGAATAACCAAGAGTGATGTTCTGAACTCTAAGATAGCTTTCATCACTTAGGTATTTGGTCTGTACAAATCGACTTCTGTCATAGTTACTATCATTATTTCCAGTACTTGCATCTCCATAAATTCTTGGATAGAAAGCATCTTGATTATCAGGGGTCCAATAGTCCAATTGATGCGCGTAGATATGATCAAATACAGAGGGGTAGGGGAAAATCAAATCTACATCTTGACTTCTAGTATCTTCACCTACAGTTGTAAACCCTCTCCAACGATCACGTTTACCTACACCACTTAGTACAAAAGAAAGGTCAAAGCCTTTGTATGCCATATTGCCATTGACACCAAATTGATACCTTCTTGTACTATTACCGATACGTTTACGGTCGCCTGGGCCTGTTTCTGGAATGACATTTCCATTTTCATCAAATTGAGGTTCTGCCGTTCCATTGCCATCGGTGATTTGGCCATCACCATTAAGATCTCTATATTTTATATCTCCAGGGTAGGGCACAGGAGCGTTCTCTGGAAAAGGGACCCCATCCTTTAATTCTCTATTGGGACCAGAAAGGTCGGCATTCAATGTACCTTCCACAAAATCATCTACCGTGTAATATCCATCGGTAACGTAGCCCCATATCTCACCAATCTCTTTTCCTTCATAAAATGCGGCAGGATTAATTGATTTTTGAGCAGATTCAAAACGTGTAATTTTGGAATGGTTATCGAAGACGTTTACATTGATGCCATAACTGAATTCTCCAATTTTATCGTTCCAGCCAATTTCTATGTCCCAACCTTTAGTTTCTAAATCTGCGTCATTTTGCAAAGGCGCTTCAGTACCTAAAATAGCGGGTAGTGGGAGCGCAGCCTTTAACATTCCAAGGGTTTCCCTGGTGTAAATGTCAAAAGATGTGCTCAAACGGTTTTTAAAGAAATTGGCATCAATCCCCAAATTCTTTGTCACCACTTCTTCCCATGTAAAGGTATCACTTACCAATTGTGCAGGATTAAAGCTAATGAATCGTTGATCAGTACTAAGATTGATCCAGTTGGCTAAAAAATCTTCGTAACCGGGAATAGATGGATAGTACTCTTGTTGGTTATTGTCAGGTCTTCTGTATTCTTGGTTTCCAATTTTCCCCCAAGAAGCTCTTGGCTTTAAAAGGGAAATAAAATCTACATTTTCCATGAAAGGTTCTTCGCTAATGTCCCAGCCCACAGAAACTGAGGGCAACCAGGCATATCGGCTGCCTTCGGCAAATCTTGATGAACCATCGTAACGCAAATTGGCTTCAATAAAATAGCGATCAAGTAGTGTATAGTTCAATCTGCCAAAATATCCAACCACGGCCCAGTCATAAAAAGAATCGGTAATGGTAAAATTCTCGCCTTGGGCCAGATTAAAAGTAGGAGTATCTGGATCTATCAAATCATTCCTAAATGCACTAAAAACATCTTGTTTTTCATCTTCTTTATTGAATCCCAATAGAAAATTGAAATTATGGTCTCCAAATGTCACATTATACTTGCCATAAATATTAAATCCATTGTAAATCCTTGTGGTCTGGGTTTTTCGAAGACTAGAATTTCTTAGTGCATCTTCTTCAGAAACCGTTGGATTAAATCTAAACGTACTGTAATACCGCTGTGCATTCCTAACGGCGACAGTATTAATGTATTTTTTCTCAAAAGTATATTCCCCAGTCAAGGAGAAATCCTTGAAAGGTTTCCATTCTAAGCGTTGGAACAATCTTATGTTGTCTTCGTCCCTTTTTGTAGGCACAGAAAAGCGAACAACATTTCCAGGGCTGTTGAAGGGCAGTACGTCTCCAGTTCCATCATCAAAGAATCCGGTGGGATCATACATCCTCTGCTGTAAAGCCTGGTTGTATTGTGCATTGGGAACAGATTGGATACTGGAACGGAAAAATATATTGGATGAGGAGGTCAGTTGTGGAGTAATATCCGCATCAACCTGCGCATTGACATTATATTTTTTAAAGGAATCCTTATCGGTTACCATGACCCCATCTTCAAAGGCGTATCCTGTACTTAAACGATATCCTACTTTTTCACCTCCCCCGGAGACGGAAAAATTATGAATGGTGGAGTACCCAAAGTTCTTGATAAAGTCATCAATAATGTCAGAGTCTGTCAAAGGATAATATTGACTGCTACTTTCTTCAAAGTGAATAGGGTATGTGGTATTGTTGATAGGGTCGCTTACCAGATTAAGCTGACCTAATTGGTTTGCATCATAAAGATCCAAAAGCTCAATCCACCTATCTACGTTTTGACCTGCAAAGTAAGCGTTTACACCAAAGGTGTCAAGAGATTCAGCAAATTGGCGAGTAGTGGCCTTTTCTGGTTGATCAACCGCGCGAGAAACACTGGTGGTAACATCATAGCTAAATGAAACTTTTTGATTTCTTCCTGCACTTTTTGTAGTAATCAATACCACACCAAATGCCGCCCGAGCACCATAGATTGATGAAGCTGCCGCATCTTTAAGTACGGAAATGGATTCAATATCTCTGGGGTTTAAATCCTCGATGTCACCTGGAACATTATTGATTAAAATCAATGGGGAACCACCATTTATGGAAGTAAATCCTCTAATGTTTATGGAGGTGCTTGTATCACCAGGCTGTCCTGAACTTTGGACAATTTGAAGACCAGCGGCGGCACCTTGTAGTGCTTGCGTAGCATCTACAATAGGACGGTCGTTAATAATCTCGTCCATTTGCACATATGAAGCCGCTCCGGTAACGTTTTCCCTCTTTTGGGTACCAAAACCAACCACGACCACCTCGTCCAATTGTGAGACATCTGGTGATAGGGAGACATTCACTGTGGTTTGCCCATTTAACGAAATCGTTTGCGAAAGGAAACCAATTGAACTTATTACCAATGAGGCGTTAGGGGGAACGGTTATTTCATAATTTCCGTCAAAATCTGCGGCTACACCATTGGTAGTGCCTCCTTCTATGACGCTTGCGCCAGGAATGGGCATTCCAGTTTCAACATCGGTTACATTTCCAGTCACCTTGATGTTTTGGGCAAACAGCGAGCCACAAAACGCAAGTGATAATAGAAATACGAGTTTAGTTTTCAGTTTTTGCATTAATCATTTGATTTTAGTTAGTAAACAGTTTTTGGTTATTCAATTTGCTTGCATTATTCTTTTAATATGTGTCCTTAATCCAATTGTAAGGTTTTCTTTTTATCCAGTTTCCGCGAGTAAAATCTGGAAAATCCTGTGGTTCTCCGTTGTTTGCAATAGATTGCTCGGAAAGTGGGGTAATTGCACTCCAAGCGGCGGCATCATATGCATCCATGGGAGGGGCAATATTTTGTAGTGCCGATTGTACAAAGGCATTGATTACAAAGAAATCCATTCCACCGTGGCCAGCGCCTTTGGCATAAACACCATATTTCTGCCATAAAGGATGATCATATTTTTCCAACCATTCTTTGGCTTCATCCCAACGATGTGGTTTGGACTTTCCTTCAATATAAATACGTCGGCCATCTACTTCCCATAAACCTTTGGCTCCTTGTACACGGAACCCAAGTGAATATGGTCTAGGAAGATTACAATCATGGGTGATGACAATGGTTTCACCCATAGAAGTCTCAATAGTGCTTGTTATGACATCACCTTGTTTCCAGTTTAATTTTGCATTTGGATGTTCCTCCCCACCTTGTTTTACAATGTAATCTTTGAAACCAATGGCTTTGGAGGCATGCGAAGTAATAGAGGAAAAACGATTGCCTCTATTTATATTAGCCATTGCCGCTATAGGTCCAACGCCGTGGGTTGGATAAAAATCCCCATTTCTATAAAGTGAATGTTGTGTACGCCACTTAGATTCGGAAATTCCCTTATCCCCGAATTCAGCTCCTTTTCCGTAGGCTGTTTTTCCATCATTAAAAAGTACACCTCTAAGATCGTGTTGATATCCACATCTGTAATGTACCATTTCTCCAAAGACATTTTGTTTTACCATATTGAGTATAGCCAAAACATCTCTTCGGTAATTTACATTTTCCAAAATCATTAAATGTGTCCCGGTCTGCTCGTGGGTATTTACCAAATCCCAACACTCTTCAAGCGTATTGGCGGCAGATACTTCCAACCCTGTATATTTTCCAGCGAGCATGGAATCTTTTGCCATACGCGTGTGCCATAGCCATGGTGTGGCTATTATTACAGCATCCAACTCCTTTAACTCAAGTAGATTGCGATAATCATATTCATCTTTGCCAAAGGTTTTTGGCTTTCCCTTTCCTTTTTTGGTTATGATATCCAGAGCCAATCGTATTCTTGAATCGTCCACATCGCAAATTGCTCCTACATTGACATCATCCCTTAGTAAAAGGTTGTTCAAATGATTGGTCCCACGCAAACCAACACCAATCAGTCCAACATTTAATTTGGTCGACAATTTGTCTTTTACCGCACCTAATGAAATACTTGGAGCAAGAGCCAAACCTGCCCCTGCTATTGCAGTTTTTTTAACAAAACTTCTTCTTGAGCTCATAATTGGATTTTGAGATATTCTTTTATTAGTTCGATGTTAAATTTCCTCTCTCCAAATATTGGTATTGTGCTTTGCTCAAGGGGTATGTATTTTAGTCTAAAACCACCTCATTTTTCAGTTTTAGGTTCTTTTTAGACTGAAAATCCGTAATTTGAAGTGTATTTAAGGTTTAGCAAGCATTAAAATGTGTACGACAACATTGGTTGTTTACTTGATTTTAAAAGTTGTTGTTGGCTGAAAAAATGTAATTTGAATAAGATTTGTTAATTGGAACAAGTTTAACGGTTAGTTATGGTTCCAAAATATATTATGGAAAATGACAGAAGAGGGCAGGGAAGTTGGAATAATAAAAAAAATGAAGATGCTTTTTATGCATTGTTTGTTCATGCCTAAAAAAAGGATTAACCCACAAGCTGGTCTTTTTTACTTTTTGATTGTTTTTTCATGCTTCCAAATGGTCAAAAGTCAAGAACTCCAAAACTTCATTCATTTCGAAAAGGGATTTCATCCATCCACAACAATTGAAAATGACAGTTTGGGGAATGTACTAATTTCTTCTACTAAAGGTATATATAAGTATAATGGGTATGATTTTGACTTTAAGTCGTATACCACCATTTTTGGCTATGAGTTTATCAACAAAAGAAGAGTTTATTTTAAAAAGGACGGAAGGAATAACTATTGGTTGGCCACTTATAATGGTGAACTTACTATGTTGGGTAAAAATGGGAGGTATACCCACTTTAGAGATAGTTTGTCTAAAGGGGAAACATCTTTTAAAATCAACGCTATAATACCTCATGGCGATTTGGTTTGGTTTGGTTCTGAAGAGGGTTCCTTGTATAAATATGATTATTCCAAGTCCCAGATATCCCGGGTAGCCACATTGCCCAATATTCAAAATCATTCCCAAGCAATCAATAATCTGGCAGTTACAGACTCAAATCAAATATGGATAAGTACCAAAGGAGGTAGGGTTTATGGTTTTAAAGAGACAATAAAACAACTTCAAGAGCTAAAAATGCCTTTTGATGATAAAATTTTGCATTCACTACTTTTAGTAGCAGACAAAAAAGGCAAGTTATGGATAGCTTCTGAACTTTACGGACTTTATCAGTATGAGCCAAGTTCTCAAAAACTAGAACCATTCCACCTTTCAGAGCATCAAGTAAAATCCAGTGGCGGCATTCCAGCATTTTATGTTTTGTTTTGTGATAAAAGCGGGGATATTTGGGCAGGTACGGATGGTGAGGGATTGTTTAAAATTGATAAAGACAACTATAAGGTTTCCCGATTTAGACATCAAGACAATAATCGGTTTTCCATTAGCAACAATAGCGTAACTGGCATCTCTGAGGATAACCATGGCAATCTTTGGATAGTTTATAAAAAAGGGTCGATTGACATTCTGCCCAATTACAACAGCAGTGTACAATATTTTACAGGATCAGAGAACAATGTTCCTTCGCCAATACTTTGTATGCTTAAAGCTACTGATGGTTCACTTTGGATTGGAACTGATGGAAAAGGGCTGAATAGGGTATTCCCCAATGGAAAAGGTGTGCAATATGGAAATAAAACAAGCAATTCTTCAATTTTTAAAGGGAGATATATCCAACGTATTGTTGAAGCTTCAAATAATAATATTTGGATTGCAACTTATAAAAATGGACTTTTTGTTTACAATCCAAGGCTTAATAGGTTTAAAAGGGTTAAGATTTCTGGAATTTCAGAAAAGTCTGCTGCGGATGTTCGCTTTCTTTATAAGGATACAAAGAACCGTATATGGGCAACAACCACAGAAGGCATTCACATTTTTAATGAAAACCAGAAGCAACTGGCTTTTTTCAACTATCGTTCTTATGGGGTGTCTGGAGTAATATCAGAAAGTATATATGAAACTAAGAAAGGTTCAATATGGGTTGGTGTGAACCGCGGAGGATTGTTCAAGTTTGAAGAGAATGAGGATTCCATTCAGAATTCGGCGTTCAGAAAAGTTGAATATTATCAAAAAACACATAGTGAGGATACCAATAATTATGATCCAGCCTTTATGGTCAATGATGATGAAGATAACCTTTGGATAGGGACACTATCTGGCTCATTAATGTATTTGAACACAAAAGATTATTCCTATAAATCATTCTTGAATCATGACAGTTTTAAAGATTTGACTATTTGTGCAATGTTTTTTGATGACTATAATAAATTATGGTTAAGTAGCAGAAATGGACTGCATCATTATGATGTGGAAAAGGATTCCCTAAGTTCTTATTACAGCATAGATGGTTTGCAAAGTGACAGGTTTACTCGGAAAAGCTCTTTTAAGGGAAAGGATGGGATGCTCTATTTTGGTGGGGATGATGGTGTGAGTGCGTTTTATCCACATTTGATGAAAAAAAATGAACTTATTCCCAACTTGGCCATTAGTCAAATTGATATTTTGAACAAGCCAGCTTGGGATTTGGTTCCTGATCAGATTGAGAAAGGGGTTGAGTATGTTGAATCTTTAAATTTGAAATCGAACCAATCGTCGTTCTCTTTTCAATTTGCGGCTATTGGAGATGTCCTCAAACCAGAATACCATTATGCATACAGGTTAAGAGGTTTTAACGAAGAATGGATAACTCCGAGAGGGGAGCGGGTAGCTACCTATACCAATATTCCTCCAGGCAAATATATTTTTGAGGTAAAAGCTGGTACCCAAAAGGGCATTTGGAATATTCCTACCAAGCAAATTTCAATTTTTATTAGTCCGCCTTGGTGGTCAGGTAATATAGCATATTCAGCATATGTATTGTTCACAGGGTTGTTAATTCTTGGAATTGTTTTTTGGGTAAGACTCAGGAATAAATTGCATAGGGAAGAGTTTCAATTTAATAAGGAAAAGGAACTTTATGCCTTAAAGATGAATTTCTTTGCCAAAATGTCACATGAAATTCAAACACCTTTAACACTGATTACCGGTCCAATTGATGATATGTTACATCGTGCTACATCCAATGGCAATCAATTATTGCGTCAAAGGCTTTCATTGATCAAAAACAATGCGCAAAGACTTTCCAGAATTTCAAAAGGTTTAATGACTGTAAGAGATAGGGAATTGGATAAGTTGCGCGTTTATGCTTTGAGAAAGAATATTGTGGATGATCTTAGGAAAATAGCCAGTTCATTTTCAGAACAAGCTAGATTTAAGGATATTGATTTTGTTCAGGACTATCCTAAAGAAGAAGTATTTCTATGGTATGATGCGGAAAAATTGGAACATATTTTTTACAATTTATTGTCCAATGCTTTTAAGTTTACCCCTCGCGGGGGACAAATTGTGTTAAGGTTAAAAGAAGGTAAAAAAAGACTTAAAATCTGTGTTATTGATTCTGGTCCTGGAATACCACAAGAGGAACGTGAACATATTTTTGAAATGTTCTACCAATCTGAAATTGGAAAAAATGTAAAAGGATTGGGTATTGGATTGGCGCTTACCAAAGAGTTGGTAGACCTTCATCATGGTAAGATAAAAGTTTCCTCATCAGGTGAGGGAACCTGCTTTACTGTGAGCTTAAAAACCGGCAATATTTTCTCAAAGGAGGAAAAAGGAACCAACATGGGTGTAAACTCATTGAATATGCCATCATTGGCAGAAATAGATTTGCTCAAAGAATTGGATATTGTTTATGAGGATAGGATAGATAAACGCGCTACTATTCTTATAGTTGAGGACAATGTGGATATGCAAATATTTCTTAGAGATTTGTTTTATGAAAAATATTATGTGCAAATAGCGGACAATGGCGAGGAAGGATTGAAATTGGCTAAAAAGAAACTGCCCGATCTTATTGTTAGTGATATAATGATGCCTTCTATGGATGGAATAACAATGAGTAAAATTTTGATAAAATCAAAAGCTACATCGCATATTCCCATTGTATTGTTAACAGCTAAAGATGCTGCCAAAACTAAATTGACAGGGTTGCAAACTGGCGCTTTGGCATATATTCAGAAACCTTTTAACCCCAATGAACTATTGGTTAAGGTGAACAATATCCTTGACAATAAAGAAAAAACTATCAACAAGCATAAAACAGATGTAATCAGCGACCCTCAAATGGAAAAATTCAAATCCAAGGATGATCTGTTCATGGAAAGATTGGTGAACGAACTGAACAATAAGTTGGAAAGCTCGGAATTTAAATTGGAAGATTTGGCAAGTAGTATGCGCATGAGCTATTCTGTAATTTACAGGAGGTGTCAGGAAATTACCGGTAAAACCCTGATTGATTTTCACAAGACTCTAAAATTGAAGCATGCAGCTTTACTTTTCTTGGAAAATGGTTATAATGTTTCGGAAGCTGGATATATGGTTGGCTATAAAAATTCAAAGTATTTCACGAAGTGCTTTAAAGACGAATTTGGAAAACCCCCAATGGCCATTAAAAATGAATGCAAGGAAATTGGAATAGCACAATTGATAAAAAAATACAATATTGTGGCATTACAATCTATAGAATCATAGATTTTAATCTTTAGATTACATTTTCAACTTCTCTATACAATGATTCTTATAATTTTGGTTTGTTTCTCACGAGCTTTCAGATTGTCATGGACCTTTTTGTAGCCAAGCTCTGGAATGTTGATTTCAATTTGATATTTCCCTTTTTCAAAAACTTTTGGAGTATATCCGCTGGTTTTGGTTCTTATGGCATAGACCAATTCTCCATCCATATCAAATATTTTTAGAACGGGGTTAAAATTTCCGGTCCATTCTATTTTAGGAAGCCAAGCAACAGCTTTTCTGGGATAATTATCTTCTTGAGTTACAGTAATTGGCCATTTTGGGTACTGACTGTTTGGTATGGTTGGGTCAACAAATCTGGGCCAACATTCGGTCTTGATGGTTCGCTTCTTTTTGTTAAATGTTACCATGCCATAACCAACCGCCCTATTGTGTAAAACTTTTGGCTCTTTACCTGTGTCATGTGGATTTGCAACAGCATGTACGGTCATCTTGTTGCCAAATCCATCCACATGTTGTCCCAAAAACGCAGGATTCTCATAAGTATGTTGACTACTATCTACATTTGGCCAAAATCTTCTTGGCCAAATGTTATTAATTGCGGGTCCTGCAAAGGCATATCCACTATCACTATGTTCTCCAAGACCATATTGTATAAAACTGGCCAGATGTTGATCTCCTGCTATATGGAACGCAAAGGCTTTTCTAATCGTTTTTACGGCTAGATCTCGCCCTATCGCGGGCCATCCATTAGAATCCATATCTACAGTAGGGTGGTCTCCTTTTATGTACTCACCTTTTTTAGGGATAGGAAGAGAAGGTATGACCGCTCCTGTCTTTGCGCCTTCCGGTAGGGTG
Source organism: Flagellimonas pacifica (assembly GCF_900215465.1). Classification (GTDB taxonomy): domain Bacteria; phylum Bacteroidota; class Bacteroidia; order Flavobacteriales; family Flavobacteriaceae; genus Flagellimonas; species Flagellimonas pacifica. Next base: position 347,274 of record NZ_OBEH01000003.1, read on the forward strand.
GCCAAAGTTGCAAAATTGGTTTGGGAAAGCACTACCTTCATCTGGGCATTATTGCTCCAATCCAAAGTCCATTCGTCAAGGAATTCATGTTGTCTCTTTCCTAAAAGGTCTGCATCAAGATTACGATATTCTTTAATGTCAAAATCATCATTCATGATCCAGCCATTATTGACTTGGGCACTTTTAGGAAGCACATTTTTTGGAGCTGATTTGAATTTTCTATCCTCGAGAATGGCAAAACTGATTCCAGCATAGTTCCAATGGGTATAGTAAACACCTATACCTTGTTTTACTGGTGATGCATTGAACGCATCAGGTAAATGGCCCGTTTGAGTTCGTTGTACCATATTTACCCATTTAGCTGGCATTTTATATCCTCCACTATCTTGGGCGAAGGCACCAAAACCTTTTGATGTGTCCGCTTTTTCTCCTTCTTCTCCCCAAATATTACCGTGATATACATCATGGTCATCTGGGATAATGGCACACGGTTTATGTCTATATAGATCACGATAGGACCAACCAAACATGTACCATTTTCTTAGGTAATCCAAGCACATTTTGTCAAATTCTCCTTTAAACATAGCTCCAAAACCTCCGGTAGCTTCATAAAACTGATCACCAAGAAATAGAATGATATCTGGATTTAGTTTGGAAACATTTTCCGGAATGTCGGCGTCGGGAAAACCATAATGGAAATTACAACTGAAAACTGCTGTCCTGATTTCATTTTTATCATGAGGTTCTTTGGTTATAGTTCCTTCATAATGGTAGGTTTCCATTTTGTGTTCCAAAGGAATGTCTACACTAATTCTAAAAGGAAGATCCTGCTCCATTTCAAAATCTGTAAATGAAAATATAACCGACCGACCTTCATAATCCATATTCCCAGATTGAAGAGTTTTCCACTTGCCAATGTCATCCTTCACTTGAAAGTGTATGGAGTGACCATTTATCTCTTCTATTGGAGCCATCTGTGCTGTAAGCTTAAGCTTACCCTTATTCAATGTATATTGGGTAAAACAAATGGGACCAAAAAAATGATTTTCCTTATAGGTCAAATCCTCTGAAGCAATGTGCCAATTGGAAAATGCCGCACTTGGCACTGCTGAATTCTGTTCTTTGTTGAGTTTAAAGTCTGACAGCAACGAGAAATTACCCGTAAGTTGGGCATTAGACAATGCTATGGATTCCTTTTTATAAAACAGGGCATCGTCCTGAGGATTTGTCAATGAGACGGTAACTGTATAAGAATCAATACTGGGAATCGCTTCAACTATAAGTCCAAATTGTTTTGGAATAGTGTTCAAAGAAGTATCAAAAACCTGATTGCCAACTATGAGTTTTCCTTTTGGGGTCAATCCAATTGGAGTTCCTTTTCCAAATACTGCGGCCGATCTATAATCCTCATTTGGTCCGGTCACTCCCAAACGAACTCCTAGACATCCCTCGTCAATATTTTCAATATTTGGATTAAGTACATCAATTGCGACGGAAGTGATAAAACCAACCAATTTTTCAGGTTTTTGGATCGGTAGCAAATGAAGACTTCTGTTTTTATCAGTAATATCGCAAATAACCTTGCCGTCTTTTAAAAGCCAATCTTGTAGGCGATTGCCCCAATATTCAGGTCCCACCCATTTCATATTTGGCCAATTATGCCAATTACTGTTGAAACTTAACCCGTTTTCGTAAGGCCAAGACCTAAAGGTACTATTGGCCAATACTGAAGGAGAAATGCAAGGAGCAACCGCTCCCATTAATATGGTTTTTAGGTAGTTTCTTCTTTTCATTTGGAGTTTTTCAGATTAGATAACTGTCAACATTTTCTGAATTAACAATATCAATGGGTAATAACTGTTTTTTTGGGATTTCCTTTCCAAAAATCAAAGTCTCGATTAACCCTCTTAATCCAAGAGATGCCTGTGTTTTAGGACTTTGATGGATAAGAAAATCTATTTCACCAGTCTTTAGGCAAGAGACGTTCCTTGGAAGTAGATCATAGCCAACAATGCTACATTTTTTGTTCTCTTTTTTTAATGCTTTTACTATTTCATATGCTTTGGAGGTTGTTACAAAAAAAGCATCCATAGTATCGAATTGCGTCACAAAATTTGGGAATTTGACCTCAAATTCATTGCTGTTTAAGGTCAATGTTTGAATTTGAAAAGAACCAAAGTCTTTAAAAAAGGAAATGAAGCCCTGTTCTTTTTGTTTCATATGGACTGCGTTATTGAATGCTTCATCAATATGTACAATTGCAATTTTTGAGTCTGGTTTTATTAAACTATGAATAAGTTTTGCTCCCACACGTCCACTGGAATATAAATCTTGCCCGGTGTGTTGATCTATAAGGTCGTTAGAAAGGCTGCTGTTAAATGTGGCAGATAAGATTTGTTTTTCACCAAGTTTTTTTAACAGGGCGTTACTTTCCATTTCAAACAGCGGAACGAAGAGCAAGGCATTTAAATTTTCGGTTTGAATTAATTGTTCTCCAGTTTTTGAGAATGAACTAGGTTCAGATGGGTCATAACAATGCGTTTCTATTTCAAGGTCAAATGCACTGAACTCTTCAATTGTTTCATTTATACCTTCCATGCATCTTTTCCAATAAGGATCCATTTCAGGATCTGGGAGTAGTACTTTGATTGAATAGATGGTATTGTTTTTTAATGTACGCGCAATAGGGTTAGGTTTGTAATTCAGGTTGTTAAGTGCATCGGTGACGGCTTTCAAAGCTTTTTCTGATACCTTGCCTCTTTTGTGAAGTACCCTGTCCACTGTACCTATAGATACGCCTGCGGCTTGTGCAATATCTTTAATAGTGTGCTTTTTCTTCATTTCATTAGCAAGATATAAAAAAGATACAGAGTTTATGTGTACGATAACATTTTTTTGTTTCTTTGCATTGTTAAAAGATTTTTGTGTAAGCAAGTACAAACAAAAATGTTACGTAAAAAGAAATAACGCTAAATAGTTAATAATTCACAATTTTGAAGTCAGAATTTACCAAAGAAAGAATAGTTGCACAAGCGCCTGGAAGAACCTGTTTGTTTGGTGATCATCAGGACTATTTAGGGCTTCCGGTAATTGCATGCGCCATTGACCGTCATATTAAGCTTGTAGCTACGTTAAATTCAGCCCGTAAACTGGTACTGAACAAACCGGACATCAATGAAAAAAGAATCATTGATATTGATGAGGAAATAAAGTACGTTTCAAAGGGAGATCATTTATTGGCAGCACTTAAAATTCTTCAGGAATATGAGTGCATTCCTAATAGTGGTTATGACATTACTATCTCTGGTAACGTAGCAATAAACGCGGGCATTTCCAGTTCAAGTGCCGTGGTTTTGGCATGGATCCAATTTTTAACGGAAGCTTTTGGGTGCAATGCCCCAGTAAGCAGAGAGTTGATTTCTCAAATTGCTTATGAGGCTGAAGTGGCATTTCATGGAGCTCCGGGAGGTAAAATGGATCAATATGCAATAGGATTGGGGAATATTATCTATTTGGAAACTGGTGATGCGTTGTCTTATGAAATGATAGAAAAACCATTACAGGGACTTATTGTTGCGGAATCTGGGATACCTAAGCAAACTACAGGTGTTTTAAGAGAGCTTAAAGAAAATGCTCTTTTGGCTATTCATAAAGTAAAAGAAAGAGTCCCAACATTTGAAGTGGGCAATATAGACGTTACGGATCTACCAAAATACCTTAATTATGTTCCAGATGACCTAAAAATCTACTTGGAGGCTGCTGTAACAAATCATGATATCACCAAACGGGCTCTAGTAGAGTTTAGAATGTCCGAACTTGATTTAGAACATATTGGTGCTTTGATGAATGAACATCATCGTATTCTTAAAGACTATTTACATATCACGGTACCTAAAATAGATGATATGATCAATGGAGCTGTAAACGCTGGTGCTCTTGGGGCAAAAATTGTTGGATCAGGAAGAGGAGGTAGTATTGTTGTTTTGGCCAAGGACGGTGAACAGCAATTAGTTGTAGATGCACTTATGAAAGCTGGGGCACGGGATGCCTATCCTGTTAACGTGGATAAAGGAGTTAGAATAATTGAACCTTAATAAAAAGATGAGCAAACATAAAAATTTAATCATACTGGCGGGTGGAGCTTCGTCCAGAATGAAAAGGCCGGAGACAAGTTCAGAAGGACTTACCCAGGACGAAATTAACCAGGCCAATCAGCGTAGTAAGGGTTTAATTACAGTAGGAGCGGAGGGAAGGCCTATGATGGACTATGTTTTGTACAATGCAAAAAAAGCGGGGTATAGTCATATTTATATTGTGATAGGAGAAAATGGAGAGCTGTTTCGAGAATATTATGGAAACGGAAGTAATAACTCTTTCCATGGCCTTAGCATTTCATTTGCCGTACAATATATTCCTAAGGGTAGAAAAAAACCATTCGGAACTGCCGATGCATTGTATCAAGCAGTTGAACAATTCCCAGAGCTTAATAATGATTATTATTCTGTATGTAATAGTGATAACCTTTATTCTGTGGAAGCTCTTTCAGCCTTGAGAAATACCAATGTTCCCAATGCATTTATTGGTTATGACCGGGATGCTATGGATTTTCCTTCAGAACGCATTTCCAGATTTGCACTTGTTAAGGTGGATAAAGAAGGTTATTTACTGGACATTATTGAAAAACCTTCTGAAAACGAGGTAGAAGAGTATAGAGATTCTGATGGAAAGCTTAGGGTGAGTATGAACGCCTTTAAATTTGATGGACGTAAAATGTACCAATATTTAAAGGATTGTCCAATACATCCAGAACGAAACGAAAAAGAATTGCCAACTGCCCTGCTCAATATGCTCAAAGAGTATCCAAAAACTGCCATTGGAATTCCATTTTCTGAGCATGTTCCAGATTTAACCGCCAAAGAGGATATTGTTGAAGTAAAGAAATACTTAAGTTCAAAATATGCGCAATTGGATTGGGATTAATCTGTAGGCATCACATTCTAGATTTTGGGGCTTTATTGAGGTTATACTAATATTTACTTAACTCAAAAATCACCTAAAATGTACTAATATTCCTATTATTGCAAAAAAAGTATCATTTTTTGTATAAAATAAAGTGGAGGTAGATAAAAATTAGGAATACTTTCGAAACCTTGCTATGATAGTTTATTTGATTTGGACAATAAAAATGCAGTTATTTTAGAATTGTAATTGTCTATCTGCGAAATCATTTACAACTATATATGTAGTAATGTCTAGTAACCCAGCCTCGGAAAATGGAAAATTTAGATAAAAATTTAGAACCACTTTTATTATCCCTTAAGAAGGGTGATAAGATTGCTTTTAAGGCTATATTCAAAATGTATAGGGTTAAGTTGTTCCATTTTGTTTTTTCATTGTCCAAATCAGACTATGTTACGGAAGAAATACTTCAAGAGGTATTTATAACTGTTTGGACAAAAAGAGAAAATATTGATGTATCAAAATCTTTCAATTCATTTATTTATACTATAGCAAGAAATGCTACTTATAATCATTTAAGGAGCATAGCTAATAGAGAGAGTTTGAAACAAGAACTTTGGAAGAACCTTAATAAGGCTCACGATCAAACACAAAATGCGATACTTTTGGCAGAATATCAGGATATTGTTAATGATATTCTGGAGAATATTCCAACTCAAAAGCGTAGTATTTTTGTATTATCAAAACAGCAGGGAAAAAGCAACCAAGAAATAGCTGATCTATTGGGGATATCTCCCAAAACAGTAAAAAATCATCTTTGGAAGACTTTACAGATAATTAAAGAACAACTTCAACCCCATTTGGTAGACACTATAGGAATCATTGCTCTTTTGATTGCTTCATTTTAAACAGCTTCTCTTATTTCTAATACTATTTTGTTTTAAGCATTTTATAGTGGTGAATGTTCCCATAAGTAGGGGTGGAGACTTCTTTATGCATAGTATTTGGGGAGATAATTTACCTTAAGTTAAAAAAAAGATAACTTTTATTTGGGACTTTATATGTTTCCAAGTGTATATAATATAAAAGGGGAAGTAAAACCCAGATCCAGCCAAGCCATATCATGGATGACCATAATAACATAGAACAACTTTTTCAAAAATTCATTGATAATACCATTACTAAAAAAGAGTATGATATTTTAATGGATTTCATTAAATACCCCAATTCTCAAGAGAAAATAAAGGAGATGATGGATATCCATTGGAAAGGAATTGTAGCTTCTGCAAAAAAAAAGACCAGCGAAGACGAGGAGATTCTTTTTGAACTTATTATGAGTAGGGTGGATGAGATTGAAAAAACAGAAGAGCAACAAAATAGGCCCAAATCCATTTGGGGGGTTGCCCCAAACTTCCTTTATGGAATAGCGGCTTCAATAATTGTTGTAATAGGATTGTTTTATGGGTATCAGAATGACATGTTTTTTAAGGAACAGGTTTCATCATCCAGTATGGAATTGGATCCGAATGCAATTACACTTAAATTGGATAATGGGAATGTAGAGGTTGTTTCTGTAGATCAGCAACGTAATATCTCCGATGTTCGTGGTAATGTGGTAGGTTACCAGAATGGGAAACAGATTAGTTACAATACTGGACAGCCTACTTTAAAAGAACTTGTCTACAATGAATTAACTGTGCCTTATGGTGAAAAATTTGACCTTGTTTTATCCGATGGAACCAAGGTAAAGGTAAATTCAGGAACAGTCATAAAGTATCCTGTACAATTTATTTCCGGTGAAAAACGAAAGGTTTTTGTTAAGGGAGAGGCCTATTTTGATGTGACAGAGGATATTGCCCATCCATTTGTTGTTAATGCAAATGATATTAATGTAGAGGTTTTGGGTACGGAATTCAATGTTTCTTCATACCCTGAAGATCATAACATAAATACAGTTTTGGTTGAAGGGTCCGTTAAAATATACAATAAGTATAAAGAGCAGATTCCCGAATCGCACATCATGCTTACTCCTGGAAATATGGCTGCATGGGATAAAAGCAAGAAGAAAATTGAAGTTAAGCCAGTGGATATAGAAATTTATACCGCTTGGAAGGATGGAGTACTATTATTCAAGAAATCCTCATTTGGAAATATTAGAAAAAAGCTGGAAAGGTATTACGATATTACCATTGAGAACAAATATGGATTTTTAGAATCCCAGGTGTATACCGCAACTTTTGACAATGAAAGTCTTGAAGAGGTGGTTGAAGCTTTTAAGGAAGATACTCCTTTTGAATATAGTATTGAAAACGACAAACTAATAATAACTGATTCATCAATTAAATAAATAGAATGCCTATGTAGTGAAACAATCACAAAGAGAACAATAAAGGCACTCATAAAAAAATAACCGGAAAATGTTGCAGCATTTTCCGGCTTAAAGAGTGACTTAACCTAAAAACTAAGTTAAATCAGCAAACCATTCAAAAGTATGAAAAAATTAAACCTAGGTGGTCTTTTCCGTTGGGAAAGGTTGCTTATTACTAATCTAAAGATGAAACTAACCTCGCTTTTACTGATAGTTTCACTATTTCAAATACAGGCTAGCACATATTCCCAGAATACTAGGATTACCTTAAAGTTGAAAAATGCTACTGTAGAGGAAATTTTTGATCAAATAGAATCTCTTTCGGAATTTAGATTTCTGTACAACCACGCTAAAGTGGATGTTGATAGGAGAGTTACTATTAATGCAGATGAGGAAAGGATATTTGATATTTTGGAGACACTGTTTTCCAATACAAATATCTATTTCACGGTAAAAAAGAAGCGTATTTCCTTAAAAACAGGAAAAATAAGAGCTCCTGAGAAAACAAAAACCAATCTCAATGACTGGCAAGATCAAGCAATAACCGGTCAAGTTGTGGATGAAGATGGTCAGCCTTTACCAGGTGCCACGGTTATAGAGAAAGGAACCAACAATGGAACCCAGACCGATTTTGACGGGAATTATTCCATAAACGTTTCAAATACTTCAGGCACATTGGTATTCTCCTATATTGGATATGAAACCAAAGAAATTCCAATCAGCGGTCAGAGTACAATAAACATATCTCTTGCGGAAGACACTCAGGTTCTTGGAGAAGTTGTGGTAACTTCTTTGGGTATTACCAGAGAAAAAAGAGCTATAGGTTACGCAACATCTACCATTAAGGCAGATGAAATTGTAAAAACAGGTACGCCTAACGTTGCTACTGCATTATATGGTAAAGCACCTGGTGTTCGTATTGCGGCTACTTCTGGAGGTTCTACAAGTGCCGTTAACATCCAAATTCGTGGTATTGGATCTATAACAGGAAGTACCCAACCACTTATTGTGCTAGATGGTATACCAATTCGTAACAATGATGTTAGTAATGACAACTATTGGGCAGATCAACGTGTTAGGGGTAATGGCCTTTTGGACATTAACCCAGAAGATGTTGCTAATATCTCTATTCTTAAAGGTGCTTCTGCGGCGGCCCTTTATGGGAATGAAGCCTTGAACGGTGTTGTTCTTATTACTACAAAAACAGGTAAAGGTGGAGAAAAAGGGTTAGGAGTTAGCGTTAATTCAACATACACTACTGATAAAGTAGCTTACCTCCCTAGGTTCCAAAATGTAAGAGGTCCTGGTTACCCTGTTTACCTCAATGATGCTGGTCAAGGAGAAGATATGTGGTTGGAAAGGGATGGTAATCGTATTCCTATTGGTACAACTTTGAACTACGGACCTAAATTTGATGGTCAGCCAGCTTTGGCATGGACAGGTGATGTAATACCTTATAATGCACAAAATGGACCAGAAGGCTTGTATCAAGATGCACACAACTTTATCAATAACATCTCTATTGTAAACAGTACGGAAAAGTCTAACCTAAGATTTTCCTATACACGTCAAGACAATGAGGGCTTAAGTAGAAATTCTGAAAATGACAAAAACATTTTTAACTTAAACACTAGCTTTCAATGGAATGATGATTTAAAGACAGATATTTTAGTTAACTATATTAACGCTAAAGTAAAAAGTAGACCATACTCTATTGATCGTTTAACAAATAATTTTGGTGGAATGATGACCCGTTTCGATAGTGGAAACTGGTATCAAGAGTACTACAAAACTAGTTTAGGCTATCGCTATGTAACAGGAGATAACACAAACACTTTTACTCCAGAAGAAAATTTAAGAATCCCTGGTTATCGTAATGATGTATTGGATTATACATGGCGTGTTAATGAAAATAGATACGAAGAAAACACTGATCGTGTTATTGCAAGTATTACACAACACTGGAATATTACTGACGAGTTAAGTTTAAGAGGTAGAATTTCCACGGACTTTACAAGTTATCAATCTCAATCCAAGAATACCTCAACAAGACCTTTAATTTATGGTCCTTCAGGTCATTACGGCATTGAGAATTCAATAAGCAAAATCTTTTATGGTGATGTGCTTTTAACATACGCTAAAGAACTTACTCCAAATTTGGGAATGAGTTTGATGGCAGGTTATAATGCTACCAAAGAGACCTTTTTTAGAACAAATAGAGGTGTCAATGGAGGGTTAAGTGTGGAAAACTGGTTTTCGCTAAATGCTTCTACCAATACAGCTAATTCAGGAAGTGATGAAGAAGCATTGACTAAAGATGCATTTTTGGCAACAGCAAATTTTGACTACAAGGGCTACTTGTACTTAGAAGGAACAATTAGACGTGACCGAACATCAACAATGCACCCTGACGATAATGCATTTTATTATCCATCCGTAAATTCTGGATTTGTTTTTTCTGATGCTTTTGATATGCCAGAATTTCTGTCTTACGGAAAACTTAGAGCATCTTGGGGTAAAGTAGGAAACTTTCCTGGAAGGTACGCGGCAAATGTTGCCTATGATCAAAATACCTTGGGGTCTCAAGGTGGAGGTTCTGTCATTTATACTACCACTCCAGGAACAGCTGGTAACGATGGCATAAAATCTGAAACGCAGAGAGAAATTGAATTTGGTTTAGATCTTAAATTTTTACAAGGTAGAATAGGTCTTGACATGGCTTATTATGACTCTAGATTAGAGGATCAGATCATACCACTCTCTTTACCAAACTCTTCAGGGGCAAGTAGTATATTGACCAATATAGGAACCATGCGCAATAAAGGATTTGAAGTAGGTTTAAATGTAACACCGATTTCAACTGCAGATTTTACATGGGACATGAATATCAATTTTGCGAAAAATGAAAACAAGGTAGAATCATTGGCTCCTGGTTTAGAAGAATTATTGCACAGAGATTTTGATGGTGGTGGTGCTCAGCTTAGATCAGAACCTGGTTCGCCAGTTGGTGTTTTTTATACGCATCCTGTAGCAACCGATGCTAGTGGAAATAAAATTGTTGATCCTAATGGTTTATACAAAGTAGATCCTGATGAGTGGGTAAAAGTAGGTAGTGCACAACCAAAAGCTGTTGGTGGGGTTTCAAACTATTTTAGGTATAAAAACTTCTCATTAAGTGGCTTAGTTGACTATAGAATTGGAGGTTATGTAATGCCAACTGCTATAAACTGGATGACAGGTAGAGGTTTAACTGAAGAGAGTTTATGGGCTATGGATGCCGAAAACGGTGGATTATCTTGGTATGTAGATGCCAATACAGGAGATCGTAACTTAACAAATGCCGGAACAGCGCAGGGTCCTAATGGCGAAGTTGTCTATGACAACGGTATTGTTTTGGATGGTGTTAAAGCAGACGGATCAACCAACGATTATATTACTTCAAACCCTGAGTATTTTTGGACAGTATATAACTGGGGTGGACCTCAGTATAGTCCAAATACACGTTACGAATTGTATATTAAAGAGAATACATATTTCAAAATGCGTGAACTTTCTTTAGGTTATCAACTTCCTAAAGAAGTCGCCAACAAAATAGGTTTTCAAGATATACAACTATCAGTGTTTGGAAGAAACCTATTCTACTTGTATAGGAATATAAAGGATATGGATGCAGAGCAGCTTACAGCTGGTTCTAGATGGGCACAAAATGTGAGTAATGCAGGAACAAACCCTGCTAGCAGAACATTAGGATTGAGTGTACGTGCTAAACTCTAGATTATAAGAAAAAGAATAATAAAAAAGTTTAAAACATGAAGAAATATATATATATAATGTTGCTTGCGGTTACGGTCACATTTACGGGCTGTCAGAAAGCTGACTTTGCTGATAATTATGCTGATCCTAACAAAATTGCTGAAACAACAGTACCAAAACAATTTACTGGGATTTTAGCAACTAACAGAGATTACGTAGTTCCTAATTATAATAACTATTTTATCATATATAGACCTACCTTACTACCTTGGACACAAGCGGCAGGTTCTATAAATGGGCTTAGCCAATATGTTGTTGGATCAGCTAGTGTTAATGAACAGTGGAATAGGAATTATTATAGAATGTTCCAGCAATATAGAGAGCTGGAAAAAGTTTATAATGGTTTACCAGAAGAAGAACAGGCTAATAACAGGATTTTTTGGTTAGCTGCCAATATATATGTGTTTGACCATACGCAGAAAATGGTAGACTTGTTCGGATATATTCCATTTTCTGATGCAGGAAGATTAAGTCAAAATGGAGGGGATTATCTCTCTTCTTTACCTGCTTATGATTCTTCTCAGGAGATTTATACATCAATGCTTGATCAGCTTAAAGCATTTGCTGACGAGTTAAATACCATTTCAATTAGCGCATCCACAAAAACAGTATTTGATACTCAAGATTACATAAATCATGGAGATATTACACTTTGGAAAAAATACTGTAATTCTTTACGCTTAAGAATTCTAAATCGTGTTTCTGGAGTTTCAGAATTTTCTTCTCGTGCAGATTCTGAGATAAGTGATATTTTAGGGAATTCTGGTAGTTATCCAATTGTAGATGCCAATGATGAAAACATCCAGGTGGAAGTTGTTGACCTAGACTCTCCTATCAACTCTAAAGGATTTGAAAATGGATTTGGTAGTGATGGTTGGTATACCAATTTTGCAGGAAAGAAAATGGTGGATCATATGAACGATAATACAGATCCTAGAATCCGTGTATTTTTTGAACCAGCAGAAGATGATGGAGTTTCCTATAGAGGTATCAATCCCTTAGATGACGGTACTGCTCAAACAACAGCAGCGGATAATGGGGAGATCAGTTTGTTCAATCGTTCTGCCTTTAACCAAAATGAGTTCTTCCCAGGAGTACTAATAAGTGCTGCAGAAGTAAATTTCATTAAAGCCGAATATTATTTGCGTGGAGGGAATGATGCTATGGCACAAACTGCTTATGAAACCGGTGTTGAGCAATCTACAGAATGGTACTATTGGGTAAGAACACTTTCTGCTGATGATGTATCAGGGCCTTTAACGCCCTTAGGAGCTACTGAAGTTGCTGATTATCTTGCCAGTGCCGATGTTGTGTGGAGTGGTAGTGACGCTGATAAAATGAAATTGATCGCTACGGAAAAATGGATTCATTACGGTGTGGTTCAATTGCATGAAAGTTGGGCAGAACAACGTCGTTTAGATTTACCAGAATTGGAGTTTTTACCAGATAATGCAAATACACAATCATTACCACCTGTGAGATGGTTGTACCCTGATAATGAAAGATCTCGAAACACTGAGAATTTTCAGGCGGTTTCGTCCATGGACAATATGACCACTAAAATTTTCTGGGATATAAATTAATTTGAGTTAGTTTTTTGTTTAGTTTGAGTTAGAGGAGAGGTCGTTTGCAGGCCTCTCCTTTATATTTTTATTAACTTATAAAAAATGAAGTAATGGAAGATAATACAAAGGTGAGTAGTTTTATATCCAATATGGATAGAAGAAAGTTCATTAAACGAACTAGTATGGCCGGTATGGCCTTGACTTTGCCCATTGATGTTTTTCCTTCCAATTTAAAAAGTGAGACCATACAGTTTGGCTTAATTGCAGATGTACACAAAGATGTAATGCACGATGCTGATGAACGCTTACTATCTTTTATAACCGCTGCTAACAAGAAAAAACCAGATTTTATTCTTCAACTGGGCGATTTTTGCAGACCCTATGATTACAATAAGTCTTTTATGGACATTTGGAACAGCTTTGAAGGGGTAAAACATCATGTTCTTGGCAATCATGATATGGATGGTGGGTTTACCCGCGATCAAGCAAGAAGTTTTTGGAACATGCCAAAAAACTATTATTCCTTTGATAAAAAAGGAATTCATTTTATAATACTAGACGGTAATGACCCAAACCCAGAACCATGGTCGGGTTATAATCGCTATATCGGAAAAGAGCAGCAAGAATGGCTTAAAAACGACCTTGAACAGACCAATAAACCCACAATAATCTTTAGTCATCAATCTTTGGAATTGGAATACGATGGTGTTGCCAATATGGGGGAAATCAGAAGTATTTTGGAGAATGCTAATAAAACTGCTGGGTTTCAAAAGGTGTTGTGCTGTATCAATGGCCATACCCATACGGATTTTATGACTAAAATAGATGGAATTTATTATGTTCAGATCAATAGTGCTTCCTACCGATGGGTTGGGGGCGATCATAAGGTTGTGAGATATAGCAAGGAAATTGACAAAAAGTACGAATGGATCAAATATACAATTCCGTATAAAGACCCATTGTACACTTTTGTAAAGATAAAAAACAGCAAAATCATAATCGAACCCAGGAAATCGGAATTTGTTGGTCCTGGACCTGAAGAAATGAATCTCCCCAAGTCATTGCCCAATGACCCAATTGTACCTACTATTTCAAAGTTTGTCATGAAGATCTAGGGAGCAGATAACTGAACTCTTATTTTTCAGATTATTTACTTAACATCATGGTATTGAACCTCTTTTGAGGTTAGTTTCATGTTGTTTAATACGTATCCCAACAATTTAAGGATTAAGTCTTGGGACTATATACTTCTTGGACTTGATTCTAGCTTCACTTTTACATAACAAAATACCTGCGTAGAAAAAGTATTGATCCAAAAGGGGCATTCGTTAACGGATATAGCCCATTGATTAATTAAGACCCTACTTCTGGAGGAATCAATGGTATGTTTACTTCATAATTGTGAAGTGATTTAAGTTAAATGCCTCTAAGAATTGAATATGGGTATTTGTGGGGTACTTTCTAAGTGTTCAATCCCAAATCGTTTTTATGAGGTTACCGTTGCGCCGAGGAGTTTTTTGAGGTTGAGCTCCTTGGTCGTAACGGTTTTTTTATGGTTCTCACCATAGAATTCTTTCATTTTTAAGTTATTCGACCCAAAGATGGAGCTGTCAACAAATCAACATATTACTTAATGTAAGTTTCTGTACAAAAAACCTACTTTTGTATAACAAATTTATAGCGGAAGATTTAGTTATGTCAGAACAGATAGAAAGAATAAAAACATTGATTGTTGGATCTGGTCCTGCCGGATACACTGCAGCAATTTATGCTTCAAGAGCAGATTTAAAACCTGTAATGTACACAGGCATGGAGCCAGGCGGTCAGTTGACCACAACTACTGAGGTAGACAACTTTCCTGGATACCCTGAAGGGATAGATGGCCCTACAATGATGGTTCAGTTGCAAAAACAGGCAGAGCGATTTGGAACTGAGGTTAGGATTGGGATGGTCACTGCAGTGGAATTTAGCGATGAAATAGGAGGAATCCATAAAGTTACAGTGGATGATTCTAAGTTGATTGAAGCAGAGACTGTGATAATATCAACTGGTGCTACTGCTAAATATTTGAACATTCCTAGTGAGCAACGTTTACGGGGAGGCGGTGTTTCTGCTTGTGCAGTGTGTGATGGATTTTTTTATAAAAACCAAGAAGTAGCTATTGTTGGTGCAGGCGATACTGCTGCGGAAGAAGCTTCTTATTTAGCCAATATTTGTAAAAAGGTGACCATGTTGGTACGAAAAGACCATATGAGAGCATCTAAGGCTATGCAACATAGGGTGAACAATCTTGATAACATAGAGATAAAATACAATACAGAGGTTGATGAAGTTCTTGGAGAACAAGTTGTGGAAGGCCTTAGAATGGTAAATAACCAAACAGGGGAAAAAGAAGATATTGCTATTACGGGTCTTTTTATTGCTATTGGCCATAAACCCAATACAGATATTTTTAAAGGGCAGTTGAAGATGGATGAAACTGGGTATATTATTACAGAAGGTAAGTCTACAAAAACCAACAAACCTGGAGTTTTTGCAAGTGGCGATGTACAAGATAAAGAGTACAGACAAGCGGTTACAGCGGCAGGAACTGGTTGTATGGCGGCCTTGGATGCTGAACGATATTTAGCTTCAATAGAAAGCGAGGAAACAGTTGTTTCTTGAATATAATAGAAGGAGATAAATAAAAAAGGCGCTGTTGTATACAGCGCCTTTTTTGGTGGAGTGCTAATTCAATTAATCTATACGTTTGTAATTCTCTGAAAAAGTGCGGTTTCCTTCCTCATCAAAACTTATCTGGCTGTAGGAGTCATCCGTTAGTTTTAACTCAAAATTAAATACACGGAGCGTATCCATGGCCCTCATCATTGGAGAGGATGCATATTCAAGCGTTTCAATCAGAGAATCTGACGTAATCCTATAGGTACCATATCCAAACCATTCCAAGGAATCTTGCGGAGCATATCTAGACCACATAATTTTACCATTGTAGAACATTTTAACCTGTCTATACCCATCTGCAGTTGGTACGGTGTCAGAAACGTTGATACCATCATCATAGCTATAAAAACTTTGAAGCTCCCACGTTCCTTCAATAGAATGCATTGTTATAGGTTTTGGAGATGCAAATTTGGTAGCAGAAATCAAAATGAGCATCAAAAGAACCAATCCGAGTAATTTTTTCATAAGCTGAATTTTAGGGTTAGTTGCTATTAACCCTTAATTTACAAATAATTACGAACAAAAACACATGGATTGATTGTTAAAGATGGATATCTCTCAAAATGTCGCTTTTCAACTTTTAGGTAATTTTGAAAACAAAAAAATATCTGTTCAGTAGTGATGTAACACATAGAAAGAAGTTGGGGAATAGAAAGATAGTCATCTATTGCAACTGACAGGTTAAGGAAATATTTCTTTCGGAGAAGTATCAAAAGGTTCGAAAAACTTACAACTGGCATTTCATGATTGGAAACCTATACATGTTTCTTTAAATAATTGATTGAATGATGTTGTTACATAAGTGCTCGTTTAAAGCGATTTCGAGTTTGTTCCAATCTTACCGTGCCATAGGTTGGGTTTAAGAGAAAGCATTCAAATATTTGGTTAGGTGTAGGATATCCTCTTTTTTGTGGGCCGCACTCAATACAATTCTACTTTTTAAGCTTGATGTTTTATTGGGATACCTAAAATTGGTTATAATAACTCTTTTTTCTATTAAATATTCCGCCAAGGACGCATTGGAAAAGCCAAATGTAGGATGATCGGGTATATGGATAAATTCTTGCATTCTATCAACATTGCGCTTGAACAAGTTTATATTAGTCTTTAAAGCCTTCCTTTGTCGCTGATAAAATGCATAACTATCCATAAGTGTTGCCAAACCCACTGGTGCGGCTGGACTGGCACCTCTATAAAAATCAGTTTCCCTTAATTTGGTTATTCTTTCATAAGACCCGAAAATAGCCCCAGCCTGAATACCAAACCCTTTACCCAAGGAAGAGCAAACAATCAATTCCTTTGGGTTTAGACTTTTTAACTTATTGTACGCCCCAGTACCATGTTCCCCAACAATACCTATACCGTGCGAATCGTCGGCTACTAAAATAATTTGATGTAAGGGAAAGGATTGTAATTCCTTAAATTCTGGATAACCGTTACCAGAAAAAGTTATGGTATCCATAAAAACAACTGGTATCTTAGATTCACCAGAGTTTAGTTGATTTCTGATTTTGGAGCCCAATTCTGCAAATGTTGTGTATGTTTTTTTTGGTTCGCTATAAAGTGCTGAATGGGTTTTTGGTGCATAGAAAACTTGATGCGTGTTTGAATTTAAGTATTGTGAAATAAATTGACCTGCCAAATAACCGGAAGATAAAGTAATACAATCTTCACTGCCTATAATAGCGGCCAAGTGCTTTTCAACTTTTTCAAAGATGCTTAATTGAACGTTGGATTTTCGCGAAGCGCCAAAATTGGTGCCATACTTCTTGAGGTTTTTAATAAAAGTATCCTGAAATTCCTTGTCCATTTGAAGTCCTAAATACGCGGTACCTCCAAAATAGAGATATTCTTTGCCACCCATTTGGATGGTTCTTTCAGGAAAAGAATCTAAAGAAAATGCCATTAATTAAGTGTTACACCACTACCTGCAATCGATGGAAACAAAACTTTTCCATCGTTTTTAATGACCACGCCATCTGCAATATCTTTCTTGAGCAACATAGCACCATCCATATCCACATAATCCAATTGCGGTAATAATTGAGCAATTGCAGAAATACCCACGGTGGATTCTGTCATACATCCAACCATGATTTTGAGTCCCATTTCCTTCCCCTGTTTTATCATACGTAGAGCAGGAGTGAGGCCTCCGCACTTAGTGAGTTTTATGTTTATACCATTGTAATGTAATCCACATTTTTCAACGTCCTCTTCAACAATGCAACTCTCATCAGCAATTACAGGTAAGACGGTATGTCGCATTACCTGTTCCATCCCATGCCAATCGTCAGCTTTTAATGGTTGCTCTAAAAATTCTACCCCCAAATCTTTCAGTATGGGTGCATTATAAATAGTCTCCTCAGCTGTCCAGGCACAGTTGGCATCGATTCTAAAAATGGCATTGGTGTATTTCCGTAATTCACGCACGATTGCAACATCCTCGGTTGTACCTAGCTTTATTTTATAGATAGGCCAAGGCGTTTCTTTCATTTTTGAAACCATTATGTCAATAGGCGCAATGCCAATGGTGTAATTGGTTATGGGGTAGCTAGAGGTATTGGTGTTCCATAGTTCATAAAGCGGTTTATCCTTTAGTTTTCCATATAGGTCATGGGCTGCTAAATCTAAAGCACAAATGGCAAAATTGGTTAGTCCTTTTTCCACTAGATATTTGTGAAATGACTCTGGAGTATCAAAATCAAAAATCTCGATTTCATTTTTAATAGCCATTATTTCAGCAATCATGCTTTCAACGGTGATTTTATAATAGGGATTGGAAGTCGCCTCACCATAACCAACTTTTCCTTTATGTGTAAGTCCAACTATTAAAGAGTTTTGGAAATCATGAGATTCCCTGGAAATCCTGAAGGTGTGTTTTAATGGGAGGGTGTATTTTTTTAAGCTTATTTGCATAGAAAACAGGTTTGCACCAAGATAAGTAAATCCTAGGTGCTTAAAAAAAACAGCTGCTGATTCCTTCATAAGATCAGCAGCTGTTTTTAACAGTTTTTCAGATACAAGTAGATTGAATTCTCGGTCTGTTGGGTTTTAATATTTATGAACGCTACCAGAAACCGATTTTTTTGCTTGTACGCTTGCTTCACCACTATACCTGATATCTGCACCGCTGCTGGCATCTGCCACCAATGATTCTGATACATTAACTGAAATGTCTGCACCACTGCTTGCGTCGGCATTACATCTTTTGGTCATTAGTTCACGTGCTCTTATGTCTGCACCGCTACTGGCATCTGCATATAATATATCTGCCTTTCCAGAAATCTTGATACCGGCCCCGCTACTCGCATCTGCAGAAACCTCAGAAGCCATTAATTCTATTCTTAGGTCGGATCCACTGCTTGCGTCAAGCTCTATCCTTTCAGAATTGATTGCGTTTTGCACAATAAGGTCTGCACCACTTGAGCTTTTTAAAGCTGTAATTTCTGGTAGGGAGACGTACACTTTTTTAGTGGCCCTTCCAATGTTTTCAATAGCATGTATTTTAAGCTTTCCATCTCTGATGTCGGTTCCAATAAGATCAATGATGTTTTCATCTGCTTCAACAGATATTTTGAAATCCTGATCTTGGATTACAAATACATCTAAACCTTCAGAGGCCGATACTACAGTAAATTCTTCTGTTACGTTTCTGGACTCTTCTACTACCTCTCCGTTTCCTTTTTTACCATCGCCAAAGCTAATGTCAAAATTACAAGAGGATGCAAAGAGGGCAAATAAAACTGCAATTGCTATTCGTGCTAGTGTTGTCATGATTGTTGTTTTTAATGATTGATTAAAATTCGTGTTTAAATTGTTTTTTATGTATTAAAGGTTTCTGAATTGTCGAAAACGATTACTCAATTGTTCTTGTTCTCACCTGCTTTTATCTTGATACCGTTTTCGTCTATCTTCATTTTAAATTCGTCGTTGTTATCTTGAATATCAATATCGACCCCATTCTCGTCAATAATTATTTTGCCTCCATCTTCATTCTCATCCCTTTCTTCATCCATTGGACAATCTTGGCATTTAAGCTCACCATCTTCTCCCATTTCCCAGGTGTAACCAACTATTCCACTACGGTAGTAACCTTTGTCGTTTTTAATTCCCCTTCCAATAAACCCTCTTGTGGATTCTTCAAATTGCACTGTTTTTCCTGTTGGAATATAGATGGTTGATGTAACCTCTTGATTTCTGGCCTTGTTAGCGGTGTCGGTAGTAAGGAACTCATCCAAAATGATTTCATTTTCCAGAAGTTCGTATGCATAATTGATTTGCTTTGCTCTTTCCCTAGCCTTTAATGTGGAACTTCCGTGAGCATCTTTCCTTACATTGATTTTGATATAATCCTCATTGGATTTTCTTACTTTGATATCAATATCATCAGAAATAAGTATTCTATTATCATTTTCGTCGTAAGTAAAGGTCATACGCCCAAAATGAACGTCTTCCATGCCATAATCCAATTCTGAATCCTTCATCTTTATTACCAAAGTATCGCTGAGGTTTACTATTGGCACCTGACCTTTTATGTTTATACTACCTACATTGGCAAACTCTGCTGCCTGACGAACGCCTAGAGCTATCAAAGCTCCTATAGATATTAACCAAAGACCCAATAGCGAGAATTTAGCTATGTTTCCAATGGATTTTAAATTGTTCACCAAAATCTTCAACCCTAAATAAAGGAGGAAGAAAAACGGAATGCCAATGGCAAAGAACATTAGTATGGAAACGACCCAAACAGGTGCTCCCGTGGTGTTCACAATTTCATAAAAATCAATCCCAGGGAATTGTACGGCATCAAACATACCAACAGTGAACATCGCAATGAACAATCCTATGAGTGTTGATGCACCAATAATGATCAGTAGAATTCCTATGAATTTCCCAAAGATTTTAAATAGAAACATTATAATGTCTCCTATAGTATCAAAAAAGGTCTTGGAGCTGCTTTTGACCTTGTTGCCCACTTTTTCGTAGTCAACACTTTTAACTTTGTCCGTAACATCATCAAACCCCTCTTTAACTTTGCGTTCTATATTGCTGATGTTGATAGGCTCCCCCGTCATGTCCAATTTTTGCGAGGTTGTGGCCGCTTCTGGCACAAGAATCCACAATAAGATATAGGCAATTAACCCAAAACCTGTGAACACTCCTAAAAGGATGAATATTAATCGGATCCATAGGGCATCAAAGCCCAAATAGTACTCAAGACCTGCGCAGACACCTCCAATATATTTTTGGTCAATATCCCTGTATAATTTTTTAGTTTTTCTTGGGGTTCGAGTGTGCGCTTTTCGAGGTTCGTCCTCAAAAATATCCTCATCTACCATATAATCTTCAGGTTGCCCCATAATATTGATTACCTGATCAACTTCCTTTTGGGTTATTACCTGTCGCTCATTTTCCATCTTCTCTAAAAAGAGTTCGGCAACCCGTGCCTCAATATCTGCAATGATCTCATCGCTCCCGGCCGTACCTGAAAATGATCTTTTTATGGATTCGAGGTAACGCCTTAGCTTGTTATACGCCTCATCATCAATATGAAAGAGGGTATTCGCGAGGTTTATATTTACTGTCTTGTTCATTTCTTGATTCTATTTTGTGTTGGTTACCAGATTAACTGCATTTCTAAGCTCGTCCCAGGTGCCGTTAAGTTCATTTAGGAACAATCGACCTGTTTCTGTAAGTGCATAATATTTGCGAGGTGGTCCAGAAGTGGATTCTTCCCAACGGTAGTTGAGCAACCCAGCATTTTTTAGCCTCGTTAAAAGAGGGTAAATAGTGCCTTCCACCACCAGCATTTTAGCGTCTTTAAGAGCTCCCAGAATTTCAGAGGCATACTTGTCCTTATCATTTAAGATAGAAAGAATGCAATACTCTAGAACCCCTTTGCGCATTTGTGCTTTTGTGTTTTCTATGTTCATAACTTCATGGTTCTATTAAATTAACTGTTCGTTTTTGATTGATGATTGATGATTGATGATTGATGATTTTTGTTTTTGATTGATTTGATTGATGAATAAACTCGCTATGTCATTTGATGAACTTTATGGTGAATGGGTATTTAAAGGTTTCCCCTTCATTGGTCCTTATCGTTGCCAATATGGTGTACACAACATTTACAACCACAAGGGCAGCTTGCAACAATCCTGTTATGCCTACAGGCCAGAACAATCGGCCAAACCTAAAATCATCACTGTTTATATGAATGTTTAGGTTGTTGAGGTCGCTTAACCTGTGAAAGCCAAAAAAGTTACCGTCAAATAAATCTGGCAAAAAGCCTACAAAGAAGGGAATACTGATCAATCCGGCCACAACAGAATACAGTAACATGCTTATTTGAAAGTTAAGGGCTTGTTTTCCATTATAGTCAACAAATTTGTGTTCCTTTTTGTTAGCTGTCCATAAAATCAATGGTAAAATAAAATTACCAAAAGGAATAAAGTACTTAGAGAAAGTAGATGCATGTATAATTGCAGATAAATTTCGTTCGTGCTTGGTTAAAGATTCTGTCATGATTTTTTGATTGATATTGTATAACAAATTAGTTTACCTATTAGCTTACAATGCAAATATATGTCCAAAAGATGGTACTATGCAAAACAAAGTACTAAATATTAACATTTATTTAACATATTGATATGGCAACTATTTTAATTACTTTTAGCACGGATAAATTCTTAATATGAGCCTTACAGCTAGTAAAATCAATACATTTACCTTCTTAAAACTCCCATCGGCATGGTGGTGCGGTGTTAGGTTAAAACATATTGACAGCAAAAAAGCAGTGACCACAGTCAAACATAGATGGGTGAACCAAAACCCTTTTAAATCTATATTTTGGGCAGTACAAGGAATGGCCGCTGAACTAAGTACAGGTGCAATGGTAATGAATGAAATACAGAAAAGCGGAAGAAAAATTTCTATGTTGGTGCAGAACAACAACGCCAATTTCTCTAAAAAAGCCACTGGTAGGATCACATTTACTTGTGAGGATGGCCATTTAATAGCAGATGCGATACAAAATACTATAGAAACAGGAGAAGGTCAGACCATTTGGATGAAATCCGTTGGAGTGAACAAGGATGGGGTAGTGGTTTCCACATTTAATTTTGAATGGACTATCCGAATTAAAGGATAAACTTCATATCTTAGGGGTATTACAATTTTTAGTAAATTCACCATTAACAGTAATTATTAGAAAACTAAACACACATGGGAAAATTTGAAATTAAGTCTACTAGCGCAGGTAAAACAATGTTCAACCTTAAAGCGGGAAATGGACAAGTAATTTTAACAAGCCAGTCGTATGCCAGTAAAGATGGATGCAAAAATGGCATCGATTCCGTTCGTACTAATTCTCAAAATGACGATCGTTTTGAGCGCAAAACCGCCAGTGACGGAAGTCCTTTCTTTACATTGAATGCGGCAAATGGACAGGTTATTGGAAAAAGTGAAATGTATACATCTACTTCGGCCATGGAAAACGGTATTGAATCGGTAAAGAAAAATGCACCAGATGCTGATGTAGAGGATAACTCCTAAACATTTAAGAGAGTATAGCATCTATATTATAATATTGATGTAATAAGAAAACAGCCAACATTGGCTGTTTTTTTTGTCTTTTTTCTATGTAGCTCTCAAACCATTACTAAATTAAAGACACTTTTATTGAGATAAGGTAGTAACACATAACTGGTAAATAATGTAGTAATCTAGTCTATAATAGTTGTTCGTCTAACTATTTTCCTATTCCTACAATAAAAGGCTATTTTTAGGTAAGAGGAATTCATCGGATTTTCACTTAAAACATTCTTCATGTACAAAATACTTTCTTTAATAGATTGTGCGTATATTCCTAAAATGTCAACACTAAAAAAATACATAGGTGTTATTGTGTTTTTTAGTTTTTCAGGATGTGCATATTGCCAAACTTTAAATGAAGAAAAGGACTTTTATATATGGTTTGACGAGATGGCTGGGATAGAAAATGCCAATTTGTATGAGGGAACGGTGCATGTACAAAAATATGCAACTTTAGACGGAGAGCATAAGTTTTACAAAACCTTCAACTATCTTAATGGACATATTGTGTACAATGGGGAGGCTTATTTCAATATTGACATGAAATATGATATTTATGAAGATGAAATATTACTTGCATTAAGAAGCAGCTCTAGAGTAATGATGCTACAGCTCATAAAAGAAAGAATAAAGGAGTTTGTAATTGATGAGCGTAGATTTATTGGAATGGAAAACGAAAGCTCTACTACTTTTGGTTTTTACGAGGCCCTTATGGAAACCTCTTTTTTTACATTCTTAAAAAAGCATAAAAAAATTAGATATCCATCTAAGAAGAATATATTATTCCATCGTTTTGTAATCAAGAATGAGTATTATTTAAATTATAAACAACGCAACTATAATATCAGAAATAAAAAGGATATCATCAAGATTTTCCCTCAGTACAAGACAAGTTTGAACAAGTTTTCCATGGAATCTCTCCGGAAAACAGATAAAGATGAATATCTGCTCAAGCTGTTGGATGTGGTACATAATAATTTACAATCCGAAAAAACACTTTGAAAAAATGAAGTTTAAATTAAGTGTTTGTCTTTTATTGAGCTTTTATTGCAGCTTTGCTCAAAATGAGAAGGATAAGATAACCTTGTCTTTTGATAATCTATCCATGAAAGAAGCTGTAGTTCATATTCAAGAAACCACAGGGTATAGATTTTTTTATGTAGATGATTGGCTTGATCTGGACCCAATATCCAAAAACTATAATCAGGTTTCTATCCTAGATCTATTGAATGACCTTTTTGAAGATTCTTCCATAAACTATTATATAATGGAGGGCAAAAAGGTAGTATTGACCAAAGGCAGTATCATTTATGATGTACTTCCAGAAACCTTCTTTGTGTTGCCCCAAAAAGAATTCCAAGATTCTATAATGGTGGCAGAAATAGATACAGAGGATATTTTGCCAATTTTACAAGGTCAAGACCAGGAACTTGCTAAAAATAACATCGGAGTTGTTAAAATTGGAAAAGAGGATAAGAACAGTGCAAAACGATTTGCTATACTAACTGGATATGCTATTAATACAAAAACGCAAAGGCCCATATCTGATTTGGCGCTATTGATCAAAGGAACAGGTAAGGGAACAACCACTAATGCCCAAGGATTCTATACTATTCAGGTGCCATTGGGTATTCACCAAATAGAGGTCAGTGCCCTGGGAATACAGGGGGAGCAGAAAAAAATCATTGTATATGGTGATGGGCAGTTGGATTTTGAACTTGCTGAAAGCTTTGAAGTGCTTGATGAGGTAGTAGTTGAGGGAAATAGAAATAGGAATGTGGAACAAACTATTGGGGGAGTATTGCAAATTGAAGTAAAAGAGATAAAAACCATCCCTTTAGTGCTAGGAGAAAGAGATATTTTCAAAGTAGCTACAACTTTACCGGGAGTTACAACTGCTGGTGAGGGAGCCGCTGGGTTTAATGTAAGGGGAGGTAAAACAGATCAGAACCTTATACTTCTGGATTATGCAGTTCTGTACAATCCATCTCATTTTTTCGGGCTTTTTTCAGCTATAAACCCTTTTACTTCTAATAACGTGAATATTTATAAAGGCAATATTCCTGCTGAACACGGAGGAAGATTATCTTCTGTTTTTGATATTCATACCAAAGATGGAAACGACCAGAAATTTTCAGGAGAGGCGTCAATAGGGCCGGTAACCGGAAATCTAACTTTGGAAACACCGGTAATCAAGGACAAATCTTCCTTGCTGGTAGGGGGGAGAGCTACATATTCAAATTGGATTTTGCGATCTCTTAAAGAAGAATCACTTAAAGATAGCGAAGCTTCTTTTTTTGATGTTATTGCCAAATACAACCATAAAATTAACAACAATAATGATGTTAAGGTTATGGGTTACTATAGTAAGGATGCCTTTAACATCACAAGAGATTCCGTATACAGTTATAGTAATCGATCATTTTCTTTACAGTGGAATCATAAATTTAATGATAACAGTAAAGGAGCACTCATATTTGCCAATAGTCAATACAAGTTTGACATTAATTTTGATGCCAACTCTGTTAATGACTTCGATTTGAAATATAACATTGAAGAGAGTCTGTTCAAATTCAAAATGAAATATTTAGTAGGTGCCACGCATAATTTTGACTATGGATTCTCAGGTAAACTATACCAAGTAAAACCTGGAAGCATAGAGCCATTAAGAAATGAATCTGTTGTAGATCCCATATTTCTTCCTAGGGAAAAAGGTTTGGAAACTGCAGTATTTATTTCGGATGATTTTAAAATAAACGAAAAATTGTCCATTAACGCTGGCTTTAGGTATTCACTTTATGCAGCTCTGGGAAAGTCATCACAAAGGATTTATGAAGATGATGAACCTAAAAATGAGAATACACTTATTGAAACAAAGGTATTTGATGACAATGAGGTGATAAAGACTTATGGCGGTGCCGAGGCCAGACTTTCAGCTCGATATTTTTTGACACCCAGTCTTTCGGTCAAAGCAAGCTATAACAATACTTACCAATATGTGCATACACTGTCCAATAACACAACCGCCTCCCCAACGGATACATGGAAGCTTTCAGACATAAATATAAAACCCCAACGAGCAGATCAATTTGCATTGGGATTTCATAAGAATGTTAATGATGGCGAGTATGAATTAAGTATTGAGAGCTATTATAAAAAGTTCAATAATATTCTAGATTATAAGACAGGTGCAGATCTTTTATTGAATGAAGCTATTGAAACAACGGTCCTACAAGGTCAAGGGAAATCTTACGGGGTTGAACTGCTTATGAGGAAGAACAATGGAAGGCTCAATGGCTGGCTGGGGTATACATATTCACGATCACTGATAAAATTTGATGGAACGTTTGAAGAGGAACGTATAAATGGTGGGCAATTTTTCTCTTCAAACTTTGATAAGCCACATGATTTAAGTTTAGTGACAAACTACAAGTTCAATAGGCGTTTTAGCCTTTCAGCTAACTTTGTATATCAGACAGGGAGACCGGTCACATATCCTATTGGAAATTATGTATATGAAGGTAAGGAGTATACATTTTATAGTGACCGAAATAAGTTTAGGATCCCAGATTATTACAGATTGGATGTCAGTTTTAATATTGAAGGAAACCATAAGATCAAAAAATTTGCCCATAGTTTTTGGAATATTTCCATTTATAACGTTTTGGGGAGAAACAATCCCTATTCCGTTTTCTTTGTAACAGAAAATGGGCAGATAAAGGCATATAAGAGTTCAATTTTTTCGATTCCGATTCCTACAATTACTTATAATTTTAAATTTTGATATGTTGTAAAATGGCTCATAAGGCACTTAAAAATACTTGTTGGATTGTTTTCTTGGCTATAACAGGACTGGTAACCAATAGCTGTATAGAATCCTTTGTCCCGGAAACAGGGATTTTTGACGATGCGTTGGTTATAGAATCAACAATCACTACTGAAGTTAAAGAACAGCAAGTGTTTTTAAATAGAGCATTTCGTTTTGAGGAGTTTGTTCCCGTGCCAGAGGAGAATGCCAAGGTGATTGTTAAAGATGACCTTGGAGACGAACACTCTTTTCAAGAAACATCCCCAGGAAAGTATACATCCGATGTAGCTTTTGGTGCACAACCTGATAGAAGTTACCAGCTTTTAGTGACCACCAGCGATGGCAAAGAATATTCATCTGATGCCGTTCTTGCACCTAAAATATCACCAATACATGGATTAAAAGCAAACAGGGTGGTAAGTGGTGAAGATGGAATGGAAATACTTGTGGAATATGATGACTCTCAGACATCAACCTTTTTTCGGTATCAGTTTGAAGAAACCTACCAAATTATCGCACCAGACTGGACTGGCAGTGAATTAAGGGCAGTTGCCCCTTTTGTATTAGTAGTTTGGCCTTTGGATAGGGAAGAACGTGTTTGCTACAAAACCGACGTTTCAAATGATATTATTGTGAACAGGCCACTTGAAACCAATCAAAACAATGTTCTTGAATTTCAAGTAAGATTTATTGACCGGAACAATTATATAATATCACATCGCTATAGTGTTCTTGTAAAACAACTTTCAATTTCAGAAGAATCGTATAGGTATCTCAAAAAACTTGATGAGTCCAGTGGGGGGGATGATCTTTTTTCTCCCTCACAGCCTGGTTTTTTTAGGGGAAATGTTCGCTCAACCAACAACCAAGATGAAAAGGTACTTGGGTTCTTTCATGTGGCATCGGTATCATCCAAAAGAATCTTTTTTAATTATAGCGACTTTTTTCCAAATGAGGATCTTCCACCATATGTGGATGGATGCCTTCCTTTTAAGCCTCCAACACAATCAGTTAATGGAGAACCAACTATTTTTGAAATGGTGGCGAATAATGTGGTTAGATACCATGGTACGGATGCATTTGGGGAATTCATTGTGGTACCTAGAGTATGCGCGGATTGTACAGTGTTGGGTGACCCAAACGTACCTGAATTTTGGGAGGAATGAGAAGAATTATTGAAATGGATATCATGATGAAGACTATAAATATATGGATTGCATGTTCCCTTCTGTTGATATCAATAAACATGAGCGGACAGATTACCTCTTCTGGTATTGAGAGGACAGCACCCAAGAATGCCAATAAAGAAAATGTTTACATCCATTACAATACATCTCTTTTATTTGCAGGTGAACACCTCCATTATAAAATATACTCTTTAAAGTCAAAAACAAACACCTTAAGCACTTTTAGCAAAATTGGATATGTAGAACTGGTTGGTGAAAACTCTAGCGTTGTATTCAGACATAAAATAAGATTAAAGAATGGTATTGGTCAGGGTGAGTTTTTTATTCCTGTCACTGTACCTTCAGGAAACTATAAGCTTATT
This sequence comes from Flagellimonas pacifica, assembly GCF_900215465.1. Taxonomy (GTDB): domain Bacteria; phylum Bacteroidota; class Bacteroidia; order Flavobacteriales; family Flavobacteriaceae; genus Flagellimonas; species Flagellimonas pacifica. Next base: position 375,650 of record NZ_OBEH01000003.1, read on the forward strand.
GGATATACTCAATGGATGAAAAATTATGGGGTTGACTCCTTTTTCCAGAGTGATATTGGTATAATAAACCCATTTCAGAATAATCAAGAATCCATATTGGAACATTCCCCCAAATCAGAAAAGATTTCTTTTGACAATACCGAAAAGGAAGCCAATAGAAATAACCTCATTTCAGCAACCTTAAACAAACGAATATTTAAAAAGCGGGATAAAGGCGTGTTAACAATAGGCACTTCGCCAAAAAATGAATTTGATGGAGATTACTCTATCTCAATACGTAGAATAGATTCCATAAGACGACCTTTAATGCCTTCGGCCATAGATTATACCGCACCTAGTACAGAGAACACAAGTTTTGATGAGAAACATGGGTATTTGCCGGAGCTTCGAGGCGAGTTAATTTCTGGAAAAATTGTACCCAAGGACCCAAACTCTTCTTTGGAAGAAGAAGAAATAGCACTTTCTATACCGGGGAAACATTTTATTCTTAAGTTGACCCGCACAAATACCGATGGAGAATTTTATTTCAATCTCAATCAGGAGTATAACAGTGATGATGCCTTTGTTCAGGTCTTGGGTGAAAATAGAGGTAAATATGAAATTCAGATACCTGATAAACCGTTCATTAACTACGAAAATCTGAAGTTTGATAAAATGACCATTACTCCGGAGATGGCGCATTTGATATTAAAACGTAGTGTTTATAATCAAGTGGAAAACGCATTCATTGAAGTAAAACCTGATTCAATAGAACAAATAGATACTGTTTCGCCAATCTATAGACAGTATTCTATAACATATGATTTAGACGATTATACCCGGTTTTCAACAATTAGGGAAACAGCGTCTGAGATATTGGAACATGTCTGGGTACGGAAAGATAAAAATGGCGAAGAGTTATTTCAAATAAGAGGAGAAGAAAACGTGGCGGAATCCAATCTTTTACCATTAGTGCTAATAGATGGTATATTGATACAACAACATAGCGATGTAATTGATTTTGATGCTAGAAAAATAAGGAGAATCCATATCTCTAGGGAAGAGTGTGTTATCAACGCAATAGTTTATAAAGGAATAATTGCTTTAGAAACTATTCAAGGAGATTTCCCTCAAAAATTTGAGAGAGAGTATGTTAGTAATTTAAAATTGTTTTCGCCCTTACCAAAGAAAAAATACTTCAATCAAGAGTATAACCATGCTACAAAATCAACTTCTGACCAAATACCTGATTTTAGGCAACAATTGCTTTGGCAACCAAAACTGATTTTAGACGACGATAAAACCAATATTGAATTTTATACCTCTGATGTTGCGGGTAAATATGAAATTTACTTAGAGGGGTTTACCAATACAGGAAATCCTATTTCTGTAAAGGAAGTATTCGAGGTAAAATGATTTGACTCTTCTAAAGAAGATAAGCTTTCTTATACTGGTTGTAACAAAATCCACTAACTATCAACTAACAAGTGTCAACAAAAAAAACATCAAAAAATGAATGCACACGAAATTGACTATGAAATTTATGGGGAGGAAATGCAATACGTGGAAATTGAGCTCGACCCCCAAGAAGCCGTTGTTGCCGAAGCCGGCAGTTTTATGATGATGGATACCGATATTAAAATGGATACCATTTTCGGGGATGGCTCCAATCAAGATTCAGGGGTATTGGGAAAACTATTCTCAGCTGGCAAGCGCTTATTGACAGGGGAGAGCTTGTTCATGACTGCATTTCTAAATGTGGGACAAGGCAAAAAACAAGTGAGCTTTGCTTCACCTTATCCAGGTAAAATATTGCCTATTGACCTTTCGGAAAAAAATGGCAAGTTCATTTGTCAAAAAGATGCCTTTTTATGTGCCGCCAAAGGCGTTTCTGTTGGAATTGAGTTTTCCAAACGCTTAGGCCGCGGATTATTTGGAGGGGAAGGGTTCATTATGCAAAAACTTGAAGGGGATGGAATGGCCTTTGTACATGCAGGGGGTACCATGGCAAAAAAGGAACTCGCACCTGGTGAGGTTTTAAAAGTGGATACGGGTTGTATTGTAGGCTTTTCCCAAACCGTAGATTACAACATTGAGTTTGTTGGTGGAATTAAAAACACGGTTTTTGGAGGCGAAGGTTTGTTTTTTGCCACATTACGTGGTCCAGGAACTATTTATATACAATCCCTGCCCTTTAGCCGACTTGCAGGTAGAGTCTTGGCCTCAGTTCCTAGAGGGGGAAAAGATAAGGGTGAAGGTAGCCTTCTTGGTGGGCTTGGAGATATTGTGATGGGCGATAATAAGTTTTAGAAGTACGTAAAAGATGTCAGTTCTAGCGTAGTCGAGAACCACCTATTCAAAAATTAAAAATTTTTTGACTTGCTTAGGTGAACTATAGTTCATTACTTTTAGAGTTTTGAACAATTTTGGATGAACTTTAAGGACCTATTCAACTTTCTCGCTCAACTCCAACAAAACAATAATAAAGAGTGGATGGATGCCAACAGAAAATGGTACAAATCCCTACGAAATGATTTTATTGTTTGGCTGGATGATTTGGATTTGACCATGGCCCAGCTTCACAATGATTATTTTCCAACGCCGGGAAAAAGGGGCATCAATCGTATTAACAATAATCTGATGTTCCATCCGCATAAGCCGATCTACAAAGATCATTTTGGGGCAGGGTTGGACAAAGCCCCTAATTCAGCAGATTTTTATATAGAAATAGGTGTAAAGCAGTGTCTTTTGGCTGGCGGTTTTTGGAGACCGGAACCTAAAACGTTACGAAGTATTCGTGATGGAATAGATTATAATGGGGAAGAGCTTCAAGAAATTCTGGATAGACCTTCGTTTAAAAAGTTGTTTGGTGGACTGTATGAAGATGAAAAGCTTACCAATGCCCCCAAGGGTTTCGCAAATGACCATACCCATATTCAATTGTTGAGAAACAAAACTTTTGCAGTGGAACACCAACTAAGAATGGAGGAGGTTTTACAGAACGATTTCAAAGAAAAAATCATAGAAGTTTATATGGAGATGCTCCCTTTCCGCCAATATTTGAACAACTCAGCATCAGTCTAAAACAACAATTTTTTCAAACCAAAATTCATGAAATACGGAAGTGTAAGAAACATCAAAAAAGAACTCCTGTCGGATAATTGGTATTATTTGAACAAAGTGTCGTTTGAATACCAGCGGGAGGATGGTGAGTGGGAAACTCAAATACGTGAGGCGTACGACCGTGGAAATGGAGCGGTTATTTTGCTATACAATTTGGAAAAAGGGAATGTAGTGCTTACCAAGCAGTTTAGAATGCCCACATACTTAAATGGAAATGAAGATGGAATGATGATAGAGGCATGCGCCGGTATTTTGGAAAAAGGAAATGCGGAGCAGACCATTATTATGGAGGTAGAAGAGGAAACAGGATTCAAAATTGATAAGGTCAAAAAGGTATTTGAATCTTATATGTCACCCGGTTCCGTAACCGAGATTCTTCATTTTTTTATTGGCCAGTATGAAGATGGAATGAAAGTAAGTGAAGGTGGTGGAGCTGAAGATGAAACCGAGAACATTGAAGTTTTGGAAATGTCTTTTAAAAAAGCATTGCAAATGGTATCAAGAGGAGAAATAAAAGATGCTAAGACCATTATGCTGTTGCAGTATGCCCAAATCAACAACTTGTTTGGTCAATAACTATCATGTAGCTTTTTAAGCGTTGAATACATGGTGTTTCTTATTTGTGCTGATGGAATTCTAAAGTGATTGTTCATAAAACTGAAGATCAATAGTTTTCCAGATTTTGTTTTTAAATAACCACTCAAGTTGTAATTGTTGCCCAATGACCCCGATTTTGCAAAAATAAAAGGTTGGGTTGCTTGATCTTCCCATTTGGAAATGGTACCAGAAGCATTCCAATTGGGGAATAGTGTAAACAAACGTTCCTCATCCACCTCCTGATGTAATTTTTGGAGTATTTGTACAAAGGATTTTGGTGTGAACAGATTATATCTTGACAAACCTGAGCCATCTACCCATCTAGGTTGGTGCTCTAAAAAGGATAGCTCTTCATTAAGCATATACTTTATAGCTCTTTGGGTGCCCAAAGTATCGGAAAGTGTGGAAGAAGCCGTCATCAATATCTGTTCGGCCAGAAAATTGTCACTTTCATGCATCATTCGTTTAAAAATAGAGTCAGCTTTTATTCCGTAAAGAATCTCCTTTTTACCGGAGGGAAAACTGTCCAGTAGTGTAATTTTCTTTTTTAGAGTCGCTTCCAGAAGGTTCTTGGTCAAATTATCATTAATAATAAAAGGCACCTGCAAGCTATCCTGTTCGTTTGGGTGTATATAGAATTGATTTTTATACTCTTCCCTATTTACGGATGTGTTCTTGATCATAACATTGTCAAGAAAGAATAGGGGAGATGCTTCCAGTCCATCAACATTTGACAAAGAAACCACGTTGCCATATAATGGAAGAGGGCTTTTTTCTGGTGAAAAATAAAAACCATAATCTTCCCATGCCCATCCTGGACCAAACCTTTCTTCTTCAGAACCTTTTAGATATATGGAAATGTGTTTTTTGTCCTTGAGGAAGTTAGTTGCCGTACTATCCTTAAAATAGGGATGCAGCCAAGATGGATCTCCAGAAGGGACTATCTGGATGGAATCATTTTTTTCAACATACTTCAATGTTGGAAAATGCTCTGGAATCATTTTTAGACCGGTGAACAGTGTAATGATTTTTGTATTGCTGGCAGGAGTAAAATATCGATCGCCATTAGTATTGTGAACTATTTTGTTGCGCTTTGCATCCAATACCACCAAACCATGAAATGAGTTTAACAATGACTCATTCTTTAAGGGGGTATCTAACTTTGCCAAACGTGAGGAAGAACAGCTTGAAAGCAAGAAAATGCCTGTTAATGAGATAATTGTCAAATACTTAATATGTTGATAATATGAGTGGTACATTTTACGTTTTGTCGAATTTAACACGAAATTATTTAATTTTTAACTGCAATTTGACGTATTGAAACGTGTTTTTTCTTAATTTAGTTGGACAACCTTTTAATCCAATTAATCATATTTCTATGCCCAGAGCAATGTTAGATTACACCAAAACTGTTCTCCAAAAAGTTAGTTTTGATGCTAAACTCTTCGCCAAAGAATTAAAAAAAGCTGTTTCAAGGTTATTACCAAATGAAATTGAGGAACTCAAAATCTGGTTACAATATTATATATTGGATAAGCCAGAATTACAATCCACATTATTGTTGATAAAAGCATAAAATAGGCCGCGGTAAGCGGCCTTTTGTTTTTTATGGAGCCCAAGAGCTAATGGAAAAACTTGCAAATCAATTCTTTTTTCCGAGCGGACTTATGATTTTTACATCCTGAAAAGCTATGGCTCCTCTTACAATGCTTGAAATTACTTCTTTTAAAGCTTCGGTAATCTGGATTTTAAGTTCACTTTTGTGATAAATCAAACTAATTTCGCGAGCAGGGCTTGGATTTTTAAACTGTTTTAAATATTGCTTTTTCTTCTGATCCAATTCCAAGGTATTAAGGTAAGGAAGGAGTGTCATTCCCATCCCTTCATCGGCTAAACTAACTAGCGTTTCAAAACTTCCACTTTCTATCTTAAAATGCTCACCATTTAAACTCTTTGACGATTTACACAAGTTAATTACGCCATCCCTAAAACAATGGCCATCTTGTAGCAAAAGAATGTCGTTCACATGTAAATCCTCAGTAGTCAAAAGTTGTTGAGAAGATAAGCGGTGATTTTTTGGAACATACCCTACAAAAGGCTCATAGTATAGAGGGCGTTCCTTGATAAATTCTATTTCCAAAGGCGTTGCCGCTATCCCTGCATCCAAATGTCCGTCAAGAATATTGCGTATTAGTGCGTCTGTGGGCTGCTCTTTAATGATTAGGTTTACTTTGGGATACTTTTTAATGAAAGTATTTAAAAACATAGGAAGAAGGGTTGGCATTACTGTTGGAATTATACCTATGGTATAATCTCCTCCAATAAACCCTTTATCCTGATCAACAATGTCTTTAATACGTTCTGCCTCTGCAACAATATTCTTGGCTTGTGCAACTATTTTTTTGCCCACTTCTGTAATGGAAATAGGTTTTTTACTTCGATCAAATATTAGAACATCCAGTTCATCCTCCAGTTTTTGCACTTGCATGCTCAAAGTAGGTTGGGTAACAAAGCTTTTTTCAGCGGCAAGGGTGAAATTTTGGTATTCGGCAACAGCTAAAACATATTGTAATTGGGTAATGGTCATCAATTATAAATTTGAAGTATAAAAGTATGAAAAAGCATCAGTTATATTTATGGCGGATATCTAAAAGACTAAAACTTTTTGGGGTATCGTAAAAACATAATTCTTGTTAGTAAGGTATGCTGATTAATTTCCAAATCTTTATATTTATTCACTTCGGAACCAGCAAAAGGTATCAATGGCCACAACCAAACTTAATCATCTCGTGGATTTCCTGAAAAGAGTCCCTTTTTTTTCTGAAGTAGCGAAGACTTCCCTATTGCAGTTGTGCAAAGAAGCTAAAACGGAACACTTTGGAAAAAATGATTGCATTATCCAAAAAGATGCTATTGGAGATGGGATGTATGTTATATTGGATGGAAAGGTCAAAGTTCATGACCAAAACCATTTGTACAGTATATTGTTCCCAACCGATTGCTTTGGAGAGTATGCCCTAATTGATAAAGAACCGCGGTCAGCTTCGGTAACCACATTGGAAGAAACATCGCTGTTAAAAATTCATCCCAAAAGCTTTGTAGACCTGATTACAAAGGATAGAGGCTTCACAAAAGGAGTTTTATCCGTTTTGATCAAACGACATCGTGAACTGGACATTATTCAGGAAAGTTTGGCGGCTTCAAAAAGAGAAATTGAACTATCCAACTCCAAAATGCTGGGCTTGATAGATGGAGCTATGGATGCCATAATCATGTTCGACAGTAATTTTAAAATTGTACTGGCCAATGCTTCCGCCAATTCCATTTTGGAAAATGATGATGTAGTCAAGCGAAATGTATTGTACTTTTTGGACGAAGATGCTGCCAATATGCTGGAGTCTTTGGTCAAATCGTATGTAGATGGCCAAAATGATGTAATGAACACTTACCTACCCAAAGAGGTAGGGGTTATAGGTTCCAATGAAACAGAAACCCTTAATGAAGGTACTATAAGCACTTATGGTGTAGGAGATGAAATGTTTTATACATTGATTCTTAGAAATATTGATGATAGGGTGTTGGCTGAACGCAAAATAAGTTCGCTTAAAAACCAGACCAAATACTTAAAAGAAGAAATAAAGCAGCTGACCAACGATTATGGGATAATTGCCCAAGACCGTACCATGACCCAGGTACTTGATTTGGTGGAACAGGTGGCAGGTACGAAAGCAACCGTTTTGATTCAGGGAGAGACAGGTACGGGAAAAGAATTAGTAGCCAGAGCTATACATGACGCAAGTGACCGAAGTGATAAACCGTTGATAAGAATCAATTGTGGGGCAATTCCAGCCAATTTGATTGAAAGCGAATTGTTCGGTCATGAAAAAGGAGCATTTACAGGCGCCACAACTAGTAGAAAAGGAAGATTTCTATTGGCAGACAAAGGAACCATATTTTTGGATGAAATTGGTGAACTACCATTGGATTTACAACCAAAACTACTTCGGGTAATCCAAGAAGGGGAATTTGACCCAGTAGGAAGCTCGGAAACCATAAAAGTAGATGTCAGGATTATAGCTGCTACTCACAGGGACTTATTGGAATTTTCAAAAACCGGAAAATTTAGGGAAGACCTATATTATAGATTAAATGTATTTCCAATAGTTGTGCCAGCTTTGAAAGATAGAGGAGATGATGTTTGCCTAATAGCCGACAAAATGGTGAAGCAGTTCTCCAAAAAAATGAACACACATATTGAACCTTTGTCCGTAGACCAGAAAAGATTGTTCATAGAATATGATTGGCCAGGCAATGTGAGAGAATTACAGAATTTAATTGAAAGAGCCATTATTGTTTCAAACAATGGACAAGTAAACTGGCAAACCATAATTCCGAATACCTCATCAAACAAGTCTGCCATGGAAAACGCTGGGTCAAATCGTATTCTTACGTCAAAGGAAATGGTGGTGTTGGAAAAGGAGAACATCCTTAAGGCATTACGGCAGTCCAATTGGAAAATCTCTGGCGAAAATGGTGCAGCAGCCTTGTTACAGTTGCGCCCTACTACACTTACTTCCAAAATAAAGGCATTAGGGATAACACGCCCGGTATAATTCACGATATTTCATAACCACACTCACGATATTTCGTTATTTTACGAAATATCGTTACCTCTGAATGTTTGAAAACTACATGTAATAATTTGATTTTTAGGGTATTATGATTTTTGGCACGCCAACTGCATTAATACTGGCAAACAAAATAATAATCTTTAAAAATTAAAACAATGATTACAACAGCAAACATTAAAAACGGAGTAAACGTAGATCAATTGGTAGAGACCATCAACCACGTACAAGAAGAACCTTCTTTGGCAAAATTCGAATTTCGGGCCAAGACCAACTGGATAGATGGCGGTCATTGTGTAACCAGTATCAGAGACTGGTATGGGGTAGGTCAGGAGCATACGGAGCGCAGTAAAGATGCTTTTACCATGGAAGCTGACCACGTGGAACCTCTTTTAGGTAAAGATTTGGCACCTAACCCTGCAGAAACCGTATTGCACGCTTTAGGTTCTTGTTTAACAGGTGCAATGGTTTACCACGCTGCTGCCAACGGAATTGACATTGAGGGACTGGAATCTACCTTAGAAGGTGGATGCGATTTGCACGGTTTCCTTGGATTAGATCCGGAGGTCAGAAAAGGTTTTGACGGCATCAAGGTGAAGTTCAAAGTAAAATCTGATGCTTCCGAAGAGCAATTGAGAGCTTTGTCTCAATTCTCCCCAGTATTTGATATGCTTACCAATCCAACTCCAGTTTCCATCGAGTTCGAAAAGTAAAATTTGAAATAAGCCGTCCTTAAATGGACGGCTTATTCATTCTTCCCATTCAATTTCCCATACCCTCCAAAAATGAAAAATCAGTACCAAAACATATTAAATGGTAATCAAGCAGCAGCCTATATGGCCTATAAAACCAATGAGGTCTGTGCCATTTATCCCATTACACCAGCATCAGAAATGTCTGAATTGGTCGAGGAATGGAGTGCTGATCAACAAGAAAATATTTTCGGTAACATCCCTTCTGTTTTTGAAATGCAGAGCGAAGCAGGGGTGGCCGGTGCAATGCACGGTGCATTGCAAACAGGTGCTTTGTCCACCACATTTACGGCTTCACAAGGTCTTTTATTGATGATTCCCAATATGTATAAGATTGCAGGTGAACTAACCCCCAATGTAATCCACGTGGCCACTAGAGCTATAGCAACACACGCCTTGTCTGTTTTTGGTGATCATAGCGATATCATGGCAGCAAGAAACACAGGCTATGCCTTTTTAGGGTCATCTTCGGTTCAAGAAGCCATGGATTTGGCCTTGATTTCACAAACCGCATCACTTGCCTCCAGAATCCCTTTTGTTCACTTTTTTGATGGATTCAGAACCTCACACGAATCAGCAAAAATTGAAATGATTTCCGATCAGGTTATTAGTACCATGGTCGATAAAAAAATGATAAGTGCCCATAGGAATAGGGCTCTTAATCCAGACGCTCCTGTCATTCGTGGAACCTCGCAGGGCCCAGATGTATTTTTTCAAAGTAGGGAAGCTACCAATCCTTACTATAATGCTTGTCCAGAAATTGTTCAGATTGAAATGAACAAATTTTTTGAATTGACCGGTAGACAATATAGGCTTTTCGATTATGTAGGTCACCCAAAAGCGGAACACATGATTGTAGCCATGGCATCCGCCACGGAAACTATTGAGGAGACCATTAAAAAACTAAATGCAAATGGTGAGCGCATTGGATTGATCAAAGTAAGGTTGTTTCGACCCTTCAACACCGAGCGTTTGATTAACAGTATTCCATCAACCAGTAAAAGTATTGCGGTTTTAGACCGGACTAAGGAACCTGGTTCTGCAGGTGAACCACTTTATTTGGATGTGTTGCAATCTCTTTATCACGCCACAGATAAATTTGAAAACCTACCTAGGATTGTAGGAGGAAGATATGGATTGAGTTCTAAGGAATTCACCCCTATTATGGTGAAAGCGATTGTAGATAACTTGAAGTTGGAGAAGCCAAAAAATGGTTTCACCATAGGAATTCAAGATGACATCTCCCATACCAGTTTAATTTGTGATGGAGATTTTCATATCAATACGGATTATCAACAAGCGTTATTTTACGAAACGAAGACAAATAAAACTAACGATTGGTTCAATCAGTATTTGAAATCACTTGGAGAAGATTCCAACATACATGTTCAGGGTTATGTTGAATGTGATTACAAAAAATCAAGTTCACGGAGTGTTTCTCATTTGCGTACTGCATCATGTAAGATTAAAGCGCCATACCTGATCACCAACGCCAATTTTACGGCATGTGATTCTATTTCTTTCTTAAAGAATGATTCAGTTCTTGAAAATACAAGGTCTTTTGGAAAAGTTTTGGTTCATTCAGAGTCCAAACCTACCGAATTTTGGAATGAACTTTCTCTTGAAGAACAAACACTCATTCAAACAAAGAAAATTGAACTGTACATAGTGAATACAAATGATTTGTCTGTAAAAATGGAAGAGCGTTCAATTTCTGGGTTACATGCATGCCACATGGCATTGACTGAAGGGTTTTTAAATAATGAGTCTTTGGATGCCATTAGAAAGCAAATTCACGAAGTAGATACTTCGATGACATCATCAGAAAAAACAGTATTAGAGGATGATGTGTTTTCAAAAACCTTGCTAGGGAGGTTATTGGCTCAAAAAGGAAACGAAATTCCGGTTAGCATGATGCCGGTTGATGGAACCTATCAAAGCAACACATCAAAATTCAATGTGAGAGATAAGATTTCAGAGCTTCCTATTTGGGACACTGATTTATGTACCCAATGTGGCGCTTGTAGTATGGCGTGTCCGCAGGGAGCACTTCGCATAAAAGCATATACATATGATTACAAGGCTCAGGCACCTGAACATTTCAAGTCTGTGGAATTTGAAGAAAATTTAGATGACTTTGATTTATTGAGCTATACGGTTCAGGTGAATCCGGATCAGTGCACTTCTTGCAATAATTGTGTGGATGCTTGTCCAGTTAAGGCACTTGTATCAACAAAAAACAAAACTGAAATTAAAAGAGAAAAAGAGCATTGGGAATATTTTAAAACCATTCCGGAGTTCAATAGAACAAAGATCGATGTAAGCAAAATTAGTCAGCAGCAATTACAGGAACCCCTCTTCAAATATGCGATGGGAGTGGATGGCTGTGGCGAAGCACCTTACCTGAAATTGGCATCGCAGTTATTTGGTGATCGAATGGTGGTTGCCAACGCAACTGGGGCGAGTTCTATTTTTGGTGGGGCATTGCCAACAACTCCATGGTCCAAAAACCAAAAGGGTAGGGGGCCAGCCTGGTCTAATTCATTGTTCGAGGACAATGCGGAATTTGGATTGGGAATGAGGTTGTCTCTAGATCAGCAAGAAGTCCAAGCCAGAAACATGCTCCAAGAAATTGAAAACCTCCTAGACGTTGAACTAGTTCAGAATGTTTTAAGTGCCGAACAAAATACTGAGACCCAAATTGCTTTGCAAAGAACCCGAATTGAAAAACTTAAAAAGATGCTCGATACGTTAAATCATCCTGAAGCTAAATTTTTAAGGGAGAACGTGGATAGTTTGGTCAAAAAAAGTGTTTGGATTATGGGAGGGGACGGCTGGGCTTATGATATCGGATATGGTGGATTAGATCATGTGATGGCTTCCGGGAAAAATGTAAACGTTTTAGTGGTGGATAATGAAGTTTATTCCAATACTGGTGGCCAGATGTCCAAAGCAACTCCTTTTGGCGCTTCTGCTAAATTTGCAGCCAGGGGAAAACAAAAGCAAAAGAAAGATTTGGGTCTTTTGGCAATGAATTACGATGATGTTTATGTGGCTTCCGTGGCTATTGGAGCTAATCAAGAACAAACATTGAAGGCCTTTGTTGAGGCGGAACAACATGATGGACCATCATTAATTATAGCATACTGCCATAGTCCGGCCCATGGAATTGATATGAAGCATCCTTCGCAATACCATAAAGCCGCGGTAGCATCAGGACAATGGTTACTGTACAGAAATAATCCAAATAGGAAAGCAAAAGGACTAAGCCCAATGCAATTGGATTCTGAAACTCCTACCCTTCCCATTGAAGAGTATTTTAGAATGGAAAAACGATTTAAAGTGCTGTTTGAAAAGGATTTGGACATCTTTGAAACTTATATAAAGCAAGCTCAAAGTCATATTAACCAAAGGTTTACAAATTATAAATTGCGTGAATTGATGGGTAAGCCAGTATTTGATTTAAGTTCGCAATTGGAACTCTCAGAAAAACTTGTTTAAAAACTGCATATCAAATTGATGGATTCATCTGTTTATTTTTTGGTATCTTCTCAGCCAAATAGCCAACACCTTTCCTTTGATTTTATGACTTCTTTGTTGACCAGAATAGGCAATATTGGATCAAGTACCGATGATAGTCAAGAAGTACGTTTGAAAAAAACACTTCTGATCGCTTTTTCGGGAACAATGGCAATTCTCAGTATTTTATGGGGAGCTATTTACTTTTATTTTGATGAGTTTTTGGCAGGCTCTATTCCAATGACTTATGCGATTGTTTCCATGGTTAGCATTACCATTTTTAGCTTTACCAAAAATTATACATTTTTAAGGCTCAGTCAGCTTACGTTTAGTTTGTTATTGCCTTTTCTGCTTATGGTCGCTTTAGGAGGGTATGCAGATTCAAGTGCTGTGGTTATGTGGTCTTTGACCTCCCCACTTGGAGCCTTGGTTTTTAAGGGGAGAAAAGAGGCTCTAATATGGTTTGTTGCCTATATCATACTGTTGGTGATTGGAGTTTTTTTAGAGGGTAGTTATCCATTTTCAAATAAACTCCCAGACTATGTAGTGGTTTTGTTTTTTGCAATGAACATTGCGGGTTTGTCCTTGACGTCCTTTGTAGTGCTACGTTATTTTGTGGGCGAGAAAAACTTGGCTCTCACCATATTAGAAAGTAAACATCAATGGATCAAGGATGCTTTTTCGGCTTATGTCTCTCCAAATTTGGTTGATTATCTGATTAATAACCCAGAGGATTTGAAACTTGGGGGTGAGCGAAGGGAATGCACTTTTATCTTTACTGATTTGGTGGGATTCACCACGCTGGTGGAACAATCAGCCCCCTCCACTTTAGTAGCTTCATTAAATGAGTATTTTGAAGGGATGATAGAAATCGTTTTTAAACACGAAGGAACGGTTTCTAAAATTGTAGGTGATGCCATTGCGGTTATGTTCTCCGCTCCCGTGTTACAAAAAGATCACGCTAACAGAGCAATAGCTTGTGCCATGGAAATGGATGAATATGCCCAGCAATTTGCTTTGACCAAACAGAAACAGGGAATTGACTTGGGGCGTACTCGCATTGGAGTAAACACCGGGAATGTGATCATAGGCAATATCGGAGGTAAAAATCAATTGGATTACAGAGCTTTAGGAGATGCAATCAATGTGGCTGCGCGATTAGAAAGTGCAAATAAACAACTTGGCACACGTGTCTGTGTGAGTGAGACGACTGTGTCGCAATGTCCTAATTTTGTAGGGAGACCTATAGGGTCTTTACTTTTAAAAGGAAAATCAAAACCTGTAGCTACTTATGAGCCCATGTCTTCTAACCATTTGGATACGGAGCATGTGGATGGCTATTCAAAAGCATTTCAACTTATGGAGAAAGATGCTTTAAAAGCCATTTCAGAACTCGAAAGAATTACTCACAAATATCCGAACGATACCTTGGCCGCCTATCATTTGAGTAGATTGAAATCTGGAAAGTCGGGGACAACCATTGTTCTTCCTTGGAAATAGATTAGCTATTTTTCATGCATTACGGTCATGGATTGCCAGTTTTCGGGAGCACCTTCAGATATATACTTTTTTGTTTTGGAAACAAAATATTGTGTTATGGTATCTTTCGGATTTTTCACCAAAATCTTTTCAAAAACCACTAGAGCATCAGCAAAGTTTTGATTAAAAAATAGCTTCACCCCATGTTCATAGTCAGTTTTTGTTTCCAACTTTAAGCTTATGCTCTCCACGCTGTCTCCATCAATACACTCGAAAATGCCAATGGCTTTTTGCTTTCCTTTGACTTTTACTTTTCCCAAGTACCTGAAATTGAAACCATCTGAGTCTGCCATGAAATTTAAAGTGTCTTCGCTGATAATAATATTGGCACCAAAATATTTGGTTACACCTTCCACCCGCGAAGCGCTGTTTACAGTATCGGATATTACTGCAGGGTCATTTCTTTGTGAATCACCAATAATGCCCATGATCAATTGCCCGGTATGTAACCCCATTCCAACAGAGATGGGAACATAACCCTTTTCCTTGACACGCCTTTTATTGTAAAGGGCAAGCGTTCTTTGCATTTCAATGGCGGCATCCAAAGCACTTTCTGGTTTATGTGGAAACAATGCCATGATTCCATCTCCCAAGTACTGATTTACAAAACCATCATTTTCCTTTATTATAGGTCCCATCCGTCCCACATAGGCGTTAACGAACTTGAAATTCTGCTCGGGAGTCATACTTTCAGCTAGAGTAGTGTAATCTCGAATATCAGAAAACAAAACAGTTACGTTTTTCTCTATATGATCCCCAAGCTTTACATCTGTAATCGATTGTTTTCCTACGGATTGCACGAATTCTGAGGGAACAAATCTTGAAGTGGCCCTATGAATGGTGTTTAAGTTGATATGCGTTTTGATTCTACTCAACAACTCATTTTTCGAAATGGGTTTGGTCAAATAATCATTGGCGCCAGCATTGAATCCAACCACCAACTCATTTACGGTATTTTTTGCTGTTAACAAAATCACTGGAAGATCACTTGCAATATGTTGCTCCCTGATTTTTTCACAGACTTCGTAACCGGAAATTCCAGGCATCATTACATCAAGAAGCACAAGATTGTAAGAATGGTCTTTAGCCAATTCCTCCAAAGCCTCCTTGCCAGAGCTTACCTCGGTTATTTCATAACCGGCAACGGTCAAATGGTTTTCAAGCACTCTTCTATTTACAGGTTCATCATCAATAATCAAGATACGTGGAGCCTCGTGCCCTTGTATTTTTTTTGCTCCAGGAAGTGGTATTTTTCCTAAATGTGTTGATATGGTTTGAACAAAATCTGTGGAAGCAAGACCTTTGGATGTATAATCTTTACGGTCCATTGTACTCAAAGGGAGTGTAAAGGTAAAAATAGAACCTTTTCCTGTTTCGGAAGTTACAGATAGTGACCCTCCGTGCAATTCTACAAGCTGTTTGGTTACAGAGAGCCCCAGACCGGTACCTCCATATTCTCTCTGTGTAGAGCCATCTGCTTGTTCAAAAGAATTAAAAATGGTTTTCAAATTATCTTTTGGAATACCAATACCGGTATCTGTAATAGAAATACTCAACATATTGTCTTTGCTTTCCGAAAGCAGCGTCACATAGCCTTTTTGGGTAAATTTGATGGCATTTCCAATCAAATTATGCATTATTTGTTGTAGCCTGTTCTCATCAGCATCTACCAAAGGCACATCTTTTGGAATTGAATTGATGAGTTTCAATTTTTTGTCTTGAATCAAAGGATGAGATAGCCGCAGGACAATAGACGACAATGCATACAGATCTACCGGACGTAGTGAGAGTTCAATATCCTTGTTTTTCAATTTCGAAAAATCGAGAATGTCATTGACCAAGTGTGAAAGTCGTTTTCCGCTGTTGGCAATCATATCCAGATTCTCCATTGCGGCCTTGGGGAGCTTTCCAGCTATTCCGTCTTTTAGAGATTCGGTTAAACCAATAATACCAACTAATGGGGTTCTTAATTCGTGAGAAGTATTGGCCAGAAATTCGTCTTTGAGTTTGTCTATCTTTTCAAGCTCGACCACTCGCTGTTTTTCAATGTCTGTTCGTTTTCGTTCCTCAACGATTATCCTTTTCTTTTCCTCATCAGCCTGTTTTATTTGTTGATTGTGCTTGTACCTATTGAAGGCGAAGTAGGTAAATAGCAAAATGACAAGAGCCGCTCCAATGATAATATTTCTTAAAGTGGTTTGTTGCTCAAGTCTAAGCCCAGTAATCTCAGCGTCTTTTTCAAGGGCGGCAATGGCATTTTGCTTTTTTTCGGTTTTAAACCGTACTTGAAGCTCTTCTACCTGTTTAGATTTGGATTCAGTGAAAAGACTATCCTTAACTGCGATGAACTTATTTTTGAAAGCCAGTGATTTTTGATAATTTCCAGTTTCCTCATAAAGTTTAGAGAGTACATCATAATTTTCCTTTAGCACTGCTTTTGCTCCAATTTCTTCGGCTATTCTTATGGCATTGTTCAGGCTGGTTTCGGCTATACCATATCGCTTTAACTTCAAATTGATGACCCCTATTTGGGAATGACTCAGAGCTAGCTCGCGCTGTAGCCCTAGTTTTTTACGTAATAGCAAAGCTTGATCATGATATTCCAATGCTCGAGTATAATTTTCTTGAAACCCATATACCTTGCCAAGCGCCTCATAATCATAGGCCATACCCCAATCACTTTGAGTTTCTTGATCTAGAGCCAATGCTTTGTTGAAATTTTCCAAAGCTCTATCATATTGTTCCAATTGCATGTAGGTGTCACCAATATTAAAAAGGCAATTGGCAATTTCAGTCTTATCGCCAATTTTTGTAAATAAGCTAAGAGCACGATTGTAAGAATCCATGGCATCCAATTTTTTGCCCGTATTTTTTAGAATCTCCCCCATGGCGTTGAGAGTCGTAGCAATGCTAAAAGAATCATTGGCCTCCTCATAGATTTTTAGAATGGTGTAATAGATCTCCAAGCTTTGATCAAAATTGCCCAGATCATCAAGAATAATGGCTTTTTGGTACAAGCCATTTGCCATTGAGAAAGGTTCCTTTTTAGTTTGATGGAAGTCGAGGTATTTATCAATAAAACCTAGCGCATTGGTATAGTTGCCCTTTTGTCTTTCCAATACGGCATATTGATAATTGGCCAGGGATTTGCCCCAAGGGATATTAGCTTTCTTGCTGATTACATAAAAACTATCAATATATTTTTTTGCCAATTCGGCATTACTTCTATTGTTAATATATTCCCACGAAATATCTTTGAGGACTCTCACTTTGGCGGAATCAGTCTGTGCATTTCCATAGCGTTGTCGTAAGCTATCGATTTTAGCATTTTGTGCATTCAATGGAATAGCCATTAAGCACATAAACAGAATTATGTGGATTGAGGTTTTTATGATATTGGTTTAAAGTGGTTGGCAAACAGTTATTTAAATGTAAGGGATAAAGTACGAAAGACAAAATAAAGGAGTGTTTATCCATTTTCCTATTCATCACTAAAATTCAACAGTTGAGTACTTCTAATTGGTTTCCAGAAACCTATTAGGGCATTTTTGTGGCATCAAATAACAAACAGTCATGAAAAACCAAATCCTAATATTGATTACAATACTCAACTTAAGTATTTCCCAGGCACAGACTATAGTTTCTGGTGTTGTTTCTGATGCAAAAAACAATCCCATTGTTGGTGCAAATGTGTATTTGGAGGGTACCTATGATGGTACTTCGACCATGGAAAATGGGAAATTCAGTTTTGAGACATCCGAAACAGGAACCCAAACCTTAGTTATCTCCATGTTGTCTTATGATGCACATTACGAAATAGGGGATGTCGCATATTTCAAGAACCTCCAAATTAAGCTCATGGAATCTATAAATTCTTTAACAGGGGTCACTTTAACGGCAGGAACCTTTGAAGCAGGCGATAATTCCAGGGTCTCAGTATTAAAACCTTTGGATATTGTGACCACGGCGGGAGCTGCAGGGGATTTTGTAGCTGCTTTACAGACTTTACCAGGTACTACAACCGTTAATGAGGATGGACGACTTTTTGTTCGAGGTGGTTCTGCAGATGAGACCCAGGTGTTTATTGACGGACTTAGGGTTTTTCAACCTTTCAATGCTACAGCTAACAATACCCCTACTAGAGGCCGATTTTCTCCTTTTCTTTTTAAAGGAATCACATTTAGCACTGGAGGGTATTCCGCGGAGTATGGTCAGGCGTTGTCCAGTGTACTTCTGTTAAACACCAGTGATGTTCCCGATCAAGAAAAAACAGATATTTCCATAATGTCCGTAGGTGGGGGATTGGGTCATACCGAAATATGGGGAGACCAATCGTTGAGTATAAACACATCATATATCAATCTTTCACCTTATGAGGCATTGATTCCTTCCAATAAGGGTGTGCGGTGGAATAGTCCCTATGAATCTATTGCAGGAGAGGCTGTATTTAGAAGCAAGGGTGAAAAAAGTATGTTCAAGTTATACACAGGGTACAACCATGCCAATCTGGATATTGCCCAAGAGGATATAAATTTTGACGATTTTGTTGAATTTAGACTAAAGAACAACAATCTTTATTTTAACTCATCTTACAAATATTTTTTCGAAAATGATTGGAGCCTGACATCTGGGGCGGCAATTTCTTGGGATTCCAACAATATTGGTTTGATGGAAGATAGAGTTGAAAATAAGGAAACAGCCTCCCACATTAAACTAAAGCTAAGGAAGAGCTTTAGCAATAGATTCAATTTAAATTTTGGTTCAGAACTTTTTATAACTGATTTTGAAGAGACTTTTGCAACTGTTGACGATTCAACCTTTGAGAGCGACTATGATGACCAATTATGGGCCGGTTTTGTTGAAACCGACATTTTTTTGAGCAACCAATTTGCCATGAAGCTGGGAACTAGGGTGGAGCATAGTTCCCTTATACAAGATTTCACCATTTCACCAAGAATATCATTGGCCTATAAACCAGGTGAAAATGGTCAGTTTTCATTGGCTTATGGAGATTTTTATCAAAATCCTATGGGTAGCATAACAAAATTTGAAAAATCACTTTCATCAGAGAAAACCTCCCATTACATTTTAAATTACCAATATGTGGGTGATGGTAAAACCTTTAGGGCAGAGGGATATTATAAGAATTATGACGATTTGGTGAAGTATGATACGGAAACCCCTCTATTTAACTCTGATTATAACAACTTGGGGAGTGGTTATGCTGCAGGGATTGATGTTTTTTGGAGGGATAACAAGAGTATTGACAACCTTGATTATTGGATTTCGTATTCTTACTTGAACACGGAACGCGACTATCAAAACTTCTTGGAAAGGGCCACTCCTAATTTTGCGCCCAAGCACAATTTTTCATTGGTGACCAAGTATTGGGTCGATAAACTTCGTTCGCAGGTGGGATTTTCTTATTCCTATGGATCTGGAAGGCCGTATGATAATCCGAATACACCAGAATTTTTAGCGGAGAAAACCAAATCATATAATAACTTGAGCATAAATTGGGCTTATTTGATTGATCAGCAGAAAATCCTATATTTTTCGATGAGCAATCTCTTAAGTTTCAACAATGTAAGTAACTATCAATATGCAAATACTCCAAATATGGACGGAATTTATAATAGAAGGGCCATAACCCCTCCGGCAGATAGTTTCTTTTTTGTAGGTTTCTTTTGGACTATTAGTACGGATAAAAAAAGTAACCAATTGGATAACCTCTAATCATTACTGCATTACTGTTGCATCTTTAAATAATAATCAGCCGAGTGCTTCCCTGACCCGTATACAAAGAAAAAGATACATGCCAATAACGTTATTGTAGCTAAAAGGAGATTGGTCGTGTTCATCTCTCCTAAAAAATTGGTTAAAACCGCCCCCATTAATATAGGTAATTGAGCTGCGGCAGCCCATCGGGTCAATAGACCAAATACAATCAACAAACCACCTACAAAATGAGCTGGTGCAATATAATGCAGAAGGAGCATTCCACCGGGCATTTCTTGAAAAGGTCTTACCATAATGGTCATTTGTTCATGATTGCTCATAAATTCCACTCCTTTGTAAAAGAGAAAAACACCAAGAGCAATACGGACCAAATCTAATGGATAATAGGTATGGGCGTTAGCCCATTTGTTCAAGCTTTTAACTGTTCCCATGACATAGAATTTTTGAAATGAATTATATAATATACTCATTTTTAGTGAGATATGAAATAGTAAGCTTGGCATTAGTCAAGTTCGTGCATGGGACATTAACCTAAATATCCAAACTCTAAACCTCTAAATATTATTAAAGAGTTATGTTTGAAAAATTTACAATCTCAGAAAAAATGGAAACTCTATTATGGGTAGAAGTTGCGTCCCAACTGATGAAGCAAATATCCTTTCTCTTTTTGGGGAAACCACATAAAATGGGGTAGAGTTTACAAAAACATTTGAAACATACTCGCTGTAATTTTCAATGTTCTCATAATTTTCTGCGACCCCTTGAATTACTTGTAACCTTTGATTATCAAAAGCATCGTATAGTTCCTGAACAAATAAATTTTCTGGTAATTCTGGAATAGCCATACCAGTGGAATGACCATCAAAAATAAACTCCATGTGTATATGGATATTATCGAGGCTTGTTAGCCTAACCCTACCGACTTCATAGTTTTGCAATCCATTGAAGATTATTTTATCATTCTGAAATTGATATGATATACTTTGACCAGGAACAGAAATAGTTTTTGGTATTGCTCCAATTCCATCAATACCATAATTACTTACCCTAGCAGAATATAAATTGTGGTCAAAGATATTTGCATAAGAATAATCGTAACCATTAATACTGTTTAAAGAAGGATTCCAATATAGCATGTGAGGGCTGCTCATTGCCCTAAAATGCGTTTCGTTCTCAAAACCATAAACACTTAGAAAGGGGTCTAACGAAGATCCGTTAACGGTTAAAAAATCATGAGTAACATCAGTGCTCATAAAATCTTCTGCTTTTAAAGAAAACTTGGTGTTTATATCTTCAACCAAAGCCCATTGGTAACTTCTGTGCAAATCTGGGTGAAAATTCATTACGAAAGACTTGTTAGTTGACAATTCATCAACGGAGAAGTTTTTGGAAACATGGCCAGAGAAAGTATTGTTGTAAAATAGCATGGAACTCCAAGGTGTGGATGACCTAACATAGAATCCATCTTCATAATCTGGCATATCCATATTTATAGATGCGGAAGAACTGGGAAGTGAACGACTGGCTAAAACGATTTGATTGCCAACCATATTCTGTGTTAGATTACCATATACGTAGAAGCTAAAAACTACATTGGAAAAATCTTGAGCGAAGGTCAACATGTATTCTGTTTCTGCACCCAATTCTATACTAGAGCAAAGTGTAAGGGTTTCTGATGTGCGTGTGGAGTGAGTAACATAATCTATAAGGTTGCCATCACTATCAGATAAAATTGCGTGTACTTTTTCAACACCTTCTCGGATAAAATTATCTGGGAATTTAATATCCAAAATAGGTTTGTAAAAATTAACATCGAGAACTTCAGTGGTAATATTTCCCACCATATCTTCCATGACCAGTTTTAATGTGTTTGTTCCAATTGGGTGATCATCCATATTAAGTGGAAAGGAATAATCAGATGAGTTTCCAAAAGTTGCAATGGATGCATCATTTAGAAAAACCTCTACCCTGGAAATCCCTGAAATGTCATCAGAAATCCCAGGAGATACTGTTGTTTCCCCACACATCTTCAAAGCTTCCAAATCTATTTGATAAACGGCCGTAGGACCTTGTTTATCAACTTTAATTGTGACGATCTTCGAAGCGACTATTTCATTATCAAGTAGTATATCAACTTTAAGTTTGTGTTCTCCATGAGCTAAATCTGTTGAATTTACCAAAAAAGTATAAGGAGCAGCGGAAAATGATTCAACTAGGTTTGAACCAATGTAGATGTTGACCATATCCAATATAGCATCATTTGGAAGAGTGACTTCAATGTTTGATGAGGTTACTAGTGCATTTTCTGGTAAAGCTATTGAAATATCATCTGACTTTACATTGATTACCTTTTCAGGTATTTCATTTTCTTCAGAACTACACGAGTTTAATATTAAAAAGGAGACAAAAACTAAAAAAGCAATGAAGGTTTTTTGAGGCAGATGCATGTGTAGAGTTTTGAATACAAAAGAAGGTAAAATCTGCTGTCATGAAAAAAAAATCGATGAAATATATTTTTTTGAGTTTTATCTAATCTTTTCTGTCAAAACTATATGTCGTTGCTTGGAAGGATTAAATTCAATTCCATTTGAATATCACTTCGTTCATAAGGGGAAGTAGCTCCCTTTATTTCCTTAAAACCCAGTTTTTTGTACAAGTTAATGGCAGGCCCTAATACCCGGTTACTTTCCAAATACAACCTTTTGGCACCAAGTGTTTTAGCTTTTTTTATGATATGTAGCCCCAATAGTTTGCCAATACCCATGCCCTGAGCAGCAGGGGAGACTCCCATTTTAGCCAATTCAAAATCATATCCTTTATAATTGCTCTTCATCAAAGCGCAGACACCAACTGCTTTGTCATTAAGTAAAGCAATGGCAATATAACCACCTTTATCCAAAATATATTCCTTGGGATTATTCAGGGAAATACGATCCATTTCCTCAATCTTAAAGTATTTTATAATCCATTCTTCGTTCAAAACCCTAAAGGATTCAAAGTACTTTTTGGTGCATGGAACTATTTGTATATGCTTATTCATAAGTATAAAGTATATGAAAAGAAGACATAAAAATAATATGAAATTAGAAAGGAAAGATAAGTAGTTGGAAACAGCTCAAAATCAATTATATAAGAAAATGTAATAAATGCCGTTACATATAGGCGTAAATTGCCAAATAACCGTGCTGTTCAACGATTAAATTGGTTTTTTATCGACAAAAAACGTATAATTACAATTATAATTAATAATAAAACTCTTACAAGTTCCCAAATCTTGCAATGAGACCAAACAAAAGAATCATACCAATCCCAAATGGGATGATTAACCTACTAACACCATATAGCTATGGACGTAAAAATACCCCTGTTTTACAAACACATTGTTCGGCATTACCATAAATTGGCACTTTTTCTTATTGTTCCACTTTTGTTTTGCAACGAAACAATTGCCCAGGATAGTAATCCCTATGTAAGTTACGATGTGCCTTTTCAGAATTTATTGAAGTTTAATCGCTTTCTGATCAATCCAACTTTTTCAGCTGTTCGCGAGGATAAATCCTATGTCAACCTTTTTCATAGAAGTCAAGGTTCCAATTTGACAGATAATAACCAAAATTACTTTTTGAGTTATAGTGGGCGTATCAACGATCGCGTTGGTCTGGGGTTGAGCCTCTATAATCAACAAGAGGGAGTTATTTCCAATCTTGGGGTTATGGCGAATTATTCACATGGAATTCAATTGGGAGCAAAAAGTAATCTTAGTTTTGGGGTTAACATCCCATACTATGTCAGTAGTTTTGATTCGGATAGAGCGGTTGCCTTAGAAGATGACCCATTGTTGAATGACGCAACCCAAAATTCTATAATATCCTTCCAACCCGGATTAAACCTGTCCGTAGGAAAATTTGATTTTGGTGTTTTCGCCCAAAACCTAATGGATTATAATATTAAATCTGGAAAATCTTTGACAGAGTTTAATGAGAAGACTTTTTCGGGGCACATCCAGTTTGCCCACGAGTTTAAAAATGGTGCTGGAATTTTTGAAGATGGGCGGTTATTACCTTTGGCCAGAGCTCGATTTGAAGGAAATGATGATCCCATATTTGGAGGAGGGTTGATTCTTGACTTGCCAAAATTGGGGTGGATTCAAGGTGGATACGACCAATTTTATGGTGCCTCTGCGGGTACAGGTTTCAATTTAAATAGAAGATTATCCTTTGGATATAATTTTGAGAAGAACCTGAATAAGAATTTTGTCGACTTGGGAGTTACCCATGAGATTTCCATTGCTTTCTCCTTTGTGCCATCGCATTCACAAGGTGTATTGGCTTCCAATGAAGATGGCTCTACAAAAAAACCAATAGAAGGAACATTTGTTGCCGATATCAAAGACCATAAAAAGAAGAAAAAGAATAAACTGAATGCGGAAACTACCTTACGTCCTACAAACAAAGAGGATCTAGCCTTTTGGGAAGAGCAAGTAAGGATACTTAAAGAGCAACAGGACGACAACTACGCCATAATCAATGAATTGATTTTTAAGATGGATTCATTGGAACAAAATAGACAGCGCGATTTAGAAAAACGTTTTGAAATGGTGATGCGCCTGGTAAAGCGTCAAACAGATGACAAAAGACCAGATATTGAAGAAAGTGCTCAAAAACTATATTTAGCAAAGAATTCTGATCTGGACTCTGTAGCTACCGCATTGGAAGTCAGTGCTCTTGCTGATAATGTAGCTGTAAAGTCTAAACTTAGGAAGGTGCCAAATACAAATGGAGCATTTACCGGTGGTGCTTTTAAGCCCATTGAAAAATTCATAAATCTAGATGGTGTAGGCAAAGGACATTATATTGTTGCCAACGTGTTCAAAAATGAACGGTACTTAAAAAGCTTCATGGCCGATTTAAAGAAAAAGGGGTTGAATGCGGAGTATTTTAAGAATCCTGATAATGGACTAAACTATGTATACCTGGCAAAGTATCAGCAAAATGAGGACGCATATGCTGCTTATCGTTCACAAATGAAAGGAGCATACAAAGATGAAATCTGGATTATGCATGTTGACAACCCGCGCTATTCAGGTTGGGCCGACACCAAGTTTCAGGATAATGAATAGTCATTCTTGAGCGTCAGGGTTGCTTATTTTTTTGGCAATTTCTTTACTTCCAGAATCGGAACGCTCCATAAGTTCGGAAACAATTTTGGGATGGTCCTTTGGTCGGGTTTGCGAAAGTTTGTAAGCTGCTTGAATATCAGTAATCTCAATTTTAAACCCTACAATGCCCTTAACTTGTCTTAAAGTTTTGGGTGACATATCATGAAGAGATCCCGGATTTTTGGAATCCTTTTCATACTTGTCTACCAATCTATATAAAGATGCCATGGTTTCTTCCTCATTCAAAACCTTTAGTTTGCCATAAACATGTACGGCAATGTAATCCCAGGTGGGTACCTCTTCTTCTTCGTACCATGATGATGAAATATAAGCATGGGGACCATTAAAAATGCATAAGACCTCGTTGGCTTCTTCAAAAGTCTTCCATTGTGGATTGGCCTTGGAGATATGTCCTTCAAGAGTATCCTTTCCCTGACCGTCAGTTTCCAGTTCCAGCGGAATATGGGCTGCCCATGGCTTGCCATCAACCTGATTGACCAAGATACCAAAGCTGTTCTCTTTGATAAAGGTTTTTACTTCGTCAATATTTTCGTTTTGGTAATAATGAGGTATGTACAATGCTAAAAAGATTCAGTTACTATATTTTTTACAATATCAGATACGTCATCGTACCTTTTCCATGTTTTGGGACGTTCGTAGTCCAAGCCAGATTTCATGACTTTTGCATTGGGATAGTTCTCTTTAATATGTTCCCAGGTAGTATCCTCCCAATAAATGTCCTCCAGTTTTTGCAGTTTTACATTTTTCAGTGATCCTGATACTGCCTTATCGACCAAGGGCCACCAAAGACTTTTAGTTTCTCTATCCCACAAGACAAAACCATCCAATCCATTCCACACCTTGGGGTCAAAATAGGTATATCCACTTAAGGCAAAGGTAAATACCTTATCGGCATAAGTTCTTTTATAAACTGCACCTAAATCTGCCAAAATACAATAAGCAGCAAAGATGGGTTCACCAGCCAACATATCATTGACCACTTCATGTCGTGTTAGGTCTGTAACCGAATAGGCTTTGATGTCATCCCCTTTTTTCGCCAATAAAAAACGACTTTCCGAAGTCCAGTGGCTATCAGCTTCTTGAACAGATTGAAACTCTGGCTTTAAAAGAGCCGGGAATCGCTCACGACCAATTCCGTAATGAAACTGACCAGGTTTAAGATCAAGGTTGTCTATTATAAAATGTTGACTTGCTTTTTCTCCACCATAAAGCATTTTGGTGCCATCTTTTTCAAAGAATTTGCCATTTTCCAGGGCACTGGGTCTTTGGGAAAATCCCAAGAAACAACAAAGCATAATTAGAAGAGATAGGTAGGCTTTCATCTTTTTGTTTAAAGGTAAACAGTTTTGAGGTTTCATTGAGTTATTGGAAAGAAATTGTGTGAAAAGAAAAAGCGGGAATTACAACCCCGCTTATCTTTTTGAAAACCTTATGTTGGCTTTATTTTTTATTCTACCACTTCTTTTTCAAGTTGAAAATCTTGAACAGTTTTATTGGCGGCGGTAATTTGAACCTCCAGAGTATCATTTTTTACATACCCTTCCAATTCGGCAAAAACTTTATAGGTGCCTGCTTCCAGACCCATGATCGTATAGTTGCCATCGGCATCGCTAAATCCTGAGGTGTTCAAAGTATCGGCTGCCAACACTGAAATCTGCACTCCTTCTAAGGCCATTTGTATTTCATCTTCCAGTGAGTTGACATTTCCAGTTAAACTCCCCGCAGTGGAAAGATTACTTACTTTAATTACCGGCTTAAAATTAAAACCGTGAATACCATCAACTGTTTTGATGTTGCCCTTGGGAACAAAAGAACGACTTACATCAAAATCCAGTAGAAGGTCTGCGGATAATCCTCCGGCCACGGTAATTCCTGGTTTTATGAAAACTTTTATACCAGTTTGTTGACCACTGGGTACTGTTAAATCAAAAGTCCGTCCATCTGCTAAAACAACATTGACGCCCTTTACATATATCCTAATAAGATCATAGGTGCCAACAGGGACGTCAAGATTAGCCAATTGTTCCGTTACACCATTGGTAAGCTTCAAAAGGTTCACATCCATTTCTTCCTCCATTAGAACGATGAAAGGAGAATTACCATCAGAACCCATATCATCTTCGGAAGAATCGTCCTCGGCATTTTCATCCATATCATCATCAACTTTTCTTGCTTCCACTTTAAATACGGTAACATTTGCTTCCGCTACCATGTCAAATGGAAAAGGTGCATCAGTAAGTTGAACGGTAAGTTTACCTGTTGTTGAATCGAAACCTGAATTGTTGTCTTCAGAACAATTTAGAAACGTAAGTGTCGTGGCCAGAATAAAGCCAAAAAAGAATTTAATTTTCATAGTTGAGGATTTTAAGAGGTTGTAACACCTCTTATGTTAATGTTTAGTGTTCTCCAAATATGCGAACATCAGATCATTTAGTGGCCTAATTATGAAAATTTTCGATGAAACACACTGATTTGTAGGCTTTTACTGTCAGTTTGTTAACTAATTATGATTAGATTTTTTATAATGCTCCTGAATCAAATCTCTTCCAAAATCACCATTAAAATCACGCCAAACAGAATGGATATGGTTAGCGTTGTTTTGAGTATTGTCAAATTCAATCAAAAAGGTTTTGCCTTGAATGCGATAATAATGGGGCTGTCTCGAAGAAGTAGCACCAGCCCAACCAAAATAGATATTGTTAGGTTGTTCTTTCTTTACATCTTCAATTCGTTTTTTTGCCAAATCCTCTGGCATGGCCGAAATATATTCATAAATCAGCTTCCAAAGTAATTTTTGCTGTTGTTGGTCAAGGGCTTCTGCATTTATACCAGCTGTTTCCAATGGTT
Source organism: Flagellimonas pacifica (assembly GCF_900215465.1). Lineage (GTDB taxonomy): Bacteria > Bacteroidota > Bacteroidia > Flavobacteriales > Flavobacteriaceae > Flagellimonas > Flagellimonas pacifica. Next base: position 403,552 of record NZ_OBEH01000003.1, read on the forward strand.
CTGCTTTAGACTCAACAAATGTTACGATTTCCCTAAAGTTAGTTTTACGAAAAATGGCCTCATTTTTTTGATTGGAATCCAAAGAATTTATTAGTTCCAGACCTAAATCGTCTTCTAGTGCCAAGACACGTTGCCCTTTTCTTTTTCCATGCAAAATAGTGGCTGGTGAAGCACCCATAAACCTCGGTGCAAAAGAAACATGGTTTCCAATAGAGGTGAAATTTAAGGAAAGATGATGACCTTCAAAGGACCAGCCCCAAATAGCGTCGGTTTTAGGGTTGCCATAGAAAGCAATATAATACTTTTCAGAATCCCTCATATTCGCATTTCCTTCCAATTCAAGGAGTATGTTTTCCAGATCAATGATCTTCATTGCCTTTTGATAGCCAGATTGGCTTAGATGGCTTTTAAGCATGATGTGGAAGAAATCTTTTTGGGATGGGCTCAGTTCCATCAGTTGAATGCCTCTCTTTTCCAGCATTGAAGCTGGGAAAAAATGCCAGGACTCTCGGGAATCATCTGTAAATTGAAACAAAGCCTTATCCAGTTGTGTCTGATGTAAAGAATTTAGGAAATTGGATACAGGGCTTTGCGTAAAACCTATGAAACCAATCCATCCCATGATTAAGGTTAAACACAAAGTTGCTTTCATGAGATTGCTTTTTAGTAAAGATACTTTAAATGTTGGGGATTGATTTTATCACTTTTTTGGCTTGGGAATAAAAAAAGTGAGGGCATCCAATACCCTCACTTTGATTTAACAAAATCGTTATTGTCTTGAAGCGGATTGAATGGAACCATCACTTCCACTAAGATCAGGTCTAAATGCCCATAATTCTTGAACATCTCCATTGGTTGTTTCCCCGAATTGTTTTAAAAAATCCATGAATGTTCCTTCGCCATGTACTTCTTCATACCATTGCGGGAATTTATCTTCTTCGGACATCCATGAGCTACTATCAAAAAAATTAACCCAAGCCATATCCTGTCCATCTGCATTGCTAAGTTCATTGAAGTAGACCCCCCATTGCTCATCTGGGTCTTTTGTTTTGAACACTTTAGTGACTTTGTCCAATACACCATTAAATTCACGCCCTTTAAATCTTTTAATGTCTAGCATGAAGACTGCTAGATTTTTTAGCTTGAAATCTTTTGTGAAATTGGAATGTTTTGTGTCAAACTTCCAATAGGTGACTGGGGACTCAGCAAGTGCATGGGCAGCAACATTGGCGTTCCAGTCATCATTGTGTCCATTCTCATTTTGAGGAGCATTGTCCATGGCACTCCATGGTATGGGTCCCATACTCCAGATGTACTTTCCAAAGTTTTTGCCGCTCATTACAAAAAACACATTGGCTTGATATGCTCCCTCTGAATGAAACTTTTTGTTGTGGGCTGCTAGTCCAGCCTCAAATTCAGCTATTTTTTCAGGATGCGCAGTAAGCATTAGATTGGTAAATACACCATAATCTTGACCTTCTTGAGCTTGGAGCAAAAAAGGAACAAGCAAAAGAGCGAATAATAGTTTTTTCGTTTTTTTTGAATTAGTTGTTTTCATAAAATTTATAATTAAGGGTTGATATAAAATGAATTAGCTTTTATCATTGCCAATAGACAACTCGCTTAATATCGAACAGCATGAATCAAACTACAACTGTGCAAGTAAAGTACTTTTATATGGGGAACAAACTAGGAAGGTGGGATAGGGAAATGTTAAAATCCTAGTTATCTAATATAATAAAAAACTGGTAATCAACTAATTAAAAATTAAGTTAATTAGTTGAAAGCTAAAATTTATATAAAGTTTCCTACAAAGAGTAGCGTACTTTATGATAAACTGGCTCAACTGTCTGGAAGTTTTCAATCTGTATTGAAAAAATCCCAAAGCCGAAAAAAATCGAACTTTGGGATTAGCAACCTACAACCTAAAACAAAAACTATTCGAACGTAAAACTTCTTTCTACTTTTTCCGAAACCCTAAAATATCCGTAGGGCGTATTATCTGGATTATCTGTGTTTATACAATTTCCTACCAAAGCAACAGGTGTGGCACTGAAGGCATCACCAGCGCTTTCAAATTGTTCAACTAAAAGCCGCAAATAGTTATGATAATCTTCTGAAATTCCTAACAATGCTATATCTACCGTGTCACCGGGTTCAAATTCTTTGATATTCTCCCCTTCATCCTCAATTTTTTCGTAATAAAAGGTTACCTCATTCCCGTCTACAAATTCATCTTTGACGTAAAAAAGCTCTGGTAATTGGTCATTACGACTTTGAAAACGTAAGAAGTAATAATTCTCAATATCCGCGGGATCTTCGAACGAAACGTTCACTTCAAGTGCCTCATCGTCCTCACCATCTTCTTTGGATTGGGTAATGGAAGAAAAATCACTTACAGCAAACATGGTTTCCGTGGCAGTATATCTTTCTCCTTCATACAAAACCTCCAAAGTGTACGAGTTTCCTATAACCGGAACAAAAGAATTTGTGGTGTAACTACCGTCGTTCTGATCTGTAAAAGTGAATACCGTTCTACTGTTATTATTGGTAACCTGAACAGTTGCCCCGGTAACAGCTGAATTACGTTGGCTATCAAAGTATGGCGTGGAAGTGCTCAAAAGAATGGTCTGTTGGTTTCCGGCCGTTCCTTTCTCCCAATCCAATGATGCTTCAATGGTCAATCTGATTGGTCCTTCGGGAACTTCAACTTCAATAACATCTGTACAGGATATTACTCCTAGTACTAAAGTGCTTAATAAGATCTTATATAAAAATTTCATTACGTTAGAATTTAAAATTATAGGTAACTGATGGGACTATTCCAAAAATTGCGGTACGGGTTGCTTCGTTGGCTCCAGTCTCAAAGTTTTGACCGAACGAAATGGAGGCAGCATTTTTTCGATTGAAAACATTATAGATTCCAAATACCCATTCGCCTTTCCATTTTTTATCAGGTCTCCTGTTTGGCTTGTATGTGGCTGAAACATCCAATCTATAGTAAGCGGGTAGCCTATCTGCATTACGGTCCGAGTAAGAGGCAATGGATATGCCTTCGTACTCATATTGCCCATTTGGATACGTTACCGGTCTACCGGTCTGGAAAATGGCATTGGCACCAAAACTCCACTTTTCATTAAATTGATAAGCTCCGGTCACTGAAATATCATGGGTTCTATCATGTGGGGTGTTGTACCAACTCCCGTTATTGATTCCAGGCCCGCCGGCATTACCTCCAAAAGTTCGCTGCTCAGATTTTGACAATGTGTACGAAATCCAACCTGTAAAAGGGCCTTCATTTTTTCTGAGCAAGAGCTCAAGACCGTAAGCTCTTGATTCTCCATTTAGAATTTCCCGTTCAATGGTATTGTTGCCGATCAAATCAGAACCATCAATGTAGTCAATACGATTATCTACAGTTTTGTAGTAGGCCTCAACCTCCATTGAATACATTTTATCCTTGAAGTTTCTAAAATACCCAAGGGCATATTGATCCGATAATTGCGGTTTGATATATTTTCCACTGGGAGTCCAAACATCTAGTGGAGTAACCGAAGAGGTGTTTGATAATAGATGGATGTATTGTGCCGCTCTTGAATACCCTAGTTTTACAGATGAGTAATCGTTGAGTTGATAGGCGAGGGAAAGACGTGGTTCAAAATTACTGAACTTTTTGATGCTCTCACTTTTCTTATAAATGGTTTCACTAATGGGATCCGTTCTTTGATAAAAACGTAAAGTTGAATTGTATACCAAAGGTTGATCGTTTGCATATTCAGAAAGGGGTTGTCCGCCCATTCTATTAAAGTGACTAAACCTTAAACCATATTGGGCGGTCAATCTGTCCGTTAATTTATGCTCTGCATTTATATAAGCAGCACTTTCAAGTGCTCGCTTTTGATCAAGCTGCAATTCATTTATGGAGGAGTTTGGCCCGGTAGGTTTAATCTGTCCTGGGTCAAACTCATATTTTATCGTACTTACCCCAAAGTCGAGCTTAAAAGCATCACTGAAATAATATTTCAAGTCATATTTGGCATTATAATTTTTGATGGATGAAATCCAATCAAACTCAAAATCTTCTATCCCCAGTTCATAATCATACTTACTGTAAATAAGGGATAGGTTAGAGAATAGCCTGTCATTAAAAATATGGTTCCATCTTAAATTACCAGAGGCATTTCCATAACTACTGCTGAATGAACCGTCAAAATCAAAAACATCCCTTCCAAAGTATCCCGAAAGGAATAATTTGTTGTTTTTATTGAGGCTATAATTGGTTTTAAGGTTTAGGTCATAAAAACTGACACTGTTCTTTTCTCCGGCCAGTTTTAAGAGTAAATGGGCGTAAGAACCTCTTCCGGCAACAAGAAAAGAGCCACGGTCATTAAACATAGGGCCTTCGGCGGCCAATCTGCTTGAAATTACTCCAACTCCCCCGGTCAATGCAAAGTTTTTACTGTTCCCATCTTTTTGTCTAACATCCAGTACGGAAGAAACGCGTCCACCAAATTTGGCTGGGATACCACCCTTATAAAGTTTAAGGTCCTTCACGGCATCTGCATTGAAAACTGAGAAAAAACCAAGCATATGAGAGGTGTTGTAGATAATGGCTTCATCTAAGAGTACAAGATTTTGGTCAACTGCACCGCCTCTAACATGAAATCCACTTGATCCTTCACCGTTATTTGTAACCCCTGGCAAAATCTGTAACGATTTAATAACATCCACCTCGCCCAAAACAACGGGCATTTGTTTTACAGTTTTTATGTTGAGTTTGGAAACACTCATTTCGGGTTTTCTCAAGATGGCTCTTTCCGGTTCTTCGGCGGTAACCTCAACTTCATCGAGCATTGTTGAAAACTCTTCAATTTCTGTGTCAATTTTTTGATTTTGGTCCAACACCACTTGCATTGAAATCTCTTTGTAGCCCAAATGCGAGAAAACTAGAGTATAAGACCCTTTAGGCGCAGTTAGGGAATAGAAACCATATTCATTGGTAATGGCTCCAATGGTCGTTCCCTTTAAAAAGATAGAGGTTCCAAAAAGAGTTTCCCCGTTTATTTTGTCCGTCACATTTCCACTTATGGTAAAATTGTCTTGGGCATAGATTGCTGTTGATACTAACAAAAGACACAGTCCCATGAGCAATCGTATGGGTGTGTACCTTTCCTTTGTTTTTGTCATTTGTTTTTTGATTTTAAGATTAAGACCAAACCGTTCTTTGATTTGTTCGAGCTAATGACATTGGAAAAAAGGAAAGGTTGCATCAAACCAAAAAGAAATTAACCAATTGATGATTTTTAACTTAATATTGGGATTGACTTAAAGGTGTTGGGCATATTAAAGTCATTGAAAAATAGGTGTTCATGTGGACTGGAATGTTGTTTAGCTAAGAATGGCGCATTGAGCAAAAAAGATTATTTAAATTCATATCTGATAACTCAAAAAATAATAAAATGAACAAATTTCTTCTAGTAGCGTCCATGGCGATACTGTTGACTTCCTGTAAATCCAAAAATTCTGAAAGCACAATATCAGTAGATAAAAAACACAAGATTCCAGTTTATGCATGGATGGGTGGGCCCGGTGAAGCGACAGATGAAGAATTGGCAGCACAATTTGAAGATCTTAAGAAAAAAGGGATAGACGGACTTATGTACAATGGAGGCCATGATCCAGAAACATACAGGAGAGTTGGAAAGTTTGTGAAAAATGCCGGGATGGAATTTCATACCTGGATACCGACCATGGTTCAAGGAGAGAATCCTAAACTTGAAAAGGAATGGTATGCCGTTAACAGAAATGGCGAATCTGCCTTTGAAAAGCCCGCGTATGTGGATTATTATAAATTTTTGTGCCCAAGCAAAGAAGGAACGTATAATTTTTTGGCTGAACTATACGGGAATGTAGCTGAAGTAAAGGAGGTAGACGGTATTCATTTGGATTACATCCGTTTCCCAGATGTTATTTTAGCTCCTGGGTTATGGGATAAATACGGTCTGGTCATGGATAAAGAATATGCTCCGTACGATTATTGCTATTGCGATGACTGCACTTCTGATTTTAAAGAACAGACCGGTATAGATATTAAAGCCGTAGAAGATGCAACGCAGGTAGCAGAATGGAAACAGTTTAGATATGACCTTATTACCAATATGGTAGGTAGATTGGCTGATGTAGTACACGCAAAAGGGAAAAAAATAAATGCAGCTGTTTTCCCAGGACCATCCATTTCAAAAAAATTGGTAAGACAGGAATGGAACAAATGGAACCTTGATGCCGTGTATCCAATGAATTATAATGACTTTTATCTGGAAGGACCAGAATGGGTGGGCAAAATTGTTAAGGAAGAAGTAACTGCAGGAAAAGCAGGAGTTCCTATTTATAGTGGTTTGTTTATCTGCCCAAAACCAGAAAAGAAAGGAAATGAGAAAGATCCAGAAAACCACGGTCTTCTGCCAGAAGAAATTGGAGAGGCTATTGCTGGGTCAATGCGAAATGGCGCAAACGGAATATGTCTTTTTACCCCGGGTAGAATGACAGATGCCCATTGGAAGGCTTTTGAAGAAGCTATATATGCAGATTATAGTAAATAGCTATCTGAGTTAATAGCTGAAGCCCGATGACCATTAGGTTATTGGGCTTTCTTTTTGCTATACAACTCATCCCGTAAAAATTACAGTTCGGTAATTCTTTTTATTAAGAAGCTCGTGGCATGGGCATCTTTGTGGTGTAATAATCAGAAAACGAACAGTTATGCAAACTTTAGCCAAAATTTTAGTACTATTATTTGTAGGAGTCCTTAGCGCTCAGGATCAATACACCAAAGGAATGGAAAAGGCGTTTCAGCTTTGGGGAGATCAAAAGCCGGTAGAAGCCGCCAATCTTTTTGAGCGTATTGCCATGGCGGAACAAGACAATTGGTTACCGCATTACTATGTGGCCCAAATAAACACCATATCCTCTTTTGGTGAAAAAGACTTGGAAATTCTATCCAGGCAATTGGAAAAAGCAAAAGAGTTTTTAGATATGGCCAAAGCGATTTCCCCGAACAATCCTGAGATTTTAGTACAAGAAGCCATGATGAATACGGCATGGATTGCATTTGATGGAGCAACCTACGGTATGACATTATCAGGAAAAAACACACAATTATATCAAAAAGCGTTGGAATTGGCACCTGAAAATCCCAGGGTAGTTTTTTCAAAAGCAGAATGGGATATGGGGTCTGCTAGGTATTTTGGAAAAGATACCGCTCCATATTGCAAAGATGTGGAAAGGGCTTTGGAACTTTTTGCTAATTTTAGCAACGATACTCCATTCTATCCTTCTTGGGGAAAAGAAAGAGCTCAACAAGTAATAGAGCAATGTAAGTCATAATTATGCAAAATCTCATTAGGGTTGTCAAACTTTCTTTACTGATAACTGTTGTGGTCGCCATCCTAAGTATTTTTATATTTGGGGATAGTGATTACTCCTTTGATGGCATAATCAGAAATATTATTATCAGCTTTATCTTCTCGTTTGGTTTAACAGCGGTAAATTCATATTACCACGATTGGATGAACATTCGATATTCTTGGGAAAAAAGCCCCAAAAAGCGTCTATGGTACGGTGCTATCGGATCCTTTTTACTTACCATTGTCACTTTTGGCATACTTAGGTACATAATTTATTTTTACTACACAGGCCAGTCATTTTTTGAGTTTTTCAGCAAGGAGAAACCAGACTCCTATATCGTGGCAATTGTAATTACGGTTATAGCCTCACTTTTTACGCATGCCTTTTATTTTTATAGGGCTTTGCAAAAGAAAGAGGTTAAAAAGCAAAAAATAATTGCTGGAACTGCTTCAGCTAGGTTCGATGCCCTTAAAAATCAACTGGACCCCCATTTTTTATTCAATAGCCTTAATGTGCTAACAAGCCTTATAGAGGAGGACCCCAACCAAGCACAAAAATTCACTACATCGCTTTCTAAAGTATACCGATATGTTCTTGAACAGAAGAACAAAGATTTGGTTCCTGTTGATGAGGAACTCAATTTTGCCCGAACCTATGTAAGACTTTTAAAAATGAGGTTTGAGGACAGTATTGTCTTCGAAATCCCTGAAAGGTCAAGCATGCCAGAAGCTAAGATAGTCCCACTATCGCTTCAGTTACTATTAGAAAATGCTGTGAAGCACAATATCGTGACGGCTTCAAAGCCATTGAACCTAAAGGTTAAAGAAGAGAATGGTATGCTGGTGGTTTGCAATAACCTACAAGAGAAGCAAGTAGTGAAAAAGAGCAGTGGGGTAGGGCTTCAGAATATTAGACAGCGTTATGATATACTTACAGATAGAGAAGTTGTGATAGCTAAAACCAAATCTGAATTCAGTGTTGGCATTCCCATGCTTACAAAGCAAGTTTCTGTTATGGAGTCCCAAGCAAGTTTTATAGCGGAGAAAAGATATTTAAAGGCTAAGGAAAGAGTAAAGAGCATAAAGGAATTCTATTCCAATTTAACTGCATATTGCTTTGTAATCCCTTTCTTATGGTGGTTAAATTTTAGGACCACAGATTTTTTATGGGCGTTTTTCCCTACTCTGGGTTGGGGTTTTGGTGTTATAGCTCATGGGATGGAAGCTTATGGCTATAATCCACTTTGGGGCAAGAAATGGGAGGAAAGAAAAATCCAAGAACTTATGGATAATGAAGATTTTTAGTGTAGTCCAGACTTCCAGTAACAGTTCATCCTTATAAAACAACAATTCACGAACCCTTTTTTTTCTTCTCCTTAGTTTTTAAGGAATTTTGAGATGTAATTGAGAACATCCAAAACAGACAATATGGAAGCACATAGCGAATACAAGTATCAAAGGGCAAAGGAAAGAGTAAAAGAACTCAAATGTTTTTATACAAATTTGCTGGCATATTGTTTAGTAATTCCTTTTTTGGCATATACCAACTATAGTACCACAAACTTTATATGGTTTGTTTTTCCGGCATTTGGATGGGGACTAGGGTTATTGTTGCATGGAATGAAAGCTACCGGATACAACCCATTTTTAGGAAATAACTGGGAAGAACGTAAAATTCGAGAATTTATGGGCGACGATAAATTCTAATGAATAAGTATATTTAATAATTGTCAAACACCAACCAAAATGGAAAACTCTAATAAGGAAAGTAAATATTTAAGAGCCAAGGAAAGGGTAGACGAGCTAAAGAAGTTTTATGCCAATTTATGGTCTTATATTATGGTAATATCGGCATTGGCATTGATTAATTATCTTACCAATGAATTTCGATACATGTGGTTTTTATGGGCAGCCTTTGGCTGGGGAATTGGAATAATATTTCATGCCGTTGGAACTTTTAACATGAATCCATTTTTCGGAAAAAACTGGGAAGAACGAAAGATCAAGGAACTTATGGATGAAGATGAGAACTCAAAAAAATGGAGGTAATTATGGAGCATTTTGATAACGGTAAATACAAAAGGGCCAAGAAACAAGTTGAAGAAATAAAGGGGTTTTACATCCACTTGACCATATACGTTGCAGTCAACACTTTCATATTGGTCAATATTTATAGGCATTCTGATAACTTTTGGGAATGGCCCCATTTTGTGACATTGGGAGCTTGGGGAATTGGATTGTTGTTCCATGCATCCAAAACGTTTGGTGTTAATCTTTTGTTTGGAAAAAATTGGGAAGAGCGTCAAATTCAAAAGTATATTGAAAAAGACAAGGAAGAAATGGGAAAATATAAGTGATGGAGAGGAAAGAATATATAAAGCCAAGTTTATCTAAGTAGGTGTCATGAGGGATTCGGATAAGTACGAAAAGGCCAAAAAGAGGGTCAAAGAACTAAAAGGGTTTTACAACCACCTAAAAATCTTTATTATCGTCAATGGGGTGTTATATCTTCTGAAAAGTGGATGGTTGACTTCTTTTATGCCTAAAGGTTTTCCAACAGAATCGTATTATTTTGATTGGATACATAGCAATTTAATACTATGGGGATTGATAGTTGCGGTACATGCCCTAATCTTGTTTAGGCATAAATTTCCATTCCTTAAGAAATGGGAAGAAAGACAGATTCAAAAATACATGGATCAAGACAGTGAAGAAAGTGGAAAATATAAATGAATACTACCAGATTGTAAACAAAGCCTAGTTTCAAACAATTAATCATTAAAAAAATGAACGTTATAATTATAGAGGATGAGAAGCCGGCAGCAAGAAGATTGAACAGATTGCTATCGGAACTTGATGTTTCGGTTTCTAAAATGTTGCATTCGGTAGAGGAATCTATTGATTGGTTCCAAAACAATCAACATCCTGACCTTATTTTCTTGGATATCCAACTTTCAGATGGACTGTCATTTGAGATTTTTGATATTGTTGAGGTCAAAAGTGCCATTATTTTTACGACGGCTTATGATGAATATGCACTTCAGGCGTTCAAGTTAAACAGCATTGATTATTTGCTTAAACCTATTGATGATGAAGAACTCGAAAATGCCGTGAAAAAATATCAAAATTTCAAGAGCGAAAGTCAGAAAATATCAGTTGATTTTAACGACATAAAAAAGTTGCTGGTAAACCCCTTGGAAAGGGAATATAAAAAACGATTTACAGTTAAGGTCGGGCAACATTTGAAAATTATAAATGCTGATGATGTGGAATGTTTTTACAGTGAAAACAAAGGAACATATGCTGCAACGTTGGATGGTAGAAATTATTTGTTGGATACTACTTTAGAACAGTTGGAAGAGGAGCTTTCGCCCAAAGTTTTCTTTAGAGTGAGCAGAAAATTCTATGTGAACATAAAACATATAAACGATATCATTTCATACACCAATTCAAGACTTCAAATCAAGCTAAACCGCTTTTCTGAACAAGAAATCATAGTAAGTAGGGAGCGTGTGAAAGACTTTAAGTTATGGTTGGAATAATTGTATTCAAAATACTGGAAATAAAATAGATGAATTCATGTAAAAAGCACTATAAATAAAATTTATAGTGCTTTTTTTAACTGTTTTTCGCTACTTTTCTTCAATGCGATTGTCATCAAATGCAGAGGGTAACAACTTAGGGATTAATTTAATGAAAATTGGTAACAAAACTGCTCCTCCTGGCAACATGAAAATGGCTAAAGAAGGAATTGATTTAAAAACATCCAACAATTGGTTTTGTACTTTTTTCTTTTCATCAGGGCTTAATTCCTTTACAGTTGATTTGGATAAAAGGGAAAGTAATTCTTTACTTTCGGTTAATTCTTTTTTTAACCTTTTGCTATTTCGTAGAATTAATTTACTCACATTTTTTGACATTCCTTCATAGAATTGAAAGGCTAAATTTTTGTCATTTAAGTAAGCAACATCACCACTGTTTTTCTTGAAAAATATTTGAACATTTTTAAGTGTGGATTTTACTTCTTTTTTGGACATTTCCAGGTCCTCTCCCAGACCCAAAATAAAATCTTTTTCGGTAGGGTCTAATGCCTTGTCCTCCCAAATTGTTAAACAGGCCATATCCATAAAATAGTCCTTTTCACATTTTGTGAATTTCTGTTTTAGAAGGTCCCGATAAGAACCATCAAAATTTGCTTCATCGGAATTCACATAAGTAAGGGAAGAATCCAAAAGTTGTATCAATCTGGTGTCCCTTTTGTCAACATCTTTAGAATTAAGTGCATGGTAGGCAATATTCATTGTTGCATATTCCAACAATTGTGCATGTTTCATTATTGGGTAATATCCCTGTAAATAGGTCCTAAAAATAAGAACATCCACATATAGAAGGGAGTTGGTCAAACTATTGCCAAATGCCCTGTTGAATGTGTTTCCTCCTAAGTAAATTCTGGAATCTATTAATTTTTCTAATTGAGACTCTGTGTGTTTTCCACTTAGAATTTTACTTAAAAAAGATATTTTGCCAACCTCCAAGGATTGGTAATAATTGAAAACAGTGTTAACAAAGGTTTCAAAATCTGTTCCTCCTTTTTCAAATCTATAGGTAAAGTAAAGTGCGGTAAGTAGGTTTATTTTTGCAATTTCATCTTCCGTCAACGTATGTTCGGCATCAATGAAATCTGAAACATTTAGGTGAATACCATAAACAAATCCATTCTTTTTTAATTCGTGGTATAGGCTTTCAAAATTTGGGAACAGTAAATCTTCATTTTTGACAAGATGCCCAAATTTGTTGATCCAGCCGGAAGAAGAGGGGTTCATTAGGTTAACATTTATCGCTCAAAATAACACAAATTATGGGACTTTTCTACGTGTATAATCTGTATTATTTTGTTTCAGTTTCATCAATCTTCACAGGATGTTCATCTTGTTGAAGAATTTCAATGCCCTTTTGTATGACCAAATTGGTAGGAATGGTAATTCTTCTGCCATCGTCAGTACGCATAAAAAGATAAAAACCACTAATGTCCTCAACCTTTCCTGTCCAATCAAAGTCACTGTCCAGCACCCTTATTCTATCACCTAGCCGTAAAGGATGACTGAAAAACAAAATTACACTGGCGGTTAAATTTGAAAGTATAGACCATTGTGCAACAAATCCAATACCCACAATAGCTAAAACCGAAGAAATAAAAACAGAGAATTCCTGCAGATTTACCCCCCAGATTAAAGTAATCAAAATGATTCCTATTCCATAAAAGAACAAATTGCTCAAATAGAAAATGATTTTTCTACTATTTATATCGATAGAACTTGTTCTTCCAAACTTTCTAATGGCTTGTTTACTCAAAACATTTAGTCCAAAAATTACAATGAGCACAACCACTGTTATCAAAATTTCTTTTTTGAATGACATTAAATCAAGCATAGTCAACTAGTATTTAAGGTATTGCAAATTAACCATTTCAACTCATTGGACTTGGCTATTTTTTTCTGATGTAGAATAATTTGAAAAATGTGTAATTGAAACCATGTTTTTTGCTGGGTTTAGTGGATTTTTTTAGACAATGATAAAGATCATATTCTTAGAAAATGGGGCTGAGTAGTTTTGACCAAACTTTAAAAATCAGAAAATGAAAAAAACTGCAATTAGCTTAATGGTAGTGATTTTGGCCTTTACAAATTTTACTATCGCACAAGACTCACAAACTGACAATGGGAGCAAATGGCAATTCCGACTAAGGGGTATTGCTGTTACCCCTGATGAAAGTGCGGATATACAGACAATTGGTGGTGATGTTTCTATTTCTACAGCAGTAGTACCAGAGTTTGACATTACTTACTTTTTTAACGAGAACTGGTCATTGGAATTGATATTGGCAACAACCAAACATGATGTAGAAGCTGTTCAAACGGCGGCAGGAAATATAGATTTAGGGCATGTATGGTTGCTTCCCCCTACATTAACCGGGCAATACCATTTTACCGGAGGTGATTTTGTTCCTTATCTGGGTGCTGGACTTAACCTCACTTTGTTTTATGGCGTTGATGAAGGCCCAACCGCTGATGATGTGGATTACGACACTTCCGTGGGTTATGCATTACAGGGTGGATTTGATTACATGTTGAACGATAAATGGTTTTTAAACTTGGATGTAAAAAAACTGTTCTTGAGCACAGATGCAACTATAGATGCTACTACAGCACTTGGAGCCACCGTTGGAGCCGATGTTGATATTAATCCTTGGATTATTGGAGTTGGGGTAGGTGTAAAGTTATAAGCCAAACTTTTCCAAAGGGAAGGCGGCTTGGGAGACCAAGCCGTTTTCTTTTTGAAGGAAATTTAAAGAATGAAATCAAAGTTTTAACCTAAATCCAAATACTTTGGTTTTAAACGTGCTGATCTATTAAAATGGTATTGCCATCAGGATCGGTAAACACAATACTGGCCGGTCCAGATGTGTTTTCATCAGCTTCTGATACCAAGGCAATATCATTCTCTTTCAAATGTTTTTGGATACTGCGCACATCATCATAGTTCTTCAATGTTTGCGCATTTTCATCCCATCCTGGATTAAAGGTCAGTATATTGTTTTCAAACATACCTTCAAAAAGTCCGATTAGAGCATTGTCATTTTTCATGATCAAGTAATTTCGTTCCATATCACCCGCAAAAATGCTAAACCCCATTTTTTCATAAAAGTTTTTGGAAGCTTCAAGATTTTTCACCGCTAAACTTATTGAGAATGCACCCAGTTTCATAGTATATTGTTTTTATATTATTTGATTTTTCCATCATGAAAACCCGCTCGTTTCCATGTTCCTTTTTCATATACCCAGAGATTGGATACCCTAAATTCATTTTCTTTTATTTCATCGTTTTTAGAAAAAGAAGAGCTTACCTTGCCTGTTACAATAGCAGTAGTATTGTGAAATTCTATTTTTAGCTGACTCATTTTATAGTCATTGAAAACTAAAGCTCCAGACTTTATCTGCTGATTTCTTTTATTTAGATAATTGAGCCAAGTTTCCTTGTCAATAGCCTTTGAAGTTCCATTGGTGTGCATATAATTTTCTGTGATCATGGATGCGAGCGTACTAACATCACTATTCGCGAATGCATTATTGAATTGATCAATTGCTAAAGTCAACTCTTCTTTTTGTTCTTCGGACAGACTTTGCGACTTAGTTTCACAACCTAGCAAAAAAAAGAGCGATGAAATAATGAACAAGGACATAGCCATTTTATTCAACTTCATATTTAGGGAGGTTTTAAGGGTTATGAATTGAGGTTTCATTTTACGGCATAAAAAAGGACTCCTTTTGGGAATCCTTCTTTAAATATGGTTTGTTTTTATTGAATGATACCAGTGCAAGCTACTCTTGCTCCTGCTGCACCACTGGGTTGTGATGTGAAATCATCCACTCCTTGATGGACAATTACTGCCTTACCCACTATGTTCTTGGTGTCATCATCACATCCAATACACCATTCATTAGTGGCAAAATCAACCGTTGCATTACCTTCTGTATCAGCAACAAAGTTTCCAATATCACCTTTGTGGTAACCATCTTCTGCTCCCCATTTGGCATGTGGTTGAAAAGTTGGATTCCAATGACCTCCAGTAGATTTTCCATCAGCTGATGAACAATCTGCCTTTTCGTGAATATGGATTGCATGTTCACCAGGGGTAAGAGCCGAAAGTTCAGCTTTCATGATCACGGTTCCATTCTCTTCTGTAAAAGTAACATCACCAATCACATTGCTATCACTTTTAGATTCCATGGAAAATTTGATGGTCTTGACCTCAACTACTTCCTCTATTATTTCTTCAGCTACCTCTTCGGTTGTAGTTTCTGTTTCCTTTTTAGTTTGTTTACAGCTAAATGCAGTAATCAACATAAGCGCTAAAGGAAGTGCAATGATTTTTTTCATCATAAGTTTTTTTTGGTTTTGGCCTAAGTTACTCATTATTTAAGCACATGACAATAGTTTTGTTCGATAAAGCCCAAAATGGATTTCTGGGATAAAAGGTTAAAAAACATCGATGAAATACTATTTTTTTCTTTAACCCGTTATGTTCTAAAAGCCTATAATTCCCCCATTTAGGTATTTAAAAAGAAAAATATGTTGGTTCATCAACCTTCAAATTATATAGATTTCCTTAAGTACTGCAAAAAGAGAAGATCTTTTTGTAAGGGGTACCAACGCTTAAAAAAGGATAGGAGCAGAGGTGATATTAATCAGTTTGACTATGTAAAATCTTTACGTAAGATTCATAGAGCTGCAATTGAACTGGAGCTGGAGTATTTTGATATCCTGTATATGAGATCAAACTAGGGTTATCTTGCAACCAAACTGTTTATTACTTGTGTTTCACTATGCAGTGTTTTGTGTACAGGACATTTGTCTGCAATCTGCATGATTCTTACTCTTTGTTTATCATCTAAATTTCCCGTTAGCTTAATCTCCCTGTGAAAAGTGTCAATTTTTGCATTGTCATTTTCACAGTTTTCACAATCTTCTGCATGTGATTTGCTGTAGGAGGTATGCACTTCAACATTTTCTACTGGCCAGCCCTTACGCTTAGCATACATTTGAATGGTCATTGCTGTACACGCAGAAAGGCCTGCAGAAACCAATTCGTAGGGCGAAGGGCCAAAGTCGTTGCCTCCATAGCTTTCAGGTTCATCTGCAATCATATAGTGATTACCTACTTTCATTTCAGTTGTAAATCCATCTGCGGCATTTAAACTGGCTACTACTTCATGCTTCGTTTTTAATGTATTATTATCCTCTTTTATGCCCATCAGATAACGTTTTGCCCAACCGGCAATAACATTTCCAACGTATATGGAATCTTCTTTTTTAGAGAGTAAATGGTCGGCTCCATCCAAGGAAACAAAACTTTTGGGATGGTGTGCGGCCATATAGATTTCCTCGGCATTTTGAATGCCCACGGTATCATCTTGTGGTGAATGTAAAATCAATAAAGGTTTGCGGAGCGCTTTGGCAGTTTGGGGTAACGATTTGGTCTCTAAATCATCCAAAAACTGTTTTTTAATAGTAAAATCCCTTCCGCTTAAATTTATTTTGGCTTTTCCGGTCGATTGAATTTCATCGATACCACTTTTTAACAAATGCTTTACGTGTACAGGGTTGGAAGGTGCCCCTACAGTTGCCACCGCTTTAATGGAAGGGATATCTCCTGCAGCAAAAATTGAGGCCGCTCCACCTAAGGAATGCCCAATTATTAGGGTAGGGGGCAAGTAATTATTTTCAAGGAACTTTGCCGCCGCGACAAGATCCTCCACATTGCCTGAAAAATTAGTATCGGCAAAATCACCTTCACTTTCTCCAAGACCTGTAAAGTCAAAACGAAGTACACCAAACCCATGTAATATTAAGGATTTACCAATATTCTTCACCGCAAGCAAGTTCTTATTACAGGTAAAACAATGCGCAAATACTGCAAAATTATGCGGATGTCTGTCCGCCGGTAGCTCTAACCGACCTACCAAATTTTGCCTTTCAGAATTCTTGAATGTTACTTTTTGTAAGCCCATAATGTAAAAAGTATAATTTAACAATCCAGGCTCAGTGCAAAAAAAATAGTTATTTGCTTTTTGCCTTCTTTTTAAATATACCCCTTAGGTCGGGATTATAAAAGAATCCTATCTGCAAACGATCAAAAACGGCATTGCTAAACTGATTCTTGAGATATCCGAACTGTATGCTGCTATTCTCGGTGATATGAATCCCCAAAGCACCATAGAGTCTGTTTTGGCCAAAAAGTTCATTCTGTAAATTGATGAACAGCTCATCGTAAAAATTCAAGAAAAAAGTATCTGTTAACGGAAGCGTTACCTGAATTCTATAACGGGCACGGTGCTGGGTATCTGTTCTGGTCCCAAAATCCAGAAAACGCTGTTCCAATCTATAACGGTGTTCAAAAAGGAATTCCCAAACTTTATTCTTTAGAATAAACTGTTCAAAAATACGATGTTCCTTGGAGTCCACTTCTCCGGGAAACTCCAAAAAGGTACCATCGGTTGTAATGTATCCGTAACCAGCAGTAGCGATGGCGTTAGGGTTAATATGATAATTTAATGCGGTTCGGAGCAATAATTGATTAAAATTAGATGTGGTTTCGTATAGCCTAAATTGGGCTTCGGTATGAAGACTAAGGCGTTCAGCAACTTTGTTGGTGCCAAAATACATGTACCATGCACCCAATTCATCTTCTCCCGCTTGTTGGGCGTAGTTAAAAAAGCACGTGCTTGCAGCAAGTAGAAAAAATATCTTTTTCATAAAAAAACTCTTATTGGGTCAAGCGCAGTTGACTTCCATTATAATTATTACCATAAACCTCTTGACTGCGCTCGAGAGGACGATGAGTATTTCTATTCTAAACCAAATTTCTCTGTTTCTTTAAAAGGCGATAAATCCAAAGACTCTATGGATTCCCTATATGGCGTCCATTTCTCATCAAAGAAATTATTGGTCTTGTCCAAAGCAGATTTCAATTCATCTTCAGCATATTTCACAAGGTTTTTTTCCGTTTCAGTTATGCCGGATTTCCGTGTTCCGGAATAATAACTTGCCGTGTTCAATCGCTGCATTACATTAATTTCAGGATTTCTAGTAATTCCTTGTCTTTTGTCTTCCTTACCTATATATAATGCAACTATGGAATCAATTTGCTTGACAATGGTTGTTGAGGCTTTGACTTGATCTTTGAACTTCTCTTTATCCAATTCCTTCATTTCTTTCTGAAATTTATTGGCTAAATCCTTGCTTTCTACCAGTTGTTTCACTGCATCGGCTGCTGTTTGAATATGGTTCTGCAATTTTTTGTCCATTTCATAAACCTCATTTATAGAAGCCATTGAGGTTTGTAATCTTGGGTCTGATTTGACCACTATTTTAGTAGAGTCTGCGTAATCTCCATAATGCACTTTTATTTTGTACGTACCTGGCTTGACACTTATCCCACCTTGCTCAGTTTTTTTCTTGCTTATTTTTCGAGACGGCCTATCTGGACCTTTTTCATCAAGATTCCAATAAATTCTATGGAATCCTGGTTTTTTGGGAGTTTTATATTTAAGGGTGCGAATTAATCGATTGCCATCATAAAACTTGAAGAAAACAGAGTCTTTTGTTTTTTCCTTTTTGTCTGTTTCTTCTTCACCTTTCTCTTCTTCACCTTTCTCTTCTTTTTTGTCGTCTTCTTTCTCTGGTGTGCTACCCTCTTTAAGATAGTAGGTAATCATTGCACCTGATTTTCTATTTTCACCATTATAAAGGGCATCTCCTCCAAAACGAGTGCCCGTAGCTTGCTGGTATGCAGCATGGTAGGCATCTGGGCTATCAAAAAGGCTTATTTCCTTTTGAAGAATGGTTGAATTGCTGGCTAAAGCTCTTAGGGGTCTAATATCATCCAAAACCCAGGCTGCTCGTCCAAATGTGCCAATGACCAAATCATTTTCCCTAGGGTGTATTGCCAAATCTTTGGTAGAGACCGTCGGGAAACCTTCCGTCCATTTTTGCCATTTACTGCCTGCATCAAAGGATACATAGAGTCCGTCATCGGTTCCCAAGAACATCAAATTTGGGTTTTCCTCATCTTCCACAATGGAAAGGGTATAACTCTCAACATCATTTGAATCAATGATTCTAGTCCATGTCTTCCCATAATCTTTGGTGCGATAGGCATAAGGAGTGTAGTTAAACCTTCTGTAATCGTTGGCAATCAGCAAGGCTTCACCCTTATTTCTTTTGGAAGCTTTTATTTGTGGAATCCAGCTTCCTACTGGTAGGCCTTTTATATTTTTTGTTACCTCAATCCAGTTGGCACCTCCGTTTTGTGTGTAATGTACCCTACCATCATCTGTACCTACCCAAAGCATATCTTTTTCAACAGGGGAAGGTTCAACAACTAAAATAGTGCAATGGTTCTCCGCTCCAGTGGCATCCATAGTAAGCCCACCACTTTCGCTCTGTTTTTGTTTCCCCTTGTCATTGGTGGTCAGGTCAGGCGAAATTACTTCCCATGTCAAACCCTTGTTGGTGGATTTGTGCACAAACTGGCTTCCAAAATATACTGTGCTATTATCAAAT
Organism: Flagellimonas pacifica; assembly: GCF_900215465.1. Lineage (GTDB taxonomy): Bacteria > Bacteroidota > Bacteroidia > Flavobacteriales > Flavobacteriaceae > Flagellimonas > Flagellimonas pacifica. The sequence goes on from NZ_OBEH01000003.1 coordinate 423,078, forward strand.
GGGTCTTGCCCAATACCTGCATTCCAGTTAAATCGAAGTTTGGTCTTTGCGTCTGGAGGGGTGGGTCTAACAATGTAATTGTTTCCTGTTTTCCAATCATATCTAGAGACAAAACCTTGCTGGCTCATGGCATAACCAAATTGATTGTCGTCCAAATCGGGAACAACATCAAAACCATCGCCAAAGGCTATTTCTTGCCAATATGCGTTCCGGATGCCTTGGGCACGCCAGACATAGGCAGGGCCTCTCCAAGAACCATTGTCCTGCATTCCTCCATATACATTGTACGGATATTCGTTATCAACATTGATATGATAGAACTGCGCAACGGGTAAATTGCCAATAAAACGCCACGTTTTCCCACCATCTTTGGTAATATTAAGACCTCCATCGTTCCCATCAATCATAAATTGGCCATTGTCAGGATGGATCCACCAAGCATGGTGGTCTGGGTGAACCCCATTGTTCACTTGATAGGCTGGCATTAATTGCTTGAAATTTTTTCCGCCATCTTCAGAAACATTCACATAGGTGAAAATGGAATACACTCTATTTTCATTTTCGGGGTCCACATAAATTTCTGAATAATAAAAAGGTCTATTCCCTATATCATTTTTGTCATTGACCTTTTTCCATTTGAATCCACCATCTTCTGATTTATACAATGCGTTTTTCTTCGCTTCAATTAAGGCATAAATTACATTGGGCTTGTTTTTGGCAATAGCTATCCCAATTCTACCCAACTCTCCTTTTGGAAGGCCATCTTCATCCGTGATTTTTTTCCAGTTTGCCCCACCATCATGAGTAATGTACATACCACTTCCTTCTCCTCCTGATTTAAAGAACCAAGGATCTCGTTTGTGTTCCCATAGGGCAGCTATCAATTTGTTTGGATTAGAGGGGTCAATTATCAAATCGGCAACCCCGGTTTTATTGTTTGTGAACAGGATTTTTGTCCATGTTTTTCCTCCGTCGACAGTTTTGTATACGCCACGTTCAGAGTGAATGCCCCATGGAGAACCTATTGCTCCTGCATAAACAATATCTGGATTGGTGGGATCAATAATTACCCGATGAATGTGACGGGTTTTTTCCAATCCCATTGATTTCCATGTTTTTCCTCCATCTAGGGTTTTATAAATACCGTAACCTCCATTAAGACTATTTCTTGGATTTCCTTCCCCGGTACCGACCCATATTACTGATGGATTGGATTGTTGAATGGCGACCGCCCCAATAGAAGCCGTAACTTCCTTATCAAAAATGGGTTCCCATTTTATTCCACCAGAAGTAGATTTCCATAACCCTCCTGATGCGGTTCCTACATACATAATGTCTGGGTTGGAATGAACCACATCTATAGATGTGACCCGCCCACTCATTCCTGCGGGACCAATATTTCTAGGTTTCATATCCTGGACAAGGTCCATGGAAAAATCTTGTGCAAAAAGAGAGAATGATGCTAATAGTAGCACCAACATGTGGAAGTGTTTCATCTTTGGTTAAATTAGTCGGCTAAAGATACCAAAAACCAAAAGTGGAATTCTTAAAGGGGTGTTAATGAAATTGCTTTAAGAAGTAACCTGGGATACTGGTTATTTGAAGGCTTTAAAATTGCAAACTGACCGAAAGGGAATAATTTTGTTTATTTTTAGCAATAATGGAGAAAAAGGCCCCTTGGTTTTATCTTATATTATTGATTCTTGCAGGGGAGGCGGTCTTTATTCTTCCTTTTGTTTTACCTCGAATTTTTAGAAGTACGGTACTGGATGTGTTTGCACTGAACAATACCCAGCTAGGATTGTGTTTTTCCTTATATGGTGTAGTTGCTTTGGTTTCATATTTGTTTGGTGGTCCACTAGCGGATAAATACCCTCCAAGAAAATTAATAGCCGTAGCACTTTGGATGACTTCGATTGGAGGTTTGGTTTTTGCAAAGTTTCCCAGTTTTGGGCATTTACAATTCTTATATGGTTATTGGGGTTTTACCACTATTTTTCTGTTTTGGGCTCCTATGATCAAGGCAACTCGAGTGTGGGGAGGGGACAAGTCCCAAGGAAAGGCTTTTGGATTATTGGATGGCGGACGTGGCCTTACAGGTGCTCTTTTTGGACTGTTGGGTGTGTTGATCTTCTCTTTTTTTCTTGGTGAAGAAGTTGATGCAAGCTCGCTTGCCGAGAGAAGAGAAGCTTTTCAATATGTAATCTATATTTCATGTCTAATCATAGCTTTTATCGGTGTTTTGGTTTGGCTATTCATGAAATCTGGAGTAGACGAAAGCAAAATCTTGGTAGAGCGTATATCCAAGAAGGAAATAGGTACAGTTTTAAAGATTCCTTCGGTTTGGTTGTTAATGATCATTATTCTTTGTGCATATGTAGGTTATAAGATTACTGACATTATTTCGCAATATGCCAATGAGGTTATGTTGTATGATGAAGTAAAAGCCGCGCAAACGGGAACTCTTTTTCAATTCTTAAGGCCCGCAACCGGCATTTTGGTAGGACTTGTTGTAGACCGTTTTAGGATAACACTTTGGTTAGTTTATAGTTTTGCAGCTTGCGTTATTGGAGGAATCTTATTTGGTTCTGGTATCATTGGCCCTTCTACCACGATGTTGTTCTTTTTATCTGTAGTGGTTGTTGCTGCTGGGGTTTATGCGGCCAGGGCATTGTATTTTGGTGTAATGCAAAAAGGAAAGATACCTTTAACGCTTACAGGTACGGCCGTTGGCCTTATCTCCATAATAGGTTACACTCCTGATATTTTTGCTGGACCTGCTTATGGAATGCTGTTAGATGCCCACAGAGGGGAGGAACTTGGACATCAGAATGTATTTTGGATGCTGACTGCATTTTCAGTGGTTGGCGGAATTGCAGCATTAGTTTACCACAGAATTTACGGAAGAACCAACTAGAATTTACCGAGAGCTTCTTGATTTGATGTTTTTTTTACAACAAGTCATTATTTCTATGATTCGTTTTTGCCTAGTTTCATCGCGTTTCGCCTGGTTTAACCAATAGAGATAACTTTTTCGTTGGCTGTGTGAGAAATTCTGGAAATTCTGGAAAGCTTCTTTGTTACTGTTGAAGGCTTGTTGCAAATCTTTGGGAACAACTCCATTCTCCACATCATCCAGGGCTACCCAAGAACCATTCTTTTTGGCAATGTTAATAGAAGTGAGCCCACTTTGATGGATTAAACCATTCTCTATAAGTTCTTTAATATGTGTTTTATTGACTTTGCTCCAAACACTTTTGGGTTTTCTAGGGCAGAAGTATTGCCTACGTTTACCATTCCCCAAGCTTTTTACCGTGCTATCTATCCAACCATAACATAATGCAACCCGGACGGCTTCTTCCCATCGCATACTTTCCATTTCATGTTCAACTTTGTAAAAAATCAAAAAAATACCATTGACAGAGGCATGATTTTCATGAAGCCATGTTCTCCACTCATTGTCATTTTTAAAATAGAGTTCTGGAAAGTTGTCCAAATTATAGCTTCTTGGTTTCTATATAAAAGTTATTGTCAAAAACCAGATTGTTTCCATTTAAAGTTTCGCTTTTCCATTCATGATTTGGAAAAATCCAATGTTCCTTTTCATCCATATAAACTCGGATTGGCATATCAAAATCTTCCACAATATTTACGTATCGATACTTTATTGTATTCGCTGAAATCGAATACTCCAAAGTTGGAATCATGGTTGTTCGCAAATATTGATTGAAGAAGGCTGATAAGTCTTTTCCTGTCTTTTTGCTGATATAGTTCTCTACTTGTTCCGATGTAACCGTTTGATGGTAAAATTCTGCGTTGAGCCCACGAAGAGTTTGTCTCCATAGCTCATCGTCCTCAATCAATTGACGGAGTGTATGCAACATATTGGCACCTTTATAGTACATATCTCCAGATCCTTTATGGTTGACATTGTACGTCCCAACAATTGGACGGTCATTCTGGATATTTTCTCGAGTGCCAATGACATACTCTGCAGAAGCCTTTTTACCGAAGTGATAATCCAAATAAAGGTTTTCTGAATATGCAGTGAAACTTTCATGAATCCACATATCTGCAATGTCCTTATATGTAATATTATTGGCAAACCATTCGTGGCCTCCTTCATGAATGATTATAAAATCAAATTTAAGACCCCAGCCAGATTTGGATAGATCACGACCCAGATATCCATTTTGGTACTTGTTTCCATAGGTTACGGAACTTTGATGTTCCATACCTAAGTAAGGTACTTCTACCAACTTAAAACTATCTTCATAAAAAGGATAGGGGCCAAACCAATGTTCAAAAGCCTCTAACATCAATGAAGTTTGTTTAAACTGTTCTTTGGCCTTTTTTAGGTTATAACCCAATACATAATAGTCCAAATCCAACATACCTTTTTCTCCTTTGAATTTTTCGCCAAAGTGAACATAGTCCCCAATATTTACATTTACACAATAGTTGTTGATGGGGTTGGATACAAACCAGGTATAAATTTTCTCATCTTTACGTTCATCAACTCTCCGGAGTCTACCATTGGATACGTTCATTAGAGATTCTGGAACTGCAACGCTAATGCGCATGCTATCGACCTCATCATACATGTGGTCTTTGTTGGGCCACCAAACGCTAGCTCCCAAACCTTGACAGGAAGTAGCTGCAAATGGGTTTCCCTTTTTGTCTTTTGACCAGGAGAAGCCTCCATCCCAGGGTGCGCGTATTGCTTTTTTAGGTTTTCCTGAGTAGTTGACAACAACATGATTGTATGAACCGGGAACTTGTTTCTTTTTCAACTTTATAAAATGGGCTGCTCCTTCGGAAACAAAGTCGAGTTTTTGATTGTCTTGTAGTACTGATGAAATCTTCAAGGGTTTCTGTAAATCTATTTGAAGTACATCAGATTCTTCCAAAACTTTGTACCGGATAGTATTATACCCTTCAATGGTTTCTGTTACAGGATCTACTTTAATGTTTAGGTCATAGTAGTTTAGGTCCCACCATGCACGTTCTGGGGTAATACTTCCCCTAAGGGTATCCTGTCTGGTAAAATTTTGGGCAGTTGCAAGAGTTATTGTACTTATAAACAAGATTAGAGTAAAAAATTTCTTCATATGTTTTTATTAAATTTTCAGTACTTTTTTGATAATGTTTTAGGGGACAGATACAATTTAGGATAAAATGGAAAAAGTATAAGTTTATCTAAAAACTTTGTTTGGAAATGTAACTGGACTTTCATGACCATCTTTTCCTATTGATGCTATTCCGAAGAGAAAATTGTCAATTACAATGCCATTTAACGTAAATTCCGTAACATTTCCAACATACTTAGAATTGTCCCAAGTTGGAGATGTGGTATCTCTCCAATATATCTTGTAGCCTACAGCTCCGTTAACCTTATCCCATTTTAGTTTAGCCGACGGTTCAACAATTCCGCCAATCTCAACAGTTGTTGGAGCAGGGGGAGCCCAAGCAATAGATGCCAGATTAATAGCATTTACAGCAGTAAGTTTTTTTGCATAATCAAAATTTACGTGCTCTAGCACATCGCCGTAAGCTATTCCATTTTCAACGCGAACATCTTGATGCTGTTGGGTGTAATTTTCATGAGCTTCCATAATTCTGATACCGGCAAAACCAGCATCATTAAAAGGCCTGTGATGCCCTCCTCTTCCAAATCTGTCCAAACGATAAATTAACATTGGATTCATTTCTGGCATGTATTTTTTGGTTGTTTTATGCACATAGCGTGCCAACTGACGGGAAATTCCGTCTACTTCGCCACCATAAAATCGACGGGCCCTGCGTTGATCCTCGGTTTCCGTTGGAGGCACAGGTTCGGAGAAAATTCTAAAATCCCTATTACTGACCACACCATCAACACCTGTAATATTACCGATCATATCATTATTGATGATACCAACAATATCCCAACCTTCTTTTTTTGCATGTGCAGCTAACCCTCTTCCACCATACAATCCTTGTTCTTCCCCAGAAAGCCCTACGTAAATAATACTGCTCTCAAACTTGTATTTGGACAAGACTCTTGCTGCTTCTATAGTTCCTGCCATGCCGCTTGCATTGTCATTGGCTCCTGGAGAATCCGAAGTGAAATTGTTGGGATCGCTCACCCGTGAATCAATATCACCACTCATAATAATGAAACGGTTAGGGTGTTTGGTCCCTCTCTGTACGGCGACAACATTGACCACCCAAACATCTTTTACAATCCGTTGACCTTCACCTTTTTTAACCAAATCTTTTTGATAAAACACTTCTAGGCAGTCATTGCACTTGGAGGAGATTTTTTCAAACTCCGATTTTATCCAACGTCTTGCCGCACCAATGCCCCGAGTTTGGGAAATAGTATCGCTCAAGGTATGCCGGGTTCCAAAATTGGTAAGGGCCGTAATGTCATTTTCAATTCGCTCAGCAGAAATCCCATTGATAATATCGTACAATCTGGAATCGGTTTGCGAAAAAAGCACTGAACAACTAAAAGCAAACAAAAAAGTATAAAGTATCTTCATACGCTAGCATTTATTTTCCGATGAGCTCAACAAAAACGCCGTCTGGATCCTGAACCAAAACAAACCTTCTTCCATCTGGAATATGCGTGGGTTCCTCACTCAGGAAATTTATGTTATTGTCTTTTAGCCGTTGGATTACAGCATCCAGAGATTTGTAGAACAGTGTAATGTATCGCATCCCGTTACCTTCATTGATATAAGTGTCCGATTTGCTTTTAGGATTTTTAAAAGACAGTAGCTTGTATTCCGTGGCATTGGGATCATCATGCAGTTTTAAAACTTTTACATCAAAGGCCACACCATTTGTAAGCCCTGTTTTTTTGCTCAAAGTATCACCCACGGGGAACTCTCCGGTTTGTTTCATCCCAATAATGTTAGTATAAAAATCAAGGGAAGTTTTTAAATCAGAAGCTATTACCCCAATAGAAATTGATGATTTGTCAAATTCATTTTCTGCTTGGCAAAGACCAACAGTTGTAGTTAAAAGCAAACAAATAATAATGAAATGTTTCATAGTATGGTTTTAAGAAGTCCATGAAAGTAACAAAAATCAGTAAAAGGATAATAGCAATTGAGAGAAGAACAATGTTAAAACTTGGATACTAGCTGTGATTACTGGCAAATCTTCTAGATTATTCTAAAAAAGTAACCTTGGTGATTTTACCATTTTCCACTTCATAAATGGCAACAGCGCTAAAACTATTACCGTTAGCGGTAATGAACTCCTCGTCAATAACCTTGTTGCCGATTACGATTCGATTTTTTATTTCACAATTTAAATCGGGAGTATTCTTGAAAAATGAGCTATAGCCATCCTTCATCTTATCTTGTCCCTGCTTTGAGAGTTCGTTCGGAAAATTATAAAGTTTCACGTCTTCAGAATAGGTAGCCATAAAAGCGTCAATATCTTTGGAGTTATAAGCATCGAGTTGCTCCTGGACAATGGACTCGGCATCATTTGTTTCCCTTTCAGGAAAAATAAACGTCATTGATGCAATTAAACCGTTTTTAACTTCATAAATGGCTACTTGGTGGCCTTTACGACCATCCACAATGCTGATTTCCTCATCAACTACGGTGTTTCCTATTCTAATGCGCTTAATGACCTCAACCTGGGCATTTTTGGTGTTTTGATAGAAACGGTCATAGTTTTCCGTCATTTTTTGTCTTCCAATATACATAGTCTCATTTGGAAATCGCTGTACCAGTACATCTTCTGCATAGCACGAAACAAAACCAAATAAATCCCTATTATTAAATGTTCGCACTTGTCTGTCAATTAACCGTAAAGGGGATTCTTCGGCCACAAAGGCCAATCGGTTTCGACTTTCGTTGACTGCAATTCGGGTAATACTGTTAATTTCATCTAGCTTAAAATCAATTACGGATTCCCAAGCTTCATCTGATTTGGTATTGAACTTAACAATTGATTTTCCAACTCCTGATAATATGGTATTGGCATCCAACCAGCATATATCCTCGCTTTTTTCTGGAACATTGGCTATTTTTTGCGTAGCTCCGGAATCCGGGTCCAATGATTTTATTTCCCAGATTGTGTTTTTCTTACTGATATAACTAACCAAGTTTGAATTGGGAATTTTAGATAGGGAGCGGCCCACATTTCGTTGCACCGTTTTATTGGAGCCATCAATGAGATTACTGACCACAAGATCCATTCTATTGTCGACCAAAACGGTGGAAACCAAAATATGATTGCTGTACCATACATGATAACCTACCTTTTTTTCCAAGATAGGAGTAGATTCTCCCGATTTTAAATTGTATTCGTAAAGTCGTTGTAGCCCATCCAAATCTAAACGTATGGCCGAAACGGCATTCTTTCCAGGAATTTTCAAAGGAGAATACTCACTTCCTGTTGGCGTATTGGAAATCCATGAAGAAGTGCTTCCGGATTCAATATTGAATCTTCTTATGTCTGTCTGATCCGCTCTAGTTGACGAAAATAAAACCGTATTGTCATCCATGAAGGACGGCTGGTTATCATACCCTTCGTTATTGGATATGTTTTTTGGATTTGATAAAATTAGATTTTCGTCATTTATTTTTAAATCAAATAAATAGACTTCGGTATTTACCTGACTGTTCATGGATAAGGAACATAATAATATTGTAGGTATGATTAATCTCCTAAGCATCATTTTTCTGTAAATGTTTTTAGAAGTTCCCTTACGCGCTTGGTATTTTCAACATGGTATTTAGCTTGGGTCTTTTTAAGCCCCACTTTAACGGTTACGGCAGAATCTGGAAGCTCTTGAAACATAAATTCATCAGTCCAATCGTCACCAATGGCAAAGACAAAATCGTAATCATCTTCTCCTAAAATACGAACGGAGGCCCGTCCTTTGTTCACATTACTGCTTTTAACTTCCATAACTTTGTTTCCGTTAAGGACGCTAATGTCATCATTACCAATAAGACTTGTCAATACCGTATTAAGTTCTGTGGCTCTTTTTTCACCAAAATCGGGGTCTGTGTTCCTGTAATGCCAGGCCATGGAATAGTTTTTTTCTTCAATGAAAGAGCCCGGAGTTCTGTCCACAAAAGATTCAAGAACCGGTTTGATCTTACCCATCCATTCATCCTTAACTTGTTCCAAGAGTTTAAATTCTTCCCCATTTCTGGATATCCAAACCCCATGCTCGACGATCATGTTGTATCCTTTGGGTAAAAACCATTTGGTAAAGGTTTGTTTGTCCCTTCCGCTGATAAGAAAAATAGTGGTGTTCTCTTGTTGATGTAGCTTATCCAAAAGGGCATAAAGTTCTTCGTCTGGTAAAGCTTTTTGAGGGTCTTTATGGAATCCGGCCAAAGTACCATCATAATCCAAAAACAATAATCTGTTTTTTGCTTTTGTATAGTCATTTCCAATTTCCTTTAGAATGGTATCAGATACTTTCTGCGAAATATTGGGATTTTCACCTTCACTTTTGCGGTTTAGGGCATTCATAAATTCATTGGCCCAGACCTCAACATTGTAGCGTTCCAATCTGTTTTGCAAGAACATATTGCGCGCAACCTGTTCTTCACGGGGCATTGTGATGGCTTTTTTTAAGGTATCTGCCTGTTGCTCGAAATTGTTTGGATTGATTAAAAGAGCTTCGTTCATTTCATAAGCAGAACCGGCCATTTCACTCAAAATCAAGACTCCAGTTTTATCTATACGGGTGGCGATGTATTCTTTAGCAACCAAATTCATACCGTCACGTAAAGGCGTCAACCAAGCTATGTCGCTGGAAGTATATAGGTCGATTAAATTCTCAAAAGGTAAGGAACGATAGAAATACCAAATAGGGGTCCAATTGACCGTTGATAATTCACCGTTGATCCTGCCCACCAATTCATCAATTTCTTTTTTGAGCAATTGATATTGTGGCACATTGGACCTTGATGGAACTGCGAGGATAATCAATCTGACTTTTTCCTTGTATTCTGGGTATTTGTTCAAAAAGTATTCATAGGCGTTGATTCTTTTGGCAATACCTTTACTATAATCCAATCGATCTATAGACAAGATGAGTTTGGTGTCTGGGGCCGATGCTTTGTGATTATCTAATTTTATTTGAAGATCACTGCGTTTTTCGTTTGTGTTCTTTTGATTAGAAACAGCAGCATCCTTAAACTTCTTGTAATCAATTCCCATAGGGAAAGAATCCACTTTTATGGTCCTGTGGTCCAAGTAAACATCGTTAAAACTTACCTCTAGACCCAGAAGTCTCCTTACTGAACTTAAAAAGTGCCTTTCATAATCATAGGTGTGAAAACCAATAAGGTCAGCACCCAAAAGGCCTCCCAATAGTTCTTCCCTCCACGGGAGCGTTCTAAAAATTTCATAAGAAGGAAAGGGGATGTGCAAAAAGAAACCGATTGAGGTGTTGGGACGTTTTTCCCTGACCATTTGAGGAACGAGCATCAATTGATAGTCATGTACCCAAATGGTATCACCTTCTTCAGATTTTTCTATAATGGCATCTGCAAATTTCTGATTTACGGCTTTATAAATGTTCCAAAACTCCAATTCAAATTCTGAATATTCCAAAAAGTAATGAAATAAAGGCCATATGGTTCTATTGCTAAACCCAAAATAGAATCCTTCAATATCCTTTTCTGTGAGGCCTACTTTAGCGCAACCATGCTTTTCTAGGGCTTTATCTATGTCAGCTTCTAGAGCTTTGGGAGTTTCCTCATCTGTAAGCCCAGACCATCCAATCCAAAGACTCTCACCACCACTGTGCACAGATTTCATTCCTGTGGCCAAACCACCAACGCTAGGGGTAGCAGTTAACCCGCCATCACTAATTTGCAGTTGAACAGGTAGTCTATTGGAAATAATTATAGTTTTACTCATGAAAGGTGGTTTTAGAACAAAAATGTAATAAAATTCCTATTTTTTCGATTTATAATAGGGTAAAACCTACAATAACCAACAGAAATATAAATCCTTATTATGGATAACCTAAATTACGGAATAATTGGAAACTGCAGAAGTGCTGCTTTAATATCAGATACGGGCTCTCTGGAATGGTGTTGCTTGCCACAGTTTGATTCAACTTCGGTATTTGCCAAATTATTGGACGATAAAAAAGGTGGTAGTTTTGAAATCCACACGAAATACAATTACGAAATACACCAAAAATACCATAGAAATACAGCGATTTTAGTGACACGTTATTCGGATGGGGAGAATACTTTTGAGGTGCATGATTTTATGCCGAGATACCATAAACTTACGGGAAAATACAATGCTCCGCCGGAGATTGTTCGCTATGTGAAGCATATCTCTGGGGCACCTAGATTTAGTGTCCTTTATGATCCCAAGTTGGAATATGCCCAAGGGAAGACAGCCCATCATATTAAAAAGAACTTTATAGTCAGTTTGACCAACAAACAAAAGTTTGACACGTTATTCCTTTATACTTCTTTCAACAAGAGACAAGTCTTGGAGGGCGAGGAAATTGTACTAAAAGAGGATGGGTATTTTTTGGTGTGTTATAATGAAAAGATTTTAAGACCAACCACGGAAAAAATGTCCCTGGAACTTGAACGAACCAAGATTTATTGGTTGGATTGGGTAGATAGGACGCCAACATACAAGCAGTTTAACGCTGAGATCATGCGGAGCGCCATTACTCTTAAATTACTTACCTACGACAAAACTGGTGCTGTGCTTGCCGCAGCAACTACGTCTTTGCCTGAGACTATTGGTGAGGTTCGTAACTGGGATTATCGGTTTTGCTGGATTAGGGATGCCTCTATGGTAATCAAAGTGATGTCCGAGTTAGGGCATAAGAATTCTGCGAGGAGATATTTGCAGTTTATTATTGATTTGATGCCTGATAAAGATGAAAAACTACAGATCATGTACGGTATCAACAGAGAGAAGGCACTTACGGAGAAGACGTTGGATCATTTGGATGGGTACAAAGGCTCAAAACCTGTCAGGATTGGAAATGCTGCATACAAGCAAAAGCAAAATGACATTTATGGTATTTTAATGGATGTTATTTACGAACAATTGGTAACGTTTGAGAATGATATTGAAAATGGTGAGGATTTATGGAGTATTACCAAAGGAATTGTTTGGATTGTAAATAAACACTGGAGAGAACCTGATAAGGGAATTTGGGAATTCAGGGGAGAGGACAGACATTTTACCTTTTCCAAAGTACTGTGCTGGGTGGCCATTGATCGGGCAATCAAGGTTGCCAAAATCTTTGGAAAGGAAAGAAAGATCAATGAATGGATGGATATTGAACAGGAAATAAAACAGGATATCCATGAGAATGCATGGAATGCCAATATCAATGCTTTTGTTCAGTCCTATGGGTCAAGCCATCTTGATGCCTCGGTACTGTTAATGGAATCCTATGGGTTCATTCAGGCAAAGGATCCAAAATTTGTTAGTACGGTACGTGCTATTGAAGAAGATTTGAACAACGATGGTTTGTTGTATCGCTATAAAAATGAGGACGACTTTGGATTGCCATCTTCCTCGTTTACGATATGTACTTTTTGGTTTATCAACAGTCTATTTAAAATAGGGGAAGAGGACAAAGCCTTAACTTATTTTGAACGTTTATTGGGGTACAGTAATCATCTTGGGCTTTTCAGCGAGGATATTGATTTTAAGAGCAAGCGCTTGTTGGGGAATTTTCCACAGGCCTATTCGCATTTGGCATTGATTGAATGCGCTATCAATTTCTCCAGAAAAAAGAGTGAGGAAAAAATACTGGAATCCATTAGCTGACCAGAAACTTTTCTGCACAGACTTCAATTTTATCCATGAGCAACTTTAAGTGTTCTATGGTTGTAAATGGATTCATCAAAGTGGTTCTGAGATAATGTATTCCATTCAATTTGGTCTGCACCAGATAAAATTCACCATCTTCCAACAACTCTTGTCTAATGGATTGATTTAACCTATTAGATTTTTCTAAGGATAAATCAGGAGTTACATATCTGAAACATAAAATGTTGGACATAGGCTCTATGGCCAATTCAAAGCTTTTATTGGCTTTGAGCACCTCGGCAAATTCTTTGGCTAAATCGTACAGAACGGTTACATTTTGGTCAAAAACTTCTTCCCCGTACATTTTTAAGAGTATGTACCAATGCAAACTCATCATACTTTTGGTGCACTCAAAGGTCCTTTTGCCCCCATTGTACCAATCTTCTTCATCTGTTTCTGTCAACAAATAATCAGCTTTTTGACTAAAGGTAGTATGCGAATGTTCACCATCCTTAAAAATAAGCGCTGTGGTAATGGTAGGCATCATCATCATTTTATGACCATCGATTACCACAGAATCTGAATTTTCTATTCCCTTTAGCAAATGACTGTATTTCTTTGAAAAAATGGCAGCCCCGCCATGAGCTCCATCTACATGGAACCAAAGGTTGTACTTTTCAGCAAAACGGGCAACAGTCTCCAAATCATCATAAATACCGGTTGCGGTGGAAGGTGCGCTGCCCACTACGGCAAATACTTGGATTCCGTTGTTCACTGCTTTTTGATAATACTCCTCAAGTTTTGAGTTATCCATGGCAAAATTCGAATCAACAGGTACTTTAATGATTCCTTGTTCGCCAAAACCCATGATTTTTGCGGCTCTGTCTACACAATAATGAGCTTCTTCACTCACCATAATTCCCAAAGGTTGGGTGTGTCCCTGGGTCCAAACATCCTGTTTTGCTTTGGCTTTTCGGGCTGCAAGTAGTGCAGTAAGATTTGCTAAGGTACCTCCTGAGGTAAGGATTCCTCTGGAACTTTCACCATATCCAATCTTTTGACCTAATAAATCGGTGGTAATTCGTTCCATTGCAGTGGGCGACATGCCCATTTCATACACCGCCATACCGTTGTTCAACAAAGAGCTGACCAAACCAGTAAGTGCGGTAATGGGTGCAGGGGGAGCGACTTGATGCCCAACATATTTTGGATTGTGGGTATGGGTAGTTCTTTTGAGGACCTCTTTCCAAAAATCGTTTTTGTCTCCATTCTTCAGAAAATCTTTCCAGAAATTCAATTCGTTATCCGGAAGATTCCAGTTAATGGTTTTTTGATTGGAGCCGGAAGTTGTATTGTGAACATGTTCTGCTAATAAATTGATAAGCTCTTGACCGGTTTCTCTAAAGCCTTCTGAAGTATATAATGAATCCAATGAATTTTTATGCATTGGATAAAGTTATGAGGTAACAATTAGGCTTCAAAATAATACACAAAAAAACCGCTCCCTGAGGAGCGGTTTCCAAAATTAGCTTTGTTTCAGCATCATTTGAATTAGTCAAAGGTATACCCATTATCCGCGGCTACTTTATCTGCAATTTGAGTGCGAAGTGCTACGACATTGGGTTGATTTATGTATTTCGTATAACGTTTTAGTCCCATTAGCATCATTCGTTGTTCATCTCCTTCGGCAAAAGAAACTATGGCTTCTTTTCCTTTTTGAATGATAATATCTACAGCCCTATATAAATATAGCTTGGATATTGCAATTTGTGTTTCTTGCGATTTTTCCCCAAACCTTTTGGCATTTTTCTCAGTGCGCAATATAGCGGATTCTGACAAATAAACCTGTATTAAAATATCAGAAGCAGACATGAGCAACATTTGGTGTTCTTCTAAACTGGGTCCAAACTTTTGGACGGCGCTACCAGCAATCATTAAGAACACCTTTTTTAAACGGGAGATCAAATCTTTTTCTTCCGAAAACAACTCTGAAAAATCTGGTGTATCAAAAGAAGGAATTCCCATTAATTCTTCTCCAACTGCGGTTGCGGGCCCTAACAGGTCTACATGACCCTTCATTGCTTTTTTGACCAACATGCCAACGGCCAACATTCTGTTAATTTCGTTGGTGCCTTCATAGATTCTGGAAATACGGGCATCTCTCCAAGCAGATTCCATAGGAGTATCTGCGCTAAAGCCCATTCCGCCAAAAATTTGGATACCCTCATCTGTAGTGTGCTGTACATGTTCTGAAACAGCCACCTTGAGAATGGAACATTCAATGGCATATTCTTCAACACCTTTTAGTTCGGCTTCTTGATGGGAATTTCCATCGGCTTCTCTGATGGCAATCCTATCCTCTATATTTTTTGCAGCTCTGTAACATGCAGATTCATCTACATAAGCATTGGCAGCCATATCGGCAATCTTTGCCTTGATAGCGCCAAAATTCATTATTGGTGTCTTAAACTGGATGCGCTCATTAGCATATTTAGTAGCTTCGGTCAGCACACGTCTTTGTGCTTCCAGGCATGCTGCTGCCAGTTTAATTCTGCCTACATTAAGGGCATTCATAGCAATTTTAAACCCATTTCCTCTTTCCGATAACATGTTTTCAACAGGAACCTTGGTCTCGTTAAAAAATACCTGACGGGTGGAGGAGGAGTGAATCCCCAATTTTTTCTCTTCATCACCTAAAGTGATGCCATTATCCGGGTCATTTTCAATAATAAATCCAGTAATGTTTTTATCGTCCTCAATTCTTGCAAAAACGATAAACAAGTTGCAGAATCCGGCATTGGAAATCCACATTTTTTGTCCTGTTATGCTATAATGTTTCCCATCCTTGGAAAGCACAGCCTTTGTTTTTCCTGAATTTGCATCGGAACCTGCACCTGGTTCTGTCAAACAATATGCTCCAAACCACTCACCAGATGCCAATTTAGGCACATACTTTTGTTTTTGCTCTTCGGTTCCATAAAGGGTTATGGGCATGGTGCCAATTCCTGTATGTGCTCCAAATGCGGTACTGAAGGATCCCGTGGCTCCAGAAATATAATCGCAGACCAGCATTGTGGATACAAATCCCATTCCCATTCCACCATAAGCTTCAGGAACGGCAACACTCAGCAGACCAAGTTCACCTGCTTTCCGCATGGTTTCTTCGGTATATGCGTAGTCTTTCTTCTCAAAACGTTCCCAATGAGCCCATAGCTCTCTATCAACAAACTCTTTGGTGCTCTCCCTCATCATTTTTTGCTCTTCGGTCAAATCTTCGAGCGTGAACACATCTTCACAATTGGTTTCTTTTACCAAGAATTGTCCGCCACGTAGGATGTTCTTATTTAGGGCTTCTGTACTCATAGCTTTGTTTTCTTCTAATTTAAAAATTCATAAATACCTGCGGCTCCTTGGCCTGTTCCAACACACATGGTTACCATACCATATTTGCCTTTCATATCTCTTTTGCGCATTTCATCAAAGAGTTGTACTGAGAGCTTTGCACCAGTACATCCTAAAGGATGTCCCAACGCTATTGCGCCTCCATTTACATTGACAATCTCCTGATCTAGCCCCAATTCTCTAATCACGGCCAAGGATTGTGATGCGAAGGCTTCATTCAATTCTATCAACTCAACATCATCTTGTTTCAGTCCAGCTTGTTTTAATGCTTTTGGAATAGCTTTTACAGGGCCTATTCCCATTATGCGTGGTTCTACTCCTGCTGCTGCATAGTTCACCATACGTGCAATGGGCTCTAGATTTAATTCCTTGACCATTTCTTCACTCATTACCATCACAAAGGCAGCACCATCACTCATTTGGGAAGAATTTCCAGCGGTAACACTTCCACCAGCTGCGAAAACCGGACGTAGTTTGTTCAATGTAGGGATATTAGTTCCTTTTCTTGGTCCTTCATCCTTATTTACCGTATAGGTCTTGGTTTCTTTTTTGCCAGCTTCGTTTACAAAGGTGTGCTCTACGTCAATAGGTACAATCTGATCTTGAAATCGATTTTCTTCTTGTGCTTTTAGGGCTTTCATGTGAGAACTGTACGCAAATACGTCTTGATCTTCCCTAGAAACATTGAATTGCTTTGCGACGGCCTCAGCTGTCAGACCCATGCCCCAATAATAGTCCTCATGGCCTTCTTTGGCAGTAGCATAATCTGGAGTGGGCTTATAACCACCCATAGGTATGTAGCTCATACTTTCTGAACCTCCTGCAATAATACAATCTGCCATTCCTGATTGAATTTTTGCGGTGGCAATACCGATAGTTTCCAGTCCAGATGCACAATAGCGGTTGACAGTTACGCCAGGAACATCATCAATGTTCAATCCCATCAACGAAATCAATCGGGCCATGTTCAATCCTTGTTCAGCTTCGGGCATTGCGTTTCCAACAATAACATCGTCGATGCGTTTCTTGTCCAGATTGGGCAATTCCTTCATCATATGTTCAATGGTCTCTGCAGCCAATTCATCCGGTCTTTTGAATCGGAATAAGCCACGAGGGGCTTTACCTACTGCTGTTCTATATGCTTTTACTATATATGCTGTTTTCATTTTTTAGATTATCGGATTTTTGGATTTTGGATAGTTGGACGAATAGTCAAAGAATCCAACATCTAATTTCTCAATGGTTTACCTGTTTTCAACATATGTTGGATACGCTCCAGTGTTTTTCTTTCGGTACATAGCGAAAGGAATGCTTCCCGTTCCAAATCCAAAAGATATTGTTCGGATACATAACTGGCTTCTGATAAATCACCGCCAGCCATGACATAGGCGAGCTTATCGGCAATTTTCTTGTCATGCTCAGAAATATAATGACCAGCTTCCATAGAATCGGTTCCCACCAAGAACATTCCCAAAGCTTGCTTTCCAAGTACTTTTACATCTTTACGTTTCATGGGCTTGGTATATCCAGCTTCAGCTATCAGCTTTGCATGGGCCTTGGCTGTAGCTATTTGTCGGTCTTTATTCACAACCACTACATCTTTTCCTTTTTGTAGGATACCCAAATCATAGGCTTCATAGGCTGAAGTTGAAACTTTAGCCATTCCAATGGTCAGGAAATATTCTTGTAACACATTAAGCTCTACATCATTTTTTCTGAAAGTATCAGATGCTCGTAGGGCCATTTCTTTAGACCCGCCACCACCAGGAATCACTCCAACTCCAAATTCTACCAAGCCAATATAACTTTCCGCCGCGGCTACTACCTTGTCGGCATGCAATGAAAGTTCACAACCACCACCCAAACACATACCATGAGGTGCAGAAATGGTGGGAATGGAGGAATAGCGCATGCGCATCATGGTATCTTGAAAATACTTAATGGCCATGTTCAGTTCATCATATTCCTGCTCAACGGCCATCATAAAGATCATTCCAATGTTGGCCCCGACTGAAAAGTTTGCGGCTTGATTGCCAACAACCAATCCTTGAAAATCTTTTTCGGCCAAATCAACAGCTTTGTTCAGACCAGCCAATACATCACCGCCAATGGTATTCATTTTGGATTGGAATTCTAGGTTGAGGATTCCGTCTCCCAAATCTTCAATGACAACACCACTATTTTTAAATACTTCGTTGGATTTTCTAATATTATCCAAAATAATGAAGGCGTCCTGACCTGGAACTTTTTCCAAGGTTTTTTTGGGAATGTCATAATAATAAGTTGCTCCATCTTTAACGGAATAGAAAGCATCTGTTCCTGATTCCTTCATTTCATTTACCCAAGAAGCTACTTCTAAATTTTCTGCCTTGATGAACTCTAGACCTTTTTCCAGCCCAACAGCATCCCAAATTTGGAAAGGTCCGTGTTCCCATCCAAAACCGGCTTTCATGGCATCATCTATTTTATAGAGCTCATCGGATATTTCTGGAATTCGATGTGAAACATAAGCAAATAGTGCCCCAAAGCTTTTTCGATAAAAGTCTCCTGCTTTGTCCTTACCAGATGTCAAGACAGAGAATCGGTCTACTACCTTATCAATAGTTTTTGTCAATTCTAAAGAGGCAAACTTGGCACTCTTCTTGGAACGGTAATCCAAAGTGTCCAAATCCAGCGTCAGGATTTCACTTTTGCCCTTGTCATCCTTGACCTTTTTGTAGAACCCTTGCCCAGATTTGCTACCCAACCATTTATTTTTAACCATGGTATTGATGAAATCCGGCAATTGGAAGAGTTCCAGTCGTTCATCATCTTTGCAATTTTCGTGGATTCCGTTGGCAACATGAACCAAAGTATCCAGTCCAACAACGTCCACAGTTCGGAAGGTGGCCGACTTTGGCCTTCCAATAACAGGACCCGTTAGCTTGTCTACTTCCTCAACGGTCATTCCTAAATCTTTAACAGCATGAAAAAGGCTTTGGATGCTGAAAATTCCGATTCGGTTACCGATAAAAGCAGGTGTGTCTTTAGCTAATACAGAAGTTTTTCCTAGATATTGCTCGCCATACCCGTTTAAAAAGTCCAATACTCCTGGAGAAGTGTTTGGTCCAGGAATGATTTCAAAAAGTTTTAGATACCTGGCGGGATTAAAAAAATGTGTTCCACAAAAGTGTTTTTGAAAGTCCTCACTTCTTCCTTCACTCATGAATTTAATAGGTATTCCAGAAGTGTTAGAAGTAATTAACGTGCCAGGTTTTCTGTGTTTTTCCAGATTCTCAAATACCTGCTTTTTGATATCCAGACGTTCTACCACTACTTCAATAATCCAATCAACTTCACCAACTTTGGCAATGTCATCCTCTAAATTACCGGCAGTGATTCTACCAGCAAATTTTTTATGATAAATAGGGGAGGGCTTGGATTTGAGAGCAGCGGCCAATGAATCATTGACCAATCGGTTGCGGACAGCTTTATTTTCGAGTGTCAGTCCCTTGGCTTTTTCCTTATCGTTAAGCTCTCGGGGAACTATATCCAATAACAAAACTTCGACACCAATATTGGCAAAGTGACAGGCTATGCCACTTCCCATAATACCTGAGCCGATAACGGCAACTTTGTTGATATGCCTTTTCATTTATGAGTTAGAATTAATTCGTTGTTTTTGTATATATTTTTTTGTCAACAATAAGTTTGTTGATGATTTCCGCGGTTTTAAAAAAACCTAATAAATCTTCTTCAGCAACATTCTCTTTCACCACTTCATTGAAGCGCAGTACCACATCCTTAGAATCCTTTCTTTTGTCCAATCCCAAGGCAGTTAAATGAATCAATACTCCTCGGCCGTCCTTTGGATTTGGTTTTCGTTGGATATAGCCTCTTTCCTCAATACTTTTCAAAATTCTTGAGAGACTTGTAGCTTCCATTCCCATTTTTGGCCCTAAAGCGGTACTGGGCGTGCCTTTTTTTGGGTCAATGCTTAAGAGTGTGAATCCAATTGCCATAGTAAGTCCATAATGCTTGGCCTCTTCATTGTACATTTTGCTTACGGCCTGCCAAGTGGCTCTTAATGCATAATCAATGGTCAACTCTTTCATGAATCTGGTTTGGTGTGATCAAATATACAAAAATTTATTATGCATGCATAATAAATTATGATTATTGCATTAATGAAAAAAGAAGACCCAAAAGTCAATTTTGAGTCTTCATAAAACTTGTTTGGAAAGTAGTGTACTATTTTAGTGACCGTAAATATTATTGTATAGGTCGAGGTATTTTTCCTTGATGATTTTCCTTCTGAGTTTCATTGTTGGAGTCATATGCCCGTCATCAATACTCCATACATCTGGGGTTAATCTAAACTGTTTTACTTTTTCCCATTTGGCAAAATCTTGATTTGCCAAATCTATTTCTTCTTGGATGCGGGCAATAACTTTTTCATTTAATATGATGTCTGAGTTTTCACCTAAAGTAATATTATGCCTTGTAGCCCATTCATACAAAAACTCAAAATTGGGTTGAATTAGTGCGGCAGGCATTTTCTCCCCTTCGCCAACCACCATAACCTGTTCTACGAAGCGAGATTGTTTAAACCGATTTTCCAAAAGCTGTGGAGCTACATATTTGCCTCCTGACGTTTTGAACATTTCTTTTTTACGGTCCGTAATCCTTAAAAAGCCTTCTGCATCAACTTCCCCAATATCTCCTGTATGAAAGTATCCGTCTTTAATCACTTCTGCAGTTTTTTCAGGATCTTTATAATAGCCCATCATTACTTGGGGTCCCTTTATACAAATTTCCCCATCTTCGGCTATTTTAACTTCTGTACGATCTATGGGCTTTCCAACAGTCCCTATTTTAAAACCGTTTTTACGCATGTCATTCACCGAAACTACAGGAGAGGTTTCAGTCAACCCATAACCTTCCATTACGCCCATTTCAGCTGCATT
The DNA here is from genome assembly GCF_900215465.1 of Flagellimonas pacifica. Taxonomy (GTDB): domain Bacteria; phylum Bacteroidota; class Bacteroidia; order Flavobacteriales; family Flavobacteriaceae; genus Flagellimonas; species Flagellimonas pacifica. Next base: position 444,200 of record NZ_OBEH01000003.1, read on the forward strand.
AAAAATACGGGCTAATCTTGGTTGTAAGGCTGCACTACCAGAGGCAATAAGTTTTAGGTTGCCGCCTAGACCTTCTTTCCATTTGCTAAAGATCAATTTTCTGGCTAAGGCCAATTTCTTTTCATACCACCAACCGTTTTTTCCATAAGGTTCAAACTTGAGTCCAATTTCAACCGCCCAAAAGAAAATACTTCGTTTTATACCACTAAGTTCGGAACCTTTAGCAATGATTTTGTCATATACTTTTTCCAATAAGCGCGGAACCGCGGTCATAACATGTGGTGTGGTCTCTTTAAGATTGTCACTTATGGTTTCAAGCGACTCTGCATAATAAATAGTTACACCTCTATATTGATATAGGTATATGAGCATTCGTTCATAAACATGGCAGAGTGGTAAAAAACTCAATGATTTGGTTTCTCCATCTACAATAGGAAACCTTTTTGAACTTTCTATGGCATTGCTCACCAAATTATTATGGGACAACATTACTCCTTTTGGCCTTCCTGTTGTGCCTGAAGTGTAGATTAAGGTTGCTAAATCCTCCGGTTTTACGGAATCCTTCAATTTTTCAACTTCATCTTGGTTTGAACTGTCAGCGCCGAGCTCAAGAACTTCTTTCCAGTTTTTACAATTACCAAGGCTATCAAAGGAATAAACATCTTTTAATTTTTTCAATTTTGAAGTTACTTCCAATACTTTTTCCAAAACCTCAGAACAAGAAACAAAACAGTATTTGGCTTCGGAATGATTGAGAACATATTCGTAATCCGAGGAGGATATGGTTGGATAAATTGGAACGTTTTGAGCGCCAATTTGTAAAATTCCTATATCCATAACGTTCCACTCCGTTCTGTTGGTCATAGAGATAACAGCAACTTTATCATTAGGTTTTATCCCCATTCTTAGGAGTGCACGACTGATGGTATTGGCTTGGTCAATATATGTTTTGGTGGAAGTGGCAATCCATTTGCCATCATATTTGGTCACCAACGATTTTTCAAGAGGGAATTTTTCCAATTGATAGTAAGGAAAATCAAAAAGTCGAGTTACTGTTTGCATAGTAAGTTTCTGTTAGGTAATTGCAAAATAGGGAAAGGAAGTCGGATTTTAAAATGGAAAATTCAATTGCCCCGCTCTTTATTTGAAAATCAATCAATTTTAAGGGAATAAAAAAGGCCTTCAATGTGAAGGCCCTTTTCGGTTGGTATTTATCAAAGATTGGATTAAAATCCCTGATTAAATTTTTGTTGATTTTTATTCTTCTAGAACTTTTGCATAGTTGATTCCTAATGTGTCCCATTCCTTTTGCTTGATTTCTAAGGCAGTTTTGAAACTTTTGAAATTTTTATTTTCAGGATTGGTCCAGCCTACTTCAGCATAGGCTGCAATTCTTGGAAAAGTCTGATGCTCCACATCTTTATTGGTGGGGGTCCATTCGCTCCACATTTGGCAACCAAGCCCATAAATGTTTTTATGGTATTGAGGTTCTAGGCCTTCAGGAATAGGGTTAAAACCATAAGCTTTTTCCAATGAAATGCTATTATAATTGTAATCAAGATAGGTGTTGCTGTGCAATGAGTTCACAATGCCATATCCTTTCTGGGCAGCCTCCGTAGCAAGATTGAGGTCACCCTTCCAAAAGTGGACAACCGTATTTTTGGCCAGTTCGGTCTCAGCTTCTTCATCATGCTTCTTTTCCTCAAAATCGCCATGTATGTTTTTTCCCATAATCTCGTTCCATCCCATCATGCGTCTTCCATGTTGCTCAATAAATTTCGAAATTTTGTTAGTGAACTGTATTTGGAGGTCGGCAGCAGTTTTTATGCCATGTTCCTTCATGTATTCCTGTACGTGTCTGGATTCATTCCAAACTTCATAGCCTACTTCATCACCGCCAATATGAACTACTTCCGAAGGAAAAAGCTCAAAAAGTTCCAGTAAAACATCCTTAACAAATTGCTCTACTTTGGGGTTGGTCACATCATAATTGTCGTAATGGCGACCAAATTTTACCGGGACATCAATATCCTTTCCAGCGGTACCAAGCCAGGTATATGCTGCAATGGCGGCGCTGCTGTGCCCAGGAATTTCAAATTCAGGAACAATGGTGATATGTCTTTCTGCGGCGTAGGCTACCAATTCCTTAATTTCTTCTTGGGAATAAAATCCACCATGAGGTTCACCGGATAATTTTCCACTTTTCCAGGTTCCAATTTCCGAATCTGTTCTAAAACTTCCTACTTTGGTTAGTTTGGGGTATTTTTTTATTTCGATGCGCCAGCCTGCATCATCTGTCAAATGCCAATGAAAAACGTTCATTTTGAGCGAAGCCATCTGATCCAATGTTTGCTTAACGAAATCCGCCCCATGAAAATAACGGGACTCATCGAGCATATAGGCCCGCCATCCAAAACGGGGAGCATCTTTAATGGTAATTGATGGAATTAACCATACAGATTCCTCAGTGTCTTTTGTCAACAACTGTTTTAATGTTTCAATTCCGTAGAAAAAACCAGAAGATGTACTTGCTGAAATATTGATTTTCTCGGGGTTGACATCCAGTTGGTAAGCGTCCTCCCCTAAAACTGGAATGTTGGTAAGTACAATATCTCCCTGCCCATTGTTGGAAACGGAGAGTTTCAATCCCGTTCGTTGAGTTATCTGATCGCTAAGTGCAGAAACCATACTTTCTGTTGCATTGTCTGAGAAACCAATGTCCATTCCATCCTTTAGGGCGAAGGAATTTTCGGATATTGTCACTTCGTTGGGTTGGGGCAGTAAGTTGATTTCATCTGAAGCAAAACTTCTATGTTTACGTACACACCCTGTGTTGAAAATTAACAAAATTGAGCCAAGGAATAGGATTCCCTTGGCAAAGCGATTTTTGGAATTCATTTTTTGGTTTTAAAATTTATTGGTCTCTAAAAATAGTTATTTATTGTTCACTATCCATTCCTTGGCATTGATAAATGCCTGTAACCAAGGTGAAACTACATCGTTTCTATCCTTTGGATAGTGTGCCCAGTTCCATGGAAATGTGGAGCGCTCAATATGTGGCATGGTAACCAAGTGGCGACCTGTTTTATCACAGAGCATAGCTGTGTTATAATCGCTTCCGTTTGGATTTGCCGGGTAAGCATCATATCCATACTTAGCAACAATATCATACTCTTTTTCTGAACGGGGAAGGTTGAATTTCCCTTCTCCATGCGAAATCCAGACTCCAAGGGTAGTACCAGCCATTGAAGAAAGCATAACAGAGTTGTTTTTCTCAATTTTCACAGAGGTAAAATTGCTTTCGTGCTTTGCTGAATCATTATAGGTCATTCTGCCATGGGCTTCATGCTCGGGATTGATTAAATCCAATTCCATGAACAACTGACATCCATTACATATTCCCACAGAAAGCGTGTCGGGTCGCGCAAAGAAATTTTTAATGGCTTTGTTGGCTTTCTCGTTGTACTTGAAGGCACCAGCCCATCCTTTGGCACTTCCCAGAACATCCGAGTTAGAAAATCCGCCAACAGCTCCGATGAATTGAATATCTTCCAATGTTTCCCGACCTGTGATCAAGTCGGTCATATGTACATCTTTCACATCAAATCCGGCCAAGTACATGGCATTGGCCATTTCTCGTTCCGAGTTACTGCCTTTTTCCCTTAAAATAGCAGCTTTTGGGCGTTCTGCTTCCGACTGTCCCCTAGAAGGAAGCTTACCATTAAAATTTGAAGGGAAATTATAGTTTAAAGGTTGATTTTTATAGTTTTCATACCTATCCTTGGCCAAATTATTGGCTGTTTGTTTGTCATCTAGCAAATAGGAAGTCTTGAACCAAGTATCTCGTAATGAAGCTACATTCAAGCCAATTTCAATACTTTTGTTTTTGATGTTCAAAGTTCCTTCTGAACACACAGAGCCTATTTTTTGGCAATCAATTCCAGCCTGCACCAAGACTTTCTCCACCGTATCATCTTTTGCCTGGAAAACCAATCCGGTATTTTCAGAAAACAATAACTTGATGATATCCTCTTCTCCAAGATTAGATAAATCTAGGTTAGCACCTAAATCGGTATCAGCAAAACACATTTCCAATAAGGTTGTGATCAATCCGCCGGAAGCAACGTCGTGTCCGGCTATGATCATATCATTTCTGACAAGTTCCTGTAGTGTATTGAAAGTTTTCTTTACATATTCAGCATCAACAATTGTTGGCGTTTCGTTTCCTACTGAGTTTAACACTTGGCCAAAAGAAGAACCTCCCAATTTATAATTGTCCTTGGAAATATTTATATAATAAATATCACCGCGATTTTTCTGGAATACAGGCTCCACAACTTTGGTGATATCATTACAATTTGCAGCTGCTGAGATAATTACTGTACCGGGAGAGATAACATCCCCATCTTTATATTTCTGCTTCATGGAAAGTGAATCCTTGCCCGTAGGCACATTGATTCCCAAGGCAATGGCAAAATCAGATACAGCTTCCACTGCTTCGTACAATCTGGCATCTTCGCCTTTGTTTCTGCAGGGCCACATCCAATTTGCTGATAGGGAAACGGACTGCAAGCCATCTTTAAGGGGTGCCCAAACAATATTGGTCAATGCTTCGGTAATACTGGTTCTGCTTCCGGCTGAAGGATCTATTAAAGCGGAAACAGGAGAGTGACCAATACTGGTCGCAATTCCTTCCTTTCCTTTAAAATCCAAAGCCATAACCCCACAATTGTTTAGAGGTAATTGCAAAGGACCTGCACATTGTTGCTTGGCCACATGTCCGCCTACACAGCGATCCACCTTATTGGTCAACCAATCTTTACATGCAACTGCTTCCAACTGTAAGACCTGCTCTAAATAATCATGGAAATGCTCTAATGAATAGGAGGGGGCGTCATAAGTTATTTCTGTTGAAGAGTCTTCCATTATGGTCTTTGGAGAACTCCCAAACATATCGTTCAACTCCAAATCCATTGGTTTTTCTCCGGTTTTTTCTGATGCAAAGGTAAATCTGTGGTCACCGGTCACAGTTCCAACATCATACATAGGAGAGCGTTCCCTAGCTGCAATACGATCAAGGAGTTCTATGTCTTTTTCACCAATTACCAATCCCATACGTTCCTGGGATTCGTTGCCAATAAGTTCTTTTGCGGATAGTGTAGGGTCACCCACTGGAAGTTTATCGGTATTGATGTTACCGCCCGTTTCCTCAACCAATTCTGATAAACAGTTGAGGTGTCCACCAGCTCCATGATCATGGATAGAAACTATGGGATTGTCATGGCTTTCTACCATTCCACGGATAGCGTTTGAAGCCCTTTTTTGCATTTCTGGATTGGAGCGTTGTACGGCATTCAATTCAATAGCTGAACTGAACTCACCCGTATCAGCACTGGAAACAGCAGCGCCGCCCATACCAATTCGGTAGTTGTCACCACCAAGAATAACTATTTTATCACCTTTGTTCGGTGTATCTTTCAACGCCTGTCCGGCTTTTCCATAGCCGATACCACCGGCCAGCATAATTACTTTGTCAAAACCTAATCGGCGAGCTTCTTCTTTATGCTCAAAAGTGAGCACAGATCCAGAAATCAATGGTTGTCCAAATTTGTTGCCAAAGTCGGAGGCCCCATTGGAAGCCTTTATTAGAATGTCCATGGGGGTTTGGTACAACCATTCCCGTTCTTGCATTCCATTTTCCCAAGGTCTGTTTTCTTCCAAACGAGAATATGAAGTCATATAGACTGCGGTTCCTGCCAAAGGCAAAGAGCCTTTTCCACCTGCTAACCTATCTCTGATTTCTCCCCCCGAACCCGTAGCGGCACCATTAAAGGGTTCCACTGTTGTTGGGAAATTATGGGTTTCTGCTTTTAGGGATATAACCGAATCAAAATCTTTTTCCTCGTAAAAATCAGGTTTGTCCGCACTTTTTGGTGCAAACTGTACCGCTTTTGGCCCTTTTATAAAAGCAACATTGTCTTTATAGGCCGAAACGATGTCATTTGGATTTTCTTCTGATGTCTTCTTAATCAGTTTGAATAATGAACTTGGCTTTTCCTTACCATCAATGACAAAAGTACCATTGAAAATTTTATGGCGGCAATGTTCTGAATTCACTTGACTGAATCCAAATACTTCAGAATCGGTTAATTTTCTATCCAATTTTTTGGAGAGATTTTCCAAATAGGCAATTTCGTCATCGTTCAGGGCAAGACCTTCTTGCTGATTATAGGCAGCGATGTCATCAATCTCCAAAATGGCTTCGGGAACAATATCAATGGAGAAAATCTCCTGACTTAGTCTTTCATACTTTTGAAAAAGCATAGGGTCGAAGTCTGTATGGTCTTCACCCACAGCATGAAACTCCTCAATCCGAAGGATTTCTTCCACTCCCATATTTTGGGTTATTTCTGTTGCGTTGGTGCTCCAAGGTGTTATCATGGCGGCCCTTGGACCAATAAAAAAGGCGTCAAGAGACGCCGCGTTTATCTTAGGTTGGTTGCCGAACAACCATGTTAATTTTTGAATGTCTTGAGGTGCAATTTCTTGAGCAGTCTGGACGGCAAATACCTTTGTTGCCACGTCCCCAAAGAAATGAATCATATCAGCCTAGTTGTTGAACGGATTAAGAAAATGCAAATTTACAGTTTTCTATGTGATTTTATGAGTATGGAACAAACAGTTTTTAACTAGAAATTGTTGATAGGTCCGTTTCAATGTGCAATTGATAATTAGCAGTCAACAATAATTAATTGATAATTGTTTCATTGTCTTTTGAGAAGTGCCATGTAAAATCCATCGTACCCCTTTTCTGAGGCATAGATATTTTGCTCTTTGACCAATTCAAATTCCTTTCCAGCTTCTGAATCCAAAAATTTCGTAACCTGTTCCGTATTTTCTTGAGGTAGAATAGAGCAGGTGGCATAGACCATCTGGCCTTCTTTTTTGACCATTTTGCTATAGTTCTGAAGAATTTCTTGCTGTACGCCCATGATTCGGTCAATAAACTGAGGCTCTAACTTCCATTTAGAGTCTGGGTTTCTTCTAATTACTCCCAATCCAGAGCAAGGGGCATCAAGCAAAAGTCTATCAGCGCTATTGTGCAATTTTTTAATGACCTTGGTAGAATCGATTGCGCGGGTTTCTACATTGTGAACCCCGTTTCGTCTGGTTCGCTTTTTAAGTTTTTTCAATTTACTTTCATAAATATCTAAAGCAATCAACTGCCCTTTGTTTCCCATTTGAGAAGCTAAATGAAGTGTTTTTCCACCAGCTCCGGCGCAAGCATCAACTACGCGCTGTCCAGGTTTAACCTCCAAGAATGGAGCAACCAATTGGGAAGAAGCATCCTGAACTTCAAAATAACCGTTTTTAAAAGCTTCTGTAACAAAGACATTTTTACGCTCTTTTAGTTTTAAAGCATCAGGATATCCATCAATAGTGATGGTTTCAATTTCATTTTCAGCAAGCAAGGCCTGCAATTGTGTCTTCTTAATTTTTAGGGTGTTCACTCTAAGAATTACCTCGGCTTGTTTGTTTAATGCAGCTATTTCCTTGGTCCAAAGTTTATCTCCCAACGACTTTTCTCCCAATTCATCCAGCCAATCAGGAATTGATTCCCTGAATTTTCTATCCTTGGAAAGCTCATCAAACCTTCCCTTTATTCGACGCTCTGGAGTGTCTTCCAATTGTTTCCAATCTGGTAACTTGATACCTCTCAATACGCACCAAACGGTAAACAATCTGAACAAATGTGGTCTTGAATAGGGTTCATTTGCTTCAGCGATTTCAGTATACAAGCGTTTCCAACGAACAATATCGTATGTGGTCTCAGCAATAAAACCTCTATCTCTTGCTCCCCAGCGTTTATCGTACCGTAGTACTTTTTCTATGACCTTATCGGCATATTCCTTTTCGTTGAATATGAGATTTAGTGCATCAATGACTGCAAAGACAAGATTTCTATGTAAACGCATCCCAAAAATTTAAGGATTGCAAAGGTATGGTTTCTAACAAGATTCCAGTTACATTTGAAGAAACACATTTTAGATGAGATATAGTTTACCTTTTGTGGCAATACTTCTAATTTTCAGTTGTTCTCCAAAGGAACGGTCGCATAATTTTTCTTCTGTAGATGTTGAAACAGTTTTTCAAGATTCGGTCAGTATCCGGGCAATTGAGTTTTTGGACGCAAATACTTTGGCATTTGCAGGAAGCAATGGCGTTTTTGGTACCGTTGATTTGAAAACAAATGAGGTTAAAAGTAATGTTCAGGAATACGATACTATTGTGCCATCATTTAGGGCCGTTGCACATACTTCCACTGATTTTTTTATGCTATCCATTGCCAGTCCTGCGCTATTGTACAAAACAGGAGATTCAGGCCAAATGGAATTGGTTTATAAAGAGGAGGGTGAAGGTGTTTTTTATGATTCCATGAAGTTTTGGAACGATATGGAGGGCATTGCGGTTGGAGATACCATGCAGGGGTGTTTATCAATTATTATTACAAGGGATGGCGGTAAAAGTTGGAGTAAACTTTCTTGCTCCCAGTTACCAAAATCAACAGAAGGTGAAGGAGCCTTTGCGGCAAGCAATACAAATATTGAGATTGTTGAAAATAAAGTTTGGATTGGAACAACTGAGGGTAATGTATATTCTTCCATGGATAAAGGAAAAACTTGGAAAGTGACTTCAACTCCAATTGTAAAGGACAAACCTACCCAAGGGATTTATTCCATTGATTTTTTGAATGAACACTTGGGCTTTGGTATTGGAGGGGACTATACGGACCCAGAGTCAAATAGTAAAAACAAAATTATTACCAGAAACGGAGGGAAAACATGGGATCTGATTGCTGATGGACAAGAACCGGATTATAGAAGTTGCGTGCAATTTGTTCCAAATACGGGTGGGAAGGATTTAGTGGCCTTAGGATTCCAAGGGGTTTCATACTCCAACAATGGTGGAAAATCTTGGAAGAAGTTAAGTGAGGAAGGTTTTTATACCATTCGATTTTTGAATGATTCAGTGGCATATGCTGCTGGGAAAGGCAGGATTTCAAAACTGTTGTTTAAATAAAAGAGCTACGATTATCTCATAGCTCTTATAAACTAACAACCAACCAAACCAACTAAACGGTTACAACAACATAATTTCTTCCTCTTTTTTTATACCAGACTCCTCGATATTTGTATAGTTTTCTTCCATTTACAACTACAACTCTTCGTGTTCTGGGTAATTCTCTGACCTTTATTCCGGTAGGAGCTGCGCAGACCACATATTTTTTACCTCTGGCTTTATACCAAATCCCATCGGCAAAATAGAAATTGGTCTTTTTATGAATCACAATTTTAGGTTTGGTGATTTTTGTGACCACTGTGCCATGTTTTGGATAGACTTTAACTACTGTACGCTGCGCATTGGAAGCAAGTATTGTTCCTAGGAATGCTATTGTGAATAGAACTCTTTTCAAATTTTTCATAACGTAGATTTTTATGGTTTCTAGTTCTTTGACTACCATTTTGAGAAAGGGTTTAATGAAAAAAGGAGCCGTATAGCTCCTTTTTAATGCATTTTGTCGATTTTTGAATTTATCCGCCACCTCTGCGCTTGCGCATCTGTTGGAGTAGTCGTCTTTTAAAATCTTCTTCAGCTTTTAATAGCAATACTGTTTTTTTGGGAGACAGGACATTTCTGACCTTGGAGATGAAATCTTGTTCTGCCGCATGCTTTTCTTTTTGAATCGCCATAAACTTGTCCAGTAAGGTTGAAGATTCAGTGTCCGATAGGTCTTGAATCATAGATATTTGAGATCTCAGTTCCAATCGTTCTCTTCGGCGGATAGTTTCCAAGGTTTTGTCATATTCATTATAAATGGGCCAAAATGTCTGTGCTTCTTTTGCAGTAAGTCCAACCTTTTCTGTAATAAAGGCCACCTTCAATGTTTTAATGCGTTCCCTCCCTGGGCCTTGGGCATAAAACCATGAAGGTCCCATTAAAAAGACAAATAGTATGAGTAACTTTTTATTCATAATCGACATAATCTAGGTTTAAATCATCCAAATCTTCCAGGTTCTCGTCCAAATATTGCAATATGTTTTCATCTTCCAATTGGGTTTCTAAAACATCGTTCAGTGTTAGTTCTTCAATATCCACCACTTTGGCAAGCTCATAAGAGCTAAAATCAAAGTCGGTACCATCAAAATATGCATTTATCTCGGCATCGGCCAAATCTTCAAAACTTATGTCGGGCTCAGAATTTACATTCAATCCAAAATATAATAGAAATACAGCTGCTGCAGCTGCAGCACTATAATAGAATTTTTTATAGGGATTTAGTTGAACGACCTTGGTCTTTTTATGATTGATTTTAGAGAGAACTTCTGGTGGAAGATGCTCCAGATATCCTTCTGGTACGGCAAACCCATCTGATCTTGGAATAATCGATTCCTCATGGACGGCTTCTTCTTGATTGATTTTGTCAATGAGACGGTCATGGAAGTTATCGAAATAACCTTCAGGGGTTTTGAATTTATTTTTGTGGTTCTTTTTCATACTACGACTTTGACTTTTAAATGTTTAAAAGGTTTAATCGATCTTAAGATACGTTTCAATTTTCTTTACGGCCAAATGGTATGAAGCTTTTAAAGCTCCCACTGATGTTTGGAGCACTTCAGAAATCTCATCATATTTCATTTCCTGAAAATATTTCATGGTAAACACCAATTTTTGTTTGTCTGGAAGGGTTGCTAGGGCCTGTTGCAATTTTAGCTGGATTTGATCTCCTTCAAAATACACATCTGATTGTAAATTTTCTACCAATTTCATTTTAAGTTCCTCGTCACTAACCCCTAGTTTTTTTGATTTCTGTTTTAAGAAAGTCAGAGATTCGTTAGTGGCAATACGGTACATCCATGAATACAACTTGCTATCTCCTTTAAAACCTTCAATATTCCTGTAGACTTTTATAAAGGTATTTTGGAGTACGTCATCAGTGTCATCATGGTTCAAAACAATCCTTCGAATATGCCAATACAACCTTTCTTTGTAAGTATTTACCAATACCTCAAAGGCTTTTGCCTGGCTTTCTTTTTGTTTCAGCTCGTTGACTAGGGTTTCCTCAGCAATCAAATGTTTCTACATTTTGGTGCTATGACTAAGGTAATGGAAAAAGGTTTAATTCTTAAATGTCTAATAATCAGCCAAGGGATTGCATCTCCACCAATTTTTTGTAGCCTTTGTTGGATTTCATGAGCTCATCATGGGTGCCTTGCTCCACAATTTTTCCTTTACTGAGGACTACAATGGAATCTGCATTTTGGATTGTGGACAATCGATGCGCAATTACAATGGAAGTGCGATTCTGCATCATTTTTTCCAATGCATCCTGAACCAAACGTTCACTTTCGGTATCTAAAGCTGAAGTGGCTTCATCCAGAATCATAATGGGCGGATTTTTAAGAACGGCCCTCGCAATGGAAAGTCGCTGTTTTTGCCCACCACTGAGTTTATTCCCACTATCACCTATATTTGTGTCATATCCATTGGGAAGTTCCATGATAAAGTCATGGGCATTGGCTACTTGAGCAGCGGCCATGATTTCATCGTCAGTTGCATCTTCTTTTCCAAGACCAATATTATTTTTTACGGTATCATTAAACAAAATGGAATCTTGGGTAACGAGCCCCATCAGTCCACGCAACGATTTTTTGGTGATATTTTTAATATTGGTACTATCAATGGAAATTTCACCTTCATTTACATCATAAAAACGGGTGACCAGATTGGCGATGGTACTTTTTCCGCTTCCAGATTGCCCTACTAAGGCAACGGTATGCCCTTTTTTAACATCTAAATTGAAATTCTCTAAGACATAATCATCTTCGTATTTAAAGGAGACATCCTTGATGGTGATATTTTTGGTGAAATCTGTTTTATTGATAGCATTTTTGTTATCAGCAATAGGATTTTCGGACTCCAAAACCTCCAGAACCCGTTCTGCTGCAGCATTTCCTTTGCGAACTCCATAAGAAGCTTTACTTATGGATTTGGCAGGGGTAAGGATGTTATAGGCCAATCCCATATAGGCAATGAATGATGATGGGTCAAGGGTTTTATCTACCAAAACCATTTTTCCACCAAACCAGAGCAACACCCCAATGACCAAAATTCCTAAAAATTCCCCTGTGGGAGAAGCTAAATTTTGTCTGTTCAACAACAAATTGGAAAACTTGAAAAACCGATTTGTCGATTTTTTAAAGATTTTATTGAATTTAGATTCCGCATTAAATGCTTTTACTACACGTAAACCCCCAAGGGTTTCTTCAACAATGGAAAGAAATTCACCTTGTTCCTTCTGCACCTTATCAGATTGTTTTTTTAAGGATTTCCCAATTCGTGAAATAATCATACCTGCAATGGGAATAAACACAAAAACAAAAACGGTAAGTTTGGTACTTATACCAAACATGATAAGAATCGTGAACAATATGGTTAAAGGTTCCCTTACAATCAATTCAAGGATTGAAAGAAAGGAATGTTGAATTTCCAGAACATCTGAAGTTATACGGGCAATAACATCTCCTTTTCTTTTTTCTGAAAAATAGGAGATGGGCAAGTTCACGATCTTCTCGTACATTTTGTTTCGAACATCTTTCAATACTCCATTACGAAGGAATGTTATAAAATACATTGCCAGATAATTGAAGACGTTTTTTAACAAGAAGAGTACCAGGACCAAGCCAATGACCAATACCAAGCCTTTCATATCGTCGTCTCCTGAATAAGCGGTTACGCGATAGTTGATATAATCTTGGAGATAATCTTTAAGACTGGAAAAGCCTTCGTAAACAGGTTCTTCCAGAACTTTCTCGCCAGGTTTGAACAATACATCGAGCATTGGGATTAGTGCGGCAAAAGAAAGCGCACTAAAAAGGGCATAAAGAATATTAAAAAAAATATTCAGAAAACCGTATTTGCGATATGGAACCGCAAAACGGAGAATCTTTTTAAAGTAATTCATTCAGCTATAAATTCAGTTCGGAAACGATTCCCTCTATTTTGGTATCTAACTGCGAATTTACGGATTTATAATCGCTGGCATTTTCCAATTTGACATTAGTACTGATATAAAATTTGACTTTTGGCTCTGTTCCACTTGGTCTGGCTGCTATCCGCGTACCATCTTCGGTTTCGTAGATCAAGACGTTGGATTTTGGGAGGTCAATGTTTCTTTCTTCACCAGTTTGGACATTTTTGGCAATGGAGGTATTGTAATCCTCAATCCAAATTACTTTAGACCCTTGAACTGACTCGACTGGATTTTCTTTGAAGTCAATTAACATTTGTTTGATTTCCTCAGCGCCGCTGATTCCTTTTTTTGTTAGAGAAACCAAATGCTCTTTATAAAAGCCAAAGTTTACATAGCTGTCAATGAGCTCTTTATAAAAAGAACTTCCATTGGCTTTGGCATCGGCTGCGGCTTCACAGGCAAGTAGGGTAGAAGTTACAGCATCTTTATCGCGAACAAAATCTCCCACCATATAGCCAAAACTTTCCTCACCACCTCCAATAAAGGTTGAGTCTGAAAAATCTTTGATCATTTTTCCAATCCATTTAAATCCAGTCAAAGATTCCTTGTATTCCACTCCATACGCTTTGGCCATTTGCCCAACCATTGGGGTAGAAACTATGGTTGATGCTACAAATTCATTGCCATTAAATCCTTTTTTCTTGTATTGATCCAAAAGGAATTTTGTCATAAGAACCATGGTCTGGTTACCGTTCAAAAGCTCCATTTTACCATCAAGGTTTCGCACGGCGATACCCAATCGATCACTATCAGGGTCTGTACCTACAACCATATCTGCTCCAATTTCCTCAGCTTTTTTAATTGCCATTTTTAAAGCTTCAGGCTCTTCGGGGTTTGGAGATTCCACCGTTGGAAAAGCTCCATCAGGTTTTGCTTGCTCCTCTATTATGGTCACGTTGTTGTAGCCAGCTCGTTTCAACACCTCTGGTATGGCCGTAATAGAAGTGCCATGCAGCGAAGTGAACACAATTTTAAAATTGTCTTTGCCTTTAGCGCCAAAACTTCCTTTGCGGACGGATTCACTAAAAAAGGCTTCATCTACATCTTTATTAATTAATTGAATGAGGTTGTCATTGGCTTCAAACTTGATGTCCTCAAAGGAAAGGGAATCAATTTCGGCAATAATCTCCCCATCTTGGGGAGGCACAATTTGTCCGCCATCGGTCCAATATACTTTGTATCCGTTATATTCTGGCGGATTATGTGAGGCGGTCAATACAATCCCTGCATGACAGTTCAAATGTCTAACTGAAAAGGAAAGTTCAGGAGTAGTTCTCAGTTCGGAAAAAAGGAAAACTTTGACTCCGTTAGCTGAAAAAATTTCAGCGACGGTTCTGGCCAAGGTATCTGAATTGTGTCTACAATCATAAGCGATTACCACTTTGATTTCTTCGTTCGGATATGATCTTTTAAGATAATTGCATAGTCCTTGAGTGTTTTTGCCCAAGGTGTATTTGTTAATTCTATTGGTTCCAACACCCATAATACCGCGCATTCCTCCTGTGCCGAACTCCAAGTTTTTGTAAAACCTTTCTTTCAGTTCTTCAGTATCGTTGGCTATAAGATTTTCAATTTCTTTTTTGGTTTCTGAATCAAAAAAATCAGTAAGCCAAGTTTGCGCGGTTGATAGAATAGAATCCATTAAATATAACTTAAGTTTTATCTTGTTAAAATTACAAAGAATCTGCTTTTACGATGACCTAAACGTTAATTTTATTGGAGATGGTGTAACGTGTGTCATTTTTTCTGGAACGTACCATAATTTCTCCCAGAAAGCCTGCCAAAAATAGTTGTGTTCCAATGATCATTGCTGTTAAGGCAATATAGAATTGTGGTCGCTCTGTAATTAGTCTGCCCGTAGGGTTCAGAAAGAGCTTGTCTACGCCAAGGTAAATGGAAAACCCAAATCCAACTATAAACATTAACACGCCCAAAGCTCCAAATAAGTGCATGGGTTGACGACCAAATTTGGAAACAAACCAGATAGTGATCAAATCCAGAAAACCATTGATGAACCGCTCTGCACCAAACTTGGTACTTCCGTATTTTCGAGCTTGATGCTGAACTACTTTTTCGGAGATATTGGAAAACCCTGCATTTTTGGCGAGAACAGGAATATAGCGATGCATGTCTCCTGAAACTTCGATGTTTTTTATTACAACATTTTGATAGGCCTTTAGGCCACAGTTGAAATCATGTAATTTTAAACCAGAGGTTTTTCGGGCTGCCCAATTAAAAAGTTTGGATGGAATGTTTTTGGTGATTATGGAATCATAACGTTTCTTTTTCCATCCAGAAACAATATGGTTTCCGCCTACCTTGATCATTTTGTACATTTCCGGGATTTCTTCCGGGTTATCTTGCAGGTCGGCATCCATGGTAATCACTACTTCACCCTGTGCGGCTTTAAACCCTGCATGCAAGGCTTGGGATTTCCCATAGTTTTTTAAAAATCGAATACCCTTTACACTTTTATTTAAATCGGATAGCTCTTCAATAATTTTCCAGGAACTGTCAGTGCTACCGTCATCAATGAAGATGATTTCATATAAAAAATGATTGGATTGCATAACTTTTGCAATCCAATCATGGAGTTCTTTAATGGATTCTTCTTCGTTAAGTAAAGGAATTACAATGGAAATCTGCATTGTTTATTTCTGGAATTCCCTTCAAAAGTAGTATTTTTTGATTTAGTATGCTGGCTCGTTCTTTTTAATTATAGCTCCAGTAATTAAGCCTACGACCACCCCAAAAAGAGCGCTAACAACAAGTCCAAAAGCTAAAAACACTGGAAAAAGCTTCTTTTGAAACTCCATTCCCTGGTCCCATTGCTCTTGTGTGATGTTTGGATTTTCTTCAAAGGTCTTAACACGCTGTATTTCCGTTGCATTTACCATGTAGTCTGGCTCTATTACATTTGAAAGAACAAGAAAATACAGTGTCCCCAATACAGCAGCTATTAAACCTACGCCCGCACCAATTTTTACAGCTTGTCCAAGTTTGATGAATCCGTTATTTGCTTTTTTAAATTGAATTGCTGCTATAACAACAAAGACCGCTAGAATTGCGAATTGTATGGCTTGTATTCCAAAACTCCTATCATAGTGCAAATCTGCAAAATACAGCATTACACCAAAAACGATTCCTACCAATCCTCCAATTAGACCATATCGTAATGAGAATTTTCCTGTTTTAAGCTTGTTTTCTTCCATTTTATACAAATTTTAGTGTTGATTGTTGCTTGTTAGTGAGGAACTTGATTATTTTGTTACATGTAAAATTAGATTTTTTCTTTTTTACTGTTTTTAAGTTGTACTAATAAAAGAAATTATTAAATTTGCACCTCGAAAATTCTGAGATTTAGAAATTAAGAAGATGAGAAAAGGTATACACCCAGAAAATTATAGATTGGTAGCTTTTAAGGATATGTCCAATGATGATGTGTTCATTACCAAGTCTACTGCAGAAGCTAAGGAAAAAATCACTGTTGATGGTGTGGAATATCCTTTGGTGAAGTTGGAAATTTCACGAACTTCACATCCATATTATACTGGTAAGACCAAATTGGTGGATACTGCTGGTAGAATTGACAAGTTCAAGAACAAATACAAGAAATTTAGCAAGGAAGAGAAGAAAGCCGAGTAAGCATTTTTTTCAACAATATAAGGCGCCCCTGATTCACTTTCAGGGGCGTTTTTTATTTTTACCAATCAAAACTCAACCATGAACTATATCCTTTCTGATGGTCTGCAGAGAAAATCACTGCTCCCCTTTACATTTACAAGGCCTGTTGCCGAAATTAGAATAGGGATTTTGACCATACGTGAAAAATGGGAAAAACACCTGAAGACTTCTACAAGTTTTATGACCGAAGACTATTTATCAGAAAAATACACCCTGGTTGAAGCTTCGGAAAACATTGTTATTATTTCTTCTTTCCTTCCAAATGAACCTCTTGCTCAGGCTGTTCTTTCTTTAAAAGAAAAAGAGGCTATATTTTATCAGGATAGGGTAGTGGCCTTTTCTACCAAAAAAGCCAAAGAAGAAGTTGATTTTTCAGACTATAAAAGAATTGAATTTGAAGACAATATAATTACGGTAGATTACACTTGGGATATTTTCTCTAAAAATGGGGAAGCACTCCAAGCGGATTTTGATTTGATTACGGCTGGACGAAAAAGTGCTTCAATTTCTGATACAAATCGGTTGACATGCCCAGAAAACATCTTTTTGGAAGAAGGAGCCAGTGTAGAGCACAGTATTTTAAACGCTACCAAAGGACCCATTTATTTAGGTAAGAACGCTGAGATATGGGAGGGGTGTATGGTCCGAGGAGCATTGGCGCTATGTGAAGGTGCAGTAATAAAAATGGGAGCTAAAATGTATGGCCCTACAACAGTTGGACCTTTCGGGAAAGTATGTGGTGAGGTCAACAATTCTGTAATTTTCGGATATTCTAGCAAAGGGCATGATGGATATTTGGGCAATGCGGTACTGGGCGAATGGTGTAATATTGGGGCGGACTCAAACAATTCAAACTTAAAGAACAACTACGCCAAAGTTCGTATTTGGAACTATGATACCGAAAAATTTGATCATACAGGTCTTCAATTTTGCGGGCTCATGATGGGTGATCATAGCAAGACGGCCATTAATACAATGTTCAATACCGGAACGGTGATTGGAGTGAACACCAATATTTATGTACCGGGATTCCCCAGAAACTTTATTCCCAGTTTTAGTTGGGGAGGAGCTTCAGGTTTTTCTACCTATATGCCAAAAAAGGCCTTTGAGGCAGCCAAAGTGATGATGGCTAGAAGAGGAGTGGAGTTTGATGAGAAAGAAGCTCAGATTTTACAACATGTATTTGATGAGACCAAGAAGTGGCGAAATTATTAGAAATTTGGTTAATTCTTTTTCAACTTATATGCTCTGTTTAAATTATCGATGTATATAATATAATCCTTAAAAAAACCTATTCCAATTCTTGGTTGACTAGAGGTGTTGATTGTGGTTTCAATGTTTCTAAATTCAAGATTCCCAATTTTGATATGGGGTATGACACCAAATTTTTCAGAAATTTTCTGAAGCCCTCCAATAGTGTACCTTTCTCGTTGTCTATTAGTGAAGTCACCTTTTTCCAATAATTGTTCTGCCAGTTTTGAGTCCTTTGGCAAATTGAAATCCGACGAAGACCCAAAATCAATCAAAACCTTGTGCTTTATGTCGTCAATAGTAATATACGTGTAGGGAGCTCCATCCTTTCTGCTAATATTAAGGGTGTAAAAGGAACTGTCGCTTAAATCTCTATTGGATATTTTTATAGTTTTATTGGGGTAGTTGATTAACCAATTGGCTTTTGAGATTATCGGCTGCCCTATCAATCCTCCGAAGTTAGTGATTTGTTCCTTTAGACCTTTAAGGTCAGCGTTTACGCCAAAAGTGTTATTGAAATCTACGGAACCAATTTTCATTGACTTGGTAATTTCAGTACCCATTTTCATTTTACGGTTGGTGGCTCCACTAAAATTCCCTGTAGAGCCCATTAATGAATCTCTTTGAATGAGATTATAGTCAGCTCCTGTGTCAAATAGAAAATTTTTCTCCACACCATTAATTTTAAAAGGAAGGACAATTACAGATTTTGCTGTGGTAAAAGTCGTCTTATGGTAAAAATTATTTGGAGCAACCGTTCCTAAATTCTGTTTTTTTGTTACAGAACATGAAGAAATAATAAGAAGTAAACAAACAATAAAAAGAGGCTTTATGACTTTCATATAAAATCTTATGGTTAAATAATTTTGGGATAGCAGTAAGACGGAGTTGGATATAAAATGTTACAGCCTTCCTCCGTTTTTTTTGTTAAACTCTTTCCAAACCCCTTAATCGCCAACTTATTGTTATCTTTGCAGCCCAAAATTTAGAATGGGTCCAATGCACAAGAAAGTTGCTTTTTACACCTTGGGATGTAAGCTTAATTTCTCTGAAACCTCTACTATAGCCAGAAGTTTTGAAAAAGAGGATTTTGAGCGTGTCGACTTTGCTGAAAAGGCAGATATTTATGTCATCAATACCTGTTCGGTCACAGAAAATGCGGATAAGCGATTTAAGACCATTGTAAAACAAGCGCAAAAAAGTAATCCAGAAGCTTTTGTGGCAGCTGTAGGGTGTTACGCTCAGTTAAAACCCGAAGAATTGGCTGCAGTGGATGGTGTTGATTTAGTGTTAGGCGCTACAGAAAAATTCAAGATTACCGATTACCTGAATGACCTGGCCAAAAATGACAAGGGAGAAGTGCATTCATGTGAAATTGAAGATGCGGATTTTTATGTTGGTAGTTATGCCATTGGCGATCGTACCCGAGCCTTCTTAAAAGTACAGGACGGATGTGACTACAAATGTACTTATTGCACCATTCCGTTGGCTCGTGGCATATCACGTAGTGATACCTTGCAAAATGTATTGCAAAATGCGGCGGAAATAGCTTCAAAAGACATCAAGGAAATTGTGCTTACTGGTGTTAATATTGGTGATTATGGTAAAGGAGAATTTGGGAACAAAAGACACGAGCATACTTTCTTTGAATTGGTGAAGGCTTTAGATGAAGTTAATGGCATTCATAGACTGCGTATATCTTCTATTGAACCCAATTTGCTAAAGAATGAAACCATTGATTTTGTTGCCAAGAGTAATTCTTTTGTACCTCATTTCCATATTCCATTGCAAAGTGGCAGTGACGAGATATTAAAGTTGATGCGTCGCAGATACTTATCGAATCTTTACGTGGATAGGGTAAAACGCATTAAAGAAGTGATGCCTCATGCTTGTATTGGTGTAGATGTTATTGTAGGTTTTCCAGGTGAGACCGAGGAACACTTTTTGGAGACTTATAACTTTCTCAATGAGTTGGACATTTCCTATTTGCATGTGTTTACTTATTCGGAAAGGGACAATACATTGGCGGCCGAAATGGGAAATCCAATACCAAAAAATGTACGGAGTAAACGCAGTAAAATGCTTCGTGGACTTTCGGTCAAAAA
Source organism: Flagellimonas pacifica (assembly GCF_900215465.1). Classification (GTDB taxonomy): domain Bacteria; phylum Bacteroidota; class Bacteroidia; order Flavobacteriales; family Flavobacteriaceae; genus Flagellimonas; species Flagellimonas pacifica. The sequence goes on from NZ_OBEH01000003.1 coordinate 464,333, forward strand.
GAGAAGGGCATTTTATGAAAGTCAATTGGAAAGCACTAGGACCGTTTTGTTTGAAGGGGAAAACAAATCAGGCTACATAAATGGTTTTACTGAAAACTATGTAAAGGTAAAAGCGCCTTGGAACCCAAGCTTGGTAAATACACTACATACCGTTCAACTCACAGAAATTGATGAAGATGGATTGGTGCGTTTCGAGTTTGTTTCAGATAAAGTCATTGCATAAAAAAACCTCTCCGAAGAGAGGTTCTTAAAACTGATTCGTAATATACTAGATGCGAATCCCTACCGGAAGCATCTCTTTATATTGTCTGTTCTTTCTTAAAAAACCTGCAATGTGCGGGCTGGTAGGTACTACTCTCAGGTTTTTTTCTTGAATTTCGTGTAGAACGGCCTTGATAAATGTTTCTTTAAAGCCTTCTTGGGTAATCTCTTCTGGAATTACTAATTTGGTTAAAAACACCTTACGTTCTTGTGAGGAATATTCAATTTTAGCCAAATGCCCATCAACCTTAGTTTCAAATTGGCGTAAGAAACTATTGTCGTTAATTTCCATTTCTGTCATATAGTATTGTTTTAAATTGACCAAGTGCAATTACCATAGCGGTAATCAAATGTTCCCCTTTTTGTTATATCTATATTAATTTAATGGGGCTAATTATAAAAGGGACACAAAATTAGTCAAAAAATTGCTAATTTCCTAGCCAAATCGATATTTGGTGAGAAATGCCCGACAATAAAACACATGTATACCTTATGCCGGGAATGGCTGCCAATTCATCCATTTTTGATCGTATAAAATTATCCAAAGATACTTTTGAAATGCATAAATTGGAATGGTTTGTTCCGGATAAAGGAATTTCTCTTTCTGATTATGCCAAAAAGATGAGTTCAAGTGTTCAGCATGAAAACCCCGTATTATTGGGAGTGTCGTTTGGAGGGATTCTAGTACAGGAAATGGCAAAGCATATAAAGGCAAGAAAGATAATTGTGGTTTCAAGTGTTAAGGACCACTCAGAACTACCCAAAAGAATGCTTTTTGCCAAATACACCAAAGTGCACAAACTCCTGCCAACTGGATTAGTAAACAATGTGGAACTCTTGGCCAAGTATGCTTTTGGTGAGACGGTTACCAAGCGTTTGGAGCTCTATGAAAAATATCTTTCCGTACGGGATAAGTATTACATCGATTGGTCTATCGACAAGATTGTAAATTGGAAACAAACCAATTCCCCCAACAATCTGGTACATATTCATGGAGAAAAAGACGCTGTTTTTCCAATAGCAAATATTAAGAATTGCATTCCAGTCAAAAATGGTACCCATACCATGATCATACATCGGGCTAAATGGTTTAATGAACATTTACCAACAATTATTTTGGAGTAAGACAGTTGTATATAGTATATCTTTACGATAGCAAAAGAAATAACAGCATGAAATATATAAAGAACATTTTAGCAGGTATTGGATTGATCGTGGTAATGGGCAGTTTAATTTTTGCTGTTCAGTCCAACGTCATGGAACAACCAGAAAAAATTGCGGTTGAAACACCAGATAAGAACGTTTCGGATGGCTATAAAATAAGTGCAATTGAGATTCCAAGTGATTTGAATTTTGCAGGGGAAAAAGTTCCAGTGGACGATCCTGAAGTTTTGGAACGTGTAGATCGTGAGTTCCTGGTAAATACATACTGGCAATCCAATGCACTGTTGTTAATGAAGCGTGCAAACAAATATTTTCCGATAATAGAGCCCATTTTGGCAAAAAATGGCATTCCAGATGATTTTAAATATTTGGCGGTTGCTGAAAGTGCACTTATTGATGTTGCTTCCCCTAAAGGCGCTGCTGGAATGTGGCACTTTATGAAAGCTACTGGAAGGGAATATGGACTAGAGGTAAATACCAATGTTGATGAGCGGTACCACATAGAGAAATCTACCCAGGCGGCTTGTGAATATATCAACAAATGGAAAAAACGCTTTGGCACATGGACACTCACGGCTGCATCTTATAATGCGGGACCGGGCGGGGTTCAGAAATATATGAGGATTCAAAAAGTGGATAACTACTATGATCTTCTGTTAGGTCAGGAAACGGGACGTTATGTTTTTAGGATTTTGGCACTCAAAGAAATTCTTTCCAATCCTGATAAATATGGTTTTGACGTGGAGAAAGCAGATTTTTATAAAACTGTACCTACATTTTCAGTACAGGTTGATACTGCGGTGACCAGTTGGGCGGACTTTGCGAAGCTTTATGAAATCAACTATAAGATTTTGAAAAGACACAACCCTTGGTTACGTGAGCCACATCTAAACAATGCCTCTAGAAAAAAATATGTGGTGGAGATTCCGAATAAGGGATACTATCGGATGACAAATGCAGGTCAATAAGCTTAAAATTTAAAAATCCAAATCCCCAAATTCCAAAGGTGAAGATTGGTTTTTGGTATTTGAAAATTGGAATTTAGCCGCTAGATTTTCTTCATCTGCTGCTGCATCATCTTGATTTGCTCGGTAAGCATGTTGTTTTTGTCCAGCTTTTTTGCTTCCTGAAGGAGTTGGGTAGCTTCTCGTTTTCTTCGTTTTTGCATTGAAATACCGGCAAGACTCAATTTGGCCATGGCTACATCATAATCCATGGTTAAACCAAGTTTAAGGGCTTTTTTAAAGTATTTTTCCGCTTGGGTCAGGTTCTTTTGCGAATAGATGATACCATGTAGATAGTTGTAGTAACCCTGTTGCTTCTTTATCAATGCAGCTTCTGGATTCTTGATCTTACTCAACCACTTTTGAGTACCTTCCATATCTTGTTTGCGCATGCGCAGGAAGGCCAAAAGGATAAACTCATTCCTGAAATACAGGAAAATAAATACCAGCGAAAGTAAAATCAAGGATATTCCATTACCAATATATCCTTCCGCAAATTGATATCCTGAATAGCCAACTATAAGAGCTGCAATTACTAGTTTTATATTTTTATGGAACATATCTTTAATTAAGATTTTTGAGTAAGAATCAAGAGCTGGCAAAAGTACTAAAAACTATTTTAAATATTTTCTTTTTGTACTTGCCAAAGTAAAAACTCTTCGTATATTTGCGCCCAGAATTTTTCGGGTAGTTTTATTTCAACCCATCAACAAAATCCATTAAAAGAGTTCCGAAATGAAAAGAACGTATCAGCCGTCAAAGAGGAAGAGAAGAAACAAGCATGGTTTTAGAGAACGCATGGCGACTGCCAATGGTAGAAAAGTTCTTGCGAGAAGAAGAGCAAAGGGAAGAAAAAAACTAACTGTGTCATCAGAACCGCGTCATAAAAAATAATGACTGTAAATAACTTTTTAATAAAGGTGCTACTTTTTCAAGTTTAGCACCTTTTTTTTGACCTAATTTTGAACAATTTGTTAACGAGTAACCCGATATAGAATGCCCAAAAGAAAAGATCTTAAATCCATTTTGATTATTGGTTCTGGTCCAATCATTATAGGCCAGGCATGTGAGTTTGATTATTCCGGTTCCCAATCACTTAGATCACTTCGTGAAGATGGGATTGAGACTATTTTGATCAATAGCAACCCTGCTACGATTATGACGGATCCTAAAATGGCGGATCATGTGTACCTGAAACCATTGACCACAAAATCAATTATTGAGATTTTAAAGAACCATCCCAATATCGATGCTGTTTTACCTACCATGGGCGGACAGACAGCCCTGAATTTATGTATTGAAGCTGATGAAAAAGGGATTTGGGAAGATTTTGACGTAGAAATCATAGGTGTTGATATTGATGCCATAAACATTACCGAGGATAGGGAAAAGTTTAGGGAGTTAATGCTGAAAATAGGGATAGGGATGCCGCCCCAAGCTTCTGCAACATCATTCTTAAAAGGAAAAGAAATTGCTCAGGAATTTGGCTTTCCATTAGTAATTAGAGCTTCATTTACCTTGGGAGGTGCTGGAGCGGCTATTGTACATGATCCAGAGGATTTTGATGATCTGCTGAGCAAAGGATTGGAAGTCTCACCTATTCATGAGGTGATGATTGACAAGGCTTTGATGGGGTGGAAAGAATATGAATTGGAGTTGCTTCGCGATAAAAATGATAACGTTGTTATTATCTGTACCATTGAAAATATGGATCCGATGGGCATCCATACCGGGGATTCCATTACTGTTGCACCGGCAATGACCCTTTCCGATAAGACTTTCCAGCGTATGCGGGATATGGCCATTCATATGATGCGAAGCATTGGCGATTTTGCAGGCGGATGTAACGTGCAGTTTGCCGTAAGTCCGGATGAAAAAGAAGATATTATTGCCATTGAAATCAATCCAAGGGTATCCAGATCATCTGCTTTGGCATCAAAAGCAACCGGATATCCTATTGCCAAAATAGCTTCCAAACTTGCTATTGGGTATACTTTGGATGAATTGGATAATCAGATTACAAAATCTACTTCGGCATTATTTGAGCCAACCCTAGATTACGTAATAGTTAAAATCCCAAGATGGAACTTTGATAAATTTGAAGGTTCAGACAGAACTTTGGGGCTTCAAATGAAATCTGTAGGTGAGGTGATGGGAATTGGACGTTCCTTTCAGGAAGCGTTGCATAAAGCAACCCAATCATTAGAGATTAAACGAAATGGGCTTGGAGCTGATGGTAAAGGCTATAAAGATTACGATACCATCATTCAAAAACTCAAAGTGCCAAGTTGGGATAGGGTATTTGTACTTTATGATGCTATCCAATTAGGTATTCCGCTATCACGAATTCATGATATCACTAAAATTGACATGTGGTTCTTGAAGCAATATGAGGAATTACATTTCTTGGAACAGGAAGTTTCAAAATATACGGTTGAAAGTTTGTCCAGATCACTTTTGTTAGAGGCTAAACAAAAAGGATTTGCCGATAGACAGATTGCACACATGTTGGACTGCTACGAAAGTGAAGTGCATAAAAAGCGTACCGAACTGGGAATAAATCGAGTGTACAAATTAGTGGATACTTGTGCTGCAGAGTTTAAAGCAATGACACCTTACTATTACTCCACTTTTGAAGAAGAAATTGAAACTGCCGATGGAAAACGATATGTGGCCAACGACAGTGAGGTAACCGAGAAGAGAAAGATTGTGGTTTTGGGGTCTGGTCCCAACCGCATAGGGCAGGGAATAGAATTTGATTACTGTTGTGTACATGGAGTTTTGGCGGCTGCAGAGTGTGATTATGAGACCATCATGATTAATTGCAACCCGGAAACTGTTTCAACAGATTTTGACACGGCCGACAAATTGTATTTTGAGCCTGTTTTCTGGGAACATATCTATGATATAATCCGTCACGAGAAACCTGAAGGTGTAATTGTTCAGTTGGGAGGACAGACCGCATTGAAGCTAGCTGAAAAATTGGATAAATACGGAATAAATATCATTGGAACGAGCTTTGAATCTTTGGATTTGGCAGAGGATAGAGGTAGTTTTTCAACATTATTGAAAGAAAACAACATTCCATACCCAAGATTTGGAGTGGCAGAAACGGCCGATGAGGCTTTGGTTTTGGCAGATGAATTAAACTTTCCGCTTTTGGTAAGACCATCTTACGTTTTAGGTGGACAGGGAATGAAAATTGTAATTAACAAGGAAGAATTAGAGGCCCATGTGGTTGACCTGCTTCGAAGCATCCCCAACAATAAACTGTTGTTGGATCATTATTTGGATGGTGCAATAGAAGCGGAAGCGGATGCCATTTGTGATGGAGAAGATGTATACATCATTGGAATCATGGAACACATTGAGCCTTGCGGTATACATTCAGGAGATTCCAATGCAACATTGCCACCTTTCAATCTTGGTGAATTTGTCATGCAGCAGATCAAGGACCACACCAGGAAAATTGCTTTGGCATTAAACACAGTTGGATTGATTAATATCCAATTTGCGGTTAAAGACGATGTTGTATATATAATAGAGGCAAATCCGAGAGCTTCGCGGACAGTTCCTTTTATTGCAAAAGCATATGGAGAACCATACGTAAACTATGCAACCAAGGTTATGTTGGGAGAAAAGAAGGTCAAAGACTTTGATTTTAAACCTCATTTAGATGGTTATGCCATCAAACAACCCGTATTTTCGTTCAACAAATTTCCTAACGTAAACAAAAACCTAGGGCCAGAAATGAAGAGTACAGGGGAGAGTATCTTATTCATAGATAGTTTAAAGGATGATGAGTTTTACAATCTTTATTCCCGCAGAAAAATGTACTTGAGCAAGTAAAACCTAATATTGTCAAACTGAGCTTGTCGAAGTTTTATTTTCTAAGTGTCTTCGACAAGTTCAGATTGATAATTTTTTCAATTCCAGTTCTTTTCGGAAAGCTGCAAGTTTTCTTTTTTGCTCCCTAGCCATTTGGTTTTTACACTTTCATCGGCAAAAAAGTATGCTTTGCCATCAATTAATTCAAAAACATTGGGGTTACTATTTGCTGTGAACCCTTTACTTACTGCAAAGGCGCAAAAACCTCCATATTGGGGAGTGTATTTTTCAGGATTCTCCTTAAACGTGTTCTTGTTTTCTTCCGAAGCAAAAAACCATGTGGCATCATTCCATTTATAGGAATATGATTCATCTCCTTCAATGGCCTTGTTTACTGTAATATAAGCCACTGGGTCGTATCCGTTTATTGCAGTAGCGAAAAACATTGATTTGTTTACCTCGTTGTGAGCCCATGAAAGTGGAGTTATTCTTTTGGTCTTACTAAAGATGAATATTACTCCAGACAAGACTACAAGAATGATTCCAATTATTTTTAATGTCTTTTTCCTCATGATTTATCGGTTTTTATTCCAAGCTGTATCAGCTTTTTGGATGCTGTTGGGAAAGAGTTTAAACAGAAACTTCGCAACAGGATTTAAAAATGTATAGGTTTTTCCACCTTTGGTTATGGTGTGTTTTCCATTTGTCTTAGGTGCTTCCTTACCCAAGCTTAAAGCGAAAGCACATTTACCGTCGTATTCAAAAGTATTGTTGTCCATGTCTTCTCTTTAATTAATACCTTCCATTTGTTTTATTGGGCGCACTTCAATAGTACCTTCTGCATCATGAAACATCGGATTGGCCTTAGCAATCGCCATCGCCTCATCTAGATTTTCTGCAACAATATGGAAGTAACCTACAATAACTTCTTTGGATTCGTTAAAAGGTCCATCCTTAAAAACACCTTTATTTCCATGAATAATTGCACCTTTCATTTCCAGCGGCTGGGCACCTTTTAGTTTGTTGGATTCCATCAATCCGCCAATGTATTTTCCTATTTTTTGCACGTGGGCCTGTTGCTGTTCTGGAGATAGGTCTTTCAGATGGTCTCCCTTGGTTTTAATGAAAATCATGAATTCTTGCATAATCAATGTGTTGAATAATTTATTATTGTTTTATATCCTTTAGTCAATTGAAGAGTACAGAAAAGGACATGGACAACCGAAAAATATCAAATATTTTTTGAGTATTCCTTTATCTTGTTGTTAATAAGTGATTTACGGTGTTTCCCAATGGGAAGTTTTAAAGCTGTATTGAGAAGTTCAATAGCTTTCTTTATTTGATGGTTTTGATAATAAAGCACTGCACATGAAGTATAAAATGGCAAATAACCCTGAAGAGAAGGATGGGTTTCTATGTTTTTCAGTTGCGCAATGGCCACTTTTGGACCGGAAACTTTTGAGAGTACAATGGTTCTGTTCAATTGAACGATTGGTGAATCTTCAATTTCAACCAGCATATCATATAGAGAAAGAATACCGTCCCAATCTGTAGTTTCGTAGGTGGGAGCTGTACAGTGTTGAGCTGAAATTGTTGCCAGAAGATGATAGATAGAGACCTCGTTTTGTTCTGCGGCAAAAGCTAAATGAGTTAATCCTTTCTTTATCAACTTACGGTCCCATTTGGTTCGGTCTTGATGCTCCAAACTAATGCTATTGCTCAATTCATCCATCCTGGAGATAAACCTGGCTGTATTGAATAACATCAATGCCAACAAGGCATGGGCATTGGAAGATTTTATGGATGGATTTTGAACAATGATATTCATTAGACGTATTGCTTCTTCACAAAGTTCATTTCGAATCAAACTATCGTCCGAAGTGGAATTGTAGCCTTCATTGAACAATAGATAAATGGTTTCCAGAACGCCTGATAGCCTGGGTTCCAGTTGTGAGCCGGTAGGCACTTCAAACGGAATATTGGCATCTTTTATAGTCTTTCTGGCCCTAACCAATCTTTTATTGATATTACTATCAGTTGTTAAAAAGGCTTTGGTAATTTCGTGAATGCTGAAACCGCATAATGTTTTTAGTGTCAGGGCAACTTGGGAATCTTTTGAAAGTACTGGATGACAACATGTGAAAATCAAGCGTAGTTGGTCATCAGCGATTTCCTTATCGGTAAAAATGCGTTTTAAAGCTGCTTCAGAAGTCCATTCAGATTGGAGGTGAGGAGCAACCTCAGAGACGTATTTCCGACTGTATTTTTCTCTGTTTAGGATATTTATGGCCTTGTTTTTAGCCACTTTGTAAATCCATCCCACGGGATTGTCAGGAACTCCGTGATAGGTCCATTTGTTGAGGGCTTCAATCATTGCTTCTTGAACCACATCTTCAGCCAAATCGATATTAGGGACTCCAAAAGCCTTGGTCATCACCGCAATCAATTTCCCATATTCATGCCTAAACAGATGGTCAATTTGGTTAGCTATGTTGGGCTGACCTCCAGTCATTCAATATGTTTTGATAACAAACGCGAGTAAAGAGATTAAGGCTTTGTTCTTGTTACTTTATAGTTAAAAGTAGAAAAAAAGCAAGTTGAAAGAATGAAGAGGGTTTTTTTGAAAGTTTTATTCTTTTCTTGAATTCTCTATTTTGTCCAAACGATTTGAAAGCTTCTTGATAAGTTGATTTTGTTCAATAAGCTTTTTGTTAGTATTTTTTAGGCTATCAATTTCTTTTTGCTGTTGAATAGTATACAAAGTAAGTTCTTCTATCTTTTGAAGTAATTTGGCGTCCATTATTCCCAAGTCAATTCCATTTTCTTCCACGTTTTTTGCACTTGGAATATTTGGTAAATGCCTGTTTTTACCAATAAACTTACTTACTTCTTCTAGTGACATTAGATTAAATTCTTCTCCAAACACAAAGTCTGGCCAATTACCTTCCAATTCAACTTTAACGCCTTCGGCGATTACATTCCCCGCAACGGCCAACATATAGCCTTGCGTATTTGCGGTACCAATGCCCACGTTACCTGTACTATAAGAAATGTCATTTCCTGCAGTGGTCCACTGAGAACTCTGAACTGCGAATCCATTAAGAAAAATATTGGTGGCATTTAGAGATCCATTAACATCGAGCAAAAAGTTTGGGTCATTAGTGCCAATACCAACATTTCCGCCATTGTAAAAAGCTTCATTTGCATTAAGGCTCCATATAGGAGTTTGCAAGGCAGTTCCATTTAATAGAATGCTTGTAGCGTTCAAAGTACCGGCTACATCAAGGGTGAAATTAGGGTCGTTTGTACCAATTCCAACATTGCCGTTGTTGTAAAAAGCTTCGTTCGCATTAAGGCTCCATATAGGTGTTCCCAAGGCAGCTCCATTTAACAGGATACTTGTAGCATTCAAAGTACCTGCCACATCAAGGGTAAAATTAGGATCATTGGTCCCAATACCAACATTACCATTATTATAAAAAGCTTCGTTCGCATTAAGGTTCCATATGGGAGCTTCCAAAGCAGCTCCATCTAGTAGGATACTTGTAGCGTTCAAAGTACCAGCTACTTCCAAATCATAACTCGGCGATAAGGTTCCTATCCCTACATTCCCAGATGCGGGAAAAAGATTTTGTCCATAAGTCCAAATACTGAGAAAGAGAAAAATAGGTAAAACAAATAGAGTACTTTTCTTAATCATAATTTTTTAATATTATACGGGTTATGAATCGTTTTAGACTATCAATGATTTACTCGAAATCATGGTCATTATTCATATTCTCTTAATTCAAAGGATAGATTGCTGAAATCATCTGCAAAGGCATTGATTCCATTTTGCAACTCCAATCTAACTTGGTTATCTCCTACCAATTCGCCTCTTACCCCAGTATGCGTTGTTGGTGTAGTATAAAAAATAACTGTCTTTCCAATATCGATTGCTTTATCCAACGTTCCCATGTACTTCCCTTGAGACTCTCTAGTCCAAACTATTCCAAGTTCCAAAGTGTTTTCCAGCACTGTAGTTTCAGGGTTATCTGTTCCCGTTTGATTGATTAGTGAGACATAGGACAAATATGGAAGTTCCGATGTTCCACCATTGCAAATAAATTCAGTTGCATCTACTTCGTTGGCCTCAAGTTGACCGTTATCGTTTGTATCTTGACCAACATCAATTTTAAACCCACCATTAGCACAGTTTTCACCTGGTTGTTCAATAAGCGTAGTAATCAGGCTATTTCGCCCATTGGTTCCATCTGTACCATTGGCGCCATTAGTACCATCTCTTCCATCTAAACCGTTAGTACCGTCCTTAGAACAGCCTACTAATACAAGGGATACAATAAAAAATATAAAGAATTTAGCTGAGAAGTTGTTTTTCATAGTTTGGGATGGTATGGGGTTCCAATTCGCAAAAATAAGAATCCAGATTTTGTTATGTATGGCAAATTATATAAAATGCATATTTCTTAGACGAATTGCACAAGTTTATTTCTTAGAAATAACATATGCTCCATTTAAATCTTGAGGATGTCCAACAAAGAAATAAAAACCTAAAAGTATATGTTTTAAGACTATTCCCAATCTGTATGAAAAACCCCTTCGCGATCCAATCGCTCATAGGTATGCGATCCAAAATAATCCCGTTGGGCCTGAATTAGGTTTAAGGGCAATCGACTATTGGTATAAGCATCAAAATAAGTAAGTGCATTGGAAAGCCCAGGTAATGGAATACCGCTGGTTGCGCCATAGGCCACCAATTCCCTTGCTGAATCCACAGTTTCTTGGACTTTTTTAACAAAAGAGGGAGAAAGTAAAAGGTTTTGAAGCGAGTTATCTCCGTTAAAGGCTTCGGTGATATCAGCCAACAATGCAGCACGGATAATACAGCCTGCTCTCCATATTTTAGCAATCTCACCCAGTTGTAGTTCATAACCATATTCTTTGGAAGCATCGGCTAATTGATGCATTCCCTGTGCGTACGTAATGATGAATGAAAAATACAGTGCTTGTTCAGCCTTGTTTACTAAAGAATCCTTTACTATGGCTTCAGGAGTTGGTCGGTCGTAAAGTTCATCTGCTTGTGTTCGTTCTGTCTTTAAGGCAGAGATTTCACGCATGCTTACGGCAATGTCAATGGTAGGTACTGGAATTCCTAAATCCATGGCATTTTGCGAAGTCCATTTTCCCGTTCCTTTCTGTTTGGCCTTATCCAAAATTTTATCCACCAAATGTCCATCTCCCAAATCGTCTTTTTGAGCAAGGATATCGGATGTGATTTCAACCAAAAAAGATTGTAATCGGCCAGCATTCCAACTGGCATAGGTTTCATGGAGTTCTTCATTGGTCAATCCACCTGCTTTTTTCATTAGGTCATAGATTTCCGAGGTCAATTGCATCAACCCATATTCAATGCCATTGTGGACCATTTTCACATAGTTTCCGGCCGATTTTGGACCCAAATAAGCTACACAGGGCTCACCCTTATATTTCGCTGACACAGCTTCAAAAATAGGTTTTACATGTTGATAAGCCCCCCTTGAACCTCCGGGCATAATGCTCGGCCCTTTTCGTGCTCCCTTGGCACCTCCAGAGACCCCAGCTCCAAAGAAGTTGATTCCTTTTTCCTTCAAATAGGCCTCGCGTCGGTCTGTGTCGGTAAAAAATGAATTTCCACCATCAATGATGATATCTCCTTCATCCAAATGGGGGAGTAGCCCTTCAATTACGGCATCTACAATCTTTCCCGCAGGAACCAACAGCATAATTTTTCGGGGGGCACTCAATGAATTCACAAAAGTTGATGCATCCGTGGAGGCATTTATTCTATTGGTATCTCCGCCTTCCTCAATAAGCGAGTTTACTTTTTCCTTGTCCAAATCATTGCCAAAAGCTGTAAAACCATTGTCAGCAACATTCAGGATAAAATTGCGCCCCATTACACCAAGTCCCACAAGACCAAAATCATACGTATCCGCCATATTCTAAATTTTATATAGGCCTTTGCCTAGAAAGCTTTAAGTAAGCTAGTTGTTGAATTCCGAACCTAAAATAGCGTTATATTCGTTATGCTCAAAAATAAATGGAGACCATAAAAGGTTTTTGACGAAAACGTAGTTTAGGTACTTCTTTTTTGAGACATCCTAACCAACTATTGATATACTCTATGAAAAAGACTGATAACCAAATGCTCATTATTTTTGGAGCTTCTGGAGATTTGACCGCGAGAAAACTTATTCCAGGTTTGTTCAACCTGTATGTTGCACAGCAATTACCTGAAAATTTTGTGGTTTTAGGCGCTAGCCGTAGTGATATGACCGATGAAGAGTTTCGGGACAAAGTGGTTAACAAAAGTCCTTATCTAAAGGAGAAACTGGAGGATTTAAAGGATAACTATGTTAAGGGTTTTACAGATAGGATATTTTATGAAGATTTAGGAAGTGATTATACTGCTGAATATTCGGGTTTGGCCAAACGCATTGAAACTTTAAATGTAGATAGCGGGACGGAAAGTAATTATATGTTCTATTTTTCCACTCCACCCAGCTTGTACGAACCTATTGCTAAAAACTTAGCAGATGCAGGTCTAAATAGCCAAGAAAAAGGATGGAAAAGGTTGATTGTGGAAAAACCTTTTGGATATAGTTTGGAAAGTGCAAAAATATTGAACAATGGGCTCCAACAGTATTTTAAAGAACCTCAAATATATAGGATAGATCATTATTTGGGGAAGGAAACGGTTCAGAATCTGTTGGTGACGCGTTTCTCGAACAGTATTTTTGAACCCCTTTGGAACCGTAATTATATTCACCATGTTGAAATCACCAATGCAGAAAGTGTAGGTGTGGAAAAAAGAGGTGGATATTATGATAAATCTGGTGCTTTACGCGATATGTTCCAAAACCATTTGATGCAGATTGTCTCTTTGGTGGTTATGGAACCACCTATTGGTGATCAACCTGAAGAGATAAGGAATGAAAAAGTGAAGGCTTTAAAGTCATTGCGAATTATGCAAGATGAGAAAACGCTTTTTGACCACACCATTCGAGCACAATATGTGGCTTCAGAGATAAATGGTGAAAAAGTAAAGGGATATCGTGAAGAGGATGGGGTTGACCCAAATTCTATTACGGAAACCTATGCAGCAGTTAAGTTTTTTGTGGATAACTGGCGATGGCATGGCGTTCCTTTTTATGTGCGAACGGCAAAACGGATGCCCACTAAAGTTACCGAAGTCATCATTCATTTTAAGACACCACATCATCAAATCTTTAAAGATTCAGGAGTTAGCAGTAAGGACAATAAGTTGATTATACGGATTCAACCGGATGAAGGTGTACTTATCAAATTTGGTGTAAAAGTTCCTGGACAGGGCTTTAAGGTGGAACGAGCCAATTTGGACTTTTACTATTCTAGTTTGGCACAAACTTATGTGATGGAGGCTTATGAACGACTTTTGTTGGACGCCATGCAAGGAGATGCCACTTTATATGCTCGGGCCGATGAGGTGGAAGCAGCTTGGGAGTTTGTTGATCCTATTTTGGATTACTGGAAAAATGGAAAAGATGTACGCATGTATGGCTATGCAGCGGGAGTATGGGGCCCGGAAAACTCCGATGAACTCATCGATGATTTAGGATATTGGCGTAATCCCGGGGAGAATTTGGCTGATGACCCAGGTTATTGTGTAATATGTTAGACGTTGAGAGGGAGGTTAAAATTTAAAAAATGGAATTAAAGATATATAAGGATAAACAAGAAGTTGCTGAGCGGTTTTCAGCTTATTTCTCTGAGTTGGTCAAAGGTAAAACCGAAGTTCATGTGGCTTTGTCTGGAGGAAGTACCCCTAAGATTGTTTTTGACGTTTTGGCCTCAGATTATGGCGATAATATTGACTGGAATAAGATTCATTTTTATTGGGGGGATGAACGTTGCGTACCTCCAACGGATGACCAAAGCAATTATAAAATGACCGTTGACCATTTGTTTTCCAAGATACCTGTTCCCGAGAGGAATATTCACCGAATATTGGGAGAGGCAGACCCAATTGGTGAAGCTATGCGGTATGCCAATTTATTGGAAATCAATTTGGATAGGATAGAAGGTGTGCCTCAATTTGATTTGGTCATACTGGGCATGGGTGACGATGGGCACACGGCATCCATTTTTCCTCATGAAATTGAATTGTGGAATACCCAAGACCATTGTGTGGTGGCTACCCATCCAGATTCTGGTCAAAAAAGGGTATCTATCAATGGAAAAGTCATTAATACTGCCAAAGAAGTTGCCTTTTTGGTCACCGGAGCTGGCAAAGCTGAAAAAGTCAAGGCCATTTTGGAAAAAACTGAAGGTTTTGAAGCTTATCCAGCGTCTTTGGTCAATCCTAGGTCTGGAAAGGTGGTTTGGTTTATAGATGCAGCCGCTACAGCCAAACTGGATTAATTTAAATCCAATTTCGCATTTTCACTTTTAATGGTCTCCAAATAATCATCCACTTTAAATTTTGCAGGCTCAAATTTGGTATCTCTGGAACTTGCTGAGGCTTTGCGCTCCACACTTCGCGCAAAACGTCTAACCCCTTGCTTATCGGTTAAAATTAGACCGGGAACGGGAAGATTTTTCCCATTTTCGCCTTTGGCAACCATGGTGAAATATGAAGAATTACAATGTTTTCTCTGCCCGGTAGTCACACTTTGGGACTCAACCCTAACCCCAACAACCATCGAAGTTCGCCCGGTATAATTGATAGAAGCCTTCAAGGTGACCAGTTCACCAACCTCAATAGGATTCAGAAAATCCACTCGATTCACAGAAGCTGTTACGCAATACGCTTGCGAGTGTTTAGAAGCACAGGCAAATGCAATTTGGTCCATTAAACTTAAAATATGCCCACCGTGTACCTTACCTCCAAAATTGGAATGGGAGGGAAGCATGAGTTCGGTGATGGAAACACGGGATTCCTTTGAGGTTTTGAACTTTTTCATTGCTATTGTCTAAAATGCGGTGATTTTTCTTGGACTACATTTATGATATAATATTTGGTATCTCCCAACCAAAAAAAAGTGGCATATCTTTCTTTGTAGGTAACTTTTACATATTGTCCTTGGTACTCTTTTAATTTTTCAATTACTTCTTTCTCGCTGTCTTGAACGGAAAATTCAAAAATCTGGGCTCCAGAGATACCTTGACTTATCTCACCTTCCCAGGTTTTAACCAAAACTCCTTTTCTACTGAACTTGATCAGTTCACCTGACCGATAACCCTCACTAAAGGGAACGTAATAGATAAACGCAAAATAGGCAGCTAATCCAAAAAGAAGGACCGAAATAAATATAAATAGGAATTTACGCATAGTTTATAATTCAAGTTTTGGTTCTTCAAAATCATCTTCTTCAGCTCTTTTTAATATGGGTTCAGGAATGGATTTTTTGGCCTTGGCACCCATTTTTTTGAGCTTTTCAATGCTGGTCACGATGTTCCCGCGACCTTCTACCAATTTGTTCATGGCACCGCGATATTCCGTTTTGGCTTCGTCCATTTTTTTACCCACCTTGGTCAGGTCGGTTACGAATCCTTCAAACTTGTCATATAAGGCACCCGCTTGGCGTGCAATTTCAATAGCATTTTTCTGCTGCTTTTCATTGCTCCACATGGTATCAATGGTACGAAGTGTCGCCAACAGGGTAGAAGGGGTCACGATTACAATATTCTGTTCAAAGGCCTTGTTGTAAAGCGAATTGTCATTATTGATGGCAACAGCAAAGGCTGGCTCAATGGGAACGAATAACAACACAAAATCTGGACTTTCCATTTCGTACAGATCCTCATATTTTTTTGCTGAGAGTTGTTCCACATGCTTTTTGAGGGAATTAATGTGGTCTTTTAGATGCTTCTCCCTTAGCTCTTCATCTGCATTGGTGTAACGCTCATAATCCGTAAGGGAAACTTTGGAGTCCACTACCATTTTTTTGCCATCCGGAAGGTGAATAATGACATCGGGCATTACTCTGGACCCATCTTCCCTTGTAAAACTTTGTTGCACACTATATTCACGGTCTTTTTCCAAACCAGATTTTTCCAAAACACGTTCCAGTACCAATTCCCCCCAATTTCCCTGCATTTTGCTGTCACCTTTTAATGCTTTGGTAAGATTCTCAGCTTCTTGGGTAATTTTTAGGTTTTGGTTTTGCAGGTTGAGCAATTGCTCTTTCAATGCGGAATGGATACTGATGTTCTCCTTTTGTGTAGCTTCTACCTTCTTCTCGAACAGTTGAATTTTTTCCTGCAAAGGAGTTAAGATTTGTTTGATATTCTTCTGATTTTGTTCCGTAAACTTGGTGCTCTTTTCATCCAAGATTTTATTGGCCAGGTTTTCAAATTCTTTGGTGAATTTTTCCTGAAGCTTTTCTACCTCTTCCTTTTGCTCGGTGTTGATTCGCTCGAGGTTTTCCAAATCGGCCTGATAACGAACAATTTGATTGCTTTGTTGCTCCTTTTCGGCCTGCAATTGTTTTTTCTCTTCATCTCCAGAGAGCAGTTTATCATTTAAGGACTTGACAGAACTGTTTAATTGCTGTTCTCTTTCCTGCCAAACACTTTCATTGGATTTGGTCTTTAATTTTTGGATGTACATACCCCAAAACAGGCCTATTGCTATCGCAAACAGTCCAACAATCACATAAATAAACTCACTGCTCATAAAATTGTTATTCTTCGGATAAAGATAATGAGATTCCCACCTTTGTAGGAACTGCAGGGTAAATTACTTATTCACTTTAAAAGAACCGGTTTTTGAATCAAATTGGACCATTTCCAAAGGAAATAAGTGTTCAAAGTGCTTTTGTTCAATCAATTCGATAGGTGTGCCGCTTGGATTTTCATTACCATCCAATATCAAAATCGTATCACAGAGTTGAATGGCTAATTCTATCTCATGGGTGGTAAAAATGATGGTTTTTTGTTTGTTGTGGGACAATTGTTGCAGCAACTTCAAAATTTGGACTTTGTGGTAGAGGTCCAGATGGGTTGTTGGCTCGTCCAATAAAATCAGAGGGGTGTCTTGTGCCATGGCACGGGCAATCAATACTCGTTGCAATTGTCCATCACTGAGTTCATGGCATTTGTTGTAGCGCAAATCTTTCAAGAGAAAAGAAGACAAACTTTCCTCAACTTGTTGTTTATCTTCAGTAGTCAAAGTGCCAATCCAATTGGTATAGGGTTGTCTGCCAAGCGCTATCAATTCCTGAACGGTCAAATTTTTGGAAGCAGGTTGTTCTGTAAGGACAAAACTGAGGGTTTTTGCCAATTCAAAAGAAGAATGCAATTCCAATGCTTTTCTGTTTATGGCTATTTCACCGGATAATTTGGGTTGAAGCTTGCCAAGTGTGCGCAACAGCGTAGATTTTCCAACACCGTTTACTCCTACAATGGCACACAATTGTCCAGAGTTCATGCAGAAATTGATGTTGTCCGCAACAGTTTTGTCCTTGTAACCAATGCTTAGGTCTTTAACAATGATATTATGTTTTTTCAAGTTGGACATTAAAACAACATTTTACGTTTTCTGACCAGCAACCAAATAATAACTGGTGCTCCAACCAGTGAAGTTATGGCATTTATAGGTAGTACATTAGCGGAATTGGGCAACTGGGCAATGGTATCACATAACAACATTAAAATGGCACCGTAAAGAAATACTGCGGGAATTAGAACTCGATGTTCCATAGTATCAAAAATCTGACGGGTAAGGTGTGGTACCGCTAACCCAATAAAAGCAATGGGTCCTGCAAATGCAGTTATCCCTCCAGCAAGTATTCCTGTGGCGATAATAATAATCAATCTTGATTTTTTTAAAGACACTCCCAAGCTTTGGGCGTAATTTTCACCCAATAAAAAGGCATTCAATTTTTTGATGGAAAGAACACTAAGCATCAGTCCAAGAAAAACAACTCCACTTAAAAGTATCACTTGTTGACCGGATAGATTGCCTACACTTCCAAAGGACCAGAAGATAAAGCGTTGCAAATCCTCTGCACTTGAAAAGTAGGCCAATACACTGACCAGTGCGGTGGTAATGCTACCGAACATCAGGCCAATAATGAGCAAGGCCATAGTATCTTTCACCCGGTTCGCGACCAACATAACCACTAGTAACACCAAAAAACTTCCCAAACTAGCTGCAATGGCCAGAGAAATATCATTGATAAAGGTAAATGAAACCATTCCAGATATGAGTGAAGCTCCCAAAAGTATCATAGCGGCTCCCAAACTGGCCCCGGAACTGATTCCCAGCACAAAAGGTCCCGCCAGAGGATTTCGAAATAGAGTTTGCATTAACAATCCACTAATGGAAAGTCCTCCACCGACCAAAGCTGCGGTAAACGCCTTTGGAATTCGATAATTCCAAATGATGTAATTCCAAGAATCTATATCGGCCTTTCCTCCAAATACAACTGAAAGCATAGCATCAAACGGAATTACTACCGACCCGGAGCTAATATTCAATAACCATGCAAAGCATAGCGCCAATGAAATCAGCACAAAGGAAATTCGATATGATTTTAGTGAATGCATTTATCGCAATGGCATGAAGAAATGAGGTTCATAATCAGGCAAAAGCTTTGGATGCAAGATTGAAATCAAGTCTTTTAAAACAAGATCAGGGCGTTGTGGTGCCAATTCATAAAACAGTAACCCTCCGGTTGCCCCCTTTTTAACTGCATTTGAGTATACTTTTTTTGTTGTAAAAGCTTCAAATTGTTCATAATGGGCATTGGCTTGTTGTAATTCCTCATAGCTTGCATGTAATGATGGATTGAACCAAAAATCTGCTTTTTGACCTTTTTCCAGCACAGCTTCCAAACTCAAGCCAATACTACCCTTATTATCTGTATTTGCCCATAAATAATTAGCATTGGCATCCTTTAAAAATTGAGCCATCCAGCTATTTCCCCCAGCCACATACCATACATCTTTGTACAACCCACCAGTTAGCACCGTGGGTTTTTGTGTTACTTTTTTGGTCAAAAGCTTAGCTTCTTGGTACGAGGCTTCGATTTTCTTGAAAATATTGTCGGCCTCTACTTCTTTATTGAAAAATGGAGCAAAAAACTTGATCCATTCTGCTTTTCCCAATGGAGTCTGTTCTGTCCAATCTCCATTATAAACAATGGGAATTCCTGAACGTTTTAAAGTTTCGTAGGCCTTATTGGTATCGTTAATGCCAAAACCAATGATTACTTCTGGATTCAACTCCAAAACAACTTCGGTATTTATATTTTCATTGGTTCCCAATTCCTTGATATGGCCATCATTAATACGTTTACGAGCAGCTGGAGAAGAAATCAAATCGGTATTTGGAAAACCGGAGACAACGTTGAGAACTCCTAAAGATTCCAAAGCCGGAATGTGAGTTGTAGAAGTAATCACCATATTCTCTACCGGAGTTGCCACAATAGCATCATATGCATCGCTTGGAAGCGTAATGGAAGCTAACCTAGTTCTTGGGACCAGTGCATAGGTAAAGCCTGATTCTGCTCCCGGCCAGGGTGAAATAACCTTGATTATGGTTAGATCTCCAGATTGTTCAATGGTAAAACCAGTTGCATATTGAAGTTGAGTGGAGGTTTCAACTTGTTCAATTGGAAGTTGTTTCTTTTTTTCTCCACAAGAAGAAAAAGATACAAGGAACAAAGTTCCTAAATAGGCTATTGCAAGGATTTTTTTTGACATAGGCCAAATGTAAGATTATTTAACTTTTTCAAAAAAAGATTAAACAGAATGATTACTTTCGTGCCGAATTTTGGTTTATGCGAGGATTTTTTCGCATGATTAAAAGGGAATCCGGTGCAAATCCGGAACTGTTCCCGCAACTGTAAGCTGAGTCGAATCGGAGTTGATATTTCTAGAGTACCAACAACGAGTAGATGCTTGTCACAACTTCAAAACCACTGCCCATTGGGTGGGAAGGTGGTGTACAAGACGCAAGTCAGGAGACCTGCCAAATTCAAACAAACATTGTTAAACTTTCGGGATAAAGGTTTACGTATGGGACAGCATACTATTCTCCCGTTTATTCACTTAAACGAAAATGAAAAAAAATTATGTATTGTTATGTGCCGCTTTGGTAGCGGGTCAGGGTATTTCTGCACAAGAATCGCAGCAAGATCCTGTTGAAGTACAACAACTACAAGAGGTAGTTGTGAGTGATTCCCGATTTCAATTGAAACGAGAAAATTCTGGTAAAACGGTCATTAAGATTTCCACTGAGGAGCTGGAAAGGAGCCAAGGAAAGACCATCTCAGAAATCATCAACACCAAAAGTGGTATTGAAATTACTGGAAGCCGCGGACGTGACGGCTCCGTGTTTGGTGTTTTTGCACGAGGTGGTAGGGGTAGACAAGCCTTAATTATTATTGATGGGGTGAGAGTTTCTGATCCGTCCTCCTTTTCTCAGGAATATGATTTGAGGTTGCTATCAACCGCCGACATTGAATCTATTGAAATTATTAAAGGAGCTGCCAGTACGCTTTATGGGACCAATGCCGCTACCGCGGTAATCAACATTACCACAAAAAAGAGTTCGGCAAAGAAAGTTTCAGGAAATTTTCAATCTACCATTGGAACCAATCAGACCGCAGATGACCAAAATTACAATTTGGGGAGTTTTGGAAATGCGGTAACCATTAATGGAACATTGAACAAATTCTCTTATAATGCTGGGTTTTCCAATAGATATTCAAGCGGACTTTCCGCAGCTGTAACCCCAGAAAACGAGGAAGACACTTTTTCGCATTTTAGCACGAATCTTAAATTGGGTTATCAGTTTTCGGACAATTTTGAAATTTCCGTTTATGGGAATCAGACCAAATTTGATACAGAGTTTGATGCTGCCCTTACCGAAGCACCCAATCGTGCTAAGGTAACTCAAGAAAGAGTTGGACTTTCGTCATCCTTTAAATATAACAAAGGTTCTATTCATGTAAATTCGGCTTATACCGATTATGAAACAGATTCAAAAAGTACGTTTGGAGAGAGTATTTCAGACGGGAAGAACCTAGTTCTTGATTTTTACAATAAATACGTGTTTGATGATAAGTGGCACACCATTGTTGGGGTAAACTATCTTAAGGATGAAGCTGTTTTTAGTAATGAAGCCGATTTTACCATTCTTGACCCTTATGCCAATGTGGTCTATGTTTCCGATTTTGGGTTCAATTTGAATACTGGAGCAAGATTGAATACTCATTCGGAATACGGAAACCATTTTGTGTATAACATTAATCCTTCTTATGTTTTTACCACAACCAATGGTTACGTGAAGCTATTGGGGGCTTATGCCACTTCCTACATTACTCCTAATTTGATTCAATTGTTTGGTGATTTTGGAGCCAATCCTAATTTGGAACCAGAGGAAAATAGAACTATTGAAGGTGGTGTGGAATACTTTGTAAATGATAAGCTTAGGGTAAGCGCCCTTTATTTTGACAGAAATGAGAAAAACACCATCGGGTTTGACCAAAATTTCACCAGTATCAATGTTGCCAATGAAATTGATGCCAATGGAGTAGAAGTTGAAGCTTCTTGGAAACCCAGTGCCGATTTCAGTCTGGATGCCAACTACACCTTTACAGAGCGCAAAGGCGACAATGCCATCCGAATTCCGAAACATAAGGCAAATTTGGCTTTGAATTATCAAGTGTGCGAAACCACAGGTATTTCACTTAGTTATGCTTACACAGGGCAAAGGGTAGATACCGATTTTACCACATTTACAGATGTTGCATTGGATACCTTTTCATTGGTTAATTTGTATGTGGAGCACGTACTGAAACCAAATAAATTGAAGATATTCTTGAACGGTAACAACTTGTTGAATGAAGAATATGTTGAGGTCATTGGTTTTACTACCAGGGGTAGAAATATTATCGCGGGGTTTAATTTGACACTATAATTGAATAACTTGATGCCATGTTAAAAGTTTGTTCGTTTTTACCGGCTGTAACCCAGATGCTTTATGATATGGGATTACAAGAACATTTGCATGGCATCACTTTTGAATGCCCTGAACGGGCATTAAAAGAGAAAAAACCTGTGGTTCGATGCGTTCTTGAAGGAAAAAATCTGACCAGTATTGAGATAGATGCACTGTTTTCGGCAAGTAAGCATCAAGGGAAAGATTTGTATTATGTAGATGAGCCATTGTTGGCTGAAATAGCGCCTGATATCATTTTTACCCAAGATATGTGCGATATCTGCCAGATAGATACTGCATGCACGGCAGCTGCGGTTGCGAATCTAGAAAAACAACCTGAACTGATTTCCATTAGTCCTGAATCTTTGGAAGATGTTTTTGAATCTGCGGTGACCATTGCCAAAGCATTGGGAAAGGAAGAGGTTGCTTATGCCTATTTGGATGGATTACATAAACGGATTGATATTGTTGTTGACAAATTAAGAGCTGCACGGGCATTGCCAAAACGAATCATGTTGATGGAATGGTTAGATCCCATTTTTAATTGTGGGCATTGGATTCCGCATCAAATTGCTTTTGCGGGTGGAGTAGACATGCTTTCCAATCCGTCGGGGGACAGTATTGTGACCCAATGGGATAAGATCGTTAAATACAACCCAGAGGTTTTGGTGATTGCTCCATGCGGATTTACTGTTGACCGTACGTTGGAAGAATTGCACATACTAATCGAAAAGGAGGGTTGGAACAATTTAAAAGCTGTTCAAGACAATGCAGTTTTCATTGCTGATTTTGATATGTTTACTCAGTCCTCAGCCAATACCTTGGTCAATGGGATTGAATTGCTTGCAGGTCTTTTTCATCCGGATGTTTTGCAAGTACCGGAAAAGCTTTCCATGAAATATAAACATTTAAATACCGCTAAGGTATTGCATAAATAAGATTGCTGTAAGCACCAAGAAAAAAGCCGGCCTCAAGGCCGGCTTTTATGTTTTATCTGAAATTTAATGTAATGGGTTTGTCTAAAAACATATTATCCTTACCGGGTTTTTGCATTTCAGAACCAATAATGACTTTTCCTGTCATTTGGGGAACAGCAAACGCTCTTTTGTTGGTTACACCAGTAATCTCTTGAATAGCTCTTGCCAAAAGTGGTTCATTGACATCGCCTAAAACCCCTAGATTACCGTAATCTTCCTCTAAAACAATATCTGGGGCAAGTCCGTCGGTATAATCCGAAAAACCATCTGCATTTTCATTCCGACCTACCAAGGGTTGAATAGCCCAGCGATTTTCTGGATTTATGGAACCTTCTCTTGACTTGTTGTATATGTAGTCATTTCCTGGGTCATCTACCATGGTTATGGAAAATTCGTTTTTTCCGCGTGTGGTTTCTCCAATATGAACCACATCTACATAAGGAGCCAGTCCGTTCATGACCAATTCACTTGCAGATGCCGAACTATTTGTGGCAATAACATAAACCTTGCTTAAGTTCAAGGTGTTTATTGGCGTTCCATCATTGGTAGTGGCTGCAAAACGATCCTCCAATTGCGTAGCACTTAACTGATTCTGTATTTTATCGTTCCAACGTTGCTTTATATACAAATCGTTGGTATTTGTACCGTAGATCATACTGGCCAATAGACGGGAAGAGTTTACCGATCCACCTGGATTGTAACGCATATCCAAAACCAATTCTGTCACATTATCAGTTACAAACTGTCCAAATGCATCGTTAAGTTCTTCGTCAAAACCACGCGTAAAACCATTGTACATGATATACCCTATTTTTTTTCCGCTAATATCAAGAGTAGTGGAGACTAAAACTGGATTTTCGGTCAATCCTTCTAATTTGGTCAAAGACACCTGATCATCATTATCGGTTATTTCATTACCGCTAATGGTAGCCATACCCAAGGTGTAGTCCTCATTATCCCCAAATAACAAAGCCCTATAATTATTCCCGGTAAGTTGTTGACCATTGACTCTAGTGAAAATATCGCCACGATCAATATCCTTGCTAGCAGCATTGGAGCCTGGTATAATATACCTCACATAACCAAAAATATCATCACCACTTCCAAATCTGACCAAACCAAATTCTAGGCCATTGCTTTTTGAAATCCCATTGAGTCCATTTACCAAAGTAGTGTAATCTTCACCGGAAAAACTAAACCTATCTTCGGAGAACTGAATGCTTTCATAAAAAGTTAAAGGATCAGGGCTAGCCTCTAGAAAATCATTGTATTCCTGATTTGTAGAGAATTTGTTGTCTGCCAAATTAGGGACTTCACCTTGCCAAAAATACCAAAGGTTCATGGCTCGCCACATAAAATTTTGGACTACTACATTGGCAGGTAAATTTGCATCATCATCATTATTACAGGATGTTAAAAGGATTCCTAATCCTGTAAAGAGGAGCAAATATTTTTTCATAGCTTTATTTTAATAAGAATCATCAATTATTGTTCCAGATAAAAAGGAAACATAATAAATATGTGGTACAACTTTCTGAAATCTTACAAATTGGGATTACAAAATAGATACATAAAAGGAGAATACAAATTTTTTGTAACAAAATTCGATATGTGTCGTCGTGATATTGTAAGCAGGAAAATTGATG
This sequence comes from Flagellimonas pacifica, assembly GCF_900215465.1. Taxonomy (GTDB): domain Bacteria; phylum Bacteroidota; class Bacteroidia; order Flavobacteriales; family Flavobacteriaceae; genus Flagellimonas; species Flagellimonas pacifica. The sequence continues at coordinate 489,183 of NZ_OBEH01000003.1, forward strand.
CTTATTACAACTAAGACAACCAAATGAAACAGGCCGAATTTTTAAACGTGGTAATGCCCTTTAAGGACAAGCTGTACCGATTGGCCAAAAGATTGTTGGTCTCTAGGGAAGAGGCGGAAGATGCTACACAGGAAATTTTGCTGAAGCTTTGGTCAAAGAACGAGAGCATGGCTGAATACAAAAATGTTGAGGCATTTGCAATGACGATGACCAAGAATTTCTGCTTGGACAGGCTAAAGTCTAAACAAGCTAGTAACCTAAAATTGGTGCACAGTAATTATAGTGATGAAAACACTTCATTACAAGGACAGCTCGAAGCAGAAGATAGTGTTCGCTGGATGGAACGGATTATGGAAGAGCTTCCAGAGCAACAAAAAATGGTTTTGCAGTTAAGGGATGTAGAACAATATGAGTTTGAAGAAATATGCGAACTCTTGGATATGAAACCCACAGCAGTTAGGGTAGCATTATCAAGAGCAAGAAAAATAGTACGACAAGAATTAGTAAAAAAACATAGCTATGGAATTGGATAACATAGAAAAATTATTGGAGAAGTATTTTGAGGCAACCACTACAGTGGTCGAAGAAAAAACATTGCAAGCTTATTTTTCCCAAGAAAGTGTACCAACACATCTGGAGCAATATAAGTCCATGTTCAACTACTTTTCCAACGCCAAGGAAGAACGATATACCAAGCAGGTACCATTAAAACCTAGAAAAAACTATTACAAGTGGATTTCCGTTGCGGCCGTAGCAGTTTTGACCTGTGGCATTTATTTTGGTAATGAAATCAAAGAAAAAAGAGAGGCGGAGTATGCCTATCAAGAAACAAAAAAGGCTTTTGAGCTCTTAGCGGAGAATTTTGGGAAAGGCACAGAAAAGGTGGCCTATTTACAAGAGTTTGAAGTAGCAAAACAAAAAATTTATAATAATAATTAAATCGTAAAAAATGAAAAGGAATATTTTAATCATTTTAATAGCAGTACTACCACTTTCAGGTTTTTCGCAATCGCTGTTCGATAAGTTCGAGGATTTGGATGACGTGACCTCGGTGGTAGTGAACAAAAGTATGTTCAACCTGTTGGCAAAGATAGATGTGGAGGTAGATGACCAAGAAGCCCAGGACTTTATGGATATTGCCAGTAGCCTTAAAAGCTTAAAGGTATTTACTACAGACAATAAGGAAATTGGAGATGACATGAAATCATCCGTGAACAGATACCTAAAATCGGCTACCATGGAAGAGTTGATGAGGGTAAAAGACAAGGATACCAATGTGAAGTTTTATATTAAACAAGGTAGGGATGACGACCATGTAAGTGAATTGTTAATGTTCGTTACTGGGTTGAAGGAAGTTGAAGCGAATGGGCAAAAATTTGAGACCGTGTTGCTTTCTCTTACAGGGGATATTGATTTGAACAAGATCAATTCGTTGACCAATAAGATGAATCTGCCAAAAGAGCTGAACAAGGCGGGTAAGAAACAATAAACAACAAACGGTTTTTAGTTGGCAGAGCTTAGCTTTCTGTCAGCTTTAAACCGATTTCAAAAATCAATCAAAAAACATCAAAATGAAAAAAGTTATTATAATACTATTGGCAGGAATGCTTCCCTATTTGGGAATTTCACAGTCAATATTCGATAAGTTTGAAAATTCGGATAGAATAGGAACGGTAACCATTAATAATGGTATGCTTAAGATAGCTGCTACAATGATGGCCGATGATAAAGATGAGGATACTAAAGATTTTGTGGAGTTGGCAAAAAGCATTAACAATATCAAAATCTTTCTTTCCGAAGATGATGGTGCGGCAGCAGACATGGCAACAACCATGAAACAGTATGTTAGGTCATCAAAATTGGAAGAATTAATGAAAGTTAAGGATGGAGACACCAATCTTAAGTTCTACATCAAACAGGGGAAAAATGAAGATAGGGTAGAAGAATTATTGATGTTCGTAACCGGAATAGATGACAAGGAGCATGGAGGTAACCATCATAATTTTGAAACAGTATTATTGACCATGACAGGGGATATTGACCTGACCAAAGTGGGTTCGTTGACAAAGAAAATGAAACTTCACAAGGGATTGGAAAAATTGGATAAAGAATAACACAATCAAAAAAATACAGATGAAAAATATAGTTAAAAGTTTGATGATCACAGGAACCGTACTTTTGGCTTCCTGTTCATCACAACAAAGTCTACAGGAGTATTATGTGGACAATTCAGAGAACCCCAACTTCATTGTTGTTGATGTGCCGGCGAGCATCCTTAAAATGGATGGAGTGGATTTAACCGATACGCAACGGAATGCTGTAGAATCCTTGAGGAAGTTCAACCTTTTGGCCTTTAAAAAGAACGAGGACAATGCTGCGGAATATAAAGTTGAAAAAGCCAAAGTAAAGGAGATTCTAAAAGATGATGAGTTTGTGGAACTCATGAAGATCAATTCCTCTTATGGAAAAGGTGTAATAAAATATCTTGGAGATGAAGATGCCATTGATGAGGTAATTATATATGGTGATAGTAAGGATAAAGGCTTTGCCTTGGTCAGGGTTTTGGGCAAGGATATGAATCCCGCACACATAGTACAACTTATGCAGGCCATTCAAAAATCGGACTACAAGGGAGAAGGACTTGGCGAAATAGGAGAGTTTTTGAAGGGATAACCAATAGTAAATCAAAAAACGGAATTCGGGCAACTTTAGTTGCCCGTTTTTGTTTTTAAGAGATTCATGGATTTTGTGTGACCTTCTTTTTATATTAGTGTCTCATTACAAGAACGCTAACAAATCAAACGTACTACTATGGAAAAAGCACAAGAATGGATGAATTATGGATTGGATTTGGCCAAAGAATTTGGACCCAAATTGCTCACTGCAATTCTCATTTATATTATTGGTTCATGGGTCATCAAAAGAATTATTGGAGCTGCCCGTAATGTAATGTCCAAGAGCAAATATGACGAATCTTTGCAACGATTTTTGTTGAATCTGACCACATGGGCGCTTAAAGTGTTCTTGATTATTATTGTGATATCTAGACTTGGAGTAGATGTTACCACCTTTGCCGCTGTAATTGCTGCTGCTGGTTTGGCCATTGGATTGGCACTTCAAGGTTCGCTTTCCAATTTTGCGGGAGGAGTACTGCTCATGATATTTAAACCCTATCGAATTGGTGATTTAATTGAAGCCCAGGGCGTTTTAGGAGTCGTAAAAGAAATCGAGATTTTTACAACAAAATTGATCACACCTGAAAATAAACTCGCCATTGTTCCCAACGGTGCCCTGGCAAATGGAAACATTGTAAACTACACCGCTGAAGGCAAAATTCGTGTGGATACCGTTATAGGTGTAGGTTATGGTGAAGACATTAAAAAAACCAAAGAAGTGTTGCTGAATGTGTTGACCTCAAACCCTCAGGTACTACAAGATCCTGCTCCTTCGGTAAATGTAATGGAATTGGCGGATAGTTCTGTGAATTTTGCAGTGCGTCCATTCTGTAAACCAGAGGATTATTGGGATGTCTATTTTGCAACCTATGAAAACTGTAAAATAGCATTGGATAACGCTGGAATTGAAATTCCATACCCACACTCTGTGGAAATCCATAAAGAAGGATAGTTGTCACAATGATTATCCTCTTCATGTCTAAGGATGGTGGAAATGTATAGGAAAGTAAATTAGCAAACATCGAGCACAGTTGGGAAGCAAAATATTCTCTACTGTGCTCGAGTCGTTTAGTATAAATATTATCTATCTCAATCTATAACCTACATACACCAATCTGCACTAGATTTTTAAATCAAAATTCCCGAACTTCACTTATCGGGCGATATAGTTCATTAAAACGAACCATATCTTAAGCGTTGTGCTTAATACAAAAAGACTCTCTTTATTTGAACCTTATAAGAGATTTTTTTAATTTTATACTCTAATCAAATTTTATGTTTATTACATCTGTAATATCATATTCGGATTTTGTAAAATAGATAGTCAATTTTCTTTGACTATCACCATCCTTTACTTCAGCCAATAATCTGAAGCATTTCTACTTACTTACATTTTACAAATAACACATTAATTGTGAACGCTTTTGTATTTATATTAATTTATGAATACCGTAAGTGTTTGCAATATTTAAAACACACAGAATATGAAATTAGAACATTTCGGATATAACGACAAAATAGAAAAACTAAGAATTCAACATAATCTAGTAGACTTTAAAATTGGAAGAATTATTTCCGAGCATAAGGAAAGATATATTGTTAAAACAGAAAAAGGGGAGTTCGATGCAGAAATTATAGGGAATTTAAGATATACCGCAAATACTCGAAAAGATTTTCCTGCTGTAGGAGATTGGGTTGCAATTTCTGAATATGATGATAAAGTTCTCATACACTCTATTTTCCCCAGAAGAACCATCATAGAAAGACAAACAGTTGGGAAACAAGGTGAAAAACAAATCATAGCAACAAATATTGACTTTGCTTTTATTGTACAAGCAGTTGACAGGGATTTTAATATCAATCGAATAGAAAGATATCTGACAATTTGCAATACGTCCAATGTAAAACCGATTATCATTCTCAATAAAATTGACTTGATAAACGATAATGTTTTAAATGATTTGATGTCCAAAGTTCAAGAAAGAATGAAACAAGTACCAGTAATTGCTATAAGCAATGAGTCCCAAAAAGGGATTGAGAAAGTAAAAGAGTATATATTAAAGGGCAAGACATACTGTTTATTGGGCTCATCAGGAGTAGGAAAATCAAGTCTTCTAAACAATCTTTCTGGTAAGCAACTGATGAAAACAAATACAATTAGCATAAGTACCAATAAAGGACGACATGTTACAAGTCACCGAGAACTGATAGTTCTTGAAAATAGAGGAATTATAATTGACAATCCGGGAATGAGAGAAGTGGGTATCGCAGATTCAGATGAAGGCTTGGAAAAGACATTTGAAAAAATAGTTGAGCTATCCAAAAACTGTAAATTCAAGGATTGTTCCCATACAATAGAAATTGATTGTGCTGTTATCACAGCCGTTGAAAGTGAAAAAGTAGATAAATTGTTCTATGAAAATTATCTGAAAATGAAACGAGAAAAAGAACATTTTGAATTGACTATTGCTGAAAAACGCAAAAAGGATAAAGACTTTGGAAAAATGGTCAAACAATTTAAAAATTTAAAAAAATCAAATAAGCACTAAGCACAGCAACGTGTATGAGTAATAGCGGTTTGGGAACCAATTCAAGCCGCTATTTTATTTAATTTAAAGTATACTGAAAACTAAAAAGTAGTCTCCATAAATTTGTTACCACTCATACACAAGACCAATAAGTGCACTCCCAAAATCTCAGGACTATTTTGTCTAGGTTTTTCATCCAAAATTCACGAACTTCATCTATCCTAACTTTGAACTTTTTTGAATTGAATTTTACCTCAGTTTTGGTTGGGTGTAAAACCAACAAATGACCAAAAGTGCATTAGCAAATCACATAAAATCTGTACTGATCCTTTCAGAAGAGGAATTATCGGAAATCCTAAGCTATTTTGATTTTCATAAACTCACGAAAAAGGAAACTCTGCTCTCTGCAGGCAAATTGTGTAACAGACTTTTTTTTGTTGAAAAAGGCTGTTTGCAATTGTACTTTATTGACGATTTGGGAAACCACAAGACCACCCAGTTTGCTATGGAGCATTGGTGGCTGACCGATTTTTTAGCGTTTCAAAACCAAAAACCATCCAATTTCTATGTTGAAACAGTTGAAAAGTCAAAGGTGCTGTCGATTTCCTTTTCTAAACATCAAGAACTGTTGGATAAATGTCCCAAAATGGAAAAATATTATAGGAACATATACGAAACAGCTTATGGAGCTGCGCTAATGCGTTTAAAATACATGAACAGCCTTTCCAAAGAAGAGATGTTTTTTATGTTTCGGGATAATTTCCCCGAATTTGTGCAGCGGGTACCACAATATCTTCTAGCTAGTTTTCTTGGTTTAACACCTGAATATCTGAGCGAAATCAAAAAAAAGCAACTTTCTTAAGCCAGCTTAATTTTTTCGATTGTAGCGCTTCTTATCTTTGTTTTATTATATAAAAGGGAGGCTTGACTATGAAAAAAATGGTTGTTGTGGGAGGCGGTTTTGCAGGTTTGGAACTTATTAAAGGATTAGGGAATTCGATAGATTACCAGATTACCTTGGTAGACAGCAACAACTATAATTTCTTCCCACCTTTAATTTATCAGGTTTCCACAGGTTTTATGGAGCCATCAGCCATAAGCTATCCGTTTCGGAAAATTCTTCGAAAATTAAAAAACGTTCGTTTTCGTCTTGGCTCCCTTGAAAGGGTTGTTCCAGAAGAAAACAAAATCATACTGAGCAACGGGGAGCTGGAATATGATATTCTTGTAATGGCTACAGGGACGGAGACCAACTTTTTTGGGAATGCAAACATCGCGGAAAAAAGTTTGCCCATGAAAACCATAAGTGATGCATTATCCCTTCGAAACATTATCCTGACCCGATTGGACCGTGCTACAAGAATTCATGATACTGAGGAAAGAAAAAGACACCTAACCTTTGTTATTGCGGGTGCAGGACCTACCGGAGTTGAACTTTCGGGTATACTGGCAGAAATGAAGACTTCCGTTATCTTGAAAGATTACCCTGAGTTAAAAGAGAAGGATCTTGGAAAAATATATTTAATTGACGGACAAGAATCCGTTTTGGCCGCCATGTCAAAAAATGCACAGAATTATACCAGCAAAAAGCTGTCTGAACTAAGCGTCAACTTGATTACGGATACCTTGGTCAAGGATTTTGATGGGGAGACGGTATTTTTGTCCAACGGAAATAAGATTCACTCCAAAAATCTTATTTGGGCGGCCGGGGTGTCGGCCAAAACATTTCCAGGTTTTTCTAAAGATAGTTTTGGTACCGGTAGGAGATTGATGACCAATCAATTTAACCAAGTTCATTCATATAATAATATTTACGCATTGGGCGACTGTGCTTTGGTTTCTGGGGATAATAATTACCCTAAAGGGCATCCACAATTGGCGCAACCTGCTTTGCAGCAAGCAAAAAATCTGGCTGGAAACTTAAGACGAAAAGATAATGCTTGGAAGCCGTTTAAATACCATGATAAAGGTTCCTTGGCCATTATAGGAAGAAATAAGGCAGTGTTGGATTTTCCAGGACAGAAACAATTCTTTAAAGGTTTTGGAGCTTGGATGGTATGGATTTTTGTGCATATTATGGGGCTCGTCAACTTTAAGAACAAAATTAGAACCTTGTACAACTGGCTTGGTTACTACATCTACAAGGACCAATATTTTAGAATGATCATTAAACCTACGGATAGAATCAATAAATAATAGACTAGTATGAAAACGTATAGCATAATGGCGACAGCAATATTTACAGCCCTAATTATGGGCTGCAATACGGAGAAATCGAAAAACAAAATTGAAAATAAGGATATCAGTAAAACTGAGGTACTATCCGATACACTTACCAAGCACTTAAAACCGTTCAATCCCCAATTGCCAACTATTGGGCTCCTGATGTTCAATGGGGTTTTGCAGGGGGAGGTGATAGCCACTTCAGATGTTTTTGCGAAACCCAATCAAAAAATGGAGCAACTTTTTAACGTAATCACCGTAGCAGAAACCCTAAATCCGATAACCACAGAAGAGGGTATGCATTTTGTTCCTGATTACACTTTTGAGAATTGTCCAAAATTAACGGCCTTATTTGTTCCCAGTGGATATGATATGTTCGCCCATGTGCGCAATAAAAAAATGGTGGATTTTATCAGAAAGAAAAACGAGGAAACCCAGTATACGGTCAGTAATTGTGCTGGAGCGCAACTTATTGGTGCCTCTGGAATAGCTGATGGACATAAAATTGTCACCTATGTTGGCGGTGGAAAACAGTTACAGAAAGATTATCCCAATCTAAAAGTCCAAGATGATAGTTTGGTGACCTTTGTGGAGGATGGGAAGTTTAGTTCATCCAATGGAAACTTGACGAGCTACATTTCTGCATTGAATTTATTGGAAAAAATGACTAGTGTTGAACATAGGGAATTTGTAGAAAGCTATTTATACATTGACCAACTTCAAAATTGGAAAAGATAGGTATTGTAACAAATAATCTAGCGCCCTTTCCTTCAATTTACGTTAGATTTTTAGGTGGATTTTCCCGAACTTCACGTACCGGTTGCTAAGGAATCATTAACACGATTCTTAGATTAAACGCTGTACATAATTAAAAAAGTCAACTGTGAAACATGAAATTGTAAGAAACATATTGATTTTTGGAATAGTTGTTTTATTGTCATTCCTTATTGATTATAAAAAATCTGTTAAGTATTGGTATGTGTTGCTACTCTTTTTTATAATTGGATTTGCAGATAACATATTAGGTACAATTACAATTGAATATCCTAACACACAACTAATAAAAACGCATAATTGGAATAATGCTTTAAACTGTAATTGGAGTCCTAAAATTTATAGTATTGTTTTTGCTTTGCTCTTGTTAATTCCATTAAAAAAAATAATTACACCAGATGAAATTGGATTAAGATTAGGGCAAAACAAAAACTCAATTAAATTTTCTCTGACTGTAATAGTTTGCGTTTTTTTAACATCGTTGGTACCCGGACTATTAGGCAACAAAGGAGTATTTGACACCAAAGCACTGTTGTTTATGGCAATTATGCCGGGATTAAATGAGGAATTAATTTATCGTGGATTTTTACTTGGATTTTTGAATAAGTTGTTCGACAAAAGATTTAAGTTTCTAGGAACAAATTTTGGATGGGGTGTAATTCTAACTTCAATCGTTTTTGGACTGCTTCATGGTTTTTATTTAACTGATACCTACCAAATTGGATTCGATAATGTGCCGAATATTATATTAACTGGTGTTTATGGATTCGTTTTTGCGCTTATGAGAGAAAGAAGTGGAAGCTTGGTCTTTCCTATAATTGCCCATAGTACAATTGATTTCTTTCACTTTCTATTTAGAATGATATAAACACCAAACACGACTATGCACAACATTTTGTATAAGTAATGGTACTCCATGTGGTAAATATCAAGGTTTGTATCCCGCTCAAATTGTGTAATACTTTGATAGGAGAATGTGCCACGCAAACTGCCGCTTTTCATACAATTTACCGATAAGTGCAATCCCAGATTTCACAATTCTTCGAATGTAAAAACTGCGTATTAATCCTCGTATAATTTGCTGGGGTTATTTGTTTGAGCTCCCCTTTAATAGCATCTGAAACCTCAAGTGTATCAATAAAATCAGCAATAGACTTTTGGGTTATTTTTTCGTTGGTTCGGGTTAAGCCCTTAAGGGCTTCGCAGAGATTGGGGTAATCTTTCGGTCTATTTTGGTAATAAAAGTCACTTCTACGAATTCATATTCTACATCCATCAGTTTGCATTGGATTTTTAAACCGAAAACCTGTAACTTCACTTATCGGACGATATAACCCATTAAAACGAGATTATAGCTTAAACGTTATATCCAAGTAAGAAAATCCAATATGGCATATTCAAATAACATGTCAAGATTAGCTCGATTAACTTCGATTTTATTGAAGTTACAATCTAAACCTTTTGTATCGGTTAACGATTTAGCCGAACAGTTTGAAGTAAGCAAAAGAACGATTTATAGAGATTTAGATTCACTTGAACAATCAGGGACACCAATTATTCCCATTGCAGGAAAGGGATACTCTTTAATGGAAGGTTACAATATTCCTCCAGTTATGTTTACGGAATCAGAAGCAAATGCTATACTCTTTGGACAAAAAATAATAGCCAAAACAAAGGATGAGTCACTTGTTAATGAATTCAACAAGGCGACTGATAAGATAAAATCTGTTCTTTTAAACATCCAAAAAGAAAAAACGGATTTTCTTGCAAACAGAACAATAATCGGAAAGAATTTGAAGGAAGAAAGGACAAGTAATTACCTTTCTGAAATTCAAAAAGCATTGACGAATTTCCAACTACTAAAAATAGAATACAAAAAAAAAGACACTAAGACAACTACAAGTAGAGAAATTGAACCATTTGCCATTTATTATAATCCTTCAGAAAATTGGATTCTGATTGCTTGGTGTCGATTGCGAAAAGATTATAGGAATTTTAGAATAGATAGAATTCAAAAATTGAGTAACGAATGGCAACAATTTACACCTCATGAAATGCCGCTGGAAGAATATGTGGAAATTCAAAAGAAAAAGATTTTTTAAAACTCCTGTGACAAAGGGTTGACACAAGACATACTTAATTTTGTAATTACTAACAACCCAAATAGGGAAGTTCGTGCATATAAAAACAATCTTCATAGGTGCACTAAACTTATGCAGAAGGTTATATACTGATTGCATCAATAATAAAATTACCCAATATGAAATCACAAAATAAGTCTTGGTTAGACAAAAATGAATATCCGTTCAAGTCTAATTATTTTGATCTACCAATAGGAAAAATGCATTATGTTGACGAAGGTACAGGAGCTCCAATTGTATTTGTTCACGGAAATCCAGGTTGGTCGTATGAATTTAGAAAATCAATTAAAGAGCTTTCAAAAACTAACAGATGTATTGCAGCTGACCATATCGGTTTTGGATTATCAGATAAACCATTCGATTGGAATTATTTACCCAAAAATCACGCAGATAATTTCGAGAGATTCATCAATCACCTAAAACTGGATAAATTTGTTTTAGTAGTGAACGATTGGGGTGGGCCAATTGGATTATCATATGCAGTAAATAATCCTGAAAGGATAAAACATCTTATGATTACTAATACTTGGATGTGGTCAGTAAAAAATAATCCATCCAGTAAAAGATTCAGCAATTTTGCAGGTGGAATGATCGGACGTTTCTTGATTAAGAATTTCAATTTCTTTGGTAAGGTAATAATCAAAAACTGTTTAGGAAATAAAAAGTATTTTGACCCAGCTATTTACAAACATCTTGAAAAACCAAATGATAGAAAAGGTTGTTGGACTTTCCCAAAACAAATAGTTGAATCTGATGATTGGGTACATAGTCTATGGCAAAAACGTAATAATATACGAGATTTACCAAAATCATTCATCTGGGGTATGAAGGACTTTGCGTTTAGTGAGAAAGACCTTAAAACTTGGATTGAAGAATTTAAACCTGAAACAGTAATAAAATTGGATGATGTAGGACATTATCCATACGAAGAAGCCACAAGCATATTTAATGAACAATTAAAAAATACCAGCACATAACAATGTATACAGAAAATAGGTTAGATGGCAGTAAATTCAAGGAGTGTAGCCTCCACTTCAATTTTGCAACAGTTTGAAGCCCGTAATCGCCTATCTGCCAGATATTCACCAATAAGTGCAGCCTCAAATTTCACAATTACTCGAATGTGAAAACTGCATATTAAATCCCGTATAATTCGCTGGGGTTATTTGCTTAAGCTCGCTTTTTATTGCATCTAAAACTTCAAATGAATCGATAAAATCTGCGATGGATTTCTGGGTGATTTTTCATTGGTACGGGTCAAGCCCTTATGGGCTTCGCAGGGATTGGGGTAATCTTTCGGTCTATTTTGGTAATAAAAGTCACTTCTACGAATTCATATTTTACATCCATCAGTTTGCATTGGATTTTTAAACGGAAAACCTGTAACTTCACTTGTCGGTCGATATAACCCATTAAAACGAGATTATATCTTAAACGTAGTGTGTAAGCTGAACAAAGGCAAATGAAATACGAAAATGTTTGGAATATATATGAAGATTGGTTGCGTAATTTCATCACTTCAAAAGTTGATGATGTCGAAGATGTAAATGATATTTTACAGGAGGTAAGTGTGAAACTATACGTATCATTGTTGGAGGAGAAAGAGATCAGAAATCCAAAAAATTGGTTGTTCCAAGTAACTCGTAATACAATCTCTGACTTTTATAGAAAAAAATATCTTCGGAAGAATACGTACGAAATATCAAGTGATTTATCAGAACAGACTTGTATTTGCGACTTATCAGATTTTGTGATTAAAAACTACTTGCCGAAAAAATACGCGGACACACTTTTCTTAAGTGAAATAGAACAATTGTCGCAAAAAGAAGTTGCCAAAACTTTAGGGATTTCACTAACGGCAACCAAATCTAGAATTCTGCGCGGAAGAAAAATGTTTAAAGAACTAATCGAAGATTGCCTTAATATTTCTTACAATAAAAAAGGACAGGCAATTGATTTTGAGTTAAAAAACTCTTGTAGTTTACCAAATGACATCAAAGAAGAAATGCAAAGATTGAATTTGGTGCTCTAATTTGCATCTTTTTCAGTGCTTCTCACGACTACAGTAAAAAAGTAGTCAAATGAACTCAAAAAAAGTATTGTCATTAACAGCCGTTCCTGCATTATTAACTATTAGTATGGTGTTTGGGTATGTTGCAATTTTAGAAGATTGGAATTTGCTCTTATGCTCATTTATTATCTTATTTTTTTCTTTTAGCTCTATTTATTTTTTAGAAAGAATTATTCCTTTAAATGAAAGTTGGAGGATCCATAAGGGAACAATCCTAACCGAAGTTCTTCACTTTAGCATATCTATTGGACTTTTTGATGCTATTGGTAAAACGGTGGCTCTATGGTTTGTTCTATTAATTCAAAGTAACTTTTTTGAAGTAAACCCTACTTGGAGCTGGTTGCCATTTTGGTTAATCTTTATAATAGCAAATATTGTTGGGGAATTCCTACCATACTTATATCATCGTATTAGCCATAAAGGAAATGCAAATTCTGTTTTCAGTCTTTTTCTTTGGCAAGTACATTCAATTCACCACATTTCAGAACAATTAAATTGGTTTAAAACAAATTGGATGCATCCGTTAAATATGTTGCTGAACACTTTTTTAAAAATTGCACCACTCTTATTACTTGGGTTTAGCGAGTCCATCATATTTCTTGTAGGCATTTTTCATATAATGGTTGCTTATCTATCCCATTCCAATATATTGGTAAAAACTGGCTTTTTAGATTACATCATTGTTACACCTAAAATCCACCATTTTCATCACAGTAAAAAAATGGATGAGGCAAAGAATTATGGAAATATAATTCCTTTTTGGGATTTGGTTTTTGGTACATTCTACAACAGGAATGGTTATGTAGAAAAGGTTGGTGTCAATAAGGCCTTTTACAAATATCCAGAAAAGACAAATTATATTAAACAAGTAGTATTTCCTTTTAAAGGGTATAAATATTGTTGCAACAAAACCATTTCAAAAAATTAAAACAACATTGGTTTTGTGAAATTTAAAAGCAAATCTAAACTGAAAAAACAGTGTATGAAAATCCGCTACTTATTGTTCACGAACCAGATAAGTGCAACCCCAAATTTTACAATTTCTCGAATGTAAAAACGGCGTATTAAATCCCAGTATAATTTGCTGGGGTTATTTTTTTGAGTTCCTCTTTAATAGCAACTGAAACCGTTAATGTGTCAATAAAATCTGCGATGGATTTCTGGGTGATTTTTTCGTTGGTACGGGTCAATCCTTTTAGAGCTTCATACGGATTTGGATAGGCTTCGCGCCTCAATATGGTCTGAATAGCCTCGGCCACAACGGCCCAATTGTTTTCCAAATCCTGTTCAAACTTTTCAGCATTCAACACCAATTTGTTCAATCCTTTAAGGGTGGACAAAAAGGCCACTTGGGTATGTGCAAAAGGCACTCCTGCATTTCTGAGTACGGTACTGTCCGTTAGGTCGCGCTGTAATCTGGAAACAGGCAGTTTAGCCGATAAATGTTCAAAAATGGCATTGGCCAAACCTAAATTCCCTTCAGAATTCTCAAAATCAATTGGATTTACCTTGTGGGGCATGGCAGATGAACCAACTTCACCTTTTTTGATTTTCTGTTTAAAATAATCCATGGAGATATAGGTCCAGATGTCTCGGTTCAAATCAATATAGATGGTATTGATGCGCTTCAAGCAATCGAACAAGGCCGCCATATGGTCGTAATGTTCAATTTGTGTGGTGGGGAAGGAGTGATAAAGCCCTAATTTCTCTTGAACAAATTGTTGTCCAAAAGCTTTCCAATCAATAGCTGGGTATGCCACTTTGTGGGCATTGTAATTTCCGGTTGCTCCACCAAATTTGGCTGCACTTGGAATGTCGTTCAATAAATTGAACTGCTCTTTTAATCGCTCCACAAAAACATCAATTTCCTTGCCCAAGCGTGTAGGGGAGGCTGGTTGTCCATGGGTGCGCGCCAGCATGGGAATGTCGGCCCATTCAGTTGCCAACGCCTTTAGTTTTTCATAAACCTCAAAGTAAAGCGGAACATAAACATCGTTCATGGCCTCTTTAATGGATAATGGAACAGCTGTATTGTTAATATCTTGGGAAGTCAATCCAAAATGGATGAACTCTTTGTATTTTTCCAATCCAAGCGCGTCAAACTTTTGTTTGATAAAGTATTCAACAGCTTTTACATCGTGGTTGGTGGTCTTTTCAATCTCTTTAATAGCAGTTGCATCCTCAGTAGAAAAATCTTGATAGATTTTCTGCAGATCAGCGAACAGAGCTGTATTAAAATCGGCCAGCTGTGGAAGCGGAATCTCGCAGAGGGCAATAAAATATTCAATTTCTACCTGTACACGGTATTTTATTAGTGCCTCTTCTGAAAAATAATTACCTAAAGCTTCAGTTTTGTTGCGATACCTACCATCTATTGGAGAGATGGCGTTAAGTTGGTTTAAAGACATTGACCGTTTTTTTTGAAAGCGCAAAGATACTTATTACTTAAGGAGTTTAAAAGCCAAGTTTCTTCAATTCTGCCAATGTTTTTTTCGCTCTAGATTTGTACCCAGCGCTATCCTTATGATTTTGTTGTTCCAAAACCATTTTTAGTTCGGGGTGTACCCAATCGTATTTTTGCCCTAAATAAAACAAGCTGCTCATGGCAAAGACCTTTACCGCTACTTTATGCTCGCCAATGAGCCAATCAAAACAAGTGGTCAATATGCGCTCCAATTGTTCTAATGTAATGTTTTGTGTAAATGCAGAGTCTTTGGCTTCAAAATACGCTTCCATTGAAAATTCACATACATGGGCCATGGAACGGATGATGGATTCAGATTTTAACCCTTCTAGCCCTTTTGTGAATTTTTCAAAATGAGGTAAGAGGTAAACCAATTTTTTGCGCATCAAATGATCAAATACCCAACTGGCATTGAAAGAATCTGTTTTGTCCTGATCAAATATTTCTTGAAGCAAACGCCCAATTAATTCTGGTTGTGTGGCCAGTTGATCAACGAGTTGGATTACTTCTGCCTTGGAAAGCCGACCCGAGTTTAACGTTACATGCAATTGTTGTTCTGTCACAAAAACTTATTTTTACTTAAACGCACAGGATGAAAATAGTAAAAAAAGCAGCCATAATCCTATTGATAGTTTTAATAGGGATGCAATTTTATAGACCAGAGAAAAATGAAGCTGATCTAGAAACTTACGTTTCAACTTTTGAAGCAGAAACAAAGCCTTCGGAAGATTTGAAAATGCTATTGAAATCTGCCTGCTACGATTGCCACAGTGCCAACACACGCTACCCTTGGTACAACAAAATTGCACCGGTTTCATACTGGTTGCATGATCATATTGAAGAAGGTCGGGAACATTTGGACTTCTCAAGTTGGGAAAGTTATTCGGATAAAAAGAAAGACCACAAGCTGGAAGAGTTGATAGAAGAGGTAGGGGAAGGAGAGATGCCCTTGAATTCATACACTTGGACGCATCAAGATGCCCGACTGACCAAAGACCAAAAAAAATTACTTATGGACTGGGCCAAAGAGACTAGGTCAAACTATCAGTTAGCTGAGCAACAAGATTAGGAACGCCTTCGGTTGCGGGTTTTGGTATGACAGTTAAATTATGAAAATCTGAGGAAGCAACATTGGGCTTTGGGTCTACAAAGTATATTGGAGCTGGTTGAGGGGCAAAATTGATTAAGCTTGCTGCTGGGTATACCTGCATAGAAGTGCCAATAATGATTAAAATATCGGCCTGTTGGGTAATTTCCACTGCAGTTTCTAACATGGGAACCATTTCCCCAAACCAAACAATATGAGGCCTTAATTGATGGCCATTGTCATCCAAATCTCCTAAAACCAGATCTTTTTTCCAGTCCAATACATGATTTTCATTTACCGTACTGCGTACTTTAAACAATTCCCCATGTAAATGCGTCACATGGGAGCTTCCCGCTTGTTCATGCAGATTGTCCACATTTTGGGTAACGATGTTAACATCAAAATGGGCTTCTAATTCAACCAAGGCCCTGTGTCCTGCATTGGGAGAAACCTCTAAAAGTTGTTTGCGTCGCTGGTTGTAAAACTCCAGTACTAGTTCGGGATTTTTGGCAAACCCTTGGGGTGATGCAACTTCCATTACGTCATGGCCTTCCCAAAGGCCATTGGCATCCCTAAATGTTTTTAGACCACTTTCGGCACTCATTCCTGCACCCGTGAGTACGACTATTTTTTGTTTGCTCATGATAGGATAAAAGTAAGGAATTGATATTGGGTTGTTGGATAACCTGTAGTTGTTTAACAAATAACGAAAACGGATTTCTTGTTTTTAAGGGAAGAAGTTTAAGGCTGCAAGTTAATGGATTATATATCTGACCTACGCACTTACTTACAGCCTGTTTTAAACATATGAAATTGAATTACAACTTATAGCTTAACCCTATATGTGGTACCATAAAGAAAGTTGTTTGATCAAAAAATGGTGTTTGTCTGGTAAAATACATGCCCAAATAAAAATTGGCTCTCTTTGTTGAATATCCCACTGATAGTTTATTGGTCCCGTAGGTAAAGTTATTTATGCTAAAACCTTCACCCACATCAAACACTTCCTTTACAGAGAAATCAGTATTTCTGTTCATAAGGGAAATACCAAAATTTACAAAAAACTCATTGTTCCTGAATACTTTGAACTCATAACCAACATAAAAATGATGCTCAACGATGAGTTTATAATCGGCAGTGCCTACATTTAAACGGTTGTTGCCTAGGGGCATTGGCGAAATAACTAAATCATACCTGAAACCATTCCCATACCCCAAATAAAATCTATTGGTGAGGCGGCATTCCAAGGATGCAATCAATGCTAGTCCGGAATTTTGGAAATCAACATTAGTAAAGCTTGTAACATCTGAAAAATCAGAGTCAACGTTATAAATAGGGGTAATTCGATATTCTGTTCCAATATTAAAACGCAGGGATTTTTTTACATCCCCTGAATTGTTTTGAGCAATCATATGGATTGGAAAAAAGATGAAGATTAAGATTTTAATATTTTTCATATAATTTGGGTGGATTATTTAAGATTATATTCAATATCACTATTGTTTTGAGATATGTTTCTTCCGTTTATGAGATTATAAATATTGTTTGAATTGAAATTGGCTAAAATTTGGCCGTAAGGAGATTGGTAAGACCTATATTCTATGGTGATTCTTTCCCCATTCACGTATTCTTCGAATTTACGAAGGCTAGCTGGCCAAGCATCATATTCAAACACGACAAGTTGTGCTACCTGTAGCTTGAAGAATCCCTAAATCTCTGTCTATTTTTCTTTTCTCATTGACCTCGCTATTTTTGCAATGAGCTAAAAAGCTTCCATTATAATAACATGTGCTTGGAATAGATTGACCGCAGTGTGTGGTATATTCCCCTGGTCTCAATGCACCAGGGCCGGATGTTGCAACTTCAAATTTTATATCTGCTTTCTCGAGCCAAGATTCTTTTTTGTCCTTTATTTTAATATATTCCATTTTTACCCATTCGCTAGAATTTTCGGAGGTTCCTCCCTCTGAACTTCCTCCTCCTGGACAGTTGCAATCATCATCAACTCCAATTTTGAAAACCTGGGTATGGTCATCTTTTGAAGCGCTGCTAAAAATATCCTCTTCCTGAATGTAACCGTCCAGCATCTTAATTTCACCATTCTCATCAAATTCAAATCCAATCACTACTTGTTCTTCCAGGGTTTCATCATAAGATGACATTAGAAAGATTGGATTACTTTCGTCCCCATCTTTCAATTTCTCTAATGTTGGATTCATTAGCACCTCTGACAAACCTTCAAAGGCATCAAGGGAAAACGAAATACTGTCACTTACGATTCTATTCTTGTTATCAACTGAATTTGATTGAATGATGTCACGAAAAAGAAGTAGTTGTCCAGTTTCATCTTTTTTGGCTTTTCCATAAAACATTGAATTGTAATCAATTCCTGACTTTACTACGCCTTGCATTAGACTTGATAAGTGATAAATCTTGTATTCTAATTGCTCTTTGAGAGAGGCCTCTTTAATATAATCTTTGTTGTATAAATTTGATTTATAGGAATTGTCAGATAAATCTATTTGTTCTTCTTTTTGACAAGAGGAGAAGAATAAGGGTAAAACAAGAACTGACAGCCTAAGCTTAGAAAAAAAATACTTTTTCATAAGTAGATTAAGAATTAAAAGTTTATAAAATAAGATTGGGGAGCTGCAGAGGAAAGGTAACTATTTTGACAATAAAACCAATTGTGTAAAAACCTTAAAAATTCTGGGGTTTTTCTAGAACCTTGAATACAAAAGGAAAAAGGTTAGATAGGAACTCTTGAAAAACTACAAATTCAATTTTCGTTATTTTGGTCTTTATGTTTGACCATGATTTGTTCACATATCTTGAAGGTTTTTTGACCGAAGAACGGAAGCAACGTTTTTTGGAGGTACTTCAAAATAGAACTAAGTACCTAACGGTTGCTATTGAGGATGTATTTCAACTGCACAATACTAGTGCCGTAATAAGAAGTTGTGATGCCTTTGGCATTCAAGAGGTTCATGTGGTTGAAGACCGATTTGGTAAACGTTTGGACAAGAACATTGCAATGGGTGCAGAGCAATGGGTGGATGTAAACCGTTATCAAACCACTTCTGAATGTATTGACAGCTTAAAGCAATCGGGCTTTCAAATTATTGCTACTACTCCGCATAATGATTCAAGATATCTTGCTGATTTTGAAGTTAATACCCCAACTGCCTTGTTCTTTGGGACTGAAAAAGAGGGACTTAGTGAAGAGGTGATGGAAAAAGCTGACGGGTTCTTGAAAATTCCGATGGTAGGATTTTCTGAGAGTTTGAATATCTCTGTTTCGGCGGCCATTATTATCCAACAGCTGACCCAAAAACTGAAAGAATCTAATGTGGATTGGCAACTTTCCAAAGAAGAAATTCTTGAAAAACGGTTGGATTGGACCAAAAAATCCATCAAGGATGTGGAAGGGATTATCGAGAGATACCTTTCAGAATGAAGTTTTTTGTATTTTAGAAGACAACCAATTTTAAAAACAAATGACTACACTACTTTACATTTTAGCAGGAATTGTTTTATTGATTTTGATATTGGCGATGATTGCGCCAAAAAGTTATGATGTTTCTAGATCCATAGAAATTGCAAAACCAAAGAATGAGGTTTTTGAAAACCTACGGTTCCTAAAAAACCAGGATGCTTGGTCTCCTTGGAACAAAAAAGACCCGAATATGGAAAAGAAGTTCACGGGAACCGATGGTGAAGTGGGAGCTACAAGCTATTGGCTTGGAAACAAGGATGTAGGTGAAGGGGAGCAGGAACTTACCAAAATTGTGGATGGAGAACGTGTAGAATCGGAACTTCGGTTCTTAAAACCATGGAAATCTACCTCTGATGCTTATCTGATTACTGAGGAAGTTAGTACGGGAAGTACCAAAGTTACATGGGGCTTTTCTGGAAAGAATAAATTCCCGACCAGTATTTTTATGTTGTTCATGAATATGGACAAAGCTGTTGGTGGGGATTTTGAAGAAGGATTGGCTAGTTTAAAAGAATTACTAGAGAAATAGCTATGGAACAAAATATGGTAAGCTGGTTTGAGATTCCGGTTTCGGATATGAATCGAGCCAAAGCTTTTTATGATACAGTTTTTCAAATTGAAATTCAAGTACAGAATTTTGAAGGTACTTTGATGGGGTGGTTCCCTTGGGCTGAAGGAAAGCCTGGAGCCAACGGTTCCCTCATTCAACATGAAAGTTATAAACCTAGCGGCACAGAGGGAGTACTTATCTATTTTGCCAGTTCTGATGTGCAAAATGAAATGGATAGGGTGGAAGCTGCTGGCGGCAAAATACTAAAACCTAAAACACAGATCAGTCCAGAAGTGGGTTATATGGGATTGTTCTTGGATTCAGAAGGTAATCGAATTGCATTACATTCTAGGGTGTGATCATTCCACCAACTCCAACAGTGCAATATCAAATTCGTTGTCCAAAATCACCTTGCCTTTATTGACCATGACCTCGGTTTCGGAATAGGTGTCGTACAATTTAGTGCCATCACCAAAAAATCCCTTTACCCAAAGGGATTTTTTACCTTTAGGTAAATCCAAGCCAACCACGACTTTGTCCTTGTAATCTCCATTGACATAGGTTCTGGAGAAAACATAGGGAGATTTAGCCAATCTTTTATGCCTTCCTGCGCCAACAGCAGGATGATCTCGTCTAAACTGTCCCAACTTTTGCCAGTGCTTGTGAATTTTTTGAGTACGGGGCAGGCTATCTAGTTCTTTCCAGTTCATAAAAGAACGCAAAGTGGCATCGCCCTCAGTTCCTTCAATGATCAAACTTCTTGCAGTTTCATCTCCATAATATACCTGTGAGGCTCCTGGTGTCAATAAGAGCACATTTGCGGTATAAAATGGCTTATTTCGCTCTTTGTCAAAAGGGCTCCCATCATCATGGGAGGTTAAATAGTTGAGAACGCTTTTGCCTTTTAATTTGGTATTCAATAAACGATTGTATTTTTTGAAGATGCTTTGGTAATCCTTGTTCGCATCGTTCTTTAAATCAAAATTGATTAGGCTTTTGAAACCATATTCAAAGAAATCAACCTTTTTGTCTCCAAAATTGAATTCTCGACCACCAGAAATACCATAATTATAGACTTCCCCAACCATATAAAACGGGTTGTTGTCAAAAACATGATCAGGATTCTTTTTCTTCCAGGTGTCAAATGCATAGGTAGCTTCTTTGTAAAGATCGGTCCATGCATTTTCGTTTACGTGTTTTACGGTATCCACTCTAAAACCATCTACACCAAAATCATTGATATAATCTGTCAACCATTTGATAATATAATATCTAGGTGCTCTTGGGTAACCTGTACGTTCAAAGAAAAGCTGGAGCTCATCAAGCTCTTGGCTCAATCTACCTTCCTCCTTCCATTTTGCTAGCAAAGCATCAGGTAGTTCCACCGGTTCGTCTGATTCAGTTAGAATATCAGGAAGGTTTTCCACCAAGGTACAAGCTGTGGTATTTTCGTAGCTAGTGAACTCACATTTAGGGTTCGTCCTCACCCATTCTTCTGGCCAAACAGGGTCTTTTTCAGTCACAGGCCCTGTATGGTTTAAAACTACATCCAATAAAATTCGAATACCTTTGGAATGTGCGGTTTTGACCAATTTTCCCAAATCTTTCTTTGTGCCAAAATTGGGATCAATCGCTGTCCAATCCTTGGCCCAATACCCATGATATCCGTAGGTGTTTCCTGTACCTTCGTTTGTGGCCCCGTGAATTTGCTCAACCACAGGAGTAAACCAAATAGCATTGATTCCAAGATCAGTAAAGTAACCTTCTTCAATTTTTTGGGTTATCCCTTCAATATCCCCTCCTTCAAAACCTCTAAGAATAGCTGTTTCCTCTATCCTTTCAAAATTGATATCATTGTCAGGATTACCATTATTAAAACGGTCTGTTAAAAGAAAATAAATATTGGCTCCTTCCCAAACAAATGGAACTTCCTTTTTCTGAGGTGTTTCTTCAACTACTTTGGTGTCCTTTTTTGGAGATTTCTCTACCTTCTTACATCCAAAAAGACATACCAACGTAATCATGACGATAAGTAGTTTTTTCATTTCTTGGGATTTTAGCTAAAACTATAAAATGCATGTGGAAATATAAAATTTATTTATCCGAAGAACTTTATCTAAAAGCTAAAATTGGAAGAAGTTTTCTACCGCCTGTTAAGGACTTTGTATTCTTCGTAACAGCTAGAGATCGCATCTAAAATTTGAAGATCGTTTGCTGTATTGATGAATGATTTGGAATAATTACAGTTGTTAAGGATGTCCTCAATGTCAACTTTTTCCAGTTGGAGCAACTCCGTTAACGTTTCCCGGTCAAATTTTGAAGCCAACAAATTTCTAATGTCGTCATCCTCTTTCATTTGTCGAAGTTTCCGCATTTGCCTTGGTTTTTTCCCAAATAGATTCCGCAATAGATCTGCAGGATTTAAGATGGCACCCAAAACTTTGGTTACTGCACTGGGATTCTTGCTACCTGCTTCATAACTTTTTGAAAGACCTGAAATACTGTATTGATAGGCATTGTTGATAGGGAGGTTCTTTACGTCAATCTCCAAATATCCAGTTAATTGGTAGGGTCTCACTATAACCTCTTCCAACGCATAAGCCAGTTCAGTCAAAGCAATTTCGGTATCCTCAAATTTGAACATGTCATTGGTAACACGAACTTTTTGGGATTTAAAACCCAAAAATGAAAGATACAAAGTATCGTTTACGGCAGCCCTTATGGTAAATTTTCCTTTCTGGTCCGTTATAGTGCCAACTACCTTATTTAAGTTGACAACATGTACGCTTACCATTGGAAAATCGGTCTGGGCGTTGATTACCGTAGCTTTTAACTCGCCTTCAACGAGCTTATTATCCTCATTTTGAGCAAAACAAAAAAACGAAATGAAGAAAAAAAATGTAAGTAGAACTCTTTTCATGCAATCTTTGTAATCATAAAAGTACTAAACAAAGAAAAATAAATACGAGTCCATCATCATTTAATATAGAATTAACTAATAAAAGCCAGGTCGTTTTTTTCCACCCCTTCTACCAGAACCTCCTTTTTTTCCTCCTCGGAAAGATTTGTTGTCACCACCTTTTCGGTAACCGCCATCTCCACCTTTTCTATGACCACGTTTTCTATCGCGTTTTCTGCCACCTCTACCCGAACCCCCAGGATTCTTGGATACTTCAACATTGACAAAACGTCCATCTACCTTGAAATCGGTAAAAGTTTGAAGGACCAGTTCTGTCAGTTGTGCATCGGTGTTGAAAAAAGAAAAACTATCCTTGGTGTCTACATTAAAGACATCTTCTTTTTCAAGGTTAAGCGTGTCCCTAAGGAAATCTTTCAAGGACATCCAGTCATAACCATCACGCTCTCCAACATTTATGAAATAACGTACAGAGCCACTTGAAGGAATATCATCTTTAGAGCGTTCACCTCTTTCACCGCGTTCCCTGCTATTATCAGAAGAGTTTAAATCCCTTGTTTTACTATAATAATTATAGAAACGGGTAAACTCTACCGAAACAATTTTTTTGATAAGCTCTTCACGGTCAATACCATCCAAGACATCATTTATAGCAGGCAAATAGTTGTCTATCTCCGTGTTTATTTCAGTATCCTTGATTTTGTTGGCCAGATGGTACAATTGAATCTCACAAATTTCAATTCCGGTGGGAATCTTTTTTGAAAGAAAATCTTGCTGGATCTTCTTTTCAATGGCTTTTATTTTACGAATTTCCGATCTTGTGACAATGACCATTGAAATTCCTGACTTTCCTGCACGACCTGTTCTACCGCTTCGGTGAGTGTAGGTTTCTATTTCATCAGGTAATTGATAGTTGATTACGTGTGTTATATCGTCAACATCAATTCCACGGGCAGCCACATCTGTAGCCACAAGCATCTGTACTTGTTTTTTTCTAAAGGCATTCATGACCAAATCTCGCTGATTTTGGCTTAAATCCCCGTGCAAGGCTCCTGCATTGTAACCATCTTCAATAAGTTTCTCAGCAACTTTCTGAGTATCCCGCTTGGTTCTGCAAAAGATTACCGAAAAAATACCGGGATTGGCATCAGCAAGGCGTTTAAGTGCTGGGTAACGATCACGTCCTCCAACTTGATAATATTCATGTTGAACGGTAGAAGCTCCGGCATTTTTTGTGCCCACAGTAATTTCTTGGGGCTTATGCATAAACTTTTTGGCAATGGTAGAAACTTCTTTTGGCATGGTGGCGGAAAACAACCATGTAAATTTTTCTTTGGGGGTGTTGGACAAAATGTCTTTGATATCTTCAAAAAAGCCCATGTTTAGCATTTCATCAGCTTCATCAAGCACGCAGTAGTCAATTTTTGAAATATCGACCATTCCACGTCCGATCATATCCTTCATTCTGCCTGGAGTGGCCACTACAATTTGTGCACCACGTTTAATCTGTCTTGCCTGGTCGGTAATACTGGCTCCACCATAAATGGCAACAGTATTCAAACCTTTAACATATTTTGAATACAATTTTAGCTCGTTGGTGATCTGTAAACAGAGCTCACGGGTAGGAGATAATATAAGCCCTTGTGTGGTTCTACTATCGGCCTGTATTTTTTGAATCATTGGAAAGCCAAAAGCAGCTGTCTTTCCCGTTCCAGTTTGAGCCAAAGCAACCAAATCGGTATCTTCTTGTAATAAAAGTGGGATTGATTTTTCTTGTACTTCGGATGGAGTTTCAAATCCGAGGTCAGCAATAGCATCCAATAGGGGTTTGTCCAACCCCAGGGTTTCAAATTTTGTCATTGTGGTATATACCTTAAATCGCAAATATGTTGTGTTGCATAGAGCGATTCTGTAATACCTTTTTGAGCCCCGCGCAACACCATGCCCATACCGGCGGCGTTAATAAAGGCGCAAAGGTACACTTATTTACAGACTTGTCACTACAGTGTTTGTGTTTTAAGGAATGCAATCAGTTTTTGTACAGCTCTTCCACGATGGCTTATGGAATTTTTTGTTTTTGCTGGTAGTTCTCCAAAAGTTTCGGCAAACCCTTTGGGTTTAAAAATAGGGTCATAACCAAAACCCCTGACCCCTACAACATTTTCAG
Source organism: Flagellimonas pacifica (assembly GCF_900215465.1). GTDB lineage: Bacteria > Bacteroidota > Bacteroidia > Flavobacteriales > Flavobacteriaceae > Flagellimonas > Flagellimonas pacifica. The sequence continues at coordinate 514,276 of NZ_OBEH01000003.1, forward strand.
TGATGGAACCATTTACAATTCCTTCAAAGATATGGCTGCCGCCCTCAAGATTTAAGTGAATTACAGTCTTAAAATGGGCTTCCCTATTGGTTTTTCCTTTGAGTTCGGTTAAAACCTTGGTCATATTGTCCTTAGCATTCTTTTGTCCTCCTGCATATCTGGCTGAATAAACTCCTGGGGCACCATTTAAGGCTTCAATTAGTAACCCAGTGTCATCAGAAAAACAACTATGGCCATAGTTGTTTGTAACATAATCCGCCTTTATTTTGGCATTTTCTTCTAGGGTATCACCTGTTTCAGGAATTTCATCAAAACAACCAATGTCGTCCAATGATAAGAGCTCAATAGAAGAAGGTAAAAGTTGTTTGACCTCCTTCAGCTTATTGGGATTATGTGTAGCAAAAACAATTTTCAAAGCATGTTTTATTTAGGAAAGGGTTAAAAGTAGTAATTTCGATTTTCACCATTTTTATTTTAAATTACAATGAAGGTTTTACCAGTTTTGGCCATGCTTATTTTTGGAGGTCTAATGTATGTGTTGGACAAGTTTCTTCCATTTGGGGAATTTGATTTTTTTGGAAGGCAAAGGCTATACAAATTTCTACTGATTTTGGCTTTTTTGGTGATTCTTTTTGGAATATTTCAATTTGCAAGGGCTAAGACGACCACAAACCCTATTGATCTTTCAAGAACAAGTAAATTGGTAACTAATGGTATTTATAAATATACGCGTAATCCCATGTATTTAGGTATGCTTTTGATTTTACTGGCATTTGGACTTAAATTGGGAAATGCCTTCAATACGCTATTGGCTGCTGGATTTGTATATTATATGAATCACTTTCAAATTAAAAAAGAGGAGGAGGCTTTGTTGAAGTTATTTGGTAAGGAATATAGTATGTATTGCAAAGCAACAAGAAGATGGTTTTAGCAAGTTAGAGGCCTGTTTTTCTTTATTTTAAAACTTTTTGCATACGTTTTTTGATATATCCATATTTCTGAGTCGTTTTTGGGGGCTTCCAATTTTGTGGATGGAATTAATGTTTATTTTTATTCCTTAATTTTTTCAGGAAATACATGGTAGAAGTGGGACGTAAGTATGTTTTTGATTTTGATAGTACCCTAACCAGGGTAGAGGCATTGGATGTTTTGGCAGAAATGACCTTACAGGGCAAATCTAATAAGGATGAGATTATCCAAGAAATTCAGCACATTACCAATCTCGGAATTGATGGTGATATTTCGTTTACAGAATCTTTGGAACGAAGAATACAATTATTAAAAGCCCATAAGAATGATTTGGATGGTTTGGTTGATGAACTACGCCAGAAAATCTCCAAATCAATCGCTTCCAATAAGGAGTTTTTTGAAAAATTTTCAGATGATATTTATGTCATTTCCTGTGGATTCAAAGAATTTATTGATCCTATTGTAGAAGAATACAATATACCATCAGACCGGGTATACGCCAATACCTTTAAATTTGATGAGGAAGGAAGTATAATTGGCTTTGATGAAGCTAATGTTCTGGCATCGCACAACGGAAAAATAGAGTGCCTGAAAAATCTTGATTTAGATGGAGAGGTTCAGGTAATAGGGGATGGGTATAGTGATTATGTAATGCGTGAGGCCGGTATTGCAGATAAGTTTTTCGCCTATACGGAAAATGTACATCGTGAAAAAGCCGCGAACAATGCGGACCATGTAACTCCCAATTTGGATGAGTTCCTGTATGTAAACGACTTGCCCAGAAATATATCGTACCCAAAAAACAGAATCAAAATCTTATTGTTGGAGAATGTTCACCCTGCAGCTTTTGATAATCTTTCTGAAGATGGTTTTTCGGTAGAATTGGTAAAGCATAGCTTGCCTGAGAATGAACTTATTGAAAAAATTAAGGGAGTACACGTATTGGGTATACGTTCCAAAACGCAAGTGACCCAAAAAGTGTTGGAAGCTGCTAATAAATTATTGGTAGTTGGGGCTTTTTGTATAGGAACCACTCAAATAGACCTAGAAGCAGCCAAGAAAAAAGGAGTTATTGTATTCAATGCACCTTACAGTAACACCAGGTCTGTGGTAGAGTTGGCCATAGGCCAGATTATAATGCTCATGCGAAATGTGTTTACCCGTAGTACTGAAATTCATAGTGGTCAATGGAACAAAACAGCAATTAATTCCAAAGAGGTTAGAGGTAAAAATCTTGGGATAGTTGGTTATGGAAACATAGGGAAACAGTTGTCTGTTTTGGCGGAGGCCATTGGCATGCGCGTATATTATTATGATGTTTCTGATAGGCTGGCGTTGGGGAATGCAATAAAATGCAACACTTTGGAAGATTTGTTGTCGGTTTCGGACGTCGTGTCTTTACATGTGGATGACAATAAGGCCAACAAGAATTTTATTGGCGAACGAGAAATCAAACAAATGCGGGATGGGGCAATTTTCATCAACCTTTCTAGAGGATTCGTAGTAGATATTGAAGCACTTTCAGAAGCTTTAAAAAGTGGAAAACTAGGGGGTGCTGCCGTAGATGTTTATCCTTCAGAACCAAGAAGCAATGGTGGTTTTCAAACTGCGCTTCAAGGATTGCCCAATGTAATTCTTACACCGCATGTTGGTGGTAGTACGGAGGAAGCACAACGCGATATTGCTGATTTTGTACCCAATAAGATTATGGATTACATCAATTCTGGAAATACGGTTGATGCGGTTAACTTTCCTAATATTAGATTACCAAAGCAGACAAATGCACACCGTTTCTTGCATATTCATAAAAACGTTCCTGGAATCATGGCAAAAATTAGTGAGGTGTTGGCCAAATATGAAATGAACATTACTGGTCAATATCTATCTACCGACAGCGAAGTAGGGTATGTAATTACTGATTTGGACAAAGAATATAATAAGGAGGTAATGAAGGCGCTAAAAAACGTGGAAAATACTATAAAGTTTAGAGTACTCTATTAAGCTTAATAGTGTTGTCTCTATAATGCGACTTTTCACATTCTGAAATCCTTGTTTCACAACATTTTTAGAAGAACATCCTTTTTAAGAACTAAATTGTAGGCTAATTCTTACTATTTGAATTAACCTGCATGAAAATCAAGAAGTTTAAAATTTTCAAAAAAGGCTTTAGAGCGTATTATCTTTTGGTAGTTTCTATTGTGTTTTTGACTATAGTTATACAGTCCATGACACAATATTCATTAAATAAACAGAGGGCTACAGCATTAAGTGTAAATCTTGCAGGTAAACAACGAACATTTAGTCAACAATTGCTGAACGAACTATACTCATGTAGATATCATAACTGTGATTATGCTGAGATGAAACTTGCTCTTACCAAGCTCTATCAAATGAATGGTTTTTTACAACATGGCAACAAAAGTTTGAAGATAGAACCGTTGGACAGCCCAGAAATTCTTAGAGAGTTTAGAAGATTAGACCCTCACTTGGAATGGTTGTATGCTGAACTGAAGGATTTCAAAAACTTTAAAAACCTATCTTTTAATGATGTAAAATATAGGGTTGACCGTTTCACAAACATTATGGATGTAATTGTTGGTCAATTTCAGAAAAAGGCTGATAATGATATTAAAACAACAATGATCATAGAACTGGAACTGGCAATATTTTCAATTGTTATTATACTGTTCGAACTCTTTTTTATAGTCAACCCAATTATTAATAGAATCCTAAATCAAAAGAAAAAACTTTCAGAAATAGCATGGCACCAGTCCCATGTGTTCAACTCGCACATGAAAAATATTGGTGATCTTCAATATGTATTAAAAGTTGAGAAAAACCCTGAAAGGCAGAGGGAAATATATGGGTTCATTGGAGAAGAGTTGAATCATTTGAAAAAAGTGTCAGCGGATATGGTAAAATCACTTGAAAAAACTGAGGAAGTTGCCAAACCACATCATTTGGTATTGCAAAAAGTGGAAGGATTACTGGAAAAATACAAATTTCCATCCTCTAACAACATACCTATTGATGATGATAAGGTTCATTCCGTAGAATAGTGAATCCCCTGTACAATTGCTCAACCAAAAACAAACGTACCATTTGATGGGAAAAAGTCATTTTGGATAGGCTCAATTGCCCGTTACTACGTTGGTACACCTGTTCACTAAAACCATAAGGTCCGCCAATGATTAAAACAAGGTTCTTCAGTCCGCTGTTCATTTTCTTTTGTAGAAATTGAGAAAACTCCATGGATGAAAATTGCTTTCCCTTTTCATCCAAGATAGTAACCACATCCGCGGGTTGAATGTTACTAAGAATCAATTCCCCTTCCTTTTCCTTCTGCTGGGCTTCGGATAGATTTTTGCTGTTCTTTATATCTGGAATAATGAGAAACTGAAACTTTATATAATGTTTCAACCGTTTTTCATAAAGAGTTATAAGTTTGGCCAGTTCGGGATTATCTGTTTTGCCAATCGCAATTAATGTAATCTGCATGCCCAAAATTAAACGTTTAAGACGAAACAATGACTATGGAGAACAGATCAGGAACAATGTTTTTATTATTTTCGTCAAAACCCCATTTTTAAATGATTACCAAAGATCAATTTCAAAAAGAACTCGATTTAATTATTGCCAATGCCATCCGTGAAGATGTTGGAGATGGTGACCATAGTTCATTGGCCTGCATCCCAAGCAACGTAACGGGAAAAGCCAAATTACTGGTTAAGGATGAAGGTGTTATTGCAGGAATTGCATTTGCAAAGCAAGTTTTTGGACATGTTGATCCAGAATTGAAGGTTGAAACACTTATTTCTGATGGTGAAGAAGTAAAGTATGGCGATATTGCCTTTTATGTAGAGGGAAGTTCCCAGAGCATTTTGAAAGCTGAGCGATTGGTACTCAATGCCATGCAACGCATGAGTGCCATTGCCACAAAAACCAAACAATATGTAACATTGTTAGAGGGTACGCAGACTAAAATATTGGATACTCGTAAAACAACACCCGGAATTAGGGCTCTGGAAAAATGGGCTGTAAAAATTGGGGGAGGTGAGAACCATAGGTTTGCCCTGTATGATATGATCATGCTAAAAGATAACCACATTGATTTTGCCGGGGGAATTACCAAGGCTATCCAGAAAACCCAACGATACCTTTTGGATACGAAAAGAGATCTAAAAATCATTGTGGAAGCCAGAAATTTGGATGAAGTGGAAGAAATATTACAGACAAAAGGAGTTTACAGGATTCTGTTGGATAACTTTGATTACGAAGAAACCAAAAAAGCCGTTGCTTTAATCGCGGACCAATGCTTGACAGAATCTTCAGGAGGGATTAATGAAAATACCATTCGTGATTATGCGCTGTGTGGGGTGGATTATATTTCTTCTGGTGCATTGACCCATTCTGTGCATAATATGGATCTTAGTTTAAAAGCAGTATAATTATATGTCGGTGGCAATTGAAGAACGGTTAGAGAAGATTCCAATCATAAATTGGTTGGTTCGTCTCCTCAAGAGCATTAAACTAAAAGCTTTTGAGGGACTATCTTTCTATGACCTTTTGGAAATGTACTTATTGGGCATTGTTAAAGGAACCCTTTCCGCACGGGCAAGTTCCATTGCTTTTAGCTTGTTTATGGCGCTCTTTCCATTATTAATTTTCTTAGTGACCCTAGTGCCCTGGATAATACCCTATGCAAGTGTGGGAAACGAAAATTTTGATTCTCAATTTCTCGTTTTTTTGGAATCTTTTTTGCCGTCAGCTACCAGTGATTATTTTGGGGATATCTATCAGCAGATCAAAGATCAAAAGCGCGGAGGATTATTATCATCTGCTTTTTTGCTTTCTATTTTTTTGGTGGCCAACGGTGTAAATGCCATTTTTGGCGGATTCGAAAATTCTTATCACGTAGAGTTGACTCGGAATTTCTTCAGACAATATGCTTATGCGTTAATGGTGGGCATGATTTTGTCTATTCTGTTGATTTTGGGTGCTGTAGCTTTCGTATATTTTGAATTCTATATAGTTGAGTACACCAGTGAATATTTAGGTAAGACCTTGGGCTATGATGTGGAAAAAGGCGATACCGTAGGAGTTCAGGTGACCAAGATTTTATTCTTTATGCTGTTATCTTATTTGACCACAGCCATTTTATATTATTTCGGTACGGCAGAAGGCAGAAAGGCAAAGTTCTTTTCTGCGGGAGCATTGATGACCACATTGCTATTTGTACTTACCTCTTATCTTTTTGGTGTGTATGTGGAAAAATTTGCCAGATACAACGAATTATACGGAGCTTTAGGAGGATTATTGATTTTAATGGTGTTCATTTGGCTAAACTCCAACATCCTATTATTGGGGTTTGAATTGAACGCAACGCTAAATTCCTTAAAGAAAAAGCATGAAAGACAACAGCAAGGTACTACATAAAATACTGATGATCATTTTTATGTTTGTATTCCATTTTTCATGGTCACAGACTGTATTTGGAAAATGGAAAACTGTGGATGACCGCAATGGAATTACCAAAGCCATTGTGGAAGTTTATGAAGAAAATGGCCTTCTACAAGCCAAGATTTTAAAGATTCTTGAAAAAGGAAAAGAAAACGCACTTTGCGTTAAGTGTAAAGGAGATTTAAAGAATAAGCCTGTTACCGGGATGAAGATAATGGATAACTATAAGAGAAACAGCAAAGGCGAGTATAAAGGGAATAGGCTTTTTGATCCAGAACAGGCAATGACATTTAGAGGAAAGGTATGGTTAGACCCCAAAGACACAAACAAGCTAAAAGTAAGAGGCTATTTAGCATTTTTATATAGAACCCAGACTTGGCATAGGGTTATTGAGGAATAGCGTATGGGATTTTTTTTAGATGTTGTACTTCCCATTCCTCTGGAAAGGCTCTTTACCTACAAGGTTTCTGAGCAAGAAGCCTATTTTTTAAAAGCTGGAATGCGGGTTGCTGTTCCCTTTGGAAAGTCCAAGATTTACACGGCACTGGCATTCAATATCCATCAGAGCGGACCAGAGGCCTATGAAGCCAAGGAAATCTATCAGATTCTTGATGAAACTCCCTTGGTGAATGAATTTCAATTAAAACATTGGCAGTGGATTGCCCAATATTACATGTGTACTTTGGGAGAAGTCCTTCGAAGTGCATTGCCAAGCGCATTTCTATTAGAAAGTGAAACCTTGGTTTTACCCAACAAGGAAGTGGAAATTGATGAAATGGAGCTAAAGGACGATGAGTTCCTGATTTTCGAAGCCCTGCAACATCAAACATCGCTAAAGATTGGAGAAATCAGTGGCATTGTTGACAAAAAGAATGTATTGCCCTTGGTTAACCGATTGGTACAGAAAGGAGTCGTACTTCAAAAAGAAGAGCTTTACGAACAATATAAACCCAAATTGGTGCGCTATGTAAAACTTGGAAAGGCACATCAAAGTGAGGAAAAACTGGAAGAATTACTGCAAAGCCTTACTAGGGCCCCAAAGCAAAGCCAAGTGGTACTGTCCCTGTTTCAACTTCAGGCAAAATCCAAAAAACCAATTCCTGTTACAGATTTGGAAAAGGAAAGTGGTAGTTCCAGAGCGGTTATAAAAGCACTTATTGATAAATCCATTCTTGAGGAATACCATATTCAAACGGATAGGGTTCAGTATGAAGTAGATGTGGATAAGGTGGTGGGAATTACCTTAAATTCCTATCAACAAGAAGCATTTGAGTCAATCAAAAAGAGTTTTGAGTTAAATAAAACTGCTTTGTTGCACGGGGTAACTTCCTCAGGAAAAACCGAGGTTTATATTAAATTAATAGAAAATTGTTTGGCTCAACGGAAGCAAGCTCTCTATTTATTGCCTGAAATTGCCTTGACTTCGCAATTGATCAACAGGCTCCGTCAGTACTTTGGAAATAAAGTAGCGATCTATCACTCAAAATACAGTATCCATGAACGTGTTGAGGTATGGAACAATGTGCTTACCAATGCGGATAAGGCGCAAATTGTAATAGGTGCCAGATCATCCTTGTTCTTACCATTTTCTAATTTAGGGTTGGTGGTTGTGGATGAGGAACATGAGAGTTCCTTTAAACAATTTGATCCAGCTCCCCGTTACCATGCCCGGGATGCAGCTGTTGTTTTGGCAGCGCTGCACAATGCTCATTGTGTATTGGGGTCTGCCACACCAAGCATAGAGAGCATGGACAACGCCAAAAAAGGAAAATATGGTTATGCATCTATTAAATATCGTTTTGGAGATGTGTTAATGCCAGATATTTCCTTGGTAGATATTAAAGAGGCGACACGAAAAAAGCGAATGAAAGGTCATTTTTCGGAAACCTTGTTCAATGCAATTGCCGAAACTTTGGAAGAAGGAGAACAAATCATTCTTTTCCAGAACCGTAGAGGTTTTTCACCTATCATTGAATGTACTACTTGTGGACATGTGGCCCAATGCCCTAACTGTGATGTTAGTTTAACCTATCATCAACATAGAAACCAATTGCGGTGCCACTATTGTGGACATCATATGGCATTGCAGCTAAGTTGTTTGGCATGTGGAAGCCATACGTTGGATAAAAAAGGATTTGGAACCGAACAGATTCAGCAGGAGTTACAGCAACTTTTTCCAGACATCAACGTGGGCAGGATGGATTTGGATACCACAAGGGGAAAGTATGCATATGAAAAGATAATCACAGCGTTTGAACAGCAAGAGATGGATGTGCTTGTGGGTACGCAAATGGTAACAAAAGGATTGGATTTTAGAAATGTGAGTTTAGTGGGCATTATGAACGCCGATTCTCTATTGAATTTTCCGGATTATCGTGCCCATGAACGAAGTTTTCAAATGTTGACACAGGTAGCAGGCAGAGCAGGTAGAACAAAGAAAAGAGGTAAGGTGCTAATTCAGACGTATAATCCTTATCATCAAATTCTGCAACAAGTGACCACCAACAATTATGACAAAATGTTTGAGGAGCAGTATTATGAACGAGAACAATTTAAGTATCCACCTTTGGTGCGTATAATAAAGCTTACCCTAAAAGATAGGGATTATAATAAATTGAATGATGCTTCCCAATGGTTTGCAAGTTCATTGCGAAATGTATTGGGGCAACAAATACTTGGACCGGAGTATCCGCCTGTGGCTAGAATTCGCAGAGAGTATCTTAAAAATATCTTGATTAAAATTCCAAAAGGTCAGTCAATGGCCCAAACAAAAAACAGCATTAAAAGAATAGAAAAATCCTTTAATGCTATTTCTAAGTATAAGAGTATAAGACTGGTCTATAATGTAGACCACATATAACTAACTATACATTGGCAAGCGCTTCTGCCAACTCTGTCTTTTTATTTCTACTTAATGGAATCTGTCTTCCCCCAACCTCAACATTTTTACTGTTGAACTTTTCTATCTTTTCTAGATTCACAATGTAAGATTTATGGATTCTCAAAAACTTTTCGGCCGGTAATTGCTTCTCAAAAGCTTTCATGGTGGAAAGAATTACAATATTGGCTTCGTCGGTCACCAATTTAATATAATCTCCCAATGCCTCAATCCATTTAATATCATTTAAGATAACCTTACGTTTTTTAAGGTTACTTTTTACAAAAATATGCTCCTCATCCTCATCAACCCTGTTCAATTGCTCGTATTTGGCAACCGCTCTTTTTACTGAGGATTCAAAACGTGCTAATGTAATGGGTTTGTGCAGGTAATCGGTAACATCATAATCAAAAGCCTTGAGTGCGTAATCAGGCTTCCCTGTGATTAAAATTACTTGTGGAGGGTTCTCCAAGGCCTCTAAAAGGTCAAAACCACTTATGATTGGCATTTCAACATCTAAAAAAATAAGGTCGATGTCGTGGTTCTTAAGCCCGTTCTTGGCCTCAATAGCATTACTATACTCGGCTACAAGGGCAAGATGAGGGTGATTGTTGACCAATTTAGCAACGGCCATCCGTTGCATTGAGGAGTCGTCTACAATTATACTTTTTAATTTCATAGAATGGGGTGATTTGTAGGGTTTTAAATCATCGGCAAATTACACAAAAATGACGTTTAACTGCAACAAAAGATGTAAACATGGTCTATTTTGTTGTGTACATTACCATATACGTTACGTAGGTTTAATTGGTTCATGAATGTTAATAACTCTTGTGCTTTAAACGAAGATTTTTAGCTTTTCTTGCGCAAAGAACTATTTATCACTAATTTTGCGCTCCTTTAAAAATATAATATATGAACCATTACGAAACTGTTTTCATTTTGAATCCCGTTCTGTCTGAAACGCAGATAGAGGAAACAGTTAAGAAATTTGAAGATTTCTTAATTAAGAATGGTGGCAAAATGGTCTCCAAAGAAAACTGGGGACTTAAGAAATTGGCCTATCCCATTCAACACAAGAAAAGTGGTTTTTACCACTTATTTGAATTCACCGTTCCTGGTGAAGTAATTTCTCCTTACGAGCTAGAATTTAGAAGAGATGAGCGCATTATGCGTTTTCTAACTGTTAAGTTGGACAAACACGCTATTTCTTGGGCAGAAAGAAGAAGAACTAAATTAAAAGCAAAGGCATAGGGTTATGGCATCTATAGAACAACAAGCAAAATCAAAAAAAGATGGGGAAATCAGGTATTTGACCCCATTGAACATTGAGACCAATAAACAAAAGAAGTATTGTAGGTTCAAGAAATCTGGTATCAAGTATATTGATTATAAAGATCCTGATTTTTTGATGAAGTTGGTAAACGAGCAAGGTAAATTGCTTCCTAGAAGACTTACAGGTACCTCTTTAAAGTATCAAAGAAAAGTGGCCCAAGCCGTTAAACGTGCTCGTCACCTAGCCTTAATGCCGTATGTTGGCGATATGTTGAAATAAAAAACACTGAAGAATGGAACTTATTCTAAAAGAAGATATACAGGATTTAGGTTTTAAGGACGATGTCGTAACAGTTAAGAACGGTTATGGAAGAAACTACCTTATCCCTAAAGGATTGGCAGCTTTAGCAACCCCTTCTGCAAAGAAAGTGTTGGCAGAAAACCTAAAGCAACGTGCCCATAAAGAAAAGAAGGTCATTGATGAGGCCAATAAAAAAGCCGAAGCATTAAAACAATTGGAAATCCGTATTCCTGCAAAAGTAGGTGCAGGTGATAAATTGTTTGGTTCGGTAAACAATATTGATTTGGCTACCGCTTTAGATAAAGCTGGTCATCAAATAGACAGAAAGTTTATCAATATAAAAGGAGGGACAATTAAAAGAGTTGGGCCATATGATGCCCAGATCAGACTTCACAGAGAAGTTATTGTTGATTTCCCTTTCGAAGTAGTAGCCGAAGCAAAATAACTACAGTTTAAATTTCGGTTAATAAATTATAAAGAGCTATGCGTGCATAGCTCTTTTTTTTGTCTATGTTTGTAGATACTCAAAAAACTAACTCACATATTATGAAGAAAATTTTACCATTAATGGTACTATTTTTAGTAGTATCCATTTCGGCATTTTCCCAAGTAACCACTTCCAACATACGGGGAACCGTTGTTGATGACCAACAAGTACCACTTTTAGGAGCTAATGTTGTAGCTGTTCACACACCAACAGGAACTCGTTATGGAGCAATTACCAATGATGAAGGTAGATTTAATCTCCTCAATCTTAGGGTCGGTGGCCCTTACGAGATTACTATCTCATATGTTGGATTCAAGAGCAATGTTAAGAATGATGTTTTTCTTACGTTGGGTAAGACCTTTAACCACAATGTTGCTTTAACATCAGATAGTCAAGTTTTGGATGAGGTTGTTGTAGTTTCTGACCAAACCGGAACATTTGGAAGTGATAGAACTGGAGCTGAAACCAGTGTAGGCCGAAGAGAGCTCACTAGATTGCCCACAATTTCTAGATCGGCGCAGGACTTTACCAGATTGGAGCCCTCTTCAACAGGAAACTCATTTGGAGGTAGAAATGATCAGTACAATAATTTTTCGTTGGATGGCGCAATTTTTAACAACCCATTTGGATTGGATGCCCCAACTCCAGGAGGACAAACAGATGCTCAACCCATTTCTCTTGATGCCATTGATCAAATACAGGTGGCCATAGCACCTTATGATGTTACTCAATCTGGTTTTACGGGGGCTTCCGTTAACGCGGTGACCAAAAGTGGAACCAATGAGTTCCACGGTACTGTCTATGGCTTTTTTAGAAATGAAAGCTTAACAGGGAATAAAATTGCTGGTGAAGAAGCTATAAGGCCAGATTTAAAACAAAATCAATACGGTTTTAGTATTGGTGGGCCTTTGGTAAAAAACAAACTATTCTTCTTTGCCAATTTTGAAAAGGATGAACGAACCGATTTGGGTTCTAATGGCTTTGTTCCCAATACAGGTTCTGGAGCAAGTAATGAATCTAGGGTTTTAGAATCTGATTTGATGGCTGTACAGACTGCTTTAGCAGGTTTGGGCTATGACACGGGACTTTATGAAGGCTTCACCTATGGCTCTAAATCTACCAAGGGAATCTTTAAACTGGATTGGAATATTAACGAGAACAATAGATTGGCATTGATTTATAATTTCTTGGATGCTTCTAAGGAAAAACCTGCCCACCCAACAGCAATTGGTGTTAGGGGACCAAGTTTACAGACACTTCAGTTCCAAAATTCAGGATATGAAATTAATAATAAGATTCAATCTGTTCAGCTTGAATTAAATTCTACACTATCTAATGAAGTAATCAATAAACTTCAGGTGGGCTATACCCATTTTGATGATTTTAGGAATCCGCTATCCTCTCCGGCACCTGCCATTACCATTCGTGATGGAGCAGGAACCAACTATATTATTGCGGGGCATGAGCCATTTTCGATTAACAATGAACTGGACCAAAAAGTATTTCAGTTGACCAATAACCTAAATTATTTTAAAGGTAACCATACCTATACTATTGGTTTTTCTTTTGAAAAATTCCAGTTTGCCAACTCCTTTAACCTTGGAGCCTATGGCTATGATGAAAATGGGGATTTTCAACAAGAAGTTGGTGTTTTTGCAGCCTACAATGACCTCAATGCCTTTTTTACTGATGTAAATGATGGCACTATGGCGGCTGCATTGAGCAATGCTAGGAATGTTTTTAACGGAAGTAATGCAGCTGGAGTTGGTAATCCTGGTGGATGGGCCCTGGCCGAGACCAATGTAGGCCAAATGGCATTTTATCTGCAAGATGAATGGGATGTTACCGATGACTTTAAATTGACATACGGAATCCGGTTTGATAAACCACTTTATTTTGATACACGCGAGAAGATCAGGGAAAATATAGCAAGAAAGCCCTTTACGTTCAGTCCGGGAATCTCATACTTCAATCCGCAGACCGATCAAGAAACTCTTTTGGATTCGGAAACATTACCAAGCAATGATTTCTTAATATCGCCCCGAGTAGGCTTTAATTGGGACGTACATGGAAACCAAAACACCCAAATACGTGGTGGAAGTGGGATATTTACCGGTCGCTTTCCATTTGTATGGTTAGGAAACCAAGTTCAAGGATTGGACTTTTTCTTCTACCAGATTGTAGATCCAGATTTTAAATGGCCACAAGTTTGGAGAACCAATATTGGAGGGGACCATCGCTTTGAAAATGGTCTGGTAGCTACCATTGATGTTTCCTATACTAAGGATATTAATGGGGCACATGTGCAAAACTGGGGATTGAGAAACCCATCACAAACATTGAATGCCCCTGGTGATAATAGACCATTTTATGCTGCGGGAGATAGGGGTAACAACGCTTACGTCTTTACAAATTCTGATAAGGGAAGAATATGGAATACAACCCTAAAAGCACAAAAAACATGGAATGGTGGATTATATGCAAGCCTTGCGTACAACTATCTTAATGCAAAAGATGTAAATTCCATAGAAGCGGAGATTACCGGTGATGCTTTCGATTTTAACCCAACAACCGGAAATGCCAACCAAGATGTACTTTCCTTTTCCAAATATGGGGACACACACCGTTTTGTAGGGGTAGTGTCCAAGCAATTTGTGTATGGAAACAATGACCGATGGGGAACAACGCTTTCCACATTTTTTGAATACGCCAAAGGAGGAAGGTTCAATTACACCTATGGAGGCAACATAAATGGAGACAGTTCTTTCCAGAATAATGACCTTTTGTACATTCCAACAACTTCTGAAGTACAGCAAATGCAGTTTGTAGATCCTTCTATGGCCAACGACTTTGAAGCTTATATTCAACAAGATGACTATTTAAGTGATAACAGAGGTAGTTATATGGAGCGTTATGGTGCATTGGCACCTTGGAGAAGCAGATGGGATGTTAAACTGTTGCAAGACTATAATTTCTATATCAATGAGAAAAAACACACTGTTCAGTTTAGTGTGGATGTCTTGAATTTTGGTAATTTGATAAGCTCCGATTGGGGATTGATTCAATTACCGAACAATCAAAATCCATTGTCCGTTACATCTATTGATGCCAACAATACACCAACATATTCTTTTGATACATCATTGAACCAAAGAGGAACCTTTGGTTATGACCAAAGCCTTTTATCCAGATGGCAAGCACAATTTGGTATTCGATATATATTTTAAGGTAAAAAGAAGTATTAGTTACATAAAAGGCTGCGCAAAAGCGCGGCCTTTTTTATTTTTGCCGAATTAAATGAAGGTTAGATGAAATATGCACGACTGACGCAGCAACAATTAGAGGAATTACACCCTGAGTTCATTAACTTTTTGGCTACCCAATCCATTACAGCGGATGAATGGGCCAACATTAAAGCAGAAAAGCCCCAAGTTGCCGAAGAAGAGATAGATGTATTCAGTGATCTGGTCTGGGAAGGTGTGCTTTCCAAAGTGGAGTACCTAGAAAACATTTCTGAACTGCAGATGCATTTGTTTCATTTAACGGAAAAGGAAATGAAGCTGTTTTCGGTAAAAGTGATGAACCCGGAGATAGATTTGCGAACCGAGGAAGGTTTTGGCTGGTTCAAACGCAACTTCCAATCTGATTTTGTGGAATACCTTACCGCTTCCAAAGCCTACTCTGAAGATAAAAACGCAGATAAATTTGAGCTTATTAAGCAAGGTGCTGTTATTACCAAAGGAGAACTCTACCAATGGTTTGATAAGATCATGGAATAAAGTGAAGTTGGATTGTTCATTTAAATGATAACTTTTTCCTCATGGTTTACAAAAGCGATAAAATTGTTTTTTTTGGATTGCACTTATCGTTCCGTGTATGGACAGTAGGGCAGATTCGAAGCACTTCACTTTCGGTTTACCACTAAGCCAAAACAAACGTTTTTACCTTTAATTTTCTATTTGTTAAACGTCAAAACTTTGTTTTGGCGTTGCCTGCTCAAAGAACAGAACTTTCAATTTATCACTAAACGCCCTATTGGCTATACACCTTGTTGTAGCACGTTTTTTTCTTTTTACATTCCATCTTCGCGGTCAGAAAGCCAATCCACGTATTTAGCTTTAAGTCTGTCTCTTTTTTCGGTCGAGTCAACAATCACATCAACTCCACCCTCATAAGGTGCAATGACACATTTTTTTGACGGACTGACAAACATTGCTCTTATTTCATCATCAGCAATAGCTTTGAGTATTTCGTTTCTGCTTCCGTTTTTCCAACTTTCAGTTTTCACATAAATGTCAAAATACGTTTCGTCTTCATATTCCTCTGGTCTTTCTTTTTGCAAATCAATTCTCAAGACCTTTTGAAATTCTCCAAAGTCGGTTAACTCTTTATAATTGTCATTAGTTGAATCCCACCTGTAGAGTCCGAATGATATTGCTACTTCCGATTCTTCTCCAATCAGGTCGTTAATCAATTGGTTTTGTCGGTCAAGTATGATTTTATACTCGTCTTCATTTTCAGCGTATCTTTTTGATTCAGGAAGACTATGAATTCTAAACCACCTGTCAGGATATACCATTTTCAATTCGTGATTGATTGGCAACGATTCTTTGTATTCCTTATTCCAATAGTCTATGAATTCGCTTTCTGTCATTTCTTTAATGTGCTACAACGTTTAAGATATCGCTCGTTTTAATGAGCTATATCGCCCGATAAGTGAAGATCGGAAAATTTAACTTAAAATTCCACCTAAAATTTATGAATACCCCTTTTTGGATTGATGGATAGGGTTTGGATTATTGGATACTTGGATTGTTGGGGCTCTGGATGTCCGATGTCTGATATGAGAAAATCCTTGAAATTCGCACTAATCCCCATGATAAAGAATCGGATAAGAACTTATATTTGCAGCAGAATTTTAACGCATGCCACAAAAACCATCTATACCTAAAGGGACCAGGGATTTTTCACCCATTGAAGTTGCCAAACGCAATTACATCATCAATACCATTAAAAAGCATTTTGAGGTCTATGGTTTTCAGCCTATAGAAACACCGTCTTTTGAAAATTCGGATACTTTGATGGGAAAATACGGTGATGAAGGCGACCGCTTGATCTTTAAGATTTTGAATTCAGGGGATTTTATCTCCAAGGTGGACGATGTAACTTACAGTTCCAAGAACTCAACTTCGTTGACGCCCAAGATTTCAGAAAAGGCATTGCGTTATGATCTTACGGTTCCGTTTGCACGTTATGTGGTCATGCACCAAAATGAAATTGACTTTCCATTTAAACGATACCAAGTTCAACCCGTTTGGAGAGCAGATAGGCCCCAAAAAGGACGTTTTCGAGAGTTTTACCAGTGTGATGCCGATGTAGTTGGAGCAAATTCGCTATTGCAAGAAGTAGAGTTCGTACAATTGTACGATGCCGTTTTTACCGATTTAGGATTAACAGGTACTACCATTAAACTCAATAATAGAAAGGTACTTTCTGGTATTGCCGAAGTGATAGGGGCTAAACATTTGCTGATCGACTTTACGGTGGCTTTGGACAAATTGGACAAGATAGGAGAGGAGAAGGTGAAGGAAGAAATGAAGGCCAAAGGTATTTCTGAGCAAGCTGTGGAGAAGGCCTCACCTTTGTTTGCCATGTCAGGTTCTGCGGCAGAACAATTGAACCGGTTAAAATCCCTTTTGGAGACATCAGAAATTGGCATGCAAGGTGTTGTTGAACTGGAAGAGATTGTAAACACTGTTGAGAAAATAGGTTTGCAATCAGCAAAATTACAATTGGATGTCACTTTGGCGCGCGGTCTTAACTATTATACTGGTGCCATTTTTGAGGTGAGCGCCCCGGAAGGTGTAAAAATGGGATCTATTGGTGGTGGTGGCCGGTATGATGACCTTACAAGTATATTTGGATTAAAAGGTGTGAGCGGTGTGGGTATTTCCTTTGGATTGGATCGTACGTATCTGGTTCTAGAAGAACTTGGACTGTTCCCAGAAACTTTGGACAAATCTATTGATGTGCTCTGTATCAATTTTGGTAAGGCAGAAAGTTTGGCTTGCTTAAAATTGGTTGGGCAACTACGAAATCAAGGAATCAAGGCAGAAGTATATCCAACGGCGACCAAAATGCAAAAGCAGATGAAGTACGCCAACAATCGGAATGTTCCTTATGTAATCATGATTGGCGACCAAGAGCTCTCCAAAAGGGAGTTTGTGGTCAAAAATATGGTCAACGGTGAGCAGCAGACCTATGCTTTGGATAAATACGAAGCGTTTGTGGCTAATCTACAATCCACCAAATAATCTTGATTATATCAAGAATTCCTTTCCCTTCGTTGTAGGGAAAGGTGGTGTTACGTAGTAACAGCGGAAAGGGTAGACCTAAAACAATTCCTTCCGTCCTTTGGACACCTTCCCTTGATTTAAGGTAAGGAACTATTCTCAGTAACATTTTGAGCAAGTTCAAAATAACAAGGAAAACGAAAGATTATATTCTTCTCTCGATTTCGGAGATTGTTGTTTGGTAATAGGATAATTCATGTGGAACAAATCCCTCCAATTGGTTTTGCTCCACTTTTTTCTTAAAATCTTCCCAGGCAAACAGTTTTAAATCATCCACTTCGCTTTCTTGCCTTTTTAATTCCGATAAAGGAACCTTTAGCACGCACAAAAAGTTATGGTGGAATTCATTGTCGATTAGGGTTTCAGAGTGTTGGTGCATGGATTTGAACATTCCAATCCCCTCTAAATCCGAGATTGCAATGGTCAATCCTATCTCTTCTTCAACTTCCCTGGTCGCTGCTATTTTTATATCCTCACCGGCGCCAATATGTCCGGCCACAGAAACATCCCATAGTGATGGAAAGGTATCTTTGTTCCTTGCTCTTTTTTGAAATAGCAGCTGTCCTTCCAAAGTATAGAACCAAACATGAATGGTAGGATGGAAAAGACCTTTTAAATGAGCTTCCGATTTTAGGCATGTCCGCCCAGTAGGGTTTCCGCTTTCATCTAAAATGTCGATTAGCTCGTCCATCAAAACTCTTTGCTTTGTCACCTCGAGCGCAATCGATGGGTCACGAAGTATAATCATATAGTTCTCGACTGCGCTCGAACTGACAATGGTTCTTTAGTCAAAATAACTGAACGTTTCCCCATCCTTTAAAGTGAGAAGCGTTTCATATATCAAGCGAATCACGTTCTCAACATCATCCTTATGCACTGTTTCCACCGTGGTATGCATATAACGGAGTGGTAAGGAAATCAAAGCTGAAGCCACACCACCATTGCTATAGGCAAAGGCATCCGTATCTGTTCCCGTATAGCGGGAAGACGCCAATCGTTGAAATGGTATTTTATGGGCTTCGGCGGTCTCAATAATTCGTTCTCTAAGCTTATTTTGTACTGCTGGGGCATAAGAAATCACAGGTCCGGCACCAATAGATGTTTCACCTTCTTTCTTTTTATCGATCATTGGGGTGGTGGTATCATGGCACACATCTGTAACGATGGCAACATTTGGTTTAATGGTCTGTGTAATCATTTCGGCCCCTCGCAACCCAATCTCTTCTTGTACTGAGTTAGTAATGTACAATCCAAAAGGTAATTTCTTTTTGTTTTCATGCAACAAGCGAGCAACCTCCGCAATCATAAACCCACCAGCACGGTTGTCCAACGCACGGCATACAAACTTGTTCTTATTCAACACTTGAAATTCATCGGGATAGGTAATCACACAACCTACATGAACGCCCATTTTTTCAACTTCTTCTTTATCCTTGGCACCGATATCAATAAAAATGTTGTCCAGTTTTGGTGGTTCTTCTTTTGCCCTATTTCTCGTATGGATGGCAGGCCATCCAAAAACGCCTTTTACCACTCCTTTTTTGGTATGAATGTTAACCCATTTTGATGGTGCAATTTGATGATCGCTACCTCCATTTCTTATAACATAGAGCAGTCCATTGTCTGTAATATAGTTCACATACCATGAAATTTCATCAGAATGCCCTTCAATGACCACTTTGTAGGGAGCATCAGGATTTACAACCGCTACTGCAGTGCCATAGGTGTCCGTGATAAAATCGTCCACATAGGGTTTAAGATAGTCCATCCAAATTTTTTGCCCTTCCCACTCGTAACCGGTTGGGGATGCATTGTTCAGATATTTTTCAAAGAACTTTAGTGATTTAGCGGTAATTATTTTTGATGCTGCCATGTATATCATTTAGTCCACAAACATAACAATATTCACTTTTATTTAATAGCTGGATTAGGGGTTTATCCTTAATTTTGGCTAAATTTCAGACTGTCCCGAATGTTTAGATATTGTACCATTCTGTTTTTTATGCTAGTGGGTGCCCTTGGACTTTCGCAGGAAATGGAAAAGGATTCTATCCAGGATTATTATGTGCGATTTGAAGGGGATTCCATTCTTCATAGCTCCATAGCTCTGGATGAAGTGTATCTATTTGGTAAATTGGAGTTTGCAGATAGAAAGGAGAAACTTAGATACTATATTCTTAGGAGAAAGACACTTAAGGTTTATCCGTATGCCAAGTTGGCTGCAGAGCGACTGGCAGAAATGAATGATAGTCTTACAAAAATCAAAAAGAGGAGACATCGAAAAAAATATACCAAAACTGTTCAAAAATATGTTGAGGGTGAGTTTTCATCTGAACTGAAAAAATTAACACGTACCGAAGGCCAGATTCTGATAAAATTAATTTATAGGCAAACAGGAAATACTGCATTTAATTTGGTCAAGGAACTTCGCAATGGGTGGCGGGCCTTTTGGTATAACACTACTGCAAAAGCCTTTAAAATAAGTATAAAGGAGGAATTTCATCCTGAAAGAATTCACGAAGATTATTTAATCGAAGATATTTTACAACGAGCATTTGCTGCAGATAAGCTGCAACGGCAAAAATCTGTCTTGGATTATGACTATGCGCAGTTGAGCAATAAATGGAAGAAGGAATCCAAACAAAAGGATTAGTTCTTAGGTTTCTTCCCAAATAAGGAATCCATAAAGATTTTGATGGTGTAAAACCCAAGACCAATAGCTGCAATGGCTAAGATAATTCCTATAATTAAAACAGGTATGTAGGCAGGATGCTCCTGATTCTTAAAAGCTTGATATATTGTAAAAGGTGCCAAGAACATTAAAGCTACGGTGTAACCAATGAATTTGAGCCCTTTTACTAAAAGTTCCTTGTCTGTGTGCACAAAGTAAAAGTAGGAATATTAGCTTATATTTAAATGCTATTCCCTAAAAATTGAGCATGGAAATACTTGTATTGATTCTAGTGGTTTTATTTATAGTTATTGCCACTGTTCAATTTAAGATGCACCCGATTTTTTCATTGACTATTGCTGCAGTGGCTTCTGGATTTCTTTTAGGGCTTTCTCCCAAGGATGTCATGAATACCATAGGTGAAGGTTTTGGAAAAACACTATCGAGTATTGGACTTGTAATAGCATTTGGAACCGTAATTGGTGTTTATTTGGAGAAAACTGGAGCAACCAAGGTTTTGGCCAATTCGGTGCTGAAGATTGTAGGATTGAAACGCTCACCTTTAGCCATCAATCTGGCCGGGTATATCATCTCAATTCCTGTATTTTGTGATTCAGGATTTATTATTCTTTCATCGTTGAATAAAGCATTGAGCAAAAAAACGGGCATTTCTGTTTTGGTTTTTGCCATTTCATTAGCCACAGGGCTTTACGCTGCACATGTATTTGTACCTCCAACCCCTGGACCTTTGGCCGCTGCCGCCATTTTGGAAGCAGATTTGGGAATGGTTTTGGTGTTTGGTCTTTTGGTATCTGTTCCAGTGTCTCTAATGGGTTACTTTTGGGCACGATTCATTGGAAAATCCCTTAAGGAGAAAAAAGAGGAACAAACCATAACATCTAAAGAAGAGGAATTGGATAATGGTATAAAACCTATTCATGCCTTTCTTCCACTTTTGGTGCCTATCTGTTTGATTGCAATGAAATCCGTCGTAAACTATCCAACATTTCCTTTAGGAAAAGATGTGCTGTTTCAGGTTTTTGATTTTCTTGGAAATCCAATTATTGCTTTATTGGTTGGAGTTTTTTTTGCTTTTTTCTTAGCAAGAGAATCATCTACAAAACAAAAAGAGAGTTGGGTGGCCGATGCATTTAAACAGGCTGGTTCTATAGTTTTGATTACAGGAGCTGGTGGAGCATTTGGAGCTATTTTACGAACCATGGATGTTGCTTCAATTCTAAATCTTCAGTCAACTTCTGGAACTGGAGGACTGTTAATTGCTTTCGCCATTGCTGCGGTGTTGAAAACTGCCCAGGGCTCCTCAACGGTGGCAATAATAACGACTTCGGCCATAATTGCCCCTTTATTGGATATTTTTGGGTTGATATCAATTACTGATAAGGCATTTGCGGTGTTGGCCATTGGAGCAGGGGCTATGACAATTTCACATATTAATGACAGCTATTTTTGGGTGGTGTCCCAATTTTCAAACATTAATGTAAAAACAGCTTTAAGAGGACATACCTTGGGAACTTTGTTGCAAGGAATTGTTGGGATAACAATGGTTTTGTTATTGTATCATATTGTTTAGCAAATTTATTGTTGAATAGTGATGGCCTGTTTGTATTCTTGGACTACAGCAAAATATCCCAGTGGAAATATATTGGGTTGTTCCACATTATCAAGCAAATCAATATTATCCAAATCAGTAACATCAAACATATTTCCCCTAACCGTTGCTGCAGGAGTTTCAAAAACTCCACCATCATTTTGGGTTTGTTCTACCAATAGATTCATGTAATTAAAGAATTGCTGATCCGCTCCCATAATGCTAATTTCTACTTCTTGGTTTGGTTCTAAATCTTTTTGATAGAAGTAGGAGAATTCAAATTGTTGTCCATCAATGAACTCATCTTCCAGAGCCAAAAATTCACCGAAACCAAAATCAAAAACGTAATAATTGTCTTCATCAAGTGCATCGGTGAAAGTTATCTTGATTTCAGTATCATCTTCATCAAAAAGGGTTTCATCTCCCTGAACCAAGTTATCTATTGGTGTTGTTTTTGAGTATGGAGTCCTGGCGGCATAGCTTCTGCCTTTATGATCTATTAGAAGAGTAAATATTGTATTGGGCAATAATGAAGCTGTTTGAATACGCTGATCGACATCAAATGTAGGGTCGGGAATATAAATTCCAGACCCCGGCGGAGATTCTGCTAAGGCTGATGTTGCCAAATTATCAAGAAGTTCTGGGGCGTCAGGATTTGGTTGTCCGTATATGATCAAGGCATTTTCAAGTTGGGTCACAGGTGTTTCACCAAAAAAATTATTGGTCTCGGTTACTTTAATTTCTACAGGAACAAAAACTTTACTTTCATCTACCCTAATGATTCCATTGATAATCAATCTGGGTTCTTCCTGGGGCACATCAATTTGAACGACATCTTCACAAGAAATTAGGGCAAAAACAAAAAATAAGAAAGGAATGAACTTTTTCATGCCGCAATTAAAATTTAAAGTTATATGTTATTGCCGGAATAACCCCAAAAATTGAGGTTCGTATTGCCTCGTTTCTTCCTGTGTCTTGATTTTGTCTGAAGTTGATGGAAGCCGCATTTTTTCTATTGTACGCATTGTATACACTAAACACCCATTCCGATTGAAATGTTTTATTGGTCTTTTTTTTTGATTTAAATGTTGCTGAAACGTCCAATCGATGATAATTTGGTAGTCTTTCTTTGTTCCTAAGCCCATAATATGGTACCACAAGCCCTTGAAACTCAAATTGACCTACGGGATAGTTTGTTGGTTGCCCTGTTTGGAAGATAAAATTGGCATTGAAGTTCCAACGGTCATTAAGGTCATAGCTGCCGTAAAGCGCCAAATCGTGTGTTTTATCAAATGGGGTATTGTACCATTCTCCCAGATTTATTCCAGTTTCCAAATTTGACCTTCCGTTGTCCAATGTTGAAGTTCTACCTGGAGTTCTCTGTTCAGACTTGGATAATGTATAGGCCAACCAGCCTTTCAATCGACCCTCATTTTTACGGAGTAAAAACTCTAGGCCATATGCCCTTGCCTCACCATTTAAAATGACCTGTTCAATGGCGTTGTTGGCAATAAGGTTTGCTCCATCAATGTAATCTATCCTATTATCAATATCCTTATAAAAAGCCTCTGTCTCAAAAGAATATTTACCACCTTGAATGTTCTTGAAATATCCAATTGCATATTGGTCAAGCAATTGAGGCTCTATAAATGGGCCACTAGGTGTCCATACATCTAAAGGAGTGGGAGAGCTGGTATTTGATAATAGATGTAGGTATTGTGCCAGCCGGGTATAACTGGCTTTTACTGAACTTTTACCATTGAAATTATAAGAAAGAGAAATTCTCGGTTCTAGATTAACGAATTTTTTCAGAGTACCACTTCTTCCCGGATTGATAGTTTCTATGGGTTCCGCTTCTTTATATACCAGTGTAAATGGATCAAATATTACAGGGTTGTTATTTTCATATACAAAAAACTCATCTTGTCCAAACCTGTTGAATTGACTGGCTCGTAAACCGTACTCAACGCTTAGATTTTCGGTTAGCTGATGTTCCACATCTATATATACCGCATTTTCGTTGGCATATTTTTTTGTGAGTTGATCTTCTACAATTCCAGAATCTGGACTATTTGGTTTGATTTTACCCGGATTAAATACATAATAGATATTATGGAGTCCAAAGTTTAGTTGAAGTTTATCATTCACATAGTTTTTAAGGTCGTATTTAAGGTTAAAGTTTTGAATACCGGAGTCCCATTCAAAACCTACAAAATCAAGTTCTAAGCCATAGAAATAATCAGAATAAATCAGTGATAGGTTAGCGAATAATTTGTTAGAGAATAAATGGTTCCACCTAAAATTGCCCACAGCGTTGCCGTAGGTGTTAACAAAGCTATCGTTGATACTGAATAAATCGCGACCAAAATAACCAGAAAGGTAGATGTTATTTCTCTCATTGATCTTATGGTTGAATTTAGTATTCAAATCAAAGAAATATGCTTTGTTGTCAATATCAAATAAGGGCAGGAACAGATGCGCATAGGAAGCCCTTCCGCCGATCAGAAAAGCGGTTCTATCTTTTGTTATGGGGCCTTCTACCAACAATCTACTGGCCACGGCGCCAATACCACCATTTATTTTTAGTTCCTTACTGTTGCCTTCTTTCTGAAATATTTCCAGCACTGATGAAACCCTTCCTCCATATCTAGCCGGAATACCACCTTTGAACAACTTTACATCTTTAATGGCATCCGGATTAAAAACGGAGAAGAACCCAAACAAATGCGATGAGTTAAAAATGGTAGCTTCATCCAATAAAATCAAATTTTGATCTGCAGCACCTCCTCTAACATTGAAACCAGATGAGGCTTCCCCAGCATTTGTTACCCCTGGAAGCAATAATAATGATTTTATAACATCTGCCTCACCAAGCACAACAGGAATCTGTTTTATGGTCTGGACAGCGAGTGTATTTACACTCATTTGAGGTTTTTTAATATCCAATCGCTCAGCATCGTCCGTAACCACAACTTCATCCAATTGTTCTGCTTCTACGGAAAGACTAAAGTCCTTTTTGATATTTTTTTTGAGAGATATTGTTTCCCGTATATCTTGAAAACCTAAATAACTTACAATAAGATCGTATTCCCCCTCAGGTAGTGTGATGGAATAAAATCCATATTCATTTGTAGTTACTCCTGTTTTTAAGTTTGGAAAAGCGATGGTGACACCAATCAAAGTCTCATTACTGCTAGCTTCAGAAACAGTTCCGCTTAATGTATGTTTTTGCTGGGCCTGAACTATAAAACCACTGAGAATCAGTATTAAATGGAGCGCAATGTATTTTTTTGACATTTGATTGATTTTCTTAAAGTTATGGAATATTGATGACCAAAAGACTCAAATCTCTCTCTTTTTCTTACTCAATCGTTATAGTTTTTGTGTCATATTCACTTAGGGCAAAATATCCAAAAGGAAAGTTCTTTGGATTGGTGGTATTGATAATATTTCCTCTAACTGATGCGGGTGGAGTAGCAAATGGACCACCACCATCTTCACCAGATTGAACAAGGGCTAGGGATACATAATCAGCAAATTCCTTATCAATGCCAAATAAGGTTACTGTAAGTAAATCTCCTGGGTCAACATTTTCATAGAAATATGAAAATGTTAATTGACTATCCTCGAAAAACTCATCTTCTATAACTAAAAAATTACCAAACCCAAATGAAAACAAATAGTGATTTGGTTCACCAAGTATATCGGTAAATGACACTTTGACTTCTGTCTCCTCATCTTCATCAAACAAAAAATCATCTCCTTGCTCAAGATTATCGATCAGTGAGGAGGACATTAAGTGCTGGGTAGCTGTATACACTTCATTGTTGTAATTGACCATCAAAGTATAGTCTTTATTGAATTCAATATCAGGAAGTCCTAAACTAAAAACTCCGGGTTCGTTTTCCTGTAATTCAAATATTTGCCCGGTTTGATCATCAATTATGGAAACAGAAGCGTTTTCAGCAGGTGGAATTTCTTCTTGTAGAAAGGGAGCGGTCAGGGTTAATTTTACTTGACCAACAGTTATGGGATTACCATTATTCTCATTAAAACCAAGTAAAGCATCAATTACCAATCTTGCCTCGGGAGAGGGTAAGTCCACATTAATGGCATCTTCACAACTTGTGGTAATCCATAGGGCAATTAAGACAAATAAACTGTTTTTCAAACTGTTTTAATTGACATTAGAAAATCTAAAATAGACAATCAAAAGGTCAAACTATACGGTTTAACAGTTTATTAAATATGCTTTTTCAACTAATTGTTAAGCAATTGAATCCAGAATATTGTTCAAAGTATCACTAGGACGCATTGCTTTTGATGCCAAATTTGTATTTGGCAAATAATAACCCCCAATATCCACAGGCGAACCTTGAGCGCCAATAAGTTCTTCGATTATTTTACCTTCATTTGCGGATAAAGATTCAAAAATTTGTTTGAAAGTGGATTGTAGCTCGGCATCCTGACTTTGATGTGCTAATTGTTCGGCCCAGTACAATGCCAAATAGAAATGGCTTCCTCGGGTGTCCAACTCATTTACCTTTCTTGAAGGTGATCTGTCGTTGTCCAAGAACTTTTCAGTGGCGTTGTCCAACGCTTCGGCAAGTACAGAAGCTTTTTTGTTTTGATTTTTATCACCGTAATGCTCCAGAGAAACACCTAGTGCCAAAAACTCACCCAAAGAATCCCATCTTAAATGACCTTCCTCCAAAAATTGTTCAACATGTTTTGGTGCAGAGCCCCCAGCTCCGGTCTCAAAAAGACCACCGCCGTTCATCAACGGAACAATAGAAAGCATTTTTGCACTGGTACCAACTTCAAGAATAGGGAACAAATCCGTAAGATAATCCCGTAGCACATTACCGGAAACAGAAATAGTATCTTTTCCTTCCTTGATGCGTTCCAAGGTAAACTTTGTTGCTTCAATAGGGGAGAGGATGCGAATATCCAATCCTTCCGTATTGTGATCTTTTAGATACTCATTTACTTTTGTAATGAGTTCTCTGTCGTGTGCCCGTTCTTCATTCAACCAGAAAACTGCTGGAGTGTTGGTTGCCCGTGCTCTTGAAACGGCAAGTTTTACCCAATCTTGGATAGGGGCATCTTTTACTTGGCACATTCTCCAGATATCCCCTTGGCCAACTTCATGTTGAATCAAGATCTCATTATTAGAGACACTCACTACACGAACGGTTCCCGCTTTTGGAATCTCGAAGGTTTTATCGTGAGAACCATATTCTTCTGCCTTTTGAGCCATAAGACCAACATTAGGAACGGTTCCCATAGTTGTTGGGTCAAAGGCTCCGTGTTTTTTGCAAAAATCGATGGTGGCCTGATAAATTCCTGCATAACTGCTATCTGGAATTATAGCCTTGGTATCTTGGAGTTCACCATTTTTGTCCCACATTTTACCAGAGTTCCTAATCATTGCCGGCATTGATGCATCAATAATTACATCACTGGGCACGTGCAAGTTGGTAATACCTTTATCTGAATTTACCATGGCCAGGTCAGGGCCATTTTCAATGTTATCGACAATTGCACTTTCAATCTCCTTGCGCTTGTCTTCTGAAAGCTCTTGTAACTTATCGCAAAGTGTCTCCAACCCATTGTTGGCATTTATACCTAGCTCTTCAAAAGTATCTCCGTACTTTTCAAAAAGCTCTGAAAAATAAGTTTCTAAAGCATGTCCAAAAATGATTGGGTCAGAAACCTTCATCATGGTTGCCTTAAAATGAAGGGAAAGCAATAAATTATCTTTTTTGGCCTCTGCAATCTCTTTGGATAGAAAATCAACCAAAGCGGTTTTGCTCATTACTGTTGCATCAATGATCTCATCTTTTTGAAGCGCAACTTTTTCTTTGAGTACGGTTACCTTTCCATCTGCATCTACCAATTCAATTCGGGCATCATCTGCACTTTTGAGGGTCAATGATTTTTCATTGCTTCTAAAGTCTCCTTCGGACATGGTGGCTACATGGGTTTTAGAGTCGGAAGACCATTTGCCCATGGTATGCGGATTTTTCTTTGCGTAATTTTTTATGGCTTTTGGCGCTCTTCTATCTGAATTTCCTTCACGGAGTACAGGATTTACGGCACTTCCTTTTATCTTGTCATATCTGGCCTTTATGGCTTTTTCCTCATCGGTCTGTGGCTCATCTGGATAATCTGGAAGGTTGTAGCCCTTTTGTTGCAGTTCTTCAATGGCTTCTTTTAATTGTGGAATTGAGGCACTAATATTGGGAAGCTTAATGATGTTGGCTTCTGGAGTTTTGGCCAAATCGCCCAAGAGGGCCAAATCATCGGAAACTTGCTGGTCTTCGCTTAAAAACTCGGGGAACACAGCTGCAATTCTACCGGCCAAAGAAATATCTTTGGTTTCTATGTTGATGTTTGCTGTGTTTGTGAATGCTTTTACAATTGGCAAAAAGGAAAGTGTTGCCAAAGCTGGTGCTTCGTCCGTTTTTGTATAAAAAATCTTAGCCATCTAGGTAATTTTATTAAGGCGGAGCAAATATACAATTTATGGCTGTTGCTATACTAAGCGATATTGCTAAAAAAAGGAGTGTTTTATTGAAGGAATATGAAAAACAAAAGCCATATCTATGTGTGAACATTGATATGGCTTTCTGAAAAGGACTAAAAGATATCATTTTGTGTTGCCACAAAATCGCAACCATTGATTGCATCCGTTGCCCCTTTGACGTTTACTCAACATTATGCTTTTAATTTTTCAACTAAACCGCATATTGTAAAGTGTCCTAAGTTTCCTAAATTTTATCAAAACGTGAAATTGCTCTCACGTCCGCACATAAAATTTATGATTTTCTCTTTAAGGCTGGCCGAAGCTTCCCAAAATTTGAAATTCCTTTTGTGATTAGTAGTGTTACCAATTAAAAAGGGAAACATCAGTATTTAAAGAACGTCAACTTTAAATTTAAAATCAAACTTTGATATAATCTCCTTTTGATTTCTTAGACTAAATTAGGATAAAGTCTTAGATATCCAAATTTTATAACGGATTAAAAATCAACAATGTATGAACCATGGTTATTAACAATTGTTCATAAAAAAAGCACCTTGATAGGTGCTTTTCACTATTGTTATGGAATAGGAATTATCCTCTAATCTCCTTAATACGGGCTTTTTTACCTGTAAGTTTCCTGAAGTAGAAGATTCTAGATCTACGTACTTTACCTTTTTTGTTTACCTCAATTCTTTGAAGTGCGGGCATGTTGATTGGGAAAATTCTCTCCACACCAACAGTACCTGACATTTTTCTAATGGTAAAAGTTTCAGTGGCACCCGTTCCTCTACGTTGGATTACAACTCCTTTAAAGAACTGGGTACGTGTTTTTTCACCTTCCTTAATTTCATAGTACACTGTGATAGTGTCTCCTGATGAAAATTTTGGAAAATCTTTTTTTGGAACAAATTCGTCTTCAACAAATTTTATTAAGGATTCCATTTTATAATTTTTTATTGTTTAACAAGATCAACTTTCACGAGTTTCGTCAGAGGTTAATTTTGCGATTGCAAAAGTAATGCAATATTTAGAATTGACAAGATGTTTCTTGTTTTTTGACAGGATTTTAGATGCCATTGGTTTTTTTTAGGTACTTAATCCCATAGAGTAGTAGCCCCAAACCAAATATGAGTGTTGGAAGATTTGTCAAAACATTTATGATTCCTGTAGTTCTTACAAGTGATTGAGCGCTTTCCCGAGCAGAAATCAATGTCCAAACAAAACCTGAAACAGCGAAAAGGGTATTTAGAATAGCACCTGCTAGCATTAAAGCAGTTCCTAAATTTCGTTGTTTTGACACTAGAAAAAAACAGCCTACAATTATGATAAATTGGGCAATGTAAGCTAAAATGCCCCCCAATAAATGAACAAGTTCAATATTTTCCATATTATTTTAATAAATCAGGCCTTCTTTCCGTTGTTCGTTCCAAGGCTTTTTCCTCTCGCCATTTCTCAATTTTTGGAAAATCACCACTCAATAAAATTTTAGGAACCTCTATGCCTTTATAATTTGAAGGTCTGGTATAAACGGGCGGAGCCAATAAGTTGTCTTGAAAAGTATCTGTTAAAGCCGAGGTTTCATCATTCAATACGCCCGGAAGCAGACGAATTATAGAATCGCATAGGACAGCCGCTGCCAATTCGCCACCTGAGAGCACGTAATCCCCTATGGAAATTTCACGGGTAATAAATAAATCCCGTACTCTTTGATCAACACCTTTATAATGACCGCAAAGAATAATGATATTCTTTTTTAGGGAAATTTCGTTGGATACCCCCTGATTTAATGTTTTTCCATCCGGGGTCATGTAAATGATTTCATCATACTCCCGTTCATTTTTGAGTTTGGAAATGCACTTATCAATGGGTTCTATCATCATTACCATTCCAGCACCTCCTCCAAATTGGTAATCATCTATTTGTTTGTAGTTGCCTATGGAATAATCTCTAAGATTATGGAAATGTATTTCTACCAATCCTTTTTCTATTGCCCTCTTCAAAATTGAGGCCTCAAAAGGACTTGACAGCAATTCAGGTAAAACAGTGATAATATCTATCCTCATGTGGCTATAAGATATTGGCAAAAATAAGGCTTAATTTATAGCAGGGTTCTTCCAAAAGTAATGAAAGTAATCTGTGTCCTTTTCCCATTCCAATCGTTCATATAATTTTTGAGCCGGATTGTCCATACCGGTCTCTAGAGCCAACCCTTTATAGTTTAATTCCTGGCAATATTGTTTTGCATGGTTTAATAGGGCTTCGCCAACTCCTTTTTTTCTGAATTCGGGTATCACGAATAAATCATTCAATATATAGAATGACTTCAAGGATACTGAAGAGAAGGTTGTATATAACTGTGTGAATCCTAATGGAGCGTCATCTTTCATTGCTAGAAAAATAACATTTTCGTTGTTGGAAAAACGTTCTTTTAGAAATAAACGAGCCGCGTCAAAGTTGGATTCTTGATCATAAAATACCCTATAGGCATCAAATAGCGGCACTATCAGTTCCAAATCCGATGATGTGGCATTTCTTATTTCCATTGGTTATGTGATTTGGTTCATCTTGGTTGATGACGCCAAAATAAATTTAGGGCATAAAGAAATACTTTGTGAGGCTATTTGTTTTTTTGTTTGTTCAATTCATCTTGAAGTTGACGGCTAATTTTTTGCTCACGCTCCAAAGCTCTTCTTCGGTGCTCTTCAAATTCTTTTTCTACATCTGCTAAAGCAGTTTTAGCCTGATGGGTCAAAAAATTACTATTTCTAAATCTGTAGATGAAGAACAAAAGAAATAGAAGCAATCCAAAAATAATCGACCATAGAATTAACTTGTAAGTACCCTTACTTACCATGGCTCCAAAAAATGACATGCTATCCTTTTCTGAGGTAACATTATTTAAATTATTGGTAGTCTCCTGTAGTTTTGTATTTAAATCATCAATCTGCGCCTTATTGCTGGCAATGGTCGTGGATAATTCCTTTATAGATTTATTGGCAGTGTTAATGGAATCAAAAATGTTGGTCTTGATTCTATTAAGGTCTACCAATTTTATCACTTCGTAACGGATGCCATTAGCTCTGTAGTTACCAGACTTTCTTTCCAACTCCCTAAACTGTCCAACCAGTGTTTCATCATTGGTTGAGGCTGTGCTTTGTTCTTGTGCTATAAGTGGTGAAAAAGTGATTAGTAGGGTAAGGGTGAAAAGAGCTCGTAAACATTTCATGGTCAATATTCTTATTTAATTTAGATTAAGGGTAGAGCGAAATTACACCAATAAACTAAAAATCAAAAGAAAATCCTGTTTCCTAATAAAGGGAAACAGGATTTAGTATTAATAATAGGTATAGCGTCTTACTTTGGAAATGTATTTTGCCAACCTTATCACTTGATGTGAATATCCATACTCATTATCATACCAAATGTAAAGTACGATGCTTTTTCCGTCTGCTGACACCAAAGTTGCTTTGCTATCATATATAGAGGGAGCGGATGCACCCACAATGTCAGAAGAAACAAGTTCGTTGCTAAGCGAGTATTTGATTTGCTCCACTAAATCACCCTCGAGTGCATATTTCTTTAATATGGTATTAATGCTTTCTTTTGAAGTCTTGTTTTTTACTTCAAGGTTTAAAATGGCCAGAGATCCGTTGGGTACGGGAACACGAATGGCATTGGAGGTCAATTTTCCTTTTAATGCGGGTAGGGCCTTGGCAACTGCTGCACCAGCGCCTGTCTCCGTAATTACCATATTTAATGCCGCAGCGCGACCTCTTCGGTATTTTTTGTGCATATTATCTACCAAGTTCTGGTCGTTGGTGTATGCATGTATTGTTTCCAAATGGCCTTTTTTAACTCCAAGAGAATCTTCAATGACCTTTAAAATAGGAGTAATTGCGTTGGTGGTACAAGATGCAGCTGAATAGATTTTGGTTTTATCAGGATCAAAGTCTGTTTGGTTTACCCCATGAACAATATTGGGCACTTCTTTACCTGGAGCGGTAAGCAGCACTTTACTAGCCCCTTTGGCTTCCAAATGTCTTGAAAGTTCTTTTTTATCTCTAAATGCGCCGGTATTATCAATGATTAAAGCATTATATATGCCGTATTTGGTATAATCAATGGACTCGGGCTTATCTGCATTAATGAATTTTACGGTTGTGCCATTGATAATTAGAGCCTGATTTTTGGTATCTACATCAACAGTACCCATAAACTGACCGTGAACCGAATCGGTTTTTAGCAGTGCGGCTCTCTTTTCCAAAATTTCTTGATTGGCCTCGCCACGAACTACCACAGCTCTTAACCTTAACTGACTTCCTCTACCGGTTTTGGCCATAAGTTCCCGAGCCACCAATCTTCCAATTCTTCCAAAACCATAAAGCACTACGTCTTTTGGCTTTATTTCTTTGGAAGCCTGGGCATCTTTTAGTTTTTCTAGAACAAATGCCTTAACATTTAGATGGTTGTTATCATCCGAATGGTATTCGTACGTGAGTTTACCAATATCAAGTTTAGCAGGGGGCAGGCTAATATCATTAATTGCTCTAAGAATTTCTACAGAATCAAAAATTGAAATAGGCTTTTGGACAAATTCACCAGCGTATTCGTGCAAGTTGATAATATCGCTGACATTTTTGTCTATGATTTGATTCTTGAAAAGGACCACTTCTATGGCTTTGTCGTACCAAAGATCGCTTATGATCTTAATAAATTCTGTGGTAGCTTTTCTTCTGTCTGCCTGAAAGGCAAGTTCCTTTTCGTAAGACTTATTATCTCCCATGGGATTTAGTTGAATTGTAGTTTGAGTTTGCCGGCAAAATTATATATTTCAAACGTTTTCGTGAAAGATTTTACAAATAAAAAAAGCACCCTTGATAGAGTGCTTTGTATGGCAATATATTCTTTTAACTTATTGAAGTATTAAACGTTCTTTTTCACCTTTTTCATTAAGCATGGTAAAGCTTGTTCTTCCGTATTTGGAAATTTCCCCGAAATACTCTTTTGCATCATCTATATTTCCAATCTCCTTGTCATCAACTTCGACGATTACTTTATTCTTTAAATTATACCTACCATAACCTTCGGGAACATCTATTATTTTTACTCCTTTTTTAACCCCGAATGTTTTTTTGTCTTTTTCAGATAGATTTTTCACCATAAAACCGGTAGCGGGCAAAATAATAGTTTGCTGTTTTTTGAGGGTTACATTTTTGGTGAGTCTTTTTCCATCACGATCTATGGCTACCTCTACCAAATCACCTGGTCGTTTCGAAGAAAGATATCCGGTTAACTCAGAAAACTTACGCACCAAGATGTTGTCAACTTGCTTTATAACATCCCCTTCCTTGAGACCAGCTTCTTCCGCTCCTGAATCTTCACTGACTTGGGAGATGTACACTCCTTCAATTTCATCTATACCAAGCTCCATGGCTTCTTTAGAATTGACATTTGCCGCAGAAATACCTAACAGGCCACGTTGTACATTGCCAAATTCCATAATATCTTCCACTACTTTTTTGGCAATATTGCTGGGTACAGCAAAGGAATAACCTACATATGAGCCTGTTTGTGAGGTAATGGCAGTATTGATTCCAATAAGGTCACCATTGGTGTTGACCAAGGCACCGCCACTATTCCCGGGATTTACCGCAGCATCAGTTTGTATAAAAGATTGATTCCGCCCCAAAGATCTTGCTTTTGCACTGACAATTCCTGCAGTTACCGTTGAAGTAAGACTGAACGGATTACCAACTGCCAGAACCCATTCTCCAATTTTGGAATTATCCGAATTGCCAAAAGCCAAATATGGAAGAGGTCTGTCTACATCTATTTTTAAAAGTGCAATATCCGAATCTGCATCAGCCCCAATTATGTCAGCCTTGTAGGCCTTTTTATTGTTTAAGATCACCTCTAACTGGCTGGCATTTGCAATTACATGATTATTGGTGACGATAAATCCATCTGGAGAAATAATGACTCCAGATCCGGTACCAACTTGCGGTGTTTGCTTACGCTCAAAACCATAGAAGAAATCTGAAAGGTTGGAAGGCCCTCTGTTTATGGATACATTTTTAACGTGTACCACGGCATTCACAGTTTTTTCAGCAGCGATGGTGAAATCAACTTCATTGATTCCGGCCCCTTTGGCTGATGTTGCTATGGCGCTGGTATTTAAAAAAGGAGTTTTCTGATTTTCAACAACCCATTGATAAGTATCTTTTTCAAAAAATAATTTATATGCACCTAAAGTAATTGCTCCAGCAAATAAGGATACTAAAAACAAACTGGCTATTCTTTTCATAATTCAATAATAATTTAACATTAAGCTTTAGCAAAATTAGATGAATTCATTTTTCCATTTGTCGGTTTAACTCGTTTTTAACTACAAAAAAATCCTTAAAGAATACCCTATCTTTGTTTCTTTGCAGTCAATTATGGTACTACAATTTTTTAAATATCAAGGTACGGGCAATGATTTTGTGGTCATTGATAATCGCGAGGATTTTTTCCCAAAAAACAATATTACACTGATTACAAAACTCTGTGATAGGAGATTTGGTGTAGGAGGGGATGGACTTATTCTTTTGGAAAATGACCCAGCTTCAGATTTTAAGATGGAATATTTTAATTCAGATGGAAGTCAGAGCATGTGTGGTAATGGAGGAAGGTGCGTAGTGGCTTTTGCCCATTATTTAGGTGTTATTGGCAAGGATGCCACTTTTAATGCTATTGATGGATTGCACTATGCAACTATTGAAGGAGATATAGTGAATTTGAAGATGAATGATGTTGATGGGATAAAAGAAAAACCGGCCTATAGTTTTTTGGATACAGGATCGCCCCACCATGTTCAACTTGTACAAAATCTGAATGATCTTGATGTGAAGATTGAAGGTGCTAAACTGCGGTATGGACTTTATGGGAAATCAGGAAGTAATATCAACTTTGTTGAGCAATCTAATGCAGATACGTTCAAAGTACGCACGTATGAAAGAGGTGTTGAAGATGAGACGCTGTCTTGTGGGACTGGGGTTACCGCAGTTGCCATTGCAATGCACAAAGAAGGTAAAACCATATCTAAAAATGTAAAAATCAATGCAGTTGGGGGTGATTTGACAATCAGTTTTGAGCAACAAAATGGATCATATACCGACATTTTTCTAAAAGGACCTGCCAAACAGATATATAAAGGAGAGATTGAATGCTGAACTTAAAAGGGAAACAGGTTTATTTACGAGCTTTAGAGCCAGAGGATTTGGATTTTCTGTACCAGTTGGAAAACGATACCTCTATTTGGGAGATTAGTGGCACTCTAAAACCTTACTCAAAAAAAGTCCTCCGATTTTATTTGGAGAATGCACATCGCGATATCTATGATGTGAAACAATTAAGGCTATGCATCTGTAATATGAAAAGTGATTGTGTAGGACTGATTGATATTTTTGATTTTGACCCCAAGCATAAAAGAGCTGGAATGGGCATTGTTATTGCTAAAACGGATGAAAGAAATAAGGGAATAGGAGCAGAGGCCATTTCGTTGGTCTGTGACTATGCTTTTTCTTTGCTAGACCTTCATCAACTATATGCGAACATTTTAGAAGAAAACGAAGCCAGCATCCATTTGTTTGAAAAAATGGGCTTTGAGAAGATAGGAGTCAAAAAAGAATGGATAAGAACCAGCACAGGTTTTAAAAATGAATTGATGTTTCAAAAAATAAATTCCAATGCATCTTAAAAAAGTACTTTGGGCCACTGCCATTTTAGGGCTTTTGATATGTGGTTTTATTGCCTATCAAATATATAGCGCCATTTTTAGCCCTAATACAAAGTTTAACAATGAAGAGGCATTTGTTTATATAAGTTCAGACGCTTCTCTCTCTGATGTGAAAAACAGTTTGGAGCCCCTGGTAAAAGATTTGTCCACATTTGAAGCTGTGGCTGAACGCAAAGGGTATGTCACCAATATTAAAGGAGGTAAGTTTGCCATTAGGAAAGGGATGAACAATAACGAGATTATTAACTCCCTACGCAGTAATAACATACCTGTGAAAGTATCATTCAATAATCAAGAATCCTTGCCATTGTTGGCTGGAAGGATAGCTGAACAGATTGAAGCAGATAGTGTTTCATTGTTAAAGGCATTCAATGATACAGCATTCCTTAAGGAATCTGGTTTTGATGATGATACAAAATTAGGAATGTACTTGCCCAATACCTATGAGCTCTTTTGGAACACCAATGCACAAGGTTTCAGGGGCCGAATGCTTAAAGAATATAATAGGTATTGGAACGAAGATCGTCTTCAAAAGGCAAAGCAATTGAACCTTTCCCCAGCTAAGGTCATAGCATTGGCGGCAATAGTACAAAAAGAAACAGCAAAAGCGGATGAGAGACCAAGAGTGGCTGGAGTTTATCTTAACAGGATAAGAAGAGGAATGTTATTGCAAGCAGATCCTACGGTTATTTATGCAATTAAAAAAGAAACTGGAAATTTTGACACCATTATTAAACGGGTTTTATATCGAGATCTTGAGATGGATTCACCTTATAACACCTATAAGTATAAAGGAGTTCCTCCTGGCCCAATTGCCATGCCGGACATTTCTTCAGTAGAGGCAGTTTTGAACCCAGAGAAGCATGATTACCTTTATTTTGTAGTTGATGTTTCTAATTTTGGGTATCACATGTTTGCAAAATCATTGGCGCAACATAACCGAAATAAAGTACACTATATCAGGTGGCTTGATTCTAAAAAAGTACTTAGATAATACACTTTACCGTTAATTTTCAGCTGTTTAACGCAATTTAGGGCTCATTTAAGAAAATCTTATGAGCTTTATACTTGTTTAAAAAAAGTCTCCCCCTATATTTGCCGGCCAAATTTATTTCCAATGCTTTTGAGTGTTGGAACCTTAAATATGAGAGTTATGAAAAGATGGATAGGTTTTATTTTGCATCTTGCCATGATTGTGATTTTGACAAGTTTTGGTTCTTATACCATAACGAAGAAAGTGGACTATAAAGTTCCAGATTCGTTAAAGGTAGATTTGAGCTTTGAATCTTTGGTACAACCAGACTCGGTTGAAGTCTTAAAGGATGCGTTGATTGACCCTCCCTTTTTAGGAAATGCCTATAATGGTTTTAAAGAAGCTTTGGCTTTTAAAGAATCTCAGGGAAGGTATGATGTGGTAAATACTTTGGGATACCTTGGAAAATACCAATTTGGATTAAGCACTTTGAATTTAATGGGAGTCTACAATGCCAAAGATTTTCTCAATGACCCCATACTACAAGAAAGAACCTTTGAAACAAATATTGCCCGCAATAAATGGATATTGCGAAGGGATATAAAGCGTTTTAATGGGAAGCGGATAAGAGGGGTTGTAATTACAGAATCGGGAATTTTAGCAGCAGCGCATTTAGCTGGGGCCGGTAATGTAAAAAAATATCTACGTTCTTATGGAAAGAATGATGTAGCTGATGCTTACGGGAGCAGTATCTCATACTACATGAGAAAATTTGCTGGCTTTGATATTTCTACTATAGAACAAAAAAGAAACGCAAAGGTGTAAATAAGTATTTGCGATTTGGATTAAGGCCCGGAATTTTTCCCTGGGTTTTTTTATGCCTGAACAATGAAAATTGTGGGACGCTTGTTCAAGTCAAGCCCAATTTCATTCCACTCATGAACGCTTTTAGTCTGGATAAACTCTGTAGGAAGTGTAATATCAGCAGCAATACACAGTCTGGTGCTCTTATGAAGGGTTTTGATGAGTTCCTTTAAAAGTTTGTCATTTCTATATGGTGTCTCCATAAAAATTTGAGACTGCCCTTTTTCCTTGGAAAGTCTTTCCAAACTTTTGATCATTGCCTTTCGTTCAGCAGCATCAATAGGTAAATAACCATTAAAAGCAAAGCTCTGTCCATTCATTCCGCTGGACATCATGGCCATTAAGATTGAAGAAGGTCCAATCAGTGGTACTACTTGTATCCTTTTCTCATGTGCCACTTTTACGACTGCAGCTCCTGGATCGGCAATGCCTGGACATCCAGCTTCCGAGAGTACCCCAATGTTATGTCCGGATATGCAAGGATCCAAGTAGGAGGGAATGACTGTCTGGTCCGTAAACTTGTTTAAGGTTTCAATATGCAGATTGGGTTGTGACTTGCTCGGACTTATTTTTTTGATGAAACGTCGAGCAGTTTTTTCATTTTCCACAATGTAGTGGTCAATATTCTCTATGGCCCTTTTAATGGAGATGGGAAGTACTTCCAGAGGAGCATTGTCTCCCAGAGTGGTCGGAATTAGGTAAACTTTTCCTGAAACTAAACTTGGTTTTACTTCTTCCATGAAATCACATCAATTTTTTGGCAATGGCCTCACACGCAAGATCGACCATTTGAAAGACTTTTTCAAATCCATCTGCACCACCATAATAAGGATCTGGCACTTCGTTTAATTCAAAATCCACTTCATCCAATAAAAGCTTTACTTTTCGTTCTTCCCCCGTGTTTCTGGCGAGTTTTATAATATTGGAAAAATTACTTGCGTCCATTGCGTATATACGGTCAAACACTTCAAAATCCATTTCGGTAAATCGTCTGCATTTTTGGGCACTGATATCGAGTCCATATTTTTGGGCTACTGCAATTGATCTTTCGTCAGGTGTATTTCCAACATGATAACCCGCTGTTCCGGCAGAATCCACAAAAACTTTTGAAGAATCTACTTTGGATTTCAAAATGCCTTCGGCCAAAGGTGATCTACAAATATTGCCTAAGCAGACCATCAAAACTTTGGTTTTCATGAAATAGTTATGAGAATTTTTTACTCAGATCTTCAATATATTTTCTGAATTGCTTATCTGTCTCTGCTAGATTGTCAACAGTTTTGCAGGCATGTAAAACAGTGGCATGATCTCTTTTGCCAATTTGAGAACCAATACTTG
The DNA here is from genome assembly GCF_900215465.1 of Flagellimonas pacifica. Lineage (GTDB taxonomy): Bacteria > Bacteroidota > Bacteroidia > Flavobacteriales > Flavobacteriaceae > Flagellimonas > Flagellimonas pacifica. The sequence continues at coordinate 553,760 of NZ_OBEH01000003.1, forward strand.
CCAGAGAAGCTTTAGTGAATTTTTTGGCAAAGAACATAGCTAATTGCCTGGCCTGTACAATATGTCTTTTTCTGGTCTTTGATTGCAAAGTGGCCACATCCATTTCAAAATAGTCTGAAACCACTTTTTGTATATAATCAATGGAGACTTCTCGTTTCGTATTCTTTACAAACTTCTCCACAACTTGTTGGGCCAGTTCCAAGGTCACCTCACGTTTGTTGAATGAGGATTGCGCAATCAACGAGATTATGGCACCTTCAAGCTCTCGGATATTGGTTTTGATGTTTTTGGCCACATGATCTATAATGTCCTCGGGCATTTCAACTCCATCACGATAAAGCTTGTTTTTTAAGATGGAAACCCTTGTTTCATAATCAGGACTTTGCAGTTCTGCGGATAGCCCCCATTTAAAACGAGATAACAAACGCTGCTCGATATCCTGCATATCTACAGGAGCTTTGTCCGAAGTAAGGATGACCTGCTTGCCATTTTGATGTAAATGGTTGAATATGTGGAAAAATACGTCTTGAGTACCAGATTTACCGGATAAGAACTGCACATCATCAATAATGAGTACATCAATTAATTGATAAAAATGGATGAAATCGTTCCTGGTATTCTTTTTAACCGATTCAATATATTGTTGGGTGAATTTCTCTGCGGAAATATATAGCACCGTCTTTTCAGGGTACTTATCCTTTATTTCAACACCAATGGCATGGGCTAAATGTGTTTTGCCCAAACCAACACCTCCAAAAACCAACAAAGGGTTAAACGATGTGCCTCCCGGCTTATTGGCCACGGCCATACCGGCAGATCTTGCCAGCCTATTGGAATCTCCTTCCAAGAAACTTTCAAAACTGTAGTTTGGATTCAGCTGTGACTCAATCTTGATGTTTCGAATACCAGGAATCACAAAAGGGTTCTTCAGTTCTGGGCTTTTTGAAGTAATGGGCACATCCAATTCCTGTGGCCCAACCGCTGTGCGATTTGCACTCGGAATCTGTTCGGTAAATGGTTCCTTATTACCATACTTATTTTCCATCTTAATAATGTAAATAAGTTTTGCGTTGGTTCCCAATTCTTTAGTGAGAGCTACTTTTAATAGCTTTACATAATGCTCTTCCAACCACTCATAGAAAAATTTGCTTGGAACTTGTATACTAAGTGCTTTGTCTGTTAACTTGATGGGCTTTATAGGCTCAAACCAGGTTTTGAATGCCTGCGGTTGGATATTATCCTTGATAAAAGCCAAACAGTTGTTCCATACGGAATTTGCAGTAACACTCATAAAAGAATTTCCTTAGTTTTTATTGGTTAGCTTTAAAGTTTTAATCAAGATATCCAAGGGGAACTAGATATCTTTTGGATGCGACAAATATGTGAACAAATCTTTGAAAAAAAAAATGATTTAGTGGTTGAATATTCTGTTTTTTTTTCGCATGTTTCCTTAACGATAACCAAGCCTCTAAATATATAATTTTTCAGTTAATATATGAGATTAAATTCATTTTCTTTTAGGGTCAGATACGGAGAAACTGACCAAATGGGTGTGGTATACCATGGCAACTATGCTCAGTACCTAGAAATGGGAAGACTTGAGTGGTTAAGAGCTTTGGGAGTTACTTATAAGAGCATGGAGGAAAATGGAATCATGCTCCCTGTAATTTCCTTACAAATCAATTATAAAAAATCCGCTTTGTATGACGACCTACTTACAGTGGAAACCACAATCAAAAAATCTCCTTTAGTAAAGATTGAATTTGAATATAGAATATTTAATGAAGCTAAGGAATTATTGACAGAGGCCAATACGGTTTTAGCCTTTATAGATATGAAGACAGGTAAACCCATAAAATGTCCAGATTACATTCTTGAAAAACTAGTTTTTTAGTTAAAATTTCGGATATCGACACGTTGCATGTCTTGGAACAATTGAAAAATGTGTTCGGACTCACTTTCTCGTACAGAAACGACCAGCGCACAGTTGAGTTCCATTTTTTGTGAAACTATGGTAATTCCTTTTTGTTTGACAGCTCTCATAACCCTGTCCATCTCAGGATAACCAAACTTTAGTTCAAACTGGGATTCAATGGTTTTCTCAATAATCAATGAATTTTCCAGAGCCATTTGGGCGGCTGTTTTGTAGGCTTGGATCAATCCTCCAACGCCTAGCTTGGTTCCTCCAAAAATTCGAACAACGGCAATCAAGATATTGGTCACATCAAAAGATTGGATTTGGCCATAAATGGGTGTACCTGCTGAATTGTTGGGCTCGCCATCATCATTGGCGCGGTATGTATGTTTCTTTTCGCCCAATTGCCATGCATAACATACATGGTTGGCCGTATGATGTTTTTTTCTCAGGGATTCAATAATTGATTTGACCTCGTTCACGTCGGAGATAGGAAATGCATAGCCATAGAATTTACTTTTCCTATCCTTGTGTAAGATTTCAGGAGAAGCTGCTTTTATGGTTCTGTAGATATCTTCCTTCATCAAAACAAAGCTACAAGAACGATGCTCACTACCGCCAGGGCTATTCCTCCCCAATTTTTGGGACTCATTTTTTCCTTGAATAGCAAAATGCCCAAAAGTGTTGTAAGCATTACAATGGCTACATTGTTAAGGGTAAATATTGCTGCACTATCCAATTTGCCATGTTGAAGCGCTTTCAACAAAAAGAAAATGGAAAAGTAATTGGGCACCCCTAAAAAGATTCCGCCCAATACGTTTTTGAAATTTACTTTTATAGGTTTTTTAACTGCCTTTACGCCAATAAAACAAAACCCTGAGATGGCTGCAAATCCAAAGAGCATTGCTGAGAAAATAGAAACCTCCTCCGGTTCTAAATGAACAGCTTCAAAATACTTTATACTGGTATCAATGACCCCAGAACCTAAAAACACTAACAAGGGTAAGATCAATGTTTTTTTGGAAATGGCCATGCCACCTTCTTTCATGGAGGCAAAATAAACCGCAGCAAGCGCTAGAAATATCCCTAATATTTGAAGACCTGAGAGTTTCTCTTGATAAAGAATGACCCCAAAGACCACAGGAATGACAAGCGACATTTTTGTGGCCACTGAAGCAACTGAAACTCCAGCAACCTGCGCAGTCTTTGCCATTAAATTAAAAACAAAAATGAAAAATATTCCTAAAGCAATAGCTCCCATAAACCAGGATTTTGCAATCACTTCATCAAAACTGAAAGAACTCTCAGATAGTAATAAGCCAACAGTACAGGCCACTACATAATTTGCTACAATGGCGTATAGGGTCTGTATTTTGAAAACATCAAACAGTTTAAAAATCACAAAAATCAAACTTGTACAAAGTACACTTAAAACTAAATACAACATTTATAGGTATGATTTTAACTGTGTAATGTCTTCCTTACCAACTTGGAGATGCCATGATTTGATTCCTATACTGGAAGCTGCATCCGTATTTTCTTTGGTATCATCAATGAACAAGGTTTCGGAAGCGACCAAATTGTCTGTTTTTAAGACAAACTCAAAAATTTCTACATCGGGTTTTCGCATCCCCATCTCATAACTTAGGTGGAATGTCTCAAAAGAATTTTTAAAACGGTTGAATTTGTCCTTGCCTATTTGTTCTTCTACATATCTAATATGTATATCGTTGGTATTGCTCAACAAGAATAATCTATAGTTGTTCTCCTTGGCCAAATGTTCTACAAATTCTAACCTGCTATCAGGAAAATCTTTTAAAATGGCATTCCATGCATCAATCAAATCTTTTTCGCTGGCTTTGGGAAAATACGTGGCCACTTTCTGTAAAAAATTAGGTGAACTTATCACCCCTTTTTCATATTCCTTAAAAATAGCATCTAGTTCAGGAGTTAGGTTTTTAAATCCAAATTTTTCCATGGCTCTTGCGGTTGCGGGTTTGTCCAGGTCGATAAAAATATCTCCAAAATCAAAAATAATGTTCTTAATCATTGACATAAGTTGTTAAGGTATCTGATAAAATGGGTATTGTTTTCAAAAGTTTCCCTGAAACAATAGGGGCGGAAATCCCATTTTCAAAAATTGTTGCACCGGTAAAAATTCTGGCTTCATCCCAAAATCCTTCATCAATAAAGGTTTGAAGGGTCTGCGAACCACCCTCGATTAAAATACTGGTTATGGAATGTTTATGTAAGACCCCACAAATTTGCGAAGCCAAAGAATTTGAGAAGTCGATTACTTCGTAATCGATTCCACCTAAGTATTTTGATTCCTCCTTTACTTCAGTGAGCACAATAGTCTTTACACTCCCGTCCATCACATGAAATTCTTCAGAAATCTTCAAACCACTGTCTAAAATCACTCTAATGGGATTTTTACCCTTCCAATTTCTGGTTGTCAATTTAGGGTTGTCCTCTAAAACAGTTTTGGTTCCAACCAAAATTGCCTGTTCTTCACTTCGCCATTGGTGTACCATTTGCTTGGAGTAGGTGTTGGTAATCCAAAAAGGTTGTGGGTTTTCAGTTCTTTGCGATTTGTTTGGGGCAAGAAAACCATCTTGGGCTTCGGCCCATTTTAATATAATGTAGGGGCGATTTTTTTCATGAAAAACCAAAAAACGTTTGTGATGCCTTCGGCATTCATCTTCAAGAACGCCAACACTTACCTTGCATCCTGATGCTTCCAATTTTTTGATTCCCTTTCCGGCTACTTTATCATGCGGATCTTTAAGCCCAATGATTACTTCGGGAATTTGATGTTTAATGATTAAAGCGGAACAGGGAGGGGTCTTGCCATGGTGGGAACAAGGTTCTAAAGTCACATATAAGGTTGATTTTGAGAGCAGTGATTTGTCCACTACTGATTCAATAGCATTCACTTCTGCATGATTGCCTCCGTATGGACTTGTAAAGCCTTCTCCAATAATTTTTTCATGATACACAATAACACACCCTACCATTGGATTTGGTGCGGTGTTTCCGAGTCCTTTTTTGCCTAATTGAATGCACCGCAACATGTATTTTTCATGTATCTTCACCCAACAAAAATAGGATAATAAAATACAATATGGATCAAGTTGTAATTCGGGAAATTACCCCTGAGGACAATGAGCAGGTAGCTAAAGTGATTCGTGAAGTTCTGTTGGAAATGGGGGTTCCAAAAGTAGGTACAGCCTATGCCGATAAGGCTTTAGATGATATGTATGGAACCTATAATATTCCTAAGGCCACATATTATGCAGTGATAGTCGATGGTAAGATTATTGGATGCGCAGGGGTTGCGCAATTGGATAATTATGAAGGTAACGTCTGTGAGCTTCAGAAAATGTATTTATTGTCCGATGCTAGAGGGAAGGGAGTTGGAACAAAGTTGATATCCGTTTGCCTTGAAAAAGCCAGGGAATTTGGATTTGAAAAATGTTATCTGGAGACCATGCCCTACATGAAAGCTGCCCAAAAATTATATCAGAACAACGGATTTGAATATATAGATGCCCCAATGGGCAATACCGGACATTATTCGTGCCCAGTTTGGATGCTTAAAACACTGTAGTATTGTTACTAAAGGAAATCAAGACTATCTTTCATAAAGAATTGGATGCAATCTATCCGACAGAAGAGGTCGACACTTTTTTTTATTTGGCTATTGAGCATTTTCTAAAACTGGAGCGGTTTGTTCTGGTGTTACAACCCGACTTGGCCTTAACTAAAGAAGAACAACAACCACTTTTTGAAACCTTGACCCAACTTAAACAGGAAAGACCCATTCAATATATATTGGGGAAGACCCATTTTATGGATTTGGAGTTACTGGTGAACGAACATGTGCTTATTCCAAGACCAGAAACCGAAGAGTTGGTACAATGGATTCTTGATTATTGTCAGGTCGAGCAATGTCATCCTGAGCGCAGTCGAAGGAGCAGTAGAGACCTGAATATTTTGGACATAGGAACAGGCAGTGGATGTATTGCCATTGGATTAGCTAAGAATTTCCCAAAGGCAAAAGTGCATGCCCTTGATGTTTCTGAAAAAGCTTTGGATGTGGCAAAACAAAATGCTGAATTGAACAAGGTGGATATCATCTTTCTTCAAAAAGATATTCTTGACCCTGAATTTGAACTAGAATCCAATTTCGACATTATCGTATCCAATCCACCTTATGTTCGGGAGCTGGAAAAATCAGAAATGAAAAAGAATGTGATGGATTATGAACCTGATTTGGCGCTTTTTGTCCCTGACAATAACGCATTGATTTTTTACGAAGCGATTACAAAATTCGCTTGTGATAATTTAAAAACCAATGGAAGTCTGTTTTTTGAAATCAACCAATATTTGGGAGATAAGACCCAAGCACTTTTAGAAGCGCATAATTTTTTGGAAATTGAACTTCGCAAAGACCTTTTTGGAAACGATAGAATGCTTAAAGGAATAAAACCATGACCATCCAACAAAAAATAACATCCTTAAGAGATGAACTCCGAAAACATAATTACAGTTATTATGTATTGGACAAACCGACCATTTCGGATTATGAGTTCGATGTAAAACTCAAGGAACTCCAAAAACTGGAAGAAGAACATCCGGAATTTTATGATGCCACATCACCTACGCTTCGTGTTGGGGGAACCGTGACCAAAAATTTTGAAACGGTACAACACGAACATCGTATGTATTCCTTGGACAATTCCTATTCCAAAGATAATCTGGAGGATTGGGAGAAACGTATCCAACGTATTTTGGGAGATGTCCCGGTTGAATTCACCTGTGAGTTAAAGTATGACGGAGCATCCATAAGCCTAACATATGAAGATGGAAAATTGGTGCGCGCGGTCACCCGTGGTGATGGATTTCAGGGAGATGATGTAACCACCAATATCAAAACTATAACGTCAGTACCCCTACAACTACGAGGAGATTATCCTCCCAAGTTTGATATTCGGGGAGAAATTATTCTCACTTTGGAGGGATTTGCCCAAATGAACAAGGAACGAATAGAAGCAGGTGAGGATCCTTATATGAATCCTAGAAATACGGCTTCTGGAAGTTTAAAGTTGCAAGATAGTGCTCTGGTTGCCCAACGTCCTTTGGAGTGTTTGTTGTATAGTATTACCGGAAAAAACTTGAATATCGCTTCACAATTTGAGGTTCTGGAAAAAGCCCGCGCATGGGGATTTAAAGTCCCTACGGTGGCAAAATTGTGCAAAACCACGGATGAGGTGATGCAATTTGTGGAATACTGGGATGTACACAGACACGATTTACCTTATGAGACCGATGGAGTGGTCATTAAGGTCAATAGTCTTCGATATCAGGAGGAGTTGGGATATACCGCCAAAGCACCCCGATGGGCAATGGCCTATAAGTTCAAGGCAGAACAGGTTTCAACGGTTTTGAATGAAATTACGTATCAGGTTGGGCGAACTGGAGCCATAACTCCAGTGGCAAACCTAGAACCGGTACTCTTAGCTGGAACTACGGTTAAAAGAGCTTCATTGCACAATGCGGATCAGATTGAAAAATTGGATATTCGGGAAGGAGATACCGTTTTTGTTGAAAAAGGAGGGGAGATCATTCCCAAGATTATTGCCGTTGATTTTACGAAACGCCCTGCAGATTCAACTCCCACAAAATACATTGCGCATTGCCCGGAATGCGAAACTGAATTGATTCGGAAAGAGGGTGAGGCACAACATTTTTGTCCTAATGATACAGGATGTCCAACCCAAATCACGGGACGTATCCAACATTTTATTTCCAGAAAAGCCATGGATATTGAGGGCTTGGGAAGCGAAACTGTGGAACTGTTGTTCAAAGAAGGGCTGATTGCAAATTATGCAGATTTGTACACTTTGACCAAGGAGCAGGTAATGCCTTTGGAGCGAATGGCAGAAAAATCGGCCGAAAATTTGGTAAATGGAGTTGCAGCATCTAAAATGATTCCTTTTGAGCGGGTATTGTTTGCTTTGGGAATCCGTTATGTGGGCGAAACTGTGGCAAAGAAATTGGCCAAGGCCTATAAAAACATAGATGCTTTAAAGGCTGCTTCACAGGAAGAATTGGTTTCCGTTGATGAAATTGGTGAACGAATTGCAGAAAGCGTGGTGCATTTTTTTGATAACCCTACCAATGTTGAAATCGTAGACCGATTAAAATCCTACGGATTGCAGTTTTCACTCTCCCAAGCACAGTTGGAAAATCAATCCGACAAATTAAAAGGGCAAACCTTTGTGGTTTCAGGAGTATTTGAAACCATTGGGCGTACGGAACTGAAGAAATTGATAGAGGACAATGGGGGCAAAGTAGCTTCGTCCATCTCATCAAAAACAAGTTTTTTAGTGGCTGGTGATAAAATGGGACCCAGTAAAAAGACTAAAGCGGAAAATTTAGGGGTACCTATTATTTCGGAGCAAGAGTTTTTAGCTAAGCTATAGAGATGATTACCAACACAACCAGACGTTTTTGGTATTTTCTATTATCGAGTTTTGCTTTTTTGGTGCGCTACCGATATTTTAAGAAATGGTTTTGGTTGCCCTTGCTTGTTCTTTTCTTGGGATTTCTTTGGCCCCAATCCATGATAATCCCTGTTGAAAGGGCGAATACCAGTAGTTGGGATAAAAAGTCATTTTGGGCCTATCCGTGGGGAAGCTCGGTTACCCATAAAGGCATTGATATTTTTGCGGACAAAGGCACTCCTGTAATTGCTTCTACCCACGGGATTGTGGTATATACTTATGAGGGAGGCAAAGGAGGGAAGTCAGTAACGGTACTGGGACCAAAATGGCAATGTAATCTCCAAAAAGCAGATGTTGAATCCATTTGGATGAGGTTTCACTTTCCAATATTTTGGTGTCAGGAAACCCAGCAAAAGTAAATTTTTTGGAACCATTGGATGTAAAAAGGTTTGAATCTAATTGTGGCATAGTGGTTCTGGTTTTTTGAAATTGGACGAAAATGGAATGCTCTTGAAGATAAGAAAATTCCCATACACCCTTTTGAGTAGCTGTAAGATGGGTGTTAAATTTTGTGTGTATTGATAGAATCCGGCTGTGAGTTGCGAAACATCACCTAAACCAAAAAGGAAATCTTAAATGCTCAAAAATCTACTTATCTCATACTGAAATACTAACCCCATTGGCTTTTGAATTCTTTTTGCCATCAAAATAAAAATCAATTCGACCCAAATTAATGCCGTAGGCCCCAACTTGATTAACCAACACTGCATCTCCTTTTTTATTGATCCTGACATCTGGTTTGTCCAGAAAAGTGTGGGTGTGTCCACCAATAATTAAGCTGGTGTATTGGGTTTGCTGGGCGAGTTGGGTATCAGATGGACGCTCAGGATTTTCATAATCATACCCCAAATGGGACAGACATATGACAAGATCACAGTTTTCTTCTTCTTTGAGAACCCGCTCTGTATCCAAGGCTATTTCAAAAGGACTGAGATATTTGGTCTCTTTGTAAAGTCTTTTGGTCACTAGTCCGTCCAGTTTTATCCCAATTCCATAAACACCTATTTTGATGTCATTGAGCATATAAATTTTGTAGGGTTTAACGAAACCATCCATCACAGTATTGGAAAAGTCATAATTTGCTGATAACAATTCAAACTTAGCATGGGGCACTTGTGCCAATAAGCCATCAACTCCATTGTCAAAATCATGATTACCTATTGTTGCAGCATCGTATTTGAGTTTGCTCATCAATTTAAACTCTAACTCACCTCCATAGAAATTGAAATAAGGAGTTCCTTGAAAAATGTCACCGGCATCAAAAAGTAAGGTATTTGGATTTTCCGCTCTTATGCTTTGCACCAAAGACGCTCTACGGGCCACGCCGCCTAAATTGGCATAACGGGAATGCGAAGTTGGAAAAGGGTCAATGTGGCTGTGCACATCGTTGGTATGTAGAATGGTAATATGGGTGTTGTTAAACCCGGAACAGGAGTTAAGACCTAACCCTCCAAGACCTACCAAAGCAGATGTGGCAGTTGTGTGTTTTATAAAATCCCTTCTTTTCATCTATTTAAGCTGTATAAATCTATTGTCCGTGGTTGCTTTTAGAGTATCTATTTTCTTGAGGTGATCAATAATTGCGTTTCGAACCAGATATCCGGTATCTGCAGTGGAAACAATATGATTGAAAAAACCAATGCTAGGACCTCCCTGCACCAAGTAGTCGGAAGTGGCCACAAAGTAATTGCGGTTTTCATCAAATGGCTTTCCGTTAATCGTAACCGATTCCAAACCACCGTTTTTCCCCATAATAATTTGCATTCCCGCAATGGGATGGGACCTCGTAGCAGTAATCAAGAACGTAATAAGTTCTCTTGTCGCAGTGCCATCAAGTTCAACAATAGAGATGTAATTTTCAAATGGCATTACTTCATAGGCATTTCTGGCAGAGACATTGCCTGCGGATATTATAGACCGGATGCCACCTCTGTTGAGCACGGCAAAATCAATTTCCTTTCCTGTTTTGGACTTAAAAAGGGGTGCTACTTCGGTCAATATGATATCTGCCATTAAATTTCCCATGGAAGTATTGCGTGTGCCATCATCCAATAATAAAGATGATGGTGCATAAGCAAGAGTGCTATCCAAAACTTGATTTATTCTGCTCTTGAAAGGTTGCACAAAAGCGGAAATGGAATCTACTGCCTTTAATGTTGAATCTATTTGAATTTGTTTGCCTTCAATTTTTGAAAGGTCCCTTTTTTCTTGTTTGCAAGAAATCAAAAAACAAAAAGTTATAAATGCAACAAATTGTTTGTATTTTAAATTAATCACGTGAGTATCTTTGTTAAGCTATCTTGGTAGAATAATTACCTTTGTAAAAATGCATAAAAAATATGTTTCTAAAAGGGCTCCAAGATAAATTTAAGGTTAAATCAGGTCTTAAATATTTGCAGGAGGAAATGGAAAAACCTCCTACGGTCGTTGATAGAGATAAAGGAATCAGTAGTATTGGCTGTATAGTTGATGTTGATAATTTCCAGAATGCTGAAGTTTTCTATGAATTGATAGATGATTTTTCCCTTAGACCCAATGCCATAAAAATTATTGGATACAAAAGGGAGTATGATAAAAACTCACCATATGCCATCCAAATATATTCAGATAAGGATTTAGGGTGGAAAGGAGTTATAGAAAATGGATACGTTTTAGAGTTTTTGGGAAGAGAGTATGATATGCTCATCAATTATTATCAAGAAGATAATTTGATGATGAAGTTACTTTCAGTAAAAACACAGGCAAGACTGAAGGTTGGCTTTGGAACTTTAGACCCTAAAATAAATGACCTGATTTTAAATACATCTTTTAAAGACTTTAAAATCTTTAAAAGTGAATTAAAAAAGTATTTAAAAGTTCTAAACGAATTATAATGGAACAACTATTAGGTACGGGAGTGGCATTGGTTACCCCGTTTGATGAAGATTTTTCTATTGACGTTAAAGCACTGGAACGTATTGTTGAGCATTGTATCCAGAACGGTGTCGATTATTTGGTGGTTCTTGGAACTACAGGTGAATCGGTAACACTTTCAAAAACTGACAAACAATTGGTCATAGATGTTGTGATTAGAGCCAATGCTGGAAGACTACCTTTAGTTTTGGGCGTTGGAGGGAACAACACCGCAGCCGTAATTGAGGAGCTTTCAACGTTGGATTTGACCGATTTCGATGCAATTTTATCAGTGTCTCCTTGTTATAACAAGCCTACCCAAGAAGGTATTTATCAGCATTTTAAAGCTATTGCAAATGCTTCTCCAAAGCCGATAGTGTTATATAATGTTCCCTCAAGAACAGGAAGCAATATGTTGCCAGAAACTACTTTACGCTTGGCGCATGATTTTCCAAAAATAGTAGCCATTAAAGAGGCATGTGGTGATATGGTGCAAATTGATGAGATAGTAAAAGGGAAGCCTGTAGATTTTTTAGTGATTTCTGGTGATGATTTTACGGCACTTTCAACAGTTTTGGCAGGTGGAGCAGGGGTAATCTCCGTTTTAGGGCAAGGATTGCCTAGAGCATTTTCCAAAATGATTGAGTTAGGGCAAAATGGCAGTTCAGATGAAGCTTATCAAATTCATCACAATCTATTGCCAATTATGCATTTGATTTTTGAAGAAGGAAACCCAGCAGGAATCAAAAGTATTTTTGACCACTTCGAACTTTGTGGACCAATTGTGAGGTTACCATTGGTACAGGCTACGCCTCAATTAAAAAGTAAGATTTCAGATTTTTTAAAATCATTTGACAAAGTTTACGCCTGATGTTCGTTAAATGTTCGCTAAAACCTTAGCGAATGGTAAATGAGGCGGTTATTTTTGGTGTGCAAATCAATTTTTTAAATCCATTGATTATCACTAATTTTGCAAAATGTTTTTGAAAATGAGGCAAATTCTCCCTTTACTCTTAGTAGCAATATTTCTTTCATCATGTAGTGAGTACCAAAAAGTACTTAAAAATGAAGATGTTAAGGCCAAGTATGATATGGCCGAGAAGTTCTATAACGAAGGAGATTATAAAAGGGCAAAAAGATTGTTTGAGCAGATTGCCCCTAAATATGTGGGTAAACCGCAAGGCGAAAGGGTAATGTTCTTTTTTGCTGATTCTTATTTTAAGTCCAATGACTATTATCTTTCAGGGTATCAATTTGAACGCTTCATCAAGTCTTATCCGCGAAGTGATAAAATTCAAGAAGCCAGTTTCTTGGGAGCAAAGAGTTATTACAAACTTTCTCCGGCATATTCATTGGACCAAACCGATACGGACAAGGCATTGGCAAAACTTCAGACTTTTATAAATACCTATCCAGAATCGGAATTCTTTGAAGAGGCCAATGCAATGGCAAAAGAATTGACATCAAAGAAGGAGAAAAAACAAATAGAGATTGCAAAACAATTCAACAAATTGGGTGAATTTAATTACCCTATCTTGATTTCTGCAATTACAGCTTTGGACAATTTTATTTCTGACAATCCAGGTTCCGTTTACAGAGAAGAAGCATTATATTACCGCATTGAGGCAACTACCAGTCTGGCCCTAAACAGTACGGAGAACAGAAAGAAGGAACGTCTGGAAGACGCACAAAGCTCGTATAACAATCTAATGCGTTATTTCCCTGAATCAAAGTATAAAAAGAAGGCGGATAATCTGTCCAAAAAAATACAGAAGGAATTAGGTTCTTATACTAGCGCCAAATAATAGTTAAATAAGCAGCACATGCAAGATTTGAAGAATACAAAAGCTCCGGTTTCTACAGTTACCCACAACAGAAACGAATTTGACGAGAAAACAGATAATATATATGAAGCAATTTCGATTGCTTCAAAGCGTGCAATCCAAATCAACTCCGAAATAAAGAAAGAACTATTGGAGAAGTTGGAAGAATTTGCAACTTACAGTGATAGTTTAGAAGAAGTTTTTGAAAACAAAGAACAGATAGAAGTTTCCAAATTTTACGAAAAATTACCAAAACCACATGCCCTAGCGGTAATGGAATGGTTGGAAGACAAAATTTACTACAGGAACACAGAGAAGGACGCCTAAGAAATGCTTAGCGGTAAAAACATTCTTTTGGGTATTACCGGGGGAATTGCTGCATATAAGACCACATTTCTTGTTAGGTTATTGATAAAAGCTGGCGCTAAGGTCAAAATTGTAATGACCCAAAGTGCTAGCTCTTTTGTTTCTCCCCTTACACTATCCACCCTTTCAAAAAATCCGGTTCTCACTGATTTTATCAATGAAGAAGATGGTAGTCTTTCATGGAACAACCATGTAGAACTAGGATTGTGGGCAGATATTATGCTCATTGCCCCTGCTACGGCCAATACGCTTTCAAAAATGGCCCATGGAACCTGTGACAACCTTCTATTGGCAACGTATCTATCAGCAAAATGCCCTGTATATTATGCTCCGGCCATGGATTTGGATATGTACAAACATCCATCAACATCGGCTTCTTTTCAAAAGTTGGATTCCTTTGGAAATACTATGATTCCGGTAGAATCTGGAGAATTGGCCAGTGGTTTGCATGGAGAGGGTAGAATGGCAGAGCCAGAGAACATTGTTGAGTTTATTCAGAAAGATGTAAGGAAAGGACTTCCATTGAATGGAAAAAAAGTTTTGATTACGGCCGGCCCTACTCATGAAGCCATTGACCCAGTTCGGTTTTTAGGAAATAGATCATCAGGAACAATGGGGTTTGAACTGGCAAAAAATGCTGCAAGTTTGGGAGCTGAAGTAATTTTGGTTTCTGGACCTACAAACTTACAAGTTGAAAATGATTTGATTAAGCTCCTTCGAGTTACATCTGCCCAAGAAATGTACGATACATGCCACCAACATTATAAAGATGTGGATATTGCAATTTGTGCTGCGGCTGTTGCCGATTATCGTCCAAAACATGTGGCCAAGGAAAAAATGAAGAAAAAAGACGGTGACCTTCACATTGAATTGGAACGTAATCCTGACATACTCTTTGCACTGGGAGAAGCTAAGAATAAACAGTTTTTGGTTGGATTTGCATTGGAGACGGAAAACGAATTGGAAAATGCCAAAGGCAAGCTACAACGCAAGAATCTGGATGCCATTGTACTTAATTCTCTAAAAGATGATGGTGCCGGTTTTGGTGGTAATACCAATAAAATTACTTTCATTGATAAGAATTTGGACATAAAAACGTTTGCATTGAAGACAAAGCCCGAAGTGGCCTTGGACATTTGGAAAGAAATTATCTCCAGAATTCATGCGTAAGATTTTATTGCTCATTCTGTTATTGGTATTCTCGCAGACTTTTTATGCGCAAGAACTAAACTGTACAATTACTGTCAATTCTGACCAGGTAGGGCAAACCAATCAGCAGATTTTCAAAACTTTGGAACGTTCGCTCAATGATTTTGTAAACAAAAGCAAATGGACCAACAGAGTTTATAGAGAAAATGAAAGAGTGAATGCCAGAATGTTTATTACGGTCACTCAATATGAATCCGATCGTTTTGAAGCTAACATCCAAATTCAATCTTCGCGCCCAGTTTTTAATACCTCTTATGAAAGCCCCGTCTTTAACTATAAAGATGATGCCTTTAATTTTCAATATCAGGAATTTCAACCATTAGTGTTTAATGAAAATGTTTTTGACTCTAATTTAGTTGGGGTAATAACGTACTATGTATATGTTATTCTTGGTTTGGATGCAGATACATTCTCTTTGGAAGGAGGGGATGAGTTGTATAGAAAGGCACAAAACATTGTGACCCAGGCACAGGGAACCAATTTTTCTGGATGGAGTCAAGAAACAGGAAAGCGTACCCGATTTGAGCTGGTGGACAACCTCTTGAGCAACTCCTTCCGGGAATACCGCATAGCCATGTACAACTATCACAGAAAAGGCTTGGATATTCTTGGAGATAATAACAGCACAGGAAAACAAGTTATAGCTGGCAGCATGCGGTTATTTGAGACATTGATCAAACGTAGGCCCAATGCATTTTTGATACAAACTTTCTTTGATGCCAAATCTGAGGAAATCCAAAATATTTTTTCAGATGGCCCTAAGGTTGACATTGTAAAGCTCAAAGAAACCCTTAATAGGGTGGCTCCATTTTACTCCAGTACTTGGAACGAGATAAAATACTAGTCCATTTCTTCAAAGAGATTTATCTTTACATAGAAAATCTTCAGTATTGCTAACAAATCTTTCAATTCAGAATTACGCGTTAATTGATGATATAAACGTTTCGTTTTCCGATGGTTTCACCACCATTACTGGTGAAACAGGGGCTGGAAAGTCAATCTTATTGGGCGGTCTTTCCCTTGTTTTGGGTAAACGTGCCGATTTGTCTTCCTTAAAAAACAAGGATCAAAAGTGTATTATTGAAGCGGAATTTGGAATTTCAAAATATAAACTTCATAGCTTTTTTGATACCAATGACTTGGATTATGAAGACAATACCATTATAAGGCGTGAAATCCTACCCAGTGGTAAATCAAGAGCCTTTATTAACGATTCACCGGTAACGCTAGATGTTTTAAAAGGACTGGGAAGTCAATTGATTGATGTGCATTCGCAGCACCAGACCTTGCAGATGACCGAAAACGATTTTCAGTTGAAGGTGCTAGATGCCTTGGCAGGAAATGATGACAACTTAAAAACGTATCAAACCCATTTATCCACATACAAAAAGGTTTCAAAAGAATTACAAGAGCTTTTGGATTTTCAAACGAGTTCCAATAAAGAGCATGATTATAACAGTTTTTTGCTGAAAGAGTTGGAAGCAGTTGAGCTTAAAGAAGGAATGCAAGAAGAACTGGAAGCAGAATTTGAGCAGTTGAACAATGTGGAGCAGATTATGGAGCACTTGTCCCAGGGAAATCAATTGTTGAATGACGAACAATTGGGGGTTCTGGTGAAAATGACAGATTTAAAAAGAGCTTTTCAAAACCTGGCAGACTATGGACCTTCTTACCAAGCTTTGAATGAACGGGTACAATCTATTTTTATCGAAGTAGATGACATTACTTTAGAACTGGAAAGATTGAAGGATGGAGTAGAGGCCAACCCGGAGCGATTAGAAATGGTCAATGGCAAACTGCAACAATTGTACGACCTACAAAAAAAACATCAAGTATCCAATGTTGTGGAACTAATAGATGTGAGGAATCAGTTGTCGGAACAAGTTGAGACAGTTGAAAATATTGAATCAAAAATTCAGGAAAAGGAAACGAAGGTTTCTGAAATAGAAAAATCACTTGAAGGTTGGGCCAACAAAATTAGAGATGCTAGAGACGCAATAATTCCCAAATTAAAGAGCATGTTACAGGAAAGTTTGCAGGACCTTGGAATGCCTTCGGCCAGTTTTAAGATAGAATTAAATTCTGCATCTAACTTTAAACTCAGCGGGAATGATGATTTGAATTTTTTGTTTTCGGCCAATAAAGGGTCAGACTATGGTGAGTTGAAAAAGGTGGCATCCGGAGGAGAACTCTCAAGAATTATGTTGACCATAAAATCCATTTTGGCAGAATACGAGCATTTGCCTACCATGATGTTTGATGAAATTGACACAGGGGTTTCTGGGGATATTTCCAATAGAATGGGGGAGATTATGCAACAAATGGGCAATACCATGCAAGTGTTTTCTATTACCCATCTACCACAAGTGGCATCTAAAGGAAAACAGCAATTCAAGGTCTTTAAGGAAGAAAGTGCTCATGGAACAAGTACGCAAATGCGAAAATTGAATCCGGATGAACGGATAAACGAGCTTGCCGAGATGCTTGGAGGTAAATCCAGATCGGAGTCAGCTTTGGCACATGCCAAACAACTTTTGCAGTAAAAATGCCCATTTAGCAAGGTGAGAAATGAAAATTACAAAACTCGACTAGAATAAATATCTTTGTCGCCAAAACCAACGATAAATAATATGGCTTATAATCTTTTAAAAGGTAAAAAAGGAATCATTTTTGGAGCATTGGATGAAAATTCCATTGCTTGGAAAACTGCAGAACGAGTTCATGAAGAAGGTGGAACTTTTGTGTTGACCAATGCACCAATTGCAATGCGTATGGGGCAAATAAAAGATCTTGCTACAAAAACAAATTCTGAAATTATTCCAGCAGACGCCACCAATGAAGAGGATTTGCAAAATTTGGTGGAGAAATCCATGGAGATTTTGGGAGGAAAGTTGGATTTTGTATTGCATTCTATCGGCATGTCCGTTAATGTTAGAAAAGGACGCGCCTACACGGATGAAAAATATGATTTCACAGCAAAAGGATGGGATGTTTCAGCACTTTCTTTTCATAAAGTAATGCAATCATTGTTTAAGGCGGATGCAATGAACGAATGGGGCAGTATTGTGGCGCTTACCTATATGGCTGCGCAGCGTACCTTCCCAGATTATAATGATATGGCGGACAATAAGGCCTATTTGGAATCTGTAGCCAGAAGCTTTGGCTATTTCTTTGGAAAGGAAAAGAAAGTTAGGGTAAATACCATTTCACAATCCCCGACCCCAACTACTGCTGGTCAGGGGGTGAAAGGATTTGGTGGTTTTATCAGTTATGCGGAAAAAATGTCACCTTTGGGTAACGCATCAGCAGCAGATTGTGCTGACTATACCATAAGCTTGTTCTCAGATTTGACAAAAAAAGTTACCATGCAGAACCTTTTCCATGATGGAGGGTTTTCCAACACTGGCGTAAGTCAGGAAGTTATCGATGTATTTACTGAATAACATTTAAAAATAAGAATAAGAGCCATCCTAAAAAGGATGGCTTTTGTGTTTCTGGATGAGTATAAACATTTCCATAGTAGTACCAGTATATAACAGACCCGAAGAAATTCGAGAATTGTTAGAAAGCCTTTCAGAACAGGATTTTAGAGGGGATTTTGAGGTAGTCATTGTTGAGGATGGCTCGGCTGAAAGTTCTGAAGAAGTTGTCAAGAAATTTCAAGACAGACTCCAAACCTCATATTACTACAAAGAGAATACAGGACCTGGTGATTCTAGAAATTTTGGGATGCAAAAGGCCAAAGGGAATTATTTTATTATTCTGGATTCTGATTGTATTCTGCCCAAGCAATATTTGACGGAAGTAAATACGGAGCTGGAACATCAATTTATTCATTGTTTTGGCGGTCCTGATGCGGCTGATGAATCTTTCACTACTGTGCAAAAAGCCATAAACTATGTAATGACCTCATTTTTCACCACTGGAGGAATAAGGGGTAGAAGTAAATCTGTAGGTAAATTTCAGCCCCGTAGTTTTAATATGGGGATTTCTGCAGAGGCATTTAAAAAAATAGGAGGGTTTGGTAGAATACATCCTGGAGAAGACCCGGACCTCACTTTTCGTATCTGGAAAGGTGGTTTTGAATCTCGATTATTTCCAAAAGCTTATGTATATCATAAAAGACGAATAGATTGGAACAAATTTTATGTTCAGGTCAATAAGTTTGGTATGGTTCGCCCAATCCTTAATAAATGGCACCCAGGAACGGCAAAGCTTACGTATTGGTTTCCAACACTTTTTATGGCGGCACTTTTCGTCTCTGTTGTTATGGCAATACTGCGAGTATCATTTGTTCCATTAATGTTGTTCGCCAGCTACTTTTTGTTGCTGTTTTTTGATGCTTTGTTCAAAAACAAGAATATAAAAGTGGCTTTTCTTGCAATTTTTGCTGCACTAACCCAGTTTACAGGATATGGAATTGGTTTTTTAAAATCCACAATCTTACTTAATTTTAGTGGTAGTGAACCAGAGAAGCTATTCCCAAAGTTATTCTTTAAAAGAAAATAAAGGTGTTCAAAAAAATGATGTCAGGTCTTAACAAGAGAAAAGTAAAAGTGTTTTTACTTTTTTTGGTCTGCTCATTTCTAGCCTGGTTCTTGAGTAACTTATCCGAATCCTATGAGTCAAGGGCGGATTTTAGTTTGAATTATAGAAACTTGCCAGATACTTTATTATTGGGAAACAATGGCATAAATAGTATCGAAACAAAGCTTAAGACCAGCGGTTTTCAGTTTTTGTACTTCAAATTGAATGCCAAGGAAATAGACCTTGATCTATCCAAAGCTATTTATAGAGATGGGAAATATTTGCTGACTGAGGATGCTTTAAAAAAGCAAATAGAAAGACAGCTTTCCCAAAACATTTCCTTAATTGATTTGGATAGAAATCAATTGTTTGTTGATTTGTATCAAGTGGCTTCAAAAGAAATTTCAGTTAAGCCTAGATTGGACATTCAGTTTCAGCAGAATTATATTTTGGATGGACATCCAACAATAACTCCAGAAAAAGTACTGGTAAAAGGACCAATGAGTGAAATTGACACTTTGGAACATATTTATACGGCTAAGTTAGAACTGGCAAATGTTTCTTCGGATTTTTCCAAAGATGTGCTTTTGGTTTTTCCAAAGAATATGGCCAATAGCATATTTTCTGTCAATAGGGTAAATGTTGAAGGAAGAGTTGCTAAGTTTTCCGAGAAAGTTTATGAAGTGCCCATTCAAGTCACTAATTATCCTGAAGGATATCTTGTAAAAACATTCCCCAATTCAGTTTCAGTGCTTTGCAAAGCGACTATAAACCAACTGAAAATAATTTCCACAAAGGATTTTGAGGTAATAG
The DNA here is from genome assembly GCF_900215465.1 of Flagellimonas pacifica. Taxonomy (GTDB): domain Bacteria; phylum Bacteroidota; class Bacteroidia; order Flavobacteriales; family Flavobacteriaceae; genus Flagellimonas; species Flagellimonas pacifica. Next base: position 573,874 of record NZ_OBEH01000003.1, read on the forward strand.
CAGATTATAAGCAGTTGAATAACTCTGATGGTAATGTACTGTTCTTAGAATTAACTAAAAAGCCTGATAGAACTCATGGTGTCAGACTATTAGAGAATAAGGTTGACTTTGTTTTAGAGCAAAAATGATGATTGTAGGATTAACAGGAGGAATTGGTAGCGGTAAAAGTACCGTAGCTACGATGTTCAAAGAACATGGGATTCCAGTCTATGATTCAGACATTGAAGCTAAAAAATTAATGACCAACTCATCAAAACTTAAAAGCTCCATTGTTGAACTATTGGGTAAGAGTGCTTATAGGAAAAGCAAGCTAAACAGAGCTTATATAGCAAAAAAGATTTTTAAAAACCCAGACCTTCTATCTCAGCTAAATGCCATTGTGCACCCAGCGGTTAAAATGCACTTTTTAGATTGGGCCCAAAGCCAGTCCTCTCCATATGTACTTCAAGAAACTGCCTTGATTTTTGAAAATGGAAACCAAGACCAGTACGATTACGTTATATTGGTAACCGCTCCAAAGAAGTTACGTTTAAAAAGAGTCATGAAAAGAGATGAAACTTCTGAAAATGAAGTTCTTGACCGCATGAAAAACCAAATAAATGATGACAAAAAAATACCACTTGCAGATTTTTGCATTGAAAATTTGGATATGAAAACTACTAAACAAAAGGTGGCAAAGCTCCATCAAAAACTTGTCGGCTTGTTGAATTGACCTACAATTTTAACATTTTTGTTAAGGTTAGGTTAAACGGTGGAAGGCCTAAATGTTAAATTTCTAATTTTACCCCGATGAACAAGAAGCTATTCGTTCTTCTCGTCATTCTAATGAGTTTATCCCTTACTGGAATAATTTTTGTTCAGGTTTATTGGATAAGAACATCGGTAGACGATAAAGAGGAGCAATTCTCAAGAACGGTCTCGGACATACTGGATAAAGTGGCAAGCAGAGTGGAGAAAAGGGAGATGAAGGATTATTCAGACCGTTTGGCTTCACTTGTGGATAGTATTGGACAACCAAAGACTACGCAGTTCAAGAATTTTTTGTTTGTTGATAGAGATGTGAATTCTGATGAGATTCTTTTTTATTCTCATGGAATTTTAGAAGAAGATTACAATATATCATCAACGTTCTTTGATAATTTTAATGGGGAGGACACAACCACAATTAAAAACTATACCAGTAAGCGTACCAAGGCAGTTTTTAGAGAAGAAAATGGGTTGGATGGAAAGAGTTATACCTTAACTCCAATACAGAGGGTAGAGAAAATAGGAGGGCTTTCCAGTATGGAAAAACTAGCATTGGAAGATGTCTTTATGGAATATGCTAAAAGCAGTCCTATTCATAAAAGGGTATCCAAGCAAGAATTGGAGTTATTGCTCAGTCAGGAGTTGAAAAACAGGAACATTAAGATTGATTTTGAGTATGGGGTCTATAGCCAAGGCTACCCAACCAAGGTTCGATCTAAAAAATTCAAGTTTTCCAAATCTAAAATGTACGAAGCGCCAATTTTTAAGGACAGTGAAGGACAGACCAATTTTTCATTATTGCTCACATTTCCCACAATGAAAAAGTTTCTTTTTCAGTCCATAATGGGAATGGCACTGTTATCCTTGATTTTCACTTTGGTGATTATGATTGCCTATTCCAGTGCAATCTATCAATTGATAAAACAAAAACAGATTTCCGAAATTAAATCTGACTTTATCAACAATATGACCCACGAGTTTAAAACACCTATAGCAACCATAAATTTGGCTGTTGAGGCCATAAGAAACCCGAAATCAATAGAGGATAAAGAAAAGGTGCTAAGGTATTTGGGAATGATCAAGGATGAGAATAAAAGAATGCACGCCCAGGTAGAGAATGTGCTGCGGATATCCAAATTGGAAAAAAACCAATTGGATATCAGCAAGGATAGGGTAGATGTACATGATATTATAATTGATGCTATAGCGCATATAGAGCTTATAGTAAAAGATAGGGGAGGATATGTGAATTCACATTTGAATGCAGAAAGAACTGAGATTTTGGCCAACGATGTGCACTTTACCAATGTAATAGTGAATATTCTGGATAATGCAGTTAAATATTCCCCAGAATCCCCAAAAATTGATGTTTATACTGAATTGGTTAAAAACAGCATTATTGTTAAGATACAGGACCAAGGAGCTGGAATGAGCAAAATAGTCTTGAAAAAAGTGTTTGAAAAATTTTACCGGGAACACACCGGAGATATTCATAATGTAAAAGGCCATGGATTAGGATTGGCCTACGTAAAAAGAATAATAGAAGATCATCAAGGTGAGGTTTACGCAGAAAGTGAAAAAGGAAAAGGAAGTACTTTCTACTTAAAACTACCTTTAATTTAAAAAATTATGGAGACAGAAAAAAAGAAAATATTATTAGTGGAAGATGATCCCAATTTTGGGATTGTCCTAAAGGATTATTTGTCTATGAACGATTTTGATGTTGTTCTGGCCAAGAATGGAATGGAAGGTTTTGAAAAATTCAAAAAGGACAATTATGATGTCTGCATCTTGGATGTTATGATGCCCTATAAAGATGGATTTACCCTTGCCAGGGAGATTCGTGAAAAAAACGAGAACGTTCCAATTATCTTCCTTACCGCTAAGACGATGAAAGAAGATGTACTTAAGGGATACAAAGCAGGTGCCGATGATTATTTAAACAAACCCTTTGATTCTGAAGTGCTGTTGATGAAACTTAAAGCTATACTTCAAAGAAAAGCTTCTAGCACATTGGCGGACAGTAAGCAATTTGAGTTTGAAATAGGTAACTTTCATTTAAACTCCAAGCTTCGTTTCCTTAAATATATGGATGAGGAACCTATAAAATTGTCTCCTAAAGAAAATGAATTGCTAAGACTTCTTGCGCTTCATGAAAATGACTTAATGCCAAGAGAATTGGCGCTGACCAAAATTTGGAGAGATGATAATTACTTCACTTCAAGAAGTATGGACGTGTACATAGCCAAACTTAGAAAGTACTTGAAGCGAGACGATATTGTAGAAATTTTAAATATTCACGGTGAAGGATTTAGGTTGGTCATAAAAGCTGAGAATCAATAATAATCCAATTTTGTCCCATAAAATTTAAACCACCATTAGGTGGTTTTTTTATGTCCAATTTTAATCTGTATGGGCAAGTTCCGTAACAATCTGCTTCACAATTTTGTCAGGGGCCAATGTTATTGGGATCTTAATTGCATCTATCGGTGCCTCAAGGGCATCAAACTGAGACTTTAGGAGGGCTAGGGGCATAAAATGCCCTTTTCTATCTTCTAAACGTGATTTTATGAGTTCAAACGAGCCTTCTAAGTAAACAAATCGCATAGTACCTTTAAGGTTATTTTGCAGCAATGTCCGATAATTTTGCTTCAGTGCAGAACAGGCTATAATTGCTCCTTTTGATTGGTGCTCTTTGGCCAGTGCGTTAAGTTTTTCAAGCCATCCCTGTCTATCACCATCATTTAGAGGCTTTCCTGCGCTCATTTTTTTAACATTCGCTTCTGGATGAAAATCATCACCATCAAAAAATGGAATTTTAAGGGTTTTAGCGAGCATTTTACCAATCGTAGATTTCCCAGTTCCGGAAACTCCCATGACAACTAAAATTTTTTTTGAATCACCCATTATTGTCAGTTTCAAGATGGTGGGTTATCTTCTTTAAAATCTCATCCATGTTTTCATCATGCTTAACCCATAGGATGTTCTGGTTCTTTCTCAACCACGTTAGCTGTCTTTTTGCAAAACGGCGAGTGTTCTTTTTGATTTCAGAAATAGCGAAATCCAAAGTAAAATTTCCCTCTAAATACTCAAAAAGTTCACGATAACCTACGGTCTGCAGAGCATTAAGGTTTCGGTGAGGGTATAATTTCTTTGCCTCCTCCAGCAAGTCTGCTTCCATCATCAAATCAACCCGTAGATTAATGCGGTCATAAATAACTTCCCTGTCTGCTTCTATCCCTATATAAAGTGTATTGAATGTTCTTTCTTTCTTTTTTTGGTTTAGGAACGATGAAAAAGGTTGGTTGGTTGCAATGCACACCTCCAAAGCTCGAATTAATCGGTGTGGGTTTTCAATATCTACTATATTATAATATTCAAGATCTCTTGAGCGTAATTCTTCTTGAAGATATGATAATCCCTCTTCTTTGAACTTCTGGTTTAACGACTCGCGAAGTTTTGAATCCACTTTCGGGAATTCATCCAGACCATGGACAACGGCATCAACATAAAGACCACTGCCACCAACCATGACAACAACATCTTGCTTTTGAAAAAGGATGTCCAGTAATTCAATCGCATCTTTTTCAAAATCTCCCACCGAGTAGGGTTCTGAAATACTTTTATGTTGGATAAAGTGATGAGTGACAGTGTTTAGCTCCTCCGTTGATGGAACAGCTGTACCAATATTCATTTCCTTAAAAAACTGACGGGAATCAGCGGAAATAATTTCAGTTTGGAAGTGCTTCGCCAAATCTATTCCCAACTTTGTCTTTCCAATGGCTGTAGGGCCAACAACTGCAATCAAGATTTTGGAGCTCATAACAAATCACCGCATTTATAGCAATTTGATGCATCATCCCTGTGTCCTTCTGCAGAGCAGGTAGGACATGCTTGGGTATTGGTATGTACAACACTCTTTGTTTTATCTCCGTTTTTATGTCTAGAGAATTCTACGGTAACAATGCCCGTTGGCACTGCAATGATTCCATAACCTAAGATCATAATGACTGTGGCTAAAAACTGCCCTAAATTAGTTTGAGGGGCAATATCTCCATACCCGACAGTGGTCAAGGTCACAATAGTCCAATAGATACTTCTGGGAATACTGGTAAAACCGGCTTCATCCCCTTCAATAAGATACATGAGGGTGCCCATAATTACCGAAAGAATAAGCACTACATAAATAAAAACTGCAATTTTAGCCCTACTTGCTTTTAATGCAGCTTTCAACTGTGAGGCTTCGCCCATAAATTTGACTAGCTTCAAAATCCTGAAAATCCGCAATAACCTGAATGCCCTTACAGCCAATAGAACTTGAGACCCGGCAAGAATATAGGACAGGTAAAGGGGGATGGTAGAAACAAAATCGATGATGCCATAAAAACTAAAGACGTACTTCCAAGGTTTTTTTATGCTTATGAGCCTAGCAATGTATTCAAGGGTGAAAAAAATGGTAACCACCCATTCTAAAGTCAATAAAATCTGATGGTAATGCTGATCTACCTCTTCAATGGTTTCCAGCATAACTAAAATAACACTGAGCATTATTAAGACGACCAATACAATATCAAAAAGCTTCCCTAAAGGTGTATCAGCTTCATAAATAACCTCATGTAACTTGTGTTTCCAACCAGAATGTACTTCTTGTTTTTTCAAATGGCGGGTGTTAGCTCCATAATTTTGAGTCTGTTCTTTTTTCTCAAATAAGATTCAACAATAAAAAGGGTGTTTTCATCACTGTCCATTGGAGTGATAATGGATTCTAATATATGAATATTATTTATTTGATGATTTAGCTCAACGTATCCGAAACCTTTTAAAGTACCATTTTTAATCAGAATAAAACTGTGTTCTCCAAGTTCTCGCCCTTGATCTATCATTGCAATGGTTCTACTCTTAAGGCTGTATTTATGCAGTGCGCTATAGATTTTTTGATTGTATTCCAGTGCATTTTCTTGTGCAGCACAGCCATGGGCACATCCGTTCTTGGAATGTTCACAAATTGAATCAAGACCCAATGAAGTTTCACATAGTTCAAACTCCGCACTGATTTTTTTTAAAAAGCTTTTGGCGGAAGGAACTCCGTTAAAACCAATGTTTTGCTCCTTTTGCAACCTACTTTTTACAATTTCAAGCTCAATCTGTGGACTGCCGTTTTTTGAAAAATTAATAACATGTGAAAAAAGACTTCTCTTGGCAATACTATTATACTTGGGCCTTGTCCTTTTAAGTTCCTCATATTCTTTTAAGATGGCCACCAACTCACTTCCGGTACGTTCAAAAGAGACCTTTTTGGTCTCTTTTTGAAGTTTTCTGGCCAACTGCCCTGTGTTGGTAAAATGTTGATTGACCCTTCTTTTGACATCCTTTGTTTTTCCTAAGAAAATTATCTCACCATCCTTGTCATGCATATAATAGACACCTGTTTCCGAGGGAAGTTTAGAAACAATATCCAGCTGTGTTGGGGATAGTTCTCCCTGTGATGCATCGCGAATGACCTCTTGGATAATGGTTTTTTGGGAATCTTTGCTCAATAATAACTTAAATAGTTTTAGTGTTGCAATGGCATCACCATTGGCCCGGTGACGATCACTCATGGGAATGCCCAAGGACCGTACTAGTTTGCCTAAGCTATGTGATTCTGCATCAGGGAGTAGTTTTTTAGATAAATCTACGGTGCAAAGCGTTTTACGTTGAAAATCGTATCCCAAGCGTCTGAATTCGGTCCTAAGAATTCTGTAATCAAATTGGGCATTGTGGGCCACTAGGGTTGCCCCATCGGTAATCTCCACAATTCGCTTGGCCACTTCGTGGAATTTTGGCGCAGTACGGAGCATTTTATTATTGATTCCGGTGAGCTTTACCACAAAAGGCTGAATTTCTCGCTCTGGGTTCACCAAACTCATGAATTTATCCACTACTTGGTGTCCATCAAACTTGTGGATAGCAATTTCCATAATGCCTTCCTCATTGTATTTTCCTCCGGTGCTTTCAATATCGAGTATGGCGTACATGAAAATTTAAAATATTGATTACGAATAATTCCGTGCCCCAAAGATACTACTTCCAATGCGTACCATGGTGCTACCTTCCTCAATGGCAATAGTATAATCTCCGCTCATACCCATGGAGAGCACCGAAATTTCAGGAAGCTTTTGTTTTAAATTGTCATAGATGGATTTCAAAAAATTGAATTCTTTGCGAACTTGGTCTAAATCAGAGGTAAAGGTAGCCATGCCCATTAGACCAAATACCTTGATGTTTTCAAGATTTTTAAAAGCATCTGAATCGATGATTTCTTCCAATTCAGTTTCATTTAAACCAAATTTGGTTTGTTCTTCAGCAATGTGCATTTGTAAAAGACATGGAATTACCCGTTTATGTTTTTTAGCCTGCTTGTCAATTTCTGCCAACAATCTAAAACTATCTACCCCATGGATCAACGAAACATATTCAGCCATATACTTCACTTTGTTGCGCTGCACATGTCCGATCATATGCCATTCAATATCCTTAGGAAGATCTTCCCACTTTTGGGTCATTTCCTGAATCTTGTTTTCACCAAAAACACGCTGACCGGCATGGTAAGCTTCCAAAACGGCATCATTGGGCTTGGTTTTGGAAACGGCAACTAGGGTTACTGTATCAGGAATTGAAATTTTTATTTTACTTAGATTATCTTTTATCGACATGTGTTAAAATTCATAAATCGTCAATCCGCTACGAAGCTTGGGCTCAATATAGGTGCTTTTTGGCGGCATTACCAACCCTGCATCGGCTATGGCCTTAATTTCGTTTATGTTTATGGGCACCAGGCTAAAACCAACTGCAAATTCCCCTTTGTCCACACTATCTTTCATTTTAATAACGTTGTGTTTGCCGTAACCATAGGCAATACGTTTATCATTTCTTAAATCCGATATCCCTAAAATGGGCTCCAGTATGGTTTTGTAAAGAATTTGGGTGTCCAGTTCGCTGAGTGCATCACTAAATGTATAGACCTTTTTTCGGAGGTACAGAGAATAAAAACCTCCATCCAGATACATACTAAAGTGGTGTTTTTGGCTGGGCTTGTATAATCCGTCTTCCTTTTTTTCTATTCTGAAATAAGTATCGAGCTGAATCAGGAATTCTTCCTTGGAGTATCCGTTTAAATCCTTGACCATCCTATTGAACTCGTAAATTTTAATTTTAGATTCTGGAATTAAATAAGCCATAAAATAATTATATGCTTCGTTTCCGGTATGCGAAGCATTTTTGGATTTCTTTTTTTCAGACAATAGGCTGGATGAAGCACTGCGGTGATGCCCATCAGCTATGTAAAGTACCTCCGTTTTTACAAATGCACGTTGAAGTCTTTCAATAATTTTTGAATCCCTGACCTTCCAAAGTCTATGTCCAACTTTATCGGGAGTGGTGAAATCATGGTCTGGTCGCTTTGCCGCTTCTTGTTTCAATATCTCACCAACGGTATCATCATCCGAATAGGTCATGAGAACTGGCTCTGCATTAAAGCCAACAGTGTTCAAATAATCTGCAAAAAGTTTTTCTCTTCTTTGAATGGTATCCTCATGCTTTTTAATAACGTTGTTTTGGTAGTCCAGCACACTGCAAGCACAGAAAAACCCCAAAGTAGTTAGGTTGTCCTTTGAGATTTCGTATAGATAAAAGCTATCCTGTTCATCTTTTTGGAGGATGTTGTCCTCTAGAAATTCCAAATAGCGATTATGCACCAACTTAAAACGCTCCTTTCCAGCGATGTTTTTATGGAATTTGAAACCTGGGTTAATGATATGCAGAAAAGAGAAAGGATTATATTTCAATACAGATTTTAGCTCATCTTTTGAATATTCTTCATAGGAACGTGAAGCCACAAATGCGGCTTTATCCGGTGCAGGGCGAATGGCCTTAAATGGTTTTATTAGGGCCATAAGGATTTAACTGAATTGAGCGGAGACCTTTTCGGCCTTTCGGGATTCGGAATAATCATAAAACCCTTCTCCTGATTTCACACCTAATTTTCCGGCCATTACCATATTCACCAATAGGGGGCAGGGTGCATATTTTGGATTTTTGAACCCGTCGTACATAACCTTCAAAATGGATAGGCATACATCTAGTCCTATAAAATCTGCCAATTGTAATGGTCCCATGGGGTGAGCCATGCCCAATTTCATCACAGTATCAATCTCTTGAACTCCCGCTACCTGATTGTATAGGGTTTCAATGGCCTCATTGATCATGGGCATCAAAATCCTATTGGCCACAAAGCCTGGATAGTCATTTACCTCTGTAGGTATCTTCCCTAATTGCTTGGATAGCTCCATTATTGTTTTGGTGATTTCATCTGAGGTGCTGTACCCTCTAATGATTTCAACCAGTTTCATAATGGGCACCGGGTTCATAAAATGCATTCCAATTACCTTATCAGGTCGCTGGGTAGCCGCTGCAATTTGGGTTATGGATATGGAAGAGGTATTGGTGGCCAAAATGCTATTTGCATTACAGATTTCATCCAAGTTCTTGAAGATTTGGAGCTTGGTTTCTAAGTTTTCAGTGGCTGCTTCCACAACTAAATCTGTCTTTTGAACTCCTTTTTTTAGATCTGTGAATGTTGTGATATTTCCAAGAGTATTGTTTTTTACACCCTCCTCAATTATACCTTTAGAAATCATTCTATCCAAGTTTTTGGCTATGGTTGCCAATCCTTTGTCCAAAGAAACTTGTGCTATGTCGATTAGGTTTACTTCAAATCCATTTTGTGCAAAAACGTGGGCAATTCCGTTCCCCATGGTTCCAGCACCTATTACAGCTATAGTTTTCATTTAGTTTTGAGTTTTATATGTTATCCCGAACTTGTATAAGGAGCAACGAGAATACTTAATTCTATCACACTTTGATGAGTTCAGTGTGACAATTGGTTTAGTTTTTAAACGATTCTATAATTTGTAATGCAACTTGTAAGGCCTTGGTTCCTTGTTCCAGAGTCACAACAGGTTCAGTGTTGTTGTTTATGGCTTCAGCAAAGGTTTCCAATTCATCCAAAATAGCATTGTTTGCTTCAATTTCTGGATTTTCAAAATAAATCTGTTTTTTCTCCCCTTCTGCATTTTGCAAGATCATATCAAAATCACCAGGACTTTTGGGGGCATCTTTCATTTTGACCACTTCAACCTTTTTTTCGAGAAAATCTACAGAAATATAGGCATCCCGTTGAAAGAATCTAGATTTTCGCATATTCTTCAAGGAAATCCTACTTGAGGTTAAATTGGCCACGCATCCATTTTCAAACTCAATCCGGGCATTGGCAATATCTGGGGATTTGCTGATTACGGAAACTCCACTGGCATTGATTTTCTTCACCTCGGAATTTACCACACTCAAAATTGCATCAATATCATGAATCATTAAATCCAAAACCACGGGCACATCGGTTCCTCTGGGATTGAATTCTGCCAAGCGATGTGTTTCAATGAACATGGGAGTTTCAATCTTGTCTTTTACAGATAAAAAAGCAGGATTAAATCGCTCTACATGTCCCACCTGTCCTTTTATGTTGTGCTTTTTGGCCATTTGAAGCAGTTCTTCCGCTTCTTCTGCGGTATTGGTGATGGGTTTTTCTATGAAAATATGCTTTCCTTTTTCTATAGCCTTTTTGGCACAATCAAAATGGGATAGAGTAGGAGTAACAATATCCACAACATCCACAGCATCCATAAGGGCATTGATATTTTCAAAGTAGGAATAGCCAAATTCTTCTGCCACTTTTTTTGCGTTGATTTCATCGGGGTCGTAAAAACCAACAAGTTCATATTTATTGGATTCGTTTAAGAGCCGAAGGTGAATTTTACCTAAATGTCCTGCACCAAGAACACCTACTTTTAGCATACTTCCTGTTTTTGTCAAAAATACGGATATGACATCATTCTTCCATAAAAATAAGGCTCCATCTGACCATATATTCGTAAAGAACTTTTTAAATTCGTGTACCAGACCAAAAACATGAAGGATACATTGAAGCATAGCGGTATGCGTAATAAGTTGGCACAAGTACTATCTGCCAAAGGAATACAGGATAAAACGGTTTTGGATGCCATTAAAACGGTGCCTAGGCATTTGTTTTTAGATAGCAGTTTTGAGGACCACGCCTATCAGGACAAAGCTTTTCCCATAGGTGCAGAACAAACCATTTCTCAGCCTTATACTGTTGCCTTTCAAACGGAGTTGCTCAAAGTTAAATCTAGCCATAAAATATTGGAAATAGGTACTGGGAGTGGTTACCAAACAGCGGTTTTATTGCATCTAAAAGCCAAAGTTTATACCATAGAAAGACAGCAAGAACTTTTTAAAAAGACAAAGCTCTTTTTCAATAAAATGAATTATCGACCCAAAAAGGTAATTTTTGGGGATGGATACAAAGGACTGCCCCAAGAAGCGCCTTTTGATGGAATTATTGTTACGGCCGGAGCTCCTTTGGTGCCAAAACCGTTGCTGTCCCAATTAAAAGTAGGAGGAAAGCTGGTAATTCCGGTTGGAGTTGAGGAACAAGTAATGACTTTGTTCACAAGAAAATCGGAAAAAGAATTTGAAAAACAGGAGTTGGGTGCGTTTAGGTTTGTTCCCTTGTTAGAAAACAAAAACTAGCGATTAAAATCCTTTTTGATTCGAGATAGGTTACGTTTATTGTCCCTATCCTTGATGGTCTCACGTTTATCATACAGTTTTTTACCTTTGGCAAGTCCAATTTTAACCTTTGCTAAGCCTCTTTCATTGATAAAAAGATTAAGAGGAATTATGGTAAGTCCTGATGTGGTCACTTCTTTTCGAAGCTTTTTAAGTTCTCTTTTGTTCAGAAGTAGTTTACGCTCCGCTTTGGGCTTGTGGTTGTAATGCCCTCCATGGCTGTACTCATCTACTTGCATATTGATTACATAAAGTTCACCCAATTCATTGAATTCACAGAAGCTTTGTGAAATGGATGCTTTTCCCAACCGAATGGACTTGATTTCGGTACCTCCAAGCACTATTCCTGCAATATAGGTGTCCAAAATCTCGTAATCAAAACGAGCGCGTTTGTTCTTTATGTTGATATTTTTCTGCATTGCTGGCAAAAATAGGAACTCTTTACAAAGAAAATTGTAATGTTACAGGGTATTTTACGATTGTAAAGAAAAACAGCATCAATGAAAAGAATCTTTTTTGGAATACTAGTGCTTATAATCGTTTCATGTAAGGAAAGAACCAAAACAATTTTCACTGCTCAAGAAATTGTTGATAAATCCATTAAAGCAAGTGGGGGAGAGCTTTATACAAATAATGGAGCTTCGTTTGTGTTCCGAGACAAGAAGTACATTTCCCAAAATGTTGAAGGGAAAAAAATATTGAAAAGAATTTCTATCCTGGATTCTGTAATAATTATGGACATTAAGACCAATTCAGCTTTTCAACGATTTATGAACGATTCTTTGGTCAATTTACCCGATTCGATTTCTAATCGCTATTCAAATTCAGTAAACTCGGTACATTACTTTGCAAGGTTGCCTCTTGGATTGAATGATAAAGCTGTCAATAAAGAATTATTGGGAGAGGAGATTATTAAAGGAAAAGAATATCATAAAGTGAAGGTCACATTTGATCAAGCGGGTGGGGGAGATGATTTTGATGATACTTATGTCTATTGGTTTAACAAAGAATCCTTTAAGCCAGATTACTTGGCATATGATTTTCATGTGAATGGTGGAGGACAGCGTTTTAGAGAGGCATATAATGAACGCTACGTAAATGGAATCCGTTTTGTGGACTATAAAAATTACAAACCAAAAAAGAAAGGAACAGGTATTTTAGAAATAGGCCAACTTTTTGAAAATGGCGAATTGGAGCTGTTGTCCAAAATAAAACTTTCAGAAATAGAGGTTATGGAGAACTAATCCATACTCAATCGAATATCGGTAGCTTCCCCATCAATGATTCGGACAATAAAAAGACTGCTGTTGTCATGGTCATCCATTTGATTGTATTTTTTTATTCCCAATACTTTGTTCACAAAATTTGGAGTAGTATTACTATGGCCCACTACTAAAACGTTGAGCCCTTCATTATCTATTTTAAATGCTTCAAAGTCAATAGAACTGGGGTCATAATATTTTACATCTATGTTTTTTTTTACTGAGGTTGGTGCTGCAGTCATGGATGTCCTCTCATAATTGGTAGAATAAATAACATCAATGGCAATAGGGTCAAAAACTTCGGCCCATTTAATAGCTCTTCCCAATCCGTCTTGGTTTAACTCTGGATCACGGTTTTCAGGGTCAGAACGATCCTTTTCCGCATGTCTTATAAAATAAAATGTAGAAACCACAGGATCTTCTGTAATTTCCATATCTTTATTTGAATTATTACAGCTGGTAGTTCCAACTATAAAAATTGCAACCGCAATCAAAAGTTTGGTGATTCGCATAGTAATTGATCTAAAATCCCCTTTTTTTACCATATAGTACTTAAATGTAACGTTTAAAATTCACTTTCTCGTATGTATAGGTTTCGAGTTTGTTTCTTATTGGTTTTGGCAACCACCATTCTATGTGCGCAAGAGCGAACATTACCCGCTGATTTCAGGCAACATGGACTAACACAGTTTAATGCGAGTCTTTTAAATGCTACTTATGGTATGGATTGGAACAATCCGAATTCAGTTTCCATTTGGACACGTTGGCAATGGCAAACTGTAGATGGTGACCCTACCAGTTTATTTGCGAATTATACTCATGGAATTGACCAACAATCATCTTTTGGAATTGGTTTTTTGCAACACAATACCGGTACTTATCTGTATACGGGAGCCAATTTAAACTACGCTTATGCCATTCCCATAGATAATTCTATGAAGCTGATAGTTGGAGTGAACACTTTTGCATTTCAAGAAAAATTAGCGGATGATCGTTTTATTTCCAATCCTGATATTGATTTGCCTCAGTTGGAAAGTACAAATGATTTCATTTTACAATTTTCACCTGCAATACGATTACAAGTAGATCAATTTAGTGTTGGACTGGCAGTGGAAAATGCAATTGATTTCAATTTATCGGATAGTGGAAATGATGATTCGAGGAATTCGGGCATTTTTATTGGAACGTTGAGCAATGATTTTCCAGTTACCTTATTTTCTGGATTGGAACATAGTTTTGTGCGCCCTATACTTTACGTAAAAGCAATTCCGGATGCGGATACACAATTTGGCATTAATGGATTGTTATCCACATCTAAATTTTGGTTACAAGGGGGCTATAATAGTTTTTATGGAATATCTGGCGGTGCAGGTGTAACTTTTGCTAAGCAATTTTCCATTGGAGGGTTGTTGGAATTTGGAACTGATAGTGTTTTAAGCGATGAGAAATCTACTGTTGAGTTGATAGCTTCGTACCATTTTGGAAGAACTGACCAACGAAGAAAAGTAGTAGGGTTTGATGTTGAAAAAGATGATGCATTGGCTTTGGAACGTATAAAAGCGGAAGAAGAACAAAAACGGCGAGAAGCGCAAAAAGCTCAAGAGGCGGAGAAAAAAGCTATTGAGCAACAAAAAAGATTGGAAGAAGCAAAGCAATTTGATGTTGAAAAAGAGGAGTTGCATAAAAAGCAGGCACAAGAAAGAGATTCTATGGGCAAAGCGATATTGATAGATAAAGAATTAATAGATGCCCAGAGAAAGAAGGACAGTATAGCAGAACTTCAGCGTGAAAAAGTAGAGCTTAGGCCTAACGAAAGATATGAAGAGGTCACCAATGCTGAAGGTATGGAACCTGGTTTTTATTTAATAGCCAATGTGTTCGGTACCAAACGCTATTTTGAGAGTTTCATGCTTACACTGAAAAAAATGGGACTAAATCCAAAATCGTTTTATAGAAGCCAGAACAAGTTTAATTATGTGTATTTGGAACGCTATAACACCATGCGGGAGGCCAGAGAAGCAAGAGATAGTAGGTTAGATGGGAAATACCCAGGCAAGACCTGGGTTTTTAGGGTGAGGGCAAATTAAATATCTTATTTTTTGATTTCCCTTTGTACCAAATGCTCTAAATAGGCTATAGTGTTGATGAGGTATTTTCTATCTCGTGTCATTGTGGACATGGCAATGGCACCTTGTAGCATTGTAAAAAGTTGTTTGGCAAATTGAAGTGGTGGAACAGGCAAATGTATTTCATTTAGATTCACCCCATTCTCCAAGACCAATGCTATTTTACCTTCAATTTCTTTAATGGTTTCCTTTACTGCCGCGGCAAGCAATTTATGGTTGTTTTGTGCATCGACCCCAACATTTAATATGGGACATCCACCAAAAGGAAGGGTAAATACATCATATTGTCTGTAGAATCGTAACAGAGAATACAATTTGTCCAAGGCACTGCCTTCCACATCCAATTTTTCATCTATAATCGCCAACAAATGGTTCTGATTGTACTCAAATGCTGATAGAGCAAGTGTTTCCTTGTTCTCAAAATTCCCGTATATGGCACCTTTGGTAAGCCCTGTAGCTTCCGTAAGGTCACTCATACTTGTACCCACATACCCAAACTTATTGAAAATTGGTGCAACAGTTTCGATTATATAGGCTGTGGTCCGCTCTGCTTTTTTGGTCATAGTGGTCAGGGTTGGTTCTGGGTCTTGCTAATATATAAAAAACAGATACTGCATGGTATATTAAAATGTAAAAGCCCTTATTTTTAACAAAATAAGGGCTTTGATTAATTACAATCTCCGTTTAGTTCACCAGTTCGTTTTGATTTCTGAAGACTAATTTATCATCAAAAGAGTCAAGCAAAATGATACTCTCGGCTTTTATTTTTCCAGCCAAAAGTTCTTTGGAAAGATTGTTCAGAACTTCTTTTTGAATTAATCTTTTTACAGGTCTTGCCCCAAACTGGGGATCGTATCCCTTTTCTGCCAAGTAAACAATTGCCTCTTCCGTGGCATCTAAGGTAATATGTTGTTTGGAAACCATCTTTTTGAGCTGATCCAACTGAAGTCGGACAATTTCTTTGATATCTGACTTGGTCAATGGAGTGAACATGATGATATCATCAATTCGGTTCAAGAACTCCGGTCTAATAGTTTTACGAAGCAAGCCCATTACCTCTGTTCGGGCCGCTTCCGTTGCACTTTCCACATCCACAGCGCCTTCAAACTTTTCTTGAATTATTGGACTACCCATGTTACTGGTCATGATGATGATAGAATTTTTAAAATCTGCCACCCGACCTTTATTGTCTGTCAATCTGCCCTCATCCAACACTTGCAATAAAATATTGAACGTGTCGGGATGGGCTTTTTCAATCTCATCCAATAAGACCACAGAATATGGCTTTCTTCTAACTGCTTCTGTCAATTGTCCACCTTCATCATAGCCCACATATCCGGGAGGCGCACCAACCAATCTGCTTACGGAATGACGTTCTTGGTATTCGCTCATATCTATCCGGGTAATGGCATTTTCATCATCAAACAAGTACGCCGCCAATGTTTTGGCCAATTCTGTTTTACCAACACCTGTATTTCCGAGAAATAGGAATGAACCTATTGGTTTTTTAGCATCTTGTAGTCCAGCCCTACTTCTTCGAATAGCATCGGAAACTGCAACAATGGCTTCTTCTTGACCAACCACACGTTTGTGCAGTACATTTTCAAGTTTCAGCAGTTTTTCCCGCTCACTTTGCAACATTTTGGTCACTGGAATACCGGTCCATTTGGCAACTACTTCGGCAATGTCCTCATTGGTAACTTCTTCTTTGATAAGTGTTCCAGAACTCTGTTGTTCTGTCAATTCCTCCTGCAGTTTCTCAAGTCGCTCTTGGGATTCCTTTATTTTTCCATAGCGTAACTCTGCCACTTTCCCATAATCTCCATTACGTTCTGCACGTTCGGCTTCGAGTTTAAAATTCTCTATATCCTGTTTTGTTTTTTGGATGTTGTCCACAACACTTTTTTCGCTTTCCCATTGCGCAAAAATCTCATTGCGATCCTCTTTCAAATTGGCCAGTTCCAGATTGAGGCTCTGCAACTTGGGTTTGTCGTTTTCCCGTTTTATGGCTTCAATTTCAATTTCCAACTGCATTATTTTCCGGTCCAGCACATCCAGTTCCTCAGGTTTGGAATTGATTTCCATCCGAAGTTTGGAAGCGGCTTCGTCCATAAGATCTATGGCTTTGTCCGGCAAAAATCTATTAGTGATGTACCGTTGGGATAATTCAACTGCGGAGATTACAGCTTCATCCTTAATACGCACTTTGTGATGCGCTTCATACTTTTCTTTTATTCCCCTTAAAATTGAAATAGCACTTTCCGTATCGGGCTCATCAATCACCACTTTTTGAAACCTTCGTTCCAAAGCTTTGTCCTTTTCAAAGTATTTTTGATATTCATCTAGGGTAGTGGCCCCAATAGCTCTAAGTTCGCCCCTTGCCAAAGCAGGTTTAAGGATATTGGCTGCATCCATGGCTCCTTGACCTCCACCGGCACCTACAAGGGTGTGTATTTCATCAATAAAAAGCACGATATCCCCATCAGAAGAAGTGACTTCCTTGATGACCGCTTTTAGACGCTCCTCAAATTCTCCTTTGTATTTGGCGCCAGCGATGAGTGCTCCCATGTCTAGGGAGTAGATTGTTTTGTCCTTAAGGTTTTCAGGAATATCTCCTTGCACAATTCTATGGGCCAATCCTTCTGCAATTGCTGTTTTGCCCACCCCGGGTTCACCAACCAACATTGGATTGTTCTTGGTTCTTCGGGATAAAATTTGAAGCACTCTCCTTATTTCTTCATCCCTTCCAATAACAGGGTCAAGTTTACCACTGTCCGCAAGTTGGTTTAGGTTTTTGGCATATTTATCTAACGAATTATAGGTATCCTCCGCACTTTGGGAAGTTACTTTGCCGCCTTTTCTAAGTTCTTCAATGGCAGCTTTCAGATGTTTTTCCGTGACTCCTTGATCCTTAAGAATTTGAGCTATCTTACTTTTTGATTTGAAAATGGCCAAGAACAAATGCTCTATGGATACAAATTCATCCCCCATTTTTTTAGCAACAATGGAGGCTTCGTTCAAAGATTTTCCAGCTTCTCTTGAAAGCATAATCTCTCCTCCAGAAACTTTGGAAAAACTTTCCAATTCTTTTTCTAGAATCTGATGGATCAATGATGTATTGACATTGAGTTTTTTAAGAATAAAGGGCAATACATTTTCGTCAACCTCAGCGATGGCTTTGAAAATATGTTCATTTTCTATTTGTTGATGCCCAAGCTCTTGAGCAAGCTGCTGTGCTTGCTGAATGGCTTCTTGTGATTTTATGGTGAAATTATTAAAGTTCATTTTCAATGTTTTTACTTGGGTAATGTCAACAACCTTACCATAGGTAAAGTACAGTCAAAATGTCGGTAAAACCTTGAAAATAAAGGACATTTCGTCAGCTTGTAAGCTTTTTGCGCATGCCCGACATAACTAGTAAATTTGATGCATGGGAATATTTGACAACTTATTTGGCAAAAAAGAGCAAACACAACGTGAAGAAAAACAGATTCCATGGATACCTTTGGTAGACATGGCGCAGTTGGATGAGGTTGCAGAAAAATCGAAAACCAGAACCCAACTCATTTTTAAACACTCTACCACTTGTGGAATAAGTAGAATGGTGTTGAACATGTTCACGGAATCTTACAACCTGAACGAAGAAAAGGATATTTATTTTTTGGACCTACATGCGCATCGTGATGTTTCCAATGCCGTAGCATCCAAGTTTCAGGTAATGCATCAATCTCCACAATTATTGATTGTTAAGAATGGAGAGGTTAGCTTCCATACTTCGCATGGGGCTATTTCGGATATAAATCTACAGGAATACGTATAAAAAAAGCCCCGACGAATAGCCGGGGCTTTTTTATTTAATCAAACTGGGGCATTTGAATAATATTGTTGAATCTCAATTCGATAATTTGTTTTAATCATTGAACTGATTATCCGCAACAAACCGGTTCTGGGTAATAATGGACTTCAATCTTAATTTTAAGTCCTCCCCGGCATCATAGACCATCTGTTCGTTGGTAGGGAACGGAACGGCCCTAACATTCAGTAAAGTGATTAGATCAGTATCCAAAGCTCTTTTATCTCCTCTATAGTTGGCATATATGTGCTCAAAGACAAATTCACTACTTAAAGGATAAGAGTTGATTTCCTGACCGCTCTTTAAATCAGTAAAACTTACTTTGGCTCCTATTTGGGCTGTCTTAAATTGAGTGAACTGGTAAAAATTGCACTTCACCTTTTTGAACTTATCAACTTTTATATCGTTTCCAAGACTGTCCTTGGCTACATTTCCATTATCGTCCAATACATATTTATAACCGTCTTTGACCAGTTTTTCTTTTATGATCTGCTTCTCGTTTACTTGTTCTGGAGAAACATTGATTTCCCTAAAGTCAAGGTTAAGCGCATAGTCATATTTAATATTGGTCACCGGATTGGAATGGTACTCCATCCAAAAGTCATTGATACCATACGCATTGAAATCCAATAGTTCGTCTTCCAATCGTTCAGGAATAATCTGTTGTGTGCCATTACCAATTTCTACCCTCACATATTCGAGCCCTTTGGCATAGGCATCGTCCATTTTGGCAATGGTTTCTTTGTAACCTGGGTTTATTTCCTGTAAATATTTCAATTCGCTATAAGCAGCTCTATAATCTTCCTTTTCGTTAGCGGAGGTCAAAAGATTATTGGCATTGCTGTATAAATACTCAGATAGGTTATTTTTTGTAGCTACAATTCTTGAGTCATAGTTTACAAAATCAAACGAGGCATTCCTGTTTTCATCATAAATAGGAAGTGGCATTAACGGCCTAATTCGCTCCTGAATCTGTTTCAGTTGCAAGTATTTGTTGTATATGGTTTCCAAGTTTGCAGGATTACCATCTCCTTCTAAAAAGGATATTTGCTCCATTTCACGCTGAGCATTTTTGACAAAAGCGTCCTCTAAGAGCAAAACATATGCTTGATGTCCTTTTTTGGTTTTGTTTTCCGCAAGGTTTTTAATGGCTTTGTTCATGGCCGAAATATAGTTGCCACTGTTCAATGCCTCCTGGGTTTTCTTTACACCGCCACAAGCGGCAAGCAGAATTAATGTGCTAATGAGTAATAGTTTTTTCATGGCTTTTTGATTTTATGGTTTTTAGTTGGTTTCCAACAGCCGTGCCAAAAACCTATATTCTAGTAACGAAAAAGGATATATGGTAGTATAATTTCGATGAAATACACAAAAAATGTACTTTTTTTAATAATTCTGAAGTGAAAGCATATTGTTAATTGCCATTTGATAAAATACCTTTCAGTGTCATTTTTTTTAGGTTCAAATTCCTATTCTATTCGTAATTTTGGGACTTCTTAAATTTAAAAGGCAGATGCAAAGAGACCACCAAATTTTTGACCTCATCGAGGATGAAAGAAATAGACAGCTAGAAGGGATTGAACTTATAGCTTCAGAGAATTTTACAAGCCCTCAGGTAATGGAGGCTGCAGGTTCTGTGTTAACCAACAAATATGCTGAGGGATATCCCGGAAAGCGTTATTATGGAGGTTGTGAGGTAGTTGACGAGGTTGAACAATTGGCCATAGACCGGGCCAAGGAGCTTTTTGGTGCTGTTTATGCCAATGTACAGCCACATTCTGGTTCTCAGGCCAACGCAGCGGTCTACCATGCTTGTTTGAAGCCAGGGGATACCATTTTAGGTTTTGACCTTTCGCATGGAGGACATCTTACCCATGGATCACCGGTGAATTTCTCTGGAAAATTGTACAATCCTGTTTTTTATGGTGTGGATGAGGAAACGGGAACTTTGAATTATGATAAGATTCAGGAAATTGCAACCAAAGAGAAGCCAAAGATGATCATTGCCGGGGCTTCTGCATATTCCCGTGATATGGACTTTAAAAGGTTTAGGGAGATAGCAGATAGCGTGAATGCCATATTATTGGCAGATATATCACATCCTGCAGGATTGATTGCCAAAGGAATCATGAACGACCCTATACCACATTGCCATATAGTTACAACAACTACCCATAAAACATTGAGAGGCCCTAGGGGAGGTCTTATATTAATGGGAGAGAATTTTGAAAACCCTTTTGGAATTAGGCTTAAGAACGGAAACCTACGTAAAATGTCCGGTTTACTGGACTTGGCAGTGTTCCCAGGCAATCAAGGAGGACCATTGGAGCATATCATAGCTGCAAAGGCAGTGGCTTTTGGCGAGGCACTTTCTGATGACTTTTTACATTATATGCTGCAAGTGAAGAAAAATGCGGATGCCATGGCCAAAGCATTTATGAAAAGAGATTACAAAGTAATCTCTGGCGGAACGGACAACCATATGATGTTGATTGATCTCAGAAACAAGAACATTACAGGTAAGGACGCTGAAAAAGCCTTGGAACTTGCTGCAATTACGGCCAATAAAAATATGGTGCCATTTGATGATCAATCCCCGTTCATTACTTCTGGGGTTAGATTTGGGACGCCTGCAATAACCACGCGTGGGCTTGTAGAGTCTGACATGGAGACCATTGTTGGCTTTATTGATGAGGTAATCACAAATCCTGGTGATGAAGCGCATATTGCACAAATAAAAACAAAGGTCAATGACTTAATGAAGTCACGACCTTTATTCACTACAAAATAGAAACTACCTGTGCTTATTAAAGCAAGGGTTTTATTGTCTTAATCCAAAAGAAAGAAATCTTCTTTTCGGAGCTGTTTTGTTTTTAGGTTATATACAATCACATCGTGTTGTAGGTCATCTTCAAAATAGAGGCCCCAATAGTCAAAATATGGTTTTTGATCATTTATGACCTTGGCGTCTTCTTTTTGTTTGTCCTCAAAGACCGGAACAAAAATTTCATAGGGCATTTGGGTGAGACCTCTGGTAAAATACACAAAGTGCTCACTGGCTTTGGATATAACATCTTCTAATTGTTCAGGAATACTATGGTCATAGATTCTTGTAATTATTAAAGATGTATCCCTAAAATGCAGTGAAAGTTCTGCAATATCTACGGTATTGTTATTGTTGGCGCCCAGTTTTTGAAAGGCAGCATCAAAAGCGGATGTAACTGTACCTTCTTTTTCAATACAGGCAAAACCGCCCCAGTCACCATTATTAAAATGGTGGAGACTTTCGGTTAGCCCAAAATTACAATAGAGGTCTAAGACCAGGTCTGTTTTCTCATTATTGGTATGATAACGGCATTGTACTCCTACTTCTGCAAAAAATTCTTTCTCCAGAACTTTGATGAACTCATTTAACCCATCCGCGGTAACAAAAGTCCGTATACCGCTTAGGGGGAAATTAGGGTTGACTTTTTTTTGGAATGGCATGTTTTGTGGTTTTGCTTGAATGTTCTCTCTCAAAGTTAAAACGAATCTTTATTTTCAGGTTGGAGGAAAACCTTAAAAATTCTGGGGGTTTTCCCCTATTTGCACGTTTTTTTTGAAAAAAACACCACAAAAAATGACTTTCTTGTGAATGGACAAACCAAAAGGAGGTATGGAATTTTAAATGAAACCTCTGTTTTTTGCAGCCAATATCAAGGCAAGGTCATTCTCGTTCTCAGTACCAAAAAGCGATTTTAAATGCCGCTTTCTGTTCTCTATGGAAGAAGGGGACAACTGTATGTAGTTCTCCAAATCTTTGTTTTTGGTGCCAATGGAAAGATGGTACAATATCTTTTTATCCTTTTCATCCAAACTGATGTCATTGGCCATTTTCTTTCTAATGGCAGAAAGGGCCTTAGAGGAATAATAAGGAGGGTTTAGCGTAACAACTTTAACGGCATCTTCCAAAGTTTTGGGATCTATATCCGTTTTTACCAGATACCCGTCTGGATCTACAGATTTAAGAATGCTATTGATCCTATAGCTGTCACTAAAAGAGGACATGAACACTATTTTGGTCTCGGGCACCAGTTTACGGGCCATTACCCCCAAATTTTCCCCTGTTACGGGCTGGTGCTCGTTGGGAGGAAACAATTGCACATCCAAGAACAGGATATCATATTTAAATGAGTTAACCGAATCCTCGATCATTTTTTTGCCTTGATCATAGGTGTTGGCGGTATCCACTATAATATTATACCCTTCAAAAACCATCCCTTCAAGGATAAACTTATATCCCAACATGGTCATTTCATGGTCGTCTATGGCTAAAATTCTAAGTGTTTGCATAGTGTTGTTTTTTGGTTGGTCCTAAACATTTACATTGATCATTTGTTTCTGATCTATACTATATATATTTAGGATCTTCTGGTCTTATGTCATCATAGGGCAGTGTTACCGTAATGGTAGTACCCTTTCCTTTTTTACTGTCAATATTAAGGGTTCCGTTCATTTTCTTGACCCTCGAAATTACATTACGTAGGCCAATGCCCCTTTTGCCCTTTCCTTTACCGGTATCAAAACCTACACCATCATCAGAGATTTTCAACTCCAGTAGATTGTCCACAATTTCAAAAGCAACCTTTGCATTGTGGCATTGGGCATGTTTAACGCAGTTCTGAAGAGATTCTTGGACAATACGGTAAATATTGATCTTTATATCACCATCAAGATTGTCCCATTCCACTCCTTCTGCGTATGTAAAAGAACATGAAATCCCTGAAGACTCACCAATGTTATTGATCAAATCTTCCAGAGATACAATAAAGTTATAAAATTTTTGGTAGGATGCATCGCTCAGTTCGTGCGAAATGGTCCTGATCTCTTCCTCTTGTTCCTGCAGCTTTTCTATAAGTTGCGCCCGGAATTGTACAGATGCTTCATCATCCTTGTTGTTTAGTTTGCTTAAAATGAGTCGTATCCCCAACATTTCTCCCAAAACACCATCATGCAACTCTTCTGAGATACGCTTTTGCTCCAACTGCTTGCCTTCCTCAAGTTTTCCATGCTGGGACAACATTAGGTTATAGATCTCTTGGTTGCTCTCTTGCTGCTTTTGTTCAAATTTAAGTTTGTTGTTGCTGATGCGCTGCGAGACAATTATAAAGAAGGCCGCTCCTAAAAGTAACAATCCAAGGGCCACACCGGTCCATATTTGTTTTTGTTTGGAGAGCAACTCATTTCTTTGGATCACTTCATCCGTCTCTAAACGGATACGGGCAAATTTATCCCTGATCGCCCGTTCTTCATCTTTTATTTGTTCATTTAAGGTATAATACTCATTGGAATAGGCTACTGCATTTTCAGCATCAATCGTAGTTAGAAGCCTTAATACCTCCAAATGATGGTCATTGTTAGAAGTTTCTTTGGCAATAGCCAATGATTCTTTTGCATATTGTTTGGCCAAGGTTGAATCTCCTTCTGTTGCTAACAACTCTGCATAATATTGCTTAGCCCGTGCTTGGTCATTTTCTACTGACAGTGATATGCTGTCGTTTAAACTGATTGCTTTTTGGAACATTTTTTTTGCTTCACCAAAATCCTTTTCTCCTTTGAAAATAGAATAGCCACGACTTGTTAATACCTTAGAGTACAAAGCAGGGTTCTCTACACTTAAACTTTTATCATTATAAAGTTCTAGATATGCATTGGCGGATTTTGAATATTCCATGTTTCTTAGGTAGTCATAGGCTATATTGTTCTTGTTCTCCCACATATAGGAAGTTTTATCGATAGAATTAAATTTTCCTATATCAGCTCCTGCCTTTTTGAAATACTCTAAAGATTTTGTAGAGTTGTTCATGCCTTGAGCTGTGATTCCCAAAATGTTATTGCAATTGTACAATCTTTTGTAGTCTTCCAAATCTTCAAAAATCCGTAAGGCTTCGGTAATGTTTACCTCAGCACCCAAATAATCCTTAAAGTAGTTTTGAATCCTTCCCATGCTGTATAAAATCCTACCTCTTAATGAAAGAGAGGTAGAATCCACAGGCATCTGATCAAAGCCTTTGTAAGCCTTTTTGTAGTGGAAATAGGCACTGTCCATAACCCCATAAGATTTAAAGAACGCTGCCAAATCCCAATGGGATTCCCCAAGGGCCTTGTATATTTTTCTGTCTCCCGATAAATCCATGACCTCTTGGTTCATGTTCCTAAAACCTGTTGAATCTTGTAATCTTTTGTAGGCCAAAGAAACTCTGGACAGATGATCCAAGCTAATGGTATCGTTAGACAGATCGGAAGCCTTTTCCGTAGCTTTTACCAAATACTGCTTGCGCTCATCCATGGATAGTTGGGTGCTATCCCTTGCAATGTTGATCCACTTGTTTATGAGCACAGATTCGGGAGTATCAACAACCGTTTGGTCACGGGTTTGTTTTCCGCAGCAGGCTAAAAGAATTAAAAATAATGTTAATGCCTTGTTTTTCAATTGAGTGTACTAAAAAGTAAGCAAATGTTTGTTTTCTTTTACTACAAGGTAAAAAAAAAGCCCCAAACCATATACGATAAGGGGCTATGTTTTAAAACTGTTCAATGGTTACAATTCTCTATCATCATCCATTGTGGACTGCAAAGCGGAAAAATTGCTTTTTATGATGTAATTGTCAACATTGCTTTGGTCAATCTTTTTCCTATCTACTTTTGATATTGCCATGTCTTCTGAAAGAGACGCATTTTTATCAGTTGAGCTACTATTGCAGGACAGCAGAAAAAAAACGGCAATTATACATGTGATTTTTGAGGTTAATATTTTCATCTTGATATAACTTAAAATTCAAGATGGTACCTTAGTTTCTATCATCACTTTGAGAAGATGAACCAGTAGAAGAATCTTGGTCTCCCAATTCAGCCATTAGGGCTTCGGTTTCTTTAACATCGGTCTCAGCTTCACAAGAAAACATTCCAAGAGTCAATACGGCTAATGCGATAATACTGAATACTTTTTTCATAATACTAGGGTGTTTTAGGTTAGAACTTCTGGTTAATGCAGCCAAGATATTATGAGAGGGGAGTGAACAGTGCATGGTACGGATTGTTTTAGTATCCGTACCAATTTTGAGAGAATTTCAAGGAAAACTGTAAGAATTACACTAATTAAGTGATTTAATGGCCGTTTTGGAGAGCATATCCTTTAGGGCATCTATCTTGTCCTTATAGGTTTTGGAAAAGGGGAGTTCCTCCTCGCTCTCGTTACGTAGTGTGCAAATAGATTTTCCGTAGTTTATGCGGGAAACATACCTGCTGTTTAGTATATAGCTTTGGTGTATTCTGATAAAGCTTTTGGGCAAACGCTGCTCAAAAGATTTTAATGTTTTAAAGGCACTTACCACGTTGCCGTCCTTCATAAAGAAGTCTGTGGCGTTGTTGTCAGATTTTAGGTATAAAATCTCATCGGTATCCAGATAGCGGTAATCATTATAAGATTTTAAACATATGGTAGAGGGCATATGGTGCTTAGGGTGCTTTTTTCTGAGACGCAATATGGTCTTACGAATGTCAAATTCATTATGTGGTAAGACCCAATAATCAAAAAAGCTGCTCTTTATGGCGTTATATGCATACTTTTTGGTAGGGGAGTAGCCTATAATAATAGGTAGTGTCTTAACAAACTGGCTAAGCTCAGAGACCATTTGAAAATAGGTCATGCCATCTTCATTAAGGTTAATGAGCACAACATCTGGCACAAACTTTAGAATGGCGTTTAGCCCTTCGGTCTCATCTTTGGCGATACCTACACATGAGAAATCTCCGTACTCTTGCAAATAAACTTGCAATTGTAGCTTGGAGCTCGCATTAGAATCTATTATTAGGTAGGTGTAATTCATCGCTAATCTACTGGGTGCAAGTTACTAACGAGTAAAAAAAACTCATTGCAGTTTTCCCTTAAAAAAATTGCAGGTTTCCCCCAAAATGAAGGATTTTTCGTTAAAATAATATTGTTTTTAGCTAAAACCTACTAATCTACGCTGTTTTCATACGCACCAATATCGGGATCCACTGTTCTATCCTTCCCTAAAATATCGGTGATTATTGGTGGAAAAATACTGGGGTCTGCAAGGTTGATTGCCGCTGAGCTGTTTCCTATATTAAATTGATTTTCAAATGGTTTTTGAAAATCTGGATCTTCGTCAAAAATGCTGTTCTGATAATGGTCGGCATCATCAAAATCATATAGGGGGTTGTTTGTAAATTGATTGTTGGAGTCATTGAATTTTAAGAGGCAATTTTTAAAGTTGAAGTTGAAAGCTGCCCCTGAATCCTGTAAAAACGAAAATTCTATGGGTTGCGTGCCATCCACAATACAATTTACAAAAGTGGCATACTCCAGATCTGAGGTGAGGGTCTGGCCATTGGCGGCCGTGGTAAAGTTGTCCAGCAAAAGCGAAGTGCTGGAGCGTGGACCATTGGTCCAGTAATTGGCAATAGTACAATGGGTAAAAGAATATTTTCCGCCTAGGCTGCCATAAAAAGAACTGCCCCCGGCACTGCCCAGCACCGTATTTTCAGCAGTAATGTTTGCAGTTGTGGCCCAAAGGTTATGGCTTTGGCTATTATAAATTTGTACATTTTTGAGCGTTAGGGTTGGTTCGGTCAAAATATCATTACCATCTACCCGTAGGCCCACAGTTGCATTTTTAATGGTAAGATGAGAAATATGGTTGTTGCTGCTGCCTTTTCTAATCCAAATGGTTCCCCATTGGCCTGGTTCATCTGCATAGGTAGGCTCTAAGCGGTCACCTTCAAAAACAACTTCGTTTTTCAAAACTTCTTGATCATCGCTTAGCGCACCATTAATGTTTAGGGAAGCTCCTTCACTGACCAAAATCCCCGAGTTTTTGTGGAAATGCACGCGCGTACCTGCTTCCATAACCAATGTGTTCCCTATGGAAACAGCTGCATATCCGTAGACAACATAGGGTTTTTCTTTGGAGAACTGTAGCTCATCAGGTTCTAGAAAGAACCCTTCAACCCATATTTCTTTTCCATCTTCATCTATACCCAAAAGGAGTGACTCCTTTGTACCGTTAGACAGTGTGCGGGGATACAAAAAAACGGCATCCTTGACCAGGGTAACCAACTGCACTTCTTGTTGATTGGCACCATTGCCAAACAGTATGGCGTCGGTGTGCAAAAATTCATTCTCTGCGGTTTGGGGAACATCAAAAGTGGTCTCTATGAACACAAAAAGACTGTCTTTGGCCAATAACGGTATATTGTTGAACTCTTTTCCGGCTTGCCCGTCCACATTGATTCTGTAGCTGCTGTTCTGACCATCTTTAAGGCCCACAAATGGAATAAGAATATCCTCATTACTCCTGTTATAGACCTTGAGGGTATAGGTACTGCTGCCAATATTGGTGAAAATAGTGTCTAAAAAAACGGTGTCCTTGGAAAATTGGAGATTGCCAGAGCTGGGTACGTAATCAAAATCTTTTCGACATGAGCTCCATGAGATGGCAAGGACCAACCCAAAAACAATACTGCCCAATTTTAAATACCTACGGTTCACGTTTTGGCAAATAGATTTTGTATGGATTCTGGAACGCGTTTTGGTTTAAATGTTTTTGCATCCAAAAGACACCATTCCGTACATGCCTTAACCAATATTTGGCCTGTTTTATTGTTTTTGATTTCCACAACCCTTATGGATAAAGGTCCTTTGGTGTCCTTAATATAGGTAAATACCTCAATGGTGTCTCCCAGTACTGCAGATTTGGAATAGGTGATATTATGATTTTTGACCACCCATACCATATCATCCCTAATTACTTTGGTAGTTGCTTTAAACCAATGCTTTTTTGAAACATCTTGAATCCACTCCACATACTTAATATTGTTTACATGGTTCAGTTCATCCAAATGGTTTTGTTCAACAGGAAAGGTTTGGGTGTATGTATGCATTAATTTTTCTTTCGGATTTTGACCTCAAAAAGCTTATCCCAGTTTTTACCCGTAACAAAAAAGGTTTCACGTTCCTTATGGTAGGCCACTCCATTGAGCACGGAATTGCCCTCGTCCCATTGCGGTCCTTTGTTTATCTTGCTTTTAAGCCCTCCAAAATTAATTACACCTTCTATGGCCCCTGAAGTTGCATCAATGATCATCATACTTTCTTTTTGATAGACATTGGCGTAGATTTTCCCATTAACGTACTCCAATTCATTTGCCATATTAAAGATGGATTTGTTGGTGACCGTTTCAATATACCCTTGTTCCTCTAAAGACTCGGGATTTAAAAACCAGATTTTTTCCGTTCCATCACTTTTGAACAATTTTTTGCCATCATTGCACAAACCCCAACCCTCACGACTTTCGCCGTAGCTGAAATTTTTTATTTTTTCCAGATTAGACGGGTTGTACACATAACCAATCCCACCTTTCCATGTAAGATGGTAAAGCTTATCGTTCAGTAAGGTGATTCCTTCCCCAAAAACGGTTTTGTCCAAATCTATTTTTTGAATAATCTCTCCAGTCTCAAAATTTACCTTTCTTACGGTAGAGGCGCCCATTTTTCCAGTACTTTCAAATAATGTTCCATTGCTGAACTCTAGTCCTTGGGTATAGGCTGTTGGATCGTGGGGATAGGTATTGACGATCTCGTAGGTATAAACCTCGGGGGCATTAGCGGACAAAAGTCGAATCTTTTTTTGAATTTCTACGGAACGTTCCTCAAAGCTGATATTGGCCATAAGGACTTTATTTCCCAATGTGGGCATATCCAATTTGATTTTCCCATTGCTCAAAGGCAATTCTTTGCCTTCTATAAAATAGGTCACTTTAGATACTTCAAGATCTTTTTTGTTTTTTATGGACACACCGACCTCTTGGTTGTGTTGAAACTTATTTTTGTTTCCTTCCAATTGAATATCAAAGAGTTTTGATGGGT
Source organism: Flagellimonas pacifica (assembly GCF_900215465.1). GTDB lineage: Bacteria > Bacteroidota > Bacteroidia > Flavobacteriales > Flavobacteriaceae > Flagellimonas > Flagellimonas pacifica. Next base: position 603,478 of record NZ_OBEH01000003.1, read on the forward strand.
CTGAATCGCCTCCGCAACCCAAGAAAAAAAGTAAGAACCCGCCGATAGAAAATAACTTGACCATGGTTTTAATTGCTTGTTTCATTTTTATGACCTTGTTCATCGAAATTAAGGATGAAATAGGATTGCAGCAAATTTAAAAGGTCGTATATTTGTCCTTGGCAAGTCCTACACGACCAGCTCCTGCAAAATCCCCCAGGGTGGGAACGCAGCAAGGGTATGCGGTCGTAGCGGTGCGATGTAGGTAGCTTGCCTTTTTTTGTGCCCTAAATTCTCATAATCATGTATCTTTCCAATTCAAAAACAAACCGTGAAAATGGATAAAAAAATTGTTTTGATAACTGGGGGGTCTTCCGGTATAGGGAAATCCATTGGAACTTATTTGACCACCAAAGGTTTTACCGTTTATGGTACTACAAGAAATCCTAAAAATTATCCTGATTTTGATGCTTTTGAACTGCTTCAATTGGATGTGAAACAACCGGATAGTATTCAAAAAGCTGTTTCCCAAGTTGTCTCAAAAGAAAAAAGGCTTGATGTTTTGATCAACAATGCAGGGGTAGGAATTACTGGCCCTGTGGAGGAAACTCCCCACGAAGAGATTTTAAATGTATTCGAAACAAATTTTCATGGCCCTGTGCATATGATGAAGGCCGTTCTACCACAAATGCGAAAACAGGGAGGTGGACTTATCATTAACATTACCTCAATTGCCGGGTATATGGGATTGCCATTTAGAGGATACTATTCTGCCACTAAAGGTGCCCTGGGATTGATAACGGAGGCTTTGAGGATGGAAACCAAAGAGTTTGGCATTAAGATCACCAATATTGCACCAGGCGACTTTGCTACAAACATTGCTTCAGGAAGATATCATTCACCGGTTTTGGAGGGCTCTGCGTATAAAGAAAAATATGCTCAAGCGTTACAAAGTATAAATGGGGATGTGGACAGTGGAGGAGATCCAATACAGGTAGCACATGCCGTTTATAAAATAATCAATAAGAGCAAGCCTAGGGTTCATAATCCTGTTGGTGCATTTTTACAGAAGTTCTCATTATCCCTAAAGCGAATTCTACCGGACAGGGTTTATGAGAAATTACTACTGAATCACTATAAACTATAGCGCTGTGGCATGTTTTTTGATTCATCCAAAGACATGGAAAAAATCAAAAGCATATTTAAGGTTAGTGTAGCAGTTTCACTGGTGTTTTTTTTCAGTAGCTGCGATGAAATTCACGAATGTATATTTAACATCAACCCAGAAATTCACAATAAAAGATTGGATATTGGGGTTTTGGGCGTAGAGTATTACGATGTTATTACTGCAGAGGTAAGCAATGAAGTTTTTGATAACGATTATATTTATGACTTTGATGTTTACGGCGATCTCCCTCCAGGAATTTTTTTAGATTTTGATAGAAGGTCCATTGAAATTTATGGTACTCCAGAAGAAGTGGGGGTTTATAGATTTGAGGTGGAGCTGTCCGTTGAATCTTATGATGAATATGGTTATGACGGTAGCCCAACATGTGAAGATTCTACCGTAAGGGAGTTTACCATTCAGGTGGTGGAATAACCATTGCCGTGTATTTTGTCAAATATTAATGGCAACGCTTCTTTCTTATTATTGTAAATTCGCAACTAATTCATTTCTACACAACTTAAAAACAGCACATAAGAATGAAATTTTTTATTGATACAGCCAACCTGGACCAAATTTCAGAAGCTCAACAACTTGGGGTTTTGGATGGCGTTACAACCAATCCTTCGTTAATGGCCAAGGAAGGTATAACGGGTAAAGAGAATATCCTAAAGCACTATGTAGATATCTGTAACATTGTTGATGGTGATGTTTCTGCCGAAGTGGTATCAACGGAATTTGCTGCCATGGTAAAAGAAGGGGAGGAGCTGGCCAAATTGCATGAGCAGATTGTGGTAAAAGTTCCTATGATCCGAGATGGGGTCAAGGCATTGAAATATTTTTCAGATAACGGAATCAGAACCAATTGCACTTTGGTTTTTTCTGCAGGGCAAGCATTATTGGCAGCTAAAGCTGGCGCAACCTATGTTTCACCGTTTTTGGGTAGGTTGGACGATATTTCTACAGATGGATTGAACCTCATTGCGGAAATCCGTCAGATCTATGACAACTATGCGTTTGACACCCAAATTTTGGCGGCTTCTATTCGCCATACGATGCACGTAATAGACTGTGCCAAGATTGGAGCGGATGTTATGACAGGTCCATTGTCTTCTATTGAAGGTCTTTTAAGGCACCCACTTACTGATATTGGATTGGAAAAATTCTTGGCAGATTACCGCAAAGGGAATAACTAAAAAACAATGCTTAATAGTAAAGAAGCTCTATAAACTTAGGTTTTTAGGGCTTTTTAATATTTAAAGGAAGAATATACGCTCGCAAATGCATCCACAATCTGGTTGTCATCTACAATCACGCATTTGTTTAAATTGTCAATGATCATTGCGGTTTGAATTTCTTCGAAATCATCTGCATGATATTGATTGCCTTTATCCAGCTGATTTTCCTCTACCATTTTGGCCCAACGTTCAAAACCAGTTCTCACATTTATACCAACAAAAGTATATTCAGGATATTTTTCTTGTAGGGTGGCTATATGGCGTGTTATATTTTTAAAATGTCTTTTTTGGGAAGCAGACCAAAAATAAAAGACGGCCTTTTTTTGATTGCTCAATTCTTTTAAAGAAACCTTGGAATTGCTTACATCCGTAACAAACAAATCGGGAACATCATTTTTGGGCTGCAAATTCTGAATGCCTCTGTACAAGTGGGTAATCTCGTCTTTATGCTTTTCGTTGGATGATAAAGACCTGAATTTATCTATAAAAATCTGACATTCCATATTGGTGGCGCCTCGTTCTTTAAGCAGATAATCCATAGCAATGTTTCTAAAAAGAATATCCCGTAACTCCGTTTCTTTAACCAGGCTATCCACAAGCTTAAGCTTATGCTTGTTAAAATGTAATAGTTCACTAACAGGTCCTTCATCAGTGCCACAGCTTTTCATACAAGACATATAGGACAAGTTGCCAAAGTGAATTTTCATAAAATCAAAATATGGCCTAAAGTATGTTAAGTCCTTGTTGTTTAGGTCTATATTTCTTCTGTAGCTATAAAAGGAATCGGATAGGTCATGAATAACATCTTCACCAGTTTTCCACTTATGTTTAAAAGGATATTTTTCTCTATAGATATAATTATTATAATCAATAGATGCCTTTGCCAATTTTAAACCTCTTTCAGAGATTTGATAATCTGAGGCCAATTCTTCTAGCTGATGAACCTTTAAACGTCTTAATGAATCCAATTTCTTATTGAATATCTCTGGTTCAAGACCGTAGTAGGAGTAAACCAATGGTTCTTCTTGTTCATAGGCTAGGAACATCTCCAACATGAAATTATTCACTTCACTTCCCTTACCTGAAAAAACGAGTGACTCGTCAAATTCCACGGTATTCAAGCGGATAAGTATACTGTCGCCTTCATGAAGATATAAATATTGTAATTCAGGATTATGGTCAAAATGGTAGAGCCCTTCTTCAATACCTTGTAAATTAAACGCAAAGCGATTGCCTTCATCCAGTTTAACGGAATCTATATAAGTATCGTTTCTGTAAAGAACAACATACTCACTTGTTGGGTTGACAATCTCCCCGCCAAAAAAAACTGAAGGACATTCCCCTGATTTTTCAGAGCACGCCAAAAAGGATAAAAAGGTGAGGCCGAGTAAAAGTCTTATCATAAAGAGAATCAACTTGTTTGACAAACAAAATTAAGAATACCAAAAAGCCTATCTTGTTAATAGCTAGTTAAATGTTGTAAAACATTGTATTTGTGTAGTTTAATAATGTGCATTTAAATTGGTAATAAGAGGCGGTTTTGGCTACTTTTGCAAAAAAATAAATAGTTGCATGTTATCAGTATCTAATTTATCAGTGCAGTTTGGGAAGAGAATCCTATTTGATGAGGTAAATGTGACCTTTACGCACGGGAATTGCTATGGAATAATTGGTGCCAATGGCGCAGGTAAATCTACCTTTTTAAAGATATTGTCTGGGCAAATTGATGCCACCTCCGGCAGTGTGCATTTGGAACCAGGCAAAAGGATGTCCATTTTGGAGCAGAATCATAACGCTTATGATGAATTCCCAGTATTGGAGTCAGTTGTAATGGGTAATAAGCCATTATTCAAGATAAAAAAGGAGATTGATGCGCTCTATGCGGACTATACTGATGAAAATGCAGAAAAGATAGGGGAGTTACAAGTGCAGTTTGAAGAAATGAACGGGTGGAACGCTGATAGTGATGCGGCGGCACTATTATCAAATCTGGGCATAACAGAGGAGTTCCATTATACCAGTATGGCAGATTTGGATTCCAAATTAAAGGTAAGGGTGCTTTTGGCCCAGGCCTTGTTCGGTAACCCAGATGTATTGATCATGGATGAGCCTACCAATGATTTGGATTATGAAACCATAAACTGGTTGGAAAACTTTTTGGCACATTATGATAATACTGTGATCGTGGTATCTCACGATAGGCACTTTTTGGATGCAGTTTGTACAAGCATTGCAGATATTGATTTTGGAAAGATCAACTTGTTTTCTGGAAACTACACATTCTGGTACGAAAGCAGTCAATTAGCGGCCCGCCAACGAGCACAACAGAATAAGAAAGCAGAGGACAAGGCAAAAGAACTTCAAGAGTTCATTCAACGTTTTAGTGCCAACGTTGCAAAAAGTAAACAAGCAACATCCCGTAAAAAGATGTTGGATAAGCTCAAGATTGAAGATATTAAGCCTTCGAGTAGAAGATATCCTGCCATTATTTTTGATCGCGAGCGAGAAGCTGGTGATCAAATTCTAAATGTTGAAAAACTTTCAGCTACTTCTGAAGATGGAGATTTGTTGTTCCAAGATGTCAATATTAATTTGGCAAAAGGGGACAAGGTTGCGATCATATCTAAAGATTCAAGGGCAACAACTGCTTTTTATGATATTATTAATGGAAAAACAAAGGCAAATAGTGGATCTTATCAATGGGGGGTGACTACCTCCCAATCGTATTTACCTGCAGATAACTCAGAATACTTTGAAGAGGACATCAATTTGGTAGACTGGTTGCGTCAATGGACAAAAACTGAAGAAGAGCGTGAAGAAGTTTACGTACGTGGATTTTTGGGTAAAATGCTTTTTAGTGGTGAAGAGGCGTTAAAAAAATGCACGGTACTTTCTGGAGGAGAAAAGGTGCGTTGTATGTTGAGCAGGATGATGCTTTTACGTGCCAATGTGTTATTGTTGGATGAACCCACCAACCATTTGGATTTGGAAAGTATTACTGCGTTTAACAACTCTCTGAAAAATTTTAAGGGTACTATTTTGCTAACCACGCATGATCATGAATTTGTTCATACAGTGGCAACCAGAATTATTGAGATAACTCCAAAAGGATGTATTGACCGTTACTTGAGCTTTGATGACTATATGTCTGACAAATCGATTAAAGCGCAACGAGAGAAAATGTACGCTCTGGCCACAGTATAAGTCTAGGAATTAAAATACTTGCTGTTCCAAATAACGGGATTAAAGTTTTTACCTTGGGCAAAACCGTAAAAAATAATGACTGCTGCTATACTTTTGAACATAAAAAAGTATAAAATCCAAAATTCCGCAATTGAATTGTTTTTTGAGAACAATCCTTCTGGAATGAGTAGTGTGGTAAAATAACTGATTGACAAGGTAAAGAACAATAGGTTTACAATGTTCTTAAAAGGCCAGACCAATAATTTTCTAAAGGGGTGAAGGTCATTACCCCATTTATCTATTAAATAAAAATAACCATTGCCAATTGGCGCAAAAAGCAAAGGATCGTCTTTGTCCTCTAATTTAAAAAGTTTGGAAGGCGCCACGATTTTAAACCCTTTGATTTTAATGTTATGAGAAGTCTCCAGTTTTTTGATTTTTGAAACCGTTTTTTGCGGAATAGTTCCTTTAAAATAGTGACTGTCCAAAAAACGGAGTCTATAATCAATACAAATCTTTTTGATTTGATTTAAGTGGTAGATATCGCTGGTTTTTAAAAGATCTAACTTAAACCCGTTGAGGTCGGAAGAGTTTTTAGAATTTAGTTCAGCTTCAATGTCATTTTTTTGCTGGGAATAATTGGTCAAGATAGTATGTACTTCTGCTAAAATATGACTTTCCATTTCTTGCCTATCCTTAAGTTTTAGAAGTTTTTGTTCAATGTTGACATTTCTAAAAATCATAAGCTCAATTTAGGCAACTGATTCAAAGTTAATGAATTGCAATTTTGAGTGTCGACGCAATCAATAAATCGAAATGTTAATATTATGTTAAATAAATTTAGGTTATAGAAAAAGAATGGAAATTCTCTTAAAAAGATGTATCTTATCGAAGATTTTGACACTTTGTCGTTTAAACACACTATTTAAGATTTACGAATTGAGTTAGTCCCAAAGATTAGAACACTATGAAAGCCCCATTCAAGAAAGTCCTACTTTGCCTATGTTTAGTGTGTACATTTTTCGTTTCAGCCCAGAACTCAAATTCATCTACATCACAAAACACCATTCAATCCAACCGATATACTACGCTTTTTGCCGCAGTAAAGGCTACTGAAATGCAAGATGTTTTGGATAATTCAGGGCCTTATACCGTATTTGCTCCTTCCAACGCTGCATTTGAAAGGTTTTCCAATGCCAAAATGGAAAAATTGATCAATGCCACGGACAAGAGTGATTTAAAATCTTTGGTTACTTACCATATAGTTCCAGGTCGTTTAACAGCTTCAAAAATATTACGTGCCATGTGTAAGGGTAGCGGAAAAGCTAGTTTTACTACCATTCAAGGAAAAAAATTAGTGGCCCATATGGAGGGTTATGATATTATCCTGACCGACCCTATAGGGAATACTGCAAGAATCACCACCGCAGATGTAAATCAGAAGAATGGAATTATGCATGAAATTGATAGTGTGATTCTACCTACTAAAATGTAATTAGCGCAATTCTGCTCCCAATTCTTTTTGATATCTGGCCAACAATTTCGCCATAATCTTATCGATTTGTTTATCTGTCAAGGTTTTCTTTTCATCCAACAATGTAAAACTTACTGCATAGGATTTTTTTCCTTCAGGTAGGTTCTTCCCTGTATAAACATCAAAAAGGTTTACCTTTTTAAGTAGATTTTTTTCCGTGCTCCAGGCAAGGTCATACACTTGCTGGAATGTAACCCCTTCATCCAATAACAAGGCAAAATCACGGTTAACCTCCGGGAATTTAGGAATTTCGGTAAATACTGTGTTTTGTGTGTTTATGTATTTTAAGATGACATCCCAATCAAAGTCAGCATAAAAAACATCTTGTTTAACATCAAACTGTTTTAGTATTGTTTTATTGACTAGGCCATAGACACCCAATTGCTCACCATTTTTAGTACAACGCAACCCTTCAGAAAAGGTGATGTCTGTATAGGGTTCAACAGTAACATCTTTAAGACCAATGCGATCAAAAATGTTCTCAACACTACCCTTTAAAAAGAAGAAATCGGTTTTTTGTGAAGGCATTACCCAGCTGTTTGCTGTTCGATTCCCCGAAATAAACATGGACAAGTGTTGCTTTTCTTGGTTTCCCCCCCCTTTCTTATGATAAGTTTTACCATATTCAAAAAGCTTTAAATCTGTCTTCTGGCGGTTAATATTATAACTTATGGTCTGTAATCCTGAAAACAACATGGAGGTCCTCATCACCGATAAATCAGAACTTAAAGGATTCAACATATTGACCATGTGGTCTTCGTCTTTTAAGATTTTTTGAGTTTCTTGGGCAACCAGACTGTTGGTCATGATTTCATAATACCCTTGTGCTGCCAACATATTTCCAACAACATCTTGCACTCTGTGGTTCTCAAATCTGGACGATTCTGCTATTGAAGCGGTAAGTTTATCCTTGTAATCAATATTGTTATAACCAAAAACTCTTAAGATTTCTTCAATAACATCCACTTCACGCTCAACATCGACCCTGTAGTTTGGTATGGTCAATCCAAGTCCGGATTCGGTGACATTGTTCACCTTGATTTCTAAGGATGCCAAAATAGATTTTATGGAATCTCTTGGAATTTCCTGACCAATTAAAGAATTGATTTTGTCAAAAGTTAGGAATACCTGACGCTCCTCGGCTTTTTTAGGGTATAAATCAACAATTTCTGAGCTAATGTCACCTCCTGCAATTTCCCGTATCAACAAAGCTGCTCTTTTTAAAGCATATTCGGTCATGTTAATATCTACACCCCTTTCAAATCTAAAAGATGCATCGGTGTTTAGACCATGCCGTTTTGCGGTCTTTCGGACAGAAACAGCATCAAAATATGCACTTTCTAAAAATATGGATGTAGTATGTTCTGAGACTCCCGAGTAAATTCCTCCAAAAACCCCAGCAATACACATTGGTTTTTCAGTGTCACAAATCATAAGATCATCTTCGTGAAGCTCGCGATCAACATCATCCAGTGTTTTGAACTTTGTACCAGTTGGTAATGTTTTTACCTCAATTTTTCCACCTTTTATTTTGGCCGCGTCAAAAGCATGTAGCGGTTGACCTAACTCGTGTAGCACATAATTTGTGATATCCACTATGTTGTTGATTGGGGAAAGACCTATGGCCTTCAATCTATTTTTGAGCCAATCAGGCGACTCTTGAACAATCAGATTGCTAATGGTTACACCGCAGTATCTTGGTGCTAATTGGCTATCTTCAACCTCAACATCAATCTTCGAGGAGCGATTGTCAATGGAAAAATTACTGGTTGAGGGAGTTACCAATTCTTTTTGAATTTCTTTTTGTTCCAAACCAGCTTTTAAATCACGCGCAACACCAAAATGGCTCATGGCATCCGCACGGTTGGGGGTGAGTCCAATTTCAAAGACCTCATCATTTTCTATTTCAAAGACTTTTGAGCATGGGGTGCCAGGTTCCAAAGTTTCACTTAGTACCATAATGCCATCATGACCTTTTCCTAGGCCAAGTTCATCTTCAGCACAGATCATACCTTGACTTACCTCTCCTCTAATTTTACCTTTTTTTATTTGCCAAGCCTCTCCATCCTTTGCATACAATGTTGTACCTATGGTTGCTACGGGAACTTTCTGCCCTGCTTCAACATTAGGAGCTCCACAAACAATTTGTAAAGGAATTTCCTCCCCAACATCAACAGTAGTTAGTTTGAGTCTATCCGCATTTGGGTGTTTGTCACAGGTAAGCACGTGTCCTACAACTACACCTTGCAATCCTCCTTTAACCGATTCAAAGCTTGAGATACCCTCAACCTCAAGACCTAAGTCTGTGAGCAGTTCTCCAGTTTTTTGCGCATTCCAGTCAATTTGCAAAAATTGCTTTAACCAGTTGTAAGAAATCTTCATACCCCAATTTTAAAGTGGACAAATATAAAACAATAGGGCAACAGATTCAACGTAAATAATCAGCTATGTAAACGACTTATGGTTAGTTTTGGCTTGTATTTTCTATTTTTAGGATAAATCTTTCAATTTATGAGAAGAATTTTGTGTTTGTATTTGACCGTTTTGATATTGTTTTCTTCTTGCAATGAAAAAAAGGAAGAACTGATTGTTGGTGATTGGTGGGCAAAGATGGACGTTTCTTCAAGTGAGATACTCCCTTTTAATTTTAAATTATCTAAAGCTGCTGACATCGGGTACATCATGGAAATGTATAATTCGGATGAGGTAATAATCGTGGATGAAATTGAGATTAACAATGATTCCATCCGAATAAAAATGCCAATTTTTGAAGGCTATATAACAGGTACATTTACCGAAAATGAAATCAAAGGAGACTTTGTCAAAGAAAGTCTTGACCGCATTGTGCCTTTTTACGCTGTTTATGGTAAAAGAGATAGGTTTGAAACAAAAGCTCCTTCAAAAACCAATATTTCTGGGGTTTGGGAAACTTATTTTGATGTGGACACAGAAGATGAATACCCGGCAAAAGGAATATTTGTGCAGAATGGGGATATTGTTAAAGGCACGTTTAGGACAAAAACAGGTGACTATAGGTATTTGGATGGTGTGGTTGACGCGGATACACTTAAACTTTCAACTTTTGATGGCACCCATGTTTTTATGTTCAAGGCCCAAGTAACTGACAGTACATTTCAAGGATACTTCTATTCTGGAAATCACTCTATTGAAAAATTTACTGCCAAACGCAATGATGCCTTTGAACTCCCTGATGCCAATACATTGACATATTTAAATGAAGGATATGACCACTTCGATTTTTCCTTTCCTGACATAACTGGAAATACTATGAGTTTGTCTGATGCGCGTTTTAAGGACAAAGTAGTTTTGGTGCAGATCATGGGGACTTGGTGTCCCAATTGTTTGGATGAGACCAAGTTTTATGTGGACTTCTTAAAGAAAAACCCTGATTTGGATATTGAATTTGTGGCTTTGGCTTTTGAATATGCCAAAACACAGGAAAAGGCTTTGGAAGGTATTGCAAGGTTAAAGAAAAGAGTGGGGGTGGAATACCCTGTTTTATTAGCTCAGTATGGAACCTCCAACAAACAAAAAGCAAATGAAAAGCTTCCTATGCTAAACCATGTATTGTCTTACCCCACCACAATTTATATTGATAAAAAGGGAGAAGTACAAAAGATTCATACTGGGTTTAATGGTCCTGCCACTGGCAAAAAATACGAAGAGTTTGTAAAAGAGTTCAATGAAACTATAGACCAGCTTAGTAAGGAAGAAACTGAGGCTAAATAATGGTAGATTTTCCTAAATCTATGTTTTCATCATTAATATTGAAATCATCATCGCTGTCTACAATATTATCTGCGATAAAATCTCCAACTTGATTGGTTCCGTATTGGCTTTTGGCATCCAAATCTGGAGTCATAATACCTTTTTCAAGAGATTTATCTACCGCTTCACGCACTGCCATGGCTTCTTCAAACAAACCAAAATGTTCCAAAAGCATTGCCGCTGATAGAATAGAAGCAATTGGGTTTGCAATATCTTTTCCTTTGGCTTGGGAATAGGAGCCGTGAATGGGTTCAAACATGGCATTGTCATCACCAACAGATGCTGAAGCCAATAGCCCAATTGAACCTCCAATAACACTCCCTTCATCAGAAATGATATCACCAAACATGTTTTCTGTGAGAATCACATCAAATTGACTTGGGTTGAGAATAATTTGCATAGCAGCATTATCCACAAATAGGTATTCCAAGTTTACCTCCGGATAGCTTTCTCCAATTTTGGTAACCACTTTTCTCCAAAGCCTGGATGATTCCAAAACATTGGCCTTGTCAACCAGAGTAAGTTTGTTTCTTCTGTTTTTGGCTGCTTTAAAAGCTAAATGCGCTATTCGCGAAATCTCTTTTTCTGAGTATTCGCAAAGGTCAGATGCTACCGTTCCCTTTTCATTTAGTTTTTTCTCACCAAAGTATATCCCTCCGGTCAATTCACGATAAATAGTGAAATCTGTTCCTGAAATTATTTCCTTTTTTAAGGGGGAATTTTCTATAAGGGTTGGAAAGACTTTAACGGGTCTTATATTAGTGAACAAACCAAGTTCCTTGCGCAATTTCAACAAACCTTGCTCTGGTCTAACCTTGGCATTAGGATCAATATCATATTTAGGGTCACCTATAGCTCCAAACAATACGGCATCAGCGTCTTTACATAGCTGAAGTGTTTTATCCGGTAATGGACTTCCTTTTTTATCTATTGCAATAGCTCCCACTAGTGCCTCTCTGTAAATAAAATTGTGGTTAAAGGTTTCTTCAACCGCTTGAAGACATTTTACTGCCTGAGCCAACACTTCTGGTCCAACACCATCTCCTGGAAGTAAAGCTATATTGAGGTTCATGCAATGGACATATTAAAGTTTATAGGGGAACCAGCACTAATTATGCTAAACTTTCAATAGAAACATTACTGGTCTCTATGATTTGATGGATATCATCATCCATAATCTCCTTTTTACGATCAGCAAACTTTAAAAAGTTTTCATAGACCACATCTAGCTGAAGCTTGGTGAGTTCGTACCCCACATTTTTCGCACGATATGCCAAAGCTGCACGACCACTTCTAGCTGTTAATACAATAGAAGATTCACTGACGCCAACGTCTTTGGGATCAATAATTTCATAAGTTTCACGCTGTTTGATAACCCCATCTTGATGAATTCCAGAACTATGGGCAAAAGCGTTAGAGCCCACAATAGCCTTGTTGGGCTGCACGGGCATTCCCATTTTTTGGGAAACCATTTGACTGGTATCTAACAAAAGCCTACTGTTAATATCTGTGTCTAAGTTTAAATATGGATGTTGTCTCAAAATCATTACAACTTCCTCTAAAGAAGTATTTCCGGCACGCTCACCAATACCATTGATAGTGCATTCAATTTGTCTGGCTCCATTTACCACACCTGCAATTGAATTGGCAGTGGCTAATCCCAAATCATTATGACAATGACAGGAAAGAATGGCTTTATCTATACCAGTTACATTTTCTTTCAGATACTTCATTTTTGCACCATATTCTTCTGGCAAACAGTATCCAGTAGTATCTGGAATATTCAGAACGGTAGCGCCAGCTTTAATGACCGCTTCACAGACTTGGGCCAAAAAATCATTATCAGTTCGTCCGGCATCTTCTGCATAAAATTCCACATCCTCTACAAATGTTTTGGCGTATGCAACAGCATCAACTGCACGCTCAATAATTTTTTCGCGAGTGGTGTTGAACTTGTGTTTTATATGGGAATCTGAAGTTCCAATTCCGGTATGTATTCTTGGTGTTTTGGCAATTTTTATAGCTTCGGCCGCAACTTCTATATCTTTTTTAACTGCTCTTGTAAGACCGCACACAGTGGCATTTTTTACCAATTTGGCAATTTCATGGACGGAGTTGAAGTCCCCAGGGCTAGAGATGGGAAAGCCGGCTTCGATAACATCAACCCCAAGATCATCCAATCGTTCGGCAATGACCAATTTTTGCTTTGTGTCCAACTTACAACCAGGAACCTGCTCTCCGTCCCTAAGTGTCGTGTCAAAAATTTGTACCTTATCTTTACCCATTATTATAGTCAGTTTTGTCTAAGCTATACGAAGATAGAGTAGGAGTTGACATGAATAAGAATATGATAAAAATCATTACAACGTTAAATAGTATTTCGTATTGGGTAATATTCTGAAATACAAATAGTTAATTTATATTTTTTACGATGACAAATGCCCATAAGGATACCTTGTTCGTATTGATAAAATCTCTTTCCAAATCAGAAAAACGCCAATTTAAATTGTATGTTGGACGTCTTGGGGTGAATACCGATGCTAAATTCTTGGCACTTTTTAATCTTTTGGACAAGATGCGAGTGTATGATGAAAGGCAGATTTTGGATAGTGGAATCGTAAAAAAGTCCCAACTCTCAAATCTTAAAGCTCATTTATATAAACAGATACTAGTAAGCCTTCGGTTAAATCCAGTTAACCAAAACATTCGTGTTCAAATAAGGGAGCAATTGGATTTTGCCACAATTCTATATCAAAAGGGATTGTACAAGCAAAGCCTAAAGATTTTGGACAAGGCTAAAAACTTTGCTATTGAAAACGAAGAGAAGAACGTGGCCTATGAAATTGTGGAACTTGAGAAAATAATTGAGACACAATATATTACACGCAGCATTCCGGATAGGGCAGATGAATTGGCCCGTCAAGCAAAAGAATTGTCGGAACATAATGTGATGACCAGTAAACTCTCTAATCTGTCTTTACAGCTTTATGGAATGATGTTAAAGGTGGGTTATGTGCGTAATGATGAGGATTTACGAAATGTGCAAAACTATTTTGAAAAACATTTGCCTGACTACAGGTTGGAAGATTTAGGTTTTAGAGAGAAATTATGGCTGTACAAAGCACATTTGTGGTATAGTTTACTGACTCAGGATTTTTTATCTTCCTATAAATACGCCAGCAAATGGGTAGATCTTTTTTACGACAATGAGGAAATGATCTCTTTGAATCCGGTCTTCTTTTTAAAGGGGAACCACTACCTTTTGGAATCACTCTTTTTTGTTAAGTACGGTTCGCAATTCAGAGGTATATTGGAGAAATTGGAGAATCAGGTTAGTAACCCCAAATTCCCACAAAATGACAATATTACTTCATTGGCATTTTTATATATCAACTCTAATAAACTGAACCTTAATTTTTTGGAGGGAACCTTTGATAAAGGACTATATCTTGTCAATATTATTGAATACGGTATTAAAAAACATAAGGATAGAATAGACGAGCATCATGTAATGCTCCTCTACTATAAGATTGCTTGTTTGTATTTTGGAAATGGGGACAACAAGAATTGTATTGTTTATCTAAAGAAAATTATTTCCAATAAGAATCTTAAGATGCGAGAGGACCTGATGTGCTTTGCTCGAGTGTTGAGTTTGGTTGCGCATTATGAAGCTGGAATGGACTATCATCTAGAAGTACAACTTAAAAGTACGTATAAATTCTTGTTGAAAATGAACGACTTACATGCTGTTCAGAAGGAGATGATTAAATTTTTAAGGAATCTTGGAGATATTTACCCCAGCGATTTAAAAAATGAATTTCAAAAGCTGTACAACGAACTGAAAAAATATGAAAACCACCCCTATGAAAAGAGGGCATTTTTGTATTTGGATATTCTTTCTTGGTTGGAAAGTCATTTGCAGAATAAACCTGTTGCTCAAATCATTAGGGAAAAAGCCTTGGCCGTTACCCGTTAAATACAAGCATTCCAAACAGGATCATTTGGAGGTGACACCTCAAATCTGATTTTTTCCTTTTTTACGGGATGTTCAAACTCCAAACTTCTAGCCAACAAATGTATTCCTCCATCTTTATTGCTTCTATCCGCTCCATATTTAAGATCTCCCTTTATATAAGCGCTCATAGCGGCTAATTGAGCCCTGATTTGATGGTGTCTCCCAGTTTTTAGATCAATCTCCAAAAGAAAATAACGATCTAACTTTTTACGTACTCTATATTCCAAAATGGCTTTTTTACTATTGGGAACTTCATTTTTATGGGCGTAAGATTTATTTTGTTTAGGATTGCGAACCAGCCAGTGGGTCAAAATTCCGCTATCATGTTCAGGAGCCTTGTTCACCACCGCCCAATAGACTTTTTTTGTTTTTCCTTCGGAGAATAATTTATTGAGACGCGGAAGCGCTTTGGAGGTTTTGGCAAATACCACAATACCGGAAGTTGGCCTATCCAATCTGTGCACAACTCCCAAATAAACATTTCCAGGCTTATTGTGTTTTTTTTTCAAGTATTGTTTTACAACTTCACTAAGCGGAATATCCCCAGTTTTATCCCCTTGAACAATATCCCCAGAGCGTTTGTTCACTACAATCACGTGGTTGTCCTCGTATAGAACGTCTAAATTTGAGGGACTGGATTTTTGGGTTTTTGGATTCTTCGAATGATTGGATTTCACCTAAGGGAAGATTTAAATTTTGAAGTCATTTTAATAATGGAGAATAAATTTTTCAACAGAAAATCCAATTTATCTTTCTTTAAAAAGCCTAAATCATAAGAAATCAATAACTGAGTTTCAATTTCATACATTGAACCAATGGATATTTCCGAAAATCTAGAAAAATCTTTATTGGAACTTCTTGAACAACCTTCTGCAATGTTTGATGGCACTGAAACGGAAGCCCTTCTTAATTGGTTTACAATACCAAATTTTTCCGTTTCAGGGTAGGAGGAGATAGCGTTATAAATATCTGAACAAAGTGTTCTGCTCATTTTCCATATTTCCAAATCTTTGAATCTGTGCATTAGTAGAATTGTTTATTGTTCAAAACTAAATGTCGCTTGTATCGAACAATCCAAATGTCCAAGAATCAAATTTCAATATTGTTCTTCCTCGTTTGGAAAATCTCTACTTTTTACGTCATCTACATATTGCGAAATGGCATTGCCCATATCTTCATACAGGTTCATATATCTGCGTAGAAAACGTGGATTGAATTCGTGGGTCATACCCAAAAGATCATGTACAACCAATACTTGCCCATCTACCCCATTACCAGCTCCTATGCCAATAACGGGAACGGATACACTTTCGGCAACCTCTTTGGCCAGTTTTGCAGGAATCTTCTCTAAAACAATTCCAAAACATCCCAATTTCTCTAACATTTTGGCATCTTCTTTCAGCTTTTCAGCCTCTTCCTCCTCCTTGGCTCGCACGGTATAGGTGCCAAATTTGTAGATTGATTGAGGTGTAAGCCCTAAATGCCCCATCACAGGTATGCCTGCTTGAAGAATACGTTTGACAGAATCTTTAATTTGTGTTCCACCTTCTACTTTTACAGCATGGGCCCCACTTTCTTTCATAATTCTGATGGCAGAGCGTAAAGCCTCTTTGGAATCACTTTGATAGCTCCCAAAAGGAATATCAACAACAATGAGTGCTCTTTTGGCAGCCCTAACCACAGAACTTGCATGATAGATCATTTGGTCCAAAGTAATGGGCAAGGTGGTTTCATGGCCGGCAATAACATTGCTGGCAGAATCTCCAACCAAAATCACATCAACCTTGGCAGCGTCCACTATTTTGGCCATGGAATAATCGTAAGAGGTGAGCATTGAAATTTTCTCACCATCTTGTTTCATTTCTATTAGAGACTTAACTGTAACCCTTTTGTATTCTTTTTTGGCAACTGACATTAGGTTTGTTTTAATCGCTAAATGTAAGCAGATTTGTTTAATTTGTACTTCAATCAAAAAACTTCAAAAAAATGAAAGCACAACTCACATTGGTATTATCATTATTAACCGTTGTCCAAATCGTGGCCCAAGGTCCCAATCCACCTGAAGTTGACTCGAAGCAAGAGGTAAAAAAGGTGATTGAAACCTTTTTTGATGGTTTTCATAAGCAGGATTCCATGATTATGAAAAGTACTATAGCGGATCACGTGGTGCTTCAAACCACCGGTAGGAATAAAGAAGGTAAAACTATGTTTAGAACTGAAGAATTTTCCAAACTGATAACTTCTATTACCAGCATCCCGGATAGCATAAGTTTTGAGGAAAAGCTGACTTCATTTTCAATTCAAGTAGATAGAACCATGGCAAATGCTTGGGTGGGTTATGAGTTTTGGTTGAATGAAAAGTTTAGCCATTGCGGTATCAATTCATTTCAGCTAATTAATTTTGATGGTGAATGGAAAATAATCTATTTGATAGATACTAGGGGTAGGGCAGGTTGTTTGGAGGAGTAAACAATTCCCAATACTATTTGGATAGAAGTTTGATATCACCTATTAAACGCAGTACATCCTCATTATCTGTTCCATTATAGACTCCTCTAATTTGTTTTTTCTTGTCTACCAGCACAAAATTGGGAGTGTGTATAAAATCCTGTAAACCACCATCTCCCTGGTCTACTACGGCAAAGTAGCTTTTACGAGCTAAATTGTAGATGTGTTTTTTGTTGCCTGTGGCAATGTTCCATTTAGAATCAATAACACCATTTCTTTGAGCGTATTTTTTTAAGATGGGAACGCTATCCATTTCTGGAGTTACGGACATGGATAGAAACATCACATCATCATCATTTAGGAAAATTTCTTGAAGTTTTTCCATATTATTGGACATGATAGGGCAGATGCTGGGACAACGGGTGAAAAAGAAATCCGTTACATAGATTTTGTTCTCATAATCTGATTGTGTAATCGTTTGTCCATTTTGGTTGATTAACTTGAAGTTGGCTACGGTGTGTTCAGCTTGTGTATTCTGTAGGCTGATATCAACCAACTCAGGATTAAAATCTTTTGGAGTGAAAACCGGTAGTGTCCTATTTCTATTTGATATTAAGAACAGGATGACCAAAATACCGATAGCTGATATAGTTATCGGTATTTTGGATTTACTTAGCTTGTTGAACATTTTCATTATAATAGGTGTTCTTTATAGAATGGATGTTTCAATTTCAATATCCGAGTGCTTCCAGGCCTCGTCAAACTCTTGTTTAATGGCTTTGGCTTCCTGTATTTTTCCTTGAGCCTTCAAACTGTTGTGTAACCCCATCAATGACCAACCATTCTGGCGCAACACATCTAAATCTTCTCTATATACTTTTTCTGCTTCTTCATATTTTTTGGCATCCATTAAAACAGCCCCTAAATTTTGTCTTGTTGGAATATGCCATGCTGCAGGCTCGGTATACGTAAGTCCATCTTCAAATTCAACGGCATTTTTAAGATGCTTAATAGCTTTGGAAGTATCACCGTTCAACGCAGCCAATTCCCCTGCAACAACTTCATAGGCTATGTTGGCAGAATTAATAGAGGGGTTATGTGCTGTAGCTACCAAATTTTCCAATTCAGGGTCATTTTTTAATACTTCAATAGCGTCCAATTCTTCTTGGGCCTCTTTGCTATTTCCTTTTCGTGCAAAAGCCATTCCCCTGGCATAATGCCTTATTAGATTAAGATGTTTAATATCCTTGTTGGGAGCCGGGATGGTGAGGATTTCGTTCCATTTGCCAAATCTTGTATAAGCCAGCATTGGGGTAGCAGCAAAGTCTTGTAAAAATGGCATGGTTATAAACTCGCCCACAGGTACTTTTTCTGCAGTTTTTTTGGCTGCATCAATGGCAATATCACTATCGCCCAGCAGGCTAGCAGCGGACCATAGAAAATGAATATTGTGTGGATAGTATCCTAAAGGATACAATCCTTGCGAATAACATTGTGAGATGTAATCTTCATCCGCAATAATTGCTGCTTGATTTGCTTTTACAGCATCTAAATATCGTCCTACCCGAATATAAATATGTGAAGGCATATGTACAATATGTCCAGCTGCGGGCATGAGCCCTCCCAGTTTATCCGCACTGGCTACTCCCAAATCTGGTTTTGGCAATTCAACCATATGAATATAATAATGGTGCGCCCCTGGATTATTTGGATTTATATCCATGGCTTTTTCAAGAGCGGCTTTGGCTTCGGGAATATTTGGAGAAGGGATTCCTTCTTCATCCCAATAATTCCAAGGAACAGTGTTCATGACAGAAGCAGCATAAAGAACCTGTATTTCTGCATCCTTTGGAAATTCTTTCAATACTTTGGCCATAGCATTCATATAGGCCATGTTGAGTTCTGCCACACCCTTGGTTAAATCTTCACTATATCTTGCTGTTAAGGCATTGATCAAGGCTTTTTCTTTAGCTGTAGCATTAGAGGCTAGACTTTTGGCCTTTGCCATCGCCTCATTTGTTTTTATTTTACGGTCTTCCGGTGGTAATGGGTCATTGATATTGGGTCCCAAAGCATAAGCTTGTCCCCAAAAAGTCATTGCCGAAGTGGGGTCCAAACGAGAAGCTTCCATAAATGATCTATGGGCTTCAGCATGGTTAAAGGCATACGTAAGTTTTAAACCTTGATTGAAGAATGTTTGTGCTTTTTCGTTTTGAGTAGTTATCCTATAGCTCAAGTCTCCTAAATTCTCAAAAAGAGGAGATATTTGTTGGGTAGAATCGACTATGTCCAGTAAATAGGTAGTGGGAGTGCATTTGATAAAGCTGAAGGATGCTTTCTGATAGTTTTTTGAAGTTTCTGAAAAGTGATTTTGGTTCAGAAAATGAATTGCAGTTAATACTCCTAGCACTACTATCACTAGGCTTAGTTTAGTTTTCATAATGTTCCAATTATAAGTATTTGTTTTTTAAGTTTTTTAGATTAAAATTAGCTAGCATATTGATAAACAAATGCTTTTGCCTCTTTTATTTCGGGTCGTTCGCTATTTGAATTCTTGCTTAATTCGATAAGTTGATTGAAATAGTTAATTGCTTTTTCCTTTTCACCTGATTGTTTGGCTGCAATTGCAGCACCGTAGATTCCATTGAATCTAGAGGGGTGACCAATTAAACTAACCTCATAAGCTGTCAAAGCTTCTGTTGGTTTATTTAATGCCAATAACATATCGCCTAAAAGCTCATCTGCAGGCAGCACTTCCCCTGGAGTTACGGGATGTTTACTTGTTTTACTTTCAAGACCCACAGCTTTTTCCATTAATTTTAATGCATTTTCCTTGTTCCCTTTTGCCAGTTGAATCCATGCTTTTGCTGCATGTACTTGGACATTTACTTGTCCTGCTTTATATGCTTCTTTACTATTCAGAAGATTTTGATGAAGTATCTCTAAAGTCTGCAACTCATTTTCTGCTGCCTCAATATTTTTTGTGTGCGAATAACCCAAAGCTTTACCAAAATGTAGCATTGCTTTTTCCCAAGATAAATTCTCCCATGGGAAATTAATTGCGGGTAATTCCAGTTTAGACGCTTCATCCCATTGCTTGTTTTCTAAAACCATTCTTACTGGCATAGCGGTTAAAGCATAGGTAGCGGCAAAATGATTTTTGGGAAAAACATCTTTTACGGCCTTCATTTTCTTTAATTGCTCCATTGCTTTTTGATTGTCTCCCATTTGCAAATATGCATAGACAAGATAATCTACAGCATGGATTTCTTGCGCCCAACTTGCATTTGGATTAATAGCTTCAGCATAGCAAACGGCTGATGATGCTGAGTTTAAATTGGTGCTAATAGATTCATCCCATAGCCCCAAACGAGTAAAAATGTGAGATGGCATATGCTGTGCGTGCGCAGAAGCTGGGGCAATTTCAGCATATCGCCTTGCAGTACTCAAAGCCTTTTCCGCAAGTTCTGGATAATCATAATTATGTATTACGTAATGTGCAATTCCAGGGTGGTTGGGACTTTTAACAAAGAGATCTTCTAGAATTTTACCCGACTTCTTCTGTCGTTCATAGCTTTTGTCATTAGGATCGGCTGCGGCGCGAATGGCTAAGGCATAAAACACAGCGGCTTCAGTATCACCTTCATATTTGTTGTATAACTCCTCCATTTTCTTTTCATACAGTCTTTGCCTAGTTTGTTTATCAATATGCTCCCAATCGGTATAAAAAACACTTATGGCATCTAAATAATCTTTTTCTAAATCTGATTTGGGCAACTTACTGGCCAATTTTAAGAGTTTGTCCCCTTTCTCTAAATAGCTAAGGTCAGATTGCATCCAAAGAGAATGAAAAATACTCATAGAAACACCCCAATAGGCCATAGCACAATTAGGATCTATATCAATTACTTTTACAAATGCTTTTTCAGCTTCGGCATATTCAAAAGAATGTAGAAGTGATAATGCCAAATCAAAGGTTTCCCTTGTTTCATAACCACAGGATAAAGAAAAATCAACCTCTCCAAAACTTTCGGTACCGCATAGTAACAATTCCCCCCTTAAGAGATCTATAGAGGCTAAACCGACATTATTTAATTTGTTCTTACAACCAAATAAACTGGTCATTAGGATTGCACTTAAAGTTAGCCATACCTTATTATGGTGTTTCATAGATTCAATATATTTAATAAATGTTCCTTTTTATTATTACGGGGAAAATCAAATGATGCTTAAAGCCACAAAGACACTGTCTCGGGAGATAATAATCACGGTGCAATGAGACTGAACAGGTAATTATGATAAATAACTTACAGTTAATCAGGGATTAATGTAACAAAAGTTAGTGAATTTTGGTAGGGAAATTGTATAGGTGGTAGCTTTAAGATGTTTTATGGAAGATAGCTTTTATTTTTCTCCAGTCATTAATTTAAGATAGAGTCTTTCAACTTTATCCCGGGCCCATGGGGTTCTTCTTAAAAATTTGAGACTGGATTTTATTGAAGGATCACTTTTGAAACAATTGATGTTAATCCGATTTGCTAATTCTTCCCATCCGTAATGCTCTTCTAAGAGCTCCAAAATATTAACCAACTTAACTCCGTGCAATGGATTGTTTGGTTGTTCCCTTTTAGGATTGTTTTGATTATCCATAATACATTGTTTTTTGACCTGGATTAGCAATCACTTAAAAAGACACCTACGGCCAGTCCGCCCTCTGAGGTTTCTTTGTATTTTGAATTCATGTCCTTTGCAGTTTCCCACATGGTATTCACCACTTTGTCCAAAGGTACTTTGGCTTCTTTAGGGTCTGAATCCATCGCCAATTCCGCGGCATTAATTGCTTTGATGGCGCCCATGGCATTACGTTCAATACAGGGCACTTGCACTAAACCGCCAATAGGGTCACAAGTCAGCCCTAAATGGTGTTCCATGGCAATTTCTGCAGCCATGAGTACTTGTTCGGGAGTACCACCCATTAATTCTGTTAGTCCACCCGCTGCCATTGCAGACGATACGCCAATTTCTGCCTGACAGCCACCCATGGCAGCTGAGATGGTAGCGCCCTTTTTGAAAATGCTTCCAATTTCACCCGCCACCAATAAAAATCGTTTGATGTCTTCGAAATCCCCATCGTGATTTTCAATGACCAAATAATACATGAGTACGGAGGGAATTACACCAGCACTTCCATTAGTAGGAGCTGTGACAACTCGTCCTAAAGCCGCATTAACTTCGTTGACCGATAATGCAAAACAACTGACCCACCTAATAATTTGACGAAACTTCACTTCTGTCTCGCGTATGCTTTCCAACCATTCCTGCGGAGTGGAGTATGGATGTGAACCTTTTAATTTTTGATGTAGATCAAAGGCACGACGTTTAACGTTTAGCCCACCGGGCAGAATGCCTTCCGTATGACAGCCTAAATACATACACTCCAACATGGTGTCCCATATGCGTTGAAGTTCGTTGTTTATTTCGGTATCCGTTCTAAGGGAAAGTTCATTCTCTAGAACAATGTGAGAAATAGATTTGTTCTTCTCTTCACAATAGCGAAGTAATTCCTCTCCTGTTTTTATGGGACAAGGGAAGGCTTTAAATGTTTCTTTATTTTCTTTGGAGTGTTCAAGGCCTTCTTTTACAACAAAACCCCCACCAATGGAATAATAGGTTTCGATTATTGATTCACCATTTTCCAAGCTGGCTTGAAATTGCATTCCATTGGAATGAAATTGTAGAAAATCTTTCTTAAAAATGATGTCATGGTCAAAATCAAAAGGTATTTCTTTTGCCCCTCCCAATACCAGTTTCTTGGATGCCTTTATTTTTTCAATTGTTTCCCCTATTGTTTCCGTTGGAACTGTTTCTGGATCACACCCTAGTAATCCCATGACTAAAGCAATATCCGTAGCATGGCCTTTTCCCGTTAATGAGAGTGAGCCGTATAGATAGACTTTCACTTCTGCAACGGATTTAAAAAGGCTTTGGTCTTTTAGTTCATTGATCCAACGTTCAGCAGCCCTCCACGGACCAAGTGTATGAGAGCTTGAGGGCCCCACACCAATCTTGAGCATATCAAAAACACTGATACATTCCATGCATTACATTTTGGTTTCAAATATAGCAAGCTAGAAAGGATAAAATGGCGTACTGAGATTATGAAATTTTAAATAGCGCTATATGTACTGACTTTAAAGGGGATGGGCGACATTGTACTTTTCTGGCTGACACCTTGTCATATTCTTTGACATGGCATGATCATTGACATCTTTAGAGCGAGATAAAAAAGAAATTCAAACAGATATAACTTTAGATACAATGAGCAAAATTATAGGAATAGACTTGGGTACGACCAACTCCTGCGTCTCTGTGATGGAAGGTAACGAGCCTGTGGTAATCCCAAATGCCGAGGGAAAACGTACAACTCCCTCTGTAATTGCATTTGTGGAAGGTGGGGAGATAAAAGTGGGAGATCCTGCAAAAAGGCAAGCAGTGACCAACCCGTATAAAACTATTTATTCCATCAAAAGATTTATGGGAAACAAGTTCTCTGAATCTAAAAAAGAGGCAGATCGTGTTCCTTACAAAGTAGAAAAAGGTGACAATGATACCCCAAGGGTTGATATTGATGGTCGTTTATATACGCCTCAGGAGCTTTCGGCAATGATTCTTCAAAAAATGAAGAAAACTGCGGAGGACTACCTAGGACAAGATGTAACCAGAGCAGTGATCACAGTTCCAGCATATTTTAACGATTCGCAAAGACAAGCTACAAAGGAAGCTGGAGAAATTGCCGGTTTAACAGTAGAGCGAATCATTAATGAGCCAACGGCTGCGTCTTTGGCTTATGGAATGGATAAAAAAGATACAGATCAAAAGATCGTTGTTTTTGATTTTGGAGGTGGTACTCATGATGTTTCCATTCTTGAATTGGGAGATGGTGTTTTTGAAGTGTTGGCAACAGATGGTGATACTCACTTGGGAGGTGATGATGTAGACCAAAAAATCATTAATTGGTTGGCAGAAGAGTTCAAAGCTGATGAACAACTAGACCTTAGAGAGGATGCAATGGCATTGCAACGACTTCGTGAAGCTGCTGAAAAGGCAAAGATTGAATTATCTTCTTCTGCACAGACTGAAATCAATTTACCTTATGTAACGGCAACGGCTTCTGGCCCAAAGCACTTGGTTAGAACATTGTCACGTGCCAAATTTGAGCAACTGATAGAAGACTTGGTGAAGAGAACGATCAAGCCTTGTGAAACTGCATTGAAATCTGCCGGACTTTCAAAAAGTGATATCGATGAGATTATCTTGGTAGGTGGATCAACACGTATTCCTGCAGTGCAAGAAGCTGTTGAGAAGTTTTTTGGGAAGAAACCTTCCAAAGGTGTTAACCCTGATGAGGTGGTTGCAGTTGGTGCAGCTATTCAAGGTGGTGTATTGACGGGAGATGTAAAAGATGTATTGTTGTTGGATGTTACTCCACTTTCTTTAGGTATTGAAACCATGGGTAGTGTGTTTACCAAATTGATCGAGGCGAATACGACCATCCCAACAAAAAAGTCTCAAGTATTCTCTACTGCAGCAGATAATCAACCTTCGGTTGAGATTCATGTATTGCAAGGTGAGCGCCCTATGGCCGCAGATAACAAAACCATTGGTAGGTTCCATTTAGATGGTATTCCGCCAGCGCCAAGAGGTACACCTCAAATTGAGGTAACTTTTGATATTGATGCCAACGGTATCATTAAGGTTTCTGCAACGGACAAGGCTACGAACAAAACACAAGATATCCGAATTGAAGCTTCTTCTG
Organism: Flagellimonas pacifica; assembly: GCF_900215465.1. GTDB lineage: Bacteria > Bacteroidota > Bacteroidia > Flavobacteriales > Flavobacteriaceae > Flagellimonas > Flagellimonas pacifica. The sequence continues at coordinate 628,645 of NZ_OBEH01000003.1, forward strand.
GATTGACCGAAGAAGAAATCCAAAAGATGAAAGCAGAGGCAGAAGCTAATGCAGAATCGGATAAAAAAGCAAAGGAAACTGCAGATAAGCTGAATGAAGCTGATGGAATGATTTTTCAAACAGAAAAGCAGTTGAAGGAGTTTGGGGATAAGTTATCCGATGATAAGAAAAAGCCGATTGAAGAAGCTTTGGAAGAGCTAAAGAAAGCTTATGAGACTAAAGATTTAGCTGTAATTGAACCTGCTTTGGAGAAAATAAACGAAGCCTGGAAAGTTGCTTCAGAAGAGATGTACAAAGCTCAGGCAGAAGCTGGTCAGGCTAATGGTGCGGATGCTTCGGCTGGAGCTGAGGGCCCTGCAGGGGGAAATGACGCTGCTGAAGGTGATAATGTAGAAGACGTAGATTTCGAAGAGGTCAAGTAAAACTTTAAGTTTTAATAAATAGAAAAGCCCACAACAAAGTTGTGGGCTTTTCTATTTAAAGGAGTCTAGCTATGCTGCATCCAATTGCCGTATTTCTAGCTCTTGAAGTTTTTTCAAAGCTTCGGCTTTCGAGTTTACGTTGAGTTTTACATAAATATTCTGAATGTGGAAATTTACGGCACTAGGTGTTACGCAGAGTCTGTCGGCAATCATCCTATAAGTATATCCTTGGGTGAGCAGCTCAATAATTTGATTCTCCTTTTTTGAAAACCGTTCATACGTTTTGCATTGGAAGGAGTGAATGATTTTTTTGGCCACATCATGCTCCAAAGCTATTCCGTGTTCATGCAGTTCCTCTAATGCATTAAAAAATCGGTTTTTGGTCAAGGGTTTGGTCAGAAACCCGTTGGCACCCTTTTTAAAAGCTTCTTTTATGATTTTAAAATCAGATTTCTGACTTGTCATCAAGATTTTTACCGCGTTATTCTGTTTGTGGAAATATGGAATTCCTTCAATCCCTGAGATTCCTATTAGATTAACTTCGGAGACGATGATATCCACATGGGTTCTTCTTGAATGGGACATAAATTTATTTACTGATGTGTGTATACCTACCAATTCATAAGGTAAATCTTCGCTAAAATAAAATCTATATAAAGGGTGTAGTTTTTCATCATTGTCTATAATTACAATTTTTAATGGGGGAGTTTTCATGGTTAAAAGATTTTGAGTTATCTAATTTTGTCATTGTCTCACTTCATTTTACCTAGATTTAGGCAAAACGTATCTGGTCGGCCATATCCATGTAAGGAGATACAAAGGGAGAACTTTTGAGTTTATAAATTAAATTATGGAACGCAATAGTGTCTCACCAATGCCCTTATTTGGACATGCTGATAACAATCCTGAAAAAGGATTAAATCAATAGTGATTTAGAAAAGGTTTTTGGAATGCTAGAAAAGAACCCTTGTTTGGTTGGGGGGACTTGATCTTGCACTAAGAATTGTAGCTTTTTTCATGAGTTTAAGATTTGGGATTTTGTATTATTTCAAAAATTAAATTAGGAAATTTTTCCCTTCAAGAACGGTTTTTGTAGTTTTTTTCGTTCAAATGCACTTTCATATTTTTATGAAAATAAATGAAATATCAATAAATATGGTGTTTTGGAATCCTTAAAATATTTGGCAACATTAACGTATAAAGAAATAGGATGCTCTAAAAAGAGCATCCTATTCTTGGTAAATCGGTCCAGGTGAAATAATACAACCCGCTTCTATGATAAAGTGCAGTTCCCCCTGTTTAATTTATCACAGTTCATAAATATTTAGTATCTCGGTAATTGACAAAATCAGATAACTCTCAGGTAGAGGACCAATTTATTTTTTTAGATTTTCCTAATCTTCAAAGGAAGTACTGGTGTATTCATATGAAGTTCCGGTATTCAAAGCTGTTTTCAGGTTTTCATCACTATAAGCTACCATTGTACCGTCCATAGTTTGTCTTCTATAGGCAATAGTTACTTGCTCAATAGTATGGTTTTGTCCCCTGTTAGAAACTACGTAGCTTTCTCCTTTTTCAACATCTAGCTGTATGGCATAATCATCCCTGCTACTATTAATATGGCTTCCAAGGTTTACTGAAGTGGTAAGACTATTATGGGCTACCTGGGAAGCATAGAGGTCTAGACCTCCAAATCCATCTCGTCCTTCAGAAGCAAAGAATAAAAGCGTGCTGTTATATATACTTGGATATAACTCATCTTCTTTTGTATTTACCTTAGGGCCAAGGTTTTTGGATACACCCAAGCTTCCATCGGCACTGATATCAGCAACATATATATCATACTTTCCATAGCTACCTTTCATATTGGAAGCAAAGAAAAGGCGCTTGCCGTCTTCTGAAACTGTTGGATGTTTTGCAGAGGCATATTTTGGGCACACTTTCAATTTGGTGATATTGCTCCACTTACCGTTGATTTTTTCTGCACGATAGATCTCATGTAAAAGTTCCTTTTTGGAAAACAGTCCATACAGTGGTTTTTGTTCACTGGATTTACTAAAATAGGCCGTTTTGCCATCTTCGGTTACTGATATTGAAGGAATGTATCCTTCAAGGGTGGATAAACGTCCATTATTATTGGAATCTTGAGTGTCCACATTTGTATTCTCAAATTTTATTGCGTTTTGAGCTGTAATCGGAGCAGTACAAAATAGACCAATAATTAAAGTTAAGCTGTAGGTTAATGAACGTGTCATGATGTTATGGATTTGGGGGTTAATACATGACAAAGATGAAGGAATATTTTTGAGAATTACTTATTAATTTTTCATAGGTTTTGAATTTTAACGAATAAAAAAGGTATTTTATCGATTATTTTTTAGATAATTAACATATTGAAAAGCCATATATGTCAATCAGCGGTGTTTTAGGTATTTTGACGAATTCCCATTAGCTAATATCGGAATAACGTTTCTACTAAATTTCTAAACACTATTCGTGTGTCTTGGAAGAATGGGACACTAATCTGTTGATTTCTTTGAGCTCATGATCTGTTAAATGTCGCCATTTGCCAACAGGCATATCCAACTCAACATTCATGATCCGAACACGTTTTAGTTTTTTAACCCTGTAATCCAAATACTCACACATCCTTCGTATCTGTCTGTTCAATCCTTGAGTTAGGACGATTTTAAATTGATTAGGGCCTAATTGTTCTACTATACATTTTCTGGTAACCGTATCCAGTATTGGGACTCCATTTCGCATTTTCTGCAGAAAGTCTGCAGTAATGGGTTTGTTTACCGTAACTATGTATTCCTTTTCATGATGGTTGCGGGCCCTAAGGATTTTATTCACAATATCCCCATCGTTGGTCATAAAAATTAAACCTTCACTGGGTTTGTCCAATCTACCAATAGGAAAAATCCGTTTGGGATAATTAATGAAATCAATGATATTATCCTTTTCAACCCTGGTATCCGTGGTGCATACAATACCTATGGGTTTATTAAATGCCAAATAGACAGGCTTATCCTTTGGTTCTGAAATCAGTTCACCATCTACCCGCACTTCATCATTTGGAGTAACCTTTGTGCCCATCTCCGGCACTTTTCCGTTAATGGTGACTCTACCTTGATCTATCAATTTGTCGGCGGCACGCCTTGAGCAGTAGCCCACTTCACTCAAATATTTGTTGATTCGGGTTTCTTTCATGAAAATAGAAATAGATGTTGCGAATATCGTAAACTTCTGATGAAGAAGGTAAATATAACACTGTATGTTTTTATAATTTTTTTAAATATAATCACTTGATTTAAAGTTTGTTATGATGATAAAATAAAAAAAGAACTCAAAATATTTGACTCCTACCTTACGTCATGGCCTAGCTTTGCCATATCTATTTTGAAAAAACAACTAAAATGAAGATGTATAGTGTAAAAGAAGTGTCCAGATCATCAGGTGTTACGATACGAACACTTCACTATTATGATAATATTGGTTTGTTGAAACCAAAAGAAAGAACCGAGGCAGGATATCGTTATTATGGGGAATCTGAGCTGCTAAGATTACAACAGATTCTTTTCTACAAGGAATTGGATTTTTCGCTTCAAAAGATTGGTCAATTATTGGATGATTCTGAATTTGATTTGGTTGTAGCACTAAAGTGCCACAAAAAATCCTTAAAAAAACGTGGAGAGCAAATAAAAACATTATTAAAAACTATAGATGAAACTATATATCATTTAACAAAAGAAAAAAAGATAATGAAACCAGAAATGTTATACAAAGGGTTATCCAAAGAAATAGGAACTGTTTACCGTCAAGAGGCTATAAGAGAATATGGTAAGAAAGTTATTGAACATGCCGAAATGGAGTTATTAAAACTTGGAGAAGCAGATTTTGAATTGTTAAAAAAGAACTTTGAAAAAATCAACAAAGAATTGTTCGAAATGCATAAAACTTCACCAAGTGATGAAAAGGTGCAACAGCTAATATCTAGCCATTATCAAATAATCCGTACTTTTTGGGGCACTGTAAAATCTAAAGATTCCCAAGCAAAAGCTTATGCTAATTTAGGAGAGCTATATGTGGCAGACGAACGCTTTACAATGGTAAATGGACAAGTACAACCGGAATATGCCCAATTTTTAAAAGAAGCAATGCAATATTACGCACAAACGCAATTACTTTAAGGTTTAGAAGCACCACTAATGAAAAGCTCCTTGTTTAGGAGCTTTTAAACTTTAAGGTCATAGGCCCGGCTATCATTTTATTATGCTGTAGTTTAGAAATGATCCTTGTCATAATAAAAGGGTACCTTACTTCTTATTTTGATGGTCGGTTGAGAAAAAATCAATTATGAAATGACCCTGTCTATTGTTTTAGTTATTCTCTACGTAGTGCTTGCAATTGCCATGATCATAGGTATTTTGGTAAATGGTGCTAGGCCATCAAAGACCCTGGCTTGGCTTTTAGCCATTTTTACCATTCCAGTGGGAGGGATAATCCTATATCTTTTACTAGGTAGAAATAGAAGAAAAAACAAAATCCTAAGAAAAAAGCAAGCAGTTTTTTCAAGAGAAATTAAGCCAATACCTGATGGAGTATTAAAGATAGGCAACAGATATAGCAGAGTAATAAGGCTCATTAATAAAAACTGTAGATTTCAACCAACCCTACATAATTCAACTACCTTACTAAAAGATGGAAAGACCACCTTTGAATCTATTTTTGAAGCATTGGAGGGAGCAACTGACTACATCCATTTGCAATACTACATTTTTGAGGAAGGGGAATTGGCAGACCGACTTTTAAACCTGTTTCGAGCCAAAGTAAATGAAGGAGTAAAGGTGCGGATGATTTATGACAGCATTGGAAGTTATACTTTAAGTAGAAAGTATGTGAATGATCTAAAATCAGTTGGGGTGGAAGTATATCCCTTTCTTCCATTTCGGTTCGATCATTTCCTTTCTTCCCTCAATTACAGAAACCACAGAAAAATAATTGTTGTAGACGGAATCCATGGCTTTACAGGAGGAATAAACATTTCAGATAAATATCTTAAAGGAGACCCAAATTTGGGTACATGGCATGATATGCATATACGGCTCACAGGGCCTGCCGCAAAACAACTGGAAGAAGTTTTTATTGCAGATTGGTATTTGGTGGCAGAAGAACAATTACAGTTGGGTAATTGTATTGAAAAAGAAGAACCTATAAATATTGAAGAAAAGATTGTCCAGATAGTTTCTAGCGGACCGGAGGATGATTTCCCCAACATTCAGCAGGTATATTTTGAGATGATTAACGAGGCCAAAAACTACGTGTACATAACAAATCCCTACATTATACCAGGGAACGAAATCTTATTGGCATTGCAAACAGCTTCGTTGAGTGGGGTAGATGTGCGCATATTGGTCTCAGAACATGCAGATAGTAATTTGGTCGGCTGGACGGTTCGTTCTTATTTTGAACCTTTACTTAAAGCTGGAGTCCAGTTGTTTCTTTTTCCAGATGGTTTTTTACATAGCAAAGTCATAGTTAGTGATGATGCTATTGTGTCTATAGGAACAGCAAATATTGATATAAGGAGTTTTGAACACAACTTTGAGGTGAATGCACTGATTTATGATAAGAGCTTTTCTCTACAGTTAAAAGCTGATTTTTTGAATGATTGTGCAAAAAGCAGAGAGTTAACTTTTTATGAGCATAAACAAAGATCTTGGATAACAAAACTTAAGGAGGGAGCCGCCAAGATTTTTAGTCCCATTCTGTAATACTTTCTTCGGGAAGCAATTCATTTACACATTTTTGCCCGTTTGCCCATGCATCAATGTTTTCAACAGTGGTTTGGGCAATATTCTGTACTGCTTCTTTAGTAATGAAGGCTTGGTGGGGAGTAAGAATCACATTTGGGAACGTGAGCAATTTTTTTAGTCGCTCATCTTTAATACCGTTCACGGAGTTGTCCTTAAAGAAGGTTCCTTTTTCCTTTTCATAAACATCTGCTCCGTATGCGGCAATCTTGTTGTTTTCCAAAGCTTCGACCAATGCATCCGTATGGACGATTGCACCTCGTGCGGTATTGATCAATACAGTATTTGGCTTCATCAAGGCTAAGGTTTCCTTAGAGATAAGATCATAGGTCTGTTTGGTCAAGGGAACGTGTAAACTTATAATATCGGAATGGGCACAGAGCGATTCTAAATCAGTGTATATAACGCCATACAAATCTTTCAGGCTTGTATTTTTATGGATATCATAGGCAATGATATCGCAACCAAAGCCATGCATGATCTTGCACATTACCGAGCCAATGTTTCCAGTTCCAATGATTCCGATGGTTTTTCCTTTTAGATCAAACCCCATAAGATTGCTTTGCAAGAAATTATAAGTACGCACTTGCCGATTGGCCTCTATGATTTTACGATTGAGGGCCAACAGTAGCGCAACCGCGTGCTCTGCAATGGCATAAGGCGAATAACTGGGTACGTTCGCCACTTTTAACTTGTATTTTTCGGCAGCCTTTAAATGCACATTATTGTATCCAGTAGAACGCAGGGCAATATATTTTACTTCAAGACCCTTTAAAGTTTCAAGAACAATGGAAGATGCATCATCGCCAGAGAAGATAGATATGGCCTTATGGCCAACAGATCTAAAAACGGTATCCAAACTCAATGCTTCTTTCAGATAGGTAACTTGGTGACGGCCATTGTTGGCACGCTGCAAAAATGGAATTTCAAAATCCTTGGCACTATAAACCAACACTTTCATTGTCCTCGTCCTTAGTTTCTTTTCTAAAAATAATGTTCTGTTCCTCTAGCGCGATTACAATCAATTTAATGTACTCTCCCACGGTTTTTTCAATGTTTACAGGATCGGTAATTTCAATGCCGCCTCTCCAGATTAGTTCTCTTTCCTTATCTACGCAAATACAGTATAATGAGGTTTCTGCATGGTACACCGTATATTCGTCATAATAATCAGATTCATAATAAATAGGTTGATACTCCAAATAGTCATCCTTGAATTTCCCGTAGAGACCATTGATTTCTGACATTCGCTTTCTAAATTTTTTAAAATCCTGCGAACCTATAACCTTGGTGAAAAGGATAGCATCAAAATCTTTGTCCAGTAATTGTTGCTCTACCTCATCTAGTTCCTCTTCGGATTTGGCCGAATCTGTAAAAGAGACATCAAAAAGATCAATGCTGCGCATGGCCTCAATATTTCTTTTTTTAAACTCACGTCTAAGTTTGGTCTCAAAATCAATTCTGGTATCTTCATTTTGCGTCATTCCCACAATGAGTACCTTACTTGCATCGAAGATGGCATAGTCCGGATTCTTCCAATTGCTCACCAACTGTGTAGAAGCACAACTGCTTAAAAGTAAAATAGCTAATCCTAGTAAAAATAAATTTCTCATGATAATCTTTTTAGGGTTAATTGAGCAATCTTTTTTGCTTTTGAGATTTCATGATTCCAGATAACAGGGAGAACATTCTCTTTTTGATGTCTCTGTAAACCACGAGATATTGATGAATATTATATGTAAGGTCATTGTGTGTTTCCACATAGGCCTTTTCCATTTTGATTTGGTCAATATCATCGACCATTATTTGCAACAATCTTTCATGCGCCTGTACCTGATTTGCCAATTTCACAAGCTGTTTTTCGAGGTCCAAAAGCTCCTTGACAAGCTTTTTACTTTCTCCAAAAATGTTCTTATCCGTAAGTTGGGGTGTGTATGATTTCACCAAACCGTTCAAGAAAGTCTGTTCATCAGCACAAAAATGTAATTCGGATAACCAATTCAAAGAAGCGCGGTGCATTTCATCAGCACTTAACCATTCTGCATAACTGTATCGTTTTTTTTGCTTTTCCATGGTATTAAAAATTAATTTGATCAGTTTCCAATTTTTGATTGAGTTTTAGTCTATGATTTGACTTTTAACTAATGTAGACCATAAACCCCAAAAGAAGAATGACAAAAATCAGTTTGGTTTTTGCTAGAACGTCAGATATGAAGATTACTCTTTTCAAGAACACCATCGGTATAATAGATGGTCTCTAATTTCAAATTCTGATGCATGTCATTAAAAATGAAAGCATACCGCCCTATTTTTGTTAAGGAATAAATGCTTTTATTATGTTGAATTCAGAAAAAGTAGGTAACGAGTTTTATCAAAGTTTAGGTAAATTGTATTACGCCATGGCAATGACGGATGGTATGGTAAGACCGGTAGAAGTGGAGAGGTTACGTAAATATGTTCGCCAACACTGGTTGGATGTTGATGGGATGGAAGATGAATTTGGCACAGATTCCGCTTTTCAAATAGAAATAGTTTTTGATTGGTTGCAAGAGGAGAAAAAGGTGGGAAGCACATATTTTTCTGATTTTGAAGAGTTTTATAAAGAACACCCTGAAAAATTTGGGCCTAAGGTCACAAAGCTTGTTATTGAGACTGCTGATTCCATTGCTTCTTCATTTGCAGGCAAAAACATGTCCGAAATGGTATTTTTACGGCAATTGAAAGATCTTTTGAACAACTGATCAACAACACTTTAAATCATCGCATGCATTTACAAGATTATATTGACCATACCCTTTTAAGTCCAACGGCAACCGTAGCCGATATTAAAGAACTGTGCAGGGAAGCTATTCAATATCAATTTAAGGCTGTATGTGTACATGGCTGTCATGTGACCACGGCAAAGGAAGAATTAAAAGGAACTTTAGTGAAATTGGCCGCTGTGGTTGGTTTTCCACTAGGTGCAATGTCTACAGAGGCCAAGATTTTTGAAGCTCGCGACTGTGTTGAAAAAGGAGCGAATGAAGTGGATATGGTTATTAACATAGGATGGTTAAAATCTGGGTTGAACGAACAAGCGCGGGATGAAATATTCCAAGTAAAAAAGGAATTGGGCCAGAAAACACTCAAAGTAATATTGGAAAACTGCTTTTTGTCAGACCAAGAGATTAAAAAAGCTTGCCATCTGGCAGTTTCTGCAGGAGCAGATTTTGTAAAGACTTCTACTGGTTTTGGAAGTGGTGGTGCCACTTTTAAGGATGTGGAATTGATGAAGGAAGCAGTTGGCAACAAGGCTTTGATCAAAGCTTCAGGAGGTATTCGAGATCGTGAAACGGCCTTGAAGTATATTGAAATGGGTGTTGCACGTATAGGAACATCATCAGGCCCTAAACTTATCGAAGAATCCTCAAAATCAGATTTATGAGTTTACATATTAAGGCCAAAAAAGGAGAAATTGCAGATACCGTTTTGTTGCCTGGAGATCCTTTACGAGCCAAATGGATAGCAGAAACCTTTCTTAAAGATGCACATTGTTACAACAATGTTCGGGGTATGTTGGGTTATACTGGTTTATTTCAGGGTAAAAGAGTTTCAGTACAGGGAAGCGGTATGGGAATTCCTTCGGCCTTGATTTATTTTCATGAATTGATCAATAACTATGGTGCAAAGAACCTCATTAGAGTAGGTTCAGCAGGATCATACCAAGAGGATGTAAAGCTCAAAGATGTAGTTCTTGCCATGGCTGCCTCAACAACTTCTGGTATTAACAATACTCGTTTTGTAAATTCAGATTATTCACCCACGGCAAGTTTTGAACTTTTTATAAAAGCTGTTCAATATGCCCAAAAGGAAGATATCTCCATACATGCCGGCAATGTACTTTCCTCTGATGAGTTTTATGAAGACGACCGTGAATCCTATAAATTATGGGCAAAATATGGAGTACTTTGTGTGGAAATGGAAGCAGCAGGACTTTATACCGTGGCTGCTAAATACAATGTGAACGCTCTTGCCATACTAACTATTTCCGATTCTTTGGTAACCGGTGAGCAATTAAGTGCTGAGGAACGGGAAACGTCCTTTAAGGATATGATGGAAATTGCCTTTTCACTTGTCTGAAAGCTTTTACCTTTGAGAATAAAACCAGATGTAGATGATAATTCACCAATTTGACCAAGAAAACTCGCTTCTAAAAAAGTTCATTTCTGAGATTCGTGATGTTGACATACAAAAGGATGCAATGCGTTTTAGAAGAAATATCGAGAGAATAGGAGAGGTTTTAGGATATGAAATGAGCAAAACCTTGGAATATGAAAACACCAACGTTAATACTCCACTTGGAGTTAAAAAAATAACATTGCCAACCGACCAGCTTGTTTTGTGCTCTGTGCTTAGAGCTGGGTTGCCGTTGCATAATGGCATTTTAAATTATTTTGACGGTGCCGAGAACGCATTTATTTCAGCTTACAGATATCACCCAAATGGAGGCGATGATTTTGAGGTTATTGTAAAATATTTGGCAGCTCCATCCCTTGAAGGAAAGACTTTGGTGCTCACGGACCCAATGTTGGCAACAGGAAAGACCTTAGAAAATGTGATAAAGGCCATGGAGAAACATGGGACACCGAAAAAAATCCATATCATCTCTGTAATTGGTTCTAGGGCAGGAGTTTCACATGTAGAAAAAGTATTTCCGAAGGAAACACAATTATGGATTGCTGCTATTGATGATGATCTGAACAGTAAAGGATATATTATCCCGGGATTGGGAGATGCCGGAGACTTATCCTATGGGATGAAATTGTAAGTGTTGGTTTTTTAAATGAGGGCGAATCAATCAACCTTAAAGAAATCACGAATCAGAGCTTTGACCTGATTGTCGGTCATGCTATCTTTTTTGGTCGCTATTTTTACCTTTTTTGCAATTTCAGGATGGTTTTCTTCCAATTCTGTATTGAATTTTTCAAAAATTTCTGCTGGGCCATACAATGCAATACCATTTGCATCCTTCAAAAAGGGAAGTATCCTTTTAAAATAGTCTTTCATTTGATGTTTTTCACGTTCCAAATATTTACTGTCCTGAACCACATCTTGTGGACCCCATCTGGTTTTGGAGCGTGAACCTCCTTTTGGGTTAAAAAACTCAATTTCGGAGTTTAGGGTCTCCATGCACTCTGTACCGTCTTTAAACGTAACAATTTTTGCTTTTTGCTTGTCCATCCAGATACCAATATTCTTCATGAGGTTTTGTTTTAGGAGTTATCGTTAAGTTCTAAAATGGGAATTGTGGCATCATAACCAAGCTCTTTTACCAGCGGATTGGCCAGAATGCTACCAAAGAACCAATGCTTTTTGTTCACAAAGACGATCATGTCACATTTTCGGCTTTCAATGAATGAGAAAATAGCCTTCTGGACCTTATCTTTTGGTAGGGTATGGTTTTCAAAATCAATACCATCAAAGATGCTTTCCAAAAGTTTTTTATTGTTTTCCTGTTTCTTGCTGAGTTTGGATTCACGTTCCACATGTATCACATGGATTTGGGAGTCATGCAGTTCTGCAATTTCCAACAGGTATTTTAGTTCCTTTCGTTTAAAATGGGCCTTATAGTTGGTTGGAAATACAATTTGCTTGGGAGGGGAGTAATCAAATTGCTCGGGAATGGCCATTACCGGGCACTCTACAATTTTTTCCATAATATTTATGGTATTGGAGCCAAAGGCCTTGGCTTCAGAACTTGTAAGACCCTTAGTGCCCATAATAACCAAGTCTATATCTTTTTTGGCAATGGTGTCCCGTACCGCTTCCAAAAGATAGTTAAAGGTGGAAATGGTGCGGTAGGAATGTTTTGGATTACTTTCCTGTAGATTTAAAATAGCCTTTAGCTTTACAAATCCTTCATCTGAATGTTTTTTGGCTGTATCATAGGTATTATCTCCCGGTTCTGGGACCATCATGTTGTCCAAAGTATACATGTTTATTTGAAAGGCATTTAGAAAATAGAACTCACAATATCGATTTGCGTAAAGTTTCATGCCATAGTGAATGGCATTCAATGAATTCTGGGAAAAGTCTGTTGGCAAAAGAATATTTTTCATGAGATGTTTTTAGGTTATAATTGGAGCAGTGTCGGGTATTACCAAAAATGGAATGATGGTATGAAAACCAATAGTATCCACATTAGGTTTAATCAAAAGTCGCTCAAAAAAGTTGTGCTTTCTGTTCATCATGACCAAAAGGTCAATATCATTTTCTCGTGTAAACTGATGAATTGCATTTGGCATGAGGTTTTCATTATCCCATACAAATTTGTGCTTTACATCCTTCAATTTTTCTGCCAATAACTGCTTGTTTTTTTTCTGATTTTCTGAAATATGGGCCCTTTCGTTAACGTGTAGTACAATAACTTTCGCATTGATTGTTTTCACCTGATTTAACAAGAATCCCAGTTCTTCCATTTTGTAATCGCTCAAATAATCAGTTGGAAACAAAATGGTCTTTACCTTTTCGTACTCACAATTTTCGGGAATGGCCAAAACAGGCACTTCGGCTTTGCGAAGGGTATGAACTGTGTTGGTTCCCAAAAAAACCTCTTTGGCACCCGTAGCACCTTGAGTACCCATAACAATTAGGACCACTTCCCATTTTTCACAGGCATTTTTGATTTCATCTGTTAGGGTATTAAAGGATGAAAGCATGTTGTATTTATGATTGGGGTTCGGAAATTTTTCTTTGACATCATTGACAGTCTTTTCTAGACCTATTAGTGAAAGCTCTACGCTGGAATCTGGTATTGCACTAAATGTAGGTCCACCTATAACATAGTCCATTCTATAGAATGCAGGAGTATAGGCGTGCAAAAAATGGATATTACACTGCTCGTCTTTTAAAAAGTTGAGCCCATAGGTAATGGCGTTCCATGCATTGTTTGAAAAATCCGTAGGTATTAAAATCTGTTTCATTGTCAAGGTTTTATACTATCTGGAAATATTTTGCATCACCATAAAAGGGACCTCGGTATTGAGGCCCATTTTATCTACTGTACTTCGGTATAACATATCTTCCAAAAAAGAATGTCTTGAGTTTATCATCACTAACATATCTACTTCATGATTTTCCCTATAGTTGGAAATACCTTCTTGTACACTATTTGCCTGTTGGGTTTCAAAAAACAGATAAGATCTGGAAAGGGTTCCCTCCACAAAACGTTTGTTGTCTTCCTGCCTGTGTGATAAAGTTTCAAACTGTGTAAAGTAGACACAGTGAACCTCAGATTTAAAGAAACCTGCAATATTATCTAAAAGCTTAAGTTCTCTGCGTTTATAGGGTAATTGGTAATCTGTTGGAAAAAGTATATGCTTGGGCTCTTGGTATTTATAATTATCCGGAATTGCCAATACAGGACATTTTACATACTTAAAAACTTGAACGGTGTTGCTCCCAAAAGAGATGGTCTTTTCCATGGTGGTTCCTTTGGTTCCCATTACCACTAGATCTATGTTCTCTTGATCTACCAAATTGTTTACACTATCTACCAAAGATTCAAAAACCACCATACTTGAATAATTGTGTTTAGGATTGGATACAGGATCTTGGATACGCGCAAGGGTATTTTCTATTGCCAGCTTTACTTTCGATTCTAATTTGTTCTTGATGGTGTCCAGATTGGTCTTGGATTTGAATCCGCCTATTTGATACGCCTCATCTGCATAGGCATGAACAAAATAAAAATTGGCACGACTACACCTAAAAAGGTTTAGCGCATAATCAATGGCATGATCTGCGTTTTTTGAAAAATCGGTAGGTATCAGGATTTTTTTCATTGCTATTCACTTTGTACCATTCTAAAAGTATCGGTGAAAAGCCAATTACCAAATGATAAATATCACTATTCCCTTAAAAATGTGTGGATTAGACTATTCGTGGATTACCATCATAGGCACTGAGGTATGAAAACTCATGATTTTCACCTTTGAATCAAAGAACAACTGCTGCAAGAAATTTAAGTTTCTGGCAATCATACTTATCATACCAATGTTGTTTTCACTAACAAAATCTTGAATGGCATGTACTATTTTTTTATCACGGATAATAGCAAAGTCATGATTTGTTGGGAAAACCTCATCCAAATAATCAAATAAATAGTCTTTGTTTGCTTTTTGGCCATCGGTGAAACCTACCTGGCTGTTGGATACATGGACCACATGTAGGTTAGAGGTATTGAGATTTAGAACTTCTGAAAGGCTCTTCAATACTTTTGGAGTGTAAAAAATATTGAAATCGGTAGGAAAAGCAATGCTCCGCAATGGTTTATATTGTGCCTTTTCTGGAACTATAAGAGAATTACAACGAACCCGGGTAATGATAGCACCTGTGTTGCTACCCATAACCTTTTTTTTAAGGTTATGAATACCTGTGGTTCCCATGACAATGAGGTCAATCTGTTTTTCTGACATCTGTCTCCTCACAGCATCCAATAAGTTGCCGTATTCCATATGCCCCGAAAAATCATGGTTTTCATTATCAAAATGATGACCGGTTTTATCAAGAAAAACATCAAGAAGCTTTTTTTTGTCAAACACGGTTTGATTTCCAAAATCTGCGGGTGTAGGGAATAGCCTGGCAGCATCAATGTGTTGGTCCTTTAGATTTGCAACGTGGAGGATATAAAAGTTACACCTTATCTTCTTATAAAGCGCAACAGCATAGGATAGGGCATTCCAGGAATTTTCGGAAAAATCTACTGGGACAAGAATATTTTTTGTAGGATAGTTTGACACAACTACAAATGTAGCCTTGCAAAAAGACTGTAATAATGACGAATGTCATAAAAACAACTTTTTAATTGATGTATTGTAATTGTTTAAGCTGAAGAATACGAATATTCCTACCTTCAATGTCGATGAGTCCTTCTTTTTTGAACCCTGACAGCGTCCTGATCAGACTTTCTGTGGCTATTCCTGCAACACTAGCTAAATCACTACGGGATATTTTAATGGGCTCTTCAACCTTTCTATTCAAAATCTCGGCAAATTGTAAAAGTGTTTGTGCCGTTTTTTTGCGTACGGAACTGTAGGCCATTTGAAGTAATTGATCTTTAAAACCCGTAATATTTTCAGATAACAATTCCATAAGTTCCAAAGAAACGGTGTGGTTGTTTTCTAGTACATCTTTCAAATCGGCTTTTGAAATGGCAGCTAATTCTGTTGGTTCCACGGCGGTTGCCGATTCTAAGTATGGAACATTATCTACAAATGAGGTAAAACCCAAAAAATCGTCTGCACGATGTAACGAAGTGATTAGTTCCTTCCCATCTTCATCCATTTTATGGCACTTTACCACACCTTTTAGTATCAAAAATATCTTGTTGGAATGTTCACCTTCTTTATAAATACAGTCATTTCTATCGTATTCTAGGATTTCACCATTGTCATCAAAAAAATTCTTCAATTCGTTTAATGAGCGCATTTCATTTCCATGCTGTTTTGTAGAAACGGACGCAGAAGTCATGTTTTTAAGGATTTCCGCCTTGGCCAATCTACTTTCAATGGCACTGATTAGATCTTCCTCCTCAAAAGGCTTGGTTAGGTAATCATCGGCTCCCATATCCATTCCTTTCCTAATTTCTTTGTGCTCGGTTTTGGCCGATAGGAAAATAAATGGGATATGCTTTGTGGTCTCGTCAGATGAAAGTTCTTCTAGTACACCGTATCCATCCACTTCTGGCATCATAATATCGCACACTACAATATCTGGCATTTTTTCTTTGGCCATTTGAATGCCAATTTTACCGTTTGGAGCTGTATGTACCATGTAATCACTGAGTTCTAACAATTCAGCCGTATTTTCTCTTAGCGCTAGGTCGTCTTCTATCAGTAATATTGTTTTCATCTGTCTTTTGGTTCTTCTAGATTAGTGGGGATTTCAACAATAAAAGTACTTCCGGTATTTTCTTGGCTGGTGAACGAAATGTTACCGCCCATATTTTCAAGATGCTGTTTTACAATGTTCAAACCAATACCGGTACCTTGATTTAGCAATGCATTGTTTGCCCTAAAATATCTATTAAAGATAAACTTTTGTTCTGTTTCAGGAATACCAATTCCCTGATCCTTGACCATCAATTGCAAACTGCCATTGTTTTTGAGGACTTCAAGGTTAATTGTGGTGTTTTCAGGAGAATATTTTATGGCGTTATGAACAAGGTTGGATAGGACCAACTCAAAAATTTTCTCATCAAATGTGATAACAACGTCATCTATACCCTCAGGATAGTTAATTTTCTGTCCCGACTTCAGCAGTAGATTGGCATCATAAATAACTTGATTGACCACCTTGCTCAACGGAAACTGTTCCAAATTGTATTTTACCTTACCAGTTTCTAGTCGCTCAATCGATAAAAAATCGTTGAGGATGTTATCCAATTGTTTTACTTTGTTTCTTACGGTTGTAATATGTTTGTCTCTTTTCGGTTGTTGTTCGGATTCGGTGTATTTTGACAGTAAGGTGGTGGAAGTAAGGATACTGCTCAAGGGTGTTTTAAATTCATGGGAGACCAAAGACAGGAAACGTGTTTTTAACTCGTTGAGTTCTTTTTCTTTTTCCAAAGCTTGGCGAAGCTGCTGAGTACGTTCCTCGACGGTTCGCTCCAATTTTTCAGTATAATCCTTTCGATCCGTGATGTCCAATACGATTGCTACCAACACTTTTTGATGTTCAATGTAGGAACTTTGTAAATGAACCTCCACCGGATAGGTGCTCCCATCTTTTCGCAGATGAACAGTCTCAAAAGTAATTTTCTCTTCTTTTCCAGATCGTAAGGGTAAGATGAGCTTTTTAAAAGTGACCTCGTTATATTCGGGTTTAATGTCTACAGGTGTAAATTTTTGCAGTTCATCCCAATTGTATCCCAGATTGTTTTGGGCGCCTTGATTGGTACGTAAAAACTTT
Source organism: Flagellimonas pacifica (assembly GCF_900215465.1). Taxonomy (GTDB): domain Bacteria; phylum Bacteroidota; class Bacteroidia; order Flavobacteriales; family Flavobacteriaceae; genus Flagellimonas; species Flagellimonas pacifica. Next base: position 645,833 of record NZ_OBEH01000003.1, read on the forward strand.
AGAGTTTTTGCATCAATGATATAAATCTCATTGAGGGATTCTTCAAAAATTCTATTCCAATGGTTTCGTTCTTCCTCAGCCTCAATACGATCGGTAACGTTGTTCTGTATACCAACAAAGTGGGTGACCTCGTCATTAGAGTCCTTTATTGGGGTAATGGAAATTTTGTTCCACCATAAGGTACCGTCCTTTTTGTAGTTCCGAATTTCAACTTCGCAACTTTTCCCATCCCTTACAGCTTTGTGTAAATCCTTGACTCCTTGTTGATCATTATCTTGTCTTTGTAAAAAACGCAGATTCTTGTTCAAAATTTCCTCTTTCGGATATCCGGTAAGGTTTTCAAAAGCAGCATTGAGATAGATAACAGGATTGTCTTTTTGCTTGGCATCGGTAATGGTAATCCCATTGATTGCCGAACTTAAAGCCTTGCTCCTCAGGTTTAAGTCTTTTTCAATGGCCTTTCTGACCGAAACATCCATGATCAAAGCCATGATATATGTAGCGCCTTGCAAATGGAAAGGGTTGAGACCTGCCTCAATAGGAAATTCCTCGCCATTTTTGCGAAGCCCAAAAAGTTCACGCCCTTCTGCCATTTTTCGCTTCTCGCCACGTTGCAAAAAGTTTTTGAAATGACCACCATGTCCATGATGGAATTTGACAGGAATCAAAGTGTTCAATGGCTGATTTATAAGCTCGTCCATATCATATCCAAACATTTCATTGGCCGCTGAATTGGTTGCGACAATAATCTGTTTTTCATTGACTACGATAATTCCTTCTGATACCCCTTCGGACAGGAGGGTAAACATTTCACTGTTTTTTTCAAAAACTTGCATGTTCTTTTCTTTTGGATAAACCATAATTTCAAGACACAGATTATGAATTTGAGTGTCGACAAAAATCAGGTAAACCAGGATTGTTTGATGGTCAGTCTGTTACAGGATTAACCACATTTACTCTATCTAAAAGTACAAAAACCGATTAAGAAGATTGTATAATGTTGATGGCGGCGTTTTTTCATTTAGATGATAAGATTGCAAAATTGACAATGGTCATATCCAGAAGTATTTGGTAAACTTACATTTGGTGAGAGCTTTAAAAAATGAATAAAATGAAGCAGTCACAAATAGAGGGCAATGAGTTTTACGAAAACTTGGGAAAGCTATTCTATTACATTGCCATGGCAGATAAGAGTGTCCGGGCAGAAGAAATTGATAAATTGAAAACCTTTATCAGAAAATATTGGTTGGATGTGGATGATATTGAAAACGAATATGGGGAGGATGCTGCGTTTCAGATTGAAGCTGTTTTTAATCGATTATTGGAATATGAAGCCGATGCTGAGGGCAGTTTTGGTGAGTTTAAATCATTTTACACAAATCATAAGGATAAGTTCAATTCTTATATCAAAGTGCTCATTTTGGACACGTCCAATGCCATTGCCAATACAGTTTATGGTAAAAACAAGGCTGAACTCATCGCACTTGCCAATTTGCAATTGCTTTTTCAATAAAGTTTAAGTACTTGTTTTGAAGGTTATTACGGGAATATTGGCATGATTTGCCATTGACTCGCCAACACTGCCCTTTATAAAATGGGAAATTCCTTTTCTTCCATGGGTGGGAATGACCACTGCATCAGCGTTCATCTTTTTGGCATAGTTCAAGATTCCTTTTTCTATTGAAGTGTCGTTGTAAACAACTACCTCATCTTGAATATCAAATCGTTCTTTATAATATGCCAGTTTTTCTTCAATAGTGGTATTGCTTAGAAATTTAATGGAAGGTGTGTTTACAAAAACGGGGTATACTTCTGCATGAAAAAAATGAGCGAGCTCCTTGACTCTTTTATAGGTCCCAACAATTTCATCCTTAAAATTAAAGGCAAAGACAACTATGTTAAGTGTAAAGTTGTGCCTAGGTCGTTTAATGACTATAACGGGCACTTCGCAGGTGCGGACCACCTTTTCAGTATTTGATCCAACAAAAGCATCCTTTGCTCGGTTTACTCCATGCGACCCCATGATCACCAAATCAATATTCAGTTCCTTGACAATGGTGTTAATTTCACTGAAGATTTTATAATTCTGAACTAACTGCAATATTTTCAACCCATTTAAATATTCTTTTTCCAAGAATGGCTTGAATTGCTTTTTTGCCAGTTTCATATAGTATTGGGCCTCTTTGTATTCCTCTGCTTCGTTTTTGGAAAGTACGGATTCAGAAAGACCTATCATATGCAGTACACAGATTTCCATATGCTTTTCCCTGGCGATTTGTGCAGCTACTTCCAAAGCATACTCCGAGTGTTTGGAAAAATCAACCGGAACTAAAATCTTTTTCATGGGAGTGGGATTAATGACATTCATCAAATATAGAAGACCCTCAGTGCAATCCATATGACCAAGATCATGTATTCTGGATTCTTGGATTTCATTTGATTAAAAGGATAAGCTGATCTATATCAGTTTTTTTCTTTGGTTTTTTCAAGAGTTTTGTGGCCGTCACAATCTTTGATTGCTGAAACAGAGTTGAATACGTTATAACATGGACGAATCATGAAAGTAGAACAGATTTATACTGGATGTTTGGCCCAAGGGGCCTATTATATAGAAAGCAATGGTGAGGTAGCTATTATAGACCCTTTGAGGGAAGTGGAGCCTTATATTAAAATGGCAGAAGAACGAGAATCTCAAATTAAATATGTTTTTGAAACTCACTTTCATGCCGATTTTGTTTCAGGTCATATAGATTTGGCCAACAAAACAGGAGCACAAATTGTATATGGACCAACAACGATGCAAACTGGGTTCGATTTTGTGTCAGGGAAAGATGGAGAGGAGTTCAGATTGGGAGATGCCATCATTCGCTTGATTCATACGCCCGGGCATACTATGGAAAGCTGTTGTTACCTGTTGATTGATGAAACTGGAAGATCTACTTCTCTGTTTACAGGTGACACGCTGTTCATCGGAGATGTAGGCAGACCAGATTTGGCACAAAAAGTTATTTCTGAACTTACTCAAGAAAAATTGGCCGGTTTGTTATTTGATTCGTTACAGAATAAAATAATGCCATTGAATGATAATCTCATTGTGTATCCAGGTCATGGGGCTGGTAGCGCATGCGGAAAAATGATGAGCAATGAAACTACGGATACCCTGGGGCATCAAAAAAAGACCAACTATGCTTTGAACCCTTCGTTGACAAGGGATGAATTCATCGATAGTGTTTTAAGTGGACTTACACCTCCTCCAGGTTATTTTCCGCAGAATGTTTTGTTGAATATTAAAGGGTATGAAACTATTGATAAAGTAGTAAAAAAGGGCTCCAAACCGCTTAATATAGAAGCTTTTGAAACTGCAAATGAAGAAACTTGCGCTACTATCATTGACACTAGAAATGCCCAAGAGTTTGCCAGGGGATTTATCGAAGACTCATACAATATTGGTTTGGACGGAAGCTTTGCCAATTGGGTGGGGACCACAATAGTGGATGTAAAGACCCCATTGTTGATTATTACCGATGAGGGAAGGGAAGAAGAAGTTGTAACTCGTTTGGCGCGAATTGGTTTTGACAATACTTTGGGCTATTTGAAAGGAGGGATAAAGGCATGGAAGAAAGCTGAAAAGCCATTGGAAAGGATAAAATCCGTTTCTGCGGAACGCTTGGCCTCTATTATGGAAGATAAACACGTTAACATTATAGATGCTAGACGTAAAAGCGAGTACAATAGTGAACATGTGCTACATGCTCTGAATATTCCTTTGGATTATGTAAAAAATAGCCTCAGTGAGATAGATAAAAGAAAGATTTATTATGTGCATTGTAAAAGTGGGTATCGGTCCATGGTATTTGTATCCATTTTAAGGTCAATGGGCTATGAAAACCTAATTGATGTCAAAGGAGGTTTCAATGCCATGAAAGCCTCTGGTAAATTTGATATCTCCAAATATGAAGCACCTACCACAATGTTATAACCTATAAACTAGATCTTTATACAATGAATACAACGGTGAAAATTCAGAATTTAAAATGCGGTGGTTGCGCAAATACAATTAAGAAGAAAATAAGTGCTCTAAAGAGTATAGAAGATGTTTTTGTAAATGTGGAAACTGATGAGGTTTCCTTTGGATATGAGGGCAATGAAGATTTTGAAGCTGTAAAGAAGGAACTTTCCAAGTTGGGTTACCCTTTGATGGGTAAAAACAATCCAAGAATTAGTCAGGCTAAATCTTATTTGAGCTGCGCTATTGGTCGTATGGGCAAAGAAGACTAAAAATCCAATGAGGTGCCATCAAAGGTGTAAAAATAAACCCTGTAAATTATTGATTTACAGGGTTTCTTGTTTTGAGATGGTATCTCTCAGCGGAGGAAGAGGGTCTTTTTCGAAATGGAAAAACCCACTGTTTTAAGGCTTTTCATAAGGTGAAATTTTTGGTGACACCGAAAGGGACACTGATTTAACTAAACTTTAACAATATTGCTCCGACAGCCCTTCTTTTGATAGTGAATCAAAACAATGAGTGCTAAGATTTATTAAAGGGTTCTAAAAAAACGTTGGTGGCTGTTGCAGAACTCCGACAAACATCAATTCTTGCTTTTATAAATCTGCTGAAATCCGTAAATTAAAGGTATGCAAGGCAGAAAGAACTATA
>NZ_OBEH01000013.1 GCF_900215465.1 Flagellimonas pacifica
GTGGCTGTTGCAGAACTCCGACAAACATCAATTCTTGCTTTTATAAATCTGCTGAAATCCGTAAATTAAAGGTATGCAAGGCAGAAAGAACTATACCGAAAAACTCTTCCTAAGTTTCCAGTTATCGGACCGGATTCCAAAGGATAACCTTTACAGAAAACTCCGCGAAATGCTTGACCTAAGCTTTCTTTATAAGGATACGAAAGAACTCTATGGCAAGACCGGCAACCCTTCTATCGACCCCGTGGTCTTTTTCAAGCTGTTGATCACGGGATACCTCGAGAACATTACCTCCGACCGAAAACTAGTGGAACAATGCTGCATGCGAATGGACGTGCTCTACTTTCTGGGTTACGACTTGGACGAGGAGCTGCCATGGCATTCAACGATAAGCAGGACGAGGCAACTTTATCCGGAATCCCTTTTTATGACTTTGTTCAACAAGGTATTCGCCCTGTGCGTCGACAGCGGGATGGTATCCGGCCATACCCAGGCGGTGGACTCGGCCCCGATAAAGGCGAACGCGTCCATGGAAAGCGTAGTGCCGAAAATGCCGGCCACCCCCATGGACGACCACTTGAAGAAAGTATCGGAAGAAAATCGGGAAACTACTAAAAAGCAAGGTGGAACCATATCCTCCGTACAAATCTCCGCTCCCGAGCATGAGCTGAAGCGCGTGGGGAAGCATCACCAAAACCTGAGGGATAGTCCGGTGCGACTGGTCGGCGCGTCCCACAAAAAAGCAAGGCTGCTCAGCAACAAAACGCACTACAGCCCCCGTGATCCGGATGCCCGTATATCGGTAAAGCCGGGCAAGGCCAGAAAGTTGAACTACCATTGCAGTATGGCGGTAGATACCGCTGAAGGGGTCATCTCGAATATACAGGCCGACTTTGCCGACGGTAGGGACAGCCAGTACCTGACCGATATCGCCCTAAAGGTGCAGGGCCGCTTAAGGAAAAACGAGCTGATAATGACGGATATCCTGGCGGACGCAGGTTATTCCAATGGGTCCAACTACGATTTTCTCGAACAAAGGAAGATTACAGGTTGGATACCCGTTTTCGGGAAATACAAACCCAAGATAGAAGGTTTTCCATACAACAAGGAAAAGGACGAATACAATTGCCAGATGAACAGGCCGATACCTTTCAAGGGGTTCCGCACCAACCGAGACGGTACCGTACTGAAATGCTATTGGGCGGCACCTAAGGACTGCAAGGTCTGTCCCATGAAATCCAAATGCGTGCCGAATACCAAATGCAAAAAAATCACTAGAACGATCTATGACGAACAATACTTGAGGGCCTACGCCAGACAGCACAGCGAAAGGGGCAAACGGATGAAAAACCTTAGGCAAAGTACGGTGGAGCCCGTGTTCGGTAGTCTGACCCAGTTCTACGGTCTGAGAAAAATAGGCGTACTGGGCAAGGCAGGTGCGCATAAGGTCATGCTCATGGCCGCGATCGCCTTCAACCTGAAAAAGTACCTAAAGAAAGGGGGAAGGAAACCCTCCATTGGCATTTTCAAGACGATCATGGATGTCTTCCAAACCTACATGACCATTTTTTGCCGGAAAATCCAACCAAGACCAACTCTCCTAAAGCTTCGGCAAGAACAGCATACTAGGGTCGATATCTTGCGCACAGAGCACTTCTGCAACAGCCACGTT
>NZ_OBEH01000007.1:0-106619 GCF_900215465.1 Flagellimonas pacifica
TTGCACGGCCTCCCTTGTGTTCTTCGGAAAATCAGCATCCGCCCTGAGCTGCCATATCGTCTCTTGGGAACCCTTGAGGAACACTTGGTCCAGATCCAGCTCCAACTGGAAAGCATCGATAAGTTCGGTGGCCAAGGATGCCGCCATTTCCCAGTTTTCCACATACAGGTACATCCTGGCCAAAAGGGCCTTGGCCACGAATGCATCGGGCAATGTCCGAGCAGGGGAAGCAACATCAATCCCTTCCAACAGCACAACGGACTCCTTAACGTCTGCTATGATATTTTCATATACCTCTGACTGGGGCATTCGGGATACCGTATTGTTCTCTCGGTAATCCGTTGTTTTGATATAGGGAACATCCCCATAAAGGGACACCAACAAACTATGGACATACGCCCTGACAAACAGGGCCTGCCCCTTGAACACCTTCTTTTCATCAGGGGTCAATCCATCTGAAGTTTCCACTCCCTTCACAATGTCATTGGCCCCATAAATAAGGTGGTAGGCCTGCCTCCACCAATCCAAGATGACCGTGTTGGCCGATAGCACACTATGCTGGAACAATTGGGCATAATCCGCATTGAACCCATAATAATCCAGCTCATCACCATACATCCCCAACACAGGGGTCAGGCCATACGTACCGGAGACCATGCCCCCTTCCCGCATATCATAATACAGGTTCGCCAAGGCGGACTCCACGGTGGCGGGATCATCGAACACCGTTTTGGATATCAGTATGTTCTTGGGGGGTTCCACCTCAACAAAATCCGAGCACCCCATCAATAGAAGCACCACCACTAAAAGCATGGGATGATTGCCCAATGGACCACATCTTAAAATTGGGGCCAAAAAGGCCGGTTTTCGATTTGTACTGTTCTTTACTTTTTTCATCATTTTTTTATTTGGATTAAAAACTGATCTGGAGGCCCAAAGTGAGCTGTCTCAAAGGGGGCAAACGGGTATTGTTGGGCCGTTCGGGATCCGGCCCGGTATAATCTGTCAAGGTCCAAAGGTTCTGCCCCTGCAGGTATACATTGACATCCGGTCCATTATCAAACGTGGGGACCTTATAATTGAGGGAAACGTTCCTGAGCCGGATAAAGGAGGCATCCGAAACGGCCGCATTGCTCCTTTGTTGGTACGTACCTTGGTCCTCGACCGGGGTAAACCCACTGGAAGCCCTTTGGATGGGGTTCTCGTCTCCGGGCTCCCGCCATCGGTCGAACAGTTCCACCGGGACATTGCCCTTGAACCCCGGGGTTGCGGCAAACCGCAGGGTGTTGTAGGCCTTTTGTTTTTTGAACTGGAAAAAGACATCCAAGGTCAGATTCCCCAAGCTCACGGAATTGCCCAGACCTCCATAAAATTTGGGCGCAAGGTCCTCTACCCATTCCAGATCTCCAGAACTACTGATATCCCCGTTCCCATCATAGTCCTCGAACTGATAGATGCCAGTCTCCGGATCCACGCCCAAGGTGTGGTACAGCTTGACGATGGTCAGGGGTTGCCCAATGATGTAACGGTTGGAAAAGGTGGAGGATTCCAGTCCATCAAAGGCCACCAGTTTGTTCTTGGGCACGGTAAGGTTAAAGTTTGTGGCCCACTGGAATCCCTTTGACCGCACATTGTCCGAACGCAGGTCCACCTCCAGACCGGAGTTCTCCACAACGGCATCAAAATTTCCGGTCAGTTCCGAGAACCCTGTGGTGGCCGCCAAGGGAATGCCCACAAGTTGGTTGGAAGATCGGTTCCTGTACCATGAGGTATTGATCAGCAATCGGTCGTTGAAAAACCCCAATTCCAGGGCAGCTTCCAGCTTTCGGTTGGACTCCCAACCAAACTGGGGGTTAAAAATGCCCGTGGGTTCCAAGATCGTGGTGCCATCATATTCGTCACCGGAAACCGTGTACGTATCCAGAAACCGATAGTCCCCAATGTTGTCACTGCCCGTGGTACCGTAACTGGCCCGTAGTTTCCCAAAGCTCAAAAAGGAACCTTCCCCAAAAATGGGCTCTTCTGAAAAGAGCCATGCCAGCCCAACGGCCCCGAAATTCCCGAACTGTTTCCCGGGACCAAAGCGTGAAGATCCGTCCCTACGACCTGTCAGGTTCAGGATGTACCTGCCCGACAGGTTCAGATTGATACGCCCAAAGACGGCACTGTACCTATACTCCCCATCCACATCGGAAATGATCTCCAAAGTTTCGGCAGCGGCAAGGTTATGGATCAATCCGTTATTTGGAAACCCCCTTCCCCTGACCACTGTTTGTTGCGTGGTTTCCTGCTGGAAAGAAGTTCCCAACAGCACATCTAGGGAAAACTTGTTCCATCTCTTCTTCCAGTTCAATTGTGGCTCAACGATCCACGAATTCCTTTGGGAGGCATTGGTGGTCAGGTTGGAATAGTTCTGGGGCGTAAGGCCAAAACTGGGATTTCTGGCCGAGCTTGGCATGGCACGATGGGTATCCAATCGGTAATTGGTAAAGCCCATACTGGATCTCAGTTCCAAGTTCGGCCTGACCTTGTACGAGACAAGGGCATTTGATATCAGGGTATTGGACACAGCTCCAAATTTCTCCTCCAATGCGGCATAGGGGTTGTCCCACGAATTGTTTTCCCAGTTCAGATTGCCTTCTTCGTCATAGGGTGCCGGGGCATTGGGTTCCAGGGAATAGGCCTTGCCGGTAAAGTCCGCTCCCGGCAACTTATTGTCCTCATGGGCATAACTGGTGGAAAAGTTGACCTTGAACCTACCGTTAGTGGACCGGTGGCCAATATTGCTATGGATGTTGGCCTTCCCATACTTGGCATCCCCGGGAAACACCGTGGTCTCCTTTTGATAGGACCCACTGACCAAAAACCGGGTCTGCCCGCTTCCACCTGAAACCGAGAGTTGGGCATTGTTCCGATAGGCAGTCCCGCCGATAAGCTCTTCCTGCCAATCGGTATAATGATCATTGTCCCAAGACTTGATATCGGGCCAGAAAAAATCAAGCGCGGGATTCTCCAACAGGTCTGCAAGTCCGTCATTGGCAATCCCCTCCCTACGGATCTCCAAATATTGCTGGGTATTCATCAGGTCCAAAAAGTGGGACACCTTGCCCAAGGAAGTGCTCAAATGGGCATCGAAGCGTGTCTTGCCCGACCTGCCCTTTTTGGTGGTGATCAGCACCACCCCATTGGCCGCCCGGGAGCCATAGATGGCCGTGGCATCGGCATCCTTCAACACCTCAATACTTGCTATATCGTTGGGATTGATTGCGTTTAGCGGACTGATACCCGCCCCGATGATCTCACTGGACACCCTCGAAGCTGCCAAGGACTGGGAACCAAAGGGAACCCCGTCCACAATGAACAAGGGATCCGAAACCCCATTGATAAAGTTCCTTCCACGGATCTCAATCTCGAAACCGCCTCCGGGAACACCCGTGGTCTGCACAATGTTCACTCCGGACAAATGCCCCTGCATGGCCGCCAAGGGATTGCCCACGGGCTGTTTTTCCATGGTCTTGGCCTTGATGGTGGCAATGTTCCCTGTACGTTCCTTTTCCGAAACGGTATAATAGCCTGCATTGAGCACCACTTCATCTAATTGGGTCACATCCTCTTCCAGTTGAACGTTTATTTGTTTTCGGCCAGAAATGGGAACGGTTTGGGTCTTATAGCCCAAGGCTGAAAAAATAAGGTTGTCATCGGTACTGGCCTGAATACGGAAAGAACCATCGAAATCGGTAATGGCCCCCCGCTTCGATGATGCCACTTGAACGGTCACCCCCATTAGAGGTTCTCCCCCCGTATCAGTAACAACACCCATAATCGCGTATTGAAACGTTCCATGGCGGAGCATGACGGCATCCTTAGTTGGAGGACTTGCCAAAACCATTTTGGTGAGCCAAGGTGAAAACAATAGATAAAAAACTAAGTACAGGGATATCCTGTATGTACAAATCGGTAATTTCTTCATAACTTTAAAAGGTTTGATTATTCTTTGTAATTGATCGGACTGCCCTCCATGTACCTGCAAGTGTTTGGAGGGTTTTGTGTGTTCCCTAAGCCAAATGGCCTAGGGCATGGGTCTGGACAAAGGCCATCCTGTCCAAGGTTTTTACCCCTTGGAAATAGGATTCCTAAAAAGTTTGTGGCTATGGTTTTGTGCAAGGGCCGGTTGCCCAAAAATGGAGTTCGTCAGTTATGGGACAAAAGGATATCGTAAACCGGAAAAGTGTAACGTGTATCCCATAACTATAGCCAAGGGTAAATTAAATGGGGTTCTTGGGCTTTTTCTTAAAGAGGATATCGAACACCGTGAATGATGCTCCAAAAATGGAACAGACCCGTGATACCACTATTAGAAAATAAAACCCAAAGTTTCCCATAACCCTGTTGGTTGGGCGATGCCCCGAAAAAGACAAAAAGAAACAAACGCTAAGAAAAAGTTGGGCATGGAACTCAACTTATCGCCTTTGAGGTACTGGTATACCCGTACACGAATAAGAGAGCCCACGCCCGGGTCGTGAGCCAATCTGCTTATCCTCTCGTGTACTTAAAAATTACCAGTTTTCAAAAGCGAGATTCCAAGCGATAGCTTCAAATATTGTTTAAACGAAGAATCGCAAAAATAAACAACCTATCATCAAACCTACATGGTATGACATTAGAATAGTTCATAGCGAAAATAGCAAAATCATGAGTTTGTTACAAGTTCTTGTAACATAAAATCAAAAAAATATGATTGATTTTGTATAAATGCCCTTTGTTGTTGAAGAAATTAGATTCCAAAAGACAAATTCTATTCGGCAAAAATTTGCTGCGCATAAGGAATGAAAAAGGCCTATCTCAGGATGAAGTTGCCGCAAGGTGTCGCGTGACCAAAGGAAGCCTTAGTGTAATAGAAAATGGGGGCAGAAATTTCTCTTTTACCACACTTTTAGCTTTAGCCAAAGCCCTTGAGGTTCAGCCTAAAGAATTACTCGACCTTGATTTTGATTTGAATTAAGAACAAAATTAATTTGTCTTACTATATTTTTTTGAAAATTCTTACATTTAACGCTTGTTCCCCTCAAGATTTTAATGAGCGACCGCTATGATTAGGACATAATATCAAAATTATGTATAGCCTTTTTTACCATGAGTATAAAAGGAAGTGCTTTCAGCGTACAACTAGTTGACAGTTATTTGAAAAAAAATGGAAACATACATAGCTTTTTTTGACATTTTAGGTTTTAAACAGATAGTTTATAACAATGACTTTATCGAGTTAAGTCGGTTATTCGATCATTTGCTTAGGGATTCTCAAACTGCCGTGAGCGGAGAAAACTTTGTTCAGATGAATACTGGTGGAATTGTTCCGGATTTAACAAATCAAAAAGTAAATTGTCTTCACGTTTCAGACAGTGTAATATTCTGGACTAACAACTCAACCAAAGATGATTTTAAAGAATTAGTGAATGTCTGTTACTCATTCTATTGGCGTTCTCTACAAACGACTTTTCCCTTACGAGGTTGTTTAACTTTTGGTGAGATAGAATTGAGACCAATTACAATAAAAAGTGGGACAGGTAATTTTCATTCATACTCAATAATTGGAAAAGGAATTGTTGATGCCTATTTAAAAGCTGAATCAATCGAATATGCCGGTTGTCTTCTTGACAGCAAGGCTATAAAAAAAGTGGACGACAAACTTATAAACGACTTGATTTATGACCAAAAAATATGTATGTACAAAGTTCCTTTTAAAAATGGGCAAAACTACGAACATGTATTTCGACCAATAAAAGGAAACCATAATGATGTGTCATTTAGAAATACTGCAAATGGTATAAAGAGATTATTTACCCATGCTTCAAAAATGGAATATGAAAAGCTGCCTGAAAGGGTTTTGGCCAAACTCAACAATACTATTGACTTTGCCAATTATTTCAGAGAAACTGAAATAATCGAAATGGACCTCAAATAATTAAACCAAACCATATGCTAAATGAAATACTAACTGGATTAACTAAAATTTTAGGACCAATTGCTACACTGTCTAAAGACAGGCGTGAATTAAAAGATTCTGCATTAAGAGCAATTTCTAATGCGTTGGACGAAACCTATCTTTATTACAGAGATTTAGAGAAAGGAAGTGCAAGAAATCCTGACCGAGAATTTTTGCTGGTAAAATATTGGTCAGCAGCTGCTATACCTATCAGACATTTTGACCAAAACCTATCAACAATTTGCGATATAAAATCTGAATACTGGACAAATCCAGACAACTATTCGGATGAAAATATTGTTAATATGGGAATTAGATTAGATGATGTTCGACAAGCATATCGACAACTTTTAAAACCAAGTTTTTCGGTAATCGGCAGAAAACGAAAATAAAATTAGGATTCATAATTAAATCAAAAAATAAAATGAACGAACAAATACTGCGGGAATTAAGAAATCACTCGAATTCGGTTTTTAATCGCTTAAACATTGAATTGTCAGAAGTTTTAAAAAGAAACTTCAACGAGTTATTGGAAGATTCTGTTAATCGGATGGAACGTGAAAGAAGAACTTCAAGTTCCGATATCGAAACAGCTAAAAGTGCATATACCACTTTTATTAATCAGATGTATTCTCACCGAGAAAAAAGAATTGGGCAAAAAGATATTGTACGTTACCAATCTTTGACCGAATCAAAAAGCAGTCTTTGCCCTCTATGGCCAATTTGTTAATATGAGTGAAGATTTAAGAAAAAAAGCATTTGATTTTGCTTCCGCTACAGTTAAGCAATTAATAACGCTATCAACAGCTTTGATTGCTCTGTCAATAACCTTTCGAGGTAATTTTGAACAAGCTGGCAATGAAATTCTTTTACTTATCTGCTGGATATGTTTTTTTATATCTGTTCTTTTTGGAATAATGACTTTAATGGCATTGACAGGTACTTTAGAAAAATGTACTGAAGAAGGTGAAAAAAAAGTTGATTTAAGCATTTATGGAGCAAATGTTAAAAGGCCTTCTGGTTTACAAATTCTTTTTTTTCTGTTGGGGCTTCTGTTTTTGGGAGTTTATGGTGGACAATCAATTTTTGGAGAAAAAAAAGAAACTGAATCGGAAGAAATAAAAATCATAAAAGAATCAACCTATAAATTTGTGAAACCAAATAGAAAAGACACCCTTGAAATAAAATAACTGTTGCAAACAATAGCACTAATTAAAACCCTTGGCGCAGTTTCCAAACTGAAGACTTCAACTTAAGCCCTGTAATTGATTATCTACATGATTCAGTTACCATAAATATTGAAAAATGAATATTAAATTGACCAAAGAACAATCCCAGATGGGTGATGATTTTCTTAGAAAACTGCTTTCTGATGGAACTTTGGAAAGGAATACGGTTTACGAATTTTTCAATGATAGGGATTTGGCAATTGTTGTTTGCAAAACTCTAGAACAAAAAGGAATTATCTCTTTAAGTGGCCCCACATACAATGACCCTTTTGTAATTGCTGTTCCTGAAGACGGTATTTCCACCTTCTTAAAAAACGGTGGGCTTTCCAAAATTGCTGCTGACCGGGAAAAACAAGATACTACAAAAGCAAAAGATGAGGAAATAAGAGACCTAACGGCTAAAAATCTTCGTTTACAAAACAGACAAATGAAGAGAGCGGTATTGTACTCTATAATTGGATTTATTGTTGGGGTCATTGCAACTAACTTAAAAGATATATTAATCTTTTTTAATGTAATAAAGTTTCCTGATTGAAATCTCAGAAATAGTAAAATTTAATGGGTCCGTTCCAAAGTTGTTTTTTTGTTGAATTGAAACTTTACTATTCAATAATTTTAGTGAAAAGTTGAGGACTTTCCGTAAGTGCAAGTTCCGAAGCAGAAATGGTCTCTCCTTCAAGAGTGATGCTCTGTCCAGAAACAGTTTTCCATAATTGATAGGATTTGGCAGTCCGATACATTTCATCATTTAAGGTTGATCCATATTTCACACAAACAAGAACAAGGAACTGACCTGAAAAACCTTCATGTTCCTTTGCCTTTTCGAATAATTCCATGTTGGCATTGATATTCAACAAACCCTTTGCCAACTCATTAGGAAACAAAATCTGACCAAAACTCATTTTTAGCCACTCCTTGTCTTCTGGAATTTGGGAAATTTTCTGCAGTTCCTCTGCAATATCAGTTCCAGGCAATGGACTACCCTGAGGAACATTGTTCACAATGCTTCCCTTAGGATAAACCGAAATATTAAATGGTATCATCTGTGCATAAAATGACACCATGGTCCCGGGACTTTTTCCAATATTAGTCAAACTATATTCCAGTGGAAAATGCCATCCCTTTTCTGCAGTATAACTTAGTGGACCTCCAATATTTACCTCGTGCTTGATCCACGGACGTTGCTCCGCTATCATAATCTGCCTACTAATATCATTGCTTTCAACAGCAGCTTCAGCGGCGCTCAGGGCAGCCTCTGAAGCTCTAGTTGCTTGCCTATTGGATTGGATGAACAAAAAGATCTGAATGGCAGAAATTATTGCCAATACAACGGTAAAAATTAATAACCCCAAAGTATAAAGCTCAGTCGGGTTTGTTGGTTTCCACATATTTGTTTTCTTTTTTCGTCCGTAGAGTAATCTTCTAACCAATTGTCCGTCTTGGTTATAATACAGGTTAAAATTTTGTAAAATTCTATTAACCCTAATTTTAGATACCTTTTTAGGAGTCATCTATTAATGTAAATTTTTGAAGCGTCTTAAATGTAAGATTTTTCGGAAACAATCCACAAAAAACCACACATTCGAAATATTGTGGCCATGGTCAACCATAGGCCCAAGGAACAGTTCAACTATGTTGCCATCAAAACCCTTAGGGAACTCAATGGCTATATAGATTATTTTGAACCCTTATTTGATGCATCGGAAGTCAATAGTATTGCGGAATATTTGATGGAGATCAAAAGTTAAGGTAAGCGGATTTCAATCCCAAACATCCTCTAATTGCTATGAGCTTCCCAAATTAAATGCCTTTTCCATCAAGGCCTGCTCCTTTTTGGGAATTCCTATTTGGTCGGCAATGCCCCTCCATTCCTTGACCGCCGACAATACCTCTTCCAAGATCACCTCCATTTCATCGGCGCTCAACCTGAAATAGGGACCGACACTTTTTGCCAATCCAAAGTCCAGTGCATTGTCATCCATATCGATATTGAGTGAAAGACCATCCTTTTCCACCGACGGATTGATATCATAGGCCGGGGAAAGCACCCATCCTTTTTCGGTCAACAGAAAACCGTGGTTCCTTAAATGGTCGTCCGTATTGGAGATGGCGATGTTGAACACGATCCTACGCCATAGTTGGTGCAGGTTCTCCTCCACATGTACACCTTGGTTTTCGATAAAATCAACGATCTCCAAATAACTGGGGGCATTGTCCCTGATGGTCTCTTCCGTATTTCCGGTCATGGTCATGGCTGAGGCAAAATGGATACGCCCCAGCTGTTTTCTGTCAAAGCGTTGGGTCAAAAATGTATGGTGTCCTTTGCCTATCCTTTCCAATTTGGATTCCGCCATTCCTACGCCCGCCGCCAAGGCCAACCGATATGCCAAAAACTCCCAGGCGGCCTTATCCATCGTGTCCGTTTTGGACGGGAACTTGGCAATCCACAGGTTTTTCTTGGTGTCAAAAATATTAGCTTTTGGCCTGGCACCGCCCAAGGACGAACCGGGTGCGATCAATACGGCCAACCATTTTCGGATAGTATCACTTTGGCCATCATCCTCCAATTGTTTTACGGCTTCCTGTAGCTCACCAAGGGACGACCAGGGCGGTGTGGGGTTATGATCATCGTTGTCCATGAAGGGACCGTCCAAATCCGTTTTGAACCGGAGCGCACCCATTCTACTCTCATCATGTACCCCGAGCAAAAAATCAATCTCATAGAGCGTTCTCGGCCTTTCATCTTTTGCCCTGGCTTCTTGGGCAGCCCTTCGCCGCATCAGGGTCCTGCCCCAGGTATCCGGCATACTGTCCAAAAAAATCCCGAAATTCTCCTTGCCCACAGGGTATTGCGGGCCGGAATAAAAAGCGATGTCCGGATCCAATAAACGTTGTGCATCGGTCTTTAGCCAATCCTTGTCATATTCAAAACTGAACGCTTTTTTGCCCTTGCCAAAATGGGCCGATAGCGTTCCCACCAAACTTGGGCCACCCAACCCGATCCAGTCCGCAAAAACATATATGTCAAATTTTCCTCCCGCCATGACATTTACAATAGGTCAAGGTCTTGAAGCTTTCTGCCGAACGCATCATCCAGCCCAAGCTTTAGGAAATCATCCTGAAGATTGAGTACCTTAAATACATTGAAGTACAATCCTATGGCCACTGCCGGATCTCCCTTTTCCATGCGATGAAGGGTGGCCCTATGGACACCCGCCCGCTCAGAAACCTGTTCGGTGGTCAACTTCCTTCGCTTTCTGGCGAGCTTGATATTCTCACCGATCTGCTCAAAGATCTTTTGGTACCTTGGAAGGATTATAGCTTTTTTAGAATTCATTTTGTCGCTTATTTACGACAAAT
Source organism: Flagellimonas pacifica (assembly GCF_900215465.1). Classification (GTDB taxonomy): domain Bacteria; phylum Bacteroidota; class Bacteroidia; order Flavobacteriales; family Flavobacteriaceae; genus Flagellimonas; species Flagellimonas pacifica. The sequence goes on from NZ_OBEH01000007.1 coordinate 10,573, forward strand.
ATAGCTTTTTTGTGGTAAATAAGCGACATTTAATTCAATTATCATCATCAGATCCCCGGAATATCGATCTCACCTCCCGATGCACCCTCAAATAATGTTGCTCCATATCCCTTTCCGAAACTTCAAGAGGTTGAGGCAACTTCCTTGAAATCTCAGGTCGTGGGAACCGGACCTTCCGGTCCTTGCCATCCGCAAAGACCACGAACTCCCCCTGTCCCAACCGGAAGAACACATCCGCCCTTCGTTTGGAGACTTCCTTCTCCCCTTGGGTTATCCTACGTTCAAGACTCAGCCCAGAGCTCTTGCTCACGGACCGGGTGGGCATTTTTACCAGTTCAAAGAAGCGTTCATAGTATTTTGCCGTATCGGGGTCGTTCACCTTGCCAAAGAATTGGTAAGACAGGTTGGAAAGTATGGCCTTGCTGGCCTTCTCCCCGTACATCATATCGTTCTGGATCTTATCCTGTAGCACATAGACACTAACAATGTCATAGCTACGCAAAGTGGCCGGTATGCGGTGCATGTTCAAAAGTCGAAGTGTCGAGGCCTCTTCCAACAACATAAATGAGGGCTTCCGGTGTCTTTGGGACATCTGTTTGGAAATGGTATGGATAATGGTGGCGATCACCGGGGATAGCGAGGCGTCCTTTTGCGGATTGTTCACTAGGGCAATCACCGCAGGGTTTTCGGGATTATTGATATCCAAGGGGATCTCATCTGCGGATAAGACCGTGAATATCTTCCGGGTACTGATCTTTTTGATGGCATTGGCCAGGGTGCTCAGCACCCCTGCCGTTTGCCGCTCCGATCCCATCCCACTGATAAAGGCATCGGCCATGGCCCGTGAGGTGATGTTGCCCCGCAGGAACTTGACCAGGCTCTTGGTGCCCAACTGTTGGAAAAGGGCCATCAGATGGGGCAGGGTACAATAATCGGGATAGTCCATTTTCAACCGCCATATCAGCCCACTGATCAGCCCTTCGGCCGCATCCTTAAAGAAACGTGAGGTACTGTTCTCATCAGAATCCCGGTGTTCCAACAAATTTTCCAAAAGCACCCGGGACACCTCGTGCACGCTTTCCTCATCGGGTAGGTATCTGGGAGCTATGGGATTCACCCTATTGTAAATGGGCCCGAAGGACACGATATGGAAGGGCACTTTTGTATCCTCCCACAACGGACAGGCCATTTCCGTGATCTCAAAATCCTTGTAATCATGGATGATTCCGGAAAACCCCTGCTCCTTAAAGTGTTTTAAAAAACCATAAATCACACTTTCGGTTTTTCCGCTCCCCGCAGAGGCCATTACCGAGACCCCGCGACGGATGTTCCCCAGCACCAAGGGCCGGCCCCTGACCTTTAGTTTTACCCTAAAGACCTTGGATGTCCCTGATGATTCATTTGTATCCTCCATCAGACCATAGATGACCGTATGCAGGAACAGCAGGGGCAGCCACAACTTCAATGAAGTTTGCAGGAACAATGCCCTTTCCAAGACCATCAGTGTTCCCAATGCCAATAACACAAGTCCAAGGAATCCCCAAACAAAACCGTACTTCATATACCGATTTGCTCCATAGGAAATCCCTCCCCCGATCAAAAGGGCCATCACCAGTTGTATACCTCCAAAATCTTCCATATACGATTAAATTCCAATAGATCCTGATTCCATGGCCTTTCCGATACCTTTCCGTAATTGCATCAGGGCCTTATAGGCCAATTGTACTTTATTGACAGGGATGGTGGGCACCTTTATCCCAGCCTTGAACAGTAATTGCCGAGCCGCTTGTTTTTCATGGGTCGGCAGGCCCAAGAGCAGGGCAAAGAAACGTTTAGGGTCCTTGTCCAAAAGGTTACGGGCATGGTAGGTCTCCACAAAGTTCCTACGGTATCCAAACTTACTGTCAAAGGTCTTTTCGGCCGCACGATAGAAGCTGTCCCGATCAAACCCCTGTTTTTCCCTTTTCCCATTGAGGGTGGTCTCCGAAGTTCGGAACTTGGATCCCGGGGAGAGGCTATGGGTATTGGTCATATCCTTACGGCTGACAATGATATGGATATGGCTCTGGTGGCCATCCTTGGCCATTCCGGGCACGATCCGTTTTCCGTTTTGTTGGTGGGGTGCCCCCCTTTCCAGTGTCTGTATCTTTTCCTGAAGGTGTTCAATGGTCCCCTGCCCTTCACCCTGTTCGATATCCCTGATCCGGTGTTTGAGTTCCAAGATCTGGCTGGCATAGGGCTGGTTCTCCCTCACCTCACGGTCCCGTTCGGAAAAGCTGCGTTCCCGTTCCAACTTCGCGAAATACAGGATATCCTTTACGGTCACTTCCCTGTCCCGGTAAAAGGAAGCGGCATAGGCCTTCATGAGTTCCCGGGTATAGTGTTTCAATTTCTCGGGACTGTTGCCGATATGTTTGAGTTCCCTTTGGGACGGGCTAATGACCAAGGAGTAGAACTTTGGATCCCTTTTCTTAAGTTTGGTGGTGTTGGCATCGATCTCAGCAATGACCCTTTCGGTTTCGATGTTGTTTTCCCCTTGGTTGAAATAGAGCTCTTGCTGTTCCATGGATTTGCCTTCATTCTCCTTTTCAAGGTAGTTGACAAAGTCACGGACACTGCCCCTAAAATTGTCCCCTAATTGCTGTCGTGTTATGGCGATGTACATCCTTATAGATTTTTTAATTTCCTTCGGTATTTTTCAATGGCCCCAAGGGGCAGATCCAACTTGAGGTGGTCCTTCCCAAAGCGGTTCCCCACTGTGGACACCTGATCCAGGACATAAATAAAATCCTTTTTCAGTTCGTCCATTTGCTCTTGCAACCAATCATACCGAATCTTGGGGATGGTAATTTCCGTGTCCAAAAGTTCGGGTTCCGTGGGTTGTTCGGTCTCCGTCAACTGTTGTTCGATAAAATCAAAGTCCCCATCCCATTCCTCGTTGTCGGACTCCAGTTCCTGTTCGAACAGGGCCTGGATCATACTGACAGTCGGAAGGGTCTGTTCCTTTTCAATACTGCGCATAATGGCCACCATGGCATTGAAACGCCGTTTGATCAAAAATTTTAGACTGGCGATGGTCTCGTGCATCCGCTCGTCCGGGGAAATCCCGTTGTCCTCAAAAAACTCCATCATGGCCAACAGGGTCATGGAATGTGATTTCCCTTGACGTTTGGAAAAGCCCTTGAATTTTGTGAGTACCGATATTTTGATGCTCACGGTCCGAAACCGTTCCCTTTCGTATCCCTTATCCATTTTTAGCTTAAAAATTCCTTGACTTTATTGGTCTCAGCGCATTTTTATGCTAAAAACGCCCCAGACCCCATTTTTCATGATTCCCAAAACCCCTATAAACAAAGGCCTTGTAGGCCCATTATGATCGGCAGCGCTGCGCGAGCACGCTACCCTCTTGCTTCTCCTTTTCGCCCCGCAGGGCAAAAAGCATCGCACAACCTGGTCTGAAGACCAGTTGCACCGGTACTAAAAAACTTTTGCTTGTACGGACTTTGGGAAAGTCAAATCGGTCCGCCATGGCGGATTAAAATTAGGTGCCGTACAGTATGTTCTGATACTACTACATAAATGTAGCGATTGACCCATTAAGACAAAAACTCATATTAAGCACATTTGGTCGGGTTTTGTATCAAATGGTATGGGAATATCATTTTGGGAGATCCAAAACGTCAGCTGTTGTCCGAATGACCAAAAAAAGGACCCTCTTTTGAGGGCCTTTTTTACGACCATTCCTATTGGGGGTCTTTGGGCATTGTTTGTTCTTTGGCGTATTCAAATCGGAAGACCCAAAGGTTGATAACCAACAAGAAGGTTTTCTCTGCATTGCTTTCCTTTTCGGTCTGGTGCCCTTGACGTTTTCTGGCCGGGATTTCCAATGATTTTCTTATACGTGTTTGCATGATTTCTGATTTTTGGTTTTCCGGTTTCCATTTATGGTTCCATCCAAAATGGACAGTTTATAAGATCCCATTGTCCGCAAAACTGTAATAGCGGCCATCGGGTGCCAGAATGATATGATCCAGGACTTTGACATCGAAGAGCTGCGCCCCTTGTTGGATCTTGCGCGTTAGCTGACGATCTGCCTCGCTGGCCTTCATTTGTCCAGAGGGATGGTTATGGGCAAGGATGATCCCAACTGACAATGTTTTCAGCACAATGGCAAAGAGGATGCGCATATCCACCAAAGTGGCGGATATGCCCCCTATGGAAAGTGGATATATCCCTTTGACCTTATTGGACTGGTTGAGCAACAATATCTTGAAGGTTTCTTGCACTCCAATGGTATTGTTGTTCCAACTCTTAAAAAGTAGTTGGGCAACTTCTTGGGAATTGGATAGGGAAAGCGATTGCAAGGTGCTGAGCTTCTCCCGGTAACTGATCTGTATTTCATTGACGCTATGTTCCATAATATCTGTTTTGAAAGACGGAAGAAAAAAGAAGGGAGCCCATAGGTTTTGGGACACCCATCCCTACATCAGTCATTACTGCCCAACAATAAGATCTCACTGGCCACCACTTCGGTGACATAACGTTTGTTGCCCTCTTTGTCCTCATAGGAGCGGGAGGTCAATTTACCCTCAATGGCAATCTCCTTGCCCTTGGTAACGAACCCTTCGATGATATCCGCTAGCTTTCCCCATCCGATAACGGTATGCCATTGGGTATTGGCCATGCGTTCCCCCTCTTTGTTCTTGTAGTGTTCATTGGTAGCCATGGTCAATCGTGCCACCCGCTTTCCGTTTTCCAGATCGGTGATCACTGGCTCTTGCCCCACGTTCCCGATCAACTGTACTTTGTTTCTTAGTGTACTCATGATAAAAAGATTTAAATGATTAAGATTTCCCTTTATTTTTTTGCGCTGTTGAACCCAAATTTTAAGGGGCGTTTGTTTGTCTTCCTACGTGCACAGCACAATAAAAGAAGGGGGTTCTGTCAAGGCTTTTGGGATGAAATCGGGAGGCTCCGCAACGTAGAGAGATCTATAGATCTTCAAGGAAGTGGAAACCCTATTTCTGAGCAAAACGAGGCTTGGCCTTGACAGGTTCGACAAGGGCCTTAGGAATTCCTCCGGACCCCATTTGCAAGGGAACGTACGGGAAGTAAAGTGAGCGCAGCGGATGGTGTCCTGATTGGAAGTCCTTGGGGCCTGCCCTGTTTTTCGATGCCCCGAAAAACAAGCAAGGGCTTCTTTTATTAAGACCCCTTAAAATTTAATGAAAAATCAAAAATGAGACCGGAGGCCAAATATCATATTACATTGAGCTTTAATCTTTCTGGGCAAGCTCGGGTCATGAGACATTATGGGAACAATTTGAGCTGCCCCATTTCAAGATTGCGAGCAACAAAAATTGGAGTTCCATTGCCGATGTAGGGGTGGGCGAAACGAATGGACACATCAATGTGACCATCAAGAGACCAGTTACAAGTTTTGACAAAACCAGTGGTTTTCTTACATCATTGCTGGTGTCTGGAAACGGGGTATTGAAAGGTCTTTAGTCCCCTAATTTGGAAACCACCCACTGGTATAATGATATTGGTAGGCTCAAGAATGCTCAAAAGATAGGAATACTGGAAAACAGCTCCAAAAAACATGGAGTTAAAAAAATTACCATTACTCATTGCCCTTGACACTGCGAAATTGAAACATTTTAAATCTGTGTTCATTCTTTTAGGGCTGTTCTATTTTTCAGAATTCCCAACACATCTTTTTAATTAATTCTGTCCATTTGAAAAGAAATCCGGCTCGAGGCCATAATGTGTTTCGCTCAAGTTCTTCAAACGCATTGCAGCTTGTTCTGCGGTGATATCACGCTGGGGACATGCAAACAACTCATACCCGACCATAAATTTTTTAACGGTCGCCGAACGTAACAATGGTGGGTAAAAGGACATATGAAAATGCCATTCCGGGTGTTCCTTACCATCAGTTGGCGCTTGGTGGATTCCCGCAGAGTATGGGAAGGAAGTTTGGAACAAATTATCATACCTGGTGGTCAGCCTTTTTATTATCTCCGCAAAAGCATATTTTTCGTCATTTTCCAACTCTCCGATATGGGCCATTTTTCGTTTAGGAACAATCATGGTCTCATACGGCCAAATTGCCCAGTATGGTACCACAACGGCAAAGTGATTATTTTCAATAACAACACGTTCGTCCAACACCAATTCCCGTGCTAAGTAATGTTCCAGTAAACTTTTGTTGTGCTGCTTCCAATATGCTTTCAAATGGGATGTTTTCTTTTGTATCTCTTGTGGAATTGAACATTGGGCCCAGATCTGACCATGAGGATGAGGGTTGCTGCAACCCATAGTTTCACCCTTATTTTCAAATATCAACACATGATTAACCCCATCAATGCGGCCTAGCTCAAAATATTCTTTCTGCCAAAGGGTAACCACCGCACAAATGTCCTTGACAGACATTAAAGGCAGGGTCAAAGAATGGTCCGAAGAAAAACATACCACCTTACAAATACCGGATTCAGACTCTGACAATAGCAGTCCGTCCTTTAACCAAAGCCCATCATTTTCTTCAGACAGTGCTGCAAAATCATTATGAAAAGAATATGGCTGATTGTAAAAAGGGTTCACTTTCCCACTTGCCCTTATATTTCCAGGGCAGAGATAACACGATGGATCGAACTTAGGCCTTTCGTCCTCAGCTATATTTTCCGTTTTTCCCTGCCATGGCCTACTTGCCCGTTGTGGTGAAACCAAGACCCATTCCCCTGTAAGAATATTATAACGCCTATGCGGCACTTTATGAATTTCATGAACCTTCATTGACTAGTCTTTATTTTGGTGCCATTTTCCAAAGCGATCTCAATGGGTGTCAATTCGATATTGAATCTGTCGAAGTACGCTTGTGAAATATCTATTAAATAATTCGTTACCGCATCTTTATGGACCAAGTTCAAAGTACAACCCCCAAATCCTCCCCCCATAAGCCTTGCCCCAAGAACTTCTTTATATCTTTTCGAGTATTCAACCAAAAAATCAAGCTCCGCACAACTGACATCATAGAGGTCTCTCAATCCTTCATGGGATTGGTACAAAAGGGAACCTAATTTCACTAAATCACACTTCTTAAGTGCATTAGCAGCTGCCAAAACCCTTTTGTTCTCGGCAAGAACAAATGAACATCGATTAAAAACTACATCATCCAGAAACCAACTGCAATACTCCAACATATCAAGATCAACATCCCTTAAGGATTCCACGTTCGGGAAATTTTCTCTAATAATGGCAACACCTTTTTCACATTCCAATCTTCTAGTATTGTATTCACTGGATGCCAACTGATGTGCAACATTGGAATTCAATAAAATGATCGCGTAAGGGTCTAGCTCAGCGGAAATGTATTTATATTTCCGGGATTTACAATCCAATCGGATTACATGATCTTGTTTTCCAAAAACTGAAGCAAACTGGTCCATTATGCCGCATTTCGTCCCAACAAAATTATGTTCCGCCGCTTGGGACAATAGTGCAATTTCCTCCTTGGTCATACCAAGTTGAAAAAGCTCATTGAGCCCAGAGGTCAAACCACATTCCAAAGCAGCTGAAGAACTTAGCCCCGAGCCTATGGGCAATTCACTTTTAATCATACAATCGAACCCCTCAATTCCCTTACCTCCCTTTAGCAGTTCATCCAAAACCCCAAGAATATAATTCTCCCAGGTAATTTCACTTTTTTTGATTGCTCTAAGATCAACGCTCAATGCATCGGGATAATGATCACTTGTAATTGTGCAATTAAACTTTGACCCGTTTTTTTCGATTTTAAAAAAGATACATTTATCAATTGCTGCCGGGAGCACATATCCATTGTTGTAGTCCGTATGTTCCCCTATCAGGTTGATTCGTCCAGGTGAAACAATTTGCACTCTCGGTTTTGGCTCAATATGTTTCTTTGTTTCAATTTTCATTTGATTTCATTATATTCTCACTGAATCTTGGAATGTTTGGATATAATTGTAGACATGATTTACATTTTTCTACAAAAGCTTTTAGCCTAACACAAAGCATCATGAAGGCAATCCTTCCCAGATCACCTTTTTTGAAATTAAAAATCACTGCCAAATTCAGTCAGACATTGAATTTGATAAAAGTTGACGAACCCTTATTATATAGGTATCTCCTAGTATCACAATGATTCTTTGCTAAAATATCCTCAGCAAACGATTCTGAATCAAGTGTTTACAGGGCCCTTTAAAAGGAACCTTTTATAAACTATAAGTAACATTAAATAATAATTTGGGAATCCACTTTATACTTTTCAACGGCATCCATGTTTAAATTAATACCTAAACCTGGCTCTTTTGGCAAAGCTATTTTCCCGTTTTTCATTACAAACGGGTCATCCACCAACTCGACACGCAACAAAGAATCACACAATTCTTTGGGCAAGAACTCAATTAATGGACAGTTTGGAGTTACAGCCGCAACATGTGCCGTAGCTGCAATCCCAATTCCTGTTTTCCAACAGTGGGGAACAATTAAGCGACCTCTATCTTGAGCCAGGTTACAGACCCTAATGGCTTCGGTTATCCCTCCCACTCTACCAATATCTGGTTGAGCAACATCTACTTTGCCTTTATCCAATAAGTCAATAAACTCATATCTTGTATTTTGCCATTCACCGGCCGCAATTCTCATCGGTGCTTCTTTGGCCAAAGTGGCATATCCTTCCAAATTATCAATTTGCAGTGGGGTTTCCAGAAAGAACAAATCAAATTTCTCCCAGTCCCTAATGGTTCTTAAAGCCGCCTTAGCATCATACCATAGGTATTGAACATCAACCATCATTTTAAAATCTGCCCCCACCGCATCTCTACAGGCCTCTATAATGCCCGTCATATCCTTATCATCGCCTTTTAGCCCTGTATGATTATAGGGACCTCCCAAAGTGCATTCCATCTTGCCGGCCGTAAAACCAAATTCTTTGGCTTTTTTTGCCCATGCAACCAAAGAATCTCCATATTCCTGAACGGTTGCTCCATGGGGTTGTAAAGACGCATAAGGTTCAATAAATTCTTTGTTGGTTCCTCCCAATAGTTTATAAACCGGTAACCCCAAGGCTTTTCCTTTTATATCCCAAAGTGCCATATCAATAGCTCCCATAGCACAGATCACCACTCCTCTTCTTCCACTCATGCAAGTGTAGGTATATAGTTTTTCCCATATAGCAGTTGTATCAAAAGGATCTTGGCCAATCAATAAATCCTTCATCCCCATGGCCATGGAATGACTACCTGGCGATTCAATTGCCGCTTTGGCCAACCATGGCCCAGTATCCGTTTCCCCAATTCCAGTTATACCTTCATCCGTATGTACCACAACCACTAGATTATCTTGGGATGACGATGTAGCATCCTCTTTTAAATCTGGCACAACCAATACGTGGCACTCTATATTCGTGATTTTCATCCTACTTATTTTGATCTTATATTTTCGCTAAATATTCAACTTTCCCAATGACTTCTTGCTTAATTCTATATAATTCACCGCCTCGCGGCTTATTATAATCGTGATTTTCTGGGGCTAAACTTGTTTCCCAATACATCGATGCAGATGTAACAAATATTTCATTTAAATCTTTTCCCCCAAAAGTCAAGGATGTGGGCTGAGCACATTCCAAATCGATTTTTCGTTCAATTTTCCCGTCGGGGTCAAATCTAATAAGTCCGCTTCCCAAAAACATCGCAACCCAAACAAACCCATCGCTATCAACCGTTAACCCATCCGGAAGGCCTTCACTTCTTTTAAGTGTAGCTAAAACTTTCTTATTTGATATAGATCCTTTTTTTTCATCAAAATCATATACATAAATGTTTCTTGCGATTGTGTCTACCAAATAAAAGAAAGCAAGATCAGGGCTAAATCCCATTCCATTTGATAAATGGAGTCCGTCCTCAATCACGGAAACCTTCCCGTCCAAATCTATCCTGTATAAATTCCCTGTTTCATAATCACCGTCTGGATCAAAACATTCTTGCCCCCCATATACTCTTCCAACAGGATCAGCTATTATATCATTGATATTTGTAATAGGTCTATTTTCAAATTGTTCCGCTATACTTCTTATATTCATGCTTTCATCCAAATGGTAAAACCCTGTTTTACTTCCGTAAACAAGCCCTCCATCGGAATGCAGAACCAATGAGCTTGCATGAATACCATTCGAAATTTCTTTCCATGTCCCTAATTTGTCAGAATAGCAACGAATACTTTTCCCATCACTATCCGTCCAATACAATTCCCTTGTTTTTGGAACCCACAAAGGTCCTTCACCGCAAGAAAAACGTTCTGTACATAAAGTATCAATATTGCTCATAACGGTTAGGTCCCCTGGATCTTCAATCCAATTCCTCCATCAACCCTGTAAGCATGACCTGTTGCAAAACTTGCCTTTTCGCTTGCAAAAAACGTTATGAAGTTAGCGACCTCTTCAGGAGCTGCTATTCGCTGAAGTAAATGGATGTTCTTTGTTTCTTCAATTATAGATTCTTTATCATCAAAACCTTTTAGGTCTTCCTCCAACATTGGGGTATAAACTGCCCCTGGACATATGGCCAAGCAACGTATTTTCGGTGCAAAATTAATTGCTATTGACCTTGTCAGACCATGCAATGCTTCCTTACTGGTAGCATAAGCAGCTACATTTTTTTGGGAAACAAAACCTTGTGCACTTCCAACATTAATTATTACAGGATGAACGGAGTTTTCCATTAAAGGGATGGTATGCTTTGTGCACAAATAGATACTTTTTAAGTTCGTATCCATTGTTCTATCCCATAATGCCTCATTTGTATCCACCACATTACCATATGTCTGTATTCCAGCATTGTTCACCAACACATCAATTACACTATGCTTGGCTTTTATTAATTTAAATACATTTTTAATTTCTTCATGCCTGGATATATCACATTTGTAAAAGCTCAATCGGGGTGAAAAAGTCTTCAACTCTTGTTTGATTTTTGATTGGGTTCTGCCAAGAACTATCACCTGTCCTCCAGATTCCAAAAACTGCATGGCTGAAACCTTGCCAATGCCAGAGGTGCCTCCAGTTACTATTATTGTTTTATTCTTAAAAGATATATTCATCAAACCAAGTTTAATTGACTGCAATATTATACATTATCTAACATAATTAGTAAGTGGATATTTTCGATTTTCAATACTTTATTGCCTTTTTTTATATATTAGCCATCTTATTAAGTATATATGATACCCATATATAGAAAGATTACCCACCCATCGTTTTTATCATACTCTTCGTCCATAGAAGCACCTCCAGAGTTCCATACACCTTGGCACTATCACCCTGAATTTGAATTGATTTTGATATTAAACAGCAAGGGAACCAGGTTTATGGGAGATAACATTTCCAATTTTGACAATGTTGAGCTTGTTTTAATTGGGCCTAACTTACCCCACTTTTGGAAGAAAGAAGGGCCGATTGAAAAAGATGCCATAGCCTACGTAATACATTTTTCAGAAGATTTCCTCGGAAATACCATTTTTGACCTACCTGAAGGAATGAGAATCAAAAAATTATTGAACAATGCTCGTTTCGGTATATCGTTTACAGAAAATAAAAACTCGAAAATTGTCAATAAAATTCGGCATTTAATAGAATCCAAAAACTTTAAGCGAATTTTGACCCTGTTGACCATTCTTGATTTACTTTCAAAAAAAAGAAATTATAAAACCCTTTCAAGCGAAGGGTTTGTTGATCTCTTCAACAAAAAAAACTCCCAAAAAATAAATAGTACCATTGAATATGCAATGAACAACTTTAAAGAGAAAATCAATTTAGATGAGATTGCCAGTTCTGTCTCTATGAGCAAATCCTCATTTTGTAGATTTTTTAAAAAGAGTACTGGAAAAACTTACTTCGATTTTTTAAGGGAAGTACGAATTGGATATGCCTGCAAGTTAATTTTAGAAAACAATTTAAGCATCACCCAGATTGCCTACGAATGTGGTTACGGAAACATTTCCAATTTTAACAGACAATTTAAGGATACGGTAAACATGGTTCCAAAAGAGTATAAACGGAAGTTGTTACGCAGCAATGTAAGTCTTTGATCCATATCATCTTAAAACTACACCAAGCAAAATTTTGCAATTTCCAATGGAGTACGACAATAACTAATTTGAACGGCAATACAGTATTAAAAAAAGAAAATATAGTCCTTGTTATGGGATTTTTCAGCACATAATTTTGGTCTTTGCAATTTTAAATTTAGACCTTGATCAAAGTATATAAATTACACAACAAAAATGGTATTGAAGTAACGGCATTAAACTTTGGGGGCATCATACATTCCATCAAGATACCCAACAGGGATGGAAGTTCTGTGGACATCGTTTTGGGATTAAACTCCTACAATGATTATCTGTCCGAAGTTTATACCAAAGAAAACCCGTATTTCGGAGGAATCATTGGAAGATGTTCCAACATCATAAAAGACGGAACGTTTGTTTTGGAAGGGAAAGCATATATCCTTGACAAGAATTATATTGAACATAACCTGCATGGAGGTTCCATTGGTTTTGATAAGGTATTTTGGACATCAGAAATGGTTCTTAGAGAAAACAACCCTGTATTAAAACTATCCTATTTAAGTAAGGATATGGAAGAGGGATTTCCTGGTAATTTGGAAGTTATGGCAACATACGAACTTACCGATGAAAACGAGTTAATAATTGATTATTTGGCCAAAACTGATAAGAAGACTGTCGTAAACTTAACCAATCATACCTACTTTAATTTAAAAGGGGAAGGAAATGGCAACATTTTAGATCACATACTATATATCAACTCCGATACCTACACAGAAAATAACAAAGATCTTGTTCCAACTGGGCTTTTAAAAAAAGTGCAAAATACCCCATTGGATTTCAGAAAACCAAAGACTATAGGCAGTGATATCCATTCGGCACATGATCAACTCATATATGGGAATGGCTATGATCAAAACTTTTGCTTAAAAAAACGTTCAGAAAATAGCCTGGAAATAGCTGCAACAGTGGAAGAGCCAGTATCTGGCAGAAGAATGGAAGTTTTTACAACATCTCCTGGGTTGCAATTATATACGGGAAATTGTTTAAATGAAAATATTATAGGAAAACAAAATAGACCTTATTTTCCAAAGGCTGGTTTTTGCTTGGAGACCCAAGCTTTTCCGGATAGCCCGAACAACCCACATTTCCCTAAGATTGAACTAAGTCCAAAACAAGAATATCGACAAACCACCGTATATAGGTTTTCAACAAATGACCTCCTCGCGATAGATAGGCCAATTTAAAGTCTGGGGTTTCCGAGCAAAAAAAGGGAAGCTGCAACATAAATTGTTTTATCACAAAAAGGGTAGACTGCACCCGTCATCCCAAAGAAAGGCGTAACGATAAGCCATTAGCTTTTAAATTCCGATAAACACTTCACTAATTGTTATATGTATGTGCTCCTATACCAATTCCCTAGATGATAATTTACGCCTTTCCAACGCTATTTCAACTCTCGTAAGGTTTCTCCATATATATCCCGTCAATTATCATTCTGATTTGCTCTTCCGTGTAAAACTTTCTTCTCGTCTTTCACTTAAGCCGATTGATCATTGAACCCATATTCTGCCAGTTTTGAGATTTCTTCGCTTTTAAGAGTTTCTAAATATATTAAATCCAACTCTTGTATTTTAACTCTTAAAAAACCCACTCTTTTTAAAGACTATCATAATTGGCTAAATGGTAGCTATTTATAGAAATTGTGATTTGGTATTTATTATTAAGAATCGTTTCCATACCTCTTTTAAACGCATAACAAAAACTACAAATTAACTTATTTATGTCTTTTTTACATAAAAATGTCAATATAGTATATGTTATAGGAAATATACTGATTGTTTTCGATGATCAAAAAAAATAACATTGTAATCTAATTTCCAACCAACACTATAACTAATTAGAAGTTTTCACCTTCAAAACTTAAACTTAAACGATTATGAAAAAAAAATTATTACAAATGGCCCTTTTTTCCATTATGGCTTTTTGTTTTTGCAACAATGCAATGGGACAAGTATCAAAAAAAATATCCATATCGGGTCAAGTGACCGCTTCAGAGGATGGTCTGCCCATTGCCGGTGTCAACATTCTTGAAAATGGAACCAACAATGGTACTGTAACCGATTTTGATGGCAACTACACCATTACAGTAGAAAGTAACGCCCAATTAGTCGTAAGCTATTTAGGTTATAAAACTCAAACTATCAAAGCGAGTGGCTCTACTTTAAATATTGTTTTGGAAGCAGACATCACAGCACTGGATGATGTTGTGGTAGTAGGATATGGTTCACAGCGAAAAAAAGATGTCACAGGTGCTGTGGTTTCTATTTCAGGCGATGAGTTAACTTCAAATCCATTACCAGGTATTGACCAAGCTCTACAGGGTAAATTATCTGGTGTAACCATTATCAATAATAGTGGTGAACCTGGTGGCGGAGTTAGTGTACGTATTCGTGGTGAAGGAACTATCGGTAACTCTGATCCTTTATATGTCATTGACGGTGTACCCATTGTTAATAACGTAAACTCGGAAATACCAGTAGCTGGAGGTTCTGGAAAAGTTTCAAATCCATTGGCAAATTTAAACCCTAATGATATTGAGTCCATTGACATCTTAAAAGATGCCTCTTCTGCTGCAATCTATGGGGTAAGAGGAGCAAATGGCGTTATAATTATTACAACAAAAAAAGGTAAAAAAGGTGCGCCTCAATTTACATTCGATAACTATTTAGCTATACAAAACGTTAAAACAATCGATTTATTAAAAGCAAGGGATTATGCTGATTTAATTATTGAAATGTTTGATAATGCTGGTGAAGCCATTGATGATGTAACCGAACCAACAAATTTATTAGATGATAGCTTCGTAGTTGATAGAGCGGATTGGCAAAAAGAATTTTTTAAGACCGGTATTACTCATAATTATAATATTAACATTTCTGGTGGTAATGAATTTGCTGATTATAGCTTGTCTGGAGGTTATCATAAAGATAATGCAACAACCCCAGGTGCTGGATTTAAAAGATACAGCACTAGACTAAATTCTAATTTCAAGCTAGGAAAATTCAAGTTTGGAGAGGCTGTATTCTTTAGCAGAACTGTTAACAGACGAAGTACTTTTCAGGCGGCGCGCTCTCAAATCAGAATTATAAATAGGCACGCTCCAACGGTAGCAGTTTATAACCCAGCAAATGAAGGTGGATTTAATGGTCCGGGAGAAGGTGATGGTTACAACCGTTGGAATCCAATAGGTTTGGCAGAACTAACCGATAATGTAGTGAGGAGAAATAGGTTTGTTGGAAATTTATACGGAGAATACGAAATTGTGAAAGGTCTTAAATACAGATTAAATGTTGGTTTAGATGCTGTCTTCACAAATGGGAGCACATTTATCCCAAGATATGTTTTTTCAGAGGGACAATCACAAGAAGATCCTAGTTTGAGAGAATATAGTGCGGAAGAACTAAGCCCACTAATTGAAAACACTTTGAACTTTCAAAAAGATTTTGGAAATCATAATTTAGACCTACTAGTAGGTTTTACGCAACAAGAGTATAAATTTTCAAGATTTTCAGCCTTTAGTAATATGCTTCAAAGTAATAATTTACAAACATTAAACACCTCAAGCGCAAGTGCTCAAATTTCCATCGCTGGATTTGATGATGAATGGGCCATTCGGTCATTGCTAGGAAGAGTCAACTATAATTACAAAGAAAAGTACTTATTTACCGGAAATATAAGAAGAGATGGGTCTTCTAGGTTTTCTGAGGCTAACAGATATGGTGTTTTCCCATCATTTTCTGTAGGTTGGGTGTTAAGTGAAGAAAAATTCTTAAACGACCATAAGTTCATTAATAATTTAAAGCTGAGATTTGGCTGGGGAGAATTAGGAAATCAGGAAATTCCACCCTATGGCTTCCAATCATCTTTATTTACTTCGGCTAATTATGTGTTTGGTGGTAATTTACAATCGGGTATTACACAAAATACTTTAGCCAACGAAAATCTAAAATGGGAAACCACAGTTCAAAAAAACATAGGACTAGATCTTACGCTTTTTGATTACCGTCTAAATATGACTTTAGAATACTTTATAAAAGATACGGAAGATATCATATTAAGGGCTCCATTACCTGGCTCGATTGGTATTACAGAATTGCCATTAATCAATGCTGGGAATATTCAAAACCGCGGATTGGAAATTTTAGCCAGTTACAAAGGATCAGCAGGAGATTTAAATTATGAACTATCAGCTAATGCTTCTTTCCTAAAAAACGAGGTGAAGTCTTTGGGGATTGGTTTGCCATTGGAGGGAAGATTTCCTGATGATAGTGGCCCTGTATTAGCAGTAATACGTGAAGGTGAAGCTATAAATAGTTTCTTTGGTCATGTGACAGATGGTATATTTCAGAATCAGGCTGAAGTGGATGCGCATGCAAGCCAATCTGGTGCAGCTCCTGGAGACATACGTTTTAAAGATATAAATAACGATAATGTGATCAACGCTGACGACAGAGTCATTCTAGGAGATCCCAATCCTGATATTACTTATGGCTTAAATGCCAGTTTTGATTATAAAGGTGTGGATTTCTCTCTTTTCTTTCAAGGTGTTGAAGGTGTTGATATTTATAATGGATTACGATTTTGGAATGAAGGTATGGCGGAAATGAAAAACCATAGTACAGCTGTACTTAATAGGTGGACCGGAGAAGGCACATCCAACAGCGTTCCAAGAGCCATACTTGGTGATCCTAATTTTAATAGAAGGCCATCTGATAGGTTTTTAGAAGACGGCTCATATTTAAGATTAAAAAATATAATTTTAGGCTATTCGTTCCAAAAAAACACATTGTCAAAATTTGCGGATGGATTTATAAAAAGCTTACGAATATATGCTTCTGCCCAGAACATTCTAACTTTTACTAATTACACAGGTTATGATCCAGAAATTGGCACTGGATTTAATCAGGGCCCTGGAGTTGCAAATCAAGGTGTAGATTATGGAATCGTCCCACAACCAAAGACCTTTTTAACCGGAATCCAAATCAAATTTTAAAAAAAATTCGAATTATGAAAACTATAAAAATCAAAATTATTCCAGTGCTGGCCATTCTATCTATGATAGTTGTTGCCTGTAACGATGACTTTTTGGAGAAAATTAATCCAAACGAAATTACTACGGATACGTTTTATCAAACTGAAGAAGATGCCATATTAGCGGTTAACTCTGTTTATGCCGTATTACAACACTACGATTTATTTAAGCAAGGATATTGGTTTATATACAATGGTATGACCGATGATGTTGGATGGGCAGGTTGGGATGGAGAACTATCTAATGTAATGTTTAACTTCAGTCACTCGCCTATTTTGGCAAGAAGCAATTCTATATGGGACGCATTGTATAAAGGTATTTTCCGAGCTAATTTGGTTATCAACAATGTTGAGAAAATGGAAGATTTCGACTTAAAACAGCGAATTTTGGGAGAAGCCCATTTTTTAAGAGGTTGGTATTATTTAGAATTAGCAGATTCTTGGGGTGGTGTACCAATCATATTGGATGAAATACAGGTAAGCAATGAATATAACTTCCCTAAATCGACCCGTCAACAAGTTTATGACCAAGTAGAAGCAGATTTTAAATTTGCCGAAACCAATTTACCTTTGAAGTCAGCTTACGGTGGCAGCGATGTCGGTCGCGCTACCTCGGGTGCAGCAAGTGCTTATTTAGGAAGATCTTACCTGTATCAAAAAAAATGGGGAGAGGCAATCATGCAATTTGAAAAAGTGATAGCTTCAGGAGAATACCAATTAACAGATAATTATGCGGATAATTTTTCGGCCGCTACAGAAAACAATAGTGAATCTCTTTTTGAAGTCCAGTTTTCAGGTGATGGTACTGCTTTATGGAGCGACGATGCCACAGAAAGTGCAGAACATAACTTTATACCCGTTCAATATTTTCGTTGGGCAGAGACTGGACCAATGTTCAATTTTTTAAGAAATGCATTATTTGGTCCTCCTTGGGCTGGTAGAGGACCTAGACGGGCGGCTACATTTGGCTCTAGGTGGGATGATGGGAATTACAACAGAATCATCAAATTTGTTGAATTTAACACTAATGATTTTAGAAAATCCGATGTTAACTTAAGAGACATGAGATATTCCGATGTATTGTTAATGTATGCAGAAGCATTAAACGAAAATGGACAAACACCAGAAGCCATTACTCAAGTTGATATTGTGATAGATCGGGTTCGGCAGGAGTCAGGATTAGCCAATCCATCGGATTGGACAGATATTACCGAACTAAAAACTGTAGAACAATTAACCCAAGGAGACCACTCTGGTTGGCCTCTTTATCTAACAGGAACAGATCAGGAAGGTATTAGAAACGTTATCAAACATCAACGCAGAATAGAATTTATGTATGAATTTAAAAGATTGAAAGATCTTATTAGATGGGGTGATGCAGAAGATGCCCTTGTTAGGGAAGATGATGAAGGGAATGAAATTCAATTATTTCAAGTTGGCAAACATGAATTATTCCCAATACCCGATGTTGAAATTAGTGGTAATGCGGGCTTGACTCCAGCTGACCAAAATCCTGGGTACTAACAATACATAATCATCCAAATTTTGTTTAGTTAGTTTTTCGGCCTTTACTTGAATTAGAGTAAAGGCTTTTTCTAATTTAATATTTTATGGAAAAATACGGCTTACCAATTTTATTGTTTTTGCTAATCTTATTTTCTTGCACAGATAGCAAAAGAAAATCAACACCCACTACATTATTTAGCAACATTGAAAACTCCCATTCCAATATTTTATTTAATAATGCTTTAAATGAAACCAAGTCTTTCAACTATTTTGAGTACCCCTACTTCTATATGGGTGGAGGAGTTGCCATCGGTGATATTAATAATGATGGATTACAAGATGTATTTTTTACAGGAAATCAGACAAAAAATGCTTTATATCTTAATATGGGGAATCTTGTTTTCCAGGATATTTCTTTGCGATCCAATACCCAAGGTGGCAATCAATGGTACACAGGGGTCACCTTTTGTGATGTGAACAATGATGGTTATCTAGACATTTATGCTTGTGTTTCAGGAAAAAACGCTGAGAAAAAAAATGAACTATACATTAATAATAAGGATTTAACATTCACCGAAAAAGCTGCTTTTTATGGAATTGCCGATAATGGTTCGTCCATTCAATCCGTATTCTTCGATTATGATAATGATAATGACTTGGATCTATATGTTATCAATTACCCGTTTACTCCGTTTAGCAGTAGTTTAGAGTATTATGATGAAAAAATACATAACCCTACTTTGGAAGATTCGGACAGATTTTATGAAAATACCGGAAATGGAACATTTGTCGATATCACTGAAAAATCAGGTGTTATAAATTTTGGCTTGTCGTTAGGGGTAATTTCAGCTGATTTCAACAATGATGGCTTTCAAGATTTATATATATCCAATGATTTTGCAACTCCCGACATTTTATATATCAATAATGGCAATGGTACATTTAGCAATATCATAAAAAAATCTACCGGGCATACATCATTCTACGGCATGGGCGTTGATGCGTCTGACTTTAATAATGATGGCTTATTGGATTTTATTCAATTGGATATGAATCCCGAGGACAACAAAAGGTCCAAAGAAAACATGGCAAGTATGAACCCTAAAAGGTTTCAAAGAATTACGGATTTAGGATTTCATTACCAATATATGCACAATACGTTGCAACTTAACCAAGGTAATTTGGACAGTGGCTCACCTTTTTTTAGTAATATTTCTAGAATAGCAGGTGTTTCCTCTACCGACTGGAGTTGGTCTTCGCTATTTGCAGATTTTGATAATGACGGCTGGAAAGATCTATATATTACAAACGGTTCTAGGAAAGATATCAATAACAAAGACTTCTTTAATAAGTTAAAAGCACGTACCATGTTCAAAAAGGACAAAAATTATTTTGAACAAAGTTGGGACATGCCTTCAGAAAAACTTGAAAATTATATTTATAAAAACAATACAGATCATACCTTCAACAAGAGTAACGAAGATTGGGGCATTGGGTTTAAAGGTTTTTCCAACGGCGCTTCTTATGCTGATTTAGATAATGACGGTGATTTAGAGCTTGTCATTAATAATATTGACTCTACTGCTGTAATCTATAAAAACAACGCTACAGAACTTGCTTCTGGAACCTATTTAAGGTTTAAGTTCAAGGGGGCAAAAAAAAACCCGCTGGGCTTAGGAGCTAAGGTTTTAATAGCTCATAAAACCCAAAAACAATATCAGGAATTAACCCTAACGCGCGGTTTTCAGTCTTCTGTCGAGCCCATACTACATTTTGGAACCAATCAGCTTGAATTCATTGAAAATGCCACAATTACCTGGCCGGATGGTGCTACGCAAACCCTTAAAAATATTGAAACGAATCAAGTAATTACTATAGACCATAAAAAAGCATCCCTAAAGAAAACGATAGAAAACACTTCAACACATAAACTGTTTAAAGATGTTACAGACAGTTTGCACATAAATTTTACACATCGAGAGAACGAGTATGATGATTTTGATAGGCAACTTCTTCTACCCCACAAGTACTCTAATTTTGGACCCGCCTTGGCTGTTGGAGATGTTAATGGTGACCGATTAGATGATTATTATGTAGGAGGTGCGGCTGAACAAGCCGGAGAATTGCATATCCAACAGGAAGATGGAAGTTTCAAAAGAAGCACCTCGCTTGTATGGGAAAAAGATGGAAGATTTGAAGATGTAGCGGCCTTATTTTTTGATGCCGATGGTGACGGGGATAAGGATTTATATATCGCAAGTGGTGGTTATGAATTTAAGGATGGAACCGAACAATTACAGGATAGACTATATAAAAATGATGGTAACGGAAACTTTTCCAGATTAAAAATGGCCATACCGGACATACGGATAAATAGTTCCTGTATTGCTTCAGGAGATTATGATAATGATGGTGATTTAGATCTGTTTGTTGGTGGTCGCATAATCTCTGGAAAATACCCCTACCCTGCAAAAAGCACAATTTTGGAAAACAAAAGCACTTTAAACGCCACCTTATTTGAAGATGTCACAAAACACATATGTCCACAACTAGACTCCCTGGGTCTTGTTACTTCTGCCATTTGGAATGATTTTGATAATGATAAGAAATTGGATTTAGTGGTTGCGGGTGAATGGATGCCTATTACTATTTTTAAAAATGAAGGAAGTCAATTTTTGAATCACACAACACATTCGGGTCTGGAAAAACTAACAGGGTGGTGGTACAGCGTTGCAGCTGGAGATTTTGATAATGATGGTGATGATGATTATTTAGTTGGAAACCTTGGTTTAAATTATAAATACCAAGCCAGTGAACAAGGGCCATTTGAAGTATATGCCAAAGATTTTGACAGTAACGGTTCAATAGATATTGTTTTAGGCTATTACAATGAAGGAATGCAATATCCAGTTAGAGGAAAGCAATGTTCTACACAGCAAATACCCCGATTGGAATTTCAATTTCCAAATTATAAATCTTTTGCTTCAGCATCCCTAATAGATGTCTATGGGGTGGAAAATTTACAAGCCGCTCTACATTACAAAGCAACAACATTTGCCAGTGGTTACATTGAAAATATAAGCGGAGGACGATTTAAATTTCATAAACTTCCCAACTTAGCTCAATTCTCGTCAATAAACAGCATTATTATTGATGATATGGATAAAGATGGTCACCTTGATGCCCTTGTTGCAGGTAACCTATATGCTTCAGAAGTTGAAACTCCACGAAATGATGCCGGAACAGGGTTGTTCCTAAAAGGCGATGGAAATGGTCATTTTGAGGAGATTCCCTTTACGGAAAGTGGCTTTTTGACCAGATCTGACACAAAACAAATAAAGCTACTTCAATCAAAAAACGGGAAAATTATCTTAGCAGCTGAGAACAATAGCAAATTGAAAGCCTTCCAGGTTGCGCAGCATTAATATGGCACCGACGCGTTTCTAGTCATTGAAGCCGTATGGTCTTATTTTTTCCTACAGCCTAAAAATTTGTGAATCTTTAGGCTGTAGGAAAAGGAATATTGATTATCAACATGATTAATTTACAAGCAACCTATAGCTTAAACTGATGACAAACAATACAAACCAAACTAAAGCGGTTTGTAGAATTCGAAAGTATCCTTTTCCGGATATACGACCAGCAATGATTTAGCCGAAATCTCTTTACCTTCATAATCAAAAGTAGTTGGTCCAAAATTAGCAATTATCTGAATTTTATTGTCCCCAAACACTGTTTTCTGTATGAGGCGGTCCTCAGTCAACCAATCGAAACTTGTCATTTCCATTTTAACTGCTTGCTCATGTAATTTAGAAAACACTTTCACATGATCGGTGATCACTTTCTTATGCTGCTTCCAATTAGGAATATCCAATTGATAGAGCGGCGGCACATTATATAAGACCTCCTTAAGTTCCTGATTTTGGATTTCCGGAATAACTTTTAAAGTTCCCCATTCCCAATGATGGGATGTTATAACCGAATTATTATACACCAACTGGAATAAAGGTATATTGAACCTGTTATCAAAATAAACATAGGTGTGCTTATCCTTCATTGGGACTTGCTTTGCATAACGCTCTGGCACACCACCTGTTCTGGAAAAATAATTTCCAACGAAATACTCTGATTCTTTGTTCTGCCTTAAATCGGGATCTTCCCAAGCCACCGGTGGTGTAGTCATCCCATGGGCATAAGCAATAACTGGGGCGCTGTAGTCATTACCATCTTCGGAACCAATGACCAAGTCATGATTATCTCTTATCCAAGCCATTCGCTCCAAGCGTGCATTCATATCCTGACTTTGATTGGACATTCGTCCAGGAGTATAATCATCATAGAAATATCCGGTCGCATCACAATCTATAAACCATGAATTAAAATTAACATCTTGTCCCATAATTCTGTTTACGCGATTTTTTACTGTCGGCATAGACAAGGTTGGATTAAGCAATCTCCCCCTTTGGAGGAATCCGGCTATTTTTGATCCATCCACCTCCGTTATTGTGGCATTTTCATATAAAGTGGTGTCTACAAATTTGGCGGTAATCCATCTTTCTTTACCTGGTTCGTGTATACTGTGATAAGAATCGTAAGGTGCAATAAGGTATCCAAGTGCATTGGATTTTGCCACAAAATCTGGATGGATTTCCCCAGGCAACCAGCTATCCAAACCAATCCAAGCCTTATTGATACCAGTATTTTGAAATTCATTTAATAAATATTCAGATACACCGTTACCCCATTGGGAAACCGGATCTAAAAAATTGGAATAAGCTGCACTCAAAGCTGCCTTGTTCAATTGAAAGATTTCGGAATCGTCCAGGTTACCCACCCCTTTCTTGATCAAAGACTGGCCTTTTGCACTCAAGGGAACATTGCCCCAATTATTTTCATCATAAAAATCATGCCTCAATAGCACTTCATTCCATGCATTGATCCAAAGTAACTTGTGATATTTATAAACATATTCATCATTCTTTAATTCGTCCAGTACGTCCCGAAATTCTTTCCCTGTCTCAGCTTCGGAAGCACCAAATAGCTCGAAAATATGTTTGGTTGGATTCATCTTTGGACTGGCAAGCTCCTTAAGAAAAAATGCTTTAAGCTTTCTCCAGTTTTTTACATTTTGTTGAATAAGAAATTCATCACCCCAAACATAAATATGTGGAGCGCCATACAATTTCCTGATATCCGAATTCTTTTCAGCCTTTTCCTCCAAAGTTACTATACTGCCCGTTTCTTCTACATATGCCTGATACGTTTTAGCAATTGCCGTAGGATTATTATCCGCTAGATAAATTCTATATCCATAATTCTTGTCCGATACCGTACTGGGAAAATGATGATTGAATTTTAATGACAGACTTCCTTTGGTTTCGTTAAAGACGAGCTCATTGTTGAAAATATTTTTAATAATATACACCGTTGCGTATTTACCCTGATTAACCCCAAACATTTGCATAGACAAGTCTCGAGTACCTATTAAGTTTCCATGCCCTGTCATAAATGAAATCCACTGGGGATCATCGGCCGGTATATATTTTCCCTGTTCGATTGGAATTGTAAATGCTTCATGCTCTCCCCTGTCTATCACAGGCCATTCAAAGTTACCCGTCTCGGATGAAGCAATATGTACATCCAGATAATCATCATATATTGCGAGGTTAATAGATAAGCTTTTGGAAGGAACTTCCCAATTGATAGATTTCTCATTGGCTTCTAAATTTTCCACCTCCATCTTTTCCTCACTATATGAAAGATAGCGCTCGAAAGTATCCCCCTTTTCAATCTTCACCGTAAATGTTTCAGGATCAACCTGTATCCGGAAGTTCTCATTGAATAAAGAAAGGTCGTTATTGGATTGTGTATTTTTGTTTGGTTGACCGCAAGAAATTATCAAAATTGAGCACAGCCATGGAATTAAGAAGAACGATTTTAAATGAAATAGCATATTATATAGATTTAAGGTTATTTTTCGAGCAAATCTATGCTAATCCAGAAGCAACTTGCCACCACAATATTTTCATTATTTGATACTTTATTATCTATTTTCACTCCATAAATCAATATTAAGTCAATATAGTAATACTAATTTTCGTTAAAAAGTTATTGTCAAACCACCATCTACCACCAAAGTATGACCAGTAATATATGTATTATCTTCTCCGCATAAAAAAAGAACAGCTTTTGCTATTTCTTCTGGTTGCCCAACTCTTGCAAGCGGAATTTTTCGTTGCCTAATGTACCATTCCTGAAAATCATTTGTTTCAAATTCATCAACACCATCTATTATAGCCATAGGTGTTTGTATGCACCCAGGAGCTATAGCATTCACCAAAATATTATGTTCGGCCAAATCTACGGCCAGTGTACGTGTCCAAGCACCCACACCACCTTTACTAGCGACATAGGCACCAACCGTAGGTTGGCTGGCAATCGCCTGAATCGATGATATATTAACAATGCGTCCTCCTCCATTTTCGATCATACATGGTGTGACCAATTTTGCCATCATATAATAACTTTCAAGGTTTACCGCCATCGTTTTACGCCATTCTTCAATCGTACTATCCAAGTGTCTGGTATAATAACTGAACCCAACATTATTTACAAGAATATCAATCCCTCCTTGAACGTCAAAAATATCTTCTACATGATTTGCCAAGGTCATATGATCGGTCAAGTCCACCACGCAAGAAAAGATGTTTTCTATTGTGGACAACCCTTCAGCATCCCGGTCAAATCCAAACACAGTGGCTCCCTGTTGAATAAAATAAACGGCCGTGGCACGACCGATACCGGATGCGGCACCTGTGACCAATACTACTTTCTTTTTAAATGAATTCATTTATTCTTTTCACTTTTCTTGACTCTCCATAAGGTGGCTTATACTTTGCAGAACTGTTTCATGATTGCCCGCCTTATCCCGCTTATCAGGTTTATCACAGTTCCAGTTTAAACTCTTTTATTAATTCATCTGGCACATCAAATCCAATTCCAGGTATTTCTGGCAATTTGATCACACCATCAACCACAGGAAATCCTAGTTTCTGGATTTCACTTCGTAATGGGGCATTATAAATTTCTGCAGGAGCATATTCGATATAAGGAGAAATTTGAGAATAGGCGGCCAGATGTACAGCGGCACATCCATTAATTTGAGTGGACCAGTTTCCCGGAATAACAGAAGCACCTTTATCTTTTGCATTATCCACTATCCTTTTAGCTTCAGTTATGCCTCCTACGGTATTGATATATGGTTGCACAACAGAAACACCGCCATATTCGATCATGTGCAGACATTCAAATCGTGTAACAGCATGCTCTCCCATCGCTATTGGTATGGTAGTTTTTTTAGCAAGTTCAGCATATGGTAGATATGAATCAACTGGAAAAGGTGTTTCAAAAAAATAAATATTGAGTTCTTCAAGTGCCTGACAAGCTTTAAAAGCGGAAGCTACATCGTTAAATCTATAACCTACATCAACAGACAACATCATATCCGCACCAATAGCTTCTCGCACTTTAGTAACCAATTCTATAATACGAGCTGAGGTTGACATTAGTGGTTCCACTTTGATCGCCCGATATCCGAGTTCTTTTAATACAAGGCAATTTTCAATTTGTGTTTCAATCATTCTTTTATTATCCCATTCGCTTGAGATAACTGTGCAATAAGGCGTTACTTCAATACTGGGAGAAGATTCCGGAGTTTGGTAATAACAACGATGGGCACCGCCTAAAAGTTTATAAACGGGTTGATTCAAGTATTTTCCATAAATATCCCAAATGGCAATATCAATAGCCCCTAAGCACATGATTGCCCAACCTCGCCGATTGAAATGCATCATGCTATCGTACATTTTTTGCCAAATAAATTCAGGATGGACTATTTCCTGACCAATAATAACTTTTCCAAAAAAAGATTGATCTCCATTCATCGTTGCAATGGCGACACCCGGAGGGACTCTAAAGGATTCAGCGAAACCACAAATTCCTACATCTGTTTCCACACGTACAATAGCCAAAGATTCTATGGGTTCTCTCTTTGGGTCTACATGGTCGACATCACCAACTATATGAACTTTGATGTCTGTAATTTTCATCGCCATACAATTTCATTTAAATAGTTTTATTTTGAACCAGTGGTTTAGCCCAGAAAGAAACACCAAGAATAAAAATTAATGGCAAGAAAATATAATTCATTGATAAACGTATGCCTATGGCATCACTCAAACTTCCCATAATTAATGGACCAAAAGCGCCACCTACCGTAGCCATATATAGAAAGCCCGTAAGTGCTTCATGATGCTTCTTAAATGAATTAAGTGCCAAAGAAATAATGATGGGCCACATTACAGATAAAAAAACACCAACAGCGGGAAATGCTATTTTTGAAATCCCTGCACTTTTATAAATACCCAATGAGGCACTCACCATAGCAAGAACTGCCAGGGAACCCAAAACTTTGCGGCTATCAAAAACCTTTAACAATAACATGCCAACAATACACCCCCCTGAAATCAAAATCCAATACCATGATAATATGGATGCACCAGTAATCAAAGGATCAAACCCATGTATATCTTGAAAAAACTTTGACATCCAAACGGCTATTCCCTGTTCACAACTTGCGTATGCGGCCAAAGCGATAAAATAGAGAATGACATACTTATTTCTTAACAACTTTAAATACACGCTTCTGTTTGCGATTTCTTCGTTTTTTATTTTGTCTTTCTTGGGGAATTTCACGACCACTATCACAATAATAATGGTAAGAAGGATTAATGAAAATAACCAATACGCTGAAACCCATTCAAAATTAGCTGGTATTAATTCCAGTAAATGACTAAAAACAAAGGACTTGGTATTGGTCTTGTCTTGCAAATATGTTGTTAAGTATGAATAAATATGAGGGCTTGAAAACGCTCCGATTCCATAAAAAAGTTGCGTGAGTGATGCATGAAATGCCAAATTCTCAGCACCACAAATGTCTCTTAATAGTGGAACAATGGTAACCTGAACAATAGCCAGAGCTCCCCCAATTATAAAAAGGGAGGTAATCGAAGCGCCATAGGTTGGAAAAATGCCAAAAAGTAATGCCCCTATTAACGCCAGTGTGAACGAGAAAAGCAAAACACTTTTATAGGTGAATTTTTCGTTTGCCAAACCAGCTGGTATACAGAAAAATGCAAAGGCAATATAAAAAGCAAAAGGTAGTGTTGCTGCGACACCATAACTTAAATTATATCCTGAAATAATTTCAGGAATCAGCGCGCTCAAAATAGAATAAAGCAATCCTATTTGGAAGTATATGAGGTTAACCAGAACAATAAGGACAATAATTCTCGATTTCATATTTTTCTCCTCATTTTTCGCGGAGTGTCTTTTGTTATTATTACGAACTAATTAATAGAGCTAAAAAAGAGTAATTCAAAACCCCATACTTTAACCCACATAACTTACCTTATATGCAATCAATAGCTTTTTAATTGATATAATCCGCTCTAATCATTCTTTATTAACGATACCACGCAAACTTCTATACCATATTTATACCGGGGTTACTAAAAGGAAAAAATCATGGTCCGTATTTTCGAGATACCAATCCGGGCATTTATAACCGATATACTCCCTAAACACTTTCTTTTCATTAAGATCATAAAGTGTATAACGAAGGTTTGCCTTTGGGAGGTTTTTGATCTTTATACTAAACTTTGTTGGTTTGGGAACACGAAAATGATTCCCCGCCAACCATCGCTTTTCGGTAACATGATCCATCGTATTATAAAAATACGCCAGTAATGTTCGGCCATCTTCCGATTGAGAATAATTTGCAGAATAATTTTCGGAAACTTCCAGTGGCATCTGATTCTTGATTTCATCTAAAATGATCCCTCCTTCAGATTTAAACTTTGGCTTCATAAACGGTTCTCGACCATCAATGACCACACGAGCACTGGAAGGCGGTGTTGACGTTGTATACAATCTATAATCAAGAGGAATTCCGGCAAAGGCTCTTTCATATTTTGCTACATTAACGCGCCCCTCATCGTGAGCTCCCGCACAGTCATCATTTACAAAAATGGCAATAGCCGGATCCATGAATTTTTGAGTCCAGTCTATTTTATTTCTTATTTCTTTTACCAGTTTATGCTCATCTTCGGTTATGGTTTCATCCCAAGTATTCATTATTGCCAAACGATGAACCAAACCAAGATACAAAGTATCACGTAAACGAATACGATATCTGTTTGTCCCGGTCCAAGGGTTTAGATTACCTTTAAAATCCTTTACAACAATCCCATGAAATAAATCATAACTGGGCATTGTGGCCCAACTTCCTTCGGCCATATAGACATTATCTACGGTTTTATACAACTTAAATTCGACACCAAGATCAAATTCGGGAAATGTTTCATTTTCAGATATTCTATAGGTTCGGCCTCCGCACATATCCTGAGGGAATCCAATACAATGATTTTCGGGAAGTTTATCTATCACATCAATAGGCTCGGATAGCATAATGTGATTTTGGTCGTTTTTCCGTATCTGCCAATAGGTGTCTTCTGCTCTTTTCGGAGCCACATTATCTCCTTCTCCGGATGCGGTCATTCCAAAAAGTGCAGTTTCATCTTTAAATAAGGTTGTGAAGTCATCGAGATATTGATGAAACAAATCATTAAAGCGTCCTTTTGTTGGTTCAAACCACTCTTCTGGTTTAAAGCCTTCATCAAGATAGCGGCTAAACACAACGGTATCTCCATATCCGGATCTGTCCTCTGGTACCCCATATGGGCCAGAGGAAAGTGCTTGAATATGAGCTAGCCCATACTTATCGGCAGTTCTCATATATAAAGCCAACTGTTCGGCAGCATGCGGCGAAATGCGTCCACCTGCATCCAATCGTTCCCATGTACCCCAATGTGAATGCAAATGTAGCAAATCAAATCCTTGGTTGCTTAAATACGAAAACCTTGCATCAAGCTCCAGTGGTGTCAAAGCCTCCCAAAAATGCATATGTTCACCTGGTTTCTGTGTACGATCCCATGTATCCCATTCTTGTTGACTTTGAACTATCTGCTCATTGGGCAAGCCTACGTTCTTAAAAAAGAAGGTTCCTTGAAACGACCCTGTAAGCGGACCAAGAATCTTTTCGTTTTTTGTTATCCATTTGGAAGTCTTGTCGTATTGAAAAAACTCCCCATTTGTAACTCTTACAGGTGTTTGAATTTTTGAGAAAGCACTTTTATTCGATTCAATTTGAATCGAATGATTTCCCTCCGGCAAATCTTGAAGGATGCTTGTCCATACGCCATCTTTTTCAGTCATTGGGAACGTTTTCCCCAAAACCTTTGCTACTAATTTTATATGGTTATCACTTAATAGTTGTCCTTTTTTATTAATGACAACTGCCTCAATTGGAACGCCTTCAGATTTCGCCCGTTCTGCTGTTCTTACCATTGGAAGATTTGCAATAATAGCACTATGTGAGGGCATGCTAATTCGATATTTTATCTGTGCTGATTCTTTCGGATTCTCTGTCCATACTCCAATTGCAAAATGTAATTCTGCAAATTGTAAATCATATCCCCGGGACTGAAGTTCCTTTTTTATATCAAAGGTCAATTTCCCAGGACCATTTTGCCAAGCACTAGCTATAAACGGTGCACCACCCCGTCCTTTAATGGTAATACAAAACTGCCAATCAACTTCGGCTTCTGTTACTTCCAGTTCTAGTACAGGATGTTGCCCTAAATGGAATTGAAATGCTGGTAGTACTGCACAATCACGCTGCCATCTGGATTTTTTAGTAAAAGAAGTAAACTCTCCATCTTGCTTCAATTCATTGGGAGGTGAAGAGTGCCAAGCAGAAACCTGATTTTCTCCGCTTAACATTAACCCCTTTGTGGGGCAATAACTAATTATGGTTCCGTGTTTCGCATTGCGATACCATTCCATTGCTTTATTAAAAATCTTTACACGTCGTCGCCCTACCAGCCAAAAATCAGGGTGAGATTCTACTTCATCCGGTAATAAATAATCGTGGTAGAGAATATCTTCACGATTGAACCAAACATACTCTGGACGGGTAGCATCCTCTCCTATGAATTCTAAAAGTAACTCATCTATATTTTTATCGAAAGATTCGTTATCGAAATGGGAAAACCCAAATAAATTGCTCGTCATTGAAGTGGCGGCAATTGCACTCATGTATTCCAAAAATGCTCTTCTCTTTATTGGTTTCATTTACTAGTATTTATTTTGTTTTCAAATAAGTTGCTTACCTGTGATCAATATTCTTGATATTAGTTCCGCAGGGCTATTAGTAACAATATTTCGCAGATGTACATATGGGTATTTTTATTTATCGACCATTCTATGCTTGGATAGTAAAGTCCGGTAAAATATGGTGCCAACTTAACAGTGTTTAAGTATGATCATCACTTAAAAACAGCCCACTTCCAACTATTTGCCATTATCGAACGACTGAATCATAGCCCATATCAGCTACAGCCTTTTTAACAAATTTAGATTCCTGTCTTGGGCAACACTACCATATTATAACCAACTTCATATGGTATATTGACCTTTTTAGCTCCAATAAATCCCATTCATGTTAAAATTTAAACAAAATACCCTATGAGAAATTGTTGGGACCCCAATAAAAAAGAAACGGTCTTAACCCTATGCCCTCTTCCAAAACAAAGCATCGCAGACAGTTTTCACGGTGGTACAATGTATGTTCGTCCGATATGGTAAATGGAGTTTACCCATTTTAAAATCTATGCATGGGAATGGTGGGACTTCTCAACCACTTTGGATGGTTAAGGTCATTTTTTATTGGGTTTGTAGCTTTGTCCCTCCTGTAGACATAACGTTAAACACTCTGGGGGCAAGCACTTCTTTAAGTCAGGTGCCTGGTGGCGGAACTCCAAATCTACTGTTCAACAATGGTTTCTTTGCATAGCTCAAAAGAGTTAAAAGAGATTCACAAGAGACTGGTAAGAAGTTGATTATTTCTCACACAAGATCCGTAAATGCCACTGTTCTTTGAAAAACGTGGACAAGCAACATAATTACCTTAATCCGTGTCAACTGGAAGTAGAATTGGAAAAGTTTGGGCATACCATTTATCATTGGCTATCATGGGCCATCGGAGAATTTAGTCATGTATATTGAATCCCAACCAAAGAAGCCAGCAATAGCGACCTCAAAGAAAATCAACTAACTGCTATGTGATCTGCAATCTAATTTTTTCCAAAAAGTTCAGAGTTAGTTGTTGACCCATAAAAACAAATAAAATAATGGAAACTGACTTATTGATACTATGATTAGCTTATACAAATGGAGAAGATTCTTTCGCAATCATCGTTTGGTATCTTCCCAATAGTTCTCAATTTCCTCCAAAGACTTTCCTTTGGTTTCTGGCAACACCTTAAAAATAAATGGAAATGTTAAAACTGAGATTGCTGCCAATAGCCAGAATACACCATGTTCCCCAAGCACAGCAGATAACCAAGGAAATAGTTGGGCCACTAACCAATTGGAGCCGAATAAAACCAAGGTTCCCAAGGCCATTGCCCTACCTCTTACCTTAGTTGGAAAAATCTCAGACATTATTATCCAGGGAATTGGTCCCAGCGAAAATGAAAAGCTAGCGATAAAAATGGAAATGGTTATAATAAGAGCTGACTCATGACCTTCGCCAAGACTAAATAGGTAACCAATGAATGCCAAAGATAAAAAGACACCAATATTGCCAATGAACAGTAACTTTTTTCTTCCCATTTGATCAACTTTCCACATCGCCAATAGGGTAAAGAGTACTAAAACCACACCAAAAACAATCTGACCATATAAGGATTGCCCAAAAGACAGACCAGCTCTTTCCATAATCAATGGTCCGTAATGCAGTATGATATCAATTCCACTTAACTGGGAAATAATTGCTAAAAACAATGCTATAAATGTGGCCTTTTTAAGCCCTGGTTTAAATAACTGTGCGAATGATGCCTTTTCTTGATCAATTGCCTGCTCTATCTCTACAATTTCCTTTTGGGCAATAGCTTTTCCATTGATTTTGGCCAGAATCTTTAACGCTTCTCCTTTCTTACCCCTTGACATGGCGAATCTTGGGCTTCTAGGAACCATAAACAACAAAATTAGAAACAAGAAAGACGGTATCAATTCAGACCCCAGCATGACCCTCCAAACGTCGCCCATTATCCAGTCTATAAATCGCTCGGACGACCCTTGAAAAGCTCTTGATTGTGATAATCCCCTAAAATATTCATTAGTAAAATATGCCATTAGGACTCCTACGGTGATCGATAGTTGGTACATGCTTACCATCCTTCCCCGGATTTTAGGAGGAGAAACTTCGGATATGTACAAAGGAACAACCATAGCGGCCATTCCTACACCGAACCCACCAATTAATCGGGCAACAATAAAAAATGTTAATGACTCTACAATCGCGGATCCCAATGCCGATATTGTAAACAATATAGCTGCGATTATCAGTGTATTTTTTCTGCCTATGTTATCGGCCATTCCTGAAACAGCAGCTCCCAAAACACTTCCCAAAAGAACAGAACTTACCGTCCAACCCAAAAGCACAGGCTGATCTCCAAGCTCAAAATAGTCTGTTAAAGGGCTAATGGCCCCTGAAATAACCGCGGTGTCAAAACCAAACAAAAACCCTCCAAATGCCGTTATAATACAAATGATAATAAAAAAAATCAAATTACCCCTATCATGGGTTCCATTGCTACTCAAATTCATCTACTTTTTATAAGCTGTTACAATTTGTTTCCCGGTTCCCAATCCGTCAATCCCATATTCCACGATATCCCCTTCCTTTAAAAATACAGGTGGATCAAAACCTAATCCTACACCAGGGGGCGTTCCTGTAGAAATAACATCCCCAGGCAATAGCGTCATAAAATTGGACAAATAACTGACGATATGATGAATGTTGAAAATGAAATCTGAAGTATTACCGTTTTGGGTTCGCTTACCATTGACGTCTAACCATAAGTTAAGATTATGTACATCCTCAATTTCATCTTTGGTTGCTAAGAAAGGCCCTAAGGGTGCAAATGTATCGCAGCTTTTTCCTTTAACCCATTGCCCATCCCGTTCCAATTGAAAAGCACGTTCACTATAATCATTATGAAGCAAATAGCCAGCAACATAATCGTAAGCCTCGGATTCTTCAATATAAGAAGCTTCTTTTCCTATCACTACTGACAACTCTACTTCCCAATCCACTTTCTCGCCTCCTTTTGGCATTGTTAATCCATCAAATGGACCACAAATGGATGATGTTGCTTTAAAAAACACAACAGGTTCTGTTGGTATTGCCATTCCGCTTTCTTTAGCATGAGCTACATAATTTAATCCAATACAGATTATTTTTGATGGCATTGAAACAGGAGAGCCAAGGCGAACATCGTTTCCGACTTCCGTATATTCTAATGTTGAATCAATATAAATTTCCAGCTTATTTAACCCATCATTATTAAAAAAAGATTCATTATAATCTTCAAATAAATGACTGACATCAATTCTTCTTCCATCTTCCAACAAAACTCCCGGTCTTTCATTGCCAATATTTCCAAATCGTATTAATTTCATAATGATTTAAGTCTAGGTATTTAATTTTATGAAACCTCCATCAATTGGATAATCGGTTCCTGTTATAAATCCAGCGCCTCTATCATCGCATAAAAACAAGGCCAATTCAGCAATTTCTTCTGGTTTACCCATGCGGCCAATAGGCTGTGTTTTTGATAATTTTTCAAACATTTCTTCTGTTTGATCGGGGTAATTCTTTTTGAGGTAATCATCCACAAAAGGTGTGTGCACCCTGCCCGGTGAAATTGAGTTGCACCTAATATTTTTATCAAGATAATCTTTTGCAATGGTTATGGTCATATTCAAAACAGCGCCTTTACTCATCGAGTATGCAAACCGATCCGCTAGTGCTACAGTGGCACCTATGGATGCCATATTTAAGATTACGCCACCGCCATTATCATACATATTTTGAATTACTGCCTTTGAACATAAAAAAACACCTTTTATATTGATGTCGTAAATTCTTTGTAAATCCTCTTCCGTAGTTGAGGTTAAGGTACCAATATGGGATACACCGGCATTGTTAACCAAAATATCAATTATATTATCCTGATTTACAATGTTTTCTACCGCTAAATTTACTTGCAAAGCATTTGAAACATCGCAAACGTGTAAAATAGCTTTGCCTCCTAAAATGTTTATCTCTTCTACGACCTTATCACCTTCCTCTTCATTAAAATCCAATATGTGCACTTTTGCACCGGAAATAGCAAAAAGTATTGAAATGGCTCTACCTATCCCACTACTGCCTCCAGTTACAACAGCAACTTTGTTTTTTAGTCTTTCTTCACGCATATTCATTTAGTGCTTATCCTTTGGCTTAAACATTTGCATATCATCATTTGTTTTAGGCAAATATGCCGCGTTATGCAGCCTAAACGTGGCCCAGTAACCCAGCCATCTATTATCCGCTTGCATGACTTCCGCGACTTTATTTACAATCAGCTTTACCAATTCATCCTTATCCTTGTCATGGAAATGATTGATTTGGTCATCGGCATCAATATCATATAATTCTTGCGTACCGGTAGAAATATTATAACCATAAAACCAATGTGTCCCATTGATTTGAAATTGATATCCGAAACCATAATTTACCCCAACGTGCCACCCCGTTTGAAAGACATGGTGTAACTTAGAACGTTCACCGCCATTGATTACTGACGATAAACTTTCACCTTCCATAAATTTTGGTGTTTTAATACCTGCATAGCCCAATAGGGTTGGCCCTATGTCCAAACTAGAAACCGGGTCATGAACGCCTGGTGTCTTTTTGCTGTTATCCCCCGGCTCTTTTATATACAATGGCACCCTAAAAATATCCGGTTGAAAATAAACTCCTTTATCGGCCATTCCCATCCGACCATTCATATCTCCATGGTCTGCGGAAAGCATTATTACAGCATCATCCCACAAATTTTGCTCTTCTAAATAATTAAAAAAAACACCTAAAGCTTTGTCCACGACTTCCATTTGCAACAAATGGCCAATGATATAATCCTTAAGCATTTCTTCGTTGTACAATCCCCAATATTGACGATATACCTCATAGATATTGTCTTCACCTTCAATTTTGGCAAAATCAGTCTCTATTAATTTCTGATAGCTTACCGGTAGTTTTACCACTTTTTTTAGGGCCTCATACCTATCTTCAAATCCAGCTGGTATAGAATATGGTTGGTGCGGATCGAAAAACTCCAATTGTAGAAAAACCGGCTTATTTGGGTGATTGCGCTTGGCAGCATCTAATTTTTGTTTTGCCAGTTCTGCTAAAAAAACCGAATAATGTGCTTGTAGCGGAAAAGGTTTATTATCCTCTTGTACGATCCAGCCACCTAGGGAATTCCCTTTTGTATGTCTGTCATGTTGTTTCCCATAAATTTCCTTACTGTACTTTTGTGGCTTTACATTTAATTTATCAAGGTAAGCTATATATAATTCGTCATCTAACAAAGGGGGTGCCCATCGATCCCATCCATGTTGATTTTCACCAAAAGTTTGAATAAACTTTTCTGCACCCACATGCCATTTACCCACATGCTTTATATTATAGCCCGACTTTTTAAGATATTGAGGAAAGATAATATCACCTTCTTTAAGATTTCTTATCATGCCCATAGGAGCTCGCTCCCCATTAGTAAGATAGGGCTGATGTCTACCAGTTAAAATGGTGGCTCTTGATGGGCCACATACCGGAGCAGTACAAAACGCTTTATTGAAAGTGGTCCCAGCTTGAGCAAGCTTATCTAAATTTGGCGTGTTTATATGTTTTTTGAGTTCCCTTGATGGAGAATATACATCTGGAGAAATCATATCTACGGTAATCATGAAGATATTTGGTCTATTTTCTATATTGGAACGAACTTCAAACTCCCCGGTCCGTTCTCGACCGTTCAAAAATTTCTTGGTATAATTCTCTGCCTGTGTCTGACAAAAGCCTTCCGTCATAAACAGTAATGCGCCTAAAAACAATAAGAAACTATAATCTATTTTTTTTGTTGCCATAAATAAAGCAATTGCTATTGATCGACTGTTTTTGATAATAATAGAAATAAGCTTGATTTCGGAGGCGTATCATGACTGATCAAACCACTAGCCGTGCCAATATCTTTCCCAGCATAGACATCTTTAATATTGATCTTTTGGAAAATGCCAACATCCTCCAAGTTTAATGCTATATTCTTTTTATTTTCCTGATTTCTATTCAACAATAAAACAGCAACTTGATTGTCTTTTAAATTTTTGGCCCAAACTTCGGTGTCAGTATTTTTTATAATTCTCTTTCCCTGTTCCGTTGGGTCTTGATTAATGGAAATAGCATCTTTGTTTAATATGATACTTTTTTCTTCTTCGGACATGTTCCTGGGGTCATTGCCCAACATCAATGGAGAGGACATAATGCACCACAACGCAAAATGACTTTTCTGTTCAGCAAAAGTTAATCCATGCTCGCCTGTGACCAACATATCGGGATCGTTCCAATAACCGTTTCCAGCATATGTTGCCCATTTATTGTTTTCTTCGGCTATTTCCATCACCGTAAGTAATCCCCAGGCGTTATTCTCTTCTGGAATTTGACCATCAAATTGGGCATCGTTTCCAGACATCCCTGATACCTTTGCGCTAATGTCTTCTGTTGTACGAGCCATTTGACCAATTTCAGCATTCCAATCAAACCATTCATAAGCGCTAATACTTATTAGAACGTCTCTATCTGATTTCTCTTCCAATAAGCGTTTCCATTTGGCATAGGTTTTATGAAGTATGTCCAAATCCCAGCCTCCTTCAAAACGACATCTATCTATTTTTACGAAATCTATTCCCCAATCTACAAATTGCTGGATTTGTACTTCCTCATTCCCATAACCTCCTACCGGGTCATTAATGCAATCTGCAGTTCCCGGCACTGTATGCAGTCCGAACTTTAAGCCCTTGGAATGGGCGTAATCGGCCAAAGGTTTTATTCCGTTTGGGAATTTTACCGGATGTGCCAATAACGCTCCATTTTCACCCAGCTTCGTGTCCCGCCAACCGCCATCAATAACGACATATTCGTAACCCGCTGTTTTTAGCCCACTCTGGTCGATGGCATCTATGACTTCATACATGATTTTTTCATTGATATCTTTTTTACCAAACCAGTTCCAGCTGTTCCATCCCATTGGGGGCGTTGGAGCTAGCAACTTTTCTTTATTAACCGGCATTTCCGCTGGTTCTGATTTCTTTTCTTTTGGACTATTATTGCAAGAAATCAGTGCGATAATACATATTGGACAAATCAATTTTTTCATAATAAATTATTGCGCTATTTAACTTTATAGCATTCTCACGTTACATTTGACTGATGGATTTAGGCACCCTAGCTCTTATTGAAGAATGACTATTGCAACTTCTAAACTATCTAGAGTTAAATCGATATTCCTGTTTTGAATGGCAATAGGTACATCAAACAGGTCGGTGGCTGTATTCCAATCACCAACTTGCAAGCTTTCTGTTATTTTATGTTCTGTAGGATTTGTAATAATTAAAGCTTCCTTTCCTTCTATTTTTCTTTTTCTAACCAGAAATTCACCACTATGGACTGGAAGCACATCGCAATTTCCCATTAATTTTTTAACAAATTCAGGGGTATCATCATTCCGGTAAGCTGTACCATTATGACCAATAAAAGTTCCCAATAACCACGCTTTTCCTTTTCCATGGGACCGTACGGTACCTGCAATTTCATCCTCATAATACAAACATGGCCTGCTATCTATATTTTCAAATGTCTGTATGTAAACATTGGCCATGGTTTCCACACCTTCCAAACTGTTTTTTCCCATTAAAGATGTCGGTTCCAGAAATTCACCCCATGTCCGCTCCCATGGCGACCACCGGTGTCCCCCATTTGGTTCCTTGACCATTGTGAAACTTGATGGCTTTGAACCAAATAATTTTTTTGCCGCTTCCGAGATTTCCCCTCGGTTGCTATATGAATTTTCACTATAATTGGCAATTGCAGCTTCACTTATAAGATGTCCCCCTAATTCCACATACGTACTCAGTTTTTCAACCAATTCATCGGATATTGAAATGGGGAACGGCATTACAATGGCCTTATACTTTAGTAAGTCTGTTTCATCCAATACCGATGCTTCAATAAAATCCACTGGAATATTTGCTTCCCAAAACAATCGGTGCCAACCTCGGGTTGAAAACTCCAGGTTTTTACCCCCGTTAAGCATATTATTGGTTATTTGATAATTTCCCTCATTTACGAATATGGCCACATCACTGCCTCCCCATGATGGTTTTGCAAAAATATCTTGATGCTTTATCAATGCCTTTCCAACCCTCGAGGCCTCTTCAAATCTTGGCGTGGTATCTCCATCACTATCCAATAAACTAAATCCATTTGTTTCATGGATCATTATTTCGGCCCTTGTTACCCAAAAAGAAATCGCATTGACCCCTGTCCCTATTGATGTCAACATCCAACGTCTCATATCTTCTTTAGAGGGCACCCTTCCTTTATGAAATCCTGTAGATACCGGCCCTCCTTGAAACTCTGCACTCCAAATCGGGCTTCCCGGTGTATTGCATGAACGCAAATAATCAAATCTTAACGTTAGCATCCTCCATATTTCATTTTTCAATTGCTCATGTTTTTTGCTTGTAATGTATACGCCGTTATTTATATCATCCCAATCGTCGAACTCACCCCAGTTGGAAGCAGGGTATGACGACGATCCTAAAAAGTCTTGGGCCCTGGCCCAATTCCAATCTTTTCCCGAACCATACTCCCAAGAGCCAAGATGACAAAATACCGGGCGATTTAAATCATCTGTTTTTCTGATTACCTCCGCTCTCTTTTGAAGTACATCGGTAATTTTTACATTATCCATAAAATAAGTCCAATAAACATCTTGTACCAAAGACATTCTTCGCTTATGGTCCCTGTTGGGCTTCACATATTTCCAATCTAAATAATTGGTGTTCCATTCGTTATTTAAATGTTCGAGTGAACCGTATTTTTCCTTGAGCCAATCCCTAAAAGCACGCATTGTATTATCACAATAACAAACACGTTCACCTACCATATTTTCAGACCAATACCCTACCTCTTGCCACGTGTTCCAAACCAACACATTATCATACTTCCCCAAGGTTTCAATAAGTTTTTCTATAAATTTTAGATGTGCTTCCATGGCTCCGGGATGGTCAAAACAGGGCCCTGGTTTCCCATCGGCAGGAATGGGAGCTTGTGCCTCATGCATGATTGTCCGCCCGCTTCTTCCTTCCATCCTACAATCCGGATATTTTTCAAATAACCATGCCGGTGCCTGCTCCATGGTCAAACCTAAATACACATACATATCCAGACTTTTGGCATGCGCAATGAGTTCTTCATATTTTGAAAAATTATATTGCCCTTCAAGAGGCTCATCTATTGCCCAAGATTCTTGTAACTTGATTAGGTTAAAACCTTTTTTCTTCAGGGTTTCCATATCCTTTTTTAATTCTTCCATAGAAGGCATTGGTTCACGCGCTAAATGCGACCCCAAGTAGAACTGGCTGTTCAGTTTATCCAAGTCAGCCTTCCGTACAATTTTAGAATCTTGACTTTTATCCTGGTTGTTTGAAATACAAGAGGTGAAAATTGCAGTTCCAATCAATAGGGATATTTTATATAAATTTTTCATGCTAGATGCTTGTATTTTAAATTGATTGCTTTTCGAGAACAAATAGATTCTGTTTGTTTAAAACTTAAGGCATTGACATCACCCAACTTGATGCTATCACTTTTTTATCCAATAGACCAAACTTTTGACAAAGTTATTCTTAAGCATAAATTTAAAACATCAATATATTGCTCAATACTTATACTATATTCACATTTATCTTATAAAAGAAACAAGTATTAAACAATATAAACCATTATAGATAATCCTTGGCCTTAAAAAAACATCATTTTTATTTAGAACAACCCCGTAACAGTGGCCAGACATTTGTAGGCATTAAAGACACGAAAATCAAAAAAAGTACCGGTTGCCAATAGGAAAGAAATCACTATTCTCGCATTAAGGGCCCGTGGTGGGACAACTATTAAAACAGTGGTACTTTATAGTATATGGGGACCGCCATTCATGGCCCAAAATCAATCTTTAAATCATGGAACACCACAAAAAAAACGTCCAAATGGCTTAATTCCTCAATACGAATTAAGAATTACTTACTTTTGGAATAAACCAAAGGTAGTTTTGAGACAGGCTGACGTAGGGTTCCATGTTGGAAAACAGGAGTTTTGAACTTAAAAATCAATATTGGAAAATAATTAAAAACAAGATGAGATTAAAAATTACAGATCGAATTATTACACTGCTCTCATTGCTATGTGCCTCCCCATGTGTCTCTTCAATAGTGGGCAATGACCCTCCAAACATAGTTGTTTTTCTGGTTGATGATATGGGGTTAATGGATACATCGGTTCCATTTTTAACAGACACAAATGGTAATTTGGTCAAGTACCATTTAAATGACTATTATATAACACCCAATATGGAGAAGTTGGCGGAACAAGGAATTCGATTTACAAACTTTTATGCGCATTCGGTTTGTTCACCTACACGTGCCTCAATACTAACTGGACAAAACTCGGCTCGACATGGAACGACCAATTGGATAAGACCAGAGAGTGATAATCGTACAGAATTTGGGCCATCAAATTGGAATTGGAGAGGGCTTAGCAAAGAATCGATGACACTCCCGCGTATACTGCAACAGGCTGGTTATAGAACCATTCATGTGGGAAAAGCCCATTTTGGGCCCTTTGGTAGTGATGGTGAAGACCCACTCAACATTGGTTTCGACATAAACATTGCAGGAAGCTCTATCGGACAGCCGGGCAGCTATTACGGGAAGGATGGTTTTGGGCAT
The DNA here is from genome assembly GCF_900215465.1 of Flagellimonas pacifica. Classification (GTDB taxonomy): domain Bacteria; phylum Bacteroidota; class Bacteroidia; order Flavobacteriales; family Flavobacteriaceae; genus Flagellimonas; species Flagellimonas pacifica. Next base: position 52,324 of record NZ_OBEH01000007.1, read on the forward strand.
ATCAAAGGACGGAAAACAAGAGCTGTCCCTGGTTTGGAGAAGTATCATGGTAAAGACATATTTTTAACCGAAGCGTTGACCCTTGAAGCTATTAGAACCATTTCTGAGGCCAAAGAAGAGAATAAACCTTTTTTCCTTTACATGGCACATTATGCCGTACATACACCTTTTCAGTCGGATCCACGTTTTGCCGATCATTATAAACACTCTGGTAAATCCAAAAAAGCCCAAGCCTATGCCACATTAATTGAAGGCATTGATAAATCATTAGGGGATATTGTGCAGCACACCAAAGATTTGGGATTGGGCGAGAATACGCTCATACTGTTTCTAGGGGATAATGGTTCTGACGCTCCTTTACCTATTGAAAATGACTACAGCAGTTCCACACCGATAAAAGGTAAAAAAGGCAACCATTGGGAAGGTGGTATGCGTGTACCATTTATTGCATCGTGGGTTTCGCCCAATGACAAAGCATTTTGTCAAGAAAAAACACTTATTGCAACCAATGCAATTCAACAGCAACATGGGACAATTCTGGACATTTTGCCAACGCTATGTAAAGTAGCAAATTTGAATTATCCCAAAGGTCCTGCAATAGATGGTTTTGAACTTCAGCAACAGCTTAATGGTGGACAAAATCCTGACAGAAATGAGCTTTTCCTCAATCATTTCCCCCATGGAAATCACCGTTCCAATTATTTTACCAGTCTCGTTCAATCCGACTGGAAAATAATCTACCATTATCAGATAGATAAAGAACCAAGATATGAATTGTTCAACCTAAAAAAAGACCCGTTTGAAACCAACAATGTTGCGCTGAAAAAACCGCGACGGCTTAAAACAATGATGAAGGTATTATCTGATGAAATGAAAAATAAAAAGGCCCTCTATCCTGAAAAACAAAAACAGTCATTGAAATTGATTATGCCAAGATAAATGATGATGTTTCCACTATATAGAATCTAAAAATATACTTAGCAAGAATTAGGAATCTTAAAAAGCACGAAACACAACAATAGGTTGTAAATTATCAACATAAAGTATGAGATTTTTGTATCCTTAAGGCGTCCTTTGAGGATATAAAACCACTAAAAAATCACAAAATGCAAAAAAAGATGTGGTTACAGAACTTAACCCTCAAAAGCTTGAACAAAAAAACTTGAATTGTTTCGGATAAAACTTAAGTTGTACATGCGATTGATCAAAGGGGAAAAGTGTAAAACATCCAAACAAGGGAAGATTCAGAAATAGGCCATTCTACAGAATCAATTTTTCCAAGCCACAAGGTGTACCATGCCCGAAACAACTTATTGCATACCATGAAATTACTCAGTCTTATTGCTCTTCAATAATCTTTTAGGGCCAAGATTAAAACCTAAACGTGTCCAAATTTTGACATGTTATGGTGTTGGTGCATGATTTTCAATTCAATTCAATCAAACCAGCCCTTAACAAGTTTGACAACTCTTGTATCATTTATTGTAACTTGTTCAAATTCATTGTTCCCGGGATTGTACCGATAATCTTTTCTCCATTCATTTATATTTTCAACGACATCCTCTATGACTTTACAGATAAAGACCAGTTCTTGGTCAGTCAAGACAGGGTGTAACGACAATCTTACCCACCCGGGTTTATTGGTCAGGTTTCCAAGGTTTAATAAGCGATTGGCAGCTCAACCCATGTTTAGATAAGGTCCTATTTATTCTTTTCGTAATAAGCTGTACCGGTTTCCCATGAAAATTGCTAATGCATATATCTCAACTCCCAAAAGTTACTTATAAAGAAGTTTTTTATTGACAGGTTTTTCTAGACCTTATACGTCTATATTTCAATAGGGTCGTAAAACGAATGTTTATGACCCTATAATTCTTAATGAATCCTTAACTTCGACCTGTGAAAGTAAATCTAACGCATTATCTTAATTTAGAGTTCACAGATCGTCAACAAGAACTGAGAACATTAGCAGAATAATGATTTTTACTGGGGGGGGGGCAAGTATTGGTTCGAGCCCCAGTCAGGAGAACCTGCTACAAGGCCTTTATATAAGAACTTAAAACAAGGTAGTGGAAACCTTATTTTTTTCTAGAACTTTGTACAGTCTTGACAAGTTCCATAAGGGCATTATCATTTCTTTTAAATCTATTTTCAAGGGAGAGCGTAAAGGAAGTTGAGTGGGTGCAGAAAATTAGTTTTACATCAGAATTCGATATGCACTGCCTGTTTTCGATCCTCCAAAAAACAAACAGGTGCTTTATCTATTATAAACTCCTTAAAATAGTTGGGGAGTCGCCTTGGATTTAATGGATGGTTGGGCAAAGATCCAAGTAAAATTTGCACTTCATCCTATTAAGAAAACCAAGGGGATGGACTTCCGATTCTTAAACGAATTATTTTATGTAATTTTACCAAGATTGGAATTCAATACTTAACAAACCAGTTCAATTAATATGGTAGCTAATCGGTTACCTCGTGATTTTAGAAGTTCTTAAAAACCTTTAAAACATAAGTCTTTCCGCTAGGATATTGGAATCCTGCCGCGGTCACGAAAAGGCAGTTTGAATACTGTCGAGGTCACTCTGGATTATCATCCAAATTCGAAAAGTCTGTAAATCATTGATTTACGGACTTTTTCATTTTGATCCAATCTATCTGATATCATATAAAACCATGCAATTCGGTGGACGATTCGGTGCGCTCTTTTTCACGATCCGCAAAAAGAGCGTACCATAATTGTTAAAAGACCGGAAAGTCGGTTTATGAACGGAAAGTTATTTGAAATTAAATAACCTAAAGTTTGGAAAAAATGAGAGATTCCTTTTCTACATTGTTTTACATCAGGGGCAGTAGGCTCGATAAAAATGGCATGAGCCTGATCTATTTGAGGGTCACCGTCAATGGCAAGAGGTCCGAGATGAGCCTGCAAAGAAAGGCAAGGCCCGAGAAATGGGACCCTAAAAAAGGAAGGGTCAGGGGCACAATACCTTCCACCCTGGAACTGAACCGGTTTCTTGACAGGATAGTATCGAGGGTCTATCAAATACAGGGGGAACTTATCTCCGATGGTATTCCCAATACCTCAGAAATGGTCCTGAACACTTTTCAGGGAAAGAGCGATAGATCCAAAACTCTCCTGTCGATCTATGGGGACCACAATGATGAGATCTTGGAACTGGTCGGCAGGGAGTTCTCCTCCGGGGCTTACCAAAGACATCTGAGAACGGCAAGGCACTTAAAGACTTTCATAAAGAAAGAATATGGCTATGGGGACATCAGCGTCAAAAAGGTGGACCTCAAGTTCATCAACCGTTTTGAACACTTTCTGAGGAGAACCTTGAAGAACTGTGGGCAGAACACCGTGACCAAATATGTGACCAATCTTAAGAAGATAATGCGGATATGTTATGCCAACGGTTGGATCTCAAAAGACCCCTTCTATCATTGGAAGGCCAAATGGAAAAAAGTGGAACACGACATCCTCAATGAGCGGGAACTAAAATCCATTATGGAAAAGGACCTCCCATCAAAAAGATTGGACCAAGTGAGGGACATCTTTGTCTTTTGCTGTTTTACCGGCCTTTCCTATATCGATGTGCAAAAACTTTCGAAGGATCATATCGTGTTGGCAATGGACTGAAAGAAATGGATAAAGATAAAGCGCACAAAGACCGATACCAAGAGCAGTGTCCCTTTGTTGCAGGTCGCCGAACAAATATTGGACAAATACGGTGTATGCGACGGAACGGACAACACGGGCAGGCTTCTCCCTGTTGTCAGTAATGAGAAATTGAACCTCTATCTAAAAGAAATTGCGGCTCTAAGCAACATTGAAAAGAGGCTCACCTTTCATTTATCAAGCCATACCTTCGCCACAACGGTCACCCTTGCCAATGGGGTCCCATAGAATCGGTCAGTAAGATGCTTGGGCACCGATCCCTTAAGACGATCCAGATCTACGCCAAGGTGCTGGACAAAAAACTTATGGAGGACATGGAGCTTGTAAGGGCCAAATTCAAATTCAGTGGATGAATATTCTATAAAAAAAAGCGAGCGAAACAGGGTTTCGCGCTGCAAGTCCCAATCTTACCAAAACAAACCTGCTGAGCTTGGTGGAAAGCTAAATGACGGTTCGGGAATCATCTATAGGTTTTTGATTGTCCGTTTATAATTTTCCAACTCCCCTTCCGTGATTTCCAACCTCAGATAAGGTTTCCCAAAAGAAGGCTTTACCAAGGTGACATGGTCTATTACATATTGGCTCTCCCTTTTGAGCATTTCCATTTTATCCATTAGCCGCTCATAGTGGATCTTGAGAACGGTTATCTCTATTTTCCCTATATTCTTTTCTAGTTCTTTCTTGACAGGTTTTTTCTCTCTCCTTGTCGGCTTTTCCTCTTTTATGCTTTCACCAAAAAGGGAAAGGAGCATGGCATTGTTCGGTCGGGTCTGATTGATTTCAATATCACGAAGAATGGCAATGTTCCCTCTGTCCGTTTGCGGTTCTTTCATATTTCTTCCAAAATACTGTCCACAAAGCGGTCATTGGGCTTAAAGCCATGCCACTCAAAAAACGTAATCATTTTTTCCAAAGCCTCGGATTGGGAGCCCGCCATTTTCTTGGCAAACGAACGGAACCGTTTTACCACCGAAGTCTTTAGATTCAGGGCAAGGTACTTGTACTCATATTTACCTTTTACATGCATTTTTCAACAAACTTTTTCAATGTCCACAGGGTCTCTGGAGTGTTTTTCAACAAACTTTGGATTTACTCTCATTTTGAAAAATTTTACAAACCATTGATATTTAATTATTTATAAAGTTAATTAAACTCGTAGCGTCGCTTCAGCGCGCTACCCTCTTGCTTCTCCGAATATTCAACAAAGTCGAATTCGAAGAAACTTTCCCTTAAGGTAAAGGCATCTTGAACAAATGGACTATAATGAAAAAAATTTAAGGAACTGAACAGGGATGTTTTGCGAATAAAATATGTGAGATTTATGATTCATAAAAATTCATCAACCACGATTTAGTATCAGTGTTTGGGTTTTAATCTAGGTTTTTTGTTTGTCAAAAAAGTAAACCCATTCGTCCCAGTAAAAGTGAAATATCTGGTTTAATGTCTTCAATACTACTACAAAAATACTTCCAATTAATTCTTCTAAATTCAATTTAAAAAAATGAAATAAATTACAATTAAAATCACAAAAACTAACCCAGACCAATGCCACAAAGGTCTTCGAAGTTTAGATTCGTTTTCGTAATAGCTTTTTTTTAGTTCGTGGTCAAATTCACTTTTCATTATGGTCCTTTTACAGTGGTCGCACTCCATAAAGGTTTTCCTCCCCAATGGAAACATGGGAATCCAAAAAATATGAAAGCAATTTCCAAATTCAACTATGTTTTGGGCCTTGTTGTTTTCGCAATAGCTGCACTTAAAGTTTTCAATCTTCAGTGCTCCGAGATAAACTAATTTCAATCCAACAATTTTCATAGCTTAATATATTATTTAACCAACACCTGTTTCCTCTTTAATTTGGAGAATCAATGCTTCAGTGTAAAATGATTCTTTATTGTCCGTCCGTTTTGGAAATTCAAAGTGAACCAATAATCATTTGAAGGCAATCTATGGCCATTCAAAGTGCCATCCCAACCGGGATCATTTGGGCCTAATTGTTTTAATAACTTACCATACCTATCAAAAATTTGAATGGTGGCATTGGAAAACGTTTCTAAACCTTCAATGCGCCAATAATCGTTGGCCCCATCGTTATTTGGTGTAAAAAACCTTGGATAATCCAAAACAAAAATGTCCTTTGTAGTGGTTCCGCAGCCATCAACGTATCTGGCATGAATGGTATGATGACCATTTGGAACATCCAAGAAAAAACTGCTCAGCTGGTAATGCAGTCCGTCTATAGAATATTCTAAAGTGTCTTCTTCAGTGGTCAGTACTTTGACCGTATTATTTAGTGCAGCGGTGTTGACATGAACCCTATCTATTTGGGGAGTTTGGGATTGCCCAACACTAAAGGAAAACATCTTTTTGCAAAGAATACCGTTCTGCATTTTCCCAACCAAAAGGGAATAATTACCCATTATGGACAAATCCACGGTATAATAATTGGACAGTATTGTGCCTTCCTCATTGCTCCACTCCCAGAAATCCCATGTTGCATCTACTGATAGTGTTAATTTTTTTTCGGGATAACACAAATTGTAGTTTTCCAGTAAATCTATATGTAATGGTTCATTAACAATGAGTTTGAAACTGCTTTCTGAAAAGCATCCAAAATCTTTTTCATTTGAAATTCTTACTAAAATGGTCTCTTCGTGGGGAATCGTATTTTGATAAGATGATGGGAAAGGATTTGGAAGTTTGATGCCATTTGCATCAAAATATTCAATGTTCAGACCTATTTGCCCTTCAGTCAATTGAAATTCGATGGAAGAAGTATCAAAGGTAGCAAAGCCGTCACCTTCATCACAAGCATATAATTCCGATGTCATACTCACCTTAGGTATTGGAACTACATTAAATTGAAGTTGAGTTTTAGCATAGCAATTTGTGTTAGGATTTAAAACCCTGACTGTAATCACTTGAGAGTTGGATACGGTATTCTGAAATGGATTGGGAAGTGGGTACGGCAAAGGGTTTCCATCAGCATCAAAATAAGAAATTTCCAGACCTGTTTGTTCACCTAAAACCGTTGACTCGATGTTCGATGTATCAAACGTTGAAGAAATCCCGGTTCCCTGGGAATCCTCACATGAAAAAATGGTTGTTATCGGATACGCCCTTAACGGTTCAAAGACTTCAATAGGTTTTGAAAGTTCTATTTTTTCCCCGGTAACAGCCGTAATTATTGCTTTTACCCTATAGACTCCTGCTGTTGTAAATTTATGAAAGGGTGAAAAATCGATAGAACTATTATTGGTTCCAGAACTTGGGTCTCCAAAATCCCATTCTACCCCAACAAGATTATCGGTATTGGTAAGCTGGAAATCAATCGAAAGATTTTCGCAATTAATACTTTCCAATATCTCATGATCAACAACGGTACTGATTTCTCCATAGGCCTTTAAATAGTAATGAGCACCTGGAAACCCATAATCATCGGTGGATACATAATCAAAAAAAATAGAATTATTGATGGGAAGAAACCAGGATGAATCTTTTTCTTCTTGTGTATATGCAGGAAATATTGTGCTTGGTCTTGTGACAGTTTCTTCTACTTCTATTAAAATTCTTCTAACATTCATTGATACAACTATTGGAACATCCAAATCAATTGTCAAGTTATGTAACTTACCATTACCAAAACTGAGTAGGTGATTTAAATCCACAGTTTGGCTGGAACCAAGTAAATTGGCCTCCGGGAAGGAAGTTGGAAATTCATTATCAATTTCATAGACGTTAAAGCGTACAGAAAATAGGGGGTTGCTACTATAAATTCCAAGCGTGAATGCTATTTCAACAGAATTAATGGTGAGCTCCTCATTTTGTGAGACGCCAAAGTCTTTAAGCTCAAAAGACCTCCCCCAGTTATTTGCCGGACTGAAGAAAAAGGAAGGCCCCGGAACAAAATCCCCTATATTATTATCTAGAATAACTTGAGATGTAACAGACCAGGAGAAAAAAAGAAATGCAACACTCCACTTTATTTGGATTTTATAAAAGTTCTTCAACCTAAAAAAGCATTTTAATTCTCACCAAAATTTAGTCTTAAGAATAATCGTAAGTCTGTAAAACTAATGGGAACGTAAGTCTTGGAATTCTACTTTTTTCTAAACGGAATATTTCATTCATTCTTTGGCCAATTACTTACAGTCCATAACCCTTTGCATAAATTCCCAAACAATTATTGATTAAATCAAACGAATCCCTACAAAGAAAAAATCAGCTATTTGGGTGTAGCTCTCCTGACTTTTCCGAAACGGATCAATGGTATAATAAATCGGATGCCTTGTACGGAGCACAATACTTAGATTTTTCCGAAAAAAGAAACAAATACGCCTATAAATAAATGATAACATCCTTTTGATGAATCCAAAATCAATATCAGCAATCTGCAGTATAACTTTGATTGTGAATCAGTTATAAAATTCATGAAGTGTGGATTACGATTAAAAAAAATGAATCCGTCATTTTCAAACTAAAATTTTTTGATCATGAAATTAGAACGCCTACTTATGCATGTTTTGTTGTGGATTTTCGCTGTTATTACAATGCGAGCGCAGTGTGATGCAAACAATTTTACTGTAACGGTCTCCCCAGGCGGCTGCCCAGCAGATGGGAATATCGAGGTACTTCTCCCAGGCGGGCCACCTTGTACAGGATGGCAGGCCATTCTTACCAACCCGGGCGGCGTAGAGACCATAAGAAACATCCCCATCGATGGAGGCCCCATTGATTTTAATTCCTTGGCGGTAGGAGACTATACGATACGATTGGTCAATGGTACAACAGAATTATTCTACGCAAACAATCCGGTACAGGTTACCACTACATATCAGGCTATGCAGATTTCAGGTAGCAGCCAAGCCCCATCTTGTCCTAATACCGCAACCCATTATACACCAGATGGAACATTGAATATCACCATTGACAATGGCGGTAATGGACCGTTTCTTTATGAAGTGACTTCACAATTTGGACTTCAAAGTTTTGGTCCTACGTCCAATACTTCCCACACTTTTGGAAATATGGAAGGAGGGGAATCAGTATCCTTTACCGTGACCGATACGGGGTGCAATGTTTCCCAAACGCAAGATCCCATTATTGCAAGTAATGATGATATCGTCTCTAACTATTTTGGCGCTAATTTTTCTAGAGACTGCCCTTCAGGATGCGACAGATACAATGTGGGCTTTAGGATACTTGTCTATTCCCAAAATGGACAAAACAATGTACAGCTTCCTGGTAACGCCACGATTAGTGTCAATGGGGGAACACCTGAAAATTTATCGGTCACAAATGTCAACGGAAATACTATAAACTTTAGTTATCCCCCTGGATTGGGTGAAAATGACACTTATGAGCTTGAGTTCGATGACGGATGTGCCGTTTTTGGTGAGACAGCAACGGCCCCACTAATGGACAACGACTTTCTTAATGTTTTCTCAGATATTATATATGAAGAAGCGACCTGTTCTTTTTTACATGTAATAAATGTAAGGGGTAGTGGATTTATAAATATAAGTCCAGGTAGTAATGATAATGTTTCCTTCTTTTGTGCTCCCAATAGTGCAAATACCATTACAATAGACCAAGAAACCTCACCTGGTACTTGGGTTACTATTTTTTCTGGCAATTCTTTAGATGTAAATAACCTTTTTTATACCCTACCTGGTCCAGGACATTATAGGGCTATCGGTACTGATGATTGCCATACGGTGACAAGGGAATTTGATACACTTGACGAAACGGACCCATTGGATCAAATGACCATAAATGATTCAAGTTCTATTTTGGAGGGAACGGGTGCCGTGGTAATTGACAGGATACCCACAATGGGTTCTTCTGCACCCATTCCAGCGACTACCTATGAGATAAGTCCAGTACCATTTGTCCCTAGCTTGACCATAAATCCAGGTAATCCTTTTAGCCTTGCAGGCCCCTACACCATTAATTTTCCATTGACCTATACCACTAGCATAAATCGTTCCTTTATAGGAGATTTGCCCCCTGGCGACTATGAAATCAATATAACCGATGTCTGCAATAATCAAGCACAGAGATTGCACACGGTTTCAACCTTGGCCCAATATAATCCCTCGATTCAAGTAGTCAATGGATGTTTCAATTCTTCGAGAATCATTTATGACATGAATCCCGCAAACGTGGCCAGCACTTTAAATCCAAGAGCAGAAGTTGAGCTGTGGACCGATAACGGAAATGGCGAATTGGGCACCTTGGTGCAAGGAGATATTCCTCCAGACTTCCTTTCCGGATCTTTTGATAATGTTATGTCCGGAGATTACATTTTAAGGTTCGTCAATATCAATTTTAGGTCAACCAATCTCAATGAAAACTTTTCGGTTGTTACACTCAATAATAATGATAGGGAATATAGAACATCTGTGACCGTGGCCTCTTTTCAAAGTATCACGGTGAGTACCTCCGGTTCGTTCTGTGATTTAAATGATACTTCTTCAGGTTTTATATACACAGAAATAACAGGCGGCACCCCTACTTACCCAATGACCTATGAGCTATTTGATGTTTCCAATCCTTCGATTGCAATTCAGACCCATACAGAGACTGACATATCGGTGACCAACCATCTTTTTCAAAACGTATCCGATGGTAGTTATCAAGTTCGCATAAGCACCCCATGTGATGGCTTGGATTCCAATATCGACCTTATACCGGCGCCAATACAGGCATCCATCTCTGCCAACAACAATGGTGCAATATGTGCCCCTGGAGGAGATGTCGACCTATCCATAGACCTTCCTGAAACTCTTTTTGATATTGTTTGGACGGACGATCAGGGCAATACCGTCGGTATTGGATCAGCAATCACTGCTTTGGTCACTTCTCCAACCCTATTTACCGCTACGTATGAATTCAATCCCCAGTTCTGTACATCGTCTGTGATAAATTCAAATTCGGTACAGATGCAGATAGATTTTCTCCAAGAACTTGCCCAAATAGGTCTCGAAAGTACCACTTGTGACGTTTCAGGAGCTAATTATACTTTAACGGTAGAACTTGCTGGCACTTCACCTTATATGGTTATGGGCATTGGTGCCCCAGGAACGTTTAATGGCAATGTCTGGACTTCGGACCCTATTCCAGCAGGTATCGATTACAATGTGAACTTTGAGGATGTAAATATCTGTTCCACATTGACAGTGTCAGATGTTGCCCCTAACTGCTGTGTGTTTCAGGTCACTTGTCCCACATTCCCTCCAGTGACCTTGGAATGTTACGATGACCTGCCATCGGCTACAAGTCTTACCGAAGTAGAGTTTGAGGCCTTGGGTAATGCCGATGGTTCCATCGGGGATTTTCCCTGCGGGATCATTGAAATAACCGCTGCAAACAGTCAGGATATGGGTAATTGTAGTACGATTGTTACTCGTACATACACAATCACCGAATATGAAGATACCAATGCAAATGGCGTTAGGGATACCGGCGAAAATGTAATCTTGAACACGATGGGTTGTCAACAGACCATTGTTATTGAAGATAACATACCTCCTGCCTTTGTGGAAAACCTTCCGGGGGATATCTCAGTGTCCTGCGATGCGATTCCAGTGGCAAACATGCTAATCGCAACTGATAACTGTGATTCAAATGTGCAGGTAAATTTCACGGAAGAAGCCATATTTTCCAATATTTCCGATGACTTTATCATAGAACGTCTATGGGAGGCAACCGATTCCTGTGGCAATCTTGAACAGTTTCAACAGATTGTAATGGTGGTACAACCTGAAAAGGAAACGGTGATAATTGACGCCTGTGTTGAAGATGAAAGGATTGACCTTATCACCAATTTACCATCTTCTTTTGATACCAATGGCATATTTGAAGTGATATCTGGAAATGTAAGATTAGATGGGAGCTTGTTGGATCCATCAAGTTTTGGAATCGGGGAACATCAAATTTCTTACAGCTCTACTGAAGGTACCTGTAAATACTTCATGGATTTCACAATACGCATCAATACCAATTGTGTTCCTTGCAATACCTCCGAAATCCTTGCTTCCAATACGGTAACGGCCAACTCAGATGGGATCAATGACTTCTTTGAGATCCAGGGAGGCGAATACTGCGACTATGTTTTTGGGTTACAGATTTTTAATCGATGGGGACAGATCATATACGAATCGGACAATTATAGGAATGATTGGAGCGGGTTTTCCCCAAACAATACCTTCGGTAGTTCTCGCACTTTGCCCTCTGGCACATACTATTACATCATATCAGTCCAAAACCAAGAGGTCGAACCCATCAATGGATTCATCTATCTAGGTGCGGATTAAGATGACCATCCACAAATAACAATACCATGAACCCCAAATTAATATGGTATTCATTATAGATAGTAAAACTAAACCATGGAAAGCATGAAAACCATAAATAAATATCTAATTGCAGTCATAACACTGTGCGGCTTGGCGGTAAGTGGGCAACAATTGCCACAGTTCACGCAGTACATGTTCAATACGATTTCTGTTAACCCTGCCTATGCAGGAAGCAGGGAAGGAATCAATGTAACGGCCTTGCACCGTAACCAGTGGGCAGGTCTTAACGGAAACCCGACCACCAGCACCTTTTCGTTCCACACCCCTTTGAAAAATGAACGTGTTGGTCTAGGCCTCTCCTATATTTCGGATCAGTTGGGTTTTGAGAATACCAACTATATCTACGGTGATTTTTCTTATACCGTTCCAGTGACAGAGGAAGTGAAACTATCATTTGGACTGAAGGCAGGATTCACCAATTATAAATTGGAAAACCCTGATCTTAGCGACCCTTTCTTTAGTGCCAATTTCAACAGCTGGAAACCAAATTTTGGTGCGGGCGCTTACTTAAGCAGTAATAGATGGTATGTTGGCTTCTCTTCGCCAAGAATATTGAACACCGATCTGAACGAAGGAGAATTCCAAGCTTTGGAAAGGAACAGTTATTATGCGATTGGGGGGCTCGTCCTTGATCTTTCCACTGACATTAAATTCCGTCCCTCTTTTATTACAAAGTTCACCAACGGGGTACCTTCGACCTACGATATTACATCCAGCTTTTTATTTAATGAAAAACTATGGGTCGGTGCCTCCTATAGGTTCAATGATGCTTCCAATTTTGGGGCTTTCGTTGATTTTCAAATCTCCAATACCATACGATTGGGCTACGCCTATGACCTGCCCACTTCCATTATCAGACCTTATTCTGGAGGGACACACGAGGCCATTCTAATTTTTGAACCAAGATTGCCCAAAAAGACCCGTTTGTATAGATCCCCCAGATACTTTTAAACCCATATCCCATGAAGCATTATAGCACCACCCCTGTTTTTATGTTACTTGCTCTTTTTGGAGCACTGACGCTGAATGCACAATCCATTAACCAAAAAAGAGCAGATCAATTGTTCTACAAATTCGCCTATGCCAAGGCAATCCCTGAATACGAAAAAATGACTGATGGGAAAAATGCCCTGCATGCTCATCAACGTTTGGCGGAATGTTATTTATTCTTACGGGACTTTGAAAAAGCCTTGCCCCATTTTGAGCAGTTTATCAATGAACCTGATACGCCAACCAATTATTATTTCGAGTATGCCATGGCGTTGAAAAGTTCCGGGAAAGAAAAAGCAGCATTGAAATGGTTGAAACGCTACGGGAAATTGCATAAGAAAGACTCCAGGGTCAAACAATTTTTAAAGGATGGTAATTTGGCTTCTGTAGTTTTCAATAGCAAAGAACAATATGACCTCGAACCTGTTCATTTCAATACTGAGTATAGTGAGTTTGGGGCTTTCGTCCATGATGGACAACTTTATTTCAGCTCCAGTCGTAAGGAAAAGTCTTTCGAAAACAACTATAGTTGGAACGATGAACCCTGGCTGGATATTTTTCAAATCACTGAAGGTAGCACAACGGAAGTACCCCGTAAGTTTGAAGGAGAAATCAATTCCAAGTTCCATGAAAGTTCTATGGTCTTTTCCACAGATTATAAGAATGATACCATTATTTACTTCACGCGAAGCAATTATTTCAACGATAAGGAGAGTTTTTCCACAAGAAGAACGGAGGATAGAAACATAGAAAAACGAAATAATCTGAAAATCTTCAGAGCAGATAAGATCGATGGCCAATGGAAGGTCATCCGAGGCTTAAAAACCAATGCTGACCATTATTCCAATGGACACTCATCAGTAAACTCCAGTAGAACTCTGTTATATTTTGCTTCGGACCAACCGGGTGGGTATGGGGGAACGGACATTTATTATTGTAAAATACATCCAAGGGGAGGTATTGGACACCCTATAAATGCAGGACCAATTGTAAACACCCCCGGTAACGAAATGTTTCCCTATGTAAACAATGAGGGGCAACTTTTCTTCTCTTCTGATGGCCATGTCGGCTATGGACAATTGGATGTCTTTGCCACAGTAGCCGACGAAAATGGAATTATAAAGGAAGTGGTAAACTTGGGAAAACCTTTGAACAGTGAAAAGGATGATTTTGGATACTATGCTCTGGACAATGGAATTGATGGCTATGTAAGCTCCAATAGAAAAGGGGGGAAAGGAAGTGATGACATATACAAATTTAAGTTTACCCCCTCATTGGACCTACAAGGTACGGTCATAGATGCGGTAAACCTTCAACCATTGGACAGTGTGCAAATATCATTGTACGATCAGACAACGGGCAATTTGGTCAATAGGGTCATAACCGATAAAAATGGCAAATATGAAATGTCAATTGATAGACATAGGGCATACATGATAGAGGCCGTGAGAAAAACACACCCCCACAAACATTTGTATTTCAACACTTCGACAACGCCAAGGTCTACAAAGCGTATTTACAAGGATATCCAGTTAAAACCCGTATTGAACTTAAAGATCCTTGCCAACCTTAACAGAATATATTTTGATTTTGACAAAAGTGACATTAGGCCTGATGCCGCCAGGGAACTGGACAAAGTGGTCAAATTGATGATAGAGGCCTATCCCGAAATGATCATCCGCTTGGAATCCCATACCGATCCGGTGGGAGGCCATACATACAATGATAACTTATCGGAAGCCCGAGCCAAGTCGACCTATGAATATCTAATAGCCAATGGAGTTCCCAAGAGCCAAATCTTATCCTACAAAGGTTATGGAAAGCGCAAACCGATTAATGATTGTAAAGGACGAGGAAATTGTTCCGCAGAAGAATTGGAGCTCAACAGAAGAACGGAATTCCCAATCATTCAAATAAGTGAAAAACAACCTAACACCACACTGGCCAAAGAGAGGTAGTTCTTCCATAAAATGGACAAAACAAAACGATAGATGGATCAAAAAGCCCTTTTATCAGATGATAAGTTGAGAAAATCTAACAGAGGGATATATTTAGATCAAAAACTATATTTAAGAAATACCTTTAACAGTACAAAGGGATTTTATCGGTGGTCTCCGACCAAGCCCTCTAATGCTTCTCAAGAAACGAATAAACACTTTTACCCAAACCATTTGGAATGCAGGAAACAATCGATTTTATGATATATGACAGGCAAGGGCCAATGAGCAATGCAATTAAGCATGTATTAAAAAATACCGAGATCCGCATACATCGTCTTAAAAAAGTCAATGCGATTAAAAATACCCTTCAGAAAAAAGCATCTACCGATTTTATTTTTATCATGTTTGTATTCAATGAAGTCTTTGAATTTATAGATTATTTGGAGTTGGAAAGGCTTGGCATTCCTATTGTTTTTGCACCTACGAATAAGCGTTGCCATGAAAGGCTCTGTGAAATTGAGGGAATCTGGATCATGGACGTATCTCGAAACAAACAAGAATATATTCAACAAATAACTTATTTTTTAAAGATATTGCAACGTAATTAGTTGACCATATACTGGTTGCCTGATAAAATCCATGCATAATCAATATGTAATACAGCTTAAAAAATGACGATTGTAATTATTGATGATACGACTTCAGATATAGAATATTGCAAAGAACTTTTGGCAAAAAACTTTGATAATTTTGATGTCTTGGAATGTTTCTCAAACCCTGTAACCGGACTTGAATATGTTAATACGCACAAACCAGATGTATTGATCTTGGATATGGAAATGCCGGACTTAAGCGGTCTAGACCTCATAAAACAACTTAAATCACCTAGCACAGAGGTGTTGTTCTACACATCACATGCTGGTTTTGCCCTTGATGCTTATCGTAGCTTTGCACTTGGATTTTTGTTGAAGCCTATCAATGAGGCTGAATTTGTTGGTATCATCACCAAAGCCTTGCAGAGACTGGGAAGAGGAAAAAATACTCCTATCGGGAAAGACAACTTGAAAATTGAGTTCCAAGCATTGGAAAATAAGAAAGTGGCCATACCCACCATGGGGTGCACATATTTTCCTAAGATTATGGACATAGTGCGTTTAGAGAGCGTAGACAGTTATGCCAAAATACATTTGTCCGATGGCAATATCCATTTAAGTTCCTATGGTATCAAACATTTTGAGAAGTCCTTAACTGCCCCATTATTTTTCAGGGTGCATAAATCACATTTGGTCAATTTAAAAAGGGTGGACAAATTTTTCCCCGATGGCACATTGATCATGGACACAGGGGATAGAATTCCCGTGGCCAGAAGAAGAAGAGCAGAACTTTTAGAACTTTTCTAGTTGCCATTATTCATTACACAAGGGTTTTATATTCTTGTGTATGGTACTTTAACGATTACCTTTGTTCCGGTCCTTTGTTCATCGCTAAGATCTTGAAACCTAATTTCGTATTCCCCGTTCCTTTGATTTATTTGGTTCATAAGGTTTAACCGTTCCTTCAGTATTTGTGAGGCATACGACTGATGCTGATTGTTATTTGTTTTTTTTGTTGTCGCAATGCCCAATCCATTATCTTTAATACTAAAAATCAATTGCTGGGAAAGGGTCGATTTTTCAATTTTTAGGACAATCTTTTTTTCTGTCTGATCTTTGGTAAAACCGTGCACTATGGAGTTCTCGATAATAGGTTGTAAAATCATTGGGGGGATTACAAGGTCATCCGTATCAATATTATTACCACATTTTACTATTAAATCAACATCATCAGTATTGTCAATGTTGCTCAACGTAACATAACTTTTGATAAAGTCAATTTCCTTGGCCAGTTGTATGCGCTCATTTCTGGTAACGTCCAAGGTAAGCCTAGCGAGTTTGGAAAAAAGAGTCACGTAATGTTCCAAACCCTTTGTTTTGCCATTCCTTAATCTATTTCGTATCTCGTTCAAAGCATTGAATATGAAATGTGGGTTCATTTGAGATATCAATGTTTTTCTCTCTAATTCTATCAATGCTAGATTTAGAGCATATTTCTTTTTTACTTTTTTGGTATAACTCAGCACTAAAAAAAGTAATACTGCCACTGAGAGAAATCCACTCAAAATTAGAAACCAAGATTGTCTGTAAAAAACTTGTGCCACATGAATATAATAGTGCAGTTCATTGGATGATTCAACACCAGCGGAATCAAATCCTTTGATCCGTAACACATAATCCCCGGGAGGAATTGACAACAGCTTTAAAGTGTTCTGTTTCCCTAGGTTTACCCAATCGTCCGTAAAACCGTCCAATCTATACACATATTTGTTGTTCTCCGTATTGTAGCAGTCATTGATACTATAGGTTACAGAAAACGAATTTTTGTTATAGGGCAGGCTAAAACTGTAATTCCCCTGGTTCAGAACGTCAATCTCCACTTCTTTTTCCTCATGGGTATCATAATATTCGAATTTCGTGGGGAATATCTGAAGTTCTTTGAGCGGGGCGGGATTATCAATATGGTCAAAGACGATGAGTCCCCTAATTCCTCCAAAAAACAAGGTGTTGGAAGAGGTTTTGTAATACGCATTTTGATTGAAATCATTAAAAGTCAGCCCATCCTCCTCATAGAACGAGGTGATTTTTTTCACATCTCTTTCATACCTATAAAGACCGTCATAGGTACTGAACCAAATATTTTTCTCCGCATCCTCCAAAACTCCGACAACGTTTAAATTGGTAAGCCCGTCCGCTTCGTCTAGTATGGTTGCTTTTTTTAGGTCCTTGTCAAAATAAATTAATCCTTTATCGGTTCCCAGCCATAAAATTTCCCGCTTATCCTTGAGAATGGTATAAATCTTATTGGTCGGAAGGGTCAATCCGTTATCGGTCGAGTCGTTATTCAGATGCAAAAAGGTATCTGAATTTAAATCTTGTATAAAAAGACCGTTCGCGTCTGTGCCTATATAGAGTTTATTCCCGGTCTTATGAAGGTCTCTGATGAAAAGTTTCTTAGTGTTCTCAACTAAGGGAATAGGTAGTTCCCGGAATTTTTTTTGCCAGATATTGAATTCTTGAAGACCAAAATTGCTGGCAAGCAATAAGGTAGAATCTGATTTTTTTAGGACATCATAGTACCGCAATTGACCCAACTCCCAATCTTTGTCAAAGTTATACATTCCAATAATTGTATTTTCCAGAAAGTTTATTTCCGAAACCATTCTGTTCTCTCCGAGGCACCATGCAGTGGAATCACTGGCTTTTACAAAAGACCTGAGGTAAGACAACTGAGGAAAAACATTTTCGGTAACATAGGAGCCATGAATAAAATCACTTTGGGTAGGAGTAATCTTAAATACCCCCGAATAAGTAGCCACAAGTATCTCATTATTAGGAAGCTCTAACAATCCTCTCGTACTTATGACGCTTTTGCCATTTCCGTAAAGGATCCTTTCAAAATTATTCTTGTTAAACTTTATTTTTTTGATATGATCATAATTGCTTACATAAATGATGTCGTTTTTATCAACAACAAGGTCCTCCACCCAAAAGGGAAATGGAATTTCATATGTTTTTCTTAGCATGTAGTTCCCGTTTGTTTCCATCATTTTATATAGGGATACATTTTTTCCAAGACCATCAATACCGATAAAATCGGCATAATCTTTTAGTATCGGATTGCCGTCTTCGGTAATGGGTATCATTTCTTGAAAGGGGAGATTGAGTACCTGAATATCCAAGTCTTTGATAAAATAGCTTTCAAAGACCTTTCCTTTATAGGTATACTGGATTTCTTTGGATTTGGGCAAGAGTTCGCCATTAGGGCTAATAAGGATGCCATCCCCCCCATTGAAGGTCCATTCTGGATGGAAATAGCCCATCGTTTCATATTTTTTTGTGGAAGTATAATCGGCAATCAAACTAATCTCCCCCTTTTCAAGAATAAACAATTTGCGCCCTTGCCTGCAAAGAATTTTATCACAGTCAATTATTTTTTCAAAAAACAAAAACTCCCGTTTGTAATAGTCGGATACGGCATAGGTGGGTTTAAGAGCTTCTATTTGATATTTTTCTACAGCGAAGGAGGAGTCAACTTTTAAAATAACATTGTCAGCCCCTACAATCCATATATTTCCGTCGCAATCTTCGATATATGAGTTTCCCGAAAGATTTTCTCCCCTTGAAAATGGCTTGAATTTTATACGATTAAAACTATCGTCCAAACTTTTGTCGGACACGAAAACTCCCGTCTGGGTCGAAACCCACATTCGTTGTTGATTGTCAATAAAAACTGTGAAAGCTATTTTAGGCGGGTTATCTCCATTTTCATCCATAAAGGTTGACAGTACACTGTGGGTCTCAAAGTCCTTTACAACTCCGTTATATGTGGAATACCATAGAAACCCATTATGATCTACCTGCATTACGTTGATATCCTTATGGGATTCTCCATTGGGATTAATTTTAATATCCCTTATCGTATAGTCCTGTGCTTGGGCAACACCCAAAATCAAAAAAAAGATAAATAGAATAATATGTCCGTATGGTGTCTTCAAGTTATTTAAATGGTCGGTAAGGTCTTTGAAAAGTTTGGATTGAAACAAATCTCAACAAACTCCATGGTCAGCATGGAATTATCCCTTCTTACTAATATACGGTCAATTAAGCATTTTAGGATTAGGCAGTTATATTTTTAAGTTACCCATATTGGAGTATTTATAGAAAATGAGAAATAATTCAAGATACAACTGTTCAAAGGTTTTAACAGAAATTCTACTTTCCTATCTCGGTTACAATCGATCAATGAATCCATGGGATAAAACTAAGCAGGAATTTCCCTTATTATAAAACCTAAATAGGGTTTTCATTTTTTTGAAATTCAATTACCGCTTAAAGCATTGAGTCTACCGTTTAAGGTTTTGTGAATTCAAGATGATAAGAAAAAAAATAATTTTATGTAAGAAAAGTATCTAAAACCAAACTTGGATATATATTAAAACATATATGCTATGCAATCGCTAATATCGAACACAATAGATTACAAGCTTTGTTTGAATGATGAAGCCAAAAGTTTATTTATGAATTCGCTGCAAGAACTTGTAAAATCCAAATGTTCTGATTTTATGGTTTACAGAGTGGTTAATGGTAATATTAGAAATCTACCAGATTATAATGAATGGCAAGAAACCGTGGAAATTGATGAAGACACTTATGGAGAACTCCATCTGAACCTTTGCCAGAAAATAGGCAAGATTGTAAGGAGAGGGGTTATCTGATGTATCGATCAATTCTTTTTTACCCTAAAGGTTATACCTTTATTGGTGATAATGGTAGTAGGGCAGCCAAGACGCAGGGTATTGTCCTTTGATGAACCCACTCCTTGTCCGGTAACCACTATCAGGGGGACACCATAAGTCGGGCTCGAGGGTGCAGTATCGACAACGCCAGCCAATCTGTTGTTCGCGTCTAGGCTATTTCCGGTAAAAGTGCCATCACCTTCAAGGGCATCCGGGCAATTGTCACCATCACTATCCGTGTCCATATAATCTATTATCCCATCTCCATCAGTGTCCAAAGAACAATCCGAAACATCGCCAGCTAATCGTTGGGCATATAAGCTTATACCATCAATTGCCATATACTCATAAACCATCCCCGTGCCATCACTATCTGCCCGAAATTCCAACCATTTTGTAGGCGAAGTGGTGGTAAAGGTCATTTCTTGTAGCATCCAAATTTGATTGCCCACTCCTTTATAGTCCATAGCAGTACTAAAAGAAGTTGGTGTACCTAAAAAATCTCCGATTCTCCAACGCGCTTTCTGAGCCGGGTCAATGGGTGTGATTCCTTCGATGCCTGCATTCGCCTGATAAAATTTTAGCACATAGGTTCTTCCCACGTCCAAATCATCCAATCGAACAAAAAATGATTCACCGAAATTGTTCCGAACACTCGCACCTATAAATACCCCTCCATCAGGGGAAGGAGGCATCCCATTAGCACTTGCAGCTAAAACGCCACTTCCATTTAAAGGTACGGGGGCAATCCATGAATCTGGAGAACCATTTCCTTGGGCCCATCCAGCACCTGGGGTTGTAAATCCAGTAAATAGTGAAACACCTACTAAGCCATTAGGTATATCGTTGCTTACAACATCGGATAAGGATTCAAAAGTGCCATCCGCATTTTGGGCACTTAGAACTTCTACAGGAGGGCATTCCACTTGATCAAGAATCCCGTCGTTGTCATCATCCATATCTTGGCAATTTGAAATACCATCTCCATCGGTATCCAAACCAAAATTGAAGGGTGCCAAGCACTGTCCATACCCAACTGTACAACTGGAAATAAGAAAAAGTAGAGGAACAATCCACTTTTTATTTAAAAATTGATGTTTTGTAGTCATTGGTTGCCCATTTAGACTTTCACCCAGCCTATCAAAATTCATTCTTGTGGGCATCGTTAGTGAAAACCTATGTCATCGGATAGAAAGTTCATTGAAAAAATGGTTGTCTGTTTTTGTTATTCAGTAAACGGTGAGTTCCATGACTTTATCGGTATTAGACAATCTGAGATGTAGGTAAGAGATCACTGGTTCGTTTATAAAACAGAAAAGAGATCTCTTCAGAAAAACATTGGTAGGTAGAAGTGTTTTTCGAAATAGTTGTTTACTAGGAAAGCATGACAAAATATGGTTTTAGTACATTGAATTTGGACCGGTAGACTTTGACATTATTGATAATAATTGATGTGTCCTTCAATTTTGGCAATTGTTTTTCAAGTGTCTTATAGAATTAACCTTTTCCGGAGCTTTCAAGCGTTTAGGTAAATAGGGTCTAATCTCACCTTTATCTAAACTAATTCTGTTGCAAGCTTTCTTTCTTCAGATGGACTGGTCTTGTTGCTTTTGAACTGGAAAAAAATGGTTAAATTTAGGGTCAAATAAGTTCATTTAAAATCCAAGTACGATCCGGCTGGCATTTCGGTGCGCACACAGAACAAGTAAAATTGTAACTTTTTGAACGTCAGATAGATAATATAGGCATTACGACCCTGTCGAAGTCACGAATAAATAGTTCAATAAGAAAAAACGCCAAGTTTACTTGAGCGTTTTTTTTGTGGTATTTTTCAAAGCGAAACTTTTTCAGGAAAGACAATGGCAATCCTGTCGAGGTCACTGGAACGAAACTCCAAACGAATCAACATTAGCCTTAAAAAGAAGGTGCCTTTGCTCATTTGGGATGCTAAAAAGAAAAAGCTAAGGGTACTTTAAACAAAGTTCAAAGCCATCTTTTTCAATGCTACCAAGATTTGAAATTTAAGGAAAAACTCGTTACTGCAGAATTAGTCAAAGCTGAATACATAGGTGAAAGTGATAATTGATTGATTGCTATAAAAACCCATTTTTTCTGTGTTTTAACGTAATCTCTTCTCAACACATCGAATTGATTTTATTATAGAATCCGGCCCTATAGGTATTGCTTATGGAAAGTTTCACACACCCTATGATAACTCGATTATCCTCAATTGACTTTATTTTATTTACTTGCACAATGTGAGATTTGTGAATCCTAACAAATTTATTTTCGGGTAATAGGTCCAATACCTCACCCATTTTACCAAGGGCCATCACTTTTTTACTTTCCAATTGGTATATAACATAATTCCCGGACCCTTCAATGTATAAAATGTCATTGATATCTACCCGGTCTATTTTCGTTCCGTTTTTGATGAATATATATTCCTTGCTACTACTAAGCAAGGGCTTTGAATCCATTGCTACGAATGTATGGATGAACAATGATTTCATTTCAGTGGATCAAAATGGAGTTAAAGCGAAAAATGGGTATGGTCTGGGTACTGTCATTTCTTATGATTCTCAATTAAATATCGGTCATGGAGGTGTTAATGTTGGTTCTTGTAGTGAGTTACGCTACTTTCCCGAATCCGATTATTTGCTTATCGTCTTGGCCAATAATAGAAATGGAGCAATAAACACCTATAACTTCTTTAAAAATAGTTTGCCTAGAGAATAGTAATGGTGAAGAAGAATCCTCTTTTTTTGGCTTTAGCAGTATCAGTAATTTTAATGAATATAGGATCGCTTAACCGCAAGAAGTAGATTTCCAATAGCCAAAACCATTCAATCTTATTGGAAGCCTGTACATTTCATATTCAAAAACATATCGCTTCACTTCATTTTAATACAATTTCAACTTTTCGAGTCCAAATTGTTTGTTGTTTTGGGAAAAACATCAATCATGAAGAAAACAATTCAATTTTATCAATGCCTAGTATTTTGCCTTATATGTTCAGCTGTTTGGGCACAGAACAAAAACAAGGAACTCATTAGTTTTCAGAAATCATTTCCTGATTTCGTTTCAAAAAAAATGAAAAAACACAATGTGATCGGAGCCAACGTGGCGGTTGTTGTTGACAATGAAGTAGTCTTGGATAAAGGGTTTGGTTTTTCCGATTTAAAAAGTGGACGGAAATCAACGGTTGACACAAAATACCCTATTGGGTCGGTATCCAAGGTAGTTACCTCAACAGCTGTGTTAAAACTATATTCCGATGGTCGTATCGATATTGATAGGCCATATACGGATTACGTATCTGATTTTGAAATGAAGAAACATTTCTCGGGCCCAATCAATTTTACAGTGCGCCATTTATTGTCACATTACGCGGGATTACCTCGTTTACTGGCCAAAGGATTTTTAAAGAAACGGCCCTTGCCTTTGGATAGCCTTTTACGGAATAGCCGTAACGAATATCTCATTGCACCTGCAGGTAAGGCATATCAGTATTCTGACTGGGGCACGGATTTATTGGCTTTATTGGTGCAGCGAGTGGCAAAAATGCCTTATGAGGAGTTTGTGGTCTCCAATGTGTTTAAACCTTTGCAGATGGGTAATTCTGGCTTTGGTCCTGTAGAAACCAAAGGGTACATAAATGGAAAGGAAACTCCAACCTATGGATACAGTTGGTCCGGATCTGACGGGGTATATTCCACGGCTTCTGATTTGGCCAAATTATGCCAAGTGTATTTTAACAAGAATGTAAATATTCACAATCCTTTTCTCAAACCTGATGTCGTAAAGCAAGCTGTTACCCTTCAATTTATGGATGCTCCAATGGCGTATAATACTCAAATTGGATTGATGTGGGAGATACAACAATACAATGGGTTTAAAAGGGTAAAAAAAGGTGGAATCCATGAGCCATTCTATACCTATATATTTTATGTTCCAGAGTATAATGCTTCAGTAATTGTATGCAGCAATTCCAATGCTTCAAGCCAATTGCACTGGAATGTTTGGTCCAAGGTATTTGATTTTTTATCCAAAAAGTATGGTTTAAAAGGGAACTTGCCTCCAATAAAGAGAAAGTCGGGCAAAGTGAACTTGACTACCAGTCAAATGAAAGAATTAGGAGGTAGTTATAGCACCAATCTTGGAATCTTGAACTTGGAACCTGCTGGCAAAAAATTCAATGCAACGCTTGGTCTTGATAAGCAAAAAGGAACGGCAACGCCTCATGAGGATAATTTGCTTAAATTATCGGTAAAGATGATGGGTATCAAGGTGCATGCAATGGATATGTTTTGGGACAAGGTTGGGGATGAGCTCATTGTAGGGGAACAATACGAAAGCGGAAGAAGAAATATTGGTGGGGCGAAAATCAGCAATACAACAATTCCCGAGTCATGGCAACGAGCAGTAGGAACCTATGAAGTGGTCAACTATGATGCAATTGATTATCAAACTATTGACAAGGTCAAGTTATCGATTAATGAATACGGGGTATTGGAATTAAGGGTACATCTTCTCTATCCAGGTGAAACTGAATTTCAATTGGGGCTCTCTCCCATATCCAACAGTTTAGCAATTATACCGGGCTACAACTTTGAATTTTTTGGCGGGGAAACCGTTGAATTGATTAAAGGAGATGTTTTTGAATTGAAGTTATCGGGTTATAAACTTCAAAAGTTAGAGAAGTAATAGCAAATGGGGTTTTCATTTTTAAGATATAAAAACAGCAATGAATTAGGGTCGCAAGAACTACTTTTTAAGTGGCCCTATATAGGGTTGATAGCCATTTCTATTACCACTCTCAATTTTTTGATTACCTATAACCTTCGAAATGCAACTGTACATTACCTGTATTTCTATATCATTGATTTGGTGACCACCTATTTGATTACAGAATTTTATGCCTTGGGTATTTACATCTTGAACAAAAGGGCACCCTTGTCCGATGATTTTGTGAAAAGGGTCACTTATCAGTTTACGGTGCATACATTGAGTGTGGTAATTTTCAGTATTCTGCTAAATGAACTTCTGGATAACATTTTTTTCAAAGGAGAGCGACTTTCGCTTTCCTTTGAATTTTATACACAGGATACAGTATTGGCTCTGCTTTTCACGCTACTTTTTCATTGTCTGTATTTCGGCCTGTATTTGTTGTCCGTTAAAAAATCCCCTTTAAAAGAAGAACCGCGAAAAATCAAAGTGCTTCAAGGCACGGCCTATAAACTGATTGACCTGAACAATGTTATTTGTATTTATACAGCTGTGGGAAACACATATATAGTGGATGACAACTATGATAGGTTTGTATCTGAAAAAACTTTGAGTGAATTCGAAGAACTGGTTTCTAAACGCTTTTTTAGGGCCAACAGGCAGTTTTTGCTCACTATGGCCATTATCGACTCTTATAAAAGTGCCGGGTATGGTAAGGTGAAAATTATTTTAAACGCAAATAACATTAGTGATTTTTCTGAAAGCATCTATGTAAGCCGGAGTAAGGCTTCTTCTTTTAGGTCATGGCTGAAAGAGGGATGATGTGGAGAGAATTGATAGGTCTAGGTATCCGTTTGGTTAAATGTATCAAACTCCTTGCACGTCTGTCCAGTTTCCAAACTACAATGGTGTCACCTTCCCGGACATAGTTCAACAGCTTTTTGAAATTCTTTCACTCTTCTTTGGTACTTGACACATTATTGGTATAAATGTTCTTTTGGGGAATTCTCTCTTTAAGAAGTGCATTCAATTGCAGGTCCAAATTCTTCTCCTGGACAATTACCCTGGCATATCCAAAAATCATATGGGTTAAATTAAATAGTTGTCAAAATGTAGGGTAATTGTTTAATACGGATAAATAGACTTTATGCAAATAGTAAACCCGAGATTCTGGGAAGGTTAAATAAAATGGTCATTTATCTGAACACATTTTTTAAAGAATACTATTAATTGCATTCTTTAACCTATTTATTAGTTCATAAATTTCTTCCTCGTTATACGAAGCAAAACCAATTCTAATTGAATTGTGCCCTAATTTGGCTGCATCATACCGCCTCCAATCTCCAATTTCCAATCTATATTTTCTTGCCGCTTCAGAAATTGCTGCCCAAGAGTAATTCGAATTCAACTTTGTCCAAACCGCCATACCACCTTTTGGTGTTTCAAACTGAAAAAAACCACCTAATTCATCCTTTAAAAGTTTACAAAACAAATCACGTCGTTGTTTATAAATTTTCATCACTTTACGAATGTGCCTATCTAAATCGCCGGACTTTATAAAACTAGCAAATGTCAATTCTAAAAGCGCATCACCTTGCCTATCCATAAAACCCCTAAGTTTTGAAGCTTCATCTACAAATGCTTTTGAAGCGATTAAATATCCTATCCTATAAACAGGTGCAACGGTTTTGCAAACCGAACCAATATAAATAACATTGCCATGTAAATCATGACTTGCCAAAGGCAAAATCGGAGCATGGTTATAGTTAAAATCATAATCGTAATCATCTTCAATAATTGCAAAATTGTATTTCCGTGAAAGATTCAAAAGATGAATTCTCCGTTTTGCAGAAAGTGTTACCGTGGTAGGATGGTGATGATGTGATGTTACATATACCGCCTTAATTTTTTTTCGTTTGCAAAGCATTTCAATATCACTAGTGACTATTCCATCTTCATCAACCGGTACTCGCTCTATTTTTGCTTCTTGGTATCGAAAAGTGGAATCAGCAGACTCATAATTGGTATTTCCCACTACTATAACATCATCTTTTTTAAGCAATAACTGTGAAGATAACCAAATGCCCATTTGACTACCACGCGTAATCAGTACATTTTCCTTGGTTGTATGTAGACCTCTGGTAGCATTTAAATAGTCAGTCAATACCTCACGTAATGTTTGATTACCATATGTAGAAACATAGGAGAGATGTTCAACGATCATTTTCTTGGCGGAAATTCTTCTGTACGTTCTGGCAATTTCATCAATTGGCGTTAACCTTGAATCTGAAATACCATCATTGAAACACATGAAATCAGGATTCCTTTTTGTGGATTTTTCAGGTAAAATGGAATTTTTATAGAAGCAAAAACCAGCATTCTCCTTTAAGTCAAAAATCGCTGAATCCTTTAGTTTCTGTCGATGTAATATAGGCAAGCTGCCCAATACAAAAGTTCCTTTTTTAGGAATACTTTCCACCCACCCTTGTAATAACAACTCTTCGTAGCAGGCAACAATTGTTTTTCTATGAACATTTAGTTGTTCGGCTAAAATTCTACTACCTGGGAGTTTGGTATTAGGCGCTAAGGTTTGGTTCTTAATATATTGAATAATTTGATTTGACAACTGTAGATATAATGCTTGGCTACTTTTTCTATCAAATTGAATGCTGGTCTTATATGGAAACATCTGGACTACCTATTATATAAATTCTGGATTGTTACAATAGTCCATGAATATAATACTTTTGAAATATATAAGTCTAAAAACTCATAAACAATGAAAAATCCAAGCCCTTTAAAATTGCTATTCCATTTGCTGTGTCTCCTTTTGACAGTTATACCATCATCCGCACAAAATGATGAGATTTAGTCTATACATCAGATGGATAGTCTTCAATTAAATGGAACAATGAGTCAACCTTTTTTGAGACCATACGCATGGACCACTATCCCTACTAAACTATTATAACATGCTAGAAATAAGACCCAATTGCGAGCATTGCAACAAAGATTTACCAAACACTTCTACCGAAGCAATGATTTGTTCCTTTGAATGCACATATTGCAGAGAATGTGCCCTTGAAATCTTTGAAAATGTCTGTCCGAGTTGTTCAGGGAATTTTGTTGGACGACCCATTAGACCCCGAAAAGAAATTGAGAAAAATAAAGCTTCGACAAAACAAATATTCAAGCCAAAAGATCTAGAAAAAGCTAAAATAAACTCTAATAGATATAAAAATATTCCTCCGGAAAAAAGATAAGTATGAAAATATATTCAAAATCGAAACTAAACCGAGTAAAACGCGGTCATAATAGAGCAACTTACGATGTTGAAAAAATCAACAGCATTTTAGATGCTGGTTTTATTGGCTACCTAGGTTATGTGTATGAGGGTAAATCGATTACATTGCCCATGGCCTATGGAAGAAAAGACAATAAGATCTATTTACACGGTTCGCAAGCCAATAGAATGTTGCTAGCATTATTGGATGCTAAAGAAATGAGCATGACAGTTATGCATTTAGATGCTTTGGTTTTGGCCCGATCTGGTCTGCACCATTCGGTAAATTATCGCTGTGCAACTTTATTTGGTTCAATTCGGAAACTTGAAGACCCAAGGGAAAAAGAATTGGCTCTTTTTTGTTTTATGGAACATATGATGAAAGGCCGATGGGATGAAATCAGATCAATGCACCAAGAAGAATTAGATAGAACACTTGTAATAGAAATGACAATTGAAACCGCTTCAGCTAAAATTAGGGATGTTGGTGCTGAAGACGAACCGGAAGATTACAACTTGGATGTCTGGGCGGGTTTAGTCCCCTTAAAGCAAATTGCTGAATACCCCATCCCTGATGAAGGTTTGCCTCAGAAAATGGAAATTCCGAAACACGTTTTAGATTATTATTGGGAAAACAAACAATAAAATTAGTTACAATAGCACTTAATCACACCTTTATCTAAACTAATTCTATTACAAACTTTCTTTCTTTAGATGGACTGGCCTTGTTGCTTTCAAACTGGAAAAAATTGGTTAAACTTAGGGTCAGATAAGTTCATTTAAAATCCAAGCGCTATCCGACCAGCATTTCGGTGTTCACCCAGAATAATAAAATTATAACTTTTTGAATATCCGATGGATAACAGAATCGATACAACCCTACCGTGGTTATTGGGAGTAAAAGGCCATCACAAAAAAGTGATGGCCTTTTGTTTTATTCAAAACTTGAGACATGACATTATAAGCTAGGAACAGAATTAAAACAATTGTGTTTGCTAGACTGTCTGTTTTCAAAAGATTATTTAAATAATCCCATCGCGGCCCGCCAATGAATTCAAAAAGGCCTAAAATCAGGCATTGAATACTTCATTATATAATTTTCTAGGATTTGAGGTAAAGAAAGCGTTGGCATTATAATTTTTAATACTGTCAAACTGATTTTTTGAATCAACGGTTATCACCTCCTTACCCTCATGCAACCAAAGCCAAAGCTTCTTCTCTTTATTATTTATTGATTTTACCAAAGAGGTAGCAAGAATCTTCTTTCCATTATACGATAAAGGCATCATCATAATTGAAGCTC
The DNA here is from genome assembly GCF_900215465.1 of Flagellimonas pacifica. Lineage (GTDB taxonomy): Bacteria > Bacteroidota > Bacteroidia > Flavobacteriales > Flavobacteriaceae > Flagellimonas > Flagellimonas pacifica. The sequence goes on from NZ_OBEH01000007.1 coordinate 81,939, forward strand.
TGGGTCTTACAAATTTTCCAAATCCAAGATAATGTGCAACCAAGTACTGCTTCACTTCTTTAGAAGAGGCACCATATTCCCAAAACGGTCGTTTTTGCCTAAATGCTTTAAGGATATAATGATATTTAGAGACAATTACCACTTGTTTATCGCAATATGCCTTTTCAATAAGAGCAATGGTTTTATCAACAATTTGAACATCCTTGGTGTGAATATCCAACAGGAACTTGGCTTTTGGAAAATGCCAAAATACATCTTTTAACAATGGTATTGTAACTGGATTTTTCCTGTACGGAAATACCTCCTTTTGCTGAAAGTTATAACCAGCATTCATTGTTTTTAATTCACTATAATTTGTTTCAGCCACGCTTTTATCCAAATTGGTAGTACGTTTTGTGTTAGCATCGTGAAATAAAACTACCTCCCCGTCCTTTGTCAGTTGCACATCCATTTCAATACGCCAACTAGAACTAATCGACTGACAATGGGCAATGGCTTCAAGAGTATTTTCGGGAAACTCCCCTTTGCCGCAAGCATAACAAATGACCTCCATATTAGATTGATTTATGAGGTAAATTAATTATAAATTAAAAACTCCATTCACAATATAGTCTTAATTGCTCCTATGAATAAAGTTGGCATATCTCTTTAACACGGCCCAAATACTTCTGGATTCGGCGTTACTATAATCTGACTCAAGGGGCATTATATTACAGACATAGGTAAACCCTAAATTAGTGGTTGGGTCCAGATACATAAAAGCACTAACACCATAATCTCCACCACTGTGCCCCATTACACCACTCTTGCTATGTTCCCAAAAAAGTCCATCTCTCCTACCTTTAAAGTCACCCTCCATTTGTTCATGCTGAACTTTCATCATTTCTTTTAAATAAACATTGCCAACAATTCCATTTTTACCAATATTCCCATTAATATATGACATTACATATTTGCTTAAATCTGATATGTTTATGTACATTTCTCCATCGGGGTATGTTACTATTGTTCTTTTGGGAAGTGGGTTCCTTCTAAAATCATATTGCGTTGCAAGTGTATATTTGTCAGTTACTTTACCAGACCACGCAGCACTTTCCAGTTGAAGTGGATTTAGTATGTTTTGTTGCACAAACTCATCATAAGGCACGCCACTTACATATTCTACTATCAGTGCTGCCAAAGCTGCTCCTGTATTGGAATAATACCAATCTTCACCTGGCTTTGCTTTAAAAAAACTCTTTTTCTTAAAGTCTTTCCCCTCTACAGATAAATGCCTTTTCAAAAAGTCCGACATTGGCAGTCTTTTATTCTTCTTGGCACTATTTAATTCCTTTAGAAAATGTTTATGGTAATCATATTTGCCAAGTGCTTCCTTGTCCTGTAAAATATAAGCTTTATGATAAAATCCTTGTTCATTGATTGTTGATGTATGGGTTGCCAAATGGCGAATTGTAATAAGGTTATTGGGAAAATAGGGATTTACAATTTTGAATGGTAACAACTCATTTATCGGTGTATCTAACGTGAGCTTTTCTTGTTCAACCAATTTCATGAGTGAAAGACCAATAAACGTTTTTGAAATAGAGGCGATGTTTTGAACTGTCTCAATAGTATATGGAACTTTATCTTTCATATTTGCATATCCCATAGCATTTTGATACAGTATTTTCTCCGCATTTAATATACTTACTCCAAAACCTGGAATATGGTTACGATCATATAAGGTTTTTAGAGTATTGTTCAAATGAGATTTTACAGAATCATTAATCCCAATGAGTTTTATTTCATAATTTCCTTTTTTATACTTTTTATCCTCTCCCAAAGTCGTCACTTTAATTTCATACCTGCCATTTGAAAGTGCATCAATAAGGATGATTTCGTTTCCATTATTGCCATTGGGAGAATCAAACTCTTCAATTTCCTTATCATTAGGGGCGTAAGTGGTTATTTTTAAATCAATACCTATCTGTTTTAGGTTCAATAAGGCAAACTGGTTTTTCTTTAATTCTATTTGATAACTATCCGAGTCACCCAGTTTAATAAGTTTGGACACCTTTTCACCAATCGCCAATTCTACCTTATTGTTCTGAGCTAAGCCATTCTTGCCCACAAGAATCAGTACTAATATTCGCAATATTATTTTCTTCATGTTTTATTTAGTTGGATTACTATTTTCTAGAGATTATTAGCTGCAACTAAGCTATTCACCTCAATTTTCAAGTTAAAAGCTCTTGAATGTTCAACTCCATCCTTGTCCGTAAGCGTAACATAAATTTTATGCGGAGCATCATAATTTATGGTATCAATATTAAATGTTTGGTTAATTTCCCAACGTTCATTGTTGGAAACATTTACAAATTCTTGGTCTACATTGATAGTGGGAATGCGCACATCAATATGCGAAATACCATCATGATCTTCACCAACAATTTTAATGGTTAAATATCCTCCAAGTGAAATAGAACCATCTGGATTATTGCCATTTGTATTAACAGACAGCCTACTTCTATACCCATCTGATTCAAAAGAGGCTTCAAGGGTACAAGCAGTTGGCAATACTAAACAACCCAACAAACTAAACGCAGCAACAATTTTCTTCATTTTGATTTTTTCAACAAATGAAGTGGAACAAGAAACAAGAAACGCCCCAATGCTTCCGTTGGCACTAACTTTTAATACTACATATACTGCTTTCTATACTCAGAAGGTGAAAGGCCAGTTTCTTTTTTGAAGATGCGGTTAAAACTGGTTTTTGATTTGAAACCACTTTCATAAGCTATTCCCAAAAGGGTGAATTTATTAAAATTACTAGATTGAAGTTTTTCTTTTACAACCGCAACTCGCTCCTTATTTATAAGGTCATAAAAAGTGGTCTGTAGATATTGATTTAAAAAGGCGGAGAGTTTTTTATCCGTAACCTCCAGTAACTTTGCCAGCTTGTTCAATGTAAGGTCCTCATCAAGATAGGGTTTTTCTTCTTTCAGGATGTATTGAAGTTTTTCTTCCAAAAGCTGGATTTCTTCATTTGAAAAAGTACTGGCCATAATTACCTTTTGCCGTTTTACATCACCACTCAAGTTCCCATTATCCAATAATAAAAAACTGGGGAGTAATATCTTGGACTGATTTGCCCCATGATAGCCTAAATATGCTATTAGAATTACCATGGAGATAACAGTAATATAACCAGCATCCCACCCTAAATATCCAAATACCATTTCGTACAATTCCGAAAAAATATCCAGAGAAATAATTATTAAACTCCCGAAGAGCAATCTTCTTATCCATAAAAAATCATAGTTGGTCAAAGAGGAATAATTGGTCTTAATTAGAGCAACATACTGTTTAAACAAATGAAGACAGTAAAGTATATACCCTACCAACAGCAGGCCTCTAAAGATTACCATTAAATAGGTATGATTAGACAACCATCTTAAATACTCAAATATGAAATTTCCTTTTATGGCTGATACTAAAACAGGAATTGAAATGAAAACCAAATAAAGCAAGAAAGGAACAAAATGAATTAAATTCTTTCTTATAAGCTTATTGGTCGCCAAAAACAAAGATTTAATATACAACATCAATAGAGGCCCAATGAACCATACTATAGTATCCTCCGGAATAAAAGAAACCCTAAATAACCATGTTATTTTATGATATTCAGCGTAAAAACGCAGCGAAACAAAAAGCAGAAGAATAAAAAAAACAGTTAATATAACATGTGGTAGTTCTTTTTGTTTCTTTTTAAATAAAAGAAAAAGTATAAGAAGTGTTATAACAATACCACCAACCAATATAAAATCTACCAATAACTTCATTAAAGGTTTATTCCAAAATTACTATAATCCTGTTGGGCAACAGATTTGTGACCTAATTTTATCGCTTCTGTATCAGCTACCAAACATCAATAATATTCCAATAAACAAAAAAACAATCCATCCCGGATGTTTTCCTTTGGTGCCAATTAAGACTATTATTGAAGATATAAACATGGTGTATGCAGTAGAACTGATGATAAATTTCATGAACTCCGAATTTACCATGTGATAATCAACAGCTATACGCACTAAAAAAAAACCAAAACACCAACCAAAAATTGAAGCCAAATGCCATGTGGCCCAAAGTATACGCAAATGCCTCACTTTTAGACTTGCACTTTTCTTTGAAGGCACAAGAGTACCTTTAATTCTTTTGTCATTAAAAATCATGTATTCACCAAGAATTGAATGGATAATCCCAAGCAAAAAACACAATACACCGGCAATAAGGAAATAGATATTCATTTATTTGGTCATTTTACCTAGATTGATTTTTTCAACGCTTTTAAAACTTACTTCTCTTACAAACTCCATATTCCCCCAGAGATAGGTGTTCCCTTTTAACCCTTTGGTCATCTTCATTCTTCTGTTAAGGCGTGCGAGTTCCTTTTTTGAGGCTTTCCTTTTTTGTCCCAATTCTCCATATAATTTGATTGCAGGTGTTGTTGAAAATCTTTCTTTAAACAATGCTCTAATCCAAAACCAACGATTACTATTCACACTTAAAACACATATGTTTTTATTGTTCTTTACATGAATCGGAAGCTTTGAAGGGAATTTTTCAAAATAAAATCCAGTCTGGTCATCATTTAAAAACAGGGACCCTATTGGTGTTACCGTTGGATTATTATTTGCATCTACCGATGCAATTGATACATGAAAATTCGATTTAAAACTTTTATTGAAATGCTGCCTGATAGCATTCCAATCCGTACTAATATTCATCTATTTTTTATTAACTATTATTCTACTCATTTAACCGGTCAATGCAGTGGCAGAAAGATTCTATATTCTGAAACAAAGACATGTCTATCACCTGAGTAAGATCAATACTGTTGTTTCAATATCCATAATTAGACAAAAAAGCTCAAAAGCGGACTAAATATCTCAAATGAATATAATTTTTAGGCTATATCCCGGTCATTCGAAAAAAGAAAAACATCTACAATGTTTAAGGTAAACACCTCAAAATTTGGTATTAGACGTGTATTTTAACATATTATGCAAAAAAAGTATCAGAATATGTTTAACTTCTTGTAGAAAGCCATTATATACTAAAGTATATTAGTTTCCTCTAAATAACCAACCCTTCTTTCTAAAAATAGGATTAAGGGACTTAAAACCAATAACAACCAAACCAACCAATCAAAAGGTGGATTTTAGACCATAAGATCACTTCATTTTTGTTAACAACAACATGAAGTGATCTTTAAATCCATTTTCAGATATAAATTGTACGGACAGAAAGACTCTTCATACTTATGTACAAACGTAATAGCAAAACTAGGTTGGTTTAATCTAAAATTTCATTTTAGACTCAGAACTTTTTAATTCTAGTTTAGTTCAATTTTTTTACGCCAAACTTTTATGACCATCATCAAACACCTTTCCATTCCACTTATTATTATTTTACTTCATTGCAATATGCCGGTTGTATCAGCTCAAACAGATTGGCTAATTAACAATTCATCATACAACGCCGAAGTAAAACATGTTGGCAATGAGCTTGAAATGACCAATGGGATTATTAAACGTGTTTTTCGCATAACTCCTAATGCCGCCACAGTAAGTTTAGACAATTTAGTTACTGGTGAATCCCTCCTTCGTGGCATTAAACCAGAGGCAATCATCAAAATAGATGGTATCAATTACGAAATAGGTGGATTAAAAGGACAGCCCAACTATGCATTTCTTAAACCAGAATGGTTGAATTCTTTAAAGGGAGATGCTTCTTCCATGCAATATATTGGGCATGAAATTAGTGAGCCAGAAGCTCCCTTTCAATGGAAGCGGGTAAGGGATTACGCCAAAGACTCCCAATGGCCTCCCAAAGGGGTTCATCTACGCATGGATTATATTATGCCAGAACCTCAAGACTTATTGGGTGGAAAGGCTTTGCTCCCAAGTTCGTATGGTAGAAAGATTCTTTACAAGACAGATTTCAACACCCTTGATGATTCCTGGAAAACTATATATTCCAAGGTGCATGAGCGCTCATCATTTCAAAATGAAGGCAAGGTAGGAGAAATCTACACCCCTATAAACACTGCTGTTTACATTGAGAAAAAGTTGGATACAAATGCCAAAATTATTGAAGCAACTTTCAATATAGGAACAGACAAGAGCAAGAATTATGGGCCAGGAATTACTTTGGTCTGGCCTAAAAAAACAATCAAATTCTATCTTCGACCTGGTGGAAATACATATGATGATGGCGTACCCATGTTCGGTCTTTGGGATGGGCATAAGGAAAATAAAGCTGCAGGTGGGCGTCAAGTATTGGATATGACCAAACCCTGGACGCTTCGTTATCGTATTACAGATCTAGGTGTTTTTTGCGAAGCCAAGCCACAAGATGGTGATTGGCGTACCATTGAAGAGCTAAAACCTTTCGATACCATGCCCTCCCATGTACGTATTGGTAAAACCAATGGTAAAGGAGAAGGTAATGACAGTGAAACAAAATTTGGCGAACTGGTTAGAATGCAGGTTATGAACTATACTACCTATGGTAATCTCCACAAAAACGTCGGAATGGGATTCACTAAGGAAGATATTACGTTATCAGTTCATTATGAACTGTATGACGGCATTCCTGTAATGGCCAAGTGGATTACTTTAATGAACAACAGTGGAAGAAACATAACAGTCAATAAATTTACCAGTGAAATTATTGCTGCTGTTGAATACGGTTCGGCCGTGGAAACACGTGAATTCAATGTTGCTCCACCTAACATTCATGTAGAAACCGATTATGCTTTTTCAAGTTTCAATGTAGAAGATGCCAACCATCATACAGTGCATTGGCTACCTGACCCAGACTACCATACACAGGTCAACTATCTCAGAATTACGCCATGCCTACTTAATGTAGGTCCAGAAATTGGTCCAAACAAAACCATAGGACCAGGCAAAACTTTTAAAACCTTTCGCACTTTTGTAATGCCTTATGATAGTTATGATAGGGAACGACAAGGAATGGCCTTACGGAAAATGTACCGTACCCTTGCTCCATGGACCACTGAGAATCCCCTTATGATGCATGCTCGATTTGCAGATTGGGAAAGGGTGAAAAGCGCTATTGACCAAGCAGCAGAAGCAGGGTTTGAAATGGTGATACTGACCTTTGGAAGTGGATTCAATATTGAAGATGATAGCAAACAATATTTGGCTAAAATGAAAAAATATGCCGATTACGCTAAAAGTAAAGGTATAGAAATAGGCGGGTACTCTCTATTGGCCTCTCGTAGAATTGGTGATGGACATGATGTAGTTATGCCCCCTGGACAACGTCCAACTTTTGGAAACTCACCATGTATTGAAAGCCAGTGGGGACAGAATTATTTTAAAAAATTGTATAATTTCTATGAAAAAACGGGCTTTACCTTGCTTGAACATGATGGCTCCTATCCCGGAGATGTATGCACGTCACAAAATCATCCTGGGCATAAAGGCCTAGAAGATTCGCAATGGGAACAATATGAGACCATTTCACAATTCTACCAATGGTGTCGTGCAAATGGAATTTACCTCAATATACCAGATTATTATTATATGGCAGGAGGCAATAAATGTGGTATGGGATATAGAGAAGTCAACTGGAGTCTACCCCGTAAACAACAACTTATACATACAAGACAGAATATTTACGATGGTGCATGGCAAAAAACACCTTCCATGGGGTGGATGTTTGTTCCGCTTACCGAATATCATGGAGGTGGTGAAGCTGCCACTATTGAACCCCTTAAAGATCATCTTCACCATTACGAGATGATGATGGTCAGTAATCTTGGCGGGGGTGTTCAAGCTTGTTACCGCGGCCCACGACTTTTTGATTCCAATAAAACCAAATCCATGGTCACCAGAGTGGTCAATTGGTATAAAAAACACCGTGAAGTATTGGAGGGTGATATTATCCATCTACGTAGAGCTGACGGAAGGGATATTGATTACTGGTTGAGTGTTAACCCCAAAGGTGAAGAGAAAGGAATGTTGATGGTTTACAACCCAACCAATAAAACAATAACCAAGAACATTAAAGTACCCCTATATTATACAGGACTTACTGATGGAGCCAAGGTTCAAATAGAGGATGGTTCTATTAAAAACTATACCTTAAACAGAGATTACTCCATAAAAATAGAAGTAACAGTACAGTCTAACAGTTATACCTGGGTGGTTATTAAGTAATATCTATTTGATAAACAAACTGAGTAAAAAATGTGTGCGGCAAAACAATATGTGTTATCGTACACATAAATATCTTGCTTTTTTATATCTTGTCAAAAATGCTATGCGATTACAAAAACCAAATTATATGAAAACACTAAAAACAACATTATCCCTTCTTTTGGTTGTTATTTTAAACTCATGTGCCTCAGAGGAAAAAATTATGGGAGATTATCAACTCCTCCCCTCACCGCAAACTTTTGAAATCTCTGGGATAAGTAATTTAAAATTATCTCAGCTAAAATTTGGTTTCTCTGCCAAAGAACAAGATTTCCCACCCTTAGGTGCCATTTTAAAACATCTTCAAAAAACAGATTCCGAATCTGAGGCGCAAATAATCTACAAGATTGATGAAAATTTGGATCTGCCAGCTGAAGGTTACCTTTTAGAAATTCAAAACAATCAGATAACTCTTATTGGCAAAGATCAAGCTGGATTGTTTTATGCCTTCAAAACTCTGGAACAACTGTCAATTGATGCTCAAGAACAAGATGTTTATCTTCCAAGATGTAAAATTGAAGATTTTCCTTTGCTTTCATACCGTTCTGTTCATTTAGATATAAAACATCATTTAGAAAAAACTGATTATTATTATAAACTCATAGACAAACTGGCCAGCTATAAAGTCAACGCAATTATTGCTGAAGTAGAGGATAAAATCCAGTTTGAGCGCCACCCAAAAATTGCCTCCTCTGACGCTCTGAGTAAGGAGGAATGGAAAAAACTTTCTAATTATGCGAAAGAACGAAACATAGAGATCAGTCCTCTCATGCAAGGTTTGGGCCATTCTTCATTCGTGCTCAAACATGAAGAATACAAGCATCTTCGTGATGATCCGGGAAGTGATTGGGCTTACAATCCTTTAGATCCCGAAACCTATAAATTACAGTTTGACCTTTACGAGGAAGCCATCGAGGCCACACCTAATGGAAAGTACCTGCATATTGGAGGAGATGAAGTACACACAACTGGTCGTGGTAGTGGGCAATCTGCTCTTGAACTCCAATTACAATGGCTTAGCAAAGTATGCAAATTTGCAGAAGAGCATGACCGAATCCCTATATTTTGGGATGACATGCCCTTGAAGCAGGCAGATGTTTATGATCCTATGTTCAATACAGAAATCAGCAAACAAGAGGTAGACAAAATTTGGGAAGAGAATGAACACAAATTGGTCGATTTTTTAGATCAGTTTCCCAAAAATTGTATTTACATGAGATGGAATTATCATTCTCCAGAAACGTATGGCAACAGTAAGGCCATGAATTGGTTTAGAAGTCATGGTTTTGAAGTAATGGGTGCCACTGCTGGGCAAACTAGATGGGTACTAATGCCGCAAAGAGAAAGTAATATCGATAATATCAAATCTTTTGCTTTATCATCCATTGAGAGTGGCCTAAATGGGCTTTTATTAACGCTTTGGGATGACGATTCTCCTCATTTTGAACTTTATATGCGAGGTATATTGGCGTTTGCCGAATATACTTGGGCTGGAGATAAACTAAGCAAAGAAGAAGTGAAATCCGCTTATCGCCATAGGGAATATTCAAGTTCATTGTCTGACGACCAATATGCATTTATTGATGGGTTGGAAGCCCCTGTTGCACAATGGAAAAATCTTTTATTGGAAGGAAACAGCAGAAATTATTTGATGGGTAATCCAAATGCAAAGGAAAAGTCAGTCATTGAATTACCTGATTCAAAAAATCCAGGAAAATGGTCTAAAAAATATGCAGATAGAGTTAAAATTGCTAAAGAAACGGTTGCCAAATCAGATACTATAGCAGCAAAAATTGCTCAAATGAAAAACTTGGCCAAACGGAATACATACAATCTAGAGGTCTACGAACAAGTAAATAAATTGGTGAGCTTCAGCAATAAGGCCATTCTGCAATTAAATCATTTTGATCTTGCCTCCAATAACATTGAAAGAAAACAAGCACTTGGAGAGTTGACAAAACTGAACGAACAATTCTCAAAACTTAGAAGTGAATTTGAATCTGTTTATGGTAAGACCAGAATCCTGAACAAGCCTGACAATTATATCCTAGATCAAGATCATCATGTGCATTTGGCCAACCAATCGCTATCTTTTGACTGGCAGTTTTATGCTGAAATCCTATTCTTGAAAAAACTGGAAGAAACCATTAACCATGAAACTATTTCTATCGATTTTAAAGATTAAACCAGAGCTACCAACAAGAAGAGGGTTTCTTATTGTGCTGTTTTCTCTTTTTCTATTAAACCTTGCTTGCGGCCCCAATAAACGAACAAGCTCAAACAAGGACATTTCCGAGCACTACAACAAGACATGGAAAATAGTATGGGAAGACCATTTTAACACCTCTGTGCTCGACCCCAGCAAATGGACAAAGATTCCCCAAGGAAAAGCGGACTGGAACAACCAAATGACTGATAAAGACGAACGCTGTTTTGATTGGCAGGATGGAAAGCTCCATTTAATTGGGATTAAAAACACGGATACATTGGTAGATTCCAGGCCCTATCTTACAGGAGGAATTTACACCAAAGGGAAATTTGCGTTTCAATATGGTAAAATTGAAATACGGGCCAAAATTGAATCCGCAAAAGGAGCTTGGCCGGCCATTTGGATGCTTTCCGAAGAAAACAGATATGGTGCTTATCCCAGAAATGGTGAAATTGATATTATGGAGCACCTTAACTTTGATAATATTATCTATCAAACTACTCACTCTTATTATACTTTAGAATTAAAACAAAAGGATAATCCTCAATATTATGGCACAACGGCTATAAATACTGATCAATTCAACACCTTTGGATTGGAATGGTATCCTGACAAACTTGTCTACACTTTAAACGGTAAACCTACATTTACCTACCCAAAAGTTGATGGGGTAGATTCATCTCAATGGCCTTTTGATCAACCTTTTTATATTTTAATAGATCAACAACTTGGAGGTTCATGGGTTGGCGATGTCGATCTTGAACAACTTCCCGTCAATATGATCATCGATTGGGTTAAAGTAAGTCAATAAAACAAACTTAAATATATGTACAGATACTTCTGGGTTATAATAATCTCTTTTTTGATTTTCTCCTGTAACGAAAAACAGAAAAAAAAATCACTAAAAAATTCACTGCCGAAAGGTCAATGGACTGTAGAGCGTGCAAATAAGTGGTATAATGAGCTTGATTGGCTAGTTGGCTGTAATTTTGTACCCTCCAATGCCATCAATCAGCTCGAAATGTGGCAAGAAGACACGTTTTCACCTGAACTTATAGACAAAGAATTGGGTTGGGCCGAAGATTTGGGCTTTAATACACTTCGTGTATTTCTACATTATCTGCCATGGAAAGAGGACAAAGCAGGTTTTTATGAAAGAGTAGACCAATTTTTAGAGATATGTAAGAAGCATAACATAAGGGTCATGCTTATCTTTTTTGATGATGTTTGGCACCCCAATCCTGTATCTGGTAAACAACCTGAACCTACCAAAGGTGTACACAACTCTGGTTGGGTTCAAAGTCCGGGTACTGCTATATTGAAGGATTTAGAATCACATGAAACCAGTTTGAAGGCCTATATACAGCAAACGATGGAACGATATGCACAAGATTCTAGGGTACTCATTTGGGATTTGTACAATGAACCTGCAAATCCAAACCAGGCTAGTTATGGGGACATTGAGCTCGAAAACAAAGAACAGTTTTCATTAAAACTGCTAAAAATGGCATTTGCATGGGCGCGGGAAATCAATCCGAGTCAACCCATATGTTCAGATGTATGGAGGGCAGGAAGTTTGAATCTTGATAAAATAGATATCATTGATAAGTTCTGTTATGAGAATTCTGATGTGATTAATTTCCATTCATACTATGGTCCTGAAACCACAGAAAAAATGGTAGAGCTGCTATCAGCTTCGGGCCGTCCGTTAATGTGCACAGAATATATGGCGCGTACCGCTGGTTCAACTTTTGAAACAATACTCCCTATTTTTAAAGAACATAAAGTGGCCGCTTACAATTGGGGACTGGTCAATGGCAAGAGCAACACCATTTATCCTTGGCACAGTTGGGAACATCCTTTTCCCAACGAACCTGAAATATGGTTCCATGATATTTTAAGGGAAGATGGAACTCCTTTTTCCAAGGAGGAAGTGCAGTTCATAAAAAATTCCATCGGACAAAAAAATCTCAATTAATAGGTTATTTCTCGGGGACTTCAAATAAAATGTTCTGGATAAACAAAAAGGTTAGCTGAAACAGCTAACCTTTTTATACTAACTCAAACTGAAACTAAACTTATTAAGACTAATCTCTATCAAAAGTAAATACTCCTAAACTTAATCTCAAGTTATAATTATACCATTTTTGATACTTTTTTTGCCCTAATTAAAATATTTGAAAATATTTAGTTAAATAAAGATTAATTATTGCTGGATTCCACTTCTTAAAGAATCAATAATGACTTTTGCCTCTTTCAGTTCTTTACTTAATCGCTCATTTTCCTGAAGATGTTGCAAGCGTACTTGTTCCAGTTTTCGTTCGAACTCGTCCAAAGGGACATATTCAGGCTCTAAAAATGCATTCTTTAAAATGCTAAAAAGAGTAAATAAAAAGCTTATTGCAATAGCAGAGACAAGAAAGACAAGCAGTGTTTTCTCCTTTTGGTGTGAAGTTGAGTTCTTTTTCAGAAGTACTTTTTCGTCTTTTGACAACTTACGGTTCCCAGAAAGTTGATTCAAAAAAACATCCCATTTTTCTTCTTCCTTAACATGCATGTCCTTAAACCCTCCCTGTTCTATAAAAGGATAGGTTTTAGGTGTAGACGCCAACATAAAAATTTCGGCACCATTGCCCCCCATGACATCTAAAAGGGTAGAATCATATTCCCGAATCTCCCGAATTAATTTCTCCACAAAATGTAAACTGTAATTTGGTCGCAGAAATTCATCATACAGCACTTGAATCTCAAAATAATCCTTGCGCTCCAATGCATATTGTAAAAAACGATCCTTTAATTCGGCTTTAAAAAATTCGCCCATTTCTCAGGTAAGAAAAAATAAAGTTTTGGTTTATTGGTCTTTCTTTACAAAGTTACTTTAAATGAGGTATGAAACGACAGTTGTTGGATAAAAGAATTTTTAAGTTATTGGAAAAAGAGATTCCACTTCCTTGTATTTTGTTGATATGAAAACGCAAAGGATTCTTTTTGCACGTTATCTAGTTGTTTTTGAATATTCCTAAAAATCTTTTTTTACTTTTTGGAATACTCCCTGTCAGAATTTGATTTCCTCATTTTTATCCCAAAGCCCCCAATAGGCTCCTACATCTCCCTCATCACCTACTTTCCACGATTCATCAAATGAAGAAAAATAGAAAATATCTATATCTTCTTCTTTAGACCATTTTTGGGTATTCATAAAATACTTTAACGCATTTTCATATGATGGAAATGCTCCTTCTAGATTAGTTCCCTTACTTGGCCATCCCGTTTCTGTAATAATGACTTTCTTTCCATTGCCTGCCCTAAGTGCTTTTTGATACATATCTTTCATATAAAGTAAAGAGTAATCCAAATCACATCCCTCCCAAAAAGGATAACAATTGGCCAAAACCACATCGCAAGCTTCTGTTATTCTCGGACGTTCACCAAATTCATAATAAGCGTCTACGTATCCCACAGTAGTGTTTGGAATAGCATCTTTGACCAGATATATAAAGTCCAACAGTTCATCCTCTGTTAGGTCTCCACGGTACATTACCTCATTACCAACTGCGGCAATATCTACATAACCTTCATTGGCTAACTTAATCAGTCCAGCTATTTCCCGTTCGTTTATTTCCGAATCATCTCCCAACCATGCACCTACCATGGTCTTAATTCCATATTCCTTGGCTATTCTAGGAATAATTTCGTTTCCATCTGTGCAAGAAAACGAACGCACCCATTTGGTGTAGGGTTTAATTATCTCCATTCTTTGCCTAATCTGCTCTTCGCTAATTTGGTCACCTGGTTTTTGCCCTTCCACATAAGGGCTAAAGCACAATCCATGCATACCATCCTCAAGAACCTGTCTGCATAATTTCTTTAGTTCACCTACGGACTTACCACTATAATCAAGGGCAGCCAATGCTAAAAATTTCTCTTTTCTTCCTGAAGACATTGAAATATGCTATTGTTTGTTTGTACTAAAAAATATTGGATTAAAGCTCTCCTCTGCGTTTTACAAGTTCAGCTTTAATTTCTTTTGCTCTTTTTTCACTAAGGCTATACTTCCACATAACCCACATAGCTAATGCTGCTGTAAGTGATGGAACTATTATATCAGCGATTCTAAGGTTATTCATAGTTTCCACGGATTGTTCCGTAACATTTGGATCAAACCCTACGATACTTAATATCAACCCTCCAAGAACAAGTGCAATGGACTGGCCTATTTTAACCATCAACCAATAGATAGCTCCAAAAGTACCCTCTTTTCTTGGCATACCGTTTTCAAGCTCATCCAAATCACAGACATCAGCTGTCATGCTCATCATAAGGGTGAACAATCCGCCCATTCCGAAGGCAAATAAAGGTATTGGTAAAAATATTAACCATGGCACTTCACTATTTGGATCAATACTGAACCAAGACATTCCTATATTTTCCAATACAGGATTTAAAGATTCAAAAAGTGAACCCACAGCAGAATTAAGTCCTTTTCCCAAACCGGTTTGGCTAAACTGACTATTTAATTCCTTATCAAATCCCCACCATTTTAATATATACCCAACAACTGATAGGAAGGTAGAAATTAGAAAAGCCTTTCTTTTTCCCCATTTATTGGCCATTCTAGAAATAATGGGAATTACCAGAAATGCTGTAATCATGGCATTAATGGTATTGAACCATGCCGGCCATGTACCGGCCATTTCGTAACTACCATTATACATATAAAACACAATTATGAAAACACCGAAAGCAGCAACAAGCTGGAACCCGTTAAAGACTAAAAATGTAGCTCCACATAATTTCATGAAAGGCTTGTTTTTAGAAACTTGTACAATACCGGCCAACAATTCCTTCATATTGGCCGCAAGTGTTCTAAAATTAATTTCTTTACGATTCGCCATATTTGATGCATCAATACCTTTACAAAACATTGCGGGTAGAATTCCAAAAACGATGCACATTGCACCAACAATAAGCGCCATGGTCCTGACACCTTCTGTCTGCGTATTGAAGGTATTTGAATCTGGGATGATTACATATAACCAAGGGACGATCATCCAAGCAATTTGACCCATGGTGTTGGAAAATGCCATCAAACGTGTTCGTTCGTTATAGTCAGAAGTCATTTCGTAACCGAGACCTACCAAGGGCGTTGCAAACATGGTATTCCCAATAAGGAATAGCAGTTGAAGAATCATAACATGCCAAATGATGTATGATTGGGATGCATTGTCATCAATTTGCCACATTAAAAAGAAAAGTATTCCACTTATGATGGCTCCCACAAAAATATAAGGCCTTCTTCTCCCCCATCGTGATTTTGTATTATCGGAAATGAATCCCATTATGGGATCCGTTATTGAGTCAAATATTCTTGGTAAACCTCCCAAAAGACCTGCCCATAAAGGATCAACTCCCCAAGCGGTCAACAAAAAGAATTGAATAAAAACACCTAGTGTGCCCGGCAATATATTCAGTATGAAATGACCTGCACCAAAGGCCGCTTTTTGCCCAACGGGCACTCTATCTTTTTGGGCGGTTTTTACATTTGACATAATACTTGTTTTAGTTAGTTGGTATTTGTTTGTTTTGTTCCTTTCCAGGTACCACAATGGTTTGAATGGCCTGAGGACCAATTGTTATCCCCATTGATTGCTCACCTATGGCAAGGGTCATATATTTTGTTTCATTCTCTTGGTTCAACACAATAGCTACAATAGACCCATCAGGGTTTCTGGCAGCGGTTACTTGTAAGGAATCATCTGTATTTTCAAAACCAATCCTAACCGCGCCTGGCCTAACATACTTACTAAAATGTGCCAGAGTGTAATAAATTGGAGTAACGTACACTTCATCTTTATCTGGGTCTACAATAACTGGGGCAACGCACCAATTTTTGAACCAATTGGGCCCTCCCTGTGTATCCAATACCATGTTCCAATCAATCCAACCATCTACCCAATTGTTTAAACAGCCGATAATATCCCTAGCGTATCGGTAGACTGGTACATACTTGGGGTGCAAATGCTTTTGATTCTCCGGAGCCCAATCCCATCCCCAATCCGTGGCTTCTTTAGACCAATACCATTGATCATCTTTCCATTTGGGCACTTGGGCATCAACGCAGGCTTCTGATTGGATCAAGTGTTTATTTGGTGTTTTTTGATGGGCGTATTGCAATTCATCAGGAAAAACTTCATAAGTACTGGCATACCAATGAATAGCTGTTCCATCAAAATATTTTGAGGTAGCCTCATCTTTGAACATTTCATCAACCCAATCTTTCAAGTGCTCTCGGTTTTGATCGTAGCCCAAAATCTTGATGTCACCCTTGCCACTTGTTTCAAGTTTAGGGCCTAAATGATTTTGAACGAACTGGGTCATTTCTTTTGGTGAAAAATGCATACTTTCCCAGTTGTTGTCATTGCCCAACGGTTCATTTTCAACCGTAAAACCCCAAATATCTATCCCTTCAGCTTTGTAGGCATCAACATATTTTGAAAAGAACAAGGCCCATGAATCATAATACTCGGGTAGTAACTTTCCCCCTCTCCAATCTTTGTTATCCTTCATCCAAGGAGGAGCAGTCCACGGTGAAGCCAAGATTTTGAATCCTTCTTGGGAAGTTGCCATGGCCTCTTTAATAAATGGAATAATATCATCTTTATCTTCTTCAATAGAAAAATGTTCGAGCTCTATATCTCCTTCAACGGGAGCATAAGAATAATTGCCAAGTGAAAAATCACAGGAATTCATGTGTGTCCTCGTCAACGAATATCGTGCACCATCATTACCAAAGTAGGCATCGATAACCTTTTTACGATTTTCCTTCCCCAATTTGCTCAATAAATAGGCCGAAGCTTCGGTAAATGACCCTCCAAATCCAGTAATTGTCTGAAATTTTTCTTCTGGAAGTAATCTAATATGTATGGAGGTTTTAAAGTCATCAAATTCCATAATAGGGGTCAATTTGTTTCCTCCAGCTGAAGTTTCATAGACTTCAACGTTTAGTCTGTTTTGATTACAAGAACCCATGATTACAGTCAATACCAATATGAAATTATATTTATTGAACATCTTACTATTTCCTTTTCATTGCAATTGTTATCCTAATGTGGAACGGCTTGCTCCCTCTTCAACGGTGGAACCAAAACATCTTTCATCAATGCTTCTTTATCTCCATTGTAGGTTTTGGTTATCGGGTTTCCGTTTCGGGTTAAACCCTTGAAAATTCCCTGATCCACCAAATCCCATAAAGCATATTTTGCCTGCCCGTCCAACGTAAATAATCCAAAATGGTTTTCAGACCCACTCTTATTTTGAGCATCTTTCCATTTTTCGTTGAAAGCTTCAAAATAGAAACAGGATATTCCGGCTTTATTTGTCCAGTCACGTATATGTTCATGGTATAAAGCTTCTTTGTACTCATCTGTAGCCTTAGAACCCTTTGGTCCATAATGCCCATTAGAAACTGTAGCCCAGCCCGTTTCTCCAATATGAATAGGTTTATTGACCCCTAGGCTTTTCATGTAGTTAGATACCGAATCGTACTGCGACATGGCAAATGCCTTTGCCCTGAACATGGCTGCTTCTATCTTAGAAAGACCGGAGAGTTCTTCCTCATCATCAGGAACTCCCCAAAACTCAGGATTGTAATGCGAATTGTGATAAGCGTAGGTATGCATGGAGATATAGTCCACTGCCTTTACCAATTTCTCTAAATCCTCTGTATGGTAACTGGAGTCCCCGCCTCCCCATGAGGAAAAGTCATCAGAGCTGGTAATCCAAAGGTCTTTAGGTAATTTTCCATTTCTCTTGAGATCTTGCAGGTGATTCACCCATTTAAGGATGACCCATGGTTGTACATAGTAGCTCGTTGCCCATCTTACCATGGCTTCATTTCCAACAGCCAGAATCTTTACAATTTCCGGATACTGGTTAGCCAAAGCAGCGGCTCTTTCAATTTCTGCTTCATTTTTTTCACTTTCAAAATTGTGGTCTGGTTCCATTCCGGTCCATGCATTTTTGCAATCAATCCATGCTCCCAACATCACGTACATTTCAAAATTGGGGTCTTCCTTTTTGAGTTCACGAATTGCTTTGAGCAAATTGGAAGCCTGTTTTAACTGTACATTGTAGGTTCTAACTATTTTGATGCCCATAGCCGATAGAATCTTCATATCTTCCTTGAGTTCATCTATTGTTGGCTGAATTTCACGGGTAACCTCTCTATAACCTCCATAGGAAATGGCCAAATAATCCGGATTACCTAAAATGTCCTTAGCTGTCACTTCTTGTTGTATTTGGGATTGGTTCTCTTTTTGTTTTTTCTTTTCTTGTTTACACGAGCTGCAAAGAATGAAAACCACTGCAACCATTGTAAATCTTACTACTAATTTCATAGTATTCTTCTTTTAACTTCATCTTAGTTTTTTAGTGCTAACATTGACCCTGATCAGATTTATTTCCCCTGTTCTCTCAAAAATTTTCTTACTGGTAATCTCATCCAACTCCAATGCTTCAAAAAAGGTATTGGTGTTGTTATGGATTACTTCTAAGCTTTCTTTGTCCGATAGCTTATAAATTATCGGTATTTGGCAATAGGTAAAGCAAAGCGAATCCTTATCCAATTGAAGTTGTAGCCGATTGGATTCAACATCCACATAGTCAAAAATTCGGGATTCAGTTAAAAACTCATCCCTTCGCAATAGGCATGGCCCAAAACATAATTTTCCCTTTATAACAGAAATTCCAAGTTCTCCAAATCGGGTTAGAATATCTTCCTTTACCTGACCTGTCATACCTGGTTGTTGGGCTCCTTTGCCTGCAGGTGTATGTGAGTAAGGATCTGTAGGAAATGCTCCATATAGCGAAGGCGGTTTGTGTACACCAATACCTTCATTAATCTCATAGAAGTGCTCTAGAAGTCGTCCAATAACCTCGTTATCTTCATTCTCAGCAACTGCTTTTATGCAGCATTCTTCAACGGCGAGCAATAATTTGGACACCATATGCCAATAAATTGACCCCAACCCTTCATAACCATAAAAGGTCCCTGATCTACCAGTGAAGGATTTATGATCAAAGACTTCCTCAAAAATTTGTAGTACGGCATCGCCATCTGTATTGGCTTGCTCTGCATATTTGGTATGGGCAAGTCCATTTAATGCCTCTTTAAGATCACTGGCATTTTTGAAATTTCCATTAAAATGATAGTTTCCGTTAATGTCCTTTTCGACAATTAGCGAGTTCTGATCATTAACCAGTTTTTGAAGCAACTTGTTTTTAAACACGACTTCTTCTGGAATGCTGTTCTTTTCAACAAACAATGGCAATGATTTATTGGGGTAAAGCAAATAACTGTATTGGTCTGCTCTAAAAAGACTGCTGTTCTTTAACCCATCCAAAACATTAAGTGCTTCTTTGGATGATAAATGCCCTGAACTTAGCACTGCGACTTGCCCCTCTAGCATTTCGCTCAAATAGGAAATGGAAACCTCTTCTTTGCTTTCTAGTGTCATTAAATTGTATGCATGGTACAATCCATCATCCCTTTTGTTGGCTTTGATAGAGTGTTCCAGATACTGAAGGCTTATATCCACCAATTGTTTCAACTCACTGATCGAAATAGATTTTTTTGCGCCGGAAAACGAATTTTCATAAATGTTTGATCGATAATCGCTTCCTGATCGGCCCAAACCATCCATGATTTGTTTACGACTTTTGTCATCAATTGTATTTGACAACAATGACTGATGCTCGCTGAACGTATTGAATATTTCTTCAAAAAATGTAACCAACTCAATAGAAACTTCAACACTTTTCGTTGTAGCTTCTTCCAATACTTCCTGGAAAAAATTCAAGAATCGTCTTAAGTAGCATAGTGTAACCATAGAGACGCCGTTGCCCACCAAGGCGTTATTGGCATCATTCCATTCTGGGCGTTGGGTATTCATCCAAATACCTCCCTCTGGAATTAAATTTGACAATTTTGCCAATACGGTCGCCAAAATCTTCTCTATAAAATTGACCTTATAAATGTTTTGATTTCTATCTAACAGAAGCGCTCCGTCAGCGCCAAGTTCATCCCTCCTATTTCGGATTACGGTGTCCAATTCATGATTGAACTCAATGGTATCCTTAGGATTTGTTAGAATAGCATCATAACTTTTTATGATATAGGGAACATTGGCATAGACAAACAAATCTTGTCCAAAATAACTTTCAAGTTTACCTAGTTCATGATTTTGAAGAAACTCCAAAAACTTCAATAAATAGATAATCTGGTGATCTCCCCAATAACCAATATAGGACCAAGGGTCATCAGGTTCAATAATTTCCCAATCAAAGCCATCTTTGGTAACTCTATAAGGATTATATCCATCAAAAGTGCTAGTGTTCAGAAACTTAAGAATCATATTATCAATGAACTCTGGATATGAATGAGCCAAAGCTTCCCAGTTTTGAAAAATATCCCTCCAGTTTCCTTCATAGTCCAAAATCTTGGAACCGTCATTCTCATTTCTTGTGTTTATAGAAAATCGGTTCCACGGTCTACTGGGGTCCCCATGCCTTCTGCTGAACATAAGTGGCATATATTCCAAACAAAGCCTCTTAAAGTTCATATCCCCACTTTTATTCACAACATCTTTTAAGGTGGAAAGTGAAAAACTATCTGGAAGTTCTTGAATCTTTTCTTGTTCCGCTCGGAAAACCTCATTATTGGCTTTAGCGATGTAATTGGAAAAGTCCCATTTTTCAATTTTGTAATTGTTGTCGAAGATTCCTCCCCGCATAATATTGAAGAGGGTATTGGAAAAATGTCTGGTATCACGAAGCTTATCTTGTGACATTTGTAACCCGTCTGACGCTGCCCCCAATTCAATCAGATGCTGGGTTCCTTTTTCTATATCTAATTTTACTTTCTCATGTAGTTTCTTGTCATTTTGAATTTCTTCTGAGATTTTTGCTATGGCAGAGTGGTTTTTATTGACATTGGCCACCAGCATCCATTCTTTTTCTTCCTTTGGTTCCAAGGCCAATACAACTTGGGTGAAATATGCTCCCTTTTCAGCCTTTATATCATATTCGGGCAGAACTTCACTCCCTTTTCTGAAATTGGATAATTGAAGTGATGATACCAAGTGTTCTGGGTTTTGTAACCCATGCGACCATACAATGTTAGCCTTAAGGGCCTCGCTTGGTTCCGCTTTGTCCACAATTATAGCACTCAAAGCATAAATTCCAAGACCAGAGTCTTTGATTAGTTCGCTTCTTTTATAGGCATCTACCAGATTACTCTGTCTGTTCTGAAGGTCGCTCCCTACTCCATAAGGCAAAACATTTTGAACACCATCCAACATGGACATTACCACATTGCCATATCCATTATTTTTTAAAAAGCATTGTCTAACAAATCCATAGGTATCGCTGGAAGACCATTGGTATTTAAAAGTGAGTTCTAGATCATGATTGATTTCTTCAAATATTATCTTGTTGCCGTAAACATTCTTGAATAGATTTCTGGTCACCCTATACATGCCCTCCATCCTATCAGAAAATGGCTCCCACAACTTAACGTCATCTCCTTTTTGAACTCTAAATATGGTTTTACTACCGGTAATCTCCGTAGATTCTGTAATCTTATCATCAGTGTAATAAGGAAAAAGGGAGTAATCAGCATTTTTTCTGCCTGCTGTTAGTCCTCCGTTACTGGAAATAAACATCCAATGATCAGAATCACTTACAATGCTCATAAAAAACGGACGCAATGTATCGCTGTTGGAAATTTTGAAGTAGTGCTCATCTCCTATCTCCACATATTCCATATTCTTATTCTTGTTTATTTGAATATCCTGCATTATAAATTCTTCAGTCATTTTTGGTTGTAGTTCAAATTTTAAGTCCTTATCAAAGACTGTTCAACTTCTTCAAGTGTTTTCCCTTTAGTTTCAATTACATATCTGGAAACAAAAAAGAAAGCAAGCAACGATAACAATGCATAGAGTGCAAAAGTCAAGGTGGGACCTAAATTTGACAGTTCCCAGGGAAAAACCTGCGTAACGGAAAAACTTACAAGGGAATTGAAAAAGCCCACTACAGATATTGCTATTCCTTTTATTTTACTTGGAAATATTTCTGAAATCAGAGTCCACATTACTGGTCCCAATGAAATTGCAAATGCCGCTACATAAAGCAGAATTGCCATTAAAACCAGGCTTGCATTTATATTGATGAAATTGGTTATTTCATTTCTTTTGAAATTCAAAAACTGTTCCTCAGCAAGTCTTTCGTTTACTGCTTCAAATAGTCTAGATTGACTTTCAAAGGATTCACCTTCCATGGGCTGCAAAGCCTTGTATATTTGTGGGTCGCCAACTCGTTTAAGAGCATCCCCATTGAAGTTATAGGTAGCATTGTTGAAAGCCAAAGCTGCCATTAGCAAAGCTATGGTCATAAAACTAGTGCCTAAAAGCAATAAAGGCTTACGTCCTAATCTGTCTATTAACCAAATGGCAACCAATGTAAACACCAAATTGGTAAGACCCACTACAATGGCCTGTAAAAATGAGGAGTCTGTACTACCTCCCGCTTGTTCAAAAATTGTAGGCGCATAATAAAAAATCGCATTGATTCCTGTTATTTGCTGAAAGAATGCAATGCCCAGTGCTATAATCATTATAGTGGCATATTTACTTTTGAATAAATCGGATAATTTTCCTTTTTTCTCCTTCTTTTCGAGTCCTCTTTGAATTTCTGCCACGGTCAACTCGGCATATTCTTCCCCACCTATTTTTTGAAGAATTTTTCGTGCAAGTTTTACTTTGTTCAATTTTAGAATCAACCATCTTGGACTTCGTGGTACCGTAAATAGTGAGGCAAAATAAACTATGGCTGGAATTGCTTCCACGCCCAACATCCATCTCCAACTTTCATCACCATAATTCACCAAAAAGTAATTTGAAAAGTATGCCACCGAAATACCGATAACTATGTTTAACTGGTTAAATGAAACTAGACTCCCTCTTAGTTTTGGGGGTGCTATCTCAGCAATGTAAATAGGAGCAATTAAAATAGCTCCTCCAATACCAATACCACCAATGATACGGGCAATTATAAATTCCACATAACTGGTAGCCAAGGCTGACCAAGATGCTGAAATAGCAAAAAGAGCAGCCACCACAATCAATACATTCTTTCTTCCAAACTTATCTGCCATAGGCCCTGCTAAGAGGTTTCCTGCCATTGCACCAAAAATGACACAGCCTACAGAAAAACCAAGCATAGCATCGGTCATATTGAAATACGCCGTAATGCCTTTGACCGCTCCTGATATTACAGCACTGTCAAAACCCAGCAAAAAACCACCAAGCGCCACAATTAAACTTATGAGCACCGTATAGGACTTGTTCATTTTAGCCGTTTGCTGTTTGGATTGCAAAATATATTTGTTAAAGGGTTATAGGTGTTTGTAATTTCCAATTTGTGGTTGAGCAGGCTGGAAATCGGTTTTCCAGCCTTTTCAACAACCAATTTTCTAATTCATCATTATCCTAATTATTCAAGAACAATGTAATCCGTCTTAGATTTCTGTTACAACAACATCATCTATAATCACCTCACCTGCACAAGTACCCGCTCCACCACAAGTGGCTTGAATAAGAAGGGATATACCTTCTTCAATACTAGCATCGGTTGTAAACGTACCTGTATATGTCTGCCAAACACCAACCGTACTTACGTCGGTAGCGTTACCCAAATCATGTGCAACTGCAGGGTTAGTAGTAAATTCTGAGAATGCCAATACCTGAAGTATTGCACCATCCACAAAGGCGGTAGTTATTTTATATCTAAATGTTACTTCAACACCTTGGTTACCAGATATACTCATGGCAAACCGTTCTTGCTTCAAGTTTGGTACCTGAGCTGGACCTGATGTCAACCTAGCCGAATAGGTACCAGTATTGGCATCGGTATCGATAACTGTTACCGTTCCACCACCGTTGTTAAATTGCCAGCATGCTCCATCTCCAGAATTTGCTTCAAAACCGCCGTTTGACATTAACTCGCCACTTGGAGGTGCTGGGCAACCGCCTCCGCCTCCACCGGCTGTTTTATAGAAATAGATATTGTCCAAATAGATGTCATATGGGTCGGTGTTCGCACTGCCGTCACCATTGAACTGACCGTCGAACTTCAACTGTACGA
>NZ_OBEH01000007.1:106843-203091 GCF_900215465.1 Flagellimonas pacifica
CCCTGATAGCTGAAGGTGGGATAGGCCAGGGCCAAGTTCCCGTCTCCCGGATCAAAATCCGTGTTCACAAATGCAAGACCGGACTGTCCCCAATCTGGGTTATAGTTGATACCCGTGATGTTGGTATAGGCACCACCATAGATCGAGATCACATCGCCAGCATCCCTTGAAGGGGGCACTGGAGCAGAGGTTGTGGGCGCACTGCCTCCGCCAGTTGTTGTTTCCAACTGCTTTACATCATCTATATAGAATGTACCTTCAGTTGTACCCGGACCATCTACAAACATTGTTAACCTTGAAAAACTGTCAGCGGAAGTAAAATCAAATGATATCATTTCCCAACCGGTTCCTCCATGATTTGCAGACACCTCGACATTTGCTCCAGTTCCTTGCTCAAGTTTTATTAAAACATCAACAGCTGCATCTGCCCAGAAATTCATTTGGATGGTCTTGTCTGTTGTCAAATCAATTGGTGACCCCAAGTCAAAATAGAATCCTTCAAATTCTGCTCCGCCATTTGTAATGGCACCAACTTTAGAAGCTGTATCATTAGTACCTCCTGGAGCTGGGTTATCCACAATCTCAAAAGTAGCTCCTCCAAAAGTAGTTACATCGTAGTCAACATTAGCTCCATCGAAGGTAATTGGCAACGTCACTGGTTCTGGAACCACAATAACCAATTCATCTTCAAAGGTATCTTTACCACCAGCACTGTTGGAAGCAGTTAAAGTAACTGTATAGGTACCTGTTGCATAGGTTTTAATAGGATCAATTTCAGTAGACTCAGTCCCATCTCCAAAATCCCACTCATACTTTTCGGCATTCTCCGAAGTGTTTATAAAAGATACAGTACCTGTATCTTCAATTACCAATTGTGTAAAACCCGCCAATACTTCTGGGAGTCGGTTTCCTTCATCGTCTTCTTCACATCCAAAAAAGGATATCGCCAAAACCCATATGAAAATGATCTTAGCTTTGTTCAATAATAGTTTCATAATTCTGAGTGTTAGTTTAGTCTGTTATTTTTATATACCCTCACATAATCCACCAACATGGTCTGTGGAAAAGTGGTTTCTTCATTAGGTGATCCTGGGAAGCTTCCGCCCACTGCTACGTTCATAATAATGTAGAAAGGGTGGTCAAAAACCCATTCTCCGGAAACGTCATCTGGAGTTATTTGGTTATACAAGTTTCCATCTACATAATAATTGATGTATTCAGGTCCCCATTCAATACCAAAAACATGAAACCCAGTATCAAAGCGATCATTTGGCAGGGAATATTCCTTGGTCTCTGCTTCTCCTGCCGAGTATCCGGGCCCATGCACACTACCAAATACTTTAGTTGGTGAATCTCCCAGATATTCCATTACGTCAATTTCGCCACATTGAGGCCATATGTTTTGGTCACAATCGTTACCCAAAAGCCAAAAAGCCGGCCACAGACCTTTACCATACGGCAATCTGATTCTTGCTTCAAAACGACCGTATTTCTGTTCGAACAATCCCTGGGTTTTAAGTCTGGCAGAGGTATATGTTGCACCTTCAAAAGACTCTTCTTTAGCTGTAATTAGCAGGAATCCATTTTCTACTTTTACATTCTCCGTACGATCTGTATAATATTGCAGTTCTTGGTTTCCCCATCCATCTCCGTTAGGTCCCCTGCCAATATCATAAGTCCAAATAGAAGAGTTTGGTGCTCCCTCAGTATCGAACTCATCGGCTATCACAAGATCTGTAAACGTTGCAACGGTTTGTGCATCATCAGTTTCGCAGCTAGAAATAAGCAGCAGCATTACAAATAGTAATGAGGGAAACTGTAAAGCCTTTGTTTTTTTATGTATATATGAATTATTCATCTTATTCTTTGTTTTGTGATTAGTCTGACTACTTGTAGTAATAAATGTTGTCCACGAAAATTTCAGATATTGTAGAATCCGATATGAAGAACAACAATCCAATCTGGGAACGATCCCCCAAGTCAGTAAAATCTGAAAGTGGTATATCCAAACTAACCCATTGATTTGCAACAAGAGTATTTGCATCGATTGTAAAAGAACCAGAGGTCTCATTGTTTCCTACAGAATTCAATAGTTGTAATCTTATAAAGTCGCTTGCATCAATAGATTCATTTACCTTAATGTCCACATGAAGATGCGTCATATCGGTAGTGTTAAGTGGGGCCACATCTTGGAATGTCCCTATGCCCACAAAGTTCAATTTGGTATATTTTATTACTGCATCCCCATTCACATTTAAGGGTGGCGCGCCTCCTTCGGTAGTTTGCCCATCTGGATTAAAGAAACCATTGAAATAGTCAACTCCTACATTGTTGTATGCGTCACTGAATACGGAAATTACATTGGCTGAATTTCTTTCTGGAGGAGTTGGAGCAAAATCAAATGTGCCCGTAACATTAAGTGCCAATGAACCAGCTGCTGCAACATTTGCTAAAGTTGCAGTTATTGTTGCCTCTCCTGTGCCAACCACTGATACAATTCCTAATTCATTAGTTCTTGCCACATCAACATCCGTTGATTTAAAATCAAAATAGGAAGGTTTAGCTATTACCGTAATGTTTTCACCTGAACCCGCATTGAAAGTTTGGGTAAGACCTGTCAGTTCTATTGGGACATCAACGAAGGCATCTTGCTCAATGCTCGCTCCATTTAAAATGGAGGGTTGAGCTTGGGCAATAGTGCCTAGCTTTTCAAACTTTACTTCATCCAACCAAAAGGTATATCCAAATCCGCCAGTATTGTTAGTGCCTGCAGAATACCATAGCATACCCCTTTCTTCGACTAATTTTGAAGCATCTGGAATGGGAACAATATATTTTGCCCATTGAGTGCCAAAGGTGACATTTGTCCTAGTTGCTTGGAATTTATTCTCTCCAAAATCCTGACCAAATCCAATTTCTCCAATAGTTATTCCTTGTGAGGCTCTGGCCCAAAAAGTCAGAGCATCAAAATTGGTTAAATTACGCCCTGAGCCGTCTACCCTAAAAATGGCTCCTGCAAAATTTCCATCAGGGTCATTTGCATTGGGAACATCTATTCGTATTGATGCAGAACCTTTGTATGATTCACTTTCGTCTACTGAAAAAGCTGTAGCCTTTGACCCTAAAAATGGAAAGTAAAAGTCGCTACCAAGACCAACAGGCAAATCTGTAAAGATCTCTCCAGTAGTGGAGAATGTGGCGAACTCGGCTTCATCCGAGAGCTCTCTCTCACATCCAAGCATGGCCATAAAAACCAACGCTAAAAGAATGGTTTTTACATTTAGTTGTTTTCTATTTTTCATATCCATTTTTTTATTTTCCTATATTGATGTGAACGTATGTGCTAATCTGCCATTCCTGACCTTCATCAAAGCCAACTGGGCTCAGGACAGGTACTGGAGGAAATGTGTTAGGTGGAACTGCGGTTGGTGAATATCTTGGTGAAAACTCATCAAGCGAACGCCAAATGCCCCTAATTCCAATCTTGGTATCTGGCAGAATAAACCAATCCGGTTTACCTAAAGAGGTTGAGATATCCAGCATCAATTGTACTGGGTAGGTCAGGTTAAAATCACGATGGTAATCGTATGGACCCCAATCGTTTACTTTAAATGCATGTTCTAGTTTCCATTTTTTGTAGATTACCCGAACATCTCCTCCAAATCTTTCAATTGATCTAGAATCGCTTCCATTTGCTTGTGCATTTCCACCATACAGGTTGGCTATCAGTGCCAAATCTGGATTCACTTTTGACACAATTCTTGAACTGATTTCCCATAAATCTTTTGCAGGAACTGAATTAGGAAATGCAAACGGAGTACGCTGAGCGTTAAAACCAATTGCGGCATCCATGGTAGTTGGCTGATGACGGAAAACAAAACCTAGATTGAAGGCCAACTTAGCATCCTCACTACGGTCATTGTCCCATTCGTAAAACCAAGAGCCCGGTGTTGGATCGTAGGTCAACAATAGCTCACCAGCGGTTGTTTTCCTGTTTCCTCTAACAGCGAAAGGGTCGTCTTGTACATTTCTAAGCCTAGCGGGACCTCCTACATCTCCTGGCACTGGTCCGACCAAAGGTTCTTGCCACAAAAAGTTTGGTGCTATTTGAACATTTCCGAAGGTATAGGTAAACCCAGATAAGAAACTATTTTGGTTTCCACTTCCATTATCCTTTAATTTCCAACCGGTAAAGGTTCTTGTCTGATCAACTCCTCCGTTTGCCACCAAGCCTGTGCTTGCACCTAGAGCATACCAGTTAAACTTACCTTTAGAGTATGTGATCTTTGCTTTTGCCCCCCAATTATCATCGGTGTTTATTTCATCTGTATAGACGACGTAGTTACCTGGGCCACCTTCAACAAACTGAAATTCTCTTCCATTTAGTGGTTGTCCTCCCCAAATACCACCGACTTCAAGACCCAAGTTGCCAAATTCTCTTTCTACATGTAGGGTTGCTCTACGTGTCTTTGGTAGTGGAATTGCACCAGATGTTTCGGCACCACGTCTTTGTCCAAGGTCTTCATGATAGACACCAGTGATATCGAAATGGGCCCATTTAGTGCTGTATTTAAACAATACCGCTGGATTGGCACCCCACCATAATTGATCACCAAAAGCAGCTTTAAAACCTTTAAAGGTTTTCTTTCCATCTACTTCCATTCCCAGTATTTCACCATTATACAAGTCTAGGTTAGGACCATAATTGGCTTCAGGGTAAAGGCCAAAGAAATCTCCTTCGTACCCCCAATGGTAATGTCCGGTTCTGTAAAAACCTCTTACATCAGCATGTTTTGTCTGCCAATCAAATTCTGCATTGTATACCCTTACCCTATTATTGTCCGTAAATATTACTTCGCCATTATTTGATTCAACAGCCACAGGTCGCCCGACATTCTCATAGAAAATTTCATTGATTGGATTACTGGCTATATTCCCCAGAATATTGAAGTTTATGTTGGCGCGCATATTAGATGATGGCTGCCCTTCGACTCCGACATAATACGATTGCATATGATCAAAACCTGTTTGATCTGGAAACGTATTTTCGTCTGGGTCTGCAATACCAGGCGTTGTAATCAGTTTGCCGCCAGTGTTGAAGGTGGTAAATTCTGCTCTTAGCTGGCTAACCTTAATTTTTCCTCCTTGAGTGGCCTCAAAAGCTGCTTTGTCTCCACGAGCTCTAAGCACTGCATCAGTAATTTCAATTCCATTGAAATAGTTATCAATGAAATCAGTATTTGTTCCATCGGTATATGGATTCAATTTGTGCGCTTCTTTCAGGGCATAGTAAGCCGCCCTTGGATAAAGTTCATATAGACCTCTTTCACTTGTTGGTCCCTTTGCACAGATACCAAACCACTCCTCGTTCATATTGTTTTCTCCTTTGGCAGGCAAATCCCTTGCATATCCACCATTGGACCAGGATGCGTTGGTATCGTGTAAATCAGCATTTTTCCTATCATCAAAACCAAACTTCCACCATCCATCACTGAATTGGAAAGTGAAACCTCCTATAGAGTTTCCAACTTTACCTACTCCAGCCGCATTTTCATATATTTCTTTCCAGTTTCCTACCATATAATAGGCCTGGGAATATTGGTCTTCCTTGTTTTCCTTAGCACTGAAAGCATCTGCTCCAAACTCAGTGAACATCACTGGTTTTTGGAGTTTGTCCTGTACTACCTGAAACATATCTCCGAAAGAAACTCCACGGTAGGTGTTGGTTCCATAGATATCCACATCTTTACATTCTTCCGCCACAATATCAATGAACAATACATCACCATTACATATAGCAACAGGGTGCGAAGCATCCATGGTCTTCATTCTTTTTGCAGCCTCATTCATTAATCTGTACATTGGTCTTCCACGACTTTCACCTATAAATTGTATTCTTCCTTCGTCATCTGGAAAATCTTCAGTTTCCGCTCCGGCCCAGAAAAGACCATAGTTGTTCTCATTCCCCAATAGATACAACAGAAGTCCCGGCGTATCTTTATACCCCTTTACCAACTCTTCCATTTCGGATAGTAAGAATTCTGCAGTTTTTGGGTCATCATAAATGGTTACTGGAGTCCAAACACCATCCAAGGTTAGTCCATACCTTCCAAATGAATGATTAAGCATGGTATAGATTCCATAGTTTTCGTAGATATACCGAATCCACTTTGCAGGAACACCGGTATATTGCCGAATAACATTTACCCCCATGTTTTTAAGGAGTGACATCTCATGGTCTAGTCCTGCCTTAATGACATCATCGGACTTCTTCCAGAAATTTGCGTTCACGGTATTTGTTCCAATAGGGATGTAATCCCAATTCATACCGTTGATCATGAAATCCTCGCCATTGACGACCAATTTCATTCCTTCTTCATTGTTTACAACAGATACTTTATCCGCCTGGGCATATGCACCAATTGCAATCAAGAAAAATAATACTCTGAATAGATAGTTTTTCATAGTAAAGTTTAGTTTTAAGTTGATCTGAATTGAATTTGAAAGTTTCTAGCGTCAAGCTGATATAGTTGATCAATTTTTGGCTTTCGGAAAGCCTTTCATTCTTCCACTATAAATCTTTATACCGCTAAGGGCACTTCACATCCATTTTGCAGATGGCTAAACATATCTTAAAAAAATAGGAAGTCCATAAGAAACACCTCAACAAAAAACATACACAACAATAAACTTGTGTTTTTTTTGAGATATCCTCAAAACCCTTGTTTTAAAAGGCCTAAGAAGAAAAACAGCATTTATCCTTTTTGCTTAAATTTTGGTGTTGTATAGGTAATGTTAAGGTAAAAGTCGTGTGGTGGTGTAGTTTAGAGCTTAAGGATGTAGTCCACCAAATTGTCATCATGGGACAAATTCATCTTTTTACGCAATCTGTACCTTTTAATTTCAACACTTCGAGGTGAGATATTGAACATTGGGGCAATTTCCTTAGAAGATAAATTCAAACGGAGATAGGCACACAATCTTATATCATTTGGGGATAAATTGGGGTGCGACTTTTTTAGCTTTTTCAAGAATTTTCTATCAGCATTATCAAAGGCTTCTTTGAACAATTCCCAATCATCATTTTGTTTTAAGCTTTTGTCAATAACATTGATAATTGGTTTTACAACATCTCTGTCCTCAACACTTGCCATAAGTTGTTCTTTGACTTTTGACAATAATTCATTCTTTTTGATAATGCTCATGGTTGAAGCTGCCAACTCATTGCTCTTGCTTCTAAAATCTTCTTTGAGTTGATCGTTCTTAATTTTAATAATCTCCTTTTCGTTTTGGGCTTTTGCCAACTCCATTTCACGCTTGTTACGCTCTATAAGTTTCTGTTGACGCTTATGATAATGGCGTCTATATGCAATATGGATGATAAACGACCCCAAGATTGCAGTCAAAATATATAAGACCAACATTAAATTAGTTAGATACCATGGACGGGCTATCACAAAGGAATACGTAGCAAAATTGTTAGATATTTTGCTCCCTATCCGTGCCCTAACATTAAAACTATATTTGCCTGCGGGTAAATTTTCAAAAGACACCGATGATTCTCCAGTCCAATCGCTCCAATTGGGATAAATACCTTCTAATCTGTATTGATATTGCGGTTTAAGGTATTTATTATAATTAGGTACATAATATGAAAATTTCAGACTATTTTCCTTGTTACGAAAACTGCCATCTATATTGGGATTAAGCAGGCTTTTTTGGGTAGAACTCTTATTCTTTCCTGCTTTTCTGACCGCTCCCATATTAACCCAAAACTCTCTCTCCTCAAAATCATTTATGGCTATTGTAAAATAGCCCGATCGAGCACCAAATAGATACCTCCCATCTTCATCTAAAGCTGTGGCACTTTCATAACCTATTATACCATTTCGCATATTTTCAGTCAGTGGCACTTGTTTTATGCTAGGCGTACTTGCCAACCCTCCTTCCGATACAAAACCAATACTGGAGTTTGAAAACGCCCATAGATAACCATCATTTCTGTCCACTACCATCTTTCCGGAAACATATTCATTCTGGGTATAGAGCTTGCTCAAGACAGTATCCTTCACAAATCCATTTTTGCTCCAATCGTATTTAAATACTCCTTTTTTATAAGCATACAACAGATCTCCCTTGTATTTCACAATTCCAGAATTGGAGCCTTTTATCAAAGTATCAATTTCTGTTTTGTTTACCTTGGAAAAATCTTTTGTTACCTCTAACTTAAAAACTCCCTTATATTCATGGTTGACAAAGATGTTGTCATCAAAGACTTCAAAATATCTAGCTGAATGATCAAATCCTTCAATCTTATTTCTTAAACGCCATGTACCATTCAAATTTTCCAGCACATGCAACCCATCATAATTTCCTTGTATTAGAAGGTCCGCTCTGTTTTCTATACTACCGGTCTTCCAAGTCCCTTGCACATCTGAAATCTTTTTTGCCGTATCCCCTTCTATTATATATGTTCCTGTATGATGTCCACAAAAGAGTTTTCCATCAATAACATCTAAAGACCAAACCTGCCCATGGGTATTTTCAATAAACTCAAAATCTGATTGGCTATCAATTTCTTTATAAAAAAGCCCTTGATTGGTGCCCAAATATAAATTGCCATCTTCAATTGCAGAAGCATAAACACTCCCTACCAATCCTTTACTATCTGGATATATACGAAATGGTGAATTACTGTTTACATAACTTATGCCTACATCTAATCCCGACCATATATTCTGGTCAACATCTTCATATAAGGATAGTACGGTGTTATTCTGAAGTCCCTTAACTTGGTCAATGTGATCTTGGACAGTTCCATCACGACCCATTAGTATTAAACCATGTGAGATTGTTCCTAAAGCAAACCCCCCGTTTTTAAGCTGTATGCCACTGTACAAACTCCTTTCTGATAAAAGTTGATCCACTCCAGTTTCCCATTTTTCAAAAGAATCATCTTTTAGCTCATAAAAACCATTGTACTTGGTAAGAACAAGTACACCTCCTTCTTTTTGAAAAATATTGATTATCTCATCGTGTTTTAAAAAGTCTGAATTATAGACCAAAACGGCCTTCCCATTCTCAATTCTAAAAATTCCTTGCCCTATTTTTTGAAAATATATGGTGTGGTCAACCTTGAATATCTTAGGCAAAAAAGTATTGGAATCAATAACGTTTACTGAATCATCTTCAAGGTCATATATATAAATTCGGCTATGGGATTGGAATACAATCCATTTCTCCAATTTTAAAATACCCCAAAATTCTTCGTCTTTTAATAGATCCTTCTTCAAGGAATGTGACAAACTTGTATACTTGAGCATTCCCAAATCATCTTTCTCCCAATAACCAAATTCCATGTAACATCCCGTATAAATCCTATCATCCACGACCTTTACAGATCTTATTATAGATTCATTGGGAGAGGAATATAGTCTCCATCTTTCTCCATTAAATTCTAATAGTCCACCATTATTGGCAACATAAACAATCTTATTAGAGGCTTGCGATATAGCCCAATTTTGACTTTCTGAAACATAATCTGTTGGAGAGAAATTTTGAATGGGGTGAGACGCTTGGGAACAAACGGAGTCAATTAGAAAAATAGATAGTAATAAAAAAAGAAAGAATCTCAAACTCCTATATTTTGAAAATAATCCAGCTTTTTAAATATAGGAAAAGAATTCAAGTATTAAATAATTTCAGCACTTAATCCTGCCTGCAATAATTTAGAACATCTAGGTTTTAGGTAAGAGTATTCACCGGTTTTAACTGTGCATTTACCATTATAATGAACAATCAGTGAACATTGTTCGGCTTGTTCTGGGGTATGGTCACAAACATCCATTAGGGTTTCAATAACGTGATCAAATGTATTTACATCATCATTGAAGAGGACAATTTCATTCTGTTTTACTGTCTCTTCTTCTAAAAGTAGTTCTTCTGATACTTTTTCCTTAGTACCCATGATTCACGAATTAATCAATTCTAATTTACATATTTTGCTGAAACCCAATTGTTCTTTTCCAGTTTTTTTGCAAACTTTAACCCACTATCTTCACATTTTAAGGAAATAATATTCAAATCTTGAGTATAAAAGCCACTTAAAAAGAGTGCTCCGCCTTTATTCAGGCATTTGGAGTAAACAGGGATATCCTCTAACAAGATGTTTCTGTTGATATTAGCTAGGATAATATCGTATTTCTTATCCACCAGCAAGCTACTATCTCCTTGACTGACTTCAATGTTATTGCAATTATTTCTTTCTACGTTTTCCTCAGAATTTAAGAAGCACCATTCGTCAATATCTATAGCTTCTAGCTTTTTTGCTCCTCTCATTTCAGCCAAAATGGCCAAAACTCCGGTACCGCATCCCATATCCAATACCGATTTGTCATCGAAATCTTCGTTCAGAATATGTTCCAGCATCATGTGAGTAGTTTCGTGATGTCCAGTGCCAAAACTCATTTTGGGCTCTATTATAATGTCATATTCCACATCTTTCGGGTCGTGAAAAGGGGCTCGGACCATGCATTGATCATCAACGGTAATGGGGTGGAAGTTTTTCTCCCACTCCGCATTCCAATTTTGTTGCTTAATTTCTTTGTTAGACCAAGAAATATCAAAATCAGGGTTTTGTACAATTTGAAGGTTATTTAAAATGGTTTCCTCCCATTCGGATTTAAGGACATAGGCCAAGAATCCGGAATCATGTTCCACAAAACTTTCAAAACCCGCCTCCCCCAACTCCGCAATCAAAATATCGGTTGCAGGTTGTAAAGGTGTAATCTTAAAATTATATTCAATGTAAGTCACGCTTTGCCCAGAATTAAATTGCCTTGATGATAGCAATAAAATCATCGGCTTTCAAAGAAGCTCCGCCAATAAGACCACCATCTACATCTGGTTTTGAGAAAATATCCGAAGCATTGGCCGGTTTTACACTTCCTCCGTATAAAATAGAAACACTTTCTGCAACAGATTCATTATAAGCCTCTGCAATCGTTTTTCTGATAAAGGAGTGCATTTCCTGAGCTTGTTCGGGGCTTGCAGTTTCACCGGTTCCAATGGCCCATACTGGCTCGTACGCCAATACAATACTTTTCCAAGCCCTTGCATCCAAATTAAAAAGGGCGTTTTTCAATTGGCTTTCCACAACAGAAAAATGGTTTTCAGACTTTCGATCTTCCAATTCTTCTCCAAAGCAGAAAATAATCGTCATTTCCTTTTCTAAAGCTGTTTTTACCTTTTTGGCCAATAAGTCATCCGTTTCTCCAAAAAGGGAGCGTCGCTCAGAGTGTCCAAGAATCACAGTATCCACATGAATATTCAACAACATATCCGCTGAAATTTCACCTGTGTAGGCACCATTTTCAGCAAAGTGCATGTTTTGAGCAGCCACTTTTATTGTTGATGATTGTAAACTTCTTTGAGATTGGGCCAAGTTAATAAAGGTTGGTGCCACAATAACCTCAGCATGGGTATCTGGAAGTTTGGCCGAAAGCTCAGACAACAAAGCTTCTGTTTCTTCAAGATTCTTGTTCATTTTCCAGTTTCCTGCTACTATTTGGGTTCTCATGATATTGGTTTCTTAGTTATTTATGTTTAAAATTTTAGTTTATCAAGGTCATTATAATGGACTTTCTGTTGAATTGTACCTCGTTCCAGAACCAAAATGGCCGGATTAGACCGTACTATGGTCTTTAGGGTAGTTTCATCAGTAAAATAAAAATCGAAGTCCAAACCGTATTCTTTTTTAATCTTGTTGGCCCAATCATTGCTTGAGGCGGACATCCCCACAATAGCATATCCCTTTTCCTTAGCTTTTAAAGTTACCAAAGCAACGTCAGCAAAGGCTTCATAATTACTCTTTGCTAAATCATAGGCGATGACCATCACCATTTTATCCTCTTCCAAAATTAAGGAGGCCATATCTTCACCATTTTGTTCAATGGTGAAATCGTGGATAGGAGGTTCGTAACCCTTTTGAATTTCTGTGGTTTCCACCCCAATAAATTCCCCATCAACTTTCGGATATTCTCCATTGGTGATCACAATTTTTTCCTCCCCGTTCACTTTAAATTGCCATGCATATTCGTATAAAGGCTTTGGAGCATTTTCTGGTACGCTCATCCCTTCTTGAATATTGGCTCCAATCTTATAAGGTCTAAAATCTACTGAAGGCAGGTGATTGAGTACATGGTTGGCAAACAAAGCACAGGCCACCAATGAAACTCCAGCCAAGATCCAATTGGTCTTAGCATTGAACAAGGGTGTAATGTATTTTCTGCCGAAGAATAAAATCAAAATGAAAACCAGCAATATAATATCCTTGGTGAAGGATTCCCAGGGTGTAAGTTTTACGGCATCGCCAAAACAGCCACAATCTGTTACTTTGTTAAAATATGCTGAATAAAACGTTAGGAAAGTAAAAAAGACAATCATCAACAAGAGGCTCCAAATCGTAAACTTTGGCTTAAACCCTATTAGCAACAGTACTCCTAGAATTACCTCAACAATGACCACAAAAATGGAAATTGACAAAGCCAAAGGCATTAAAAATGGAAGATCCAGCACCCCTTGGCTAAAATATTCTTCCAGTTTGAAGGAGAATCCAACTGGGTCGTTCAACTTTATGAGTCCACTTATTATAAATAAGACCCCGACAAAAATCCTAGAAATCCATACCAAATATTTCATATTTCATAAAAAATTCCAACAAGCAAATTCCAAATACCAATCATTTAACCTTGTTCAAAATAGAGGATAATATTTTTCTAAGCTCCTCTGATTCTTGGATCAAACCATCAAATTCGTTTGCGTTAGAGTTGTTTTCTTTTAACAAGCGTAACCAATATTTAGATTCTTTTGCTTCTTTTCGAGCAATTTTTAATCGAAAAGCAAAGTCTTTCTCGCCCAATTTTTCGTTAGCTTCAATATAATTTGCACCGACAGAACCGGATGACCTGACCAATTGTTTTCCATCTTCAATATTAGCAATCGAGGCTTTGAGAGACTTCACCAAAACTCTACAATTACATGCAAATTTAAATGTCCTTTCTTCTAAATCATAAATCTTTGACATTTTTAAGATTTGGGATTTGGATTTTTTTATTTGAGACTTTCACTCATGTGAATCAGTGCAAAAACCGCATAATTAACCATATCCTGGTAATTGGCGTCAATGCCTTCACTTACCAAAGTAGCACCTTGGTTATCTTCTATCTGTTTTACTCTTAGTAATTTTTGCAATATCAAATCGGTCAATGAGCTAACCCGCATATCACGCCACGCTTCACCATAATCATGATTCTTATTTTCCATCAGCTCTTTGGTTATGGCTACTTCCTTATCATACAGAGCAACAGCTTCTTCTGCGGAAAGATCAGGTTGTTCCACAACTCCTTTTTTCAATTGAATCAGTGCCATTATGGAATAGTTGATGATTCCGATAAACTCAGAACGCTCTCCTTCATCCACTTTGCGTACTTCATTTTCCTGCAAACTTCTAATGCGTTGGGCCTTGATAAATATTTGATCAGTCAACGACGGAAGCCGAAGTATCCTCCAGGCCGTGCCGTAGTCTTTGGCTTTCTTTAAAAATAGTTCCCGGCAGGTATTGATCACTGCATCATATTGTTGGGAGGTGTGCTGCATGTATTCTGGCTAATTTGCGTAAATTTCGTCCAAACTAAGGTGCTATAAAAACACCTTGCCAAAGATAATCAAACCCAACAAAGCAGCTATTTCTTATGACCATAAACTGCAAAGGAGACCTTATTGACCTCAGTGAACCTAAAATAATGGGTATTTTGAACCTTACTCCGGATTCTTTTTATGATGGAGGAAAGTACAAGGATGAGTCCATTATTTTGAGACAGGTTGAGCAGATGCTTGCGGATGGAGCCACTTTTATTGATATGGGCGCCTACAGTTCAAGGCCAGGAGCTGAACATGTTTCAGAAGATCAAGAGTTACAGCGAATGCTTCCCATATTGGAGTTGATTCTCGACAACTTCCCTGAAACTTTGATTTCCATAGATACCTTTAGAAGCAAGGTAGCTTCGGAAAGTTTGCAAAGGGGAGCGGCACTGATCAATGATATTTCTGCCGGGAATCTGGATTCAAATATGTTTGCCACCATTGCCCAATACCAAGTACCCTATATTATGATGCACTTGAAAGGTACTCCGCAATCCATGCAGAAAAAGGCCGTTTACGATGATCTGATCAAAGATCTTCGATATTATTTCTCAGAAAAGATGAGTGAAACCACAGCACATAAAATCAATGATGTAATTATAGATCCTGGCTTTGGTTTTGCAAAGACCACGGAACAGAATTACACCTTGCTGAACCATCTGGACCTTTTCAGAACTTTTAAAGTTCCGTTGCTGATTGGTTTAAGTCGAAAATCCATGATCTACAAGGTGCTAAAATCATCCCCAAAAGAAGCTTTGAATGGTTCAACGGCACTCCATACCATAACATTGTTGAAGGGCGCCAATATTTTAAGGGTTCACGACGTTAAAGAAGCAAAGGAGTGTGTAATGCTCGTAGAAGCATTAAAAGCCAACGCACTCTAATTTTTGGTTAGGCTATTTTTGCTAATTTTACAAAAACACCGCGGTTGGATTTTCTGAATTTTCTTGAATTTAAAATCACAGATGTCATCGACATTGTGCTTGTGGCCGCTCTACTCTACTACATTTACAAACTTGTAAAAGGTACGGTTGCCATCAATATTTTTATTGGAATTGTGATTGTTTGGGCCCTGTGGAAATTGACCGAGCTGATTCAAATGAAAATGATCAGTAGCATGGTGGGTGGTTTTATGAACATTGGTCTTATTGCATTGATCATTGTGTTCCAACAAGAAATACGAAAGTTCCTGTTGATGATTGGCTCTACCAACTTTGCATCCAAGCGGAGTTTTATCCGGCATTTTAAATTTTTAAGGCAAGAGGCCATGCCCACCAATACCAATATTGAAGCAGTTGTGAATGCCTGTGAAAAAATGGGTTCTACCAAGACAGGAGCCATTATTGTCATGGAGCGCACCAACTCCCTTGACTTTGTTAAGATAACCGGGGATAGCATGAACATTGAGATTACCCAACCTATTTTGGAGAGTATTTTTTTTAAAAATAGCCCACTACATGATGGAGCGGCGATAATACAAGACAACTACATTACGGCAACTCGGGTAATCCTGCCCGTTTCCAACGACCGGAACATTCCTTTACGTTTTGGACTGCGCCACCGTGCCGCTGTGGGCATTACCGAAAAGACCGATGCCATTTGTTTAGTGGTAAGTGAAGAAACCGGATCTATTACCTATATAAAAAACGGTGAGTTTGTTCCCTATAAGGGAATGGAAGAATTGACCAATCTTTTAAAGAAGGATTTGGAGTGATCGCTACTGACTAAAGATGGATAAAAAGTAAAATATGACAATTGAACAAATATTAGCTGCCTTAGGGTTAATTGGGATTGGAAGTGTTATCCCAGCTATTGTTTCATATTTTATCGCATCAAGAAAGAAGAAATCTGATTCAAAACAAGAGCTTAAAGAAAAAAGATATAAAGCGATTTTGCTTTTATGCTATGCATTTGTCAACTACGAAAGAGAACACACTACTCTTATTATAAACCGACCAAATATTACTTCAAAGGAAGAATTGCTGAATGAACTTACCGCAGAATGGGTAAATATGTCTTTATATGCTTCTGATATGGTAATATCAAAAATGAAGAAATTGCTCGAAAAGCAAGGAGAAGAAGAATACAATTCGCTCATTATTGAAATGAGGAAGGATTTATATAGTGTCAAAACAAAATTGACTGCTGATACATTTAAACTTGAAATGACAGAATTAATAAACAAACACAATTCATAGGAGGTTACCTTGAAAGCTTAATTTATTTCGATTCTCTCAAAACAACCACCATATCCCTCAAAGCCGAAACAACACTTTGGATTTCTTTCCGGTTAAACGAATTTTCTTCTACATAAAAGAGCATCTCTATTCCCAAATCCAAAATCTCGGCCAGAGCTTCTTTTGACCCATACCTGTCCTTTATCAATTCCGACAAATAAGTTTCTTCTTTTTTATTAAGCATACGACAGTACGATATATAGGTCTATAAATGTAATCAAAAATTGGGACTTTGGCTCCATGACAAAAATCAGAGATGACAAATTCCTTAAATCCTTGGGTAAAAAAGTCAAGGAGGTTAGAATTCAAAAAAACATCTCCACCTACGATTTGTCTTACGAATCAAACGTCTCTCGAAGTCAAATTAATTCCATCGAAAAAGGAGACATCAACACTACAATCTGCACTATTAAAGCGTTAGCCGATGCAATGGAAGTTGATATCAAAGATTTGTTAGATTTTTAATCAAATTTTCGGCATCCATGAACTGTAAAAACTGTGAAGCAAGCTTACGATCAGACTTTGGATATTGCCCCTCCTGTGGTGCCAAGGTCATCCACAACCGACTGGCATTAAAAAATGTCTTTCAAGACCTCAGTTTTCAGGTATTTAATTGGGACAACACCTTTTTAAAAACTTTGCGCCATCTATTTTCCAAACCAGAAACGGTTATTTTGGAATTCATTTCGGGCACTCGAAAAAAGTATATGAATCCCTTTGGTTTTTTTGCCATTGCCGTGACTCTCTCCGGCCTAATGTATTTTGTACTTAGAAACGTTTATGACATAAGCCTTACCCAGAGTAGTTTTTCTGATGCCGACCCCAAGGACATGAGTTTTATGTTTGACTACCAAGGGTTGATGGCCTATATGATCATGCCTTTATATGCCCTACTTTCTTGGATGTTATTTAGAGGAAAAAGAAAATTTAACTACACGGAGCATCTTGTTGCCAATGCTTACATAATAGGGCAAACATCTTATGCACAGGTTGTACTTTACATATTGGTACTTGGCCTTTTCCCTGTTAAATTCGATATTTTCAACTTTGTCTTTTTACTGGTGATAGTGGCCTATCAGTTTATTGTTTTGGGAAGAATGCACCAGACCAAACTTTGGGGCACTCTTTGGCGGGCTTTTGTCTATTTGTTCTTTTTGATGGTTCTGATGATGGGAATAGGTATTGTTGCAGTAATCATTACCTTAATGACTGGGCAGGTTTCATTGGAAGATTTTGCTCCAAAATAATCGCTTTAGTTTTTCAAGCGTGGACAAAACTCTTGTTTTACTTTCTTGTTCCAAAGGAAATCTTAATTAACATTTTTTTGCTTTTGTCTTGTCATACATTTGGCATCAAAATCAACAAAAAATGAGAAAAACCATCAACTTACCCCTTTGCTTCATATTATTTACCGCTTTATATGCCCAAGCACAGACCCAAAAAGACAGCATGGAAATCAGACAAGTGGCATTGGATTATATTGAATCCCAACACCATGTAAAACCGGAGCAGTTTGAACGTGCTGCCCACCCCAGAATGGTAAAAAGAACCTTCTGGACCGACAAAAGCACCCAAAAAGAATATTTACGGGAAACTTTTACGGATGCTATGATCTTATTGGCCGAGACCTATAATAAGGATGGGGACAAATTTCCCGTGAATCCGAAGAAAGAAGTGGTTATACTTGACATTTACGATAAAACCGCCTCGGTAAAATTAGTCGCCGATGATTGGGTCGATTATATGCACATTATTAAACTAAATGGGAAATGGCAAATTGTAAATGTACTATGGCAGTTTAAAGACTCAAGTATTCACTAATACTTTTATGTTTAGGCAACCTCCTCGGCCAAGAATTGAGCTTCGTACAAATCGTTGTAATACCCGCCTTTTTTAAGTAATTCTTTGTGGGTACCCATTTCAACGATCTGACCAGCATCCATTACAATAATTTTGTCCGCTTTTTTAATCGTCGCCAAGCGGTGTGCAATAATAATAGATGTCCTTCCTTCGGTGATTTTGTCCGTAGCCTGCTGGATCAACTGTTCGGAATAGGTATCTACAGAAGAGGTAGCTTCATCCAGAATCAATATGCTAGGGTTGCTGACATAGGCCCTCAAAAATGCAATCAATTGCCTTTGTCCACTGGAGAGCATACTTCCGCGTTCCTTTACATTGTATTGATATCCGCCAGGTAAGCTCGAAATAAACTCGTGCACCCCAATCTGTTTGGCGGCTGCCTCAATATCTGACAGCGCAACAGATTCATCACGAAGTGATATGTTGTTGGCAATGGAATCCGCAAAAAGGAAAACGTCTTGCAACACAATGGCAATATGGGAACGCAATGACCTTAAAGAGTAGTCCTGAATGTTGTGTTCATCAATCAGAATATCCCCAGACTTAATCTCGTAAAAACGATTCAACAAGTTGATGATAGTAGATTTTCCTGCCCCG
The DNA here is from genome assembly GCF_900215465.1 of Flagellimonas pacifica. Taxonomy (GTDB): domain Bacteria; phylum Bacteroidota; class Bacteroidia; order Flavobacteriales; family Flavobacteriaceae; genus Flagellimonas; species Flagellimonas pacifica. Next base: position 125,239 of record NZ_OBEH01000007.1, read on the forward strand.
GTAGCTCCCACAATGGCCACTGTCTCTCCAGCCTTCACATCAAAAGAAATTCCATGTAACACTTCTTCATTTTCCAAGTACCCGAATCGAACATCAGAGAATTGAATGTTTCCTTTTACATCAGCTTTTTCCAAGGTTCCCTTATCGGCAATTTGACTATCGGTATCCAAAATCTTGAACACCCGGTTTGCAGCCACCATTCCCATTTGCAGGGTATTGAACTTATCCGCAATCTGACGAAGTGGACGGAACAACAAATCCATCAAAAAGAAAAAAGCAAAAATGGAACCTGTATTGTTGAGCGCTACATTTTCAATGTTTTGGATTACCCCAAAATATACCACTAGCCCAATACCAATGGAATATGAGATTTCGGCAATGGGAAAAAAGATGGAGTTGTACCAAACCGTTTTTAACCAAGCATTTTGATGTTTTTCATTGATTTTTCGGAATTTTTCCTTTTCAATTTCTTCACGGTTGAAGAGTTGAACGATCTTCATTCCCGCAATACGCTCTTGCACAAAGGAATTCAAATTGGCTACTTGTGCCCTTACCTCAATAAAGGCAATTTTCATAGCTTGTTGAAATACCCTTGTCGCAACTAGAATTATCGGTAGAATGGCAAATACGATCAAGGCCAATTTCCAATTGATGTAGAGCATTACCGCAGCACCGGAAAGCATTTTCAACAAATCGGCCACAATCACAAAAAATCCCTGACTGAATATTTCACCAATACGTTGCATATCTGCAACTGCTCGGGTTACCAAAACTCCTATGGATGAATTGTCAAAATAGGTCATTTTAAAACCCATCATCTTTTGAAAAAGCCGAACCCGAATATCCTTGATGACCGACTCGCCCAACAAGTTTGCATAATAATTGAAGGAGAGCTGACAAAGTACCTGTCCAAACAATACGCCTAACATGGCCAATACAATGGCCGCCAATTGCGCGCTGTCTTTATTGGAAAGTGCATCATTAATAATGTTCCTGACCAGAACGGGTGTCAAAACCGCAAAACCGGCCGATAAAATAGCTACACCTGCCACCACCCAAAAGGTAATCCTATAGGGTTTAGTATGCGCAAACACTCGTTTGAACAAACCAAAGTCAAATGCTTTTCCTACTTCATCATTTTTGCTCATTAAATATCTTTTTTGGGTAAGAGACCTTTGTCAAATATAATCCTTTTGCAGGGACAGAAACTCCTGCTTTGCCCCTATCCTTACTCTCAATAATTATGTTGATTTCTTCAGGTTGCATCTTTCCTGTACCAACATTCAGCAATGTTCCCACAACAGCCCTAACCATATTGCGTAAAAATCGGTCTGCTGCAATGGTAAACACCAAGCGATCTTCTTTCTGTTCCCACATGGCATGCTTTACATCACAATTAAACGTCCTAACATCGGTATTGGATTTAGAAAAACATTCAAAATCTTTGTGTTCCAATAAAAATTGAGCTGATTTGTTCATCGCATCAATATCGAGTGGAAGTTTTACAAAATGTGCAAAATCGGCATAAAACGGATTCTTTTCTTTAACCACCCAATACTCATAGGTGCGTTCCTCTGCATCAAATCGGGCATGGGCCTCAACTTGAACACTTTGAATGTTTTGCACTGCAATATCTTCAGGGAGAAAGGCATTCAATTTGAATGTGAGTTCTTTTGAATCTTCGATTGTATCAAAATCAAAATGCGCAAACATTTCTTTAGCGTGCACACCAGCATCTGTGCGCCCGGCCCCAACAACATCAATTTTTTTGCGTAGCAGCGTAGACAGGGCTTTCTCCAGTACCTCCTGAACGGTTATTGCGTTGGGTTGGTTTTGCCAGCCGTGGTAGGCTTTCCCGAAATAAGAAAATTGGATGAAATATCTCAATGGATTCCCTTACTTTTAAGTTGTTAAAGATACTTGAATCCCCCTCAATAGAAATCTTACTATATTTTTTTAGCATATTTTTAGCGTTATGACCAAAATTTTGTTGCTTTCCGACACCCATGGACATATGGATGAGTCCATTTTAAAATATGCTGCACAAGCTGATGAAATCTGGCATGCGGGAGATATTGGAACTATTGCAGTGACCGACAAATTGAAAGCATTGAAGCCACTTCGAGCGGTTTATGGCAATATTGATGATCATGTTATTCAAATGGAGTTTCCCGAACATAACCGTTTTTTCTGCGAAGGTGTTGATGTCTGGATTACCCATATTGGAGGCTACCCCAATAAATATAATGTTAGGGTTAGGGACGAAATCAAACGAAATCCCCCAAAATTGTTTATCTGTGGGCACTCCCATATTTTAAAAGTCATGAACGATAAAAAGTTGAATTTGCTTCATATGAATCCCGGTGCCTGTGGAAAACACGGCTTCCACCATATTAGGACCATGCTCCGTTTTGTTATTGATGGGGAAAAGATTTCGGATTTAGAGGTCATTGAAATAGGAAAAAACTAAATGAAACATTGCCTTTTAATCATCTTACTATTTAGCATAGCCTGTAATAACAAGGTTAAGCAGGAAAAAGAGGCATTTTCTGAACCTGATGCCAGTGTTGCTCTATATGTATTGGGCACTGTTCAGGATGCAGGCAGTCCGCATATTGACTGTCAAAAAGAGTGTTGTTCTGTTTTGTTCAAAAATCCTGACCCTGATCGTAAAGTAGTTGCATTGGGTTTGGTAGATCATGAAAATGGGAAATCGTTCCTGTTCGAGGCTACTCCAGATATACCTACTCAATTACGGTTATTAAGGGACTTTTCGGGTAATGAAAACGATATTCCTGATGGGATTTTCTTGACCCATGCACATATTGGCCATTATACCGGATTAATGTACCTGGGGCGCGAAGCCAAAGGAGCAAACCAGGTTCCAGTATATGCAATGCCCAAAATGAAATCGTTTCTGGAAACCAATGGCCCTTGGAATCAATTGGTAACCTTAAATAATATTAATCTTCAACAAATTCAAGATGAAACACCATTGCAACTGACCTCCAATATTACGGTTGTGCCTTTTTCGGTACCTCATCGAGATGAATATTCTGAAACGGTAGGGTATAAAATTATGGGTCCGAACAAGTCTGTTCTTTTTATTCCCGACATAGATAAATGGCACAAATGGAAAAAGAACATTGTTGAAGAAATCAAAAAGGTGGATTTTGCGTTTTTAGATGCTTCATTTTTTGACGAAAAGGAAATCAACAATAGGAATGTTTCCGAAATACCCCATCCCTTTGTTATTGAAAGTATGAAACTTTTTGATGAGCTTTCCGATGAAGAAAAGGCTAAGGTCCATTTCATTCATTTCAATCACACTAATCCCCTTTTGAAGCCAAAAAGCTCTGAATTCAGCTCGGTTCTGATACAAGGTCATAAGGTTGCTAAGTTTCGACAAAAGTTTGCACTTTGAGGTCATGATAAAGATAAAACTGGGAAATAGGCTTAACGAGGAAACACTGATTTAATAAATAAGTTGATCCAATAAAATTAAAAACCCCGGCATTGCCGGGGTTTTTCGCACTAATACTACTAAGATGTTAGGTTTAACGTAAGCGATCAACAGATTTTACAAGATCTTCATCCTTTTTGATGGCTCTGTTGGCCAGAACCAGAAAAACGATAGAAAATACAGGAATCAGCATCCCAATACCCTTCTCAGAAATGGTGTTTTCTCCGGATAAGCTTAGTGATCGATAAACGAAAAATCCTAGTAAAAAAAGGTTCAATATCATATTCAATCTGTTCATAACAAATTGATTTTGTCTGTTTTTGTACATAAAAATTGAAATCAAAGCCAATGCCGCCGAACCATAAAAAACGATACTCATCCATAGCTCGTTTTTGGCAAAAAATTCAGCTCCTTCTCCATCAACCCATAAATTCAGTATAAATGGTAGAATCCCAGCAAACAAGGCCACCATTACAAGAAAAAATGTCTGAATTCGTTGAATCATTGTTCAAATTGCTTTCGGAAGGCAAAAATAAGCGTCTTTTCGGTAAATGAAAGCTTATTGTTGAAAATAATTTGTATACTTGTGTCGTTATTAGCGAAGCACTTACCCAAGGAAATCTTTCCTATCGTAGTACCCCAATAACTTTTTACTTCAATTTATTTCGATAAGACAAGTTTAATTTATTCATATTTAATGTTCGAGATTTCAGATCTAAAAGCTAAAAAGCTTCCTGAATTACAGGAAATTGCAAAAGGACTAAATGTTCCCAAATTTAAGACCCTAAAAAAACTGGATTTGGTCTACCAGATACTGGACGTACAGGCTTCCAATCCAAAAGCAATAAAGGAAAGTCCTGCTGCACCTCAAGAAAAAACTGCTCCAAAGCCCAAGAGAGCAAGAGCACCTCTCCCTAAAAAAGAAAAAAAGGAAACGGTTATTGAAACTACTGAAAAAAAGGTAGAATCTGATACAACCAAAGAGACAAAGGAAGACCCAAAATCTCAACCTCAAAAAAGGGAGCACCACAAACAAAATGGGCATCAAAAAACCCAAAATAACAACAGAAGAAGCAGTCAACACCAAAGAAGCGGTGGACATGAGAAAAAGAGCAGTAATTTTGATAAGGACTTAAAAAACAGGTACAAGGAACCTGAATTTGAGTTTGACAGTATCATTGAAAGTGAAGGCGTACTGGATATTATGCAGGACGGCTACGGTTTTCTACGCTCCTCTGACTACAATTACCTTTCTTCTCCTGACGATATATACGTTTCTCAATCACAAATCAGGTTGTTTGGCCTAAAAACCGGGGACACTGTTCTTGGAAATGTTAGACCTCCTAAAGAAGGTGAAAAATATTTCCCTTTAATTAAGGTTAGCAAAATAAACGGTTTGGACCCCCAGGTTGTTCGTGACAGGGTTTCATTTGAACACCTTACCCCATTATTTCCGAAAGAAAAGTTTAAGTTGGCAGAGAGGCAAAGTACATTATCTACAAGAATAATGGACTTGTTTTCCCCAATTGGCAAAGGGCAGCGTGGAATGATCGTTTCGCAACCTAAGACAGGTAAGACCATGTTACTTAAGGATATTGCAAATGCCATTGCCGCTAATCACCCAGAAGTATATCAAATTATTCTTTTGATTGATGAACGCCCGGAGGAAGTTACCGATATGCAACGTAATGTGCGTGGCGAAGTGGTTGCCTCCACTTTTGATAAAGAGGCTACAGAGCACGTGCGCGTTGCGAATATTGTTCTGGAAAAAGCCAAGCGATTGGTAGAATGCGGCCATGATGTTGTTATTCTTTTAGATTCCATTACACGTTTGGCAAGAGCCTATAATACAGTACAACCGGCTTCCGGTAAAGTATTGAGCGGAGGTGTAGATGCTAATGCATTACACAAACCAAAGCGTTTCTTTGGTGCGGCAAGAAATATTGAAAATGGAGGATCTCTTTCTATCATAGCGACTGCCTTAACTGAAACAGGTTCTAAAATGGACGAAGTTATTTTTGAAGAATTCAAGGGAACAGGTAATATGGAACTACAACTGGATAGAAGAATTTCTAACCGTAGGATTTTCCCAGCCATTGATCTTATTTCTTCCTCCACCAGAAGGGATGATTTGTTATTGGATGAAACCACTATTCAACGTATGTGGATAATGCGTAAGTATTTAGCAGATATGAACCCCGTAGAAGCTATGGAGTTTATGGAACAACGCATTAAGCAAACCAAAAACAACGAGGAGTTCCTGTTAACTATGAATGAGTAGTTTTCTTACATAAAAAGTTCTTAAATTTCACAATTTTTAAACCCTTTGATTAATTTCAAAGGGTTTTTTTATGAATTCATTTTAAAGAAAAAACATATCTTTAATCAGTTTCCTCAAAACCCTATAAACTAAAACACTTACGTATGAAAAACACAAAAAAAGTAACCACCTCTTTTTTGGTAGTTATGTTTCTAATTTTAGGAGCATGCCAACCAAAACCTAAAAAAGACGAACCTCATGAAGAGCCCAGAGAAAAAGTAAAACCACCCGAACAAATCATCTCTTTGGAAGAATCGAAGTCCTTATACGATAACTATACCCGCAACCGTGTAGATTTAATTCAGCAATTTGAGAAAGAACAGCATGAAGATGATAGTTTTAATGTAGCAAGGTTTAGTTCCTTTGATTTTAAAACGGTCAAACAATATATAGCCTTTGTAGAACAAGAAGCTAAGGCAGCCAATGTGGATGTTACTTCACTACGATTTTATTTTGCCAATTACCCAAATAAAGAGAAATTTCCGGATGGAAGAAAAGTAGTTCATCCAAGACAGAATTCCGTTTTTGTTGTACCTACCATGAATGTTGATGGAGAAGATTATGGGTTTTATATTGGGGAAGATGGAAAAGCAAAGCTTATAAAAGATGCTGTTGGTGCAAATGGAATTGGCCATAGCTCTGAAAAAAGCAATAAATCATACGCAAGCTTAATTCCTATCAGCTCAGCACCTACTGCTGTTTATGGCAGGCAAAGTTTAGCTATGGACAAAGGTAGCAGTGGCCCACCTCCCCACACAGATTACTAAAATATTATGACCCAAGAGCTCATAGACCTTTTTAAAGAAAATTATTATATCCCTCTGTATTTGATAACATGGATAGTTGCGGTTGTACGTTACAGAAGCTACTTTGATACTGCGCTAAAGTATTTTCCAATATTTATTATCTATACATTTTTTACGGAGCTCTTGGGTTACTTTGTTAAACATTCAGATGAGTTTCAATTCTTTTCTGATGAAAGATATTCATGGCACAACGTAATCATCTACAATATATACTCAATTGTTACCTTCTCCTTTTTCTATTATGTATACTGGAAGGTTCTAAAAAAAGAAGTTCATAAGAAATGCCTTAAATATGGTATGATTATCAGCTTAACAAGCTACGTTATCAGCGTATTCTTTCAAAACCCTTTTCACAACAGTCTATACTATGCAGATCTAGTAGCATCAATCACTTTAGTAATGGCAGTTGTTCTATATTTTAAAGAGAAAAAGATAGAGGAAAGCGCCTTTTCATTAACACGTAACCTGCTTTTCTGGACAAGTTTGGGACTCCTTGTTTTTTATATCTTTTTCCCATTCATCTTTATTGCCGCCTTTGATGCGCCTGACATTTATTATGAATACAATCTTCATCAATTTTTGTTGATACTCATTGCCGTCATGTATGCGCTATTTATTGTTGGTTTTTTAATAGGGCAAAGAAAAGCCTTCAGGTAAAATCATTCAACCACAACAATTTTAACGGTTTTCACAACTTTACCAAACCGTTCATCGAATAAACATATGATTTTGTAGTATTTTTCGTTCAATTTGATGTTGAAATTTATATAATTTTTTAATCGAAGAAAAAATACCGTTTATCGACACATCAATGCAACCCACCTGAAATTGGGTCATTGAAAATACAGTAATATATAGTTTTAATCAAGAATTTGGACATCTGGTCCAAGCAAATACTTAAGAGATGAAAACGTCCCAAATTGTTTTATCTACATTATGCTTAGTAATGACACTTACCTTTACCTCATGCGTTAAAGATAGTTTAGATGTCAATGTAGAACCGGAAACGGAAGGTGAAACCGAAGAACCAGAAGTTCCCGTTGGTGAGCTGGAAATCACAGAACTAAAAATTCCAACCGGATTCGAGTTCAAAACAGAAAAAGAAGTAAGACTTACAATCAACGACAACACTCCAGGTGCAAAGTATGATGTATATGCTTATAACGACGATATCTCCACTGGTGAACAAATAACCTATTTGAACGAAGAAAATGAGGAAGAAACTGGTGTGGAAATATCTGTGGACAACCTAAATCATATCATATTTAGTGGTATGCCCTCTGGTGGAAAAATTGAACACACTTTTGTTGTTCCAATCTATTATGAGAAACTATACATTAGAAGAAAAGAAGGTTTCACTTATACCTCAGAGGTCGTAAACATAACCTCTGAAGAAGTTACTTATACCTATTCATCCCCATCTGGAAAAGGAGCTTCATCCGCTAAACCTATGGTAGAAGATTACCTGTATTGTGTTAACGGAGCTGGTGAAATGTTCCAAGTTGACCCGCTTACAGGCGATTATACTTTTATAAGTGATATGCCCATGGGTAGCTGGACAGCAGCTATAGATCAAGAAAACAAAATTTTGTACTCAATTGGCCGATCCAAACCTTATCCATTAATGAAGTATGACATCGTTAACGATTCATGGACAACGATCGGTGATTTAGGCATTGGAGGTCCACGATTGGATTATAATGCAAATGATGGTCTGTTGTACTTCTCAACAGGAAACAAACTCTACTCCATAGATCCTCAAAACGCCAACATCCTATCTAACTGGGCAATAAATGGTCTACACAAAAAAAATGGTGGAGATTTGGCCTTTGCAGAAGATGGAACCATTTTCCTATGTTCCTTTTCAGGTTTGTATGAACTAGAGCTAAATTCTAGCGGAGAGTATGACGCCACGCGTATCAGCGGTGAAGATTTGCCTTTTTCACCTACTTCCATGACTTTTGATTCAAATCAAGAATTATGGCTGGCCAATAATGGCAGCAGTAGCAACCTTATAGTAATGGATACCCAAACCGGAGGGTGGGAATACCGTTATGGCCCTAATTCCACATCTGGTGTATCATTTGACAGAACTATAAATGACCTTACCACATTCAGAATTTTTGATGAAGTAACAATTGATCCAGATACTGATGGAGATGGCATTACCGACAGTAATGATGAATACCCTGACGATCCAGATAAGGCGTTTGAGCAATTCACACCCAGTAAATATGGGTGGGGAACCGTAGCATTTGAAGACCTATGGCCATTCTTGGGAGATTATGATTTTAACGACACCGCTGTGAATTACAGATTTGTGGCTGTATTAAATTCAGATAATATGGTTGTTGAGTTAAACATACATTTTGAAGTAAGTTCAGACGGAGCCGCATTAATCAATGCTTTTGGTATTGAATTTGAAAGTATTCCGCCAAGTTTGGTAGAATCGGTAACTGGTACGGTATTAACCGAAGGATACATTAATGTTGCAGCAAACGGACTGGAGCAGGGACAAAATAGAGCTGTTGTCATATTGTTTGACAATAATGAGACTATGCTGCATGTACCAACAACTGTATCTGTAAAATTCACAACTCCCATTACAACGGCCCAGTTAGGTATAGCTCCATTTAACCCATTCTTGATCGTTGCGAAAGATAGAAGCAGAGAAATTCACCTGCCCAACAGGTTTAGAACAACTTTAGGTGTAAATGATACATCTGTGGAGGGCGTAAATAGAGATGTAGACGGAAATTATCAAACTGATTCTGGTCTCCCATGGGCCATTAACATTGTTCATAATTTTAAACCTCCAAAGGAAAGTGTTCCTATAAACCAGGCGTACAACTTTTTCAATCAATGGGCCACTTCCGGTGGAAACACTTACGAAGATTGGTATAAGGATTCAACAGGTTATCGAAACGAATCACAACTTAAGGATTAAACCCACACAAATATTTAAAACAAAAAAGCGCCTTTTTTAAGGCGCTTTTTTTATGTTGTTCGGCACAAAAAATTACATTGCTGCAACTTTACTCATCAACTTACTCTTCAAGTTGGCCGCTTTATTATTATGGATAATGTTTCGCTTGGCAAGCTTATCGATCATACCCACTACGGTAGGCAATAATGCTTCAGCAGCTTTCTTATCTTCCTCGCCACGCAATTTTTTAATAGCATTACGCACTGTTTTGTGCTGATATCTATTACGTAAACGTACAGCTTCGTTTCTTCTAATTCTTTTTAATGCTGACTTATGATTTGCCATTCTCTTAATTTATACTTTCTAATATCCTTTTAGTAGCCCGTAGGGGAATCGAACCCCTGTTACCAGGATGAAAACCTGGCGTCCTAACCCCTAGACGAACGGGCCATTTTAATTCAAAACAACATTGTTTAAACAATACTATTTTCAATCTTTCATTGAACTTCGTAGCCCGTAGGGGAATCGAACCCCTGTTACCAGGATGAAAACCTGGCGTCCTAACCCCTAGACGAACGGGCCATAAGGTCGCATAATTTGCGGATGCAAAAATACAACTATTTTTAAGTCTTGCAACAGTAAATTATATTTTTTAACGGCTTTAATAAGCCTTTGCAAACAACACTCTTTGGGTTGACGGTTTTCCTGTTACCATGCATACTCCCTGCTGTTCCTCCGCTTTCCAAGGAATACATCTTATTGTTGCTTTGGTTTCTTCTTTAATCTTATCCTCAGTTTCTATGCTTCCATCCCAATGGGCAGAAACAAATCCTCCCTTTTCAGCAATTACCCTCTTGAACTCATCGTAAGTATCTACCTGGGTAATATGGGCCGCTCTATAATCAAGAGCTTTTTGATATATGTTCTCTTGAATCTCTTTTAACAACAATTCTATTTTACCTATAATATCCTCCGCTTGTACCGATTCCTTTTGAAGTGTATCCCTTCTGGCAACTTCATAGGTTCCATTTTCCAGATCACGCTGTCCAATTGCCAAACGCACAGGAACTCCCTTAAGCTCGTACTCATTGAACTTAAATCCAGGTTTGTGCGTATCCCTTTTATCGTATTTAACCGAAATTCCTTTAGAGCGAAGCTCTTTTACCAAAGGATCTACCTTTTCAGAAATGGCATCCAATTGTTCCAATCCTTTATAAATAGGGACAATCACCACTTGAATAGGTGCTAATTTAGGTGGAAGCACCAATCCATTATCATCACTATGCGTCATAACCAAAGCCCCCATAAGTCTTGTAGAGACTCCCCATGATGTGGCCCAAACATATTCTTGTTTCCCTTCTCTATTGGCAAACTTTACATCAAACGCTTTCGCAAAATTCTGCCCCAAAAAGTGTGAAGTTCCTGCCTGTAATGCTTTTCCATCTTGCATTAAAGCCTCAATACAATAGGTCTCTTCAGCACCTGCAAAGCGTTCGCTTTCCGTTTTGGTCCCCTTAATTACGGGCACACCCATATATTCTTCAACAAACTCCGCATAAACATGCATCATCTGTTCTGCTTCTTCCAAAGCCTCTTCCTTGGTCGTATGGGCTGTATGCCCTTCTTGCCACAAAAATTCGGCCGTGCGTAAAAACAGGCGTGTCCTCATTTCCCAGCGTACAACATTGGCCCATTGGTTTACAAGTAAAGGTAAATCTCTATAGGACTGTATCCACTTTCTATACGTATCCCAGATAATGGTTTCAGATGTAGGTCGCACAATAAGTTCTTCCTCTAACTTCGCATCCTCATCTACTATTATACCGCTTCCATCTTCTGCATTTTTAAGGCGATAATGGGTTACAACTGCACATTCCTTAGCAAAACCCTCTACATGGCTTGCCTCCTTACTTAAGTAAGATTTTGGTATAAAAAGTGGGAAATAAGCGTTCTCGTGCCCAGTTTCCTTGAACATTTTATCCAATTGAGCTTGCATCTTTTCCCATATGGCAAAACCATAAGGTTTAATCACCATACATCCTCTAACTCCTGAATTTTCAGCTAAATCAGCCTTAACAACAAGTTCATTATACCATTTGGAATAATCCTCGCTTCTACTCGTTAATTTTTTACCCATCTACTGTAGTTTGGCACAAAACTTGTGACTTTATCTTAGAAATAGTTGGGCAAAACTAACTATTTTTAGTATGTTCAACAATAAAAATTGTATAATGAAAAAGTCTATACCCCGCCCCAGATTTCAAATTCTTGTCACAACAGTTGTCATGGCCATTCTACTTACCTCCTGTGGCTCATACCAACAAGCATCTTATTATGACGATGACGGCATCTATTCTAATGGCAATAGAGTGGTTGGTGTTGAAAAAAAATCGGCGGAAGCTGTTAGAATCGAGAAACAAGAGAGTGATATTTACGGTGATTATTTTGGACAGAAGGCAAATGAATACAATGAGATTTTAGAAGATGAGATTTTCACCGATGTAGATAGCTATAGCAGTGATATTCAAAATGACAGCATTCCATTGGGAGAGCAGACCAGTTATTTTGCAAACAACAATACGTATCGCGGAAACCCAGGATGGGGAGACAACCCTACCAGCATATCTATAAATGTATATGACAACAGCTGGGCCTGGGGAGGCTATGGTTGGGGTTGGAATGACCCTTGGTTGTGGAATGGATGGGGCTGGGGAGGTTACTATGGATGGAACAATCCCTGGAGATGGAACCGTTGGGGTTATGCTGGATATTATGGCTGGAATTACCCTTATTGGGGCCATTCCAGATATAGGTATGGATGGGGTGGATATTATAATTACGGATATGGTAGACCTTACAGAGGGTATTATGGAAATAGAGGTTATGCGTATAACCGCAGCAGAAGGGGATACTCCAATAACGTTATTCCAGGAACATCACTACGTGGAAGATCCAACCTAACATCGAGAAGAAGTGGTTATGCTTCTAGATATAGAACCAGCACTGGGCGATCTAATGCTAGCAGAACAGCATCTGCGGGCAGAAGTTCCAGGACATATCGAAGTAGTGGAACAGTAGCAAGAAGGTCTGTGGGCACAGATGCCATTTCAAGAAATAGAAGCTATAGAAGTAGCAGAAGCACCCGCACCGCACCTAACTACAATAGAAGTTCCAGAACCTATCGTTCTTATGGTACCTCACCATCAACAAGAAGTAGCGGTACCTATAGAAGAAGTGGCACAGTCAACAGAAGTTCTTCAGGCTATAGAACATCTGGCGGAAACTCAAGAAGCTATCAGTCTTCAGGAAGAACAGCGCCAAGAAGTAGCAACTATAGAAGACCTTCCAGTAGCTCTAGAAGCTCAGGAAGTTATAGAAGTAGCAGTCCAAGCAGAAGTTCTAGAAGTAGCGGAAGCTATAGGAGCTCAGGAAGCAGCTCTAGAAGTTCTGGCAGCTACAGAAGTTCTAGCGGCTCCAGCAGATCGTCTGGATCTGCAAGATCATCATCTTCATCTGGTAGAAGTAGTAGAAGACATTAAATCCTTCAAAATTTTTATTGTATAAACTAAATCATTGGAAATGAAAAGAATCTCAACTTTCATAATGGTATTGGCATGCGCCTATGCAAGTGCTCAAAATATAAATGATGTTTTACGCTATAGCACAGAAAATATTCTAGGAACCGCTAGATTCCAGGCCATGGGAGGTGCTTTTGGCGCCTTAGGAGGGGATTTGTCTTCCTTGAACGTTAACCCTGCAGGTTCTGCGGTTTTTAACTACAGTCAGTTTACCATTTCTGGTTCCAATTACAATGTAAGTAATGATGCCCTTTTTGGAAATAACACTCGAAATACCGATATAAATTCAGTAGACCTTAACCAAGTTGGTGGGGTTTTTGTCTTCAAATCAACAGACAGTCCCTGGAAAAAACTTGCTTTGGCCTTCAATTATGACATGGTTCAAAATTTTGACAATGAATTTTTTGTTGCAGGGAATACATCCCAGGGAATAGACAATTATTTCCTGAACTTTGCGCAAGGGCAAACCCTTGGTAATTTAAGGGTGCAGCAAGGTGAACGCATAGAGGAAGCTTATTTAGATATAGGAACAAATCTCGGTTTTGCAACACAACAAGCTTTTCTTGGCTTTCAAGCTGGATTGATTGAGCCCACAGAAGATGTCAATCCCAACACTTCTTATTTCTCTAATGCTCAGTACACCAATGTAAATCAAGAATATTTGCAAAGTGTAAGCGGATATAATAGCAAATTCACTTTGAATTTTGCAGGGCAATATCAAGAGAATCTGTACTTGGGAGCGTCTTTGAATTTTCACTCCATGGTTTATGATAAATTTACCCGCTTGGATGAAAATGGCTATAATGCTGATTCCCCTGTTCAGTTTACAGCTTTCGACAATTTCCTTCATTCCGAAGGCTATGGTTTCTCATTCAGTTTAGGTGGTATAGCGAAACTAAATGAAAACATAAGAGTTGGAGGCAGTTACCAGTCCCCTACTTGGTATGAGCTAACGGATGATACATCGCAACGCATCAATTCCACCTTGGCAGAACCAGACATTGGTTCTATAGATTTTAGCATTGTAAATCTTTTTGAAGAATACAGAATAAAGACACCGGCCAAACTTACAGGAAGTGTTGCCGTTGTTTTTGGCAAAGATGGCCTTTTGAGTTTTGATTATGGTTATCAAGATATGTCACAGGCCGAACTCCGCCCAACCACTGACCCAAGTTTTGCCTCAGAAAATGAATTTATTTCCAATCAGTTGGGTCCAACGAACACCTATAGACTCGGTGGTGAATTCCGAATTGAAGAAGTTAGTTTACGAGCAGGCTATAAATATGAAGAAAGCCCTTATGAAAATGGTGATATTGTTGGTGATCTGACAGGTTTCTCTGGAGGTATTGGGTATAATTTTGGAGGAAGCAGATTAGACCTTGCTTTTAGTAGGTCTGAGCAGGATATAAATACATTATTGTTTGAATCGGGAATCAATAGTTCTGCCATGATCAACAGGATAAATACCAATATTACCTTGGGATATACCTTAAAATTCTAGATTCAAAAAAATGCAACAATCAAAGGCCGGAAGTATCTGGCCTTTTTTGTTTATCTAACCAGGGAAAAATGTCTTCTAACAGAGCGCGCCAACACTACACCCGAATCATCATAATCCAACCGGAACCAATAATCAGAAGAAGGCAATGCCCTACCATTAAAGGTGCCATCCCAAGCACTACCAACACCTAACTGTTTTAACAATTTTCCGTAACGATCAAAGATAAAAACAACAGGATTTGTCAACTCTTCAATCCCCAATACATTCCATGTATCATGCCTACTATCCCCATTGGGAGTAAAGAATTTTGGATAACCAACCACTAAAAACTCTATGGGTTCAGAGGTGCCACAACCGTTTACATCGTTAACAACAACAGAATTCAGCCCCGGAGGCACATTTGAAAATATCTGATCGGTTTGAAATTCTCCCCCATTGAGTGAATATTCATAGTTCCCGTTTCCTACCGGAACAAACTCAACATTATAAGGATCAGTTTGCTCACTATGAACAAAATCATCCAAAACAACAATATCAATATCAGCCGGTGTTGGGGTTGCAAAAAAGGTGATAAGAATATCGTCTTGGATTATTGTCGCAAAAGTAGTTTCTATGGTCACCCTATATCGTCCGGAATTTGGACTGGTCACGGTCCATTCCGTTTGTCCCGCACCTGTTGCCAAGGTTGTTTCATAAGTGCCATCGTCATCAGCATCCAGTTCCCAAGTAATATTGGCAATATTTGGGCCTGCCGGAGAATTCAAAGCACTCAATACAATATCGGGATCGCCCTCGCAGGCAATAATGTCCAATCCCAAGAACTCATCGCGCAAAGTACAGTCCAGGGCAGTATTTTGGTCAGCTTCTACAGAACTTCCTCTAAAAATCAATTCAAATGGCTCCGGATCACCATTAAAATTGGTGCGATAATTGTTGATGAACAAGTAGTATATTTCACCTGCCCTCACATCCAACCATTCATCATAAGTATTCTGGCTTTGTTTAACAAAAGGTGCACCTACCCTACCATCTGCAAAGTTTACACCTACACCCGTGTAATTGGTATCATTGGTTTCATAATTGCATCGTATGGGTTCCGCTCCGCCACCTACTAAAGTACAGAAGTTTTGATTGGCAGTCTGATCAAAAGGACCATATAACGCAAAATCCAACTCAGAAGTAACTACACTTCCAGGAGTCACAGGAAGCGCTTGAATATCAAACCCAATTTGCCCATCTGTACCTGCTCTAAAAACATACCAAGCTGAGCTGTTCTCCAAATTAGCAGAATCAACACTTCCTTTTTCCAAGCAACCCGATTGTGTTATAACATCTGGATCAAAATCATCAATATCACCACCGCCATCAAGCACGGATGTAATTGGTGCATCCGCACAAACAGGAATAGCTGTTCTACAATCTGGAGAATTTTGGGCATTTATGCCAATAGAGAAAAGAAAAAAACAACAGATAGCGCAAAATAGAGCTCTCATAGAATTTGGGGCTAAAGGTTATTCTAGAATCTAACCTGTATAACTCCCTAAAACCTGGTTTTAGTATTTTTTAACCGAAAAATTATACACTTAATCGATAAAATGCACTTTTAGCTATCTTCTCAATGAAAAATGGTTCTTAAGGTGTTTGGCATTGACACGGTTTCCGTCATTGTCCAAATAGGATAATTTAAACCAATAATCAGTCGACGGAAGTGGTTTCCCGTTAAAACTACCATCCCATCCTGAATTAAACTCGGTCAATTGTTTTATCAACTTACCATAACGATCATATATAGTTACTATGGGCGTGTTCAATACTGAAAGTCCTTCTATTTGCCAACTCTCATTAAGCACATCTCCGTTGGGAGAAAAAATCGGCGGAAATCCTACAACAACAAAACTCTCTGTTACCACCCCACATCCAAAGGCATCTCTAGCACTTATGGTATGCGTACCACCTGGCACCTCGTTAAAAACCGAACTGGTTTGATAAGGACCTCCGTTCAAACTGTATTCAAAATCTCCTTCCGCTTCATTTGTAATTGTAACCGTATTGCTTGGACTTAGGTCTCTAAAATCCACATCTACCGATATTACAGGAACTTCAGAGATGGACACGTTAACCGTTCTACTAGCTGAACAATTCACCCCACCCGAAGAATGTGTGACCGTTAGCTCATACGCTCCTTCTTGTGACACTACCAAACTTGGCGTTAACTCCCCGGTACTCCACTGATAGGTATATGATGGATTGGGAATAGTCTCTCCAATAGTGATAGTGGCTCCGTCACATACCGTTTCATTCTCAGAAAAGGTCAACTCTGGTGTTTCAATTGCATCAATGGTAAAACTTTGTGAGGCGTCATAGCAATTTGGATTGGACAAAGAAGCAGTTCTTACATAGATAACTTCTTGCCCTGAACTTTTTGGATATTGTTTTAGTAAAGGATTGGTTCCAGAATTTGCATCTGTTTGAGAATTATGATAGCTCACAAGAAAATCATTGGGGTTTTGGGCACCTATCGCCTCTGTATCCTTAGTTGTTAAGTCAATGATCATCCCAGAGACATGACATAAAGTTTCGTCAATTAGCATTCCAGTTGTCGGCACTGGGTTAAAAGCCACCTGCACATCACTTATAATTGAGCCTGTAGCAGTAGTTACGAGCACTCTATATATTGCAGAACCAATAACATTCAATGTAGGGTTAACTTCTCCAGCAATTACTTGAAATCCACTTCCGGCATCGCTATACCATGTATAACTGGTTGCTCCTATCATGGTAGCATCCAATGTAATGGCATCTCCTTCGCAAGCCGCAATTGGAGAACCCAATAGATTGTTCACTATAGAGCAATCCAACGCATCAGTTGGATTTGTACTAAAAACATTTCCTGTAAATTGAATGGAAAAACCAGAATTTACGTTGCTGAAATTGTTGATCAACAAAAAATAATCCTCTCCTGCATTTACATCAAGCCAATCTTCATAGTGCACCGAATTTTCATCACCAGTAGGGTCTTCCCCAACACCAATAAATGATTTATTTTCGCTGTTATCAAAGAAATTGCATCTTACTGGATCTCCCAAATTGTTACAATCACTTGCTCTGTACAATGCAAAATCCCAGTCTTCAGAACTATCGTGGCCAATGTTAAACCCTAATTGACCAGCTGCCATGGTTCTAAACCTGTACCAACCAGAATTGGATTCAATAACCCCAGAAAGTGACCGTTCCAAACATCCACTAGAGTTCGCTCCATTGAAGTCATCACTCCCAAAACCGTTTGCCCCTCCATTAATAGGGGTATTATTGCATATGGGAACAGCACTACCGCAGTCAGAAGTAACTTGCGCATAGGCCGATTGGCAGAATAAAACAACCACTAAAACCTTCAATACTCGTCTCACCATAAAGGGTTGTAAGTTTGGGTGTTATAAAAGTAAAGTGCCTTTCCTCTTAACAATAATTTATGTTGTCAAACCAAGCATAGCAGATGTTAAATAGGGTTTTAATGTATATCTTTGCTTTCTTGAAGAAAAAGGAAATGAAATTAGAGCAAGCATTGGAAGAACAATACGAAGAAAGGGGCAATGACCATATAGGTTCTGCATCAGAAACACCAATTAGGGAAGATGCTTTTATATTGAGTGATGAGGAAAAGATTGAACGAATACAAAAAAGTGTTCGTGAAATTATGTTGACCCTTGGCCTAGACTTGGATGACGATAGTCTTAACGGCACCCCAAAAAGGGTAGCCAAAATGTACGTTCAAGAGGTTTTTGGAGGTTTACACCCCAAAAGAAAACCAAAATCTTCAACCTTTAAGAACAAATACAAGTATGGAGAAATGTTGGTTGAAAAGAACATTGTTCTATATTCTACATGCGAACATCACCTACTACCAATCATAGGTAGAGCTCATATTGCCTACATCTCTAATGGAACCGTGGTAGGTCTTTCCAAAATGAATCGCGTAGTGGACTATTTTGCCAAACGTCCACAGGTACAAGAAAGATTGAACATCCAAATTGTAAAAGAGCTTCAAAACGTACTGGGAACAGAAGATGTGGCCTGTGTTATCGATGCAAAACACCTTTGTGTCAATTCAAGGGGAATCCGTGATATTGAAAGTAGCACGGTTACTGCCGAGTATGGTGGAAAATTCAAAGATGAAGCCATACGCAGGGAGTTTTTGGACTACATTAACCTAGATACCGACTTTTAATCCTAAGTTTTTCAATGCAGCTTTATAAGAATCAGAACCTAAGAGTACACAATTCACTTTCGGGACAAAAAGAGGCTTTTCAGCCTATAAATGAAGGGCACATTGGCATGTATGTTTGTGGACCAACCGTTTACAGTAACGTACACTTGGGAAATTGCCGTACGTTCATGTCCTTTGATATGATTTTCCGTTATTTCAAACATTTAGGTTATAAAGTGCGCTACGTAAGAAATATTACAGATGCCGGGCATTTGGAAAACGATGCGGATGAAGGTGAGGACAAAATTGCCAAAAAGGCAAAATTGGAGCAGATTGAACCTATGGAAGTGGTACAACGCTATACAGTTGACTTTCATGAAACATTGCAAAAGTTCAACTTTTTGCCTCCAAGTATTGAGCCAACCGCCACAGGACATATTATTGAACAAATTGAAATCATAAAAGAAATCCTGGAAAAAGGCTTTGCATACGAAGTAAATGGTTCAGTTTACTTTGATGTCCCCAAGTTCAATGAGAGTCATGAATATGGCAAACTAAGTGGCAGAAAGCTAGAGGACATGATTGCGAATACGAGAGAACTCACAGCACAAAGTGAAAAAAGAAGTCCGCAGGATTTTGCGCTATGGAAAAAAGCAGAACCACAGCACATAATGCGCTGGCCTTCTCCATGGGGAGATGGTTTCCCAGGCTGGCATCTGGAGTGTACTGCAATGAGCACAAAGTATTTAGGAGAAACCTTTGACATACATGGTGGCGGAATGGACCTAAAATTTCCACATCATGAATGTGAAATTGCACAATCCGAAGCAAGCACAGGAAAATCCCCAGTTAAATACTGGCTTCATGCCAATATGTTGACATTGAACGGCAAAAAAATGTCGAAATCAACAGGCAATAATATTTATCCATCAGAAATGTTCAGCGGTGAAAACAATATTATGAGCAAGGCATATGCACCTGCCGTGGTACGTTTTTTTATGATGCAGGCTCATTATACCAGTATTTTAGACCTAAGTGATGATGCATTGCAGGCTTCAGAAAAAGGCTATAACCGCCTAATGGATGCCATGGAATGCTTTGAAGACTTAAAAACAGAGTTGAAATCTGACTTTGATTACAAAACATGGCAACAAAAATGCTATGATGCCATGAACGATGATTTTAACACACCCATCCTCATCGCCCACATTTTTGATGCCGTGAAGCATATCAATCTAATCAAAGAAGGAAATGAAAGTATTTCTCAAGAAGATAAAACCTTGCTCCAAACAACCTTGCATAATTTTGTATACGATATTTTAGGTATAGAAAATCAAAAAGCTATAAAAAACGACACTAGTGCCCTAAGTGGTGTAATGGAGTTGTTAATACAGTTACGTAATGAGGCACGAGCCAATAAAGACTTTGCAACATCAGACAAGATTAGGGATGAACTCACCGCTTTGGGCATTCAGCTTAAAGATGGAAAAGAAGGAACTACTTTTAGCGTAAATTAATGGTGAATAAGCCGTGAAGAACATAAAGGAATGACATTCAAAAAAATACTCATTGCCCCTTTTGTTCTTTTGGTTAGACTTTACCAACTTTTAATTTCACCACTAACTCCGGCCACTTGCCGTTATTCTCCAACATGCTCTGCATACACATTGGAGGCTCTCAAAAAACATGGTCTTTTTAAGGGCGGCTGGCTTTCTTTAAAAAGAATTTTCAGTTGTCATCCATGGGGCGGAAAAGGTTATGATCCTGTACCTTAAACCATGTTCCCAAATCAAAATATGGATTGAAGTTTGTTTGCATCCCAACTATAATGTCAACATCTCATAATTTAATCTAAAATCTAACTTCTAAAAGCAAAGTGATCTAACATCTTTAAGTATATTAGTCCAAAATTTTTTACATGTACTTCCTTGGCTTTAATTGGAATCCAGATGGCACCCTATTTAAATTAGGTTTCATCCAAATCAAATATTACAACCTACTCTGGATAGCTGCTTTTGTAGCTGGGTGGTACATCATCAAAAAAATCTTTTTGAACGAGAAGAAGTCCATGCAACAGGTGGATTCACTTTTTATGTATGGACTTGTCTCCATAATGCTGGGTGCTCGTTTAGGGCATGTCATTTTTTATGATTGGCCCTATTACAAAAATCACTTGGCAGAAATTTTGTTACCAATTCGTGAAAGTGCCAATGAGTCCCTTTTTGGTTTTATAAATGGGTATGAATTTACCGGCTTCACAGGATTGGCCAGCCACGGTGCCACCATTGCCGCTATAATTGGGGTTTGGTTGTATTGCAGAAAATGGAAGGACATTAATATGCTTTGGCTGTTGGACAGAATGGTTGTTCCATCTGCCATAGGAGCTTGCTTTGTAAGGTTGGGCAACTTTTTTAACTCTGAGATCAATGGTAAGGTAGTGGATAAGTCCTATGCCATGGCTGTACGTTTTATTCGTGATTCTGATGATATGCCTGCGTATAAGGCCATAGCCCTGACCAAGGAAAAAACTGCAAGTGCGGCCTATAAGGCCATTGAACATAATCCAGAATTTTCCGGAGTTTTGGAATCCATTCCATTTCGCCATCCCGCACAACTCTATGAATCTATCTGTTACCTTCTGCTTTTTCTCTTATTGTATAGGTTTTATTGGAAAACCAATAAAAAAGATAAAGTAGGGTATCTGTTTGGCCTCTTTATGGTTGGGTTATGGACCACACGTTTTTTAATTGAATATTTTAAAAAGAGCCAGGGAGGTTTTGAAGAATCTTTGGGCCTTCTTTCCACCGGCCAATGGTTGAGCATTCCTATGATTTTAGTTGGCCTCTACTTTATGTTCAGACCATCACCCAGTGCACAATAAACAATTTACGATGACCAATTATCAATTACTGCCTTCAAAACATACTCGTTTCTTTGTCTTGATAATTTTTAGTGCTTTTGCAATTGTCTGTTGCAAGTCAGAATCCAAAAAGGAAATCAAAACGGAAAATATAAGTTTCACCAAAGAGGGTGAGTTAACTATTACAAAACCAGAAAACGATTCTATCATTGCTAATTTCGATATTGAAATTGCCCAATCTTCTTACGAAACGGAAACGGGATTAATGTACCGGGAATCTATGAAAGACACCCAAGGGATGTTGTTTATTTTTGATGATGTGGCCATGCACTCTTTCTACATGAAGAACACCCAAATTCCACTGGATATTATCTATATAGATGAAAATTTAAAAATTGCCAGTTTTCAAAAAAATGCCAAACCTTTTGATGAAACCGGTCTATCTTCTGGAGTTCCAATAAAGTATGTATTGGAAATCAATGCAGGACTTTCCGACCAGTTGGGCTTAATAGTTGGTGATAGTGTTTCCTATAACAAACTATAATGCCTGATTATCTATTAGAAAACCAAGCTACGGAGCGGCTGCTTTTTCGCAAAATACTTCCTTCGGATTTTGATGCTTGGCTTCCATTTTACCATGAACCAAAGTCTACTCAATATTGGGATGGACTTCCTTCTGACCCTGTTGAAGCATGCAAAATTCAATTTGATCGTATTTTTGAACGCTACGAAGAGGGCACCGGTGGAATGAACGCCCTAATTTTAAAAGAAACAGGGCAACTAATAGGAATCTGTGGTCTTTTAATTCAAATTGTAGATGAAATTGAGGAATTGGAGATTGGCTATTCAGTTCTGCCGCAATACTGGCAACAGGGTTTCGGCATAGAGGCCGCTCAAAAGTGCAAGGAATTTGCCTTTGCCAATGATTTTGTTCCTTCTATAATTTCAATTATCCATATAGATAATATCCCTTCTCAAAAAGTTGCTTTAAAAAATGGAATGCATTTGGATAAAACCACTACTTACAAGGACAATCCTGTACACATTTTTAGGGTAAACCAAGGATAATCTTTATTTTGAAACATATTGGATTTACCAGATGAACCAACCCAAAAACTACGCGATATTAATTGACAATAAGTCCCAAACCAAAGTTTTGGTTTCTGATTTATTGAAAGGCATACTAAAAAATGATTTTCCAGCCTTGGACAAGCAAAGCGGATTGTTGTTTTCCCGATCGGAAGTTGAACGCTTTATGGACGAAGAAGAGCGCCATGGCACAAAGATAATCACGAAAAAATCTTCTCAGTCCTTAAAATCCATGAGCAGTGGTGAGCAAAAAAAAGCGTTGCTTGCCCATCAATTAACACAAGAACCAGGTTTTCTAGTGTTGGTCAATCCGTATGACAATCTTGATATTGTAACGCAGAGCTATCTACAGGAGCAACTAGTTTCCATTGCAAAATCTATTTCCCTAGTTCAAATAGTAAGTAGATTGGATGATATTCTTCCAGATACCACAGATTTTTTTAAACTTGATGAAGGTGAGTTACTTTCATATTCAAACGCCAATATATTTTGGAAGGAGAATGCAAAAAAAAGCATTGAATTTACAGAAGTCATTCCTCCACCAATAGAACCCATTGTTGTAAAGGATGATGAATTGGTCAATTTTAAAAACGTTTCAGTAAGTTTTGATGAGCGTCAAGTATTGAACAACATTAATTGGACCGTGAAGAAAGGGGAATTTTGGCAACTTATAGGCCCCAATGGTAGTGGCAAGACCACCTTACTCTCCATGATTACGGGAGATAGTCACAAAGGTTACGGACAAAATCTTACTCTTTTTGGACAAAAAAAAGGAAGTGGCGAGAGCGTTTGGGACCTCAAAGAAAAAATCGGATACTTCACTCCTGCCATGACCGATAAGTTCAATGGATATCATACATTGGAAAATATGGTAATTTCCGGAATTTATGATTCTATAGGACTTTACAAAAAAGCATCGGATCAAGCCAAACGTCTTGCGGGTTCTTGGGTTAAGTTGTTGCAATTGCAGGACAAACGAAAGAAACAATTTCATGAACTTACTTCGGGCGAAAAAAGACTTGTAATGACTGCAAGGGCCATGATCAAGCATCCTCCCCTACTCATTCTGGACGAACCCACTGCAGGGTTAGATGATGAAAACGCCGCCCTTTTTGTTTCATTGGTCAATAAAATTGCCCAAGAGAGTGAAACAGCCATCATTTTTGTATCACACAGAAAAGAAATTGGATTAGACCCTCAATTTGATTACATTTTAGAGATGAAAAGTTCTGGTTCTGCCGGAAAAAAGATAACCCATGCAAATAGTTGAAGCATCAGTAAGGGAAGCTACCTACATTGCGCTTTTGGCAAGATTTACTTTTACGGAAACATTTGGACACTATTTTAAGGATAAAACCGATTTAGAAAATTATCTGCAACAAACTTTTAATGTAAAAAAGCTTAGAAATAGCCTTACCAAACCCAACAATATATTTTGGCTTGCTTATATTGATGATTTACCAGTAGGGTATGGCAAGTTAAAACTAAACTCTCCCTCCCATTTCATTACGGATAAAAATGTATGTCAACTTCAAAAGATATATGTGTTAAAAGATTTTTTATCCAAGAAAGTTGGTCTGGCTCTTCAAACCAAAATACTTGAAAGAGCAGTCAGCAGTCCAGCTCAGAAAATTTGGCTCTCTGTTTTAAAAAGTAATGAGCGCGCTATTCAGTTTTATAAAAAGAATGGGTTTGAGACCATCGGCGACCATAATTTTCAGATTGGACAGGAACATTTTAAGTTTCAAGCGATGGCAAAAAACCTAAGATAAAAATGTATTATGGACGAAAAAGTTTTAAAAATCTATGATGAAGTAGTAGCGATTAACCTAAATTTTGAACGCAAAGGAAAAACCGTTCCTTACACCTCTGCCAACGGATATATGTTCTCATTGATCAATAAAGAAGGTGAATTGGGTATTCGACTTTCAAAAGAGGCTACCATTGAGTTTGACAAAGTTTTTGGTGCAAAACCATTTAAATCGCACGGAGCCACCATGCGAGAGTATGTGCTAATTCCTGAATCTTTATTGGCTGATCAAGAAACTCTTGGCAAATATCTTCAAAAGGGATACGAACATGTAATGTCCTTACCTCCCAAATAGTATTTTCATGGGGTTTTATAATCTATTGAAACGTGAAAGGAAGAAACTGGTGTACAAAATTGAATTGGAAATAGTATCAGACCTTGAAAAAGGTTAAAAACTTGGACAAACTCAGTTTGAAAACAATTAAAAAAGCCACTCTTTAGAGTGGCTTTTTTAATTTATCATCCTAAAATGGATTATTCGTTAGCTCCCGCTATTTTCTTCTTCAATGCATCAAACATTATTGGAGTAGCAATAAACACAGAAGAATATGTACCCACAATAACACCTACGATCATAGCGAACATAAATCCTTGCAAGCTCTCACCGCCAAAAACAAAGATGGCCAAAAGCACTATCAAAGTAGTTAAAGAAGTATTCAACGTACGGCTTAATGTGCTATTCAATGCTTGATTAATGTTTTTTCCATTATTCCAACCTTTTAGGTTTACAATCTCTCTAATACGGTCAAAAACAACCACAGTATCATTCAAAGAGTAACCAATTACTGTTAGAATTGCCGCAATAAAGGCTTGGTCAATCTCCATGTTAAATGGCATAATGCTTCCTGTTAATGAGAATATGCCCAATACAATCATGACATCATGGAATACCGCAACAACAGCTCCCAATGAGAATTGCCATTTTCTAAATCTCAGCAAGATATATAGGAACACCACCGCCAAAGAACCAATAATGGCCAAGAAAGCATTGTTCTTAATATCATCAGCAATGGTAGGACCAACTTTAACAGATTGTAAGATTCCTAAAGATTTTTCAGATGCGCCAACGGTAAAGTCCTCAAAAGAAGTACCATCTGGTAAGTATTTTTGAAGCGAAGTGTATAGTTTGTCCTGAATTTCATTATCAACTTCAATACCCTCTACATCTACTTTATACGGAGTGGTCACTTTTATCTGATTGGCTTCTCCAAAAGTTTTAACATTGGTTCCACTTCCAAAGACCGTATTTAATTCAGATGCAATTTCCGAAGGGTTAACCGCTTTTTCAAAACGAATTTGGTAGGAACGTCCCCCAACAAAATCAACACCCTGCTGTAATCCGGTGGTGAATAAGGAAAATATTCCAACACCAACCAAAATAAAGGAAACTACATATGCTATCTTACGTTTACCCAAGAAGTTGATATTCATATTCTTGAACAGGTTCTTGGTCAATCCCGTTGAGAAATCCAAGCTTCTTCCTTTTTTGGAAACATACCAGTCTACCAATAAACGGGTGATAAAGATTGCGGTAAACAGAGAGGTAACAATACCAATCAATAAAGTCGTGGCAAATCCTTTAATTGGACCTGAGCCAAAAATGAAAAGGATAATCGCTGTAAGACCGGTTGTTATGTTTGCATCTAAAATGGATGACAATGCATTACTGAAACCATCTGCAACGGCCTGCGCTTTTCCTTTTCCACGGGCCAATTCTTCTTTGACACGCTCAAATATCAATACGTTAGCATCCACCGACATACCAATAGTCAATACGATACCAGCAATACCTGGAAGGGTCAATACCGCTCCAAGACTTGTCAACACTCCAAAAATCAAAAGGATGTTCAATACTAAGGCGATATCGGCAAAGATTCCGGCTTTTCCGTAGTAGAACACCATCCATACCAATACAAATGCCATTGCAATCAAGAACGACATAAAACCGCTATCAATAGCTTCCTGACCCAAAGATGGACCAACAACTTCCGATTGAATGATTTCTGCTGAAGCGGGTAATTTACCCGCTCTCAATACATTTGCAATATCCTTTGTTTCGTTAACGGTAAAAGTTCCGGTAATCTCAGAACGTCCTCCAGAAATTGGTCCACTAGAAACCCCAGGAGCCGTGTAGACTTTGTTATCCAATACAATAGCAATACCAGTTTGGTTATTGAAGGCATCGCCTGTCAACTTCTCCCATTCCTTAGCACCACGCGTATTCATGGTCATACTTACCGCAGGCTTGTTGAACTGATCAAAAGTGTCTTGGGCATCAGAAACAACATCACCACTTATTCTAGGTGTGTTATCCCTATTAGATTTTAATGCATATAGTTCAGCAATCTCTGAATCTTTAGCTGACCTTTCCCATAAGAATTTGGTAAACTGTATATCGTTTGGCAAAAGTCGCTTGATTTCACGCATTCTAAGGTATCCCCCTATTTCAGCAGTATCCACAACCAAAACCCTTGCAATGGCGTGACTACCAGGGTTAGCAGGTATCAACTTGCTCAATAATGGATTAACCTGATTGGTTAAATCCAAAGAGTCTTGCGCAACATCAGATAAAAGGGAATCTATTTCCGATTCCGGCTTAGTGGTTTCTTCTTCGGATTCAACAGGTTCGAGAATATCCTTTAGTTTTTCATTGGCATTTACAAAGAAGGTACCCAAGCTTTGGTTACTCTGTGGGTAGGTTTCCCAGAATTCCAATTGTGCCGTACTTGACAACAATTCTTGAGCCCTTGCAATATCCCTGGCTCCAGGTAATTCAACCAAAATACGTCCTGAATTTCCTTCTCGCTGAATATTTGGTTGTGTTACTCCAAAACCATCAATACGTTCACGAAGTACTTCAAAAGCAGAAACAATGGATTCATCAATCTTTGTTCTGATGATAGGTTTTACCTCATCATCGGTCATTTGAAAATTGACTACATCACTTAGACCCTTGTTGGCAAAAATATCAGGGGATGCCAGTTTGGTATCACCTTTTACATTATCAAAGGCATCAAAAAACAACTCCAAATAAGTATCAGGGCTATTTTTAGAAGCATTATCTGCATCTGCTAAAGCCTTATTGAAAATTGGATTTTTGGTGTTGTTGGCCAAACCTTTTAAGATATCCTTTACCGAAATCTGAAGGGTAACATTTATCCCTCCCTTAAGGTCCAATCCTTTGTTTAATTCTTTTTTCTTCGCGTCATCATAGCTGGTATAGCCCAAAACAGGGTTGGCACCAATGGAATCCAAATATGATGCTTCTAAAGCCTCACGCTTTGCCACATAATCTTCCTCAGCTTCCGTAATTTGGCTAATGGCGTAGGTTTCAGCATCCTTTTCCAACTTACTTGTTATGAAAGTATAGGATAGCTGATAAATACTTACCAAACCAAAAAGCAGTGCGAAAAGCTTTATAAGTCCTTTATTTTGCATTGATTATTAAATTTTTAGATGTTTTCTTAAACAGCGTGCAAATATATCATTTCCCATAAGATTTGCCAATAGAATTTGCGGGAATTGCAAATGGGCAGAGGATTCTGCCCATTTATTTTAATTCGCTATTTGTCTTTTGGATTATAGTTCCAGCAATCCATTGGTTTTTTTAACGCCTGCCGCGCTTTCTTGCATTTTGGCTTTTTCGGCATCGCTCAGTTCTATCTCAACTACTTTTTCAATACCATTTCTCCCCAATAATACAGGTACACCGATGCAAATATCATTAAGTCCATATTCTCCTTCCAAAAGTGTGGAACAGGGGAACATTTTCTTCTGATCACAAGCAATGGCCTGCACCAAACCAGAAACCGCAGCCCCAGGAGCATACCAAGCACTCGTACCCAATAATTTAGTCAACGTTGCTCCTCCTACTTTGGTTTCCTCAACCACCCATTGCATTTTTTCTTCTGAAATAAATTCAGAAACTTTTACACTGTTTCTAGTGGCATGACCAATTAATGGTACCATGCCTTTATCACTGTGGCCACCAATTACCATTCCATCTATATCCGAAATTGGAGCTTCCAATGCCTCGGCCAATCTGTATTTGAAACGGGCGCTGTCCAAAGCACCACCCATACCAATAATCCTATGTTTTGGCAGGCCAGTAGTTTTATGTACCAAATAGGTCATAGTATCCATTGGATTACTTACCACAATTAAAATAACGTTTGGCGAGTGCTCCAAAAGACTAGCAGATACTGTTTTTACAATTCCAGCATTGATTCCGATCAATTCCTCACGAGTCATTCCAGGTTTACGAGGAATTCCAGAAGTAATTACCGCAATATCGCTACCAGCAGTTTTTGAATAATCGCTTGTACTCCCGGTTATTTTGGTATCAAAACCATTCAAGGAGGCAGTTTGCATCAAATCCATTGCCTTTCCTTCGGCATATCCTTCTTTAATGTCCAATAAAACAACTTCAGATGCAAAGTTTTTCATTGCAATATACTCGGCACAGCTAGCTCCCACTGCACCTGCTCCAACTACGGTAACTTTCATTTTTTTAGGTTTAAATTTTAATCGCTCAAAAATAAGGCATTTAGGTCAGAAAAAAACTGACATTTGTCCATTTTAGACTCCATCGTTTTTCTTAAGACCTTGTAGGTAAAATAAACGTAATGTTAACAGAATGAGTAGTTCAACGAAGAAACATGGTCAAACTCTACCATACATCGAATTTACTACAATAGTTCTTCCTTTAACACCGTTCTAATAGTCCCAAATCACAATTAACCTACTTTGCCTATGAAAAAAATCTTTTCATTGCTATCAATTGTGTGCATTATTGCTATTAGCAACTGTACCAGTATTCCAGAAAATAATGACCCCATTTTGGGTATCTGGGCCAAAAGTTCTTCTTCAATTGATAACAAAAATGGAAACACCACTCGGGAAGAGTGGATTTTCAACGATGTATACCTAGGTAGATACCAACGTTACTCTAATTCCAAATTGACATTTTATACTGATTTTAAATGGTCTGAAGAGAATGGAGCTTATAACATTATTTATGCCGATGCAGAAGTTAATGATGTAACGGTTAACTTGGAAGAAACCAACGACCCTGAAGTTTTAGCCCTGGAGAATGGTTCTGTCTTCGCCACTAGGGAATAACCAAAGAAGGCACACCATATGAAAATAAAAAGCTCCTGCTCTCAGGGGCTTTTTTTTGCATTTTTGAAGTTTCACACTAAATATTTGACACTATTTCATATATTTAAGTGGCTCCCCTTCACATATAACTATCTATATCTATGAAAACTTTCATATACCTTGGGGGCTTATTCTTCCTTAATCTAATCACTATAAATCAAAGTGTTATTCCGTACCAATATTCTATAAGTATTTTAGACTGCGAAGCATTTTACAAGACTGCAATGGATGAAATGGTTGCTGACCAGAACAGTTTCATGGAAAAATACCTTAAAGGCGATGAAGGCGATTACGCCAGACACTATGACTTTAAAAACAGTGTCTTAAAAATCAGCAATAAAAAAAATGGGATTGTTGTATTGGAAATCGATTTTATCCATGTGGGGCATTTTGATGCAGAAAAAAGTGTTTGGCACTGGAGCTGGGAAGATGCCGATATTGACCCTAAACACGCTGAAAACTATAAAAAGGTAAAACAGTACGGGATAGAAAATGCATGTGATAAACTCACAGTAAAACAATGGCTAGGAAAAGAATTAAATGCTTGGGAAATGTCAGGAGCCGTCAACCACATTTTAAACGGAAAGGGTGCAGCTAGACACTACACCCATTCTGAATATAATTATGTTGTTTTTATGGATATTAGACCTAGGGTTGACTAATCCTACCTAAACCCAAAATTAACTCCAAAGGTCAAAGTACTGAATTCAGCAATGTTATAATCTGCGTTAAGACGAAAAAAACCAAGTTTCAATTTGGTTCCAATATTACCTGAAACACCGCTTACCTTGTTATTTATCATAAATGGGTCGTTATAAACTATGTCAGGCCCTGCAGTCTCCACTTCATATCTACCCAATATATTGGTATCGGATTTTCCAGTGATGTAATTCAGTCCTCCATAGAAGTTAATTACCGGTAAACGGGTTGATACAACTGCAGCAAAATTCCATGAGCTAAACTTGGTATCAATGCGTTGGTTTTCTCCAGAAACTGCTCCGGTATCCGTAAAATCGTATTCTCCACTTAGGTTGGTATATCCTATCACGGCTGAGATTGCAACTGGCAACAATTTATCTGCTGGAAGATGTTTGGTAAAATCATGTTGTATTCCAAACCCATAAAGTCCAATGGAAACATCATCCGTATTTATTTTAGGTAAAAACCTTGCTTTAACCTCCGTGCCTTTGATTAGGCCAACACTTGCCTGAATATATCCAGAAGGAACAAAATTCAGATCTTCTGAAGATAAACCTGAAGGGAGTTCAAATTGAGCACTTACTTGCTGTCCTTCAATGGTTGCATTAATGGCAACATCCACCCCTTCAATATCTCCAAGGGCCGTTGCCACTTCTTTAGAACTACTACCGTCTACAAATTGTACATTTTCGTAGTCAGCTGTATTTAGGGTAAAGGATTTTTTATTTGATTTATTCTTGAAACCTGTAATGTTACCAACAATTGAGATTTCAAATCCAGCTAAAGGTTTGGCGTCGGCCGTATTGTACCATCCATTTGAAATACTATAAATCCCTGCTTCCGTAACAGGAGCCAGCCAACTTGTAGTAAAACGTTCGGCATCATTAAGACCCGCCGCTAAGAGGTCATTGAGGTTAGATTGTGCCATTCCAAAGGAAAAACTACACAAAGCGAGCAAAAGAACTATTCTTTTCATCTTGTAAAATTTTTCCTAAAACTATAAAACTCACCTAGCAGGAGCGATTTTTTGTTGTGAAACACCATTATCTATGCATTTAATGTTTACTTGGTGTTGGCAATTTTTAACGTATTCCCTTAAAAACCCGCTGTAAAAAAGCTTTCTGATGACATTTTATTGGTATAGCCCAGTTGTCTGTCGACCCAAGGTTATGGGTCAGCTATTCTTTTTGTCCTTATAAAACCAATTATCTACTTTTCATTTCAAATCGTTCATTATGAAAAAATACCCTATTCATCAGTCGTTAATCATCTTATTTGCACTTATTTCAACTTTTACCATATCAGCTCAAAAACGTCAAGGCAACATTGTTGAATATTTTGGAAAAGAAAAAGTAAATGATGTCAAGGAAGGAAAAATAGCCCATGTGTTTAAAGATGCCCTCTACCTAACTACTAAAAGAAGCGCTTTAAATTCAATTTCTTTTCCTCCGGATATGATATTTAAGGATTTTTTAATGAGCGACAAAACTGTTTCCGAAGGAGAAATTGCAACTATTGATGATACCGGAACATCCCACTCTTGGACCAAAATCGAGGTAGATGAAACCAACACATTCAATGATCCAGCACTTCGAGGGGCATATCTATACCTTAGTTATCGTTCCCCAGCAGCCAAAACCGTACTTTTTGAAGCTTCCGGACATACACAAGCTATTATCAATGGCTATCCGCACGAAGGGGACTATTATGATTTTGGTTATAGTTTAATTCCAATCCAACTAAAAAAGGGAATTAATGTGTTTGTATTAAAAGCAGGGCGATTTTCTAGGATGCGCGCTCGTTTGATCCAACCAAAAGCTCCTATTATCCTAACAACTCGAGACATGACACTGCCAGACCTGTTGGCGGAAGAAAGTATGGACTACAAAGGGGCAATTCGGGTCATCAATACATCTGAAAGCTGGGCCAAAAATTTTCAAATTAAGGTAAAACATTTAGGAAAAGAGTCCTTATCATCTATTTCATCAATTCCTCCAATGAGTACTAGAAAAGTATCTTTTGATATTCCTCCAGTGAACAAAAATTCGGAGCCCTCAAGGTCCAAACTAGAATTAAAGTTACTTAGTAATTCGGGTTCCGAACTGGACAGTCAAGATGTGGATATTCAAATAAAATCAAAGTACGGAAAGCACAAACGTACTTTTATGAGTCAGATTGATAACAGCGTTCAATATTTCAGTGTTGCTCCCTCATCTACAGAAGAGTTAAAAGATGGGGCTTTGTTTTTATCTGTTCATGGAGCTTCTGTTGAAGCAGTGAATCAAGCCAATGCTTACAAACAAAAGGATTGGGGGCATGTTGTAGCACCAACCAACCGAAGACCTTTTGGTTTTGCATGGGAAGATTGGGGCAGATTGGATGCATTAGAGGTTTTGGCTGAAGGAAAAAAGATTTACCGGCCTGACCCTCAAAAAATTTACCTTACCGGACATTCTATGGGCGGACATGGAACTTGGTATTTGGGCGCTACATATCCCGATAAATTTGCTGCCATTGCCCCTTGTGCAGGTTACCCTGACCTTTTAGGGTATAGGGACAGTTTTGTTAAACGTGCACTAAAAGCTACCGAGGCTGAGCGTAAACGATGGGGCATTACTTCTGAACGGTTAAAACAGATGCAGAAAAAACCCCAACTTACAGATATGGACCACATGATTCTTCGTGCTGGTAACCCTAGCCGTACCTTAAAGCTAAAACGGAACTATCTACAACAAGGAGTTTATATTCTGCATGGCGAAAAAGACAATGTTGTACCTACTTTTATTGCAAGGGAAATGCGGGAAGAACTGGGAAAATTCCATCCAGATTTCACGTATTACGAGTAT
The DNA here is from genome assembly GCF_900215465.1 of Flagellimonas pacifica. GTDB lineage: Bacteria > Bacteroidota > Bacteroidia > Flavobacteriales > Flavobacteriaceae > Flagellimonas > Flagellimonas pacifica. The sequence continues at coordinate 158,501 of NZ_OBEH01000007.1, forward strand.
CCGGAAGGAACCCATTGGTATGGAGATCACAGTATGGATTGGCCTCCTATTTTTGAATTGTTCAAAAACAGAACGATAAAGTCCGATTCGCTGATCAACAAAATGGAATTTTATACCGCCTCCCCAGGGGTTTCTGCTAAATCGCATTTTATTACCATATACCAACAACAAAAGCCCTTCGAAATCAGTTCAGTTGATTTTTCCAAGGAAAATGGTCCAGCTGTCACAACCAATAATGTATTAATCCTTGGTATGGACCTGGAATCGATGAAATTAAAATCAGATAGCATTACCATAGATAATGTACTCCTTAAAGTACCTTCAAAGAACAAAGCTTTTTACAAAAAGACAACTGAGGGATGGCAACTCACCTCAAAACCTTCTCTAAAAGAAAAGGGACCACACCGAAATGGTGGTTTTAAAGATGCTTTTAACAACCAAATGGTTTTTGTGTACGCCACCAAAGGAAACACAATGGAAAACAAATGGTATTTTAACAAAGCTCGTTTGGATGCCGAGACTTTTTATTACAGAGCCAATGGCTCCGTGGAATTAGTTCCTGATACAGATTTTGACCTTAAGAAATATGCCGACAGGAACGTTGTCCTATATGGAAACAAAAGCAACAATTCTGCCTGGAAAAAGCTTTTAAAAGACTTTCCTGTACAAGTAGAAAACAATCTTGTTACATTGGATCAGAAAGTTATTAAAGGAAACCAATGGGGATTATACTTTATTGCTCCGCGACCTGATAGTGATACAGCCAGTGTAGGTGTGGTAAGTGCAACCGGAATCAATGGCATGAAAGCGATTTACAGCAACCACTATTTGTTAAATGGCACATCCTACCCAGATTTGCTACTCTTTGGTGATGATATTATGGAATACGGATCTGACGCCGTTAAGTGTGCCGGTTTTTTTGGCAATGATTGGTCCATTGAAAATGGAGATTTTCAGTGGCGATAGTCCATCTTACAATAACCCATAAAAAAATCCCAAGAAAACTTGGGATTTTTTTGTTCATGTTTCTAATCCGTTAAGCATCAATATTGGCGTAAACGGCATTTTTCTCAATGAATTCTCTTCTTGGTGGCACTTCATCTCCCATTAGCATAGAGAAAATACGATCAGATTCTGTTGCATTATCTATACTTACTTGGCGTAGTGTTCTAAACTCAGGGTTCATTGTTGTGTCCCATAATTGTTCTGCGTTCATTTCACCAAGACCTTTATATCGCTGGATTCCAGCTCCTCCGTTCATGGATTCCACTATCTCATCCCGTTCCTTATCATCCCATGCATACCTGCGCTTGGTCCCTTTTTTAACCAAGTACAATGGTGGAGTGGCAATATAAACATGTCCTCCTTCAATAAGTTCTCGCATGTATCGGAAAAAGAAAGTAAGAATCAAGGTTTCAATGTGGCTACCATCCACATCAGCATCACACATGATGACAACTTTATGGTAACGCAATTTTTCAAGGTTCAAAGCTTTACTATCTTCCTCGGTACCAATGGTAACACCAAGGGCAGTATAGATATTTTTGATTTCTTCGTTTTCAAAAACCTTGTGCTGCATGGCTTTCTCCACATTCAAAATCTTTCCACGAAGTGGTAAAATAGCCTGAAAATTTCTATCACGACCTTGTTTTGCAGTTCCACCTGCAGAATCCCCTTCCACCAAGAACACTTCACATTTTGTTGGATCTTGTTCTGAGCAATCGGACAATTTCCCAGGTAATCCGCCAACACTCATTGGATTCTTACGCTGAACCATTTCACGGGCCTTGGCAGCTGCATGTCTGGCTTGGGCCGCTAGCTTTACTTTTTCAACTATTTGCTTGGCATCTTCCGGATGCTCTTCCAAATAATTGGCCAACATTTCAGAAACTGCCTGACTCACCGCACTGGTTACCTCTCGGTTACCCAATTTGGTCTTGGTCTGTCCTTCAAATTGTGGTTCTGCAACTTTAACAGAAACAATGGCAGTAAGTCCTTCACGAAAATCATCTCCAGAAATTTCAAACTTTAGTTTGTCCAACATTCCCGAACCATCTGCATATTTCTTCAATGTAGAGGTCAATCCTCTTCTAAAACCGGATAAATGTGTGCCTCCTTCGTGGGTATTAATGTTATTTACATAAGAATGGAGGTTTTCTGTGTATCCATTGTTATAGATCATGGCAACTTCTACAGGAATTCCATTTTTCTCGCCTTCCATAGAAATCACACTTTGGATCAATGGCTCACGAGTTCCATCCAAGAACTTAATAAATTCCTTTAATCCTTCTTTAGAATGAAAAGTTTCTGTGATATACTCCCCCTTTTCATCTTTATTTCGTTTATCAGTGAGGGTTATGGTAATTCCTTTATTCAGATAGGAGAGTTCACGCATTCTATTTGACAAAGTCTCATAACTATACTCAATGGTTTGGGTAAAAATGGTTTCATCGGGCATAAAAGTCACTACCGTTCCCGTTTCCTTGCTCTCACCAGTACTTTTAACAGGATATAATGATTTACCTCTCTCGTATTCTTGTTCCCAAATTTTACCTTCTCGGTGAACCGTTGCTTTTAAATGGCTTGACAATGCATTTACACAAGAAACCCCAACACCATGCAGACCACCTGAAACTTTATAGGAATCTTTATCAAACTTACCTCCCGCTCCAATCTTGGTCATTACAACTTCCAAAGCAGAAACTCCTTCTTTTTTGTGAAGGCCTACTGGAATACCCCTACCATTATCTTTTGTGGTTATGGAGTTGTCTTCGTTTATAATAACATCAATGGTGTCACAGTGACCGCCCATGGCTTCATCTATGGAATTGTCCACTACTTCATATACCAAATGGTGCAATCCCCTTACTCCAACATCTCCAATATACATGGAAGGTCTCATACGTACGTGCTCCATGCCCTCAAGGGCTTGGATGCTATCCGCCGAATATTGATTTTTTTTAGCCTCTTCGCTCATATATTTTCTTTAGTTACCTTGAAAATTTCAAATCTTACAAATATAAAGAATACCCAGTGAAATTAGGTTATTGAAGCACTTTAGAGCGTCTAAGTTATCAACAAACAAATGTGGAAAAATATGACTGTTTTTTGTGCTCAACCAGGGTTTATAAAAATCAAAAAGCCCCTTGGTTAAGGGGCTTTTCTGACTAATTCAAATAAAACAAAACTACATCTTCCTACTTCACGTTTTATTTACGGTTAATTACTTTGTATAGGCATCCTCATGGACATTGGCCACGGCCCTACCCGAAGGGTCATTCATATTTTTAAACGCTTCATCCCATTCCAGTGCAATTTTGGTACTACAGGCAACCGAAGGTTCTTGTGGAACACATAAAGCAGCCGCATCTGAAGGAAAATGTCCTTCAAAAATGGAACGATAGTAATATTCTTCTTTGGTGGTCGGTGTTTGAATAGGGAATTTGAAATGGGCATTGGCCAATTGCTTATCACTAACTTCTTCTTCCACGATTTGTTTTAAGGTATCTATCCAACTATAACCAACTCCATCTGAGAACTGCTCTTTTTGCCTCCAGGCCACACTCTCTGGCAAATAATCTTCAAATGCCTTACGCACCACCCATTTTTCCATGCGTTCCCCGTTGATCATTTTATCTTTTGGGTTGATTCGCATAGCGACATCCATAAATTCTTTATCCAAAAACGGAACACGGCCTTCAATTCCCCAGGCGGCCAATGATTTATTCGCCCTAAGACAATCATACATGTGTAATTTGTCCAGTTTTCTTACGGTTTCTTCATGAAAATCTTTTGGACTTGGGGCTTTATGGAAGTAAAGGTATCCTCCGAACAACTCATCGGCTCCTTCGCCAGAGAGCACCATCTTTATCCCCATTGATTTGATAACCCTAGCCATTAAATACATGGGTGTGGAAGCCCTAATGGTGGTAATATCATAGGTTTCCAAGTTGTAAATGACATCTTTGATGGCATCAAGTCCCTCTTGGATGGTAAATTTTATCTCATGGTGAATGGTACCGATATGATCGGCCACTTTTTGAGCGGCAGCCAAATCGGGCGAGCCTTCAAGTCCAACCGAAAATGAATGCAATTGTGGCCACCAAGCTTCTTTGGTGTCCCCAGATTCAATTCGCATTTGGGAATATTTCTTGGCTACGGCCGAAGTTACCGAAGAATCCAATCCCCCAGATAGCAGTACTCCATAGGGCACATCAGACATCAATTGGCGGTGCACCGCAGCCTCCAAGGCATCTTTTATTTCTTGGATACTGGTCTCGTTCTCTTTAACTGCCTCATAATCCATCCAATCCCTTTTGTACCATTTTTTGAATTCTCCATCAGAACTATGTAAATAGTGTCCCGGAGGAAACAATTCTATTTTTGAGCATGTTCCTTCCAAAGCTTTAAGTTCAGAAGCCACATAAAAGGTTCCGTTTTTATCCCATCCTATATATAATGGAATAATTCCCATATGATCTCTTGCAATAAAATACTCATCCTTTTCACTATCATAAATGGCAAAACCAAAAATACCGTTCAAGTCGTCAACAAAATCAACTCCTTTTTCTTGGTATAGTGCCAAAATAACTTCACAATCGGATTGTGTCTTAAATTCATATTTACCCTCAAATTGCTTTCTAAGCTCTCTATGGTTGTAAATTTCACCATTGGCGGCCAATATCAATTTACCATCCTCGCTGAGTAAAGGTTGTTTCCCAGAAGCCGGGTCAACAATAGCTAATCGCTCATGAGCCAAAATGGCTTTTTCATCTGAATATATCCCGCTCCAATCTGGACCTCTATGCCTTACTTTTTTGGACATCTCCAAAAGTTGAGGTCTTAATTTTTCCGCACTTTCCTTTATATCAAATGCACATACTATTCCGCACATATCTTTATCTTTATAACAATTTATACTGCAAATATTATTTTAATATTTCAATTAATAAATAGTTTTATCATATTAAACTACAATATGAAACTTTATTGGTCAAAATATGAATAAAGTGATATGATTAATATCGAAAACAGCAGTTTATCGAACACTTTGAAAGGTCTGTTAAATTTTAACGTCTCTTTATAAAAACATCATTTAATTACATCCTAGTTTTGAAGACAACTAAAATCATAATCATGAAAAATGTATTCTTACTTACTTTTTTAACCTTAGCCTTGGTTTTTTCTACTGAAGCAACCGCTCAAAAGTTTAGCGGATTGGACAAAAGCCCTGCTGATATTGCTTCTTACCCTACTAGCTACAGAGTTTCTGATAAAGCGGTTCGGGTGATTTATAGTAGACCCCAGTTAAAGGGACGAAGCCTTTCTGAACTTGCTCCTGCCGGTAAGGTTTGGAGAACCGGAGCCAATGAAGCCGCAGAAATCACTTTTTACAAGGATGCCACCGTAGGTGGAAAATCCGTAAAAGCGGGAACCTATTCTTTGTTCACCATTCCAGGTGATGACGAATGGACGGTAATATTGAACAGTAATTTGAACCAATGGGGAGCATATTCTTATGACAGTGCTGCCGATGTGGTAAGAGTTACGGCCAAAGCCAGTACCGATGGGGAGTCTTTGGAGGCATTCTCAATTGCTTTTACTGACGATGGCGATTTGGTCATGGGGTGGGGAACCACACGTGCTTCTTTAGCCATAAGCCAATAAAACAACAATTTTAAAGTTGAAAAAGCGGGCCAGATGGCCCGCTTTTTTATTTCATCTGTTTTCCACTGATAAAAACCTGTTCAGCTTTCAGGTTGGGTATGTCATCCACTGGCATATCCATAATATCATTGCTCAAGACCACAAAGTCTGCCAATTTGCCTACTTCAATGCTTCCTTTTTCACTCTCTTCAAAATTGGAATATGCCGCCCAAATGGTCATTCCCCTTAAAGTCTCTTCGCGTGACAGCGCATCTTTCATTTGAAAGCCTTCTTCTGGGTACTTTTCCAAATCTTGTCGAGCTACCGCTGCATAAAATGTTAAAAACGGACTCACACGTTCTACAGGAAAATCAGTTCCTAAAGCAATCAATCCTGCTTTATCCAATAGTTTTTTATACGCGTAGGCTCCTTTTACACGTTCGGGACCTAAGCGGTCTTCGGCCCAATACATATCACTAGTGGCATGGGTGGGTTGAATGGAGGGAATAATTCCGTTCTCAAAGTAATCAAAATCTTGCTCAGAAACTACTTGCGCATGTTCCACTTTCCAACGTCTATCTTGTTTTCCTTCAAGTGCTTTTTGATAGGCCCTTAGCACCACAACATTAGCGGAATCTCCAATGGCATGGGTATTCATTTGGTATTCCGAAGCTGCAATACGCTCTGCCAAACCTTCAATTTGATCCACTGGGGTTACCATAGCTCCAAAATGCCCATCTTGATCCGAATATGGTTTTTTCAGAGCCGCTCCCCTAGAACCCAAAGCTCCATCACCGTAAACTTTTACAGAACGCACATGAAGCCCATCCGTTTTGATAATTCCTTTATCCAAATAGTAATCCAGGTTATCCGGATTGTTGCTGATCATGGCATATACTCTAATGGATAGATCATCTGCTTTTTGAAGGCTATCTATAAGTTCGATGGTGCTTTTGTTCAGTCCTGCATCGTTTACGGTGGTTAGTCCGTAATCCAAGCACAGTTTTTCAGCATCTCTAAGAGCTTGAACTTGCATTTTTCTGCTAGGTTTGGGTATTATCGCGTTTATCATCCCCATGGGATTGTCCACTAAAACTCCAGTCAGTTTTCCATCTTTCTTTACTATAGCCCCTCCTTCAACTTCCGTTTCCATAGTTATTCCAGCTAAATCCAAAGCTTTTTGGTTGACCAAATAGGCATGTCCATCTACACGTCGTAAAGCAACAGGGATATCTGGAAAGAGTTCATCCAATTTTTCCTTTGTCGGGAATTCCTTGACCTCCCAGTCATTTTGGTCCCATCCCCTTCCTCTCACAAAGTTGGAAGGGTTACTTTTTTGGAATGCGACCACTTTTTCCAGTATTTCCTCAAAACTGGTCGTTCCTACCAAGTCCACAACTAGTTGATTCAGCCCCAATCCATAAAAATGGCAATGGGCATCAATCAATCCCGGAACAATGGTTTTTCCTTGAACATCCAGTTCTTTTTTCGCATGGTAATTTTGCAGTAGCTGTTCTTTGTCTCCCACCGCCGCAAACTTTCCATCTTTGATTGCTATACCATTGGCTATGGAAAATTCAGCATCAACCGTATAGATATTTGCATTGAGTACAATTAAATCCACTTCTTCTTTAGAATTGCAGGCGGCAAAAAGGAGAAGAATGGAAAAGCTGAAAAGAATTTTTTTCATGTTTTGAGGATTTCCTCAAAAATAGAAAATGTAACGCTATGGAGTTGTGCTAATTATCATTAAAATCCGTCATCACAAACTCAACCCTACGATTGGAAAGATGATCTTCTTTGATTCTTCCGTTTCCTAGTGGCCTTGTGTCCCCAACACCTTCCCATACAATACGATCATCATCAACACCGAGTTTTTTGAGATAAATAGCAACTGCCCTAGCTCTTAATGAAGATATAAACTTGTTGTACCCGGGCTGTCCAACATTATCCGAATGACCGGTAATCTTCATCTGTACCTCTGTATTTTCTTTGAGGTATTTGAATATCTTTTTGACGCTTGCTATTGCCTCATTATCCAATTCGTACCCTTTGGGCTCAAATGGGTTGCGTTCCAAAACATATATCTTGTCTTTTTCGTAATTTACCCTTGGTAATTCTTCCAATACTAAATTATCAACATAATAATACGAGTAGTCACTTGATACTATGGGGCTTTCTTGCTGCAACAATACTGTATTTGTATTGTTTTTAAAATTCCCCACAATGATATGATTTTCAAAACCTTTAGCTTCAAATTCAGCTGTCAATGTAACCCAATCGTCCGTACTTGCCAACGATTTGTTCGGTTTCAGTCTTACTTCATGAAACAACACGCCCTCTTGTAAATCCAGACGGGAACTGGTCAAAGCAGAACCATTGGGAAATTTTACTTTTTTATTGATCAGTATAATTGACATATCCTTTAAGGCAAGACTAGAAGTCTCGGCAAGACTTAATTGCAATGATATTTTGTAGGGATGCTTTTCTCTGAGCGTTTTGCTGGTATTTAGTTGCACATATTCACGATAGTCGTTCAATGCATAGAAGTAAAGCCCTGCATAACCTGTGCCATCAATTGCTTCTTGTGAACCTTTAAAATTGGCAGGTACACTAAAATCATTTGACCCACATTCATTGAAATAGTCTCCTGAACTTGAGGATGGCAATGAAACATCCTCAAGAAGAGCATCAAAACTGGTGATGTTCAACGGACAGGATTTATAATTTTCAAAGCCAGGGTTTAGAATCAAATTTTGCCCAAAAAGTGGGGTCCTCACTAAAAAACAAAAACTGAAGAATAAAAAAATACGAGTAACCTTATAAAGCATAGTTGTGTTGATTTGGGTTCTCGTAGTGCCTATACAAACGTGGTTTTCTCGTTCATATTGTTTAACTCTAGGTTTTTGAGGCATGAAATTTCATTATTCTTATCATACTAACTTTCAATAAAATACGTTACTTATAGTCCAAATCTTATTTCAATGCGGATAGTGACCTATATGCTGGTTTTATCTTTTGTTCCCTACTTTGGACTTTGCCAAAACAAGATTAGTGGTAAAATAGTTGATGAACTGGGATTTCCCGTTTATAGAGCTTCGGTTGAAATAAATGCAACGGACAGTATCACTTATACGGACTACGACGGATCCTTTACACTGATCAGTGAAAAAGATTTTCATTGGAAAATTAATATCAAATCCAAAGGTTATAAACCTGAATCGTTTTTTGTTTTGAATGGTGGCAATACAGGTAACATCATATTAAAATATGATGTAGATATCAATAAGTTATTGGATGGCAGTTCAGGCCTATATCAAAAGTTTTACTGGGACTCGTGGAACAATGAAATCTTGTTTCCAAAATCGGAAGGCCTTTTAGTCAGTGTTTTTTAATTAATCCCTTTTTTGGGGTTAGTTGTCATTCATCAACAAACTCGGTCATAACAAATTCCACTCTTCGGTTTTTCCGTCTTGCTTTATCCGTTAATGTGCTATCTAAGGGAATCTTATCTCCGTAACCTGTAGAAGTAATACGACCTTTTTCTAATCCCAAGCGTATTAAATACCTAGCAACGGTTTTCGCCCTTTGGTCAGACAACACCTCGTTGTACTCTTCTGAGCCCAAATCATCTGTGTGTCCACTAATTGAAACTTTTAAGTTGGGGTTCTTTTGAAGGTATTCGAAGACATCTTTTAAGCTTTGCTTAGCCTTGGGTTCCAACTCAAAACGGTCAAAATCAAAATTAACATGATTAAGCACATAGCTCTGGTTAGTTTTATAGTCAGGTCCAAGGTATATCAGGGAAACGTCGTCCAAATAGTAGTAGGAGTATCCCTCCGTTTTGGCAGGATTGTTTTTAAAATCTAAATACAAGGTTCCTCCATTGCTTTTGAAGTTTCCAAGAACAAGATTGTTTTCAAATCCTTTTGCAACTATATCCAAACTCACCTGCATCCATTCCTTCTTATCATCATAAAAACCCGTTGCAGAAAATTGCTTTGCATGGGTAGTTTTGATTGATTCTGATGATAAAACGGCATTAGATAGCTGACGTTTGGTATGTATGGATAATGGCTTTTCGGAGAAAACTGCACCGATATCCATAACGGCACCATCTGATTTTTCAGAAAGACTCAAAGAAAGACTCAATCTGTATCGATGTCCTTTCTTCAGGGTTTCGGATAACTCTACCTGTATGTATTCCCTATAATCTTTAGGAGCAAAAAGGTATAATCCGGCGTAACCATTCCCTTCATATGCCTCCTGTTTTCCCTTAAAATTCATTGGGATACCCAACTTAGTCTTGCTGCACTCATTAAAATAATCCGTAGTACCCAAAGTTGGAGCATTCCAAAATTCAGTATCTCGATTTAGATTGCTCATTTTAACAGGACATTCCACAAAATCTTCAAATCCGCCATTGCGGACAAAATTTTGAGCTATCCCTGACTGTAAAGTCAAGAGTAAAACGGTGTAGGTCGGTATGTTGATGAATCGTAATCGCATGACTTCCAATTCAAATGGAGCACCCATTCCATATTAAATAGATGGGATGGGATTCAAATCATAACGATTTTCTTAGTTATTTATTGTGTATTTACCTACAAACTAGAAGTCAAACTTATAGGATACTCCAGCTAATGCCTGAAAACCTTGAACTCTAAAGTTGGCCCATCTTTGATAATCATTGTTAGCAATATTGGAAGCTTTTAGAAAGACCGAAAGCTGTTCGTTAAAGCGATATCCTACGTGTGCATTGGCATCAAAAAATCCGTCTAAAGTAACAATGGTCGCTGGAAATTCTGAAGGCACTACATTCTGAACAGCCTGAGACACTAAATCATCCCGCTCCCCAATATAAAACAGGTTGGCACCAAAATACCACTGTTTGTTAACTTGATAATCCATAAACAATGATCCCTTTATAGAAGGTAAGTTCCATGCCGGATTATCCGTTTCGGTATCATAATCATAAAACTCCGCATTGATTCCTAATGTGAAATTCCGATTCACGTCAACATTTAACTCTCCAAAAATCCCTAGAGTTTTTACGTCATCATAAAACACCTGGAACGAATTTCCGTAGAAATACCCCTTTTCATCAGTTCTAAAAAGATTCTGAGGATTTAAAAAGAACAATGGCTTTCTATTTTCTGCAGTGTAAGATCCTTTAATATTGTAGCCAACATTGGATAACAACTGTCCTTTCAGTCCAATATAACCCTCATATTGTTTATCCGTAGGCCTAACATCCAAAGTAGGAGAAACGTATGGGTTTTCTGAAACAAAATCATAATAGGAGTTTTGCTTGAGCTCTCCCTCAACTCCACCATAGGCAATTACAGATTCATCCAACAAACGATAGGATGCAGTTACCGCTGGATAAATATAAAAATCAATATCATCGTTTTCGGTATCCATTCCGTAAACAATATTAGCGCCTAAATTTAGGGTAAGGTCATCCCTAAGCACAAGCAAACTTGGATTTAAACTGGCCTGAAACTGGCTATAGTTGATTTCACCAGTATTGGTGGTACTGTTCAATGATGCATTTTTAAAATTCCCGTTTACATAATCCAGTTTTGTATTTATGGTCACCAACTCCTCGGTGATAGGTAACTCAATGGTCGGATTAATGACAACGCGGTTCTCTCCGGATTCGGAAGTATCCCAAAACCTTCGCACCAATACATTTCCTTTCTTAAAGAAAGAATCTTCCAAATTTAAGTGAGCCTTGCCCTGCACATTAAAATAATTCTGCTTTTCATCAATTGAAGCAACGGTGACCTCATCAAATGCATTGTTTTCAATCCCGTACCAATTATATGATTGGTGTTGAAGTCCAATACTGGCCCCCCAATCCATATCCCTATCCTTTTTGGCGTAGGAAGCATCAAACTTGGTATTGTAAAAATCTGTTTCAAGAGGTGTGCTTTCAATATCTCCCCGAGAGGAATGATGGCTCAACCCAAAATCCAACAAATCCTCTCCCCTATTAAATTCTCTGCTGGTATATAAATCTACTAATGCGTTGTTGAAATTTCCCAAACCAACTGATGCATAGGAATTATACAAGGTTGGAGGAGGTGTCTTTTTTACTCGAGATGCCTTTCCTTTTGCAGGGGTAAAGGTAGATGCGACCGGTACCGAAAAAATACTGTAGTTGATTTCCTTTTTCTGTAGCACGATGGAATCGTTAAGATTGGGAACGGATTTCACTTTAAAGGCATCTGAAACGGTGGGGGAATACGGTTTTACAACAGTAACCGTTTCAGTGCCAATATCATCGGTTTCCTGAGCTGAAACAGCTCCCCAAAGGCCCAAAAATAGTACTGAAAATATATGGATGTTCTTTTGCATGATGTGTCTCGTTTTTTAATTGCCGTTAGGATCAACTGAAGAATTGCTCTGCGCTTCCCTTGATTTTATAATGGATAACTCTCCTTTGGCCTCAGCAACTATATCATTGTATTCTGCAAAATTGGTAATCACGCTCTCCAATATATAGGTGGCCTGAAAAGCATCGCCCAGTGCGTAAAAATTCTTGGCCATTATTATCAATCCCTTTCCTCCCCATTCTTTATATGCGGAATAATCCTTAGCCAATTTTTGAACCGATGTATTGGAAGCTTCAAAATTCTGGTTTTTGTTCTTAAAATAACCATCATAGTACCAGGCCTCCGCAGCTAATTCACCTGTGGCAATCTTCTTTACCTCTTGGTATGCAGTTTCCGCCAAGCGTTCATCATTGGTTGCAATGGCAGAGCGTGCAATCATAATTTGTGCATCACTTTTAATCCGGTTATCAATTTTTGGTGCTTTCAATACTTTTTCGGCATAGGCAATGGTCTGCGCATAATTTTCTTGCCCGTAGTACCCTTTCATTAAGTTGGACTGAGCAAAAGTCCTGTTTTGAGAAATCTCCGCCGTATTTTCCAATTGCTGTAAATATGGAATGGCACTCTGATAATCTTGTTTTCCAACATAAACCTCACATACCCTGGTAAGGGCCTGCTCTGTATATTCGCCACTACCACTATCCGCTACCGTTTTGTATTTAGGTAATGCAGCTTCTTTGTTTCCTTTGTAAAAGTATAGTTGTGCCAAATTAAAATTGACCTGCAATGCATGGAGCCCATTTGGAAACTCCTTTAAATAATCCTCATAACCCTTAATGGCTGCTTCTGATTTTCCTTCTGCCCGTTTTCTATCGGCTGCTTCAAAACTAGCGTTATCTAATTCAGCATCGGTAACTTCAACAAAATCCAAGTTTCTGGCCCAAGCCGCATACTCGCTTACTCTTCCTTCATCAACATATACCAATTTGGCGGTTGCCACGGCCTGTTTGGCTTCTTGGGTGTTAGGGTATTTTTGGACCACACCTTTTAGTTTTGTTAGCGCTTGATCATTCCTATTGGCATTGTAATGCACCAATCCTTGCCTTAACATGGCCCGAGGAGCAAATTTGCTCCTTCCATATTCTTCAATCAAACGATCATAGGTTTGGAGTCCCATATTTTCATTGCCTCCCTTTATGTAGGAATTACCAAGTTCAAAGAATGCATCATCACGAAGTGAAGATTTAGGGTATCGTGTAAGAAATTGGTTCAATCCATCAATCTTTGCCGAACTGTTTCCCAAAAACCCACTACATAATGCCTTTTGGAACGCTGCATAATCGCGTTCAGGTCCATTCATTTTGGAAGATTCATTGTAAGCGGATTGCGCAGATTTGTATTTGCTTGTCACAAAATAGCTATCTCCCAATCGCAAATAGCTATCGGCCAATCGTTCATTTTCCTCAGTTCCAGAGTTGGTCACATTTTTAAAATAGGAAATGGCGTTGCCATACTCCTTTAGTTTAAAATGGCAATACCCCAAATTGTAGTCTAAATTGGCATACTCCGGTAATTTATTGGAAGCAGGAAGCCTTTTAAATTCTGAAAAATCAGTAAGCGCCTCATCAAATCTATTCAATCTATATGCTGATTCGGCTTTCCAGTACAACGCCCGAGCTTCAAAATCTTTATTCCCTGCGCTTTTTAAAGATTTGGAAAATCGCTCCAACGCTGGTTCATAATCTCCGTCAATAAACAATTCCACTCCTCTGTAAAATGCCACTTTTTGATAGGTCTCCTTGCTGGCATAACCCTTGTTTTTCTCCAAAAGCTCCATGGCACCCTCAAAATTCTTGGAAGTAATATAGGAATCTACCAACAACTCCTGAATCTCTTGTTGGTGTTCATCCTTCGGGTATTTTTCCAAGTAAGTTGCCATTACTTGCGGAACAGGTTCGTATGCATTTCCAATCTCGTAGCTCAAACGCGCATAGTTCAACAAAGCATCTTTTTGGATTTCTGCACTAAAATCCATCTGGGAAGCATTTCTGAACGCATTCAACGCTTCCGGTTTTTTGTCCAGTTTTAAATAGCATTCGGCCAAATGGTAATATGCATTTTGTGAAACACTGTTGGTTCCTCCAATTATTTTATTGAATTGTTGAATGGCTCCTTCATAGTCTCCCTGCTTGTAATGGCTATATCCAGTTAGATAATAATCCGTATTGCTCAATTTTCCCCGTCTACCTCTATATTTTTTTAGATAAGGTATGGCTTCATCGTATTGTTTTAGGTTGAAGTAACTCTCCCCAATGATCTTGTTCAGTTCGGAAATTTCCTTGCGGTCAGATTTTGGCAATTGCTTTTTTGCCATGGCAATGGCCTCTTCAAAATTGCCCAGTTTAAAATTCAGGTCGGCTTGATAATAAGATAATTTTTCATTGAGCAATTCAGGGTCTGTTATTTGGTCAAACCGGGCACTGGCCTCATCATAATCATCCTGCTCATAAGCTATATACCCTAAATAATATTTGGCCTGCGACCCATATTTTGGAGAATTGCTCACCTTACTCAAATAGCGTTCTGCCTGTTTTGGTCTTTTTGAAGCATAAAGTGCATAGCCGTTATTGAAGTTGAAACGTTCTTTATCGTTATTGGACATAGCGGATTGATCCACTTTTTTATACCATTTAAGGGAATACGGGTATTTTCCAGTTTCAAAATAATAATCAGCTACATCCAAAAAAGCAGAATTCCGTTTGGTAGAAGTGGGATATCTGTCCACAAAATCCTCCATCAATTTATCGGCACCACGCTGATTCAACCGTATGGCAGCATTTGCCGAGTAGTAAGCACTGTTGGCCTCCGTTTCGTAATCTTTGGTGTTGGTTTTTATTTTATCAAAAATTGCCTGAGCTGCTTGGTATTGCTGATTATTGTACAAAGCAAGGGCATCTTGATACGCCTTTTTTTCGTGGGAATAAATTTCAGTTTTCTGTGCGGAAAGAATAAAAAACGACCCTAAACAAATTAGGGTTAAAATGAGGTTACTTCGATTCATAGTGTTCTACGCTGTTCTCGATTGACTGTTACCATAACGTCAAAATTTAGGCCAAAGTATATTTAAAAGTTAAGAAGCAGAATTTGCAAATGCTTAACCTGCTATAATTTTAGAACTTAGTACCTTTAGTTTTTCAATACAAAAATATGCCAGAAACCATATTAAAATTACAAGATGTAGCTGTTTTCCAAAATGAGAATCTCATTTTAAAGGACATTACCCTAGAAGTAAAAAAAGGAGAGTTTGTCTATGTGATTGGAAAAACTGGAAGTGGGAAAAGTAGTTTTATGAAAACCTTGTATGCGGATATCCCACTAAAACAAGGGACTGGCAGTGTGGTCGATTTTGATCTAAAAAAACTTCAAGAAAAAGACATTCCTTTTTTGCGAAGAAAATTGGGCATTGTATTCCAAGATTTTAAGCTACTTCCAGATAGAAATGTGAACAACAACCTCAAGTTTGTGTTAAAAGCCACAGGGTGGACGGATGCTTCCAAAATGGACAGCAAGATTGAAGAAGTATTGGATAAAGTTGGCATGAAAACCAAAGGTTTTAAATTTCCACATGAACTTTCAGGAGGGGAGCAACAGCGCATTGCCATTGCCCGTGCCCTGTTAAATGACCCTGAATTAATTCTTGCTGATGAGCCCACTGGAAATTTAGACCCACAAACCAGCGTAGAGGTTATGAAAGTGCTTCAGGACATCAATCAAAATGGACGTACAATCATTATGGCCACACACGACTATGCCCTAATATTGAAATATCCTCACAAGACCTTAAAATGTGATGGCAGCAAAGTCTTTGAAGTCATACAAAAAGCCATGTAACCATGATACTCAAAAAACAAGATTGCGGAAAGAAAAAGAAATCCAACCCAATTATTGGCATTTTACTCTTTCTTATTTCTATTGTTTTAATGATACTTACCGGCCCAATAGGTCTGGTTTTCGGGTTTTTTCATCAACTTTTCACTAAGGGTTTTAAAGGTATTGGGGAATTCGCCCTTAAAATTGCAGTTTCCATAGATCAATTGGGAAATGTAATTATGCGTCACCTTTTTAATGCATTGTGGATTACTAAGGATGGATATGAATTTGGAAATAGAGACGAGACCATTTCAAGTGCCTTGGGGAAAAATAAGCAGTTGGGCACATTAACCCCTTTTGGAAAGGCAATTGACAAAGTTCTGGATACCATTGACCCCGATCATACCCTTAATTCCATAGACTATTTTATAGAGCCTACTCTCAAAACTCGTTGAAAACTATTGGATATCGTAGTGCAGCCTATTTTTTGACCACCAAAAGTTTTTCGTTTATTTGTCAAAATAAATAACCATCCATTTATGGAAATTCTCGGTATTGATATCGGTGGGTCAGGCATAAAAGGTGCCTTGGTAAACGCCGAAACCGGAGAGATGTTGACCAAGAGACATCGTATTCCCACACCAAATTCTAGAAAGCCCAATGATATGGCGGAAGTGGTGAAACAGATTGTTGACCATTTTAATTATGAGGGACCAGTAGGTTGCGGTTTCCCCACTATAGTAAAAAATGGGGTTTGCCAATCAGCAGGAAATCTTCACCCTAGTTGGGTCAATGTAAATATCGATGAACTTTTTACGGCTGCCACTGGTCATGAATTTACTGTATTGAACGATGCCGATGCGGCTGGCTACGCTTCCATGAACTACGGCATTGGAAAAGGAAAGTCAGGATTAGTCATTATGATTACTATAGGCACCGGATTAGGAAGCGGTGCATTCTACAACGGTATATTATTGCCCAACTTTGAACTTGGTCAAATTCCCTATAAGAAATTCGATAAAATTGAACAATGGGCAGCAGCTTCAGCTAAGGAACGAGAGAATCTTTCTTATGAAAAATGGGGCAAACGCTTTAACAAATTTCTAAAGTACGTTGAGCTAATCATCTCCCCCGACCTCATCATTGTTGGTGGAGGCACCTCAAAAAAATGGAAGGAATTCAGTCATTTAATCACCATTGAAACAGAGGTCGTAAAAGCAGAATTAATGAACAATGCAGGAATAATAGGCCCCGCCGTGGCCTGTTTACGCGAACAACATCACGGACATTTGACCCAGAAGCGTTAAGCTATTTTGTTTCGTTTTCTATCCACTTCCTTTAGGAAGATTTTACGAAGACGAAGATGATTTGGAGTTACCTCAACGTATTCATCCTTTTGGATGTATTCCAAAGCTTCTTCCAATGAAAATTTGATGGCAGGTACAATTTTTGCCTTATCATCAGCACCAGCAGATCTTACATTGGACAGTTTTTTGGTCTTGGTCACGTTGATGGTCATATCATCCCCGCGTGAATTTTCACCAATAACCTGTCCTTCATAAATATCTTCTCCTGGATCAATAAAAAACTTTCCTCTTTCTTGCAGCTTGTCAATAGAATAAGGAATTGCAGTTCCATTCTCCATGGAAACCAATGAACCATTTATACGTTGTGCAATGTCTCCTTTTAAGGGTTGGTATTCCAAAAATCGATGCGCCATAATGGCCTCACCGGCGGTAGCCGTCAATAATTGGTTTCGCAAGCCGATAATTCCCCTGGATGGAATCACAAATTCACATAACATTCTAGAACCTTTGGCTTCCATACTGGTCATCTCTCCTTTTCGGATGGATACCATTTCCACAGCTTTTCCTGAAACCTCTTCTGGTAAATCGATGGTCAAATGCTCAACAGGTTCACATTTTACACCTTCAATTTCTTTGATAATAACCTGTGGCTGCCCAATCTGAAGCTCGTAACCTTCCCTGCGCATAGTCTCAATCAATACTGAAAGGTGCAAAACTCCCCGACCGAACACCATAAACTTATCGGCACTATCTGTTTCTTCAACGCGAAGGGCCAAATTCTTCTCCAATTCTTTTTCCAAACGCTCTTTGATGTGCCTAGAGGTAACAAATTTTCCATCCTTGCCAAAAAATGGACTATCGTTGATGGTAAAGAGCATGCTCATTGTAGGTTCATCAATGGCAATGGTTTTTAATTTTTCTGGATTTTCAAAATCAGCAACGGTATCGCCAATTTCAAAACCTTCTACTCCAACTATGGCACAAATATCTCCTGCTTCTACTTCTTCTACTTTCTTGCGTCCTAATCCTTCAAAGGTAAAAAGCTCTTTAACCCTGGTCTTTACAATTGAACCATCTCTTTTCACCAAAGAAATCTGTTGTCCTTCCCTTAAAGTGCCACGTTGCAATCTACCAATAGCAATACGGCCGGTAAAGGACGAAAAATCCAAGGAAGTAATCAGCATTTGTGTAGAGCCTTCTTCTGGTTTGAACTCAGGAACATGATCAATGACCATATCCAACAAAGGTTCTATATTTTCTGTTTGGTTTTGCCAATCCTCACTCATCCAATTGTGTTTGGCAGATCCATAAACGGTTGGAAAATCAAGTTGCCATTCTTCTGCCCCAAGTTCGAACATCAAATCGAACACTTTCTCATGCACTTCTTCTGGGGTACAATTTTCTTTATCAACTTTGTTAATGACCACGCAAGGCTTCAATCCTAAGTCAATAGCTTTTTGCAATACAAAACGGGTCTGGGGCATTGGTCCTTCAAAAGCATCCACCAACAACAAAACACCATCGGCCATATTAAGAACACGTTCCACTTCGCCACCAAAATCGGCGTGACCAGGGGTATCAATAATATTTATTTTAGTGTCTTTATAAACAACAGAAACATTTTTGGAAACAATGGTTATTCCACGTTCACGTTCCAAATCGTTATTGTCCAAAATAAGATCACCCTTGTTTTCATTGTCGCGGAACAATTGGCAGTGAAACATAATCTTATCAACCAAAGTAGTCTTACCGTGATCAACGTGGGCAATGATGGCAATATTCTTAATTTTGGACATAACCTATTTTTTAAGGCCGCAAAGATACTGCTATTTTCTACTTGTCAACACAATCAAAGGTTATTTTTATCTTACTGATTTTGAGAGAGTTCTAACATTATGGATTTTTACGTAAAACCCAGCCCAACTTTAGGGCAAGAAATAGCCCAACATTATCATCAAATTCATCAAAAAAATAAGCGGGACCTGCCTCAAACCTAAAACTTAGTCCTTTATGCCCTGTACGCTGTATCCCATATACAACTCCAGCACCTGCAAAGAAGTCAGATGCATAGTCCAAATCCCCAATAATTGCTTTTCCACTTTGTGCTGCAATCATAGGCGCAATATAGTTACCCGTATTTCCCGAAATATGTTTTCCTTTTTCCAACCTACGTTGCATATTATAGTAGTAGCGGTATTGTAACCTTCCAATGGGATAAACGCCAAAAGCAGTCTCACAACCCGTACATCCACGGAATGCAAAACCCATAGTTGCTTCTGCAGTTAAAGTTGAATTGGCCGAAATTCCTTGTTCATAAATCGCCCCTGGAAGCAAAAAATTAAGGGTAAATTGTTGCTTTTCAACATTTGAGGAATTTTGTGCAATTGAACTTTGAAGTGATAAAATCAGAAAAGCGGAAATCATTAGTACTTTTGACATAGATATTGATGTTTGGTTTAGATGGACAGCTTTCACAATTATCAAGCCAAAAATCATTCCAACATCGCTTCATTTGCACCATTTTAAAGTTTGGTAGATAGAGTATCTTTGCAAAAACTTTTACCAAAATGGATCTTTCTTATATTCCTCAAATAAAACATCTCAACAGTGACAATTTCTTTCTATTGGCAGGACCATGTGCCATTGAAGGAGAGGACATGGCACTCAAAATAGCCGAAAGGATAGTTTCCATTACAACTCAGCTTCAGATTCCTTTCGTATTCAAAGGAAGTTTTAAAAAGGCCAATCGGAGCAGGATTGATTCGTTCACTGGAATTGGAGATGAAAAAGCCCTAAAAATACTAAGAAAGGTTTCAGAAACTTTTGAAGTTCCAACAGTAACCGATATTCATGAAGTTTCTGATGCAGAAAAAGCCGCGGAATATGTTGATGTGTTGCAAATACCTGCTTTTTTGGTTCGCCAGACCGATTTGGTAGTGGCTGCTGCCAAAACAGGCAAAGTCGTAAATCTGAAAAAAGGGCAATTTATGAGTCCGGAAAGTATGCAACATGCGGTAAAAAAAGTAAAAGAATCCAGCAATGATCAGGCCTGGATCACGGATCGCGGTACCATGTTTGGTTATCAAGATATGATTGTTGATTTTCGTGGGATTCCCACCATGAAGCAATATGCCCCTGTGGTTTTGGATGTGACGCATTCCTTGCAACAGCCCAATCAATCCTCTGGAGTTACTGGTGGAAGACCGGCCTTGATAGAAACCATGGCACGCGCTGGAATAGCGGCGGGTGTGGATGGGCTTTTTATGGAAACCCATTTTGATCCAAAAAATGCAAAAAGCGATGGAGCCAATATGCTTGATTTGAGTTTATTGGAAAAGTTACTTACCAATTTGACGGCCATCAGAAAGGTTATTACCCAACTATAATCGTCAAAATTCATTTGAATGAAACATTATATCTGCCTTTGGCTGATTGTGAGTTCTTTCTATGCAACGGCCCAGGTTGAATTTGGAAGAATAAGACAATCAGATTTTGAATTAAAAACTTACGAAAAAGATACCACAGCCAATGCCGTTGTTCTTTTTGAAAAGGGAAACTATTATTTTGATGTAATCCAAAAGAAGATTCAATTGGTAAAAGAATACCATGTTCGCATCAAAATTCTAAATGAAAAAGGAATGGATAAAGCCAATATTTCCATTCCCTATTATCGAAATGAAAAGTCAAAAGAATATATCCAAAAAATTGACGCCATAAATCATAATGGTCATGTCAAAACTGTAATACCAAAGGGAAAGATGTACGATGTGGATGTTAACGAACGGTGGTCAGAAAAGCGTTTTACATTTTCGAATGTCAAAGAATGTTCCATAATTGAATATAAATACAAACTAGTTTCTCCTTTTCTATTCAACCTTGACGGATGGACATTTCAATCAGACATACCAAAGATATTCAGTGAATTCAAGGCCAAGATTCCCGGGAATTATGTATACAATCGCTCTCTACATGGTTCTTTAAAACTTACATTGGAAGAAGCTGAAGTGGAAAAGAATTGTTTTCATGTACCAGGTTATTCCCAAGCTGCTGCCTGTGAAGTCATTACCTATGCAATGAAAGATATCCCAGCTATAGAAAAAGACGAACAATTCATGCTTGCAGAATCAAATTATACTTCCCGTATTGAGTTTGAACTCTCTGAAATGCAGAGGTTGGATGGCTCTAAAAAAAGGTTTTCAAAAACTTGGAAAGATGTTGACCGTGAATTTAAATCAGATCGTGATATAGGGAGACAGCTCAGAAAGAAGGATTTTTTTGAGAAAAATGTTCCTTCGGAAATTTTTATGGAAAAGGATTCTTTTCTACGCGCAAAAAAAATCTATGACTTTGTCAAAAATCACTTTACTTGGAATGAAAAATATGGAATCTATAGGGATGTAAGAGTCAAAGAAGCCTATCAAAACAAATTGGGAAATATAGCTGAGATTAATATTTCATTGATTAATTTACTTAATGCTGGCGGAATAGATACCGATCTTATGCTACTCTCCACAAGAGATAATGGACTTCCAAAAAAGATATATCCGGTAATCACCGATTTTAACTATGTTGTTGCCAAAACCAATATCAATGGCAAGGATTATCTTTTGGACGCAACCTCCAAACTCAATCCTTTTGGAATGCTTCCGTATCGATGCCTAAATCTTTATGGCAGGGTAATGGATTTTGATAAAGAAAGCTACTGGTTCTATATTGAACCGGAAAAGACAAACAGGGTTCGAATTATGGGCACTGCTACCTTTAATCTTCAAGAAGGCACTATCAAAGGAAAATTGAGGGAAACTAATCAAGGCTACAATGCCATTTTAAAGTACAACCAAATCAATTCCAACTCAAAAGAAGACTATCTAAAGGGAATAGAGGAAAAATCATCCCTTGATTTTTATATTGATGATTATACCTTTCAAACGGATAAGAGCAATGAAAAATTGACAACGGAAATTTATGAATTCACTACCGAGGGCATTAATAAAAATGATGTTATTTATTTTAATCCCTTTCTTGTGAGATTCTTTGAACGGAACCCTTTTTTAAAAGATGTACGTTATTTCCCGGTTGATTTTGGTTATCCAAGGAAATACGAATATAATATTACATACTCCATACCGAACGACTATGAAGTGCAATCACTACCAGAAAAAAAAATCATTACTTTACCAAATGGGACCGGCTCAATAAAATTTTCTTGCGCTGCACAAGGTAAATTTGTGACTTCCCGATACTTTTTAAATATTAATCATTCCCATTTTGATTCGGAATCTTATCCCTATTTAAAGAAGTTTTTTCAAATTGCCGTGAATATTGAGAAAAACTCGATTATTAAAATAGAGAAAAAATAAAATATTCTACCCACGGAAACCCATTTTGACCCAAAAAATGCAAAAAGCGATGGAGCCAATATGCTTGATTTGAGTTTATTGGAAAAGTTACTTACCAATTTGACGGCCATTCGAAAAACACTGAATAGCTTGAACTAGGTCTCTTTTCTTTTAGAATATTGATTCTCCAATGTTTAAATGGCTAAATTAATGGCTTTAAATATTGAGTAATGTATTGGATGCGACTTTTTTTCATACTCCCATTTTTATGTTTTTTTTCATGCAAGCAACCCATAAAAACTATAAAGATTGATAACCAAAAACCCAACATCATCCTAATAATGGCCGATGATTTGGGATATGAAACCATAGAAGCATATGGAGGTGCCAGCTATAAAACACCGCACTTAAACCAACTTGCCAAAAATGGAATGCTCTTTAAGCATTGTTATTCCACTCCACTTTGTACACCTTCCCGTGTACAGATTATGACCGGAAAATATAATTCTAGAAATTATATTGGTTTTGGGCTATTGGATTCTTCTGAAAAAACCTTTGCCCATTATATGAAAGAGGCGGGCTATTCTACTTTTATTACTGGAAAATGGCAGCTTCTTGGCAACAAACACCAACAACAATTGGCTGGAGGCAGAAAAGGTACAACTCCGGAAAAAGCAGGTTTTGATGATTACTGCCTTTGGCAAATTGATGAAAAAGGTTCGCGATACAAAAGCCCTCTTTTAACGGACAAAAAGGGTTCCAAGGAATACCCAAATCGTTTTGGATCGGACATTTTTGTAGAACGTATTGAGTCATTTATGGACCAAAACAAGGACGCTCCAATGTTCATATACTATCCCATGGTATTAACTCATGACCCATTTGTTCCCACGCCCTCCAATTCCAATTTCAAGGATTTCGATACTAAATCAAAAGTTAACGACACCTTATATTTTGGTGAAATGGTGAGCTATATGGATAGGCTTGTCGGGCAGATTGTAAAAAAAACAGAAGAACTAAAAATTCAAAATAATACCTTGATACTTTTTGTAGGCGATAACGGAACCGACCGCGATATTACTTCAATGGTAGATGGGACAGCTTTGAAAGGACATAAAGGTTTTACAACAAGTGCTGGGACTCATGTGCCACTAATTGCTTATTGGAACGGGAAAATCCAAAAAGGGAGCATTAATGAGAACCTGATTGATTTTACAGATTTTTTACCAACCATGATTGAAGCCGCCACTCAAAAAAAACTTGAACCTTCTTTGACTGACGGTGTCAGTTTTTATCCTCAATTTTTTGGAAACAATGATTCAGCACGAGAATGGATTTTTTGCCATTATGACCCTAACTGGGGAAACTTTACTCCAAAAAGATATGTGCAAAACAAAAAATGGAAGTTGTATGAAAATGGTGAATATTACAATTTGGAAAATGATATTCTTGAGAAACATCCTTTGGATGAAACCCAGATTCCCGATTCAGTCAAACCTGTAATTTCCAAGTTTGAAAGAGTACTGTCTAAATACTAAAAACAGTAGGATTAATCATTTCCAAAATCCTTTGTGATTTACCTTGTAGGCGTCTTGCAGTACTTCTACCAATACATTACCGTCAATATCTCCTAATGTATGGTGCCTTAAAGATTTCATTATCTTACGTCCTTCAGTTACCATTTTATCCGAATGAACGGTTAAATGGACAGAGCTCCAAAAGCCTACATCCACATAAGGTTTCTTTTTGGGGACATTTAAATAACAGAAAGGTTTTCCATCCAAATAATAAAAAGGAATACGGTATTTGAACTTTAGTTCAAGATCAGGTATAGTTGCCTCAATAATTACCTGTAACTGTAATAATATACTTTTAAAGGGTTCTTTTTGGGAAAGGATATATTCTTCAGCTGGGTTCATGATTCAAAAATAATCGGTCAATTCATAATTTTATGTAAAAATGGTATGTCATAAGAAAATAATATTAACTTTGAAATTCAAAGTACTTTAAAATGGAATCAAAAAAATACTTGAACGATATCATACAAATCAAAGATATGATGAGTCGTTCGTCTCGTTTTATATCTTTAAGCGGACTTTCCGGGATTCTTGCGGGCATTTACGCCATCACCGGAGCTGTTATTGCCTATATCTTCTTGTTACCGGATATCAATAGTGATGTCATCTTGCACAGCTGGAACTTTAGAATGATCGTTGCAATCTTGATTGCGGTTGCTATTCTCAGCTTTGTCACTGCCTATTTACTAACCTCACGAAAAGCCAAAAAGAACAATGAAAAAATTTGGGACGATACCACCAAACGACTGCTCATCAATTTCTTGATTCCTCTGGTCACCGGGGGAATCTATATCCTTATCAAACTAAATAGCCAACATTACGGGCTTACCGGTTCATTAATGCTCATTTTTTATGGCTTAGCACTCGTCAACGCATCAAAATATACCATCGGAAATATCAAATATTTGGGTTATGCTGAGATTATCATTGGATTGATTTGCGCAGCTTTCCCTGGCTATGGTTTCTGGTTTTGGATCTTAGGCTTTGGTTTATTACATATTATCTACGGTAGTCTGATGTACTTTAAGGAGCAAAAAGGGTAACATGGGGCTCATAGACAACATCAACAAACTATTTGACCATCGCATTCGGTTGGGGATAATGTCCATTCTTATGGTAAATGAAGAGGTGGACTTCAATAGATTGAAGGAACTGCTCAACGTTACTGATGGTAATTTGGCCAGCCATACCAAAACCCTTGAAAAGGCCGAATATATAAAGATTGAAAAATCATTCATTGGAAAAAAACCCAATACCAGATACTCAGCTACCAAATTGGGAAAATTATCCTTTAAAAAACACATAGAGGCATTGGAACACATCATTAAAAATCAAACATAAATTTTTTTATCAATTCACTTTGAAATACAAAGTACTTTAAATTATATTATATGACATCACAAAAACAAAAAATCGGAAACTGGTTTAGAAATTCAATCTCCGCAAAAATGCTCACCGTGGGATTCTTGATACTCATTCTGCTCATCCCTCTTGGATTTGTAAAAGACCTGATCAGGGAAAGAGGTTTTAGGCAAACTGAGGTCATTGAGGAAATAAACACCAAATGGGGAAACCAAGTAGTGCTCAATGGCCCAATTCTTAAAGTTCCCTACAATGTTTATGTTGAAGAAAAGGTTTTTGATGAAAAAACAAAGACTTTTTTAACCTCTCAAAAACCAGAAAGACATTATGCATACTTCTTCCCATGGGAACTTGACATAAGCTCCCAAGTACAGACCAAACCCTTGGAGCGTGGCATTTATGAATCCGTGGTCTTTTCTTCCGAGAATCAAATCAGGGGAATTTTTGATCAGCTCGACTTCTCCACAAAAGAAATCGAGGATAAAAACATTCTTTGGAACAAAGCTACCCTGTTGTTCAAAACCAGCAACTTGAAAGGGATACGAAATACTGTAAAAGTTGCATTGGGAGAACAGGAATATTCGCTCAAACCCAAATTTGACAATACCTATATGAACACCCTTGAATCTGGGTATCTCACAGATTTACATACAATTCAGGAACATCCCCTGGCATTTGAATCCAAAATTGCCATAAATGGAAGCAGTACGTTACAATTTATCCCCATTGGGAAGGAAACCAATGTTGCCATGAAGTCCAACTGGCATTCTCCAAGTTTTAATGGCAATTTTCTACCAGACACAGAGGGCAAAAAGATTTCCGATAAAGGTTTTGAGGCCAAATGGAAGGTGCTGGAAACCAATAGAAGGTTTGGCCAGTACTTTTTTGACAACCTCCCTGATCTATCAGGTTTTTCCTTTGGAACTGAATTTATGGTTCCCATTGATGATTATCAAAAAACTGAGCGTACCAGCAAATATGGTTTAATGATCATTGGGCTTACCCTTTTGGTATTCCTATTGATTCAAATAAGCAGTAAAATTGCGATCCATCCTTTCCAATATCTTATGATAGGCTTGGCCTTGGTAATGTTCTACACATTGTTGATTTCCATTTCTGAACACCAAAACTATTTGATTGCATACTTAATATCAGGAATCTCCGTAGTTACCTTGATTACGATCTATTCACGTTCCATTTTAAAAAATCCAAAGTTCACTCTTTTAATTCTGGGATCCATGTTCAGTTTGTACACTTTCATTTTTGTAATTATTCAATTGGAAGATTATGCGTTATTGGTGGGCAGCATCGGATTGTTCATTATTTTAAGCATTATTATGTTCACTTCACGAAGGATTGATTGGTCAGGTGGGCAGTAGTCCATTAAGTATGAAGTTTCATATCAAATAATGCCATTGTCACTTCGAGCGTAGTCGAGAAGTCTTTACGGTCAGATTTCAAAGAAAAATGTCTCGACTGCGCTCGACATGACATAAAATCCGGATTGGAAATCACAAAAGAAAATTCACTTTTAACCAAAAGAAAATCTTCAGCGGCTTGTATGAACCCAACAGTTTTATACTTTTGATAAAATCACAATCATGAAAATCCAAACCATCCTTTTCACTCTTCTTTTTACAATCAGTATTTATGCTCAAGAGCATACCCATTCTAGCACCAAAGCCCTTTCATTTCCAGATGTGCCGGGCTATAAAACCTTGAAAACCGACTTTCACCAGCATACCGTTTTTTCCGATGGCAGTGTTTGGCCGAATATTAGAATAATGGAAGCTTTACGTGATAATTTGGATGCCGTTTCGCTAACGGAGCATTTGGAATATCAACCACACTCTAAAGATATTCCACACCCAGACCGAAACCGAGCCTATGAAATTGCCATGAACGAAGCAAAAAATCATGATCTTTTGGTCATTGCTGGCTCAGAAATAACAAGAGGCGCACCTGTTGGACATAGCAATGCCATTTTTATCACTGATGCCAATGAACTGTTGGAAGATAAAGCCGAAGATGCCTTTGCTGCAGCAAAAAAACAAAATGCCTTTGTTTTTTGGAACCACCCAGCCTGGCATCCACAAAACCCAACTGGAAATCCGAATTTGAGCAATTTTCAGAAGTCACGGATAAAAAATGGGGAACTGCACGGAATTGAAGTCATTAATGATGGGGATTATGCAGAGGAATCACTTGCACTGGCCTTGGAACAAAACTTGACCATTATGGGAACCAGTGACATTCACGGGCTTATTGATTGGCATTTTAAGGAAAAAGGACATTCCAGGCCCATTACCTTGGTTTTTGCTAAAGAACGAACTAAAGAAAGTTTGAAAGAAGCTCTTTTTGCAGGTAGAACCGTTGCCGTTTTTGATGACTTGATGGTAGGAAGGCAAGAGAATCTTTCACCTCTATTGAATGCCTGCATTAAGGTAAATGAAGCAAAGTATATTGGTAAAACTTCAGTTTTGAGGGTTACTCTTGAAAATGTATCAAGTACAGATCTGTTGTTCGAAAATTTAATGCCCTATACGTTTTATTCGAATCCAGCGGTTTTTACAGTGCCAGCAAAAGGCACCAAAACCCTGCAAATAAAAACCTTGGAACGATTGGATAAGATTGAATTGAAATTAAGCGCAATTCGGACTTACATTGCCCCAAAAGAGCATGCAGTATTGAGCAGAAAAATTGCTGTGGTGGAATAATAAACCTATTGTTTATTTTGCCCAAAATTTGTCAGTTTGAGTGATTTTTTCAGTTTGCAAACTGAAAAAATATTGACGAAATCCATGATTCTCGATACTTTTTCCTTTGATTTCGACTGCGCTCAATCTGACAGGGAAAAACTGGAATTGACAGGTTTAATTATACAAGATTTTTCTCCTAAGCAACAGAAAAGAGGTGTGATCCGTTGATTTCCCTATCAAAATCGCCCTTAATCTTTTCAATAATGTCATAAGGTGTATTTTCAGAAATCCAGATCCACTGATTTTTGATATCAACATCGAAATAAAAACTGGAAAAGTCAATGGGGTGGTCTCCATCGAACTGGGACAGCAGAAATTTGGTGATTCGTGGCCTTAGTCGATATTCTAAATCGATACGAACCTTCTTTAAGGAAGGATTGTCATCGTCAGATATTATCCAATTGAATGTCAAATTATTAGCAGTAAGGGCATCCAATATAGCAAAAAAAATAATGCTCAGCCGACAAATTTGGCTCTTCCAATCCGACCAAGGACCATTATTCTAGTCCATCCACATAATCTTGAAGGTAGTTGTATCGCTCTGTGAGTTTCCCGTTATGCGTCATTCGGGCGCGTTCCAAAATACCATCCGCATCGTTATTGAAAAATGCGGGAATCACATATTTTGAAAACGCTCCTCCAAAGCCATTACTGGCATCTCTTGGCAATTCACAAGGTAAATTATCAACTGCCATTACCGCAACAGCATCTGGGTTTTTGAAATCTACCTCTTTTTCGGTTACTGGATCATACCCGTAAATGGGGTCGGCAATAGTGCTAGGTTTAATGGTTGTGGCCACAGGGCCATCAATATCACAACTAACATCAGCCACAACTTTTATATTGAAATCAGGATGTTTTGCATCTTCACGGGTGTACAAAAAGGGTGCTCCATCTCCATAAAAATGTCCGGCAATGTAGAAATCCGTTACTTGGGCAAAACGGAAGAAATTGGATCTATACTCTTCTGGATTTGCAAAGAAGTCTGCTTTATTGCCACGGACTCCGTCTTTTCGTTTGTTATACTCCGATGCATCAATCTGACAATACACCGGTTCGTTGAACGATTCATTCAGAAATTCGGCCACAGTTACTTTTTTGAGGTCCATGGCATCCAACATTTCTCTGGAACCATTACCTACCCTTCCCCTACCGGTAAGCAAGATTTTAATATTGGGCAATTTTACTTTTCGCAGTTCTGAAATCAGTTCTTGTTGATCTCTGAGTGTTTCAGCCTTGGGAAGATTGAAAAGATCAAATTTTAACCCGTATGCTCGAACACCATTATAAGCCCCAACAATTCCGGCATAACGCCCGAAGGCCACCAAACGTTGCCCCTTGGTATTGGTAATGACCTCATGATCGTACAGCTCAATATTCTTCTCCAGAATAGCCTTGAGTAGTTTACGGTTATAGGGTTGTTTTTTTATGGTATGGGAAAAGAAAAAGTATTTTTTGTTTGGAATCAGAGCATCAATAGGTACCTCTTTAACACCCAACATAACATCGCAGTCTTCTACATTTTGTGCCACGGGAATTCCCATATCCCCATATTCTTGGTCTGTGAATACCCTAATAGGTGATGATTCTACGACTATTTGTGCCTCTGGAAAGTTGGAAAGGACATTTTGACACTCTGTTGGGGACAGTACCACCCTGCGATCTGGTGGGTTCTTTCGTTCTCTTATGATTCCGAATTTCATTAATTATATAACTTTTTGGTTAGTTATTGTTACAAACATAACTTTTAAGGTTTGGTCTTCAAAACTTTTTTTTGGAATAGTTTTTGGAATACCTTTGCAAGCTTGCCTACCGAAAATAATTGTAGGTAGGCCGCGTTAGGGATAGAGGCAAATACCCAGCTTTTGCTCTGCTTTGGCAGGGCAAGCGTGTATAGCCGATAGCCCGGTGCTCCGAAACCCAAGGTCTTTGAAACCATTTGGTGAAAAAGACCGGTGAAGGAGCAAACGCCCACAAAAATAACATTGTTCTTTGATAAAAAAATGGGATATGGATTATGAGGCCCTTCGACACTTCGACTGCGCTCAGTGCGGGCAAGTTCAGGGCATAATTCGATTACGCGAATCAAAGATTCGCTATCTCATTATGGGGCCGACTGGTTTTGACAGCGAGACCAATTGGATTGTAAGCATGCCGAGCGCTGGGATATAGCTCGTTAATATCATTTTCCAAACTTTTAATTGGCGATAATAATTACGCTCTTGCCGCTTAATCTGAATTATAGTAAGATTAGCCTCGTCCCTACTAGGTAGGGAAGCGAGATGTTCCTGGATAGCCCTTGTTGACGGCGATCCGTTTTGGAGCACCAAAAAAGTCAACATAAGGGTACCATGGCTTTGATGGTATCACCAAAATCTTAAGAAGCTAAGTGTACAATAGGCGGTCTTTGGTCGGTTGTGCATCGAAAATTGAACAGAGACTAAGCATGTAGAAAGCAATGCGATTGCTTGTTTGGACGAGGGTTCGAATCCCTCCGGCTCCACTTTTAGAGTGTCAAATTTAAGTAAAATCCTGTAAATCGTTGATTTACAGGATTTTTTCATTTTAATTGGTATCGTTTAATGTTAAATAATACTATGCTTTATGATACCTATTCGGTGAGTAACAAAGTGAGTAAATCAACTCACCGATTTTCATGCAATTTATTGATTTTATGTTAATTACAAAATAATTTGTTTTTATTTTTTGTACCTTGGTTCACGTCCAAATAAGAACGAAAAATGAAATCCTCTTTCTCACAACTATTTTACCTAAAAGGCAAACACTTTGAAAAACATGTGAAAGTACCGATATACTTGCGTTTGACGGTAAATGGCCAACGAAGTGAGTTAAGCATTTCCCGTAAGGTTGATCCTGAAAAATGGAACGCGAAGAGGGGTAGGATGCGCGGTGCTGGAACAGAAGCTGTTCAATTGAACCAATACCTCGATATGATTCGGGCCAAGGTAAATAAGATTCAGTTTCAATTGGTCGAAGAAGGAAAACCATTTACGGCTATTGATGTCAAAAATATTTATTTAGGCAAGGACAAAGAGGTAAAAATGTTACTGGTTGTTTTTGATGAACATAACCGCCAAATGAAAAAACTAGTAGATAAGGAATTTGCGCTTGGTACCTGGAAACGTTATTTCACCACTAGAAACCATATCTCAGAATTTGTACAACATGAATACAAGAGGGAAGATATACCAGTTGAAGACGTCGATTTAAAGTTTATTACCCGATTTGAATATTTCATGAAGTCGATCAAGGATTGTAACCACAACAGTGCATTGAAGTACATCAATAATTTCAAAAAGATTATTCGTTTGGCAGTGGCCAATGGATGGATTTCCCGAGACCCTTTTTACAATTATAAAGTGAAATTTAAATGGGTCGACCGTGAGTTTCTATCTACTGAGGAATTGCAGCGATTGGTAGATCTTGAAATTAGATGGACGCGCATCGATATGGTCCGGGATATGTTTGTTTTCTGCTGCTATACAGGTCTGGCCTATATAGATGTAAAGAAATTAAATCAGGACAACCTTGTTCGAAATATTGACGGAGAATTATGGATTGAAGCCAAACGAACTAAAACTGATGCCAAATTTAGTATACCCTTACTCCCTACTGCTCTTGCTATTCTTGAAAAGTATAAAGACCACCCCAAGGTGATAAATGGTGAATGCGTACTTCCCGTGCTGAGCAATCAAAAGGCCAATGCCTATCTTAAGGAGATTGCGGATCTTTGTGATATTAAAAAGAATCTGACCACTCATTTAGCGCGACATACATTTGCAACCACGGTAACATTGACTAATGGTGTGCCCATTGAAACGGTTGGAAAAATGCTGGGGCATAAAAATCTAAGGACTACGCAGCACTATGCCCAAATTATCAATAAAAAAGTAAGTGAGGATATGGCTGTTTTGAAAGAAAAGTTGGCCAACAACCTATAATCTGGTTGATAAAACGACTTTTCTACTCCCCTTCTTTTCTCTTAACTCAAGCATCAACTTTTCATCATCCCCCGATACAAACTTAGGCAACACATAAACAAACCTGTGTGATTGCCCTACTTTGATGGTGTTGGGCATTTCGTGCTTATATTCGGCTTGCATCAATAATTTTTGATAGGAGGCTTTACGCTTTTTATTGCCGTTCACTCTGGAGACATTTACGTAATCTACCTCAAAATCGATTTCAGTTTTATTCTTGATTTCCAAAACCAGATAAACCTCGGAAGCATTATAAACCATTTCTTGCAGCTGTAATTTGATACCTCTTTTTCGTTTGGTAGCAATGGATCCATATTTTGATTTCAATAAATAAGCACAAAATTTCTTGAAATAGGCAGTTTTGTCCATTGGCTTGACAATTGGTTTTTGTTTTACAACCACAGATCGCTCATTCCCAATGCTCTCATTTTCGGAAATAAAATAGTTGAGCTTTGGTAACTGTTCCTTGTATATCAAAATATAGGAATATACCCTACCATTTTCGGTCAAGGTCAATAGGTTACTTTCGGTTCCCGGGGTGGCCTGTAACAACCCAAAATATTGTTCTTTCTCTCTATTATAGGTAAACACAAAATTGGATGCCCCTGTTATTCCTTGTCGTATCGGCTCTGGAAAAAACAGGGCCACATTCTTTTTATCGTTAGCATAGATAGTATCTAATGCTTTTTGGGCAAATAGATGACTTGTGGATAGAATTACAGTAATTAGGATTAAATTTTTCATTTTACTGGTTTTAATATGAGTTGGTAATTATCGGTTACAGTAACTTTTACGGTGCGGTTGTTCCGTTGGAATATCCTTTTGATACCACTCACTTGCGGAACACCTATGATATTGATGTCATCCACAATATCTCCGACCACTTCTTGTCTGGCTTCGGCTCTAAAACCATTTTCAATGTAAATACCTTCGTTTCCATCTTGAAGGTCATAAGCATTTAACTTAACTGGTTTGTGATCAATACTTTCAATTTCTATGATGGTACGATTGGGTCTGAAACTCACGAAACCATAAATGGGTGTATTTCTTCGGACAGTAATACCATTGATGAGTGCATCTTTGGCCAAACGCATTTGCAGGCGATGATTGTTCCGAACCGTTTGTGTACCATCCGCTCTCACATAAATGAAAGCATCAGTATCTTGAACTGTTAGATTTTCACTTCCCGACGGATTGGAAGCAAAAAACAGTTGGTGCTCCAATCCCAGCTCCATGTCATTGGTTTCAGGTTCGATGGTTGTTTCCAACACAGTTTGGGGCTCTTCCGGAATTTCAGATGTCCCTCGCTCAATATTTCCAATGGGCCTGCGATAGGTCGCCGATTTGAAATCAATATTACCCTGATTAAAGATACTATCAATAATGCGCTGTTTTTCATATTCCATATAATCCGGATTGAAATAGCCCTTATCGTCGATCATATGTTCTGGATAAACAGATGGGGCGGTTGTTCCCCTTTCTTCTTTCAAGTCTTCCAGAGCTTCCAGTTTGGAATTATATTCCTCTTGTCCATCTTCCAATTCTGGAACTGGAATCTGTTTATTTTCAATGGTGGGTTCTTCTTCATCTCCCAATACGATTATAGCATAAGTTCCAATGAACAGAACCACGCACAAGATTACCGAAGCGAACACGATTTTATTCTTCTCTATCTTCATAGTTTTCAAGTTTTCTTAGTTTGTTTTCAAAAAAGTTGGTTATCAATAACCCGTGGGTATTGTTGGGAAAGTTCCTGTCCACATGTATAATGTTTCCTGATGTGGTCAGCTCGTAAATGTCGATTATCGACCCTCGATTGATTTCAAAGATGATTACAGTCTCAAAGCGATAAGGTTCTTGTTGGACATTAATTTTGGATTCAATTTTCAACACTCTTTGTGTTAAAGAATATTGTAATAATCGATTGTAAACCCCATCTGCTTTTTTCTGTCGGTACAAAGCATCCACTGAACTATTCCCCAGCCACAAAGCTTTCTCAAGGTTCTTTTCATAATTGCTCGCATCGATGTGGTAGAAATAGGTATGGAACAGTTCCAAATGAGATAATGCTTCTACCTCAAAGTTTTCTTGCTGTTGTACCATTTTAAGTGGAATGACGCTTCCATCCGAATTGACCACAAAGGCATTGTTGACCGATTCTTTATGGAGTTTGATAACCATTAGAATAGAAACAATACATGTCAAAACCGCCCCAATTACTACAGATAGAACAATGAACCGGTTTAGGCGAAGGACTTTGTAAATATTTTGATAAGGTGTTTTCATGTGATTAGGAGGAAAAAAGTTTAAAGACAAATGATGTTGCCCTACGATAGAGTTTGAATTTCAGCAATACGATAAATCCTATAGAAGCAAACTGTATCAATGGTGCAAAGAAGTTGCTACCCCAATCCGTTCCAAAAAGGCTGTTCCAAAAGTTGGTATTGATTTCTGTGTACAGATTATTCACAAAAACATTGACCAGAAAAAATGCAGGCACCAACATATAAACTCCTGCATAGAGCTTAAAGAAGTTGTACGCCAATGAACGGAACTTTTCAAATACAGCAAGACTAATCACCAAAGGGAAAAAGGCCTGCATGATACCTAATAGAAAGAAACGTTCTGCAAGGAATAAGGGGTAGATGAACAAATCCAACAACCAAAGAAATATCCCAATGATAAAAGCCAGCATCTTCAACCCGTATAAAGGTGTTACCAAAGCTTCGTACAACATGGCCATTGCTTTTTTGGCGGCTTCCAATGCGCCCACATCCTGTTCCAAATCGATGTCCTGTATCTGTAACGGGAGGAGCGCAGGAGCCGTGTCCCGGTACTGAGTTTCGATGGCCACCAGGATCGTATCAAAAGCATCCAATACCTGTGTTGAGAAAATGACCAGAATGACCACTGCAAAATTCTTTGCCAGTTCTGCAGGGGTCAGTCCCCAGGTATAGCCCTCATTGTTGGCAACGCCTTCATTGTACTTTTTGAGGATATTGATGAGAAAGAACAGGATGGCCAGTGTTTTCATTCCAGTAATGGTGTACTGGGAAAAGTCACTGTTTTTGATGGTGGTAAACACCGCATCAACATATTCCAGTCCTATGCCCAAAAAGACACCCGCCATTAGTAATTGGTTTCCCTGTTGCTGATTTTGTCCTGCATTTCACGAAAAGCGATAATCTCACGATAGCGTTTGGTCTTGGCCTCAATCTCAACCACCATTTCTTTGGATTTTAGTTCCATGTCTTTAAGGACTTCGGCACGTTCAGCATCGGTCATTTTAAGGGTGTTGCTGGACAATATCTGGTCAATATATTCCAATCCATGCAGAGAGTTTTCAATAATAGAATTGAAGGATTCTGACACCTTATTGACTTCATCGGATTTGATATAGGGGGAATTGAGAATCTCCCTTAAATCATTCTGAACGATGTTGAACAAGCGTTGGTTGTTCCTTGCCATTTCTCGAACTGCCTTTAACTGTCGAATGACATTGTTGACCTTCTCGATGTTCTCCTTTTGGGATTTTAGAAACTGTACCGTTTTCAACAATTGCGAGGTCTGTTTTGCTGATTCTATCAGGGATTTGGTAAAGCTGATAAAGTTGGTATTGTCATAAACAGGCATCCCCTGGCAGGCAGCGCCTGCTGGCATTAAAAGGGCTAAGGTTAGGGCTATTCCTAAAAGTTTAATTTTTGATTTCATGGTTTTCGTTTTTAGATTTATAATTGTTTAATGAATGTTTTTATGGCTTCTTCCATATTATTAGTGTCATTATAAATGGCTATTATGGACTCACTTTCCTTACCATCCGTGAGGTAAGCGGCATAAACTTCTTTGGGCACTTCGAGGCGAAAAATGTTGCTCTCTTTTCCAATCTTGATGAACATTTCCGTGTACTTTCTATCTCCCGTAAGATTGTTGCGAATGGACTTTAATTGGTTCATATCGTGGCTCGATAGGTTCAATCGCTTTTGTAGCTCGTCGTAGCCTTTTTCATTCCGAAGGCTATAAATGACCTGTGTATTCTCCAGAATACTGGCCGATGTGGAATTGTTCGGCAATTGATTGATAGATTGTAGAATGATACCAATAGCCCCATTTTGCTTTCGGATAGCCTGATAATAGAATTCCACACTTTCCAAAACATTATCGAATTTGAGCTGTTTGGCAAACTCATCAAAAAGGATAATTCCTCTTTCTGAACGATAACGCCAAATGGTTCGTTGGATAGCCGATTTGATAAGCTTCAACATTACGGAAAGGATTTCCTTATTGTCCTTCACTTCATCCAGTTCAAAGACAATCATTCGCTTATCCTCAATCTTATAGGTCTGGTCTTCGCTCACATTGAAAAGAAAGCTATACAGCCCATCATCCACATATTCCGAAAGGATATGCAGGAAGTTGTAGACACTGAAATGTTCTTCTCTTATATTAAGAGCCTCTGTGAGGCTATCTTTTTCATCATCTATAAACTGATACAAAGAAGCCAGTGAATGATTTAATCGGACGTATTTGTAATAGTGGAGTAGCACCTTTTTAATGGCTACTTCTTTAGCTTTTGAAACCTGGTTACCTTCAGCCAATAGTTCCAAAAGGAAAATGGCGAGGTCTTCCAATCGTTCAGGGGTCAAGTCCGCTTCATTGGAAATGTAAAAGGGATTGATTCCTAAATTCTTTCCCTGCTCATATCGCAGAATGATATGGTCATTGGGATAGAGCTTGGCAAACTTGGAATAAGAACCTCCCAAATCGATAATGACCAGCCGAACTTGTTGCTCAAAATACTGTCGAAGTATATTATTGGCTAAAAAGGATTTACCTTCTCCCGTTGGAGCGAAAATGGCAAAGTTTCTGGCCTTGATACGTTTCTTTTGCTCGTCCCATACATCCTTTAAAACTGGAATATTGCATTGTCTATCATTGAAAATGATACCCTGTTCATCCGATTTATAATTGCTATTGTTGATATACAGGCACAGTGCATGTTTTAAATCAGTAACATACAAATCCTCATTGGAAAAGTTGGAACTAAAACAACAATGGGAGTTAAGGAAGTAATGCTTTCTTTCTTCGCCTTTTGGATAATAGGGTACAACGTCCATTTCCTTGAATTCGGTCTTAATCTTGGAAGCAATATTTTTCAGCCGTCCGGCTTCCGGACACCAGAAAACAATGTTGAGATGCCCACGTATAATTCTTGAACTGTCGTCTTCATTAATTTTAGCAACAATGGCTTCAATTTTCTTCTGAATGACTCTGTTCTGTGTTCCAAAGTTGGAACTCTTGCAGAGCTCTTCAATTTTCTTATCCAGAAGTTTTCTCCATTTGTGTTTGTCATCTAGGTAAATGATTTGGTTGATAATATGGTTTTCATTTAGATTCAACCCCAATCCGTCAATAAAGCCTTGGTGAAATACAAAATCATCTGAAGTGAATTTATCATTGGACTTACTGCACTGTACCGAATCCCCAAAACAGAGTTCGCTATTTACAGCCAGTACATCAAAATGGTTCTCTCCAATTTCAATTGCTGACTTTTCCAGTTGAATATCCGTGTCAAAACCTTCATTAAACCCATTGAAATAGGCATTGGTTAGTTCAAAAATTTCATCTTGGCTCAGTGGTTTCAAAGACACTTTACGGCTGTTATTGATAAAGGAAACCGCGTCATTTACCGAAGCAATAAACTCCTGGACATTATGGTCCAATTGTTTATAAATACCCTTTTCAACCTTTCGAAAAGGGTTGGTAAACTTGGAGACGTTCAAAGCCTTATCAAATGGCAAGGTGAAATACAAATATGATTGATGGGTTAGGCACTCCCGCCCTTTAAAATGTCGATAGGTCGCCTGTTCCAAAAAACTTCTATTTGGAATATAACTAGCTTCAAAAGCAGTTTTTTGGTATACATCCTGTTTATGGATGACAGTACTTGTTGGCAAGGATTTGAAGGCCTGAAACCAAGAGCCGTGTATGTCTTCAAAATCGGTTGAGGATAGGGAATAGATTTCTGGTAGGTCTGTTTTATAACACAATACCACATTGCCATTACTGGCAAAAACGATATGCTTTTCTATGCTCAGGATAGGGTGATATGCAGACAGGTTAATTTTCTTCATATTGGAGTTGACTTTCTCGTTTGTTACTGATGGTGGTTGGGAATACTTTTTTAAAATGCAATAAGGCTGGGTGTCTGGTAAGCTGTGTCAATACCACATAGAGGCCTCCATTGAAAAGGAACACCGATATGATGACCAAAAAGCTGAACGAAAAGATGATCAGCAGCAATGACCCGATGACCGATGTCATCATCAAAGCGAACAATGAAATGGGTAATCCCATAATCACGGCTCGCTTTCGGATATCCTTATAGATTTCGTAGCGTTTCACGTTATACTACGATGCCTATGAGATAGGTAAATATGCCCACGACTGCACCCGCAATTAGTACAAAGACCAATACACGGGTAATTCCTTTTTTGAGGTCTGCATTCTCACCAAAAAAGTGTCCCGCATTGAAGAGAAAACCTATCAGGAAAATTACTCCCAAAATAATGGGGAAGATGGCTCTTATGGTATCGGAAACATCATTAACAGAATCTTCAATACCTCCAATCTGTGCAAAGATGGTATTAGAAATAAGGAGTAGAAAAGCGGTCAGGAACAGTGATTTTTTCATGTCGAAATTGATTTAAAATTTGTTGGATTTTGTTGTTTGAAAAATACACTATATTGAATATCAAAATACTAATAATCAGTGTTTTGTGAATAAAACATTATTTATATCTAATTGATTTTCAATGATGTGAATTGACATCAATTTGTATGAAAAATTGAAGCTCCTATGTTGATAACCCTAAAACTTTTGAATCTCTCGATGCTCAAAAACGTCAGTTTTGTGATTTTACTACTGAAAATATGTTTGATTTTTGGTCAGAAAAAGTCGTGGTCATTGCCTATGAACATGATAATGTGATATCTTGTGATTAAAATTGTCATGAGTACTGAATTGAACGGGAGATTAATGAACGCTATGTGGCCTCGGGCCTGTCGAGAAAGGATTATACCATATTGCAGGCGCATTTCCTTAGCCACCTTGATCTATCACCTAAAATGTGCCTTGGCCAATACTGTCTTGTCTGGGACCGGGACAGGTTCGCCTGTTTGGAGGTAACCGGTGGCCGAGAAAAAATCGTGGTGACCATCCCCCGGTGGCACCGTGGCGGAAATTCCTTTGTTAAACAGCAAAATTCCTGATAGGTCGTAACTACGCTCGACCGGACAACGAACAATTGCCTCATTTTCGACATGCAAACCTTTTCCCGTTAATCCAACTCAGTTTAAAAGGAGGTTTTGATAAAAAAATCTTTCGAAGTTGTCGCTCCTATATTTAAATAAAAAGAAAACTGAATAGGTCTTTCCTAGTCAACATGGGTAAATCGGTTAATGCTTTTTACATAAACGCTATAATATCCTTCATTGTCAGCGCCATTTTTATCGTTGATGATAAACTCTAAAACACCTGTTGCCTCTGATATAAAATACAAACTATTTCTGTCAGAGAATGTTCTCCATTTTCCGTCTGGTTTTATACGAACGCATAAGGCGCCAAGCCTAACGTCTTTAAGGACCCTTTGGGTTTCGTGCCCAGGGATTCCATGTGAGGCCGTACGTCCTTCTTTTTCCCCTAACGATAAGGAACCCTGACACTTCATATGTACGTCTTGTCCTTTTTTTATCTTCACTTCGGTCACGAACCCATCTGAAAAAATATTCCAAGCTTTATCACTGGTCTTATGTGATTCAGTTTTTGGGGCTTCGGGTGGTTTATAGTTGTATTTTTTGCTTAAGGAACGTAAGTAATCCGCCCTCTTTTTTGCATCCTTAAGAACCTCTTTTTCGCTACGGAGGTGTTCGGGCCTATCCTTTAACAGAACTGGCCCTTTGTCTCGCTTGCGTCCCAAAACCTCAACATTAAATCCCCTTGAATTGTTTTTAAGGTCTCGATCGTTCACGGTGAACTGAAGGGTTCCTGACTTTTGAGGTATAAGTGAAAGTCCAGAACCCAAGGGCTTCCAACTATCGTCGTTTCCTATTCGGTACAGCAGTGCCCCGTGTTTAAACCTACGGTCTACACTGTAGTTTTCAAGGCCGTCAATGCCAAAGACTGTTGCATTTCCGGCAAATGTACCCAGAAAGACCCTGCCATTGGCCCTAATATGGGTTACAGAGTCTTTGGTGACACTTGGCCCATCAGTCAACTTAACAATTTTATATCCCACAACAGGTATATTAGGGTCATCAAAATTTGGCGCTCCTTCCTTCTTTTCAAAGGTTTGGTATACCGTACGCTCGGGCATTTCCATTACAAAGGCCTCGGGGTCTTTATCGTATTCGGCAACCAGCTTTTTCATTTGGGTTTGAATAT
Source organism: Flagellimonas pacifica (assembly GCF_900215465.1). Lineage (GTDB taxonomy): Bacteria > Bacteroidota > Bacteroidia > Flavobacteriales > Flavobacteriaceae > Flagellimonas > Flagellimonas pacifica. The sequence goes on from NZ_OBEH01000007.1 coordinate 199,143, forward strand.
AACCATATCCCTGCCTTTGTAAAACTTGACGGGCACTTTGCCCCTTTGAATTTAAAACATCTGGTGAAACACCTCTTTTTAGTGCCAATTTAAGCGCATAAAGTCGACCGGAATAAATAATCTGTGACATCATATTGCCTCGGTCTTTGTACTCTGAGTCTATCCATAGGCGGTAGCCGTCCATCGGTCTATTGTTGTCAAAATATTCGGCGAACCTATAACTGCTGAAATAGGGGTCGCTAATGCTCAAATATTCCTTTTCGAACCAAGTATCGTATTGTTTTGTGGCATACAGCTTATTACAGTGCCGTTGGTATTCTTGGGTATATACCTTCGCCAACTGCGCCGGAAATTTTTTTTTAAGATCTGCCAAAAATTGTTGTTGGGCCGTATCGTAATATGCATTGAGTTCTTGAGCTACCAAGGCATTGCCCACTAGGTTGGAAAAATGCCCAAGGACGCTAAGGCGTTTTTCTTGAACGATCTCATTATTTTTACTTGCGCGTTGGTATTCTTCGTCTGACTCGGTACGGTTTAAATCAATCCAATCTGGAGTAGAAACGTAACCGGCTATCGTATTGGGCAAGGCCTCTACTGCAGTTTTGCGCAAACCCTGCATCTTTTTTGCATATTCTTGTTCAAGCACCAAGTAATCTACAAGGACCGGACTCGCATATGACGTAAAATTATAGGGTATGGCAGCCAGCAAATCGAACTTCTTTTTACATAGAGCGACCTCTCGTACTTTCTCTACCCTTCCTGGATTTTGACCTCCCCATTCCCCATTCAACAAATCAAAATATTGTCCATAAATCACATAATGGCTCCTTAGTTTTAAAAGAAGCATGTTGGACATAAAAGCTTTATCCTCAGTTGTGTCGAAATCACCAATTTTATGGTCACGCAGTAGGTACTCCAAGGCCTCCACATCGCCTAACTTGGCATTCGCGATAAGTTGAGTCTTTGTTGGGGAAGCCGCGCTAGTTTGTCCTTTCAATGTAAGGGTACATCCCATAAGAAATATTGACACAAACACTTCTTTGTAGCGAACGGACATTTTAAAAACAGAAATCATAAAACCAAAAAGGGTTTGGGGTTAGTCTTATACTATAAGCTCAAGAGGGGACTTTAGACAGGGCACATATTTTAGCCCAGTCATTAACAAAAATAAGTATAATAAACGTAAATAATGAAAAGGCTTCCATGGATTTCTGAATGGCTTGGAATCTAGGAACTATGGAAAATCCATGGTTGGCAAATGAAGTCGAACATTTGATAATATATTCACTTCCTCTTATCCCTACTCCCCTTGTCAAAAGCCACCAAATTAAACAATTGCCGCATACGAGAACGGACACGTTCGCCATACCGTTCTTCCAATTCTTGAGCATTGAGATTAGTAGAGACATGGGTTTTTCGTTTGTGATTCATAAACAAATCATATCTGGATAACAAAATTTCTCCCATCACATTGCAATCCTTTCCAAAATGTCTCCCAGTAGGTTCCACGCCCAGATCATCAAAACAAAAGAATTGGGTGTTTCCATAGTCTTCGATGGTCTTATAACCGATATGATTAAAAGAAAACACAATGTTCCTACAGGGAACAACTTCATAAGGTCGTTGATGCGGAACCAAATGTTTCATGAGTTTCATCAAACTGGTCTTACCGCAACCTACTGGACCGGAAAGCAGAATCCCTTTGTCTATGTCGATACCATGTTGGGAGCAACGTTCCCTATCACAGATAAAATAAAGGCACAGCTTGTAGATGATTTCCCTGTCCTCTCTATAAATCTTGAATTTTTTGCCGAATAATAGTTTACCCTTGGCATCCAAATAGGTCAGCATCTTTCCAAAATCGTACAGAACTTGGTTGCCCTTTAACACTCCCAATTGGTACTGGACGGCCCCTTCATCAATGATATGTGGTGCCCCATACTTCATAAAGGCTCACTATAATCTTTCTCTTTGGTTGTTTTCAGGTTGTCCCGATATGGGATTCTTGAACTTTGTTTGTTTCCGTTTTCCAAATCCTGAAAACCCAAATTTTCAAAATTTTGCAGTTTGTTATTGTTTTTAGGGTTTTCCCTAGTTTGTATATGTTTTATTATAGGTACCATTGCTTGTCCATCGCTTGTCCCATTTTTGGGACAGCTTGGGTACAGTACTTGTCCAGAGCTTGTCCCAAAATCGAACATCTTGATACGGCTCCCCTTGAATGGATTATGGGAAGGTATGTACAAAATATATTTCCAATGGTCAAGCTCCTTGACACAGCGATGATAGGTAGATTTGGAACCTATTTTGGAAAAGGCCATCACTTCTTCGCGATTGATATAAAATTCTTCCTTAAAGAAATTGTTGTTCCACAACTGGAACAGGGCCACATACAGACTGATATGGGTGGGGTTCAAACGGTTATCCTTTGAAAACTGTTCGAACACTCCATTGAGATGTTTAATATAATTGGTGTTTTCCAAAATGCCCTAAAGTCTGTTGTGAATCTTGTTCTTTTCCAATACCTGCATGATCTCATGGTATTCATAGTAAAGCACCCCGCCCACTTTGGTATAGGGAAGTGTGCCATTAATCCGTAGGTTCTGGAGCGTTCCTGGGGAAATGCCCAAGAGTGCCCTCACCTCATTGGATTTGAGCCATTTTTTATTGGCCTGCCCATTTTGGTCCTGTAGCAATTGTTTGATATCGTCGAGCAGTTCCATCTTGAACTCCCTCAAATCTTCCGTTGTGATAATTGTTGCACCCATTTTCTTTGCTTTAAAAACAAAGCCGCCATGGTTTGTTTTTTTAGGGGCGGCTTTGTCGTAATTTGACTTTCGTGCCACAAAACTCAAAAAGGAAACCGGAACAAATTCCACAGTTGGTACTTAGGTGGGTGATTTTTTTTGGCCATATATTTTGATTTCGATTGGGGCATTATGACATATCGAGACTTACAAAAACCCCTAGATAAAGTGGGAAATAGGCCCTCAGTACCCCAATGTCCAAAAATTCCCAAGTGGGTACCTACTTGGGCAAAGATCAAAATTCATTCATCCAAGGATTCCATGCGTCGGTTGAGCATTTCGATCAACTTGTCCAAGAAGCGGGTCTTACTGGTCTTCCTTGACCGTATATCGATAAAGGTATGGTAATAATTACCAAGGTCAATGTTGTAAAAATGTTCGAAATGAGAGGCCAGTTCCTTGATATCCACCGTTCCGCTGTTGATGGAACTAGTGGCATGAAGGGCATATAACAATTCGATCAGATCGGTCTTGCTTCCAGTCCAGAATAATTTTGAAGGTTTTTCCATAGTATTGTTTTTTGGGGGTTCCATAGTATTGTTAAGATTATCCACTTCCTTCCTCAAATACACGATCAACATATCGTAGGCCATGATGGTGGCTACTGTCCCATCCTGACAGGTGGAAAATTGGTCGTCGATCAAAAAGTGGAACGATTCCAGAGGCAATCTCAAATCACGGTTGCCCCGGACAAAGTACTGGTCGTCCAAAGACATGGCACCGCGACGGTAATAATTGTAAAATTCCAGATTGTCGTTAAAGAAGGTCTGAAGTTTATCGATTTGGTGCTTGAGGTATTTGATCTGGGCAGCATTGTTCCCTCTGGGACGTTTGCTCTCGATATTGAACAGTTTGACATAATAAATAAGCTTACTAAAGATCTGGGGCTTTACATGTTTGAAGAAATAGATTTCATCGGTTTGGGTTGTAAATGTCTTCCTTGCTATTTGCCTTTGCAGTTTCCTAATGTTCTTTTCCACCAGCACAATCCCTTTTTCAGCCTTGAAAAGGACATCACCGCTGCCGTTCTCCAATGCATCCAATTGGCCTTCAAATTCCGATAGCAGCTTTTGATATTGCATGACGACATTTCATTAATGCTGTCCTTCCATGACCCCCAACAGTTCCAAAACAAAATTGTC
>NZ_OBEH01000015.1 GCF_900215465.1 Flagellimonas pacifica
AATTTCAGCCCTTCCCAATCATAAACGCCCTGCCCGCCCAAATAACGGTTCCATGTTTCCTTGTCCACCTGATCGATGGATTCCTTTATTTCAACACACAGTCCTTCGGAAATCCGATGTTCACTCTTGGTCCTCGGTTCCAATTTGAAGGCATGGAACACCCGCTGGGCATATGTCTGGGTTGCCTCAAGAGCTTTGGGAAAATGATAGGCCATGGCCTCCACCAATCCTTTGATCTCTTCCCTTTGGTTGTGCCTTGAAATGGTGATTCGTACCCCCGTATTCTTTACCGGTACGGCAGGGAAGATCCCAAGATTGACATAATAGCCTTCTTTCATCAAACGGTTCACAAAGTTGTAGCCGGTCTTTGGCATCCCTGTTCCGATATAGAACACCGGGGATGCGTTGTGATCGATCAAGGGAAGATCTGTTTCCATTAGGCAATCATTGAAATAGTCGATGCGTTGCCGAAGATCCTTCTGGAGATCATAAATCTCCGGGGATAGGTGGATCTGGGCAGATGCTATGGCCGCTGCCACAGAGGCCGGTTCCAATTGGGCCGAAAAGGTCAGGGGGCCACCAAAGGTCTTTATCCTGTCGTACATCTCGGGATTGGAACAGGCCAATACCGCCCCACTGGCTCCAAAGGTCTTGCTCAAAGTCCCAAAAAGCAAGACATTTTCCGGCAAATCCCCCAATGCATCCAATACATATCCCGTACCATGTTTTCCCACCCAGCTCATACCGTGCACATCATCAAAATAAAACCGCAACTGTGGATACGTAGCTGCAAGGGCCATCAAATCCTTTACCGGGGCATAGTCCCCATACATGGAATAGATACCATCCGCCATATACCAGATATGTTTTTTTGAATCCCTGTACTTTTTGATCTTGTCCTCCAACATCTCCAAATTGTTGTGACGGATCATTTCTATGGGAACACTCCGGGTTTTCAACATCTTTGCTGCGTTCTGGACACTCCAATGGACCTGATGATCCAATACGATCACATCTTGGTCGTCCACGGCACTGGGTATGACCCCAAGATGGCCAAGGGTACTGTTTTTGGTAATAACGACTGGATTTTGGTACATCGCAGTAACGGATTGCTCCAGTTCTTCATAAAGGGGATTGGATATATAGGACTTTGATAAGGGGAATTGGGTGCCGAATTTCTCAATGGCATCCATAGCTGCCCGCTTTAACCTATCATCTTGTTCCAATCCCAAATAACCTGTTGTCCCGAAATGGAACAGCTCCCTACCCCCTACCCTTATGGTCCTTCCTGAAAAGGATTTGCCCCCAGCGTACAGGTGGAGCACACCGGC
>NZ_OBEH01000004.1:0-302256 GCF_900215465.1 Flagellimonas pacifica
AATCAAGGACCTGACGGGAACCAAGGACCGCAAGGACCAATAGGAAACCAGGGACCAGATGGAAATCAAGGACCCGATGGAAATCAAGGACCCGACGGAAACCAAGGACCTGACGGAAACCAGGGACCCGATGGAAATCAAGGACCTGATGGGAACCAAGGACCCGATGGAAACCAGGGACCCGATGGGAACCAAGGACCTGACGGAAATCAAGGACCTGACGGTAACCAAGGGCCGCAAGGACCAATAGGAAACCAGGGACCTGATGGGAATCAAGGACCTGATGGGAATCAAGGACCGCAAGGACCAATAGGAAATCAAGGGCCTGATGGGAACCAAGGACCGCAGGGACCTGACGGAAATCAAGGACCTGACGGTAACCAAGGGCCGCAAGGACCAATAGGAAACCAAGGACCCGACGGAAACCAAGGACCTGACGGAAATCAAGGACCTGTTGGTGACCAAGGGCCGCAGGGGCCACCTGGACCATCAGGGCCTGTACAAACTCTAACCAAAACAGGTATCACCATTACATTAAGCGATGGTGGGGGATCAGTTGATGAAACTGTAACCAACTTATCACAAAACACAGGAACAGGGGTAATAACATATACCAATGAGAATTCAACAAACCAAACCGCAAATGTAGTAGGTACGGAAACCGACAATAGCATTTCCGTAGGCTCCAATGGTGGTGCTTATTACGTAAGTCCAATTAAAGCCTTCGGAAAAATTGCTTCAAATGGTTCCATACTAAGGGCAACTTCAGGTATAACCGTTACCAAATTGGGAGGAAATGGTCGCTATCGGGTCAATTTACCATCCGGATTAGTATCAGACGCAAACTATATAATACAACTAACTCAACCAGGAAGGGGTGGCGCAGGAAATGATGATCCAGGGATATCATACAACAATCAAACATCATCCAGTTTTGAAGTCATTGTTGGTGATAACGACAATGGTGGTGGCAACCGATTTAGATACAATTCTGAATTTATGTTTACCATTTTAGATTTATAGATAACTATGAGAAACGTATTCACAATATTAGTTTTTATTTTAACAGCCAACGCTTCTTATGCCCAAATTGAGGCTGGCCTATTGTTTAGCCTCAATACAGGTACTACATCTGAAATAAATGCCATTACCGGCATGCAACAGGGGCAAATGTTATTCAATACGGATACCCGGGAACTATTGGTTTTCAATGGGAGTAACTGGGTAACCACTTCAAATTCCAATTGGCTTTTAACAGGAAATGTAGGTAGCAATGGATCCTTCTTAGGCACAACCAATGATGTCAGTATGGATATAAGATCCAACAATGTTAGTACTCTAGAGGTTGGAAGAAGACAAACACTAGGGTTGGTCCAAAATTATCTTGATTATACCGATGGAAATCAATACCTCACCTACCTTAAAGGTGTCAATGGAGTTTCTGCATTACAATTTCAAGCGGACGCCGCAGCTTTTTACAAGCCTATGTTCTTTACCAATAGTGATGGAAACTTTAGACTAAAAGGGAGTGCAGCAAGTACTGATTTTTTTGAAATTGGATCCAATGGAGTATCCAACGCTGGAGAACTGGAATTTATTATCGCTGATGATGGTGCAGAACCTTTCATTTTTAAACGCTTTGATTATAGAGATCAGCAGCTTAAAGAGCTTTTTAGAATTCAAGGAAGTGCCAATGCCCAAAATGCAAAACCCAGAGTTGGTGTAAACACAGGGCAAATGGCCAATTCCACCCTACAGGTCAATGGGTCCGTATCAGCAGCAATTGCAAGAATTACAAATAGTATCACACTTACAGAAGATCACCATACCATTATTATGACAGGTGGTTCTCCCAATATAACCTTACCAAATGCCAATAGTTGTTTAGGAAGGGTTTACATTATTAAAAATTATTCAGGTAGTAATAGATTTAGTTCAACATACAGAACCGATAATGGGGGCACCAGTACCCAAATACGCAACGGAAGATGTTATATGCTTCAAAGTGATGGTGTAGAGTGGCAACAAATAGTTAGAGATTAGATAAAACACAAGCATATCAATGATCATATGTTAAAATCTAAAAAGCAAATAAAATCTTTTTTACTAGGATTAAGTCTAAGTTGGGCTTTATTCGCCAACGCCCAAGATGCGGTACATAACTTTGGAAATCTTCAGTTTCACGCTACGGCGTCCGTAGGTTTCCATATTGACCTAATAGATGATGGTGTATTTGATAATAATAAAGGGTTGGCAGGTTTTTACAGTTCAAACAGGCTGACTGTATCTGGTTCCTCAAACCCTATTTTCAACGATCTTGAAATTGTTGTGGATAATGGTCTACAATTGGATACTTGGATGGGAGTTACCAATAACACCAATTTTGTGATAGGCAATATACTTACCCAAAAAGGCACATCCAATAATTATTTGAACTTCATGAATGCCGCATTTTATAATGGAACAGGAAATTCTACTCATATAAATGGGTATGCAGGTGCCACCAACAAAGAAACTATAACATTTCCAGTTGGAAATGGGGAACGATTGCGGTATCTAACACTAACATCAAGTGCCATTAACAGCTTGGCCAAATGCGCCTATTTTTTTGAAAATCCCAATAACCCTGCCTCAATTGAACAGCAGTTTAATACCGAGAATAAGGAGTTTGACAACCTAAAAATCAGTGAACTTGAATTTTGGAAATTGGAAGGTAATCTGCCTTCCGTGGTAACACTTAGCTGGGACACCAACAGTAATACCAGTTTGTTGGCAAATACTACGGATGAATTGGTTGTTGTGGGTTGGAGCAAGCAAGAAAATCGCTGGGAACAATTGGGAAATTCTTCAATAAATGGAAATCTCCAAACTGGTTACATTACTTCTGACACCTTCGTTCCTGATGATTATGAAGTTTTGACCCTGGGCGGAACAGATGATTTATTGGAGCCTTTCTCTGTACTTGACCTCGACAATTACTTCTTAACTCCAAATGGAGATGGTGTCAATGATTTTCTATTGATTGACGGTATTGAGAATACGCCCAATAATATTCTGAACATTTACAATAGATATGGGGTTTTAGTATATTCCAAATTAAATTACGCAAACGAATTTAAGGGCGTTTCCAATAGAAATTCTGTCATTAGCCGGGATTCCGGTCTCTCCTCTGGAATCTACTTTTATGTACTTACCGTGCAAGATACACGCGAAAAGTTTCAGGGATATATGTACATTTCGGAATAAACAAGAGTTAAAGTTAAATCAAAGTCTCTGTACCTCCCTTACACTTAAAAATACTTCTTAACTTACTCACATAAACAAATCATATTAATGAAACGTAGGACTTTTATCAAAAAAACTGCTGTATCAGGCTTGGCATGTACCCTTCCTCCTATTTTCCCAGTATATCCCGATTTGGAATATTCAGTGGATGAACTAATGGGAAAAGCAGATATTGAACTCTTTGGTGAAGGAATAAATCTGCGTAAAGAGGCTTTTGAGTCTTTTGAAAAAATGAAAAAAGCAGCCTATTCGGATGGATTTGATATCAAGATGATTTCCAGTTATCGTGATTTTTACAGACAGGAAGGTATTTGGGAAAGAAAATATCTTCGTTTTACAGAAGATAACGGAATGCAACCTTTAGATGCCATAGACAAAATAATAGAATACTCAACAATCCCTGGAACCAGTAGACATCATTGGGGAACAGATATTGATATTATTGATGGTTACCCAAAAACTTCTGGAGATGTTTTGGTTCCTGAAAAATTTGAGGCAGGGGGACCTTTCGCCGATTTTAAGATTTGGTTGGATGAAAACTCGGAAAAGTTTGGGTATTATATGGTTTACACCAACGAACCGAAAAGACGCGGTTTTAAATACGAACCTTGGCACTATAGTTACGCCCCCATTTCTATACCAATGCTAACGGCATATAGAAAATTGAATATTTTGAAACTACTTCAGAAAGAAGAATTCTTGGGTTGTGAATACTTCACATCAGGATTTTTAAGAACATATATCCAGAACAATATTTTAGATATCAACCAAAATCTTTTGTAACTCATTTTTTGTATATTGAGTTTTTAAGAACACTAACACTATGAGAAGAGGAAGTTGGAAAATCCGTATCCTAATCGGACTTGCCATTGTAGCTTTTGCTTTTGTCCAGCGTTGCAACAATAAGGAAGAAAATCCATATACAGGTAGAGTCCAAAACATAAATATGACAGCAGATCAAGAAATAGCCATTGGTTTGCAAAGTGCTCCAGAAATGGCCCAACAACATGGTGGGCTATATCCTGACGAAAGAATGCAGGCCTTGGTTGATGCCGTTGGGCATAAACTTGTAAATAGCAGTATTGCCAGGGAAACACCGTACGAATATGATTTTCACTTATTGGCAGATGACAGAACCATAAATGCCTTTGCCTTACCGGGCGGACAATGTTTCATTACATACGCATTGTTTTCACAACTTACCGAAGCACAGCTTGCTGGGGTATTGGGACATGAAATTGGTCATGTCATAGGAAGGCACTCGGCAGAAAGGATTGCTGAAAGTAGTTTTTGGCAGACATTGACCATGGGTGCATCTGTAGGTGGAGATATGGGAGGTTTGGTAAGTGGTATTGGACAAAACACTTTATTAAAAAATGGAAGAGGAGACGAACTTGAAAGTGATGAACTTGGGGTTTTATTTATGATTCAATCTGGATACGACCCCAATGAGATGATCCAAGTAATGAAAATCCTAAAGGCGGCGGCAGGACCAAATAGGGTTCCAGAGTTCCAGAGTACGCATCCAGACCCTGAAAACAGGATAGAAAAAATAAAAGAAGCCATTGAAAAATATTCAGGTCGATAGATTTGGCACGTTCATCGATTAAAAAGTTTCATTCGTCAGTTTTGTCTACCTTTGTGTGACCCCAAATCAATATTACCTTTTCTTTTAACCCATTTTTGCTATCTAACGAGAACAGCATATGGGAACACTATTACATTTCAAAAGCCTTTACACAGAGGCGTTTGATAACTGCAAACCGAGTTTTGTGGTTGTCTTATTAAAGGGATACGCAATATTTTGTGGCGTTTTGTTGACTATGGCAGTATATGCATTTTTATACAGAGCCTTTACAGGATTTGATTTTTAAAAGCAAAAACCGATTTACTCTTTTACATGAACACTAAATGAGTTAAAAAGCCCATCCGTTTGGATGGGCTTTTTTGGCTTGGATGAATAAACTCCTTCCTTATTTTTTCATAGCCGTTTTTAAAATTTCCAAAGCTTCCTTAGCATTGGACAACTCTGCATATTTTTTTGGAGTGTAACCTTTGTCACAACGTTTTTTAAAATCCGCTCCATTGGCAATAAGCAGTTTTAAGATCTCAGCCTTATTGTAACGTGCCGCAAAATGAACGGGAGCCATTCCCATTGATTTTTTGTTCACATCCTCTCCAAGATCAATTAGTTTTTTTACCATATCCACATCACCATTTAAAATAGCTTTACAAAATGAACTAAGTTCATCAGGGATAGCAGTGATGTAAACGTTGTCTTTAGCAGAAATTGCTGATTCGTTGGCAAATGTGCCTGTAGCCACAAACATAAAAGCAACAGCTACGGTTAGGATTGTTTTTTTCATGATGAATAATTTTTGATTAATGATTAATTGATATAAAAATAGACTCCATAGATTATCAATTGTTACAGCATTAACACTTAAATAACTAAACTTTAACAAGTCTGTTTTTTTTAACATAAATAATTAACAAATACAAAGGCAGAAAATCTCCTAATTACTGGTGCATCCAGCCAATTCAAACTATTTTTGATGTTTAATTCTACAGCATGAACAAGAAAGTGATCCTTATGATTTTGGATGGCTGGGGGAAATCTCCGGATCCAAAAGTATCGGCCATAGAACAAGCCAACACCCCCTTTATTGATTCTTTGTATACCAAATATGCAAATGCCAATTTGTTAACGGATGGAATGAATGTTGGTCTACCCGAAGGACAAATGGGAAATAGTGAGGTAGGACATATGAACCTTGGAGCAGGAAGGATTGTCTACCAAGATTTAGCAAAAATCAACAAAGCTGTCCAAGAAGACACTTTAAAACATGAGAAAGTCCTTAAAAATGCTTTTGAACATGCTAAAACCCATGACAAGGCTGTTCATTTTTTAGGATTGGTAAGTAACGGCGGTGTGCACAGTCATATAAATCACTTAAAAGCGCTGATCAAAGCAGCGGATGAAAATGGAGTTCAAAAGTCTTTTATCCATGCATTTACAGATGGTAGGGATGTTGACCCCAAAAGTGGGAAAGGCTTTCTTGAAGACGTGGAGAATTTCTGTTCAGATAAAAGCACAAAACTGGCCACTGTGATAGGTCGATATTATGCAATGGACCGTGACAAAAGATGGGAACGTGTAAAACTGGCTTATGATGTAATGGTGAACAATTCAGGAGAAAAAGTGACAGATATTTCACAAGCCATGCAAAAAAGTTACGATGAAGGCACTACAGATGAATTTATAAAACCTTTGGTCTTGACAGATCAGGAAAACAACCCTGTTGCGAAAATTTCTGAAGGTGATGTTATTGTTTTCTTCAATTTTAGAACTGATAGAGGTAGGGAATTGACACAGGTTTTGAGTCAGGAAGATTTTCACGAACAGAACATGCATAAATTAGACCTATATTACGTAACTATGACCAATTATGATGATTCATTCCAAGGAATCAAGGTGGTCTATGACAAGGAAAATATTAAAGAAACATTAGGAGAGGTTCTTGCCTCGCATGGCAAAAAACAAATCCGAATAGCGGAAACTGAAAAATATCCACATGTCACCTTTTTCTTCAACGGAGGTAGGGAAGAACCTTTTGAAGGTGAAAAACGAATTCTTTGCCCATCTCCAAAAGTAGCTACCTATGACCTTCAGCCAGAAATGAGTGCCTATGAGATTAGAGATGCCATAATACCAGAATTGCACACAGCAGAAGCCAGTTTTGTATGTCTCAATTTTGCCAATCCAGATATGGTTGGCCATACAGGTGTTATGGAAGCCGCAGTAAAAGCATGTGAAACTGTAGACTCATGCGCCAAAGATGTAATAACCGCTGGACTTGATAATGGTTATTCAACAATAGTTATTGCCGATCATGGCAATTGTGATACAATGGTCAATCCTGATGGAAGCCCGAACACGGCACATACCACTAATCCAGTCCCATTGATTTTGGTCGATAATGAAATCAAAGAAATTAAAGATGGGGTACTGGGAGATATTGCTCCAACTGTCTTACATCTTTTAGGAATTGAACAACCTAGTTTAATGACTCAAAAATCACTGGTTTAAACAGTTATCCCCTTATTAGAAATCCTGTCGTTAATTGATTTCAGCTTATCTTTGCACCCATGGTAAAAATTAAGACAGCGGAGCAGATTGAACTGATGCGCGAAAGTGCATTGGTAGTTTCTAGAACTCTGGGAATGTTGGCTTCAGAAATAAAGCCAGGTGCCAATCCATTGCATCTGGATAAATTGGCAGAAGATTTTATACGTGAGCAAGGTGCAGAACCAGGTTTTTTGGGTATGTACGACTTTCCAAACACTTTAAACTGGAGCCCAAATGCCCAAGTGGTTCATGGAATTCCCAACAATGACCCACTAAAAGAAGGAGACATTATCTCTGTAGATTGTGGCGCTTTCAAAAATGGATATTATGGAGATCATGCCTATACTTTTGAGGTAGGTGAAGTTGCTACGGAAACCAAAAAATTGCTTAGAGTTACCAAAGAATCCCTTTATGTTGGTATTCGAGAATTTAAAGAAGGTAATCGGGTAGGAGATGTGGGCTACGCCATCCAAAAATATTGTGAGGACCATGGCTATGGTGTTGTCCGAGAATTGGTGGGGCACGGTCTGGGGACCGAACTCCATGAAGATCCTCAAATGCCAAATTACGGAAAACGGGGCAGAGGGAAAAAATTTGTAAATGGGATGGTAGTCGCTATTGAACCCATGATCAATATGGGCACCAGACGAATAAAACAACTTAAGGATGGATGGACCATTCTAACTGCAGATGGCAAGCCAAGTGCACATTTTGAACATGATGTGGCATTGATAGATGGTAAGCCTGAACTATTATCCACCTTCCAATATATATACGATGCTCTAGGAATCAAAAGTGAAGAAGAAGAAGAGTTCCGAAGTAAAAAGCTTCAGATTTAAACAAGTTACTCTTTCATTAAATAAAAAATGAAACGGTTTTTTAAATTTTTCCTGAACCTTTTTCCCAGACCATTGCTCATCAAATTAAGCTATTGGGTAAGGCCTATTATTGCCTTATTCTTGAAAGGCAAAAAACATGTAGATCCCATTGATGGCAGAAGTTTTAGGACATTCTTGCCTTATGGTTATGAAAACCCGAGGGAAAATGTACTCTCCCCCTCCACCCTTTCTTTAGAAAGGCACAGATTATTGTGGTTATTTCTAAAAACAGAAACAGATTTTTTTACCAAAAACCTAAGCCTTTTGCATTTTGCCCCTGAACAGGCTTTTCATAAAAGGTTTAAAAAGTTAGAAAACATAAAATATACCACCACAGATCTAAATTCACCTCTTGCAGATGTAAAAGCAGATATTTGCAATCTTCCTTTTGCTGATTACTCTTTTGATGTTATTCTTTGCAATCATGTTTTGGAACACATTCCTGATGATACTAAAGCCATGCAGGAATTATATAGGGTGTTAAAACCAGGTGGATGGGGAATTTTCCAGATTCCACAGGATTTAAATAGGGAAAAAACCTTTGAAGATAATTCCATAACCGACAAGAAAGAGCGAGCCAGAATTTTTGGTCAATATGATCATGTCAGAATCTACGGAAGAGATTATTTTGATAAGCTAAGCAGCATTGGCTTCAAAGTTGAAGAAGTTGATTATTGTCAAAAACTGTCCACCAAAACCATTGAAAAATATAGATTGGCAAAGGGAGAAATCATTCCTTTAGTAAGAAAGTAATTCTCCCTTTGACATCATTTTTTCTTATTTCTTTATCTCAATTCTTTTAGCTGAATTTTTAACTTTTCAGCAGTGATATTTTTTGAAATTATCCTTCCCTCCGGATCCAATAAAAAATTAGCCGGAAGTGATGATAAAAGATATTGTTTGAAAACAGTTTGATCCGTATCCAAAATTTGGCTCCATTCAAGTCCATCTTTCTCAATGGCATTGTTCCAATGTTCTTCATTTGCATCTATACTGATTCCCACAATATCAAATTTTATATGCTTGGTGTTTTTATAAAGCTCTGACAATTTAGGATTTTCAACCCTGCAAGGTCTGCACCATGATGCCCAAAAATCCACTAATACATAAGAGCCTCTAAAATCTGTAAGGTTGATTAATGCTCCTTTTTTGTTCAACGCCTTAAAGTTTTCCATTTTACTGCCTATTGCAAGTAGGTCCGCCTTTCTAATTCTTTTTTGTAAAGACTTGCTCATTCCACTTGACGGATATTCTATTTTAAATCTTTTCAACATCTCTTTAAAAAATCCGTTGTTCTTATAAAGATCAAAGTAGCCCAAAGCATCATAAGCCTTTGCCGACGGTCCCATTTCCCTTACCAGATTCTCCATGGCCTCTATAAATTCAATCAGCACTCGGTCTTTCTTTTTTTCAAGCTCAGCGATTCTCTTTTGATCATTTTCTTTCATGGCCTTATCAAAATCCTGGATCATCCCAGCAAAAAACTCATTATTGAGGCTATCAATACTTCGATTGAAGTTGAGTTCCGATGCAGCTTCCGAATCCAACACAATCCCATCACCCAATTGAAGATTGATTTGACCGCTCCGCTCAACGGCAATTCTCATCTCTTTGCCTGTATTCAACTTTACTCCATAAATTGATGGTTCCATAAATTGAATACTTTCATTGCGGGGTTCATTCGCGTTAATGTCAGCAATAGATTTCCATTCGACCATTTTTTCTTTATTATAATCGTATTTGGAAATGGTTATTGTTTTGATTTTTTCCGAATTAGCCTCTAAATAAAACGTGGTCTCTACTGTTTGTTGTGACCTACAGCCAATGGCAAAAAGGCATAGAAGTAATAAGATTCTCATTGTTTTCATGATTGATGTCTTTTAAAATTTGCATCAAAAATATCCTCACAACAAATACCTGTCGTCCTAAAACGCGAATCCGAACTCTTTTTTAAAACAATTGGAAATTTTAGTTGTACTTGGATTTAAACTCTGAAGGAGTGATTCCAGTTTTTTTCTTAAAAGCAGTATTAAAGGACGATTTAGAATTGAAACCAACCTCATACAATACTTCCAATATGGTTTCATTGGGGCTTTGAGGATTCATAAATCTTTCTTTAGCCCTATTGATTCTATAGGTATTGATAAAGTCCACAAAATTCTGATCATAATGATCATTGATCAATTCTGAAAGTTTTCTTTTTGGAATACCAATTTCGTTCGCAAGGGTAGCAATGGTAAGGTTAAAATTTTTAAATGATTCTCTACGCAACAAATGCGCTTCCAACCGATCAATGAGCTCTTTATTTTCTTCCAGAGTTGTGTTAATACGGTTTCGGGATGTTAATGAAGCAGAGAATTCTAGGTCGTCCTTACTATATCCAAAAGGGTTTCTGGAAGTTGTAAATCCATAGAAATACAATAGGTTAATGGCTGCCAACATTAAAAGAAACACCGCATTCTCTAAAAAGTAGGTGTTTAACTTCAAAAAGAAAGCTACAAACTGGGTAATGTCAACCAAGACAATCAAACTAAATATGATGAAGACCCAATGCAACCAGCCCACATTTAACCATTCCAATCTTGAATAATTATCCTTGATAACTCTTTTATATCTCCTAACTTCTAAAAAACACAGAAAGATGTAGATGAGAACATGTGCAACATAACCAATATACAGTTCCGGTTGACAAATATTCCCTTCCGTAAACCAAATACCAAAACAAATGGTGATAAAGGGAAGAAAATGAAAAGCACTCACCTTACCAAAGGCAAACTGTCTTTGGGCAATACATTTATTGTAAAAAAGTAGCAATGGTCCGTACAAAAAACCATAGGCACAATTAATACTTTGAAAAAAATTGCTTGCAATACCCCGGTTCACCAAAAACAACCCAAGAACTTGGATGGTAAGTGTTCCAATTATAGCCGCAAGCATAAAATCTCCTTTATTTTTTTTGGGATTGGAGATTAAAATGTATAACGTAAGCAATGCTCCTTGAAAAATGATGATGATATGGATGACATTGGTAAAGGAAAACATATAATATAGCCTATATACGAATAGATTGATGTTGGCTAAATATACAAAGGGACCATCAGATATTGGTGATAATGTTAAAGTACAGCTGTTTTGACGCTCTCGCTCTAGTTATTGGGGTTTACTATTAATTTTTCAAAGCCAGAGGTCATATACTCTTTTGTTTCTCCTTTTCCATTCAAAAAGATAATGTAAGCCTCCAACTCAGTACGAGCTGCCAACAAACGTTTGGATGCTGATAAATCCATTGCCATAAAGGCAGTGGCAAATGCGTCCGCCTCCGCACAAGTTCCTGCTATAACGCTGGCTGCCAAAACTTTTGAATTTTTGGTATATCCGGTCTTGGGGTCTATAGTGTGTACGAATTTTTCTCCAGTTTCTGGGTCAATTCTAAACTTGCGGTAGTTGCCGGAAGAGGCCATGGCTTTATCTTGTAACGATACAATCAATTTTAGTTGTCGTCCTATTTCAACCTGGGGGTCATCAATTCCTACGGACCATTGTTTCCCTGAAATTGTATTTATTCCTTTGGTTACAACCTCTCCCCCTACTTCAACCAAATAATTTTCAATGCCCTTAGCATCCAGCAAAGCACCCAAGCGATCAATGGCATATCCTTTAGCCACAGCATTAAAATCAAAGCGTGTTTCTGAATGGTTTTTGGATATTGTTCCATCGGCATTAAGTTTTACTTTATCCCAACCTACATAATTTAACAAGCTATCTACTTTTAAGCTGTCCAACTGCAATTGTTCACCAGGACCAAAACCCCAAGCATTGGCCAATACCCCAACGGTAGGGTCAAAATAGCCTTTAGAAGCCTCATGGACTTGGCTAGAGGTTTCAAAAACATCTTTGAACATGTGATCGACCACTATAGTGGAATCTCCGCTATTTATTTTTGAAATGTCGGATGTGGGGATATATGTAGATAAGGACTGGTTGAGCACTTGAAAGACAGAGTCTATCTCTTTTTGAAAATCCAGCTGTTCATCGTCCAAATAGATTATGGAATAGGTTGTACCCAGGGCATTACCCACCGTTTGGTTCTTTATTAATGGATTATTGGAGCATCCAAATGAAAGTGCCGCAATACCTACAAAAATCAATTGTCTCATTCTAAAATTTCTATTAAACCTTGATAATCTACTATGTAGTCTTCATTTAAATAAACAGGATGTTCCCTGTTTGAAGCATTTGAAAGTCCCACTCCAGCAAAATATGTTCTAGCTTCAAATTTTTCCGCATGGTTTTTCACCTTTTGCATAACCTCCAAATCATAATCCTTTGGATTGTTGGGATATTCCACATTTCTAACTACTATAAAATGAAGTACCTTCTCTTTTAAACAAACGTATTGGGGGTTCTTTTTAGGCTTGCTATTGATCGCCATAAATTCATACCCCTCAGCTTCCAATTGTCTTCCAACAATGTTCATTGCCAAATTGTGCAATTCTTGTTCTGTCAGTGGTTTGCCCATTGCACAAAATTAGGGTTTAAAAGTTATTTGAACCGTACAAATTTAGCGCTATCAAACGTATAATTTGACACAGGGATTACTGCATCTTTTTTCAAAGTATACCATGGGGAAATGGATGTTTCTTCCAAATTTTTAACCAAGTGTACGCTTTGTGCAGGCGTATTGCCCTGAAAAAGCAGATACAACTTTTCGCCATCGGCATTAATAGCCTCATCGCAAATCATAACTATATGCCCGGGACTACCGCCTTTGATAAGCATATCCCCAATTTTCAAGTTTTTCGCATCTTCAATTCTTGGAAGCTCGTGGTATAGCGATAAGGTACCGGAATAGGTGTAGATCAAATTCAGATAGCGATAAAAACTCTCCTTGCTATAATTCTCTTGGGCGATTTTATGGAAAGTAACCTTATTTCCATCAATTTTTGGCCTGAATCCTTTGGCATACTGCTCCCAAGAACAATAATGCCCACTGGTAAAATTAAAGCCTATTTTATCCTTTCTGTTGTTGTTCCACAGATACTCACTTCGAATCCGAATCAGAGCGTCGGCACATTGCTGCAATCCATTTACGGGAACCGGAATTTCCAAAATACCAATATGTCCATGCTGCCAAAAATATTCAGAGCTATCATAATTGATAATCTTGCTTCCGAAAGGTTTTAACTTGTAGTTCCTCAAATATTCTTGAAAAGAGCCTTTGGGGTATGCAACTCGTTTATATCCTTCTGGCACGTTTACCCTGGTTTTAATGCTAAGGCTATCTTCATTCACCAATTTGGGTTCAATAACCATTGCTGAAACCACGCGCTTAACGGGTTTGATTTTGTATGCAATCAAACCTAAAACCGAAATTGCCAACACAATGAATATGAGTTTCTTCACAAAATTAAATATCAAACAAAAAAACCGATGCTTTCGCATCGGTTGATTTTTATATAAATATTTTAACATTTTGGCTTGCTTCGACTCCACTCAGCAACCAAAACTGAGTACAAAACTTAAATATTATCCTCCAAAGTCATCAAATCTGATGTTCTCATCAGGGATCCCGAAATCTTCACCCATTTTTTGAACAGCCTTGTTCATTAATGGTGGACCACAGAAATATAGTTCAATATCCTCCGGGGCATCATGATGATCCAAGTAGTTATCAATTACACAATTGTGGATGAATCCAACAAAACCATCTCCTTCAGCATCAATATTTTCCTTCACTTTCCAATTGTCTTCTTCCATAGGCTCTGAAAGTGCCATATAGAATTTAAAGTTTGGAAATTCCTTTTCCAATTGTTTGAAGTGATCAATATAGAACAACTCCCTCTTAGATCTACCTCCGTACCAATAGGTTACTTTTCTATTGGTTTTAAGGGTTTTGAACAAGTGATATAAGTGCGAACGCATTGGAGCCATTCCGGCACCACCACCTACGTACAACATTTCCGCTTCAGACTCATTGATGAAGAACTCACCGAAAGGTCCTGAAATGGTTACAGGGTCTCCAGGTTTCAATCCAAAGATGTAAGAAGAAGCTACACCTGGGTTAACATCCATCCATCCGTTTTTGGAGCGATCCCATGGTGGTGTTGCAATACGAACGTTTAGCATGATCTCACGTCCTTCTGCTGGGTAAGAAGCCATGGAATAAGCTCTTTCCACAGTTTCCGTGTTTTTCATTACCAAAGGCCACAGGTTGAACTTGTCCCATTCATTTTTGAACTTATCTGGGGTTTCATGTTCTTCTGGGTGAGCCGTGATATCAATATCGGAATATTTTACTTCGCAAGGCGGAATCTCAATCTGGATGTATCCTCCTGCTTTATAGTTCATATCTTCCGGAATCTCAACTACAAATTCTTTGATAAAAGATGCCACATTGTAATTACGTACAACTTTTGCAGGCCATTTTTTAATACCGAAAACTTCTTCAGGAATGGTAATTTCCATGTCCTGTTTTACTTTTACTTGGCAGGCCAATCTTGCTCCATGGGTCAATTCCTTTTTAGAGAAATGAGGTGTCTCGGTAGGCAATGCCTCTCCTCCACCTGAAAGTACATGGCACTCACATTGAATACAGGTTCCACCACCACCACAAGCAGATGGCAAAAACACTTTTTGGTTACCCAATGTGGTCAATAGGGAATCTCCAGAAGCAACTTCGATCTCCTTTTCGCCATTAATAGTGATGGTCACGGGGCCAGAAGGAGATAGTTTCTCCTTTGTGAACAACAAAAGTGCTACCAACAATAATAACAGGATAAGAAATGCTACTACAGTAATTAGAATAGTACCTCCGGTACTGGTGGCTAAAATCATCTTTATTCGTTTATAACTTCGTTATATGAGACTGCTTTTTCTTCGTCTTCAATCTCTTTCTTAATTTCTTTTTCTTCAATGGTCTTGGCAGTAGAAGTTTCAACCTCCTCTGGTGGCTCATTGTCACCAGTTAGCATTCCACCAAAACTCTGGAAACCGATACCCATTAATCCAGTAATGATAAATGTGATTCCCAGTCCACGAAGTGGCGCAGGAACATTGGAGTATCTAATTTTCTCACGGATAGCCGCAATGGCCAAAATAGCCAAGAACCATCCTATTCCTGAACTTACCCCATAGTTGAAAGCCAATCCCAAGCTTGGTATTTCCCTGGCTTGCATAAAGAGTGACCCACCCAAGATAGCGCAGTTAACCGCAATCAGTGGCAAGAAAATACCTAAGGAATTATAGAGGGACGGAGAAAATTTTTCCACAACAATCTCTACCAATTGTACCATAGTGGCAATGGTTGCGATAAATAGGATGAATGATAGGAAACTTAGGTTATAATCGGCATACTCAGGGCCTAACCAAACCAAGGCTCCATCACGCAACAAATATTGATCCAACAACCAGTTTAATGGTACGGTAACTGCCAATACGAAGATTACAGCAGCTCCCAACCCAACAGCGGTGGATACTTTTTTAGATACGGCCAAATAGGAACACATTCCCAAAAAGACCGCAAATACCATATTATCAATAAAAATGGACTTAAAAAACAGTTCTAAATGCTCTAACATATCTTCCTATTTATGCTTCTTCTATTAATGCTTTGTTTCTGGAACGTTGCACCCAGATAATGATTCCCACTACAATCAATGCTGCTGGGGGAATGATCATAAACCCGTTGTTCTCATATCCAGTGGCGTACAATCCAGTTTTTGCAATGGGATCTCCCAATACTGGAATCCCAAAAAGCGTTCCTGAACCTAAGAGTTCGCGGAAAAATCCAACAATAATTAGTATAACACCATAACCAAGGGCATTTCCTATTCCATCCAAAAAGGATTTCCAGGGCCCGTTTCCTAAAGCAAAGGCTTCAAATCGACCCATGATGATACAATTGGTAATGATCAACCCTACGAAAACAGCTAGGGTCTTACTCAATTCATAAGCGAAGGCTTTTAGCACCTGATCTACCACAATTACCAAGGTGGCCACTACGATCAACTGCACTATAATCCTGATTTTTGATGGAATGATGTTACGCATAAGCGATATCACCACATTACCAACACCCAATACAAAAAGTACTGAAAGTGCCATTACTACAGACGCTTTTAGCTCCGCTGTAATTGCCAAAGCTGAACAAATTCCCAAAACCTGAATGGTGATCGGGTTGTTATCCGCTAATGGATCTAATATTAGATTTGCATCTTTTTTTGAAAGTAGCCCCATATTATTTGGTTCTAATAGTTTCTAAATAAGGTTTGTAAAGTTTAAGCGTCTCCTTGATCATAGCGGAAACTCCATTTCCTGTGATGGTTGCACCCGCAAGGGCATCCACTTCATTATCTTCCTTGTCATTGTTCAAGGGGTCATTATTTCCTTTGATAACAGATATTCCTGAAATACGGCTTCCATCCAAAATGGATTCACCGGTGAAATCATCCATAAAAAAACGAAGCTTGATATTGGCACCCAATCCAGGGGTTTCCCCTTTATGATCAAATACCACACCTTGCACAACCATGTTCTCATCCAAGGAAATGAATCCCCAAATAGCATCCCACAGCCCTTTTCCGTACATTGGAATGATGTAATATTTATTTCCTTCTTTTTCCCCAATGAAAAGTGGTAACTCGGCCTCATCACCATTTTTGATGATATTCAATTGCTTTTTAAGGTCAATTAAATATGCTTCTTCTCTTTCTTTGGTCTCGGAACCTACAACAACAAGTTGTTGTTTGATATATTTTGAAAATTCTTCTTCAACGATATCCGTAGGAATAAAATCTGCGCTTCCACCTTCTTCGTTCTGGTTGACCCCCATGGCATACAGAATGTTCTGTTGTTTTTCAAAACGCTCATTCTCATCAATTCGTGGTCTTAATCCAGATGCTAAAAAAGCCAAAAGAGAGCCCACAATGATCACCATTACGGCTGCAAAAATTACAGTATAGCTATTTTTATCCGTGTTGATTGCCATAATTAAACTGTTTCCGTTTTTAATGCTTCCACTTCGCCAGATGTTTTTGGATATATGGTAGCGTTTTTCAATCGCTTCATTCTTCTTTTGATGTTCCCTCTTACCACATAGTGGTCAATGGTAGGTGCAAATACATTCATTAATAGGATGGCCAAGAATACTCCTTCTGGATATCCTGGGTTGAATACACGAATCATAACGGATAGGAATCCAATTAAAAATCCATAAATCCATTTTCCTCTATTGGTTTGTGAACCTGTTACAGGATCCGTAGCCATAAATACAATACCAAAGGCCAAACCACCAACAAGAAGATGTTGCCAGTATTCAAAACTCATGAGTCCATAGAATTTGCTGTACTCTGGAATCCATCCGGCAGCAACAATGCTGTTAAAAATCAATCCCATAACCAAAGAACCAATAACTGCGCTCAACATAATCCTCCATGAGGCTATTTTAGAGAAAACCAAGAAAAGTCCTCCTAGTAAAATCAATAATGTTGATGTTTCACCAACGGAACCTGGAATAAATCCAAAGAACATATCTGAAAGGGAATATGAAAATTCATCCACTCCTTTACCTTGTGCCAAATAACCTAGGACTGTTTCACCAGAAATTGCATCAGCGGTTCCGGCCGTGTCCACAGCACCATGCACCCAAACCTTATCACCACTCATCCAAGTTGGATAAGCAAAGAACAAAAAGGCTCTAATAGTCAGTGCAGGGTTTAGGATATTCATTCCTGTACCGCCAAAAACTTCTTTACCAATAACAACACCAAAAACAATGGCCACGGTCAACATCCAAAGTGGTAAATCAATAGGCACAATCAATGGTACTAACATACCCGTTACCAAATACCCCTCTTCTATTTCATGACCTTTGATTACGCAGAATATGAACTCAACGGTCAGTCCCACAACATAGGAAACCACCACTAATGGTATCATTTTCCAAAATCCTAGTATAAAATTATCCCATGTCCAAAATGCTGCGCTAAAAAAACCATCTGCAGCTGCCTGAATTTCACCCAATGCCAAGTAATGTTGATATCCAGTGTTGAACATACCGAAAATCAAACAGGGTATAAGCGACATTACCACGGTGTTCATGGTACGCTTTAAATCATCCGCTCCCTTAACATGGGTTCCGCTGTGTGTAGTTTCATTTGGAGTAAATAGAAAGGTATGGAAACCACTAAAAACCGGGAACCATTTTTTTCCTTGATTCTTTACTCTGAATTTATGTAAGTTTTCTTTTAATCCCATCTTATCCTATTTCTTGATGTAATAAATCCAATCCTTCCCTGATTATCTGTTGATGTGGTTGTTTGGAAATACAGATGAATTCTGTCAAAGCAAAATCCTCGGGAGCCACTTCGTACAATCCCAATTGTTCCATTTCATCAAGATCTTTTACCATACATGCTTTTAACAGTTGTAGTGGGTAAATGTCCATTGGGAACACCTCTTCATACTGTCCGGTTACCACAAATGCCCTATGTTCACCATTGGTATTGGTGTTAAGGTCATATTTCTTTTTGGGCTGCATCCAAGAAAAGGTAAGTGCCCTTGTTGTAGATATTTTATTGAAAACAGGTTTGTTCCATCCAAAAAGTTCATAATCGTCACCCTCTGGAATGGCTGTTACGGTATTATTATAGAAACCAAGATAACCTTCGGTGTTAGTCCTTGAACCTGTAAGAACATCTCCATTGATCAACCTGAATTTATCCTCGTTTACACCACTTGCATATAGAAAGGTAGAAATTTCCGCTCCTATTTTAGTAGTGTAATATTTTGGTGCTTTAACCACAGAACCTACCAAAGCTACGGTTCGCTCGGCATTGAATTTCCCTGTAAGGAACAATTCTCCAAGAATCACTAAATCTTGTGGAGCAATGGTCCATGCCACTTCTCCTTTATTGATAGGGTCTATTTTATTGATTTGGGTACCCACCAATCCAGCAGGATGTGGTCCATTTACTTTATGAAGTGAGATACCGTCCAAATTTGCCAAAGGCGAATTATTCGATTTTCCTATAGAAACATGTATCTGACCAGGCGTTAATTTGCCCAAAACATTGACTGCAGCCTGAAGTTCGGCCTCTTTCCCTTGCAAAACATAATCGGCATCAGCCGCCAATGGAGCCGTTGTATATCCTGAAACAAAAATAGCTTTTGGTGTAGCATCAGGATTTGCAATGATATCGTACGGACGCTGCTTTATAAAAGGCCATCCTCCTGATTGCAATAAAAAGGTTTTAATGCCCTCTGCATCAGATTTAACCAAATCCAACGGCTTATGCTCCACATATTCTTGAGTTTTATCTGCAAGAATCTTGAGGGTCAAAATTCTTCTTCTAGCGCCACGGACAATCTCAACCAATTCTCCACTTACTGGAGAAACAAAAAGCATTTCCTCTTTGTTTTTGTTATAAAATAAAGGTTCGCCGGCTTTTACCTCAGCCCCTTGTTTTACTAACATTTTTGGAGTTATTCCATGAAAATCGTCTAGGTTTAGGGCATATACGTTGCTTAAAACGGCTTTAGAAGTAGTCTGCTCAGCTGCCCCGATAAGGTTGATGTTCAACCCTTTTTTAATCCGGATGTCTTTAGACATATTGTTATAGACCTTTTGTTATCAAAATCGCGGCAAATTTAGCACTAAAAGGATTGTTTTCATAATTATTTGACCATAAAAATGGGATTACATCGAGCTAAATTTGCCAGGCACACTTTTTGTTTACCTTTACCCAAAAATAAGCCCTGAATGCGCTTTTTAATCAAACAAACATTCTTTTTCTTTTTTATAGCCGGTGTTTTTGGCCAAGTACAAGAGGAAATCAATCCTCCTGAACATATAAAGACCGTAGTTTTTAGAGGGCCTACAGAAGATCAATTTCCTGTCATTAAATTGGGTGAGTCCTTAAATCTGGAATTTGATGACCTTACAGCAAGTGAACAAGATTATTACTACAAAATAATCCATTGCAATTATGATTGGACTCCTTCTCAACTTCTAAAATCACAATATTTAGTTGGAGCGGACAATCTACGTATCATTGATTATGAAAATAGCTATAACACGCTTCAACCCTATTCCAATTATAGATTAACCATTCCCAATAACAACCTTCGGCTGAAAGTGAGTGGCAATTACCTTATTGAGATTTACAATAGTTATGGCGAACTTCAATTTTCCAGAAGGTTTGTGGCATATAGGGATTTGGTAAAAGTTGGCGGTACTGTAAAACGTTCAAGGGATTTCAATTTTTTGAATGAAAAACAAGTTGTTCAATTCAAAATTAACACCTCTGGTTTCCAAGTGGTCAATCCAAAGAAAGAAATTAAGATTGCCATTCTACAAAATCACTTTTGGCCCACAGCACTTTACAACATTAAACCACAGTTTACCTTGGGCAACGAGCTGGTCTATAAATATGATCAGGAGACAAGCTTTTATGGAGGCAATGAGTTTCTCAACTTTGACACAAAAGATTTGCGCTCACCCACTTTTGCCATTTCCAAAGTGGAGTTCAAAGAGTTGTACAATCATTATTTGTTTACCAATGAGTACCGAAATGATGAAGTGTACACCTATTTTCCTGACATTAATGGTGATTTTTTGGTTCGCACGCTACAAGGGGACGATGTATCCAGAGAAGCAGAATACTCAAACATTCATTTTAGTCTCCCATATTCCAATGAAATAGGCCTAGACAATGTTTATGTTGTTGGAAAGTTCAATAATTATGACCTTGGAGAAGAAAATAAAATGATTTTCAATGACGAGAATGGCAAGTTGGAACTTACCCTACCCATTAAACAAGGTTTTTATAACTACAAATATGTGGTTGAACGTCAGGATGGAGCAATTGACCTTAATTATATAAGCGGAAATTTTCATTTTACGGAGAACAACTACTTAATCTTGGTGTATTATCGGAATTTCGGTGAACTCTACGATAGTATCATAGGCATTGGGTCTGCCAATTCCAGAAATATTAGCAATTAGCTATCTTAGCGCCAAATCCTTAATAGGTAATGGCCAACAAACCTAACTTAATTACCAAGGGGCGTTACGAACTTAAGTTTAGGGGCAATGAGTGTCTAAACTGTTCTCATCCTTTAGATATAAGCGATAAATACTGCCCAAACTGCTCCCAAGCCAATAGCACAAAAAAATTGACGCTAAAAGATTTTTTTGATGAGTTTTTTTCCAATCTCATTAATTACGACTCCAAGCTTCTAAAAACACTATATGCTCTTTTGGTAAAACCAGGAACCATAACAAAGGATTACATCAATGGAAAACGTATTGCATATACCAATCCATTCCGCTTTTTATTGAGTTTGGCATTCATTTATATCTTACTGTTTACCTACGACAATAACCTTTACAATCTGGATGACCTTGGCTTAGAGGATAAAATTGAAAAGACAGGTCCATTATCCTATGGTTTTAATGATGAAGAAGCTTCTAAGGACAGTACCAATATAAAAGAACAGACCGAAGAAGTGCTAAATCAACTTGATTCCCTGAATAACCTAGAAAAAATTCCCATCCCTGGAATCCAAAGTATAGATTCATTGCAAACCATTATAGGTCAAGGAATACAGAAAGAGGCCAGTAAAGATTCCTTTATGCTCGCTAACCCCAGAAAATATCTTGAAAATATACAAGCTAAGAATACTGGAGGTCTTGGGGAAAGAA
Organism: Flagellimonas pacifica; assembly: GCF_900215465.1. Classification (GTDB taxonomy): domain Bacteria; phylum Bacteroidota; class Bacteroidia; order Flavobacteriales; family Flavobacteriaceae; genus Flagellimonas; species Flagellimonas pacifica. Next base: position 21,995 of record NZ_OBEH01000004.1, read on the forward strand.
TGGAGTTTTTCTTTACATTTTTACAAAAGGACTCCATAAAAACCTTCGAAGAAGCAAAGGAAAAGTATGGAGCAAACACATCTTGGAGAAACAGAATAACCTTCAATGGATCAAAGAGTTCTTTAAAAGCAATTGCACAACCTGGCACATACTTAAACAATACCATTGCAAAGCTGCCTTTGGTTATTTTCTTCTTCCTTCCCATCTTCACTATTTTCATTTGGATGGTATACATCAGAAAAAAATACACCTACACCGATCATCTTATCTTTAGTTTCCACAACCAGTCATTATTATTTATCTTGCTCATCCTTAGCCTGGTAATAGATGCTATTTTCAATACGGCAAGTATGGGTATCTTTTTTCTGATTTTCAGTTTTTACCTGTACAAATCAATGAGAAGGTTCTATGGGCAAGGAAGGGTTAAAACGATTGTAAAATATCTCTTTCTGAATACAATGTTTGCTTTTTTAGCAATGTTTGCAATTATTTTGTTGTTTACGGGAAGCGTCTTTACCTATTAAAATATGTTCACTCAGATCACAAAAGGAATTAAAGTATCGGTGCAGACCACTTTTGAAGGTACATTTTTCAAGAACTATAAAATGTACTATGCCTTTGGCTATACTATCACCATAGAAAACCAAGGTAAGGATACAGTGCAGCTTACGGCTAGACATTGGGATATTTTTGATGCACTCAAAGAAATGGAAACTATAGACGGTGAAGGTGTAATTGGAAAAAAACCGGTAATCAAACCAGGAAAATCCCATACTTACAGTTCTGGCTGTTTATTGGCAAGCCCTATTGGCGCTATGAGAGGGCATTACCATATGGTAAACTTTGCCTCAACTGAAGAATTTGAAGTTGACATTCCCACTTTCAAATTTGCCGCTCCCTTTGCGATAAATTAAAATTTAGAGCTCTTTATTTTCATTAATTCAATTACAATATCTTGTAATTATTAATCTGCAAATACTTTTTTCTTTTAGTACCTTTGTCGGAATTTTTAACACATAAAATCCACCATAATGGGAAAAGGTTTTTTTCAAGTTCCGACTGCTTATAATGAGCCAATAAAAAGTTATGCTCCCGGCACTCCAGAACGTGAGGAAGTACTTAAGCAATATGATGCTTATTACAATGGAAATGTTGAAGTTCCGTTGTACATCGGTTCTGAAGAAATCACAACCGGAAATACCATATCAATGTCACCTCCGCATGAGCATGGACATATAGTTGGAAAATTCCACCTAGCAGAAAAAAAGCATGTAGAGCAGGCTATTTCCAATTGTTTGGAAGCAAGAAAAGCCTGGGCTGATCTTACATGGGAACAAAGAGCTGCCATTTTCTTAAAAGCTGCAGATTTAATCGCCGGTCCTTATCGTGCAAAAATTAATGCGGCCACTATGATGGCGCAATCCAAGACCATACATCAGGCGGAAATTGATGCTGCCTGTGAGTTTATAGATTTCCTAAGATTCAATGTGGAATACATGTCTCAAATCTATGCGGAGCAGCCAGAGTCTGCTGATGGGATTTGGAATCGTGTGGAATATCGCCCATTAGAAGGTTTTGTATATGCCATTACACCTTTCAACTTCACAGCCATTGCCGGAAATCTTCCTGCAAGTGCAGCTATGATGGGGAATGTTGTGGTTTGGAAACCTAGTGATAGTCAAGTTTTCTCAGCAAAAGTAATTATTGATGTATTCAAGGAAGCTGGCTTACCAGATGGAGTTATAAACGTAGTTTTTGGAGACCCAGTTATGGTTACTGAAACCGTACTTGCCCACCCTGATTTTTCAGGACTCCACTTTACAGGCTCCACCTTTGTTTTTAAAGAATTGTGGAAACAAATTGGAAACAACATCCACACGTACAAAACTTACCCAAGAATTGTTGGGGAAACCGGAGGAAAAGATTTCATTCTTGCACATCCAACAGCAAAACCAGCTCAGGTAGCAACGGCAATTGTTAGAGGCGCTTTTGAGTTCCAAGGTCAAAAATGTAGTGCTGCATCACGGGTATACCTGCCAAAATCAACTGCAAAAGAAGTTTTGGATTTGGTTAAAACAGATATTGACTCCATGAACAAGCCGGGCTCTCCAGCTGATATGAGCAACTTCATCACCGCTGTAATCCATGAAGGTTCTTTTGATAAATTGGCCAAGTATATTGATCAGGCCAAAGCAGATGACAATGCAGAAATAATTGCTGGTGGCGGTTACGATAAATCCGTAGGCTACTTTGTAGAACCCACAGTTATCTTAACTCAAGACCCAAAATACACTACTATGTGCACGGAGCTTTTTGGACCTGTGGTAACTATTTATGTGTATGATGACAAAGATTGGAGCAAAACTTTGGAATTGGTTGATGGAACATCGGAATATGCTTTAACAGGCGCTGTTTTATCCACGGACCGTTACGCTATTGATGAAGCTACCAAAGCATTGCAAAACTGCGCCGGTAACTTCTACATCAATGATAAACCAACGGGAGCTGTTGTTGGGCAGCAACCATTTGGTGGAGCAAGAGCTTCAGGAACCAATGACAAGGCAGGTTCCGCGCAGAACTTGCTACGCTGGGTGTCTCCAAGGTTAATCAAAGAAACCTTAGTTACTCCGGAAGATTATAGATATCCTTTTTTGGGGTAAACACCTTATAAAAAGCTAGTTACAACCGCATCCTTAAAAATAAGGATGCGGTTTTTTTGTGTTAAAAACGGTAACTAAACTAGGTATTAGCAATATTATATGTAAATTTAACGTTAAGTAATTGTAAATTTAACGCAATTTAAACTCCATTTCCTATGAAAAAGCGAATTGATAACCTTATCCAATATATTAAGGATTACTCTAGAAAGTGTAAGTTGGTATATAACAGAATGTTGAGCATTTAGCCAGGCACTTTATACTTCTGAGGCAGGTAAACCACCTTTTTGGTTTCGAAAAACACTTCGGAAAAATGCTCTTTCAAATTAAAAATCTGAGCAGTTTTATAATCTTTCAACTCCTCTGCCAAATCTCCTCCTTTTAAATAGAGGATTCCATTTTTACGCTCATGCGTAGAGTCTTTTTTGATTTTCCCTTTGGTCCAGTGCACAAACGTTGGCATGGCAGCCACAGCGCGACTTACAATAAAATCAAATTGCCCGTTCAAATCCTCCACGCGGGAATGATGTGCACTGACATTTTTCAGACCTAACCCATCAATAACCTCTTGCACTACCTTTATCTTCTTGCCAATGGCATCCACTAAAGTAAATTGCACTTCTGGATATAAAATTGCCAGCGGAATTCCAGGAAAACCTCCACCGGTTCCTACATCCAAAATTTGCGAACCTTCATTAAACTGCTGAATCTTTGCAATACCCAATGAATGTAACACATGGCGAAGGTACAACTCATCAATATCCTTTCTGGAGACTACATTTATCTTTTTGTTCCAATCCTGATACAGCGCATTCAAATCCTCAAAATGGCTTCTTTGAACTTCGGTGAGTTTCGTAAAATATTTAAAAATTAAGTTTACATCCATCTACAATCTGTTAATTTGGGCAAAATTAATACTTTTGGCATCTTAACATCGTTTTATATAAAGGCAACTCACTTAAGAGGTCAATTTAATTACCTTTGAAAAAAATTATTTTATGGAAAAGGAGATTATCCGGTTTTCAAGAAAAGATTCAGCACAATTCTTCAAAACACTAAACAAAAGGGTAAACCAATATTTTAGTGAAAACCAAATAAAGAAGACCGGAAATTGGAGGCTCCACTTGAAAACAGTGGTAATGTTCGCCGTATTTCTTACCCCCTATTTCTTAATGTTGACATTGAACCTTCCTTTTTGGGGCTATGTTCTATTGTCCATTACAATGGGAGTAGGTATGGCCGGTGTTGGAATGAATGTAATGCATGATGGCAACCATGGTTCTTACTCCAATAAAAAATGGGTGAACAAACTTATGGGTGGTAGCATATACATATTGGCTGGCAACGTATACAACTGGCAAGTGCAACACAACGTGCTACATCACACATATACAAATATCCAAGATCATGATGAGGACATGGAAGCTGGTAGAATTCTTCGATTTTCAAGGCATGCCGAATGGCGAAAGCATCATAAATTTCAACATTATTACTCCATATTCCTTTACGGCCTGTTGACTTTCAATTGGGCTATTACCACAGACTTTCAACAAATGTACCGTTACATGAAAAGAAAGCTATCCTATGGTAAATTACCCAATCCCGTTATTAACTGGAGCACCTTGGTAGTTACCAAACTACTTTACATTACCATTTGGATTGTGCTTCCATTGATTTTTGTGGAAATTGCATGGTGGCAAGTGTTATTAGGTTTCTTTATTATGCATTATGTTGCCGGAGTCATTTTGAGCGTAGTGTTTCAGTTGGCACACATTGTTGACGAAGCCGAAACTCCGCTTCCAGATGAAAATGGAACTATGAAAAATACTTGGGCTATCCATCAATTGGCCACTACGGTTAATTTTGGCACAAAAAATAGAATTGTAAATTGGTTTACAGGCGGTCTGAACCACCAGGTTGAGCACCATATTTTTCCAAATATCAGCCATGTTCACTACACAAAAATTTCCAAAATTGTGAAACAAACGGCTAAGGAGTTTAATTTGCCTTACAACGAATATAAAACTACTAGAAAAGCTATAATTTCGCACTTCAAACACTTGAGAGAGTTGGGAAAAAACCCAGCTCTTCAATACCAGTAAAACAATTGGATTTATGAGCAACCAACTTTCGGATAGGATTAATAACTTAGTCCCTTCCGCAACCCTTGAAATGGCTGCAAAAGCCCGTGAATTAAGAGCAGAGGGAAAAGATATCATTGGACTGAGCTTGGGTGAACCTGATTTTAAAACCCCAGATTATATTAGAGAAGCAGCTATCCAAGCCATAAATGATGGATACAATTCGTATACACCAGTTGATGGATATGTGGAACTGAAAGACGCTATCATTACCAAATTCAAGAGGGATAATGATATAGACTATGATCGCTCCCAAATTGTGGTTTCGACCGGCGCAAAACAATCGCTTTACAATGTGGCCCAAGCTTGTTTGAACAAGGGTGACGAGGTCATTCTACCTTGCCCGTACTGGGTAAGCTACAGCGACATCGTTAAACTTACCGGTGGTGTGCCCATTGAAGTTGCCACTTCAATTGAAAATGATTTTAAAATGACTCCAGAACAGTTGGAAGCTGCTATCACCCCAAAGACCAAAATGCTTTGGTACAGCTCTCCATGCAACCCCAGTGGATCTATTTATAGCAAAGAAGAGCTAAGAGCTTTGGCTGATGTATTGCAAAAACACCCACAAATTATTGTGGTCAGTGATGAAATATATGAACACATTAACTATGGGGTAACAGAACATGCATCTATGGCAGGTTTTGAGGATATGTACAACCGAACGGTTACCATTAACGGAGTTGCCAAAGCCTTTGCCATGACAGGTTGGAGAATTGGTTATATAGGTGCTCCGACTTATATTGCCAGAGCCTGTAACAAGTTACAGGGACAGGTTACCAGCGGCGCCAATTGTATTGCGCAGCGCGCTGTTATTACGGCCCTTTTGGAATCTCCCAGCCGTGTGCAATACATGGTAGATGAATTCCAAAACAGAAGAAAACTTATCCTGGAATTGCTGAACAATATTCCAGGCTTCAAATGCAACGAACCCCAAGGAGCCTTTTATGTATATCCAGACATAAGTGCCTTTTTTGGAAAAACACTGAATGGCATGCAGATAAACAATGCTTCTGACTTTGCCATGTATTTATTGGAAGAAGCTAATGTTGCAACAGTTACCGGTGATGCCTTTGGAAATGGTAATAGCATTCGAATTTCCTATGCCGCTAGTGTAGATGAAATCAAGGAAGCTATTTCACGAATCGCTTCAGCTGTATCATAACTAAATACCGAAATTGAATTAAAAAGGAACCAATAGGTTCCTTTTTTTTATCTAAGAATAAACCCTTTTTTCATTGGATCTTTTGGGTCGATAAAAAAAGTGTGCATTCCTGTTATATGTGCAGTACCTTCTACCTGTGGAACTACCGCTTTAAAGGGGCCATAGTCTTGTTCCGAGACCACACTTCCTTTAAAAATAGAGCCTGTAATACTCTCAATGGCCATGGTTTGATTCAATTCCAACTCCTTTCTCGCCCAATGAATGGCCATTCTACCAGAAACTCCAGAGCCGGTAGGGCACCTATCAACCTCACCTTCGGCAAAAATGCAAACGTTTTTGCTATCAATATCTTCTTTGGAAGAACCATCAATAAAAATAGTTCCATAAAGAAAGCTCAAATCATTCTCAAAAGGGTGCAGCACTTCAGAATCTTGCTGCACTACGGCATGTTTAATAGCCATTCCTTCGGCAATTAAATCTTGATAAGATTCTGGTGATAAATTTAGACCAAGGTTATTCTTGTGTAAATCTACATAGGCATAAAAAGCTCCTCCATATGCCAAATCATAGGTTATTTCCCCCAATCCTTTTACGTTGATTTTTCTATCAAGTCCAACCACAAAACTGGGTACACAATGAAAACGAACACTCTCTACTTCATTGTTAACCACATTAACATAAGAAATAACCCTTCCACAAGGCGCATCAATTTTAAGTACATTTTCTCCCTCACTAACATCAAACCATTCCATTTGAGCCGCTAAAGTAGATATTGCAATAATGGCATGGCCGCACATGGTACTATAGCCCTCGTTGTGCAAAAACAAGATTCCAAAATCTCCTTCTTCATCATTAGGGGGCACTAAAATGCATCCATACATGTCAGCATGACCTCTAGGCTCAAACATTAGTGCCGTTCTCAAATCATCATGATTTTCCTTGCAATACCTCCTATAATCCAGCACAGAATTTCCTTTTAACTCCGGAAATCCTTCTAGGATCACTCGAAGTGGTTCTCCACCCGTATGTATGTCAATAGTTTTAATCTGCAACCAATCCGACGGGGCTGAAAAAGTGGCATTTTCCAACATTCTTTTATATGTAGTCCTCATTTTTGAAATTTGGAATAATAATAGGTCGCAGCAGCCAAATCCTCTAAAGCATGCCCCACAGATTTAAATAGCGTAATTTCCATGTCATCCGTTCTTCCTATATGGGTTTCCCCACAGAGACCAAACAAATCAGCCTTAATATCTGATTCCTTCAGAATCCCCTCTTTTAGAGGAACCGCAATATCTCCGCTTTCTTTCAATCCTCCTCCATACGTGTCCAAAAAAACGGAAGTCTTCAAAATGGCTTCGTTATCGGCCTCCCGCATATTGGGTTTATAGGCCCCAACCAAATCAACATGTTGTCCAGAGACCAGTTTCTCACCAAATATCAATGGGTTTTCCGAAAGGGTAGCGCAAGAAATAATATCTACTTCTGAAATTTTCTCATCAATACTAGCTATTGCTTTGACCTCATATTTCTCTTTGGAAAGCGTTTGACTAATCTCTTCCGTTTTTTTTAGATTTCTACCCCAGACAAAAACCTGTTCTATGGGTCGGACAGAAGCATGTGCCTTGATTAAATTCACAGAAAGTGTTCCAGTACCAATCATCAACATGGACGTAGCATTCTTTTTAGATAAATAAGATGACGCAAGAGCTGAAGCTGCCGCTGTCCGTTTTGCTGTTAAACTCTTGGCCTCCATTATTGCTTTTAAGGTTCCTGTGATGGCATCCAAATACAAATAGCTACCTTGAATAGAAGGCAAGCCGAAAGTATCATTACCAGGGTTTACAGTAACTATTTTAACTCCCGCTTCTTTTCCAGCGTTCCATGCAGGCATCAGCAATAAAGTGCTGTCTTTACCTGTTTTCGGATTTGGAAAGTCATGATGATGTCGTTGAGGCACTGTAATGGAATTCGAATTGAAAACCTTTCTAAGTTCATTAATAAGTTCAAGAAAATTGGTGTTTTCCTCAATAAATTCCGAGCTTATTTGAATGGGTTGCCGCACTTTTTAAAATAGGTGTAAGAAGTTCAATTTAACAAGACATATCAGCGACAATTTTCCATTCGCCTTTGATTTTTTTCAATATAATCAGAAATACGCCATTGGCATCTCCTACTTTTCTGGTAAGATGGTATTGCCCCATTACGTAGTATGCTTCTTTTTCAATTTTGGTAATGGCATCGATAGTAAACTTTAATGTTCCCGTTTCATCCTTTGTAGGATATCTTTTTTGATAACCTTCCAAAGTTTTTTCCCAACCTAAGGTAAGCCCTCTTGCTCCATAAAATTGCAATGAATCGCTTTCCCAATAGGTTTGCATAAATCCTTCCAAGTCATGATTAGACCAAGATTTTTCCTGATCTTTTAAGACTTGAAGTATCTGATCCCTTTCATTATCCTCTGAGACATCACAACCAAAAAAACACAAACAAACACCTAGAAAAAGAAGAAAGATTTTTTTCATAGAATTTAAAGTTGAATTTAAAACGGTAGGTAAGCTACGTTTTTTTCCAGAAATATGGGGTAAGAATAATCAATACGGTAAAAAGCTCCAATCGTCCTAGCAGCATTAAAAATCCACACCACCACTTGCCCGCGTTGGGCAAACTATTGTAGTTGCTCACCGGATTAAGACTCCCCAGTGCCGGACCTACATTACCCAGAGAGGAAGCCGAGCCTCCAATTGCCGAAACAAAATCCAAGCCTAAAAAACCCAAAACCAATGACCCTATAATAAATAACAACATGTAAAGCACAAAGAAGGCAATGATATTATAAACGATATGTTCTGTAACCGTTTTGTTGTTGTATCGGACGGGAATAACAGCATTGGTATGCAGTGTTCGCTTAAATTCCAATAATCCATTTTTTATGATAAGAAGATGCCTCATCACCTTAATTCCACCTGCGGTTGATCCCGCTGACCCTCCAAGGAACATTAAACCAAAAAACAAAACTGTTAAAAAAGGAGTCCAGCTGGTAAAATCCGCAGTTACAAATCCTGTAGTGGTAACCACTGCAACAACTTGAAAAAGCGTATGCCTAAAGGCACTTTCCGCTTTTCCAAAAACCATAGGGTGAAAGTCTGAAATTGGCACGTTTGCTTTATAATAAACCACCAAAGCTGCTACTACGGTAAAAAGAACTATAAAACTCGTATAATATTTAAATTCTTCATCCTTTATAATCCGTTGTACTTTTCCTGTGAATGCAAAGTAGCTCAGAACAAAGTTACTCCCAGCCAAAAACATGAAAAGAATGGTAATATATTGAATTAAAGGTTGGTTGTTCCAATAGGCCAAACTAGCATTTTTTGTAGAAAAACCTCCCGTAGAAAGTGTGGCAAGTGAATGGTTCATGGCATCAAAAAATGACATGCCCGCCAATTTTAATAGTATGGTTTCCGCTACCGTGTACCCAAAATAAATAAGCCACAAACGTTTGGCAGTATCAGTGATCCTTGGGTGTAGTTTATCTCCTGCCGGACCTGGGGCTTCGGCTGCGAACAGTTGCATCCCGCCTATTCCTAAAAGCGGTAAAATAGCAATGGCCAGCACAATAATCCCCATTCCACCTATCCAATGGGTAAGGCTCCGCCAAAAAAGTATTCCTTTGGGAAGCGATTCAATATCATCTAGTATGGAAGCCCCCGTTGTAGTATAACCAGAGATGGTTTCAAAGAAAGCGTTGGTCACAGATGGTATGGCTCCAGAAAAAAGATAGGGTAAAGTGCCTGAAATTGACATGATTATCCATCCAAAGGTTACTACAATGTACCCTTCTTTTCGTTTCACCTCTTTTTTATGACCTCTAGTATAGAACATAGCCATTACACCAAAAAGCATGGTAACAATGGCAGCAAGTGTTATATCTAATGTTACACCATCCTTATAAATGCCGCTTACAAAGGCTGACAAAAGCATGAAAGAGCCATTGCAAAGCAACAACAACCCCATTATGTGAATGATTATCCTAGTATTAAGCCTCATTACAAGAATAACTTTTCTATCCTAGGGATAGCTTTGGGCAAACAGCAGACCACTACACGATCACCTTCCAAAATCTTAAAATCTCCAAGAGCAATGATACCTTTTCCATCTCTAATAACTCCGCCTATACTTGCTTCGCGTGGAAAATTCAATTCTCTAATAATTTCACCATTGACCAAAGAAGTTGCTTTTACTTCAAACTCCAATATTTCGGCATTGAGATTGTTTAGACGAGTCAAGGCCAGTACCTCCCCCCTTCTTATGTATCTAAATATGTTATTGGCCGCCAACAGTTTTTTATTGATCAGTGTGTCTACTCCAATAGAGTGTGATAACTGGAAATAATCCATGTTTTCTACCATTGCAATGGTCTTTTTAATCTTTTTGGACTTAGCAACCAAACATGACATTATATTGGTCTCCGAATTACCAGTTACGGCAATAAAAGCATCCATGGAATCCAAACTTTCCTCATCCAAAAGCTCAACATTTCTTCCATCTCCATTGATTACCAAAGCATGTGGAAGATCATCAGCAATATCAAAGGCCTTTTCTTTATTTTTTTCTATAAGCTTTACATTGAACTTTTTGTTGCAAAGGTCGCGGGCCGTATTGAAACCAACTTTGCTTCCACCAAGAATCATTACGTTCTTAATTTCCTTCTTTTGCATGCCTGTGAGCTTATACAGCTCATCCACCCCTTCGGCTGAAGTGATAAAATAAACTTGATCACCTTCTTTAAAAACAGTATCCCCTCTTGGAATCAATGTGTACTGGGTCCCCATGCGTTGCAACGCAATAGGCATGAAATGGAGTTCTGGGAAAATTTTTGCAGCTTCTTTGACCATTTTACCCACAAAAGGCGCTGATTTTGGCAAGAAAACACCAATCATGGTCAATAATCCTCCTTCAAACTCGTAAGTATCGTTAAAAGCTGATTGGTTCAATAGGAGTTGAATTTCTGTAGCCGCCAGTTTCTCAGGGGAAATTAATTCATCAATCCCAAGCTCGTCAAACTTGATCAATTCCCTATTGTCCATAAATTCCGTATTGGAAATTCTGGCAATGGTTCGTTTACATCCCAATTGCTTTGCCAACATACAAAGTGTGAGGTTGGTTGTCTCCGATGAGGTTACCCCAATGACAAGACTGGAGCTTTCAACACGCGCATCTTGCAAAACTTCAATAGAAGTGGCATCACCTCGGAGTACTCTAATGTCCAAATGGTTGTCCGCATAGGACAAACTTTCCTTATCGGTATCGATCAATGTGATATCCTGTGCTTCATACGACAATAATTTTGCCAAATGAAAGCCTACTTCACCTGCTCCCGCAATTATAATCTTCATTGATTAGAATAAGATGTTTTTAAAAAAACCAGTCCGTGCAATTTAAATGACAAAAAAGAATGGTCCACACTGTCTGAAAGACGAATACATAACATAATACGGAAAAGATTTCCATTGTTGTTGGGCAAAATTACACAATTATTTTTGTACCCCTTCCATATACCTAAGTTGTATATTTGCCAGCAAATTCTGCAAATGTCAAAAAAAGTTAAACCATATAAAGATTCTGACCTAGGAAAAAAGGAGCAGGTGAGACAAATGTTCGACACCATTTCTGAGGATTATGATGGATTGAACAGGGTTATTTCTTTTGGCATCGATTTAAAATGGCGTAGGCGAGTAGTATCTTTTCTTAAAAAGAAATCGCCCAATACCATCTTGGATATTGCCACAGGCACGGGGGATTTGGCTATAGCATTAACCCAAACAGGAGCTAAAAAGATTATAGGTTTGGATCTCTCTCCCGGAATGTTGGAAGTTGGAAAGAACAAAATTTTAAACAAAAACCTCCAGAATACCATTGAAATGGTGGTAGGTGATAGCGAAAACTTACCTTTTGAGGACAATACTTTTGATGCCATTACCGTAGCTTTTGGGGTGCGCAATTTTGAAAACCTAGAAAAAGGACTTGCCGAAATACTAAGGGTTCTCAAACCGCAAGGAAGTTTTGTGGTTCTTGAGACTTCGGTTCCGACTAAAACACCTTTTAAGCAAGGGTATCACTTTTATACTAAATACATTTTACCAACTATTGGAAAAATCTTCTCTAAAGACAGGTCTGCTTATGCCTATTTGAGTAAATCAGCATCAGTTTTTCCCCATGGACAGGAATTCAACAATATTTTGGACAAAATTGGGTTTATAGGTATAGAGAACAAACCCCAAACATTTGGGGTGGCATCCATTTATGTCGCTACAAAATAAATTAATGAAAAACGTCCTTCTTCTATTTGGCCTGCTGTTATTAGCATGCCCAAATTCCATGGCTCAGTTTAAAAAAGACCCAATCCTTAATCTCCAAAGTGAGGATTTAAAATTTTTGAATTGGGGCTATTACTTAGGTTTTAACCAATATGATTTTCAATTTGAATATAAAAATGATATTGGTCAAGATGTTCTAGTAGATAAAAGTGTTGGATTTAATGTTGGTCTAATAGGGGAAATGCGAATCAATGAGTTTTTGGATGTACGTTTTGAACCTGGCCTATTATACACAGCCAGAAATTTAGGTTTTCCTGGTTTTACATCTCAAGTAGATGCCATTCGCGAGGTAAAATCAACATACATAAGATTCCCATTGTTACTGAAAGCTAGCGCTAAAAGGTTTGGAAATTGGAAACCTTTTATCACAGGAGGAGTTTACACCTCAATGAACTTGGGAAGCAAAGAAGATAGTTTGGATGATAACAGCAGTGGGGAATTTCGCATGAAGAAAAATGTATATGGCTATGAGCTTGGATTTGGCATAGACATCTATACGGAATACTTTAAGTTTTCTCCTTCAATTCGTGGAGTTTTTGCGCTTACCGATGAGCTGATTCGGGATAACGATCCAAACAGTCCGTGGACGGGGAATATTGATGCTATGCGAACCAGAGGGTTCTTCATCAATTTTACTTTCGAATAATCCTGAAACCTTGTTACTCTCGCAGTTGTGGGCGCCTAACCTCATTTAAAAGAACCGCAGTGGCCGTAGCCACATTTAAACTTTCCGTGGTTTGTTCTCCAAACTGTGGTATTGAAATTCGTCGAGCGACTATTCGCTCAATTGCATCAGAAATCCCATTGGCCTCATTACCCATTACCAAAACACCTTTTTCAGGTAATTTTTCATCATACACAGTATTTCCATCCATAAAAGCACCGTAAACCGGCAGTGATGTTTCCGCAAGAAAATCAGATAAATCCGTATAAATGCAGTTAACTCTGGCAATAGAGCCCATGGTTGCCTGCAATACTTTAGGGTTATAACTATCCACCGTATCCAAAGAGCACACTAAATGTTTTATTCCAAACCAGTCACACAATCGTATTATGGTTCCTAAATTGCCAGGATCCCGAACTGCATCCAAAGCAACCACCCAATCCTTTCCTTCAATTTCAATCCTTTCTGGTTTATAAAAAACGGCCAACACACCACTTGGAGTATTTAAACTGCTCATTTGCTTTAGTTCAGCTTGAGATACAAGCTCTGCTTCTTCAAAACTCTTAACTTCATGTACATCGGCAACAAACAATTTAAACAACCTCATTCCTGCGCTCAAAAGTTCATTTACGGTTTTTTTTCCTTCGACCACAAAGAGTCCATGTTGAGTTCGGTACTTTTTTTGCTGTAAGCTTGTAACTAGTTTAATTTGGTTTTTGGTAACCATCTAAATCGCGTATTTTTGGCGTCTATGAAGGGTTCTTTAGGTCTAATGTGCAACTGGGCAAAAATAAGATTATTGTTGCTTATGTTAACCATGGTTGGTTGCAATACCCTAAAAAAAGTGGGAGATGATGAGTTGCTCCTTACCAAAAATTCCATATTTACCGATGGTGAAAAGATTAAGAATGAGGACATAAAAAGCCTAATTGCCCAAAAACCCAATAGCACCCTTCTAGGGTATCCGCTGCGTCTAAATCTTTACAATCTAGCCAAAGAAAACCCAGATTCCTCGTTTCAGAATTGGTTGCACAGAAAGGAAAAAAGAGAAAAAAGACTTAACAATCTGCTTTCCCAAAAACAGGTGAACAGATTAAGAGAATCTTTTATAGTAAAAGGCGCTAGTGATTTTTTAAAAAGAATTGGGGAAGCCCCAATGATTATAGATACTTCCCTAACCCAAAAATCCGTAAATAGATTAAAGGCCTATTATAATAGTAAAGGGTATTTTAACAATACAGGAGCATATAACATTGTTAAAGGAAAAAGAAAAAAAAGAGGCAAGATTGAATACAATATCAACTTAGAAAAACCTTTTTTCATAGATACCATTCAAAAGAATATATCCTCACCTGAACTAGATTCTATATACAATAGGGCCATAGAACAATCATTGGTTAAAACTGGAGATCAGTTTGATCTGGCTAAATTCAACAATGAGCGGGAGCGCCTGACCACTTTGTTTAGGAATTCTGGTGTTTATAATTTTCAAGAAAGCTCCATTAATTATGACATTTTAAGGGATACCATAAAACTAGCAGATGACCAATCCATGGATGTTCAACTTAACATTCAAAAACCAAGAAGTGTCAATGATTCAAGCTCTGTAGGCAATGACTACAAGATATTTCGTTTTAAGAAGGTAAATATCTATGCAGATTATAAGATTGGATGGGCTAAAGATTCCCTGAAATCCATAGACCATGAAAACTACACTATTTATTATTACGATAAGCTCAAATACAAACCCGAAGCATTGACCGATGCTATTTTCTTTGAAAAGGATAGTATTTATAGAGATTTGGACCGAATTCGTACCTACCGGCAGGTTACCAACTTAAACACCTTTAAATACCCCAGTATTATTGATTCTCTAGTGGGGAACAACAAACTCATCTCAAGTATCTATCTTACCCCTAGACCTAAGTTTTCATTGAACTTGGATTTTGATGTCACCCACTCAAATATCCAACAGGTAGGAACTGCATTTAGTGCCTCAGTGATTACTCGAAATGTTTTTGGCGGTGCGGAAACCTTGAATATTTCTGCAAGAGGTTCCGTTGGCCTACTTAATGGCCGTAATATAACAATAGGTGGTGACACCTTTACATCAGAAATAGGTGGTGATGTAAACATTACCTTTCCTAGAATTTGGTTTCCATTGAATACAGAGAAAATAATTCCACATTATATGTTACCTCAAAGTCGCTTTTTGGTGGGAACAAATTTTCAAAAGAACATTGGTTTGGATAAGCAATCCTTTAATACGGTACTTTCATACAATTGGAATCCTTCCAACAGTCTGCGCAACAACATAGAATTAATGAATGTGGAGTTTGTACGCAATGTAAATCCTGATAATTTTTACAACCAATACCAGAACACCTTTGCAAGATTGGATGAAATTGCAAACAACTTTCAAGATGACCCACAATATGCCTCATTCTTTGAAGAAACAGGTAATACCGAAGACCCTTTACAGTTAAGTATTCCCACTGGAGCCAATGATTTTGCAAAAGCAGTTTTGGACAACGAAATTCCAACGGACCAGCAACAACGTGCCGATGTAAATAGCATTGAGGAACGTCGACAACGATTAACGGAAAACAACCTCATTTTTGCAAGTAATTATACCTTTTCAAAAAACAGCAAAGTAGACATCAACGATAATGATTTCTACCAATTTAGAATGAAATTGGAAAGTGCAGGCAACCTTCTTTCTCTTCTGGAAGATGTAGTACCCTATAATAAAAATGACAATGACCAACTTTTGGTCTTTGGAGTGCCTTTTTCGCAATATTTTAAAACCGAGTTCGATTTTATCAGGCACTGGGAAGTATCAAACTCAAAAGTTTTGGCCTTTAGAAGTTTTTTAGGGCTAGCAGTTCCTTATGGCAATTCGGAAAGTATTCCTTTTGTTCGAAGTTATTTTGCCGGCGGGTCTAACGACAATAGAGCTTGGAATGCATATGAACTTGGGCCGGGAAAAACCAGCAATATCAACGATTTTAATGAAGCTAACCTAAAATTGGCCTTAAATCTTGAATATCGATTTCCGATTGCAGGTGATGTTAAAGGTGCTTTTTTTGCCGATGCAGGTAATATTTGGAACGTTTTTGACAACGAGGACAATCCCGATGCCATCTTCAGTGGATTTAACTCTTTATCAGATATTGCTTTGGGCACCGGATTTGGGCTACGGTACGACTTCACTTACTTTGTTTTTAGGTTAGATATAGGTTTTAAAACCTATAATCCAGCTGAAGAAGCAGCAAAACGCTGGTTTAGACAGTATAACTTTAAAAACGCTGGTTTCAATATCGGTATAAATTATCCCTTCTAGACCGAATATTTTATTACTTTTGTTCACTTATTTAACCAATAATTAACTAAAAGTATGTCCCACAATATTAAGCCGGGCGTTGCAACTGGCGATGAAGTTCAAGCTATTTTTAACCACGCAAAAGAAAATGGTTATGCACTTCCTGCAGTAAATGTGATTGGATCTAACACCATAAATGCTGTCTTGGAAACTGCCGCTGCCCTAAACTCACCCGTTATTGTTCAATTCTCTAACGGCGGAGCACAGTTCAATGCAGGAAAGGGATTATCTAACGAAAACCAAAGAGCTGCTGTACAAGGAGCTGTTGCAGGTGCCAAACACGTACACCAATTGGCAGAAGCATACGGAGCTACCGTAATTCTTCATACAGACCATTGTGCAAAAAAATTATTGCCTTGGGTTGATGGACTTTTAGATGCAAGCGAAGAGCATTATGCAGCCACTGGAAAATCACTGTTCAGTTCGCATATGATAGACCTTTCTGAAGAACCCATTGAAGAAAATATTGAAATCTGCAAGGATTATCTAGAACGCATGAGCAAAATGGGCATGACTTTGGAAATTGAGCTTGGTGTAACCGGTGGTGAAGAAGATGGTGTGGACAATACAGATATTGATAGCTCCAAACTATATACACAACCTGAAGAAGTTGCCTATGCATATGAAGAATTGTCAAAAATTAGTCCTAAGTTCACTATTGCGGCTGCCTTTGGTAATGTTCATGGGGTATACAAGCCGGGAAATGTAACATTGACTCCAAAAATCTTGAAGAACTCCCAAGAATTCGTTTCTGAAAAGTATGGAGTGGAACACAATCATATTGATTTTGTCTTTCACGGTGGATCTGGATCCACTTTAGAGGAAATCAGAGAGTCCATTGGCTACGGTGTCATCAAAATGAACATTGACACTGATTTACAATACGCATTTCTTTCAGGAGTAAGAGACTATGTTCAGGACAAATCAGATTATCTTCAAGCCCAAATAGGAAATCCAGAAGGAGATGATCAGCCAAATAAAAAGTTCTATGATCCTAGGGTTTGGCTTCGTGAGGGAGAAAAGTCCTTTGTTGAAAGGTTGAAAAAGGCCTTTGAGGATCTTAATAATATCAATACACTTTAAAATAAATACAGCGGTTTAACCTAATATTGATTCCATGTCGTCTTGGTTTAAAAGAAAAGAAAAAGGAATACAAACAGCTACTGAGGAAAAAAAGGATACTCCTAAAGGCCTTTGGTACAAATCCCCCACTGGGAAAATCGTTGAATCTGAGGATTTAGCCAAAAACTTTTACGTAAGTCCAGAAGATGACTATCACGTAAGAATTGGTAGTAAGGAATATTTTGAGATTCTTTTTGATGACAACAAGTTCAAAGAACTGGATGCAAAATTATCCTCCAAAGATCCATTGCGTTTTGTGGATACCAAAAAATACTCGGAACGCTTAAAGGCTGCGGAGCAAAAAACCAAATTGAAGGATGCGGTGCGCACTGCTGTGGGAAAATCCCAAGGCAAGGAGTTGGTCATAGCTTGTATGGATTTCAGCTTTATTGGTGGATCTATGGGAAGTGTGGTAGGTGAAAAAATTTCACGTGCCATTGACCATGCCAAAAAGAAGAAGGTTCCATTTGTAATGATTTCAAAATCTGGTGGCGCACGAATGATGGAAGCTGCACTATCTTTGATGCAGTTGGCCAAAACATCAGCTAAACTAGCTCAATTGGCGGATGCAAAAATACCTTACATTTCTTTATGCACTGATCCAACCACTGGCGGAACAACTGCTTCTTATGCCATGTTAGGAGACATTAATATAGCCGAACCAGGTGCATTAATAGGTTTTGCAGGACCAAGGGTAGTGAAAGATACTGTTGGTAAAGATCTTCCTGAAGGTTTTCAAACCTCTGAGTTTTTAAAAGAACATGGGTTCTTGGATTTCATCTCCCATCGAAGAGATTTAAAAAAGAAAATCAATCAGTATATTGATTTGATTATGAACCAACCCATGAGATCATAAAAAAAGCCCCGAAATTCGGGGCTTTCCTTTTCATAATGTCAGTTCAAACGCGGTCGAGAACTTTTTTCAGTGGGCAGATTAAAACACACATCTAGACTCCCCTCAATATGACAACCAATTCTTAATCAAATTATTTTTTAAAACGCCTCAAGAATATTTCCTTTTCGGTGCCATCAGGTTGGGTTAGAATACCGATAGCATCACAAGTCCCATCACCAAAATCCAAACTAGCGGTGTTTTCATTTCTAGTGATTTCCAAAACGCCACTAACAATAAATCTACAGGCCATTTCCCTTCGTAATGGTGTAATCACTTCCTTGACAAAAACATTGCCTTCTCTACCTACATAAGTTCGTTTACCTGTGATCAAGAAAACATTGTCTCCCCAAAAACCAGACCCGTAACCTTCTATCCACTCTCTGGTACGGGTTCCTTCAAAGGAAGCAGTATCACCATCAGGCCACGTAGTAGCAAAAGATGCATTCGCAGTAGATTGTGGGTTTTCATTTTCATTGGAACGCTCACGGAGAATATTGGCACTTCCCTCAATAGCTGCACCATTGAACGTGAAATTTTCAAGGCTCAAAGTCAATGTTTTGGTAGCTGCTTCCATATCTTTCGCATAGCTCAAATTGATTATACCGCTCAACACATTTCCATTGGGCAATTCACAACCTTCTCCAAAATCAATGGTTTTTTCCTTGGTGGTATCGGTAGTCACTGTAGTAATGGTAACACAATCTGGAAGGAAGTCCGATCTATGTGGTATCTTGGAAATGAACGAAATCTCATCAGAAGCATACACATCTTCAGCTATTGCGGTAACTTCTTCCGAAATCATTTCGGTTTCATCACTGTACTGTAATTCTGCAGCCGAAATCACTGCAGTGCTGGACAACTCCTCTGTAGTATCTTCTTCCTTACTACATGAAGTTGCCATCAAAAGCACAGTTCCTATAAAAACCAATGTAATTTTTGTAAAATTGAATTGTTTGGGATTCTTTTTCATAATGATCAAATTTTAGAGTTTGGTTCTATGACCCATTCAAAAACAAAAGGTTTAATCGTAGCGCAAAATTTTTCATTCCAAAAAAAGAGATTATCTTTGCACGCTGATTGAGAGACAATCAATACATAAAAATCATTTAAATAATATTGGAATGTATTTAACAAAAGAAGTAAAGGCCGATATCTTTAAGAAACATGGCGGCTCTGAGAGCAACACAGGTTCTACGGAAGGACAAGTTGCATTGTTCACACACCGTATCAACCATTTGACGCAACACCTTAAAAAGAACCACAAGGATTACAACACCGAGCGTTCTTTGGTAAGATTGGTAGGTAAAAGACGTAGTCTTTTGGATTACCTAAAGAAAAAAGATATTGTAAAATACCGTGAGTTAATTAAAGAACTAGGTATTAGAAAATAAAAATAAAAAGGGGAGGCTTGGCTTCCCCTTTTATTTTGCCAAACTCGTTTTGGCACTTAAATCCCAATCTTAGGATTGGGCAAACACAAAAAGCTGCCTACAGTTTTTCATTGGTCAGTGCCATTGGCACACTCAACAACAACACAACCCGACCGTCCGGATGGCGGTAGACCAAATGTTTAACGACCCACGTAAATTTTAGTGGGTAAGACTAATTCTATGATTCCAAAAACTTTTAAAGAGGTCATTGACCTTGGTGACGGTAGGGAAATTTCTATCGAAACCGGAAAATTGGCAAAACAGGCCCATGGTTCTGTTGTTGTTCAATCTGGCAAGTGTATGCTGTTGTGTACAGTTGTCTCCAATTACAAACAAAGCGATGTCGATTTTTTACCCCTTACGGTAGATTATCGTGAAAAATTCGCCGCTGCCGGGCGTTATCCAGGTGGTTTCTTCAAACGTGAAGCAAGACCAAGTGATGGTGAAGTATTGACCATGCGTTTGGTGGACAGGGTCCTAAGACCTTTGTTCCCTAAAGATTATCATGCGGAAACGCAGGTAATGATTCAGTTAATGTCGCATGATGACGAAGTAATGCCTGATGCCATGGCCGGACTTGCTGCTTCTGCAGCTATCCAACTTTCAGACTTTCCGTTTGAATGCGCGATCTCAGAAGCTCGGGTGGGACGTATTAATGGTGAATTTATCATCAACCCAACCAGAGAACAGTTAAAAGAATCTGACATTGATATGATGATCGGTGCCTCTGCAGATTCCGTAATGATGGTTGAAGGAGAGATGAAGGAGATTTCCGAAGAGGAAATGACAGAAGCTATCAAATTTGCACATGAAGCTATTAAAGTACAATGTGCTGCTCAAATAAAATTAGCCGAAGCTTTCGGAAAGAAAGAAGTACGTGAATACGAGCCAGAAAGAGAAGATGAAGATCTAGCCAAAAAAGTATATGACCTAACTTATGACAAGGTGTATGCCATTGCTAAAGCAGGTTCTGCAAAACATGAACGTAGTGCGGCGTTTGATGCTATTAAAGAAGAAATAAAAGAAACTTTTTCTGAAGAAGAATTGGAGGATTTTGGCGATTTAGTTTCAAAATACTTCTACAAGGCCGAAAAAGAAGCCATTCGTAATCTTACATTGGAAGAAGGATTGCGCTTAGATGGGCGTAAAACCGATGAAATCAGACCAATCTGGTGTGAAATTGATTATTTGCCATCTGTGCACGGTTCTTCAATCTTTACAAGAGGAGAAACACAAGCTTTGGCTACAGTAACTCTAGGTACATCAAGAGAAGCTAACCAGATAGATATGCCATCTTATGAAGGTGAAGAAACGTTCTATTTGCACTACAACTTCCCTCCTTTCTCTACTGGAGAAGCTAGACCAATCCGTGGTACTTCCCGTAGAGAAGTAGGTCATGGGAACTTGGCCCAGCGTGCACTTAAAGGAATGATTCCTGAAGATTGCCCTTATACCGTACGTGTAGTTTCTGAAGTATTGGAATCTAACGGATCATCTTCCATGGCAACGGTTTGTTCCGGTACTATGGCCTTAATGGATGCCGGTGTCCAGCTTAAAAAGCCTGTTTCCGGTATTGCAATGGGGTTAATTTCTGACGCAGATTCTGGTAAATATGCAGTTTTATCTGATATCTTAGGTGATGAAGACCACTTAGGAGATATGGACTTTAAAGTCACTGGTACTGCCGATGGTATTACCGCTTGCCAAATGGATATCAAGGTAAAAGGTTTATCCTACGAAATTTTGGTAAAAGCATTAATGCAGGCCAAAGACGGAAGACTTCATATTCTTGAAAAACTGACAGATACTATCGCTGCTCCGAATGCAGACGTTAAATCATACGCTCCAAAAATCGTCACTAAGATTATACCTGGTGAGTATATTGGTGCTGTTATTGGTTCAGGTGGAAAAGTTATTCAAGAATTGCAAAAAGAGACCAATACCACAATTGTCATCAACGAAGATCCAGATACAGAGGAAGGTATAGTGGAAATTCTAGGTACTGGTCAAGAGGGTATCGATGCCGTAATCGCAAAAATTGATGCTTTAATGTTCAAGCCTGAAGTTGGAAGTGTTTACGAAGTGAAAGTGATAAAAATGCTCGACTTTGGTGCTGTGGTTGAATATGTTGAAGCTCCTGGCAACGAAGTTTTACTTCATGTTTCCGAATTGGCTTGGGAACGCACAGAAAATGTTTCTGATGTAGTAAACATGGGAGATGTATTTGACGTGAAATACTTTGGCCTTGATCCAAGAACAAGAAAAGAGAAGGTTTCTAGAAAGGCCCTTTTGCCAAAACCAGAAGGTTATGTTGAAAGACCGCCAAGAAATGATCGAGGTAATCGCAGAAACAACGACCGCAGAGGTGGTAATCGTGACAGAAAACCAAGAAGGGATTAAACCCTTTCATATCTAATTCATAAAAAACTCGCTCCTTAGTTGGAACGAGTTTTTTTTTGAAATTTAGTTTTAGAAGTGGAACCGACGTACATATCCCATGGTAAGTTCACTAAAATCAGCCTGCCCTAAATTTGCATTAATAAAAGCTCCTACAAAGAAATTATGTTTTGGTGCCTTGTCTGTATTAAATAGATAATATTTTAGGCCCATTCTACTAGAAACATGATGTTTTACATTATAATACCCATTAAGCTCTCCCAATACAATATTTTCCTGTCCGTTGGAGAAAGTTGTATAACCTTCATTCAATTGCCAATCAATCTTATAAAAAGGTTTAAAATAGTTTAATCCTACATTTAGCTCCATACCAACATGACTCAACAACAATTCTGCGCTTCCAAAAACCCCCATGGCAGATGCATATCGTATAGGATGATCCTTAAAATGGGGCTCCTGGGTTCTCACTAACGTTTCTTCATTAATAATATAATTGTAATAGTGGTTATAAAAGTAATAGTACAGCCCTAAACCCAATTTAAAAGTCTTATTAATAATCTTTCCTCCAGAAAATGCAGCAGCAAATACCTCATCCTTTGAATTGAAAACATCGGAAAAGGAATTCTGGCCTATTCCCAACCTTCCCGTATAAAACCATTCCAACTTTTTTGGATATTCTTCAAAACTTACATTCTTATGTAATGAAACATCATTTTTAAAATTAACAGAAGTCCCTAAAAGAAACGCATTATATCCCCTATTAGGTTTTCGAGTATGTCCATTGGAATGATGAAAATATCCCAGCCCCACACGCCACGTGTTCTTGTTGCTTTTTAAAAGATCATAATAAAGGAAAGATTTGTAAGACCAATTTAACCGAGTGGATACCCCTTTGTTAAAAGGGTTGGATTCTTTATTGAATCGCTTTGTCATATAAGAGCCGCCAAATGAAACCAATAAATTCAAACCATTAAGCTTTTGGGGAAACAATGAAAACTCCGCATACGGCATTACACTGTAAACATAGCCTAAGGCATCTTTGTCCCCCAAATCAGAAAAACCAAGGGAAATTCCAGTTTTAGGCTTATTCAGATAATACCTCCAATATTTTTGGTCTTTCGAATCGAAGCTCCCAAGGTTCACGAAAAAACTTTTTTGTAACCCATGATCTGGAAAACCACTGTTTGAATCACCCAACTTCCCAATAGCAAAGTCAAAACCAAAATAGCCATATCCATTGGAGAGTTCTTGTTGTGCACACACAGATACCGGAAGTAACCAACACAACATTAACCCAATACGGGAGAATAATTTCATCATCTAATTTTGAATATCAATAGGTTAACTCTTTTCTTAACATTTTATGATTCAAAAAAGTCGTGAATATAGCCAATGAGCGTTTTCTTTTGCCAAAGAGACCAAAAAATCAAAATAAATTTTACCAAAATGTAACTTTTTACGTTTTCCTACGTATAACTTAATGAGCTTCGGTTCACAAATTTAATTTGAAGGGAAAATAAATGAGACAGTTAAAGATTACAAAACAGGTTACCAATAGGGAAACCGCTTCGTTAGACAAATATTTACAGGAAATTGGTAAAGTGGACCTGATCACTGCCGATGAGGAAGTAGAATTGGCACAGCGAATAAAAGCGGGTGACCAAGTAGCCTTGGAAAAATTAACTAAAGCCAACCTCAGATTCGTGGTTTCTGTTGCAAAACAGTATCAAAACCAAGGATTGACCCTTCCTGATTTGATAAATGAAGGAAACCTGGGACTAATCAAGGCAGCACAACGTTTTGATGAAACCCGTGGATTTAAATTTATTTCGTATGCAGTATGGTGGATTCGCCAGTCCATTCTTCAAGCATTGGCGGAGCAATCCCGTATTGTACGTTTACCCCTGAACAAGATTGGTTCCATCAACAAAATCAACAAGACCTTTGCTTTCTTGGAGCAAGCACATGAGCGTATTCCATCAGCAGAGGAGATAGCCAAAGAATTGGATATGACGGTTGAAGATGTAAAGCAATCCTTGAAAAACTCAGGTAGACACGTATCTATGGATGCACCATTGATTGATGGTGAGGATTCCAACCTTTACGATGTATTACGTAGTGGGGAATCTCCAAATCCAGATAAAGACTTGTTGCACGAGTCATTGCGTACCGAAATAGAACGGGCATTGGAAACTTTGACACCAAGAGAGGCAGATGTTATTCGTCTTTACTTTGGTTTAGCAGGGCAACATTCAATGACCTTAGAAGAAATTGGTGAAACTTTTGATTTAACAAGAGAGCGTGTTCGCCAAATAAAGGAAAAAGCGATTAGAAGGTTGAAACATACCTCTAGAAGTAAAATTTTAAAGACTTATTTGGGATAATCATAAGATTATCCGCACAAATTACAGTTAAACAAACCCTAAATTTGTTTTTTGGCAAGAAAGTTGTAATTTGTAATCCTACAACAGTTTATCATGACTGTTCGTTTTTTGATTGATGAATAAACTCCGGCTGATTACCGGAGTTTTTTCATTTATATACTTTAAGTATTCTGTAAAAAAAATTGACACTACCATTTCATTCTCTGTTAAAGTTTTTTCAATCACTTCCAATTCGCCAATTTCCAACGTAAATATTAAGGGCTACATATTAATCTAAAGCAATAGATATGAGTTTTTCAATAGAAGTAAGGTTCTTGGGCGGATTGACCCAGAGTCAACAAGAGGTTTTTGACACTGCTGCTTGCAGGTGGCAAGAAATCATCACTGGTGAGCTCCCTAGAGTTCAATTGGCCAATGGGGATATGGATATCATTAGTAATGTAAGGATTGATGCCCAAGGCACCAATATTGACGGTACATCTGGAATTTTAGGTCAAGCTGGTCCTACCCAGCTAAGGAGTGGAAGTTTTCTGCCTGCAACGGGAATCATGCGGTTTGATAGTGCCGATTTGGCACGACTGGAAGCCGAAAACAGCCTTAAAGATGTCATCATTCATGAAATGGGACATGTTTTGGGGTTTGGTACACTTTGGTCTAGTCAGCACTTGAACCTAATAACCAGGGAAGGCTCAGAAAATCCGCAATTTATAGGTAAAAATGCCATTAACGAGTACAAAATCTTGGCAAACAACACTGCATTGGACACAGTTCCTTTGGCCAATACTGGCGGTGAGGGCACTCAGGATGGGCATTGGCGCGAACTGGTTTTTGACAACGAATTGATGACAGGATTCATTGACAATAAGGATAACCCTTTAAGCAGGATGTCCATTGGAGCCTTTGAAGACATGGGCTATCAAGTTGATTATAAAGCTGCAGACACCTATGAACTTCCTGATCCTACTCTACTTTCTTTAAAAGAATTGAATGAAAATAACCAGTGTAAAATGTGCAATAGAAGAATACTTCGATGCGAACCAATCATTCTACCTGAATCTTCTTTAATAGATTGATAGATAATTATTTAATCCACATACCAGTGCATTGCATTCACGGAAAGAACAAGGTATTTGACTCCAAAAAAGCTGTTGTCTACGGTTTTCGCTCTTAATCCTGAATGCTATTTTGTAAATTCACACCCAATATTTTCTATCATATACAAATCGGTTGAAGCAGGAAGTGAAGGTTCCGATAAAATGTGTATTGGATGATTGACAAAATTTTAAATACAAAGAATAGAATATCCTATCATATCCTCTTTTGGCTGGGATATATTTTATTTTACACCATTTTTTGGGGAAGTTACGAAGGCAATTATTGGGACCAATTTCTTCAATTGTTATTCCTGTTGCCTTGGAAAATTATTCCCACATACATTACACTGTATTATTTGATGCCCAAGTACTTATATCCCAAAAAAATGGGAATGTATATTGTGCTTTCACTTATACTGGCCATAAGTATGGCTTTGATAGACCGATACATGACCTGGAGCTATCTGTACCCCTGGTTCTATTCTGAAGAAAAAGAACATTGGGATCATTCTGTTTGGTATTTCCCAAAAATACTCAACTCACTTATTAGGGTTTACACACCGGTATTTGTTGCCATGGCCATTAAATTACAGCGGTTTTATTATCAAAAAGACCAAATTAACAAGGCTTTGGAAAAAGAAAAAATAGAAACCGAGTTGAAATTTTTAAAAGCGCAAATCCACCCTCACTTTCTTTTCAATACGTTAAATAGTATTTATTCACTCTCCTTAAAAAAATCTACCAAAACACCTGACTCAGTTTTGGGCCTATCAAAATTCTTGGATTATATGCTGTATGAATGCAATGACAAGTTTATTACCGTGGAGCGGGAATGGGAGCAATTAATGAACTTGGTAGAGCTGGAAAAGCTTCGGTATGGGGATAAACTCACTATTTCTACCAAACTGAAGGACGATAACCAAGAAAGTTTGATTCCACCTTTGTTATTGTTGCCCTTTGTAGAAAATGCTTTTAAACATGGGGCGGACAACCTAATTTCAGATTCATGGATTAATATCGATTTACGTTTAAAAGATCAACAACTCCAATTTATGGTGGAAAATAGCAAGGCATCATCCCAAACCAATGAAGTTTTGGATAGTGATAAGAACATTGGGCTTAAAAATGTAAGAAGAAGGTTGGAACTGTTTTTTCCAGACAAGCATGAACTGAAAATATTGGAAGAACCAGACAGTTTTTTGGTTAAATTGGAGATTGATCTTAGTGGTATAAGCACCTAAATCCAATGTTATGCAAATGGCAAGAAATATTAAATGCATTATTGTAGACGATGAGCCCCTTGCAAGGAGCGTACTTGTAGATCATGCGCAGCAAATTGACCAATTGGAGGTTGTTGCGGTTTGCGCCAATGCCGTAGAGGCATTTGGACATTTACAAAAAGAAGAAATCGACCTTGTTTTTTTAGACATAAAGATGCCCAAAATTAGCGGTTTGGAACTATTGGAATCGCTAGATCATCAACCTTTGGTAGCTTTTACAACCGCTTATAGGGAATTTGCCATCAAAGCTTTTGAATTGGATGCCATAGACTATTTGTTAAAACCCGTGTCGTTGCCTCGTTTTATGAAAACCATATCTAAGGCCAACAAATACCTTATGGGGAGCAATGCCCTTGAAGTAAGTGACCAAACTGCTCAAAAAAATACAGTTTCTAATCAACAAGCCTCTGAACCAGAACTGCTCTACATTAAATCCCAAAGGAAAATCATAAAATTGGATCTATGTGATATCAATTACATTGAAAGCCTAAACGACAAGGTAATAATCCACACCAATGAGAATGAGGTAATGACCACACAACGTATAGGCTATCTGGAGGAGAAATTACCGAAAAATAAATTTATCAGGATTCATCGGTCCTTTATAATTTCGGCAAAAAAAGTGGCCGCATTCAACAGTATTATGGTTGAAGTCAAAGGGAAAGAACTACCAATTGGACGAAACTATCGTGCCCAGGCTTTGAGCATTCTTCAAAAAAGAGCTAAATAACCCACGATCAAATTTTATCATCCCTTTTCTGTTAAGCATTCCTTAAATCAAGCTTCAGTGTCACTCCAAACCCATTTATGACACTTTTACATACGTTTTCGGCTCCAAACTGCCCTTAAGTGTCGTTTCCTAGTTATAGGCCTACATTCCCAAAAATCACTTGTGAATAGTCTCAAGGTGCCTGTTCTTTGAGCTATCATCATCAAAAAACGAACAGCTTATGAAAACTGTTTGGATAATCATCTTTATTTTAATTCCAATACTTAGTTTTTCCCAAAACGGTGGCGGTAACACAAGGTCACTTTATAAATACCATATCAAAAAAACCACCAATCCTATTACCTTGGATGCCGCCATTGGGGAAAATGAATGGAATCATCACACACCCATCACCAACTTTTATAATCATTGGCCCAATGACTCAGGTCAGGCCCAAAATCAGACCGAGGTTAAAATGACCTATGATAGCCAAAATCTGTACATCTTGGCAAAGTGTTACGACAACGGAGAACGTATTGTGCAATCGTTGGCAAGAGACCGAGATGAGGACTATTGGGGCAGTGATAACTTTTCGGTAGCATTAGACCCCGTTAACACCAAGCAAAGTGGTTTCATGTTTGGAGTAACTGCAGGAGGGGCAGAAATTGAAGGTAGTTTGACCATTGAAGGTTCTCTGACTTGGCTTTCAGAAAACTGGGATAACAAATGGGCCTCCAAAACCGCACAATTTTCCGATTATTGGCTTACCGAAATTGCTATTCCCTTTAAAACATTGCGTTATAATGCCAATCAGCAAACTTGGGGAATCAATTTTATTAGAGGGGACAAGCAAAACAACGCTTACACCACCTGGACCCAATTTCCAGTAAATTTTAATGGCATCAGCATGAATTATATGGGGTCTTTGGAATGGGACCAAAGCCCAGAGAAAGCAAAAGGGGTCTTCATCTTAAATCCCTATGTTACCTCCTCTTCAGTTCGGGATTATGAAAATGAGGATGAAAATGAAGCACAACTGAAAAATGATTTGGGAGGAGAGGTGAAAATTGCGCTGACAAGCAGTCTAAATCTAGACCTGACCTTGTTCCCAGATTTCTCCAATGCTGATGTTGATGAACAAGTAACGAACATTACCCGTTTTAATATCTTCTTGCCTGAACAACGTAACTTTTTTCTTGAGAACAATGATATCTTTTCAAACTTTGGGACTTATGATGTAAAACCATTCTTTTCAAGAAGAATAGGGATTATTGAAGGAGATGCCATTCCCATTGATTTTGGGGGCAGGTTGACAGGTAACATTTCACCTAACCTTCGTATTGGGGTCATGAACGTACAAACCAGACAAATTGGAGAGTATGCTGCCCAAAATTATAGTGTAGGGGCTTTTCAACAAAAAGTATTGAAAAGATCGATCATCAAAGGTATATTCATAAATCGACAGGCAACAAGTACTACAACGGAGTTGGAATATTCCAGAAACGCTGGTTTGGAGTTCAGCTACGTTTCAGAAAGTGGAAAATTGAACACTACCTTTTTATACCATACTTCACTCACCCCAGAAAACTACAAGGACACTCATTTTTATGGTTTTGATGGCTATTATAGTTCCAAACGGCTTAGAACAGGTTGGACTTTAAATGTAGTTGGCGATAACTACATTACCGAGTTGGGAATCAATCCACGTTTAGAAAATTACAATGCTGAAACGGAAGAAACAGTGCGTCTAGGCTATACTTTGATCAATCCGTGGTTACGTTATTTGACTTTTACCAAAGATGAAGACAAAAAACTGAATTATCATGGATTGCGTACTTGGCACAACTTGTATCTAAACTCAGACGGCACCTTTAATGAAAGTCAGAATAATGCTGGATACGATTTTGAATATAAGAATACCGCCCGTATGATTCTATTGGCTAGATATAGAAAGGTAGATTTATTGTTTCCAACCTCTTTGCTAGGTGATGATTATACGCCAATACCCGTTGGTGACTATTCATTTGTTTGGTCGGAGCTTCGGTACAGTTCGGATGTTAGAAAGACCTTTGTATGGAATACCAATGTAAATTATGGGCAATTTTTTAATGGAACCCGATTAGGTACCATGATCGAAGGTTCACTTCGTTTTAGACCTTGGGGGAGTTTTGGCATTACTTATGACTTCAACGATGTAAGTTTGGCTGAAAACTATGGTAAAGACAAAATACATTTAGTACGATTTAATGGGGACGTTAGTTTTTCCAATAAGCTATCATGGAGAAATGTGGTCCAGTATAATACCCAAGGTGATAATTTCAGCATTTTCTCCCGTTTGCAATGGAGATACAGCCCAATGTCTGACATCTTTCTCATCTTCAATGAAAATCACGACACCACTGGTTTGGGGATAAAAAATAGGTCCATAGTGTTAAAAGCTACGTATTGGCTCTAGAAAACAGACAGCCCACTAAACCCGCTACATTTGCTTATTTTTGTACGCATATAAAGCACAAATGAATACAAAATTAGTAGCTCCTTCCCTATTGGCATCAGATTTTGCCAACCTTCAACGTGATGTAGAAATGGTAAACCAAAGTGAGGCCGATTGGTTTCATTTAGATATTATGGATGGTGTTTTCGTCCCTAATATTTCCTTTGGAATGCCCGTGATAAAAGCTATAGCTGAGCACGCCAAAAAAACATTGGACGTTCATTTAATGATTGTTGACCCGGACAGGTACATCAAAACTTTTGCAGATTTGGGGTCTAACAATCTCACCGTACATTATGAAGCATGTACTCATTTGCATCGAACTTTACAGGCTATAAAGGGTGAAGGGATGAAAGCAGGAGTGGCCTTAAACCCGCATACCTCCGTAAACTTATTGGAAGATACCATCCAAGATATCGATTTGGTCTGTATGATGAGTGTAAATCCTGGTTTTGGTGGACAATCTTTTATCGAGAATACCTATCAAAAGGTATCTGAACTAAAAAATATCATCGAGAAAAAAAATTCGAAGGCATTGATTGAAATTGATGGAGGGGTAAATGCTACCAATGCCAAAAAGTTGGTGGATGCCGGAGCTGATGTTTTGGTTGCAGGCAGTTTTGTATTTAAAAGCGAAAATCCCACCAATACCATTAAAAATCTAAAAGAAATCATCAATTGATGCAAGAATTTGATGTATTGATCATTGGCGGAGGACCTATTGGCATTGCTTGCGGATTGGAAGCCAAGAAAAAAGGACTTTCCTATCTTATTGTTGAAAAAGGGCCTATTGTCAACTCCTTGTTCAATTATCCCATCAATATGCAATTTTTCTCTTCGTCGGAACGATTGGAGATTGATGATGTTCCTTTTATCAGCAAGGAAGCCAAGCCAAAACGTAATGAGGCACTGGAGTATTATCGTAGGATTGTTACATCCAATAAACTCAACATCCATCTTTTTGAAAAAGTAACCAAGGTTCAAAAGCAATACCAAGCATTTTTGGTCACCACCGATAAAAATCAGTATTTAGCTAAAAATATTATAGTTGCTACCGGATTTTACGATTTGCCGAATAAAATCAACGTGCCTGGAGAAGATTTGCCTAAAGTATCTCATTACTACAAAGACCCTCATTTTTATGCAAGTCAAAAATTAGCCATTGTTGGAGCAAGTAATTCAGCCATAGATGCTGCTTTGGAGTGCTGGCGTAAAGGTTCAGAAGTCACTTTGATCATTCGAGGGCCAGAAGTGGGACAACGGGTCAAATATTGGGTCCGTCCTGATATCATCAATCGTATTGAAGAAGGGAGCATAAAGGCTTACTATAATTCCAACGTAAAGGAAATCAAACCTACGGAACTTATCATTGACACCCAGGATGGTGAGGTAGTTTTGGAAAATGACTTTGTATTGGCACTTACCGGTTATATGCCCAACTTTGAGTTTTTGGAAAAACTGGGGATTGAACTCTCAGAAGATGAAAAACGTCTTCCCAACTATAATCCAGAAACCATGGAGACCAATATTAATGGACTATTCTTGGCAGGGGTCATCTGTGGAGGTATGGAAACCCATAAATGGTTTATTGAAAATTCCCGGATTCATGCACCCATTATCATGAATGCCATCATTAAAAAAAGGGAACTATAAAACCTTGATTTTCTTTTTGTAATCAATTCTGTTTGGCACGACTAAGATTCCATACATTTATAGTATGGACACATTAGCACAAGTACATTTGGTATCCCAATATTTGGCCACGGTAGGTAAAAGTTTTCTGGTACCAAAATCTGATGACAGCCACACCAATGTTGGTTTTTTCTCCGAAGACCATACATTACGAACATGGGATTTGGATGAATCTGGAACTTACTTGGCTTTTCAGTACGACCATTTTGCATTGAGCTGGGTTTCCAAAGACAAAAATGAGACGCTTACCCTTAAGGGTAAATCGCACGGTGAAATTGTGGAATGGATTTCTAAAATGGCTGTGGAATCCAAACTTTCTAAACCATACGTCTATGATTTACACTATGATCTGCCCTACTCCCCATCTGATGATTTCAAGTTTAGCCATCCAAATTCCGAAGAATTACAAAAATTGACCAATCTTAGAACATTGGCACAAAATACATTGAAATCTTTCCTACAAAAAGAAAATCTGAAGTCCAATATTCGTGTTTGGCCGCATCATTTTGATACTGGTGCCTTTGTGATGCTAAGTGATGGTTCCGGAAAATCCGTTGGAATGGGTATGGCTATCCCAGATAGTATCATCAACGAGCATTATTTCTATATCAGCGGATATCATGGGCATGATGGGATTGACACCTCAACATTTAAAAACCTTGCTCTAGGCGAATGGAAAAATGATGGTTTTAAGGGAGCTATATTAAAAACATCGGGTACAACTCAAAAAATAGCTGTCAATTTCGTTGAGGAAGCATTTTCCTCATATAAATAAACTACTGCACTCCCGCATAATTGATTCCAGATAACCCGTGCATATCCTTGTTGAAGGTTGACAGGTCATGATGATTAAACTTAGAAATATCATCATACCCACAGGAACGCGCCACAACTTTGATCAGGTCATTGGTTGCCGTAAAAAAGTTATATAGTTGCTTGGCAGAAGCTTCAATGATCAACCTACTTCGTAAATTCTCTTTCTGTGTAGCTATGCCCACAGGACAATTATTAGTTCCGCACGCTCTCATTCCCAAGCAACCCACAGCTTGAATGGCCGAATTGGAAACCGCGATAGCATCCGCTCCCAGCATCATGGCCTTGGCGAAATCTTCTGCAATTCGCAATCCTCCTGTAATGACCAGGGTTACATCTTTAGCTCCCACTTTATCCAAATATTTTCTGGCCCTGGCCAGAGCGGGAATTGTTGGAACATTAATGTTATCTCGAAGTATAGTGGGCGCGGAACCGGTTCCTCCTCCCCTTCCGTCTAGAATGATATAATCAACGCCAACATCCAGCGCAAATTGAATATCTTTTTCAATGTGGCTTGCCGCGATTTTGAATCCTACGGGGATTCCACCTGTTCGCTCCCTTACTTTTTTGGCAAAGGACTTAAAGTCCTCTACTCCATGAAAATCAGGAAATGTAGCTGGACTAATCGCAGTTTCTCCTTCTTTTAAGCCACGCACCTCGGCAATCTCCTTACTAACCTTACTTCCTGGCAAGTGTCCTCCGGTACCTGTTTTGGCTCCCTGCCCCCCCTTAAAGTGAAAAGCCTGTACGTTGTCCAACTTATCCCATGAAAAACCAAATTGTGCTGAGGCCAGTTCATAAAAATATCGAGAGTTGTTCTTTTGTTCATCGGGCAACATTC
This sequence comes from Flagellimonas pacifica, assembly GCF_900215465.1. Classification (GTDB taxonomy): domain Bacteria; phylum Bacteroidota; class Bacteroidia; order Flavobacteriales; family Flavobacteriaceae; genus Flagellimonas; species Flagellimonas pacifica. Next base: position 55,535 of record NZ_OBEH01000004.1, read on the forward strand.
CGCCTTCTCCCGAACAAATTCCGGTTCCAGCCATCTCTGCCCCTTTGGATAATGCTATTTTAGCTTCTCTGGATAAAGCACCAAAACTCATATCACTCACAAAAAGCGGAATGTCCAACACCAGCGGTTTTTTTGCTTTTGGCCCAATGGTCACTTTGGTGGCTACATCTTCATGATCTAATAAAGGTCTTGTTGCCAACTGGGCTGGTAAAAATTGGATGTCACTCCATTTGGGAAGCGTATTTCTATCCACTCCCATTGAGGCTGAAAATCCATGATGGCCCAAGTTTTTTAATCCATTTCTAGCCAATTCTTTTATATAACCTGTGTAGGGTTCGGTGTCCTCAGGATGTGTGTCGGCATATGTGCCTAAGTAAGCCTCTCTGTCAAACGGTTGTGGGTGTTCTTTTTCAAAAACGGCAACTTCGTTCTCATCAACCTGAAGCGAGTCTCCTTCAATATATTCTTGGAATTTATGGAGTTGCTCATCATTATTGTATTCGCTGATACCCGTATCGTACCTGTAATCCCATCCGTGTACACCACAAATCAAATTATTACCATCAATATGTCCATCAGCCAATAGCGCACCGCGATGATGGCACCGACCATATAAAACGGATATCCCAGTTTCATGTTTTACAATGACTAAATCCGTGTTTTTGACTAAGGCGTATACTGGTTTTTTCTCGTCAAGGTTGGAAACTTTGGCAATCTCAATACGTTTTTGTGACATGTTTGGTTTAGTCTTTAGAGTTAGTTGAATTAGGTTTTAGGTCGAAATATTTTAATTCACATTACATCAGTAAGTTAATGTAAAAACCAACACCTTTAGATAAAAATAGAAATAGCCGGAATTGAGAATAATCCCACTAAAAACAAAGAAGCCCAAGAATAATTATTCTTGGGCCTCTCAAAAACGGTTTCAGTTTATTTATTCAGGAAGTATATATTTTCCATTCTCCAACCTCAAAATATTCAACGGGTTTGCAGCTTTCAACTCATCCGGAAGCAATGCATCTGGATAATTCTGATAACAAATGGGTCTTGTATACCTTGTTATGGCTGCAGTTCCAACAGAAGTCATTCTAGCATCTGAAGTTGCGGGAAAGGGTCCTCCATGAACCATGGAATGACATACTTCTACCCCCGTTGGGAATCCATTGATAAGTAGTCTACCTACTTTTCTCTCCAAAATTTTAAGTAAATCGGCATATTCCGCCAAATCAGCTTCCGTACCCTGAACAGTAGCAGTAAGATGACCATTTAATCCTTTGGCTATTTTTATCATCTCATCCTTGTCCTTCGTTCTTACCAAAAGTGTTGATGGACCAAATACTTCTTCTTCCAACTCTTTGTCGGATAGGAAATCATTGGCTGAGACTGAAAGAACCTCTGGAACTCCTTGTGACTGTTGTTCACCTTTTTTCCCGAAAGAAACAGATGCAACAGCATCTTTTGCCTTTAGTTTTTCAAGTCCAGAATTATATGCTCTTTGAATAGACTCTGTAAGCATCGTAGCCGATTCAGCATCGGAGATACTTTCTTTTAATATGTTTTCAAAAAGAGAACCTTCTTCTTGTTCTGGTACTATGGTCAATCCTGGGTTGGTACAAAACTGTCCCACACCCAACTGTACAGAACCGGACAAGCCTTCTGCCAAAGCCTGGTGATTCTCTTTTAAAGCACCTGGAAGTACAAAAACAGGATTGGTGCTTCCCATTTCTGCGTAAACTGGAATGGGTTCCTCACGCCTAGCGGCTTCATCAAACAAAGATTTTCCACCCCTAAAAGAACCCGTGAATCCAATAGCTTTTATAAATGGATGACGCACGACCGCCTGACCCACATCAATTGAGGCTCCATGGACCATGGAAAACACTCCATTGGGCATCCCGCACTTTTTGGCTGCTTTTATAATTGCATTTCCTACCAGCTCTGAAGTTCCTGGGTGAGCTGGATGTGCTTTCACTACAACCGTACAACCCGCAGCAAAGGCCGAAGCTGTATCTCCACCTGCCGCAGAAAACGCCAAAGGAAAATTACTTGCGCCAAAAACTCCAACAGGTCCTAATGCAATCTGCATTTGTCTGGTGTCTGGTTTTGGAACAGGTGTTCTATTGGGGTCTGCAGTATCAATTCTTGCATCTACCCAAGACCCATCCCTCAACAAAGAAGCGAACAGTCGCAATTGACCTGTAGTCCGTCCCAATTCTCCCGATAGCCTTCCAGCGGGCAATCCAGTTTCTTGAGTGCCAATGGCTACAATTTCTTGCTCTATGGACGCCAATTCACCAGCAATGGTTTCCAAAAAAACTGCTTTTTCTTTTCCACTTTTATCCCTATACTCTGTAAAAGCGTTTTCGGCTAGGGTTATGGCTTCATCTATCTCTTGTTGTGTGGCTTGGTAATATGGAGTCTGCAATTGACTCCCTGTTGACGGATTGACTCCATAAAAAAGTACTTCTCCTTTAGCGGATTGAGTAAAACCCAATATATTCTTACCTGTTAATTCCATATTAATCAAATAATTTGGTTTTCAGTTGCGTAATTTTCAATATTTATTTGGCAAATGTATCTATTCAAACGATAAATCAAAGCTTATTTGGAAAGCATGTCCAAACTTAAAACTGTTCTAAAACCTAAATGCCCCATTGAAGAGTCCATGGTAGAAGCCATTCTTGCAGAAATCCTATAACTGGCACAGTAAGAGGCACTGCACAAATATGATCCACCCCGGATCACTTTTTCCTTGGCGTAAGGGTTGGTTGAATTGAAGGGTTGCTTCGCTCCCTTTGGATTTAGAACGATACCCCTTGCCAACAATTCTTTATAATAATTTGTATTGTACCAATCGTTAGTCCATTCCCATATATTCCCCGACATATCATACAGCCCAAAATCATTGGATGGAAATGTTCCTACAGGTGAACTTCCTTCAAAACCATCTACTTTGGTATTGTTCACCGGAAATTCTCCTTCCCAGGTATTGGCATATTTTGATAACTCGACCACCTCATTTCCCCAAAAATAAGTGTTATCAGATTTTCCAGCTCGAGCGGCATATTCCCATTCTGCTTCCGTGGGCAAACGTCTTCCGGCCCATTTACAGTAGGCCCATGCATCTTCAAAGGATATATGTACCACAGGGTGATCATCTTTTCCTTCTAAAGTGCTTCCTGGTCCTTCCGGATTTTTCCAGTTGGTACCAATGGACCAAGTCCACCATTGGGAAAAATCGTATAAATTGGGAACAGATGTTTTTGTTTTTTTGAAAACCAACGACCCTGGCTGTAAAATAGAATCATGGGGCTTTGGTGTTCCTTCTGGGAGTTGCTTTTTAAGCTCTTCCCAGTCTGGTTTACGTTCTGCTACAGTAAGATATCCCGTTTCATCCACAAACTTTGAGAATTTTGCATTAGTCACGTGGGTGGTATCCATGAAAAATCCATCAACCGCAACTTGGTGGGCCGGTTTTTCATGATGCATGGCTTCTTTATCCTTAGGTACGGCTCCTTGTTTAAAGGTTCCGCCAGGAATCCAAACCATACCATCAGGAACTGCTACCTCCCCTGGCTTGTCCTTAATTAGATTAAGAGTATCAACCGCAGCTACATCTTGTGCTTCTGGACTGTTTTTAACGGGCTCTCCTGTTCTTTTTTTATCCTTGCATGCCAATGAAAACAACATCAACATCACAGAAAATATGCTTAAACAGACTAGCTGAAAATTAGGTCTGGAATTTATGTTTCTCATTGGAATGTCATTCAATTTTTCGTAGAAAATCAAAAGTAATCCATATTTGTGAAAATATTCAAGACAAAAGAAATTCTTCACATTGCGAGCAACATTTGTTATCTCAATTTATACCTCTACTTTATTTTATTAATCAAATTTTCAGCGAATAACGCCAACAATTGAACCCTCTCATCACAACTTATTTCAGATAGTACAAATCATAACAACCTTCAAATTCAAAAAGTAACTAAAATCACCCCAATGTGTTATTTTTGGCAGATTGTTCAACACCTCTAAAAATCATTTTTTTAATGACACCAAGCCAGAACATAGAAAAAAACTTGTTCATAATTCTTTACCTTAACTCCATTTTCCCACTTAGTCCAAGTTTAAAATCTTTTTTAAGCAAAAATGTAAAGAGTTGTTCTTTTAGTAAAAATGAGATAATAAGTAAGGCGGGAGAGGTTTGTAATAGGCTTTATATAATTAAGAAGGGTTTGGTAAGAGGTTACTTTGTAAGTGATTCAGCAGAGATTACCACGTGGATGGATTCCGAGAATGAAGTTTTCACTTCCATAACAGGCTTTTTCAGAAATGAAAAGAGTAAGGAATATATACAAAGTCTGGAAGATACCCATTGTGATTATCTGGAATATGAAGATTACAAATATTGCCTTAACAACTTTCCTGAAATCCGTCAGATAAACAGAATACTTCTTGAAGAATATTACATTCTGGCAGAAAACAGGGTATATTTAGCTAGAATACCTAATGCCAAGAAGCGGTTGAATTATTTTATAGACAACAACAAACCACAGCTCGTGGACAGAATTCCGAGAAAACATTTGGCTTCTTTTTTAGCGATGAGGCCAGAAACCCTTTCTAGGATAATGAGGGAAAATGTATGATTTAAATCTCCCTTACTTTTATAAATAATACCAAGCATCTTTATTTTTTTACACCAATAGTTTCCCGGAATCACTTTATTGTTTAAAAGTTAAAAGGGGCCTAACTCATATCTATTGGTCAGTTTTAGCCACTTACCTGCTATTGTTTCTTAAAAAAATGACATAAAATTGATATTTGTCAATTTCCTTGACGATTTCATGAAATAACACCAAGGCTCTTCCGTTTTTCTGATAATAAGTAGGAAAAGGTTTACAATAAAAGAAATGTAAATGTAAGAAAAAATAGTTCCTATTAATCAAAAAACAAATCCAATTTTATGAAAGAATATTACTAGACCTTATCCACAAAATTTTTCATGCTCTTACTAATGTCCTATAACCTTTAAAAAGAACCTGGGACAGCACTGTGAAATGCCACACTTAGGTGGAGTGACCCTCCTATGCCTAAACTTAACATCATAAAAATCAAAATTTGAAATATAAACCTAAATCAACAAATCAAATGAAAAATCCATTTTACAGGAACACCTTGCCTGTCTTTTTTTTCCTTTTTGCTTTCTTAATTACCGGGGTTTTTGCGCAATCTAATGACATTGTAGTTATCGATTCCAAGTACTCCCAAAAGCCACAAGTTCTTAACAATTTACCTTCGGGTACTTCTGTTGTTGAGATTTACAGTACTGATAATCCTTGGAAAACGATTCGAGAAAATCTAGAACAAAACCCTTCAATAAAAGCCATTCACTTGTTCGTAAATACAAATTACAATGCATTTGAATTGGGAGGGATATTATATGACTCAACCAAAATAGACCAAGAATTTGAGTTCTCTATGATGGAAGGTCTTTACCAAGGAACCAACATTCAACTTTTAGTCTATGATTGCAATCTAGGGTCTAATCCCGAAGGATTGGAACTCATGAAGAAAGTAAGTGACCGCTCTTATTTCAATATTGGTGTTCCAACCAACTGTAGCTCCATATTTAGCATGGACTTGGAATTTGATCACACCACCATGAATCAACCTGTTAACAAACCAATACTTAAATAGAATAATCAACCATGAGACTAACCTTTACAAACGTATTTTCGTTTTTCGCATTATTGTTTCTATTTGGAACAGTACAGGCCCAAACTGTTGACATGACGGTAAAACAAGGACCCAATGTTGACGTAATGGTCACCGTTGGAACTGCCAATGTTGACTTATCCACTTTTGAAACCGATTTAGAGCAAGCCATGAACCTAAAAGGTATACCATTGGGGAAACTCAGGGTAGAAGCTTTTCAACGAAGTTCAATATCTTCAGATCAGGCGGATGCCAGTGATATTTTCAATAGTTGGAACAAGATGAATTTTGATGGCACCGAACCACCTCAACATAATAGTTATACGGGAGACTACTTCTCTTTTGATTCAAATACCAATAGGGTAATTGCAGATTTTGTGGGTAGATACACCTCAAAAGGTTGGGGTTTTGCCATGTATGACCCTACAGGAGATATTTCAGATGGATCTGTTTCTGCAACTTTTGGACTTTCGGATACTCCATATCTACATGCAGAAGTTGGTTTTATATTCCGAATGGAGGACAGCCAAAACTTCTACGCATACATTATAGATAATCACACAGGATGTGGTAATATTTCTGGTTATGCGCCAACCGATGGATATCCTGCAGAAGGAATAATAAAAGTAGAGAACGGATCAGTTTCTTTATTGGCACTGAACACAAATAGTGGAAGAACGGGTTCTGCAACTTATGGATGGGATGAAAACAGAGGCGACATGTTTGCTGCTTATTATAACGGACAGATTATCGATTTTAAAATTGAAATGAGTGGTGACAACATAAAAGTTTCCAGACGTGGTGGAGGTGGAGATGCCGGATCAAACTGGATTGAGGCCTTTAATTTTGATGATAGTAGCCACTCTCAGGGCAGTTACGGATTCTATGTCCATGAACAATCAGGAGCATACTTTGAAGACATTGCTATTGAAAAATTAGAGCTTAGAGCCTTTAAAGATGTACTTAGGGAACCCCAGTGGCGAAATAGTGCCTTGCGGTTCAATGTAAACCTTGATGATATTGAGGTTGCCGATTTTGATGTGGATACCGATCTTTCAGAAATTCTGATGAGAACCATCAATGAGGATATCCATTACATTGGATGGGGTACCAATGCCAACCAAGCCCAATTTGAGCGTTTCATCACACAAAATAATAACCAAGGAACCTTTATTAACAGGGATTCCGATAGTTGGTCAACCTGGATTGACAATATGGCCCAATACATTTACGAACAATATCAATTTGGTACGGTAACTGCGGGTGATTACTTTATTGCCGGAACATCAGTGGAGATTGATGTTGACCCTTCTCAATTAAAGACCAATACGGCTAATGCAAGTTACCCCAGTGGTAGATGGAAAATTACCCATGACCATACTCATTTTGACAATAACACGGGGCAAGTTTCCTGGAATAACTTGTTTTTGGAAGACGTACCCGAATATTATGAGAAACCTGGGGAATACACCTTCACTTTTGAAGAATTACCAACAGCTCCCACCACATTGTACTTTCATAGAAAACCAGTCGCTAGCTTCACCTATAGTTCAGATACTGGATTCATCAATAATACTTCATACGACCAAGACGGAGGAGCCAACAATGGTATCGCCCAATCAGAATGGAAATGGAAATCAGTTGATGCCGCTTCCACAAATGATTGGACTACGGGCGCATTTGACAAAAATGCTGTCGCCGATGGCCAATACCTAATTATGCTAACCGTTCAAGATCATCAGGGAACTTGGAGCACACCATCTTCCATTTATGTTGAAAAATCTTCAGGAACTGGAGGTAGTAGCGACCTTCCCATTGCCCAATTCAACATTCAACCCGATCAGTTGAATACCTATACGGGCAATATGACTATTTCCATTGAGGACAACTCTGTAGATCCTTATGGAAGAACATTAACGGTTGAAGAATGGATTGTGACACAACGAACCTATGATGTGGATGGAAACCCAACTGATACTGAGATTTATAACAGTACAACACCAATGACTGATTTTTCGGCTTATAATACGCTTTCCGCGGATTATATTATTAGTCAACGAGTACAAACAGACACAGGAGTATGGTCAGAACCATTTTATAGAACTTTGACCATAGTAGACGATGATACTTTGCCCACCATTTCCGCAACTCCTGCAAGTGGAACAATAGATACAGATACAGATATTACAATAACCTTTCAGGATGAAACTTCAGGTAGTGGGTTTGATGTGCAACGCTATGCTTTGGTTCAGAATGCAACTCCACCAGCTACAGACGATGCTAGCTGGACTTCATGGAGCAATAGTCAATCCAAAACCGTGAATTTTTCCTCAGGGGGAAATGGTTGGTACATCCATGCTGAAGCAAAAGACAATGCCGGAAATGTTGGACCTCAAACCTTTGGTCCTTATGACATCACTTTGGTAGTGAGCGCAAGCGATGATTTGGCGGTGTTGGATGAAGATACAGTATCAGACCCCATAGTGGTTCTTTTTAATGATGTGTACGACACCAACAATACACCAACAATTACAATAACAGTTCAAGGATCTAAGGGAACAGCAACCGTAAATGGGAGCAATGAGGTAATCTATACCCCTAATGCAAACGAAAATGGGAGTGATACTGTTACCTACGAGCTGGATGATGCAGGCACAAAAGTTACTGCAAACATTACCTTATCCATTATTGCTGAAGACGATTTGCCAATTTTCACAGCTCCAACAGCTGCCTATAATGTTTCTTCCGCAGTCTTTTCCGGTAATTCCACCAACGTATCCTCACAGCTCAGCTCTCCCTACGGAATTACCTTTAGTAATGATGGAACAAAGATGTTTGTGAGTGGTATTTTTTCAAGTGAAATAGCAGAATATACCTTGTCTACACCTTATGATGTTTCCACAGCAAGTTATGTGGATTCTTTGACAGGAATGTCCGGTAGAACCACTGGAATAAACTTTAACAATGATGGCACCAAAATCTATTATGCTAGTGCCAACTCGGGAAATAATATAACCGAATATGCACTTTCATCTCCATATGATATATCAACAGCAACATTTTCCCAAGCCTACAGCGCTACAGAGGGTACCTCTTATTATGATGTAACTTTTAATGATACTGGAAGTAAAATGTATCTGCTTGCCTACAACGACAAATATATATATGAATATAATTTAAGCACTCCGTTCAATCTATCAACAGCAGTCTACACCAATAATTCCTACGGGATTACGGAAGATGGCAGTCCCATGGAACTTGACTTTAATGGAGATGGTAGCAGGTTATTCGTAATTACCATTGGAGGAGAATTACTGGCCTATGATTTATCTACTCCTTATGATCTTTCAAGTATTAGTTATGCCGGCTTGGTCTTCGACACAGATGATCAAGAGGGCAATCCCTATGGTTTGGCCTTTAACTCAAACGGCTCTAAATTTTATACCGTGGGATTCACGAAAAGAGTACATGAATATCATATGTTGCCAGTAATAGAGTTCGCCGAGAATGGGACAGGCATAATTACTGATGCGGTTGCCAACGATGGAGACGGTGGTGCAGATGATGATGGAATCATATACGCTTTGGCTATTGGAGGAGATAATGACCTGTTCAGCATAGATGGTTCAACAGGTGAGCTTACTTTTCTGGCTCCACCAGACTTTGAAGATCCAGATGATGCAAATGCGGATAACGAATATGAAATTACCCTAAGGGCAACAGACAGTGGTGGAACCACAGATCAAACTATTACAGTAAAGGTAACAAATGTGGATGATACACCTCCTTCTGGATACACGGTATCCATTAATCAGAGTGATATTGATACCTCAAACGAAGGTGCTATAAGCTTCACTTTTGCAAGTGCTGAAATTGGAGCCACGTATAACTATACTTTTAGTAGTGATGGAGGTGGAACCAATGTTACAGGTACAGGTACAATTGTTTCTGCTACTGATCAAATTTCAAATATAGATTTGAGTGGTCTAGGAGATGGAACAATCACACTGTCAGTTACGCTTACAGACACCAACAACAATGAAGGAACTGCTGCAACGGATTCCGTAACAAAGGAAACTGATGTTGACGATGATGGAGTAAAAGACGACACTGACAATTGTCTCAATACAGCCAACGCAGACCAGTTAGACACCAATAATGATGGAGAAGGAAATGCATGTGACGATGATGATGATGGAGATGGAACATTGGATGTAGATGATGACTTCCCTTTGGACCCTAACGAAGATACTGACACGGATAATGACGGAACCGGTGACAATGCCGACACGGACGATGACAACGACGGTACCGATGACGGTGACGATGCCTTCCCGAAAGACCCTAACGAAGATACCGACACGGATAATGACGGAACCGGTGACAATGCCGACACGGACGATGACAACGATGGTACCGATGACGGTGACGATGCCTTCCCGAAAGACCCTAACGAAGATACCGACACGGATAATGACGGAACCGGCGACAATGCCGACACGGACGACGACAACGATGGTACCGATGACGGTGACGATGCCTTCCCGAAAGACCCTAACGAAGATACTGACACGGATAATGACGGAACCGGCGACAATGCCGACACGGACGATGACAACGATGGTACCGATGACGATGACGATGCCTTCCCGAAAGACCCTAACGAAGATACCGACACGGATAATGACGGAACCGGCGACAATGCCGACACGGACGATGACAACGATGGTACCGATGACGATGACGATGCCTTCCCGAAAGACCCTAACGAAGATACCGACACGGATAATGACGGAACCGGCGACAATGCCGACACGGACGATGACAACGATGGTACTGATGATGGTGACGATGCCTTCCCGAAAGACCCTAACGAAGATACCGACACGGATAATGACGGAACCGGCGACAATGCCGACACGGACGATGACAACGATGGTACTGATGATGGTGACGATGCCTTCCCGAAAGACCCTAACGAAGATACCGACACGGATAATGACGGAACCGGCGACAATGCCGATAACGATGATGACAACGATGGTACCGATGACGGTGACGATGCCTTCCCGAAAGACCCTAACGAAGATACCGATACCGATGGTGACGGAACCGGCGACAATGCCGATAACGATGATGACAACGATGGTACCGATGATGGCGATGATGCCTTCCCGAAAGATCCTAACGAAGATACCGACACGGATAATGACGGAACCGGCGACAATGCCGATAACGATGATGACAACGATGGTACCGATGATGGCGATGATGCCTTCCCGAAAGATCCTAACGAAGATACCGATACCGATGGTGACGGAACCGGCGACAATGCCGATAACGATGATGACAACGATGGTACCGATGATGGCGATGATGCCTTCCCGAAAGATCCTAACGAAGATACCGATACCGATGGTGACGGAACCGGCGACAATGCCGATAACGATGATGACAACGATGGTACCGATGATGGCGATGATGCCTTCCCGAAGGATGCCAATGAGGATACCGATACTGATAATGATGGTGTAGGAGATAATGCGGATGATGATGCGGACAACGATGGAACTCCTGATACTGAAGATGCATTTCCTACAGATCCCAACGAAGATTCAGATGCAGATGGTGATGGTATAGGCGATAACTCTGATAATGATGACGATAATGATGGTGTTACCGATTTAGACAATGATGGAGATGGACTAGGTGATAATGTGGATAATGATGATGATAACGATGGTATTCCAGATGATGAAGATGATTTCCCAAAAGATGCTTCTGAAACCATAGATACAGATGGAGATGGAACTGGCAACAATTCAGATACCGATGACGATGGTGATGGATATTCAGATGAAGTAGAAACATCTGAAGGAACTGACCCATTAGATGCCCAGGATACACCATTAGACACCGATGGAGATGGTCTTCCTGATAGTATGGATGATGATGATGACAACGATGGCGTTATTGATGGAGATGATGCCTTCCCTACTACTGATGAACCATTATTGATCCCAGCACAAGCGTTTACGCCAAATGGAGATGGTAACAATGAAGCATGGGTAATACCTGGCATTGATAACTATCCCAACAACAAAGTGTCCGTGTATAACAGATGGGGACATGTGGTGTTTTCCGCTAACTCCTATAGAAATAACTGGGAAGGTTTTTACAAAAGTAGAAATGAAAAGCTTCCAGCTGGTTCTTACTTGTATATCATAGACTTGGGAGACGGAAGCAAACCAATACAAGGCTGGATTTTTATCAACTATTAATCATTACAACAAAAAACACATTATAAAGACATGGATATATTCAAAAAATTAATAGTACCTGTAATGGCCCTGGTATTATCTACCACCGTGAGCGGCCAGCAGGATCCTAACTATACATTTTATCGCTATAGTATGAACATTTACAATCCTGCTTTTGCCGGAAGTTCTGAGGCAGCCGAACTAGCATTGGGCATCAGGAGTCAATGGGCAGGAATTGAAGGAGCTCCAGAAAGCCAAAGTGCCATTTTTGGTATGCCGGTGGGCAAAAATGTTGGATTGGGCGTATCTATCTTAAATGATCGTACGTTTATAGAACAACAGACCTGGCTTGCCATTGACGTTTCGTATTATATTCAGCTAGATGAGGAACATAAACTTTACTTTGGAATAAAAGGAAGTGCAAACTCTTATGATGCTAATACCGATGGACTTGTAACATATGGAGTTGGACAGGATGGTGCTCTCATGGATTATGAGAGCAGTTTTACACCTAATGTGGGCGCTGGTGCTTATCTAAAACATGACAGATATTTTGCATCGTTGTCTGTTCCTAAATTATTGACTCCTGACCGTCTGCAAGAAAAGGATGGAAATGCCTATTTGGGTGTTGACCGCATGCATGCCTATTTAAGTGGTGGTTATAGTTTTATTCTAGGTAAAACACTTGATCTAAAGACTATGGGAATGTTACGCTATGTGGATGCATCACCAATATCTTTAGAGTTGACAGGTATTTTGGATTTTGGGGAGCGTTTTGAGTTTGGGGCCTCGTATAGGTTCGATGAAAGCCTAAGCGGAATGTTCCTATTCAATATTAGTAACGGATTCAATTTAGGATATGCTTACGAAACGGCTATTCAAAACTCAATAGATGGTCTGGACAGAAATACCCATGAGCTATTCATGAGATTAAAGATGTAGTTATATTAACATTAAATAGAGTCTATAAAAAGAAAGTCTGCGAATCAATGATTCACAGACTTTCTCATATTCCAAAAGATTATACTTTATTAAATTCAAAACTTTAAGTTTGTCTACTAAAACTATAACCTCATAAATTGGTAAACACACTTAATTAAAACATGAGTTTACAGTTTTTTCACCCTCTCCGGAGTTCCAGCGGTTCTAATTTCTAATTTTAAACTTGTATCTTCCGTTGGCGAAAAATGGCAATCTACCTTGATTTTTTGTTCTCCCGTACCTATAATTAGTTTTTCCTGGTCAATTGGAATACTCTTTATTTTGTTCCAAGTCGCATTATATAGGATAGCTTCATTTCCCCCATTGTACTTTAAAAACTGATTGGGTCCAATGACTACATTTAAATGGACTTTTTTGAAGTTGTTAATTTCCATGGTAACACCAGAGGCACTTCCCCCATTCTTTGTACTGAGGATAAACTTTATAGTCTGTTCTTCATGTTCATTGTTAAAGGCAAAGTTCGTCCATACAGGTTCCCCAGGCTGGCGAGTTTTTGCCAAGTGCTCAAACCTCTCAACAGCATATGGAATTAGGTTCCATTCAGTTCCGGAGACAGTTTCCAGAGTAAACTCCTTTTCAATATTTTCCATTCGCTTTTTCTGGTCACTAGAAAAGGCCCCAGATATTCTAGCCTTCTCCCATTGTTTTATTTGCTCCAATGCTTCATCTCCAAAACCATTTGTGTCGATGATCTCAGCTGAAGTGACCAAGGCATATCCTGCATCAAAAGCGGCACTTCTTGCCAACATCCATTCAATATCCTCAATACTCGTATTTTCACGCATAGCAAACCAGCCCAACATACCTGGAATATAATTTCTGCGGAAGTAATCCTGGTTGAGTATGCGGTACAGGGTCTGACTTTCCCTAAAACCGTCGTACCATGGCTCTCCCCAATTCATGCGGGTAAACGAATGCCAAAAATAATGTCCCGATCTACTGGCATCCATAACATAATCATCTTTTATTTGAGACTCTAGATTATCATACCAAGCATGGGTAAACAACAATTGTCCGTATGTGCCCATTCCGGTAGAATGGTTCCCCTCCAAACCGTCAAACGAAATCTGTCGCAATCCTGTTTTATTGTATAGTTGAGCAAGTTTTTCTCCCATTTCAACAGAAAGCTCTGTATTGGTCAGAAACGTTCTATAAGCATGATCAGCCAATTTTGAGATACGCGCACCTTGTTCATGGGCCGCAGAGGTTGTTCCGAAAGCTCCCCTAGAGCAATTCTTTAAAATCCAAGGAGCAAATTCTGACACAGATTCGTAACGTATAATTTCTTTTCCAATAACCACTGCATGCAGATTATTGTTATTCATTTGATTAAAAAAGCTAGGGTCCTTTATTTCAATGTCCTTTTCTTTGTCATCAATAGAGTTCACCAAAAAATCGCTACCCACTTTGGCCAATCGCTCATCAGGTATTGAGGTTACATATGGATCATTTGGCGTGATAAAATTAGATAAGGTATGCACTCCAACCTGAATATCTTGAGCTGCTGCTTTTTCCACAATCGACTTCATGCTTTCCCAGTTTTCGGGAAAATCTTCTTTTTTAAGGTCAAAATGTCCCCAATTCTCAAACGGATCTGAATGATACAAATATTTCAACCCAGCTTTTTTGGTAAGGGCTATGGCTTTATCAATGTTAGAGACTGAAAAATTTTGAATCAAATAAGCCGAGGATGCCAGAGGGGATTTCTTTGCCCACACCCCATCAAGTTTTGGATGCGGTAAACCTTCCTCTATTTCAATTTTTTCCAAAGTATTCAGAACCTCTTTGGGCTGACAACCGAAAAGAGCAATCTTGGACCCCATAACTCCTTCATCTTCATAAGACGGTGCTGTATATTTATGATGATGCATGTTTTCAATAACCCTTTCTGCTTTTCTATTCCTTGTATAAGCTTGCAGATTGCTTCCATACCTTTTTGGCAAAGCAGTGTGCCCTCTGTACAAAATCTTTAAAGAATCCGAAACATCCAAAAGACTTGTAGTACTAAAAATATCAAACTCAGGGCTTATGTCATCATCTGTAGGATACCCTCCCAAGGTTCTCATATTTAAAGACTGCAAACCTATTGCGAAGGTATCATTACGAACAACTCCTACGGTTTCACCAATGGTTTTGCCTATAGTTGTCCTGTAAGGTCCCCAAGTCACCAACTCCACTTTGTCCGGATTGGAAATGGATACAAGCTCAAAAGTGATGTAATCTTCTTTATTTGCTATTTCAATCTCGGCCAAAATAGCATCTTCGGAATATTTTAGAAGAAATCTATTGGTGTTGGAATCAAATTCACAAGATGTGGGTTGCTCCAGCTTCCCATTTACTTGAATGGACATGATTGGTTGCCGCTCAACATCCACAAATGCATAATCGACATTATTCTTGCCATCGGTCAGTTTTATTAAAGCACCAGTACGATCAATTCCTATTTCAAACCCCCCGACATCCATAATGGTCTTGTCCTGTTTACCGCAACCAACAACAAGAGTCAGCAAAAAAAATAAGGCACTGGCCTTCAAAGAAAAGTATCTCATATTAGATATATAATTATGTCAATTAAAAAATGTCTTTATTCGTTCGTTGTTTGCTCCCACCAGAACAAAACTTTTTTGTTTGGATTTTTTTATTCTGATGAGGGATTTCACATTTTCAGGGGCAAAAAAACCACTGATCCTTGATGGAACCGGGACAAAATTCCTTTTTCCATTTCCTTTAAGGAGAAGACCATTACCAGCATCGGACCTACTGGTCTCCACCTCGGTTTCAAATCGGTTGCCAGCTAGCAGTATGTCCTCTTTTCCGTCTTGGTCAAAATCGCCACAAACTATTCCATTCACCACAGAATATTGTGCTTCATTGGGCAAGGGTTGTATACTGAACTTCCCCTTGCCGTTGTTCCAAATGATGATGGATTGGAACTCCTGCACTTCCAAGTGCAGTGCCTGTTGAATGGACTGGCCCAAAATATCGGTGAGATTGGCTTCTGCAAAACCTGTGAACGTGGGGAATTTCTCCTTTATGAACGGCATTTGCTCCGTGGAACACATCTTCCCCCTTACGGGAAACAGTTCGTTGTCCATATCTTTTGCCAGAACAATGTCCACCGTTCCCGTGTTGTCAAAATCATGCGCATAAATGTGGAACGGCTTCTCTTTACTGGCATGAAATTTATAGTTAAGGCCCAAATTTCCCAACACATAGTCGGTG
This sequence comes from Flagellimonas pacifica, assembly GCF_900215465.1. Classification (GTDB taxonomy): domain Bacteria; phylum Bacteroidota; class Bacteroidia; order Flavobacteriales; family Flavobacteriaceae; genus Flagellimonas; species Flagellimonas pacifica. The sequence continues at coordinate 71,734 of NZ_OBEH01000004.1, forward strand.
CTACCATCATTATCCAAGTCATGTGCCTCAATCGTGTTCCACCAACCCGCAGTATGGGAAAAGCCCATGGAACCAGTCACATTTTTCAAATAGCCATTTTCATTTTTCAAAAAAGTGATGGGCATCCATTCACCAACCAAGATAAGGTCATCGTCACCATCTTGGTCAAAATCGGTAGAAATGGCGTCGGTAACCATACCTAGCTGTTGCACATCTTTGCCCCTAGTTGGTGTAACATCTTTGAAGGAACCATTTTCATTCTGCAATATGTAGCTTGGCGCAGCATACGGATACTTCCCCTTTTCCGTCCTTCCCCCAACAAAAAGATCCTGATCACCATCTTGATCAAAATCAAGTGATGCAATACAAGAACCATAGTTTTTTGATGGTGGCAAAGCATCTTCATCTTTAACAAACTGCCCAGTACCATTGTTGATATACAAACGGTCGTGCAGTACACTACTATCTGGTTCGGCCTCATAACTGCCGCTGGCTACATACAGATCAAGGTACCCGTCATTATTGGCATCGAAAAAATGTGCGGCGGTATCTTCGCTCTTCTTGTCCACTTCAAGATCTGGTTGGGCGGTTCGTTCAAATTTCCCGGACGGTTTCTGAACATAGATTGCTCCGGAAAACCATGTGGCCCCACCTACAAAAAAATCTTCCAACCCATCGTTGTTGACATCTCCCACTGCCATGCACGGGCCTGTGCTGGAGAGTTTATGCGGAAGCAATACCTGATCGTTGAAATCGTCATTGGAGATATCGGTATGTACAAAATCAGGTTCCAACAATCTAGGGACCTCTCTTAATAAGGTTGACTTTTCTACTTTTTTAGTTACGGAAGCCTTGGCATCTTTATATTCAAAAACCAGTTCTTGATCTGCCCTTACTTTTTGTAAGATTTGTTGTTTTCCATCGGGCCAAGTAATTTCAACTTTGTCGATCTTACCAACTTTTCCTAGTCCAAAATGCAATATGGGTTCAGAAGCCGAAAAGTACCCCCTTGTGGATAAGAGTTCCTTAACCTGAAGGGTGTTCCCAATGGTCAGTTTAACTTTGGAGCCATAACCAAAATGATTGTTGGGAGCTCCTTTTACAATGACCTTCAGGTAATGGTTGCCCAATTCGGAAGCTCTGTTTTCAAATAGAAAGGCCTTATCATTTACATTGTTACAGACTAGGTCCAAATCACCGTCATTGTCAAAATCGGCATAAGCCGATCCGTTGGAAAAAGAGGGTTTGCCCACGTTTTCCGATGAGCTGATATCTGTAAATGTGAGGTCCCCATTGTTCTTGAACAAATAGTTAGATAGTTTGACGGATGGGAAAAACGCCCTAGCCTTTTTAAGCTCTTCAACACCAACATTATTGGGATTTGATGCTTTTAGCTCTTGGGTATATTCCTTTTGTTTTATACGGGCATCCATGTTGGTCACATCGCGTAATATGCCATTAGTCACATGGATGTCGTTATGGCCGTCCAAATCAAAATCGGCAATAAGACAGGACCAGCTCCAATCAGTGTTTTCAATACCTGCAAAATATCCCAGTTCTTGGAATGAAGGTGCATTCTCATTGAAGACACCATTGTTCACTTGCAGCACATTGTGCATATACTGCCAGTGGTATCCAGATTGCACCATGTTGTACATCACATCCCTGGGCATCATGCTCATGGATGTTTTTGAGCGTTTATAATCCTCTGGAAGCATGTCCAGCACAAAAATATCTTGTAGCCCATCATTGTTGACATCACCAATATCGGCTCCCATGCTATAATTGGAGATGTGCGAAAACATCTGCTTCGCCCTTTCAGTGAACGTACCATTTTGGTTATTGATATACAGTAGGTCCGGACCGGAAAAATCGTTGGATACATAAATATCTTTCCAGCCATCTTCATTGAGGTCGGCTATTGAAACTGTCAATCCAAAAAAGATGTCTGGCAAAATACCTGCCTCATTGGATACATCGGTAAAGGTAAGATCACCATTATTTCGATATAGCTTGTCAGCACCTCCATACGTTTTAAAAGAGGGGTCATTGTATATCTTGTTCAAATCGAATACTTCATTGGCCATCTTAAAGTCCACCGGAGTGTTTACAATATATACATCCAGATCGCCATCATTGTCATAATCAAAGAAACTGGACTGTATGGAGTGACTCATAAACTCAGAGAGTCCATAACTTGAGGATGATTCGGTAAAAGTGAGGTCACCATTGTTGATGTATAGCAAGTTTCGTTGCAGGGCATCGGTTTCAGGACCTGAGCGACATATATAGATATCCAACCAGCCATCGTTGTTGATATCCACCGTAGTGACACCCGTATAAAACCCGCCATTGCCCTGCACTCCCGCACTTTTGGCAATGTCCAGAAACTGAAGGTTTCCTTTGTTCAAATACAACGTGTTATCCCCCTTGTTGGCTGTAAAATAGATGTCAGGAAGTTTATCCTTGTTAAAATCGCCAACGGCCACTCCTGCCCCCATATACATGTGCATAAAGGTGTAATAATTGAAGGTTGTGGTTTCTTCCACCACATTTTCAAAATGAATGTTGGAATGTTGGGCAGCTACCTGTTTGAAAACTTTGGGAATATCCTGACAGTATCCCTTGCTCAAAAAAAGGAAAAGGCCAAATACAAGTATTTTGCAAATCCCCCTGTCCATTACTTGGAATTTATTTTTATCAATCTGGCCCTGCCATTATTGATCGCTACGACCAAAGCTTTTCCCTTGCCGTAATCAATGAGCTTTATTTCCTTGACATCATCGGAAATGTTCAATCCGCTTTTGCCCATGGGCACAGGTTCAAATTCAAAATCACGTTTCCCTTTCAAAAATAGCCCAAGGCTGGCATCGTTACGAGTGGTCTCTATTTCGGAACCAAATAGGTTGCCTGCCACAATCACATCTTTGATGCCATCATTATCCACATCATGGATGACCGAACTGTTGATGCTGGATATCTGGGCGAGATCGGGTAACGGTTTTATATTGAATTTTCCGTTTCCGAGGTTTTCCATACTGATACTGGCAAAGGTCTTTGCCTCATAATGCAATGCCGTTGATAAAGATGACTGTCCATAGACATCTTGTAGGCTGGCAGATGCGAATTCGTTATAACTTTTGAACTTTTTCTTGATACTAGGAACCTGTTGCGACGAGCATGACCTGCCACGAAGTGGATATTGCTCACCGTAGTTGTAATAGCTCAGTACAATATCTTTCTTTCCATTGCCGTCAAAATCTCCCTGATGTACTGAAAAAGGTTCGTTCGGCCTGGCCTTGTATTTGTAGTTGAGGCCCAGATTGCCCAGAACATAGTCATCGTCGCCATCGTTGTCCATATCGCTACCCGTTATGCTGGACCACCATCCCGATGTTTCTTGTAAGCCGAATTTTTGGGTGCTATTGCTAAAAGTTCCACCGGTATTCTCCAGAACGGTAATGGGCATCCACATTCCGGCGACTATAAGGTCCAGATCACCATCCGTATCAAAATCGGTCCAAACGGCATCCGTGACCATTCCCAATTTTTCCATCAGCGGTTTGTTTTCTTCCAAGAAAAGCAAACGGCCTGTTTCATTGAGCAGGTTCTTTAACAGATAGCTTTTTGCCGGTTCTGGATAGGCACCGGGAACTTGCCTTCCACCAACAAAAAGATCCATATCACCATCATTGTCGTAATCGGCGACCTTTACCCGTGAACCACTGGCATTGATTGTTGGTAGCACATTATCGGCCAGTCCAAATTTTCCGTCCCCAGAGTTCAGGTAAAGCCGATCCTGATAGTTTTGGGAATCTTTTTCAAATTCGTTGCCCCCAGAAACCACATACAGATCCTGGTCACCATCGTTATCGGCATCAAAAAATACAGCTCCCATGTCTTCCCTGTTCAGATCCGGGATGAGCTTTATTGGATTTTCCACAAAACTGCCATTGGTTTGCTGGGTGAACAGCTTGCCCAAGCCTTGTTGTGGCCCTCCAATATAAAAATCCTTCAGACCATTGCCGTCCGCATCCGATACCGCCAGTCCCGGTCCCAAGGTGGACATACGGTGCGGCAACAGCACTTCACGGGCATAATCATCAAATCTGTTTTCCTTATGGATATAGTTCACCTGTGCCTCGGAAGTGATGTCCTCAAAAATATAGTTTGAAACTGCTTCGTTCGAATCGTGCATTTTCTGCTTTTGCATATCCAGAATCAAGGTCTGGTTCGGTTTTACCTTTTTCCGAACAAAAGAGGTGCGGCCATTAAACCAATCAATCTTTATGCTATCTATCCTGGTAATGCCCTTCAGACCAAAATGGATTATTTCCTCGCTGCTTGAATTGATTCCTCTTGCGTTGGTAAGTTGAGCGGTTTGGAATCCGTTTTTGTGATAAATTGTGACCTTTGTTCCAAAAAAGCTCTGGGCCTTACCTGCATTTTCAAATTTGATTCTCAAATAATTGTTCTTTTTGATGGTGTTGGCCCTATTTCGGTATACATGGGCCACCTCATCAATATTGTTCACCACCAGATCCAAATCCCCATCATTGTCCAGATCGCCATAGGCAGCCCCTGTGGAAAACGTTTCTTGGTCAAACCCCCATGCATCGGAAGTTTTTTGAAAGCGCAATCCATTGGTATTTTGGAACATATAGTTCTTTACCTTATCCGAAGGGAAAAAGGACAGTACCTCTTCCAAATTGATGTACTGCCAAATATCAATATCGGCATTGTTTTCCAGGTTATGCTTCTCCAGAATATCGGCTATGTAGCCATTTAATCTTTTTAGGGCGTCCGTATTTCCAATTTCGTGACGAACCCCATTGGTGACAAAAAGGTCCAATAGGCCATCGTTATCAAAATCGGCTAATAGAGGAGACCAGCTCCAATCGGTACTTGAAATGCCCGCCATTTGTCCGATCTCACTAAATAAAAGCCCACCATTTGCATCCACACCATTGTTCAGCTGCAACGTATTGAACATATATTGGTAATGCCCTCCCTGGCTCACATTGTCCCAGAATTCCACCGGATTCATGGAACTCATGTTGCTTTTCAGCTTGAAGTTGTCCTCGGCCACCATATCTAGCACCACAAAATCCATCCAACCGTCATTGTTGATATCACCGATATCTGCTCCCATGCTGAAATAGGAGGTGTGTTTTATGTTTTCATAAATTTTATTAGTAAAGGTACCGTCCTTATTGTTGATGTAGAAAAAGTCGGGCCCCTTGTAATCATTGGCCACGTAGATGTCCTGCCAACCATCATTGTCAAAATCGGCTATTGCGGAGCTCAATCCATAGCCATAGTTGCTTATACTACCATTAGTTGGGGTTTCCACAAATGTTCCTCCTTTATTTTCCAATAGACGATAGTTTTCATGCGGTTCTATTTTCTTTTCCGAACCTTTTGGTGCCAAAATGGAAGAATTCTTGGGTTGGTTTACTATATAGACATCAAAATCCCCGTCTCGGTCAAAGTCGAAGAAATTGGCCTCTGTAGTTCTTTTGTTGTCGTTGAGGTTGTACTGGGCTGCAGCTTCTGTGAAGGTAAGATTCCCATTGTTAATGTAAAGTTCGTTCTCCCGCAGCTTTTCTTGGTTGTCATACAAACTTTTGCAGACATAAATATCCTTGCACCCGTCATTATTGACATCAACAATACTAACATGAGTGGACCACCCTCCTCTATTGAGAATCCCAGCGGAGAAAGTGATATCCTCAAATTTGAAATTACCTTTGTTCAGATAGAGTTTATCGCCTACTTGGTTGCCTGTGAAATAAATATCCAGTAAATCATCATTATTAATGTCACCTATGGCAACTCCACCTCCTTTGTAGAATCCCTTGTAAACAAAAATATTGTCCGCTTTGGTCTGCTTCAAAATATTGTTGAAATGGACATTGGACTCTGAGGGAGGGAGTAACTCAAAGAGTTGTGCCTTAGGTGCACTGTTACGTTCTTGACCAGCCATATTGAAAATGGTGAGCACAAAAACACTTAAGGATAGCGGAAAAATGTTCTTTACCCTAATCCTGTTTATACCACGAAAAGACCTTTGATTACTCATGACAAATATTATAAACTTATAGGGTCATATTGCAATTACGGTTAAGATAAGAGTAAAAAGAGACTGCAATGAAGCAGCCTCTTTTCTTGCAAACTTTCAACTAAAAACTAACTCAAACTAACTATCTTCATTTTATTGTAAAGGATCAAAATTTCCTCCAGGCCATCCTACAGTCTGCTCAAGCGCAGGGTTTTTGCCCATATCATCTTGGGGAATTGCATAGAAATAATAGATATCCAAGAAGTTAATAGCCTTTCCATCATCCGTAACATTGCCCATTTCCTCAACACTTCTTTCCTCGGTCAAGAAATATGTATTATAAACTGTAGGGTCATCCAAATCGATACTGCCACTCAAAACACCAGCCTCCAGTGCTTTTCTGTCATCCAAAATTTCACCGCTGGGATCAAGCGCATCAAAAGCAGCTGTTCTTGTAACCCTATAACCCTTTCTGTGTGTTCCGTTCAGTAAGGCCCCATATAATCTTCGTCTTCTTAAATCACTAGACCTTTTACCTTCAAATACCAGTTCCAGTCTACGCTCCAACATTACAGCATCCCGCATTTGGTCTTTGTCCATACCTGCTGCTAGACCATATTGACCTCCTCCAACATCTATTCCAGCTCGTTGACGAATCTGGCTCAACATAGTATATGCTTCCGCAGTATTCCCAATTTCATTGGCTGCTTCGGCCAAATTCAACAACACCTCAGCGTATCGGATAGAAATCCAGTCAGTGGTGCCCGCCAAACTTGCTGCTCCACCTTCAACCGATGCATCAACAGCTTTTCTACAATAGAAACCTGTTTTTGTAACTCTATCATTGGCTTGACTCTCAATAGCATTTTCTTGAAAAGACCAATTCAAATCACTGGTGGTATTGGGTTCTGGATTGTTTAAAGGCCAGTTAACTCCATTCCATGCAATAGTAGCTGCAAAACGAGGATCTCTGTTCAACCATAAGGTAGTAGAATTATAAGTATAGGCCGAGGTAGCATCAGTAATTGCCTTACCATCTTTCATGGGGTAGGCATCTACCAAACTCTTTGTTGGCCTATCAAATGATTCTCCATTTGTTCCCACTATAAATGGACGACAGCCAGCTTCTCTTACATGGGTTTCATCTCCAGCGAACCTTTTTATCATTATAGCTTCAGGATTAGCATCGCTTTCATCAAACCAAAGTTGACTATAACTTGAATGAAGACCTTTTCCATTGGCGTCTGCCCAGTCTTTAGCTTCTTTATTTGCATCATAAGCTGCTTGCCAACGTCCTTTGTCTTGGGCTGGATCAAATTGTTCACTTGCATAATGTAACAGCACTTTACCTTTATACGCCAACGCCGCTCCTTTTGTAATTCTTCCATAATCGGACCCCGCGTTTTCATATGAATCTGGCAACAAGCTTATAGCTTCATCCAAATCCGCTATTATCTGAGTAATACACTCTGAGGTTTTATTTCTTGGAACTTGGAGAACCTCAATATCCGATTTATCTCCCACAGTTAATACCAATGGGACCCCTCCGTACAAGGAGACCAGTTCAAAATATAGACGAGCTCTAAAAAATAGTGCCTGACCTTTCATTAGGTTTTGTTCCCCAACTTCAATCTCACCGGTTCCAACGTTCTCCAGCAGAATGTTGATGTCCTTGATTATTGCATACGATGGACTGTAGTTATCTATAGATCCATCTGTTGAAACCTCCCCGTACATAACAGGATTTACCCCTTCAGCATCGTCTGATTGCTGTGATGCCACCACAGGCCACGAGGGTAGTGCTCGATCATAAATTTGGTTCAAAAATCCTTTTGCCAGATTTACATCGTTCCAAACAACTTCAGGGCTAATAGCTCCCAAAGGTCTTTTGTCCAATGGGTCATTACTGCACTGAACAAGAAATAGTGCGGTAATCATAACCAGTGTACTTATATATTTTGTCTTCATCATAACTATTTTTAAAATGTAACATTAATTCCCAGACTATAACTTCTGTTTACAGGAATACCTCTACCTGAAGTTTCTGGCTCAAAAGATTTGATATTACTGTAAATCATGAATAGGTTTGTGCCATTTGCAAAAACATTTATGCGATCGGCTCCTATTCTCTCCACAATTGAATCAGGAATGTCATATCCAAGATTCAAGTTTTTCATCCTTAAGAAATCTGCATCTGCATACCAAAAAGTGGAATTTGAATCCGCACGCGGTGACCCAAACCTTGGGAAAGAAGCATCCGTATTATCCGGTGTCCAAGAATCCAACCATTGCGTATGCGAAGAATTACCAATCCCGAACTGGAATCTATTGTTGGCAGGTTGATATTTTTGGTGGCCCGCAAAACCCTGCGCAAATGCCATTAGGTTAAATCTTTTATAGCGAAGGTTCAATCGTAGACCATAGTTAAATGGTGCATCATTCCTTCCAATAAAATCAATGTCATTTCCATCTATAACACCATCAGGCGTATTCCCTTGAGGGTCATCTGTAGGGTTTCCTCGCAGATCCCTAAAATATAACGCTCCCAATTGTGGATCTTGGCCAAAAACTTTGTACCCGTTTGCAATAAGATCATCCAACTGTCCTTGGGTTCTTATGATTCCTTCGCTAATCAGCCCTGTTCTTCTACTTACCTCACGGCCAGTGCGTATTTCATAAGGTCTTCGGGTTTCCGGCTCATCAAGTGTTACATACTTTGCCTTTGAATATCCAAAAACCAGCCCAACTTCATAGAAAAGGTCTTCTCCTATATTATCTTTATAAGTAGACAGTAATTCTACACCATTGATATCTATTGCCCCATAATTTTCTGGGCCCAAGCTCAATCCAGTTGAAGAAGGTACAAGTTCCTGCCTTGATCCATATAGGTCAGTTTTCTTATTCTTAAAGAAATCCAATGTGGTGGATAACCTATCGTCCAAAACATTAAAATCAAAACCTAGGTTATATGAAGTTTGTTTTTCCCATGTGATAAAAGGGTCAGGTTCTCCACTTATCCTAACAGCCCCTGTAACTGCATCACCAGTACCAAATACAGGACCTGTCAACCCACCCGTATATGTTTGTATGTATGGGAATACTGTTGCTCCTTGTCCGGTTACATCATCATTCCCGGTACTACCGATAGAATATCTTATTTTAAAGAAATCAAAGAATCCAAGATTATTCTTGAAAAAATCTTCTTCACTCAATACCCATGCCGCTGAAACAGATGGGAAGAAGCCCCAACGCTCATCCTTTGCAAATTGGGCAGATCCATCAAATCTATAGGTAGAGTTCAAGAAAAATTTGTCTTTGTAGTTATAACCAAGACTACCGATTACAGATTGCCTTCCTGTTTCACCAGCACTTCCACTTGCAAATTGATTCTCAACCGCCGGATCACTTGCAAACAATTGAGTGATCAATGGAGAAAGTAAGTTTCTGCGCAGACCAAAAAATGACTTGTTATCCCTTTCGTACTGTTCGTAATTCACAAATGCATTTATAGAATGGTTACCAAAAGTGTTTTCATAACCCAATCTAGCATTCAATTGATAAGACTCTATCTCTTCTGTTGATTCCAACAAACTGTTGGAATTTGCAAAATCATCACTACGTACTCGAGTTCCAATAATCTCATCCGTTAAACGAAAACGGTTGTTTGGATCAGCTGCAAACGTGAAATCTTCTACAACATTTCTTCTAAATGTCCTATCATTTCTGGTATTAAGTCTATTGTAGGTTAACCCAGCTTTCAAGCCTTTCAAAAAAGGAATCTTATAATTGATATCAATAATGGCTCCAATATTTCTGGCTTTACGGTCATTAGTTCCTGCTCCACCTTCAATCAGGTGTAGAGGGTTCCACCCATTAAAGTTTGCCACATATTGCCCATTAATTGTTGCAGGACCCCATCGTCCCGTTCTGTTGGCCGTTCTGTAGAAATCTCCAAAGTCCTCATCACTACCGTTCCATCTCCAATAGAATTCTTCCCTCAGATCATTGTTTGTATTAAGATTGAGCGAAATATTTAAATTATCGGTAACATCAACATCTACTTTGGCTCTCAAATTGGTCTTTCTATATTCCAAATTATCAAATGCTCCTGTTTCCTTCACAAAAGACCCAGACATAAAATAACGGACATTATCTGTACCACCTCCAACGGTCATGGCATGTCTAGTCAATATTGGACTTTTCTCCGCCTGATCAAGATAAGATCCAAAGTTTTGATCCCGTAAATAGTCAAGCTCAGCTTGATTAAATCTAGCCGGATCATCTGGAGCCAGATTGTTAAAATCTTGCTGTTGGCCAATTAGCAAGGCTTGTTGATAAGCCGTTGTCATTGGTGGTACTATAGTAGGCTCCGTTGTACCTATGGTAGAAGTAATATTTATAGTAGGCCTGCCGGTTTTTCCTGATTTGGTCTTCACCAAAACCACACCGTTGGCAGCTCTTGAACCATAGACCCCTGCGGAGGCGGCATCTTTTAAAATGGAAATATTCTCTACCTCACTAACATCCAAAGCATCAAACAATTCTTTTGTTGCAATGATATTATCAATAACATAAAGCGGTTGATTATTACCATTAAAACCTTCAGATGTTGCACCCCTAATTACAATATCCGAGGTTCTTCCCGGTTTTCCACCGGCCAAGCTTATATTCACACCTGCAAATCTTCCTGCCACAGCATTACTAAGTGAGGTAGCTGGTATTTCCTTTATCTCTTCTGTTGTAATGGCAGATACCGAACTTGTCAAATTTCGTTTTACCGTTGTACCGTATCCAACCACTACCACTTCGTCAAGTGTGGAAGAGCTTTCCACCATGACAACTGATAAAGTTGTTTGTCCGTTCAACGGAATTTCTTGTGTAGTGTATCCAATATAGGAAATCATCAAAACAGCATTTGAATCTGCCACAGTAATCTTAAAGTTTCCATCAAAATCTGTCTGCGTACCATTGACAGTTCCTTTTTCAACAATACTGGCACCGGGAAGCGGAGACCCATTTTCATCAGTCACTGTTCCTGAAATTTCTTGCTGAAAGTTTCTATCCCAATCATTGTTGCCGGCAAAGGCCGTTAATGGCAACAACAATACCAACAGAAGCCTCAAGGCCACAATGCGCCCCAACTTTCCTGGTTTTGTTTTTCGTAATCTTACTGGTTTCATTCTTTTAAGTTTGATTTTATGAGTAATTTAGTTTTGCTAAACATGGTTAAACTTTAGCATATGTTTTAGTGGCACTTCTCTAGTTTTATCCCTTCATATTCTTTGTTTTTTGATTATTGACCTTTGGTTATATATCTAGATGTTTACACATCTTTCCATTTCTATGCCTTGCAACTTTTCTATTGATAAAAATGAGCTACAATGGCCTATCCCGAAATGCGTATTAATTGTTATGTAATCTTTTGTGATAATAATTAATGAAGTTTCGAAATATTTGATACAAGCTTAATGATTGCATAACATGAATTCGACCTAAAGAGAAAGTTGGGACAAGATTTATATTCAAAAAAAGTCCCAATGAGCGTTGGGACTTGTTGTTTTGATTAAAAAAACACAATCAAAATATTGATTATTAGTTACTTAAAAATTTACAAAGCAATTAATGACACTTTTTTACAATTCAGGAAAGAGCCAAAATTTATAGGCAAGCAAAAACTCTCTTACATAGTAAAACTCAATAACATTAAGAAAATAGTGACAAAATAAGAGGTTGTTATAGTATGAAGAATTAGTTTCTGCTTACCTCATTTTTATATTGACTTGGGGTTTTGCCAGTAATATTTTTAAATATTCTATTAAATGCAGATTTTGAATTGAAACCACAATCCACCCCAATAGATAAAATGGTTTGGTTGTCATATGAAGAATTTGCCAGCCTTCTTTTCACTTCTTCTACCCTATAGTAATTTATGAAATCATAAAAGTTTTTCTCAACATAGTCATTCAAAAGCATTGACAAATGGTTGGCGCTTATATCTAATTTTTCTGCCAATTGACCCAAATTTAAATTTGGATCCAAGTACATATGGTTCTTTTGCATTTCTTCGTTAAGTCTTCCCACTAAATTTTTGTTCTCTTGATCCATTTCAGGGTCTACAGTTTTTACCACCTTCTTTCTTGGTTTGATACCGCTTTTAATCAATCTTTTGTTCTTCCTAGTCTTCAAGTAAACTAGAATAGCTAAAAATGCAGCAATAGCAAGAAGCACAAACACCCCTACCTTAACCAATTTGCTGTTATAAAAAGAAGCTTTAACAATAAAATCCAAATGAATTGGTTCTTTGCTCCAAACTCCATAATTGTTGGAAGTTTTTAAATAAAAACGATATGATCCCGGGGTCAACTTGGCATAGCTCACATGCGGGTTTTCACCTGTAACATATTTCCATTCTTCGTCATGACCTTCCAATTTATAAGCATACTGATTTCTTAAGGGAGAAGTATAGGATAATGCCGAAAATGCCAAATCAAATCTATTCTCATCCCCAGACAACCGGATTTCGGCTCCCTTTCTCAGTGGCTGGGATAGAACAACTGTATTATCCATTTCTTCACCAACCTCAATTTCATTACCATCAATGGAAAGTGATGTAAATACCGGGCTTGGAGCCATTAAACTATCCTCCAAATTATCAGGGTCGAAGTAATTGATTCCTGAAGTGCCTCCAAAGAAGAGCATTCCATCTTTTGTTTTCCAACATGCATTTTTCCTGAATTTTCCTTTAGATACACCATCATAAGTAACATAATTGGTGAAGGTTTCTTCTAATACGTTGAACTTGGACAATCCTTTATTAGTAGCTATCCAAAGATTTCCTGTTTTATCCTCAAGCAGCCCATTAACCTCATTATCAGAAAGTCCGTCGGCTTCAGTATATCTCTTAAAGAACAAGGGATCTTTTTCAAGTCCATTTGGCTCCATCAATAAGTTAAGGCCATTCTCCGAGGTGCCAAACCAAATCCTTTGTTTTGAATCTTCAAATATTACAAACACCGCATCATTGCTCAGTGACTTGGGATTTGACGAATCGTGCCTGAATCTTTTAAAACTATGTTCTCCATTCTTTTCTTGCAACAAGCCAACACCACCATTATTATGGCCCACCCAAATTCTTTTTTTGCTATCTTGAAAAATGGAAAAAACATCTCCTATGATTGTTGAGTCTTTTTCGGATTCTGGAAATTGGAAGTTCTCAAAGCTAACGGTGCTTTCATTCTTATGAATTAGAGATATCCCTTCTCCTGTACCCAGCCACAACCTTCCTTTAGCATCTTCCATAATTGACCGTACCGATATTGAGGGTATAGATAAACCATCATTTTCATTGGGAACAAAGCGCCTTAATAAATTTGTTTTCAAATCATATGAAAAAAGCCCTTCGTCAAGGGTGGCAAACCACATTTTTTCAGTTGTATCTTTGTGTATGTCGGTTACATATGCATTATTCAGTTCTTCAAAAATTGCACCTTCAAGTACAAAATGTTCAACTTTAGAATCTATATATCCTTTATAGAAAAGCACACGGTCAATCCCACTACGCGTACCTATCCAAAATACATTTTCCTCATCCTGATAAATGCTTTGCACAAAATTATTTCTTAGACTATTGGAATTACCCGGTAGATGTCTAAGACTCTTAAACCTATGTCTAGAAAAATCATAATAATCCAATCCCTCTTGGGTTCCGACCCATACATAATTATCATTATCTGCGAATACTTGATAAATATCATTACTACTGATAGAAAACTGGTCTGTAGGATCAGCTCTCAAAGTTGCAAACTCCCCAGTGCTTTTGTTGTATTCAACAAGACCATTACCATAACTTCCAAAAAGTATGGATTCCTTGAATTGGGATATTGTATTTAAAGAACCAGAGGTATACACGTTCAAAAATCTATCACGCTCAGGTTGATATCTAAAAATATTGTTATTCAAAGTAGCCCATGTGGCACCATCCGAATCCGAATAAATATCATCCAAAGAAAAAACACTAAATGATCCCATCTCATATTTATTAAGGACGGACCTTAGATTCAAATCATATTTCAACATTCCTTTGTCAGTTCCAATCCAGAGAATGGATTTAAGTCCCTTTCCGATGCATGCCAAATTATATTCTGGCAGAACTTCCTTTATCTCTAAACTCTCGTTGTCAATAATATAGTTTCCTTTTTCAGTGGACAACCAAGTATTATTATTGGAATCAACAAACAACATCCAAATGGCTGCCGAACCAATTTTTTGTGTAACCTTAGGTAATGGCTTTACTTTATACGTTTTGGTATCTATAGCACTGAGTCCAGATAGGGTACCGACCCACAAGTGGTTTGCAGAAGCTGCCAAAGAAATAATTTTATCTCCAGCTATGGTATTTTCATCTCCTGATGAATGCTTATAGGTTTTAAATTTATAACCATCATATCTACTCAGTCCATTTTGGGTTCCAAACCAAAAAAAACCTGTTGAATCTTTGGCAATTTTTCGTACTTCATTATGTGGAAGTCCCTCTACAGTGGTAAAGTGATGAAATTTGTAGTCCTGCCCCTGTAAAAAAAGAGGAAAGAAAGCAAATAAGAAAAAATTAAAAGCTTTTTTAATCATAGGTATTCAACTACTCCTAGGCATCTGCAACTTCTGCTAAAATAACAATTGTTGAGATTGAGCAAAGAGTTTGGAGGTATCATTATTGTCCAAAACCCTTGACTAGGTCATCATAAAGTTAAGAATTCACATCCTTAGTATAAAATGTACAGATTAAACTGAAGACGAAGGCCTGCTTAACAATTTTTCTTTAGCAAATGAATTTAGTAGCAGTATTTAAATGAAAGTTTATAAAGAAGAAATTGCCTTATCTATTGTATCCTGTCATTGATCAAATCATGACATTAAAGTCAAAAAAACTTAATAACAATCCGTTCTTATCTGCTTATTGTTTAAATAAGTTTCAATCGGTGTATTTAAAAACTTTTTGCAAATTCCCTCTAAGATATCCATAACCTCATTTTGCATGGCCAACGAACCACATATCATAATAACACCCTGCGTGTCTAAAGTTTTTGTTATCAAATCCTGATTTTTGGAAATTTTGTGTTGAACATATTCCTTGGCCCCCTCTTGGGAATAGCAGATGTTTATGTTGTTTAGTTTACCATGCTCAAGTAACTGTTCTAGATTTTCTCCATACAGTCCGTATGAATCTTTTGTCCTACCACCCCAAAACAAATGCGTTTCCAGTTTTCTTTTGTTTTCGTGCAACATACCTAAAAATGGTGCAATTCCTGTTCCGTTGGCAATCATCACAACTTTTGATGCTTTTTTAGGGAAGTGAAAGGTACTATTGGTAATAACTCTTGCCTTTATAGATTGATTCTCTTGCAGCTTGTTCAAATAACTTGAACCTAGCCCCAACTCGTGAAGCTTTACGCTCAAATGCGCTTGCCTATTCATTTTTCCTATGGAATACAATCTTTCCCGATAGTCATTCTCTGGATAGATAGCCAATAAATCACCCGAGACAAAGGATTGCTTTCCTTTAGGTTCCAATGCAATAAGAAACGTATTATCAGAATCATTGGGTTTGGTCTTTTGCTTCACCAAAAATGATTTTGCACCATTGGTGTTTGCCCACAATTTCTCTTTTGGTATATCTATAGAAACTTTGTTTCTATTGGACCACTCAAATACCCATTGGTCAAAACTTTCAACTGATCCATCATTGATGGTGGTAATGGGCAATAATTGGTTAAATCCGTCAGTATTTCCCAAGGCTTTATCTACTTCATACGCAAATTTGCAAAAGTCTGGATAGGCCAACGACCCAAAACCAACCACAGTGTATCTAAGCGTATTTAATTGTTTCTCTCCATTAAGTTTTGTCAGGAATCCTGATGCATTGCTGGGAGGATCTCCCAGACCGTAGGTAGCCGTAAACACTATTAATTGATGCGCCTTGGAGTAATTTTTATAGTTGTTTAATTGATCTATGTAGCTTTTGATGCCACTTTTTAATAGTTGCTCGTGAAAAACGGAAGCATAGCGTATGGTACTACCATTTTCAGAACCCACTAAAATGATTACCTCAGCGGTATGGGCGTTAAAGTGATTTCTAAGTTTTGACTTTCTTCTTTTGAGGGTAATCCTAAATCCTGACCAAATAAAAAACAAAATATTGAAGCAGGCAATTGCCAGTATCAATGCCCAGAAAATACTTCCTTGGCCTGTATGCCAACGTAGACTAAGATCGGCCAGAAAATCCTCAATTGGGTAATTTACTTTGCTGATTACTTTCCCTGTAAACTGGTTAATAACAAATTCATGCTTCTTTAAACGTATGGTATAAAAATCCTCAACATCGGTCGAAAAAGGAAATTCCACCGCTCGCACCTCTTTTAAGGGAATCTCCTTTAAGGATTTAAAGCTTGTAATCGCCATTTTGGGGCTTTCCTCTATACTTTCGTAATCAATGTTATGGGATGCATTGAACTGGGGCAAAAACCCAAAGGTGATCAGGGATAGATAAACCCCTGTCAGTGTTACCACAATAATGGGCAACAAAGACAATCTACCTAGCACAACATGCCAGTATTGTGCAAAATCCTCATTGATTATCTTTTTAAAAAAATGTTTGATCCCACGTTGTCGCCTAATCACCAACATCACTCCAGAAACAGCAATCAAAAAGAGTAAAAAAGAAGTGATTCCAATAAAGGCACGTCCAATTGATTTTAGAAAAAGAGAACGATGGAAATTTGTTATGAATTGAAAAAAACGGGATTTTTCTATTTTCGGCCCCAAATAATCTCCAGTATTGGGATCCACATAGCCATTTATACTTTCTCCGTCCTCAGAAATTGCATCGATAAGGACAAACTCGTTTGCATCGATTTTCAGTTCAATGATTTCATCATACCGGGCCTGTAGGTTGCCCAAAGTTTGAGCCAAGTTGAGCTGGTCAAAATCAGTTGCCCTATATGGCTTTACCTGATCAACAATGGGTTCAAAGGCCAATATAATTCCGGTGACCGATGCCAATACTACAAAAACAAAAGAAGATACAGCCAATGCTAAATGGCTGTACCTCCATATGGAAATCGTCATTGATAAACGAACTTAAACTATAAATAACTACTAATTGGGAATCATTCGCACATAACGGATAAATCCCTTTCCTTCTTGTTTGGATTTTACATTTTCAGCCGTCAACAAAAATTCAACATCATTCACATAATATTCCTGATCTTCAACCGCGGTTTCAAAACGGATACTGTACCCTGCATCAATTTTGGTGTCATCAATTTCTATAACATGTATTGCACGTTCTCCTCCGCCTACAGTAGCTCCTGTTATCGCATCAATGTTGGGGTGTTTTTTGCTAAAAAAATGCCACCATTCGGATATGTCGTGATACCATTCATCATCATCACCTTGCACATATAGGGTTTTTTCATATTCTCCCTGTGGATTGATCAGTGAAATGACCACATAAGCTCCTTCTCCCGTATAATTAATCATTTGAACCATGCATTTATACGTACTGCTTGTTGCATTACTGAAGGCCATCGCCATTAGAGCTATTAAAATAGCCGTGAATCCAAGAAAAGTCTTTTTGAAAATTTTATGTTGCATCTATATTATTTTAAAAAGTCAATATTTATATTATTGGACTTAAGCAATTCGTTTTCAGAGGCCAAATCATAGACCGTTTCTTCAAAACTAGTCTTTAGCTCTTTCTTGGCACCTTCTTGCAACAAATATTTAAGAATGGTATCATCTTTGGCCTTCATGGCCGCAACGTGGAGCACTGTTAGACCATCGTTATTGACTGCATTGACATCTATGTTATATTTTGATAAAAACCGTAGCAATTCCAAATCCTGTTTTTCTATTGCGATATGATAAAGGGTATTGTTTTTTGCCTGATTTGCAGAAAAGTTGACTGTTTTTTCATTCAAAACCTTTGCCTTGGCATAGAAGTCATTTTTTTGGTCTGCACTATAAGAATCCAACAGATAATAAGCCAAATTGTTACCTTTTTTATCCACGGTATTGGCATTAGCTCCTTTTTTCAATAAAAAGGATACTACATCCTTCTTGTTTCTGGTGATAGCCTTTGTCAAAGCCGTCTCGCCGTTGGCATTACTATGGTTGATATCCTTTATATGTGGGAAAATATATTTTATTACTTCCAAAGTATTGTATGCTGAAGCATTTAGGAATGGTGTATTCCCGTTTTCATCTGCTTGGTTTATGTCCGTTCCTTTGCTGACAAAAAAATCAAAAACTTTGGTGTCTTCGGTATCATAAGCAATATTATGCAACGGATTCACTCCATTTTTTGTGGTGATGTTGGGTTCTAGCCCCAAACTTTCCAGATAATTATAAACTTCAAGCCCATTGACAACCCCACGGGCTCCCTCGCTGGCAAAAATAAAGGCATTTCCCCCATTTTTATTAATCGTTTTATAGTCCACACCCTTTTCAGCCAGTTTTTTGAGCATGGCAATATTCCCGGTTCGGGCGGTATAATTGAATGCTCCATTTCCATAATTGTCCTTGTCGTGAATGTTCAATCCTCTGTCCACAAAATAGTCTACCATTTTAAAATCTGAAAGATGTGGAATCAACAACAATAATACATTTGCCCCATTTTTACTCTTTTCATTCTTTACATCGGCTCCATTTTTAATGATAAAATCGTAGAGTTCTGGATTCTTTTGCCCCACCACAGCAGTAAAAGTCAAAAGTGAATATCCCTTGTCGTCAATAATATCGGTACGGGAACCTTTATCGAGTAAATATCGCATGATTTCCAAATTGCCTTTGTAGGCAGCCCAGAAGATATAGTTTCTACCGTCGTGGGTAAGTTTGTTGACATCGTTACCCTTTTGGGATAACAAATATTTGACAATCTCAGTATTGGCTTCGGAAAATAAGGCACTGGTTACTGCGTCAAACCCAAAAGCAGTAAGTGCAGAGGGATCATATCCCTCTGCTACTTTTTCTTTAACGGTTTCCAAACTGGGTTTGGCCTTCCAAAACTCACGATTCCAAAAAATATTTTCTTCCTGGGCATATAATCCAGTCCCCATTAGTATGCAGAAGAAAAATATTATGCTACTTCGTATTTTCATGATTTTTCTATTTAGAATCTGTATCGTAATGTACTACCAAAACTTGCTGGTTGAATACGGTTCAAATATACTGTCCTGTAGGCGTTATATCCCAATTCATCAAAAATATTGTTGCCAAAAACATCTAGGCTCAAACTTTCATTGAACTTATACGAAACTTGAAGGTTGACAGTAGTGTAAGCTTCCAAATCAAAGGGTTTCACTCCTGGCTCAACTCCGGTATGGGTATAGTTTCTTGACCATACATTGTGAGGACGTTCACCTAGATAATATGCTCCAGCTCCAATGGAAAGACCATCCAATCCATTGGTAAAGGCATAGTTTACCCAAAGATTAGCAGTATGTTTTGGTGTGTTCAATGGACTAGAGTTAAAGTAATATGAATTATGGTCCTTATACTTGGCATCTAAATAGGAATACCCAGCAATAATTTCCAAATTGTTTAATACTCTACCAATTAATTCGACCTCGACTCCAGTTCGTGTATCTTCTCCTCCTTTTAGGTAATACCCTAAAAAGGTTCCATTTTGGTCAATAGCCTGTAAGTTCAAGTTTTTACTGAAGGTATTGAAAAAGGTAACATTGAATCGAAGTGCATCGTCCATCCAATTCGATTTTATTCCTGCTTCAATCTGATCCCAACGTTCTGTACCCAATTCGTTACCATTTATATCGGTATAGAAAGATGTCATTGGGTTTGAACTTGAGGCATAGGAGCCAAATACCACAATATTTTCTTTTGGTTTTACATTAAACCCGAACAAAGGATTAATGGCATTGTCCCTTTTGGCACCGGTAAGGCTTCTACCTATAAAATTACCCTTGGTTCTTTCTATTGAAGTATATCGAACACCTAAGAATACATCTGCCCAATGGGTCAAACTTATCTTGTCCTGAGCTGTAAACCCGTAAGATTTTGTTCTGGAACCTGAATCCCTACCCGTGTTTCTTGAAACACTTACCCCATCTGGAAGGTCATTGGGTATTGTTTCCAATACATCAATAACATCCACATAGGGATTATCAGTTGGGTACGCGGTACTGTAACCAAGGTTGTCAAATGCTGATTTACGATAATCGACTCCTAACTGAAATGTATGGCTCAGGGCACCCGTTTTAAGGTCTTTACCCACAAAATCAATTTGCAATACACTGTTTTTATCCTCTCTGGCAGAAGCGTAGTATTCTCTATATCGCTGAGATGCTTCCAACACTGGAAGTCCGTTCCTTGAACTTCCTTGAAACGCATAAGATGTTTCTGTATAGGTAGATAGGTCTGATGTGAAATAACCTGCTTTAATACTTAACTTATCCGTGATTTCCCTATCAAACCGAACGGAGTACGTACTATTTTCCGTACTGGCACGATCAGAGGAAAACCCTATAAAATTATCGTTTGGCAATTTATAAATGTTATTGGTATCATAACCTCCAAGGTTGATGGTTCCCTGATCCGGTGTCAGACTATCATCCATATAATCAAACTCTAGGTACACGGTTGTTTTTGAGTTTGGTTTCCAAGCTAAAGACGGGTTAATGTAGAATCTTTCTGAGTTCACTTTATTACGGTAGCTATCCGCTCTTTCGTAGGAACCCGCTACACGGTAAGCAATCGTATTGTTTTCATCTAAAGGACCATAAAAATCAAATGTAGGTCTAACATGGCCATAGCTTCCAGCTCTAAGGCTCACTTGACCTCCACTATAAAATTTTGGAGTTTTGGTAACAATATTGATTACACCTCCAGCGGAACCTAAATCCCCACCAAGACCTTGACTTATGGCAGAAACTCCTTTTAGTACCTGAATGTTATCCACTCCAGCCATATCTGTAACAATACCTACTCCCCTAAAATCAGAATTAATGCGAACACCATTCTTTAATAAAGGGATTCCCCTATATCCACGCAAAGACATACTTTCTCGGATATTACCGTACGTTGCAAAAGTGTACACCCCGGCAACATTTTTGGTCACATCTCTCAAGGTCAATGCATTTTGTTGATCAATCAATTTTTGAGATAGGATAGAGATACTTTGCAATTGCTCATTGGGCGCAAGGGGTAATCTTGTAAGTGTTTCAAGCTTATCGGCTCTTCGATTTCGTTCCCCAAAAAGTTCAACCTCTTCAAGTTGATTATCACTGTCTAGAGTAAAACTTAAGTTAGATACATTGGCGGAAGAGCTAAGTTCTCTTTCTGTTTTTTTATAGCCTACCGCGCTAACAACAAGAATGGTATTGTCAATGTTGACATCCATCAAAATAAAATGTCCTTTGTTATCAGCAGAAGTACCTTTCTGCCCCCCTTTTACGTAAATATTGGCATATGGGATTGGAGCACCTGTATCATCTGTGACCAATCCAGAAATTTTGGATTGGGCATATGCCGTAATAGAAATGAAACAAAGGGTTAATGCTATTAAAAGTTTTTTCATTTGGATATAATTGTTATTTAGACTTATTATAAATAATTATATTTGCAAAAGTAGATATCAACCAAAGCGGGCATTAACGCATTTGGAATTATTATCGCCGAAAAAGGAAGGAATGCAAACACGCTTGAAAAGTGCCATTTTTGGAAAGAAGACCTTGATTCGTGAATACAATGAAGATTTTCAAAATCAAGATTTGAAGGAGCGTGAAATTACCTATGACAACGAGTATATAAGAGGTAAGGTTGATGAAGTTATGTTAGATGGCGCTCATCTTTCAATGAGAGATATAGAGGTAAAGAAGCCTTATCAAGTCAATGTAACACATGATTCCCCTTTGTTTAAATTACATTTTGAGATTCAAGGAAGCAGTTTATACGTCCCAAATGACTCCGAAAACCCAAACGTTTCAATACCACATGGACATTACAACCTTCTATTTATCCCAGAGGTTGATGGTACATTATATTTTGACACTAAGCACAGAAAAACACTTGAAGTCAGATTTTCCGAATTTCTCCTTACCAAGCATATCGGATTAAAATTCAAAAACGTATTCAAGTCTTTTGGAGATGCAATTATAAAGCAGAAACCCTATCTATTATGGAAAGAGGGTAGGCCCATATCTCCCAAATTGTGTTTCCTTTTAAACGATATTATGGATTGTGGCTTTCAGAATATTTCCAAAAAAGCATATTTGGAAGCTAAAATCGTAGAACTATTAGTTACAGTTCTCAATGAGGTTTCCAGCAGTGAGTACTGCAAGGACCTTGTTCCAAAAGATGATTACTCATCAATTCTTAAGATTGATGCCTATATCAAGAATAATCTAAAAAAGACGCTTACCATAACAACGTTATCCAACATTGCAGGATTAAATACCTCTAAACTCAAAAAAGAGTTTAAATTGGTATTCGGTACTACTATCTTTAAATATATCACTGAACTTAGAATGGCAAAAGCCAAAGATTTGATTGCCAACCGAGGGTTTACAGTTTCAGAAGCATCCTATGAAGTAGGATATAAAAATCCGCAACACTTCACCGCGGCTTTCAAACGAATGTTTGGTTATTTGCCCAGAAACATAAAAAGATAATTCTCAACAACTGCAAGGTAATAGCTTCGAACTTCTGCACAGTTTTCTGCGATGACAATCATAGCCGATAAAAACAAAAAAGCAAGCTTTATGTTTTTGCTTGCTTTTTGTTTCACTTGTGACCACGGTAGGATTCAAACCTACGACCGCTGGAGCCGAAATCCAGTGCTCTATTCAGCTGAGCTACGTGGCCTTGTTTCTATTATGAACTTAGTTTTGCCTTCACTATGGAAGAAATGGTCTTTCCATCCGCTTTTCCAGCTAATTCTTTGGAGACAATTCCCATTACCTTTCCCATATCCTGCATTCCTGATGCCCCAATCGAATCTATGGTTTGAATCACCACTTTTTCTATCTCTTCCCCAGTAAGTTGCTCGGGCAAAAACTTTTCAATAATCGCTACTTGTGCCAACTCAGGAGCAGCCAGATCCTCCCTGCCTTGTTCTGTAAAGATAGCCGCGCTGTCCTTACGTTGTTTTACCAGTTTCTGAACCAACTTTACTTCATCCTCTTCCGAAAGTTCTCCACCGCCTCCTTTGTCAGTCTTGGCTAACAGAATTGCAGATTTTATGGCTCGCAAAGATTCCAATGCAACAGTGTCCTTGGCTTTCATTGCCGTTTTCATCTCTGTCATTATTTGTTCTTGCAAACTCATATTGTCTTTATTTTGGGCTGCGAAGATAAAAAATAAACCCGAAAGTCTCTTAACTTACGGGCTTAGGTTTTCCATTAAAAATGGAGTCAATTTAAACACTACTAATCAACATTATCGTGCAAGAAGGAGTTATTGGAACGTAATTGCAAATCATCATTACTGTCCTCACTCAATGTTGTTCTGGAGACCTTCTGCTCTTGTGGTGTATCATCCAAATCAACACCCTGTCTTTTATAGGCAGGTTGTTTCTCTATCTCATCAATACTATTTCTGCTGTTTTGAAATTTATAATTGAAATTTTTCAGTTTTTTTCTGCGTTCATCCGCACGGTCTTTAAGCAATTCATTGATAGAACTATTAAATGGGTCTATATTACCATCATTACCGCCCTCTGCCTTAGCTTCTACTTTGACCGTTTTCTTTTCAAAAACCAACTCGTCTTCCACTAATTTTGGTTCGTGGGTCTCGGCAACAGATTTAGCACCGGTCAATTGAGTTTCCAACTCCATGTACTCCTCTAAGTTATAACGAGTCTCGCCTTCTTTTTTATATTCCAAAACAGGCTTTACCTCCACATACTCATTTACATCAATATCCTTTACATTTTCATCTAGATCAAATGTAATGGTATGTTCTTTTTCTTCCACTTCTTGGGAATTATTCAATGGCATATCAAAAGTTAGGGCAAACTGATCTTCAGCAGCTTTTGGAGAAACCACCTCTGGGTCGACCACTTCTATATCATTTAATATACTCTTGGCTTCTATGATCACAAAGTCATCTTCAACGTTTTCCGCTACTACTTCTTCATAGAAAACATTGAAATTTCTGATATAGTTTGTGGTTGGAATAAGGTCAGACTCTTCTTGTTTTGGTTTGATTTCTTCCTCTTCTTCCATTTCCAATGTGTGCTTTACAATCACTGGCTCTGGTTCTATTTCAGCTTTTTCAACTTTTATTTCTTGAATGGATGTTGCTTCAGGGGCCAACTCTTGCTCGGCAGTTTGTTCATCTTCCAGAGTGTAAAAGACTTTTTTGCTTTCGGTATTTACAATATGGTCTTGTTGATCAATGTTGAATCCAGTTGCAATAACGGTTACAGCAATGGCATCTCCCAAATTTTCATCTTCACCCACGCCCATAATTATATTGGCTCCATGTCCAGCTTCGATTTGAATAAAATCATTAATCTCACCTATTTCATCAATAGTGATTTCTTGTGTTCCTGAAACGATAAGCAGCAACACATTTTTGGCACCGTTAATTTTGTTGTCATTCAAGAGTGGAGAATCCAATGCTTTCATAATAGCTTCACCTGCCCTTGCCGATCCCGAAGCGGTAGAAGAACCCATTATGGCAGTACCACTATTGGAAAGTACTGTTTTGGCATCTCTAAGGTCAATGTTCTGCGTGTAGTGATGTGTAATTACCTCTGCAATTCCCCTTGCTGCAGTTGCCAATACCTCATCTGCTTTTGAGAAACCTGCCTTAAATCCAAGGTTTCCATATACTTCACGTAGCTTGTTGTTGTTGATTACAATTAAAGAATCTACGTTAGAGCGTAATTTCTCAATTCCTGTTTGTGCTTGCTTATTTCGCATGGCACCTTCAAACTGAAATGGAATAGTAACGATTCCTACAGTTAGAACATCCATTTCTCGCGCTACTTTTGCTATGACAGGTGCCGCACCTGTTCCTGTTCCACCACCCATACCAGCAGTAATAAAGACCATTTTTGTGGTATGTCCCAACATATCCTTTAGGTCTTCCATGCTCTCCAATGCAGCTTGTTCTCCAACCTCTGGGTTAGCACCGGCTCCCAGTCCTTCGGTTAAAGATACCCCCAACTGAATTTTATTGGGAACAGCACTATTTTGTAAAGCTTGTGCATCTGTATTGCAGATTACAAAATCTACTCCGTTAATTCCAGCCTGGAACATGTGGTTAATGGCATTGCTACCTCCACCACCAACGCCAATTACTTTAATTACGTTACTTTGATTCTTAGGGAGATCAAAAGAAATGTTGTCAAATTCGGTGCTCTTACTCATGACTATTTTGTTACTATTATGGGATTATTATTCTGCATTGTCTAAAAAGTCTTTCAACTTCTCTGACCATTTATCAAAAATAGATTTCCTAGGTACTGTCTTTGTCCTTGCAGACTGACCTGCCACACTTTCTTGTCCTACCAAAACCTCTTCTTCTTCCTGCTCCATTTCATCCTCCAGCACATTATTGGTTCTGGTCTCCAAGGCGTTCATCAAAAGTCCAACAGCTGTGGCATACAATGGACTTGCTATTTCTTCTTCTGAATCTCCCGCCAAATGCTCGTTAGGGTAACCAATACGAGTATCCATACCAGTGATGTACTCTACCAATTGCTTTAAATGCTTCAATTGGCTACCACCTCCGGTAAGTACAATTCCGGCAATAAGTTTCTTCTTTTGGTCCTCATGTCCGTAGTTTTTAATCTCCACATATACCTGTTCCACAATCTCTACTACACGGGCGTGGATAATTTTGGATAGGTTCTTCAATGTTATTTCCTTGGGCTCACGACCTCTTAGACCGGGAATGGAAACAATCTCATTGTCCTTATTTTCCCCTGGCCAAGCGGACCCAAACTTAATTTTCAATAACTCAGCTTGCTTTTCAATAATGGAGCAGCCTTCTTTGATGTCTTCGGTAATAACATTTCCTCCAAATGGGATTACAGAAGTATGACGGATTATGCCATCTTTAAAAATGGCCAAATCAGTAGTTCCACCACCTATATCTATCAAAGCAACACCTGCTTCTTTTTCTTCCTGGCTCAATACAGCTTCAGCTGATGCCAGTGGCTCCAAGGTGATATTACCCAAGTCCAATCCGGCACTTTTAATGCATCTGCCTATATTTTTTATAGAGGATACCTGCCCAACTACCACATGGAAATTGGCTTCCAATCGCCCACCATACATTCCTTTGGGCTCTTTTATTTCACATTGACCATCAACTTTATATTCTTGAGGCAATACATGGATGATTTCTTCTCCAGGAAGCATTACCAGTTTGTAGACTTGGTTGCAAAGTTTCTCTAGATCATCATCATTTATAACTTCTTCTGAGTTAGGCCTGGTTATGTAATCACTATGTTGAAGACTCCTAA
The DNA here is from genome assembly GCF_900215465.1 of Flagellimonas pacifica. Lineage (GTDB taxonomy): Bacteria > Bacteroidota > Bacteroidia > Flavobacteriales > Flavobacteriaceae > Flagellimonas > Flagellimonas pacifica. The sequence goes on from NZ_OBEH01000004.1 coordinate 98,283, forward strand.
TATGCTGTCCTGCAATACCTACCACTACAGAACCTATCTTGAGCCCTGAATTAACCTCGGCTTGCTCTACAGCTTGTTGAATAGATGAAATAGTTTGGGTGATATTATTGACCACGCCACGGTGAACACCTAAGCTTTTGGACTTACCTGTTCCTAAGATCTCTATTTTTCCATATTCATTTTCCTTACCAATAATCGCAACGATTTTGGTAGTTCCAATATCCAACCCAACTGAATACTTACCCTGTTCCATACTTTATATTTTGGTGCAAACCACTTGATTGTTGAACTCTAAACTCACTGTCGTATATTTTTCCAAAGACTTGTCCTTGGATGCTTTGGCATAAAATGCCATAAAATTTTTGAACTTCTCATTGAGGTTCTCCACTCCTCCCAAATTCACCACAAAGTTTTCCAACCTAAACTTGAGCTGATATTTTCCTTCTTCCTCGATATGTATGCCTATAACATTTTTCCTAAGAAAATCGTCTTCGTTAATGTAATTCAGAATGGTATAGGCATCCTCAAGGCTTTTTCCCGTGATTTTACCCGTAATTATGGGAACTCTTGCTGAATGATGCTTGGACAAAGGCATACGCCCACCCAAATCATCCAAATAAAATTTAGAGATTCCCTCTACTCTTCCAATTGGTTTACGCTGAACAATCTTAGATATAAGTTCTCCATTTATAGTAAGATAGACTTGGGCGTTTTTCACCATTTCGTTGGACAGAATTACCTCCTCTATGGTATTCAAAGCTAGTTGTTCTTTTGTCCTATTTTTTAAGGCTCCGTAATTTTGTATTAACAATTTATTAACTGAGGTTTCTGTAAGATATAAGTTGTTGTCTCCCAAAAATTTAATGGAAACATCACTTACTTTTTTGTTCTTGCTCCGATGGTCTGCAAAACCATAAAGTCCAATTACGGTTATGGACAACAACGTCAGTTTTATATAATCCCAATTAACTCGCATACGTCAATTCTTTTTTAAGTTTTGGTACTTCCAGCCCAATATCTCCTGCCCCCATTGTTACCAAAACCCCTGTTTTACAATTATTTATCTCACCTATTAAGTCTGATTTTGAAATCAATTTCTTTTTAGGACCATTAATCTTATCCAATAACCATGCTGATGTTACCCCTTCAATGGGTTCTTCCCTTGCTGGATAGATATCCAATAATAAAATGACATCGAATTTTGAAAGACTCGCCGCAAAATCATCCACAAAGTCTTTTGTTCTTGAAAACAAATGGGGTTGAAAAACAGCGGTCACCAACTCCTTGGGATGCATTTCTTTTATGGCTTGATGCACAGCGCTTATTTCTGTAGGATGATGTGCATAATCATCTATAAAAACAAAGTCTTTTTCCTTGATTTGATAGGAAAACCTGCGTTGAACGCCTTTAAATGTTCCTAAAGCTTCGGCTAGGCGGTGGGGTGGGGATCCTATTTGCACCGCCATTGCAAAAGCAGCTAATCCATTGAGCAAATTGTGCCTTCCGGGTTTGTTGAAACGAACTTGCTTCAAAACCTCTGAAGGCGTGATTAAATCAAATATGTAGGTACCATGTTCAATTGAAATGTTTTCTATGCTGTAGTCGGAGCCATCTTCTATTCCAAAAGTGATCCCGTCAAGCGGCAACCCTTTTCTAACAAAGAGAACTCCGCCTGGTTTTATCTTTTTCGTAAAATCCTTAAAGGATTGTTGCAATTCCGTATCGGTTCCATAAATATCCAAGTGATCTGCATCCATTGAAGTAATGCAGGCCACGTTGGGCGACAGCTGTAAAAAGGAACGATCAAACTCATCGGCCTCCACAACGGAGCAATCCGTTCCTTCCAAAACAAAATTGCTGTTGAAATCTTCCGAAATACCTCCTAAAAATGCCGTTAATGGTGTCCCGGTTTCCTTGAGGATATGTGCCAGAATACAAGATGTGGTAGTTTTACCATGAGTGCCGGCCACCGCAAAACAGAACGTATCTTTTGTGATAATCCCCAGTACTTCAGATCGCTTTTTTACTTCAAAACCATTGTTTTGGAAAAATTGTAGTTGGGAATGGGATGAAGGTACCGCCGGAGTATAGACTATCAGTGTGTTTTCAGAATTTTTAAATGATTCAGGAATCAAATCCAAGCTGTCTTTAAAATGGACTGCAATTCCATTTTCAACCAATTCATCTGTAATTGGGCTTTTGGTTTTGTCATAACCCATCACTTGTTTTCCAACAAAATTGAAATAGCGCGCCAGAGCAGACATACCTATCCCACCAATACCGATGAAAAAAACGTTATGTATGTCCTTTAGATTCATTTTAATAATTTTTCTATTTCGTCAACTATATGCTCTGTGGCTTTTGGCATAGCCATTTTTTTGATATTGTTTCCCAGGGATTCTTGCATTTTTTTAGAATTCATTACTTCTAAAAAAACTGCTTCAAACTTTTCGTCAAGTTCACTTTCTTTCAATAGTATAGCCGCATCTTTGGAAACCAATGCTTCGGCATTTTTGGTTTGATGGTCCTCCGCAACATTGGGTGATGGAATAAACAAAACCGATTTGCCCGCTAAACAGAGTTCAGAAACCGATCCTGCTCCCGCCCTGGATATAATAATGTCTGCTGCAACATAAGCACAATCCATTCTATTTAAGAATGCCAGTACTTTTACCGATTCTGAATCATGTTTTTTATACTCATCATAGTATAGTTTTCCACATTGCCAAATTAACTGCACTCCCTGTGCTTCAAAAAAACCAAGCTCTTTTTCAATCAGTTGATTAATCCTTCTTGCGCCCAAACTTCCGCCTATGATCAGAATGGTCTTCTTGCTTGTGTCCAAATCAAAAAACTGTACGGCTTTTTCTCTGCCCACTTTCAGATTCACTAAATCTGATCGTATTGGATTTCCCGTTTTTACAATTTTTTCTTTTGGAAAAAAACGTTCCATTCCATCATACGCCACACAAATAGCTTCCGCTTTGCCTGCAAGGAGCTTATTTGTAATGCCAGCATAGGAGTTCTGCTCTTGAAGCACACAGGGAACACCAACCTTTTCAGCCATTTTTAGTAATGGACCACTTGCAAAGCCTCCGGTACCGATGGCGACATCTGGCATAAACTGCTTTACTATTTTGCGTGCTCTTATCAAACTACTTATAACTTTAATCGGAAACATTAAATTTTTCAATGTCAGTTTCCGTTGTAATCCACTGATCCACAAGCCTTGTATTTTATATCCTGCCTGTGGCACTTTTTCCATTTCCATTTTATCCTTGGCACCCACGAACAAAAACTCCGCTTTTGGGTATCTCTGCTTTAGCTCATTGGCTATTGCTATTGCCGGATAAATATGTCCTCCCGTTCCTCCTCCAGAAAGTATAAATCTATAATTGCCCACTCAATACTTCTAAAGGATTGCTTTCATCTATATCTAGGGATTCCTCCTCTAAATTTTCTTTTTTATTGCTTGCGCTCAACACAATTCCAATAGCCATACAGGTCATCCAAATAGATGTTCCTCCCATACTGATCAATGGTAAAGGCTGTCCTGTAACTGGAAACAACTGTACCACTACCGCCATATTGATGAAAGCTTGAAAAACAATGGGCAAGCCTACACCAATTACCAATAATTTTGAAAAAACCGTCTTTGCCGAATTTGCCACAACCACTATCCGAAACAGCAATAGCAAATAGAAAAACAACAATGCCCCTCCTCCTAATAGCCCATATTCTTCAATGATGATAGCAAAAATAAAATCGGACGTACTTTGCGACAACATGTTCTTTATTACACTCTTTCCAGCTCCTTTTCCAACGACTCCGCCTTCGGCAATGGCAATCTTTGCTAAAGTCAATTGGTGTAAATCATCTTTTCCAGCTTTTTCAGGGCTCCAAAAAGTTTCAATTCTCGATTTCCACGTAGTGGCTCTTTGGCCGGGTATCACTTCTGGAGTTTTGAACAAGACAAAAAGAAACATGCCTGCAAGTACAATTCCTGTTCCCAGAATCGCGAATAAATATTTTAAGGGGTATCCACCTAAAAAACAGAGTACCAAAACCAAGAAACAGATGATTGCTGCGGTAGAAAAGTTTTCAGGTAAAATCAACAGTACCACTAATGCCGTTGGCAACCAAAGTGGCAATATGCTTTCTTTAAAGGTTATGGCTATATCCTTGATTTTTGTAAGATACCGGGCAATCCATATCATCAACACAACCGAAGCCAGGGTAGATGTTTGAAAATTCACCCCAACAAACGGAATCTTAATCCATCGGTTTGCTGTTACTCCTCCTATTTTGGTCTCTACCGTCAATGTATAAGCCAAGAGAATGAGTACAATAGGCAAGGCAATAATAGAAAGTCCTTTAAAGTAATGTGTAGGTATACGGTGAACCGCATATATGATTCCGAAGCCCAAAAACAAAAGCACAGCATGCTTAATCAAATGACCAATCGTGGTACCATCATCATTTACATAAACCAGATTGGTACTGGCACTGTACACCGGCAAAAATGAGAAAAGTGCCAAGAGAGCCACTACACCCCAGATGGCTTTATCACCTTTCAAATTTTTAAATACCGCTAACATTTTTTACAAATTTTTTATGGCTGCTTTGAATTGATTTCCCCTATCCTCATAGTTTTCAAAAAGATCGAAACTGGCACATGCGGGTGATAACAAAACTGAATCACCCCGTTCTGAAATCTTATAGGCCACTTTAACAGCTTCTTCCATAGAATAGGTTTCTACCATTGGCTCTATAACATTACCAAAGGCATCCTTTAACTTGGAATTATCCATTCCCAAACAAATAATAGCTTTGACTTTTTCTCGTACAATAGGCATCAACTCTGAATAATCGTTTCCTTTATCCACACCACCAACAATCCAAACAATGGGTTTCTTTATCCCATCCAAGGCGTAATAGGTTGCATTTACATTAGTTGCTTTGGAATCGTTGATATATTCCACATGATTAATCTTCAACACCTTTTCCAATCGGTGGGGAACTCCTTGGAAGTTTTGGATACTTTGACGAATAGTTTCTTTCCTTACATTCACCAAAAGTGCTGCAAGGCTTGCCGCCATAGTATTTTTTACGTTATGTTGCCCCTCTAGGGCCAAAATATCAGTACTCATTTCCAAGTTTTTATGTTCCATTTTTATTTTAATCGTATCGTTTTCCAGCCAAGCTCCATGCTGTTGCTTTTCCCTTAAGGAAAAAGGAACCAATTTGGATTGAACTGGGTGTTGTTGCAACCAATCTTGGATCACTTCATCATCAGCATCATAAATCAGGTAATCATTTTCATCCTGGTTCATTGCTATGCGAAACTTAGAAGTGATGTAGTTTTCAAACTTATAATCATACCGATCCAAATGATCGGGCGTAATATTCGTAAGGATTGCAACATGTGGTTTGAAATCCACGATACCATCCAATTGAAAACTGCTTATTTCCAGCACGTACTGGTCAAAATCCTGCTCAGCGACCATTTTAGCATAGCTATCACCAATGTTTCCCGCCATTCCAACGTTTAATCCACCATTTTTCAACACATGGTGTGTTAACATAGTGGTTGTGGTCTTGCCGTTACTTCCCGTAATTCCAATTAGCGTTGCATCAGTATATTTTGATGCAAACTCAATCTCTGAAATCACTGGAACTCCCTTTTCAACCAACTTTTTTACAAGTGGTACTTTATCCGGAATTCCTGGGCTTTTCATAACCACATCAGCATTTAGAATCTTAGATTCTGTATGCTTACCAGACTCCCATTCAATCTCAAAATGTTCAAGAACTTTGCTGTACTCTTTTTTTATTTCTCCTTTGTCCGAGACAAAGACTTCAAATCCTTTTTGCTGCCCTAATATGGCCGTTCCAACTCCACTTTCTCCACCGCCAAGAATCACCAAACGTGCCATCTACCTCACTTTTAGCGTCACTATACTTATAATGGCGAGCAAAATTCCAATAATCCAAAACCGGGTCACTATTTTGCTCTCGTGATATAGTTTTTTCTGATAATGATGATGCAATGGTGCCATCAAGAATATTCGTTTGCCCTCTCCATATTTCTTTTTGGTATGCTTGAAATATCCCACTTGCAGCATCACCGAAAGTGATTCGGCAAAGAAGATTCCACATAAAATGGGAATCAATAATTCTTTTCTTACGATAATGGCGATAACCGCTATTACCCCGCCAATGGTCAAGCTTCCCGTGTCTCCCATAAATACTTGTGCCGGAAAGGCATTGTACCATAAAAAACCAATCAATGCACCCACAAATGCAGCTATAAAAACCAACAATTCTCCAACTCTTGGGATATAAAAGATGTCCAGGTAATCTGAAAACTGGATATTTCCCGATACCAATGCAAAGATTCCAAGTGTCAATACAATTATTGCCGAAGAACCAGCTGCGAGACCATCAATTCCATCAGTAAGATTTGCGCCATTTGAAACAGCTGTAACAATCAATATAACCACAGGAATAAAGATCAACCATGCATATTCTTCCATTCCTTCCCCTGTCCATGAAATCCAATCAGCATAGTTCAGTTCATTACCTTTAAGAAAAGGAACATTGGTCATTACCTCTTTCATCTCTTGACCGAATACCTTTTCAACCTTAAAGTTTTCAGTGATTCGAGTGGTATCTTTTTCTTTAATGGTGACCTCAGGGTGAAAATAAAGCGTAGCTCCTACAATCAACCCCAATACCACTTGCCCCAATATTTTAAATCTTCCTTTTAAACCTTTTTTATCGTTTTTAAAGATTTTAATATAGTCATCGATAAAGCCAATAATACCCATCCAAATCGTGGTGACAATTAGAAGAATGATATAAATGTTCTTGATATCAGCAAACAGCACCACAGGCAAAAGCGTGGATATTATAATTATAAGTCCTCCCATTGTGGGCGTTCCAGCTTTTTGCTGTTGTCCTTCCAGCCCTAAATCACGAATACTTTCCCCAATCTGTTTTTTTTGCAGGAACAGAATAATCCGCTTACCGTAGACCATAGCAATCAACAAGGAAAACAAGACCGCCATTCCAGCTCTAAAAGTCTGGAACTGGAACAATGATGCTCCAGGCAATTGATATTGTTTCTCTAAAAATTCAAACAAGTAGTATAACATGGACTACATTATTTATTTAAGTTGGCCAAGGCCTCTTTTACTTCTTTAAAATCATCAAAATCCACCCTTTTCCCATTGGTTTCCTGATAGGTTTCATGCCCCTTTCCTGCCACCAGAATGATATCATTGGCCAAAGCCAATTTGCAAGCTGCTTTTATAGCCTGCTTTCTATTTTCTATGGACAACACCTTCTTCGTATTCTGGGGTTCCACCCCGGCTTCCATTTCTTCAATAATTACTGAAGGTGATTCCGTTCTTGGGTTATCTGAGGTAAATATGGCCTGATTGCTCATTTCTGAGGCGATATGACCCATAACCGGACGCTTAGACTTATCACGGTCACCACCACACCCCACTACGGTGATGACGTTTTCATTTCCAGTCCTCAATGCATTGATGGTAATCAACACATTTTTTAGCGCGTCCGGAGTATGGGCATAATCAACAATTGCCGTTATTTTTTCTTTTGATATATGATATTGAAACCTGCCATCAACATTTTCCAGTTCACTGATAAGTTTCAGGGTTTCCATTTTTTCCAGCCCCAGAATATCTGCTGTGGCGTAAATGGCTAGTAAATTATAGGCATTAAAATCTCCTATCAATTTGGACCAAATTTCGTTGTCATCAATTTTCAGCAATTGGCCATCAAACTGCCTTTCTAAGATTTGCGCCCTATAATCTGCATATGTTTTGAGCGCATAACTAACTTTTCTTGCTTTGGTATTTTGCAACATTACCAAACCATTTTTATCATCAATATTGCTTAAGGCAAATGCAGTTTTTGGAAGGTTATCAAAAAGCTTCTTTTTGGTATCCCGATACTCTGCAAAGCTTTTATGATAATCCAGATGATCATGGGATAAATTAGTAAATATGGCTCCTTCAAAATGTAATCCTTCAGATCTTTTTTGATGGATACCATGTGAACTCACTTCCATAAAACAATACTCCACCCCTTCCTCGTTCATTTCTGAAAGATGGCCGTTGATCGTCAACACGTCTGGCGTGGTATGACTGGTTTTATATTCCTTATCATCTACCAAAACCTTAATGGTAGAAATCAACCCCACCTTAAAACCAGCTTTTTTAAATAGATTATAAAGCAATGTACTTACCGTGGTCTTACCATTGGTGCCAGTGATTCCAACCAACTTTAAATTCTTGGAAGGGTTATTATAATAGTTGGCAGCAATAATCGCCAAAGCGCTATGGCTATCCACTACTTTTAAGTAGGTAACTCCATTGACCAATATTTCCGGAAATTCTTCGCAAACCACAGCTTTGGCCCCAAGTTCTATTGCCTTTTGAATATACTTATGTCCATCAGTAACCAAACCTCTTGTAGCCACAAAAACATCATCCATTTCAATTTTTCTAGAATCAAAATGAACGTGGTTTACCATTACATTGGTATCACCGTTTACCGCAGATAACCTAACCCCATACAATATGTCCTTCAACAACTTCATGAAAGCTCCAATACTATTTTTTTAACTTGATTGATTTCTGTTCCTTGAACGATGGATTGTTTTTTTACTTTTCCATTACCGTGTACCTCAACATTAAGTCCAAGATTCTCCAACAATGAAACCGCATCCATTCCGCTCATTCCCTTCACATTGGGAACTGTGGTGTATTTTTTTTGCGCTTGAGCAAAGTATTGTTCATATTTCTTTTCTAAAACCTCCCCATTCATAGCTTTTCCTTCAACCTCATCCACAGTTGGTGAAGTGGCATAAATTTTTTGCGCCATGGATTTAAAAACCGGACCAGCCACATCAGCTCCGTAGATACCCAAATCTCTATCCGGTTCATGAATAATCACAATACAGGAATATTTAGGGTTATCTGCTGGAAAATATCCTGCAAAAGATGAGATGTATTGCAACTTATCAGGGTCTTTGGCGACATAATTCTTTTGAGCCGTACCCGTTTTGCCAGCCATTGAAAAGTTTTTGGAGTAAAGTCCATGTCCTGTCCCATAGTCCTTTTCAACAACATCTTTCAAAAGTTGACGTACTTTAAGCATGGTTTCCTTAGAGCAGATGGAGGCGTTGGCAACTTCTTTATCAAACCTTTTAATGATTTTGTTTCCTTCCTTGACAGCCTTGATCAATCTTGGCTTGACAAACTCTCCATCATTGGCAATGGCATTATAAAATGCCAAAGTCTGTATTGGAGTTATTGACACCTCATATCCGTGGGACATCCAGCCTAATGAAATTCCCGACCATCCTTCATCCCCAGGGTATCTGATTACGGGACTTCCCTCTCCAATAATGGGCAATCCCAATTTTTTATGAAGCCCCATGTTCATTAAGCGATTCACAAATTTTCCCGGCTTTTCCTTATAATTTTCATGGATTATTTTGGCAAAAGCGGTATTTGAGGAAAGTGCAAAAGCTTTTGCTGCCGAAATTTTACCGTATCCACCCCATTTGGAATCCTTAACCACTCTATCATAAATGCGATATCTCCCTTTTTCCGTGTCAATGACCGTACTCGTGTCAATCACTTTATCCTCCAAAGCTGCCACCATGGACATTAATTTGAAAGTGGAACCTGGCTCATGGGATTCGCCAACAGCGTAGTTCAGCTTTTCATAATACTTTCCCTCAGAGGTTATCCCCAAATTGGAAATGGCCTTGATCTCACCTGTAGCAGTTTCCATGACCACAACACAGCCATGATCAGCTTTGTATTTCTCCAATTGCCTTAAAAGCTCATGATGGGCAATATCCTGAATACTGATATCGATAGTGGATACCACATCCAATCCGTCCTGTGGCTCCACAATATTGTCCAACCCAACTGGTTTCCACTGCCCTTTTGCAATTTTTTGCTTTAGGCGTTTTCCTTCTTTTCCACGTAGATATTGCTCTCCAAAGGCACCATCAAGTCCAACTCTGGTGTAATAGCCATTTTCATCTACTTTTTCATAACCAATGCTTCGTGCTGCCATTTTACCCAAAGGGTACTCACGAACAACCCGGTGTGTTTCTATAAAACCGCCTTTGTACGGTCCAAGCTCGAACAATGGAAACTGCTTTATGCGCACATAATCCAGGTAATCCACGTTTCTGGCCACCAATTTGTACCGGTTACCATTTGCCCGTGCTTTTCTGAAGAGTTTCCTGTAATACGAAGAGGGCCGGTCAAAAAGTCTGCCCAAAGAATCGGAAAGTGCAACTACGTTATTCTGAAAATTATCTTCAGAAACTGTTTTTGCATCAAATCTAATCTCATATTTTGGTACTGAAGCCGCCAATAAACTACCATCATCCGAATACAGATTTCCCCGATTTGGCTCTATGGTGAACATTTTTTCAGTTTTATTCAATGCCAACTCCTTGTAATCCTCACCTTTGATCATTTGAATATCCACCAACTTGACCACCACACAAATGGAAAAAACAACTAGACAACCCGCCACCAGGTACAGTCTATTCATGATATTTTTTTCCGCAATTGCCATTACTTGCTAGATTTCACTTTGATTTTATATGGTGGATTTTTTGACGGCAAAAGCCCTTCAACAGCCACTGATTCCCTTAAAGATGATTCCAATTTTAATTGTTGAACGGTTGACCTGTATTCAAAGAATTCACTTTTAAGCTTTCTTACTTCCTCACTAAGGGCAGCAATCTCATGCACTTTTTTATCCGCTCTGTGACTACTGGATATCATCATTGCCGCCAAGAAGGAGGCAAACAGCAAGAACATCCAGTTTTTGGGAGCATCACCACTCACCAAAAACTTTCCCTTTAATATGTCCAGCAATCCTTTTCTCATTTTCATCCTTATTTTCTAAATCCGTTCAGCAATACGGAGTTTTGCACTTCTTGCCCTATTGTTCCTTGCAATTTCTTCTGCTGATGGCACTATTAATCCCCCTACTTTTTTTAGTGGAACATTTATGTTCCCATAAAAGTCCTTTTCGGGCTCACCTTCAAACTTGCCGGCCCGGATAAATCGTTTTACCAATCGATCCTCCAAAGAATGATAACTAATCAGACTCAATCTCCCTTCCTTATCCAAAACCTCCGGCGTTTGCATCAAAAACTCCTTTAGAACTTCAATTTCTTGGTTGACCTCAATTCGGATAGCCTGATAAATCTGCGCCAAAATCTTGTTCTCTTTCATTTTGGGTAAAAACCGTTTTAAAATCGACTTAAGCTGATCAGTGGTTTTAATTGGAGCCTGTGACCTTACCTCAACAATAGTTTTGGCCATGGCATTTGCATTGCGCAATTCACCATATTGAAACAAAACCGATGACAAAGCTTCCTGGGAATATGAATTCACCACCTCAAAGGCCGACAACTCGCTGCTTTTATTCATCCGCATATCCAGATTCGCATTGAAACGAATAGAGAAACCACGTTCCGCCTTATCAAACTGATGGGAAGAAACTCCAAAATCTGCCAAGATTCCATCAACTTTCCGAATGCCATAGAACTTTAAAAACTGTTTGAGGAACTGAAAATTTTGATTGATCAACTGAAACCGGTCATCGTCAATGGTATTGGCCAGAGCATCCTCATCTTGATCAAATGCAAACAATTTCCCATCCTCACCCAACCTTTTCAATATCTCTTTGGAATGTCCCCCGCCACCAAAGGTGACATCTACATACACCCCATTTTTCTTTATATTCAATCCGTCCACTGATTCTTGCAGCAGCACCGGATTATGGTACTCCCTACTCATCGTCAGCAAAAATCTCTTCCGCTAGATCAGCATAATCCTTCTCCCCTTCTGCCAAGACCTTTTCGTACTTATCCTTGTTCCAAATCTCTATCTTATCAAAAACGGCGTTCAACACCACTTCTTTTCCAATTTCAGCATGTTCCACTAGATTTTTGGGTATCTGCAACCTTCCTGTATCCCCATCAATCGCAACTTCTTTCATTCCCGCAACAAAATTCCTTACAAAAGCATCATACTTTCTATTAATCTTGCTTTTCTTCATAACCTTCTGCATCAATACATCAAACTCGCTCTTGGGATAAAGCTCTAGACACTGTTGAAAAACAGAACGCTTTATCACAAAACCATCCTTTAAAACAGGCAACAGCTGATTCTTCAGGGAAATGGGTAAAATCACCCTCCCTTTTGTATCAGCTTTACAGTCATGTTGTCCTATGATATGGGTCACTAGAAATCAATTGGTTACAATTAATAACTCAAATATATAGATTTTATTTCCACATTTCTCCACTTAACATCACTTTTGTTAATAAATTCTCCACTTTTAAAAGAAAATCAAGTTTTCAATAAAAAATCAATCATATTTATATGAAAGCTTCTGAAATGATTTTGAGAAGCGTAAAAAAGACTTGGCTTCCCAATCCAAAAAACCTAAAATCCGTGTAACATGAATTGCCTATATTTGCCCTTCTTAGGACCAACTAACTTTAGATGGAAGAGCATATAATCGAGGAAGGTAAATACCGATATATTGAAATGGGAGAAGGCACTCCCATGATTATATTACACGGACTAATGGGAGGGCTTAGCAACTTTCAGGGAGTATCCGAGTATTTTCCATCCAAGGGATATCAAATTCTTATTCCAGAGCTTCCTATTTATGATATGCCCATGTTGAAAACAACGGTCAAGAATTTTGCCAAGTTTTTAGAAGGGTTTATCGAATTCAAAGGTCTTAAGGATGTCATTCTATTGGGCAACTCACTTGGCGGGCATATTGGATTGTTACATACCAAAATGTTTCCAGAAATGGTAAAAGCACTGGTTATTACAGGTAGTTCTGGGCTTTATGAAAGTGCCATGGGTGATGGCTATCCTAAACGCGGGGATTATGAGTTCATAAAGAAAAAGGCCCAAGATGTTTTCTATGACCCAGAAGTTGCAACCAAAGAAATTGTAGACGAGGTTTTTGCCACTGTAAATGATCGTATGAAATTAGTAAAGACATTGGCCATTGCAAAAAGCGCTATACGACACAATATGTCCAAGGATTTACCACATATGAATACCCCGACTTGTATTATTTGGGGTGAAAATGATACGGTGACCCCTCCAAATGTGGCTAAAGAGTTCCATGAATTGCTTCCAGATTCTGATTTGTTTTGGATAGAAAAATGCGGTCATGCGCCAATGATGGAACACCCAGAAGATTTTAACAGGGTTCTTGAAGCCTGGCTCAACAAGCGGAATTTCTAAATCATGAAAATTACTTCGGCTGAATTTATAATGAGCAATTCCAATGTTGCCAAATGTCCTAGCGAACCCTTACCTGAATACGCATTCATTGGGCGTTCAAATGTTGGAAAATCCTCATTGATCAATATGTTGATGGAGCGAAAAGGATTGGCCAAAACTTCTGGTCGACCAGGAAAAACTCAGCTTATTAATCATTTTAAGATCAACAAGAATTGGTTTTTGGTGGATTTACCAGGGTATGGTTATGCTCGGGTATCTAAAAAAGACAAAAAGGTTTTTCAAAAATATATTACTGAATATTTCCAAGAACGAAATCAATTGGTCTGCGGCTTTGTACTTGTTGATATTAGACATGATCCCCAACCGGTGGATTTGGAGTTTATGGAATGGTTGGGAACCAACCAAGTCCCATTTGCCATAATTTTTACCAAAGCGGATAAACTAAAACCTGCCGTAATTGAAAAGCAGGCCAATGCTTATTTGCGAAAATTGCTAAAAGGTGCTTGGGAAGAAACACCTCCACATTTTATCACCTCATCAACCAGTCGAATAGGAAGGGATGAATTGCTCAATTATATTCAGGACATCAATACTGAATTTTTTTCTTCTCAATCTTAATTCGATAAGGGCATTATTTAATTCTCTCTTTGACCAACCGTATCAGTTCTTGCGATGTCTTCAAATGATTCAATTCTTCGGTGGAAATAAAAACCTCCAATCCTCCAGCGCTTTCTAAAAATACAATTGGAAAGGTAGATTTGTTCATCGATTCTGACACATACTCCTTGGTAAATTCATCTTTGTGCAGAAATACCATCTCATATTGACTTTCCTTTCTGAATTTTTTCCAGGCCTTATTTTCCGAAACAACTCCAAAAGTAACATCACAAAGACTACATTCATATATAGAGGGGCTAAAGACCTTGTGCATGCTATCCAGAATAGCATTACGAATTCCAGAATTGGCGTTATAAACGAAAAGTAATTTTTGAAAATCTTTCCTAATCACAATTTTATCTTTCCCCAATATTTGTCATACAATGGGATCAAACTTTACACGTACAGGTTAAATATCAACTCAAACACCATATCTTTTATTCCATAACGTAGTTTAATCAATTGACACATTAATACTCTTTTTATTTTATATTCCTTTATATATTGAAAACCTATCAATGTAGCAACAATGGAAAACCAAACCAATCAGTTTACTCCAAATAAATTTATGAAAACCTTGTCCATTATCCATTTGGGCTTGATTTCTTGGCCAACGATTGTTGCAGTAATTGTTTACCTCAACACCCAAAGTGCAAGCTTCAATTTTGCGGATACAGATAATATGTTCTTGGTAGTGGTTCCTATTTTTGCATTGTCCAGTGTTTTCTTAGGCGATTTTATTTTCAAACAGTCCATTAAGAATATTCCCAGAACCAGCAGCTTAAAACAGAAGTTAACACGGTTTCAAACCGCATCCATTATTAAATACGGCTTAATAGAAGCAGCCGCATTTTTTGGGGTCATTGGATACTACATGACCAACAATCTTGCTTTTTTAATGATTTCGGTAATCCTGATACTTTATTTCTTTATGCTTAGGCCAACAAAAGAAAAAATAATGCGTGTATTAAACTTAAAAGGGAGTGACAGAGATCAATTTAACAGGCCCAATCAGCCTTTGGAGTAAAGGCTATTATTTAAGCTCGAGTTTTTCAGCAAAGTAATCGCAAAAATCTTTCATGGTGGCGGTCATTTTTTCATCTTGGGTCGCTTTCATAAATGTATCAGCCATGGTAACCAAAGTCTGATGAAAAAAGATTTTCATCTCATCTACGGGCATATCCTTGGTCCAAAGGTCTATTTTTAGTGATTCTCTACTTTTGCTATCCCAAACGGAAAGCATCATTGCTTTAGCCTCTTCATTTTCAATTCCGCCATCCTGGGCAGACCAATTTAGTTCTTCAGGAACCCTGTTCTCATCAAGACCCACTGTTAGTTTTATTTCAGAAGTATGTTTTACCGCCATCTATTTTTTTGGTTTGTAGTTTGATTTTTTAAAAATTTCATCCGCAGATATATTTAAAAGTTGCTCAAGGGCAATATCATTTTTCTCCATAAAGCTTCTTACAATCTGCCACCCCATGTATCTTCCTAACCGCCCTGGAGACTCACTATCCAATTCCAATTGAAATTTTGAAAAGGGAGCAGGGTCTAAAAATCTTCTGTCCAACTTTGAATCTGTACTGTATAGCAATTCACCTTCCACAAAATACCTCCATATTTGCTCTTCATTAGTCTGTGCCCACTCCATTTCTTCACTTGTATACCCTATCTTCTGGGCATCTAATGTATAAGGGAGAATTTTATCCTTTAAATAGAGTTCTTTACCATAATATATGATTCGTGACAAAAAGGAACGATTTTTTGGATATTTTATAACCTTCTTGGCGAAAGCACTGGCAACGTCTGAGGTCAAGTACTGTTTATCCAATCCCTTGGCTATATATCGCTGTATGCTACGGTAGAAGTGATGATCCTTGCCCAAATAATTGTCCAACCCTAATAACAAAAGTGAATCTGTAAGAATAACTCGATCATTATAGCGAACATCCGAAGTTATAGTTATTACCTCTGGTAATTTGAATTTTGGAAAATAATAAACAATGTGCTGGAAAAGAGATTCCAAATCTTCTGTCTCTTTTTTAAAGTCCCCGAAAGTTTTGTCCACTTCACCGGATAATTGCAATTGAATGGTATCCTCTAATTTCGCAATCCAAATACTGTCCGCAAACTGTTCTGGAAACAAAAAGGGGTACTTCTCTTTTAGGTTTGGAATATCGTTTGGTCCTGCCTGAGCAAACTCGCGATCAAAACGCAATACGGAAAAATCAACTTGAACCTTAGAAATATCCTCTACAGTCTTATCTTCTTCCTTACAGCCAAAGAACAATAACAGCACCAATAAAATAGCACTACAGAATACACATTGACCAAAGTATTTCAACAACCTTTTCATTTTTAAGGCAACAGCGTTTAAATTTACCGGGCACAAAGGTAATTTATTGAATCTAAAAATGTATGACATGCAAACCGAAAAGGTAATAGAACATATTGTAAAATGGTTAAAGGACTATGCAACCAATGCAAAATGCAAAGGATTTGTGATAGGTATTTCTGGAGGAATAGATTCCGCAGTCACCTCTACACTTTGTGCTAAAACTGGATTGGACCTTTTATGTTTGGAAATGCCCATACATCAAGGAACAAAACAAGTAACCCGGGCAGATAAACATATTGACTGGCTAACCAAGAATTTTACAAGTGTTAATAGACAGTTAGTGAATCTAACACCGGTCTTTGATAGCTTGGTAGCTGCTTTCCCAAAAGTTGAAAATGAAGAAGAACGCTTTATGTCCCTTGCCAACACAAGAGCTAGACTAAGAATGACAACCTTGTACTATTTTGCTGCATTAGAAGGATATCTGGTTGCCGGAACCGGGAACAAGGTTGAGGATTTTGGCGTGGGGTTTTACACTAAATATGGTGATGGCGGTGTGGACCTAAGTCCAATTGCTGACCTTTTAAAAACCGAAGTTTATGAAATAGGAAGAGTACTAGGAATTAATCAAGATATTATGGATGCCGCTCCCACTGATGGGCTTTGGGGCGACAGTAGAACAGACGAAGATCAAATAGGAGCCTCTTATCCAGAACTTGAATGGGCCATGGAAATGGATGCTCAAAACAAAATTATTGATGATTTTTCTTACAGAAAAAGAGAAGTATTCGGTATATACAAAAAGTTTAATACTTCTAACAGACATAAGATGATTCCTATACCCATTTGTGAAATTCCCACTCACCTAAAACGACCTTTTAACCCAAAAAACCCAGCTTAAAACGAAAAAAACCCCAGAAATTCTGTGGTTTTAAGAAAAAAATTACAGTTTTACGTCACTAAATCGTTAACTTGCTAGCCGCGCCACGTAAGTAATTAAGTACTAAACAGAATTAAACTCAAACCAAATGATAAAAGTATTAATAGCTGACAATCACCCCATCGTTAGACTGGGCATTAAGCAGGTGCTCGAGTCAAGTTCAGATATTGAAGTCATTGCCGATGTTTCAACGACATCTGAACTATTTGAAGCACTTGAAAAAGTTACCCCAGACGTAGTAATGCTTGAAATGGATATTCCTGAAATTAACGGGATAGCCACTTTAAGAAAATTGAAACAAGAGTTCCCCAACGTTAAATCTTTAATGTACAGTGGGCAATCTGAAGATGTTTATGCTTTGAGCACCATTCGTGCAGGAGCATTTGGATACCTATCCAAAACAGCAGATTTGGATTATGTAATTACCGCCGTTAGAAAAGTTAGCGAAGGTAACATGTTTATCACCAACGAATTGGCCCAGCGCCTTGCCTTTGATGAAGGAACTCAAAAGCCGAGAAGATTCTTTAGAAAATTATCCTCAAGAGAGGTAGAAGTTCTGAAGCTTTTAGCTAGTGGAAAAAGAAACAAAGAGGTTGCTGAAGGGTTAAACTTGAATGAGAAAACCGTAAGCACCTATAAGGCACGTTTAATGAAAAAATTGAATGTGGATAACTTGGTAGATTTATTGCAGCAAGCGAAAGCTTTGGAGCTCTATTAAAATAACCAGTACAAACTATTGAAAATCCCGGACATATTAATTGTTCGGGATTTTTATTTTAGGATAACACCCTATTCAATTTGGCATTCAACAATTTGTTCAACTGCAGATAATTCACAATTTCCTCCAATACTTCAGAATTATCACCATTGTTCCCCTCCGTTCCTTTCTGAAGTTTGTGAATTCGGTTTTTAATTAAATTACAACGTAGCGTTAGTATGGTCTCGCCCACCAATTGCGCTACCCCCTGTCCTTTTTCCTTAGGATAAATATCTTTTCGTTCCCAATCATGAAGTACATGGCGTTCTTCTTCCATCAAAATAGAAGACACCTCATTGACCATTTCCTGTTCCAAATTCGCTAAAAAAGTATTTACCGCAAAGTCCTCACTTTCATTCAAACCCTCAATAAGCTTATAATAAATGGTCTTAAAATGTTCATTGGTCAATTCAATCTCGTCTTCCTGAAGGTCCAGGTATACTTTTTCATACACTTTGACCTCAACAATCTCCGGTTCCAATACTAAATCTCCTTCTTCATTTTCTTTTAATACCAAATCTTCAAACTCTTGTTTTTGGTCTCCGTACAACAGCAGCATTTCAATGATTTTTCGTTCCAGTTCATACTGCACATCAACCTTTTCAACTGGCTGTTCATTTTTTACAACCTCAAAGGCTTTTTGTTCTTGCTTTTGTTTTTTGGCGGCATCGGCAAAACCTTTTTTATCAATTTGTGCCAGCGTATTATAGAGCACCTCTTCTGAAATCTGCATCATTTTGGCACATTCCTGAATGTAAATCTCTTTTTTAATACGATCTGGGATCTTGCTGATGCTATTTACAATATCTCTAACGGTATCTGCTCTCTTTATAGGATCATTGGCGGCTTCTTTGGCCAAAAGTGAAGTTTTGAACTGAATAAAATCCATGGAATTCTCTTCCAAATAGAGTACCAAGTCTTCATAGGTATTGTTTTTGGCAAAACTATCTGGATCCTCTCCCTCTGGAAAAGTGCACACCTTAACATTCATTCCCTGCTCCAGAATAAGATCTATTCCACGCAATGATGCTCGTAAACCAGCTGCATCTCCATCAAAAAGCACGGTGATGTTCTTTGTTAGTCTATTGATGAGTCTAATCTGTTCTGGAGTCAATGCTGTTCCACTGGAAGCCACTACATTTTGTACACCGCTTTGATAAAACTGGATAACATCAGTATAGCCTTCCACCAAATAACAATTATCTTCCTTGGCAATGGCTTGTTTGGCATAGTAGATTCCATAAAGCACCTTGCTCTTATGGTAAATATCACTTTCCGGTGAGTTTAAGTATTTGGCAGCTTTTTTATCATTTGTCAAGATTCTTCCACCAAAACCCAGCACTCTACCACTCATAGAATGGATTGGAAATAGTACTCGGCCCTTAAAACGATCAAATTTCCTGGACTCTCCTCCCGTTTGTTCTTTAACAATGGTCAAACCGGTTTTCTCTAAAAACTCAAGTTGGTAACCATTGTCCAATGCATTTTTGGTGAAAGCTTCCCATTCATCTAAGGCATAGCCCAAACCAAACTTTTTTATGGTTTCATCAGTAAAGCCGCGTTCTTTAAAATAAGTGAGACCTATTGCTTTGCCAGGTTCGGAATCCCAAAGTGTTTCAGTAAAGTATTTTTGAGCATGTTCAGATACCAAATACATGCTCTCCCTTTCATTTGCCTGCTCCTTTTGCTCATTGGTTTGCTCCGTCTCCTCAATCTCAATATTGTACTTCTTGGCCAAATATTTTATAGCTTCCGGGTAGGTAAAATGCTCATGTTCCATTAAAAAAGCCACCACATTACCCCCCTTTCCGCTACTAAAGTCCTTCCAAATCTGTTTTACCGGAGATACCATAAAACTGGGAGTACGCTCATCAGAAAATGGGCTCAGCCCCTTAAAATTGGAACCAGCTTTTTTTAACTGCACAAAATCACCAATCACCTCCTCCAATCGGGCAGTTTCGTATACTTGATCTATGGTTGTTTTTGAAATCAATGCAATGCTTTAAAATAGCCTTTAAAGGTAACTAAAAAACGAAATTTAAGGAAGTAACCGTTTAACACTCAAATGTAAAAAGAGAAGTTCATAATGTTAGGGCCGAACATAACTAAAATCTTTGGTACAAAGCTTGATATTAATACTACAGTCATACTTAACAAACAACATGAAAAGAGCGCTCTCATTAATAACAACATTATTTCTTGCATACACTATTAACGCACAAAAAATTTATTCTACTGATAGAGATTACAAAGCTGATATTAAAGTATATGTTGTTGATAGAGCGTACAAAGCCCATCTCTTGGTGTACAAAGTGGATGCCGAATACAAAGCCAAGGAAAATGAAGGCAAATGGTATTTTACGGATGTTGATTATAAGGCTCAAAAGAAAATTTATTTTGTTGATGCCGATTACAAAGCGGATTTAAAAATCCATTTTGTAGACTCAGATTACAAATCTGGCTGGAGAGATAAATCAAAACAATATTTGTTGTATTAGATTTAAATTGACACCATTCTACACGATATTTTCTGGAAGAACATTAATTTTGCGTTGTTATGATTCTCTTCTTCGGCACACGACCTGGTAAAAAAGAAACCAAAACATTACATAATGTTTCATGCCCACATTGTTCCCAAACAGGAACACTGACCGCTGTTTCACAGTCCAATTATGTACATCTTTTCTGGATTCCCATTTTCAAGTTGAATACAGCGCGATTTGCGGAGTGCTCCCACTGCAAAAAGGTGTATTATAGAGAAGAATTTACTGCAGAAATTGAAAAAGCTTTCTAGCACATTTCACTTTCAACAACAACATTTAGGCTATTGAAGTTTTACTTTTTCAGTATTTTATAACTTCTTATCTCCGGTGAATTTTCATCATGACTTATCAATTTTAAATAGTACACTCCAGATGAAAGATTCTCTATTGGTATGGGACCATTTAATTGTCCCTGTTTGACAAAAGCTCCCGAGCTATCAAATAATTGGAAGCTAAATACTTCGTTCTCTCCCAAAGCTGTTAAATAAATATTTTCATCTGCAGGATTGGGATACGGACGAAGAGTACTGTCATTTTGAGGTTCATTTGATAGGCTTGAAGGGTTATTCCATATGTCTTTAACCCGTATTTCATCAAAATTTGAATAGCTGTAGAGTGTGAATGTAACTTCATAGTCCTCATTCCCTTTGTCGGTATACAGGCCAGCATCAACACCAACATCCTCAAATACAGCAGCATCAATATTAGACGGGTCTATTCCTTGTCTGTCATTAAAATTGATTAATTTATTATCAGCTCCTGACACAACCTCTATCTCATTAAAATCAATTTCTAACCTATTGGACTTAACTTTAATTTTAAGTGGATTGTTTCCCACAACTTCATATTTCAACGAATTTGTATTGTATAAAAAATAGTCCAAAAACAAAAGTGGATTTACATGGGGGTCCACAACCTCTGAAAATGGATTTGAAGATGAACAACCCCCATTTTGCTGAGATTCTATTGAACATAACACTCCTACACGTATTTCAAAATGATTATGGTTAAATATTGTTTGGCCTGTTTGCCCCACCCCACCTATTAAATCACCCTTCTTTACAACTGCTCCCTGCTGAATCCCTGGAGAAATACTATTTAAATGGGAAGAAAGGGAATAATAGTTCTTTATAAATTTCCCTTTAAAGAAGAATGGCGTTTCCATTTGATGACTTATTACCACAGTCGTTGAACTAAAGGGGTTATCAGGATCATTTTCGGAATAGGCACTATGTACAACTCCATCTGCAATACTAACAATTGGATCATCCAAATTTCCCGGAATATCAATGCCTCTATGAAAATCGTAACGAGATTCTGATTTTTTCCATCTGGAACCAAAAGGTGATGATACGGTGGAAATATTACCATTTGGCCAAACGGTATCATCAAACCTCACCATAATCCCATTTTTTGTAATAAAAAAAGTATCTTCTTTACAAACTGGATCCAATCCATTGATTGATAAACATACCTTATAAACACCCTCCACCCTATATGTGTGTATTGGATCTTTCTCTTTTGATGTTTCACCATCCCCAAAATCCCATAAATATGAGTTTATCGTAAGATTATCTTCCAGAATTGACGCATCATAAAATTGAACCGTCATTCCGTTCACTCCCATAGCCGTAAAATCTATGTTATTGGCATAAGAAAACAAAAGCAATACAGGGACAAGACACATTTTATTCATAATTGATAATGATTTAAGTGCTGTAGCCATCAACACTTCCTATTTATTAAATAGTATATCTAATCAATTATAATGCTTAAAAAAGAAGTTAAAGCTGTTGAATATATGTATAGTGGTTTTAGATTTATAAAACATGGACTTGGGTTCATCCATTAAAGAAGAAAACGCTTCAAAACATACAACATATTTTTCGTTTTTTAATTCTATCATATCAAATGCGGCCCAGATATACACATAAACTTGTTCCAGACCGCACTAAATATGACTCGTAAATTGGTTTACAAATCGAACCGAAAGCCCAAGGAAATATTATTTTGTTTTATAGCTGCATCTTTAAAAATTGGGTTTAAATCGTACTTAATGTACAAGAGCACTCCATCAAAGCCCGCATATGCACTTAGCCCATATATTAAATCGCTGGTATTGTAATCTCGTTTGAATTTATCCTTTACTTGTTCTCCATCACGATTATATTTCAATTTTTGACGAGTACCAAGGTTAAATCCTCCATATCCACCAATTCCCATTCTAAATTGGTTTTGAATGGAATATCGTATGCTCTTCTCCGTCTTACGGAATCTTGAAGGGCCAAACTCAAAATGTACCGGAAATACAAGGTTATCCATCCGTAATTTGGATTTGTCCAGTTCAAATTCAAACTCCTCCAACATGGTCTGATTCCCATTTTGCACAAAAATCTGATTGTTATCCGGTTTTAATCCATTAAACTGAAAAGAAAAGCCATAGTGGAGTCGCAACCAATTAGACCTGTCAAAAACCCGGGTACGCCATTGCCAACCCATTTCAAAAAATCGACTCCCGCCAATTTTATATGGTGAATTATCCAACGACTGGCCTTCAATCAAAGCACTGTTCAATCCAATCGCAAAAACAAAATCAGAGTACGTACGCCTGTCGTATTTTATCTCCCTTTTCCATTTCCGCGATCTTGAAATGACCAAAGGTTCCCCATTAACGTCTATTGTAAAACCAATCCTATCAATATCAAGAGAATCCACCTCTATTTCAGCTAGTGTATCACCTTCATTGCGCTCCAAAAGAGAAATTTGATTATCTATTATACCAATTCTATTTTCTATGTTCAACGCTCTTTTTTTAGCAGCAGCCTCTTTTAAAATTTTGGCCTCACTTTCAGAAATATCTTTGTTTTTTAATCGTTTGTTGATTTCTTCAATTTCAAACTTTAAAGCTTCTTTTTCCTGTTCAGAAATTTTCTCTTTTTGAGCCTTCAAAACTTCTATTTTCTGCTCATAAACTTCTTGTGCAACAATAGTTTGAGAAAGAAGCAACAATAATATTGTAGCTAAATACAGTGTAATTTTACTCATGATCTTCTTTGATTTATGACCCTTCTAACCTCCCATCCTGAAATAACCAAGATGGGAAAATTAAAAAGGTGTTTTTGATTGATGAATATTCTAATTGTTCCTTTCGGCCACAGCAGTTCTAAGTTTGGAGTAACCATCTTTGAGAGCGTCAAAAATTTGATTTCTGAACGATTCATCCAACTCGTCCTCAGCTTGCGCCAACAAAGCCATGGCATCTACAGTTCCATTCGACGCAAAAAGTTGTTCTGTAAGAATCTCTTTTTGAGCTGCTCTTAAAAGGGAATCCACTTCTACATCTGTGACCTCTGTGTTAGTACTCTCTAACAATGCCACTTGTTCCGCAATTTCGTTTACTTTTTGGGTAATCAACTGGTCAGATTTTTCTAGAAAAACATCGTTTAAAGGTTGTTTCTCTGTCCGCTCTGCCAATTCAGACGATTGCAAGGTGTCTTCCAAGACTTTTACATGCCGTGCTTCCTTTTGAAAAACCTCTTCTTCTATTTGATTTTCAACAACTTCCGATTTTTCTTGTTTTATAGGTTGTACCTCTAATGTTTTTTCTTTACGTTGAATTTCGGTTTCATTTGACTTGTTTTCCTCCACCAACTGAATGGTATCTTCCTCAGGTGATTTGGAAGTAAATACCACTATTGAAATCACAAGAATCCCAATAAAGCTTGCTGCTATGGCATAGGGGAACCATCTCTTCTGTTTTGGTTTTCCTTCCACAGTTACTTGGGAAGCAATTTTATCCCAAGCTTCTGACGAAGGAGTGATTTTACGTTCCCCAAGTTTTTCTTTGATATGTTTTTCTAACTTTTCCATCATTCTTCCTATTTATCCCTTGACTTTGTCCGAGGTGACATTCCTTTCAATTTTAAGTTTTCCTGGAGCATTTTTCTTGCTTTGAACAGTTGTGATTTTGATGTTCCTTCTGATATTTTTAGCATTTCTGCTATTTCATGATGTTTATATCCCTCTATGGCATATAACAAAAAGACCATTTTGTATCCCTCAGGTAATCCATCTATCAGATGTTGCACATACTCCATATCCAATAATGAAGAACCATTATCCAAC
This sequence comes from Flagellimonas pacifica, assembly GCF_900215465.1. Taxonomy (GTDB): domain Bacteria; phylum Bacteroidota; class Bacteroidia; order Flavobacteriales; family Flavobacteriaceae; genus Flagellimonas; species Flagellimonas pacifica. The sequence continues at coordinate 122,989 of NZ_OBEH01000004.1, forward strand.
TCTTTTGATTGGGATTCAGAAATCTCATCATCATAAACCACAAACTGTTTTTTGCGTAAATAAGAAATACTCTCTCGTACCATGATTTTCCTGATCCATCCTTCAAAACTTCCCTTGTGTTGAAAAGATTTCAAATTTTGAAAGACTTTAACAAACCCATTAACCATCACATCTTCTGCAAACTGTAGATCCTTAATGTATTGCCTACAAACACCCAACATTTTAGGAGCATGCTTCTCATACAATTGTCTTTGCATTCTTTGATCTCCAGCTATCGCCTTTTTGATCAAAAGTTTTTCATTGGTATATAATGACACAATTTTCAAAAGTGGTTCTCGGTTTGTTTTCTATAAAGATAGACGCAGTGGTTTCTAAAAAGGTTGTCTAGGGTATAGATTTTTTCTGATGTTGGTAATATATGTCCTCTACCAAATTCATTTTTACAAGAAAAAATACACCTGGACAACGCTCAGTATAACTAATGAATAGGTTTGCTAAATATTACTTTTTTCGGTCAACCACATAATTGACCATTAAGGTAAGGGCATCTTTATATTTTGAATCGGGGTAATTGTCCAACAATGACAGAGCCTCATCTTTAAAAGAAAGCATTTTCGAGACTGCATATTCCAATCCTCCCATTTCTCTCACATAGGCAATAACTTCTTTCACCCTTTTCTTATCCTTATTATGGTTTTTGATCGAGTTGATCAACCATCGTTTTTTTTCTTTGTCACTTTGGTTCAGCGCATAAATAAGTGGAAGGGTCATTTTTTGCTCCTTAATGTCTATGCCAGTAGGTTTTCCAATCTTGTCGGCCCCATAATCAAAAAGGTCATCTTTTATTTGAAAGGCCATACCACAAAGCTCTCCAAACTTTCTGAATATTTCCACATGTTCAGAGTCTGGCTTCACAGAACAAGCTCCCATACTGCAACAGGCAGCAATCAAAGTTGCAGTTTTTTGACGGATAATATCATAATACACCTCTTCGGTAATATCCAGAAGTCTTGCTTTTTCAATCTGCAGTAGCTCCCCTTCGCTCATGTCCTTAACTGCATTGGAAATGATATGAAGCAAATCATAATCTTTGTTTTCCAAAGCCACCAAAACTCCTTTAGAAAAAAGGAAATCACCTACCAAAACTGCAATTTTATTTTTCCAAAGCGCATTTATAGAGAAAAAGCCCCTCCGTTTATGACTATCATCCACCACATCATCATGAACCAAACTTGCGGTATGAATCAGTTCAATAATGGATGCACCACAATACGTCCGATCATTTATACTACCTTCATTGATCAATTTAGCGGTAAGAAATACGAACATGGGACGCATTTGCTTTCCTTTTCTATTGACGATGTAGTAAGTAATTCTATTAAACAATGCCACTTTTGAAGACATGGACTTTAAGAACTTATCCTCAAAAAGTTCCATTTCTTTTTCAATGGGCTCCCTAATCTGCGAAACTACCTTCAACGCAACCGTGTTTGGTTAATTTGGTTTGAAAGCCTAAAAGTAGGGAAAATGATAGAGTTGATTGTTGCATGTCAAAAAATAAGCATGGTCAAGCGCAACTCTAACACTCTTTTTACATCCTTGGAATAAAGAAAAAGAAATGAAATCTAAAATTACAGTTATATTTTCTATCCTAGTCGTTGCATTCTTTATAAACTGCAGCAAAAGTGAAAATGATTCTCCAACAACCCTTGAAGGAGAGTATGAGGGGGTATTTACAGTGAAATATGGAAATGATGAAACTCTGTCGAACCCAGTCCAAGTCTCACTCATCAACGGGCAATTTTCAAGTTCAACAGGTGCCAATAGGCTTCCTGCGGGTGGAAATGGAAAATATAAAGTGCAAAATACTACCATTGAATTTAATGACGAAAATGTCTGGACTGCTGATTTTGATTGGAACTTAATTCTCAATGGTGAATACAACTATTCCTTGACTGAAAATAAGTTGATCATATCAGCACATAAAAATGATGTTGGATTCTACAAATACGAACTAAAAAAGAAATAGAATCCTCTTCGGAATTATCAAAAATCAACTCTTATTGGCCAACTGTCCGCAAGCTGCATCAATGTCTTTACCACGTGATCTTCTAACAGTGACAGTTATTCCATTTTTCTCCAAAGTATGTTTGTACATCTCTACAGCTTGATTGGAGGCTTGTTGAAACTCACCGTCATCAATGGGGTTATATTCTATCAAGTTAACTTTTGAAGGGGCAAATTTGCAGAATTTGACCAAAGCATCAGCAGCTTCTTTAGTATCATTGATGCCTTCCCAAATCACATATTCGTAGGTAATCCTATTTTTGGTCTTGTTGTACCAATACTGGAGCGCCTCCCTTAAATCTTTTAAAGGAAAAGTTGCATTGAACGGCATAATGGATGTCCGCACTTCGTCTATTGCTGAATGTAGCGATACGGCCAATCCAAACTTAACCTCCTCATCCGCCATTTTTTTAATCATTTTGGGAACTCCGGAGGTAGAGACTATAATTCGCTTTGGTGACATTCCCAAGCCTTCTGGTGAGGTAATCTTTTCAATGGCTTTTAGCACATTGTTATAGTTCATCAAAGGCTCTCCCATCCCCATGAACACAATATTGCTCAATGGTCTATCAAAATACAACCGACTTTCGTTATCAATAGCAACTACTTGATCATAGATTTCATCAGGATTTAAGTTACGCATTCGCTTTAACCGAGCGGTGGCACAAAATCGGCAATCCAAACTGCAACCTACCTGACTTGACACACACGCTGTTGTTCTTGTTTCTGTGGGAATTAGAACTGATTCTACTATTAAATCATCGTGAAGTCGTACTGCATTTTTGATCGTTCCATCTACACTGCGCTGCATTTGATCTACTTGAATGTGGTTGATAACAAAGTTATCTTCCAACATCTTACGTGTTTCTTTGGAAATATTGGTCATTCCCTCAAAAGAATGGGCAGATTTTTGCCACAACCATTCATATACTTGGTTGCCACGGAAAGCTTTATCGCCTTGATTGGCGAAAAAATCCCGTAGTTGATCTTTGGTAAGTGCCCTTATGTCCTTCTTTTTGGTTTCCACGAGCCAAATATAATCAAGAAAAAATCCCGATGAACTGAATATGTCTAACGGGATTTTACTTTAAGGTTTCCTCTGGAGGAAATTTTATTCTTTATATAACCAACATTGCATCTCCGTAGGAGTAAAAACGGTATCCTTCCAAAATAGCTTGCTTGTAGGCTTTTTTCATTAAATCATGGCCAACAAATGCTGAAACCATCATTAACAATGTAGATTTTGGCAAATGAAAATTGGTAATCATGCAATTAGCAATACTAAAATCATATGGAGGGAATATGAACTTGTTTGTCCATCCTTCAAAAGTATTTAAGGTATGTTCTGATGATACCGCACTTTCCAACCCACGCATTACTGTAGTTCCCACAGCACAAACACGCTTCTTATTTGTTTTTGCATTGTTCACTACTTCCGTAGCTTTTTCATCAATTACCAACTCTTCGCTATCCATTTTATGTTTTGAAAGGTCTTCCACCTCAACTGGGTTAAAAGTTCCCAAACCAACATGAAGGGTCACTTCGGCAAAATCAACTCCCTTGATCTCCAATCTTTTTAGCAAATGCTTAGAAAAATGTAACCCGGCAGTTGGTGCGGCCACAGCACCTTCATATTTGGCATAAATTGTCTGGTAACGTTCTTCATCTTCTGGCTCTACATCTCTTTTTATGTATTTAGGAAGTGGAGTTTCTCCCAATTCACGAAGTTTTCTTCTAAAATCGGTATAGGACCCATCATAAAGAAAACGAAGGGTTCTTCCTCTGGAAGTTGTGTTATCTATTACTTCTGCCACCAAACTCTCATCTTCCCCAAAATAGAGTTTGTTCCCTATTCTTATTTTTCTTGCCGGATCTACCAAAACATCCCACAGACGTTGCTCCTGATTTAGTTCACGAAGTAAAAAAACCTCGATACGAGCTCCAGTTTTTTCCTTGTTTCCGTATAATCTTGCAGGAAACACTTTTGTATTGTTCAAGACCATTACATCATCTTCATCAAAATAATCAATAAGGTCTTTGAACATTTTATGTTCAATTTTTCCTGTTTCTCTATGAATGACCATTAATTTGGATTCGTCCCTGTTTTCTGCAGGATATTCGGCCAGTAATTCCTTAGGTAATTCAAAGTTGAAGTTTGATAATTTCATGTAGAGCTATTTTGGTTTTTCTAAAAGATGGCAAATATACAATCTCGGTATAGGGGATGTCAAGTAATTTGGTGATTAAATGCAAATTACATTTCCTGTACGCTAAAACCGAGTGTTTTAAGATCGCTCCAAAAATCAGGATAAGACTTGGAAACTACCTCTGCATCATTAACAAAGAAGTCCGTTTTAAGGGCCAAAGGACCAAATGCCATGGCCATTCTATGATCATTATACGTATCTATGGATATTCCAGAAAGAATCTCTTTTGTTGGTTGCAGTGTAAGACTTTCAGAGTCAATATCCACTTTTGCGCCGAGTTTCTCCAATTCGGTCTTCATTGCTCCTAGACGATCAGTTTCTTTTATGGGAAGCGTATGTAATCCTGTTAGATAACAGCCCATTCCAAGCCCTAAACAAGTTACAGAAATTGTCTGGGCGATATCAGGAGCATTGGATAGGTCATAATTTACCGTATCCAACGAACATTCTTTAACCTTAGAAAGGGTAATCTGGTTATCTGAAAAGTTCGTTTCTACTCCAAAATCCTTATAGATTTTCACCAAAACACTATCACCTTGAAGAGAATTCTCTTTGTAAGAGGATAATTTAATCTCGGTTCCTACACTGCATAATGCAACAATACTATAAAAATAACTTGCAGAACTCCAGTCTGATTCCACAACCAAGGTTGTATCCTTGACCTGTTTTTTTGGAGTTACTTTTATGGTATTTCCCTCAAATGATGTTTCCACTCCAATTTGGCCAAGGAGTCCCAAGGTCATTTTAATGTATGGGACCGAAGTAATCTTTCCAATGAGTTCCATTTCCAAGCCATATTCAAGGCTTGGTGCTATGAGCAATAACGAAGAAATATATTGACTACTAATATTGGCTGGTAAAGAAACCTTGTTTTTAACTAGTTTTTTTCCTTTTATTTTGATGGGAGGACAACCTTCCTCTCCCATATAATCGATTTCTGCACCTAAATCACGAAGCGCATCAACCAACACTTTGATAGGGCGCTCTTTCATACGCTTGGAACCGGTCAATACCACTTCCTTTCCAGCTTGAGAGGCAAAATATCCGGTTAAAAACCGCATTGCAGTTCCAGCGTGGTGAATGTCAACTTCACCATGTGATGTGTTCAATCCTTTTTGCATTACTTGGCCATCATCTGAATTGGACAGGTTTTCAATAGTAACATTTGCAAAAAGTGCTTTGAGCAATAAAGACCTGTTAGTCTCGCTTTTGGAGCCAGTAATCTTTATCGTTTTGTTAATTTTTTTCTCGGCCGGGAATGAAAGTTGGAGTCTCAATTACTTTTGGTTTGATTGAAAGCCCAAAGCTAGAAAAAACACCTTTATTAAGTTGTGATGTAAACTGTTTTATTTGAGTTTTTCGTTATTCTGGTGACGATCATGGTCCCGTTTTGCCTTAAGGTCCAATTTTTTGTCAAAAGATTCCTGTAAATCTATCCCTGTTTGGTTGGCCAGACATAACACAACAAAAAGAACATCAGCCAATTCTTCACCTAAATCTTTGTTTTTATCTGAATCCTTTTCACTTTGTTCGCCATAACGCCTAGCAATAATCCGGGCTACTTCCCCTACCTCTTCTGTAAGTTGTGCCATATTGGTGAGTTCGTTAAAGTAACGTACTCCGTGGTTTTTAATCCACTCATCAACAGCTTTTTGGGCATTTTGGATATTCATAAACTAGATTTTAGACAAAACTACTTTTTCATTCAGCTTTTCTATCATTTTCTTGTAATAATCTTTCAATGTATCATAGTACATTGGAGTTATTATCGCTTGATTGATCTCCGACACTACCTTTAATTGAATTGAATCATCACCTTGACCTTGAATGTTATATCTTATCTGTCCAAGTCCATCTGGCATGAGAAGCACCATAGGCTCAGGTAAAGATTCTATTTGAAATCCAACAGGAATTTTAACAGTTGAAATGATATCCTTGCCACTTGGATATCCAAAATCGACCGGATATTCTCTTTTCTCTAAAGTAAAGGGATTGGTACTTGTTGTTAAAAAAAACAGAGGGGATATGTAAATCCTTTCTCCGATCTTTTCAAATGCACCATCTCGGTAAAAATCATAGGAGACCATTACTGGTTTAGATAATTCTTGTTCATTCTTAACATTGAAATTTGATATCTCAAGACCTCCATTTTTCTCTTCTAACCCTACCAAATAATCCTCCTGATCAGCTTTTAAATATTCATTCCTAAATTTTAACGCATCATGATCTTTGTATAGGATTCTTATTTTTCCATTTAAATCCCCATTTTCTTCCAAAGTATTGTGTACAAATATTTTTTGCATACTCTTAGTTTTAGGATAAAGATCCACCACTTTGGAAGTGCCTTCTTTTTTAATAATTCTACCTTCCCAGTTTAAGGTTCTAAAGGGCAATACATTGGGAGTACTAAACTGGCTTGATGCATCTAAAAGTGTAACATTGTTAGGTTCAGTAATGGCACAAATAACATAGTTATAGCCCTCCCTTGTTGGAAAAAGAGGAATCCCGTTTGTTCGTGTACTCACCAAAACTGGATTAGCATTAAAACCAGCATATCTAAGCATTGAGGTTAGCATTAGGTTAATTTCTGCTACATTTCCTGTTTGCTCCTTATAAGCTTTTCTTACTCCTCCAGAAGTTGTATACTTTCCATTGTAATCATTCCATTTGACTTTAGATTTAACAAAATCTAAAATGAGTTCTATTTTTTTGTCATTATCTGTAACATCGAGCAAAAAGGTGTTTAAATCCTCTTTATAGTAATTTGTTTTGTTTAGTTCAGAACCAAAATTAGAACTGTCATAAATGGTCTTGATCACATCTTCCCATGTGGTTGAGTAAAATTTAGGCCCAGAGTTTGGGTACTTAATATACGAAAGCTCATATTTTACCCCTGATCTGTAATTATCAATATTATTTACATATGGTTCCTCTTTTAGAGTAGGCACATTGTTAAAATCATAATGATAGGTATCAATTTTATAATCAATGTTAGATGTGGAAAATTTGGTGACGCTATTTCCTCCAGATAAACTGTATCCCTGAGAAGACTGCCTAACCCTATTTTTTATTTGGATCTTTCCATTTTTACTGCTCACCTTAGGTGTGATATTTAGAAAGCCTTTCATATTTACCCTAAAACTAAAATACTCTGGGGCTTCCATAATTGCATTAAGTTTCTTAATTGGAATATCATGTTGAAAAACAAACTCATCTACGTTAAACACAAATGGAGAAATAATTCGATATTTATATTCGATTACCGAGCCCTCCTTAGCTTTTGGCATTGTAAAGGATTTCTGGTTATAATATTTATTCAATTCTGTCTCAAACTCACCATCTTTTTTAAGTTTTTCAGCCTCAATTTTACCATCGACCAAATTATAGGTGCTTGCTTTCAGCATCCCAACTTTTTCTTTTGCGCTTGAATTTTTATAAAGGTTGATTTTCTTGGTGGCGTAATCAAGCCCTTCCTTATTGTAGATTTTAATCCGTTCATGGACTTCTGTCAAAAGCTGGAAGCCTTCATCGTTCAAATACTCAAAATGGGTTTTTCTATACTTGTACAAGTAAGTGGCCGAGGCAGAAGAATCAGCAGGGTTAAATTTCTCCTCAAGTTCTTCTTTGGAAACTTTTCCAAAGGAATGGTCTTGCGCCAAAATGCTTTGGACAATTAAAAAAGCTAAAAAAAACAATACTTTTTTCATGGTTTATGGTTTGATCAATACAATTTTGGAGTTATCATTTCGAGTCACTTCTTTTTGGAATTTTCTATAGGCATCATAATCGGTCTTGGAGTATTCCCCATGTTTAACCAGTAGCTTTCTCCTGTAGTTAATTTTTTTATCATTAATCACAATTTCCGTGGTGTAAAAGCCAAACTTATTCTCTATGCTTGTGCTTTCCGGTATCGCTTCTACTTCGTAGTCATCAGGAATTTCAATTACAGTTTCATCTTCATCCAAATAGCCTCTCTGAATTTCAAATGGAAGCTTTCTATTGCGATATCTTTGGGGAATAAAACCACTTCTATTGAGCACATTTATAGGCAACAAAACTCTTTTCCCACTTGGGGAGGCATAGTTATTGGCTTGTATCGAAACATTTTCACTGAAAACAATGCTATCCTTATCGTTCTTAAATTGATATTGCTCAACTTTCAAGTTATTGATATAACTCCAATACTCTTTATAATGTTCCAGTACTTTATCCTCAGGTTCTTGCTCCAATCTAAAATGAGAATAATACTGTGAGCCTTTGGTTATTATTTTGGCATCCGCGTGTATGCCACCATCTTTATTTAGTCTAACAATACTTGTCGTTTTTTGATGATTTTCTGCATCTAAATAAGGTGTAGTGGTTACAATCTCTCCACCCTCTGGTTTAACAATCATGACCTTTCTATCATCAGTAAATCGCCCTATATATCCAAAAGGTAGAATTTGGGATGTACAATCTATCCAATAATAAGTTCCTTTATATGGTATTGCCAATATTGCATGATTTCCCTGGGTCAAGTCCGCAAAGTCGTCTTCAAAATCTACCTTATCCCTTCCAGCTTCAACAACAGCATAATATGATTGAACTCCTACCGCTTTCAGTAGAGCTTTGGTATAGTTTGAAAGCCCTTTACAGTCGCCATATTTCACCCTATCAACTTCAATGGCACTTATAGGTTGGAAACCTCCTATACCAATTTGCACGCTCACATATCTGGTATTATCCTGTACATATTTATAGATTATTTTAGCCTTTTCTAAAGAATCTTCTTCTTCCGCCACTAACTTTTTGACAGTTTGTACAGTACTTGGCTCTAGCTGATCACGGCCATACAATAGTTTGTCATTTACCCAAGTCCCAAATTCTTTCCAATTATCTACACTGGCATCTTGCCCTTTAAAATGAAAATTCTTGATTCTTGACATTAACCTAGGTGTAATCTTACTTAGGGATGGGCTAAGGATTTCACTCTTTAGGGCCGAAATGTTATCAGCTTTATATTCGATAAAGTTGGACGATTCATTTTTTTCATAATCAAAATCTTCTAAGTTGAACTCCTTGATGATAGGCTTTAATTTTTCCGAGCTGTATGATATTCTATATCTACTTTTGGATACGCTCTCACCATAGGAACTCAAAAAATACCAAGGAGGAATTACACCGGTATCCGAAGTTTCCATCTCATAGGTAAATGAAATTGTATATGGGTATTCTACAGGAATATATCTATGGTATAAGACCCGGTCATCTAGATACAACGAAAATCCATCTACCGCACTAGCATCCATAAATTTGCGTTTGGAATACTTGTTAATTTCTCTGCCAGTTTTATCGTATACAATTACTTCTACATCCTTTATTTTCTTTTGTTTATCATAATAAAGGCTATTGAATGCTTTCCGTCCTCCTTTTTTGTTTAAAACTGTAGTTACAATTTTCCCCTTGTAGGTCATCTTATTTACAGCATGCAATGAAATATCCATTTCATCCAAACGCACTATGGCATTTGCATTCTTTAAAAGTTCTTCGGGAATCGCGCTATAACTATAATTTTGTGAAAAAGAAAAATGAACACTTGATATGAGTAGAAAAAAAGTAAGAATTCGCATTAAGAATGGTAGGTTAAATTACGCTGTGCAAAATTGTTAATTTTCTCACAAAAAACCAACTATTTCGACTAACGACCTCTATTCCTTGTTTTTTGTATCAATTATAATAGTCACAGGTCCATCGTTCAATAAGTCTACTTTCATATCTGCTCCAAAGATTCCCGTTCCTACTTTTTTTCCAAGATTTGTTTCTAGTTGCGAAATGAAAGTTTCATAAATTGGAACGGCAATATCTGGCTTGGAGGCTTTTATATAAGATGGCCGATTTCCTTTTTTTGTCTGAGCGTGCAATGTAAACTGGCTTACCACTATTACATCTCCCCCAACATCCAGTACTGAACGGTTCATGACTCCTTCGTCATCACCAAAAATGCGAAGATTTACAATTTTTTTGGACAACCAATCCATATCTTCCTTCCCATCGGCATCTTCTATACCTAAAAGAATCAGAAGCCCGTTTTCAATACTTGAAATAATCTCACCATCCACCGTTACGCTAGCTCGCGAAACTCTTTGTACAACCGCTCTCAATTTGTTCTATTTATAAATGTCCACTCTATAGTTTTCATCTTCCCCAGTTATCATTTGCACATAACTCCGGTATCTACTCCAAGAGATATTATCGTTCTCCAAAGCATTTTTTATTGCGCATTTAGGTTCATCCAAATGCAGGCAATTGTTGAACTTACACTCTGATTTGAGTTTAAAGAACTCTGGAAAATAATCTCCAACCTCATCTTTCTCCATATCTACAATACCAAATCCCTTAATTCCAGGTGTATCAATTATTCTTGCCTCAAAAGAAAGGTCATACATTTCGGCAAAAGTCGTTGTATGCTGCCCTTGTAGATGTTGTTCTGAAATCTCGGCAGTTTTAAGTTTCAACCCTGGTTCCAATGCATTTACCAGAGTAGATTTCCCTACGCCGGAATGACCGGCAAACATACTGGTTTTGTCCACCATCAATTCCTTTACCATTTCCACATTTACTCCTTCTTTAGCTGCAATATCTATGCAATGATATCCAATATCCTTATACAACTGCACCAAGTAATCTATCTCTGCCATTTCTTGGTCGTTGTAAACATCCATTTTATTAAAAAGCAGTACCACCGGAATATCGTAGGCTTCAGCCGTAACCAAAAATCTATCTATAAAACTGGTAAAGGTTGGCGGATTGTTTAAAGTGACCAATAAAAAAACTTGATCCAAATTAGCTGCTATGATATGGGTCTGCTTGGATAGATTTACAGATTTTCGAATGATGTAATTCTTTCGTTCTGTTATATCTGTTATAACCGCTACTTTTTCATCTCCAATCTCTTTTAAATCAAAAGTTACAATATCTCCCACTGCAACCGGGTTAGTGCTTTTAATTCCCTTAATGCGGAACTTACCTTTGATACGGCATTCATAAAAGCTACCTTCTTCTGTTTTAACAGTATACCAGCTTCCAGTAGATTTATACACAGTTCCTTGCACTATTTCTTAATATTTTAATTGCAAAGAAACAATAATCCTCTAATTGGTACGATATATGTATTCAACAGTTTGTTAAACCAAAATAATTTAATCATGAAAAAAATCTTTTTTATCGCAGTGATAGCCCTAACTGCAACAATTGAAATGAATGCACAACAATTTAAGGTTATTACCAGCGTAGAATCCATTGTACCAAACGGTCTGGGACGTTCCAGAATCGTAAATGCTTTGGAGGATAAAGATTACAGAGAATACACAAGTGTACAGACCGATGAGGACAACACCAGAAACAAATCAAAACGTAGTGACATCCGTGTAAAGAATTTTGAGGAAACCAAATTGTTGAACTTCTACAATATTGGCGGTATCCGTTTCCAAAACATTGCTGCCAATGATGCATTGCTAACTTCTATGATCAATGACATGGTGGCCAATGGCTGGGAACTGGCCTTTGTAACAAGTGCTGTTGAAAGTGAAGGTGGAAAAGGTGATGGAAAAGGTATTTTTATCACCAGATATATTTTTAAGAAGTAAAATCTTTAGATTTTATACATATACAGAGCCCTTTGCAATAGCAAAGGGCTTTTTTATTGACCTGTATGCAACCCTTAGCTTAATGGTGTTGTCTTTGTGTTATAGAAAAAACAATAATCATGAAGAAAATTTTATTAGTTACAGGTTTAATATTAACCATGGCTTTTGGAGCAAATGCCCAAGAGTATAAAGTAATCACCAGTGTTGAATCCATTGTACCAAACGGATTGGGCAGGTCACGGATCATAAATACTCTAGAAGAGAAAGATTACAGGGAGTACACCAGTGTTCAGACTGAGGATGACAACACCCGAAACAAATCGAAAAGAGGCAAAATCAGAGTGAAAAACTTTGAGGAAACCAAATTGTTGAATTTTTTCAATATTGGTGGAATCCGATTTCAAAATATTGCGGCCAATGACGCCTTACTGACCTCTATGATCAATGATATGGTAGCAAATGGTTGGCAATTGGCCTTTGTTAGCAGCGCTGTTGAAAGTGACGGAGGGGATGATGATGGACAGGGAATTTTTATTACCAGATACATTTTTAAGAAATAAACGTATCAAAACCAAAAAAGGCCCCTTATAATTATTAGGGGCCTTTTTTATTAGGTATTAATCATTATGTATCAGTCTACCATATAGACCCTGCCACCAATAAAGGTGTTCTTATATACTTTTTTTGGCTTTCCATAAACATGTACATCCCCACCTGCCTTTACACTGATGTCTACTTGTTGGGATGCAAAGACGTCTGCTTCGCCTCCAGCAGAAATTCTAACATCCGTTGTGGCCGTTCTTAAATCCTTGCCATCAAAAATACCACCAGTATTGATTACTATGCTTTGGTTTTGAGCCAAACCAGAAGCTTGAACTATTCCTCCTGTTACCGCCCTTATATCCGCATATTCCACGTCCATTCCAATTCGAATCATAGCCCCTTCTTGTGCCTTTAGTTCAATTCGATTTTTCTTTACCATTTCATTGCATGTAATTTGGGCTCCTTCATTACCATCAATGACATCCAAATCTGTATAATAGACTTCAATCAAGGTATGCTCCCCTAAAAACTTTCTATCCAACTTCATTCTTAATTTGAGCACCCCTCCTTTATTCATCCAAATAATATCATCCACATTCCTTCCCTTTATCACAATCCTATCTTCTTCAGATTGAATAAGATTTACTTCGATTAGGTCAAAAACCTTGATTTTGTTAAACTCCCCTACCTCAGTATCAATCATTCTTTGTGAAAAAATAGTAGTGGAAAGGAGTATTAGACTGAGTGTAAACAGTTTTTTCATAATTGTAGTGTTAACTTATTAAAAGATGAATCATTTAAAGAACTGTTACAGTTTACGACAAAAAAAATGCCATTAAAGGTTTTGGAAGCTTGCTTCCAATCTTTAATGGCACTCATTATGAAATTAGGTGAAGTTTATTTATTGATAATCTTCTCCTGGTGGTTAATAGATTCCTGGTGAATTGCCTTGAACATTCTCAACACAAACTCTTCACTAAGACCTTGGGTTTCTCCTTCCAAAATCATTTTACCTAAAATTGCATTCCATCGGTTTGATTGCAACACGGCAACATTCTTTTGTTTCTTCAATTGTCCAATTCCATCAGAAACTTTCATACGTTTTCCAAGAGTATCGATCAATTGGTTGTCAATTACATCTATTTGAGCTCTTAGATTGCTCAATTTGCTATTGTATTCTGCTTCCTCATCAGTCTCTTTTCTAATGCGAAGATCTTTCATGATCTGCACCAAAGTATCTGGAGTCACTTGCTGAGCGGCATCACTCCAAGCATTATCAGGATCATGATGTGTCTCTATCATCAAACCATCAAAGTTCAAATCTAAAGCAGTTTGGGATACATCAAAAATCATATCGCGTTTACCCGTAATATGACTTGGGTCATTTATAATTGGTAAATCTGGAAACTTGGATTGCAGTTCAATCGCCATTTGCCATTCCGGAATGTTTCTGTATTTAGTTTTTTCATAGGTTGAAAAACCTCTATGAATCACTCCTAGTTTTTCAATATTGGCAGAATATAGTCTTTCCACAGCTCCCAACCACAATGATAAATCCGGATTTACAGGGTTCTTGATCAATACAATTTTGTCTGTGCCTTCCAAGGCATCTGCAATCTCTTGAACAATGAATGGGCTCACCGTAGAACGGGCACCTATCCACAACAAATCCACATCATGTTCCAAGGCAAGGTCCACGTGTGCCCTGTTAGCTACTTCCGTAGCTGTTTTTAGGCCAGTTTCTTCTTTCACCTTTTGCAACCACTTCAATCCAATGGCTCCTACGCCTTCAAAATTACCTGGTCGTGTTCTTGGTTTCCAGATACCGGCTCTATAGTAGTTTACATCTGTATCTTTAAGGTCATGGGCAATTTTTAAAACCTGGTCTTCTGTTTCTGCGCTACATGGCCCGGCTATTACCAATGGGTGTGGTAGGCTCATATCGTCCAACCATTTTCTCATTTGCTTGTTGTTTTCCATAATCTGTGCTAACTTTTTGTAAGTGGTATTCCTTTTAATATTTGTTTTATTCTATTGGTATTGTTCATTTCTTCGTACACATTTTCAAAATCGTTGTTCAACAGCAGTTGTTTAAACTCTTCCAGATTTTGAATGTATTCTTCTAATGTTTCTATAACATTTTCCTTGTTCTGTTCAAAAATTGGTGTCCACATCTCTGGGGAGCTTTTTGCCAAACGCACCGTGCTTTCAAAACCACTGCCCGCCATGTCAAAAATATCACGCTCATTTTTTTCTTTTTCAATAACCGTTTTTCCCAACATAAATGAGCTGATATGTGATAAATGGGATACATAAGCTATATGTTTATCATGCGCTTCAGGGTTCATATATCGAATTCGCATTTTTAACTTTTGAAAAAGCTCCAATGCCCTTTCCTGAAGTTTAAATGCCGTCTTTTCCACTTCACAGATAATATTTGTCTTCCCATCGTACAATCCATTTATTGCCGCTGATGGTCCAGAAAATTCAGTTCCCGCAATGGGATGACTTGCCAAAAAGTTTCTTCGCTTTGGGTGATTTCCAATTACTTTGCATATCAAACTCTTAGTGGAACCTGCATCAATTACAACCGTTTCGTCTCCAACGGCATCCAAAATTTTTGGTAATTCCAACACCAAAGCATTTACAGGGATACTGATAAACACCACATCAGCAGAAGCCAAAACATTGTAATCTCCCTTTTCATCAATAATACCAAGCTCCAATGCTTCTGTAGTATGGGATTCATTCTTATCGATTCCTATAATATTGGCATTAGGGTATGCAAGTTTCATATCCTTAGCAAAAGACCCCCCAATTAAACCGATACCTATTACAACAATATTCATGCTTAAAATCTTTCTATTGCTTCCATTATTTTTTCCTCTTTAACACAAAGTGAAAATCGAATGTATCCTTCACCCATGCTTCCAAAAATAGTTCCAGGGGCAATGAAAATATCTTTATCGTACAATACTTGATCAATAAATTCTTCAGACGAAACCGATCCTTTTGGAAGTTTACACCAAACAAACATGCCCACTGCGTTTTTATCATAGTCACAACCCAATTTTTCAACCAATTGAAAAATGAGTTCTCTTCTTTTGGTATAAATCTTATCGAGTTCTTCAAACCATTCAGGGCCACTTTGCAAGGCAGCTATCGCTCCTTTTTGGATTCCGTAGAACATACCAGAATCCATATTGCTCTTTACTTTGAGTACTGCATTGATATGCTCTGAGCTTCCTAATATCATCCCCACTCTCCAACCTGCCATATTGAAGGTTTTGCTCAAGCTATTCAGTTCCAGTGCGCATTTTTTGGCTCCTTCAATAGATAAAATACTTATAGGATTATTAGAGAGAACAAAGCTGTACGGATTGTCGTTCACCAGTAAAATTTCATTTTCATAGGCAAAGTCCACCAAAGACTTTAATTGTTCTTTACTCGCCGTTGCTCCTGTGGGCATGTGGGGATAACTTACCCACATTAATTTTGTTTTGGACAAATCTTGTTTGGCAAGTGCCTCCAAATCTGGAAACCATCCATTATCAGCCTTTAAATCATAGGTTTTAGGTGCAGCTCCCACCAATTTGGTCACCGATGCATAGGTTGGGTAACCCGGATTTGGCAATAGTACTTCATCACCTTCATTTAAAAAGGCCATACTAATGTGCATAATACCTTCTTTGGATCCCATTAAAGGCAAGATTTCATTAGATGCATCCATAGCTACGGCAAACTTTTTCTTGTAAAAGCTTGCAATGGCATCCCTAAGCTCCGGAAGACCTTGGTAACTTTGATATTGATGTGCACCCATATCGGTTATGGAATCCTTTAATGTCTCCAATACTTTTGGTGATGGTGCCAAATCTGGGCTGCCTATTCCCATATTAATAATAGGTTTTCCATCATTCATCAAACCTCTAACTTCTCGTAATTTTCTAGAGAAATAGTACTCCTGAACCGTATTTAATCGCTCAGCTGTAATCATGGCAATAACGCGTTTTTATATTCGCCCAAGACCCTAAAATCTTCAGACATAATTTCCAATAGTGATTTTGCTTTGGCAAATTGATTGTATGTATCAAAAGTGACGTCCACAAAAAATGCATATTTCCATGGGGTCTCTATTACAGGTAAAGACTGGATTTTAGTCAAGTTCATATTACAATCGCTCATTACATTCAATACAGTTGCCAAACTTCCACGCTTATGATCAGTTATAAATCGTAACGACGCTTTATTAATTTCCTCCTCCGGTAAAACCTTGTTCTGCCTCTTAAGGATGATAAAACGCGTAGCGTTGTTCTTAATTGTCTGTATTTCAGGAGCAATAATATCCAAATCATACAAATTTGCAGCAACTTTTGGAGCAATTGCAGCAATATTGGTCAATTGACCTTCTTTGATACGTTTAGCGGTCTCTGCGGTATCCACACTTTCCACTAATTTGATATCTGGATATTGTCTAAAAAACTCCTTGCACTGCAACAAGGCCATTGGGTGCGAATGCACCTCTTTAATATCTTTAATGGTTGTTCCCTTGAGCACCATCAAATTGTGATGGATGCTCAAATAATGCTCTCCAATAATATGAATATTATTATGGTAGACCAGATTATAGTTTGGAATTATAGATCCTGCAATTGAATTCTCAATGGCCATCACTCCTTTATCTGCCGAACCAGCAGATATATGGTCTATCATGGCATCAAACGACAGGCATTCTACCAAATTTATATCATCCCCAAAAAAGTCTTTTGCAACTTGGTGGTGGTTAGATCCTTTTATTCCCTGTATGGCTATTTTTAAACTCATGGCAAAAAAAAATCCCGATTTACATCGGGACTTTATATCTTTTTTATACTTAATGTATATCTAGAACAGTCCCGTACTTCCTTTAAAAAAGAAGTAGAAATAAAAGCTGTTCCAGAAATACGTCTTTGTCATTTCACTAAAATATGGAGCTAAGATAGATATTCAATTGAGAAACAAAAGCCAAACCTCTTTTTTTTATGAATTTTCTCAAAAACCCCATATTTATTGAATATTACTTTAAATAATCCTTCATTTTTTAAGGATATATAATATTTTAAGATTCCTGATTTCTCTAAACAAGACAAGCATTGTATTAAATATGAAGCAGCCCATATTTATCTAGAAATCTAAAACCGTATTTTTGAATTCAAATACACTTGAATGTCCATTACAGTTCAGAACATTACCAAGACTTTTGGAAAACAAAAAGCGTTGAACAAGGTTTCATTTTCCGTTCAAAGGGGGGAGATTGTTGGTTTTTTAGGACCCAACGGTGCTGGAAAATCAACCATGATGAGAGTTTTGACCACTTACTATAAGGCGGACTCCGGCGAAGCAAAAGTCAATGGGTTTGATGTTCTAACCTCTGAAAGAGAGGTTCAGAAGAGCATTGGGTATTTACCTGAACATAATCCGCTGTATTTGGAAATGTATGTAAGAGAGTATTTAACCCTTAATGCCAACGTGTATAAAGTTCCAAAGACTAAAATAGCAGAGGTTATTGAAGAAACAGGGCTGACAGCTGAGGCCCACAAGAAAATTGGGCAGTTATCCAAAGGATACCGTCAACGTGTTGGATTGGCGGCGGCTTTATTGCACGACCCACAGGTATTGATTTTGGATGAACCCACAACGGGCCTTGACCCCAACCAACTTGTGGAAATCAGAAAACTGATTCGAAAGATCGGGAAAGAAAAGACCATTTTACTTTCTACCCATATTATGAAAGAAGTAGAAGCTGTTTGCGATCGTGTCATTATAATTAATAAAGGAGAATTGGTGGCGGATAAAAAATTGGAAGAGCTCCGCGAGGTAAACGAACAGATAATTGAGGTAGAATTTGATTATCGTGTTGAAGAAGTTCTGCTAAAGAATCTTCCCCATGTCTCGCGAGTAAACAACCTTGGCGGTTTTGTTTACGAGCTTACTTTTTCCACAGTTGAGGACATGCGCCCTGCTGTTTTTGATTTTGCCCATGACAACAAGCTAAAAACGCTTCAGCTAAGTAGAAAGAATAAAAACTTAGAAAGTTTGTTCACGGAGTTGACAAGCTGATCTTATCTGATTCTCTTTAAATTTTCATCTACATCCTTGTTTTTGAACCGAACTCCTTTGACATTTCCCAAAACGTACTTAATTGAAAATGCAATCTCTTTGGCATCTGCAAAATAGACCCCTTCAGCTTCTACTCCATTTATGGCATAGCTTTCCTCAAAATTCATTCCTCTGGTTATATCGTTCAACCGTAATGCGCAATTGAATCTCTTGAAGAATGTTTTTGTAATTGAAGTGTCAAGAACCACCATACTGTTTCGCTTAAAAATACCTTCTTGCCTTTTACTAAGTAACCATCCACCAAAAGAAATCATCATATCCTTGCCAATTCTGAACTGTTGATTTGAATATGCATAGATATATGGATTGGTTTCGCCTAGGGTCGCCATTTTATCCTCTATCTTATTATAATTAAGGGTAATAGTATTTGTGGAAGTCCATTTTTTATATGAAAAAGGAAGGGTAATTCCAACGTTGAATCCAGATTCGTTGTTCAGGTTGACCGGGGATAAGATTGCTTTATCCATAATTTCATCATACCGAATGGTAAAATACATTGGGTTAGCATTTCTAAAATAAGAGGCATTGATGGATTTGCCTTTCCATTGAAAATTTGCGGTAAGCTCATTTGTCAAAGTAGGTAAAAGATTCACATTACTACTTCCTTCTAAATACGGGTTTATATAAGCACTAATGGAACTTGTTCTGCTAAAATTTGGACGGGAAATACTTCTAGCATAATTCACGGATAGTGTTTTTGTACTATCCAACTTAAAATTTAGGTTCAACCTTGGAAAAGCATAAGTATTTTTTCTATTCACCAAATGATAGTCTCCGTTTTCAATATCGCTCTTCACTTGGTTATACTCAATTCTTACCCCCCCATTATAGTTCAACCATTTTTTTAAAGTTCCGGATAAACTTGTGTATCCGGAATACAACCGCTCTTTATAATCAAAATCTATGACATTTTCTTCTGACCTGGATATCTCTTGTATTTTGGTAAAAGCATCTGCCCATGCCTCGTTCCAGTTTGTTCCAAATTCCCATTTTAGTTTATCCGAAACATTGTATTCCAAATCTAATCTTAAAGCCAATGAGCCTATTTGATAAGTTTGATTCCTTTCCTGATCCAAATTAAATCCAATCCCGTTAAAATTATTAGAAATATCAGTATCCAACGTTTGTTTAAAGGAAGAGTATTGAAAGCCAGTAAAAAGATTCAGCTTGGTCGCTATTTGTTTGCTATAATTAAAATTACCGCTGAAATAGTCTTTTGTCTGATTATTGGCTGTTTCTGTTAAAATAGTGTCTTCTCTTTCTCTGTTTTTAAAAAAAGTTTCCGTTTCTATAGGTGATGCATCCGTTTGTAACCTAAAGGTTGTATTAATTGACAAATAACCATCCTTTTTCAAGGGGTGGAAAAAACCCAATCCCCAATTTATTTGTTTACGATTGTTCAGCGGTATCAACACCAAATAGTCTAAAAAAACATCTTCCTTCGGAATACTAAATGCAAAAGTGTTGCTTTCCCAATGCCCCAAATCATTGTAGGCAAGATTACTTTGAAGACTCCATTTCCCATTTGAGTAATTGCCATTTGCGTTGAGATAATTATTGAAATTTCGTCGAAAAGATGCAGTTTCATTAATATTCACTTTCGCGTTTTCAACCAAGTTTCTTTTTCTTGTAACCAAGATAACCGCCCTGCCATCAGCCTCGTATTTAGAGGAAGGGTTATTAATCAATTCAATAGTATCTATGTTATCCACTGATAATGAAGCAAATTCCTCCAGATTTATTCGTTGTCCCCCTAAATAAATCAAAGGATTGCCTTTGCCAATAATGGTAATAGATTCCCTGTTAGCTGCTATTTGCACATTGGGAAGTTTTGACAACACATTCAAAGGGTCTGGTATTGAAGAAAAAATTGGGTTTTGAACATCGACCTTCAGATTTCCATTTTTGAACGTAATTGGGTTTTTGGATACGGTAATTTCGACCTCTTCAAGCGCTGTGACATCTTCTTTTAAAATAATCTGTAGCGCAACACCACTTTTGGCAAGCAACAGTTCTTTTCCATAATCCCCATAACCAAGAGCGGAAATCTTTATATAATAATTCCCTTCTTCAACATAATCAAATGCAAAACTACCATTGATCAATTGGGTATATTTCATCAAATTCTTCTGTTTAGCATCATAGACCAATACATCTCCAATGGCAATGTTATTGCCATTTTCATCTACCACTTTACCAGATACTACATTTGGGGTTTGAGCGAATGAAAAAGAGATTATCAAACAATGACTCATCAAAAAACATAAATAATTCAAAACCATTAAATTTTGAAACAAAGTAATTGTTGAATTATGTCTTGATAAAAAATAAAGGGTCTGAATTAGGTACTAGTACCCGTACCCTTCTTCAGTAATTCCTTTCTACTAGCAATATTTAGTTTGCTATAAATGTTGGTGATATGGGTTTTCACCGTACTAAGGCTAATAAAAAGTTCATTGGCGATCTCTTTGTTACTTTTTCCTTGTAATATAAGAACCTTAACATTTTGTTCTTGCTTACTTAGTTTAGGGTCAGGTACATGCCCCTTTTTAAATTTAATAACAAAAACACCGGAAAGTATAACAACTAAAATGAGGAATGCATTAAGCCATTTACTTTTCTGTAGCTCTTTTTCTAATGTAACTTGTGTTAAATAAGCCGTTCTTTTCTCCAAAAACCAATATTCAGATGCATCAATGCCACTTTCTTTTAGTGCTTCCAATAAATCAAGATAATAGGATGGGTTCTCCGAAATATCCTTATCCAACAATTGTTTGCTTTCCAGTTGTTTTATTCCAATAAGCTTTACCATCAAAATCTGGAGCGAGTCTTTCACAAAACCTTTTCTAGGGTTTATCCTTTCATCCTGTACTAAATATTGACTTACCAAACTTGACTCAAATGCTTTCAATTTTTGCCATTCTATATCTCCTTTGTTGGTCGTGGAATAATTTCCAAATATTGATTTACCCTTCTTGAATTGAATCTTATCCTTCCCGGATAGCATGAATGTTACATTTTTGGTCACAGTATCGTTCACAATTTTTCTTATCCGCTCAACATGCAACCGGTAAATCTTGTTGCTATCAGAAAGATGCTTTTTATCAAACTTAAAGAAACCGTTCTTTTGAATATCTGTTATGGCAATAGGTATTGCACTTTTGTTATTGTCCAAACCAGATAATGGAACCTGACTTAAATATATTTTAGTTTTCCATGTCTTCGAATCATCAAAATTCACAAAGCCCGAAACCGCATCCTGTGCCGAGAGCTGAAGACCTAAAAAGATAACAACGAAAAATAAAAATAGTTTGTGCATCACTAAAACTTGCTGAATAAATTTAAGGCATTTGTTTTTAGAAACAATTTGATTTTACGCCAAATATCATGTTATCAAAATTACCAAATAGGTATTTTTGCAGCTTAGGTCTAAACCAAGTCCATGAAAAAGAACAATTCCAAGCTAGAATTGAACAAGGAAGAGATGAAAAACTATGGTTATCAGGTTATTGATGCCATTGTTGATCATTTTCACAGTCAAAACAGAAAACTGCCCGTGGCCATGGGATCTCGAGAAGAAATGGATTCCCTCTTTTTGGAAGAAGCCCCGGAAGAAGGGATGAATTCAAAAAAAGTATTGGATTTTGTGCTTGAAAAGGTGATGACCAATAGCACCAATATGTCTCATCCCAAATCTTATTCCTTTGTGCCAGGTCCTAGCAACTATGTAAGTGTAATGGCCGATACACTAGCCACAGGATACAACATTTTCTCTGGCGGATGGGCAGCTTCACCCGCAGCGGCAGAACTGGAAATTATTACCATTCAATGGTTGCTCAAAATTTTCGGGTTTCCACAGAAAAAAGGTGGAGGAATTTTTACCAGTGGAGGTTCAATGGCCAATTTAACAGCTATTACAACTGCCCGAAAGGTTAAATGTGGTGAAGATTTTTCTAAAGCGGTAATCTATCTTTCAGACCAGGCACATTCTTCCAATATAAAAGCAATTCAGGTTTTAGGATTCAAAAAAGAACAGATTCGAATCATTCCCACGGATATTGAATTCAAATTTGCCATCAATAAACTTAAAAACTGTATTGCCAAAGACCGCTTGGAAGGACTTCTTCCATTTTGTTTGATCGCCACCTCAGGGACAACAAATACGGGGACGGTAGATCAGTTACCAGAATTGGCCAAAATTTGCAAAAAGGAAGATATCTGGTTCCATATTGACGGAGCTTACGGAGCAGCAGCCATTCTATCCCGCAAAGGAAAACAATTGATGAAGGGCATTGAAAAAGCTGATTCCCTTACCGTAGATCCACATAAATGGTTTTTTCAACCTTATGAAATGGGGTGTCTTTTGGTGAGAAACCACAAACATTTAAGTCACACTTTCACCGAAAAACCTGAATATTTACGTGACATTGAAGGAAACACCTCTGAAATCAATTTTTATGACCATGGTATTCAATTAACCAGAAGGTTTAGGGCACTTAAGTTTTATATGTCGATTAAAACATTCGGTCTTCAGGAGTTCAGAAATGCAATTACCTATAATATTGATTTAGCGGAAGAAGTGGAAACCCTCTTAAGAGCAAGTAAAAATTGGGAAGTGGTTTTTCCTGCCACGCTGGCTGTCATTAATTTTAGATACAATCCCATTGGGAAAAAGTATTCCCAGAAGAAACTGGATGAAATCAATCAACATATTTCAGAAAAGGTGGTTTCCTCCAGAAAAGCGCTTTTGGTCACAACATTGTTGCACAAGCAGGTAGTCTTACGAATGTGCCTCATCAATCCAAGGACCACTTTTGATGATGTTAAAGAAACCTTGACACTTTGCGAGGACTTTGCCAAGGGTTTTAACTAGTAGACCCTCGTTTATTTCGCTGATAGACGTTTACGGTTTTCAAAAATGGTCATGAACATTCGTACGCTAATGTTTCGTGCCCGTTGTTTGGCTTTTTCAGCATTCTCTCCAATAAAGTTGGTGTCAATAGTATCAATCCAATGACGCAGCCAAATTCCAAAGTGATAATTGGTTATGGTCTGATCCATTTTTTCATCCACTTCAGCGTGCACCATTAGTGGATTACCTTTATATTTTTGAACAAAGAACAGATTGGTTTCCCAGAAATTGGTCAATTTTTCAATGTGCTCAGGCCAATCCTCAATAGTTTCATTAAAAAAATGACCTATTTCAACATCTCTCCTGACTTTTTCATAAAATTTGGTCACCAAAAAATTTACATCTTCCCTAGTTTCTATATTTTTTCTCTGCATACTATAGCAAATTTAGGACTAATACTATAGTACTGAGCAAAATACTACCAATAAACAAGTTAAAAACCACTTTTGGCTTTTGCTGTGATAAAACAGCTGCATTGAATCCCATACAAGCTATAGTGACCAAAAACAATTGAAACATTTGAAGTGGAGAGACGCCGCCTATAAGAATATACAAAGCTGCAACTGACCCTAAACAGCTTTGGGCAATAATAAAAATTGCTGCATAACCGCTCATATTCTTTTCAAATTCGGATAATCCTTTGTGATAGAGTTCCATAATACCTGATATTTGTCATATTATGGGTCAAAGCTACTTGTGATAAGGTGTTATTGTTTATGACCTAAATCATAAGAACAAGTTTTCGTTTTACTTGCTATCTCAGAATTTTATGGGATTTAAGTTGAACTACCCCCTTCTTTTCCAAAGATTTGATGGTCCTAATTACGGTTTCAACGCGCAAACCTGTAAGGTCTGCCATTTGTTGTCTAGATAGCTCCACCAAATACTCTTCTTCTTCTGGAATTTTATGGATGTGGGTTTTGAAGTAATCTATCAACTTTAGTAATCTATGTTCTGGACTCTCTGTTGAAATCTCGGCAACCATTGTGGCCTTATAGTGCAACCGTCCGGCCAAGACTTTGGTCAATTTCAAATGTGTTTCTGGATTTTCCCTGAGCAGTTTGAAAAAGCTTTCTTTTTCCAATCTCCAAACCGAGCTTTCTTCAACGGCCTCAGCTTGGGCAGGGTATTTTAATTCAGCAAATAAAGGAGGTTCTCCAAAACTTGAGCCAGGTGGAAATATCCCTTGGATAAACTCCTTACCATCTTCATTGAAATTGTTCATTTTGATTTTTCCTGTGCTTACCTGAAAAAAATATCTGGCATTGACACCAACATTAAAAAGAACTTCCTTTTTTTTGAGGTGAACTTCTACGGCCCTATATTTTTTTAGTAATTCCTCAGAAATCATATCCGCTCTTCAAATTCCACACAATCCAATCGAATATCTGAATGCTTTAGCTGCTTTTCCAATAAATGACAATAATGATTATTGACTGTTCCTTGATAGAATTTGCAACCAAAACAGGTGCGTTGAACTGTCAACACACCAATTTGGTTCAACTGATAAATCAACTTGCTCAAGGTTTTGAACAGATTTTCTTTTTCCGCGTTATCTACCAACTCCAATTGTTCTGTAAGCGGATTTGTAAAATGTTCTGTTTCACTAACAACATTTTTACCAGCTCCGGAAAGTAGAATGGTATAACTTCTATTATCAGCAGAAGAATGGTCTTTTATGACAAGATCTTTTTTGATCAAAACACGTATGGCATCGCTGATTGTGGGTTTGGTGACATTGAATTCTTGGGCCAAAAAACTTACATTGTTGAACTCACTTTTGTGATATGCAACAAAAATCAAAATTTGAATCTGGATAGGACTCAACCCCAATTGCTTTGCCTTTTCCCATAGAAGTACCTTAAAAGCCTGCGAAATACGTTCCAATCCAGTAACTATTTTGCTGGAAAGGTCAATTTGCTGTCGCCCTGGATCAAATACACTTTTTCTTTTCATAATAAACCATGCCTGCCGAGGCTCTCGGCAGGCAAAGTTAGTTATCCTAATTAAATTA
The DNA here is from genome assembly GCF_900215465.1 of Flagellimonas pacifica. Taxonomy (GTDB): domain Bacteria; phylum Bacteroidota; class Bacteroidia; order Flavobacteriales; family Flavobacteriaceae; genus Flagellimonas; species Flagellimonas pacifica. The sequence continues at coordinate 148,513 of NZ_OBEH01000004.1, forward strand.
GGAACAATTTTCCATTTCAATGATGTGGTATCCTTCCGTTTCAATATTGTTCACAATATCCGGTGGAGCAGATTCCATATGACAAAATCTACATTCATTACTGGACAGTTTTCCTGATTGAAAAGGTTTGGATTCCAAATATTCCCTCCCATATCCAAAAATAACATCGGTATCCGTTAAGGATGATGGAACTAAAATATCAAAATGCATCACTTTACCATCTTTCCTAGGTACATGGGTATCCCAAACTGAAACTTTCATTATTTTACAGTATAGGGTAAGGATAAGTTACCGCTGGCAACGCTAAAAACTTCATAAACTCCCAACATTGGCAAATCGTCCATACTAGTATTCACCTTCATAAAAGCAGCAACACCATCATAGTTAAAATCGGTTTTGTTGTTGATTCGATAGTTGGCCACCACAACTTTAATGATATTGTTTTTGGCCATTACCGGATATCCTGGCGAATCCATATACATGGGCATACCAGGATTAGTTGGTGGTAAAACAACTGTTTCATCTGCTTTTTTAAACTGTTTTACCGAAAGTCCTCCGGCTACTCGCTCGTCTTGTGTCAACACTACCCAATGAGGATGCCATATAATTCCGTCATTATCAAAAACAGAATCATTGTTCTCGTCCCAAAGTGGGGTATCGTCAAAATCGGGATGGGAAGTTAACGCCAATGCCACAATACCTTCAGTAGCACTAAAGCCAACATCAGTCGGTTTCAGATTAGTTGGAAAAACATAGCCCAAAACGGGAGCTCCATCCAATTGTCCAACAGCCGTTGGAACCGTAGCCCCGGCCTTGCCGTTTACCGCAATTTCCCACACGGTAACTCCCAAATCTGCCTCATGGGTAACTTGCACAGCTTTTATTTGGAAGTCAGCATTATTGTACTGACTTTTTTGGGCACAAGAAATTAGCAACCCACTGGCATACAACACACCCAACATAAAAAGGTTTCTTTTTTGCATTTTTGATTTTTTTTAATTAGGATTCCTAACTTTTAAGTGTAAAAAAATTAATTCTTCAAGTCCTCAATGGATGCGCCATAGTTAATATGCAGTACATTTCCATTAGGAGTAACCAAGGCAGGAACCGACTTAATTCCCAAACTTTCTGCCTCTTGTACCTTCTCTTTGTTGATACCCACATGAACAACATTTACATTTTCTGCCCCTACTAAACTCAAAAGGTCTTGTTCTGCACTAACACATACCGGGCATCCGGCATGATAAAAAACTGATTTACTCATTTGTCTATTTTTTTTGTTTTTGCATTATTGCCCTGCAAATATAGTAAGGATTCCTAATTAAATAAAATATTTATTAAATCAAGTTCTGTTTGAATTTTGGGATCGGTACAATTCATCAAAATAGAAACCACTACTTTTTGTTCAGGATACACAAAAAAATTGGAGTACGCGCCCACGCTATTGCCCACATGACCTACAAACTTCCTTCCATATGCGTCTTGGCTTATCTGAAAGCCCAAACCATAATAAGTAGGTTCTCCATTCACCTTTTGAGAGGTAAAAACTTCCTGAAGAATTTCAGCTTTAACCAACTCTTGGTTCAGTAATGCCCTTCCCAATTTAGCAATATCATTACTAGTAGATAAGTAGCCCCCCCCAGCCATTTTATACTGATTGTTTACAGCTACAGCTCTTTTGAAGCCAGTGATAGTTTTGGTGTAGAATTCTGCTTTTTCTCCCTTGTTGCTTTCCTTGTGGTCTCCATTTTGCCCAACTACATAAGGTGGAAAAGTACTCTCCATACCCAAAGGGTCCAAGATTTTTTCTTTTACATATTGGTCAAACGGAATCCCACTAGCCTCTTGCATAGCCAACGAAAGCAGCACAAAATCAAAACTATTGTACAGATATCCTTTTCCAGGCTCAAAAACAAGTGGGTCTTCTTTAAATATTTCAATGCTTTCCTTGATTGACATTGAACGGTTCAACGCAAATTCCTTACCCCTATATCCGCGAATTCCTGCTATATGCCCAGCCAATTGTCGTATGGTGAAGTCGTGTTCCTTTTTAGGGTAGTAGGGCACATATGTATAAAAAGAAGTATCCAATTCCAATATCCCTTCTTCCACCATTTTCCCCAGTGCAATCCCGGTTATGCATTTTGAAATACTTGCAATTCTAAATTTAGTGTTTTGAGGGTCCACCAAAATCTTCTCTTCAAGATTGGAATAGCCATACCCCTTTTCAAGTACAACTTCACCATCTTTCAAAATGGTTACGGCAATCCCGGGAACTTTTGCCTCAACAACCAAGCTATGCAACATGGCATTAGCCTTTTGTATTTCCTGCAAACCTTCTAACGATTTTATCTGATTGGAAGTAAAAAAGCTCTTTAAAAGTGTAATGAGTGATTTCAAACGTTTGGATGATTTCCTTTATCGAATGTAATGAGAAATCTAAACTTAATTTAAGGGCGATTGTTTAAAAAATCAATCTTTGAAAATAAGTCGCCCGTTAAAAAGCTCCTCAACCTCAACCTCAGATGGCCGGTTGATACTGATAACATCTCCTGTACCTCTTATCACCCCAGAAATTCTTACTTGAGGATTTACAAATATATCATTGGATCCACGATGGTTAAGGCTCACATTTTGAGAGGTCAAGCCTTCCGCTTCTATTCTAGAGTCACCAGCAGCTATCCCAATATTGAAATTCGTTGTGGCACCTGATAGTTTAAAATAAGCAATCCCATTTACAGTTATTCCAATATTTTCAGAATTCACCATCAAATCAAAAGAGCCATCCGTAGTTTCAGTTTCTGGATTGTTGAAGCTTTCAGAAATCAATCGAAGGTTAGGGTAATTTAAAATCCCATCACTTGAAATCAACAATCCAGTACTGCTTCTGATTTCTGTAATATTGGGCGAAGTAACATAAATTGTGGTCAGGCCATAATTTCGAATAAAATTACATCCATTTTCATTTTTCAATATGAGTCGATTATCTTTTACAGAAGCTGTCACCTCATTTTGTAGAAATTCTCCTGTTTCAATTTCCACTTGCTGCTCAACTCCTTCTTTAATGACCAAATTAATATTCTCAAAAACCGTAATAGTGTCAAAATCTGGAACTTCGACCACTTTCCTGACCAAATCGCCCGCGTTTTGAAAACAATCTGGAGTGTTCTCGCCATTACATGCAATTAAAAGCAAAGCTAAATATGTGGTTACAGTTTTCTTCATAAACGAACACCTATTCCAAATTCAACAGCCTCAGCTTTTGCTGCATGGGACTTTAAGGTTATGGCTCCAAAAATTTTATCTCCAAAGTAGCGTTTTAATCCAATTCGATTATACATCTTACCTTCAAAATCAAATGGATAATATACGTAATAGCCTAATTGGGCCACCACGCTCATCTTGTTCATAAACAACTCATGTCCAACAAACAATCCAACACGCTTAAAATCTGTATCAGGAGCTACATTAAGTTCTGGAAACGAAATTGATTGATATCGTATCAATTCCTTTAAAAAATTGGAAAAGAATACATCTGTCCCAAATTGAATTGCACTTGTTCTCCCCAATCGCTTATCGGCATAAGCAGAAAACATCCAAAAACCGTATTGTCCAGAATTGATGATATCACTCTCATTTACTCCCATTCTAAAGGCCAAATTATAACGAATGGGTTCTGTGATTTTTTCTTTGGTCTCGGGAACCATGAATTCATACGTTTTCTCTCTATCCAAATCATAAGTCAATCCGAAGTTAAAAGCCATAGTATTTGTAGAGGTATTAGGAGCCTTAAAATTAGCATTGGAATAATGCATCAGCGAAAGCCCAGCTTTTAGTCCCAATCCAGCAAAAATATTTTCTTTGTGATAGTTGATCATTACCAAAGTAGACGCCAACAAATGTGACCCAAAGGCATTGTTTCTAAAATTGTTATTCTTGTCATATGGATTGGTATTATAGGCAAGACCTTGAGCTACACGGAATTGTAGATTTCTCTTCAGGAAATAAAAATTGTAATGGGCATACAATCCATAATTTTCTCCTAAGGTAGCGTTGTTCATGTTTTGATAGACAAACGAGAATCCCGTATCTGGATAACCATAAATGGATTCCCATTCTTCATTTCCATATCTTTTTCGATTAAATCCCAAAATTACACCTCCAGGGTGGCCGGTTATCAAATGGGAAATATCTGTGTTATGTAGCAATACGGAGCCATAAAACTGGCTAGCATCCAGTACATACTTCTTTGGAGTTTCCTGCTTTTGGGAAAAGGCATAGAAACAGTACAAAAAAACACATAAATAAAGTAGGCGATTCATGAGGAGCTAAAATAGACATATTTGACAGAAGGGTAAAAGCTGCCAGGAAGTTCAGTGTTTTTATAAAAAATTTAATCTAAGCCGTCTGTCACTCTATGTCAAAAATTCTACTAAAAAACTTTCTTGGCAATTGCCTTAATATTGTCTGATTTTCCCATTGAATAATAATGCAATACTGGTACACCCGCCTCTTTAAGTTCTTTGGATTGTTCAATGCACCACTCTACCCCTACTTGCCTTACTTCTTTATTGTTTTTACAAGACTCAACTGCATCAATCAAATCTTCCGGGATATCTACCCTGAACACTTGAGGCAATAATTGCAAGTGCCTTTTTACCGCAATAGGTTTGATTCCCGGGATTATGGGAACATTAATTCCCATTTTACGAGCTTCATCAACAAACTTGAAGAATTTTTTGTTGTCGAAGAACATCTGGGTCACCACGTAATCTGCTCCCAAGTCCACTTTTTGTTTCAATCTTTTTAAATCAGATTTTAAAGAAGGAGCCTCCATATGTTTCTCTGGATAGCCGGCCACACCCACACAAAAATTGGCGCAATTGTCTGTTTCAATTACTTCATGAAGGTAGTTTCCTTTATTTAAATCATTTATTTGCTCTACCAAATCGGATGCAAATCGATGGCCTCCATTGGTAGGTGCAAAGTATTTTTCTTCTTTCATGGCGTCGCCCCGTAAAGCCATCACATTGTCAATTCCCAAATAATGGCAATCTACAAGCAAGTATTCTGTTTCTTCTTTTGTAAACCCTCCGCACAATACATGGGGAACCGTATCTACATTGTACTTATGTGTAATGGAGGCACATATTCCAAGCGTTCCTGGACGCATTCGAGTGAGCTTTTTGTCAAAAAGTCCATCACGATCTATATATACATATTCTTCTCTGGATGTAGTAACATCAATAAACGGGGGTTTAAACTCCATCAACGGGTCAATGTTGTCATAGAGTTCCTGTATACTTTTTCCTTTTACTGGAGGTATAATCTCAAAACTGAAGAGTGTCTCTCCTTTTGCTTTTTCTATATGGTCGGTTACTTTCATCTTACTTTGCGGTCAAAAGATTTTTAACATACTGATAGCTCTCCTCATATTCCCAATACACCCATCGTCCATCCAGATAGTCTATCAAAATGTATTTTTCACTTAACGATTTAATCCTATCAATGGCCACCAGCTTTTTAGAAGGCTCATTACTTTTAAAATCTTCAAGTATTTCCTTATTGTTTTCATATCCATGGGAAACCGTGTAATTCCCCAGGGTCAACTCAATAAATCTCAAATTCATTCGTCTACTATGTTTGGAGCTAGCCATTTTTGTGCTTTCTCCAGTTCAATCTCTTTTCTTTTTGCAAAATCTTCAACTTGATCTTGCTTAATTTTTCCCAATCCAAAATATTTTGCACGTGGATGTCCAAAATAATACCCGCTAACGCTGGCCGCTGGCCACATGGCCAAACCTTCAGTTAGCTCCACTCCTATTTTCTCCTTTACACCCAACAATTCCCAAATGGTGAGTTTTTCTAAATGGTCAGGGCATGCAGGGTATCCGGGGGCAGGTCGGATTCCTTGATACTTTTCATCAATCAAATCATTATTGGACAAATTTTCACTGTTACCATAACCCCAATACTTCGTTCGGATTTGTTTATGAAGGTATTCGGCAAAGGCCTCTGCCAAACGATCTGCCAATGCTTTTACCATAATGGAAGAATAATCATCCAACTTTTTCTCATATTCCCGAGCCAATTCTTGAGTGCCGAATCCTGTGGTTACACAAAAACAACCCATATAATCCTGAATCCCTGAAGTTTTTGGAGCTATAAAGTCAGCCAGCGCAATATTTGGGACTCCAGCTCTTTTTTTCAATTGTTGACGAAGCGTTCTGAAAATAAAAACCTCATCTTCATCGTTCTTGACTGCACTCGAACTGACTTCATCTGTCGTTTCGGCTCCGCTCAACGACCCTTTATTATCATCTTTGGACCCTGAGCGAAATCGAAGCGCAATATCATCATCATTTTCTGAATTGGCAGGAAATAATCCAAAAATCGCTTTCGCTTTTAGCAGTTTTTTATCTAGGATTTCTTCCAACATTTTTTGGGCATCCTCAAAAAGTTCGGTTGCCTGTTTTCCCACAACTTCATCCTTAAGGATATTTGGATATTTTCCGTGTAGGTCCCAACTTCTAAAAAAAGGCGTCCAATCAATAAACTCTGTCAATTCATTCAAATCAAAATCTTCCCAAACCTGAATTCCAAGTTCGTTGGGTTTTTTGATATCATCAGAATCCCAATCTATTTGAAATTTATTATTTCGGGCCTCCGCCAGTGTCAAATACTCCTTTGCCTTGGTTCTATTCAGAAATTTATCCCTAAAACTTTCATAATCTAGCTTGATGGACTTTTTATAATTATCCGAAGTTTCTCTTTGCAATAAATCGCCAACAACGGTCACCGCGCGTGAAGCATCATTTACGTGTACCACAGCCTGACTGTATTGCGGGTCGATTTTCACTGCGGTATGCGCTTTGCTGGTAGTGGCACCGCCAATCAACAATGGTACTGTGAACTGTTGCCGTTCCATTTCTTTGGCCAAAAAGACCATTTCATCCAATGAAGGGGTGATCAAACCACTCAAACCGATAATATCAACCTGCTCTTCTTTGGCTTTGTTGATGATTTTTTCCGGAGGCACCATTACGCCCATATCCACAATCTCATAATTGTTACAAGCGAGCACTACACTAACAATATTTTTTCCAATATCATGGACATCTCCTTTAACCGTGGCCATCAATATTTTACCTGCTGCTGATGTACTCGCATCTTTAGATTCTTCAATATAAGGGGTAAGGTGGGCAACCGCTTTCTTCATCACTCGAGCAGATTTCACCACCTGGGGCAAAAACATTTTTCCACTCCCAAACAGGTCGCCTACCACATTCATCCCGGTCATCAGATTGCCTTCTATCACCTCCAACGGTCTGGATGCAGCCAATCTTGCCTCTTCTACATCTTCAACTATATACTGATCAATTCCCTTGACCAGGGCTCGTGTTATTCGGTTTTGTAGTGGTTCTTCTCGCCATGATAAATCAACCTTACTTTCCTTTGCCTTACCTACAACAGTTTCCGCAAATTCCAGTAATCTTTCTGTGGCATCATCTCTTCGGTTAAGAATGACATCTTCTACATGCTCCAAAAGATCCTTTGGAATATCATCATAAACTTCCAGCAAAGCTGGGTTCACAATACCCATGTTCATTCCCGCCTTAATTGCATGGAAAAGAAACACGGAATGCATGGCCTCTCTTACCGGATTGTTGCCCCTAAAAGAAAATGACACATTACTGACTCCACCACTAACACTACAATGAGGAAGGTTTTGCCTTACCCAACGAGTACCTTCAATAAAATCCAGTGCGTTAAGCTTGTGTTCATCCATTCCTGTGGCAACAGGAAAGATATTTAAGTCAAAAATGATATCTTCCGGTGCAAAATTCACCTCATCCACTAAAGTTCGGTACGATCTTTCGGCGATTTCAATACGTCTTTCATAAGTATCTGCCTGGCCAACCTCATCAAATGCCATCACAATGACTGCAGCACCATAACGTTTGATCAATTTGGCTTGATGGACGAACTGCTCTTTTCCTTCTTTTAGACTAATGGAGTTGACAACACACTTGCCTTGAACTACCTGTAGCCCAGCTTCAATGATTTCCCATTTGGAACTATCGATCATTATGGGAACTCTGGCAATATCAGGTTCAGCGACAATGAGATTTAAAAACCTTACCATGGCTTCCTTACCATCGATAAGCCCATCGTCCATATTAATATCTATGATCTGCGCTCCTCCTTCTACCTGATGTCTTGCAACATCCAAAGCTTCATCAAACTTTTCTTCCTTAATCAGGCGAAGAAACTTTTTAGATCCAGCCACATTGGTCCGCTCCCCTACATTGACAAAATTACTGTCTGGAGTAATTACCAAAGGCTCTAGGCCCGATAGCTTCAAATGTTTTGGTTTGGTCATTTTTGCCAATATCCTTACTTAATCGATTTTTATATACTTTTCTACAATATGCCTTTTGATACCTGCATCGGGCACATCTTCAATACCCGATTGTATCAAAGTATCTCCTTTGATTTCTATATGGAAGGGAAACTCATGCCCCCTTACCTCATCAACCGCTACATAATCCAATACCTCCGTATAGTTATTCTCTTCCAAGGTGTAGGTGCCTCCACCACCATAAAATCCTTCGCCGCCATTTTTGGGTTGGTTAAAAAAGGCAAAATGGTCTTCATTGATTATTTTAATGAAGTCCACTTCTGATAAATCTTTGATTTGCACAGAATCTTTTTCCCGTATTTCGCCATAGACCAACTTCCATGTACCTACAATCTTCTGGGTAGGTTTTTCCGTTTTTATATTTTGAGAACGAGCTCCTGTCTTATCCTTACAGGATAATCCAATTACTACCAATAAAATCAATATCCTATTTTTCATATAATGGGATGTGATAATTTTCTAGGTTGATATTTGGCCACCAAATCCGTTATGGCCTTAATATGTTCTGGAGTAGTTCCGCAGCATCCGCCCACGATATTGACCAATCCTTTTTCTACATATTCTTGTATTTGAGAAGCCATTTCTTCCGGAGTTTCATCGTATTCTCCAAAGGCATTGGGCAAGCCTGCATTTGGGTGGGCGGAAACGCCATAATCTGTTTTGGCCGATACCACTTCTAAATGAGGAACCAGTTGTTTTGCTCCCAAAGCACAATTAAATCCCACGGAAAGAATAGGTATATGGGAGATGGAAATTAAAAATGCTTCCGCAGTTTGCCCAGAAAGTGTTCTACCTGATGCATCTGTAATAGTACCGCTTACCATTATTGGCACCTCTATATTGCGCTCATCTTTTACCTCTTCAATGGCAAACAATGCAGCTTTCGCATTTAACGTATCAAAAATGGTTTCCACTAAAAGAATGTCGGAACCTCCATCCAAAAGTGCCTCTATCTGTAATTTATAAGCAATCCTCAATTCATCAAAGGAAACTCCTCTATAGCCCGGGTCGTTAACATCCGGGGACATACTGGCCGTTTTATTGGTAGGGCCTATACTTCCTGCTACAAATCGAGGTTTGTGAGGCTCTTTTTTGGTAAACTCATTTGCTACTTCTTTGGCTATTCTAGCAGATTCATAGTTGAGTTCATATACCAAATCTTCCATATAGTAATCTGCCATGGCGATGGTAGTCCCGGAAAAGGTATTGGTCTCCACAATATCTGCCCCTGCTTCAAAGTATTTTCTGTGTACTTCGGCAATAGCCTCAGGTTGAGTCAATGAAAGTAAATCATTGTTTCCCTTTAATGGGTGTTCCCAATCCTTAAAACGTTCTCCCCTAAAATCTTCCTCTTCAAACTTGTAGCGCTGTAACATGGTACCCATGGCTCCGTCCAACACCAAAATTCGTTCTTGCAATATTTCTTCAATTCCCTTCATAACGTAACTACCCTTAATTAGGGTTATAAATGGTATCAAGAAAAATGTAGGAAATACGTTGGAAATGTATCCTATGTTATCCTTCCCAAACCGAATCTCCGATTAAGGTAGAATTTAGCACCTTCTTTATAAGTAAAGGGTTGCTAAGGCTTCACAGGGTCCAATCCCTCCACCTTTCTTGATAACAACTTCAATTTTTAAATGAACTGGGGACAAAATAACCACACTTTATACTTAAAAGCAACTTATTGTCCCTTTTTTCTACGTTAAAACCTTCCAAAGTGAAAACCATGGAAGGTTTGACTAACTCAAAATAACCTAAACAAAACTTAGATTATACTTTGTACCACTTCTTTTTTGGCCTCTTTCTTGGAGCCGTCAAATCCTTCAACTCCTCCAACTGTGGTGTATTTCATTACAAATCGCTTATCTGGGTTTATAATTTGGTAGGCATATTGGCACATTACCGCCGCTTCATGAAACCCGGATAGGATTAGTTTTAATTTCCCTTCATAGGTATTTACATCGCCAATAGCAAAAACACCCGGTATATTGGTCTGATAATCCTTTGCGTTATTCACTTTAATGGCATTTTTTTGAATTTCCAAGCCCCAATTTCCAATTGGGCCTAGTTTTGGTGAAAGTCCAAAAAGAGGAATAAAGTGATCAGTTTCCACATAGGTTTGTCCCTTTGCCTCGTCATTGTGTTTAATTACCACAGCCTTCAACTCACTTTCGCCATGTACTTCTTTTACTTCTGCTTCCGTATATAATTGGATTTTCCCAAGTTTAGCCAATTCAGAAGCTTTTTCAACAGAATCCAGAGCGCCCCTAAATTCATTTCTTCTATGCACAAGGGCCACTTCTGAGGCAACATCAGCCAAAAATATGGCCCAATCTAGAGCTGAATCACCACCTCCAGCGATAACCACTTTTTTGTTTCGGTATACTTCAGGGTCCTTGATGATATAGGAAACTCCTTTATCTTCATAATCAGCAATATTGGGAATAATTGGTTTTCTGGGTTCAAATGAGCCCAATCCACCAGCTATTACCACCACAGGAGCATGATGTTTAGTTCCTTTGTTTGTAGTAACAATGAAAGAACCATCTTCTTGCTTGTCCAAAGTTTCGGCACGTTCACCTAAGGTGAACCCAGGCTCGAAAGGTTTAATCTGTTCCATTAACTTATCGACCAAATCCCCAGCCAAAATCTCTGGATAGGCTGGAATATCGTAAATCGGCTTCTTTGGATAAATCTCCGAACATTGACCTCCTGGTTGCGCAAGTGCATCAATCAAATGGGTTTTAAGTTTTAACAACCCCGCTTCAAAAACCGTAAATAAACCTGTTGGTCCCGCTCCAATTATTAATATATCTGTCTTGATCATAATCTTAATTTATAGTCTCAGCCTGTGCTGAGATTTATACTTTTTCAAACAATTTTATTCCCTCTTTTGTACGATTCTTTTGAATCTCCACTATTTTTTGTCGATGGTTAACAACTTCGCCAATCACAATAATGGCCGGATTTGACAATTGCTGCTCTTTAGCTTGATTTACAATTGTAGAAACAGTGCCAATCCCTATTTTTTCATCTTGCGTAGTACCATTTTGAATGATAGCCACGGGAAGATTAGATTTTCCTTCCTTTTTAAATAGTTCGGTAATCTCCGCCAACTTTGACATTCCCATTAAAATCACAACAGTGGCATTTGATTTAGCAGCCAAAGCAACATCCGTAGATAGTTTATGCTCCTTGGTAGTGCCAGTAATAACCCAAAAACTTTCTGTTGCGCCTCTTTTGGTTACCGGAATGTTTTGGGATGCAGGTACAGCAACCGATGAAGAAATTCCAGGAACAACCTCAACTTCCAAACCATTTTCAGCAGCAAATTCCATTTCTTCGGCTCCTCTTCCAAATACAAATGGATCTCCCCCTTTTAATCGAACCACATGTTTGTTCAAACTTGAGCGTTGCACAATTAAATCATTGATTTGATTTTGCTGATAAGCGTAGCATCCTTTGCGCTTGCCCACAAAAATATGCTCGGCATTTGGTGCATATTCCAATAGCTCAGTGTCGACAAGGGCATCATACAACACAACATCTGCACGTTGCAAAGCTTTGATTCCTTTCAAGGTAATCAAATCCACATCTCCGGGGCCTGCCCCTACCACTGTCAGTTTTCCGTTATGCATGCGCCAATTCCAATTTTCTATAAGCTTCCAATGTTTCCAAAACTTGTTTTGCATCTTCTACATAAGACTGTGCAAACTCTTGGGTAGGCTTATTTTTATTTAATTGAAGTGTTATATCCTCAAAACTTATTGCTAAATCTATTTTTCCAGTTTCAACATATAATTTGTCAAAATCTTTGATGATTGCTGAATGCGTATTTACCTTAACTTTTTCAGATGTTAAAAGTGCCTTGGCTGAGTTTACAATAGACTGATACGAATAGTAAATACTCGCCGCCCATTTTTCTTCTGCCAATGCTTCTTCTGCTTTTTCAATCTTTTCTTGACTTTCGAAAAACAAGGTCGCCACCAAATCCACGATCACACCGGCACATTCACCAATTCCAATCTCCTTCTTGTATTTCTCCTCAGTGCCCCAATCAATAAAGTCTTCTTGGGTAAGATTTTCAATATTGGAAAGTGGTTTTAGGAACTCATAGAAATATTGCTCACCTTTTTCCCAGTAGTAATCAGCAAAGGAAGCCCTATTCCCATTTGCATTAAAATCATCCAGAATCAATCTGAGGGCTTGGGGGCCTCTCTTACTTGGAATTTTAACTACTTTATCTGCGAATCTGGCTTTACCATTTCCAAAGTTTCCACCTCCCAATAACACCTGAAGTGCTGGAGCCACTAATTTATCTTTGGTGCGCACGGACATTCCCTGGAATCCGATATTTGCCATATTATGTTGTCCACAAGCATTCATACAGCCACTTATTTTGATGACCACATCGGGATTGCTGATGTACTGTGGATATTCAGCCTTGATCACCCGCTCCAATTCCTCAGCGATTCCTGTACTACTGGCAATACCCAAATTACAAGTATCAGTTCCAGGGCAAGCGGTAATATCCAAAGCTTTGTTATATCCAGCTTCTACAAATCCTAACTTTTTAAGTTCGGAATAGAAAAATGGAACTAATTCCTCTTTTACATAAGGAATCAGAATATTTTGGCGAAGCGATAAACGAATCTCGCCTGCAGCATATTCTTGAACCAATTTTGCCAATTCCCTAGCTTTATCCGTATAAAAATCGCCTAACAAGACCTTGATTCCGATAGCCACATAGCCTTTTTGCTTTTGCAGCACCAAATTGGTCGATTTCCATTGTTGGAACTCCTCATTTTCTTCAAGTTGAACAGAAGGAACTTCAACATTTGCAACTACAGGCTTTGGATAGCTTTCAAAATCTATGGGATAGGTTTGAATTGGAATGGCCAATTGTTCTTCTTCCAGTAATACTTTGAATCCTTCCAGGCCAATATCCTTCAACAAGAATTTCATACGAGCTTTTGCGCGACTCTTACGTTCTCCATATCTGTCAAATACACGGATAACACCTTCCATCAATGGAACAATTTTATCTGTTGGCAAGAAACTGTAGAGTTCATCGGCATGACGGGGTTGAGACCCCAATCCACCGGCTAACATTACTTTAAATCCTCTTTCGCCATTTTTGATTTTAGCGATAAAACCTAAATCGTGCATGTAGGAAAGACCGGTATCAGCATCACTTGAAGAAAATGAAACTTTGAACTTTCTTCCCATTTCCTGTCCAATCGGATTCCGAAGGAAATACTGAAAAACAGCGTGGGCGTATGGTGAAACGTCAAAAGGTTCATCAACATCAATTCCAGCAGTTTCACTTGCCGTTACATTACGAACTGTGTTTCCGCAGGCTTCACGAAGCGTTACATCGTCACGTTCCAGTTGAGCCCAAAGTTCTGGGGTACGATCAAGGTCCACATAGTGAATCTGGATATCTTGACGCGTGGTTATATGTAACCTTCCTCGAGAATATTCATCAGAAACATCACAAATGCGAAGTAATTGATTGGAAGTTACCTTACCATAGGGTAATTTGATACGCACCATCTGAACTCCTTGTTGACGTTGACCATAGACTCCACGGGCCAAACGTAGGCTCCTGAATTTTTCTTCGTCCAATTCGCCTCCATTAAATTGGCGGATCTTTCTTTCCAATTCAATGATGTCCTTTTCAACAATTGGGCTTTCTATTTCTGTTCTAAAGCTTCTCATTATTCTATTTTTCCTATCTGGTTAATAGATTTTATTTACAACTAATTATCACCTCTTTTATTGGTGTTGTTTCCTTTTAGTTTATGAAACCAACACCTGCGGTGGTATGTGTTCTACTATCAATAATTATAAAGGAACCGTTTGTACGATGGTCTTTGAACTGATCGTAAAAAATAGGTTTGTTCAGTTTCAATCTCACTTTGGCAATATCATTCATTTGTAAGGTTGAAACGTTTTCTTCAATCCCTGAATAATCTGGGTTTACTTTGTGCTCAATGGCATCAACTTTTGCCAATACTTTATTCACCCCATGTTGTACCACATATTTGCCTCCAGTGATTAAACTATCGGAATCCATCCAAGAAACTGTTGCCGTAAGTTGCTTATCAATTATGGGTAAATCTTCAGCTTTTACCAACATATCTCCTCGACTTACATTGACTTCATCTTCCAAAGTAATAGTCACGGAGGACCTTCTTGGCGCTGTTTGGTATTCTTTATCGTAAAAATAAATATTCTTAATCTTACTTCTGGTCATTGATGGTAGCACTACAACTTCGTCTCCAACACTAAGTTCACCACCATATACTTTTCCAGCAAATCCACGAAAATCATGGAATTCTTCAGTTTTTGGTCGAACCACATATTGCACAGGGAACCTTGGAGTTCCTACATTGGACACTGCGGCCAAATCTAAACTTTCCAAGTGTTCCAGTATGGTCTCGCCATTGTACCACGGTGTATTTTTGGATTTCTCTACGACGTTGTCTCCCTTCAATGCACTAATGGGGATAAAAGTGATTTTTTGATCCGCGTAATCCCGCTTGCTCATCAATTCCTCAAAGTCAGCTTTTATAGCATTGTATTTTTCCTCCGAAAAATCTACCAAATCCATTTTATTCACAGCAACAATCACCTCTTTAACGCGAAGTAGATTGTTGATAAAAAAGTGACGATTTGTTTGCTCAATCACGCCCTTTCTAGCGTCAATCAATATAATTGCGGCTTGAGAAGTAGACGCTCCCGTAACCATATTTCTGGTATATTCCACATGACCAGGGGTGTCTGCTATAATGTAGCTTTTCTTTGCTGTTGAAAAGTAGATATGGGCAACGTCAATCGTAATTCCTTGTTCTCTTTCAGCTACCAAACCGTCAGTCGCTAAGGAAAAATCTAGGTAATCGTATCCTTTTTGCTTGCTGGTCCTTTCAATAGCCTCCAATTTATCATCGGTCAACGATTTTGTATCATATAACAATCGTCCAATCAAGGTACTTTTACCATCATCCACGCTACCTGCTGTAGCAATTTTCAATACTTCCATAATCTTTTAAAAATATCCTTGTTGTTTACGTTTTTCCATTGCTGCTTCAGAACGTTTGTCATCTATCCTTGCTCCACGTTCCGAAATTTTTGATTCCCTGATTTCGGCCACCACTTTTTCGATAGTATCGGCATATGATGCTACTGCAGCGGTACATGACATATCACCTACGGTACGAAAACGAACCATCCGTTCTTCAACAACCTCGTCATCTGCCCTAAACACAACACCATCTTCCGCGGACCAAATCAACCCATCTCTTAAAAAGATGTTTCTCTTATGTGCAAAGTAAATGGAGGGGATCTCAATATTTTCTTTTTCAATGTAACTCCAAACATCCAACTCTGTCCAGTTGCTGATTGGGAAAACTCGGACATTTTGGCCCATCTCAATTTCACCGTTCAACATATCGAACAACTCTGGGCGTTGGTTTTTCTCATCCCATTGACCGAAATCGTCACGAACTGAAAAAATACGTTCCTTGGCTCTTGCCTTTTCTTCATCTCTACGTGCTCCACCAATACAGGCATCAAACTTGAATTCTTCAATAGCATCCAACAAAGTAGTGGTCTGCAACATATTTCTACTAGCATATTTTCCAGTTTCCTCAACCACTTTCCCTTGATCTATAGAATCCTGAACGTTTCTCACAATAAGTTCAACTCCAAGTTCTTCTACCAGTTTATCTCTAAATTCAATGGTTTCGGGAAAATTATGACCGGTATCGATATGCATCAACGGAAAAGGAATTTTTGCTGGCCAAAAGGCTTTTTGTGCCAATCTTACCAATGTTATGGAATCCTTTCCGCCTGAAAACAATAAAACAGGTTTTTCAAACTGGGCCGCAACCTCGCGCATGATATAAATGGCCTCATGCTCCAATGCATTAGCCTTTGGTCTTTTTTCCAAGTCCAATAGTTCTGGTTTTAGTATTTCTTCTATAAGTGTGCTCACTGTCTTATTCTCTTTTATGTATGCAATCCACATTCTCGGTTTTCCAAAACCTTGGTGGGGTCAAAATATTTATGTTCGTTGGGTAAATCTCGTTCGTTTAGATAGGCATCCAATTGTGTATCGCTCCAATAGTAAAATGGGCTCACTTTAAGAACACCTTTCTTACCCAAACTCAACACATCCAATGAATCTCTATGTGCGGTTTGTCCCTTACGCAGATTAGTGAACCAAACATCCGGTTTGTGTTCTTCCATAGCCCTTCTAAAAGGCTCCAACTTCACTTGCTCTGTAAAAGTGGCGTGTAACGGGTCATCAATATGAGGAATTCCCATAACAGCATCTCGATGTGATGAAGTCTGCTTGGGCACATATAGTTTGATGTTCAATCCCAAGCGAGAAATCAATTCTTCAGCATGCTTGTACGTATTAGGTGTATTGTATCCTGTATCACACCAAACAACTGGAATATCCCTATCAACATCCGTTACAGCATGAAGAATGGCCACTTCATAAGGACGGAAATTTGTGGTAACCACAGGGGTATTTCCATTTGCAATGGCCCAAGAAATTATCTCTTGGGGATCAATACCCTTGAATTGTTTATTTAAGTTTTCAATATTTTCTTGTGAGAATGCCATAATTGATTAATTTATTTGCCCCAACCTATCTTGTTCCAGATTCTTTCATGAAAAAAATAAAGAATCATTTTGGTTACAAAATCTATGGAAGCTATGGATGCTGCCAAGACAACTTCTTCAACAAAAAAATAGGAGATAATCAGTGTATCTACGGTTCCAATTACTCTCCAGCTAACAGCTTTTGCTATACTACGAAGGGGTTTTTCCGAGTTTTTATCCTTCTCAAAGGATGTCTTGGTATTTTTTGAATTCAGTACTAATTGGTCTGCAATCATTTCGTTTAATTATTTCCCTATCGATTTACTAGGAAATACAAACATACGTGTTTTATTTAATTGGAATCGTTAAAAACCATATAAAATTACCAATACCCTATCGTTTTTATAGATTTTAATAAGTGGAACGAAAAAATTTACAGATTTACTGATCTTAAACCTCAAATAATAAAGAATCTAAACTTATGAGGCTATCAAATCAGCCAATGTATTGTTTCGGTAGACTTCTAGGGCACTATCACGCACTTGAAGCATCAATTTGTTCACCGAGCATTTGTTTTCATCAGGGCAATCTGCGCATTTTTCGTAGAAATTGAGACTTACACAGGGAACCATAGCTATTGGACCTTCCAATACCCGCATAACAGCCGTCATTAAAATATCTTCTGGCTCCTTAATTAAATAATACCCGCCGCCTTTTCCTTTTTTAGATCCCAAAAATCCGTTTCGTCTCAAGGTAAGCAAAATACTTTCCAAAAACTTTTGTGAAATATTCTCGTGTTTGGCTATTTCAGCAATTTGAACAGGCTCCCTACTCTCTAGTGAAGCTAGGTAGGTAAGTGCTTTTAGTCCATATTTGGTCTTCTTGGAGAGCATGCAACGAATATAGAAAATAAAAAACCAACATATATACTATGGAAAATGTTTAATCGTTTTTACACTTAACCCCTTACCTCTTAAAATGAAAAAGAACATTCTATTGTCTATCCTAACCATATTGTTCTTAGCTTGTGATAAAAACGGAGATGGTGACACAGACTCAAAGGAAACATCTTCACTTTTAACAGGAAAATGGGAACTTGTAGAAATCACTTCCGAAGATGGAAGAATTGGGTCAGCTACGTCCACAAGTTCCAGTTATTTTGAAATGTTATTTCACGGGGAGGGGAGTAATTTAGATGTTGTGCTATCTTTTTCTGAAAACCCAAATGCATTTGAAATAATAGGGGAAGGATTCCTTTATGAAAGAATAATTACAGATACCACAGGTGATATTGAGATAAGCGGTGGCAAATTTCTTGAACAGTGGCCATTTGCCTATGATTTTCTGAATCCAGGTAATGGATGGAAGGTTGAAGAAAAAAAATACCTATATCACGATGAAAGAGGAAGTTTGTGGGTTGATCATGGAGCTGAAATTCTGGAATTGAATGAAACCACCTTAAAGCTTAAAATGGACTATAACGAAGATTGGCCCAAAACCGGAGGCTACATTGGTAAGGAAACCAGTACTTTTTATGCCACCTTCAACAAGATTTAAAACACTCCACTAATCTAATGCCTGGTCAATATCAGCAATAATATCATCAATATGTTCCAAGCCAACTGAAATCCGAACAGTTCCATCTGAAATTCCAACAGATTGCCTTTCTTCCATCGTTAATTTACTATGCGTTGTTGATGCCGGATGGGTAACTATACTTCGTGAATCTCCCAAATTGGCTGAAAGTGACAGCATTTTTACCGTATCAAAGAATTTCCTTCCTGCTTCCAGTCCTCCCTTTACTTCAAAAGCGACCACGCAACCGCCAGCTTTCATTTGTTTTTTAGCAATCTCGTATTTGGGATGCGATTTCAAAAATGGATATTTAACCCACGCTATTTTAGGATGACCCTCCAAATAGGTTGCCAATTGCAATGCATTTGCGCAATGCCTATCTACTCTTAATGCCAAAGTCTCCAAGCTTTTGGACAATACCCAAGCATTGAACGGGGAAAGTGCAGGACCGGTAATTCTCGAAAAACGGTAAATCTTATCAATAAGGTCATTATTACCAACGGTGATTCCTGCCAATACACGTCCCTGTCCATCCATTAATTTTGTTCCGGAATGAATGACCAAATGGGCCCCAAACTTAATAGGTTGCTGCAAATAAGGAGAAGCAAAACAGTTATCGATAATAAAGATGAGATTGTGTTTTTTTGCCAGATTTCCCAATATCTCTAAATCCAAAACGTCTACCCCTGGATTGGTCGGGGATTCGGCATAAATAATCTTGGTCTTATTCGTAATCAACTCTTCAACAGTATCCAAATCATTAATATTGAAATAGCTTGTTGTAATGTTCCATTTGGGAAAAAATTGAGTGAACAACGTATGGGTAGAGCCAAAAATGCTTTTACATGAAACGATATGGTCCCCGCTTTCCAATAGGGCGGCAAAAGTGCCATACACTGCTGCCATCCCAGATGCAAATGCAAAACCATTTTCTGCCCCTTCCATTTTGCAGACCTTATCTATAAATTCAGAAGAGTTTGGATTAGAATATCTGGAATAGATATTTCTATCCTTTTCTTCAGCAAAAGAAGCCCGCATGTCCTCTGCATCCTCAAAAACAAAACTTGAGGTCAAATACAGTGGGCTTGAATGCTCCAAGAATTGCGTTCGTTCTATTTGCGTGCGAATCGCTTCTGTTTCAAATTGCTTTTTATTGCTCATTTTTTTCTGTTCGGTGGCTGAGCGTAGTCGAAGCCACATTATTCTTTCTCTTTAAAATATCTAAAGTGTGTTTCGTTCTTACATTCGGCTAAATCCTGAAGAATTTCAAACGCCCCATGAATAAGTGCTTCCTTTTTAACTCGAGTCCAACCTTGAATCTGTTTCTCTCTATAAAATGCAGTATCTATCCTCAAGTATTCTTCTACATAAACCAATTTAACAGGCAATCTTTTCTTGGTATGATTTGCTCCTCTTCCATCTTGATGCTCCTGTAATCGTTTGTCCAAATCAATTGTACTACCCGCGTAATAGCTTCCATCTGAACATTCCAATATATAAACATATCCTTTCATGCATACTTCATTGTGGCTTCGACTCCGCTCAGCCACCAAAAACCAATTACAGAAAAAAGTAGCTGAGCGCAGCCAAAGCTATATCTTTTCTGCTATTCTTAAAATATCACCAAAAACTCCTCTGGCGGTAACTGCTGCACCAGCACCAGCACCTTGAATCACCAAAGGGTTTTCCCCATATGATTCCGTATAAATCTCAATAATGGAATCTGAACCACTCACCTGCCCCAACGCACTTTCTTTGGGAACCGAAACCAATTTCACATCCAAAACTCCTTTGTCTTGTTGCAAATCGCCATGCAAATCACCAATATATCGGAGCACATGACCTTCTTCTTGGGATTTCTTGATTTCACCATAAACTCCATCCATGACCTCAACTTGTCCCATGAATTCATCAAAATTCAAAGGCTGCAATTCCTTCGGAATTAGGTTTTCAACTTGGATATCTGAAAACTCGTTCTGCAAATCAAGCTCACGAGCCAAAATCAACAATTTTCTACCCACATCATTTCCCGAAAGGTCCTCACGGGGATCAGGCTCGGTAAATCCTTTTTCCATGGCTTCTTTTACAATAGTGGAAAATGGAATTTCATTTTCTGAAAATGTATTGAAGATATAGCTCAACGAACCAGAGAACACTCCTTTTATTCTGGTAATATTCTCTCCAGAAAGATGCAATAATTTAATGGTATCGATAAGCGGAAGTCCTGCCCCTACATTAGTTTCATAGAGGTATTGTTTTTGGTTCCTCTCAAGCTGCTCCCTGATAGAATTATAATAATCAAACCCTAAAGTGTTTGCAATTTTGTTTGAGGAAACCAAATCAAATCCGTTATCAATAAAATGTTCATAGTTGGACACAAACGTTTCACTGGCCGTATTGTCCACTGCAATCAAATTTTCCAAATGATTTGCCTTGGCATACTCGATTACGTCTTCAATTTGATAAGGAACTCCATTTTGATTCAGGTTCTTTTTCCAATTTTCCGAGATACCTCCAGCGTTCAACAACACTTTTCTGGAGTTGGATACCGCAAAAACTCGAAGGTCAATATCTTTTCTTTTTTCAATACTGACTTTAGAGTCCAGTATTTGGTCGATTAAAGTACCCCCTACATTACCGTGACCGAAAATGGCAAGGTTTACTTTTTTGGCAATTCCAAAAATCTGCCCATGCACCACATTGATCGCTTTATGCAAATCAGATTTTTTCAATACCAAGCTCACATTTTTTCCTGAAACGGTATTGTTAAAGAGCAATGGTACGACTTGGTTTTTGACCAACGCATTAAAGGGTTTGTGAAAAGTGCTCAAATCCATACCAACTATGGAAATAACCGAAACATCATTTGCCACCGTAATTTGGTTAACATCATGGGAGGAATAGTCGGTTTCAAACTCCAAATCGAGTACCTTTTTAGCTTTTTGAGCTTCTTTGGCATCTACCACCAAACCTATTCCCCTTTCAGAAGAACCTTGGGAAATGATTCCGACATTAATATTGTTTTGCCCGAGAGATTTGAAAATCCGAGCATCGATACCTACTTTTCCCAAAAGCCCCCTTCCTTCAAGGTTTATTAGGGCGACATTCTCTAGAACCGACAAGGATTTAATTCCTCCATTGTCTGTTTTCGGGCCAATCAGCGTCCCTTCATTATCATCATTAAAGGTATTGAGAATCCGAAGGGGAATATTTTTCTCAATCAATGGGATAATGGTCTTTGCGTGCAAAATGTTAGCACCAAAATTGGCCAATTCGTTCGCCTCGGCATACGATATAACATCAATGAGCTTCGCATCAGCAACCAAATCAGGATTGGCTGTATAAATACCATTTACATGGGTATAGTTGAGTAATTCGCCCGCATCTAAAAAATTGGCAAGCAATGCTGCAGAATAATTGGTTCCATTTCTTCCAAGGGTAGTGGTCTCCCCCTCACTATTGGATGCAATGAAACCTGTTACAATAGGAACCACATCTGAATCTAGGCCTTTAAAACACCGAATCACATTTTCTTTGGAAACCCCTTCATCTACCTCAGCATTGGTAAAAGCATCATCTGTTTTGATTAACTCTCTTGAATCCAATAATTGAGCCTTGACTCCTAATCCTTTTAGCATTGCGGTCACTGCTTTGCCAGAAATCAACTCCCCATTGGACATAAGTTCATCCTTGGTCTTAGCACTAAAATCCTCTGTCAATGAAACTCCTTTTAGGATTTTTTCTATCGCTTTAAGCTCATTCGCAATAATTGCCGTATCAGACAATCCTTCTTTTTGATAGTCCGAAAAATGTTTTAGCTCTTCATCAAAACCGTCACCTTTAGCTGCTTTTTTAAGCATGGATTCCAACTGATCCGTAGCTTTTCCCCTTGCGGAAAGCACTACAGCAAAATGTTCTTTTTCTTTTGCTTTTTTTGATATGATCTTAAGCACACGGTCAATACCTTCTCCGTTGGCCAGAGATTTACCACCAAACTTTAGGATTTTAATACGCTCCAACTTTCCATTTTTCTGGAATACGGGTTCTAAGAGCTTTTCCAACTGCTCAAACTCCATTAGAAAAGCATCATGACCATGAAGGGATTGTACTTCACCATAGGTAACATTGGTATTGACCAATGCCAATCGCCTGAAAGTTTCCTTGTTTTCCTCGGCGGTAAAGAACAAATCAGAATTAACACCAATAATATGGATTTTAGTATCGCTCTCCTGCAATGCCTTGAATGCTTCATCTCCATTTCTTGTAATGTCGATGGTCCTCAATAGCTGATTCATCAGTTTATAGGCCGATAGCTGGAAACGCTCTTGCAGTTTTTTGCCATGGTGCATTAACCAGCTTTCTACATTGAAAACCTGGAGTTCTTCGTTGGTACTTCTTTTGAATCGCTCTTTGAAAGATTCCGGTGTACGGTAACAAAGCATAGCATGCATGCGGGCATCGTGCACAGGTTGTTTTGAATTCACCAAAAACTGCTCCTGAATCTGGCAATTGGCAATCAACCAATCGGTAGATTTCCAATCTGATGCAACTGGAATCAAATGCTCAGTAATCTTAGGATTCAAAGCAGCCATTTCCCAAGCAATTCCTCCTCCCAAAGATCCTCCAATAATAGCGTGCAAACGGTCAATTTTTAACTGCTGTAATCCTCTAAGAAAGATTTGGGCAATATCTCCGGCGACAAAATCCTTGTAATTATCAATTACAAGACCATCATATCCATTTCCAGGGATGTTAAATGCCAAAATGGTGTATTTATCAGTATCAATACTTTTACTTTTACCAATGATATCTGACCACCAACCTCCATCCCCAGTAACATTGGAGTTACCTGTTAAGGCGTGGTTTACCAAAATTATGGGTGCAGTGTGCAACTCTTTCCCAAAGAGTTGGTAGGACAATTGCAAATCTTGGGCAACACCATTTATAGTAGTAAAATCCTTTATTTCTGTTTTATGGAGCATTCTTTATAATATTGATATCGATTAGAGAAATTCTCTTCATAATATTCCTTCAACAAGCTCAGGATAACATTGCTCGAACTGATAGGTAAAATCAGGTTAATCTATTGCCGCAAATGCTTGTTCCAAATCGGCTTTCAAATCGGATATGTCTTCCAGGCCAACTGACAAACGAATCAAATCCTTAGTAACACCAGCTGACTCCTGCTGGGCATCGTCCAACTGTTGGTGCGTAGTACTTGATGGGTGAATAATCAAAGATTTGGTGTCTCCGATATTTGCCAACAATGAAAATATTTTTGTTGCATCAGTCAATTTTTTAGCAGCTTCAAATCCTCCCTTTACCCCAAAAGTCACTATACCACTTTGTCCTTTAGGAAGGTATTCCTGAGCCAACTCATAATATTTATTGCCCTTTAGGCCCGGATAATTTACCCATGCCACTTCTTCCCGGTTTTGCAACCATTCTGCCAAGGCCAATGCATTTTCACTATGTTGTTTAATTCGTACTGGCAAAGTCTCTAAACCTTGAATAATTTGAAATGCATTAAACGGACTCAACGCTCCACCAAAATCACGAAGTCCTTCCAAAATCAATTTGAATGTAAAAGCAGCTGCTCCCAACGCTTCGCTGTATACCAAGCCATGATATCCTGCCGATGGTTCTGTAAATTCAGGGAAGTTGCCATTGGCCCAATCAAATGTTCCTGCGTCGATGATGGCACCACCAAGTGAATTTCCTTGACCGCCAATATATTTGGTCAATGAATGAATCACCAAGTTTGCACCATGTTCAATAGGGTTTAATAACCCCGGAGTAGCAACAGTGTTATCGACAATAAATGGAACTTTGGCAGCTTTAGCTTCTTTGGAAATTCCTTTAAGGTCCAATACATCCAATTTAGGGTTCCCTAAAGATTCCACAAAGAAAGCTCTTGTATTTTCCTGTACAGCATTGGCAAAATTTGATGGGTCAGAAGCATCAACAAAAGTTGTGGTAATACCTAATCTTGGTAAAGTAACATTCAACAAGTTATAGGTTCCACCGTACAAACTACTCGATGCCACTATGTGATCACCTGCTCTTAAAAGAGTCAATAATCCAGTTGAAATTGCCGCTGTTCCCGAAGCAAAAACAACTGCACCTACCCCACCCTCAATGGCTGCCAGTCTTTCTTGTAAAATTTGATTGGTAGGGTTGTTCAAGCGTGTGTAAATAAAGCCTAATTCGGCTAACGAAAATAGGTTTGCCGCATGGTCTGTATCATTAAACACATAGGAGGTTGACTGATAAATAGGCACGGCTCTGGTTCCACCTGTTTGTGTGGTATCGTGCCCAGCATGCAAAGCATTGGTTGAAAATTTTTGATCACTCATGATTTCTAGTTTTTTAAATTATTAATATCGATAAATTAAAAAGCCAAACCCTGCTCAACCAATGGGTCGATAGGAAAAATCAAAAAGTTATAAGAAAGTGAAACTGAAATAATTCAGTTGTTGTTATCTATTCCCAAATGGGATAGAATTTAGCACCTTCTTGACATTAGGAGTCAAGGGTTGCTAAGGCTTCATAGGGTCTACTCCCTCCACCTTTCTTGATAACTATTCAATACATGTTTGAACTTGTGGGGACAAATATAATAGTAGAATCTTTTAAAATCCTAATGTTTTTGGGAAATTTTGCGAATACCAGCTATTTTTCAAGGA
Source organism: Flagellimonas pacifica (assembly GCF_900215465.1). Classification (GTDB taxonomy): domain Bacteria; phylum Bacteroidota; class Bacteroidia; order Flavobacteriales; family Flavobacteriaceae; genus Flagellimonas; species Flagellimonas pacifica. The sequence continues at coordinate 173,815 of NZ_OBEH01000004.1, forward strand.
TAAGACGGATAGATTTCTCGCCTTGACTTCGACTGCGCTCAGTCTGACAGTTCGAAATGACAGATGATGTGAGATTGTTATTTCAAAATGAGTCCACCGTACCAGCTTTATCAAACTCAAAACATTTTAAACAAGGTAGTAACCAATTGCCCTCCATGATTCGGAGAGTTAATGGACAACAACCGCTTTGCTTCCTTTACTTTTAAGTGGAAGGGTGCTTCGCATAAATCCACCCCGCTTTGCTTTTTCAATCGAGTTCCCTGACCAGCAATGATATTGATATTGGAAACAAAATCACCTTGAGGTAAATGCTCGGTTAGCACTACATATTTAAAATCATAGAGTTTGTCCACGATATTTTTAATTTCCGAATTGGACAGGTGTTGCAATACTTGCCTTAAAATGGCACAATCCGCTATTGGCAAATCATCTTTTGCAATATCCAAACAATGGAATTCCAAATTAGGAATCCGGAATTTCTCTCGGTTGAAGTTTATCAGATCTTCAACAATATCTACTGCTATGTATTTTTTAGCATGAACAACCAGTTCTTTTCCAATATTGAAATCCCCACAACCTAAATCACAAACAGTCAATGGATTTTCAAAGGATTTTAAAAACGCCTGTAGAGCATCTACATAGGGCTCCACCAATTCGGGATGATGTGACCCATCACCCGAATAAAAATCGGAATCATTATCCCCCCATAGCTTGGCCTCATAAATTTGCTCCATTGCCGCTTTGGTAGCCCATGGTTTTTTAGTTTTCTTAGGTGAAGTCATTTCATTTTAAAACCGAAAACTCTATACTTGAGTCCGTAAAAACCGTATGGGTCTGGGTTTTAAAATCTTCTTCATCTGCCTTAAAGATGTTATCCACATAGGTCTGAGGATTCAAATCTATTAAAGGAAACCAAGTGCTTTGCACCTGAATCTGTAGCTTATGCCCTTTTTTGATTGTATGGAAAACGTCTTGCAATTTTATGGTCACATCCGTTTTTTTATTTGGTGTAAACGGCTCTGGGTCTGAAAAACTGTTCCTGAAACGTCCACGAAGTACTTCACTACGCACCATTAAATGATAATTGGACATTTTTAGATGATCCTGCATTTCTTCATTGGTTTCAGTATCCGCAGGGTGTACATCAATAACTTTCACAATCCAATCTGCTGCGGTACCCGTAGTCGCTACTTTTAGCTTTGCTAAAATATCCCCGGCAAGGGTAAGGTCCTCTTCCAACACATTGGTTTCAAAAACAAGTACATCTGATCTGCGTGCAGCGAAACGTTGATCATCTGTCATGTATTTTCTTGGCGTAAATACCGATTTAATGTCCTCAGAATACGGAACTGGTTTTTTGATATCGCTAATAAATTGAATACCTGAGACCTCTTTTTGTTCTGTGCTCAATTCTTGATCTTCTGATAGGAACATAGCCTGTTTTTCCACACCTTGCGGAGGCCATGCATCATATGTTTTCCATTCTTTTCTACCTGAATCAAAAACATAGGCTTCTGGAAGTCCACTTTTTTCACCCCCATCGCCTTTTAAAAAGTGATTGAAGAATTTTGTTTCAATGTTTTCTTGGAAAAACTCCGAAATGGAATCTCCAAAATAGTAATTCCCGACCAAGCTTCTTCCATTTCGTCTTGCCCAACGGCCATGGTCCCAAGGCCCAAATACCATTGTGTTATAACCTTCGGTATGTTTTTCAATATTTTTATAGGTTTCCAAAGGCCCATATAAGTCCTCTGCATCAAACCACCCACCAACAATCATAGTTGCAACATGCGATTTGGACTTGTCCAAGTGCTGAATCAATCCTCTACTTTGCCAAAGTTCATCATAATTGGGGTGCTCCTTTAATTCGTTCCAGAAAAAATCATCAGTTTTTCCATCTGGTCTCATTGTAGGCGTATCCACTGTTTCATATTCAAAAAAGGAATTCAGATTTTTCAAGGGTCCGGCATCCAAAAAGAACTGGTACTGATCATCAGTCTGAATATCTGGTAAGGTGTACCAGGCCGTATCTATAGGTTGATCATTGTTGGGTCTAGGTGTTCCAAAAAGTGAGGTTGCTCTAAAATAGCTCAATAAATAAGCTCCGTTATGATGAAAATCGTCAAAAAAGAAATCTCCAATACAGGCTTGCGGCGAAGATGCTTTTAATGCTGGATGAGCGTCAATTGTTGCGTAGGTGGCATAAAACCCGGGATATGAAATACCCCAAATACCTACGTTGCCATTGTTATTATCAACATTGTTTACCAACCACTCAATAGTATCATAAGTATCTGAACTTTCATCTACATCTTGATCAGAAGTCTTATTTGGGATGTAGGCTCGCATATTCTCATAATGCCCCTCGCTCAACCATCTACCTCGAACATCTTGATATACAACAATGTTTCCTTCCTTCATTAAATGAACGTTGGGCCCAATTTGTTTTCTAAAGTTTACCTCACCATAGGGTCTTGAGCTATAGGGCGTACGTTGCATTAAAATGGGATATTCCTTTGAGGTGTCTTTTGGGGAATAAATGGTGGTGTGCAGCTTAACACCATCTCTCATTTCAATATCCACTTCTTGCTTGTTGTAATTATCAGCTACATAGGTGTCCTCTTGCTGAACCTCTTTTTTGACAGTTTTTTTACAGGCTGAGATTGCCAATGTTAAAACAAACATTAGCATTATGGGACGAAGTATTCTTTTCATCTTAAGGAAATTTTGATTGACGCCTAAAACTACAAAGAAATCTTCTTAGTTAAGAAAGATGTAGGGATACGTTTTATAAATTGAACGCCTCTTTTACTGCATCGACGCTATCCAGTTTTTCCCAAGTGAAAAGTTCCACTTCCTTTTCAACCCTTCCATTGTAGGGAGATTCAAATACCTTGGTCAGTTTTTGAGGTTGTTTTCCCATATGACCGTACGCGGCAGTTTCTAGATAGATGGGGTTTCTCAACTTTAATCGTTCTTCAATGGCAAAAGGACGCATGTCGAACAATTCTGAAGTTTTCTCGGCTATTTCACCATCGGATAGGTTGACATTTGCTGTACCATAGGTATCCACAAAAATGGAAGTAGGTTCTACCACCCCAATGGCGTAACTCACCTGTACCAAAATTTCATCAGCCACTCCGGCTGCCACCAAGTTTTTAGCTACATGTCTGGCAGCATAGGCCGCGCTTCTATCCACCTTACTTGGGTCTTTTCCACTAAAGGCACCACCACCGTGAGCACCTTTTCCTCCGTAAGTATCCACAATAATTTTACGTCCGGTCAAACCAGTATCGCCATGTGGACCACCAATCACAAACTTTCCAGTTGGGTTGATATGGTATTTAATATCATCATTAAATAGTTCTTGTATGGATTTTGGTAACAATTTTTTGACTTCTGGAATCAAAATTGAAAGAATATCTTCCTTAATTTTTGCCAACATCTTTTCATCCGAATCAAACTCATCATGTTGGGTGGACACTACAATAGTATCTATTCGCTGTGGCACATTATCATCTGAATATTCGATGGTCACCTGTGCCTTGGCATCTGGTCTTAAATAGCTAATTTGGGTGCCATCATGTCTTAACTTCGCCAAGACCTGAAGGATTTTATGCGAAATATCCAATGCCAAAGGCATGTAATTCTCAGTTTCTTTGGTTGCATAGCCAAACATCATACCCTGATCACCAGCTCCCTGCTCTTCTTTGCTTCCCCTATCAACTCCTTGGTTAATATCTTGGGATTGCTCATGAATCAACGAAATTACACCACAAGAATCCCCACTAAACTGGTATTCACCTTTGGTGTACCCTATTTTATTGATCACATCACGGGCAATATTTTGCACATCCAGATACGTATCACTCTTAACTTCACCTGCCAAAACCACTTGACCGGTAGTTACTAAAGTTTCGCAAGCCACCTTACTTTCCTGGTCAAAGGCCAAAAAATTATCCAAAAGTGCATCACTGATTTGATCGGCTATTTTGTCTGGGTGTCCTTCACTTACAGATTCTGATGTAAACAGATATGGCATGTACTTATATTTTATACGAAGAGATTTGACGGTACAGCCCAAAAAAGTTTACACTCCTTTTTAGCATTTTTTAGCGAGGTTGCAATCAGTCAAATCTTTCCTCAATAATAGAGGGCAAAAATATGAAAATGTTTTGGTCTTAAAAACCAAATATTTTTAAAATACTAGTAACAAAAATATCTGGTTTATCCGTATTTTGCTGTCCGACTAATCCACAGATCATGAAAAACAAAGCTTTCCTTTCCATTTTTCTATTCTCATTTACGTTCTTAGCTGTAAGTCAAGACAAAAAAGACGAAAAAAAATGGGATGTATCCAATCCTTATATCGATTGGAAAATAAATGAAGTTGATTTATCCACCGATGAAGGCACATGGATGAACCTCGATGTTAGTCCTGATGGCAAACAACTGGCTTTTGACATGTTGGGAGATATTTATATTATGCCCATTTCTGGAGGGAAGGCTAAAGCGTTACGTTCTGGCCTTCCTTTTGAAGTTCAACCTCGTTTTAGCCCAGATGGACAACAAATATCATTTACTTCCGATGCCGGAGGTGGCGACAATATTTGGGTGATGGATACTAATGGCAGTAACGCGAAACAAATTACCAAAGAAAATTTCAGATTGTTGAACAATGCCGTTTGGACACCGGATGGCAATCATTTAATAGCAAGGAAACACTTTACATCCCAACGATCGTTAGGTGCTGGTGAAATGTGGCAATATCACATAACCGGAGGAAGTGGGTTAAAATTGACCAAAAGAAAAAACGACCAGCAAGATGTTAACGAGCCTTTCGTTTCAAGCGACGGCAAATATTTATATTACTGCGAGGATATGTATCCAGGTGGATTTTTTCAATATAACAAGAATCCAAATGCACAGATCTATGCCATTAAGCGCTACGACTTTGAAACCGGAAAGACCCTTACCATCACCGGAGGTCCCGGTAGTGCATCAAGACCAACTGTTTCTCCTGACAACAAAAAGCTTGCGTTTGTAAAACGTGTTCGTACCAAAACTGTTTTGTTCATTCATGATTTGGAAACTGGTGAGGAGTGGCCTATTTATGATGCCTTGAACAAAGACCAGATGGAAGCATGGGCCATTTTTGGTACTTATCCCAATTTAAGCTGGATGCCCAACGGCAATGAAATTGTTTTTTGGGCTGGAGGTAAGATTCAAAAAATCAATGTAAAAACCCTTCAGGTTGAGCCAATTCCCTTTCAGATAGATACAAAAATCAAAATTGCCGAAACGCATCGTGCCCAACATCAGGTTGATGCAGATGAATTTACCGCAAAAGTAATTCGTCATGTAAAGACTTCTCCAGATGGAAAAAGAATTGTTTTTAGTGCTTTAGGTCATCTGTGGACCAAAACTTTACCCAATGGCAAACCAAAACGATTAACCAATAGTGAAGATTTAGAATTTGAGCCTTCATTCTCCCCAGATGGAAAAGAAATTGTTTATGTGACTTGGGATGATGAAAAATTGGGCTCTATCCATAAAATAGCGGCTACAGGAGGCAAATCAACAAAACTGACATTGGTTAAAGGAATCTATCGTTTTCCTTCATTTTCCAATAATGGAAATTATATAGTTTATGGTAAGCAAAGTGGCAATAGTGATCAAGGACGAACATTTACCAAAGAGCCTGGTATTTATATAATGTCCGTCAATGGAAACAATATCAAAAAACTCACAGGGAATGGATTAACCCCAACCTTTAGCGCTGATGACCTTCGTGTCTTTTTTCAAACAGGTGGTAAATTCTTTGGATCACTGACCAAAGAGCTTAAAAGTATTGATTTGAACGGAAAGGATGAACGTACACATTTCAAATCCAAATATGCCAACCATATTGTACCATCGCCAGACAACAAATGGTTGTTGTTTTCCAACTTGCACAAAGCTTATGTGACGCCCATGACAATTACAGGTCAAACCATTGAATTTGACCCAAAAAGCAAAGCATTTCCAGTAACACAGGTGGCAAAAGACGCCGGATACAGTCTTCATTGGTCCAACGATAGCAAAAAAATGCACTGGACATTGGGGTGTGAATATTTTTCTAACGATGTAAATCAAAGATTTACCTTTCTTAAAAATTCACCCGACAGCATTCCTCCTGTAACGGAAAAAGGAATTCAGGTGGAATTGGTCTCTAAAACAGATAGACCTAAAGGTCGTATTGCTTTTACCAATGCTAGAATCATCACTATGGAAAATGATGAAGTTCTGGAAAATGCCACAATAGTTATCAACAACAATAAGATTGAAAGTATTGGTTCTTCCTCGGAAATCACGATTCCTTCAAATGCCAAAGTTTTTGATTTTAAAGGTAAAACCATTATGCCCGGCATTGTGGATGCCCATGCCCACATTGGAGCTTTCCGCGCGGGATTGAACACCAAAAAGCACTGGCAATTATACGCCAACCTTGCTTTCGGCGTCACCACAGCTCACGATCCATCAGCAAATAGTGAAACTGTTTTTGGCCTTTCGGAATTGGTAAAAAGTGGTGAAATGATTGGGCCTAGAATTTATTCAACAGGATTCATCCTTTATGGTGCCGATGGAGATTTTAAGGCTGTGGTCAATAGTTTGGATGATGCCCGCTCGGCCATCCGAAGAACCAAAGCTTTTGGGGCTACTTCAGTAAAAAGTTACAACCAACCAAGAAGGGAGCAACGCCAACAGATCATGCAGGCGGCAAAAGAATTGGGAGTCAATGTAGTTCCCGAAGGCGGGTCCACCTTTTTTGCCAATATGAGTATGATCATGGATGGCCATACAGGTATTGAGCACAACATTCCGGTTGCTCCAGTTTATAAGGATATTATTACATTATGGAGCAACAGTAATAGTGGGTACACCCCAACTCTTATTGTGAATTATGGAGGATTGAATGGTGAGTATTTTTATTATGAGCGAGATAATGTCTGGGAAAATGAAAAGCTAATAAAGTACACTCCAAGACATATTATTGATTCGCGTAGTCGTCATAGAACCAAGGCACCGCGGGAAGAATACGAAAACGGACATGTTTTGGTCTCTGAAACAGTTACAGCCCTTTCCAAAGCAGGGGTAAAGGCCAATCTTGGAGCCCACGGGCAGCTACAAGGTTTAGGGGCTCATTGGGAGCTTTGGATGTTGAAAGCAGGTGGTATGAGCAATATGGATGCGTTGAAAGCAGCAACCATTAACGGCGCAGAATATATTGGTATGGGCAATGAGATAGGTTCAATAAAAGAGGGCAAGCTAGCAGACCTGATTGTTCTTGACAAGAACCCATTGGAAGATATTGAAAACACCAATTCTATTCGGTACACCATGATCAATGGACGTCTGTACGATACTGAAACCATGAATGAAATTGGTAACGAGCCTAAAGGGCGAAACAAATTTTATTGGGAAAACAATAAGTACAACCAGGCATTTCCGTGGCATGAGCAGACCCAGAGTTTTACCATTCCGGGTTGTAGCTGCCATGCACTAAAGCACTGATAATGGTTTTTTATCGAAACGTTGATAAAACCGCCAAGGTTGGTTTTATCGTCCACAAGATTCGTTGTATATTGTATGCCTTTGCAACTAAACACTGCTATTTAATAACCATTCAACATTAATACCCATGCACATTGCCGTAGCCGGAAACATTGGAGCAGGAAAAACCACATTGACCACCCTATTGGCCAAACACTACAAATGGAATGCCCAGTTTGAAGATGTAGTGGACAATCCCTATTTAGATGATTTCTATACGCAGATGGAACGCTGGAGCTTTAATCTCCAGATTTACTTTTTGAACAGTCGTTATAGGCAGATTCTTAAGATTAGGGAAAGTGGTAAAAATGTGATCCAGGATCGCACCATCTATGAAGACGCACATATTTTTGCACCCAACTTGCATGCCATGGGGTTGATGACCAACAGGGATTTTGAAAACTATAAAAGCCTTTTTGAGTTAATGGAAACCCTAGTGCAACCACCTGACCTATTGATTTATCTGCGCAGTTCCATACCTAATTTGGTGAACCAAATCCATAAACGAGGTCGAGAATACGAAAACAGTATCTCCATTGATTACCTCAGCCGTTTGAATGAACGTTATGAAGCTTGGGTAAACACCTATGAAAAAGGCAAGCTTTTGGTAATAGATGTGGACAACATCAACTTTGTTGATGAGCCAGAAGATTTAGGCGAGGTCATCAATAAAATTGATGCCGAGATTCACGGGTTGTTTTAAGCTCTAATCAATAATTATCATGCTGAACTTGTTTCAGCATCCCATAACACTAATAAATCTTAATTTTCACTGCAGAGCTTCTGAAATAAACCCTGAACGCTAAAAAATTTACTTAGATTTTGGTTTTACTTTGACTTCGCTCAGTGACCAATGGGAAATGACATCTCATCAAATTGAATTTTCCCTCACCCAAAAGGCCCGTTCCCTCATTCTTGGTTTTATCTCCCTTAATTTCAGGCTAGTTTTGGATTAGGGTTAACGCCCATTATTTCTAACTCGAGGTTGTTTACAATGTCACTTCGAGCGCAGTCGAAAAGTAGTTAATTGTAAATTTTCTATCCTTCGACACTTCGACTTAGCTCAGTGCAGGCATTCTCAGGATGACAATTGTATCCGCTTCATAAAATTTGAAAATATGGAATTCAAGAAAAATCCAAAATTGGAACTTAAAAAGAACAGCGCCCTTTATTTTTTAATAGGGCTGACCGCCATTTTACTGTTTGCGTATGTGGCCCTTGAATGGAAAACATTTTACAAAACCCCAGAGCTTGTCCAAAACCTAGAGACTCCAGATGGTATTGATGAGATACTCCCTCCCGTACTCATCAATTTACCTCCACCACCTCCACCAAAAATCATTGCACCCCCAGTAATAGAAATCATAGCCGATGACGATGAAACTAAAGTTGAAACTTTCATCGACTCTGATGATTCCAATCAAGACACAGAAATAATGGATGTTGAAGATGTTGTTTTTGTAGCACCCCCTATTGAAGATGAAGTAATTTTCATTAAAGTTGAAGACCCTCCGGTTTTTCCCGGTTGTGAAAATGAAAACACCAAAGAAGGCAAAAGAGCCTGTTTTCAGGAAATGATGCAAAAGCATATTCGCAAAAACTTTCGTTATCCGGAAATGGCGCAAGAAATGAGGCTACAAGGTAGGGTGAGCATTATGTTTACCATTCAAAAAGATGGAAGTATTGATGAAGTGCGCATGCGCGGACCACATGAGACGCTGGAAAAGGAAGCCGCCCGTATTATCTCCAAATTACCTAAAATGACACCGGGAAAACAACGGGGCAATGCCGTTAAGGTTCCGTTTTCCATTCCGATAGTCTTTAAGCTACAATAGTTGTCAGTCTGAGCTTGTCGAAGACGCTTATAAAACCAAGAAGCCATTATTAGACAGCACTTTAACTACATTTCGACAAGCTCAGTGTGACATCTGCTCAGAGTTGAGGGCGAAGGACTATGGGATGAAGGTTGCCCTACGCTGGCCTTCTTCGCCAAAGTAGCTTGGCTACGACGGCTGAAAAGCTTTGGGCTATGAGATGAAGGGTTGAGGGTGAAGGGTGAAGGGTTGAGGGTTGGTTTTATTATTGTTTAGGTTTTCGCCAAGGCTCAAAATGACAAGAGCTGTCAGTTCGAGCGCAGTCGAGAATATTTACATCTGGACTGCTCACTTGGACTGTCCTTCGACAGGCTCAGGATGACATCTGAAAAGGAATTTTTGTAGCTGGCATCAAATGTCGTTCTGAATGCAATGAAGAATCCCTACAAACCCAACCAATTGGGTCCTGTATTGTTGGGATTTTTCGCCATGTTCTGGGCTTGCTTCGGCTTCATTTCGACTACGCTCAATGACCTCGCTCAGTGACCAATGCTAAGGGCAACATTGCCCTGTGCGACCCTGAAACAAGTTCAGGGTGACGGGGAAAGGAGTTTTTGAAAAGTGTATTCATTGCTCCTTCCCTTGGCAAGGGAAGGTGGTTTGACACAAAGTGTCAAAGCGGAAGGGATGGTCTTTCACCCTTTCCGTCCCACCACGGCGGGACACCTTTCCCTCCCTTCGACTGCGCTCAGGGTGACAGGGAAAGGAACTTTAATCTCCATAAAGCAAAAGAAAAGAGCCCTAAAGGGCTCTTTTCATGTTTTAATCCATAAAAAAATTAGCTATGAAAAAACCAATTACTCTTCTATACCAAAATATGTTGCCATGGCGTGGTAATCTCCAGTATCTACCCCAGCTGCTTTTAGCCGCGCCATAAGATCATTCTCACTGTTTTTAGCACCCAGACCGGGCAGCTCTACAGCTACTATTCTAAGGTTATCAAGATTAGAGACAGTTTGAGGATTTCCGTTATAATCAAAAAATTGAATACGTAAATGACCTAATAATTCTCCCCCTATATATAATCGGGCACTTGTAATTGTAATAACATATACCCCTGGAGTAGACCATATCCTATCAGCAGAATCAGTCAAATAATAAAAGAAGGCATGTTTGGTAAAGTCTTCCACCTCATTAACACCCTCCATTTCTTCAAAAAGGTTAACAGTAATCGCAGAAGTACTTCCAATATCTGAGAGATCCACATCATGGTACAGTACATTTGCGTTACCGTCCTGGTCGTCTTCTCCGGGTGCCCCATTAAGTGATTCCAGCCATTCAGCTTCTGTACCTTCAAAGCCTTCGGCCACTGCTATTTCATAAGCAGAATCACCATCATCTCCGTCTTCTCCATCTTCTCCATTAAGTGATTCCAGCCATTCAGCTTCTGTACCTTCAAAGCCTTCGGCCACTGCTATTTCATAAGCAGAATCGCCATCGTCTCCGGTATTTCCGGTATCTCCTTTATCTCCTTTATCTCCTTTAATAGATTCTCCTGGATCCCCTTTAAGTCCTTGTTCTCCCGCATCTCCTTTGGAACAGGATACAAAGGCAACTGCTATGGCCATACAGCCCAATACCAATAGTCTTTTTAATTTCATGATTGTATTATTTTAAAGTTAACTCCGCTAAAAGTAGCTTGTGAACAGCTCCTACTTTCCTGCCAATTGACCAATGCCCCTTTTGGGTTGATGGTTGTCCTACGCTGGCCTTCTTCGCCAAAGTAACTTGGCTACGACGGCTGAAAAGCTTTGGGCTATGAGATGAAGGGTTGAGGGTTAAGGGTTAAGGGTTAAGGGTTAAGGGTTAAGGGTTGAGGGTTGAGGGTTGAGGGTTGAGGGTTGAGGGTTGAGGGTTGAGGGTTGAGGGTTGAGGGTTGAGTAAGAAAAGGAATTTGTACGGTAGTTAAACCAATGTGAAAAAATCAAAGCCCACTGCGCAACCATTTCACATTTCTTACCATCTATAAAGCAACAAATTTTAAAAACTTAATCTATGAGAACACAAATTTTAAATCTATCCTTGATTCTTTTGTTCACCGTCTTTATAGGCTGTAGCAATGACGATGACAATCCCATTGAAAATGAAATCTTAAATGGCACTTGGCAGTTAAAGAATGTAAGTGGCGGGTTAGCTGGTGTAAATGTTGATTACGGGGCAGGTGAGGTCACCTGGACTTTTAAACCTTCTGACAACGTACTTGTTGTAACAAATCTTATTGACAGTACCGGTCCTGAAGATATTTATGCCGGACTTGACACCGGAACATATAACTATAAAGTTCAAGAGATTGGACAAACAAAATTGCTTTTTATTGAGGAGAATAAATGGGGGGCAATAATCTTATCAAACAAAAACTTAAAAATAGATGAGGGAGTTCCAGCGGATGGTCTGCTCAGAGCGTTTACACGATAATATTTGATGTCGGGATGAACAATCACAATTTAAAACAAAGAGCCACACCTTTAGGTGTGGCTCTTTTATATATTAAAAGTGAAGAATGTTACTTCTTTGCTTCTTTGTATGCGTTTACCAATTTTTCTACTTCTTCCTTAGTATTGGCAACAAATTCTTTTACTTCTTCTTTAACTTCTCCAGCCACCTCATGGGTTGAAGTTACAACAGCTTTATAAGCACCTTCGGCAGTGTTGCTGATCTCTACACGGATTTGCTTTTCAACCTGTATGGTTTCCTTCATGCCATCCTCAGTTATGGAAATTGTAGTTCCATCCGCCTTCAACATGCTGACCTCATCACCAGCATCCAAATTCACCAAACTTGGCGCGATAACCAAGGCCACAACGGACATCAACTTTAACAAGATGTTCAAAGATGGCCCTGAGGTATCTTTAAATGGATCACCAACAGTATCTCCAACAACAGCGGCTTTATGGGCATCGGAACCTTTTTTGCCATCACTTTCAATGGTTTTCTTGGCATTGTCCCAAGCACCACCGGCATTGGACTGGAAAATAGCCATTAACACACCACAAGTGGTTACACCTGCAAGAAGTCCACCCAACATTTCAGCGCCACCAATAAAACCAACTGCAACAGGTACGGCGATTGCCAAAAGACCTGGCAACACCATTTCTTTAATAGAGGCCTGTGTTGAAATAGCTACACATTTATCATATTCTGCCACACCATCGGCGGCATCAAAAGTTGCTCTTTGTTCATCCGTAGCTTTAGACATGTCGGAATCAACAGCACGCATCACTTCCAAAGCGGCTTTTAGCTGAGGAATATCTCTAAACTGACGACGAACTTCTTCAATCATTGCCATTGCAGCTCTACCTACCGCGTTCATTGAAAGGGCAGAGAATACAAATGGAAGCATTCCACCGATTAACAGACCAGCCATAATATCCGGTTGCGAAACGTCAATTGAAGTTACATTAGCCGTTTTCATAAAGGCTGCAAACAATGCCAAAGCTGTCAATGCAGCAGAAGCAATTGCAAAACCTTTACCAATAGCAGCGGTTGTATTACCAACAGCATCCAATTTATCGGTACGCTCACGAACTTCTGGGTCCAATTCTGCCATTTCAGCAATACCACCAGCGTTATCGGAAATTGGTCCGTAAGCATCAACTGCCAACTGGATTCCTGTATTTGCCAACATTCCCACTGCAGCAATTGCAATTCCGTAAAGACCAGCAAAGTGATGTGAAACCAAAATTGCAGCGGCAATCAAAAGAATTGGAATCATTGTAGACATCATACCAACGCCAAGACCTGCAATTATGTTTGTAGCGGCACCAGTTTCTGATTGACGTACAATAGAATTTACAGGTTTTGTCCCTGTTCCTGTATAATATTCTGTAACCTTACCAACAGCAAGACCAGCTACAAGACCAGCAATGGTTGCCCAAAAGACACCCATAGCGGAATATGTTGTACCAGCTTCGACCCAAGATTCTGGCAACATTGAATTAATTATGAAATAAGAAGCAACCAACATTAGTCCAGCTGAACCAAACTCACCAATATTCAAAGCTGTTTGTGGGTTACCACCATCTTTTACACGAACGAAGAAGGTTCCTATTATAGACATTACAATTCCAACAGCAGCTAATGCCAAAGGCAAATACACTGCTCCCAAACCATCATAAGCTCCTGCAAATTCTGGAAGTGTAGCAAATACAGCTCCCAACACCATGGTACCAATGATAGACCCTACATACGATTCAAAAAGGTCAGCTCCCATACCGGCAACATCACCAACATTGTCACCAACGTTATCTGCAATGGTAGCAGGATTCAACGGGTGATCTTCAGGAATACCAGCCTCAACTTTACCAACAAGGTCGGCACCAACATCAGCAGCTTTGGTATAAATACCACCTCCCACACGTGCAAAAAGCGCAATGGAAGAGGCTCCCAAAGAGAAACCAGAAAGTACATTCAATATTTCACCAAGTGCCCAGCCTTGTCCACTATAAATCATGAAAAGTCCACTTAATCCAAGAACTCCCAATCCTACAACACCAAGTCCCATTACCGCGCCACCTGCAAAGGCAACCTCTAGGGCTTTTCCCAATGAAGTTCTAGCAGCATTTGTTGTTCTAACATTGGCCTTTGTAGCCACTTTCATTCCAATGAAACCGGCAAGAGCAGAACAAATAGCTCCAACAATAAAAGAAACGGCCACCATTCCATTAGATCCTTCTTCACTACTTCCTTTGAAGTACAACAAAATCGCAACAGCGATAACAAAAATGCTAAGTATTTTATATTCTGCCTTCAAAAATGACATTGCCCCATCAGCAATATTCTTGGCAATACGTGCCATTTTATCATCTCCAACCTCTTGTTTTGAGACCCATACGTTTTTAATAAACACGTACAACAAGCCCAAAACACCAAATGCGGGCAGAAACTTTACAATTAAATCCATAGTTAGTTGTTATTTATGATTTTTTTTAATGGCAGCTAATGTAGTAAAATACACCCTAATAAAAAAAATGCGCTTTTGATATCAAAAGCGCATTTTTTTAAGTCTATTTTATCTAAATAGTAAAGGTTCGTTTCTTTTTGTGTTCACTTTCGTCATAACGTTTTACACATTGACTGTAGATTTCAATGGCTTCGTTAACATCTCCCCATCCGCCTGTATCTACTTTTTTTTCCTCTAAATCCTTGTATACCGCAAAAAAGTGCTCAATTTCCTTTTTTCTATGAGGGTTTATATCAGTAATATCCTCTTTATTGTTCCAAACTGGATCACTTACTGGCACGCAGATAATTTTTTCATCCGGTCCTTTTTCATCAGTCATGTGAAACACTCCTATAGGTTTCACTTCCATAACTACCATAGGATAAGTTGGTTCAGTTCCCAACACCAATACATCCAAAGGATCTTTGTCCAAAGCTAAGGTCTCCGGCACAAAGCCATAATCTCCAGGATACATCATGGAAGAAAACAATGTTCTATCGAACCGGATTTTGTTCAGTGTAAAATCGTATTCATATTTATTTCTACTTCCCTTAGGAATTTCAATCAGCACATCGAAGGTTACTTCTCTCTTTGACATTATAAGGTTTTAAATTTTCTGCAAAAATAGCACGGTTAAAAGGAATACGGTCAACAAATCTGGACCTTTCTGTTAATTAAAATTTAAATCCAAAAGACCCTGTTACACCAAATGGACGGGCGTCTGGATTATCTAGATAGTTTCCTCTAAAATTAAAGTCGATTCTGAGTATTTTAAAGATGTTCCCTATTCCTACAGAATACTCCCAATAAATTTGGTCTTCAGGGGCCATTAATGGAATATTGGCTGGTGCGCTCAAAGCAATATTCCCATCAGAAAGTTGTCCCCAAGCTCCTCTCAGTCCTATAATCTCCCTCAAATTCAATTTTCGCAGTACGGGAATCCTAGAAAACAACCTACCATTAAAGTTGTGCTCTAGATGTAGAGTTGCATAGGTATCTGTCACAAATTCGTAAAAATCAAGATTGGGGAAGACATTATACAAGGAAAACAAAGTTTGATTGCCAGGAACCACACTTAGCAAGCTTAATGGCACCTCCCCAAAAGTCTTTCCAAGCTCAACACTGCTTGTCAACCTTCCAAAACCACCAATCTGCCATGGTTGTCTGTATGAAAATTGAATACGTTCATAGTCGAAATCACTTTCTAAAAATCCACTAATGCCTTTAGTATAATTTAAAAGCAATGTGCTATAGTCATCATTGATATTTGAACGTTCCACGCCATAGCCAATTGTTCTTTTTCCCGGTGTATAAATAAGGGTTGTATTTATATCAAATTGCTTAACAACCGATGATATTCCGGTAGGCGAATCTAGGTCCACATAGTCCAAATTGAATGCATCCGGCAATGCCGAACTTAATGTCCTAAAAGAACTGCCCAGTCGAACCCGGAAGTTCTTTACCGGTTCCATTTCTAAATTAAAGGTAGATAAGTTTATACTGGTCAACCTATCATTGGCTCCCACCGTGACCAAGGAGGAGGAAGCAATACTCCTTCCCAGCACATCGTTAGTACTGGTTAAGCTCAGTCCCAGTTGCTCTATATCCCGTCGATTTCCACCTGAAAGTATAAGTCTGCTCTTTCTGTCCAATAAAAACTTGCCCGAAAAGCCATGTTTGACCTTTTTATCGGTAAACCCATAGGCCATATAACCTTCTAGGCGCCAAGTATCATTCTGCCCAAAATAAGTTCTTGCTCCAAGTCTAACCCTTGTTCCTTCAGCATCATTAAAACCAAGGACGCTATATATATTTCCGACATCAATGTTCCATTTGTCTATTTCAACATACCCAGAACCCATAATACTTACAATATCGTAATAGGTCCTGAACTTGGGTACCGTTTTTAGGGTGTCTAACAGTTTAAATATGCCCGATTCATCTTCATTGAGGGTTTCTAACCTCGCATTTTTCCAGAAAGTGGTGTCACGCGAAAATACTCTGGGGTCGTACGGGTCTGATTCTGCTTTGTAAAATTCCTCTGGTCTACTTGTATCAAATTGATAATTATCGTAAACGGTTGTGCGTTTACCATATACCCCTCTTGATTTTTCTTTTTTGGAAAAACTAAAATCACTGAGCATATAATCTCGCTTCAATAAGAAAACAGAATCATTGACCACATCAAAATCCTGTTCAATATAAATTTCCTTTACCCAGTTAATGTTGGCACTCTTGGTGACCTGCATGTTTATTTTTTTGATGGCGTACGTGGAATCGTTCACCCAAAAATCTCCTTTAAAGGTCAGCTCATTTTTTCGTCTGGGATAATATATAATATTATAGCACCATTTATTGTCTATGTATGTACTATCGGATAAGACATAATTATAGGTATCCACCCCAGTTTTGGATAGAGGGCTGGTAAAACTTTTATCAAAAAACTTTAGGTAGTTTTCATAAATATCGTAATCAGAATATAAGTCTTCCACAAACGCGGTAATGGCTTGATTTCCACTAAAACCCGAGTTTTTATTGCCCAGCACATCTTCTTTTTCTTCGTTCAGGATATTATCTCCATAAACTTTGGAAAAGCTTTCGTTCAAGAACATGGGCAAATAGGTCTTCCCGGTAATTCTTGAGGTGTCCAGGTCTTCAAACATGAACTCCAAACCTTTGAACAGTTTACTTTTGATCAAGGCACTGTCAATGGTATTTAGGTCAAATTCTATTTTCTCGTACTTATCATATTGATATTGTTTGAACTTGCTCACACCGTTCTCACGCTTCTTTGCCCAAATTTTCTTTAAAATATCTATGGCCGGGTTATTTTTTTTTGATTGTTTTCCGGTATAGACAATAACCTCCTTTAATTGTTCGGTAGATTCCACCAAAACAATCTCCATATTATAGTTTACCTTTTTCTGAAGTTCAATTTCCCTAGTCTCATAACCGATAAAAGAAACTAGGATAGTACTATAGGTTTCGTCAGATTCTATATAAAAACGACCATTATCGTTGGTAATGGTTCCTTCCGAAGAATTTTTAAATATGATATTGGCAAAAGCAACGGGCGAACCCAAATCATCCACCACAATACCGCCAACTTTGGTCTGGGAAAAAGCTAAAACACTAAATACGAGAGAAAAAACTAAAAGGAATCTTTTCATGTTTTGATATGTGTCACAATTGAAATTCCATGCTGGAATTTCAAAAGCAAAATGGTCATTTTTGGTTTAAAAGTATTTTCTTATCAAAAACTGTTCCTTTAAAAAAGCCTCACCAACTTTTTTTGTTGACGAGGCTAATATACCTTACAATTATATGCAAGTTACTTATATAACACTTTCTTAACAGCCTTGATCACGTCATTGGAATTTGGCAACCATTCTGCCAAAAGTACTGGTGAATAAGGTGCTGGCGTATCTGCTGTGTTCAGTTTAACTATTGGAGCATCTAAATAATCAAATGCTTTGTCCTGTACATGGTAAATGATTTCAGTAGCCACATTGCCAAAAGGCCATGCTTCCTCCAAAATAACCATACGATTGGTTTTCTTCACCGAGTTTAAGATAGCATCGTGGTCCATTGGGCGAACAGTACGTAGATCGATAATCTCACAACTAATCCCTTCCTTTTCCAACTCATCTGCCGCCTTATAGGCTTCTTTTATAATTTTCCCAAAGGAAATAATGGTAACATCGGTACCTTCTCTTTTAATTTCCGCAACTCCTAATGGAATGGTATACTCACCTTCCGGCACTTCACCCTTATCGCCATACATCTGCTCAGATTCCATAAAAATTACTGGATCATCATCTCGGATGGCAGATTTCAATAATCCCTTGGCATCAGCAGGATTAGATGGCACAACCACTTTTAATCCCGGACAATTGGCATACCAGCTTTCAAAAGCTTGTGAGTGTGTAGCGGCTAACTGACCTGCCGAAGCAGTTGGTCCTCTAAACACAATGGGACAAGCAAACTGTCCTCCAGACATCTGCCTGATTTTTGCTGCATTATTTATAATCTGGTCAATTCCAACCAATGAAAAGTTAAAGGTCATGAACTCAATAATGGGTCTGTTCCCGATCATGGCTGAACCAACTCCTATCCCAGCAAATCCCAATTCAGAAATTGGTGTATCCAAAACTCTCTCCGGTCCAAACTCATCCAACATTCCCTTAGAGGCTTTATAGGCCCCATTGTACTCGGCAACCTCTTCACCCATTAAATATATAGAGTCGTCTTTGCGCATCTCTTCGGTCATGGCCTCCTTGATGGCTTCCCTAAACTGTAGTGTTTTCATTAAATAGTACTAAAAGTTTGATTTAGCTCGCATTAAAAATGCACGCAAAAATAGCAAAATATACAGGAATATTACGCTCATGGATTCCAAAAAATAGAACAAAATTTATTATGCATGCATAATAAATTTCAGATTTTTATGGCTATCTTTGAACCGTTAAACCTAAAGAGCATATGAAGATTTTAGTTTGCATTAGCAACGTACCGGATACTACTTCCAAAATCAATTTTACGGAAGGAGACACCAAGTTTGATACAAACGGAGTACAATTTGTGATTAATCCCAATGATGAATTTGGATTAACACGTGCCATGTGGTTCAAAGAAAAGCAAGGAGCCGCAGTACACGTAGCCACTGTAGGGGGTGCACAAACCGAACCTACGATCAGAAAAGCCCTTGCTATTGGAGCTGATGAGGCCATTCGAATTAACGCTGAGCCCACAGATGGATTTTTTGTTGCTAGACAATTGGCCGAAATAGTAAAAAATGGCAAATATGATTTGGTTATTGCCGGTAGGGAATCCATAGATTATAATGGTGGAATGGTCCCAGGCATATTGGCAACTTTGCTGGACATGAACTTTGTGAATACCTGTATTGGCCTTGAAGTAGACGGAAACAACGCAACAGCTTCACGTGAAATTGATGGTGGAAAGGAAAAAATCAGCACTACATTACCTTTGGTAATAGGAGGTCAAAAAGGATTGGTCCAAGAAAGTGATCTTCGCATTCCCAATATGCGGGGAATAATGATGGCACGTAAAAAAGCATTGAATGTTGTTGAGCCCGTTGATGCACCAAAACCAACCCAAGACCAAAAGTTTGAAAAACCCGCAGCCAAAGGACCCGTAAAGCTGGTGGATGCTGACAATGTAGGAGAATTGGTCAACCTATTGCACAATGAAGCTAAAGTCATCTAAATAATCACAACTTCCAAGCGCCAAATACTAATTTGGAATTTGGAAGTTGAATCTTGAAATTTCAAAAAATTATGTCAGTATTAGTATATACCGAATCAGATAAAGGAAAATTTAAAAAGAACGCCTTTGAAGTAGCTTCTTATGCACACAACGTTGCACAAGAGCTAGGGGAAAGTGTCACCGCCGTTACCATAAATGCGGAAGACGATGCTTCTTTGGGAAATTATGGAGCTTCCAAGGTTTTAAAAGTTTCCAACGACCAATTGAACACCTTCAACGCAAAAGCTTATGCCAATATACTCGCACAGGCTGCTCAGGCTGAAGGAGCTAAGGTCATCATAGTAAGCTCCAGTGCCGATGCTAAATTTTTAGCACCTATCTTGACTGCTACTTTAAGTGGAGGTTATGTTCCTAATGTAGTAGCTGCACCTGAGAGCACAGTTCCATTTGTGGTAAAAAGAACAGCTTTCAGCAACAAAGGTTTTGCCCATACCGAAATCAGCTCTGAAGTAAAAATAATAGGCGTGTCCAATAACGCATACGGAGTTCACGAAAATGGAGGTACAGCTTCTGTTGATGAGTTCAATCCAACACTTGGCGATGCAGATTTTGCCACAAAATCTGTTGAAGTGGATAAAGTGGCCGGAAAAGCCACCATAGCCGATGCCGACATCGTAGTTTCTGGTGGTAGGGGACTAAAAGGACCTGAAAACTGGGGCATGATCGAAGAATTGGCAGAAGTTTTGGGAGCTGCAACTGCTTGCTCCAAACCCGTGTCCGATTTAGGATGGCGCCCACATGGCGAACACGTGGGGCAAACCGGTAAGCCAGTAGCCAGCAATCTTTATATAGCGGTAGGTATTTCTGGTGCTATTCAGCATTTAGCTGGGGTAAGCGCCTCAAAAACCAAAGTGGTGATCAATAACGACCCCGAAGCTCCCTTCTTTAAGGCGGCAGATTACGGAATAGTTGGTGATGCCTTTGAAGTAGTGCCCAAACTCATCGAAAAATTAAAGGAATTTAAAGCCCAGAACGCTTAATTTTTGTTAATTTGCCTTTTGCAAGGGGCTGTTCAGATAAACGGTAATGCCACTTATTTGAACAGCCTTTTTTTGTTTTTAGGAAGATAATATGAGCTTAGTACGATTAAAAATAAAGGGAATATCATACAGCCAGACACAAAATGGTGCCTACGCCCTTATTTTGAACGAAGTTGAAGGAGATAGAAAACTTCCAATAGTTATTGGTGCCTTTGAAGCACAATCCATTGCTATTGCCCTTGAAAAAGAAATAAAGCCTCCAAGACCACTTACGCACGATCTGTTCAAGAATTTTGCCGATAGGTTTGATATTGTGGTCAAACAAGTGATCATCCATAAATTAGTGGATGGAGTTTTTTACTCCAGTATCATTTGTGAACGAGACAAAACAGAGGAAATTGTTGATGCTAGAACAAGTGATGCCATTGCCTTGGCCCTACGTTTTGATGCTCCAATTTTCACCTATAAGACCATCTTGGACAAAGCAGGAATATTTCTCAAATTTTCATCAAAGGAAAATGAGGAAAATGAAGATGATGATAGTATTGTGGTCGATGAAATCCTTCAAGAAGGGGAAACCGTGGAAATTGAATCCGGTGCTTCATCACAAGGGTACAGGGAAATGACTTTGGAAGAACTCCATAAAGAATTGGACAAAGCAGTGACCAACGAAGACTACGAAAAAGCTGCCAAACTACGGGACGAGATTTCCAAGCGCAAATAAACCAACTACATGCCAAGCAAAACCAGAAGTTTTCTCATACTTTTATTGTTTACCAGTATAGCCACTTTTGGTCAAAATACCCTTCCAGCAGATTCGCTGAATGTCATTGCTGAGACCACTATCATTGATGATATCACCCAAAACCAGATACCAGAGATTATACCCAATCAAGGTTTTACCATAAATAGTCTTTGGAGAGGAGCCTTGGGGATGGCGGTATTGATCTTTATATCCTTTCTTTTCAGTTCCAACCGAAAAGCCATCAACTGGAAAACTGTTGGAATTGGACTTTCACTGCAATTGCTTATTGCTATTGGAGTTTTGAAAGTTCCATTTGTAAAATTGCTTTTTGAAAAAATTGGACAAGTATTTGTAAGCATTCTTGATTTTACGCGAGCAGGAAGCAAGTTTCTGTTTGAAGGCCTGGTGGTGGATATGGATACTTTCGGATTTATTTTTGCCTTCCAGGTATTGCCCACCATTATTTTCTTTTCGGCATTGACATCCGTACTGTTCTATTTAGGCATTATCCAAAAAGTAGTAAGAGCGCTAGCTTGGTTGCTCACAAAATCTTTGGGCATTTCAGGTGCAGAAAGCCTTTCCATAGCCGGAAACATCTTTTTGGGTCAGACCGAAGCCCCCTTATTGATCAAGGCCTATTTGGAAAAAATGAACCGGTCGGAAATCCTTTTGGTGATGATTGGGGGAATGGCAACCGTAGCCGGTGCGGTTTTGGCAGCCTATATCGGATTTTTAGGTGGAGATGATCCTGCTTTGCGCTTGGTCTTTGCCAAACATTTATTGGCAGCCTCTGTAATGGCGGCTCCGGGTGCCATTGTGGTTTCCAAAATTTTATATCCACAGACCGAAAAAGTAAATACCGATGTAAAAGTATCCACAGAAAAAATTGGCGCCAATATTTTGGATGCCATTGCCAACGGAACCACTGAAGGACTTAAGCTCGCTATGAACGTGGGTGCCATGCTCTTGGTTTTTGTGGCCTTTATTGCCATGATCAATGGTATTTTAGGCTGGGTAGGCGACCTTACCACGTTTAACACATGGATTGCTGCCAATTCACCATACGACAGTTTCTCGCTTGAAGCTATTTTGGGAACCGTTTTTGCACCTTTAATGTGGTTGATCGGTGTAAACGGAGACGATATAATGCTCATGGGGCAGCTGTTGGGCATAAAACTCGCTGCTAGTGAATTTATTGGCTACATTCAGCTTGCTGAACTAAAAAATATGGCCAGCAACCTACATTTTACTTATAATAAATCCGTGATTATGGCTACGTATATGCTCTGCGGATTTGCCAACTTTGCTTCCATCGGTATCCAAATAGGGGGAATTGGCTCCTTGGCACCAGGTCAACGCAAAACCCTCTCCGAATTTGGTATGAAGGCCGTTTTGGGTGGATCACTTGCTTCACTTCTTTCAGCTACAATTGCGGGGATGATTCTTGGATGATTGGGTGGAAGGTAAAGGTAAAAGGTTAATGGGGCGCCAATAAACTTATAAAATCAACCTCAAGATTTTAAAAGGTTTATACCATGCGAAATTTTCGAGAGTTGGAAATCTGGAAAGATGCCAGAAAATTGGTAAAGGATATCTACTTAACCACCAAACTACTTCCAGATACAGAAAAATATGGCCTAGTGTCACAAATTAACAGATGCTCAGTATCAATTGCAGCCAATATTGCTGAAGGTTGTGCTAAATACTCCAACAAAGATTTTGTGCGATTTTTACAAATAAGCCTTGGTTCTGCTTATGAATTAGAAAATCACCTCATCCTCTGCGAAGATTTGGAATTCATCATACCAGAACAAGCATCTCCGATTATTAAAAAAGTACAACGCCTCCAAAAACGAATCGCTTCGTTGATAAAATACAACAAACAAAGCCTTTAACCCTTTACCATCCACCTTTTGCTCTTCACCCTTTACTTTCGCCCCTTCTACCCCTCCCCAAAAAAAACAATCGTTAATAAAATCTAATAAATCACAACCCTTCACCTTTTACCTTTTACCCTATACCCATTATCTTTAACCCTGTTATGAAACAATACCACGACTTACTAAAACACGTATTGGAACACGGAAACCAAAAGGGCGACCGTACCGGAACAGGAACAATGAGCGTTTTTGGCTACCAGATGCGGTTTGATCTATCCGAAGGATTCCCAATGGTGACCACCAAAAAATTGCATTTAAAATCCATTGTGCATGAGCTGTTATGGTTTTTAAAAGGTGATACCAATGTGGGTTACCTGCAGGAGAACGGCGTCCGTATTTGGAACGAATGGGCGGATGAAAACGGAGATTTAGGCCCGGTGTACGGACACCAATGGCGCAATTGGAACAGTGAGGAAATAGACCAGATAAAAGAAGTAATCGAAACCCTAAAAAGCAATCCCAATAGCCGAAGGATGTTGGTCTCTGCCTGGAACCCCAGCGTGTTGCCGGACACTTCTGTGTCTTTTGGTGAGAATGTAGCCAACGGAAAAGCGGCCCTACCCCCCTGCCATGCATTTTTCCAGTTTTATGTGGCCGATGGCAAACTCTCCTGCCAGCTCTACCAACGTAGTGCAGATATTTTTTTGGGCGTGCCCTTTAACATTGCCTCCTACGCCCTGTTTACCCTAATGATGGCCCAAGTATGCGGCTACCAGCCCGGCGATTTTATACACACCTTTGGTGATGCCCATATTTACAACAACCATATGGAGCAGGTAGAGCTACAACTAAGCCGTGACCCACGCCCTTTACCCACTATGAGGCTGAACCCAACAGTTAAGAACATTTTTGATTTTACCTTTGACGATTTTGAATTATTGAACTATGACCCCCACCCACATATTAAAGGGGTTGTGGCGGTGTAAAACAAAGCTTGGTATTTGAAGTTTCTAATTCCTCTAATATGGAAAAGCAGACTAACACTTGATTAGATAATTTCAATGTAACGATTCGTTATCTTATGCAATATGCACCTTCTGCAAGTCTTTCAAAATATATCAAACACTATCTTTTGTTCAACGTCCCATCTAATGACCAGAGAAAATATAGACATTTCTCAAACGGTCACCAAGGCTTGGTTTTCATTTTAAAAAATGGCGAACTAACTTTACTAAATTCAAGGACAAAATTGCCCGAAACATTTGTTTTAGGCCAGTTATCGAAAAGTCAAGAATTTCAAATCAAAGGAACTGTTTCTGTTTTAATTGTATTATTCCAACCATCCGGTTTTTATGAATTAACTAGTATTCCAGGAAGTAAGTACATCAATAGTTTTGAAGATTCCCGTTTAATTTTTGGAAATGAAATCCTGAAGCTCAAGGAACGTCTCCAATTATGCTCTGATTCGAGCATAATGATTAATTATTTGGATTCTTATTTTACAGAAAAAGCAAAGGGTCGGCAACATAGTATGACTCCTAGCCTTGAAAATGCAGTTGGTATTATTAATAATGAAAAAGGCAGGTTGTCTGTAAATGAGCTTTGTGCTAAAACCGGAATCACAGAGAGAAAGATACAGAGGTTGTTTTTTGAGCAAATAGGTATCTCGCCAAAGAAATTCATTGGCAATATTAGATTGCATTCCTTTTTAAGGCAATTAAGAAATGAAGGTGATTTTTCTTCATTGACAAAATTAAGTCTTGATGCAGGTTACTATGACCAAGCCCATTTAATAAGGGAATTCCAAAAAATAGTCGGCATTGCTCCCACAGAATATCTGAAGACATCACGTCTTGCCGTCAATCTCTTTGAGGTATAGCATATCCTTGTCGGTTTTGTACAATTTTTATCCCTTAAGAATCGATAGTTTTACCTTTTATCACTTGTATCATGGATGAGTTAAATATTGCAGTCGCCCAATTTCAACCCAAGGATGGAGACAAGGCGTACAACCTAAAAGTAATTGAGAATCTAACAAGAAAAGCAAAAAGTAGAGGAGCGGATGTCATTAGTTTTCATGAGATGTCGATTACAGCTTACACTTTCACAAAAGATTTAAATTATGATCAAATTGTCGATTTAGCTGAATTAATTCCTGCTGGGGAAAGCGTGCAAAAACTCATTAAAATTTCAGAGGAAACCGATATAGCCATTTTAGCTGGTTTGGTAGAAAAAGAAAATAACGAGGTATACAACACTTATGTTTGCGTGAATCAAGGAAAGGTAGTCGCTAAATTTAGAAAATTGCACCCCTTTATCAATAAGTACATGTCAGCTGGAAATAAGTATGAAGTATTTGATATAAAAGGCTGGAAATGTGGAATATTAATTTGTTATGACAACAATGTCATAGAAAATGTAAGAGCAACAACCCTATTGGGAGCGGAATTGATTTTTGCACCTCATGTGACCGGTTGTACCCCATCAGCAATGCCAGGAAGAGATTATGTGGATAACAAATTTTGGCAAAATAGAGAAATAGATCCAGTTTCACTGAGATTAGAGTTCGACGGTCCCAAAGGAAGAGGATGGTTGATGCGTTGGTTACCTGCAAGGGCATATGATAACGGTGTGTATTACGCCTTTACCAACCCGATTGGATATGATGGCGAACATTTGAAAAATGGAAATTCAATGATTTTGGATCCTTTTGGAGAGGTTCTCACAGAAATAAAATCATTTGAAGACGAAATCTCAATAGCCAAAATCATCAAGAGTAAAATTCCACTTGCTGGCGGGTTCCGATACATGAATGCTCGAAGACCAGATTTATATAGAAATATAATTGGTAAAGAACATACTTCAAAATTTAAACCCACCTGGATCAGTGAAAAATAATTTTCAGTCTTAACAACCATGGATATTCAGTTTTAACAGGCGTCTAAAAAGATACCCTTAACCCTTCAAAACACCAATAATATCTCTAATTGCAGTGACCACATGTTGTATTTCCCTTTGGGCAAAGGCACCCTCCTCAACGTAAAACAACATTTCCACCCCCAAATCCAGAACATTGGCCATTTTGTCTGGGGTGCCATAACCTTCTTTAATAAGTTCCGCTAAACTTTCAAGTTGCTTTTTGTCCAACATATTTTCCTTTTTCAATTCACTTTTCAACCTTTCACCATTCAAATTCAAAGATAAATCCCTTCTAGATGATAAGGGTCATAACAAATTATGACTTTGTAAATTCAACTTTCCTACCTTTAACCCTTTACCATTCGGTTGATCAACATGCAAAACCTGTTACAGACCATTTCTACCCGTGCCTATGTAAGCGTTCCGCTCAAAGAGACGCTACAATCCTGTTTTAAGCTGGTGGAAACCCAAAAGGGCGATAAAATACTGCTGGAGAACAATCGGGCCGGCCATCTCTATTTTATCGAAAAAGGAGTCCTCCACAATTACTACTTCCATAACGGTAAACAAATCACTTCGTGGTTCTATACCGAAAACCAATTTGTTACCGCTTGGTACAGTTTCTATGCCCAAAAGCCCAGTTTTGAAGAAATAGAATGCTTGGAGGATTGTGCGCTGTACCGTATCAGCTATTCCGACTACCAAAAACTTATTGCCGACTTTCCGGCCTTTGGCAACTTTGCCCGTTTACTGGCCGAAGAGATGCTGGCCTTTTTGGACGAATTTTCCAAGGGTTGGTCCTTTCTTTCCGCAAAGGAAAAGTACCAATTGCTCAAACATAGTTTACCACAGTTGGAGCTTCGCGTAAAATTAGGATTGATAGCCTCCTTTTTGGGCGTTACCCAAGAAACCTTGAGCCGTATCCGTGCCCAAAAGTGATTTTTTGATCTATGTCAAAAGAACCATCAAAAAGCCCCCTTACTTTTGACCTAAACAAATGAGATATGAAAAATTCGACCTTAGTTTTTAGGAGTTTGGGCATTATTATCTTCCTGACAGGACTGGCCCATTTGTTCTCTTTCGGCGTGAGTGCAGGTGGCGACTTCCCCACTTCGGTAACAGAAACGGATCAGGAGACCATACAACATCCCGAAGCTACCAAACCTGCTGAAAATTTGGATTCCAACACCCAATCTGGCAAAGAGACCGATTACATTATCGACAAATGGAAGGTGGTCTACAACACGGACGAATATAAAGGCGCCATCGTCTACGCCATTAAAAAAGAAGGAACGGTGTTCAATGCCTATACCTATCAATATGAAGATGAAAATGGCTATACCGAAAAGGCCGAAGGCACCAAAATCCTGACCATAACTTCGTTTAATGCCTCCAAGGGAAAAGGCATTTACAGTGTAGCATTTGAAGGTGAGAAATACAAAATAGACTGTAAAATAGCCCTAGTGGACGAAAATACCTTTACACTGAGCTACGACTACTACGGTTATACCGATGTTGAAACCTGGAAAAGACAATAGCCATGATTGAATTTTTAGCTAAAAAACTGGATTGGTTGGATGTACAATATTGGTTCTACATCTTCAACGACCTGAGCCTGTTCTACATTATTGTGCCCTTCTTTGCGCTGGAACTGATACGCTACGCCTATTTAAAAAGATTGGACAAGGATTTGGTGCTGGATAGCATTGCCAACGTGGTCACCTTTGGTGCTTTCTTTTTGATCGAGATCATTTTGGGCATCTTGGCCATTACTAAGGTGTATTATTGGGTCTACAATAACATCAGTCTGCCGCATTTGGAACTCAACTGGGCGACTCTAATCTGTTGTGTGCTGTTGGCCGATTTTGCTTATTATTGGGAACACCGTACCATGCACCGTATTGGGATTGGTTGGGCCACGCACACCGTTCACCACAGTTCGCCACATTTTAACATGTCGGTCGCCTATCGATTTGGGCCTTTGGATGCCATTATGCCCATTGTGTTTTCACTTCCGATCGTGATGCTTGGCTTTGACCCCATCTTGGTGTTGCTGTCCGAAGTTTTTGTACAGGTCTTTCAGACCTTGTTACATACCGAAATTATTGGTAAGCTCACCAAACCCGTTGAGTTTATTTTCAATACGCCATCGCACCATCGTGTGCACCATGGCTCTAACCGACAATATTGGGATAAGAACTATGCCGGAATCTTGATTATTTGGGACCGAATGCTGGGCACCTTTGAACCTGAAAAAGAAAAAGTGGTCTACGGAATTTCCCAACCTATCAATAGTGTGAACCCTATTGTGGTCTTTTTTCATGGCATTACCCGGTTTGTGAAAAAATTGAGACAGATCAAAGGGTTTTCCAATAAACTGTTGGCGTTTGTCAAACCTCCAGATTGGATGCCTAAACCATAGTTAAATTCAAAAGTATGAAACCTAATAACTTTATATTTGCGGACCTTTCTACCTACAAACCCAAACAGACCATGGCATTTTACGAAGCCGTTTTTGGATGGAAGTATTACGAGTCTGATGGTTATTTTACTGCCTTTAAAGGAGATAAGGAAATCTGTGGACTTTACGAAACCCCAGAAAAGTTCAAGCAAATGCGGATGCCCCACTTCTGGATGTCCTACGTTCAAGTGAACAATGCACAACAAACCGTGGAAAAGGCTCGAAAGCTAGGTGGCATAGTCGAAGTGGTGGACGAAAGTGTTTTCGGTAAGGTTGCACTTATTCGGGATCCGCAGGGAGCCGGGTTTACCATTTATGAAGGAAATCAACTTACCTATACCAGAACCCAAGAAGAACCAAGCACTTTGATCTGGAACGAACTGCATGTTTCCGAAGCATCCAAAGTAATTCCATTTTATGAAGGCATTTTTAATTGGAGTTTTGAAGCCCAAGGGCAGGGCAACTACAAAATCCAAAACCATGAGGGCGAACATATTGCCGACCTGTTGGAAATCCATAATGATTTTAAAGGCAAATACGAATATTGGGCCTGCACTTTTGGTGTGGAAAATTTGGCCTCTATACGAGATAGAATTGTCGCCCTTGGCGGTACATTGGTTTCGGACGAAAATCAACGGACATTAATGACCGATGCTTCTCAGGAGGCTTTTTTTTATGTAAAAGAAGTTTCCGGTTGACATGAAAGTTTTAAGGGGCATAACAAATTATTACCCCGATAAATTCCTATTGTATTTCAAATTTTGATTGTCCTTTTTTTCAATAATATTTGCATCTTTAAGAATTACAAACTGTAATTACTTCATTTGAAAGGAACCGCATACTTAGTACAAGCTACCATAATACTGCTTTGGTGGTTGGGATTGTCCATAAGTCCCAATTTATTTGCAGCGTTCCAATTTCCCGAGATCAGTAGCCTGGCATTCAATTCCTTTTTTGCTCCTGATATTATAATTATCACAGTGCTATCAATTGTAAGGGCATATCGTCCCATAAGGGATTTGGAGCTCATTATTCTTGGAGGTTTTGCTTACGGGAGTTTTTATTGCCTCAATGCATCCATACTTTCAGGAGGAGGTTATTTGGCAACAACGATCATGTTGCTTGGTTTGGGCTACAATCTATTCTTGGTCTATTACGATTATACATTCAAAGAATCAAAATCCAGTAAAATATGGGTAAACGCGTTAAAAACGTTTGTCCAAATTGTTTGTGTATGGATAATAACTCTTGTATTCTTTCCTTGGGTGATCATGCAAGCTTTCGAAATAGATATTGTTTTCAACAATACAAATGCAATTCCCAGTATTATTTTATTTCTTTTTTCAAGTTTTTTAGGTCTTTTTAGTGCCTATACGTTTGTAAAAAAAGGAGAGGGTACACCACTTCCTATAGATCAGACCAAAAAATTGGTCATCAACGGGCCATACAAATACGTAAGAAATCCCATGGCCATTGCAGGAATGGGTCAAGGAATTGCGGTAAGCTTGTATTTTAACTCAATTCATATTTTAGTTTACGCTTTGATCGGCGGATTGATTTGGCACCTTGTTGTAAAACCTATTGAGGAAAAAAATATGATCAATCGTTTTGGCGAAGATTACCTAATGTATCAAAAAAAAGTTCGGTGTTGGATTCCAACCCTAAAAACTCAACAATCAAATAAATGAAAGAATCTCTTAATCAACATTTTCCCCAGTACAAAGAACAGGTGACCTTAGGCCATGTTCCCAAAGCGTATAAAGCGCTTATGGCTTATTTGATGGGTTTAAGGAACCATTTTATAAATCAATATTCTGGTGAATTTATCGTTGGTAGTTTTTATCAGGGGTATATGGATATGAGCTATTTTCCCATTACCCCAAAGTCCTTGAAAAGCCAAAAACTAAAAATAGGGTTGATGTTCAATCATGAAAAACTTCGATTTGAGATTTGGCTGGTGGGCCAGAACAAACAGGTTCAAAAAAACCATTGGGAATTGTTCCAAAGTAATAATTGGAACAGATATCCCCTCTCCTCCACTCCAAAAGAATCCATAATTGAACATATTTTGGTAGAAAATCCCAATTTTAATGATTTGGACACTTTGAACCAAACCCTGGAAAAAGGTACCTTAAAATTTATACATGATGTTTCGGAAGTATTTACTGAATAATGGAGCATGAAAACCCGTAACAAAGTCTTTCATTATTCAACTCATAAACGGTTCTAGGTCCTAAACTATACATACAAAATGACAAAAAATCTTACTCCTATTATTTTACTGTTTATTGGCACTTTACTTTCTTCAGAAAAAATGGTAGCCGATACCTCCATCAAGGTACTCACAGAAGATATTAATCCCGGACATAATTTTAACATCAAGATCAGTACTGATAAGACATTTGGCGAAAAAGCATGGGTAGGCATCTTTAAACCTGGTTCAAACGGCAAAAGTGCTTCAGGTTATGAATCCTACGAGTATTTGCGTAACCATGATATAAACAACATTGTCTTAAGAGCCCCAATTGCCCCTGGCTTATACGAGTTAAGGCTCTTTGCTGCAGACCCTGGTGAGTTTATGACCTCAACCTCTTTTCAAGTGGTGAAAATCCAACCGAACCAGTATACCCTAAAAATACTTTCAGAGGAAATCAAACCTTCCCATGATTTCATGGCAAGTGTGAGCACAACTTTTACTCGTGATAAAAAAGCTTGGTTGGGTATTTACAAATCGGGTTCAAACTTGAAGGACTATTCGGGATACCTAACTTATGTATATGTAGGCGGCAAAAACGAAAAAAAAGCGACTCTGACCGCACCTATTGAACCTGGTGATTACCAACTCCGTTTCTACAGTGCCGATCCCGGAGCTTTGATTCATTATATTCCTTTTCATGTGGGCAATTTAGATTTGCCCGGTTTGGCCTTCAAAACTGATAAGGATGCTTATGGTCCTGAAGAAGAAATTATTGTAGAATATACCGGACACCAAGATTTAACCAACAATGCTTGGATCGGCGTGTTTAATACTGATGCCAAATCCAAAGATTATAGTCACTATTTGGACTATCGCTATTTAAGACCCAATAAAACTGGAGGTACATTACAGTTCAGAGCGCCTTCTACCAAGGGAAATTATGAGCTTCGTTTGTATTATGATGAAACTGGCCCTCAGTTATTGTCCCCAACTGTATTTAAAGTAACCTCATCATTAGATGATGCTTCGTTAAAAAAAACCTTGCTGGATGAAGGTAAAGTGACCTTATATGGTATTTATTTTGACACGGACAAAAGTGTAATCAAGCCTGAATCCCATCCTTTGATTGCAGAAATTGCCAAAATGCTCAATTCCGACACTTCTATCAAAATTATGATTGAAGGGCATACTGATGCACAAGGTGATGATATGTACAACATGAAACTATCGGACCGAAGGGCCAAAGCGGTTTTTCAAGTGTTGATTACAAAACATCAAGTCTCGAAAAATCAACTTCAGTTTAAAGGTTTTGGTGAGACTAGATTCATTGGCGATAATAAAACAGAACAAGGTAGGGCAAAAAATAGACGTGTGGAGCTGAAAAAACTATAGTTTTTCTCTGTTGAAATTCCATTTTCAATACGTATCACAATTAGATGATAAAAAACACCCAAGCTTTCGCTTGGGTGCTCTTGTTGCAAACCAGTATTCAAAACCTAATTTTCTTTTTCACTAGAGCTAGTTTGCTGTAATTGTAATTTTAATCATATCAGCAATGGCAGGTACGTTAGCCGGTATGTCAGATTCCAGTTTCACATATCCATTTTCATCCGTTCCCGTATTTGGACCTGCCTGTCTTGGTGCTTGGTTAGCACCCGCTCCGGGATATTCGTCCACTTCGGTTCCAGAATCATAAATACTGAACATGGAAGTAATATCTCCTGAAAGGGCAGTATCTCCATCAAACAGCGCAATATTATTGGCACCAATTACCCAATCGTTGGATTGCACAAGCATAGTGGCCAAAGAGATTACATCCCCTACCGAGCCAGTAAATTCAAAACTGTACGATCCTCCCGGGAAAATAGGACCTGGTCCGCCAGCGCCAACTGGTGTGTTGAACACATTGGTATAACCTGAAGGGTTACCATCCTCCGCAAGAGCCTCAAAAGCTGATGAAGAAACTTCACCTGTTGTGAATACTTGTCCGTTTATTTCATATGCACCCGGAGCAAATGGGGATACCAATCCACTAGCAGCAGTTAGCTCCATATCAGAAGTACTTACATCACCATCTTCTGCAATACCTTCCAACCCTTCAGAAGCAGCTTCGCCCTCAACAAACAACGGTGTTTGAGCAGCACTGTTGATTACCCAGGCACCTGGAGCAAATGGCGTTGGAATGGAACAAGTATTGGAAATGTTATAGATGGTCAGTGTAAATTGAGTTCCACCATCATGTTCTAGTTTAACCTTAATGGTTTCTGAAACTGCAGGATAGGTATAACCATCACTAATGTTTTCAATCAACTCCACAGTACCGTTTTCATCCGTTCCAGTATTTGGTCCAGCTTGTCTTGGTGCTTGGTTTGGACCAACACCAGGTTCTTCGTTTACCTCGGTACCAGCATCCCATAATTCAATTTTATCGGTAATATTTCCTGTTACCGCATATCCGCTGGCATCATATAAAGCAATTCCGTTTTCATCAGGAGCAAAGAACAAATCGTTGCTTTGTACAAACATGGTTGCAAAGCTCAAATAGTGGCCTACTCCAGCATTAAATGTGATAGATTCCGATTCTCCCGGTTTAATTAATCCGGTAGTGCCATTGGCAAAATAATCTTTGTGTTCAAACACATTTTCAATGGTCACCTTGAACTTGGTGGTTACAGGTTCGTTACGAGTAACAGTTATAGAATTGGAAAGAGCGTAATTTCCTGTGAAATCAGCTACGTTTTTGCCTTTTTCCAGTCCTTCCAAATCCTCTTCATAGGTCAAATGCCAAATAAGACAGACTCCAGCACCGGCTTCATCAAAGTTTACTCCCTCTACGGCTTCAAGGGATGGTGGTATACCCAATATGTTGTTTTTATCATCAGTGATTACATAAGTTTGCTTAGTTCCATTTAAATCAGTGTCATCTAATGTAATTCCGCTGACCATATCGGCTTCGCCATCAACAGTAAAAGTAAAAGGCCCTCCTGCAAGTACACCTGCATTAAGTGCACTACGTGTTACCTTAATAGAGTTGGAAAGTGCATATTTTCCGCTAAAATCGGCTACATTCTTGTTGGCTTCCAGTCCTTCCAAACCATCTTCATAAGTCAAATGCCAAATAAAGCAAACTCCAGCGCCAGCGCCATCAAAGTTTACTCCTTCTACCGCTTCCAAGGTTGGAGGCAATCCTAAAATATTGCTTTCATCATCCGTGATCACATAAGTTTGATTGGTTCCATTTAGGTCAGCATCATCCAAAGTGATTCCGCTTACCATATCTGGAGCTCCATCTACAGTAAAATAGAAAGGTCCACCCGAAAGTGTTCCTGCATTCAGTCCATTACGGGTAACCGTAATTGAATTGGAAAGATCATACTCTCCAGAAAGGTCACTTGTATTCATATCCACTTCCAATCCGGTAAGACCATCTTCATAAACGGCATGCCAGATAAGGCAAATTCCTGCACCAGCTTGGTCAAAATTTACACCCTCAACTGCTTCAAGCGTTGGGGGAAGTCCTAAAATTTTCCCGGAATCATCCGTGATTACATAAGTTTTGTTTGTTCCATTCACATTGGAATTGTCCAAAGTGATTCCACTTACCATATCAGGGGTTCCATCAACAGTAAAGGCAAAGGGGCCTCCAGAGAGTGTACCGGCCTCCAATGCTAAAGGTGCATCATCCGTGTCCCCATCACATGAGGTGAATATTACTCCGATGCACAATAGCATCAATAACGATTTTAAGTTGTTCATTTTCTTGTTTTTTAAATTGTGCTACAAATGAAAAGGGAAGTTGTTGCAGAAGTATCACATAAAAATCAAAAAACATTACTTGTTGATTTTCAGGTATTTAAAATAAAAAAGACATCTTTTTGTAAAGAATTGGCATAAAAACTGACTTTTTAAGCATTAAATCATCAAAAAATTATAGAAAACGGTGAACTTTCCGTGATACTTTACTTTTTAATTCGCTAAACCATGAAGAAAGTGTTGATTGTTGAGGACGATATTGAAATCATCCGCCTTTTGGAAATACACCTTAAAGATTTAGGTTGTCAAGTACTGACGGCCATAAGAGGTGATATTGGACTGCGAAAGGCCATCAACGAAAATCCAGACCTTATTATATTGGATGTAATGTTGCCAGAAATGGACGGTATTGAAATTTGCCAAAAAATAAGGGCTCAGGATATTAAATCTCCAATAATGATGCTCACCGCCCGTTCTGAGGAAATAGACAAGGTATTGGGTCTTGAAGTTGGGGCCGATGATTATTTGACCAAACCTTTTAGTGTTAGGGAATTTATAGCCCGGGTAAAAGCCATTTTTAGAAGACAAAAAATGGATATTGTGGAATCTACTTCAGAGAAAAATCCAAAGCTTATGGAGTTTGATATCCTTTCCATTGATATTGATATGCGCAAAGTGTTATTGGATGGGAGAAAAATAGAGCTTTCCCCAAAAGAGTTTGAGCTGTTGGTACTCCTTTCTTCCAACCCTGGGAAAAGTTATGACCGTACCAAATTGCTAAATATGATATGGGGATATGATTTTAAAGGGTATGAACATACCGTAAACTCACACATTAACCGCTTGCGTTCCAAAATTGAACCGGATATGAGCAATCCAAAATTTATTTTGACTACCTGGGGCGTAGGCTACAAATTCAATGAAGAGCTTATAGGAGTCTGACCAAATTACTATCAATGAAAAACAATATACTTTCCGCAAGATTTGTTCTAAAGCTAACCCTGTCCTTCTTGGCCATTTTGCTATTGGCAGGTATTGGGTACACTATTACTTCCATTTATCTGTCCAACAAGTATTTTTATGAGACTACACAGCGGTTGCATGCCAATCTTGCACAGGACCTCATTGATGAGAAATTTAAAAACACACATCCTTTTGATTCTACCGGCACGGCAAACAAAGCTCTTTTTGGTGATATCATGCATGATATGATGGCAGTTAACCGGGCCATTGAGGTGTATTTATTAGATAATGAAGGATATGTACAATATTCTGTAGTTCTTGACCACGATGCGCCAGAGACCAAACAAAAAAGGGTGAATCTTCAACCTATTAAAAGATTTATTACTGAAAATGGCAGTAGTTATACCTTAGGGGATGATCCTAAAGATTTATCCAAACAAACAATTTTTTCTGCCGCCCATTTTAACAAGGATGGACATGAAGGTTATGTATACATTGTTCTAGCTGGAGAGGACTTCATCGCCACACGTAGCGATTTGTTCAATAGTTATTTTATCCGTTTGGGGCTTGGTGGTTCTGTACTGACCTTGGTTTTTGCCACACTTTTGGGCATCCTTGCCATTTGGTACCTTACCCGTAGCCTACGGAAAATCATCTATGCTGCAAAACGCTTTCAGCAAGGAGATTTGGAATATCGCATTGAAAATGCAGAAAAAACCGATTTGGCCAACGTAGCCAGCACATATAATAGCATGGCAGATACTATTTTGTCCGATATAGAAAAGATAAAATCAGTTGAGCAACTCCGACAAGAACTCATTGCCAATATTTCCCATGACCTGCGAACACCGCTGTCTGTCATTCAAGGATATATTGAAACATTACATATGAAAAACGAAGAGCTTTCTGCTGAGGAACGATCAGAATACCTAAAAACGGTAATTCGGAGCAGTGAAAGGCTTTCAAAATTGGTTGCACAACTTTTTGAATATTCGAAATTGGAGGCCAACCAGATTCAACCCGAAAAAGAACCTTTTCTGATCAGTGAATTGGCCAACGACATTCACCAAAACTATTCTCTGTTGGCCAAACAAAAGAATATTGAATTAAAACTATCTATGGAAGATGGCATTCCATTGGTATTTGCAGATATTTCTTTGGTGGAGCGGGCCATTCAAAACTTAATGGACAATGCCCTGAAGTTCACCCCGGAGGGTGGGAAAGTCACCGTTAAGATTGAAACGGAAGATGACCATGTGGAGGTTACCATCAAAGATTCAGGTCCTGGAATCAAAAAAGATAATCAGGCACTTATTTTTGAACGTTACCGACAAACCAAAGTGGGAGAACAAAAAGAAGGCGCAGGTTTGGGGCTGGCCATTGTAAAGAAAATCATGGAGATTCACGACAGTAGCATCAAGGTTTTTAGCAAACCCAACGAAGGAACTTCTTTCAGTTTCAGCCTACCTGTACATGCCATAAACTAAGGCATTATTCATTATCTTTAAAGAGATAAAACCCATTTATGATTCTTACCGATTCCCTTTTGGATTTTTTCCTTGAAACCCGAAAGCATTCTGAAGATATATGTATTCCCTTGGAAATTGAGGACTACGTGGTTCAACCTATAGTTGATGTGAGTCCTCCAAAGTGGCATTTG
This sequence comes from Flagellimonas pacifica, assembly GCF_900215465.1. Classification (GTDB taxonomy): domain Bacteria; phylum Bacteroidota; class Bacteroidia; order Flavobacteriales; family Flavobacteriaceae; genus Flagellimonas; species Flagellimonas pacifica. The sequence goes on from NZ_OBEH01000004.1 coordinate 211,068, forward strand.
GGGCATACCACTTGGTTTTTTGAAGAATTCATTCTAAAACCACATGCTAAAAATTATGTTCTTTTTGATGAAGATTTCTCTTTTGTCTTTAATAGTTATTATGAAACTGTAGGTAAAAGGGTGGTTCGTTCGGATAGAGGAAATTTATCCCGACCCTCGGTTAAAAAAGTATATGCCTATCGAAAATATGTAACAGACAACATTAAACAGTTCTTTAATAATACACAAGGTGAGGAACTTAATTCGCTTTTGGAAATTGGAATCCACCACGAAAAACAACATCAGGAGCTGCTGTTGACAGACATTAAATATATTTTAGGGAACAACCCTTTGCTCCCTGTTTATTCTGATTCCTTTGAGGATCATCCCGCAGAATCCCACTCTCAAGACTGGATAACGATTGAAGAAGGAATCTATGAGATTGGGCATAAAACCAACGATTTTTGCTATGACAATGAGTTGGGGAGGCACAAAGTATTTCTTCACACTTATGAAATTTCAAACAAATTGGTCACTAATGGTGAATACATTGAGTTTATCAAAACAGGTGGTTACCAACGTTTTGATATTTGGCATGCTGAAGGATGGGATTGGGTAAACCAAAATCATGTTACTTCACCGCTCTATTGGCACAACATTGATGGGGAATGGCACCATTATACATCTAGAGGCCTTCAAAAAGTAAAAAAAGAGGAACCTTTAACCCATGTCTCTTATTTTGAGGCTTTTGCCTATGCTCAATGGAAAGGGTATCGATTACCTACAGAATTTGAATGGGAAGTTGCCCAAGCTTTCTTTCCTTGGGGCAAACGCTGGGAATGGACGGAAAGTGCCTATCTCCCTTACCCTAATTATCAAAAAGCTGATGGTGCTTTAGGCGAATACAATGGAAAGTTTATGGTCAATCAAAAAGTATTGCGGGGAGGCTCTGTGGCAACTCCGGTGAAACACACCAGACATACTTACAGAAATTTTTTCCACCCACAACTTAGATGGCAGTTTACTGGTTTAAGGTTGGCCAAATAATTACGACACATCCCTTATGCAAAATAAAAACACGCCAACTTTTACCTCTACTTTTGAGCAAGAGGTGTACGAAGGTTTGACCGCATTTCCCAAGCATTTGTCCTCTAAATATTTTTATGATGAAGTAGGTGACAAATTATTTCAGGACATCATGGCCATGCCCGAATACTACCTGACCGATCTTGAATTTAATATTCTTGATAAAAACAAGGCAGAAATTGCCGAGCTCTTTGGTGGAAACAATACCGAATTCAGCCTATTTGAGCTAGGTGCAGGGGACGGAAAAAAGACGAAAATTCTACTACGCTATTTTGTGGAAAACCAAATCAGTTTTGATTACAGGCCCATTGATATTAGTCAGAATGCTTTGGACAAGTTAGAAGAATCCATCAAAGAAGAAATTCCTGATGTTAAGGTCAATACGTTACAAGGCACTTATTTTGATACCTTACGGGATATTGACAAAGTAAATGGCAAAAGGAAGGTTATCTTATTCTTAGGTTCCAACATGGGTAATTTGTTGCACCCCCAGGCCGTGGAGTTTTTAAAAAACATGAGGGATTCCGTAAATGCTGGCGATCTCATTTTTATGGGATTGGACCAAAAAAAGAATCCGCAGACTGTTTTGGATGCCTATAATGACAAAACGGGAATAACGGAGGCCTTCAACAAGAACATACTGGCCCGTATCAATAAGGAAATGGGGGCAAACTTTGATTTAGACAAGTTTTTACACTGGGAAGTCTATGATCCAGAAACCGGCACCGCAAAGAGTTATTTGGTCTCCAAAGAAGTCCAAAATATAAGGATTGAAAGTTTGGAACTAAAAATACGTCTTAAAGCATGGGAAACCATTCATACCGAAATTTCCCAGAAGTATGATGACGAAATTGTGGAATGGCTGGCCGAAAAGGCGGGATTAAAAATCGTGACACAATTTTCAGATTCTAAACAACAGTATAAAAACTATGTTTTTAAAAAGTAGCATATGAAGGCAATTTGGAACAACACTGTGATAGCCGAAAGTGATGATACGTTGGTTATAGAAAACAACCATTATTTTCCTGCGGATAGTATTAAAAAAGAATATTTTAAACCTAGTGATACCCATACCACTTGCCCATGGAAAGGAGTAGCCTCCTATTACTCATTGGAAGTAGACGGAAAAGAAAATGCAGATGCCGCCTGGTATTATCCGGAAACCAGTGAGCTGGCCAAAGGTTTTAAGGGAAGGGTAGCTTTTTGGAAAGGAGTCACCATTGAAGCTTAGCCCCCTTATAACATTTGTCAGGTCGAGCGGAGTCGAGACCTCTTTAATTCGTTAAGACTTCTCGACTGCGCTCGAAGTGACATTTTATGTCATTTTTAGCAATTATAGCTCAAGAACAGCGTTCTCCGTTCCAGCATAATCGTTCCATTGAAAACGATCAGCTTCCGCATCGTTGATGTAAGTATCATCAACTAAATATCTAAACTCATAGGTGTTTTCTTTTGGAAGTTCAAATGTTCCCTTGAAGGTTCCGTTCTTTAATTTTCTTAAAGTGCTCCCTTTGGGGTTCCAATTGTTGAAATCTCCAACTACTGCTACTTTTTTTGCTTCTTCTGCAGGAACCGTGAATGTAACTTTACAAACCGGTTTGCTTTTTAGGTACTGTTTTTTTATTGCCATGGTTTTCTGTTTTTCTCTATAAAATAAAACGCAAAGCAATAGATAAAACAGCTTATTCACAATAAGTTAAAGTCGATTTATCAAATTAATAAAATGCTGCTAACAATAGGATTACTTTTACAAAAGTAGTAGCCGATTTTTCAATAAATACAATTTTTATCCCTTAGGACTTGAGTATATCCGTAATGATATCAATCTCATTTTCTGTGTTGTAGAAGTGAAAGCTTAGTCGAATTCCGTTTCCTCGGAGCACACCAACCACATTTTCTTGTGCAAGCTTGTTAAATAATTGTTCATCACCTTTAATATTGAAAATGGTGCTGTGGTCGGGTCTTCTCATTATTTTTTCTTCCAATAGCCCCAACGAACCAAATTCTTCTTTGGCCTTTATCGATAATTTTTCGAGTTGGGCCGTTATATGATTCAACCCAATGGTGTCCAGAAAATTCAAGGAGAATTGAAGACTACCAAAGTTGAGAGAATCCAAATGCCCAGGTTCCAAGTATTTACAAAACGGTATATCCTCTTTTTTCGAAATGTCGCGATCCACAGAACCATTCCCAATAAACTTAAGGTCAAACCTTTCCATAACCTCATCTTTTACCAGTAAAAAACCATTGCCATAACCCGCCAAAAGCCATTTGTATGCACTTGCACCCAAAACATCTATTCCCGAGTCTTGAAAATTGAACTTTTGCGTACCACAAAATTGAGTGCCATCTGCAATGATCAAAAGGTTTGGAAATTCGTTTTTTAGTTTTTTAATAAAATCCAGGTCTATTTTTATTCCATTCACCCATTGTACCAAACTCAAAGCCAAAACATCTATTTTTCCTGTTTTTACCTTGGCATGAATAGTTTCTTCCAAACACTCATCAATCCCTATATATTCTCTTTGGAAATCTCGAGTTTCAAAAGGCCAGTTCAAAGAGGGATAATCGTTCTCCAGAAGTAAGACATTCATCTTTTTGGACAATCCTTCTAATAGCATATTAAGTCCTAAAGTAAAATTGGGTACTAAAGCAATATTTTGAGGATTGCAGCTAAAAAAGTTTGCTACCGAACTTCTAACATCTCCCATGCGCTCAAAACTTTTTTGTTTCATTGCACTCCCGCCTATCAAATAGTCCAGATCATGTTCTTGCCTCCATTCCATCAAATCTTCAGACAATAAACCTGTAGCAGCTGTATTGGCATAGATACATTGATTCAATACAGGGAATTTCTTTCTTAAGTTTTGCATTCGTTATATTTTGGGTGCAATTCAATTATATTTGTTGATAAAGATAGCCATTCAATGTTATCAAAAAAGAAACAGGAAACCCAGGTTGATATAGCACAGCATGAGCTATTGGAAAATGCCCAAAAGCGCGTACGACAAAAGAAAAGGTTGTTTTCGCACTTCGTTATTTTTCTTATTGGGAGCGTGTTTTTGATCCTTATCAATAAGATCTTGAAATATGGTGAAGCGTACGATTGGTTTATTTGGGCCATTCTTTTATGGGCATTTTTGTTTGTTTTACATGCTTTTAATGTTTTTGTGACAAGTAGGTTTATGGGCAAGGAATGGGAGCGACAACAGCGTGAAAAGTTAGTTGCACTTCAAAAAGCCCGTATTGCTGAAATTCAAAAAGAAATAGAAACGGATTTTCCACTTTCCAACATCAATAAAAAAAAAGATCAGTGAGGCAACTCATCATTATAGCGGCTGCAGCCGAAAACAATGCACTTGGCATAAACAACGACCTACCTTGGCACTTGCCGGATGATTTTAAGCGTTTTAAAGTCTTGACCTCTGGCCATAAGATCATTATGGGGCGGAAGACTTTGGAAAGCTTTCCAAAGGCCTTGCCTAACCGGGAGCATATTGTGGTCACCCGGGACCAAAATTATGCACCAAAATTTCCCTGTACAGTTGTACATTCTTTAGAAGATGCTATAGCTCTTATTTCAAATGATGAGTGTGCTTTTATTATTGGTGGTGGCGAGATTTATAAGCAAGCTATGGATTTTGCAACAGATATTGAATTGACCCGAATCCATGATTCTTTTGAAGCGGATACTTTTTTTCCAAAGATCGATACTACTGCATGGGAGATTGTCAGTGAGGAATATCATCCAAAGGATGATAAGCATCAATATGATTTCACTTATCTCACTTATCAAAGGAAATAACTTTTAAAAATCCAGATATTCTACTTCACTGTCGGGACTACCCACCAGTCCTTTAAGTACATCCACATTTGAATTGGAATAGAAGACATACTCTGAATGGTTATCTGCTGATTCCAGTAAATTATTTTTGGCCAAAACTGCTTTTGTTTGCCTGGCAACTGCCTCTCCCGAATCAATTATAGTGATATTTTGGGGAAGCAATTCTTTGAGCATGGGCAATAAGTAAGGGTAATGAGTGCATCCCAATACAAGGCAGTCTATTCCTTGTTGCAACATGGGGTCAATATATTTGACCAAGAGTGTTTTTGTTTCCTCAGCAGCTAGTTTGCCTGCCTCAATCAATTCCACCAATCCGGTACCTTCTTGCTCAATCACTTCTATTCCCTCCGCAAACATTCTTGAGGTATTATGGAACAATCTACTTGAAAGTGTTCCTTTTGTAGCCAAAACACCCACTTTTTTACTTTTGGTACGAAGGGCGGCGGGTTTTATTGCTGGTTCAATACCAATGAAGGGCACATTATAATTTGCTCTAAGATAATCAATGGCATTAGTAGTTGCTGTATTACAGGCCACTACAATTAGCTTGCAATCCTTGTTTAATAACAATTCGGTGTTCTTGATGCTTAATTGCAGAATATCTTCTTTGGATTTTATTCCATAGGGGGCATTCTTACTGTCAGCAAGATACACCGAACCTTCAAAGGGAAGTTGTCTACGGATTTCTCTCCAAATGGATGTTCCTCCTACTCCCGAATCAAAAATTCCAATGGGTTTGGACATGCTCAAAAATAGATACTATTCACAAAACAGCATAAAAAAACCACTTTTCAATCAAGAAAAGTGGTTTTCAATATTTTATAGTGTTAGGTTTAGAAACCTAGTTCTTGCTTTACTGCAGGAAGTAAATCCTTTCCATTTGCAACTATCAAGCTAAGACCTGGGCTTGCATCCATTACATATTCAAAGCCCTGAGCAGCAGCAACTTTTTCAATGGCAGCTTTTGCTTTGTCAGAGATAGGTGCAAACAATTCTTGTTGCTTTTTTTGCATTTCCTGAACTGCAGCTTGTTCAGCTTCTTGAATGTTCTTTTCAAATCCCTGAAGCTCAACAGCTCTCTTTTCGTTTTCCTCTTTTGATTTAGAGGTAGCTTCATTAGAGTATTGCGTGTATTTATTTTTAAGTTCGGTCATAGAACTTTCTATATCCGCTCTATAAGTTTCTTGTAATTTTTTAAGTTCTGCTTGGGCAGCTTTCATCTCCGGCATTTCAGACAACAATTGCTGTACATTAATGTGGGCAACCTTGCTCTGCGCATTTACAAAACTTGTAGCGGCAACAAATAAAACTAGTGCTACAGCAATTTTCTTTACATTTTTCATGATTCTAAGTTACTATTTTGAATGTTAATTTTAGTGTTTCAATATTTATTGTTGTATTGAATCCTTTTCCTGTTCTTGCGCTTTTTTTCGATCATCCAATTTGGCTTTCCGCTTGGCTTCGCGCTCTTCCAATAATTTCTTTCTTCTTGCTTCGTAAGCTTTCTTTCGCTCTTCTCGAAGCCTTAACTGCTCTGCCCTTCTATCTTCAACAGCCTTTGTTTTTGCATCGCTTGCCGCTGCCGCTTTTTCTTTGCGTTCTCTTAGCGCGTCGCTAATTTCCTCTTCACTTTGGGCTTCTTCCTCTTTAAACTTATCTAAACGACTCTTCTGTTTTTCTTTTTTGTTCGATTTACTCACCTTTCTGGTCCGAGCTATCTCCCTTAGAACCAAGTCACTTATGTCATGTCTTTTTTCGGAATACAACATTACAACATCTGCGGATTTATCAAAAATAAAATCGTATCTTTTATTTCCTCCTATTTTCTGTACCTCGTTAAAAACTTGGTCTTGTATAGGTTGAATCAACAGTTGTTTTTGCAGCACCAAATCTCCTTGAGGACCAAAACGGTCTTGCTGGTAATCCAACATTTCCCTTTCCAATATTTCAATTTCCTCTTCCCGTTCTGCGATCAATTCATCTGTTAACAATACTTTCTCTGCCATTAAATCTTTCTTCATTTGCTCAACAACACTTTGTTTAAGCTCAATTTCTTGTTTCCATTTTAGTGCTTTGACGTTTAACTGCTCGGTTGCATCTCTGTATTCCTCTACATTTTCAAGGATATACTCCATGTCAACGTATCCTATGCGCACGCCTCTTTGTGAGAATCCATAAAAGGAAAACATCAAAACAACTAATGACAAAAGAACTTTGGTATTCATTTTTGATTCCGCTTTTTACATAGAAAATATCGTGCCAAAATAGTTAATTAATTTATAATGAATCACTTAGAAATTAAAAAGACACTATTTTCTATTGGTTAAAACTGCTGCCCGATGATGAAGTGCGTTTGCCAGCCGCTTGGACCCACAGAGGATGGATTTGCATCAGAATCAAATCCATAACCAAAGTCAATACCCAAGAGACCAAATGCCGGCATAAAAATACGTAGCCCCACTCCGGCAGATCTTTTTAATTCAAACGGATTATACTCATTAAAATTGTTAAAGGCGTTTCCTGCTTCCAAAAAGGAAAGTGCATAAATGGAAGCTGATGGTTTTAATGTAAGCGGATATCTTAGCTCTAAAGAGAATTTATTGTAGATGGTCCCTCCATCTCTTTCTTGCTGCCCGGTTATCGCATTTCTGCTGAAAGGGGTCAATGAACTGTTCTCGTATCCCCTAAGCTGAACTACATCCCTACCATCTAAAGTAAAGTTTCCAAGACCGTCACCTCCCACAAAGAATCGCTCAAAAGGCACAGCTCCAATGTCATTGTTATAGCTTCCCAAAAATCCGAATTCAGCGTTGGTACGCAATACAAGTTTATCAACCAACCTGGTATACCAATCTCCTTTAAACTTTATCTTGTAAAATTCCAATAGCTTAAAGCGCTCCTCTTCCAGCTTTTCTACCTCATCGCTCAAGCGTACAAACTCTGCTTGTTCTTCAACCGTTCCAGTGTTGGGGCCTCCAATTTCTATTAACCGTTCTGTTTTTTCATTAATTTGATTGCGAACTTCTTTAAAATCCTTATTTCCAAAAAGAGAATAGGGTGGTGTAAACTTTCCGGTAAGTTCAAAATTTGAACCCGTCATTGGGAAAATTCTACTTGGTCCTTGCGAACTTCTTGATATACCGAAAGTGTAGCTTAAGGAATTGGAACTTCCATTTCCAAAATTAAAAAGCCCGTTATTAAAGTCATTGAAGTCGTATAATTGATAACTCAATGAGTGGGAAATAGTGAAGAAATCATCTGGCCATTGTACACGTTTGGCCAGACCTGCAGAAACTCCTGTTATTGAGAATCCACGATCCTTGTTGACATCTATTCTCCCTCTATTACTAAAGCTGGTTGCGAACTGTTGCGTTCTAGAAAGTGAAAGGTTAAAACGCACGGGTTTTTTACCTCCCAACCACGGCTCTGCAAAGTTTAAACTATATACACGGAAGGTTCTACTGGCCTGTAAACGAAGTGCAAAGGTCTGCCCATCTCCCATAGGTACCGGTTTATACGCCTCTCCATTAAAAATATTTTTTAAGGAGAAATTGCTAAAGGATAGCCCAAGGGTACCTATAAAGCCTCCACCTCCAAAACCACCTTGTAGTTCTATTTGGCTGGAACCTGCTTCAACCAGGCTATATTGTATGTCTACTGTACCTGCATTAGGGTCTGGGTTTTGAATATCCGGAACAATTTGCTCCGCATCAAAAAATCCTAACTGCCCCAATTCCCGAATACTTCTAACAATATTGTCTTTACTATACTTTTGACCTGGTCTTGTCCGTAATTCCCTAAAGATTACATGGTCATTGGTTTTATCGTTACCTGTTACCGTAACGTGATCCAAAAAGGTTTCTTTACCTTCAATAATACGTATCTCAAAGTTGATCGTATCATTAACTGCCGATACTTCTACAGGGTTAATACTTGAAAACAAGTATCCATTGTTCTGATAAAGATTAGTTAAATCTTCTCCATCTGGCTTAGAATCATCGGCTATTCGTTTTTTAAGCAATACACCATTGTAAGTTTGCCCTTTTCTAAGTCCAAGGACTTGACTCAACTGCCTATCTGTATATACGGAGTTACCCACAAAATTTATATCGCCAAAGTAGTACTTGTTACCTTCTTCTACTTTAATCTTTAAGTCGATACTGCTCTCATCAACTTTAACAAAGGTATCAGACAGTACACGGGCATCCCTATACCCTCTTTCTGCATAGGTATCTACCAGATTGGAAAGGTCCTCCTTATAGTTTTCTTCAATATATTTTGATTTTTTCCAAAAGCGATAAAACTTCTTCTTCTTAGTCTTCTTTAATGATTTTTGAAGTCTTTTATCTGATAACTGTTCATTACCATCAAACACAATGTTCCGAATCTTGACCTTGTCACCTTTTTTGACATTGATAACCATACTCTGCGTATTAGTCCCAGTAGTATCGGCTGCGGTCGCAATACTGACCTTGGCATTAAGATAACCTTGCTTTTTATACTTGTTCTGAAGGTAATTTTTAGTATTTGCTATAAGGCTTTCTGTTATTTTCTTTCCTTTTTTAAGGTCTGTATCATCAAGTATATCCTCCACCTTTCTTTTCTTTACCCCAAAAACAGTTACATTGGAAAGTGTTGGGCGTTCCAAAATATTAAGTTCCAAAAATATTTTGTTCCCTTCTATATTGGTATAGAATATCTCAACATTGCTAAAAAGCTCTAATCCCCATAATTTTTTTATTACCGCACTTATTTCATCTCCAGGAACGGTGATAGGTTGCCCTACACGCAGCCCTGTAAAGGTTTTTACGGTTTGTTCATTATAACTTTGAAGACCTGTTACTGTTAACCCACCTAAAATATAGTCCTTTCCATCCTCAAAAGAAGTGTCCTGAGCTAAGCTTTGACCGGAGGTAAGTAGTAGAAGGAGTAGTGTTAGGTATAGTTGAATGGATTTTTTTAGATCCTTAATTGAGTTGTTCGCTAGTTTTTCCAAATCGTCGTTCTCTATTTTGGTAACTTAATATTGCTTCCACCAAATGATGCTCACTAAAATCAGGCCAAAATACATCAATAAAATATAATTCGGCGTATGCAATCTGCCAAAGCAAAAAATTGCTTATCCTCTGTTCCCCACTGGTTCGAATAAGCAAGTCCACATCTGGCAAAAAATGCGTGTAAAGATGAGTATTAATAACGGCTTCGTCAATATTTTCAGGTGAAATTATATTATTTTTAACTTTGAGACTTATCTCCTTTACTGCTGTTTTTATTTCTTCCCTAGAACCATAACTTAGCGCCAAGGTAAGTGTCATTCCCGTGTTTTCAGCTGTTTTCGAAATGACCTCAGCCAATTCTTTTTGTGCTTTTGAAGGCAGGGAATCTATGTTTCCAATGGTACTTAGCCTTATATTGTTCTTGTTGAGTGTTTTTAGTTCTTTGCGAAGAGAGGACACCAAAAGTTTCATCAATGTTTCCACTTCTATTTTTGGTCGATTCCAATTTTCAGTGGAAAAAGCATAGAGTGTGAGATACTCTATTTGCATCTTTGCGCAATTTTCAACCGTTTTCCTTACGGCCTCCACACCATTTTCATGGCCAAAAATCCTAAGTCTACCCCGTTGTTTTGCCCATCTACCGTTACCATCCATGATAACAGCTACATGCTTTGGAAGTTTATCCTTGTTTACGTCCTCTAATGTGTGCATTTTTATTCAAAACAATCCTGGCAGGGTTTACGCCCAAAGGTATACGTTAAGGTAATACCAGAAAAGACGTACCAGTCATCGCTTAAAATATTTCCAAACCTAAATTGCTCAAAGTTAGAACCAGCTGGATTACTTCCATCCAGATTATCGGTAAATGTATACCTAGCTCCAATCTCAGCACCTAGAATCAAAAATTGATTTAGACGATACTTTGCCCCAACCGTCATTGGAATTGCAAAACTACCTTCTTTTTGGTTAATATCTTGCACTTGAAGGGCATCAAAATAATTAAAATCATACCTAAAGTAGGTAAAACCCGTATAAAGATAGGGAGTGAAGGCGGGTCCAAGCTTGTGAAGATTATATTCAACAAAGTTAAATTCAATGCCTACAGAGGCTTCCAGAACGGAATTATCAATTGCATATCCCCTTTGTTTTCTAGAAGACATACTGGATTTTGAGTCATCTGCGGTAAAAGTTCCGTATAAAACACTTGCCCTCCATGCGTACCTTTTGCTCTTGTTCCATTTAAAAACACCTCCAAATGCAGGGCCAGAGGGCAATATAAAATTTGTCCTACCCACATCACCAATATTATTGGCTCCACCGGCAAAAAGTCCAATTTCGTAGGTCTGGGCATTGACCTTAAGCATACAGCACAAAAAAATAGCCAAAACTATTCGCATACTATCCAAAAATTATACATGTTAGAGGTAAAGGAAGGTCAATACAATCTGCTGTTAAAACGTTCTCCTTTGTTAAACAGTTTTTAGCTTCTTTTATTGTTTTTGATAGGTTAATTGCGTTTATCTTGTCCCCAAAGAAGTTTATTACGTAGTGTTTTCAAGAAACTTTCTGAATTGTAGACTATCATCTTAACGGTAAAGTTTGATTTTTGAATTCTAATTTCTTTTCCATTGGGGATACTGGCAATCCTTGAATCTAAAGCCACTAAATGGTTTTCCTCTCTTCCGGATGCTGTCAACCTTATTTTAGTGTCATCAGAAATGACCAAGGGGCGTGCATTCAGGTTATGTGGAGCAATTGGAGTCAAAACCAAGGATTTAGCTGAGGGTTCTATCACCGGACCACCACAACTTAGAGAATATCCCGTAGAGCCTGTTGGTGTGGAAACAATCAGTCCATCTGCCCAATAAGAAGTTAAATATTCATCGTTTAAATAGGTTTCAACGTTGATCATGGAAGTAGTATCCTTTCGGCTGACCGTAATTTCATTCAGCGCAAAATTTAAACTTCCAAATTCGTCCAAATCGCTGTTCAGTGAAACTTCTACTAGGCTTCTTTCTTCTATACTATAATGACCCGCAATAAATTCTGTCACAATTTTACGCACATCTTCTTTTTTAAATGTGGATAAAAATCCGAGCCTACCAGTATTTACGCCAACTATAGGAATCCCCAAGTCTTTGACATAGGTCACAGCCCTGAGCATGGTACCGTCACCACCAAAACTCACGAACATATCAAAAGAAGTGTTTAAACCAGAAGATTGGGAGAATGTACCATGATTGTAACCCGAAATATAATCTGCAACAAGTTCATTAAATCCCTCCTCTATATAAAAAGAAGTGTTATTCTTCTGAAGTTCATCCAAAAGTCCAATTAGGTATTCTTTGTCCGTGCTATTAAAAGCTTGACCGTAAATTGCTACTTTCATCCTAGACGTTAAGGTATTTCTCCAAGTAATCCGACCGCTGTTTTAAATCCTCCAGAAACTGGTCATCACTATTACCAAAAACAATGTTGTAATTGTATCTTCTAAAAGTTTGGGCCACTTCATTAAGATTTTCGGACCCCACTTTTAGCGTTATTTCAACCATATCATTCTGCGAATCTGTAATAAAAGCTCCCAATAAACGAGCATTGTTACCTTCCACAATTTGAGCTATTTCGCTAAAAGAGTAATCCTTTATTCCAATGGAAATTACTAGAATACCTCCTGGCTCTTTAAAGAATGGCGTATCAATGAAAGTGGAAACAACATCCTCCAAATCATAATATCCAACAATAATCCGATTTTCATCCAATACAGGAAGTACATTGGCCTCGTTTCTAGAAAACATTTCCAAAACATCCAACCAAGCCGTTTCTTTGGTCACAAAAAAAGTTTCCAATTCAAATCTAAAATCCTCAATCTTTTTTTTGGGCTCAAAACAAGCCAGATCATTCTCAGAAAGTACACCAATATAACCTCCATCTTCTGTTACCGCTACATGGGAAAAAGTGGTTTCCTCAAAAAAATGAATCACCTCCTCCAATGTTTCCGAAACCTCAAAAACTGGAACTGTAGATATAATTTGATTCTGGATTTGCATAACAATTTTATTAAGCGCAAAATACTAATTTTTAATCGCAAAAGGCGTGCCTAATTCTTATTTTTGCCTTTCAAAAAAGGAAGTCATGACAAAATTGAGTGTCAACATTAACAAATTGGCAACGCTTAGAAATTCCAGAGGTGGAAATATGCCAAACTTGATAAAATCAGCTAATGATATTGAGTCCTTTGGAGCTCAGGGAATAACTATTCACCCAAGGCCGGATGAGCGACATATTCGTTATCAAGATGCTTATGACTTAAAAGAAGTGGTTACTACCGAGTATAATATTGAAGGAAATCCCATTCCTAAATTTGTGGATATGGTTCTTGCCATTAAACCCACTCAAGTAACCTTAGTACCAGATGCGGAAGATGCCGTCACTTCCAATGCCGGATGGGACACTATAAAACACAAAGATTTTTTAGCTGATGTCATCAAAACCTTCAAGGAAAATGGAATTCGCACTTCTATTTTTGTTGACCCTGATGTTGAAATGGTAAAAGGAGCAGCAGAAACAGGTACAGACAGAATAGAATTGTATACGGAGAGCTTTGCCCAAGAATTTTCCAAAGGAAAGGAAAAGGAAAGCATACAGCCATTTATGGACGCTGCTGTTATGGCAAATGAACTGGGATTAGGTATCAATGCTGGCCATGACCTTAATTTGGATAATATTCAGTTTTTCAAGTCGCATATTCCAAATCTCTTGGAAGTTTCCATTGGACATGCCCTTATCTGTGAATCCATTTATCTTGGACTTGAAAATGTAGTTAACATGTACTTGCATAGATTGAAATAATGGAACTACTTCATTCAAAAATTATAGGAGAAGGAAAGCCTCTATTGATTTTACATGGCTTTTTAGGCATGTCGGATAATTGGAAAACACTAGGCTCACAATACTCTAAAAATGATTTTCAAGTCCACCTCATAGATCAACGCAATCATGGCAAGAGCTTTCATTCGGATGATTTTGATTATGAATATTTAAGTTCGGATGTTCTTCATTATATAAACCATTATCAGATTGATGGCGCACATTTGATCGGACACTCCATGGGAGGCAAAACTGCAATGCAATTGGCCACCACCAATCCCAATCGAGTACAAAAATTAATCGTGGCCGACATATCGCCAAAATATTATCCCCCACACCATCAGCCCATTATTGATGCATTGAAAAAATTGGATTTTGACACTATTTCCAGCAGAAAAGAAGCCGATGAAGCTTTATCAGTATATCTTCCTGATTTTGGAATACGACAATTTTTATTGAAAAACCTTCATTGGGTATCGCCCGGAAAACTAGGGCTGCGATTCAATTTTAACATTCTTAAAGATAAAATGGACGAAATTGGAGAAAACATTGACGCAACCGCTACCTTTGATGGCCCCACCCTATTTCTTCGCGGTGATCGTTCCGAGTACATCATGCCAAATGATTATTCAGAAATACACAAACACTTTCCAAATGCCCTAATTGAGAGCATTGATAATGCAGGTCATTGGCTGCATGCGGAGAATCCAAAACAATTTCTAGAAAAAACTCTCAACTTCCTAAATTCATAAAAATCCACCCTTTTTATTATGCATGCATAATTTTTTTGGTCATTTTATTGCCTGTATAACAAATTTGACATAGTTTTGGTAATATCGGTTTTACCATAATTTAACATAAACTAACTCTAACGGATTATAGATATGAAAAAGTTTTATGCCCTACTCCCCTTCTTAGGGTTATTCCTAATTGCATGTCAAGATGACGATACCCCAATAGAACCAGACCCAATGCCAGACCCAATTGAGTATACCTCTGGGTCAGCAGATTTTACTAAATATGTGGCCGTAGGAAACTCCCTTACCGCTGGGTTTTCAGACAATGCACTGTTCAGAGCAGGACAAGAAGCTTCTTTTCCCAATATGCTTGCAACAAACTTTGCATTGGCAGGTGGTGGGGCTTTTGAAATTCCATTTATGGCGGATAACTTGGGAGGTGCAACCATTAATGGTGTTAGGGATGCAAATATGGATGGTGCAGATGATATTGGAAATAGATTAATTTTAGTTTTTACAGCAGATGGGCCCGCTCCAACACCAAAAGCAGGAGAAGGTTCAACGGAGATTACCAACAAATTATCTGGCCCCTTCAATAACATGGGAATTCCAGGCGCCAAAAGCTATGAATTATTGGCTCCAGGATATGGTAGTTTGGCCGGTTTAGCCGTGGGAGCTGCAAACCCATACTATGTTCGTATCTCATCAGCGGAAGATGCCACTGTCATTGGGGATGCTGCTGCACAAGGCGCAACTTTTTTCTCCTCTTGGATTGGTGCCAACGATATTCTATTATATGCCACCAATGGAGGTTCCGGAACGGATCGAACCGGAAACCCCAACCCTGCAAGCTACTCTAGAAATGATATTACTGACCCTACGGTTTTTGCAGGGTCTTTAAATGGTATTCTTGGGGCAATGACAGCAGGCGGAGCCAAAGGTGTAATTGCCAACATACCAAACGTAACAGACATTCCATACTTTACAACTGTCCCACACAATCCCGTTCCGTTAGATGAAGCTACCGCAACATTATTAAACGGTTCTTATGCTGCTTATAACGCGGGTGTGGCCGGAGCCTTAAATTTTCTTGTTGGCATGTCAGCCATATCACAAGAAGATGCGGATTTAGAAATAGCCAAAAGAACTATTTCATTTGCTGCAGGCGATACCAACGCCGCGGTACTTCTTGATGAAGACTTGACAGATTTAACTGGCATCAACTCTGCTCTTGTGAATATGAGACAAGCTACGGCTGAAGATTTAATGGTACTTACATCAAGATCATTTATTGGCACATTGGCAAATCCTCTTGACCCAACTTCCATTAACGGAGTGGCTGTTCCTTTAGAAGATAAATGGGTACTTACCCCAGAAGAGCAAACAGCAATTAACAACGCCCTTACCGCATACAATGCAACTATAGAAGCTCTGGCAACCCAGTTTGATCTTGCATTTGTTGATGCAAATGCATTGTTAGGTGTGCTAAAAACGCAAGGTTTCCCAATGGCAGATGGAAGTACGGTTACCTCCACGTTTGGAACTGGAGGCGGTTTCTCATTAGATGGAGTGCATCCAGCCCCTAGAGGATATGCTATTCTGGCCAATGCTTTCATCAAAGCTATAAATGAAAAATATGGATCTAATTTACCCGATGTAAACCCATTAAATTATACTGGTCTTTATATCGAATAATCAATATTCTAACTCAATTTTTTATATATTGATGGCACCGTTTTTAACGGTGCCTTTTTTGTTCAACCCGATAAAACCTATTCTATGAAACTCGTTATAAGACTATTATTAAACGCTTTGGCCGTAGTCATACTTTCTTATGCCTTACCCGGGGTTGGTGTGGACTCCATGACCACTGCAATTATTGTAGCTGTTGTATTGAGTATTCTCAACTTTTTAGTAAAACCCATTCTTATAATTCTGACCTTACCCATTACCATTGTTACACTTGGGCTCTTCCTATTGATCATTAACGCCATCATCATACTCATAGCCGCACATTTCATCTCAGGATTTCAGGTTTCAAGTATCTGGTGGGCCCTTATTTTTAGCCTTTTACTTTCATTTTTGCAATCCATTTTACATTCCATGTTAAAAGAGGATAAATCGAAATGATACTATTTGGCATTCAATGTTTTAAAAAGTTGCTGCCAAAAAGAAAATACATTACTTTTGCCACCCATTTTTTGAATAGCAAATTAAGGTAGGAGATGAATATTACAAAAGAGCAGATTGACGAGCTAAATGCAGTTGTAAAAGTTGCCATAAGCAAGGATGATTATCAAGATAAAGTTGAAAAAATCTTGAACGATTACAGAAAACAGGCCAATATACCAGGTTTTCGGAAAGGTCAAGTTCCTATGGGACTTATCAAAAAACAATATGGCAAGGCTGTTTTGGTTGATGAAGTGAACAAATTACTACAAGACAATCTTAACAAATACCTTACTGAAGAAAAGTTAGATGTTTTGGGCAATCCTTTACCCAAGCAGCAAGATAATTTTGATTGGGATAATGAAAATCTTGATTTTGAATTTGAATTGGGCCTTGCCCCTAGCTTTGATGTTCAGGTAAAAACAAAAAAAGCAGTAACGCAATACAAAATTGTTGCCGATAAAAAGATGATCGAGGAACAAGTAGAGCGTATCCAAAAACAATATGGGAAATTAGTTTCCAAAGATGAAGTTGGCAAAACCGACGAACTTACAGGTACATTCAAAAATGAATCTGAAGAAATAGAACACAAGACAACCATTGAGCTAGATAAAATTAAAAGCAAGAAAGCTATTGATGCACTTACTGGAAAAAAAGTTGGAGATTCCTTGGAATTAAAAACCAAAGGTCTTTTCAAAGAAGACTACTTTTTGTCCAGCGCCCTTGGAATTGACAAAGAAAAAGCTGAAAAGTTAAATATCGAAGTTTCTTTTGCCATCGAGGAAATCAATGAACGTCAACCAGCTATACTTGACCAAGAACTATTTGACAAATTGTTTGGCAAGGATGCTATAAAATCCGAAAAAGAACTACGCGATCGAATCACGGAAGATTCTGAAAAGCAGTTTGAACAGCAATCTGACCAAAAGTTATTGAACGATATCACGGAAAAACTTATTGACGACACCAAGTTTGACCTTCCTTCAGAGTTTTTACAAAAATGGATTCAGGTAAGTGGCGAAAACCCACTATCTGATGATGAGGCCAAAGAAGAATTTGAAAAATCTGAAAAAGGACTACGTTATCAACTAATTGAAGGTAAGATCATCCAAGAAAACGACCTACAGGTTCAAATGGATGAATTAAAAGAGTTTGCCAAAGGATTCATCAAGTCGCAAATGGCCCAATATGGTCATTTAGACCCACAAGAAGAAGAGTTGGAGAACATAGCCATGCGGGTTATGGGCAATCAAGATGAGGTGAAAAGACTCTCTGAGCAATTGATGAGCCAAAAACTATTGGCTTTCTACAAAGAACACGCTAACCTCAAAGTAAAAGAGGTTACTTATGATAACTTTGTTAAGGAAGCCTATAGCTAGATTGAGCTAAAAGAAATTTAAGTATCTTTACGGTGCCGGAAAGTTGAGTTTTCGGCACCTTTTTTTTAAGCAAAATCGAAGAAAATCCTATGGATTACGGAACAGAATTCAAAAAATACGCTACCAAGCACCATGGAATAAATAGCATGTACTACGATCAAATTATGAGTAGTATGTACCCAACGAACATGACTCCCAATATTATTGAGGAAAGGCAATTGAACGCTATAGCCATGGACGTTTTCTCTAGATTGATGATGGATCGCATTATATTTTTGGGAACCGGAATCAATGACCAGGTAGCCAATATAGTACAGGCGCAGTTGCTCTTTTTGGAAAGTGCAGATGCCGTAAAAGACATTCAAATCTATATTAATTCTCCCGGAGGTAGTGTTTATGCCGGATTGGGGATATACGATACCATGCAATTCATCAAACCTGATGTTGCCACTATTTGTACAGGAATAGCTGCCTCTATGGCTGCCGTTCTTTTGTGTGCAGGGCATGAGGGCAAACGAAGTGGATTAACACATTCACGTGTCATGATCCACCAACCATTGTCCGGAGCCCAAGGTCAGGCAAGTGATATCGAAATTGCTGCAAAAGAAGTACTTAAAATAAAAGACGAATTATATCAAATCATATCAAACCACTCAGGGCAACCCTTTGACAAGGTTTATGAAGACAGTGATCGAGATTACTGGATGAAGGCAGAAGAGGCTAAAAAATATGGTATGATCGATGAGATTTTGGTAAGGGAAAAGTCCTAATCTCGTACAAACAAGCGGAAAACTGTGTTTTGGAATAAACCAAACCAAGTTTTTTTGCGTTATTAGTGGTTGAACTTTATGTGTAGTTAGAATATGGCAAAGGAAAACTTGGAATGTTCATTTTGTGGAAGAAAAAAACCTGAGACCAATCTTTTGATTGCTGGTTTGGATGCCCATATATGTGATAGATGTATTGAACAAGCCCACAGTATAGTTGCGGAAGAATCCAAACAATCCAAAAATCAGGATCTTTCCTCAGAATTGGTTTTGAAAAAACCTATGGAAATCAGAGATTTCTTGGACACCTTTGTTATAGGTCAGGAACGTACAAAAAAAGTAATGTCCGTTGCAGTGTATAATCATTACAAAAGACTTTTACAGCCAAAAGGGAAAGAAGAAGATGTAGAAATACAAAAGAGTAATATAGTAATGGTAGGGCAAACAGGAACAGGAAAGACCCTAATTGCAAAAACCATTGCCCGCATGCTTAATGTTCCTTTGGCCATTGTAGATGCCACGGTGCTTACCGAAGCTGGGTACGTAGGAGAAGATGTGGAAAGCATCTTAACCAGATTACTGCAAGCTGCTGATTATAATCTTGAAAAAGCAGAACGAGGTATTGTTTTTATTGATGAAATAGATAAAATTGCCCGTAAAAGTGACAATCCATCCATAACTAGGGACGTTTCAGGAGAAGGTGTACAGCAAGGGCTTTTAAAATTACTCGAAGGAACCGTTGTAAATGTTCCGCCAAAAGGAGGTCGAAAACACCCAGACCAGAAATTTATAGAAGTCAATACGGAGAATATCCTTTTTGTGGCAGGTGGTGCATTTGATGGTATTGAGCGTATTATCACCAAACGCTTGAATATGCAAGCAGTGGGGTATAGTGCTTCTAAAGCTGAGGACAATTTGGACAATGAGAACATTCTTCAATACATCATTCCAAAAGATTTAAAGGAGTTTGGGCTTATTCCTGAAATTATAGGAAGACTTCCCGTTCTTACACATATGAATCCTTTAGATTCTAAAACATTAAGAGCCATCCTTACAGAGCCAAAAAATGCAATTATAAAGCAATATGAAAAGCTCTTTGCAATGGATGAAATTACCTTTAGCATAACAGAGCAGGCATTGAATTATATTGTAGAAAAAGCGGTTGAATACAAATTAGGCGCCAGGGGCCTTCGCTCTCTTTGTGAAGCTGTGTTCACCGATGCCATGTTTATGTTGCCAAGTAGTGATGAAAATGAGTTTAAGGTGACCAAGGCTTATGCCGAAGAAAAACTTTCCTATGAAACCATTAAGAAACTAAAAGCCGTTTCTTAAAACTAAACAGCTTTTTTAGTTACTTTTTCTAAAAGCTCCATACAAACTTGGGCAATTATTTTTTCGTCTGAATATAATTGATGCCCAAAGCTTGGAATTACGTTCATGTTAGGCTCCACCCGTTTTACCCATTCAGAATCAGGTCTAAACTCATCTCGTTCACCAAAAATTAAGTTTAAAGGTGTATTGGGCTTATTATTTTCCAACCTAATCCTAGTTGGCGATAATGCGGTAATCGACTTTGTCGGAAGCCCTTTTAAAGCAGCTTTCCAAGCAATGGTGCCTCCGGTACTAAAAGCCAAATAATGACAAGGTTCTTTTTCTTTTTTCAGCAAATGGGCCACAGCAGTATCTATACCTCCATTAACAAATGCCTTATGGATATTTTCTTCTGTGGAAACGGTAACATCTATATTACCCAATTGTTGACTATCATAAAATGTGATATCGTAGTATTGTTGCAGGTATCCAAAGTAAGAAGTAATCCAAAGTCCCTTCTTTACGCCCCACATATCGGAAATAATAACCAGTTTTTCAGCCATAACCTATTTAATTAGTGTTTATAAGAAAAGGGAACTCAAAATTTCTAAATCAAACTTCAGTCATAAACGACGAAAAACCATATTTATTTGTCCAAAGGAAAAATTTGTTCGGTAAATGGAAAGTGTGTACGAAAACGTTATAATTAGGACTATTTTATTCTAAACCTCTAGGATTCCATGTTCATTTTAAGTAATTCTTCAATATAACCTCTCTCATTGGACAACCTAGGAATCTTATGTTGTCCACCTAATTTGTTCTTGGATTTTAGCCAATCGTGGAACAAGTTTGGTCTGGCTACATGTACTTTAGGCATTCTTAGCGTAATGTTATTGTACCGTTTTGCTTCGTAATCAGAGTTAAGTGATTTAAGGGCATTATCTAAGAATTCAGTAAAATAGGCAATGTCCGTTGGCTGCTTTCTAAATTCTATTATCCATTCGTGAGTTCCTTTTTCACGACCATCCATAAAAACCGGTGCCGCCGTGTAGTCCATGATTTCTGCATTAGTCTTTTGGCATATTTGCTTCAAGGCCTCCTCCGCATTCTCAATGATCAATTCCTCACCAAAAGCATTTATATGATGTTTTGTGCGTCCTGTAATACGAATTCTATACGGGTCTTTGGACATGAATCTCACCGTGTCCCCTATTTTGTATCTCCACAAACCGCCATTTGTAGTAATGACAATAGCATAGTTCACCCCTAACTCAACCTCCCATAAAGGAATCGCCCTCTCTTCTTTTCCTGAAGAATTCATAGGTATAAACTCATAAAAAATGCCATAGTCCAACATCAACAAAAGGTCTTGAGAATTATTTCTATCCTGGATAGCAAAAAAACCTTCGGATGCATTATACGTTTCATAGTAATTAAAGTTTTTCCTAGGCAAGAGTTTTCTATACTGTTCTTTATAAGGTGCAAAACTCACCCCACCATGAAAATACACCTCCAAGTTCTCCCAAATCTCAAAAAGATGGGTTTTTCCTGTTTTTTCAATTACATCATTCAGCAAAACCAGCATCCATGAAGGAACCCCTACCAGGCTTGTCACATTTTCACGAATACTTTCCTCAATAATAGCTTCTAATTTGGACTCCCATTCGCTCATGAGCGATACTTTATTACTGGGTGTACTGCTATATTCTGCCCATAACGGCATATTATCAATCAAAATAGCAGAAAGGTCACCAAAAAAAGTTCCATTATCCTCATAAAGTTCTTTGCTGCCTCCCAACCTAAGGCTTTTCCCCATAAACAATTGGGAGTTTTCATTATTGTTCAAGTACAGACATAATAAATCTTTACCTGATTTATAATGACAGTCTTCCAATGCTTCGGTACTCACCGGAATAAACTTGCTCTTTGCATTGGTAGTACCACTGCTTTTGGCAAACCATTTTATGGCTGTTGGCCAAAACAAATTTTGTTCCCCCTTCCTTGTTCGTTCTATTAAACCCGCAACTTCCTCATAACTTACTATGGGCACTCTATTGGCAAAATCTTCGTATTTGTTAATATCCTCAAATCCATATTGTCTTCCCAACATAGTACCTTCGGAAAAATCTATCAATTGGCGTAGCACCTCATTTTGCACATCCGAAGGATACTTCAAAAAAAGTTCTATCTGATGATAACGCTTTTTTAATAACCAAGAAGCAATGGAATTGAATAAAGGTATTGGCATTTTAGGTATCTTTAACCTATTAGAAGGCTGGGTACGATAGCTAAAATAGGTCATCTGGCATTCATTATCAAATCAGTTAAAAAACAATTATTCTCATCATGCTTTACGAAGGAGTCCTCCGCAAAATGCAAACCGAAATTGGCAATCCAATTCAGTATTATTTGGTTTTTGAAAACGATTTCATCAACATGAACCAACTGTTGGACAAGGAAATACAAATAGACTTCATTAAATTTCAGTGTTTGAATTGTGGTAGGGAGAGGCCCATTTACCGACAAGGGTTTTGCAAATCTTGTTTTTATGACTCTCCAGCGGCAGGAGATTGGATCATGAAACCTGAATTGAGTACTGCCCATTTGGATAAGGAGGATCGTGATTTGGAGTATGAAAAGCAGGTACAACTGCAACCACACATTGTATACTTGGCAAACAGCAGCAATGTTAAGGTTGGGGTTACCAGAAAAACCCAAGTGCCCACTAGATGGATTGATCAAGGTGCCCATGAGGCTATTGAGATTGTGGAAGTTCCCAATAGATACTTAGCAGGGATTACCGAAGTTGCCTTAAAAGCACATGTTAGCGACAAAACTAGCTGGCAAAAAATGCTGACCAACCGCATAGATGATGTGGATTTGGCTGAATGGAGGGATAAGTTACATTCAAGTATCCCAGAAGAGGCAAGTGAATATTTTTTGACTAGTAATACGGAAACCCAGATGGATTTCCCCGTACTGCAGTATCCTGAAAAAGTAAAAAGCCTCAACTTGGATAAAACCCCAAGCTACAAAGGCATTTTAAAAGGGATTAAAGGTCAATACCTCATCTTTGATGACAGTACAGTCTTCAATATTAGAGGCAACGAAGGCTATTTTGTAGGGGTATCCATTAATTGAATCCAACATGGGAAATAGAATCGTGAAAAAAAATGCAGCTCTTTTTGCTTTACTTTTCATGGGTTCATTCCTATTGGCTCAGAATTCAACCAAAATCAGCAAAACCCTTGTTGAAGAAGAAAATATTTCAACCAGTTTAGTAGAATACTCTTCCTCCTTTTCCAATGATGCGAAAGAATTATACTTTGCTCGGAGTAGACAAGAATGGGGTAAGGGCAATTTGAAGAGTGCTATTTACCATTCAATTTTTGATGGTGAAAATTGGACAAAACCAAAAATCACATCATTTTCTGGACAATATGATGATAGCGACCCACATCTTACAAAAAATGGAAACATCTTATATTTCATTTCAGATAGGCCTTCTAAAAACAGCATTCAGTCCTCAGATATTTGGGTGGTAAAAAAAGGTGATTCTGGAGTATGGGGAACGCCTGTTAGGCTGCCACACCCTATTAACTCCAAGAATAGGGAATATAGCCCTAGAACTGATGGGAAGGGCAACTTGTATTTTGCTTCGGATAGGGACGGGGGATATGGCCAAGGGGACCTCTATGTAGCCATGAATGATGGTCAAGGGAGGTTAAAAGCCCCAACAAACATGGGGAATATCATCAATTCGTCAACCGGGGAATGGAATCTGGGGATTAGTTCTGATGGCAACATATTAATTTTTGAGGCATCCCAAAAAAAGCAGAATGTTTCACCTTATGGCGACCTCTATATCAGTTTTAAACAGGAAGACACATGGACCATTCCTCAAAATATAAAAGAACTTAATACCTCTGGAAGTGATCTTTATCCATTTCTAACAGATGATTTGAAGTTGCTATATTTTACAAGTAGTGATAGCCTAAAAAGTACGGATACCAATATTTATGTAACCGATTTTGCCTCCATTCTTAAAAAGTACCAAACAAATACACCCGTTACACCCATAAATGAGAAGTGTCTCACCAACAATTCATTTGAAGATAGATATGCCTCCTACTCCCCAAATGGGCAAAACATCTTATTCGAATCGAACAGGGATGGCAACTGGGAAATTTATTTGATGGATAAAAATGGTGAAAATGTACAACGACTTACCAAAAGCACCTCAGATAATAGAAGGCCCTCTTGGCATCCCAATGGGAAAAAAATAATTTTTGAATCTAATAGAAATGGAAAATTTGAGCTGTTTATTTTAAAAATCAAAAACAGAAAAGTCACCAAGCTCTTAGATCCAATAGGTAATGAAGAACCAATTTTTGCATCATTTGCCCCAAATGGGAAAAGTATAGCAGTCAGCTTTAAAGCGTCTGAAAGTAAAAGCAATCTTGTTTTGCTCAACAAAAAAGGTAGGTTACTCCAAAAACTTACAAGTAATGAAAAGAGGACGTTTTATCCAAAATGGTCCGGTGACGGTAACGAAATTGTCTTTTTCTCCAGACAGGACACCAATAACCAAGATGATGAGATTTATAAGCTGAACTTAAAAACAGGAAAAGAGACCAGATTAACAAATTGGCACAAGCACAATTTCTGCCCCTCATGGTCCCATAATAGCAAGAAAATTGCATATGTTACCTCTATGGAAGGTACACGTCCAGAAATTTATATAATGGATGCGGACGGTAGCAACCAGATTAGATTGACCTATAACAAGGATGGGGAAACCTTGCCCAATTGGCATCCAACAGAGAACAAAATACTGGTTACCGCGTACAGGAATGGCAACTATGAAATATGTGAATTAGAGCTATAAAATCAATTCACGGTATCCTTTTTCTTTTTGCCCAAAAGACCTCCCAAAATAGATTTTGCTGTCTTCTCCACAGGGTCTTCACTGGTTTCTGTGGAATCCTTGGTCTTTACACTATCTTTCTTTGTGCCTCCCAAAAGAGTTCCCAGGGCTTCTTTTACTCCAGATGATTCGGTGGCAGTAGAATCGTTGCCATTTTTATTGAACACATCAGAGATTAAGTCTTTGGCAGTATCCTTTCCTTGGTTTAGCAGTTTTTGTTTTTGAATTTCCACTAATTGCTTCGTCAATTTGGAAATTCCTGAGCTTAAATCAGTGCTTACTGTTGGACTAGCATAATTTCCTCCAATATTTGCCACCACAGGAATTGATACATCTTTCAGACTTGAGTCGTCCATTTTTGCAATCAAGTTATTTACCTCACTTCCCAAATATTTGGCTGGCACGTCCAAAGTAGCTTTGTACTGCAATTGTTTATCAAAGGTGTGGCTACCATCAACATTTACGGCAATATCCTTATACTTGAGGGTAAAAGGCTTCACTTTTACAGAACCATTATCAAAGCTCAAGGCGGTTTTTAAATCACTTAAATCCAAGTTCTTAGTATCCAAAAAACTAAGTTTACCATCTAAGGCGGAAAGTAAGGGAGCTTTTTTAGCATCCACCTTGGTGGACAACAATTCTGCAAGTACATTTCCAGAAATGGTGGCCAAATTGGGGGTAAAATCCTCCTTTAAATTTCCTGAAATCTTTACATCTGAATTCAATTTTCCTTGAAGGGCATTTGCAAGAGGTGCCAATACATTAAACAATTCCATGGACTTGAAAGATTCTCCAATATTGAAATTGCTCATTCCCAAGTCCATATCAAAAGTGGAAGTTTCTTCTTTGGTAGAAACAGAACCGTTCACACCCAAAGTACCACCGAACAAATCAGACTTCAAGTTCTTTACCGTGGCTGTTTCATCTTTAACAATCAATGTACCTTCTACATTTTTGAGATTCAAATTATCATACAACACACTGCCTGCCTTAGCATCAATCGTACAATCCAAAAACGAGGGAATCTTAATGCGTTCTTCACCTTCCGAAGATGCGCTTTCACCTTCTTCCCTACCATTCTCTTCAACCATAAAATCATTCAAAGCAAATGTATTGGAGGTCAATTCGAAATGCCCTTCCACTTTTTCATTATTGAACATAAAACCCAATAAATTGGTTAAGGTCCCGGTTGAACTAAAATCGGTATCTCCTGTTTTGCCCTCAAAGGTATTTAAGGAAACTGTTTGCGGATTAAAAGTCATTGCAGCAGCGTTTATCACCACAGGATTCTTTAATTCCTCAGAATTGTATTCAAAATCCGAAAGTTCCAGATTTCCACTCGTCTGGGTCTTTTCGTACTGTTCTTTTTCTAAAGAGGCCATATCAAAGGCTGTAGTTATGTCAGCAACCAATATTCCCTTTAAATCATAATCCGAAGGCACTGGATACGCTTTGGATATATTTGCAAGGTTCATTTTACCATCAACACGTGCATTTACTTTGGTATTTCCCAACAAGTTGCTGATTCTGGAAATAAGGTCAAACTTATCTTGATCTATGGTAAAAGACAGCTTTTTAATATCAACAAAGGTATCCTCCGTAACACCTGTAGTGTTCTTGATTTCTGTATCAATAAAAACATTTTGAACGGATTTTGGTAAATCAGGGTATTTAAAAGAGGCATTCTCAGAATTAATTTTGATGTTGAAAGTGGGGATATGCTCTTCATCCACAATTCCTTTAAATTGACCAGCTACTTCAAAATTACCGGTGGTCTGTACCTCATCAATATTTTTTGAGTAGGCTTCTGGAATAACTGCCAAAAAGTTTTTGAAATCTGAAGATGGGGTTTTAAAACTGACATCTACTTCTTGATTTTCTTCGTTCAACTGCACAAATCCATCAAAAATCAAGGGCAATTGATTAATCATGGCCTTGTTTTCCAAAAAGGAATATTTATTTTCCTTTAAATCGATGCCAATGAGTGCATCCAAAAACAACTTATTATTGTTCAAATATTTAGTGCTGTCCAATTCAAAAGATACCAATGCATCTGTTGTTGTATTCAGTTCGGAAGTTTCCAAGGAAAGGTCACCTGTCCCTTCGTGGTTCATTTCAGTAATGGCCAGATGCATGCCACTGGACAAATCCTCATAAATAATTTCAGTATCTGTTATTGAATAGGAATCCATGACCAAGGAAAAACTATTAGAGGATTCTTCCACACTCTCAGTTGACACTCCCTCTTCTTCTTTTGCTATATCATAATTGGCATTTTCGGCTTCATCTACTTTAATATGGAGTTTTGCACCACCAATATTGAGGCTTTTGATGCCAATGGGTTCTTCAGCTGTTTTGAATAGCTCATTTATCGACATTTTAAGCTCAATTTGCTCGGATGCAAATAAGGTATCACCCTCAAAAGGCGCTTTATTTACTAAAGAAATGCTCTTTAATTGCACATTGGCATTAGGGAAACTCTTGAGCAGACTCAGATTGGCCTCATCAAAATCCAAGGTGGCATTGATGTTGTTATTGACCTTGTTTTTAATGATTTCTGCTATTTTACCTTCCAATAGCAAAGGCAAGGCAACGATAATTGCAATCAGGACAAGTAGGGTTATGCCTGTAATTTTTAGGGCTTTTGTTCTCATAATTTGGGAATTTTACAACAAAATAAGCAAGAAGCTCTCAATCAAGGGCTATTTCTTCACCTATTTTTAAGTTAAATCTTTTCCGTAATAGATATACGAAAAGATACAGTAAAGGGGTGTCCAACAGGGCAATAAAAATTTTAAAGACAAATCCACTGATGACCAGACCGTAGAAAAGCTTCCAAGGAATTTCGCCAAAAGAGCACAATAATAGTACTACTGTAAAGGTGTCTATAAATTGGGATGAAAAGGTAGAAAAGTTATTTCGTAACCAAAGATGTTTTCCTTTGGTAAGCCTTTTCCAGAAATGATATAGTTGAATATCTACAAACTGAGCTAACAGATAGGCCATCATAGAAGCAAAAACAGCGACTATTGTATTTCCAAAAACAGATTTAAACATGTCATCTGTAACCGGAGACCAATCTGTTGCCGGTGAAGCAGAAGCTGTGTAAACAATCAGTAATGAAAAGAATGAGGCAAAAATACCCGCCACCACTACTTGATTTGCCTTTTTCTTACCAAAAATTTCCGATATCAAATCGGTAATCAGAAATGTAATGGGGTAAGGTAAAATCCCCACCGAAATCTCAAAGAGCGGAGCACCTAAAATGGTAACATCCCCAAAGGGGTTCCAATAAAAGAATTTTTGAAAAATAAGATTGGACACCACCAGGGAAGTAATGAACAACGCTCCCAGGTAAAGGTAAATGGAAAACGCAGTTCTTTTGTCCTTTTGCGTCATCCTCTTATTTAATGTTTAAGGAAAATGGCATCCTTGCCTGGATTCCTTTTTGTTTTGTAATCTGCTTGAACTCTTTTAAAAATTGAAATGCTTCTGCACCTATCTGTTCCTGGACAAGGTTTTCCCCTATTTTTTCCTTTACTCCTCCCATATTTTCCATGAAACGCTCAAAATCCGATTTATATTTAGGGTACTTTCGGATTCCATAAGTATCCAATTCTGCTATCTCCGCAGCGGCAGCAATGGCATCATCCAAACTACCCAACTCATCTACCAAACCATTTTCTTTGGCATGAACGCCGCTCCAAACCCTACCCTGTGCCAAGGAATCCACTTCTGCAATACTCATATTTCTTCCTGCCGCAACACGCTCCAAAAAGGTTTCATATGTATCTTCTATACCTTCTTGCACCACATTTTTAAATGAATCGCCCATTGGTTCAAACAATGAATAATCCACAGAATTCTTGTTGGTCCCCACTTGTTCTGCATTTATTCCAATATTTCCCGCCAATTCACTGGCATTTGGGATGGTTCCAAAAACACCAATAGATCCTGTAATGGTAGTGGGTTCTGCAAAAATCTTGTCACCTCCAACTCCAATATAATACCCTCCGGAAGCCGCAACATTTCCAAAGGAAACCACAACAGGCTTTTCTTTTTTGGCCAGTTCTACTTCACGCCAAATAATATCCGATACCAGAGCACTTCCTCCGGGAGAGTCTATTCTGAGTACAATTGCCTTTACATTTTCATTGTCCACAGCTTTCTGTATGGCCCTGGTAACCAATCCTTGTCCCAGAAACTCTTTTCCTCCTTCACCGTAGTAAATCTCTCCTTGGGCATATACTACAGCTACCTTCTCTTTACCTGTCTTTATCCTTTTACTGCCTGCCAATTGAACATAGTCTGTAAACTCAACATAATTAATTTCCTCATCTTTACCAATTCCCATTTTCTCTTGCAAAAATTTCTCAAACTCATCAAAATGGGCCTTTCCATCAATAAGTCCAGATTCCACAGCGTAATCTGGTGTTCTTCCTCCCAAAGTATCTGCAATGACATTTAAATTCTGGGTATTAATACCACGTGAACTACCTATTTCATCAAGCATCACATCCCAAATAGAAGAAATCAACGCTTGAATCTGCTCTCTGTTTTCCGGACTCATGGTATTGGAAAGGTAAGGCTCTACCGCACTTTTGTACTTTCCGTGACGAATCACTTCCATTTTAACCCCTGTTTTCTCCTGTAAATCTTTAAAATATAGTACTTCAGTAGCCAATCCTTTAAAATCCATTCCCCCAACCGGATTTAGATACAACTCATCTGCCACACTGGCCAGATAATAATCCTTTTGGGTATAAAAATCCGAATGCGCATAAATGAACTTTCCAGTTTCCTTAAATTCAGATAAAGCTTTTCTAATTGCCTGTGTCTGGGCCAAACCTGCTTGCACAAAGCTGGTTGTCATGCTTATCCCTTCAATATTTGAATCCTGTGCCGCAATTCTTATAGCGTGTACAATATCATCCAAACCTACCTCTTCGTCCCACAACCCCGCAAAAGGGTCGGTATTATCTCTTCCCACATAATCTTTTATAGGTTCCATTAAGCTTAATTCCAAAACGGAATTCTTTTTTACCACTACCCCATCATCTGCACTACCAATCAAAGCCGCGAAAATGAAAATCATTCCCATCAATATTCCAAATGCCATTAAACAGCCCAAAATTGCTGCCAACAGATTTCTTAAAAAATTCATTTAATACAATTTTATTCTTGATCAAATATAACCATTGTTGTATTGTTTTGTTTACTTTGTTTTCTGGATTATGGGTCTAAGACAAAAGGTATATCTTTCTTTGGGCAGTAACTTGGGAAACCGTTACCTGACACTGCAAAAAGCTATTTTTAGCATTCAAAAAAAATGTGGCAAAATATTGGCGGTATCTTCCGTTTACGAAAATCCTGCTGTTGGTTTTAAAGGAGCCGATTTTTTGAATGCCTGTATTTCCATTGAAACTGAATTGCCTCCTTTAAATTTATTGCACATCCTTCTTCAGATTGAAAAAGATTTTGGCAGGGAACGTTCAAATACGCAAGGCTACAAGTCAAGAACCCTGGACATAGACATTATCTTTTATGGTAATGAGACCATAAACACTGAAGATTTGCTTATCCCCCACCCTAACATGGATAGCAGGAATTTTGTTCTAAAACCTTTGGCCGATGTTGCCCCGCAATACTATCACCCTATTCTAAATAAGGATATCCGAAACTTGCTACAGCAGTCCAAGGATCGTGGTATCTTGAAAAAAACAAAATACAAGCTCTATAAAAATATGCAAGAGCTTTTTTCCAAATTACAGTTTATCTCTATTGAGGGTAATATTGGTGCTGGAAAAACCACGCTATGTAAAATGATTGCTGAGGATTTTAATGCAAAGTTGGTTTTGGAGCGATTTGCAGACAATCCTTTTTTACCCAAATTCTATGAAGATCAAGGCAGATATGCTTTCCCTTTGGAAATGTCCTTTTTGGCAGATCGTTACCAACAATTTACCGATGACACTTCGCAATTTGACCTTTTTAAAAGTTTTATGGTCAGTGATTATGATATTTTCAAATCCCTGATCTTTGCAAAAATCACTTTGCAAGAAGAAGAATTCAATTTGTACCGAAAGGTTTTCAACTTTATGTACAAAGAAGTTAAGAAGCCAGAAATTTACCTTTATCTCTATCAAGATACAGATCGGCTTCTTTCAAACATTAAACATCGTGGAAGGGATTATGAACAAAATATATCCGCAACCTATTTAGAAAAAATTAATAGAGGTTATCTGGATTTTATCAAGGGGCATCCCAACCAAAACAGTATGGTCTTAGACCTTAGTAATCTGGACTTTGTGCACAATAGGTTAGACTATGAAGCTATTTTGGAGAAGCTTGGAGAGAAAATTCTTTCTTTAGGTTTTTAAGAGAATTTTTAGAAAATGCTTGCATATAACGAATGGTTTTATTTTATTAGACCTCTCGAAATGAGAAACTAACTAACTCAAACTATATGATTAGCCCTGATTTTTTCAGGGCTTTTTGTTTTTTTGGGCGTTCATTTTTGACCAAACATCCCAGACCACAACCCCACAACTCACCGAAATATTCAAAGAATGTTTGGTTCCAAATTGCGGAATTTCCAAAACCATATCACTAGCGGAAACCACTTCCTGTGCAACCCCTTTTACCTCATTGCCAAAAATAAAGGCTAAAGTCTTATTTTCTTCTACTTGAAAATTGTTAAGTATTACTGCCTGTTCTGCCTGTTCCACAGCAATTGTCATGACACCTTCTGACTTCAATTGTTGAATAAGCTCTTCTGTATTTTCACAATACTCCCAATCTACACTATCTGTTGCTCCCAAGGCTGTTTTTCTAATGTCTTTATGCGGCGGAGTAGCAGTAATTCCGCACAAATAGATTTTCTGCACCAGAAATGCATCAGCGGTTCTAAAAACAGAGCCAATGTTATTCAAGCTTCTAATATTATCAAGAATGAGAATGATGGGCGTTTTCTCCGCATTCTTAAATTCGGCCACATCCAATCGCTCTAATTCGCTATTTTCCAGTTTACGCTTCATATTTTTCAACCATTACCCGTAAAATATCAACAAAAATTTTGGGTGTATTGGGAAAACGGTACATTCGTTCTTACCCTTTTCGCAAAAATAACGCAATAATATCGCTTTGGCAGCTACATCTAAAACAAAGAAGGTTACCCCATTGATGCAACAGTACAATACCATCAAGACTAAACATCCTGATGCATTGTTGTTGTTTAGGGTTGGTGATTTTTATGAAACTTTTGGTGAGGACGCCATAAAGGCCTCCAAGATTTTGGGCATTATCCTCACCCACCGGAACAATGGCGGAGATAAGACTGAATTGGCCGGGTTTCCACACCATTCTTTGAACACCTATTTACCCAAACTGGTAAAAGCAGGACAGCGTGTTGCTATTTGTGATCAATTGGAGGACCCCAAACAAACCAAAAGCATTGTAAAACGAGGTGTAACGGAATTGGTTACTCCCGGAGTTGCCCTTAATGATGACATATTGTCGGCCAAAAGCAATAACTTTTTATGCGCTATACATTTTGGACGGAACAAGATTGGTATCTCCTTTTTGGATATTTCAACCGGAGAGTTTTTAACCTCTGAAGGTTCTGCAGAACAAATGGATAAATTGCTCCAAAATTTTGCTCCTAACGAAGTTTTGGTGTCCAAAAACCACAAAAAAGAGTTTTTGGATGTCTTTGGAACACAATTCCATAGCTTTTTTATGGAAGATTGGATTTTTCAGGAAGATTATGCCCATGAGAGCCTTACCAATCATTTTAAGACAAAAACATTACAAGGTTTTGGTATTGACCATTTGAGCCATGGTATTGTTTCATCCGGTGCCGTGCTGCATTATTTGTCAGAGACCCAACATCGACGATTACAGCACATCAACAAAATCCAAAGAATAGCTGAGGAAGAATATGTTTGGATGGATCGTTTTACCATTCGAAATCTGGAATTGTACCATTCTACCAATCTCAACGCCGTTACACTACTGGACATCATCGACAAGACCATCTCACCTATGGGGGGGCGACTTTTAAAACGATGGTTGGCCCTACCGCTAAAGAATATTGAAAAAATACAGCAACGTCATCAAGTGGTGTCCTATCTGGGAGATGAAGAAGAAGTACTTGAAAAAGTTCAACGTTGGATCAAACAGATGGGCGATTTGGAACGCTTGATTTCCAAATTGGCAACAGGCAAAATCAACCCAAAAGAAGTTGTTCAGCTAAAAAATTCCTTGGAAGCTGTAGTTCCTGTAAAACAATTAGCTCTGGAAAGCACCAATGAATCCCTACAAAGTATGGGGGAACAATTGGATACCTGCGAAAATCTCCGAAACAAAATCAAGGAAGTTTTGGCAGAGGAAGCCCCAATTTCCATTTTAAAAGGAAATACAATTGCCAAAGGATATTCAGAAGAGTTGGATGAACTCCGAAACCTTGCCTTTTCCAGCAAGGATTACCTGGATAAAATGTTGGAGCGGGAAACCAAAGAAACGGGGATTACTTCATTAAAAATAGCTTCCAACAACGTATTTGGGTATTACATTGAGGTACGTAACACCCATAAGGACAAGGTACCCGAAGCTTGGATTCGCAAGCAGACCCTAGTAAATGCAGAGCGATACATTACCGAGGAACTCAAAGAATATGAAGCTAAAATTTTAGGGGCCGAGGAGCGTATCTACCAATTGGAACAACAATTGTTTGAACAGCTTTTGGTCTGGATGCAGGAATACATCTCAACCGTTCAAAAAAATGCCCACTTGATTGCCCAACTGGATTGCCTATGTGGATTTGCGCAATTGGCCAAGGAAAACAATTATACACTTCCCAATGTCAACGAATCCACACAGCTTACAATTAAGGATGGAAGGCATCCAGTGATTGAAAAACAACTGCCATTAGGTGAAAGTTACATCACCAATGATGTGACCTTAAATTGTGACGATCAACAGATTATCATGATTACCGGACCCAACATGAGTGGTAAATCGGCCATACTCCGGCAGACAGCCCTTATTGTGCTACTGGCCCAAATGGGAAGTTTTGTCCCTGCTGAATCTGCCCAGATCGGTGTTGTTGACAAAATTTTTACCCGGGTTGGAGCCAGTGATAACATTTCTATGGGCGAATCTACTTTTATGGTGGAAATGAATGAAACCGCCTCCATTTTGAACAACCTTTCTGATCGGAGCTTGGTACTTTTGGATGAAATTGGAAGGGGCACCAGTACTTATGATGGCATTTCCATCGCTTGGGCCATTTCAGAATACCTGCATGAACATCCGGCAAAGGCAAAAACACTTTTTGCCACCCATTACCATGAGCTCAACGAAATGACCAATACCTTTAATCGAATCAAAAACTATAATGTTTCTGTAAAAGAGTTAAAGGACAATGTACTTTTCCTTCGAAAATTAGTTCCAGGTGGTAGCGAACATAGTTTTGGTATTCATGTGGCCAAAATGGCCGGGATGCCCCAACAAGTGATTCAAAGAGCCAATAAAATCCTTAAAAAGCTGGAAAAATCCCATTCCAGTGAAGAGATGACCGATAAGTTGCAAGCTTCCCAAAATGAAATGCAGCTCAGTTTCTTCAATCTGGACGACCCCCTTTTGGAAGAAATCAAGGAGGAAATCCTTCACTTGGACATTGACACGCTCACTCCTGTAGAGGCATTGATGAAGCTCAATGAAATTAAACGTTTATTGAGCAAAAAGAAAAAAGCATCCTCATAAAATATTTCTTTTTATTTTATAGAAATGTATTAAATTTGCATCCGCATCAGGTAAAACTGATGTTTGCAAATGTTCTTTTAAATGCGAAAATAGCTCAGTTGGTAGAGCATCACCTTGCCAAGGTGGAGGTCGCGGGTTCGAATCCCGTTTTTCGCTCAAAAACGCTGCAAGCAGCGTTTTTTTTTATTTAAGTCCTGCTCGAGTGGTGGAATTGGTAGACACGCCGGACTTAAAATCCTGTGGCCTTTGGGCCGTGCGGGTTCAAGTCCCGCCTCGAGTACAAAGGGAAAGCCAAGGATTTACATCCTTGGCTTTTTTATTACAGGTACAACATAGGTACAACATTTGATATTAGGTTTGGTCTTCTATGTTAGATAATTTCTTCATTTTAAATCCTTAGTCATATAATCCTGCCAAGTTACCAGTACATATTTGTCCTTACCGTTTTCATTTTTACTCAAAAAACCGTACTCATATACGAAAAGATAAACGTCATCTTTTTTGTTCTTCCAATAATGCGTGAAAAACTTGGGATTAAATCCATCTTCGACCAGCTTAGATTTTCTAATGGTAGTAAAACCTGATTTATTAAACCTCTTCAATATTTTTCTGTTTATTCTTAGTTGCTTTTCTACAATAAAATAAAAGGCTTCTGTTTCCTGCCGTTTTTCGTATTGGTCTATTGATTTGCATTTTGTGGAACAAAATATTTTATCTGCGCGACCTCTTACGACAGAACTGCAAATCGGACATTTTTTTGTACACATAAAATTACTAGTATATTATACTTATAATATACTACTTAATTCATAAAACCTGATTAGAATTGTATTATGAATTCCATGAAATCAATTACGCTTTATCATTTGATGATTAAAAATCAAAAAATGATTGGCATAAAATTTTCTCCTGATCGGCTTATACAAGGTTTGATAAAGGGGCTTCCCAACCCAAAATGGAGCCAACAATATAACATGGCGTATATTGAAAATACCAAGGCGAATCTTGGTATTCTATTCAATACGTTTAAGGGCGCAGTATGGATAAATTATAATCGTTTTTTGACAAATAAACCCGTTAATACCCATAATGAAAACATTGATGTTGATTGGTTTAGAAAAAGAAAGACCGTACCAGAATACCGACTTTGCCCCGAAGACTATCTATTAAAACTAGAATTAAAACGCTATGCCAATAGTACGGTCAAAACTTACGTTACTTTTTTTGAATTATTTATCAATTACCACAACGGTAAAGAATTAAAGGCGCTGGACGAGCACGACATTCGGGTTTTTCTTCAGCATCTTATTCAAAAGAAACATTCCAACTCCTATGTCAATCAAGCTATCAATGCTATAAAATTTTATTACGAAGTTGTTTTGGGAATGCCAAACCGATTTTATGAGATTGAAAGGCCTCGAAAAGAATCTAAATTACCTACGGTCATCTCAAAGGAAGAAATACTTTCAATCATTGAAAATACCAATAATATCAAACATAGGTGTATTGTACAACTACTATATGGTTCAGGTTTACGGCGCAGTGAACTATTGAATTTAAAAATAAAAGATATTGACAGCGGACGAATGCTCGTTCGTGTTGAAGGTTCAAAAGGAAACAAGGATAGGCTTACTTTATTATCTAAAACTGCCCTCAACGATTTAAGAAAGTACTATACAAAATATGAACCACAAATTTATTTATTTGAAGGGAAGAAAGGAATTAAGTATAGTGGTGCAAGCGTTTTAAAGATTGTAAAAACGGCTGCTGAAAAAGCGCGAATACGAACAACGGTAACACCACATGTATTGCGGCATAGTTTTGCAACGCACTTGTTGGAATCAGGCACAGACTTAAGGCAAATACAGGTGCTCTTAGGGCATGGATCGACCAAAACGACTGAAATATATACCCATGTTGCCACAAATACTTTTGAAAGCATTAAAAATCCCTTAGATTAGTAATACTAAAAATGGAATAAACGTACCATGGTACGTTTAGCCAATTGTTACAGGCAATTTAAAAATCACTATATAGATGAAAAAATATCAAACAATATTTTTTGTATTTGCAATCGTTCCATTTCTAATTTCTGGAATAATTAGGCACGACCGAGAAAAAGCGGAATATCTTGAATTAGCTAATAAAAAACAGTTTGACTGTGTTGGGCAAATTCAAACAAATCGAGAACTGACTGGTTCAGCTATCTTGATTAATAAAAATCACATTTTGACTGCTGCTCACAATCTAATTGAAAATGATATTCAAGTCGATACCATAGACAATAACGGTATGATATTTTACGCAAATGTTCCAATTAATCATAGGATTGTAAATATTGACAGCGTAAAATTCTGTATAAATGAGATAGAATATCCCATTTCTAAAATTATAATTCATCCAAACTATTTAAAAGACTTTGACGCAGGCGAACATGATATTGCAATAATTAGACTCGAAAATCCAATTTCAGATATAAAACCTGCAAAAATAAATGACCAAAAAAATGAACTGAATTCAAAAGTAGTCGGTGTAGGTTACGGTGGTTTTGGAATTGGAAACAAAGATGGGCTTACATTTGCAAACGAGAAAATTGCTGGGCAAAACGTTGTGGATTCGATTGGTGGGCAAAAAATAAACGGACTTTACAACTTTCTTTATTGTGATTTTGACCAACCAAATACTTCAGATTCAAATAAAATGGGAAGTCCAGAACCTTTGGATTTGGAATATTTGTGCGGTGCTGGAGATAGTGGTGGCGGACTTTTTAAAAAATCAGGTCAAAATTGGGCTTTGGTCGGAATTTGTAAGGGTTCTGAATTTGACCACCGCCAATTCCAAAAAACAAAACATTATGGGCAAATAATGCGATGGACAAGGGTTTTACCCTACAAGGAATGGATAAATAAAAACTGCCTGTAACACGGTGTATAAAACATAGCTAATAAGTGGTAACCTGAAAGGTTTATACTTGTTTGTAAAAACCGCCAAATTTTTAAATTTGGCTTTTAAAATAGAAAAATTAAAAACAAAATATAAAAATTCGGCTCTGTGTTAATCCGAAAAGTTAGTGTCTTTTTACACGCTACGTTTCATACACAAGACCGTTAGCGAACAGTTGAAAAAAATGAACTCAACAAAACGAGGACGGACTCCTACTCTACTTTCCGCAGGACTTATCACTCGCACGCAATCAGAGCGCAGATGGACTTCCAACTCGGACGCAACATACCGGATTTCGTACTTGCCCATTTGGGGTCGTAAGTCTCTCGAAAAAATTACGGCCTTTCTCAAACTCCGGTCGGAAAAAATTAAAACCGTTCGCTAACAATACCTAAAGGTCATTGCTTGCGGATTTCCTAGCGGAAATCCTGCGCAAAAAGCTAACTTTGGGTTCGGCGGGACTGTCCTGCGGACAGATCACCGCAACGAACTTTAGCCGAAACGTTGTAACCAATTAAACCGACGAGCATAAAATGAACAAATATATTTTATTGATTTTATTACTAACAACTATAAGCTGTAACAATAAATCAAAAAAAAGTAGTGAAATCAAGAAAGAGACTAGTGAAATTGATTTCTTGATTGATAGTGTTGTGACTAAAATGGTTAATGATACTTTAATAAACTCTATTTCTATTGGAATATATTACAATGGAAAAGAATATATAAATCATTTCGGTGAATTAGAAAAAGGAAAAGGAAACACACCTAATAATAAAACCATTTATGAAATAGGCTCATTGAGTAAAGTATTTACAGGTACTATTGTTGCAAATGCTGTTTTAGAAAAGAAAATAAGTGTTGACGATGAAATCAATAAATATTTGAACGAAGAATACCCTAATCTAAGTTATTTAAATCAACCTATAAAAGTTAAACATCTATTAACGCATACTAGTGGATTTCCTAATATGCTTCCCTTCGAATTAAACCCCATATTAAGTGATTTTTTGAATTATGACACCCCTTTAAAAATAAATAAAATATTAAAAGATTATAATAAACCCAAATTCTTTAAGGATATGCATTCTATTAAAATAGACACGATACCTGGTTTTAATTATTCTTATTCTAGTGCAGGGACAGAATTAACTGCACATATTTTAGAAGAAATTTACAAAACAAATTATGAACATTTGTTGATTAACTTCCTTTCTAAAAAGATAGGAATGAAAAATACTAAGATTACACTTAATAAATATGAAATGACAAATTTAGCAGTTGGTTATCATACAGACAATTCAACAATAACATCTGCTATGGAAAAACTGCCTTGGGGGGCTTCTGGAAACATCAAATCTACAATTACTGATATGATGAAATTTGTTAAGTATCAGTTAGCAAACAATGATATTGTTTTGGAATCACACAGACCTTTAATTCAATTTAATAAGGAATTTGGTCTATCTTATTTCTGGAATATAGACTCCTCAAATGAAAAATTAGGAAAACATTATTTCCACCACGGTGGAGTGCCAAGGTCACAGTCCTATATTTACGTCATTCCAAAATATAATCTGGGAGCTTTCATAATTACAAATCAAAGTGGAAAGAATACAGCTCATAAAATGAAGGAAGTATTGAATCAAATATTTGATAAGATGATACTCGAAATTAAATAAAACTGGTTACAACACTATATATAGCAAATTGGGCGATTAGTGTTTAACCGAAAGATTGTTGTCTATTTGTTAAGTCGCCAAATCTTTTTATTTGGTATTAAATGAGAAAAATTAAAACAAAATAAAAAGATTTGGCTTGTGGCTTAACCGATAGTAATCGCTTATTTTCTGCCCAACTTGCCATATATTTAACGTTGTAATGAATTTTGACCCGTCCTGAAATATGTATACAAAAAATCAAATGTATATGTATAAAAATGATGGATATGTGAGACGTTATAGCGAAAGCTTTAAACTCAAGATTCTCGCAGAACTTACCAAAGGAAACCATTCCAAAAGACAAATTGCATTAACTTACGGGATACAATCCAGTACAATCAATGTATGGATTAAAAAGTATGACCGTAAAGATTTAATGAACACCCGTGTGACCGTGCAAACAGACGATGAATTTACCCGTATAAAAGCCCTTCAGAAAGAGCTGAAACAGCTCAAGGACCTGCTTATCAAGAAAGACCTCGATAAGCTCGTTACAGACTCCTACCTTGAAGTGGCCGCGGAGAATCTAGGCTACAAAGATGTCGAGGAACTAAAAAAAAACTTAAACATCAAGCCCTAATGAAAACAGCACCCAAAAACAGAAAGGACAGAAGCTTCACCATAGAAGCTATTTGTGATGCCTTCTCTCTTAAAAGAGATGCCTATTACAAATTCCACAAACGATTCGTTATCCGAAAACAAATAGAACACGATGTTGTTCAGCTTGTCCGGAAAAGTAGAAAGACCCTACCTAGGGAAGGTACTAGAAAACTCATGAAGTCCTTACATGAAGACTTTCAAAAGCAACACCTGAAAATAGGTAGAGACCAGCTATTCCGTATTTTAAGAGAGAACGGATTGCTCATAAGAAGAAAGAAATATTCCTCTAGAACTACCAATTCACATCACAGGTTCTATAAATATGGGAACATTATAAAAGACCTGAAAATAGACAGGCCCAATCAAGTCTGGGCTTCCGATATCACCTATATCAGAACCGTAAAAGGATTCTGCTATCTGGCATTGATCACGGACATGTATTCAAGAAAAATAGTAGGCTTCGACCTAAGTGATAGCCTAGAACTAAAAGGTTGTGTAAGGGCTCTGGTCAAAGCTATTTACCATGCCAAGGGTACTAAGCAACTGGTTCATCACTCCGACAGGGGAATTCAATACTGTAGCAATGTATATACCCAGATACTCAAAAGAAAGAAAATAGAAATCAGTATGACAGAAGAAAATCATTGCTATGAGAACGCAATGGCGGAAAGGGTCAACGGAATACTCAAAGATGAATTCTATCTCGACCAAACCTTTACCAGCGTAATACACGCTAAAAAGGCCGCCAAAAATGCAATCAAGTTGTACAACAACAAAAGATTACATTTATCTTTAAATTATCAAACACCTAATTACGTGCATCAATATGCCGCTTAAATTTTAATATTAATCTGTAGCCGTATTTTAGGACGTGACATTTAAAATCTAATATTTAAAGTTAAATGGCAGGTACTTCTATCGCCAGAGCACTTGGAGTTCTAATTGAATCTTTTTCGGATTTCTTACAAAGACTGTTCGAGGGAAATGGACAAGTAGAATCGAACGAGAGGGACTTGAAAAATTCACTTAAAAATCAAGCCGAATTAAAAGTAGATGATTTACTAGTTGCTCCTTGGTCAAATCTACGGCCTAAGTTGGACAAATTAGATACAAAAATATTGGACAGAGCAATTCTGTTCATTTACAATAAGGCTATTAGCACCGATTCATCAACAAGAACTAATAGTGACAAAACAACGGATTTAAGGATTTTGGACTTAATTGAATATCTGGACATTAATCGGACGGAATTCTCACTTGACAGAAATAATATAAAAAACTCATTACAACACAACCTATAATTAATTGCTTGGGATTTTCCTTCGGAAAATCTACGCATTATTACTATGTTTAGTGTACGGCGGGAAATCCTGCGGATTTCTAACGCCGCAACTAATCATAGCCGAACCGTTCTAAAAAATGTCGAGCCAGTTAAGACAATACTGGATCGCCAATCTAACCGCAAATGGACTTGGGCACCGGTGCCTAGATCGATTCCTAAGCAATACGGAGGTTTATCGGAAAACTACTTTCCGATCAGTTCGGAGTAGAGCGCAATCGGAACGCTGACTTCCCCCTACCGGGGCGGCAATGCGCAAGCAACGCCCGCCGAACGTTCTCACAGCGCAGGCAGAACCCTGGAAAAACACTTTTTACAACAGAACCTATACGTAATGCGGACTTTTAGGCGTTCGGCGAAGGTTTGCGTATTTTTATGAGGTCGCAAAATCTTATGGATTTTGCTCTGGACAGGAAAAAATAAACCGAAACAATAAGCTTTTGCTACGGGCCGTGGCGCAACGGGAATTGCATTCCCGCTCCCCCACTACGCATAGCTCAAGCGTTAGCAAATATTTACATTGAACAACTGGAAAGAATATATTGAACAGAAATTTCAACCGCAATCGGACTTTCAAATTGAAGATGGGACGTTTGACAATGGAAATGGAATTTATAGACTCACCCATAATTTGACTGGCACAATTTTCGACTTCATTTATCCGGACGAGGATTGGAAAAAAATCGGAGATGTTCAATTTTACAATCCAAAGACAAAAGGTAATTCAGGTGAGTTTTGGGAGTCAAAATTTTCAGAAATTGAAAAGAAAAAGTTAGATGATTTTCTTGAACCAGCTATGAAAACTGGATGGTCAAGCCAAGATTTTTATATAGCAAATAAACATTATAAATCTTATGTTTATTGGAATCAAAAATTTACAGGAGACAGATTTGATTATAATACTGGGTTTGGCTGTTTTTCTGTTCTTATTTTTCCGTATTTCTGGATTAACACTATGTTGAAAAAAAGAAGAATAATTAGCGGAATGAAGGAAGTGATAATCGAACCGACGGAAAAAACATTTGCTAACAATGCCTAAACGTAATGCGGGCTTTAGGTCAAAACCGAAAGGTCTGTGTATATTTATGAAGTCGCTAAATCTTTGGGATTTAGCTTTAGACAAGAAAAAATAAAACTAAACCAAAAGCTTTAGCTTCATGCGCAGACGGAAACGAAAAGTTTCCTTGCCTCTGCACTACGCTTAGCCCAACCGTTAGCGAACATTTAAATCAACGGATTCAAAAATTGCGCAAACGGACTTCTCACTCGAACGCAATCTGAACGCAGACGGACTTGCCAAGCAGACGGAATAAATCGGATTTGGTATTTGTTTGCTTAGGGACGTTAGTCCGTCGGATTTTTTGCGCTTTTTTGCCAACTACTGAGGGACAAAAAAAGAAAAACGATTCGCTAACAAAACCTATAATTAATTACTCGGGATTTTCCTGTCGGAAAATCCGCGCATTTTTGCTATGTTTAGTGTACGGCGGGAAATCCTAACGGATTTCTGGCCGCAACTAATCATAGCCCGACCGTTAGCATACATTATGAACACTAAGGAATATTTAAGTAGAATCAAGTTTTTTGGTAAAACAAAAGCTGACTTAAATACCTTAAATCAACTTCATCAAAATCATGTTTTTCACATCCCTTTTGAAAACCTAGATATTCAAAGTGGACAAAAAATACATCTGGAAAAACAAAAATTATTCAACAAAATAATCAAAGCCAAAAGAGGTGGATTTTGTTATGAACTGAATTATTTATTTCTGTCTCTGTTAACAAATTTAGGCTTTGATGCCAAAATGATTTCTGCAAGAATATATGACAATGATAATTTAGGACCCGAATTTGACCATATGGCAATAATCGTTAGTTTAGAAAATGAAGAATTGCTTGCGGATGTTGGATTTGGAGATTTATTTATTAAACCTTTAAAAATCAAACAAGAAATTGAACAAATTGATGGAGGGAATATCTTTAAATTTAGTCGCTTTAATGAACAATCGTATTTACTTTCTAAGTCAGTAAATGGACTTGAATTTGAAAAAAAGTATGTCCTTGAGACCAATGAAAAAAGATTGGAGCAGTTTTTACCTCAATGTGAGTTAAAACAGCAATCGCCGGACTCATATTTTGTACAAAACAAGGTCTGTACTATAGCAGAAAAAAACGGTCGAAAAACAATTTTCAATTCTAAGTATATTGAAAAGCAGCATGGGAATAAAACGGAATTGATAATTGAAAACAAGGAGCAAGAAAAAAATATACTGGAAAAAGAATTCGGCATTGCGGAAAATAACGTATGCTAACAATGGCTATAGCAAATAGGGCGTAAAGTGTTATATTTAATGGCTTGGGCTTACTTACTAAGTCCGCCAAATCTTTTGGATTTACTCATGTGATTTCTATTTTCAATAATGAATTCGTGATAACGCTGCGCTAAGTTGGCAATTAAAAAAGAAAAAATAATTACAAAACAAAAAGCTCTGGCTAGCAGACCAGACGGAAACGAAAAGTTTCCTTGCCTGCCCTACTTGCCATAGCCGAGACCGTTAGCAAACATTAAAAAAACAAAAGAATGGAAAGATTTAAAAAAACTCTGAGTTCAAAAGTAGTTCAAAACCAAAACTTTGAGAATTCAACCCCTAAGGGGTCAGGAACTATGATTTTATGTAA
The DNA here is from genome assembly GCF_900215465.1 of Flagellimonas pacifica. Classification (GTDB taxonomy): domain Bacteria; phylum Bacteroidota; class Bacteroidia; order Flavobacteriales; family Flavobacteriaceae; genus Flagellimonas; species Flagellimonas pacifica. The sequence goes on from NZ_OBEH01000004.1 coordinate 255,178, forward strand.
AAATAATAGTCAACTGTGTAATGATTTAGGTTCCATTTTTGAAAACAATGACTCAGAAGCACTGAAAAACGCAATTGACAAAATTAAGAAAGACATTAATTCTAAGCCTTCTCTGACAATTGAAGAAGCATCTGAAACTATTAAAGGTGAAGATGTTATTGCTGATATTTACTACGGGGATAAATTAATTGCAGAAAATATACCTGTAAGTGAACAAAATCCTGCATTAATTTATCTTCCATATAATGGAGGTAAAATAGAAAATGACCTTATAAGGATTACTCAAAAATCTACATCGGAAGCCGATTCTGAAAGTGAATTAATTTCTAGCAATCTAATTTTGAATAAACCAACACTTTCTCTAGTGGAACAAGATGCATTATCTCAAATTCCAGATGACTTTGATGCTAGAAATCTTGGAGGTGCAGCGATTTGCTATGCTGCAACATTAGTCGCTTTGGCATATACTGTCATAGCTGCTTGTTCTGCTTGTAACGAAGATAATATTCCAACAGATTTAATCAGATTCAAAGATGAAGAAATTACAAACTGGGGACCTCAATTAAGTGCCAAAAAAATTCTTGAAAAGCGAAGAGACTTATTAAATGGAAGATTAGCTGGAAGTTTTTAGAAAAAAATGAAACTGATTTTGATTATTACAATTTTTTCTGTCTGGCTTGCTTTATCATTAATGTCTCAATTTGGTATAAATAAATTCAAAAGAAACGTATTTTCCAAATTATTGCTTCCTGAGTGGCGTTTTTTCTCTCCTCAACCTTTGAGCAATGATATGATTTTGTATTACAGAGATAAAAATTCTGATTTCCTTACTCACTGGAAACCCGCTATACCTGATTTGGATTCAAAATTTTATAATTTCTTATTCAACCCAAATAGAAGAGTGAGAAAGGCAGTTATTGATGCATCAAAAGTTCTGTCCATAAAATTCTCGGAGGACAATGAAGGTATCCATACAACTGTACCTTATTTAGTATTGCTTTTTTACGTGAGTTCTATTCCCAGAGATTACTTAGCCACAGAAACTCAATTTGCTCTAATTACAAGTTCTCACCAGAAAGAAAAAAGTGAGTTAATTTTTTCTTCTTCATTTCACGCCCTTGAGTAATACTAGTGAATATGGATTACAATTTTATTTTTAGAATTACAGTATTGCTTGTAAGTATATCTTGTTTAGTATCATTTAGTGAGTGGTACGTGTTATTGAATAACATTAAAGTTAAAAATGCTTTTGCTTGGGAGGTTTATAGTACGCAAAACAAATACTACCAAAAGAGGTTCTTTTTGAAGTTCATCACACCATTCTTATCGAACAAAGTCAATTATTTGCTGTATGGTGGTATGATTTCCTCCATCTTATTAATTATTGGGACATTTATAACTTCCTATTCTTATTTCCTATTACCGCTTCTATTTGTGTTACTCCTATTGAAACAAATTCAAACACCTTTTGGCTTAGAAGGCTCAGACCAAATGCAATTAATAGTTGTAGGTAGTTTATCTCTTGTTTTATTAGATATAGAGAAAGGTGCTTTTCTTGCATTCGTTTTCATCTCCATACAATTAATATTTTCTTATTTCTTCGCTGGGTTATCTAAAATTAAAAGTCAAGTATGGAGAAATGGAGATGCAATAACTTTAACTTTAAAAACCAATTCCTATGGGAACAAAGCAATTTTTGAATTTTTAAAAAACAAGACTAAACTTTCAAAAATCATATGCTGGTTTATCATTAGTTGGGAAATCTTATTCATACTAAGCCCATTTTTACCAACTAACTTATTTTACTTAATGGTATTCCTTGCGTTTTTATTCCACCTATCTAATGCACTAATAATGAGGTTGAATGGATTTTTTTTAACTTGGATTTCAACTTTTCCAAGTATTGTATTTTTCCATTTATGCTTAGTGGGAGAAGTAGAAACGTTTGCTAACATTGTGTATAAGTAATAGCGGTTTAAGTGATAAAACGAAAGACAAAACATAAAACAAAGGTCAGTTCAAAACCGAAAGGTTTGTGAGTAGAAATCCGCTACTACTCATACACGATACCGTTGGTAGCCATTTGGTACGTTAAAGGCACATAGTTTACAAAGTTAAACGGACATAGTTTACACTTTTTTAGGATATAATTTGAAGAATGAATTATGGAGGTCAATTTAGCATATTATCGAAAAAAAGATTGGAGAAAATTCTTGGAAATGATCGACGACAGGGACAGCATGCACGATACTTGGAAAGAATGGCATAAATCATATTTAATAGCAAAAAGAAACCTGACTTCCCAAGGTTTGGTCGTAAACGATTTTGCTGTTGATTTGAACGAATTAAAAAAATACTGTTCGAATCGAGGATTGAAAATTGACGGGAAGGCTCGGTCTCAATTTGTATCTGACATAAAATGAATGAAGAACATATAGTTAAAGTACAAGCTTTATTAACCGAATGGAATCCACTCGGAAGTCAATCGGCTCAAATAAGCGACTTAAATAATTATGAAATTGAAGCGACCGATATCCTGTTTCATATAAAAAAAAACAATACGGTGGATCAGATAAGTAAAATGATAACTACTGTTTTAAATCAGGCTTTTGGAATTCACGTGGAACCGGTTAAATGCAAAATAATTGCTGAACAAGTTCAAATTATGCTAAAAGAAAAATAAAACTGCGAAAGTACCACAAGTCCTATAAGAAATGCGGGGTAAGTTCTGTATCAAAAGGCTTCCGTATATTATATGAAGTCGCAATATCTTTGGGTTTTTACTTTCGATAAAAAAACAAATCCAAAAGCTTTTACTGCGGGTTTGACAAAAAGTGAAATGTAGATTTGCATCTGCAATACTCATAGCTCCGGCTATGCCAACTTTTAAAAAAAGTGCTTTCTTATCTCAATTTTTTTTGATGTTTAGGGTAGTAAGAGAAAAACTTTCATCAATTCGGGAGCTTTGGCATCAATTTTAATCCCAAATCTTACCATAACTAACCTGCGCGTGGATCCTGCGGAGTTTCTTTAGCGTTCAGGCAGATAAGCGTTAAGAAGAAACTCTGTAGGGCGCAACCATACCTTTGCTCGGCACACCATACCTTTTCTCTCCCTATCCACAAAAAAGCGCCCGACAGGGCGCAAAATCCCATATCAAAAACACCTCTTCAAGTTTTACCACGGAAGCCCCATACCCATGCCTTTCCTTTTTGGTTTCGTAAAATCCGAAAACTCGTCTTTGAAGCCGTTATAGACTTCTTCGGTTTTCTTGCCGCTTCCGCTCAATAAGGAACTAACGGCATAAACACCTTTTCTGAGTAGTCTATTTTGTTGGATATTGTAATGCCTCGCTGATGCTGTGTTCACACTTTCGCGAAGTCCGCTATCCATATGATGCTGCACCATTTCCCGGTGCAGGTTCGGGTACACTTTTTCCGCCGTTAGCATAAAGGCGACCTTGTCGTACATTCCCCTTTCCATTAGATGTCCCGCCCATAGATTTTCGAGATTGTTCCGGCCCTCTTCAATAAGTCCATTGATGACGGGTTGCTGTTCTTTTAATGCTTCGTTCAAATCGGGTATTGAACGCAAATACTGGCTAGTTCTTTTCGGCAATGGGCAACTTGTTTTGTTGTTTATATAAATGGATTTGATTTCGAACCCCTTCGCCCCTTTTACAAAATAGAACCCCTTGGCATTGAAAAAGGCGATATAGTCCTTCGCTGATTTTTCAAAGGGGGCGTGCATCCGTTCGGCATGTTTGACATACGAGCCTAAGGCGACACTTTCAAATTGCTTTTTGTAAACAGGATTCATTTTATCATAGAGTTTCGGGAATATCATTGGTAGGAAAATGGTCGATGCCATTGGTTTGGGGCTATTGTCAGAAGATTGTTCCGATAACATTTCGAGCATCAAATGGTTTTGGCGCACAAAGCCCGAAGACACATGTTTTTCCATATTCTCGGGGAAGGGCAAATGATTTAAGGGAACGGGAACCGAATGCTTGTTCGAATTGGTAAAGGACAACTTGTTGTTGTTATATTTTACGCCCAAGGATTGGAACAAAAGACGAACGCTTCCTTGCTTCGTGCCGACATTAAAAACCTCTTTTCTCAATACGTTACCAATGAGCTTGAATTTGTTTTCCAGGGTTTCCTTTTCTTTTTTGGTCTCCAGTTCATACAATCTTTCCCTGACCATGGGAAAGGTATTTTCAACCGCTTTCCTGAATTCGGTCCTTCGATTTCTTGGGATATAACGTTCCAAGAAATTATGGTTTTTTGAGGCCGTCAAGTTGGGAACAATATCGCCGAAGTTCATGGTCATGATATGTTCCGAAAGCAATCCTTCCTGTTTCTGGGATTTCAGATAGGATGTTGTCAATGCCTCCTTTATGACTTTTTGGATTTCCAGTTTGAACTGTTTGCTTTCTGTATCGAATTGCGTGGGTTCGTTGCCGTTGCTAAAAATATCCTTTCGGTTTTGCATTCGGATGTTTTTCCCAAGCTCCCTTGCCCTGAAAACATATCCCGATTTGTCATAGATTGTATATCCCTCGATAACTTCTTCGTTTTTGTCCAATTTTATGTCGATATCGTGATATTCTTTGAGAACATCTTCTATTTCAGTCGGACGGATAGTTTTAAAAAGACCATAGGTGGTCTCTATCTGTTTCAACAGGCGTTTCCTGTGCATCGGGAGCAGTCTCGATTTGGAATGTAGGTCAAAGACCTTTTGCAGTTTCGGACCGCTCAATCCTCGGTGTACGGCAGAGCCGTTGATGAACCTTGTCCGGTAGCCTTTTTGATTGTTCAGACCAAACGCTACCCCTATCCTTCCCGATTCGCTTTTGGTTTGTTTAACATCAATATGATAGGGCTTGACCAGTTTTGCGAGTTCCTCGAAACTGCGCACCTTGTATTTTTGGTTGATACCGTTCAGCACGTCCTGCAAATAATATTTCGTTCCTTTTTCCGCATCCATCTCGAACTGTAACTCGGGTAATCGGTATATCGGGAGTTGCCTTTTCTGTTTCGTTGTTGGTGCCTGAAACAGACCATACTTTTTTTCGAGGTACTGCCGTGTCGCTATGCTCCTTCTATGGCTATTGAAGATTCCGAGTACTTTTCCATCTTCTTTTACATTGGTGGTAACGATATGGACATGCTCGTGTTTGGTATCGTGGTGCCTGACAACTACATAGGGCTGCCTCCGGTAGCCCATATTTTCCATGTACTCTTCGGAGATTTTTAGGAAAGTACCGTCGTCAAGGTGTTCCCCGTGCGGAAGGTTCAGGCTGATATGTGCATAGCGGTTTTTGGTATCGTTGCGCTGTCCCTGAAAATGGAGCACGTTACCGAAGAACTTTGGCGATATGCTTTGGGAAAACGTGTTGCCGTAACCAAGTATTCGCATACCTTCCTTTCCGAAGACGTAGTTCAATGTCCCCTGACAGGTTTCGCCATAAATGATTTTTGCTATCATCCTGTTTTTTCTTCCATTGTTATTTCGACAAGTAAGTATAGCAGGTCGTTAGCCTGTTTAATTTCCCGTTCGAGGTTCGAATTCGGACTTCTCAGGTTCTTGTGGTGCGCAATCTTGACGAGTTGGTTGATGTTGTTGCCGATCTTGTTGATATGGTAGGCAAGATTTGAAGTGTCGGGAAGCATATCCCTTTCTACGGACTCCTGTTTCAAGACCAATCTTCTAAGCAAAGGACTTATTACTCCCCTTTCAGAAATATCCAAATTATAGGCTGCGCAGATTTTTCTCAATTTATCGTATTCCGTATCGTTAAAACGAAGCATTACGTTATGGTACCGCTTCTTATTTCCCAATCGTTTTCGGCCTCTTTTGCGTTGTTCCATATTCGTTGCTTTTCAGGGCAAAACACTTCGCAAGAAGTAGACAATTCTAAGTTACTTAGAATACACCTCGCTATCCGTTTCACGGATAAATATATATAATAGATTTTGAATATAACTAACTTATAATCAATATATTATATCGTAAAACCATATGAGACCAATAGAGACCATTTAAGACCAAAAGACCTCCTATAATAGACCATTTGGAACTCGTTTATTTGAAGGAAATCGATAAAAGAGTCAATTCAATATCGCATTTTTTATGGGCAGGGAGAAGAAAGGGCAAGCGGTTTTTTCTACCGCTTGGGCTTTTGCGCGGTGCCGAGGGGGTCGTGCAAAACTGGAACGGAATGACTTCACGGGAGGACCGGCGAAGCGTGTCCGCAAGGGAGGATTGGAGTGGAAGGGTTGCACGACTTCCGCAGGGTCATGGGCATGAATGAACTATATTTGAATTAAGTAGAGCCGCGACTTAAATAGTTACTGGTCCGTAAAAGTAAAATTAGAAATTAATAACCCTATCTAAGGCATCATCAGTATCTTGATGCATAAAGTTGGCTTGGTAGTTAATTGTCGTTGTAATAGATGTATGACGATAAAGCTTTTGCAACATTTGAAGAGGGATTGCTTCACCCGCAATATTGCCAAAGCTGTGACGGGCAATATGCATAGTCAGTTTTTTATCAATATTTGCTTTGTTAGCAAGTCTTGACAGGTATTTGTTAAATTTTTTAGTTGCCGTTTTTGTTTTAGCCAAGACATCTTGCGCACTCTTCAAATTTGCCTTTTTCATTTCAGGAAAGATAAAATCATCCTCGTTATTTTTGTCGTTCTTGTAATGCTCTAGAATGGGGATGACTTTTTCGGGAAGCTTTAAGGATAAAAGTTTTGCATTTTTACTCATGCGATAATGCAGACGACCATCATAGATATCAGACCATCGTATATTGATCACATCCCCAACTCGCATTCCTGCCAGATAAAAACTAAAGAGCCAGACATTGCGCACATGGGTTTCTTGCGCAGTTAAAGTATCTAACGCTTCAATGTCTTGAATCTCTTCTTTGGTTAAACCGACTTTTTCAGTTTCCGGGAACTTAATGCGGATTTTATCTTTACCGAAAGGATAATGTTTGCGCTCAATAATACCCTGCTTAATAGCACGATTATAGAGGGTTCGTATGACAATCAAGGTATTAATCACGCTGCGTTGGGACAACTTTCTCTCTCCTTTTAAGTAGCTCATAAAGCGTCTTAGAAAAGCTTCATCAATTTCTTTGAAGGTAATTTGATTATTATTTGCAAAACGCATCACATGACCAATACGCGCCTTATCCGTAATATAACGATTGAGTTTTTTATTGACATTCAGTTCTTTCAGATAAGAATCAGCAACCTGTTTAAATGAAACTTTTGATAAAGGCGTAGTAATTTCTTTTTTTATGGTTTGGGAAGAGAAATCCGTTTTATCCGAGGTCAAAGTAAGTAGTGTTTTATTTGCCTCGGCTAATTTAGTAAGCAGAAGATTGTTTAATCTTACCGAATTGGGATGTGATTTGCGAACTATCTTATTTACTTCATCCCAATACTTGAGGTTTATGTACTGACCCGTATAAAGATAAGTTGAACGCCTTTCTTTAGTAATTCGAATAACAAGAGGATACTGCCCTTGTTTGTTAGGTTTCTTGCGAAGGGTTACTTTTATACTCGATGCCACAGTTGTAATGTTTAACCCAAAGGTACAACATAGGTACAACAAATAGTGGTTTTACTCGTATTTTAATGGTTTGAAAAACTACTGAAATTAATATAATCAGCTGATTATAAGACCATTTAGAGCCATGCTAGCCCAAAAAGGGTAGAACTTAAAATCCTGTGGGCATTTGCCCGTGCGGGTTCAAGTCCCGCCTCGAGTACAGAAACCCTTCTTAATCAACTGATTTTGAAGGGTTTTTTATTTAAAACAACAGTATTCAGGATTTTTTAGCTATCTCATTTCCTATAGCACTTGAAATAAGTATGGGCGTAACCATATGAATTACTATCTTCCATACATTATTCAAATTCAATTGATCATGAAAGTCCAATTTCTCTACTTACCATTTATCTTATTGCTTCTAATTTCCTGTAAACAAGAATCTTCAATAGTTTCTTCTTTGGTCGATTACCAAGGTGATGAAACCTATTCGGTAATTTTTGGCAGCACCACTATAGGACATCTTAAAACGCATACCATTGGAGACACTATCCAAATAGATTACGATTACAAAAACAATGGTCGCGGCCCCACCATGAACGAGACTATTGTATTAAACAAAAAAGGCTTTCCCGTTCAATGGAACATTGCCGGAAATACCACCTTTGGAAACGCCGTAGATGAGCATTATGAATGGAACGGAACCTTCGCTTCTTGGACAGACGCTACCGGAAGTGATAGCACTAACCTGGACAAAGCCGCCTGGTACGTGAACCAGTCAGGAAGCCCTTATGCAGAGATTCTTATGGCCCGTAGCCTGCTCAAATCACCTAATCAATCAGCAGATGTGCTCCCAGGAGGCACACTTCGGCTTACGGAGATGGAAAAAACCAATATTGTGGTCGATTCTACTAGTATAGACATAACAACCTACGCTATGTCCGGAGCAGACATGAACCCTTCTTATTTTATTGCCGACAATAATCAACGATTGTTCGCAATCATAAGCCCATCATTTGTTATTGTCCGCGAAGGGTTTGAAGCAAAAGAAAAAGAACTCAGGGCCTATGCCGAAAAATATTCCACTGAACGATTTGAATCATTACAAAAAAAGTACGCTCATAATTATGGAAAAAAAGTACGAATTGACAACGTAAGAATATTTGACCCCAAAACTTTGGCACTTACACCGCTGTCGTCGGTATTGGTTGATGGAGAACGAATTGTAAGTATTGATGCCCCTAATTCAGCAGGCACAGATGAAGTTGTTGTTGATGGAGCTGAAGGCACCTTGGTGGCCGGAATGTACGAAATGCATGCCCATACGGGAGATGAAGGAGCTTTATTGAATGTTTTGGCCGGAATTACCTCTTTCAGAGACATGGGAAATGACAATGCCGTATTGGATGAGTTGATCAAAAAAATAGATACTGGTATTTTGGCTGGACCAAGAGTGCATCGTTTAGGTTTTATTGAAGGGCAAAGTGAATACAGCGCAAATAATGGAATTTTGGTCTCTAGTGAGGCAGAGGCTTTAGCTGCTGTGGATCGTTATCATGAAATGGGTTTTTATGGTGTAAAACTATACAATTCCATGAATGGGGATTGGGCACCTGCGATAGTTAAAAAAGCTCATGAGTACGGAATGTTCGTATGTGGTCATGTTCCAGCTTTCTCCAACGCCAATGCGATGTTGCGAGCTGGTTTCGATGAAATGACACATATTAATCAAACCATGTTGGGTTGGGTATTGGAGCCGCATGAAGATACACGCACCTTGCTTCGATTAACTGCTTTAAAACGATTTCCAGGTTTAGACCTAAACAGTCCAAAAGTGCAAGAATCCATGGACTTATTTGTATCCAACAAAACTGCGATGGACCCAACACTGGCAATTCATGAAGTTTTGATGAAAGCAAGAAACGGTGAAATCTGGGAGGGAACCAAAGATTTTATAGATCATATGCCTCCAAACTCGCAACGCGGATACAAAGTGGCTCTGGCCGATGTGGCTTCTCCAGAAGATGACAAAGCTTATCGAGAAGGTTTTGATAAAATTGTAGAGACCCTAAAAATGATGAAAGACAAAGGAATCACTATTATCCCGGGTACTGACTTGGGTGGATCTTTCTTCTACCATCGTGAACTGGAGTTGTATCAACAATTAGGATATACTCCCGCCGAACTTTTAAAACTGGCCACCTATGATATGGCCCAATATCTTGGAGATGAAAATCTTGGAATAATTGAACCCAATGCACTCGCCGATTTTTTTCTAATTCCTGGGAACCCGGTTGAGGACATTAAAGCCATTAAAACTATTTCGCTGGTATCCAGAGCGGGCACATTCTATTATCCAAGTGAGGTCTACCCTGCTTTTGGTATTAAACCCTTTACCAAAATACCAGATGTAAAAGAGTAAAATTACCACTTCCAAAACCTAAAAAAGGTCTTCAATTAAATGCTTAATCATACAACCATCTTTGAACAAAGTGGTTATCGAACATTAAAAATTCAAGAATGATAATTGAAAGTGATGAAAAAAAAGATTTTGACACCATATATGAAATAATCAATGATGCTTCAATTGCCTACAAAGGAATTATCCCTGACGATAGATGGAAAGAACCTTATATGTCAAAAGAGGAATTGGAAACGCAAATAAATGAGGGTGTTGAATTTTGGAATTACAAAGAAAACAATAAAATTATAGGTGTAATGGGTATACAATTTAAAGCCGAAGTAACCCTAATACGACATGCTTATGTTAGAACTTCTGCAAGACAGAAAGGAATTGGCGGGAAACTATTGAACCATTTAATTAACAAGGCCGAAACACCAATTTTAATTGGAACTTGGGCAGATGCGTCTTGGGCAATTAGTTTCTACAAAAAATATGATTTCAGAATTTTATCGAATGAAGAAAAAAATAAATTATTGAAAACCTATTGGTCAATCCCGGAAAGGCAAGTTCAAACTTCTATAGTTTTGGCGAATAAAGACTGGGAAAGCAATTGATTTAATAATATGAAGGGCTTACAACCATTAGTTGACGGAGATGTCCCTTCGGGTGTGCAAAATCGCGTTACCATATCCCTCGCCTTTTGCCCACCCTCGTCAATGGGCTTGTATACCCAGCTTCAAGACCAAGTACCCTTTCCTATATATTTATAACAGAAAACTGGCAAAAGGCACAACCATCAACTATATTTATAACCCATGAGGCGAAAATGATGGCTTCTCTGGTAAGCCCCACAAAGCCAATTAGCTCTAATTTAAAATTGCAAAAAATGAAGGTTACAGCTGAAAAAAATGAAAAAGTTGCTAATATGGTCTTTGCATCTGTTTACCCCCTTTACTGGAATAGATTGGAAAAGCATGGTAGAACTAAAGAAGAGTTCCATCAAGTAATAGAGTGGTTAACTGGTTTTGATGAAGATAAATTACAAACACTTATTACAGAGAAAGCAACATTTAGAACGTTTTTTGAAAAAGCAAAAATCCATCCCAATACACACATGATTAAAGGAGTTGTTTGTGGCTATCGAATTGAAGAAATAGAAGATGAATTTGAAGTGTATAAACAATGTAGACGTATGGAAAAGCTGATTGATGAATTGGCCAAAGGGCGTAAAATGGAGAAAATTTTACGGAAAGAAAAGAAATAAAAAACTGGCGCTAACAAGGTGTATAGCACATGCCTTAAGGGATATGCACCATACAACTAACCAAGGGCCAATTAGCACATAGAACTTTAAATAATTAATCAACTTATGACTATAGCCGAACTTATTAGTAAAGTATTCTTACCATTATCTCTTGCTATTATAATGCTAGGTATGGGAATGACTTTAATTCCAGCCGATTTTACTAGAATTATAAAATATCCCAAAGCAATTTTAATTGGACTTACCAATCAACTTATATTTTTACCTATTATTGGTTTTTTACTAGCTATAGCTTTTAGTCTAAACCCTGTAATGGCAGTTGGATTAATGATTTTAGCAAGTTGCCCTGGTGGCCCAACCAGTAATTTGATAACACAAGTTTGTAAAGGAAATATTGCATTATCGGTCACATTAACTGCTATTGCCAGTATTGTAAGTATCTTGACCATACCGTTTATTCTATCTTATGCATTAGAGTATTTTGGCAGTAACACAGATGTTATAATCAAATTACCAATAATAGATACTATAATACAAATAATGGGAATCACAGTGATTCCTATTTCGATAGGAATGTTCATTCGGAAACACAAAACCAATTTTGCAAAACGAATGGAAAAACCAATGCGAACTGCTTCAACTGTAATTTTTATATTAGTATTTATCGCTGTATTAGCTGCCAATGCGGATAAACTAATAGATGGAATGAAAGAAGCAGGACTAGTGACATTATTACTTAATATTGCGACAATGGGATTAGGATATCTCACCGCTCGGTTATTTAAATTAAATTTAAAAAATGCTATTTCAATCACAATTGAGAGTGGCATACAAAATGGAACCTTAGCACTTGTAATTGCAACTTCTATATTAAATAATGTAGAAATGGGTATTCCAATAGGAGCCTATGCCATATGGATGTTTCTAACTGGTGGAATTTTAATGTGGCAATTGGGAAAAAGACCTGATTTAGATTATAAATAAAAAATACTAAGCCAAACAATGTGTATAGCTCATTGCAGTTACAACGGAAAGAATCCTGCGGATAATTCCACAACGAAATCATGGCAGAGCGTTAGTATTTACTTATTCTCACCTACTTCTAAAAACCGTATTACTTTTGTATTTGATATATAATATAAGGTGAAATAGTAATCCAAATAAGCACTAAAACCCAAACCCGTCCTTGTACTATATTATAATCGTGGAACAGTTTATTCCACGAATGTCCAACTACATAGTGGCCAAATAAAAACTCAAAAACTACGGTGAGGACTAGCCATAGCACGCCAATAATTATAGCCTGATTGGCAGACGTTGGCAACCATAACTTAAATAGTATCCAAACATATATACCAAAAAGCACAATCATACTCACAGTGGATATCTGATGCGCTTGAAGCTCAGTAAGGCGGTTTGATAAGAATTTCTCCCTAAACAAACCGTTTGCCATCGCAACAAAAATCATAAGAAACCAAGCTATTATATACTTCCACATTGTCATGTTATTTTTACTTGTACCTCATAATATATAAATCTACTCTACGCTGTATTGATTTTTAATGACTTTTATCATTACAAAGCCCAACTGTTGTGTACTTGGTTGCACATTTGGTAATTATTATGCCCAAATCTTCCATAACCCTCATTTTCACAACAAAATCCAGTTGCAATAGTTGTCTGTGAAACGTATTTTTATATAAACCAAGCCGCATGATAAAAATTGGAATTATTGGGGTGGGAAGAATGGGGAAAATCCACCTCGAGAACCTTTCCAGAAAAATTAAAGGGGTAGACTTGATTGCGGCGGTCAACCCAGGGGCGAAAGGTCAAAAATTTGCACTAAATTATGGGGTCAGAGATGTTTCGGATGACATAAACACCATAATTGAAAACTCTGAAATTGACGCCGTTGTCATCAGTTCACCTAGCGATACACATTCCGAATATGCGGTAATGGCTGCCCAAGCTGGAAAAGCAGTATTCTGCGAAAAACCCATTGATAAATCCCTAAAAAAAGCTAGTGAAACCATACACGTCATTGCTAATTTGAATGTTCCACTTATGATTGGTTTCAATCAACGGTTTGACACTAATTTTGCCAAAGTCAAGACTGCAATTTCCAAAGGTAAAATTGGAAGTTTGCGCAATTTACATATCATTAGCAGAGACCCCCAGCCCCCTCCTATCTCTTATATCAAAAAATCCGGCGGTCTGTTCAAGGATATGACCATTCATGATTTTGATATGGCCAGGTTTATCATGGGATGTGAAGTGGTTGAAGTTTTTGCCTATGGCAATTGTCTGGTTGACCCTGCCATCGGAGAAGCTGGAGATATTGACAGTGCTACAGTTTTGTTGAAATTTGAAAATGGCGCTATTGCTACCATTGAAAATAGCCGTGAGTCCAAATATGGGTATGATCAGCGTTTGGAGGTTTTTGGATCTAAAGGCGTCATCAAAGTGGACAATCCTCTAAAAAGTAATCTGCAAATGGCCACAGAAGACGGTATCTTATTGGATCACCATTTAAATTTTTTCATGGATCGTTACGAGGCTTCTTATCTTGAAGAAATAAAGGTCTTTGTTGATGCCCTCCAACATAACAAACCAATGCCCGTTTCTGGTGAGGATGGTCTCAAGGCCATGATATTGGCCAAGGCCGCCAATAAATCCCTGAAAGAAAACCGGCCCATACAAGTCGACACAATAAAAATCAATTGATCAATGAATTCAATCCACAAAATTTTAAGTCTGCTCGTAATTGTTATGATCTTAGCCGCATGCGATGAAAAGAAAAAGACTGAATCGCAACCAAAGACCTTCCAAACCGTTGGCAAAATTGAACGATTGGATAAAGCCTTGGATGAGGTCATTTCACCCAATGCGGTCATTGAAGTCTTATCCAATGGACATTCCTGGTCTGAAGGACCTATTTGGCTCAAGGATGAACAAAAGCTTATCTATACCGATGTTGGGCATCAAAAACTATATCAGTGGACCGAAAAAGACAGCGTTACGTTATATCTTGATATGAAGGATGCTAATCCGAATAAGCCAGGGCCCAGTGCGCTTTTGGTAGATCAAAATGATTCATTGGTCATTTTACGATACGGACATGGCGAAGCTGTGCGAATGAAAAGTTCAATTAGTAAGCCCATCAATGATTTTAATGTATTTGTAAACAATTATAACGGCATCAGATTTAACAATACCAATGACGCCACCTTCCACTCTAATGGAAATATGATTATGTCCGACCCACCTCCCGTTGAAGAAGGTGGTTTAAAGGCTGCCGTTTACAGTATAACTCCAAAAGGAGAAATCGAAGTTGTGACCGACACCCTTTCCAGTCCCAATGGCATTGCTTTTTCGCCCAATGAGAAAACCGTTTATATTGCCAACGCAGATTGGCAAAATGCCATTTGGGTAGCTGCCGATGTGGATGAAAATGGAGTTATCTCTAATGGTAGAAAGTTTTTTAACGCTACAGGTAATGCTCCCAAAGAAAAGGGCCATCCAGATGGATTGAAGGTCAATAAAAATGGAATCATTTTTGCCACGGGTCCTGGTGGGGTTTATATTTTAAATCCTGATGGAAAACATTTGGGCACTATTTTAAATGATGAGTTTAATACTAACTGTGTTCTAGATGATAAAGAAGAAGTCTTGTACATCACCTGTGGTCCTAAATTGATGCGCGTGAAGTTAAGGCCTTAAGGCTTTTCTTCAAAGACTATCTTCAAATCTGGATATTCCTTTCGAAGCTGAGCTACCGTTGCGCTATCTACTTTGGATTCTGAAAGGTAAAGTCTTTTTAAATTGGGGAGTTTGGGAATAAGCCAAACCAATCCATCAGAAACACCGGTTTTATACAGGTTAATCGATTCCAAGTTTTGCAATTGGGACAAATGCGCCAACCCATCATCAGAAATTGTATTACTGCCCAGGTTCAACTTTATCAAGTTTTCCAATTGCCCTACTTGTTCCAAATGGGTATTTTTGATTCCAGAATTGCTCAAGTTCAGCCAAATAATCTGGTCTTTTAATCCAAACAGCGTTTTTAGCGCTTGATCATTCAATTCCTGCTCGCTCAAACTAAAGTTTGCTTCCAAAAAATGATTGTCCATCATCAATTGATTCAAGATAAAACCATAGCTCAACAATGAGTCAACAACTGCTTTGTTGGGCACCTCAACTTGCTGGCTCAAAAGATTGTTCTTGTCCAGACCTAAGTATTTTTCGACCAAGTCCCGCATTTTTTCATCCGGCCCCATTTCAGTAAAATAGCCTTCGGCTGGCACATTCTTCTGAATCCACCAGCTAATTATGGCCACCTCATCATCAGATAATGGAGGTTTGCCCTCGGTCGGCATAAAGTCATCATGAGTTTCGGGAAGTGTAATACGTCTGTATAAATCACTTGTATTGGGGTCTCCCGGAACCACAACTTCACCGTTTTCTCCTCCCAAAGCAAGATTGGCATAAGAGGTTAGATCCAAATCCCCTTTCTTTTTATCATCGTTGTGACAGCTTACACAACGTCTGTCCATTATAGGCGAAATCAAATCCAGGTACACATCCGCAGAATCCAATACCGTCACTTTTTCCCTAGGAACAGCTTTATCGGGCATCCCGGCCAGATTCCGAACAACGTTTGGAGCGTATTCCAACAGATAGGTAGATCCATGGGTAAGGTTTCCACCCAAATGACCGGTATAAAAAATGGTAAATACAACCAGGGATATTAAAATAGGCCTTCCATAAAACGGAAGTTTCCATTGTTTTTTGTAAACGAAATAACAAACAAGAGAAAAAAGGAACACTGCAATGCCCAGCCATTTATGCCAGAACAGTGTATTCTCATTATAATCTCCTGAAAGGGAAAGAAAGTACCCGAAAAGCACAGCCACAAAAGCACTTATACTTCCCAAACCCCATAAATAATGTGTGTAATTTTTTAGGGGTCGAAATTTTGGCTTTCTGACAACCAGTTCTACCAAAGTGGCCAATAACAAAAACCCAATGGGCAAATGAACGACCAATGGATGTATTCTGCCCAAAAAAATCAGAAAATCCGAAGGCCTTTCCGCTACGCCACTATTCAACAAAACATCAAACAAATTCATTCTTTACTTAAGCGGTGCTCCTTTTAATGGTTTACCATTGGTGGTCAATATTTGAAAATGATGCGCCCTATGATCTTTATAGATCCATACAATATTCTTGTTTTTGTCCACTTCAAATAGCTTGATTCCTTTTTGTGCGCCATAACTTGCAATTACGGTATTGCCATTGGGCAATCGTTGTGCTCCACAGGGATCAACCAATGGGTCTCCTTCAAAAATAGAATTATCTATCTGCCAGATGATTTCTCCCTTAGCATCCAATTCCACAACTCTATTCCCATGGGTAAGCGTGACTAGGGTATTGCCATTTTTCATCCGAATCGCTGTAAACGGCCATGTCTCCGCTTTTCGACCTCCAAACTCTGCAAAATCAGTTTTAAAAGTGTTTATAATGGTTCCATCCGGTTGGTATTCCTTAACTGCGAAGGCCAATAAATGCGGGACTAGGTAATTCCCATTCTTTAATTTTCTGGCCATTCGCGTCTGCATATGCACATTGTCCGTTTCAGGTTGGAGCGGAATGCTTTTCACCTCCTCACCCTTTTTATTGATTTCAACAATTCTTGGATGTGTTCCCGATTCGGTAATCATCGTATTGCCATTGGAAAGACGAACCGCAGTACCAAATTCCATATCTTCTTCCGACCTTTTGTAGTTAAGTATAACTTCCCCTTTTTTGTTGTACTCCCGTACCTCATCAGCCCAACAAATCAAGATGTTTCCATTTTTGAGCACGTAGCCATCTCTAGCACTCGGTTTCTTGGAATCCCAAACTACCTCACCCGCTTCGCCAATAATTCCTGTGAATTGTGGCCCAGCAATAAAAAATGAATGACTAATGCTTGAAGGGGATTGTTGCCCAGCTAAAAGAAGGGGTATGAGTAAAAAGGAGATTAATCCAACCTTTAAAGTTGATTTCATTTTCATTTGATTTCTTTTTTATGCTAAAACATCTTTGATTACATGCCCGTGCACATCTGTTAACCTCATGTCCCTACCTCCAAAACGGAAGGTAAGGTGTTCATGATCTATCCCCATCAAATGCATAATGGTGGCATGAAGGTCGTGTACCGTAACTTCATTTTCAATGACCCGATAGCCGTATTCATCTGTTCTTCCAAAAATAGTCCCTCCTTTAATACCAGCACCCGCCATCCACATGCTGAATGCAGATGGATTATGGTCTCGCCCATCTGTTCCTTGAGCAAACGGGGTTCTTCCAAATTCGCCGGTCCAAACCACTAAAGTTTCCTCAAGCATTCCCCTGGATTTAAGATCCTTGATCAATCCGGCAATAGGTTGATCCACGGCGTGGGCATTTTTTTCATGACCGTCTTTTAAATCTCCATGTTGGTCCCAGCGATCAGCGCTTACTTTAGGACATGTCAATTCTATAAACCTGACACCTCTTTCAACCAATCTACGTGCCAACAAACATTGGGCGGCATATCCTCTGGTGTGTGGGTCATCGGAGTCAAAACCGTATAACTTCTTGGTTGCTTCGGTTTCTTCCTTGAATTCGGTTAATTCAGGAATTGAAGACTGCATTTTATAGGCCAACTCATAATTTGAGATTGCCGATTCTATGGCATCTGCTTCTCCAAGTGCTTCCAACTGTTTATCATCCAACTGTTTGATGAAATCCAACTTTCGCTCTTGAAGGTTTGGAACATTTTCCTTTGGAATAATATTGGCCACAGGTTGCGGACCAGCCCTTAGTATCGATGCCTGGTACGAAGCGGGTAAAAATCCATTTTTAAAGTTGTCCAATCCCCCAGGCGGAATCAATCCACCATCCAAAACCACATAACCGGGAATGTTCTTGTTCTCACTTCCCAAGCCATAGGTCATCCATGATCCCATGCTTGGCCTTCCTTGCAATCCACTTCCGGTATGCAAAAAGTAATTGGCATTGGTGTGCTCTGGAAATTGGGAGGTCATCGACCTTATCAAAGCAATATCATCCACACAAGTGGCTATATGTGGAAAGAGGTCACTGACAGGCATGCCACAATCTCCATATTGTTTAAAATCCCAAGGGCTTTTCAGAATCTTTCCCACATTATCGAACTGGGTAGCATCTACCTTGAATTTTTTTCTGGGATCTTGTCCGTTCTCTTTGGCCAATCTTGGTTTGGGGTCAAAGGAATCCACTTGTGAAACACCCCCATCCATATACAGGAAAATGACATTTTTGGCTTTTGGTAGATGATGAGGCCCTAAAAGTAAATTGGAACTTGAATCCAGCGCAGTTTTGGAACGACTGCAGGAAAAAGTTGTAGCTCCAAACAGGCTCATAAAAGCAAGAGAACCAAATCCACCTTTGCATATGGTCAGCATTTCACGCCGTGAAAGTGGTCTCTGCATAAAATTGTGGTACTTGCTCATTAGATTAGGTATATAAATTCTTTTAGGTTAAAAATACTATGGCAATACTCCTTCCACACTTCCAAATCCCTGTTTTCATCAGCTCCATCCATATCTTTCATTTCTTCAATGGCAGCCATAAATTGCGAAGCATTTTCAATTTCTTTTTCAGTGGGTTTTCTCGAAAACATCTGCATATAGATCCATTCAATCTTTTGATCAAAGGATAAATTCTTTTGTGCCAATAATTTTCCAGCCATAATCTCTGATTGCTGAATCACGAAAGGGTCGTTCATCAAGATCAGTGACTGAGCGGGCACATTGGTCACATCACGCCTTCCAAAAGTGGTAAATGGAATTGGACGGTCAAAAGTGGTCATCATAGGCTCCAAAAAGTTTCGTCTTACCTCTTGATAGATACTTCTTCGACCAGCACCATCCAACGGCCCAGATTCCTCTGGCATTCCCCTACCTCTCATAAATTGAGTTAAATACGTTGGAATTGGAGGGCCGTAAAGTGTTGAGTCCAAACTTTGAGCCGCCGAAAGAATTCCATCGCGAATGGCTTCTGATTCCAATCTTCTTATGGGAAATGATGCTAAAAATATATTGTTCGGATCTTTATTAGAAGGTTCAAAATCATTTAAGGTACTTCTTTTAAAGGTTTCCGAAGTAACAATGTACTTGATCATATTTTTAATTGACCAACCTTCGTCTTGAAACTTGATGGCCAAATGATCTAATAATTGAGGGTGTGACGGCAGTTTTCCCTGAAGTCCAAAATTATCCACAGTCTCAACAATTCCTTTTCCAAAAAGATGGTGCCAAATACGATTGACCATCACCCTCGAGGTAAGTGGGTTGTCTCCATGGAGCATAGCTTCGGCCAATTCCAATCGTCCACTTCCCTTGGACTGAAAAGGAATATCTCCCTGTGGAAGTGCTGACAAAAACCTTCTTGGAATATTCTCTTCTGAAGGTTCTTGATATCTACCTCTGATAAAAACCGGGCTGTCAGTGGCTGATCCATCTGACACGCCATAGATAAACGAATTGTCTTTTAAGGGTTTGGACAACTTCCTGCTGTCAATTGCGGCTACCAATTCTGGGAACTGAAGTTTTAACCTTCCATTTTTGATATGGGCATTGATTGCCTTGATTCCATCCAAGGAAAAATCTTTAGAGGGTTTCTCCTTGTTTGAAGTCTCTACCTCCCTAGGCCATTCCGAATCATAGGAAATTGCATATTGAGCTTCAATAAAAGCTTTTGGTGGCAACCTAAAATTATGTTGGTCATAAATTCCAGGGAGAATTTCAATGTAAGCCTTGTGTCCTTTCCATGGCTCAACATTGAACTTATAATTATTCCATTTGGCGCTACTCACGGATTGGGTAAGTCCGCCATAAATGGGCCATTGTATCAACTGAAAGTTGTCAACTATAATTCTAATGGTACTTTGTTCTCCCCTAGCCCGCACACCTATGAAATCGGAATCCAAAATGAAATCTGGTGATCGCAAAGTTCCCATAACGCCAGGCTCAAAAATCCTGCTTGATGCCTTTCCTTCTTCCAATGACAACAACTTTCCTGAGAAGGTTTGCAAAATAGGATATCCCAAAGTTGTTCCATCTCCAAAGGCCAATCCAGTGGTTGCCCATCCATCAAAATCCGTATTTCTAAAATCTCCAATCATTTTATAGCCGTTAACAGCATCCAAATTTGGTTTTTTATTAGATGTTATTTGGCTGGATAGTTCTTCAGTGATTTTTTCAGCAACGGTGGTTTTTACGTAGCTATTTATGTCCAATATTTCTTTAGCCGTAAGCTCTTTTGAAACAGATTGGTCTGCATTTAATGGCGTAAATCGGGTGCTTTCCATAACACCGTACATTGCATAATAATCCGCCGCGGTAATGGGATCAAATTTGTGGTCATGGCATTTTGCACAGGAAACCGTAAGCCCCTGAAAGGTCTTTGTTGTCACATCAATCATATTATCAATGCGATTGGCCTCATCTTGTTTAATGTCAACTGGGCTATGGGTACCCTCACCCATGGCATAAAATGCCGTTGCGATCTGAGATTCTAAAATTCCGGTTTCGGAATCGTATCTTTTTTCCTCCAAAACGTCTCCTGCCAAGTGTTCTTTCAACAACTGATCATAAGGGAGGTCATTATTAAATGCCCTTATGAGATAATCTCTGTATTTCCAAGCCCCGGTAATGGCATAATCAAATTCATGCCCTTTGGTTTCCGCATACCTTACCAAATCCATCCAATGTCTGGCCCATCTTTCACCATAGGCAGGAGAATTTAGATAATAATCCACCATTTTCCCATACGCGTCTTCAGAGGTATCGGAAATATACGCCTTAACGTCTTTTGGTGCAGGCGGAAGTCCCGTCAATAGATAGGCTACTCTTCTAATAAGCGTATTCTTGTTCGCTAATGGTGCTTTTGTAAGCTCTTTTTGTTCTAATTGCCGATCTACGAACAAATCAATTCTTGCATTCTTATCTGCCTCATTTATAATGGGTGTAATGAACGACCAATGCGGTTTCCATTCCGCACCTTGTTTAATCCATTTTTCTAAAAGGGCTTTTTCCCTTTGGGTTAGCTTGCTGTTGGTTTCGGGCGGAGGCATGATCTTGTCCTCATGTTCATGATTTATCCGAAGCATCAACTGGCTTTTACTTGGCTTTCCAGGCACTACGGCAAAGCCACCTTCTTTTAATTCAGCTGTTGCTCCTTCATAAGTATCCAATCTTAGCTCCGCTTTACGACTGCTAGGATCAGGACCATGGCATAAATAACAGTTTTGAACCAATATGGGACGAATATGAAAGTTAAAGTCCACTGTTTTCGGTAGTGGTTCATAGTTGGAATTTGAATTACCGCAAGAAAACAGGATGGCAGGCAACACACAAAGTGCTACTATTCTTCCAACATTTCTGATACCATCTATGAATTTGAACATAGTAGTCAAGTTATAAAATTCTTTTGATCGGAAAGTTTCTTTGTTCATTTCAAATGCTCACGTGTGCTATGTGTTTCAAAAAATTTACACTGACCCTCGATATATAATTTTTGGTTCTATTATCTTCTTTTCAAAATTCAAGGAGCCATTGTTTATCTGTACTAATAACAGCTCAAATGAACTAGCTACCATTAAAGGAATGGACTGTTGTACTGTTGTCAGTTCTGGTTCGCATGCAATTCCCATTGGATCATTGTCAAATCCAATCACGGCAACGTCGTTCGGGACTTGAATTCCTTTTTTCTTCAAAAATTTGATGACACCTATCCCAATTTCATCCCTAACCGCCAATATTCCATCAGGTTTTTCCTCCAAATTCATTAATCTTTCTGCATGGGCAAAACCATCTTTCATAAAAAAGCCTCCTTCTACGACCAATTCATCATCAGATGGCAAATCATTATCCTGTAGTGCTTGTTTATATCCTTCCAAACGATCTCGAAATATTTGATGTTTGTAATGTGTGGAAATGTATGCAATCCGTCTTTTCCCAGAATTGATCATCGCCGTAACTGCTTCATATGCTCCTTGAAAGTTATTCACCAACACTTGCGAAGCTAAGGTTTCCTTTGGCGCCCTATCAAAAAACACGTAAGGTATGTTCTCTTCTTTCAACACCTCAAAATGACTTGCCTGAACAGTATCTTTGGTCACCGAAGCAACAACCCCTGCCACTCTATATCCTATTAGTGAATCAATAATATCTTTTTCAAGTCCTGGTTTCTCTCCAGATTGAAAAATCATGACGGTATATCCTGCGTCTTTTGCTGTTTCCATAAAATCAGAGACAAACTTTGCAAAAAAGTAAGGTCGTAAATCTGGCACTACCACTGCCAACACATTACTACGTTTGTTCCGAAAGTTTTGTGCCAAACGATTGGGCTTATACCCCAACTCATTGGCTTTCTGCTTTATAAGCACTTTTGTCTCCTCTTTTACCGAGCCAGTGTCTCTTAAAGCTCGGGAGACCGTTACATGATGAATTCCGAGTTCACGGGCCACATCTTTTATTGTAACGGTGCTTTTCATTTAATGAGTTTCAGATACAAATATAAAATGCTCACGTGAGCTTTACAAGTATTCCTAAAAAATTATTGCTAAACACATCCCCTGAACACCAACATTCTTTTAATAGGCAATTATTCCACTCGAAAAACTGTAATCACTCCTGCATGATCGGAAGGAAACATTATAGGGTGGTAATCTATAACCTTGGACTCTATTGCACTTAGGGTTTTACCTTGATAATAGACATAATCAATCCTATCCCTTAATCCATATTTGGTTGAAGAAGTTGCTGCTCGCGGTGTCCATGTAAACCCGGGATCAAGTAATGGATTTAGATGTAATTCGCGATAACTATCAATGAACCCAGATTTCACCATTAATTTACTCACCGGCCATTCCACAACCGTATTATAATGGATTGCTTTAGTTTCCTCATTCCAATCCAGGTGCGACCCTCCATTAAAATCCCCGGCCATAATTACAGGTATGTTTGTAGTATTTTTTAAATATGGCTTTATTTCTTTAATAATCTCCTTTATTTCAGCATATCGGGTCTCTCCTTCATCAATTATCAATTCTTTTGGAGTTTTGTTCTCCTCTATAATGCCTTTGCCATAATCTGGTAGGTAATGTAACCAGGCATCAAAAAAAATGAGTTCTTTTTCCTTCCCAATTTTTAGTTTGGCTCCACCAAAATTAAAAGGCTTAAATGCCGTAATGGTCTCCGAAATAGGATAACGACTCATTATGGATAAATTAGAACTTATCAAATAAAAATAATATCCCAAAGAATCCGCAATAATCTCTCCTGAACCATAGGTTTCCACAAGTCCAATTATATCCGCATTAGTTGATTTAATGGTTTCAATAACACGTTGCAACCCCACGACCTCACCATATCTGTGTCCGCCATGCCAAATATTCCATGACAATACCTTTAAATGTTGAGGCTCAAAGCTTTCATCATTACCAAATGTTGTTGGATAAAAAAGGGTATATTCTTTATGTACTTCCCCCGGTGTTATTGTCCTATCCCATATTTTCACTTCATCCAAAAAACCATTAAAAGCGTTCCATTGACCGTTGGACCCATATTCCCATTTTTCATCAGACCCTCCAATAACGGTAGCTAGATCCGTATTGAAATCTCCAATGCCCGGGGTGTTATAAATGGCCGTGTTCTTTCCATCAAAATACATCCAAATTTCTTGTTTCTCGCGATTGACGGTGAAAACGACTTGGTGCCACTCTCCATCATTCACTCTTTGTCTTTGAGCTGTTGGCCTATAATGATGTTCACCTTTCCCATCATTCAAAATCAATGCCCATGCTCCATTTTCTCTAGTATAAACCTGCCACCCTTTTGTCGTTAAATCATTCGCCTTTTTATTTCCCAATATCGGTGTACCCATTAGAGCATTGGGCAAGGTCTTAACCCATATTTGGATAGAGAATGATGTTTCTTCGGTAAACGAAATTATTTCTTCTTTCTTCAGTTTTACCGGTCTTCTTAATGCAGCATTGGCAGAAAGATCCAGCGCTCTTCCAGTTAACCCCTTTGCATATTGGGACTGTAATAAGTCTACCATATAAACTGCATCCTCTTTTTGAATGATGGTTTCATTAAATCCATGGGTGTCAAAATCTAAATGGAAAATAGGGTTCTGAGCCTTTAAAATACCTAGACCCCATACAAAGGTGATAACACTAACTAAGATTTTTGGTAGATTCATTCAGTTTGGTTTTATGTTGTTTACATACAAATAAGATGTCCAAAGTACAGATATTCCTTTTTAAAATTTTGGTTTTTGACATAAAAAAAGGCTTGGCCAATATAATTTCAGCAAAACGTACTGATCTCTAAAAAACCCCATTTTCAAGTTTTATATTTTTCTTAACAATTAAAAAATAGGGTGATTAAAAGTGTTCCTGTTGTGATAAAAACAAAAGACGATGCACACAACATTAAACATCATAAAGATTATTCAAATTTTCAGGATTTCACCATTCATTCTCGCACTTTCCTTGGGCACAAGTTTCTTATCCTGTTCCAAAGACGATGATCCTTCAATCCAAGATCCATCCACAAGCATCAATCCTGGCAATGATCCAAATTTTAAAATAGTTGCCAACATCGATGCTGGATTCAGAAATTTCAACAGAAAGGTTATTGTTTTTGATATTCCCATTTATGCTGTCAAAGCTGTAGAGGACAATAAACTGTTGCACGCTGCCAATCTAATGGCGCAATATTTGGACAATAACGAAGACGGCATAATTGACAATGCAACGGTCCACAATTCCATGAAAACCAACAAAGCATTTCTATTTATGTGGAAAACGGAGGCAGATAGGGACAATTTCAATCCGCCAAGTGGATTTTCCGTGGGGCAAGATTTAGGGGCAGATGAAACCGTACCCAAATGGCATACCAATGGCCATACAGGCACTTTTGATGCTGCTATTGAGGAGGTATGGCATATAATAACCAATGGAGGTCATGAAAGAGCGTATCCAAACATATTTAGTTCACAATCTGGTTCTGTGATCAGTGAAGCCATGGATGTGGCCAGAGGTGGAAATTTTCAGACCCCACCCTCATCGTACCCAACAAATGCTTGGTACACTTATGATGACACCACCTGTGACTACAATTGCCAAGTTGGGGAATACCTGTATTGGGTGATGAGCTCTATGTTAGGTGCCCAGGAAAATAGATTGAATGAGATTGATAATGAATGGAAACTCAACACCAGAGCTAAGGTCGAATCAGGGGATGTCAAAGCTTGGGCGATATTTACCAATCCTATTTATAAAATGCCTACGGTGCTACCAGATGGCACCTATAAAAGATAAACATTGTGTTTGTTTTTGTTTAAAAGTGTTGCGGGCTGCTATGGTTTTTTGGGTTAGTTGGCAGCCCGTCAACCACAAGAAAAGTAATCAACAATACATAAAATCATGATAAAAAACATCCTATTCTTATTTTTGGCATTTGGCCTTTTGACTTCGTGTGAAAAGGATGATTCCATTGACAATTCCTCCAAAAGACAATTTGGTATATTCAAATTATTGGACGACAACAACACTATAGAAATGAATGGCACAATTGGAAGTTCCTCGCTTAAGGATTTCAATAGACTACATGCCAACCACACTACAGTAAAGACAATCAATATTATAAATTGTGATGGTTCCTCGGACGACACGGTAAATTTACTATTATCTAAACGTGTTCATGATTTAAGTCTAAGCATCCATATTTTAGATAATGGCACCATAGCCTCGGGAGGTGTTGATTTTTTTCTGGCCGGAAAAAAAAGGACTCGCGGCAAGAACACTAAAATTGGGGTACACTCATGGTCAGATGGCACCAATGAAGCTACTAATTTTCCAGTAGGCCATGCCAACCATTTACCATATATCAATTACTACAAATCCATAGGATTTACACAGAAACAAGCTGAGGATTTCTATTATTTCACCATTAATGTAGCATCCGCGGCAAACATTCATTGGATGACTAGTGAGGAGATAGAAAAGTACGGTATAATCAAAGAATAATCATTAACATTCAATACAAATGGAACGTAAAAAATTTATTCAAAAATTGGGAATTGGGGTAGTAACCCCAATATTGACCACTTCTTTCATGTCTTGTGATAAGGGTGATGACATTGAAAACATGACCCCAAACACATGCTCTCCATCACCATCAGAGACTGCAGGTCCTTTTCCTATAAAAAGCCCGACAGAAAGGGTACGTGAAAATATTATAGGAAACCGTGCTGGGATACCTTTAGTAATTAATTTCACCATACAAAACTCCAATAACAATTGTAATCCTCTGGAAGGTGTTTTTGTTGATATTTGGCAGTGTGATTCCAAGGGCAATTATTCTGAGTACAGTGATCAATTGGATGGTAATTTCACCAATGAACACTTTTTAAGAGGTCGACAAACAACAGACGCCAAAGGTCAGGTTACTTTTACAAGTATTTATCCAGGTTGGTATCCTGGGCGGGCACCTCATCTTCATCTTGAAATAAAAAGGGGAAATGCCTCATTGTTGGTCACCCAGGTCGCATTTCCAGAAAATGTTTCCAAAATCGTGTATGCCACATCCAATTATAAGGGTGATTTTGACACTGCCAATACCAATGATGGAGAATTTAGGGATTCCCTATCCCAAAATTTGGCAGATTCTGTTACTGGAGATACCGCTAATGGATACACCTTAAAAAAAGTAATAACAGTTGCGGGCTAAGAGCCTGATAATTATTGTGGTCTAAGCTCCAAAATATCTTCCAAAAATCGATTTGTTTCGTTTTGAACGGATTTTAAATCTTTGGAGGTTATGTAACTTGTCATTACATGATCTCCAACATTGGGAAAGGCCACTTTTCTTTTAATGGAAGAGTCTGTGCCCAATTCATCATACATTTTTAGCATGGCAGGAACTGATACCACATTGTCCTGAATGGAATCATTCTTATAGAAATAGCCTAAAAACAAAGGCTGGTTTACTTCCTGAAAAGTCTCTGAATTCATGGTGTTATCCACCAAGGCTTGTAAATGGGTCAATGCCTCTACCCTATATTTGCTTGTCCAGTATTTTTTTTCTTCCTCTGTTGATTCGGAGATATGATAATCCCCTTTTTTTACGGCTTTGGCCAATTGCACACCCCATGGACCAGTCAATAGCTTTGCGTTTTTGTCGTAAATCTCAATATTTGGGGAATACAATAAGATTCCAACGATATCTTCATCACCCTTAGCTAGGTGCAACGCCAAAGTGCCTCCGGTAGAAGTAGCCATAACAATCACTTTATTACCCATTTGCTTGGCTACCGATATGGCTTCTTTGGCAGAATCCAGTAGTTCGTTTGCCGTTAGGTTTAACATGGCTTCTTTTTCAATAAGTCCATGTCCGGCCAACCGGGGCAGGTAAAGATTACATCCATAACGTTGAGCGGTTTTAATATGCAATGGATTCCCCTCCATTCTACTGGCCGACCAACCGTGCAAATACACAATGCTGTATGCTGTTTTGGTCGGGATGCTATCAAACCAAACAATTTTCGCCTCATTATCAGCTTTAATGTTTGAAATAGCTTTTTCCCGATTATTGATTCCCTGTTCCAATTGAACTAAATCTGAGCTTACCTGCGGAAGTGTGATGTCGAGGTTTGGCTTTTCAACTTTTGGTCCAAGAATATAGACGAGTGCAAGAATCGCAAACAGTAGAAATATGCCTTTTAATACTTTGAAAAATACTTTCATTGGGGTGTCCTGTGAGAATTTACCCAAAAGTACCGTTTATCCTTTGATTTTTACAAATTGCAGATAATCAGAATTTTTAGCAATTACAATATACCTTTCCCCAGAAATTTCAATGGATTGCATGTCCTTTACATCCCCTGTGGC
This sequence comes from Flagellimonas pacifica, assembly GCF_900215465.1. Taxonomy (GTDB): domain Bacteria; phylum Bacteroidota; class Bacteroidia; order Flavobacteriales; family Flavobacteriaceae; genus Flagellimonas; species Flagellimonas pacifica. The sequence continues at coordinate 283,384 of NZ_OBEH01000004.1, forward strand.
ATAAAATCCGTTGTATCTACCTTCAATGCATTCAAATCCTCCTTTTCCATCACCTGTTAAAAGCAGTCCATTTCCCGCATCATTTCTTGGTGTTTCAACTTCTGAGCTGTGTAGATTGCCAGCGATTAGGACATCCAAATAACCATCCTTGTTGTAATCATCAATAAGTATTTGATTAATAACGGATAATTGTGCCAAATTGGGAAGTTTATGACTAATGAATTTACCGTCTTTATTTTCCAAATAGACACTTGCAAAGGATTTAACTTGATAGTGCAAAGATTCTTTTAAATGGTCTTCGGTATAAACATCTGTAAGTGTGGCTTCTGAAAAAGATTCATAATCTTTAAATTTCTGCTTAATCCCTGGCATTTGTTGTGATGAACATTCCCTTCCCCTGACGGGGAATTTTTCACCTTCATTAAAATAACTCAATACAATATCATTAGTATTATTGTTGTCAAAATCATTGAAATAGACATCAAAAGTCTCATTTTCATTTGCTTTATATTTATAATTGAGACCAAGATTTCCAATAATAAAATCTTTATCACCATCATTGTCAAAATCTCCTTCCTTAACACTGAACCACCATCCTCTAGAATCCTCAAGACCATATTCTTTGGTAACATCCGTAAAATATCCTTCATCGTTTTTAAGCAGGGTAATTGGCATCCACTCTCCTACAATTATTAGATCTGTCCAACCATCATTGTCAAAATCTGTCCATGAAGCATCTGTAACCATTCCTATTTTTTGAAGTGAGGGCGCAATCTTGGCTGTAGCGTTCACAAACTTTGGAATTCCTTTTTCGCTCACATTTTCTAAAATATAACTGTTCGCAGGTAATGGGTAATTGCCCGGAACTAATCTTCCTCCCACAAAAAGATCTAAATCTCCGTCACGATCATAATCAAAACTATGTACCCTTGATCCGCTAGCAATCATATTTGGGAGCGCTATATCAGATTTTTCAAATTTTCCTGAACCATCATTTACATAAAGTCTATCCTGAAGCATCTTAGAATTGGATGAAAACTCATTTCCCCCACTAACAATATAAATGTCATTATCATCATCATTATCGGCGTCAAAAATGTGGATACCCATATCCTCATGTCCACTTCCAGCAGTAAAGACATCCATCTCAACCTTCTCAAATCCTTCTTCTTTTTGAAAGAATATTGCAGTCTTGTTCTGAGATGAACCACCCACAATTAAATCGTCCAAATTATCCATATTGAGGTCGCCTACGGCCACATTGGGACCAAACATGGATGTTTGATGTGGCAGTAAAATTTCTTTATCAAAATCATTATAATAATTTTCTATGTGCCTATGGTGTACCACTAAAGAGGTATCAACCATCTGTTGAAACATCTTTTCCGACGCAGATAGTTTGTTCCGGGTTTCATGTTGGTTTCCAGCTTCCAAATAATCAATGATCACCAAAGAATTTACCTGAGGTTTCTTTACAATTTGAACCTTATGATCAGGCCAAACAATTTTAATCGAGTCAATTTTTGGGGAATCTCCCAAACCAAAATGCAATTGTGGAGCTACTGAGGACTGAAATCCCCTGGTCAATGTCATTTCTTGATACTGCTGATCGCTTTTATTGAATAAAGTAGCCTTTGTCCCAATTCCTAAAGGGTTTTTATCCGTACCCTTGAATTTTATAGTTATGTGGTTGTTGAATTCAGAGCTTTTGTTTTCAAAAATAGTGGCATGGTCATCTATATTGTTGGTCACAATTTCCAAATCTCCATCATTATCCAAATCAACATAAACGGAACCGTTTGAAAATCCTTTATGTTCAATACCCCATGCTTTGTTCGTACGCTCAAAGGTTAGATCTCCATTATTCTTGAACGCAAAATTGTCTATTTTTTCTGATGGAATGGCGAGACTTTTTGCCAGAGTACTATCCTTATGCACTCCAATCTGATCAATTTTTTTGAAGTAATCCCTATTGTTGATTTCCCTTCTTGTTCCGTTGGAAATAAAAATATCTTTCCAGCCATCATTATCCAAATCGGCAAACAAAGGTCCCCAGCTCCAGTCTGTTGATGATACTCCTGCAAGGCGGGAAACATTGCTGAAATCGGGTAAGGAATCCAAAAGGTTTCCATTGTTCATTTGAAGACTGTTCTGCATGTATTGGTAATGAAATCCTGCATTCACCGTACCCCAAAACAAAGCTGGGTTCATACTTGCCATATTTGCCTTGGCCCTACGGTTGACCTGCGCAGTCATATCAACCTGAAGGATGTCTAACAACAAATCATTATTGAAATCGGCAATATCTACCCCCATTCCATAAAATGAAGTATTCTTAGTTACTTTTCTTACTTGCTCACTAAAGGTTCCATTCTTATTATTAATGAAAAGATAGTCTGGTGTGCTAAAATCATTGGAAACATATATGTCCGGCCATCCATCTTGATTAAGGTCACCTACGGTTGCACTTAGAGAAAGACCAAACGTTTTTAGCCCTGCTTTTTGAGTTACATCTATAAACTTGCCATTCTCATTTTTAAAAAGTCTATCAGTTTCCAAGGGCTTTGGGAACTTCTGCTTCATTGCATAATGAAAATTTGGGGCATTGAACGGAGTTGGAGGGTAATTGGCCACATAGAGATCTAAATCTCCGTCAAGGTCGTAATCAAAAAAAGTGGCTTGAACACTGTTACTGGGATCATCAATGCCATATTCTTTTGCTTGCTCGGAAAATGTGTTATCTCCATTATTAATAAAAAGTTGGTTCTCTTTGGGTTCAAATTTTCCACCTACAGAACAATAAATATCCAAATAACCATCATTGTTCACATCGCTCATTGTTGAGCCAGTGTACCATCTTGAATCACCAGAAATTCCAGCTTGTTCTGTAATATCTTCAAATTGTAGATTCCCTTTGTTCAGATACAGTTTGTTCGACACCATGTTTCCTGTAAAGAAAAGATCGATCAGCCCATCATTGTTAATGTCTCCAGCAGAAACCCCACCACCCATATAGATATATGCATAGGTGAAATAATTTAGGGAATCATTTTCCGTAAGGTTGTTGGCAAAACTGACACCTGTTCTATCATGATCCAGTTTCTCAAATATTTTCTTTTGATGGATTTTCGTAGTGTTTTCAACCTTTTTACACGTGATGCAGGACAAGGCCAAAAGGAAGAAGCAACTATTTCTAACAATGATATGCATTACTGGGAATTTGAACTATATTATGATTAGACCTGGAAATCGTTATAAAAAGAACAGGGCATTTTAATAAAATGCCCTGTTCAGCAAAACTTAAACTAATAAACTCAACCAAACAAAATTTTAATACCCTGTGTTTTGATTTAAAGAGCCCGCACTTAAATCTATTGCTCCAAGAGGAATTGGAAATAGATCATGCTTACTATCATAAGGATTGATCAAGGCTCCAAAACCTGGTATGGTACGAGCTTCATTGGTATAATACTCCGTCAGGACAGTTTGAGAAACACCCCATCTTCTGAGATCAAACAAGCGATGACCTTCCATACCCAGTTCAACTCTTCTTTCAAAACGAACTGCTTTTCTGGCAAAATCTGCATCAGAGAAAGCCGTATATGGTTCAATTACATAATTTGCAGCATCACCGGAACCATCCGTTGCCTGCATGTAATTGGAATTTTTTGCTCTGTTTCTAACCTGATTTACATAGTTAAGACCTGTTGCTAAGTCTCCTGTTTCAACTGCAGCTTCTGCTGCCATCAAAAGAACATCGGCATAACGCATAACATTGTAATTGACACCAGAAAGCTGTTGACCCCATGAACCAGTTGCTTGCTGTGTTCCAGCATCATCTGCCCAGTATACATTCTTTTTAGGCAAATAAGGACCTGAAATATCCCCGTTGGCGAACTTGGCCCTAATCCATGCTTCACCTATATGCTCACCATAACCATTGTAGTCAATTCCTCTTCTTCCTATAGTATAATCGGCTCTTGGGTCAAGATTACCTGCAAATGGAGTAAAATCAGTAGGCTGTGCAGGATCTGTATCAGGAACGAAAGAAAGAATATCCCAATCACTTGTTACATCAGTTTGGTTAAAAGTGTCCAATAAGGGAAGTCCATCAGTATCTGTTTGAAACGCATTCAACAAATCTTGAGTTGGTTGATAAAACCCGCAACAAGAGCCAAAAGGACCTGGATTTGGGAAATTAAGGGCACCAACTACATTGCCATTATATGATTGGCCACTATCTGTTGTAAACTGAATTTGAAATACAGACTCAGTGCCATTCTCTCCGGCCAGCCTAAAGTTTTCTACAAAATCAGACAAAAGAGAATATGGGCCATTGTTGATAACATCATTTAACAATGACAAGGCATTGGTCCAATCTGATTGATGCAAATGGGTCTTTCCTAGAAAAGCCTTGGCGGTCCAAGAAGTTGGTCTACCTACATCACTGGCATCACGGGAGCCAGGAAGGTTATCTATCGCAAATTGAAAATCAGCTTCAATTTGATCCCATATAGGGCCTGAATTTGGTTGATTGAATTCAGATAGGGCATAATTCTCTTCAGAAATATAAGGCACATTACCAAACATTACTTGTAATTGAAAATTTGCCAACCCTCTTAAAAACCTGGCTTGTGCAATTTGATCGGTAAAACTCCCTGGATCTTCCAAAGAACTTGTCAATGCGATTACGGCATTAGAGCGATTTACCAAAGTAAATAGTTCGCCCCAACGTGCATAGAAATAACCATTGGCCGACGACCAATTCATAATTTCGATTTCTTTTAAATCAGCTTGGTCGTCATTTGTACTCCCTTTGTGTGCATCATCAGACAACACATCCATCCACCAATTGTCTGCTGCTCTACCCCAACCATTTCCAAAACTGGTTGAACTTACAGCATTTAATGAAGAGTAAGCTCCAGTCAATAATAATGAGACACCATCTTCATTCGCCAAAGCTTCATCTGATAAAGCACCTATAGGTGGAGTCTCCGAAAAATCATCGTTACATCCAATCAACAGGATCAGTAAAACCAAACATATATTAATAAAATTCTTCTTTTTCATTTTTTAGAGTTTTAAGTTAATCCCTAAGGTGTAGATTTTTGGTTGAGGATAAACCCTTCTATCTATACCTAAATTTAAATTTTGACCTACCCCATCAGCATCAATTGGTATTACCTCAGGGTCAAAACCTTCATAATCTGTTATGGTGAAGATATTGGTTCCTTGAAGGTAAATCCTTAAAGACCCCATGCCTATCTTATCCGTAATGTCACTTGGTAGCGTATAACCAATTTGCATGTTCTTTAACCTAAGATATGAGCCATCCTCAACAAAATATGAATTGGAAGAAGCTTCCTCCAATGGATATGAAGCGGTAAGTGCTGGAACATTAGTGTTGGTATTTGAAGGCGTCCAAGCATTCAGTACCCTTGCACTTCTGTTACTATTAAAGAATAGACCAAAATCGGTAAATACTTTGCTATAGTTATAAACGTCATTACCTTGAGAACCGGTAAAGAATAATTGCATATCGAACCCTTTGTATGAAAGGTTGGCATTTATACCATAAGTGAAATCTGGATGCGGAGAACCAATTTTGGTCCTGTCATCCCCATCCACTAGGGATTCACCATCACCATCTATATCTTCATACATGAATCTACCATTGCTATCCAATCCTGTTATTTTCCTTCCATAAAAGAAAGAAATCTCATCTCCAACCTCCGTACGTGTTACAGAGCCATTTCTTAAATCACCTCTTCCAGGCACAGGAGAATCATTGATCAATCTTGTCACTTTATTCTTATAATGCGATAAGTTCAAAGCAAGATCATATGAAAAACCACCTCTTGTTGTATTACCATAACCAATTGAAAGATCAATACCTTTGTTTTCAACATCTCCTAAGTTCACCAATGGAGCTTCAGCATCTATTGCTGTTGAACTAATCAAACTAAAGTCCCTGGTAATCAAATCTTTGGTTTTGATGTTAAAATATTCTGCAGAAATATTCAAACTACTTTCAAATAGCGAAAGTTCAACTCCAAAGTTTGTGGTTTGCGAAGTTTCCCACTTCAAATCTGCATTCCCCACTTGGGTCAACAATGCTCCTGTTGTTATACTTGTCCCGTCAAAGGAGTAGTTGGCAAATTGCTCGCTCAAACTTGAAATATTAATCGTTGGATTGTTGGCTGGTAGGGTTTGATTACCCAATGACCCCCATGATGCTTTCAGTTTTAAACGGTTCACAATGCCATCCGAGGGCCAAAAATCCTCATCACTAATGAGCCATCCGGCACTGACGGCAGGAAATACCCCGGTTTGGTTGTCTCCCAAAAATCTAGATGACTGGTCTCTACGTAAAGTACCAGTTAGGAAATAACGGCTTAGATAAGAATAATTTACTGAACCAAATAGAGAGTAAAGGGTGTTTTTTCGATCGAAAGTAACATCTGTGTTATCTACCGTTGTGGGGACATTTGGAGTTCCTGAACCGTTACTTAACAAATAAAAATTGGGGTCTTCGAATAGAAATCCTGATCTCGCAACTTCTTTGCTTTTTTGTCCTTCTTCCAAGGCTTCAATACCAGCAATGGCATTTATACTATGCTCACCGAATTTCTTATTGTAGTTCAGGATATTTGTCCAACTCCAATTATATCGGGTCTGGTCTCTCTCAGTAAGTCTGTTGGTAGATATAGGCTCCCCATTTTCTGGGTCTAAGGATACAAATCGTCTTGAATCGAAAATCTCAAAACCCCCTGCCAAGGTTGACTTAAAAGATAGGCCATCAATAATCTCATAATTTAGATAAATATCACCAATACCGGTATAGCGTTTATCATAATCATTTCTTGTACGATACAGCTGTGCTACTGGATTTGCTGGGTTTCCAATTCCCGGAGCGGCGGATCCGGCAAAGAAGCCATCATCATCCCTTACAGGCACCAAAGGGGAAATTCTATAGGCCATTTCTATGGCTTCGGAATCACCTGGTGACGTATTGGAAAAAGAAAAGTTCACATGTTCCCCAATACGTAATTTTTCTCCTACTTTGAATTCAGAGTTCAATTTTGTTCCACCTCGCTTGAATCCAGTATGATTCACTACACCTTCACGACTAAGGTATGAAGCTGACATGAAGTATTTTCCGTTTTCATTACCATTTGCAATGGAAATGGAAGCATTTGAAATGGGAGCGGTTTGTGTAATTTCATCTACCCAATCTGTACCTCCTGGTTGTACGGCAGCATTTACCTGACCGGCAGGAAAGAAAACAATAGGATCATAGGATTGTACTCTAGTATAACCAACTATTGAGGACGGTATGGTAGGAGAAGCGCCATCTCCATATTGTGGGTGGCTTGGAGTGATACCGTCATTGATCCTACTCTGCCAAATCATATCGGCATGCTGTTGGACATTTAATAAATCAATTGGGTTTCCTACTTTGGAGAAACCAGTGTAAAGGTCAATGGAAACTTCAGCTTTTTCCATATTATAGCCACCACCTTTGGTAGTGATAATGACAACACCATTGGAGGCACGAGCACCATAAATGGAAGCTGCACCATCTTTTAAGACGTTCATCTGCTCAATATCTGTTGGGTTGATATTGTTTAAAACATTTGGATCATCTGTTTGTACACCGTCAATAATATAGAGTGGATTGGTGTTGTTGGTCGTACCAAATCCACGAACATTGATTTTTGGGGCTGTTCCCGGGTCACCGCTAGTTATTACCTGAACTCCGGTCACTCTTCCTTGAAGGACCTCCGCAGCATTTACTACTGGGGTTTTAACCGCTTCATCAATATCAACAGAAGCAACCGAACCTGTAACATCACCACGTGTTTGGGTGGCATACCCCAATACAACTACTTCAGATAGTTTACTTGAGTCCTCTATCATACTTACGTTGATGGCGGTTCGTCCATTAATCGCTACCTCCTGGGCAGCAAAACCAATATACGTGAATATCAATGTTGCATCCGCAGCAGCTGAAATGGTATAATTACCATCAAAATCTGTCTGTGTTCCGTTTGTTGTTCCCTTTACAACAATATTGGCTCCGGGTAAGGGAGCCCCATCCGCATCAGTCACCGTTCCGGTAATATCGCTTTGTAATACAAGCTTTGGTTCTTCGGTAATTTTTGGTTCAGGCAGTTTTTTTACGATTACAACCTGCCTATCATCAATTTTGAAGCTTAAATCAGTATTTCTAAAAGCTCTTTTCAAAATATCGTCCAACTTAACATTTCTAAGTTTTAGCGATATTCTTTTGCTTCTATCCAAAACATCGTCTTTATAAAAGAAGATGTACTCGGTTTTCGTTTGAATTTCTTTGAAGAGGTCTTCAAGTACTACGTCGTTGACGTCAATATCTATTTTGGTCTGTGCGTATGATGAGTTGGCATAAACAGAACCAAGACCAATTCCAATTAATAAAAGTAGAACTCTCATAAGTGTCCAGAAATAAGATCTTAAAGGCACAATTGCACCTAAAGGACTGAGGTTAACAATTTTATTCATATTTTAGTTTTTTATGTTAGTAAATGTTGCTGTCACAATACTTCAGCAATGTTTTCTTTTAGCCAGAAGATGTTGGCGCATCTTCTGGTTTTTTTTGGTTTTTTCACTTCATATAGTTTGGTACTTTTAATTAATAATTATTTGATTTCCATTTTGCTTGGCATATTCAAAATTTGCGGTTTCCTTAATGATTTTCACAACATTACCAACATCCTCCTTTAAGTCTAAATAGCCAGAAAAGGTCTGTTTTTCCAATATCTTATCATTGATAACTATATCCACATTATAGTATCTGGAAAGCCTTTTCATTATGTATTTTAAATTATCTCTCTTGAAAATAAAGACACCCTGGCGCCAAGAAAAATACTTATCAACATCAACTTTTTCAGCCGAAATTGCGCTGGCAGTTTTAGTATAAACGGCTTGTGTACCGGGCGAAATTTGCATGGTCTTGGTTCTCCCAAGAAAGGAATTCCCTTTATAATTAATTTGCACGCTCCCACTTTTCAGGGTCGTACTTATATAATCATCATCAGGATAATTACTCACATTGAATGTGGTTCCCAAAACCTCTATCTCATGGTTTTCGGCTTTTACAATAAATGGCTGTTTCTTGTTATGTACCACATCAAATATGCCTTCACCTTCAAGATAAACCTCTCTATTTTTTCCTTTAAATATTACGGGGTACACTAATTTTGAACCAGAATTCAACCACACCTTGCTCCCATCGGACAACTCTATTTGTGATCTTCGTCCAAAAGGAACAATAAGTGTATTGTATACAATCTCATTATTTTTTATTGTGGCCTGATCAACTTCTTTTAAAGCTCCTATTTTTACTTTATTTCCGGTATTGGAGTATTTAATATCCGTATTGTCCTCGTCAATGTTTATGTTTTTATCATCATCTAAAATCAAAGTAACCTCCGTGGCGTTTTCAGATTTTAAGTTAACCTCCGTAGCTTTTACGTAATCTTCTATTGAAGAAGAGTCTTTGCCATAATTAATAAACCCTATGGAACCAATGAAAGCAATTGAGGCCGCCGCGCCAATGCCATACCGAATCCGTTTTTTATAACGCTGATACTTAACGATAGAACTTGTAATCCTCTGTTTTAAATGTTCTTTTTCTTCTTGGTCAATATGTCCTTCTCGTAAATTTTCTTCCTTCATCTTATACTATGGCACATTTAGATTTTAAAATAAAACTAGATATATTATGTGCCCTCAATAATAAAAGCACACAATACTTGATATATAGACACTTTTTTTAGGCTTTTTTTAATAAAACGACAAAATGTATTGAAGATGAGAGGCTTAATAAGGGTATCTCAGAAGAGATTTGTCAAAATCAAAATATTGTATGCCCCTAAAAAAAAACTTTCACTAATAACAGCAATGGCAAAACAATATTTTTTCTTAATGATTTTATTGCCCTATAAATAATGGTTCTTGAAGTTTCTACCGAAGTGTTCATGATCTCTGCAATCTCTTCGTATGATCTTTTTTCTTTGAACCTCAAAGACAATCCTTTTTGTTGTCTTTTGGTTAAAAATTCGGTAGCCTTATACAGACTCTGGCTTTTTTGGGTTGCCTTTTCCATAGCAATCAATTCTTCCTCAGGAGATGGGACATGATTCCGAAGTACATATTTAAAAGGAACTTCATTATTAAAATATGTTGTTTTCTCGTTATGCTTTCGAATGATTTTTCTTTTAAGAGATTTCAACAAATAGTATTTGACATTGTTGGTTTCTGAAAGCTTAGATTGATATTTGTAAAGGTCTAAAAAAAGATCATGTATACAGTCCATCACATAATTCCTATCTTCTGAAAATTGTATTCCATAAGAAAAAAGATCATCTATGAAAATATCATACACCTTGCCCAAGGCAACAACATTCCCTTTTCTAAGTTCGTTCCATAAAACTATTTCTTCCGTATTCTTATTTTCCAACATAGTCTAGTCTACATTCAATACATAAAAATTGTAATAACCTTATCAATCATATTACAGTGTTGTTGCTATACAAATACGGCTTGTATACTCAAACCCTATCAATAAATTGATATGAAAACTATTTAGGGCACTCAAAGAAATTGCCCAGCCAATAACATTTAGCAAATAACAACTGTTCTATCAAAAAACATCATGGCAATGGAAAATTATGTTCCTCGTGATTTTTGAATCATAGTAAAGAATGTTTTGAGTTAGCAGTTATATTAAGTTCATGTATTTATCAGATTATAAACCTGAAGAATACGTAATTTTTAAGTTAATTATTGATAAATATAAAAAAAATGACAATACATATTTGATTGTGTTTATACGATTGAAATATTTGTTTATGGATTGCGCACTTCCAATAAAGGTGCATTTATAAAGTAGACATAATGAATTCTATATAGTCTTTTAATTATATTAGGCACATATTAGCCCTATTTTTTTTGAAGAATTTTCAGTAATAATTTTTACATAAACTCTTTTTCTAACAAAAAACACTGATTTTGTCAAACACAAAAAATTTGTTTAAATCAATGTATGGAATAGTATTAGTATATTTTTTGGCTGAAAAACAGAATGAAAGTTTATAAAAAATATAAAAGAGAGATTACCTCACTATCTGCACAAGATAGTTTTCTGGTTATGGATCGTTTAAGAGACACTTTTGATTACCCTATTCACTTTCACCCAGAACTGGAGCTCAATTTTATTGAGAACGGAAAAGGAATGAAGAGAACTGTTGGTTACAATATTGAGGAAATAGATGATTACGAACTAGTGTTAGTAGGCCCCAATGTTTATCATGGCTGGGAAATGCATAATTGCGGAAACAAGGTACATGAGGTAACCATTCAGTTTCACAACAACTTATTTGGAGATGGTTTACTGTACAAAAGCATGATGAAGCCTCTACGTGAAATGTTCAATAGGTCCGCGCATGGCATCCTTTTTAGCAAAGAAGAATCAAAAAAGATTGCCCCAAGAATTATGAATGTGTCCAAATTGGCCGGAATTAACTATTTTTTGGAGCTTTTCTCTATACTCTACAATTTATCCGTTACTCCAAACCAGCAATTACTTTCGGTATCACAATTACCAAAGGATGATTTTGAAAATAGTGATAAAGTAAAAATACTCTACAACTTTATTCAGGAGAATTATGATTCAAAAATAAGCTTAAGCCAAGTATCCGACCTACTTAATATGAGCAAAGTATCCTTTAACAGATTCATTAAAAAAAGTACAGAAAAGACTTTTGTAGAGTATTTAAACGATGTTCGTGTGGACAACGCATCCAGAATGCTCGCAGAGCGGGATTTCAGTGTTTCAGAGGTTGCATATAAATGTGGTTTTAACAACATTGCCAATTTTAACCGAATTTTCAAAAAATCCAAAGGATGCACACCCAGTAAATACCGTAAGGAGTTTTATAAGGTTACCCGAGTGGAATAATTTACTTCTCCATTCTATTTAATACATCATTTCATTCATCTATCCAAAAAACCTATTTTAGTTGGCAATACCATAATATAGCATATGTCACACCTAAAGGTACTTTTAAAGCAGTTGGGGCCAGGGCTTCTTTTTGCCAGTATGGCTATTGGAACCTCGCACTTAGTGTTATCCACAAAAGCCGGAGCTCAATATGGTTGGGTCATGGTTATCCCAATTATTTTAGCCAATGTTTTAAAATATCCATTTTTTGAATTTGGAATTAGATATACTACGGTTACCAAAAAAAGCTTGGTAGAAGGATATCTGAATTTGGGCAAAAAGTACTTATGGATCTATGCATTTGTAACCATAATCTCCACATTTACCATTTTAGCCGCTCTTTACGTGGTAACCGCAGGGCTGTTCATGAACCTTTTTAAAATTTCCAGTGTAAGTGTAAGTGCAGTAGCCATGTGCCTCTTTATTTTTATTGGTGCCATCTTAATTATAGGAAAATATCAGTTTCTGGAAAATTCCTTGAAAGCTGTTATTTCCATCTTGTTTGTGGCTTTGATAGTCACTACCATAGTTGTATTAGAAAAAGGCCCAGTTCCGGGTGCTGAATCATATCAGCGCCCTGAAATATTTAATGAAGTCGGAATTCTTTTTTTAATAGGATTAATGGGTTGGATGCCCACTGCGGTTGAAGCTTCAGGTTGGGTTAGTCTTTGGAGCATGGAAAACATGAAAACCATGAAAGAAAAACCCACATTAAAGCTTGCTCTCCAAGAATTTAACATGGGATATTTTTTAACCGCTCTCCTAGCTATTTTCTTTTTGATCATTGGATGGATGACCTTATACGGAACTGGGACCGAACTTAGCGGAAGAGCAGTGGTTTTTGCTGATCAGGTGGTAAGCCTGTTTACTGTCAATATTGGAAAATGGGCCTATATTCTAATAGCTGTAGCTGCCTTTGCCACCATGTTCAGCACTTGTATGACCGCACATGACGCAGTTTCTAGGGTCAGTATTGATGTTTTGGAAAAGCTTTATCCTAACGCCAAATCTCTAAAAAACAAACACGCTTTCGCCATAGCTGTAATTGCCATGGCAGTGATCAATTGGATCGTAATAACCGTTTTTGGTGCTAACATGGCCAACCTTGTGGCCTTGGCCACCTTTGTCTCCTTCGTTATGGCTCCTTTAATTGGGTGGATGAACTTAAAAACAGTTATGGGCAAGGATATTCCCAAAGAAAACCATCCTAAATTTGGACTACAGTTGTTGACCTATTTGGGAATAGTCTTTCTTTCTCTTTTTGCCCTATATTATTGTTGGATGGTAATAATTTAATCAGTTAAAGAGTACATTATCGTTAAGAACAACTATCAACGATCTCTGGTTCTGCTGATGTAGCATTTCCAAGCAGAAAACCCCATTTGTACAATTGTTCAGGATTTTATCTTCCCCGTAACCGATGGAATACAATATATTGGAAGCAGGGACTCCGCTTTGAATCAGATACCTTTTTATGACATCTGAGCGACTCTGGGTAAGTTTAAAATTGGTGCTACTCCCGCCTCTACTATCCGTGTAGGTCTCTATTCTAAGTTGTGCTGAAGGAAAACCTTTTACAAAGGCCACTACCTTATCCAATTCAGCTTTTATTTCAGGTGTTAATGAAGTCTTGCTTCTACCAAAGAAGAATTTTTTCAATTTTACCACCTTCTGTCCTTCTTTTTCCTCCACCAAATCATCATAGAGCGAAACTTTGACATCATGATCCAAACTCTCTATACCCTCTAGCTCATCTTCCGTAAAACGTTTTAAGTATTTAGAGCATTTTTCTTTGGTAGATTCCAACACCAGCTCTTTTTGCCAAGGAATTTCCAACCTGTAATTCCCTTTGTCATCAGAATATGTTTCAGCCAATAATGTTCCATTGGCATCCAATAACCTTACCGCAGCCTTATCTATAAAGTCTGATTTCCTATAAGATTTTACCACTTTCCCCTTAATAGTAAAAGTTTTAAGCCCAGGCTTTTTATCTACCTTAAATCCGTAAATATCATCTTTTCCTTTTCCTCCTGGTCTATTTGACGAAAAATATCCCAAAAGCCCATCACCCTCATTCCTCATTATTAGGCCAAAATCGTCTTCTGATGAGTTAATTCCTTTACCCAAATTAACCGGGATACTAAATGTATCATCCTCCATATTGGATTTGTACACATCCATACCTCCCAATCCATAAAAAACATCCGAAGAAAAATAAAAACTGTTTTCAAAGATAAATGAGGCTATTTCATTACCGGCCGAATTGATTCTTGGACCCAAATTAATAGGGGCAGACATAATCTGTCCATTATTGGTATGCACATAATAAATATCCGTGCCTCCATAACCATCTTCAAAATTGGCTGAAAAATAAAGTTTCCCATTCTTTTCATCATAAAATGGGTAATAAAAAGAGGTGCTCAAGTCTTTGAGCAATAATTGAAACTGTCCATCTTTGCGCTGCATTCCTATAGCCAATGCATTTTTCCCATTCTCATCAAAAGACAATTCTCCATTTTCTGTATTGGACAAAACATAAAAAATGCCTTTCAACGCTTCTGAATAATAAGGTGTTGCCTTATGATAATTAGAGCTTGGAATTTCTAAAAATGGTGCTACTACAGAAATCTGGCCATCATTTTGCACATTGGCTCCGTAAATGTTCAAATAACCCTCTCCGGCGGGGGAGTATCTGTTCTTTTTGTCTAGCGATCGGCCACTGGAGAACAAAAGTTGTTCTTTATAGAATGATGGTGAAAAATCGGATTGAGGACTATTGCCCGTCAAATTAAAAATTTGAAAATCTAAATCATTACTGGCAGTACTACTCTCAAGCAACTGGGTATTGAACTCAATATTTTCCATAAATTCTTTAGGAAAACTGGAAGACATAGTTGTCAAAAAAGCATTCATTTTTTCTTTGTCCGATGCTTTTGAAAGACTCTGCAACATCATATTTAGATGGTAATTGCCCAGCAGTGAATTATCCTTTTTATATAGCTCTACATAAGCTTTTGAAGCTTTTTCAAAACTACTCGTCTTAAAGTAGGCATCTGCCAAATTCAAGAACTGCTGTTCCGTCAAAGTACCTTCAGTGAGCTCAGCTTTATACGCGTTTATCGCTTTCTGATATTCATATTGAAAAAAGAAATCGTCTCCCTTAGATCGCTTTCCTTGGGCAAAACAAACCACTATACCCAAAATGGAGAACAATAGTGTAGTATATATATTTTTTACTTGTGCCATACTAGAAAAATCTTGGGGAGTCAATCTGTTTTGGTTTGCCTTTTATGTTCTTATTCTTGTTTTTTGTTTTGGGACCTCTACTTCTAGTACTCTCGCGCCCTATATAAAATTTCAGTATTGCCTCATGTGAGCCTCCACTGAACTCTCCCAAACCATTTGTATTATAGTCATACGAATACCCTAAAAACAAGGTATTGGATACTTGAATACCAGCCAAACCACTAACTGCATTATCAAACCTGTACGACCCTCCTATTGTAAGAGCATCTATAAACTGAAAATTTGCAGATAGGTTTACATTGACCGGAGAACCTTGTAAGTAGTTTATTAAAAATGCAGGTTTGAACTTTGTCCTATCTGAAAGTTGAAAAACATAGCCTCCAATTAAATTAAACTGCATATTGTCCTCAACAATGGTTGCTACTTCTTCATTATATAGCCCATTGGTCAAAAAATTGGGAACTGATAGTCCGGCATACCAATCTTCCTCATAAAGAAATAGGCCAGCTCCTACAGTAGGATAAAAATTGCTTAAATTTTCTCCAAATATGGTAGGGTCAGAAGGATCAACAAAAGTCCCTTCAGAGTAGTCCAAATTTAAAAAAGACCCTCCGGCCGAAAGTCCAAAAGACAGTTTTGTGATATCCGAAACATTAATTTGGTAGGAGTAAGAAAGTGTTGCAAAGGTTTGTTTAGAAGGTCCAAGTTCATCCAGTACCACATTAAATCCAAGACCCATTTTTTCATTGGCAAGGGGAACATTTGCTCCAAAACGCATAGTGGTTGGTGCTCCAGGTATGTCTACCCATTGCGCTCTATAAAGTCCCGATATTTCAGGAGATTCCACCGTACCGGCATATGCCGGGTTGAAACTGCCAATATTGTACATGTACTGCGTATATTGGGGTTCTTTTTGGGCATTGATAATACTGAATACACCAATCAACAAAGCAAGTATTTTATATTTTTTCAACCCAGTATTATTTGGCATTTCTTTGTTTATCTGATAATTTGAATCCAACCTTTGACAACTTCTGAATCATCCCCAAGATCTAGTATATAAAAATAAGTTCCTTTTGGCAGATCTCCACTGCTTCCCGTACCATCCCAAGAACTATCATAACCCTTCATTTCAAATACACTATTCCCATAGCGATCAAAAACCTTTAAATCGTTATTTGGATAATCTTGGTGTCTAACCAAAATAAGGGTATTGTTTATATCGTCCCCATTATTTGGAGAAAAAATATTGCAAAGTGTTCCTGGTGTTTCGCATGGGCTTCGATTTACATCAACCGAAACCGTAGCAGTATTGTTAGAGGTGTCTCCATCTATTGGAAAAGAACCTGCAATTGTTGCAGTATTCTGTAACTGACCAGAAATCACTGTAGTAACTGTAATTTCCAATGTTATACTTTCTTCAGATATTAACTCTGCAATTGACCAAACTCCAGTGACCTGATCATAAGTTCCTTTTGACACTGTATGCGAAACATAAGCAAATCCGCTATCAAGTACCTCATTCACAGTGACATCCAAAACTCGGTCCATTGTGGTGTTTTCCAACGTAATCGTAAATATAATATCACTCTGCAACAAAGGCGTAGCGTTACTTACTTCCTTGGTAATAGCTAAATCAATAGGGTCTGGATTACATGAAGGAGTTAAAAAAGGATCACAACTATCCAAAGGATTGGATTCACCAGCGGGGACAGCCGTAGTACTTGAATCATCATTACCTGAGAATTCTTCGTTATCAGTTAGGCCATCGCCGTCAGTGTCGGGATCATTGGGGTCTGTACCCAAAGTATTCTCCTCTCCATCCGTTAAACCATCTCCATCAGAATCTACAATACAGCTACTTACCGAAATAGTAACTTGAATTGAACTATTGGTACACGGAGCCATAGCTCCAGTGGTTGTGAATTCAAAAACATAGTTTCCGTCAGGCAACCCCTCAAAATCAACATTGTTCTCTGCACCAATAGTTATGCTTCCGCCGGATGGGTCCGTCACAATTGTCCATGTTCCTGGGTCTTCTCCAGTTAGGGTGTCATCCAAATCCACAACCGTTGGTCCTCCATTTCCGGTTGCATTACATGCAGAAACATTACTGGGTGTTCCTGTAGAAGGTTCTGCATTCACAGTTGCTACAACTTCCGTTCTTACAGAAGAACAACCATTGGCAGAGGCCTCAACAAAAAACGAAGTGGTTTCCGAAATGGAAGGAGTTTCAAAAGATTCTCCGGTTCCAAGTACTGACCCTCCTGTAGCATTGGCGTACCAACTCAACAAACTACCATCACTTACTGAAGCCGTTAAAGTCAATGTTCCTTCCCCACAGCGATTATCACCAGCTGTATTGTCAATGGTAGGTGTTAAATTTCGTATCAATGATACAGTAAGCACCGGACTTGCACAATTGTTGGCAGCATCAAAAAAGAATCCAAAATAAGAACCCGGAGCTGAAACAATATTACTTCTATGTGCCACAACCTGCAAAGGATCAGGGTTTGTACTCCAAGTAAGCACACTACCAGCAGGTGCAGTGTTGGTTACATAATCATTTAAATTAGCTGAGACAGTATCGCAAAATTCAGTTGGTTCGGAGGCATCTAAAATCGGTGCGCTATTACCCGCATTACAAGGAATTGAGCAATCTTGCACAGTTACCGTTAAATCTACTGTTTGATCAACACAAGGCGCTGTTGCTCCTGATGTAGTATATCTAAAAATATAATCTCCCAAGGGTTGACCATCAAAATTTACAATATTACTTGCATTTATGGTTATTGAGGCTCCTCCCGGAGCACTGATCATTAACCAGCTTCCAGCATCGGCACCTGTAAGTTGATCATCCAAATCAACTACACTTCCATCGCCTGAATCATCACAAGTAGCAATATTAGTAGTGGTACCTGGAGAAGGGGTTGTGTTTTGGGTCAACGTAACATTAAAAGTTGAACTTGCACAATCGTTTAAAGCATCATAGAAAAATCCAAAATAAGTACCTGGTGTACTTACCGTACTTGTTGGCAAATAATCCCCTGCTACGTTAGTATCAGAATTAGTACTCCACCTTAAATCGGACCCTACTGGTGGAACACTCATCGTATAGGCATCAAGATCTTGTACAAAAGCATCACAAAAAGCTGTGATCACAGATCCATCCAAGGTTGGTGGTATACTACCAGCAAAACAAGTGGCCTTGGTAGAGGTGTCGGTCGCAGCCGCGCCCGTGCCATTGCCGTTGGTCAGTGTCACGCTCAAGGTGACCGTCCCGTTTCCGAGACCGCTCAGGTCGATGCCCGTTATGTTGTCCGTCGCGGTAACTATCGTGCCGCTGTCGGTGACAGGGGTGCCCCCGCCATCGCTGCTGAAGGTATAGTCATATGTCGAACCTATCTCCGCTCCGGCAAAGGTGAAGCCCACAGATGTCTCGTTGCCCGCGTTGATGGGGTCCTGGTCGATCGTCGCGGTATAGCCCGATGGAACCGCCGTGGCCTTGGTAGAGGTGTCGGTCGCAGCCGCGCCCGTGCCATTGCCGTTGGTCAGTGTCACGCTCAAGGTGACCGTCCCGTTTC
>NZ_OBEH01000004.1:302358-514113 GCF_900215465.1 Flagellimonas pacifica
CATATGTCGAACCTATCTCCGCTCCGGCAAAGGTGAAGCCCACAGATGTCTCGTTGCCCGCGTTGATGGGGTCCTGGTCGATCGTCGCGGTATAGCCTGATGGAACTTGCCCAAACCCAAAACTACAAGTAAAAAGGGTAAATGCTATAAACAGTAATGTGTTGTATCCATAGCTGGAAAACTGTTCTAATGAGGTTTTTTTCATGAAGGGCAACATTACCTGTTCAAATAAATTTGAATATCGTTTTTATTCCATTTGGATTGGTGATTTGGGAAGAATCAATATTACTAAAAATTAAAGGAACACCACAACTTAACGGATTAAATCTAAGTTTCTCGGGTGAAATGCCCGGAAGGTCAGAAAAATCTTATTTTTATAGCGCTGCAGAAGAAGTTTCTGCTCCAGAATCAATCTTTCTGACCAATCCTTGAAGTACTTTTCCAGGGCCAACTTCAACAAAAGACCTCCCTCCATCTTTGACCATCTGCTGAACGCTTTGTGTCCATTTTACGGGAGCAGTCAATTGTGAAATTAAATTGGCTTTAATTTCATTGGCATTTGTGACAGCTGTGGTTGGAACATTTTGATAAATTGGACAACTTGGTTCACTGAAATTTGTGGCTTTAATAGCAGCAGCCAACTCTTCTCTTGCCGGCTCCATTAAAGATGAATGGAAAGCCCCTCCAACAGGAAGCAACAATGCTCTTCTTGCTCCTGCTTCCTTTAATTTTTCACAAGCTGTATTTACCGCCTCTATCTCTCCTGAAATCACTAATTGACCCGGGCAATTATAGTTTGCCGCTACTACAATTCCTTCGGTTTCATTGCATATTTTTTCAACAACCTCATCTTCCAATCCTAAAACAGCCGCCATTGTACTTGGTTGTATTTCGCATGCTTTTTGCATGGCCGAAGCTCGTTGGGAAACCAATTTTAGTCCATCTTCAAAATTTAAAGTTCCGTTGGCCACCAAGGCGGAAAATTCGCCCAAAGAATGACCCGCAACCATATCAGGCTTAAAATTATCCCCAAGAACCTTGCTCAAAATTACCGAATGCAAGAAAATTGCAGGTTGGGTAACTTTGGTCTGTTTCAAATCTTCAGGAGTGCCCTCAAACATGATATCCGTTATGGAAAACCCTAAAATATCATTGGCTTTTTCAAATAATTCTTGGGCCAAGGGATGGTTTTCATAAAGATCGAGTCCCATACCTACAAATTGAGCTCCTTGTCCGGGAAAAATATATGCGTTCATTAGTTCAGGTTTTAGTGCTGCAAAAATAGCCAATATTAGATAATTGGATTATTGAATAATCAGATTATCTAATCTCTTAAAAAAGACTACTTAAACCAACTGGAATAGGTAACATAATTATTGGCGATGCGGTCTATCTCCCCAGAACTCAATTCAGGGCTTACATCTTTTATTTTTTTAGCAGGCATTCCAGCATAAATGCTACCTGCCTCTACATGGGTGCCTTGGGTCACCACAGCACCTGCAGCTATTATAGAATTGCTCTCTACTACGCAGTCATCCATAATAATGCTGCCCATTCCAATGAGCACATTGTCTTTTACTGTACAACCATGCACAATGGCATTATGGCCTATGGAAACATTATTACCAATTATAGTTGGTGCTTTTTTATAAGTGCAATGGATAATGGCTCCATCTTGCACATTGACCTTGTCACCCATTTTAATAAAATGTACGTCTCCCCGAATTACGGCATTGAACCATACACTACATTGATTTCCCATTGATACTTCACCAACAATAGTTGCATTTTCGGCAATAAAGCAATCTTCGCCAATTTCTGGGGATTTCCCTTTTACTGATTTAATAATCATTTGTGATTCTTGTATTTATTTAAAAAAGGATAGCAATGCAGCTTTCTTGGATGCTGAAACGGATAGTTCCTTACCATTGGAAAGTACAACACTCCCGCCTTTTCCTTTTTTATATTTTACGACCTCGCCCACGTTCACCAAATACGACTTGTGGATTCTGGCAAAAGCATAGCTTGACAAGGCATCTTCAAAATATTTAAGGGTTTTGCTTACCACAATTCTTTTGTTCTCCAGATAAATTTCCGTGTAGTTGTCATCTGCCTTGCAAAAATAAATATCACTTACATCCAAAACCTGAAAACCATCTTGTTGCGGCAAAGTTATCTTGCCTTCTGTTCTTATGGTCTTGGCTTCCAAAACCTGCCCTTCCAATGCATCTTCTTTTTCTTTTATTTCTTTTACATAATCCACAGCCTTTATCAATTCATCAATATTGATGGGTTTCATCAAATAATAGGCGGCATGGTTGTTTAAGGCATCCATGGCATATTGATTATAGGCTGTAACAAAAACAGTTTCAAAAGTACGATCAGGCACCTTATCCAATAGATCAAAGGCATTACCAAAAGGCATTTCTACATCCAAAAAAACCAAATCTGGTTGCTGTTTCTGAACCAACTCCAATCCTTCTGTAATATTGGAAGCTTCCCCTAATAGTTTGACCCCGTTACAGTACTTGGCCAAATAATTACGGAGTATTTCCCGGCTATTTGCCTCATCTTCCACTATGATAGCGCGTAATTCCATTAATCTTTTTTGAGTTTTAGGGACACTTTGGTTCCTGTTTGGTCATCGTACAAATCTGAAATGGAAACATCAACCTTATTTTTATACATATCATTAAGGATTTGAATTCGTTTTTTGATGTTCCCCATTCCTTTTGATTTTTGTTTCTTCTGATTGGCAGTTTTAAGTTCCGCCGATCTCTTTCTGCCCACACCGTTATCTTCAATGTTGATTTCCAATGTTTCTGCATTGATTTGGTCAATCTTTATTTTCAGGAAGCCTTTTTCTTCTTTATATCGTAAACCATGCCAAATAGCATTTTCAATATAGGGTTGAAGTAACATAGGTGGTATTTCAAATGCTTCGATATCAATTTTGTCATTTATGTCTATTTCAAAATCGAACTTATCCGAAAAACGGGAATGTTCCAATTTTACATAGAGCTCCAATAATTCCAATTCTCTGGAAAGTGGAATAAAATCTTCCTCAGAATTTTCCAGTACGCTACGCATTAAAACTGAAAAATCGCTCAAAAATCGGTTTGCGCTTCGTTCGTCACTCTTGGCAATATAATTATTGACAGAATTGAGGGCATTAAAAATAAAATGTGGATTCATTTGAGTGCGCAGTGATTTTAGTGCCAACAGATTGTTGGCCAATTTCTGTTGTTTGCCATTGCGGTAGTATAAAAACGTGATCAATGTCATCAACACAATCCCAAAAATCAAGGAATAAATAATCCATTTTTGCCTTTTACTGGTTTCTTCAAACAATTGCTGCTCTGTCAACGCTAAACTATACTTGCTCTGTGACAGTTCCCTTTCCTGTTCCAAACTGGAAATTCTATTTTGTTTGGTAGCTATTTCTCTATTAAATCTGGCAGCTCTTGAGATTTCCTGCTCTTTTCTAACATATAAACTGTCAACTACAGCAACATAGTCTTGATATGATTCCAATGCCTTGGTAAAATCACCTTTATAGCGGTATACTTCGGATAATTTCCTTGTCGCATCTTTTTGAACCACCAAATCATCTTCATTATCTGCCTCTACAATACTGCGCTCCAAATATGGGATGGCCTCATCCAATTTATCCTGTGCTATATAAGCATTGGCTATTTTGTAGTTAATACGTTGAGAAGTTATGGAGTCTGGCCTCCCTAAACCTTTGTTCTCTGTGGCAACGGATTGTATGGGCAATTGCTGTAGTTCGTTCAAGCTCTTTTTGCGTAATTGGATTTCATCATCGTACCTATTTTCATCATTATAAAAATCAGCGACTTTTTCATTCTCTTCTATTAACCGTTCTGGAGCAACTGCTTTGGACAAATTCAAAGAGTTGTTATAAAAACCTTCTGCCTCAATAAAACGATCTTCACTGGCATAGGCATCTGCAATTTTAGAATTAAGGTCAATGACTTTTGGGGAGATTTGATTTTTTTGGGCGATTTGGAGTCCTTCTTGATAAAAATCCAACGCCTTCTTTAAATCTGATAACGCTCTATATGTATCCCCCAATCCTTCATACAATTCTACGCGTTGATAGGGCACCATGTTTTTGACAGACACCAAAGGTAAAAGTGAAGATTCTGCCTTTTGAAAGTCGTTGTTCAATATATAAGCCTTGCCCAACAACAATGTTGGTTTTATTGATTTTTGTGTGGCCAATGCATCCTCAAAATTGGTTATGGCCAAATCATATTGTTTATGGTAAAGGTAAATTTCCCCTAAAGTGGTAAACGAGGAAGCCAGTTCCTTTTTGTTCCCACGTTTTCCTAAAAGCGTTATGGACTGGGCAATAAAATCTATACTCTTTTCAAGATCAGTTCTTTTATAAAAATCCGCAGAATCCAATAGTTTTTGATGATTGATCATGTTTCTAGAACTTGACCGCTTTTCTTTTTTGGACGTTTCATATTCGTATCCAGCAACTCTGACATCTACATCTTCATCCGATTTTATGCGATGTCTCACGGTTTCAAACTCAGGACTCTCAAAAATGAGATAATCCCCTATGGAAGCCTTTATCTTAAATTCTCCTAGTCCATTGGTGGTTGTAAAACTTCCTGTATCGGTTGACACTTGAACCCCAGATATTGGCACAAAATTCTCCTTGCCTTTTACCGATCCTTTGATCTCTACCTGAGAACTATTATTGTTCACCTGAGAAAACCCTGAGTAAAGTGCAATTAAAAAGAGAAATACAACGTGCCTTTTTTTAATCATGGCTTTAAATGTTCAGGTAAACTTAATTCATCTAAGGCGTACTAAAAAATGGCCTTTCATTGAATTTCCATTAAAATTTAGATCATACTACCACTTCACAAAACCAATTGGTCCATTCACTCATTACAACTCCTTGTTCGCTCATTCCAGGTTTTTATTGAAAAAAGTTGGGAATACTTTTAGCCCATATTTTAAAAACATTGAACTATGAAATCTTTTAAACACCTATTAGGAATTGCACTTTTCACCATGATAACTGGAACAGCATATGGTTGCGATTTAAAATCAAAGGAATCTCAAAACACAGCTCTAGTTACAAAATCCATTATTCACAAGCCTGCCAAGCAATATGTAAAGATTGCTCTGTTATTGGATACCAGTAATAGTATGGACGGGCTCATTAACCAAGCAAAAGCACAGCTTTGGGATATTGTGAACGAGTTTACCCACGCCAAATGTGGAAATGAGTCTAGGCCTTCATTACAAATAGCACTCTATGAGTATGGCAATGACAATCTATCCTCCAATGAAGGATACATTAGACAAGTAATCAATTTTAGCAGTGATCTAGATGAGATTTCTGAAAAACTATTCTCCTTAACAACAAATGGGGGTGAAGAGTATTGCGGAGAGGTTATCCAAACTTCTTTAAAACAGTTAGATTGGGGCAAAAGTGCGGATGATCTCAAAATGATTTTTATTGCAGGAAACGAACCTTTCACACAAGGCAAATTGAATTACAAAGATGCTACATCCAATGCCAGAGAAAAAGATGTCATTGTTAATACTATTTTCTGTGGAAATTATGAGCAAGGTATCTCAACCAGTTGGAAAAATGGGGCCACTCTTACCGGTGGAGAATATATGGCCATAGATCACAACAGGCAGGTAGTTCATATTGAAACTCCTTATGACGATGTAATTATCAAGCTTAACTCACAATTGAACAAAACCTATATTTCTTATGGTGCTTTGGGTAGAGAGAAAAAAGCAAAACAGAGCATGCAGGATAGCAATGCCCAAGAGATGGCAGCGGCCGTGGCAGTAAAAAGAACTGTAAGCAAGGGTTCCAGACTCTATAAAAACTCTACATGGGATTTGGTAGATGCTGTTGAAGATAATGAAGAAGTACTTGAAGAGCTAGAGGTAGAAGACCTTCCTTCCGAACTTAAAGAAAAATCAGAAGGTGAGATCAAAAAATACCTTAAAGAGAAAAAAACGGAGCGTGAAAAGATTCAAAAACAAATTCAGGAGTTGAACAAAAAACGTGAGGCCTTCATCGCCAAAAATCAAAAAGAGGAAACTGGTGAATTGGAAAATGCACTATTATCGGCTATAAAGGCTCAAGCCTCTAAGAAAAATTACAAGTGGGATTAACTTCTATCTTGAAGATTTAAAATCTGGTCTATCCTTAAAAGGATAGGCCTTTTTAATTGTTGGCAGCAGGGCAATAGCAATCATATCGTTTTCCTTGGTCACTCTGTCCCCAATCATACCCTAAAGTAATTTGATGGAACCCTCCATTATCAAAACGTATATCACCAGATTGATAAGAATAATTGTAGGAGAACATAAATTTATTGACATTAACTCCAATTATAGGCGTAAAAAGCTGTAAGCGTTGTTCCCCAAAACCTCCGTTGGTTTGGAATTGAGCGCCGTCAAAGCTCCTTCGGTAGGATAATCCTGCCCATACGGTACCAAAACTTACATCTTTGTACACTTTTGCATTAAAGTCAATGGTTTTTTCCTTGGTAAGGTCCGTCATCTGCAATAGTATGGAAGGTTCTATTCTTGTCTTTTTCCCAAAAACGTAACCAGCAGATAGCAAATACCTCCTAAGGTTATCAAATCTTGCAACAGTATATAAATCACGTCCACTTCCCAGCACATTCAAAACTGCAGCATGTGCATAGAACTCAAAAAGGTTATAAGATGCTCCAAAATCCACGTTAAAATAGCTAGCTGTATTCTTGGTACCTGTTATAATTGGGTCAGGTATTACAGATCTAAATTCTGTTTCATCCAAACTGCTCAAAATTACTCCTGCACTAAGACCAAACGATATTTGATTAAGGGTTCTAAAATCTCCTGCTAATTGTAAATGATGTGCATAGGTAGCCTTAAATCCAGTTTGAGAATGATATCCATTGGAGTCGTTAAACAAAATAGCACCAACACCACTGCGTTCACCTGCTCTAAAGTTAACATTCAAAGTCTGTAAGCTGGGTGCCTCATCAACATTAAACCATTGTTTCCTGGCCGTTAATCTAATTTTGCCTCCTTCGGCAATACCTGCCATAGATGGATAAACTAAATAATAGTTATCGGCTAAATAATCAAAATATACAGGTATTCCCTCTTGGGCCTTAGCTGTCAGCCCAAAAACTAGGGTTATGATCAATGGGGTTAAATAGCGTCTCATGCAACGATTTTGGGCTCTAGTTGAGATTTAAAGGTAATCAAACATTTAGATAACGGTTGTAGCGGTACATTATTATATATTTTGCCCCTCATTATTACTTTGGTATTTTTGCACCAAATTCCTGCTATGAAAGAATTCAATATTACAGTTGTTCCAACAAACAACTCCAAAATACTAAAATTTGAGGCCAATCATTTTTTGGTCAAAGGCAATTATGAGCTAAAAAACATCGATGAGGCCAAAAACTCTCCGCTAGCACAGCAGTTATTCTACCTACCATTTATCAAAACAGTTTACATTTCTGGAAATTTTATAGCCCTTGAACGTTTTGATATTGTAGAATGGGATGATGTTAAAGATGAAGTGGCTCAGCAGTTGGTTGAATACCTGAATGCCGGGCAACCGGTAGTTAACGAAGATGACACCAAAAAAAAGGAACCCATTACCGTTTATGCAGAAGTAACACCAAATCCGGCGGTAATGAAATTTGTTTCCAACAAACGTATTGTTCCAACCACATACGAATTCAAGAATATTGATGAGGCCAAGGATTCACTATTGGCCCAAGAGCTTTTTCATTTCCCTTTTGTAAAAGAAGTATTTTTTGATGAAAACTATGTTTCAGTATCAAAATATGATGTTGCCGAATGGGAAGGAATTACTATGCAGTTACGGGAATTTATCCGGGATTTTTTGGCAGATGGTAAAGAAGTAGTCTCACAAGCAGCAATTCAGAAATCAAAAGAAACGGAAGAACAGAATAGTGCACAGGTACATTATGATGACACTTCCAAACAGATTATTGATATTTTGGACGAATATGTTAAACCGGCCGTGGCAAGCGACGGAGGCAATATTCTTTTTCAATCTTACGAAGAAGACACCAAAACCGTAAACGTGATTTTGCAGGGTGCCTGTAGTGGATGTCCTTCCTCAACATTTACCCTTAAAAATGGTATTGAGACCATGCTCAAAAACATGATGGGGGACAAAGTCAATGAAGTAGTGGCCATTAATGGTTGATTTCTAGCCTTTATACTGCCCTTATGCTCAATTTTTCATAAATTGGATAAATTTAAAATCATTAACTATTATGGCAGTATTAAAAGTAATCGAAGTGTTGGCAAACTCGGACGAAAGTTGGGAGCAAGCCGCAAAAAATGCATTGGACCAAGCCTCCAAATCTGTTAAAAACATCCGTTCGGTATACATCAATGAGCAAAGTGCCTCTGTAAAAGATGGTAAAATAGATGATTACCGAGTCAATGTAAAAATCACCTTTGAAGTAAAATAAACCAAAGGGTGTCAAATTAAAAAATGCGCCCAAAAAAGGGCGCATTTTTATATTCTAAACAATTAGTATGATAAAAAGAATTTCCTTTTTATGGGTTTTTTTGACCTTAACCCATGGTTGTACCCAAAAATCAAATAAAGTGACTCATAAACATACCAATGCACTGGTTCATGAAACCAGTCCCTATTTGTTACAACATGCGCATAACCCGGTAAATTGGGAAGCTTGGAAACCGGAAGTTTTAGAACGTGCAAAAAAGGAAGACAAACCATTGCTCATAAGCATTGGATATGCAGCTTGCCATTGGTGTCATGTAATGGAAAAGGAATGTTTTGAAGATGAGGAAGTGGCCCAAATGATGAATGAAAACTTCATCAATATTAAAATAGACCGAGAAGAAAGACCTGATGTAGATCAAATATACATGGACGCCATCCAAATGATGTCCGGAAATGGCGGCTGGCCCTTAAATATTGTTGCCCTACCCGATGGACGACCTTTTTGGGGCGCTACCTATGTTCCAAAAGACAATTGGATCAAATCCTTAAAGCAACTGACCGACCTATATAAAAACGATAGAAACAAGATTGTGGAATACGCCACAAATCTTTCCAATGGAATCAACGCTATCAATTTGGTGGAAAACAAAACCGATTCCGGCATATACAATCTTGAACAATTGGATGAAGCCGTTACCAATTGGTCACAGTACTTCGACAATTATTTGGGAGGGCACAAACGCGCACCAAAGTTTATGATGCCCAATAACTGGGATTTTCTGTTGCATTATGCTACTGCGAACACTAAACCTGAGTTATTGGAGCAAGTGAATACCACATTAAAACGTATGGCCTACGGAGGTATATATGACCATGTGGGCGGAGGGTTTTCAAGATATGCCGTGGACACCAAATGGCATGTACCCCATTTTGAAAAAATGCTTTACGACAATGGGCAATTGGCAAGCCTTTATGCCAAGGCCTATGCCGTAACCAAAAATGAACTTTATAAAAATGTTGTTAAAGAGACCATTGGTTTTGTAAAAGAAGAGCTCCTAGACAAAAGTGGAGGGTTCTATTCCTCTTTGGATGCAGACAGTCTGGATGAACATGGAGAATTGGAAGAGGGGGCATACTATGTTTGGACCAAGGAAGAATTGGAACAATTGCTGGGCGATGATTATAAAGTTTTCAAGGATTACTACAACATAAATTCATATGGCCATTGGGAAGAAGGGAATTATGTACTCATCAGGGATAAAACCAATGAGGAAATAGCCCAAAAACATAATATTTCAGTTACAGATTTAAAGAAAAAACTGAACAACTCCCTTTCTACCTTAAAAAAAGAAAGAGCAAAACGTTCCAAACCTAGATTGGATGATAAAATACTCACTTCATGGAACGGATTGATGCTTAATGGACTCGTAGATGCATATCGCTATTTAGGGAATGAGGAATACCTTCAATTGGCGTTGAAAAATGCAAAATTTATTGAAAAGGAAATGATAAAAGATGATCATGCCCTATTCCGTAACCATAAAAAAGGAGAAAGTAGCATCAATGCCTTTTTGGAAGATTATGCAACAGTAATTGAAGCTTATCTTGGACTTTATGAAGTTACCTTTGATGAAAAATGGCTAAACCACTCCAAAAGACTTTTGGATTATGCCAAAATACACTTCTTGGACAAGGAATCCGGAATGTTCTTTTTTACATCAGATGATGACCATTCATTAATAAGAAGAAGTATAGAGACCAATGATAATGTTATTTCCGCCTCTAATTCCATCATGGCCAAAAATCTATTGAAGTTCCACAAACTGTTTCCAGATGATGGTTATGGTGATATGGCCAAACAGATGGTCAAAAATGTCCAGGACGATTTTGCCGAAAGTGCACAGGGTTTTACCAATTGGATGCATTTAATCCTTTATGAAAACCAGAATTTTTATGAAATAGCGGTGGTTGGTGACAACTACAAAGGAATTGGAAAAGAAATAAGCAGCAACTATTTACCCAATAGCATATTGGTAGGTTCTAAAAAAGAAGGAGGTATTGATTTATTGAAAAGCAGATATAATGAAGGGCAAACCTTAATCTACGTCTGTATTGAAGGGACTTGTAAACTTCCTGTAACGTCTGCCAATGATGCACTTGGACAACTATAAAGATTAACCAAAAACCACGGGGCTGCAGGTAAAAGGAATTTACTTTTGCTTTTAATCCAAAACAATATGGAAGAGTTACGCAATTTTGAAAAGCATTTAGAGAATGCCATAGATTGGTTCTGGGGCTTTATGCCCGATTTAATCCTGGCAGTTGTCATCTTTTTTGTTGGATTATGGATTGTACGATTCATAAACAAAATGGTTCATCGCTTTTTTGAAAGAAAAGATTATGACCCAACCTTGGAAAGTTTTCTGCAAAGCTTTATAAGTGTAGCATTAAAAGTGCTGTTGTTTGTTATTGTCGTTACCCAGTTAGGAGTAAAATCCTCGTCATTGGTAGCTATGGTAGGTGCGGCCGGTTTAGCTATCGGACTTGCACTTCAAGGCTCCCTAGCCAATTTTGCAGGTGGTGTACTGATACTCATTTTTAAACCTTTTAAAGTTGGTGATTGGGTTTCCGCCCAAGGTGTGGAAGGTAGCGTAAAGCAAATAACCATATTCAGCACCAAACTGAACACTTTTGGAAACCAAGTGGCCATTATTCCAAATGGGCAACTTAGCAATGGTAGTATTATAAACTACAACCAAGAAGACACCCGAAGGGATAAATTTGATGTTGGTATTGGGTATGGCTCCAATATAAAAGAGGCCAAAGAAATTTTATTACAGATTTGTGCAGATAGTCCAGATATATTAAAAGAGCCCATTCCTGAAGTCTATGTAGGTGAATTGGGAGATAGTTCTGTGAATATTACACTACGTTTTTGGGCTAAAAACGAGTTTTTTTGGCCCGCACATTTTTATGTGATCGAGGAAACAAAACTACGCTTTGATCAAGCTGGAATTGAAATTCCGTTCCCGCAAAGGGTGGTACATGACCCAGACTAACCTTTCTTCTTTGTTTGAAGAACAAAATCCTTTAGATAATAAGGTTCAAAATAAGCCACATCTTCAAATAGGCC
Source organism: Flagellimonas pacifica (assembly GCF_900215465.1). Taxonomy (GTDB): domain Bacteria; phylum Bacteroidota; class Bacteroidia; order Flavobacteriales; family Flavobacteriaceae; genus Flagellimonas; species Flagellimonas pacifica. Next base: position 314,013 of record NZ_OBEH01000004.1, read on the forward strand.
TTCTTGAAACTTCTTAAAGGAAAGTTGCGCCATTTCCTTGGCCGAAGGAATAATGGAAGTGTCAAAATTCATGTTGGGATGGTTCAAAACTTCAATGCATTTTTCTGCTCCACTGCCTACAAGATGGACTTTTGAACCAGCCAGAAATTTATCAAAGGAACTTTCATCTATGATTTCAGCCCTAGTTTCTCTTACCACCTCGTAGTTTGCATTAAAAACACAAGAATATACTTCCATCCTTCTAGCATCCAAAACGGGAATAACAATTTCTCCATCCAAAGCTTTGATTTGACTGGCCATACTTTGCAATGTTGGAACGGAAATTAAAGGTAGGTCCAAAGAAAAACAGAGTCCCTTGGCCGCCGACACACCAATTCGGAGTCCTGTATAAGACCCTGGCCCCTTACTCACAGCCACGGCATCCAAATCTAAAAATGACAAAGAAGCCTCATTCAAGGCTTCTTTTATAAAAACATGTAATTGTTCTGAATGCGAATAGTTCATCGCATTGTTTTCCTTCAAGGATACAATCTCATTGTCCTCAGATATGCTTACAGAACAATTTGTAGTTGCTGTTTCTAAATTTAGTATTCTGGCCATAGCGGCCACAAAGATACTAGTTTAATGAAATGGGAATACCAAAGTAGAACTCCAATATTTTCAATCGGAAAATATAATCGTACTTGGTCCGTATTACATCTGCTTCTGCATTATCCACTCTAGATTGTGCCTGACTAAAGTCAAAAGCATTCATCAAGCCAACGTCAAAACGTTCTTTGGCATAATTGTAGGCCAACCTTCTTGCCTCTGCAGTTTTTACTGCTGCCTCATAAGCTTTAAAAAAGGTGGTAACATCTACATAAGCCTGTTGAATATTCGTCTCCAAATCCAATTTGTCTTGTTCAAATTGCAGTTTGGCCTTCTCCAAGCTTATTTTTGATCGCTTGACATTATTTCGGGTACTCCATCCATTAAAAATAGGTACGCTTAGGCTTGCTCCATAAGAAACTCCATCAAAGATCCAAAGTTGGTCAGTAAAACTTGGAGTATAAAGAACATTGTTGGCATCCGGAATTGAGGTTGCATCTGAATACCTGGTTCCATAGTTAAAGTTTGCTGACAGGGTTGGATATCTTGCTCCTTTGGCTATCTCCAAATCTTTTTCTGCGAGTTCTACATTAGATTGGGAAAACTTAATATCATTTCTAAAAGTCAATGCCTTATCAAAGATAACTTTAGCTGAATTTTTTAGAATATCAGATGGTGGAATATCAAATTGCTCGTCAGCTATATCAAAATTTTCATAATCTGTTATCTGTAACAATTGTGCTAAATTGATTCTTGAAATTAAGACCAAGCTTTCACCGTTAACAATCTGCTGTTCTTGATTGGCCGCAGTGGCTTCAATCTCCAACAAATCCCCTCTTGGAGAAACTCCTGACTCTACCAACTCTTTGGTACGCTTTAAATCTTGTTCAGTGACCGCATATTGGGCCCTGAATGTCTTAAGCGACTCTTTATTGGAAAGCACTCGCAAATAAGCATTGGCCACATTTAAGCGAATGTCATCTTTTAAATCGTCCAACCTATATTGACTGGCAATAGCATTAAGTTTAGCCCTATTAAACCTGTGCACATTACGCATTCCATCAAAAATGGTCACACTTGTACTAAATCCACCATTTACACTAAAATTGGTTTCATTTGTAGGCTGATTAGTGGTAGGATTAATGGAAAACCCTGTGCTGCTTGAAATACTAGTTGATGCATTTAAATTTGGTAAAAAGTTGCCCAAAGCATCTGATTTGTCAATTTTGTCATTTTCCAAATCCAGTTCAAATTGTTCAATGGTCAAATTATTATCAACAGCATAGGTAACACATTCTTGGAGTGTCCATTTTTTCATTTGTGCGTTTGTGATGAACATGGCACAAATTATCATGAATAAAGTGATTCTATATTTCATTCGTTTTTTGATTTTTGTTTGTTATTAGGCTTGTTCTGTTAAGAATCTTCATCATCACTTTTCTTCTCCAATTTATTCCAAACCTTGATTTTAACGTCTTCTTCAAGTCCAGACAGTACCTCTACATCAATTCCATCGCTCACCCCTAATTCTAGTTCTTTTCTTTCAAATTCATTTTCACCGATCTCAATTTCAACATAGGGCTTTTCAGTTTCCTTATCAAACTGTAATAAAGCTTCTTTTATAGCCAAAACATCCTTTTTTTCTTCCAAGACTATAGAGGCATTGGCACTATATCCTGCTCTTACATACGTGCTGTCGTTCATTACCAAGTCGCCCTCAATCTTAAATTGGACAGCTCCTTCTTCCTCTATTCCTTTTGGGGCAATGAATTTAAGTTTAGCCTCAAATTTATTTTTTTCCAACGCTCCCAAACTAATCTCCAAAGGCATTCCTTCATGAAGTTTCCCTACTTCTGCCTCATCAACTTCACCTTCAAAAATCATTTTGGTCATATCTGCAATAGTAGCTATTGTGGTACCATCGTTAAAATTATTACTCTGGATTACCTGATCTCCCTCTTCTACTGGAATTTCAAGAATTGTCCCAGAAACTGTGGCCCTAATATTGGTGTTGGCACTTGAAGAACCTCCTGCAGAACCTTTTCTTATAATTTGATAATCGGCTCTAGAATTCTTCAATTCCTGCTGAGCTTGATCATAGGATAACTGCTGGTTGTTAAAATCTTGACTTGAAATAACTCCTTTATCAAACAATGCCTTGTTTCTATCGTATTCTACTTTTGCATTGTTCAACGCCAATTCCGCATTTCGAACCCTTCCAGCGGCCTGATTCAATGATTGTTCATTAGGAACCACCTTGATCACTGCGATTAAATCGCCTGCTTTTACATCTACTCCTTCTTCCAAGAGCACCCTATCTATAATTCCTGAAATTTGGGGTTTAATGTTAATCTCATCCTCAGGGATAACCTTTCCAGTAACAATTACCTTGTTGACAATATCCTTGCGTTCTACTGTTTCTGTTTTATATAGTTGTTGGGGTGTACTATTTTGTTTCAAGAAATAGACAGTAGCCGCCAAAATACCTATCACGACTATCCCTATCAATCCATACTTTACATATTTGTTCATTGCTGTTATTTATTAATTCTGATTGATTATTCTTCTCTCAATGCTTCAATTGGTCTTACTCTTATTGCTTTATTCGCCGGTAGTAACCCAATTAATACGCTTAGGGTTATCATAAGCAAAAATGAAATCACAAACTGGGGTATGTTTACCATGGGGTTGACAAAAGGAAAATCTTCTCCACTGCCCCATATTGAATTGAGTATCGCCAAAATTCCTACAGAAATAGCAAAACCAATGAGTCCCGCAAATGCGGTCAAAACTATGGCCTCTACCACGATCTGCCTTTTTACCACAACCGGTGTGGCCCCTAAGGCTCTCCTTACTCCTATTTCCTTGGTCCTTTCTTTTACTGTTATCAATAGAATATTACTAATGGCGATAACACCCGCTAACAGTGTAAATATTCCAATGAAAAATGAAAACCCTTTGAGCACATTGGTAAATGCGGAAATGTTGTTGAAGATTTCAGACATATTGAAACTTCCAATTGCTCTTTCATCATCTGGATGAATATCGTATTTGTTTTTAAGAATGGCCTTTATTTGTTTCTCAACAACGGCTACTTTGGTGTTGGGCTCTACAGCTATAGCCATCCATCCCATTCTGTCACCAGTATTAAAAGCCTTTTGAAAGGTCGTAAATGGAATAAATACTGCATTTTCTCCATCAATATTGATGTTTTTACTTGGTTTGTATATACCAACAACCGTAAAGAAAACACCATTGATTCGAATTTCACCGCCTATGGCATTCTCACCTTTTTCAAATAAAAGCTTATAGGTTTCCTCGCCAATAACACAAACTTTCTTTGAATGCTCTATATCATTGTTGTTCAAAAACCTTCCTTCAACCAGCTTCTTTTTGGTAATGTTATCAATCTCAGGATAATCTCCATAAACTGATGAGCCACTGGTCTGACCTTTCCTATAAACTGTTGTGACCGCCCTGTGGCTGCCCAGTTCTATTCGTGGAGCTAAAACCTCTATTTCAGGAATCTGTTCTTTTAAAATATGAGCATCTTCAATTTTATATCGAATCCTACGACCACGTTCAAAACCTTTATAGGGTTCTGAGGTGCTTTGCCCCCAAACAAAAAGACTGTTTGAGGCAGTACCAGCAAAAATCTTGTCAAATCCATTGCTCATTCCATTGGCAGAACCTAACAAAAGCACCAATATCAACATGGCAAAAATAACTCCGAGCATGGTCAAAAATGTTCTGAGCATATTTTTGCCCAGTGTATGAAAAATTTCAGACCATAAATCTTTATCTAATAACCACATAATTATTTATCACTTAATGCCACTATGGGTTTCACATTTGCTGCCTTTATTGCAGGTATCAATCCGGCCATTACGCCAGCAACTATCAAAACTATGGTCGCCGTAATAACTGTTGAAGCACTTACATTAGGGTTACTGAAAGCAGGTGTTTCTATATTAGGCCCAATTGCCGCCAGTATTATCCATGCAAACATCAACCCTATAAATCCTGAAAGAGTCGTTATAAAAATTGACTCTAAAAGTACTAGGTTAACTATCTGTCTTGGCCTTGCGCCCAAAGCTTTTCTAACCCCAATTTCCTTAGTTCGTTCCTTAATGGTAAAGACCATAATATTCCCAATGCCAACAATTCCCGCGATCAAAATCAAAAAGCCAACTCCAATTCCGATTGCCCTTAAAACAGCCGAAAAACTGCTTATGTCGTCAAAGGCTTCGGCATAATTCCAAACAAATAATCCAGATTGGTCATCCGGAGCGATTTTGTGTCTTCGTTTCATCAAATCTTCCAATTTTCCTGAAAACTCCAGTGCTTGAGTAAGATCATAGGTGGGGTTATAGGTAAGGAGAATTTGACTGATATAATTTGTGTTCCCGTAAATCCTTTGATAGGTACTAACAGGTGCGTAAATTACCCGTTCCGCATTATCATCGCCTTCATCTATAAAAACACCTATTACTTTAAAGGGTAGGTTGTTAAACTCCACAAACTTGCCAAGTGGATCTTCATTTTTAAAAAGATCTTCCGCAACCTTTCTTCCAATTACTGCAACTTTTGCCTTATTTATAAGGTCCGCTTCATTAATATATCTTCCGTTTGTGACTATTGTCTTTTCAATAACCTGATGATCCGGATGTACCGCTTGAACCCTATAAGATCCCGTTTCACTTTGATACTTGGCTGAAGTATTGGTATAATATCTAGCACTTATATATTCGATATCGTCCGGAAAGCTTTGCTTTATATAATCAATATCATCATTTTTGAACTGGATTCTCCTTCCGGCTTCAAAGCCCGCGTGCGCTTTTGCTGTAGTACCCGGGCGCACAAAAATGGAGTTCGTGGCATCATCATTGAATTGCCCCGTAAACCCATTTTGCATACCATTGACGGAAGCCAACAGCATTACCAAAATAAAGATGGCCCAACCAACGGAAAAGCCTGTCAAAAAAGTACGAAGCTTGTTCTTTTTGAGTGTGTTGAATATTTCTTGCCAGATATCCCTATCAAACATATTGTTCGGCCCTAACTTGGTTTACCTTTTTATCCTCAACAATTACCCCATCTTTTAAATGGACAATTCTTTTGCACATGTGCGCTATGTCTTCTTCGTGAGTTACCACTAGAATGGTGTTTCCTTCGTCATTGATTTTTTGTATCAAATCCATGACCTCATAAGAAGTTGTACTATCAAGAGCTCCTGTCGGCTCATCAGCCAAAAGCACCTTGGGTTCAGCTGCCATGGCCCTTGCGATAGCCACACGCTGTTTTTGACCTCCAGAAAGTTCACTTGGCAAATGAGTCGCCCATTCCTTTAAACCAACTCTTTCTAAATATTGGAGCGCCTTTTCTTGGCGTTCCTTTCTTGGAACTCCTTGATAATAAAGTGGCAACGCCACATTTTCCAATGCGCTCTTGTAATTAATTAAATTAAAGGATTGAAAAATAAAACCCAAAAACTTATTTCTGTACTGTGCCGCTTTGGTCTCACTCAAATCTTTGATCGGAACTCCATCCAAAGTATATTCGCCACTATCTGCTCCATCGAGCATCCCTAAAATATTCAATAAGGTGGATTTTCCAGAGCCCGAAGACCCCATAATTGCCACAAGCTCTCCTGCTTCGGCCTTAAAGTTGATTCCTTTTAAAACATGAAGGGAATTACTGCCCATTTGATAGGACTTGTGCAGATCTTTGATTTCTATCATGATTGGTGATGTTAGCTATCCGATGATTTAACTCTTGTAATATGACTTACAAGTTGTTAAAATGTTACAAGATTAATTGAAATATTTTGTTAAATAATTAATTAGCGTTTTCTTCTCCTGCTATTGCATTCCAAATTTTGATTTTATCATCGGCATTAAGACCGGATTTTACCTCAACAAAAATGCCATCGCTAACACCCAATTCTACATCTTTACGTTCAAATTGTTGTTCTGAGGTTTCTATTTCAACGAAAGGTTTTTTGGTTTCATCATCAAACTGCACCAAAGCCTCTTTCAAAGCCAAGACACTATCGGCTCGGGCCAAAATAATGGATGCATTGGCACTCAGGCCCGCACGGATAAAAACAGTGTCTTGTTTTTTTAGTGTACCTTTTATTTCAAATTGGATAGCTCCATTTTCTTCTTTTCCTTTAGGTGCTATATAATCCAAAACAGCATCAAAAACTTGGTTTTCAATGGCACCAACGGTAATCTCCAATGGCAAATCTTCTTTAATTCTCCCCACTTCTGATTCATCCACTTTGCCTTCAAAAATCATTTTTTCCACATCGGCAATTGCAGCAATGGTAGTCCCTTCATTAAAGTTATTACTTTCAATCACTTGATTGCCCACCTCAACCGGTACTTCTAGGATCATTCCACTAACTGTAGACCGAATAAGGGTATTGGCAGCATTCCTAAAACCACTTGTTGTTCCAGTTTTCACAATATCAAAGCGTTTATTAGCCGCTCTATACGACTGTTTTGCTTGATCAAAGGTTACTTGCGCACGATCCAAATCGGCTTGGGAGATTACGCCTTTATTAAAAAGGGACAATTGCCTGTCATAGTTTCTTTTTTGGTCATCCAAATTAATCTTGGCTTCATCAATTCCATTTCTGGCATCATTCAGTGCATTAAGATTGGGAACCACTTTTATTTTGGCCAACAAATCTCCCGATTTTACATAATCGCCTCCTTCAACATAAATCTCTTCTATTACTCCAGAGATATTAGGCTTGATCAATACTTCTTCCAAAGGAAGAATGCTTCCTGTGGCTACTGCTTTTTTTACAATAGTTTGTTTGGAAGGCTTCTCTGTTTCATAAACGATTGGGTCTTCTGAATTTTTCTGATACAAATAATACATGGAGCCACCGAATACGATAACGATGAGCAACAGGATGATAATGGTAACTGACTTTTTCATTTTATTCTATAATGGTTATTTTGATTGACTTTTGTTTTATTCGGTTCGTAATGCTTCTATGGGGCGCACCCTAATGGCACTGTTGGCTGGAATGAATCCCGCCAATAATCCCGAAGCCATCAATATGGTCAAGGCTCCGCTTACCACTCCCACACTTACACTAGGATTCAAGAACATATCCACAGGCCCTACACTATCCAACAGAGAATTGATTCCATAAATGACCAGAGAGCCAAAAATAATTCCTGTCATTCCCGAAATAAGGGTGAGAAAAATGGATTCCATCAGTATCTGTTTTTTGATAGACCATGGTTTCTCCCCCAACGCTCTTCGAATCCCAATTTCTTTGGTGCGTTCCTTCACTACTATAAGCATGATGTTGCTAACTCCAATAATTCCAGATAGTAATACCATAATTCCAACGATATAAGCGACTCCTTTTAAAGCCCCGAACAAACTCTCCACTCGGTTGTATTGCTCATATAAGTCAAAATATCCAATAGCGCGTTTGTCTTCCGGATGCACCTTGTGCCGCTCCCGCATTACATTGATAATATTTTCTTTAAGCTGTGATATGGAACTGCCGTCATGAGCAGTAATGGCCATCCATCCTACATCTTCACCTCTATTAAACGCTTGTGAAAAAGAAGTGAAGGGCACATAGATTTCTTTCTGGGCCTCCTCCCCGTCCCCATCACTATTGTTCTTTTTATAGGTTCCGATAACAAAGAAGTTAACTCCTTGTATTTTAATATAGGTTCCAAGTGCATCCTCTCCTTTTTCATAGAGGTCATTTTTAACTCCCTGTCCTATAATGGCTACTTTTCTTTTTTCACGAATGTCGTTGTAATTCAAAAAACGCCCAGAAGTAACGGACATGGGGTCTTGATTAATGATTTCCGGATAATCCCCATATACATTGTATGCTCCTGTTCTGATACCTCTTACCACATTTCCTCCTCCTCTAAATCCACCCAACTGATTTCTTGGTGACACGAACCTCATATTAGGCACATTGTCTTTAATGGCCTGCACATCATTTATCTTGAACTCAAAACTCCTTCCTTTGGGTAATCCTTCATAGGCCTTTGTGGTACTTCGGGTCCACATAAACATGGTATTGGTAGCTATATCGCCAAAATCTTTTTTAATTCCATTTTCCAAGCCCTTACCAGCTGCCAAAAGAACAATTAGGATGAAAATCCCCCAACAGACCCCAAACGCCGTAAATATGGTGCGCCAAACATTGGTGGTGAGCACCTCTATAATTTCTCTCCATCTATCTCTGCTGAACATAATTATATTTTGACAATGGATATTTGTTTATTCATCTCTTAGCGATTCTATAACTTGAACTTTAGCCGCCCTCCATGCAGGCACAAAACCAGCTAGGGTTCCTGCCAAAATCAACACCACTACTGTGGTAAATGCAACTTGAAAATTCACAGAGGGATTCAGAACATAATCAACTTCTATATGGGGGCCAACCAATTCCAGTAGTCCCATACTAAAAATTAGTCCTGTAAAACCAGAGATTGCGGTAACAAAAATGGATTCATGCATAATCATTCCCACAATGGACCACGGTTTTGCCCCTAAGGCTTTTCTTATTCCTATTTCCCTGGTACGCTCCTTTACCACAATAAGCATGATATTACTCACTCCAACCACTCCAGCTATAATGGTACAGATTCCCACAAACCAGAAAAACAGTTTTATATTTCCTGTTAGTCCATAGTATCGTTTGGCCTCTTCCATGGCACTCCAAACTTCCATAGCTCCATTGTCATTCGGTGCTACGGTATGTGCCTGTTGAAGATATGTTCTAAGGTTATTTTTAAAGTTTACTGCTTGTGCAACTGCCTGGTCAAAATTTTCAACAGGTGGAAGTGTATAGGAAAGACTATTCAATCTATCTCCACCATTAAAAACACGTTGAGCTGTTGTAATAGGTATATAAATCCTTTCCTCTTCACGATCTTCCATTTCACTAAAGACCCCAACAATCTTAAAGGGTATTCCAGAAATATCTATAAACTCACCTAACGGTGTATCAACTTTATTGAAAACATCTTTTTTAATCTTCTTTCCAATAATGGCCACTTTTCCAGTAGAGGTTTCATCTTGATAATTTATAAAACGACCTTCTATCATTTTTGGGCCTTCAATAAATTGAAATTCAGCTCCTACACCTTGAATACTGTAGACAAGTGCTTCTTTTCCGTAGTTTACAGTTATACCACGTACAAATATTCGAGGAGATTCATATTCAACGGTTTCCTTGAACATGGAACTGGCAGTTTCAAAATTATCATTGTTGAATTGTATGCGTCTTCCCGGGTTCAACCCCTTAAACTCTTTTGAGGTTACCCCTGGCCAAGCCCAAACACTGGTAGTCGCATCTTGTTTAAACTCATGCTCAATACCATTTTGCATTCCCTGCCCAAAGCCCAACAAAATAACAAGTATGAAAATACCAGAGGCCACGGAAAGCCCCGTTAAAAAAGTGCGTAATTTGTTCTTCCGGATGGTGTCAAATATTTCCTGCCATCTTTCAATGTCGAACATAGTGGTTGGTGTTTGATGATTGATGAAATACGTTAACGTACTTCTAATGAGACATAAGCTACACCAGATTGTTACACTTTTATGTTAAAAAAAATGTTAAAACTTAAGAAATACCTTTAACCGCGCATTTTTTTGTAAACAAAATAAAACAGCCCCCCAACCAATATGTAAGGTATAGCCATTAAATAGACAATTCCGTTGTTTATACCTTCAGCCGTTTTTCCATCGGCTTCACTTTCTACCACAGCACGACACATAGCGCATTGGGCATCGGCCATCTGAGGAAATGCTATAAAAATTAAAAGAAGTATAAACAGCTTTGTTCTCACTTTCTTGGGTTCAATATTGATAGTACGGGGAAATCATTAGATATACAATAACCCCAGTAACGGCAACATACAACCAAATAGGAAAAGTATACTTAGCCCACTTTCTATGTGCTTTATAATTTTCCAGATAGCCTTTTGAAAAGGTAATCAACACCAAGGGAATAACCGCTACTGAAAGTAGGATATGTGTAAGCAAAATAAAATAATATAGATACCGTACCGTTCCTTCACCCCCGAAAGGAGTACTTTGGGATGTCATATGATATGCCACATACATGATTAAAAAAAGAGCGGAAAAAACAATACAAGTAGTCATCAATCTTTGATGGAGTTTCTTCTTTCCATTTTTAATGGCCCATACCGCCACAATAAGAAAAATGGCCGTTAACCCGTTTATCGAGGCATAGATCGGAGGTAAAAACTTTAATGGTTTTGCATTAGGTATCTTGTACATAAATAACAATACCACTAGCAATGGTACAACGATAGATACTGCTACCACCCATTTTTTAAATTGCTTTTCACTTGCGGAAAGTACTTCCTTCATTTTTCCAACAATAATTTTTTAATATCTTCTTTTAACATGGTAATCTGTTGTGGTTCTCCCTCAGAGTTTACACCTTGTTTTTCCGTGATAGTTCCTCTATAATAGATCAATGGATTTCCATTTTCATCATATCTTGAGCGTATATAGCCATTTTTATCCACCAAAGCGAACATTCCAGAATGTTCAAATCCTCCTGGGGCATCTTCCACCTCGCTAGCTACTATGTAAAAACCTTCTTGTGCCAGTTTGTAGATTTCACCTTGATCACCTGTCATTAAATGCCAATCCGGATCGGTAATTCCATAGCGTTCAGTATACTTTTTCAACACAGTTGGTGTATCATACCTTGGGTTTATAGTGAACGAGGCAACACCAAAATTCTCAAACTCAGTAAACGTATTCTGTAACTCCACCAAATTTTTGGTCATAATTGGGCAAATGGTAGGACAGGTGGTGAAGAAAAATTCAACAACATATACCTTTCCCAAATAATCTTCATTTGAGATCAACAAACTATCCTGATCCAAAAAAGAGAATGGAGGTACTTTCCTTTTTTGCCCGTTGGCCAATATAAAGGATAGATCGTTGATTGACGAAGCTCCTGTTAACCTATCATCCTCAACCACTGTTCCTTCCTTAAGTCTTTTGGTGATTTCATAAACTGCAAAGATTCCAAAAACCAGAATAATGGTCGACACCCAAACATAGGTATATTTTCTCTTGCTACTTGCTCCTGTCGGCATTGTTTTTCTTTAAAGCGAGACGATATTCTGCTAGGATAATTTTTACATCGTCTTCCATTTTGTTATTAAGGTCCGCTACTGAAGTTGAATTGAAACCATATTTCATGCCCTCATCTTCATCATCCGTACGTCCTCTAAGATTAAGGTCCTTATCTATGATAAAAACATATGGGGTCCCTAAATTCTCATCCAAAGCTTTATCTGTTTTTAGTTGTTGAAAAAAGGATTTTACCTCTGAGTCTTCTACAAAAACAAAATACCATTTTTCAATATCAGATAGAGTTCCCAATTCAGCTTTTAATGATGTTACTTTCTCTTTATTACCATTTCCCTTGGGAACAATCATTACTATTTGAAAATCTTTAAACTTTCCAAATCGTTTGTAAATTTTTTGGTTGAGATTAAACGCATTTCCCTTTTTGAATTCAACTTCGTTACCCAAAAATCCCAAAATGGTAATTTTCCCATCAAGGCTTACATTGGTATCAAAACGTTCCAGATTGGAAATATTTTCGGTGAGAACCGGTAACCTTCCAAAATTATTTACACCTGAGGCAAAAAACAGATAGGCCACTAAGGGGAAGATGAACAAAACAACTAAAACAAAGGCCTTTTTCATGTGCTCATTTTTATCGTTTTTCAAAAGTCCCATGTAACCTTTGATGGACAAAAAATAATCATTCTCCTATATGTTTAATGATATTTTTGACCATGTCGGTTTCATTTTAATCTTACTATTGCAAAAATAAAAAAGACGGTTTAAAAACCGCCTTTTATACTTGTTAATACTTTATTAGAAGTTCCATGCTAGGAATCCATCTTTGAATACATTGTAGATATAATCCGCTTCAAAAAGCAAAATGAATATCAGGTAGCAAATCAAAAATACTGGCGTCCAGACTATTGCTCTGCGCAAAGAACTCTTTTCATCTCTTAAGTGCATAAAATCCCAAGCAATATAATAGGCCTTTACTAAGGTCAAGATGATGAAAATCCAATTCAGGAGCTTCATTCCGATAAAATAGTTCTTGGTCAGGAATTCTGGCTTATATATTCCAAGAATAACCTCTACAGCGGTAACCAAGGAAAGAAATGCCAATACTCCCCAAATTTTTTGCACATTGGATTTAAATTTCCAAAGTCCTCTAAAAATTTCCAGTTTATGTTCGTGTGCCATTTATCAGTTATGTTTGACTTCCATTTTTATGGAAGTGAAATTTAAAATTTATACCAAATAGAAGAATGTGAATACAAATACCCATACTAAATCAACAAAGTGCCAATAGAGTCCTACTTTCTCCACCATTTCATAATGTCCCCTACGCTCATAGGTACCAATAATGATATTGAAGAAGATAATGATATTGATCAATACTCCTGAGAATACATGAAAACCGTGGAATCCTGTAATAAAAAAGAAAAAGTCTGCAAAAAGTCGGCTACCATATTCATTACGGATAAGGTTTGCCCCTTCTACCACAAGTGCCGCATCTTTAAGCTTGGCCAAAGATTCTTGACGGGACAACAAAGTCTTCTCTCCCTCTTCATTTATGGTCTCAGTTCGAATCAAAATATTTGGAGTGGCCTTAAATCCTTCAACCACCTCATTTAAAGAAAAGGATGTTTTATAACCTTCTTTTTCAAACCAAACTCCTTCACTACTCAAATGCTTTACTCTGTCTTCTGGCAAAGTTGTGGAAAAATCGGCCAAAGCGGCACGTTTTCCTGTCTCGGCATTTACAAACTGAAGTATTCTTCCTCCTTTTGTCTCTATAGCTCCATAGTCTCCTTTAATAAACGTTGCCCATTCCCATGCTTGGGAACCAACAAAAATAGCACCACCAATTATAGTAGCGAACATATACCATATAACCCTGTTCTTCTTCATTTTATGTCCTGCATCCACAGCTAACACCATGGTAACCGAAGACATAATCAAAATAAAGGTCATAAACGCAACATAGATCATTGGATAGTTGCCGTGGAAAAAAGGAACGTGTGTAAATACCTCATCGGCTATAGGCCAAGTTTCAATAAACTTGAACCTTGAAAAGCCATAAGACACCAAGAACCCAGAGAAGGTCAAAGCATCCGAGACAATAAAAAACCACATCATCATTTTTCCATAGCTAGCATTTAGGGGCCTATTTCCGCCTCCCCAAACACTTTCTTCTGTACCGGTAGTCACCGTTGTATTCATAAAAAAGGACGTTTTAATAAAACTTTCACAAAAATACACCTTTTGGTGTATTGGAAAAGACAAAGTTTAATGAAAACTTTTTCTTCAAAAATTTATTTCACGAAATACATAAATAGTATTAGATACACCCAAAGAAAATCCAAAAAATGCCAAAAAGTGGCACCTAATTCAATTCCCAAAGTATTCCCAGGCTCGTATTTTTTTCTAAGCTGCTGTATCAAAACCACTAATAGTGAAATTAACCCCGCCACCACATGAACAATATGCACGGCTGCAATCAAAAACACATAGGACATTTTTATACTACTGGTAGGGCCGGTAAAATAGTATCCGTTCTCCAGCATTTGTGAAAATCCCATGAATTGCAAAACAATAAAGGAAATGCCCAAAACCAATGTAATCAACAAAAAAATGGTTCCTTGCTTTTGATTATTTTTTTTGACCGCTTGTTTGGCCATGAAATATGTTAAGCTGCTCAAAATAATGATGGCCGTGCTAACAAAGAATGCCTGCGGAAGTTCCAAGTCACTAATCCAATCTTCTCGCTTACTACTAACAATATAAGCGCTCGTCCAACCTGCAAAGCCCATGATCAGGCTCACAATACCAAACCACAGCATCATCTTTTTAGCCCGTTTGTTCTTCTCTTCAATATCTATTTGGGTCAAATCCATTTTTTATCAACTAATAAATTTATCTACAACATATATTATCTGAATCAACGAGATATAAGTGACACTGGCCAACATCAATTTTCTTGCCGATGGGTTGTCCCGCTTTTCATATAATTTAAATCCAAAAAAGAGCATTCCCAATCCTGCCAATAACACAATTATTGCAGCTGGAATGGATAAATGCAACCTTCCTGTAAACCCAAAAGCCGGCATAACAGAGATTACGATCATCCATATGGTATAAAGTATAATCTGAAATGCAGTTCCTGCATCTTTTCGTCCGGTTGGCAACATTTTAAACCCGCCCTTTTTATAATCTTCATCCAACATCCACCCCAAAGCCCAAAAATGTGGGAATTGCCAAAAAAACTGAATCATGAACAAGGTTCCAGGTTCTATACCAAAATCGTTAGTTGCAGCCACCCAGCCCAACATGAACGGTATGGCCCCGGGAAAGGCTCCAACAAATACAGCAAGTGGTGTTTTTGTCTTTAATGGGGTATACACACTGGTATAAAGAAATATGGAAATAGCTCCGAACATTGCCGTTTTTGGGCTCAATATGTACAATGACACTATCCCTAAAATGGTTAAAACTATAGCTATCGCCATTGCAGTAGCCACCGACATTCTTCCAGATGGAATAGGGCGGTTTTTAGTGCGGTTCATAAGGGCATCCAAATCCTTTTCTATAACTTGATTAAAGGCATTGGAAGCGCCAACCATGCAATATCCACCAAAACCGAGTAAAAAAAGAGAGCTTAAATCAATTTGATAAGCCCCTAAAAAATATCCGGCAATTGATGAAAAAACCACACTAACAGCCAATTTGGCTTTGGTGATTTCCTTAAAATCTGTAAAAATCAAGGACAAGGATGTACTTTTTACGGAACCTATGGCAGATTTCATCCACGTTTATATTGGCTGGCAAAGATAACGCCGTCATATTTCTTTTCCAACCTATTGAAGGTCTTTATGTTATTTTTGAACAAACGATACGTCTTACAGTTACATAAACTTATAAAAGCAACAGCATGCGTTACATTCTCATTTTTACACTTCTATTTGCCACTTTTGTCCAAAGTCAAGAACAAGAAGTAGTTATTTCTATTGACACGCTGTCCCAAAAAGTATATATGCTTACCGGAAGAGGTGGTAATATTGGTATATATATTGGAGAAGAAAAGGTGTTTATGATCGATGACCAATTTGCACCTTTGAGCAATAAAATAAAAGTTGCCATAAAAACATTGACCAACAAACCCATTACCTATTTGGTAAATACACATATGCATGGGGATCATACGGGAGGCAATGTAAACTTTAACACTGAAACCACAACCTTAGTAGCACAGGATAATGTTAGAAAACGATTGATGCAAAAAGGCCTTGCAAATGTAAAAGCCAACAAATTGAGCCAGCAAGATTATGAAAAAACACTCCCGGAGATAACGTATTCAGAAGATCTTACTTTTTATGATGGTGATGAGACCATAATGGCATTTCATGTACACAATGCTCATACCGATGGAGACACCATGATTTATTTTGTCAATGAAAATATACTGCATATGGGTGACACCTACTTTTCTGGACGCTATCCTTACATTGATTTAAATAGCGGAGGCAGCTTGAATGGATACATTGCAGCTCATAAAAAAGCATTGTTGGTGATTGATGAAAATACCAAAATAATCCCAGGGCATGGAAGGCCCTCCAAAAAAAGTGAATTGGAAACTTATGTGATCATGCTTGAAGATATTAGGGCGAGCATACAACAAGAGATTAACGGCAAAAAGTCTTTGGACCAAGTTAAGAATAACTCAGGTTTAACTGTCAAATATGATACCACGCATGGTAATGGTTATATCAATCCTGAGAAAATGCGGGAGCAGGTGTACAAAAGCTTAACAAAAAAGTGATCAATACAACAGTAGAAGAATAAAAAAAGCCCTGACGTTTCCATCAGGGCTTTTTCATTCCTGCCTCAACAGGAAGTATATATTTTATTGTAGTTTAAACGTAATAGGAATACTAAAAGGTACTTTTACTGCTCTTCCCCTTTGCTTACCCGGGGTCATCTTTGGAAGTTTGCTAATAATTCTCATTGCTTCCTTCTCTAAATTTTTGTCTGGCCCACGCATTCTAATATTCCCAATACTACCATCCTTTTGGATAACAAAAACTACACTAACCCTACCTTGAACACCCATTTCCTGAGCAATTTCAGGGTAACGGAAGTTTTTACGTATGTGCTTTTGCATCATTTCTTGGAAACATTGCTTTTTGTTACTTGATTTTTCACAACCAGGGAATACAGGCACATCTTCAATCACGGCAAAAGGAACTGAAATATCTTCTTCAACTTCCTCTACCTCCACTTCTTCAACTTCCATAACCTCTTCTTCCTGGCTGGTTTCAGTTGATTCAATTACAGTTTCTTCAACTTCCTCTTCATCTTCAACAACCTCTATAACTTCTGGTGCAGCTGGTGGCGGTGGCGGTGGCGGTGTTTTAATCTGCTCAGTCATCGGCACTTCTTCATCCAACTGATCTTCAACGTTCATTGAAATATCATAATCGTTGGACTTATCATATTTTTTCCACTCCATAGCTCCATAAACCAACCCCAAAACAGCGGCCAACCCTATTACAAAATAGAGCGTACTGTTTTTACCTACATCTGCTTTTGGATTCTTTTTTAGTTCCATCGTTTTGATTTTAGTGTTTGCTAATTTAATTATTAATTGATTAAATAAACAATTAAAATTTCCATTTTAACGGCCTTTCTTTAGAAAAATACCATTTAATTAAGCCAACTCCTACAAATGCCCCAAAAGTATTGGCAATAACATCGCCAAATTCTGCCATGCGATTTGTAGTAAGTGTATGTTGTAGTACCTCAATAAGCATACCATAAAAAACAGCAACAAAAACCATCAAGTTGATAGCTTTGTTAAGCCCTAAATTCCCTTTAGTGCGTTCTCGCAAAAACAGACATCCTAAAATGGCAAACATGGCATAAAAAGAAAAATGGGTAATCTTATCGGCATAAGGAATATTCACCCTACCTGTATCCAAATCTGAAAATGAAAATAAGCTGAGCACTGTAACAAACAGTACCCAGCTTATAAATAATAAGGTAAATATATAGTTTTTAAGCACCAATCAATGCCTTGTAATCTTCATCGCTCATCAAACCTTCAACTTCAGAGGTATCACTCATTTTGATTTTGATCATCCAACCTTCACCATAAGGGTCCGTATTCACTTTTTCTGGTTCATCTTCCAAAGCTTCATTGAATTCAATGATTTCACCACTTAACGGCAAAAACAAATCTGAAACAGTTTTTACTGCTTCTACTGTGCCAAACACCTCTTCTTTGTCCAAAGTTTCATCCAAAGTTTCCACTTCCACATATACAATATCTCCCAATTCGCCTTGGGCAAAATCCGTGATTCCAACTGTGGCTACATCACCATCAATTTTAATCCATTCATGGTCTTTAGTGTATTTTAGTTCCGCTGGTATATTCATTATTGTTTTTTGTTTTAGTAAAGTGACAAATGTAATGGATTGGATTTTGCTTTTCAAGCAAATTTTACAAGAAAATAATTGGCAATAAAAACTTTAAGTTACCCCATTGGAGTTAATTCCCAAAATTATACCTAATGGTGAAACCGGTATTGATTGTGGTTTGAGGGAAGGCTGTGGATACGGCAAACTGAGAAAATGAATGGTCATAAAAGAAAAGGGCATTTAAACTTTTACTAAGGGCATAATCTGCCGTGAACTTGACTGACATTAATTTTTGACCTGATGTTATTTGATTATTATCAATATCAAGATTGCGGATAATGGTAATGTTATCTCTCAGAGACACATCCGCTTTTAAGTTAAGATCTCCTTTCAATCGAGTTTTCTGCCCTCCAATATTGGTTACAAACTTCACATCCTTAAAACGATATCCTAATCCCAAGGTATATTCTTTTCCATTGATTTCCGTAAGCAGGTTATTATCAAAACTTAAGGACATTGTTCTATCTGTTCGCACCTCAGCCAAAAAACTAAAGGAATTCTTCATTTCAAAATCCATCCGCATTAACGGATTGAACTCATCATTAAGTACTACGTTATTGATAATGTTCTCTGGAAGGAAATCTCCAGTTTCTGGATCAGTAGCTGTGTTCTGACGCTCTAAGTTTGTTTGAAAAGAGTTAATACTGTATGCTGCACGGTACCCATGACTTAAAGAGAAACGTTTGAATTTCTTTTTAAACCATCTGTTTTTCATCAACCCGGTATACTTAACAGTCCAGTTGGGAATAGGTATCTCACGAAAGGCATCTAAATTGACCCTGTTCACGTCCTGACCTGTATAAGCAGCGAAGAACGCTGGCAACAACACTTCTTGCTGGGTCTTTCCATATCTCTCCGGGAATCCATCTTCATCCGGAGTCCCAGGGCTTTGCCCTCTATCCGAAACCAATCTGTTGGCTATGGTAATCCTGTTCTCCTTGAATTTTTCAAAAGTTTCTGAATTAAACTCGTCGCTTTTACTAAAAACGGTTCCTATCATCATTGTTGAGATACTGAAAGTACCAAATGTATTCCCTAGTAAATTCTCATATTCAAATTGCCCACTGCCTACATCATTAACGCGGAAATTTTCTTGATAACTATCCGACATCAAACGGTCAGCAGAAAGATCGATTGTTAAGTGCTGAGTTGGTTGGGCCGTAGCCGTAATATTCAATTGCTTTCTTGAATTCTGCATGTATTGCGAATTGAATTCTGGGAAAGTTGTCAACCAACCATTCCTTGCAGCTTCAAAACGAACATCTGCCTGACTTCCAAAGACAAAACCAAGATTTGGACGCGTAGTTCCAATAAACCCTATAGATTGGGTATAACCTGGCAAAACTTTTCCACTGTTCTCATTATAAGTTACATTAACCCGCTTTACCATGGTCAAAACATCAACCAAAGTATTAAAAGCTTTGCTTGTTTTTTTAGGTGAATTTTGATCTTCAGCTCCGGAAGCAGGGTTTCCAGCCTTGTCCCTTCTCACCTGAACTTGATTTGCAGTTACTTTACCGCTTCGCTTTTTCAATCCTAAAAAGTCATAAAAACGTTGCATGGTCAAATTAGCCGTGATACTATGGGTATTGGCATTTTGAACAGTATTAATGCTTTCTCCTGCAACTTCAATGAGTGCATCGCCGCCACGTTGCCAATCAAAATTACTGGTGTACGTATAATTTGCATCAATAAAGTTTAAAAATGGAAATTTATCAAAAGGCAATTTATAACCTATTTCCATTTCCTGATGATGGCGATTGGGTTCACCCACGTCAAAGAATCCATCCCAAAGATCCAACGCTTTGTCAATTCCTGAATCGGGATCATCATCCACATTGAAATAATTACGGACAATATTATTATTGGTAGCTGTCAACCTCAACCGTAACGATTTGGAAATACTATAATTTAATGCATATTGCCAATTGAACAGGTAATTGCGCTGTTGCAGTAAAGGCAGCTCCAAGGCTTCTACTCCAGGCTCCAATACATCTCTAAACCTTTGCTGGTTGAATGACCTGTTGTAGTTGGCATTTACAGATAAACTTGTGGGCAACACATTAAAATTGAGTTCTTTGAGCCATCGCCAATACTTACTCATAAAAAGCGAGTCTTTTTTAGCAAAAGGAGCAACCGGGGCTGGCTTAAAATTGTGATTATACACAAAACCCGTATTCACATTTTGATCGCGAAGGTTAGCCACTTCAAAATCCCGATGGTTTGTTTCATTATAGGAATAGTTAAAGGTGAAATTCTCTACATCAAAGAAGTTCTCTTTCGCTTCCTCTCCTCTATTTTTTCTTACTCCAATAAGATTGATGCTTGTTCTTTTGGTATAATCCTCGGCCTGTTTTTTAATGGTTTCTGCATCTTCTGAAGTTGCCGCTGCAGCAATCCGGTCGTCCAATTTTAAATCGTCATACACAGGATCAAATTCCGGAGTGATCAAACTCTCTGAGATTCCATAATTGAATGGAATCTGAATTCCCCATTTTTCGGGCAACAACTGACCTACATTAACATTGGTGACCACGTCATATGAAATAGCATCTTCCCTTGAACGCTCATTGGGCATTTGATCAATAGACCCAAAACCTGAAGTGCTACGACTTCCAGTTGCCGTTACATTTGCAAAATCAGCCATATTTGCATCCATAGCTGCTATGGCTGCCCAGCCTCCGTTATTGTCCAGTCCAGCTAAGCGAAGCTCATTAAACCAAACTTCTCCTCTTGCTGGCAGGTCATCAATATTTTTAATTCCCACCATCATTCCGCGTATGCTCCCCAAAGAAGGGTTACCTCGAATTCCAATACGAAGCCTACCCAAGGTTCTCGGAGCAAATTCGTCTACAAGGACCGCTTCACCGTCCACAATTTCATAATAGTTGATTTGGTTCAGTGTCTGCTCTGCTATTCCCTTGGATTTTACTTTGTTTAAATCACTTAAAGCAACATCTATCTGGTTTACATCTGGCCAAATCTCATCTGCCGAAGTAACATTGAAGGATGTTAATTGTAAGGGAAGTTCTATTTGGTAAAAATTTTCTGAAAAATCTGTTCCAATTCTAAGAAACCCAACCAAAGGAGTATCACTATCGGAATAATCACCATTCATTATTTTTTCAGCATGCATAAACATTTTAATACGTTCATACTGTCGCACATCAATATTTACATTTTTGAAAACGCCACGAGCATCTTGTGGTTCCAAATTCTCAACCACAAAAGAAAGTGATTGTTCATTCTGCCTGATAATGGTGTTGTTGTTATTGAGCTGTTCCCTAATTACTCCAGGAGGCAAAACATAAGGAATAGGTTGCCTACCAAAATTCTCTTCTATATTTACAGTATTCACATCGGTCACTGTACCATCATCTAAAGGATCGTTGTCCACATCTGGTTGTAAAGAGTTGGTATATGTTCTCCAATCCCCTCTTACCAAATCCAAGGTAGCAAAACGAAGCACTACGTCATCGGAAAATCCGGTCAGGTACATCCGCATGAAGCTTATGGAGCGAAAATCAGTTATTCCTCCAACAGCATCGGTAAAATCACTCAATGGAATCTTATATTGAATCCACCTTCTGTTCAACTGGCCACCGTTGGGAAGTGTTGGCGTAAGACCTTCACGAATATCCGTCACATATTGATCATTTATAGTGGTATTTGGTTTTATCTGAATTCGATATTCAAAATAACTATTGACCGTGTTCATGGTCAAGTCACGATCAATATCCTCCACATCTGGCAATGTGGTAGACCCTCTATTGGTATTGCTTACAGCTACAGGCGAGTTACCATCTGGATTATTAAAGTCCTGATACCGTTCCAAAATACTTCCCTCTCTATTCAGGTAATATTGGTAGTTATCCAATGCGGGATCTTCACTTGGGCCATTATAAATTGTTTGTTCGTTGGCATCATCCAAGCCGTCCAATCCAACATCTTGCAGAGCCCTGTTTCCTTCATCTGCATCAAAGGCATAAACCAATGACTGGGTTGAAGGTACCTGACCCCAAATTGTAGGTCTTGGTGTTTCATTATTTGTACTTGCCGGCAGACCATTTTCATATTGCTTGCGACCATCCCTTAATATATCCTCAGAGATATTCCCCAAATTAAATACAAGTTCACCTGCATTAGCACCATTGGTTTGGCCATCTACATATGGATCTAAAACCCAAAATTGCACAAACTCAACATTAGATTGCTCAAAATTGGTACTGCTCAGTGGGCGCATGATCCCAGCCCATTTATCTTCTGAAGTTTCCGTTGCAAAACTTGGATTTGCATTATAAGGTCCCTTTTGGTTGGGATAATAGACCATGTCCAACGTTCCTTGAACCTGCGTTTGTCCCTGCGCAATATCCGTTTCCGTAAATACTTCATTTATAAATACCCTACGAGTAGAGTTCAACGAG
Organism: Flagellimonas pacifica; assembly: GCF_900215465.1. Lineage (GTDB taxonomy): Bacteria > Bacteroidota > Bacteroidia > Flavobacteriales > Flavobacteriaceae > Flagellimonas > Flagellimonas pacifica. The sequence continues at coordinate 336,617 of NZ_OBEH01000004.1, forward strand.
ACATCATTATCCGATAATCCTGACGGTCTTTGGTTAGTATAAAAAATGGGATCTATGGTATACCATGCCATTTTTGCCCTTTCATAACCCACACTAATATCTGTTCTATCATCCAAAAATTCAACTGGCGGACTAGCCAAAGACCATCCCAAAGATGAACGGATATCTATCAAAGCCTGCGCTCCTTCAAAATCATCCAAATAGGTAGTAGTCTCACCCTGAAAATCTGCATTTTTGGGTGAGTTTGGCTTTAAAAAGGCCACTTCTCCACGTAAAGACAGGTTAGATGGCACGTCTGTATCTATATTTGGAAGCTTGTTCGCCAATCTTGTCAAGAAAGGAATCTCCGTACTAAAATTTCCGTTAAGCCCAAAAATGGTATTATTCACCGGCTCAACCCCAAAGTTTGATTTTTGTGTAAGCGGTCTTTCATTCAGGTTCAATAAAGTTCCTCCAAGTACAAAATTTTCATTGAATTTGTGTTCAACATTTATCCCTGTGAACCTTCTTGTTTGCTGCCCAAAAACAGCGTTGTTCTCTACCGAGATATTAATCGGGGTATTGGATGCCGCCAAACTAGGGTCCAAAATTTGTACCGTTCCAGCTTGGTAGTTCACCGTATAATCTATTCCTTCTTGCAATTGTCTTCCTCCAGCCGTTACTCTAACTGACCCTCTTGGCACATTAAATGCTCCAATTGGGATACCATTGTTTCCTTGGGATTTGTAACGTCCTTTTATTTGGAATCGGTTTTTTTCTGCATCTTGTAAAGAGGCAGCTTTAGTTTTGGCGTACATGTTTCGAAATACGTAACGCTGTTGATTGGCATTGTATCCTGCATCATTTTCCACGTCATAGGTTCCTCCTCCTAATTGTTCAAACAGAAATTTCCCAAAGGGTTCCACTTTTGTAAAAATGATTCGTCCAGATTGAGCATCTACCGTAATTCCAGGAACATAATCAAAGAAACCATCGCCACCGGGTTGTACATCATTGTAGATATTCAATCTATCCAGATTGAATACATCCAAAAGAATACGCTCTTCCAAACCTGTAGGCCAACCAATATTGGGATCAACCGGGGATATATAGTTTCTAGGAGTCGGGTCAGAATAAAGAATGTTCAGTTTAAAATCTTCTTGGCTCAATTGGAATGCACCTGTAGCATAAATATTTTTCATCATCAAATCCCAGATAGGATCTTCTACATTGGTGATGTTACTTTTTAGTAATTTCAAGATCAGGGTATTGTTTTCAATAATTGGGTTTACACCTCCTGACACTGTAGTTGCATCAACCCCTCCATTGGCAAATTCTCCTACTTGAAAAACCTCTCCATTTACGGTATACTGGAATGCCACACCTAAAACCTCGTCATTGCTCAATCGTTGATTCAAGGAAATATAGCCTAATTGGGGGTCGAACTGATAATCCCTTTGTTGTTCCAATTTTCTGGCGTTTTCCAGAATGGCATAATCAAAGCCTTGATTGACGGTATATCCTGGAACATTAAAACCTTGCTCTACCGTAGCTATATCTCTAATGGATTCTGTCAATGCACCAGTCCCAATTTGACCGGGATCAAAATTGTTGGCCCTGTTTTGAGGAAAGCCGGAAGCTATTGCCGCAGCATCAAAAAATCCGGCGGGGGCTCCTCCATTTATTCCAATTCGGGTTTTATTCTCCAATGCCTCACCCAAATCCTGAATGGCCACCACATTTCGCACATTCAAGGTCTGTTGGTTTCGGTTGGTAACCCAAACTTCCAACCTTGTTATCTGTACTTGACTTTGTATAAATGGATAATTTGTTAATGCGCGATCATAATTATCCCTAAAGTATTGGGCCAAGAAAAAGTGTTTATCCTCATCATAATCTAAAGCGGTCAATGCAAATTCATTAAGAGTACCTCCGCCTTGGGCCACAACGGTATTGTTTTGAGAACGTTGTTCCGAAAACACTGCCGTCACAGTTGTCTTTCCAAACTGCAATTGTGTCTTTACCCCAAAAAGGCTTTGTGCCCCGGTAATAAGAGAGCTGTTCAACGGCATGTTTACATTACCAATTTCAATCTTTCGTAGAATATCGTCTTCTGTTGGGGTATAATCCAACTTTACCAAATTCTGAAAATCAAAAGTGGCTTCAGTATCATAATTCGCTGTTACCTGAAGTCGTTCACCCACCTTTCCCAATAAACTCAAACTGATTCGTTGGTCAAAATCAAAAGACAGATTGGTTCGATTTCTAGGAGAGAGAGCTGGATTATCATTTTTTTGCCATAAAACCCCCAAGTCCATGGCCACAGAACCTTGTGGAATTACTTCTATGGTATTTCCGCCAAAAATTGATTCAAAAAAGTTGCTGTTCACATAAAAATTGGGCAATAAATTCTTTCGAGCTTCTTCACTTCCTGCTTTCTTTCCAGTAAAAGCATCTATTTTTTCCTTGAAATAGGATTTCATTTGCTCCTTGCGAACGAGTTCAAAATATTGTTCTGGGGTAAGTACAATGGGGTAATTTACATCAAAATCACCAACGCTTTCTGTATAGATATATCTATCAATTTTTGCGTCATATGTGTATTTTGCTATGATGCTATCAGGATTCTCCAATATCAACTTACCAAGCGCAACACCTGTTTTCACAGAATCTTGAGCTTGCTCATTGGTTTCTTGCCCCACCAAGGAGGTGGCCATCAGAAAGCATATAAAAAAGAAAAAATGCTTAAATCTTATCGATTTAAGTATTGATTTTGCCCCTCTTTTCAAACTAGTTACAAATTTTTCAGCGCCTGTTTAATAATGTTCTCAACGCTTAGTGAAGGATCATTGGATAACACCTTGTCCACAACCTTTTCTGATTGTCTCCGGACAAAACCAAGAACCTCTAAAGCAGATAACGCTTCTTCTTTGCTAGTATTGTTTGATTGGTAGGAAACTTCGCCCATATCGTAGACTTTTAAAATCTTGTCTTTCAAGTCCAATATAACACGTTGCGCCGTCTTGGCTCCTATTCCCTTGATTGCCTGTATAGAAGGGACATCACCATTAGCAATTGCATCCCTAACTTGAATGGGAGACAGTGAAGATAACATGGTACGGGCAGTGCTAGATCCTATTCCAGAAACCGAAATGAGCAGTCTAAATATTTCCCGTTCCGTTTTTTCAACAAAACCAAACAAGGTATGCGAATCTTCTTTTACTTGTAAATGGGTAAAAAGTAGAACATTCTCCTCATCCTTTAATTGTGAATATGTGTGCAGTGAAATATTCAAAAAATATCCAACTCCATTGCATTCGATGATAACATAGGTTGGGTTCTTTTCTACTAATTTTCCTTTTAGGTGGGTAATCATATCTACTTGGATATTGGATTATTAGATCAGTGACTTTTAGGATTTAAGGCCCTACTCTTTTTCCAATTTTGCTTTTCGTCTTTTTTCACGTTCTTGGGCATCAATCACCGCAACAGCTGTCATATTCACCATTTCATCAACACTGGCGCCCAATTGAAGGATGTGTGCCGATCTCCTTAAACCAACCATGATTGGCCCAATAGATTCAGCATTATGCAATCCCTTGAGTAATTTATAGGTAATATTCGCTGAATCCAAATTAGGAAATATCAAAGTATTGACCTTTTTACCTGCCAGCTTGGAAAATGGAAAGTTGTTATGACACAATTCTTGATCCAGCGCAAAATCGGTTTGAATCTCTCCATCTACCAATAACTCTGGATTACGGTCATGTAAAATTTTAACCGCCTCTCTTACTTTTTGTGCATTAGGATGGCTTGATGATCCATAGTTAGCATAGGACAGCATAGCCATTACCGGGTTAAACCCAAAAGTACTGGCAACATTTGCAGTCATTTGGCCTATTTCTGCCAGTTCCTCTGCATTGGGATCAACATTGATTGAGGTATCTGCTAAGAACAATGGTCCTCTGTCTGTAATCATTATGTTCACAGTTGAGGCATTGGTTACTCCTTTGGCACGTCCCAAAACTTCAAATACGGGTTTCAAAACTTTTGGATAGGATCTAGAGTAACCAGAAATCATCCCATCTGCGTCACCTTCCAAAAGCATCATGGCTCCAAAATAATTTCGTTTGCCCATATTGACCCTAGCGCTATATTGAGTCTCTCCTCTTCGTTTTCTTATTTCCCAAAGCTTAAGTGCGTATTTTGTTCTGACTTCACTAAACTCGTCAGCACGTGGGTCAATTATAGGTACCTCAGCATCAAAATCCAGTTCTTTCTTCCAATTTTCGATAATCTCTTTGTTACCAAGCAAAATGGGAGTTGCAATGCCTTCTTCATAAACAATTTGGGCAGCTTTCATCACATCCAACAACTCAGCTTCTGCAAAAACAATACGTTTGGGGTTAAGTTTAGCTCGATTGTGCATTAAACGCACCACCTTGTTATCGTTCCCTGATCTTTGATAGAGTTCTTCCTCATATCTTTTCCAGTCCTTAATTGGAGCTTTGGCCACACCACTTTCTATAGCTGCTTTGGCTACTGCAGGTGGAATTTTGGTAATCAATCTTGGGTCAAATGGCTTGGGAATGATATAATCTTTACCAAAAGCCAGTCTAGTGGTATCATAGGCAATATTCACCTGTTCAGGAACAGGCTCCTTGGCCAAATCTGCCAATGCCCGCACTGCTGCCATCTTCATTTCTTCATTGATCTTGGTAGCCCGCACATCTAAAGCTCCCCTAAAAATAAATGGGAACCCCAAAACATTGTTTACCTGATTTGGGTGATCTGATCGCCCCGTGGCCATGATAATATCTTTTCTTGTTTTGCACGCTAGGTTAAATTCAATTTCCGGATCTGGATTGGCCATAGCGAATACAATGGGGTCTTTGGCCATAGATTTGAGCATTTCAGGGGTCACTATGTTTGCAATGGACAAACCTATAAAAACATCGGAACCTTTCATGGCCTCTTCCAGGGTATCTATCTTCCTGTCCGAAGCAAATTCCAATTTTTCTTTAGAAAGGTTTTCCCTATCGCTTCGGATTACCCCTTTACTATCCAGCATAACAATATTTTCTGCTCTAGCTCCAAAAGCTTTATAAAGCCGCGTACAAGAAACCGCAGCAGCTCCTGCCCCACTGACCACAATTTTGACTTCCTCTATTTTCTTATCAGCTATTTCTATGGCATTCAACAAAGCGGCAGCAGATATTATTGCTGTTCCGTGCTGATCATCATGCATCACCGGAATATCCAGTTCCTCCTTTAAGCGGCGTTCAATTTCAAATGCCTCCGGTGCTTTTATATCTTCTAGATTGATTCCACCAAAGGTGGGTGCAATGATTTTTACCGTTTCCACAAACTTATCTACGTCCGTAGTATCCAGCTCAATATCCATTCCATCAATATCCGCAAAAATCTTGAAGAGCAGACTTTTCCCTTCCATTACAGGCTTAGATGCCTCTGGACCTATATTTCCCAGTCCCAAAACTGCAGTCCCGTTGGAGATTACGGCAACAATGTTTCCTTTAGCCGTGTATTTGTATACATCTTCCTTATTCTTTTCAATCTCCAGACAAGGCTCTGCAACTCCGGGGGAGTAGGCCAAGGCCAAATCCCGTTGAGTAGCATAGGGTTTGGTAGGAACAATTTTTATCTTACCTGGTTGGGGTTTAGCATGATAATGTAATGCTTCCTGACGTTGTTTTTCTTTGCTCATACCTTATAATTGAATGGGCAAATTTAATAGTATTATATCGATATGTGCTATAAAAATCAATCTGCTTTACCAGCGACACTCTTTAGCTGTACTAGCCACTATTTTCTTCTTTGGAAACATTCAACCTCATTGCCAAAATTGAAGCAATGGCAAAGAACACTCCTGCAAACAAAATAGCATTAACAGAGTTTGCGCCCAAAAGATTCTTAAAAATAGAACCAAACGTCAACGTTTGTATTCCCATTGGGATAACAATCATCATATTTAAAATACCCATATACACTCCTCTTCTCTCTTGGGGAACAATTTTGGAAACCATGCTATATGGGATTCCCATCATAGCTGCCCAACCAATACCGAATAAAACCATTGGAATCAATACATAAACTGGGTCCGAAATATGGGGAATGGCAAAAAGAGCCAATGCTGTACCAAAAAGACTCAGGGCATAAATTTTCTTTCCTCCATATCTTACCGTCAATGGCACCAATATTAAAGCTACTACTGCTGTTACAATGTTATAGGTAGTACTCATTTTTGCAGCTTGAGCTGCGGCTTCGGAAGTATCATACCCCATTGTTGCTTTAAACAATGGAGTAATAAATTGCCAATAAATGAACAATGCATACCATTGAAATAGATAAACCGCGGAAAGTTTCCACATAAATTTTGGCATTTCCTTGACTGCCTGGGAAATCTCAATAAATGGCATCTTAAAACGCTCTATAAAAGGCAATGCTTTATGTTTATTTATTTCTTTGAGTTCTTCATCACTTGGAGGAATCTCCGGTGTTTTTAAAACGGACCATAAAATAGTAGCCACAGACAGAAAAGAACCAATGAAGAATGAATAATACAACCATTTGGGAATGGTTCCTTCCACTTCTTGGCCTCCACCAAACCAATCCTGAAATAAAAAGATAGATGCATTAGCTAAAAGAATTCCTGCACCAACAAACAAACTTTGCATCTGATACCCCATACTCAATTGTTTATCGGGTAATTTATCCCCAACAAAAGCCCGGTAAGGTTCCATGGCCATATTGTTGCCAACATCTAAAATCCATAACAAGCCAACTGCGAACCACAATGCTGGACTCAGTGGAAAAGCAAACAAACATAAGCTACCCAAAACGGCACCTATCAAGAAAAAAGGCTTTCTCCTACCCCATTTTGCTGACCATGTTTTATCAGAAATAGCTCCAATAAGAGGTTGAACAATTAAACCAGTAACCGGTCCGGCTATGTTTAAAATGGGAAGGATTTCCTCTTTTGCCCCTAAAAACAAAAAGATAGGATTGATGGCACTCTGCTGGAGTCCAAAACTATATTGGATTCCCAAAAATCCAACATTCATGTTCCAAATCTGCCAAAAGCTTAGTTCAGGTTTTCTAATCTTCATAAGATGATCGGTGGTAAAAGTTAGTTATATATACACTGTACATCTCATCAAGATACTGTTTTCTTTCTTGTTATGATAAAAAATCCAAGCGCAAAACAATCAAAATGGAATGGCAATCGATTTCGATGTAATAAGATTTATTTTAGAAATTTGATGTTTCGCTGCAAACCAGCGAATTTGGTTCGCTTAACTGCTGATTTTTTGAAGATTTGCCTAAAAACATCCTCTGTGATTTCTTCCCAATCTTTTTTATCCATGGAAAGTAATTCTGGGTGAGGGTTAAAAAGTGGTTGGCTATGGGGTTTTGAAAATCTGTTCCAAGGACAAACATCTTGACAAACATCACATCCAAACATCCAATCATCAAATTTCCCTTGAAACTCGGTAGGGATTTCATTTTTTAACTCTATAGTGAAATAAGAAATACACTTGCTGCCATCCACAACATAAGGTTCCACAATGGCTTCGGTAGGGCAAGCATCAATGCAGGCGGTACAGGTGCCACAGTGGTCTGTTACTGGAGCATCGTATTCCAATTCCAAATCAATTATCAATTCGGCGATGAAAAAAAACGACCCCACTTGTTGTGTAAGTAGGTTACTATGTTTTCCAATCCAACCCAATCCACTACGTGCAGCCCAAGCTTTGTCCAAAACAGGAGCGGAATCCACGAATGCCCTTCCATGTACCTCGCCTATTTCTTCTTGGATAAAATTCAAAAGACTTTTGAGTTTATCCTTTATCACAAAGTGATAATCGGTCCCATAAGCGTATTTGGAAATCTTGTAAGCTTCTGGGTTCTGTTCTTTCGCCGGATAATAATTCAAAAGCAAGGAAACCACCGATTTTGAACCTTCCACCAATTTTGTAGGGTCCAATCGTTTGTCAAAATGGTTCTCCATATACTGCATTTCACCATGCATGTTTTGGTTCAGCCATTTTTCCAGCCTGGGGGCTTCTTCTTCCAAAAACCCAGCTTTGGATATACCACAAGACAAAAAACCGAGGCGTTTTGCCTCAGCTTTTATGAGTTTTGTATTTGAATGGATACTCACAGATTTATCTTGGATTAAAGCTAGCAAAAACCTCTTTGGGCTTTAGGGTTATCATAGGGTTTATCTCAACCTCGCCCATTTCAGTGGAAAGATTATACTTTCTAATTATTTCAACTACAGCAATAATCATTTCATAGGTAGCAAAAGCATTTCCAATGCACATTCTTGGACCAGCGCCAAAAGGATAATAATAATGATTGTATTCCTTAGGGTCAAGTCCAACAAAACGATCTGCCACATATTTTTCTGGGTCCTTCCAAAACTTAGGATGTCTATGAAGTTCATAAAGGGAAAGCAGTACCATGGTATTTGTTTTAAGCTCCAACCCATTTAAATCGTGTGCTTCCAATGCCACTCTATCAATAAAATATGCAGGTGGGTATAAACGCATCGCTTCTTTGATACAGGAAGTAGTCAAGGGTAATTTTGCCAAATCTTCCCAATCATAATCCTCATTTTCCAGCGACTTTACTTCAATGAGCAATCGCTCCTGCAACTTTTTGTCCTTTGCAATAAAGTAAAGTGTAAAAGCAAGTGCATTGGCTGTTGTTTCATGTCCAGCAGTGAACAAAATCATCAATTCGTCGATCAATTGTTTTCTTGGCATGTTGGTTCCATCTTCATAGGTTGTGGACAGCAACATATCCAACAAGTCATTCCCTCCACTGTCCTTTGAAAGTCGTTGTTCAATCAAGTCATTAAGAATGTTCCTGGCCTTATCCCCTTTGCTTAACTGTTTAGATATCTCTCCTGACAATGCAAACCACCATTTCAAATAGGGCTGTCTCATCTCTTTGACCAACATTTCCTGATTTTCCTGGGTAATCTGTTTGAGTCCCGCCATGGGTTCCCTGATATCATTGTTGCTAAATAAAGATTTTGCAACCACCTGAAAAGCCAAATCCCCCATTAAGGTAAAAACATCTTGGTTGGTACTTGGCACAATGCGATTTAATTCCTCCTTGACTGCATTTCGCATAATCTCAAAAAGCCCTTTCAACTTTTTCATGTGAAAGGCTGGCTGAATCATTCTACGATGTGTACGCCAGTGGTCTCCTTCAGAAGTCAACAGTCCATGACCTATATATTTTGCCAAATCCCTGGTCTGCAACTTGGATTTGGAATAATACCTGTGTTTCTTTTGAAGTACCTGCTTAACCAATTTGGGGTCTCTTGAAAAAATCACTTTTCCCTCAGCAGGAATGGAAACACAAAAGGTATCTCCCAACTTTTGAAAGTTCTCGTGATGAAAGGGCAAAGGATTCTTCTTTATTCTTTTTCGGTTGGCAATCACCTTAAGGGTAGAAATGTGGGGCAATCGCTTCATTAAAAAAGTCCTTCCTGAATCCCTCCTTTTAATTTACCCAGATGTTTATAGGCCAATTCTGTCACTTCACGTCCGCGAGGGGTCCGCATGATGAATCCTTGTTGAATCAAAAAGGGTTCGTATACTTCTTCAATGGTTTCAGCACTTTCCGAAACGGCAGTAGCCAATGTTGTAATCCCAACTGGGCCTCCTTTGAATTTATCAATTATGGTACTCAGTATTTTGTTGTCCATCTCGTCCAGGCCATGCGCATCCACATTCAAGGCTTTGAGTCCAAACTTTGAAATATCAAGATCTATATTTCCATTACCTTTTATTTGCGCAAAATCACGAACCCTGCGTAAAAGTGCATTGCAGATTCTTGGAGTCCCCCTACTGCGGCCCGCAATTTCAATTGCAGCATCATTTGTGATAGGTACTTTCAGAATCTCGGCACTTCGCTCAACAATGGTTGAAAGAAGCTCATTATTGTAATACTGTAATCGACTTTGAATACCAAATCTTGCTCGCATTGGAGCTGTCAACAATCCAGAGCGTGTTGTTGCCCCCACCAAGGTAAATGGACTTAGATTGATTTGCACCGTCCTGGCATTGGGGCCAGTTTCTATCATGATGTCAATTTTGTAATCCTCCATAGCGGAATAGAGATATTCTTCCACAATAGGGCTTAGCCGATGAATCTCATCAATAAACAGTACATCCCGCTCTTCCAAATTGGTCAGGAGTCCGGCCAAATCCCCTGGTTTATCCAAAACAGGACCTGAGGTGATTTTTATACCCACCCCCAATTCATTGGCCAAAATGTGCGCGAGCGTTGTTTTACCAAGTCCGGGAGGGCCATGAAACAAGGTATGGTCCAAAGCTTCCCCTCTAAGATTTGCCGCTTGAACGAAAACCTTTAGGTTTTCCAACACCTGTTCCTGACCGGTAAAATCATCAAAAGTAATGGGCCGTAAGGCTCTTTCAATATCCAGTTCTTCTTGTGAAAAATTATCCTGTGTTGGATCTAGGTTCTCATTCATATCCTAACAAATATAGTTGAAACCCGATGCACTTGAAACCAATTTGAATAAAATAAGCCACCATATTAGGTCTTAAAAATCTAAAGCTTAAATTAGTTACATAAAAACCAATTCCTCAATTACCTGCATAATGGCATTACCCAATTATACCATAGGTATTTTACAGTATATACCTTTTTTTTATGTAATCTGGTCAGATGATTTGCTTTCTGCTTCTGAAGTTTCCGTTGTTAAAAAAACAATCGAAGATGATTCAGTATTAAATTCAGATGAAAAGAAACAATTATTGTCTTGGTTAAATAAGGGACAGCCACCATCGGATACTGAATTTAAGCAGTGGAAACAAACCATCACCTCTTCACAGGTAAAACTAGTTGAGAGCGACATCTACCCCTTGACATCTTTCAGTCAACGGTTGGGGAATTTGTATTGCGAACAATGTGATCATAATGAGCATTTAAAGCATATTGAAATCAACCTTGGTATACAGCCCAATCATTACAATCATTTGTTTAATGTGGAAGTGGTTCATGAGAAAACCTCTAATCATTATGCTTCCAAAAACTTAGATGCTTTGCTTAAAGGTGCTCACGCGTCAGAAGTTGATTCCTTCCGTTCTTTTCTTAATCAAGATATTTTTAAATGGACCATATCACGAAACAAGGAAGAATTCAGGAACAAGGTTTTAAGACAAGTTTCCCTTTTAGGTGAGAAAGGATATGGCGCAATGGCTTATCCAAAAGCGTACGGAGGCACCAATAATATGCCGTCTTACGCGGCCATATTTGAACATTTGATGTTTATTGATGGTAGTCTCGCCGTAAAATTTGGAGTACAGTTTGGGCTTTTTGGGGGAAGTATTCAAAAACTAGGTACAAAAAAGCACCATGACCAGTATTTGGGAGATACAGGAAAAACAAAATTATTGGGCTGCTTTGCGATGACAGAGACGGGGCATGGTTCCAATGTAAGGGGTGTAAAAACAACAGCCACTTATGATAAAGAAACGGATTCCATAGTAATACATACACCTGGTAAAAATGACAATAAGGAATACATAGGTAATGCCCTGCACTCAAAAATCGCTTCGGTTTTTGCGCAACTTATTGTTGATGGAAAAAATGAAGGAGTCCATGCCATTTTGGTTCCTCTGCGGAATGAGAAACATGAGTTGCTTGATGGAATTATTGTTGAAGATAATGGCTACAAGCTTGGATTAAATGGTGTGGACAATGGAAAAATATGGTTTAACCAAGTTAGGGTTCCCCGTGAAAATTTATTGGACAAGTATGGGGAAATTAAGGACAATGGCACTTATTTTTCTACCATTAAAAATCCCAATAAACGTTTCTTCACCATGTTGGGAACTTTGGTGGGCGGACGAATCTGTGTGGCCAAAGGTGCTCTGGGAGGAGCAAAAATGGCGTTGAGTATAGCTGTAAAGCATGCACTGAACCGAAGACAGTTCAATGATAGTGTCAAAATCCAAGAAGATTTAATCATGGATTATCCTACACATCAACTTCGGCTAACGCCAGCTATTGCCAGCGCCTATGTTTACCATTTCACACTTGAAGAAATGATGAGTCGATACAGTGATGACTCCCAACCCGACAAAAGAAAGGTAGAGACTCAAGTGGCTGGGCTAAAAGCGGTAATCACATGGTTTGCCAACAGTACTATTCAAGAATGCAGGGAAGCGTGCGGCGGAAAAGGGTATTTATTAGAAAACCGCATTGCAGACCTGAAAGGAGATGTGGATATTTTTACCACTTTTGAAGGAGACAACAATGTATTATTACAACTTGCCGCCAAAGGAATTCTGTCTGATTTTAAGGCTGAATTCAACAGTGCAGGGTTTGTTTCGGTCTTAAAGTTATTAAGCACACAATTGTCCGATAAAATAAGCACTCTTAATCCTATTTATTCGAACAAAGTTGATTCGGAACATTTGTACAATCCAAAGTTCCACAAGCACGCCTTTAACTACAGAACACGCAGATTAACCTACACCTTGGCGATGCGTATTCGAAATTATATTAAAAAAGGGGTTCCGTCATACCAAGCCTTTTTAAAGGTTCAAACTCATTTATTGGCTTTGGGAAAGGCATACAGCATTGAACTTTCCTATAAAATATTTGCAGAGTATTGCGCAACAATAACCGATGAAAAATACAGGGTTCTAATGGAAAAATTGGGAACATTATATGCGTTGCACCAGTTGCACAATGATTCCAGATGGTATTTGGAACAAGGCTATTTTGGAGGCACTAAGTCCAAAGCCATTCGACAACGGGTAGAACGTTTATCAACCGAATTTCGTCCGCATATTGAGGTTTTGGTAGATGGATTTGGGATTCCGGAGCATTGTCTCAGTGCACCCATTTCAAAATAGAATTACTCCATTTTCTTTATCAATTGCGAAGTATCCAAAAACTCCAATACAGTAATTTTTGGGTTTCCAAACAGGTAAGTTTTTGAATTTCCTTTCGCGCTAAGTTCTAAATCTCTAAACGCATAGATTCGGGCATTGGCCGCATTCTCTAATCTCGCCTTTATAACTGCAGCTTCCATTTTTTCCGCTTTTAGCTTGGCATTTCCTGTTAGATTAGTTTGAATGGTATCCGAAGTACCCTCAAAGGTCAGAGAACCATTTCCATCTATATCCACCAAACTGGTTCCGTTAACGGCATAAATATAAGCCTCAGACCGGTTACCCAAACTAACATTCAAAGAATCCACATCCACATTAAAATCTCCCTTGCTTGTGTCCTCCATATTAATATCCATTACAGCAGCACTTGCTTTCAAATTCAACCGTGTATTTGCAAAAGCATCAACAAAGAGTTCATCACTGTTGATTATATCATCAGTAACAATACTACCATCTTTTAAAGTGATGGCCCTTAACTCCGTATAATTTATTGTGATATCGAATTGTTTTTTTGCAGTGACATTATAAAATGAGCTAACAACCAAAGTACTGTCCTCAACCTTAAATTTTAATATATCAATGAGGTTATCATCTGCAGTAATTTCATAACCTGGTCCAAATGATTTTTTAAGTACAATATCTAAATTATCATTAAGCTGCACGGCATTAAACGCTGGAAGCTCCTCATTGACCTCGGTAACGATTCGACTCCCTTTTATTTTAGGTTTACGTTGGGCCAACAGAGTGATATGGCATAGCAAGAGAAGAAGTAATATTAGATTTTTCACAAGTGTTTGCTTTTGGGTTATTAAAGATATTACAATTACGGCTAACAATTGCCGTACCAAACTGCGCAAACAAAAAACCCATCCTGATTGGGATGGGTTTCAACATTCTTTTAATTAATGATGGAGTTCTTCCTCATTATCTTGTAGCGGAATATGTTGAGGGACAAAATCTTGTCCAGGCAAAATATAATCGCCATTTTCATAAGTTTTGCTGTAATCGTATGCCCATCTGTGTACATGAGGAATAGCACCAGGCCAGTTCCCGTGTATATGCTCTTGCGGTGCAGTCCATTCTAAGGTGGTAGCTTTCCAGGGGTTTAAAGGTCCCTTCTTTCCGTAGAAAATGCTTCGGATAAAGTTGAAAGCAAAAACCAACTGAACAGATGCTGTTATTATGGCAAAAACTGTCATTAATACCTGTACATTGGTCAAGTCATCAAACATTGGAAAGGCAGTATTTTCATAGTATCTACGTGGAACACCCGCCATACCTACAAAATGCATTGGGAAAAATATTCCGTAAGAGCCAACTGCTGTTACCCAAAAGTGAACATACCCAAGGTTTTTGTTCATCATTCTACCCTGGAACATTTTAGGGAACCAGTGGTATACTCCAGCAAAAAGTCCATATAGTGCTGATATACCCATTACCAAATGGAAGTGAGCCACAACAAAATAGGTATCGTGCACATTAATATCAAGTGTACTATCTCCTAATATAATTCCGGTAAGACCTCCAGTAATAAAGGTTGATACCATACCTATGGAGAAGAGCATTCCCGGATTCAGTTGTAGATTTCCTTTCCACAAAGTCGTAATCCAGTTAAATGCTTTTACTGCCGATGGAATAGCTATCAATAAGGTTGTAAAGGTGAAAACCGATCCTAAAAATGGATTCATCCCTGAAATGAACATATGGTGACCCCATACAATGGTAGATAAAAACGCAATTGCCAAAATTGAAGCAATCATAGCCCTGTAACCAAAAATAGGTTTACGTGCATTAACTGCCATTACTTCCGATACAATACCCATTGCAGGTAGAATAACGATATAAACTTCCGGGTGACCCAAGAACCAAAACAAGTGTTCAAACAATACCGGAGATCCCCCTTGGTAATGTAATACTTCACCTTGAATAAAGATATCCGAAAGGAAAAATGATGTTCCAAAACTTCTATCCATAATCAACAACAAAGCTGCTGAAAGTAATACCGGGAAAGAAATCACACCAATCACAGCTGTCACAAAAAATGCCCAAATAGTCAATGGTAGACGTGTCATGGACATTCCTTTTGTTCTAAGGTTAAGAACGGTTACTATATAGTTCAACGAACCTAATAAAGAAGATGCAATGAATATTGCCATGGAAACCAACCACAATGTCATACCTGCACCAGATCCAGCTTGTGCCATTGGCAAAGCACTTAAAGGTGGGTAGATTGTCCACCCTGCAGATGCGGGTCCAGCTTCAACAAAAAGTGAAATGACCATGATTACAGCCGATACAAAGAACATCCAAAAGGAAAGCATGTTCAAGAAGCCTGAAGCCATATCACGGGCGCCAATTTGTAATGGAATCAATAAGTTACTAAAGGTACCACTTAGTCCCGCTGTAAGAACAAAAAATACCATAATGGTTCCATGCATGGTCACTAAAGCCAAATAGATATCGGCATCCATTACACCATCAGGGGCCCATTTCCCAAGCAACGCCTCAAAAACAGGAAAAGATTCACCTGGCCAGGCCAATTGCATTCTAAACAGCAATGACATTGCTATCCCAATGAATCCCATAATCAAAACACCGGTGATAAGATATTGCTTGGCAATCATCTTATGGTCTTGACTAAAGATATACTTGGTTATGAAAGTTTCTTTATGATGATGTCCGTGATCGTCGTGTCCAGTAGCTGACATAATCTCTTTTAAATTTTTAATTTAGTTTTCTTGCTCAGTTTTTATTCAACCGAAGCAATGGTTTCTTTAAATGTTGCCTGTTCAGCAATCCACTTGTTATACTCTTCCTCCGTCTCCACAATAATTTTCATCTGCATGTTATAATGGGACTTTCCACAAATTTTATTACAAAGTAGTACATAATCGAACTCCCATGGATCTGAATTTGGTTCTCCCTTGGCCGCTTTTTTTGCGCGTATCCCGTTTATCCTTTTCACTTTTTCCACTACATCTGGGTTCAACCTCATTTCTGCGGTGGTGACAGTTGGCGTAAACGAAAATTGTGTAATCATACCTGGCACACAGTTCATTTGCGCTCTAAAGTGTGGCATGTAGGCTGAATGCAATACGTCTTGTGAACGCATCATAAAGTTCACTTTTCTACCTACAGGAAGGTGAAGTTCCTTAACAAGAATATCATCGGCAGCATTAGGATCAGATTCATCCAAACCAAGTACATTGGCGCGATCAATATCAATCAAACGCACACTTGCATCTCCAAGAACATTATCATCTCCACCATAGCGCGCTGTCCAGTTAAACTGTTGAGCATAGAGCTCAACAATCAATGGATCATCCTCATCATTTATTTCCATGATGTTGGTCCAGGTATATAAACCCCAAAGAATCAATCCTGCAAGAACTATAACTGGGATAATGGTCCAAATAAATTCTAATCGGTCATTGTCAGCAAAGAAAAGTGCTTTCTTTCCTTCTTCTCCACGATATTTATATCCGAAGTAGTGCAATAAAGCTTGGGTGATGAACTGCACAAAAAAGATAATGGCGAATGACACCCACATTAATTGGTCGTACTCTCCACCATGCGCAGACGATGCTTCTGGCAACAATACTTTTGAATACTTGGCAAAGCTAAATATGGTAATGCCGTAGATAAAAATCAGGAACCCAAATAATAGATAGCCATTGTACTTGTTATCAGAATCAGTTGCTATCTCAGCGTTTTCTGCTTTTAGTTGGGACAATTCGAAAATCTTGGTCATTTGCCAGATCGCAATTGCTACCAGTACTAAAACAGTCAATGTTAATAATGCAGTCATTGTATATCTTTCTAAGACTTAATCGTATTAATAATGAAATTGTCTACTTTCCTCAATAAATGGGTTTCTTTTGGGTTGCAATGGCGCTTTTGTAAGTGCGTTGAACACCCAGTACACAAATAGCCCTCCAAAAAACAATATTCCTCCAATTTCAGGTAATCCTATATACCATTGATCACCTACAGTTGCAGGCATGATCATATTGAAAACATCCAAATAATGCCCCAAAAGCACTATTATACCAGCCATAATTACAAACCAATTGACTCTTTTATAATCACTGTTCATCAGCACTAACAATGGAAATATGAAATTCATGGCCAGCATTCCAAAGAACGGCAATCTATAGTCTTCCAGTCTGGCAACAAAATATGTTACTTCTTCCGGAATGTTTGCATACCAAATTAACATGAACTGGGCAAACCATAAATAGGTCCAAAAAATACTGATACCGAACATGAATTTTGCCAAATCGTGAATGTGACTATCGTTTACATTCTCCAAATATCCTTTGGATTTAAGGTAAATGGATATCATGGCAATAACAGTTATTCCTGAAACAAACATACTTGCAAACACATACCATCCAAATAGGGTACTGAACCAGTGTGGATCCACACTCATAATCCAATCCCAAGACATCATTGATTCCGTAACCAAATAGAATACCAAAAAGGCGGCGGACCATCTAAAGTTCTTTACAAAATTGGTGTTGTCCTCAGATTCGTCTTGTGCCAAAGAAAGTTTTCTGGAATATTGTCTGTAGAATATCCAACCACCCAAGAAAATGGCCGCTCTTACCAAAAAGAACGTTGGATTCAAATATCCTGCTTTTCCTTGTAATAATTTATCATGTGCCACTACATCGGCATCCATCCAGACAAACATGTGGTTCATGTGCAATACGGAAAGCACCAATATTACAAATACAATGATTCCACCTGGAACCAAATAAGCGGTTATTCCTTCCATAACGCGGAACAGCAATGGGGACCAACCGGCCTGTGCAGCGCGTTGGATTGCATAAAAGGCCAAAACACCCAATGATATCATGAAAAAGAAAAAGGCTGCAACGTATAGAGCAGACCACGGCCTATTCTGAAGTTGATGCAATAAATGTTCATCATGTGCGGCATCATGGCTTTCATCATGTGAAGCTGCAGCTCCGTGAGCATCCTCTTCGGTATGACCGGTAGCTTCTTCTCCATGACCTCCACCGTGACCATCGTCATGTGCTGCTGCTACAATTGCCTTAGCTTCTTCAACAGTGCTTGGAGCAGTTACAAAACCAATTGTTAAGCAAATGAATCCAACTGCCATTGCAATAAAAGATCCTATTTTTAGATTGTTTGAAAACGTGTACATAGTATACTCTTATCCAATTATTTTGTTAGGTCTTCCTTTAATTTCATTACGTATTCTGATACTTGCCACATCTCTTCTTCATTAGCAAATTGAGATGCGTAAGAGCCCATTGAATTTAATCCGTAATAGACTGTATGGTATGTGCTACCCACGGTAATGTTACGTGCAACATCCGCATAACTGGGAACACCCAATATTTTTTCCCTTTTCACCAAAGTTCCCTGGCCCTTACCTTTTGATCCATGGCAAATGGCGCAATAGATATCATATAACTCCTTACCTTTTGTCAAGTTGGCCTCACTTTGAAGTGAATCTAAAGGGCTTGGTTGTAATCTCGCCAATTCTTTTCCTTCCAATGTGTTTTCAAATTGATATGGCATATAACCTCTGGCAATGGTGTTCTCCGCTGGAAGCATAGCTTCAGTACCTTGTGGGAACAATCCATTATCCACTCCTTGATAGGTTTCGTATCCAACAGGTTCGTACATGTTGGGCATATACTGATAGTTTGGACTGTTCTTATCGGCACAGGATGCCATAGACAGAACCAAAACCAGAACAATACTTAATTTACCTAAATGCTTCATATTTTTACGACTCCTTTTCTGTAACATTTATTTCCACAGCTCCAGTACCCCACAATAAATCTGTAAGTTCTTTTTCATTATCATGAATTCCTATTTCCATTAAAAAATGGTCATCTGTAGTTCTAACATCTGGGTTTTCCGCTTTTTTAAACGGCCACATCCTACTTCTTAGATAAAATGTAATTACCATTAAGTGAGCTGCGAAGAATACCGTTAACTCGAACATTACCGGAAC
Source organism: Flagellimonas pacifica (assembly GCF_900215465.1). Lineage (GTDB taxonomy): Bacteria > Bacteroidota > Bacteroidia > Flavobacteriales > Flavobacteriaceae > Flagellimonas > Flagellimonas pacifica. The sequence goes on from NZ_OBEH01000004.1 coordinate 355,556, forward strand.
AAACGCCGGCATATTTTCAATGTAGCTAAAACTTGGCTTACCTCCAATATCCTGCGGCCAATCATCAATCATAATGAAATTCATCATCACAATGGCCACTGTCAATCCCAAGCAACCATATATAAAAGAGGTGATTGCTATGCGAGTATCTTCAAGACCCATTGCCTTGTCCAAACCATGCACGGGAAAAGGGGTGTACACTTCCTCTATATGATGGTGTTCTGCCCTTACTTTCTTTACAGCATGCATCAACACATCATCATCCGTATAAAGTGCCTGTATAACTTTTGATGCCATAACTATTTTTTATCGTTTAATTTTTTTGCTTGCCCCGCCCAATCGTCTCGTTGTGCCCTTCCTGGGAACGAACCGGTGATTGAATCCAACAAATCATATTCTTTTTCGGTCATTTTGCTTACTTGTGCAAACGTAAATATTCCTATTTGATTCAACGTCTGTTCCATTTGTGGACCAATACCTTTTACTTTTTTCAAGTCATCGGCTGTCTCTTTGTCTGCATCAAATGTTCCTATTGAACCTAGTAATGAGGAAACCTTTTCTTGATCAACTTCTTCCTTTTCTTCTTTAGAGGCGGTTTTTTCCTTTTTAGCTCCACCATTAGAAGGCATTTCATACAAAGGCCTTCCAGCTTCACGTAGTTTCTTGTATTTCTCTCCTGATGCTTTCAATATGGATTTCACCTCGGCTTGTGCTATTACCGGAAAAGTCCTAGAGTATAGCAAGAACAGTACAAAGAAGAAACCTATTGTTCCAATAAATATTCCAATATCAACAAAGGTTGGAGAAAACATGGTCCATGAGGATGGTAAGTAATCCCTATGCAATGAGGTGACTATAATTACAAATCTTTCAAACCACATTCCTATGTTCACCACAATTGAGATAAAGAATGAGAACATGATACTGGTACGTAATTTTTTGAACCACATAAACTGTGGAGAGAACACATTACAAGTCATCATTGACCAATATGCCCACCAATAAGGCCCTGTTGCCCTGTTCAAGAAAGCGTATTGTTCGTATTCAACTCCTGAATACCATGCAATGAACAGCTCAGTAATATAGGCACACCCTACAATAGAACCCGTGACCATGATCACAATATTCATCAATTCAATATGCTGTACGGTGATATAAGCTTCCAGACTGCACACTTTTCTCATAATAATGAGCAGTGTGTTCACCATGGCAAATCCAGAGAAAATAGCACCTGCAACAAAATAAGGTGGAAAAATGGTCGTATGCCATCCCGGAATTACCGATGTAGCAAAATCAAAAGATACAATAGTGTGTACTGAAAGTACAAGCGGTGTTGCCAAACCTGCCAAAACCAAAGATACTTCTTCAAAACGCTGCCAATCTTTAGCCCTGCCTGTCCAACCGAAACTCAATAAGCTATAGATTTTCTTTTGGAATGGCTTAATCGCCCTATCTCTGATCATCGCAAAATCGGGTAATAAACCAGTCCACCAGAATACCAAGGAAACCGATAAATAGGTAGAAATCGCAAATACATCCCAAAGCAGGGGTGAGTTAAAGTTTACCCATAAAGAGCCGTATTGATTTGGAATTGGCACTACCCAATAAGCCAACCAAGGACGACCCATGTGAATAATCGGGAACAATCCTGCCTGGATAACCGAAAATATGGTCATCGCTTCGGCAGAACGGTTAATGGCCATTCTCCATTTTTGTCTAAACAATAACAAAACCGCAGAAATCAATGTTCCTGCGTGACCAATACCTACCCACCAAACAAAGTTTGTAATATCCCAAGCCCAGTTTACAGTTTTATTAAGACCCCAAACTCCAATACCTGTAGATACGGTATAAATAATACATCCTAAACCCCAAAGGAATGCAACCAAAGCTATGGTAAACACAATCCACCAATGCTTATTGGCTTTTCCTTCCACAGGAGCTGCAATATCAACGGTAACATCGTGATATCCTTTATCTCCGAGTACTAAGGGCTTTCGAATAGGTGCTTCGTAATGCGACGCCATAATTTATCTTCTAATTACTTCTTATTTATTGATTAAGCCTCGTTGGTGTTTCTCACCTTAACATGATAGAACACATTTGGTTTTGTTCCCACATGCTCCAACAGGTGATACATTCTATCATCTTCCTTCAACTCAGAAACTTTGCTATCCTTGTCATTAACATCTCCAAATACCATTGCCCCACTACTACATGCTGCGGAACAAGCTGTTTGGAATTCGCCATCTTTAATGGCACGTCCATCTCGCTTAGCATCCAAAATGGTCTTTTGCGTCATTTGAATACACATAGAGCATTTTTCCATTACCCCTCTTGAACGAACGTTAACATCTGGGTTAATGACCATTTTACCTAGATCATTATTCATATTGAAATCAAACTCATCATTATCAAAATACAAGAACCAATTGAATCTACGTACTTTGTAAGGACAGTTGTTAGCACAGTAACGAGTACCAACACAACGGTTATATGCCATCTGGTTTTGACCCTGTCTACCATGCGATGTTGCCGCAACAGGACAAACTGTTTCGCAAGGAGCATGGTTACAATGCTGGCACATTACCGGCTGAAATGCTACTTGAGGGTTTGCAGATGCATCTTCCATCTCCCTAAATCCACCCAAGGAGCCGTTATCTCCCCAAAGACCATCCATTCCTTCTTTTTTCTCATCATCCTGCTCAAAGGTCTCTTCAGAAGAATAATACCTATCAATACGCAACCAATGCATATCTCTAGATTTTCTAACTTCTTCTTTCCCTACTACCGGAACATTATTTTCAGCATGACATGCTATTACACAAGCACCACAACCGGTACAAGCATTTAAGTCAATGGATAAATTGAAATGATGCCCAATAGAACGATCAAACTCTTCCCACATATCTGCATCTGGAGAGGTAACCGGAATTTCCTGGTGGTTTAAGGTAACCTGAGGCATATGGTTCCACTCTTGATGGTCTTTTGTATTGAAGATTTCCAAGGTAGTTTCCTTGATAATATCCCCTCTACCCATCAATGTTTTATGCAATTGAACACATGCAAATTCATGTACACCCTCCGCCTTTTCAATTTTTACAGATTGTACATCGGAAAAATTCTTATATAAGGTATAGGCATTTACACCTGTTGCCATTTCATATTGCATTCCGGCTTGCTTGCCATAACCAAATGAAAGACCAACAGTATCTTTTGCTTGACCAGGTTGAATAATAACCGGAACATTATCCAAAACCACACCATCAACAGTAAGCTTTGCATAACTTCCATTTAAACCACCATCAGCCACATTAAAGTTTTCCATTTCCAGTGCTTCCGCATCAGCTTTGGAGATTGTCATATAGTTATCCCATGATACTCTAGAAATTGGATCAGGGAATTCCTGAAGCCATGGGTTATTGGCCTGACGACCGTCTCCCATACCCACTTTGGAATACAAAACCAATTCAGTTCCGGAACTGGTTGAATTTACCAGGGAGCGAATTGCTGATGCAATAGGAGCAATTCCCGATTGCACTTCCTCAACTTCACTGGAATCAATAGTAGCTTGCTCAGCATCATCAGAAGCAACCTCCGTTATAGCCCCTATAAAAACTCCATCTTGGAGCGCTTTATTCCAATCCGAACCTTGCAACAGAGATGTGCTCCAAGTTTCCTTAATATAATCGTAGTAGGTTTGCTCACTACCCATCCAAGTTAGTAACGCATTTTGAAACTGTCTTGTATCAAAAAGCTCACGGATAGCAGGTTGCATTAAACTATAATGTCCCTTCTTTAATTGCGCATCACCCCAAGATTCCAAATAATGGGGAGCGGCAGCAATATAATCGGATGACTGTGCAGTTTCATCATTATTAAAAGCAAAACTTACAGATATACCTACCTTATCAAGTCCCGATACAAAATCAGCAGAGTTTGGCAGCGAATAGACAGGGTTCACACCATCCATAATCAATGCACCTACACGCCCAGCATTCATATCAGCAACCAATTTATTCACTTTGGCCACATCTCCTTGACGCACATATTTTGGATTCTCCGTATCAAAAGCCTCACTTGCCAATAATTCATTAATGGCCAATACTACAGCTTGTGCGTTCACATCATTAAGTCCAGTGACCACTACCGCTTTGTTTCTAGCTTTCTTAATTTGGGCTGCAATATTTTCTACAGCAGCATCAACATCAGAAGTACCTCCACCTACATTGCTTCCGTTTAATTTGCCATACAATTTGGCCAAAGCAATTTTTTGCTGTGTTGGAGTCATTGGATAACGCTTATCTGCATTACCTCCTGTAAGGGTCATATTGGACTCCAGTTGAATATGCTTGGACATTTTTCCATTTTTTGGAACTCGCCCTTTAGCATATCCTCCATCATATCCTCCCCCTTGCCAATCTCCTAAGAAATCAGCTCCAAAAGAGACAATTACATCTGCTTTTTCAAAATCATAATCTGCAAGGGCACGCTCACCATAAGCGGCATTAAATGCATTTAGAGCTGCATCTTCAGAAATGGCATCATAAACAACATGGTTTACATTGCCACCATACTCAGCTTTAAAATCAGCAATCAGCTTATCTGTAGAAGGACTTGCATAGGTTTGAGTCATCAAAACAATCTGTTTACCAGACCCTTTCAAGCTCCTTAATTTTGCTTTTACAGCATCATCCAATTCTTTCCAGTCAATTGGCTCACCATTAGCCATTGGCCCCTGAACCCTCTTGCTATCATACAACGTAAGCACTGAAGCCTGAACACGGGCATTAGCACTTCCGCCTACTTTAGCCTCTGTGTTGTTTTCTATTTTTATTGGTCTTCCCTCACGGGTTTTTACCAAAATACTTGCAAAATCATACCCATTAGCAATAGTAGTTGCATAATAGTTAGCAACTCCTGGCACTATATTATCTGGCTGAACCACATAGGGTATAGACTTATGAACAGGCCCTTCACAGGCAGCAACGGTAGCTGCCGCAGTACTGAACCCAACATACTTTAAAAAGTCCCTTCTATTGGTAGTTGTAGCTGAAAGGTTTTCTTTATCACCCAAAAACTCATCTACTGGGATTTCCTCTGCAAATTCATTTTGTCTTAGCGCCTCAACAATGGAATCGTTCGGATTTAACTCCGCTTCGCTTTTCCAATATTTTTTGTTTGATGCCATACGATATATCTCAGATTATCTTCTTTAAATTCTTAATAGTGACACTTACCACATTCCAAACCACCCATCATTGCAGCGGTAAGTTCCTCAACACCATATTTCTTGGAAAGTTCTGCATGAATAGCTTCGTAGTATTCATTGCCTTCCATTTTAACATTGGTCTCCCTGTGACAGTTGATACACCATCCCATCGTCAATGGAGCAAATTGTTCCATGATTTCCATTTCCTCTACCGGACCATGACAGGTTTGACATTCGATTCCAGCAACTGAAACATGCTGAGAGTGGTTGAAGTAGGCAAAATCGGGAAGATTATGCACCCTCACCCAAGCAACAGGCTGTGTCTCACCAGTATATTTTTGATTTTCCTCATCCCACCCAACGGCTTTGTATAATTTCTTGATCTCTCCGGTATAGAATTCATTGGTGTAGCCATTGGCTATATCCTCAGCACTAGGTCCTTCAGGATTACCTTTATACTCATATATGGACTTGTGACAATTCATACAAACGTTCAAGGACGGTATCCCTGAAGTTTTTGACACCCTAGCAGATGAGTGACAATACTTGCATTCTATTTTATTGTCTCCTGCGTGAATTTTATGAGAGTAATGAATGGGCTGAACAGGAGCATACCCTTGATCAACTCCTACTTGCATCATCCACCCGTAAGCAAAATAAGCACTTGCCAACAGCAAGAAAATAGCGCTCACTAACACCAAGAATTGGTTTTGGGCAAAAGCCTTCCATACAGGAGTTCGTTTTTCTGCTTTTTCTTTTTCCAGAATAACACCGTTGGCCTCTGCTATCCTTCTAAGTGTGCTATTGACCAAAATCAACATAACCACCAACAAACCAAACACAAGCGCAAGTGCACCAAGTATGATTTCATTGGAAACCCCTCCTTCTGATCCAGCACCTTCACCAGTAGCATCTGCAGCAACTGCCACTACAGGAGCAGGAGGTGGAGCCGCCGTATACGCCAAGATATCATCAACATCAGTATTGGACAACGTAGGAAAAGCCGTCATTGCCGCCTGATTGTATTCTGCGTAGATTTTATTGGCATAAGCATCTCCAGCCTTAATCATTCCCGGACTGTTCTTAATCCACTCATAAAGCCATTCCTTATCCAATCCTTCATCTTCAGACAGCCTGGCCTCAACATTTGCCAGTGCAGGCCCGGTCATCTTACGATCTAGCGAGTGACAAGCAGCACAGTTTTGATTGAACAATTGTTTTCCTTTTGCCGCATCTCCTCCACCTGAAGCTTCAGCAACAACTTCAGCCGAAACTGCTTCTTCCTCTTGAGCATAAGATGAAATGGAAAAAAATAGGAGGGAAAGACCTAAAACTTTAGAAAATAGATGGCGGTATAAAACCTTTTTCATATTAACGAAATTTCTATCGAAATTTTTGGCACGATATTTACTTCTGATACTGAGAACAATAGGGTTCCAACGTGCTAAAATCGGTGACAAAAATACAACATAGACTTATTTTTTTAAATGTTAAGGTATTTATAATAACTAATTTATAAACATTCTAAATAAATAGAGGCCAAGCTCCTTAATACATAAAAAATTACATTTGTATATCAACAAAACAAAAAAGCATCAATATATCATGAGAACCCCTGCATTTATAGCACTTTTGATTGGTTTAACATTTCAGGTTTCTGCTCAGGAAGGCAGTGTCACCATTGAGCAAGACCCTCGGATTGAAGAGCTGGTCGCACTATACACTGAGGTAAATTCCAAATCTGATTTTTACCAAATCCAAGTAGGTTTTGGAAGCTATCAGAGAGCTCAAAACCTTAAAACGAAAGTAGATATAGATTTCCCTGGATGGCAGTCTAAAATTGAATTTGAATCTCCTACGTACCGTGTACGATTAGGTAAGTTTAAAACAAAACTGGAGGCAGAACGGAAATATTTAGAGGTTCGCAAAAAATACCCTGACGCAATGCTCTTAAAACCAGAAAAGAGCTCTAGGTAAAAAAATAAAAAAAAGCCGCTTAAGCGGCTTTTTTTATTTTTTGGACACCTTCTTTTCTATAGCTTTTTCTTAACTGCTACTTCCTGGAAGGCCTCAACAATATCTCCTTCCTTAATGTCATTATAGTTTTTAATCTGGAGTCCACAGTCATACCCTTTGGATACTTCCTTAACATCATCTTTAAATCGTTTTAAAGAAGTTAACTCCCCTGTAAAGATTACCACTCCATCACGTATCAATCTAATTCGTGAATTCCTGAATATCTTACCACTGGTAACCATACAACCTGCAATGGTTCCAATCTTGGATATTTTAAAGGTCTCTCTTATTTCCGCATTACCAGTGATTTCCTCCTTCATTTCTGGTGACAACATACCCTCCATGGCATCTTTAAGGTCATTGATAGCATCATAAATAATTGAGTACATTCTGATATCTATCTCTTCCTTATCGGCAACCGCTCGAGCATTACCCATTGGCCTAACATTAAATCCAATAATAATGGCATCAGATGCACTAGCCAACAGAACATCAGATTCTGTTATGGCACCAACACCTTTATGAATGATGTTTACCTGAATCTCATCAGTAGATAATTTTTGGAAGGAATCCGTCAATGCCTCCACAGAACCATCAACATCACCTTTAAGGATAATATTGAGTTCTTGGAAATCACCCAAAGCAATCCTTCTACCTATTTCATCTAAAGTAATATGACGTTGTGTTCTTACTGATTGCTCACGTTGTAATTGCGAGCGCTTGGTTGCAATTTGTTTTGCCTCCCGCTCATCATCCAGCACATTGAACCTATCTCCTGCTTGTGGAGCTCCATCCAATCCTAAAATAGAAATTGGTGTTGCGGGACCAGCTTTTTTGATATTTTTTCCACGTTCATCCTGCATGGCCTTTACCTTACCACTACAAGTTCCCGCCAGTACATAATCTCCAATTTTCAAGGTTCCGGTCTGCACCAATATAGTGGACACATATCCCCTACCTTTATCCAAGAAAGCCTCTACAACAGTACCTGTGGCCAAACGATCTGGATTTGCCTTTAGCTCCAATAATTCAGCCTCTAACAAAACTTTCTCCAACAGCTCATTTATACCTTGCCCCGTTTTTGCAGAAATATCATGGGACTGAATCTTACCTCCCCAATCTTCTACCAATAAATTCATGGAAGCAAGACCTTCTTTAATCTTATCTGGATTGGCCGTAGGCCTATCAATCTTATTTATAGCAAAAATGATTGGCACATTTGCAGCTTGGGCATGACTGATAGCTTCCTTGGTTTGCGGCATAATATCATCATCTGCCGCAACCACAATAATTGCAATATCAGTCACCTGAGCACCCCTGGCACGCATTGCGGTAAACGCCTCGTGACCCGGTGTATCCAAAAAGGTAATTTTTTGCCCATCTTCCAATGTAACACCATAGGCACCAATGTGCTGGGTAATACCCCCACTTTCACCTGCAATTACATTTTCTTGTCTTATATAATCCAGCAACGATGTCTTACCGTGGTCTACGTGACCCATTACCGTTACAATAGGCGCTCTTGGTTTTAAATCTTCCGGAGCATCTACCTCTTCCTCAATAGATTCTTCAATTTCAGCAGTAACAAACTCCACCTCATATCCAAACTCCTCCGCAACAATAGAAAGTGTTTCTGCATCCAAGCGCTGGTTCATAGTAACCATGATTCCCAACGACATACATGCCGAAATAATCTGTGTAGTGGAAACACTCATCATGGTAGCCACTTCATTAACAGTAACAAACTCTGTTACTTTAAGGATTTTGCTTTCCAATTCTTGCTGTTCAAGATCTTTTTCTGTCTGCTGACGATGCTGATCTCTTTTCTCCCTACGGTATTTGGCACCTTTACCTTTACTGGATTTACCCTGAAGTTTTTCAAGAGTCTCCCTTACCTGTTTTTGTACTTCTTCTTCGGTAGGCTCAACTTTAGGAACGGATGATCTCTGACCACCTCTCCTTCCGGCAACATTATTACCTGCTCTATTACCAGGACGGTTTCCTCCTCCTTGCGAAGGGTTTTTGCTAACAATCCGCTTTCTACGTTTTTTCCTATCCGCAGATTCAGCAGGCTTTTTAGGCTCTTCTTTCTTCTTCTTAGGTTTATTGAATTTGGAAAGATCAATTTTATCCCCAGTAATCTTTGGACCACTAAGTTTTTTATATTGTGTTTGAATCGCCTCTGGTTCCTTAGGCTGTTCAACCACTTCCTGTTCTTTTTTAACCTCAGCAGGCTTGACCTCTTCTTTTTCCTTTGCCTCAACTTTGAGCTGTGTAGCAGGTTCTTCCTCAACCTTTGGCTTTTCTTCAACCTTTGGTTGCTCCACCTCCTGTTTAGGCTGCTCTACTTCTTTTGGCTCTTCAGCATTTTTCGGTGCTTCCACAGTTTTAGGCACTTCCACAGCTTTAGGCGCTTCCGGCTTTTTATCCAGATCAATCTTACCAACTGTTTTAGGGCCTGAAAGCTCCGCTTTGGCCTTGATCACCTGCTCTGCACTTCTTCGTTCCCGGGCAAGTCTTCGTTCTTCCTGTTCTTGTTCAATTTGGATTCTGAGTGCTTCTTTCTCCTTACGTTTTTCCTCTCCTACTTCTTTGGAAGCTACCTTTTTACTCTTATCCGTTTGAAACTCATCCAACAGTACTTGATACACTTCACCTGTTATTTTAGTTGTAGGCCTCGCCTCTACCTCATGCCCTACGGATGAAAGGTAGTCTACAGCCCTATCCAGTGAAATGTTCAATTCTCTGAGAACTTTATTAAGTCTTATTGTTGGGTTTCCTGCCATAAATTGTATTTCCTTGCCCTAAAATTCGCTGCTAATATATAGCTTAATCTTCAAATTCTTCTTTAAGAATTCGTACCACATCTTTAACGGTTTCCTCTTCCAAATCAGTTCTTTTGATCAGGTCGTTCACATCTTGCTCCAGAACACTACGAGCTGTATCCAATCCAATTTTCTTGAACTCATCAATAACCCATGCTTCTATTTCATCCGAGAATTCAGTTAATTCCACATCTTCCTCAACACCCTCTCGGAACACATCAATCTCATAGCCAGTTAATTGACCAGCCAAACGAATGTTATGACCACCTCTACCAATTGCTTTAGAAACTTCTTCCGGCTTAAGGTATACCTGAGCCGTTTTCTTTTCATCATTCAACTTAACAGATGATACTCTTGCAGGACTCAAAGCCCTTGTCACCATCAATTGTGAATTATTGGTCCAGTTGATCACATCAATATTTTCATTGCCCAATTCACGAACAATTCCATGTATTCTAGATCCTTTCATCCCCACACAAGCACCTACAGGATCAATTCTATCATCATAAGAATCCACGGCCACTTTAGCTTTCTCCCCAGGAATTCTTACCGCTTTTTTAATAGTAATCAACCCATCAAAAACTTCAGGAATTTCCTGAAAGAACAACTGCTCCAAGAAAATCGGTGATGTTCTTGACATGATAATTGCTGGCTTGTTCCCTTTCAATTCCACGCTTTCAATTACCCCGCGAACATTGTCTCCCTTACGGAAAAAGTCGGACGGAATCTGTTTTTCCTTCGGGAGAATGATCTCATTCCCTTCGTCATCCAACAAAATGATCGCCTTGTGACGAATATGATGCACTTCAGCAGTGTATATCTCACCCTCCAAGTCCTTAAATTGCTTGTAGATGGTAGTATTATCATGCTCATGGATTTTAGATATCAGGTTTTGACGCAACGCCAAAATAGCCCTTCTACCCAAATCCATAAGTTTCACTTCCTCAGACACATCCTCTCCAACCTCAAAATCAGGCTCTATTTTCCTGGCTTCAGTCAATGATATTTCCTCGTTGGGCTCTTCCACTTCGCCATCTTCGACCACAATCCGGTTTCTCCAAATCTCTAAATCTCCTTTATCTGGGTTGATAATGATGTCAAAATTCTCATCAGAACCAAATTTCTTCTTAAGTGCATTTCGGAATACATCTTCCAAAATTGCCATAAGGGTTACCCTATCTATAAACTTATCGTCCTTAAATTCTGAAAAGGATTCGATGAGCGCTAGGTTTTCCATTTTTGAACTACAATTAAAATTTTAATATAACTTTTGCTTCATGGATATCAGAAAACGCAATCTCTTGTTTCTTCTGAACTGTAACTTTTCCTTTACCCACGGGTTTGGGCTCGCGTGCCTTCCACTCCAGGGTAATACTATCTTCGGTGGCTTGGGTCAGGTTTCCCTCTAATTCTTCTTCACCTGTCCTAACCTTTAATTTTCTTCCAATATTTTTTTTATACTGACGTGGCAATCGCAATGGTGATGAAGCACCTGCAGAGGTAACTTCTAAAGAAAAATCCTCTTCCTCCCGATCCAAATTGTGTTCAATGGCCCTACTAACATTCATACAATCTTGAAGATTGACACCTTCGTCACCATCTAAAACTACTCGAATCGTATTATCTCCACCTACAGTAAAATCAATTAAAAACAAAGATGGATACTCATCCAAAGCCTTGTTCAATAATGATGTTACTTTCTCCTTTAACATAAAACCAAGTAATAAAAGAGGGGACTAGAAGTCCCCTCATGAATACTTTTATATCCGTTCAGTGGCGCAAATATACAATAATTATGGAGTTTGCAAAACTGAAAGAAGCATTGCAACCCTTTATTTCAATGAGATTTTTTTTTGATACTTTAATTAAGGTCAATTCTCATTATCCATCCACCACAACTGCTTCCAAATTGCATCTTCACCATCGTTCCTTTGGGCTATTCCTTCCGTACTTCTACCTTCTATGATATATTTGGTGAGCAGCCTTCTGAGTTCTTCTACTTTTTCGGTATTTGATGCCTGTAGATTGTTAGATTCAGCAGGGTCATTCTTTAGATTGTACAACTGCACTTTGGGCAACCCATCCAAAGCCTTTTTATTGTTTGGTGTTGGAAAACTCCATCCACCAGAATCTGGACACATAATCAATTTCCAATCTCCTTTTCTAATAGCAAAGCTACCATTGATGGAATGATGCACCGTAGCTTCCCTAAAATCACCCTTAATAGGCTCTTGATTCAAAAGCGGTAGCATGTTATAGCTATCCTCTGCTTCATTTGCTTTTAGCTCATACCCTACAATGGCCGCACAAGTTGCCGCAAAATCTGTTGTACAAATAGTTTGAGGGTTAACGGAGCCTTTTTTTACCTTTTCTGGCCATTTCACTATATAAGGTACACGGTGGCCTCCTTCAAATATATCCGCTTTATGCCCCCTGTAAATATAGCTAGGGTAATGGCCTTTTTCCGTAAGTTCTTCAATTTTTGCGGCAGGAGAACAACCATTATCACTTGTAAATACAATTATGGTATTATCTTCAATTCCAGCATTCTTTACAGCGTCATTTAATTTACCCATGTAGTCATCAATCATCATCATGAAATCTCCATAAGGATTAAGACCACTTTTTTCTTGCCATTCTTTGGTTGGCAAAATGGGAGTATGCGGTGATGGTAATGCCAAATAGAGAAAAAATGGATCTTCTTTATCAGCTTGCTCTTTTACATATTTAATCCCCCTTCGGAAAAAATTAGGCGTAACGTCTTCATGGATAAAATCTTTGGAAGTAGGTCCTTTTCTCCACCAAGAGTATTTCCCAGTATTAACTGTTGTAGAATCTGGTATTTGAGTGGCCATACCATTTTCCACATATACATAGGGAGCCATATCCAAAGAACCACTATGCCCATACGCATAATCAAAACCAAGGTCATTTGGAGAATTCTTTACAGGTTTGGTATAATCAATATTGGTAAAGGTGGTGTCTTGCCAACCAGTAGTAGCTTCCAAATCAGGGTTTTTCAATGCCCAGTCCCATCCTAAATGCCATTTTCCAATAAATGCAGTACTGTATCCATTCTTTTTAAGAATAGAAGCCACAGTTGTTCTTGTTTTTGGAATCAACGCTTTAGAAGCCCCAATTAAAACTCCTTCTTTTAAAGTGCTCCTCCAATTATATCTTCCCGTCATAATTCCATATCGCGTTGGGGTGCAAACGGCGGAGGAAGTATGGGCATCAGTAAATCGCATTCCTTCTTCTGCAAGCTGATCCAAATATGGGGTACTTATTTTACAATCGTTATTAAAGGCTGATATGTCACCGTAGCCTAAATCATCAGCTAGAACAAAAATAATATTAGGGTGTTGTTTGGGTTGTACTTCTTTGGTCTTCTTTTTAGAACAACTGAGAGCAAAAAGTGCTAAACAAACAAAAAGAAAGGTTTTTTGGGAATTCTTCATAACCATTTATCAGTTTACAGGCGGAATGTACCCAAATAACCTTAAATAAAAAACCTTGATTTTGTTTAAAATTGGAATTCCATTCTGTATTTGGACTAAGGTTGATTCACAAAAACCTACGAAAAAACCATATCTTTTTAAAAAATAATATTGGCCAGACAACTATTCCATGAAATATTGCGTCCATATGTGTAACAGAGTATCACAAAAAAACAATGGAACAAGATTCTCCATTTCATTTACCAAACTATAACACCCTAAGATAATTATCCCTGAAATGGATATTCACCAAATTGCTTCGATAATGAAACACTTAATTTTTATAACGGCACTATTTGTGTTAAGCTGTAATGAGAAAACACAACATACTGCTCAAGGAAATCTCCAAGAGGACTCACAAGAATCCGATAAAATAAAAGTACTGAATTTTGCAACCTTCCATATGGGCAACACATCAGATTCCAAGAGCGTCGAATTTGATGAGCAAAACAGAAAAAACCAAGAAGACGCCAAGAAAATTGCACAAATGATTTCAGCTTTCGGGCCCACTGTTATTTGCGTAGAGGTTCCTGCAAGTGAAAGTGAAGAATTGAATACCGAATACACGAAATATCTAAAATCCCCAAATAAGGCATCTACATATTATGGGGAGGTTGGACTGGTTGCTTTTGAGGTTGGCCGTATCAATAACGTAGAAAAACTTTATGGTATTGATTACCGATTAGAGTATAATTACAATATCAACAACGATTTGAAAAATGAAATTGATTCGGCAACATTTAATAATTTCCAATCCAATCCATTTGCATCAATTCCAGAATTGAACATATTTGAAGAGGGGTTGTCCTTGGCAGAAAAACTATCAAGGATGAACCATCCTAAATTTTTAGATTTTCTGATTACCGCCAACGCAGACATATTGACCTATGTTGGTTCCAAAAATGGTTATGAGGGCGCCGATGAAGCTGCAGAATACTATAAAAGAAACCTAAGAATCTATTCAAACTTAAATAGGCTCCCACTAACAAAAAAGGATAGGGTCTTTATTTTATCTGGAGGAAGTCATACTGCATTTTTAAATGAGTTTATGCAACGGAGCCTTAAGTATGAAGTTGTAAACACTTTTGATTATTTAAAATAAGCATTGCATTTCATGGACATTTTTTTAATCCGATTTGTTTTTTGAAATAAGAACAATGTATTTCTTGAACTCATTCTTCACATTAGGGAACAGAATAAGCAGACCTATCATATTTGGAAAAACCAATGCCAATATCATGGCATCTGAAAACTTTATAACGGCATCCAAAGTAATTGCAGCTCCTAAAACCGTAAACATGAGGAACAACACCTTATAAGTTAAATCAGTGAGTTTTTCTCGCCCAAAAAGATACTTCCAAGCTTGAAGGCCATAGTACGACCAAGATAAAATAGTAGAAAATGCAAATAAGCATACTGCGATCATCAAAACATAAGAAGAGCCCTTTATTGAATTTTCAAAAGCTAGGGATGTAATGTTCACCCCTCCTAAACGGCTTCCATCCTTAAATAGCGCTTGTCCATCCAACACATCTCCATATATAAATGCTCCATCCATGTTAAAAAGGATAATAACAACCGCAGTCATTGTACATATCAATACAGTATCAATAAAAGGTTCCAGTAGCCCAACCAATCCTTCAGAAGCTGGATATCCAGTGCTTACTGCCGAGTGAGCAATGGCAGCTGACCCAGCACCAGCTTCGTTAGAAAATGCAGCCCTCCTAAAACCCTGTATCATGACACCTACAAACCCTCCTGTAATTGTTGCTTTAGGAGTGAACGCTTCAGAAAAAATCTGTCCAAAGACTTCACCCATCAATTCAATTTTGGAAAAAATAATGAACAGCGCGGCACCCACATACAAAATTGCCATAACAGGGACTACTTTTTCAGTCACCTTGGCTATCCTTTTGATTCCTCCAATAATCACAATTCCGGCCAAAATAGCAAACACCAACCCTATTATGCTTCCCGTAGCAGAACCAGAAAACTCAAATAAACCTATTATCTGTGCTGCTGCCTGATTACTTTGAAAAGCATTGCCACCGCCAAAAGATGCTCCAATGCATAGCACAGCAAAAACAACAGCCAAAAACTTCCCCAAATATCCAAGTCTTTTCTCTTTAAGCCCTCTAGATAAATAGTACATAGGCCCTCCAAAAACGGTCCCATCTTTATCAATATCACGGTACTTTACGCCAAGGGTGCACTCCACAAACTTGGTGGACATCCCTAATAAACCGGCCAACACCATCCAAAAAGTAGCTCCAGGCCCACCAATGGATATAGCCACTGCCACCAGCGCTATATTACCAAGGCCAACGGTACCGGACACTGCAGTTGCCAAAGCTTGAAAATGATTCACTTCACCTAAATGCCCCTCATCCTTAATAGTTCCTTTTAAATCCCCGTCAACTTCATGAACAATAGTTTTTAGCTTTACGCCAGCGTTCTCTAGTTCATCATATTTTCCACGAACCACTTGTATGGCTGTAGGAAAATGACGAACGTTTACAAATCCAAAGTAAAGGGTAAAAAACAAGGCCCCTATGATCAAAACTATTAAAACTACAGGAATTCCATAACCCAATATGGATATTTCCGATAAGATCAAATTTTCCCACCATACCGCAAAAGGCATAAAGGCATTATTGATTCTTTCATCCAGTCCTTGCGCTGATGAAAAAGCAACTACAGATGTAATTGAAAACAGTTGAAAATTCAAAAAGTAAAGCATTCCCATAATCCAAAAAGTTTCTGAAATTTCATTAGCAGAATTGAATTAATGGGGTAATGTCGGAATGAATCTGAAAATGTCAGTAGTTCAAAAACTGACAAATTATGGAATACATCAGTTATCCTCAATGATGATGCTCTCTTTTGGCAATAGCAGCCTTATTCTCCTCTCTCTATTTTCTGACATTTCAAATAACGCGTCTTTCAAGGGAACATAGTGCATATCTTTGGTCCAGCATTGTTTGCCAAACAAACTATCCAACATGGATACAATCAGCCTTTTTAGCTCATTATGATCATTAATATCGTAAGTTTTGGATACATCAAAGTTTTTGGGTTTAATCTCTAACCATCCATTTTCCGAGCTAAGTCTGCGCTCAGCAAAAAGCCTTAACAATTTATAAAGTGCTGGTGTAAGTTGAACAATTCTGTCCTTAGTTCCTGAAAAGCCTTGTACAGAAACCTTAAAATTATCCTTGTTCCCTAATTTATCACTTTTAAAGAAATAAAGCTTTAGTTGGTGAGGGTTTGGAATTAAGGTCTCAGTAAGTTCTTTAACCCAACTCAAGGCAAGCGCAAAAAACACCATAATCAAGGATGTCTTAAATATAGCAGAGAACAACAATAGATTAATTGTATCATCCAAAAGCTTATACATTTGGGCCAATAAGGTCACAAAAACCGTGATTATTGATAGCCAACCCAACAAAGGAAGCCTTCTTTTAACAAATGATTCCCACAAAACAAAGCCCAAAAAAAACAATGTCAGCAAAGCATAATAAACATCCAGTTCACTTATTGTTGAAGCTGCTTTTGCAAGAAACATTTTATGAAGTGTAGGGAAAAGGGCAAACACAAATGGTATACCAATCACATAAGGCCAAAAATTGGACTTTATCAAAGGTTCAAGTGGCTTGGGGAGGTATCTGAACCATGGCAAGGACAGGAGAATAAAAAGACTGTTCAATAGTGAAAATACACTTGTAAATCCTTCTTTGAAATGTATATCCAATCCAATGTCCGCTTGGTATAGTATTTCAACTAAACCGGACAGAGACCAACAAAGAATTGAAAGTGCCAACCATACTTGACCAAAATCATCTTGTTTTTTGCCAATATGATACCAAATAGACAATAAAGCAAGAAATGCAAAAAGACATACTGAAAACTGCCACCAACCGTAGAAAGTTGAAACCTGGGTTAAAAAAACAATATCCAAATTGTAATAGATTAGTTTAAGGTGAAGCTAATTTACTTGACTTCAAAACGATAAAGGTATTTGTTAAAAATAGTAAAAGTTTAAATAAACAATTTGGCGCGTGCTATTCTTAAAATTCGTTTTGTTCACGGCAACAACAATGATGTTTAAAATAACCACAAGAAAAACAAAAGAATTAGATCCTTCCCCAGTATTTTGACCTGTTTATTTGACATAATACCCCCATCTTAGAAGCTCCTTTTTTTGGTAAATCCGGGTTTTCTGTTAAAAAAACCACTTCATTTTGCTTTTTACCGTCAAATTCGCAAAAATAGTATCAATATCAGTCAGATTTGGTGGAGATTTTATCTTTCTTAATTTATAATATTGTTTTTTGAGTGATAATAATCTCTCAGAAATCAAGCAAAAAAATCCTGTTGAATTCATTGATTTTGAGGGATGTTTGAAAACATTAGTGCTTATATCAAGAAAGATTGCCACTAAAAATTGGTTTTAAAAAGATAAATATTATAAAACTATTTAAGTTTTTATGAAGCATAA
Source organism: Flagellimonas pacifica (assembly GCF_900215465.1). Taxonomy (GTDB): domain Bacteria; phylum Bacteroidota; class Bacteroidia; order Flavobacteriales; family Flavobacteriaceae; genus Flagellimonas; species Flagellimonas pacifica. The sequence goes on from NZ_OBEH01000004.1 coordinate 373,604, forward strand.
ACTAACAATTGTAATTGTTTCCACAATAATACTCTTTGGACTTCTTTTTATCCCAATGTTTGGTGAAATTGAAAATACCTCGGTTTCTTTTCTTGGTCGTTTTCACCCTTTGATATTGCACCTTCCCATAGGTGCTTTGATCGCCTTGTCCTTAATGGAGTTTATCAACATACGCAGACCAAATTTGAATTTAGATTCTGCATGTGCCATTTTACTTTGGTTTTCAGTTTTGACCATCGTTCCAACCGTTATTGTTGGGTTCTTTTTGGCTTATAGCGGCAATTACAATGATGAGGCCTTGGGCCGTCACCAATGGCTTGGTTGGTTTACTGCGTTAATATGTGTTTGGCTGCTTGTTTTACGCCAGAAAAAAACATCAAAAACAGGCAATAAAGCAGGTAAACTGTATAGAGTGTTTTTATTTGTCAATGTTGTTTTATTGTCAGTTGCAGGGCATTATGGGGGAACTTTAACCCATGGTTCAAATTACTTAACCAAATACATGCCATCTGGATTGAAGACTTTTTTGGGAGTGACCCCTTACGATGGATACATGGCAATTAACAAACAAGGAGATTCAACCTCTATAGAAGCCCAATACTTTGCCAAGGAGGTAAAACCTATAATGGACAAGTATTGTTTTGAATGTCATGGCCCCGAGAAAGAAAAAGGAGGTATTCGTTTGGATGTTTTAAGTTGGGATATGATCAACGGACCGGACGCAGAGGGATGGCACTCAGCTTTAGATATGATAAATTCTGGTGAAATGCCTCCAGAAGAAGAACCTCAACTGAAAGATGATGAACGTAGAAAAATAGTTGAGTGGATGACCAATAATTTGGAACAAGCAGCTATTGCCAAGCAAGATGCGGACAAAGGTATCATGCGAAGGTTAACAAAAGAACAATACACAAACACATTAAATCAATTACTTGGTGTTGCAGTCAATTTTGGAGATGTTTTACCAGACGATGGAAAATCAAAAATGGGATTCAGCAACAATGGCAATGTATTACAAGTATCATCTTTACATATAGATTATTATCAAAAAATAGCCCGTGAAGCTTTGGATAAAGCCATAGTTTTTGGAGAAAAACCTGAATCAAAAAGGTACAAAGTCACTTTGGGAAAACAAATTGATAGTAATGAAACTGGGGCCGAATACGGAGGCTATCAAACGGCCGCTATCAAAAAAGGAGATTTTTTGATTGAAGTACTGGATGACGATGGAAAGCAAGTTGAGTATATAACAACTCAAGAAAAAGACACCTTAATTGCCCTAAAAAATAAGATAGGAATCGGTATGAGAGGTTCGGCGAGTAATCGTTATACCATTGTAGAGGAAGGATTGTTATTAAATTCTGCATTGCCAGCAAAGGAAGTAGCCCCAAAATCATGGCAAGGGCCATCCCCTAATTTAAAGATGTTGATTAGAGAGGATTTTCCTCGAATCGGAGATTTTGTTTTTAGGGTTGAGGCATCTCGAGGTTATAGCTCTTGGTCTCCAGACGATGAACGTTTAATAGATTTAAGAAAAAACGATGTAGCACCTCAATCCTCAGAAACCATACATATCTCTGCTAAAGATGTTGAAAGGTCCCAAAATTTGACATTGGATAGTAATAAATGGTTAATACCAGAGAATGTTGCTGATAATTCATTTGCTCAATTCAGATACAACGTTCCCAAAACTGGAATATACCAAGTTGATTTAATTCACCCATATGCATCAGAAGATGGCATGCCATCTTACCAATTAAACCTTTTTGGAGGAAACAAAAATGGCATGGTGAGTAAGCGTTTGTATATGGATAAAACCCAAAATGCCGTTGATCAAGTTATCACTCCGGTTACATTGGCATATTTGTCCGAGGGAGACCATAGAGGCTTTATTGGAGGTAAGTTTTTTGTTGGATTTAGTGATATATTGATCACTCCATTATCAAAAGATGATCTGTCTCCAAAAATTCTAGAAGAAGAAGCAAAGAGAAATGATTTAAAATATGAGTCCATCAACCCTTCCATTCAGGCATTTGCCGGTTCCAGAACAGATGATGGAATGGACTATAAAACCTTTGACCTTAGCAAAGAAGTAACTGCACCCTTGGGAGAATCTCAGTTTTTTGAATTTAAGGGAAGATTGGAGAATTTGCCAATTCCGTTAGCCGCTTCCCAAGTAAGTGGTGATCTTGCCAATATGATGACCATTGGGCTTTGGAACAACCACTTGGTAAAAGAAAGTAATTTTAGCGGTCCTCCGTTACTTATCAAATCAGTAGAATTTGAAGCTCCATACCACCCAGTTTGGCCTCCAAAAAGTCATACGGACATCTTTTTTGATTCACCAAATAAAGCAAATGAAGAAATCTATACGCAGGAAGTTTTGGGCAATTTCATAGAACGGGCTTATAGGCGTAAACTTAATGACGGTGAATTATCACGTTACATGGATTTTTGGAGGAACATCAAAGATGATTTTGATCGCTACGAGGATGGTGTCAAAGAAGTTTTGGTTGCCATTTTGTGTTCTCCCAACTTCATTTATATCTATCAACCAGAAAAACATGAAGAAGAAAACTTCGAAAATGAGTTCTTTTTAGCATCGCAACTATCTTACTTTCTATGGAACTCGCCCCCAGACGAAACATTGATTGCTTTGGCAACCGAAGGTGAACTGTACGATGAATTGCCAGAGCAAATTGAACGCATGATAAAAGACCCAAGAGTGTCCAGAATGGTACGCTCATTTGCCTATGAATGGTTGCGATTGGATAGGCATAAAATGATGGATACGGATGTTGGCGAGTATGAAGATTACACCAGGTTTGTAAAAGAAGACATGACCAAAGAAACCTATGAGTTCATCAATTACGTCTTAAAGAATAATATGAGTATTTTGAATCTTATAGATTCAGATTTTGCCATGCTCAATCAAAATCTAGCGGAATTTTATGAAATTGAAGGAGTGCAAGGGAATGCATTTCGCCCAGTAGCAGTAACAGAAGAAATGAATAGGGGCGGGTTACTTTCACAAGGAGCTTTTTTAAATGGGCACTCTGATGGTGTACAGGCCCATCCAATAAAACGAGCTGTTTGGTTAAAAGAAAAAATATTAGGGGATGTACCGCCACCGCCACCGCCAAATGTTCCAGAATTGGATCCAGAAACCCCTGGTTTTGAAGACCTGACCTTAAAAGAACAGCTATTTTTACACAGAAATAAGGCATCCTGTTTAGATTGCCACCGTAAAATTGATCCTTTTGGGGTTGTTTTTGAAAATTATGACGCAGTTGGTAGATTTCAATTAACTTCCAAAGGAAAGTCCATAGACACTAAATCCAAATTACCTGATGGAACCGAAGTTGAAGGCATTCAGGGAATCAAGGATTATATTTTAGAATTGAAGAAACAAGACTTTACAAGATCTTTGGTAGAACATCTTTATGCATATGCATTGGGACGGGATGTTAGTTTTGCCGATGAAAAAGAGATTGATCATATAGTAGAGGAAGTTATGGAGAATGATTTCCGCTTTCAGACGGTTATAGCTCAAATCATTCAGAGTCCGTCATTTTATAAAAAAGAACAAAACTGGTTTCAAAAAATATTTGGGTCATGAGCAAAAAACCTTGGCATTTAGATCGTCGTACTTTTTTAAAAGGATTGGGAGTAACATGTATGCTTCCGTATTTTGAAGGCATGGGAATGAGTAGCATTTCAAAATTTATGGATCCCATGTCCCCAAAACGTCTATGCTTTCTTTATTTTCCAAATGGTGTAGGGTTGCCACCTGTTGAAAGTCCGTATCACAAAGATTGGAGCTGGTTTCCAAATGGCGAAGGCACCGATTACAAATTGACCAAATCATTATCACCCTTAACACCCCATAGAAATGATATTTCAATTATGGGAGGCCTTAGCCACCCCTATAGTCGCCAAGTATTGGGACACATAGCTGGAGACACATGGTTAACTGGAGGAGATTTAAGAGGGGAATACAGAAACAGTATTTCCGTAGACCAGGTAGCCGCAAAGAAATTGAGTCGCTACACCCGTTTTCCATCACTTTCATTATCAACAGATGGTGGGGTTGGTTACAAATCAAGGGTGTCAACCTTATCATTCAATTCATCAGGAAGACCTATTCCTTCAGAACATAGGCAACGTGAAATTTTTGAGCGTTACTTCTCTCCTGGCGGAGGAGCCTCAACCAATGAGCGACGAAAAAGTTTGCATCAAGGCAAAAAAATAGTTGATTTGGTTTTGGAAGACAGTAAAAGTCTTCAACATCGTTTAGGATCAAATGACAAGGCAAAATTGGACGAGTACTTAACATCTTTGAACCAGGTAGAAGAACAATTGAGTCGTAATGAAAAATGGCTGGATGTCCCTATGAAAGATTTTGATGCCAGTTTAATCAATCTGGATGTAGATCCAACTTCGGCACCTCAAGATTACGTGCGTTCCATGTTAGATTTAATTGTACTAGGGTTTCAAACAGATTCAACCAGGGTAATTAGTTACATGATGGCAAGGGAAGATGGTATGGGGTTTGGTGATAGTTTTTCAAAAATAGCTCTGGGGCTGAAAAGACACCATGGTATTTCCCATGATAAAAGCAGGGGACATTGGGAAGAATGGGGACGCTATGATCAATGGCTGTCCAAGCAGTTTGCATATTTTATTGACAAAATGAAAAACACTTCAGATGAGCATGGTTCATTATTGGACAATACGCTTATTCTATATGGTAGTGCTTGTAGTTCAACACACAATGCAAGGAATTACCCTCTTGTTTTAGCTGGCGGTTCCAATTTAGGGGTAAATCATGGTAGCTACACCAAATTTGATGAAAAACATGTGCCTTTATCCAATCTATTTGTAAGTATGTTAAACAAAGTAGATGTTGAAACAGAACAATTTTCGGATAGTACTGGCCCCCTACCCTCAATTCTTTAAACATCAGTTATACAAAATAGTGCATGAGCAATACTAAAAGAGTACCTATAGTAAGTAAAGACCTATTATTTCCATTTATAATAATTACATCACTATTTGCCTTATGGGGAATTGCCAATGATTTAACAAACCCCATGGTATCCGCTTTTAAAAAGGTAATGCCAGAGTTGTCAAACATTCAAGCGTCCTTAATTCAGTTTGCATTTTATTTTGGGTATTTTTTTATGGCTCTTCCTGCCGCTCTCTTCATTAGACGTTTTAGTTATAAGTCTGGCATTCTTTTAGGTCTTGTGTTATACGCAATTGGAGCATTTTTGTTCTACCCAGCTGCCTTGTACGAAGAGTATACATATTTTTTAATCTCATTATGGGTAATTACATGTGGATTGGCGTTTCTGGAGACAACAGCAAATCCTTTGATTTTGGCATTGGGAGACAAAAGAACTGCTACACAACGTCTAAATCTATCTCAAGCCTTCAATCCGGTAGGTTCGTTAACGGGAATGATCATTGCACAAGTATTTGTTCTTGCTGCTTTGCGTTCAGACGACTATACTACGGAAGCCTATAGCGCTTTATCGGTAGCTGAATTGGCTGTAATCCGTGAAAATGACCTCAATATTATCAGTATTCCATATTTGAGTTTGGGAGTTTTGGTTTTAATAATAATGACTATTATTTTCTTTACTAGAATTCCAAAAACATCAGTTGAGGATAAAATGACTTTGTCCCTATCCTTTAAAAAGTTGTTTGAGAACAAAATTTATTTAAAAGGCGTTTTGGCGCAGGCGGCATGCGTAGGATCTCAAATAATGTGTTGGACCTATATATTTCAATACGTAGATAATTTAAATGAAAGTACGGGATGGAATATAACAGCAACAAATTATAACATAGCTGCAATGGTATTGTTTTTAAGCGGCCGTTGGATAGGCACAGGCATAATGAAAAGAGTTAACCCTTCAAGGGTTTTGATGCTTTTTGGTACAGGTGGTGCTATTGCTAGCATTGGCGCCATAATACTACCTGGCATTGCCGGATTGATTTCTTTAGTGGCTATTTCTGTATTTATGTCCATTATGTTCCCAACAATTTATGGTATTGCTTTAAAAAATATGGGAGATGAAGCCAAAATTGGTTCGGCAGGACTGGTAATGGCAATTGTTGGAGGTGCTTTGATGCCCATTGCCCAAGCAGCCATTTTAGATCTTGGAGGCGATGGTTTTGCTGATATAAAACTATTGGGTTACATTCCTGAAGTTAACTTCTCTTTTATTCTTCCCGCTCTGTGTTTGGCCTTTGTTGGATATTATGGATATAGCACTATAAAAACCATAAATGGCAATTAATTTTATGAAATTCAATAATACCAAGAGAACCTACTTTCCGAATGCCATAAATTTTGCATTACTTATCATATTTTGTTCTGTATTCATTTCCTGTGGTGAAGATCATAGCAGTATAGTTAAGGTCGAAAATAGTGATAATCAATGGCCAATGTCAGGTGGGCCAGATGGTAGTTGGAAAATAAAGACTTCTTCAAAAGTACCCACAAAATGGTCAGTTCGTACAGGGGAAAACATTAAATGGAAAAAAGCTCTGCCTGCTGGAGGTCAAAGCGGCATCGCAGTTTGGGGCAAGAAAATATTTTTTACCATAAACCCCCCATTGGATACGCCTTCTTTTTCAGAACTACAGAATCAACATAATAAAGCAAAGAATGCGTATGATACGTACTATGATGTTGTGCTAAATGATTTAAAAAAAGAAAGGGACCCAGCATTTCAAAAAACACTGAACACTTATAGCACTGCTAACAAAAAATGGACAGCTTTTTTAGAAAAGGACGAAAACTATCAAAATGCTTCCAAAGAAAATAAAAAAGGTATTGCTAATAAATTGAAAAGAGAGAATGAGTTAGGTAAAAACCTTTCAGCAACTGCACAAAGCCTCGTTGATTTTGTTCACTCAACATCTGACAAATTGATTGAATACCATAACAAACTGAATGAGACCTCTGATGCTTTAAAGACCAGAGCATATGGAGCGGACATTATTCTTTATTGTATGAATGCCGATAATGGAGAAACTCTTTGGACCAAAAGGATTAAGGGAGAACTTCCCAGTGAATATAATTATGGTTTTAGTGATTCAACATCACCCTGCCCCATAACGGATGGAGAGCATGTTTGGGCAATTAATGCAAGTGGAGGCATGGCATGCTTTTCCATGGATGGAGATTTAATTTGGGAAAGGACTTGGATGCCCACAGTGGGTAGACCATTCAATAAACAATTTGATTCTGCTTTGTACGATGATTTAATTTTAAATGTAGAACCTCCTGAAAAAAATGATTCAACGAGAATACAAGAATGGAACTATCTACATGCTTTTGACAAAAACTCAGGAAAACGCCTTTGGGTAACAGAGGAAGCCATAACACATTACAATACACCAATATTGGGTGAGACAATTGATAAAAAACCTGCAATATTAATTGGTCGAGGAGGGCCTCACGGGGTTCCAGAACGCCCTGTAGGGTTAAGTTTGATCGGTTTAGAGGGGGAAAAAGCGGGTGTTGCCCTATGGAACTGGGAATCCAAAGTTCCAAATGAAATCTCTGGCTATGGAGCACTTAACACACAGCATTGGGATAAACATAAAATCTCTTGGACCAACAAAGGAGAAGATAATGTGGTCATTGATTCAAATACAGGGGAACTTATTGGACAAAATCCGCTCAACTTTGTAAATCAATATATCTATGATGAACAAACAAAACAGCATGTTTTAAAAGAAAATGTGGAGCTAAAAAATTTAGAAAATGAGTTTCATTGTAACATGTCTGTGAATGACCATACATTTTATATGGTTATGCACCAACCCTTTGTTGCTCGTCATAATATTGAAACAGGCAAGAACGAGCATTTAGAATTGCCTCGTGAAATAAATCCAGATGGTAGTTTTATTTGGAAAACACCTCAAAAAAATGATGGCCTAAATTCAAGAGGGCAACTTCATAGCACTGACTCCAGAATTTTGGGAGACGGGTTTCAAAGATCCTTTTTGGGCTCTCCAACCATGATCAATGATTATCTATTTTTCACAAATGCTTTGGGGATTGTTTATGTAATTGATACAACCACTGAAAATTTTGACGAAACTGCGATAGTGGCAATTAACGATTTAGGGGAAAAGGGAAAAACTTGGACGGTAAATTCTTTAAGTTTTGCAAATGGAAATATATACCACAGAACTCTTAAAGAAATCATTTGTATTGGCAAGTAAGACCAAGAAACATAACACTTTTTTTAGAGAAGTTATCCTATTCATTCATTAGTCCGTATCACTTCCTTTGGTTCTCCTGAGCTATTTATCTAAAACATTTTTAGGTAGATATTCGAAAAAATTAATTCCCAAAACATATTTGCCCCTTAAAACAATTCAATGAAGTTCTTATTACCTTGTAAAAAAATTAAACGAACCATAAATTGAAAATCGAATGAGCTTTGGAAAAATTGTTTTAGCTTTTATTGCAACCACATTTCTTGCTTGTAAATCTGATACTACAATAAACAAGGAAGTTACCACTCCCAAAAACGTTATCTTACTGATTAGTGATGGTACGGGATTATCGCAGATTTCCTCTGCTTTCTATTTCAAGGAGTCTGCACCAAACTATGCTCGATTCAAGAGTATAGGTCTTATAAAAACCTCATCATCTAGGCAAGACGTAACAGATTCTGCCGCCGGAGCTACCGCTTTCGCCTGTGGGGTAAAAACATACAATGGGGCTATTGGCGTTGCAGATGATTCCACAGATGTAAAAAATTTAGTGGAGATTGTTTCCTTAAAAAACATTAAAACCGGAATGGTGGCAACATCCTCCATTACGCATGCCACTCCTGCAAGTTTCTTTGCTCACACCTTAAATAGAGGATTGGCAGAGGAAATAGCTTTGCAATTGACGCAATCTGAAGTGGACTTTTTTGCAGGTGGAGGTTTGCAATTTTTCAATAAACGTAAAGATGGTCAAAACTTATTGAATGATTTAACTGATAATAAATTTACAATTGACACCACCTCTCTCGGGAATTTTTCCAAAATCAAATCAAGTGAAAAAGCAGGATATCTTTTAGCTCCAGATGATATGTTACCAGCAGCTGAAGGTCGAGGGGATTTCCTTGCCAAAGCAACTACATTGGCCATTCAATTTTTAAGTAAAGATGATCATGGTTTTTTTATAATGGCCGAAGGTTCCCAGATAGATTGGGCCGGACATGAAAACAACGGACCATATTTAGTATCCGAACTAATTGATTTTGATGATACTATAGGCAAAGCGTTGGATTATGCCCAGAAAGATGGAAATACTTTGGTTATTGTAACCTCTGACCATGAAACAGGTGGTTTTACCTTGTCCGCAAAAAAGAAGAAAAGAGAAGATGGAACCGAGTATAGTGATTACAGTGAGGCGGGCATGACATTTTCAAATGGCGGGCATTCTGCCACTTTAATTCCCGTATTTGCCTTTGGGCCTGGCTCAGAAGAGTTTGAAGGAATTTATGAGAACAATGATATTTTTCAGAAAATACTAAAAGTCACTAATTGGTGATGGCAAGACTTTCTTTAAAAGGGTGTTTTCTTTTTAATAATAGTTCAAATAGACGATGAAAAAACTCTGGTGTTGGAGATGTAAAATGGAAATTCCAATGTTGAATGAAGAGGAGTATGCAATCGCCCACAAACTGTATCTTAAATCATTCAAAAGAAGAATATCCGGAATGACGAGAGAGGAAGGGTTTAAACCATTGCTCGATTATTACAGAGAAATAACTGGATTTGAAGAAACAGAGCCAAATGCGATTATGCATCATAGAATTGCTCAATATGGACCTTCGTGCCAGAACTGTGGTAAGCCATATAGAACTCCAGAAGCAAAAATGTGTGCAGATTGCGGAAATAAAAGGTCACAAAAAAATCAATAAAACAATCTCCCAATTTGGGTATATGACGTATCTTGTTAAACTCCTCACTTTCAGCAACATCAAATAATCTAATGAACAACCATTTTTTTAAACTAATTCTCCTTTTGGCATTCCATATTGGAAATGGTCAAGTTGACCTTACAACTGAATTAACTAAGGAACAATCTGATTTAATATTTGAAAAGGTCAAAGGATTTCCAAATAAGGCACAAATTTCAATAGCGATCATTAGTAACGGGAAGGCCAAATATTATGGGGCAAAACGGGCAAACGACTCTATTTTGACTATTGAAAATCACAAAAGTGTATTCGAAATTGGGTCTATTACCAAAGTATTTACCGCGACACTTCTTGCGGACTTTGTCATTGAAGGTAAAATAGAGCTAGACGATAATATCAATGATTTTATAGATTTCACAATTAAGGACAATGTCCCAATCTCCTTTAAACAACTTGCCACCCATACGTCCGGACTACCTCGGTTACCGGAAAGTTTGAGCTCACCTTCCATCGATTTGACAAACCCCTACAAAGATTATAATGAAGAAAAGTTAAAACTAGATCTCTCAGAAAAACTGGTTATGTCTGAGAAACCAGGAACAAAATCTGAATATTCAAATTTAGGAGTTGGATTACTTGGTTGCGTATTGGGTGAAATTGACAACTCGACCTATGGTGATTTGGTTCAAACCAAAATATTTGACAGACACCAGATGTCCAACTCAACTACTATTAGATCCAAAGTAATGGACAAGCTCGTTTTAGGTATTAACGAAAATGGGCAAGAAGTTTCCAACTGGGACATGTCCATATTAATGGGTGCAGGGGGAATTTTATCTACAACTGAGGATTTAACCAAGTTTGCCATCGCCCATTTCGATGATAACAATAAAGATCTTGGCTTGACCAGAACCCCTTTTCATAAAGCAACAGATAACTTCTCTACCGGATTGGCATGGGGCATCATAACAACAGAATCAGAAGCCATTTGGTATTGGCACAATGGAGGAACAGGAGGATATACCTCTTCTATGATAATTGATACTGAAGAAGAAAATGGGGTCATTATTTTATCCAATATTTCTGCTTTGGGTACAATGGCCAATAATGTCATGAGTTTGTGTCCTGAGCTTATGAAGACACTAGAATAAAAATGAGATGAAAAAACTAAAACTGTTGGTACTGATAAACCTAGTGTTGTTCCCACAATTTTTAAAAGCTCAAGAAGTGTCTAAATCAGAAAGAGCAAAAAGTATTGTAAGGGCTGTTAATCAAAAAGATGCCATGCTATATGTTGAGAATTTCAGTAAAGATGTAAAAGTTTATATGTATGGTGAGAACAGCAAATTTACACTTAGGGTTGATGGCATTCAAGCTCTTTACAAGAACAGAGCGGAACATCTCCAAAGATATCCCCATATTAGAAATGAAATCCAACACTTGGCTGAAATAGATAACAGACTGATTATGCATGATAAAGTTTGGCTTACTCCAGATCAAGAAGAAGGAAGTTCTGTGGTAGAAATTTTCACTTTTGACGAAACAGGAAAAATTATGCGTGTTGATGTCATACAGCAAAAAAATCTTTTCAATCAAAACGACTAGGGCACAAATAGTCCAGTTTAAACGATTAGCATAGCAGAATACTTAACATTTGACAACAATGAAACGGGGATTATTAATTATTGCGATAACGATAGGGATAGTACTTTTTTCCTATACAATTTTCAACAAGAACCTTCCCAATGATAATAATTTAGCCGGTACTACAACTGATTCTAGGGACTCTAAATTTAACACGCTGGTTTGGGCAGATGAATTTGAGGGTGAAGGAATGATCGATTCCAACAAATGGTTTCACCAAACTCAGCTTCCCCCAGGAGGTAATTGGTGGGGAGGATTGATTCAACATTATACAGATAGAGAAACCAATACCTATTTGAAAGATGGATATCTACACCTTGTTGCTAAAAAAGAAGAATATGAGGATCAGGGAAAAATTAAGCAGTATACAGCTGCCAGACTTAATTCAAAATTTGCTTTTACCTATGGAAAAGTAGAAGTCAAGGCGAAATTACCAACAGGAACGGGCACTTGGCCTGCTATTTGGATGTTGAATAAAAATATTAATGAAGATGGAGCCTATTGGGACAATAAAGGGTTTGGCACTGTTAACTGGCCTAATTGTGGAGAGATAGATATCCTAGAACATTGGGGGAAAAATCAAGACTATGTATCCAGTGCTGTCCACAATGGGTCAAGTTATGGTGATATAGTAAAAAACCTAGGTGGCCAAAACATAAAAAACGCTTCAACTGAATTTCACATTTATACGTTGGAATGGACCAAGGAGAAAATGATTTTCAGTATTGATGGGGTTGAACATTTCCAATACAATCCATCTACAAAAAATATTGATACCTGGCCTTATGATTCTGATTATTACTTGCTATTTAATATAGCAATAGAGCCAGATATTGACCCAGAGTTTACTGAAAGCTCTATGATAGTGGATTATATCAGGGTGTTTAAATAAATTTAGCTTTATCGAAGTGAAGAAATATTACTATCTCAAAATCATCACACTAGTATTTTCGCTTTCCTTTGCAAGTTGTTTTTCTCAGGATGACATTGAAATAAAGTCATATATCGGAGTCTATGTTCCAAAAGATTCATTGGATAGTTATATCTTATCAAAAATGAAAGAACTGGATATTCCAGGGGTATCTTTTGCAATAATCAATGACGGGAAAGTAGCATATCGCAATACTTTCGGATATGCTAATAAAGAAGAAAAAATAGCAGTTTCAGATAAAACCATATTTGAAGCCGCCTCGTTATCAAAATCCGTTTTCGCATTTTTCGCTATGAAATATGTTGAGGAAGGTAGGTTGGATTTGGATAAACCTCTATTTGAGTATTTACCTTATCCTGATATTGAGCATGATGCAAGATATAAGAAAATAACCGCTAGAATGGTGTTGAGTCATCGGTCAGGTTTTCCAAATTGGAGAGAAAATGAAACTGATCGCAAATTGAAGATAAAGTTTGATCCAGGGACAGGTTATGAATACTCTGGAGAAGGTTATCAATACTTGGCCAAGGTTTTAAAGCATCTGGACAATACCGATTGGATGGGGCTCGAAAATTCATTCCAAAATATGGTGGCGAAACCGTTGGACATGAAACACACCGTCTTTGTCCCGAACTCATACATAATGAAAAAAAAGGCGGAGCCTTATAATAAAAATGGCAAACGGGTAGATTGGAAAAACAGTTATTGGTATAAAAAAGATAAAGATAAGTTTGTAGCTCCATCTTCAATGCACACAGAGTCCCTTGACTTTTCAAAATGGATGATTGCCATTATGAACAAAGAACTATTATCCTTGGAAAGTTATGACGAACTGTTAAAACATCATTCAAAAACAGCTACAACAAGTACTGGAATGAATATTTATTACACTCTGGGCTTCCTTAACCCAGATGGAAAATACAGCACCACATATATTCATGACGGCAACAATGAAGGCTTTACGAGTTGGTTTCTGATAGATACTGAAAAAGATTGGGGATATGTTCTTTTCACAAATTCGGATAATGGCGGAGGATTAGGAAATAATTTATGGAATTACCTTGAAAAGGAAAAGTACTAAGTAAAGGTATGATCCAACAATTATAAACTTCAGGACATAAAGAAATTTCCAATGCAGAGAATGCTGTTTTAGTTTTGGGAATAAGAACTCTAGCCACTTCAACAGTTTTTTTTATAATAAAAAATCCCTATCTAATTGAAAATCAACTATCAAGGGATTTCTTGTTGACCCACTAGGACTCGAACCTAGAACGACTGGACCAAAACCAGCTGTGTTGCCAATTACACCATGGGTCATTTACCAATAAGAGGGTGCAAATTTAAAACAAACTTTGGTTTCGACAAATAATTTAATAAGAATCCAGACATATTTTTCTCAAGCCCCATTGTTAAAGCTTTTCCAAAATTCAATAGTCGTCTCTACTATATTTACTAAATTCGCCCCAACTTGGTAAACGCCATCTTTATGTTTGCAAAAGACTTCAAGAAATGGGATACCATCTTAGGATGGGCTTCCTTTGCCATTGCATTTATTGTTTATGCCCTAACCGTTGAACCTACAGGAAGTTTTTGGGATGCTGGGGAATACATTACCACCTCTGCTAAATTACAGGTAGGCCACCCTCCCGGAGCTCCACTTTTGCAAATGATAGGTGCCTTCTTTTCTATTTTTGCCTTTGGAGACGAAACCAAAATTGCCTTAATGGTGAATGCCGTATCAATTGTTTCAAGTGCATTTGCCGTACTTTTTACTTTTTGGACAATTACCAATTTGACCAAAAAGATGATTTCAAAGAAAAAAGCCATAACCAATAGTAAGGCCATTGCAATTTTTGGAAGTGGACTGGTTGGAGCTTTGTCCTTTACATTTTCCGATAGTTTTTGGTTCAATGCCGTAGAAACGGAAGTGTATGCTATGGCCAGTTTAATCATGGCTCTTTTGCTATGGCTGGGCCTAAAATGGGTGGACAATCTAGATGAATCAAGAGGTAATCGCTGGTTATTGCTTATCTGTTTTTTGATAGGATTGACCTTTGGAATACAGTTTATGGGCTTTTTGGCCATTCCCTCCATAGGGCTTCTGTTCTATTTCAAAAAATATAAAACAACTACTGTAAAAAACTTTTTACTGGCCAACATTTTGGTTATTGCCCTTTTAATGCTGGTCTATAAATTCTCATTGACCTATGTGTTAAAACTGTTTGGTTGGAGTGAAGTGTTCTTCATCAATAGCATAGGCCTACCATTTAATTCAGGAACCATCATAATGGGACTGCTTTTTATTGCAGCCTTTTACTTTGGACTGCGCTATACAAGAAAGAACAATTTCCAGACCGGAAACACTATAGTATTATGCATAATGTTTCTGATTCTTGGTTTTTCTTCATGGTTAATGCTCCCCATTAGGGCCAATGCAAATACCGTAGTGAACGAAAATGACCCATCAGATGCACGTTCCCTTTTGGCCTATTACAATCGTGAACAATATCCCGGAGTGGAGAGTCCTTTCTATGGAGCCTATTACTCAGATGCATTTGCCCCGGCAGGTGAAGACAAAGATGATCGTCCAAAGTATGAAAAGGACCTAAAGCTGGGCAAATATGTAATTGTCAACAATTATAAAGATGCAATGCAGGGGCCCAACAAAAAGCATGTTGGACTACTTCCAAGACTATGGAGTGACCAGCATGCCGAAAACTACATGCGCTATTTTGGAGTTTTGGAGTTTCGGATAAAATCAGAATACATCTCCAACAATGACCTTAGAGAGGCGGTGGCACAGTTTAAAAATGCTTATGGCCAAGGTGAGCTGGACTCTGAGCAATACATTCGCTTTTTACGAGAATTTGGGGAGTATATTGAGGTAGAGCCTCCTACCTTAGGCCAGAACCTTCGCTACATGTTCGAGTTTCAGTTTGGCTACATGTACATGCGCTACTTTATGTGGAATTTTGTAGGCCGACAAAATGATATGCAGGGCAGATATGATGAAAACGGGAACTGGCTAAGTGGTATTGGTTTTATAGATAGTTTGCGGTTAGGAAGTCAAAATAACCTTCCAAGTGATTGGGAGAATAACAAGGGAAGGAATACATACTTTTTCTTGCCATTATTGTTAGGAATCATTGGAATGGTATTCCAAATCTCCAAAAATCCAAAACATTTTTGGGCGCTATTTGTTTTTTTCCTATTTACTGGACTCGCCATTCAATTTTACACCAATCCCTATATTTTTCAACCTAGGGAAAGGGACTACTCTTTAGTGGGTTCTTTCTATATTTTTTGTATCTGGATCGGAATTGGGGTTTATGGACTTTTTGATGAGTTTAGAAAACTTTTATCGGCAAAAATAGCTGCTCCGGCAATTACCACAATCTGCCTATTGGCTGTTCCACTGCTAATGGCTTTCCAAAACTGGGATGACCATGACCGTTCTGGAAGATATACTGCAAATTCTACCGCAAAAGCCTATTTGGATTCCTGCAAAGAAGATGCCGGCTCCATTTTATTCACCATAGGAGACAATGATACATTTCCATTATGGTATGTTCAAGAAATTGAAGGACACCGAACTGATGTCCGTACTGTGAACACCAGTCTCTTTGCCACAGATTGGTATATTGATCAAATGAAACGCAAAGCGTATGAAAGTGACCCTATTCCTTCGCAATTAACGCATGACAAATATCGATATGGTTCAAGAGACGCCGTTTATTATCAAGGGGTAACCGAAAACAGATGGAATATCAAAGATTTCATTAACTGGATTGGCAGTGACAAACCTCAGACCAAGTATAAATATCTTTTAGAAAAACAAGGAGCGGATATCAGTGAAGTTCCAGAGGGCACTTTGAATATCATTTACTATCCTACCAATAAAATCAGGATTCCCGTAAATAAAAAGAATGTTTTGGAAAGCGGATTGGTCAAAGAACAAGATTCTGCCTTAATAGTGGATTACATAGACATTGACCTTCCAAAAACAGCTTTGCCCAAAAATAGAATCCTAATGTTGGACCTTATTGCCAACAATGATTGGAAAAGACCTATTTACTTTTCCGGAGGTAGTTTTGACAATGCCGAATATATTTGGATGAAAGATTATCTTCAACTGGATGGATTAGTGTACAAACTTGTCCCTATAAAAACAAAAAATGAGAGTTCATTTGAAATGGGGCGCATTGATACCGAACTCATGTACGATATTGTAAAAAAATGGGATTGGGGCAATTCATCAAGTGATAAAATCTATCATGACCCACAAACGCGTTCGCAAGGATTATCATTTAGGAGTAATTTGGCCAGATTGATGGAAACCTTGATCAACGAGAACAAAATTGAC
Source organism: Flagellimonas pacifica (assembly GCF_900215465.1). GTDB lineage: Bacteria > Bacteroidota > Bacteroidia > Flavobacteriales > Flavobacteriaceae > Flagellimonas > Flagellimonas pacifica. The sequence goes on from NZ_OBEH01000004.1 coordinate 390,489, forward strand.
AAAGCCAAGGATGTTATTGATATAACCATGACCAATATGCCCGTTGAGCATTATGGCTTTTATGCATTTGTTGAGCCATTTGTTGATGGATATTATAAAGTAGGCGAAACCGAAAAGGCGAGGTCACTTTATGAAAAACTAAAGAAGGTATATCAGGAACGGTTAGAGTATTATTCTCAAATACCACTGGATGAGCAATATGAAAAAATTGATGATATTTTGACGGACATGCAGGCCTATCGAAGAAACATCGATATTCTTATTCAAAACCGAGATAGAGAACTTGCCGAATCAGAGACCATCATCTTTAATGAATACATTGACAAGTTCTCACAGTTTGTTGGAGAGGAAGAAGATTCTTTTGAAGAAACTATTCCAGACCCAGATATGGGAGACTCCATACCATTGGATACCATTCCTGAGGTAATCGATTCGGCAACTGAAATTCAATAATACGAATAGATTCCCAGATTGTTGGGTATTTGGAACTTGGATAATCCGCATTTTTTTACCATTCTGAAATAAACGAAGTGATTAAAAAATCCCAAAAACAGACTGGAGGTTTTTCGATTTGCCCTAAAATGACAGTTCTATCTAAATCCAAAGAAAGCCTCCTTCTTTTTAAGAGGAAGTTGTTTTTGACAAAAAAACTTGTTAAATATATTCGTTCAGAATACCTATAAGTGTATTGGCATCTTGCTCCCCACTCTGACGCCAGACCATCTCCCCTTTTTTGTAGATCATTAAGGTGGGAAGACCTTTTATCCTAAGTGCCTGCGAAAGCTCTTTATTTTTATCAACATCAATCTTGATTACTTTTCCTTTGTCACCAAGTGCAGCGGCAACATCACGCAACACAGGGTGCATGGAAGTGGATTGATCGTTCCATTCTGCATAAAAGTCCAGCAACACTGGTACTTTTAAATCTATAAGTTCACCAAATTTGGACATGTATACTTCTTCAGTTTACCTATCAAAAGTAAGAAAATTTGTTAAAATTTGAATTACCTCAAATTTCTAAGGGAAAAGAACGGCGTTAAATTTAGGTTAAACCTTTCTTTTTGAGAGTAATCACAGAAATTTCTGGCCAAATCCCCACACGTCCAGGATAGCCAATAAACCCGAAACCACGATTGACATTGATAAACTGTCCCAGTTCCTCATAGATGCCCGCCCAATACTTATATCTCCATTTCACCGGACTCCATTTTACCCAACCCGGTATTTCCACCCCAAACTGCATTCCATGGGTATGTCCACTCAAGGTCAAGTGAAAATGATAGTCATCTTTAAGTACTATGTCCTCCCAATGAGACGGATCATGACTCATCAAAATCTTAAAATCGTCTTTAGAAATCCCTGTTTTGGCCTTTTCAAGATCTCCTGCTTTTTTAAAACCTCCGCGGCCCCAATTTTCAACTCCAAGCAGCGCTATTCGCTGTCCGTTTTTCTCTAGATATTTATGGGTATCCAATAATAGGTCAAAACCCATTTCTTTCTGTAGGTTTTTAAGATCTTCCAGGTTTTGGGCTTTAGCCTCATCAGACGGCCACGAAGTGTAATCTCCATAATCATGGTTGCCCAAAATGGAAAACTTACCATCTTTGGCTTCCAAAGTGGAAAATAAATCTGCCCAAAGTTCCATTTCAGAGCTTTTGTCATTCACCATATCACCAGTAAACAAGATTACATCACTTTGTTGCTTGTTGATCAAATCAATACCGTAAGCTACTTTTTCCCTATTATCAAAACTTCCGCTGTGCACATCAGAAATCTGGGTAATCTGGTATCCGTCAAAAGCATCAGGGAGATCATCAAACTCCAACGCGTATTTCAGTACTTTATAATTGTATTTTCCTTTGTACATTCCATAGAGCAAAGCTCCAAAAGGTAATGCCGCAATTCCTAAGGCAATACCACTAATAAATTTTCGGCGGGAGGGAAAAAATTGGGTCTGTGTTTCGGAAAGGCCGGCAATTTTGTTATAACCAAATACAAACAATCGCACAATATCTTCAAGCAACAAAAAGATTCCAAAAACCAATCCCAACAGCAAGAAAGCAAAGAAAATACCTCCAGCATTGGCTACTTGGCCTCGTACTCCATCCCCTGGAACATAATTTATAACACGGATGATAAAGTTGGTCAATGCCGCCAAAAATAGCAGTCCATATGCCCAGTGGAACCACACATTCCTAAAGAGTGTTTTAAAGCCCTGAAAACCATAAAAGGCAGAAACAATGTAAATGATTGATATGATGATCAAAAATCGGGTCATGCAGTTTTTTTAACAAAGATATTTCTTTAGTTCTGGAACTGAACTATTTAGTGATTATTTAACGCTGCGTACAATTTGACGAACCTTTTCTAGATTTGTTACAGCTATCTGGTCTTCTCGTAGATGGGTTGACGAATTCATTGGGATTTTTTCCGAAATAGGAAGTTCATTTCCAAATGACGTCCCAGAAAGGTGAATAGCTCGCAATCCAACTGCCTTAAACTTTTCGCAATTATCTAGTCGAATTCCTCCACCAGCCATTACAATGTTTTTTTCTGAGATAGCATTCAGCTCATTAAGCAAATCCAATCCTTTTTCAGCAGAAGTTTCTAGACCAGAAGTCAAAATGTAATCCACTCCCAATGCCTCCAGTTGCTGCAACGTTTTCTTTGGATTTGGAACCCAATCAAAAGCGCGGTGGAAAGTAAATTTCAATGGTCTCGATGCTCCAATCAAAGCTTCGGTCCGTTCCTCATCCAAATTGCAATCGGCCAGAAGTACACCTGAAACAATTCCATCCACACCATTTTCAACACAAAAAGCAATGTTTTTTAACATAACTTCAAACTCCAAATCGGAATAGGTGAAATGACCACTTCGTGGCCTAATCAAAACATGGACTGGGATATCCAATCTTTCACGTACCATCTGAATCAATCCATAAGAAGGGGTTATCCCTCCAACGCCCAATTCACTGCAAAGCTCAATTCGGTCGGCTCCAGCCTCTTGCGCAACAAGAGCAGATTCCAAAGAATTGGCACAAACTTCTACAAGCATATTGCTATCTTTAGCGGGATTAAAAATAAACATCCAAATCATGCAAAGACGCAAATTCCTTAAAAAATCTGGCCTTACCACTGCTGGACTTATGTCAGCCTCCGTTTTGGCCTCATGTAAAACCGAAAACAAACCTGAAAAAGCTGCAACCCCTACCCCTCCTGCAATAAAACCAATTGCCATTTGCACTTGGAATTTCATGAATGCAACGGCCAAAGCTTGGGAAGTGCTTAACAAGGGAGGAAATTCACTTGATGCCGTTGAACAAGGTGTTATGATAGAGGAAGCAGATGTAACCAACGAAACTGTGGGCAAAGGTGGTCGCCCGGACAGGGATGGCAATGTGACTTTGGATGCGTGCATCATGGACAAAGATGGCAATTGCGGTTCTGTAGTGTATTTGCAGAACATTGTGCATCCAATCTCCGTAGCAAGAAAAGTAATGGAGGAAACCCCTCATATTATTCTAGCAGGAAAGGGTGCTGAGCAATTTGCCTATGAGCAGGGTTTTAAGAAAGAAGATCTCTTCACGGAAAGCACCCGAAAACAATATGAAGAGTGGAAAAAAACTTCCAAGTACGAGACTACCATCAATATTGAAAACCACGATACCATTGGCATGTTGGCTATTGATGAAAAAGGTGATATTGCCGGAGCATGTACCACAAGTGGTATGGCTTACAAGGTTGCCGGACGTGTGGGTGATTCTCCAATCATTGGAGCAGGACTTTATGTGGATAACGAAGTTGGAGGAGCCACTGCAACCGGTGTAGGGGAAGAAGTCATTCGCACCGTGGGCAGTTTTTTGATCGTGGAACTGATGCGACAAGGAAAAAGTCCGCAAGAAGCCTGTGAGGAAGGAGTAAAAAGAATCATGAAAAAGAATGAAGGTCGTAAAGACTTCCAAATTGGATTTTTAGCCATTAACAAACAAGGCGAAACCGGAGGGTATTGCGTACATCCCGGATTTACTTATCGGGAATATTCCGAAAAAGGGCATGAAAATAGGCAGGTGGAGAGTTTTTATAAGGGCTAGGTTTGAGATGTTAGCCTTGAGATATGAGACTCAAGAATTTACAAGTTCAACACCTCACATCTAAAAGCAAAGCGATCTCAATTCTAACATCTTTTTTCTACTTTTAAAGACTGTACGCTGAAAAGCCTATACTTCTAATATTATACTTCTAATTTTTAACCATGTCTGACCAGAAACGACTTTTTCTTCTTGATGCCTATGCCTTGATATTCAGAGGTTATTATGCCCTTATCAAAAACCCAAGAATCAATTCCAAAGGAATGGACACCTCGGCCATTATGGGATTTGTGAATTCTCTTTTTGATGTAATCAAGCGCGAAAAACCAGACCATTTAGCGGTATGTTTTGATAAAGGGGGCAGTGTGGAACGCACCGAACTTTTTGAAGAATACAAGGCCAACCGAGATGAAACTCCGGATGCCATCAAAATTGCGGTGCCTTATATTCAAGATATTTTAAAGGCCATGCAAATTCCCGTGGTTGAATTGGCCGGATATGAAGCTGATGACATTATAGGAACCTTGGCCAAACAGGCCGAAAAAGAAGATTACAAAGTCTTTATGGTAACTCCAGACAAGGACTTTGGCCAATTAGTCTCTGAAAACATTTTTATGTACCGCCCGGCGCGAATGGGCAACGGAATTGAAATTTGGGGCATCCCTGAAGTACAAAAACGTTTTGGCGTGGAGCGCCCAGAGCAGGTAATAGACTATTTGGGGATGATGGGAGATGCCAGTGACAACATTCCCGGGCTTCCAGGAGTTGGTGACAAAACAGCCAAAAAGTTTTTGGAACAATTTGGCGATATGGAAGGCCTTTTGGCCAATACCGACAAGCTCAAAGGAAAAATGAAGGAGAAGGTAGAGCAAAATGCAGAGCTGGGTCGACTTTCAAGAAAATTGGCGGAAATTAAACTGGACTGTGAGGTCACTTTCAAAGCAGATGACTATGAAATGTCCGAACCTGATGGTTCAAAAGTCCAAGAGATTTTTGAGGAGCTAGAATTTAGAAGGTTAAAAGATCAGTTTATTAAAATCTTCTCTGAAGAAACTGCAGAAGTACCAGAAACGAATTCAGCAGCGCCAAAAACTCCTGAAAAGCCTCAAGTGGCAGGCAGCGGGCAATTCAGCCTATTTGGTGGAAGTCCGGCTGATGCTCCTGCAACCATCAAAGATGCCAACAGCAGAGACACCATTTCCGATGTTTCCCATTTATACCAAAACATTCAACCTGGACTGGGACTAAAACTTTTTATTGAAAAATTGATGCAACAAACCTCGGTCTGTTTTGACACGGAGACCACCTCAATAAATCCGTTGGAAGCAGAGCTTGTGGGCATTGCCTTTAGCTGGGAAGCAAAAAAAGGGTTTTATGTTCCAATTCCGGAAGAGAATGAATCAGCAATGGAAATTTTGGAACAACTACGTCCATTCTTTGAATCTACCGCCATTGAAAAAATAGGTCAAAACCTGAAGTACGACATTAAAGTGATGAAAAATTACGGAGTCGAGGTTAAAGGAAAACTGTTCGACACCATGCTGGCTCACTACCTCATCAATCCCGACATGCGCCATAACATGGATGTATTGGCAGAAACTTATCTGAACTATACTCCTGTTTCCATTACTGAACTTATTGGCAAAAAAGGTAAAAACCAGCTCAGCATGCGTCAGGTTCCTTTGGAAAAACAAACGGAGTATGCTTCTGAGGATGCTGATATTACCCTACAACTGGCCCAACATTTTAGACCTGAACTGGAAGCGGCCAAAACTAATGAACTTTTCCAAAGTATTGAGATTCCTTTACTCCGGGTATTGGCTGATATGGAAACCGAAGGCATCAATCTTGACAAAGGTTTTTTGAATTCCCTTTCTGAGGATTTGAACAACGATATCAAAAATCTTGAAACTAAAATATATAAAGAAGCAGGACAAGAATTCAATATAGCTTCGCCAAAACAATTGGGCGAAATTTTGTTTGACAAGCTAAAATTGGTAGACAAGCCGAAAAAAACCAAAACGGGTCAGTACTCTACCGCTGAAGATGTGCTTTCCTATTTGGCCAAGGATCATGAAATTATTCAAAACGTATTGGACTTTAGGGGACTTAGCAAGCTAAAAAGCACTTATGTGGATGCCCTGCCCAATGAAGTACAGGAACATAGCGGCCGTGTGCATACAGATTATATGCAAACCGTGGCGGCAACGGGTAGATTGAGCAGCAACAACCCCAATTTACAGAACATTCCAATCAGAACAGAGCGTGGACGACAAGTACGCAAAGCTTTCATCCCTCGAGATGAAAATTACACCTTGTTAGCTGCAGATTACTCTCAAATTGAGCTTCGTATTATTGCGGCCTTAAGTGAAGAAGATACCATGATCGAGGCTTTTAAAAATGGGGAGGATATTCATGCCTCCACCGCTTCCAGGGTTTTTAACGTACCCATTAATGAAGTGACACGGGAGCAACGTGGCAATGCAAAGACCGTAAATTTCGGAATCATTTATGGGGTTTCGGCCTTTGGACTGAGCAATCAGACCGATTTGAGTCGTTCCGAAGCCAAAGAACTCATTGAAACCTATTACAAAACCTACCCGAAATTGCGCAATTATATGGGGGAACAGGTCGACTTTGCTCGGGATAATGGTTATGTGCAAACCGTTTTGGGTCGAAGACGATATTTAAAGGATATCAATGCGGGCAATCAAGTGGTGCGAGGTGCAGCTGAACGAAATGCCGTAAATGCACCAATACAGGGAAGTGCCGCAGATATCATTAAAATTGCAATGATCAACATCCATAAAAAACTTACCGAAGGTGGATACAAGACCAAAATGTTGTTACAGGTACATGATGAATTGGTGTTCGATGCCTATAAACCCGAGTTGGAAGAAGTAAAGGAACTCATCAAATCCGAAATGGAAAATGCATATAAATTAGCGGTTCCATTGGATGTTGAAGTGGGGATCGGTGACAATTGGTTGGAGGCGCATTAATTTAATCGCCAGATATGTTTAAATTTTTTAAGCAAGTTTTCAATCATTTTTTTAATAGCAATACCTTTCAAAAAGGTGCAGCTTTGGCTTATTATGCAGTGTTTTCCATTTTTCCCATCATCATTGTTTTAATTTCGGTATTGGGAATGGTCTTTGGAAAACAAGCGGTTGCAGGAGAGATTTTTGGACAATTAAAAGATATTTTGGGCGGTGATGCTGCTTTACAGATTCAGGACATGATAAAAAATCAACATGTCCAACATAACTCACTTTGGACCACCATAATAGGATTTGTGACCCTTGCATTAAGTGCTTCGGGTATGCTTAATCAAATACATAATGCTTTTAATGATATATGGGAAATCAAAGCAAAACCTAAGAGCAGTATCATTCGATACTTCACCAAACATTTGGCCTCGTTCGCAGTACTTATTTCTCTATTTTTCATTTTGTTGATAAGCACCTTGGCAAATTCCTTTCTGGTTAAATATGGAGCAAATCTCTATCCTGATTATAAATTTTCGTTGCTATTTGAGCATCTAACCTCCTTTTTTATTATCTCTCTCATATTTGCCATCTTGTTCAGATTTTTGGGTGATACCAAAGTGCATTGGAAACCTGCTTTAATAAGTGGCTTGTTTACCGGACTCCTCTTTGTATTTGGAAAAATTGGAATAGGAATGTATTTAGGGAAGGCCCATCTGACCACAACCTTTGGTTCAGCCAGTGTTTTGGCACTAATCATGCTTTGGGTCTATTATACCTCTCAAATCATATTTTTGGGAGCTTCCTTTGTGAAAATTTTGAGCGACAAAATGAATTATGAAATCTTACCGAATAAAAATGCGGTTAAGGTTCAAAGCAAAGAGATTTAATCCAAATAGCCTATTTGTCTTCAAATAGATTATCGTAGTTTTCCCCAATTTGGTTCAATACCTTAAGAAAAATCTCAAACTCCTCCGTACCCAACCCTTTAATTGCCTGTTTACGCAGAATTTGAGCGTGTGGTTCAATTACTGCTATCACTTCTCTTCCTTGAGGAGTAAGCTCCAGCTTAAAACGTTTCAAATCACCTTCAAAACGGGTTTTGGTAATCCAGTCCTTCTTTTCCATTCCACCAATAACACGTGAAGTAGTGGCACGATTTCTAAAGTTCGATCTCACAATATCAGATTGCGAAACATTATCTCCTAGCTGGTAAATACGATAAAGAATCACCCATTGCTCTATAGTGAGGTCAATCTCCAACTCTTTAAATTTCCTCAGGTAAGCATCCTGAACTTTGCGAAGCACTAGATCCAAATGCAATCCAATTCCAGATATTTCATCAATTCTGTTGAGCATAAATCTATTCTTTATGTAATGCTGAATCCGTCAAAGCATGAATGTCTATATATCACACTTCGGAAAGCTAAGTGTAACAATAACCAGCTTCACATAACAATTTTAACAAAAATTTGCGCCACCCCGCCCAAAAATCATTTCAAAATTACTATTTTTGTTGCATCAACAACAATAATTTGATTAAACAATTAAACTATAGCATCCATGGAAACATCTGCATTACCCAAATTGCACAAAACAGCGAAAGATTTTATGCCGATCAATGGCACCGACTATTTGGAGCTTTATGTGGGCAATTCTAAACAGGCTGCACATTTTTATAAGACCGCCTTCGGGTTTCAGTCCATGGCCTACGCAGGTCTGGAAACAGGTCTAAAAGACAGGGAAAGCTATGTAGTGGTTCAAGACAAGATTCGCCTGGTCTTAACTTCACCTTTAAAAAGCGGTACTGATATTGGACGCCATATTGATCAACATGGCGATGGAGTTAAGGTAGTAGCTCTTTGGGTTGATGATGCAACTTACGCCTATGACACAGCTATGGAAAGAGGGGCTAAATCTTATATGGAACCACAAATTGAGGAAGATGAAACTGGAAAAATAGTCCGCTCAGGTATTTACACCTACGGTGAAACAGTGCACATTTTTGTTGAACGCAAAGAGTATAATGGTATTTTCATGCCTGGATTCAAAAAATGGGAAACCCCTGATTATAATCCTGAACCCACTGGTTTAAAATATGTAGACCACATGGTAGGTAACGTTGACTGGAACAAGATGAACTATTGGGTAGAGTTCTACGAAAACGTAATGGGCTTTGTGAACATTCTTTCCTTTGATGATGATGACATTTCAACCGAATATACAGCTTTGATGAGCAAGGTCATGAGTAATGGCAACGGGCGAATCAAATTTCCCATTAACGAACCTGCAGAAGGAAAGAAAAAATCTCAAGTAGAAGAATATCTTGATTTTTACGAAGGTGAAGGCGTCCAGCACATTGCCGTGGCAACAGATGATATCATTTCAACCGTAAGGCAACTAAAAAGTCGAGGAGTTGAATTTTTAAGGGTTCCTGACACTTATTATGATGCCGTTACGGATCGCGTAGGTAAAATTGATGAGGACATCGCCCCTCTAAAAGAATTGGGAATTTTGGTGGATCGGGATGATGAAGGGTATTTGCTTCAAATTTTTACCCGTCCTGTGGAACCTAGACCCACCATGTTCTTTGAAATTATCCAAAGAAAGGGTGCACAATCATTTGGAAAAGGTAACTTTAAGGCACTGTTTGAAGCCATTGAGCGCGAACAAGAGGTACGAGGCACGCTTCATTAGAGTATATTTTATGATTTAAGATTTATTGAACTTAGTTTTTAAACCTGAGTTTGAACTTAAAAAACAACTATGCCTATTTATCATAAACTCGGAAAAATTCCGCAGAAGAGACATACCCAATTCACCAAACCCGATGGGAACCTTTATTATGAACAATTGTTTGGCACCATCGGTTTTGACGGAATGTCATCTCTGCTTTATCAAAACCACAGGCCTACCCAAGTCAAAGAAATTTGTGCAGCTATTGATGTAAGACCCAAAATTGCTGTGGAGAAAAATATAACCTCTAGAAAACTGATCGGGTTTGATGTGGCGCCAAAAGACGATTTTCTGAATGCCCGTGAACCACTCTTGGTAAATAATGATATCATTATTGGGTTGGCAGCACCGAAAAAATCATTGACATCTTACTTTTACAAGAATGCAGATGCCGATGAGATGCTGTTCATTCATAAAGGGTCAGGAACATTACGAACTTTTGTTGGAAACATCCCATTTGAATATGGAGATTACTTGATTATTCCCCGTGGTATGATCTATCAAATCGAATTTGATACAGAGGACAACCGAATCTTGTATTCAGAATCTTTCCGCCCAATTTATACCCCAAAGCGATACAGGAATTGGTTTGGGCAATTGTTGGAACACTCACCTTTTTGTGAACGAGACTATAAATTACCACAAGACTTGGAGACCTATGATGAAAAGGATGATTTTTTGATTAAAGTAAAAAAACAAGGAATGTTGCACAACATGGTTTATGCAACGCACCCTTTTGATGTTGTGGGTTGGGATGGATACAATTACCCCTATGGATTTTCCATTCATAATTTTGAGCCCATTACAGGCCGTGTTCACCAGCCACCTCCTGTGCACCAAACATTTGAGACGGATGCCTTTGTTATCTGCTCCTTTTGCCCAAGATTGTACGATTATCATCCAAAGGCCATTCCTGCTCCATACAATCACTCCAACATAGATTCAGATGAAATGCTCTATTATGTGGATGGGGATTTTATGAGTAGAACCAATATTGGTCCTGGTCATATTTCCTTGCATCCGGCCGGAATTCCCCATGGGCCACACCCTGGAACCTATGAGGCAAGCATTGGTAAAAAGGAAACCTTGGAACTGGCTGTTATGATAGATACATTCAAACCACTGCAAGTAACCGAAAATGCCCTAAAGATTGATGATGGCAGTTACTACAAGTCATGGGTAGAATAAAATCGAAGCACAATGTCACCTCGAGCGCAGTCGAGAGGTCTTAAACAGTTCTCGACTGCGCTCGAACTGACAAATTTCATATCCAAACAAAAATGATTATAAACATACCTGAAAATTCAGATTTTTCAATTCATAATATTCCCTTCGGGATTTTTTCAACTGCTGACAGAAGTCCAAGAGCGGGGGTGGCCATTGGCGAACATATTTTGGATTTGGTCGCCGTAGCTGAACTTGATGTTTTCGATTTCAACACAGCAGTACTTGAAAAAGAAGTACTCAACGATTTTATTTCCTTAGGAAAAACCATAACAAATAGGGTTAGAAAGGATATTCGACATTGGCTGCAAGATGAAGATTCGGTTTTGGCAGGAAAGCCAGAGCTTTTTGTCCTCCAATCAGAAGCTCAAATGCATATGCCAGTCTATATTGGTGATTATACCGATTTTTATTCCAGCATAGAACATGCCACCAATGTAGGCACAATGTTTCGTGATCCGGCCAAGGCACTGATGCCCAATTGGAAGCATATCCCAGTAGGATATCACGGTAGGGCAAGCTCTATTGTGGTAAGTGGGGAAGCCATTCACAGACCAAAAGGCCAAACACTTCCCAAAGATTCTGACGCTCCTGTTTTTGGCCCTTCACAACGTTTGGATTTTGAGCTGGAAATGGGATTCATCACAGGAAAAAACACTTCTCTCGGCCAATCTGTTTCAACAGACGAAGCAGAAGATTATATTTTTGGAATGGTATTGCTCAACGATTGGTCAGCTCGTGATATACAAAAATGGGAATATGTCCCTTTAGGCCCATTTTTAGCCAAAAACTTTGCGTCGCACATCTCACCATGGATCGTAACCTTGGAAGCTCTAGATCCGTTCCGCGTTTCTGGCCCAGAACAAAATCCAAAGGTGCTGCCTTATTTGGAATTTGAAGGAACCAAAAATTACAACATCAACTTAGAGGTTGGGATAGCTCCAGAAAATACTGAAGAGCAAATTGTCTGTAACTCCAACTTTAAATATATGTATTGGAACATGGCACAGCAATTGGCTCACCATACCATAAACGGTTGCAATATCAATATTGGAGACCTGTATGGTTCTGGCACCATTTCTGGAAAAGATGAGAATTCCTATGGATCTATGTTAGAATTGGCATGGATGGGCACCAAACCATTGAAAATGAATGATGGTTCAGAACGCAAGTTCATTCAAGATGGAGATACTGTGATTATGAGAGGTTATGCTGAAAAAGATGGTAAACGGGTAGGTTTTGGTGAAGTTTCTGCAAAGGTGCTTCCTGCAAAATAGGTTTTATCTTTACACAAACTAAAGAACGTTTAATGTCTGCAACAAAAACAATAGATCCAACAGCCATTCCGCAATCCGATTTGCACGCATGCTTGCTCTCCGCGGTGGCACCACGCCCTATTTGCTTTGCAAGTACAATTGATGCTGAAGGGAATGTTAATTTGAGTCCTTTCAGTTTTTTCAACGTGTTCAGTTCCAATCCACCCGTGATGATTTTCTCACCAGCTCGAAGCGGCAGGGACAATTCGCTGAAACATTCCCACCAAAACGTAAAGGAAATACCGGAAGTGGTCATCAATATTGTAGACTTCCCTTTAGTGGAGCAAATGTCCCTTTCTAGCACTGCATATGAGAAAGGAGTAAATGAATTTGTAAAATCTGGATTGACAGAGGTGGCCAGTGAGAAGGTACGCCCTCCGCGAGTGGCCGAAGCACCAATTTCTTTTGAATGTACTGTAACCGAAATTATTGAACTGGCTGATACACCTGGAGCAGGAAATCTAATTTTAGCCAAAGTAGAACTCATTCATATAAATTCTGGATTTTTGGACAACAGTGGAAAATTGGACCCCAAAAAGTTGGATTTGGTAGGCAGAATGGGAGGTAGTTGGTATACCCGAGCAAGTGGAGATTCACTTTTTGAAATACCAAAACCCATCAAAAACAAGGGAATAGGTGTTGACCAATTACCCAAAGGTATTCGCAACAGTTCGGTATTGACAGGAAACAATTTAGGACGACTAGGAAACATGGAACAGCTTCCTATAAATGGTCAAATTGAAGAAATTGCCAAAGATGATGAAATTAAAATGCTCACCAAAAAGTTAAAAGACAATCCAAGTAAATTGAAAAAGGAATTACATTGGGTGGCGCAGCAGATTTTAAACGAAAACAACACTGAAAAAGCATTGGCTATATTGATGTATGCCGAAAAATTAGGTTAATGAGCAAGGAAATCGAATCTATTTTCAAATCCTATTTACAACCCAAAAAAGCTTACGAAGGGGGCAAAGGGATTCCTTCCAAAGGTGAAAAAAAAATTTATAAACTTTCTTCCAATGAGAATCCTTTGGGTCAGTCGCCCAAGGCTACATCAGCTTTAATCAACGCTGCCAAAAACATCCATATTTATCCTGATCAAACTGATATTCGATTACGCAAAGCATTAGTAAGGGACTTCGATGAACAACTTGCCGAAGATCAGTTCATCTGCGGAAATAGTGGTTCAGAAATCATAGATATGATTCTGAGGGCTTTTGTAAATGAAGATGATGAGGTTATTTTTTCCAACCCGTGTTTTTTGCCCTATTCGGTTTTTTCAAGATGGTATGGTGCCGAACAAATAGATGTTGCCTTAAGGGAACCTGACTATTCATTGGATGTGGAAGGTATTTTGGCTGCAATTAATAATCGAACAAAAATCATTTTTCTGACCAGTCCCAACAACCCGACCGGAACATATATTCCAGAAGCTCTTATGAATGATTTCCTATCCCGAATCCCAAAAAACATAATTATTGTTTTGGATGAGGTCTATCGTCATTTTGCAGATGCAGAAGATTTTGTTTCAGGTTTACCTTATGTAAAAAAAGGTCATAACATCATTGCCGTCAATAGTTTTTCAAAAACCTATGGTTTAGCTGGACAACGAATTGGATATTGTTACACCACACTCAAAATAGCACAATATATTAGGCAAATCCACAAGCCATTTCTATTACCGCACACCTCAACGGAAGCTGCGATTGGGGCATTAAGCGACATTGAATTCATCCAAAAAACTGTACAAACCGTATTGGATGGTCGTAAATTTCTTTCTCAAGCTTTTGATAGACTTGGAATCAAGTATTGGCCCACTCAAGCGAATTTCTTTTTGGTTGATCCTCCGCTACCAGAGTTTGAATTTACCGATTTCTTAATGCAACAAGGTGTTATGGTCAGGCCAGTTTCCCAATTTGGCGCACCAGGAAAAGTCCGAATTACTATTGGGGATTCAGAAGCCAATGAAGCATTGATTCAAGCTCTTGAAAAAATGTAAGACCAGTCTTATAACACAAATCTATAGGTAGCCTTCAAAAGGAAAATATTCTGAGGTTTTTGACCAAAAATATTATCTCCTAAACTGGATAATAACCCTTCAGAAGGATTTCCATCTTGTGAAACATCTTGTGACCATACCAAAAAAATCTCCGACCCTGGTATATACTCCCAACGTATTACCAAATTGGAGCGAAATTGCACAAAGGAAAAATCTGGGTTATCAAAACTAAAATCTTCTATTCCATTTAAATTTTCGTCAACAGAATAGGTATCATCCACTAACGATACTTGATTCTCATTATAAAGTTGAAATCTATCATCAAATTGCTTCGCTATAGGATTGGTGACTTGTTTAAAATTAGAATACCTGCCTCTTGATATGAACGGTTGTCCCCAATATTGAATGGTTAAATTGGGGTTAATGGTATAATTCAACCGGAAAGACATACTCAAAGTTCGCTGCTCTATTTCTCCGTTGAGGTATCTTGGCGAACCATTCACATCGTCAAAGTTATCTATAAACTGTAGCTTATCATTATTAAGGCTTAATGAGGGAAAAGCGGAAACACTTAAAGCATTGATCGGTTGATAGGTAGCTCCAACTTCTACGTAATGGAAATGACGTGAATTATCAATGGCCCGATTCCCTCTTTGAAACATGTTGAACCTAAGCTTCTTTCTTCTATCTGTGCTTATGCTATTCCAAAAATTAATCCCAGGTGATTGCCGTAACCTTGGCCCTCCCCTAAGCGCAAAATTGGAGTGCTGAACAATCGTATAGGTAGCTCCCAGATTGGAAAACCAATTATTCTTCCAGTTTTGCCAGCTATTGGTATTAAATCGCAATGCATTATGATTTCCATCAAAGTCCCATGCACTCCAATGGTTATAATTGATTCCAACCCTTCTGAAAGTATTATCCGGTTTCAAGGTTTGATACCCAATCCATGTGTAATGGCGAATATCATCTGCCTGACGTTGAAACCCAATATCGTTCAACTCCAATTCCGGTGATCTCCATGTAGCTCCAGATTCAAATTTCCAGTGACCATTCCCTACTTTCCCAATTTGGATGTTACCCCCACTCCCTGTCAAGGAAGTTCTGGTCGAATCCAAGGTAACATGGTTGGCCCCCACACGTTGAAACAGGTGTGTAATGGATTCCTGTGTGTTTTTTATAGCTTCTTCACTTCCTATTACATGACTCAATGTCACATTTCCTGCAACGTACCAATCTCTATTGTTCCATTGATGTTTAAAGTCAACTCCACCTGTGAAAGCAGATTTATGAAGAAAATCCAATTCCGTTGTCAGATTATCCCTGTTGGTTGCTGTAAAAATCCCGCCAATATATGAGTTGCGGTCGTTAAAGTCTTTTTGCAGTCTTCCCACAAAATAATTCGTTAGCGGCTCCACCAACTCTCTTCGCCTATCACCATTTTCTTCACTTATCACCGCATATCGTTTTGCAGTGACGCTTTCCAATACTCCAATGGCCCATCCATTCTTGGTTTTACCACTAAACTTTGCTGCTCCAATAATTGGGGTATTATCTGGCTGATCCACAAACTCATTATCTTCGGTATCCGGAGAACCTTGTGGACTTCTTCCAATACGTCTGGAATAAAAAATGTTATCAAAACTAAAGGTATCCCCTGCTTCTGATTGTGAAACCCTGAAATCAAAAATATTCTTGTTCTCCACAAAAAAGGGCCGTTGCTCTCTAAAGAAAATCTGAAAACCATCCAGCGCAATTGCGGAAGGGTCCGCCTCCACTTGACCAAAATCGGGATTGACCGTTAAATCCAAAGTTAAATCATTTGTCACTCCAATTTTAGCATCTAAACCCACAGTAATGTCATTTTCACTACCATCTCTAAACGGATTCCCTTCTTCGGCTTCATATGTTTCCGCACTAGTAACGGTATACGGTTGAATTTCCAATTGGTTTTGGGGCTCTATGTGCTTGAGTCCATGAAGTTCCCCAAACTCACTAACCCACCCTGGCGTATCAACAGGTTTTCGTTGCCAAAGTGAACGCTCCTCTGCCCTAAAAAATCTTCGTGTGGATTGCAATCCCCAAACTTGCTCATCTCCTTTCCCAAATTTTAACTGACTAAGAGGTATACGCAACTCAGCTGTCCAGCCTTCTTCATCAATATTTGATTTGGTGTACCAAATGGGATTCCAACTTTCATCCCAATTATTACCATTGTTAGAAATAAACTCATCACCTTTTACCCCAGCTGCGGTTACGGTAAAGGAAAATGCTGTTCGCTGATCATGATAGCTATCAATATTGAATTCAATCCAATCTCCATCAAAATCATCTCTTCTGGATAAGCGCTCAACTATTTCATCTGGTTCAGAATCATAACATCTTACACCTATATACAGGTTTTTCTCATCATAGACAATTTTAAACTTGGTCTGATGGCTTGGTGGAGTATTCTCATCAGGCCTAAACTCAATAAAATCCCCTCCCCATTCAACTAGGTTCCATACCTCATCATTAAGAAGGCCATCGATCAAAGGAGGCCCACCTTTCTCAATTGATTTTGTAACATAGATTTTTTTAGTGACCACTTCGGTAGAATCTTGTCCACTTACATAGATTGAGAATAATATAAGTGTATAAAAAATGATTAATTTTTTCACTTAGTTTCGTTTTTTGATTTGATTAGCCACCCTAAAGACCTCAAAAAAATCAAACAGTTACACTCCCGTATGGTTCTGTTCCATTTTTTAACATTTTACCACAAAAAAGCCACGGTTGTTTTTGTCACAATGACCATAATTGAAAAAGTGAAAAATATTCCCAACCAACCATTTGTAATTCAATCTAATAATTGTACATTTGCAGCCCGTTTATCGGGATAGGTATTTAAATCAATAATATTCTAGAAGTGGATACATTAAGTTATAAGACTATTTCTGCCAATAAATCTACCGTTGACAAACAATGGTTGTTGGTTGACGCTGAGGGACAAACGCTGGGAAGATTGGCATCAAAAGTAGCTAAGTTACTTAGAGGAAAACATAAGCCCAATTTCACCCCTCACGTTGATTGTGGTGATAATGTAATCGTTATCAATGCCGAGAAAATCAATTTGACCGGAAACAAATGGGCTGACAAAACCTATTCAAGGTATACAGGTTACCCTGGTGGACAACGTTCCACTACGGCCCAAGAATTATTGGAAAAGCATCCAGAACGAATCGTTGAAAAATCTGTAAAAGGAATGCTTCCTAAAAATAAATTAGGAGCAGATTTGTTCAGAAACCTGAAAGTATATGTTGGCGCTGAGCACGGTCAAGAAGCTCAAAAACCAAAGGCAATAAACATAAACGACTACAAATAATGGAAGTGGTTCATAAGATAGGTAGAAGAAAAACTGCGGTAGCAAGAGTTTATGTTTCTGAAGGAAAAGGAAACATTACCATAAACAAGAAAGATTTAAAAGAATATTTCACAACTGCTACATTACAATATAAAGTAAAACAACCTTTTGCATTGACTGACACTGAAGATAGTTACGATGTAAAAGTGAATGTATACGGAGGAGGAATAACCGGTCAGGCTGAAGCTGTTCGTTTAGCATTGTCCAGAGCAATGTGTGAGATCAATGAGGAAAACAGAGCTGCCCTAAAACCTGAAGGATTATTGACAAGAGATCCAAGAATGGTGGAGAGAAAGAAATTCGGTCAGAAGAAAGCCCGTAAGAAATTCCAGTTCTCTAAACGTTAATATTATACTGGATTTATTTTCAGTATCTATTATAAAAACATCCTGAATTTATTTTCAGGATTAAGTTCATTGAAAACCCTGAAACAATTTCAGGGTTAAATTTTTAACCAAGTTGTCGTTGTTCCAAAGAGCAAAACATATCGACTTTTTGGAATTTAGTTTAGCATCTAAATGGATAGGGCGCGCAAATTTTGCAACCACCAATCCATTGCTACTACAACGGAACGTAAACTAATTACAAAAAAATGGCAAGTAAAATTGAAGTCAAAGACTTATTAGAAGCAGGTGTGCATTTTGGACACCTAACAAGAAAGTGGAACCCAAACATGTCTCCTTACATCTACATGGAGCGTAATGGGATTCACGTAATCAATCTCTACAAAACTGTAGCAAAAATTGAAGAGGCCAACGAAGCTCTTAAAAAAATTGCTGCATCCGGAAGAAAAATTCTTTTTGTAGCTACAAAAAAACAAGCAAAGGATATTGTTGCAGAAAAAGTTTCCAATGTAAACATGCCCTACATCACTGAAAGATGGCCAGGTGGCATGTTGACCAACTTTGTAACTATTCGTAAAGCTGTTAAGAAAATGGCAGCTATCGATCGTATGAAGAAGGATGGTACATTCAACACCCTTTCTAAAAAAGAACGATTGCAGGTTGACCGTTTACGTGCCAAGTTGGAAAAAAACTTAGGTTCCATTGCAGATATGACCCGTTTGCCAGGTGCAATCTTTATCGTAGACACTATGCGTGAGCATATTGCAGTAAAAGAAGCTCAAAAATTGAACATTCCAATTTTTGCGATGGTAGATACAAACTCCGACCCAAGACCAATCGACTATGTGATTCCTGCAAATGATGATGCCGGTAAATCCATTGAGGCGATTATGACAGAAGTTACCAAAGCTGTAGCTGAAGGTTTGGCAGAGCGCAAGAACGAAAAATCAGCTGAAGCAAAAGAGGCTCCCGCAGCAAAAGAGGAAACTCCTGCCAAGGCAAAAAAAGAGTCTGCTAAAAAAGAAGAAAAAACTCCTGCTAAAGAAGTAGCAGCAAAACCTGCTGTTGAAAAAACCGAAGAACCGGTTGCAGAGAATAAAGCTGAAGCCAAAGAGGAGCCTAAAGCCAAAAAAGCTGATGCTAAAGCAAAAGTCGACGACCTAACAAAAGTTGAGGGCGCTGGACCAAAAGCCGCTGAAGCATTAGTTGCAGCTGGCATTGATACTTTTGCCAAACTTGCAAAAGCTGATCCTGAAAAAATCAAAGAAATCTTGACTGAAGCTAGCTCAAGAATGGCACATTTAGACCCAACTTCTTGGCCAAAACAAGCTCAAATGGCAGCAGATGGCAAATGGGACGAGTTGAAAGAATGGCAAGACAACACCAAAGGAGGAGTTGAGTAGTCAATATTTGATTTAACATTCACCAAAAACAAAACACTCCACAGTGTTTTACTTTATATAAATTTTTAAATAGAGAAAAAATGGCAAAGATTACCGCCGCAGAAGTAAATAAATTAAGAAAGACCACGGGAGCTGGAATGATGGATTGCAAGAAAGCTTTGGTTGAAGCTGATGGTGATTTTGATAAGGCAATAGAAATCCTAAGAAAAAAAGGTCAAAAAGTAGCAGCCAAAAGAGCGGATAGAGATTCATCTGAAGGTGCAGCTATCGCAAAAGTAAACGCGGATAACTCAGCTGGAGTAATCATTTCTTTAAATTGCGAAACTGACTTTGTGGCCAAAAATGAGACCTTTGTAAGTCTAGCAAACGATTTGGCAGACCTTGCACTTGGTTTTGACAGCAAAGATGCTTTTCTAGCCGCTTCATTCAATGGAATGACAGTAGCAGAAAAACTTACTGAGCAAACTGGCGTAATTGGAGAGAAAATTGAAATTGGAGGTTTTGAAAAATTGAACGCTCCTTTTGTAGGTTCATACATTCATGCAGGTAATAAGATTGCCACCCTAGTTGGTTTATCAGCGTCAGTTGACGGAGCTGCTGTTGCTGCAAAAGATGTTGCTATGCAAGCTGCTGCAATGAACCCAGTTGCACTTAACGAAGAAGGTGTTGACCAATCTGTTATTGACAAGGAAATTGAGATTGCAAAAGATCAGCTGCGTCAAGAAGGAAAGCCAGAAGCTATGTTGGAAAACATTGCTAAAGGAAAATTGAAGCGTTTCTTTAAAGACAATACTTTGGTAAACCAAGCTTTTATTAAAGATAGCAAGCAAAGTGTTTCCCAATATGTAAAATCTGTAGATTCTAGTTTAGAAGTAACTGGATTTTCAAGAGTAGCTTTGGGATAATAAAAAGCACATAGAATAAAATTAAAAAACCGCTACTTACCGTAGCGGTTTTTTTATACCAATAACCTTTTTTTTACTTTGATTTAATCAAAATATCTCCATTAAAAGTCTTGAACAACATTTCAGGTCCACCTCCATTAATCTTACCCCTTACCCACTGCTCTATCTTCACCTTATAGGTCCCTGAAGAACTGTTTTTATTTACTTCAGGTTGATTGGAAGAAATTTGCATATCAAAATCTGTATAAATTTCACCCATATCCGTCTTAGCTTTAACATCTGCTTTTAAAGTACTTGGAAAAGTAATATCCAAATCCCCGTTCAAACTACTGAAAGCCATGTTCGCATCATTAGCAATACTATTAAAATCAACTTTGATATCACCATTTACCGTATCGGTAGAAGCTGAGCCACTTACCGATTCCAACGTAATCTCCCCATTAACATTACTAATTTCCATCTCGCCACTAACTCCTTTTACATAAATATCACCGTCGTTCACGGTAGCTAGTTTAAGTGAAAAATTCTTAGGAACATTCACTTGCAGATTAGTTGCCCTATTCCATTGCTCATTGATTACACGTACCACGTTATTTTTCTCCTCCGCACTAATATCCAAGGATGAATTTTTTATTTTTTTCATCCCATTCCGTTTGTGATCTTTTCCATAATGCTCCTTCCTATTCTCAAAAGAGGCCTTAATCACCACCTCTTTTCCATCATATGCCACTACATCTATAGATCCTGAGAGTTGGCTTATAATTAACTTCCCAGGTACGGAAGAATCACTTAAAGGAATTGAAAATAAATCTATATTCGTTTCTTGAGCAGTTAAATTGCCCGTTAAAATTGACACTATCAATACTATACCTAATTTTAAGCTTTTCATGACTTTATATTTTTTTGATGAATACATTTCCGTTTAGTGTTTCAAAATCAAAATCTACTTGACCATTGCCTATCTGCACTATTGGCCGGGCCTCATACTTATACTTTGGTTTATTTTCTTCGCTTGACTTTTTCTGAGCTCTCATATATTGCTTATTAATGTCAAAGTCCGTAAACATTTCTCCATTCATACTTTTAAAGGAAATATTGGCCGATAGTGATTTCTGGTACGAAATATTGATATCACCATTTAACGAATAATACTCTGATGAACTTGTAGGATTGTTGGCATAGGATATGTTCACCGGTCCATTTATACAATTTACAAGGGTTTTCCCTGTAACATTCTTCAATGTAATACCCCCATTGATATTCCGGGCTTTAATTGAGCTTCCTCGAGTATTTTCCACCAAAACCTCGCCATTGTTAACAGTACCCACATCAATCTTTGCATTATAAGGAACTTTCACACTATAAGTTAACTTGTGTTCATAGGGTAGTTCTTCATTATTGTTACACCAGTTATACCTTAGATTATTTTTATCAAACTCCATATATGGTGCGTCTGGATATAAAATCACGCCTTTTTTATCCTGAACAATCTTTAATTGAAGTTCTTGCTTTCCCAATTCCAGTCCTTCCAAATCATCTGAGGTGATTGTCCTATCCACTTCAACCAAAATTTTGTCCCCATTATATCCTTCTACGGATATGGACCCAAAAATATTTCTGATTATCACACTGTTCTCTGATTCTCCCGAAAAGGAGATTTCCTTTTTAATTTTTTCTGTAAACTTTTTTTGTTGCGCTCTTAGACCAGGTTTCCCCACCAAAAAAGCAATACATGCTATTGCAATTAACTGTTTCATCTTTTTAAATTTGACTGTTCGTTTTTTGATTAATGATTGATTTATCTAGATAATAGATTCTATAGAGTTTTTGATTTTCTTCCGCACTGTGGTATCTAATTTCTTTTCTTGCATCAATTGTTTAAAAGGCTCAATAGATGACTTTTCCTGTAGGGCAACCATCAAATTAGCCAAAGTAACCTGTAAAATCGGTGATTCTTGATATGGAATTGATTTCACCAATCCCTGTCTCACCAATGGATTGTGAACATAATTGGTCAAAGATTCAACCGCCGCCAACCTAACATTCACATTAGCATCGTTATTTAAGGTTTGAAGCAGGGCCGTAATCACCTTCTCATCAACTCCCTCAAACTTGTTTGCCTCACTAACACCTTGCAATCTCTGATTTGCAGAAGGCTGCTCCAAGAGTGTCAAAACCAATTTTTGACGCATATCCCCTGTTTCCTTACTTACTATCGCAGCATTTACACCTGTTGCATCTCCACCAAAATTCATATAGTACCCAATTGCTACACCAACCCCCAGCAACATCATTCCATAAACAAGTTGTGGTCTAAAAATCATTGGAAACCACCCAGCAAAAACCTCCCAAGTACTTTCTTTTTTAGTTTTCTCTATTTCCGAGGAAAGCATTGAAAAGAAGGTTTCATCCATTCTCGCAGATACTTCGGGAGCATCCAAGCTATTCACCATTTTCCAGGTATTCGACAATGCTATAAATTCAGATTCATATTCAGGGTTTTTATCAAGAAAGTCTATAAAAACTTTTCTTTTATCTTCAGACATTTGCCCGGATATGAAATCCATTGCTTCTATTTCAAACTGCTCTTTATTCATAATTTCATGCAACTTCTAATTGTAAAAAAATCGCCCTTAAATCCTTAAGGGCACGATGCACCCTAACCTTGGCTGCACCCTCAGTACATCCAACAATTTTGGCAATCTCACTAAATTTTAGCTCTCTGTATTTACTCAATACCAACATTTCTCTTTTTTCATCTGGCAGTAATGACAAAGCTTTTTGGAGCAAAACCTTGTTCCCTTCATTTTCGTAACCATCATTTAAATGATCCTCCGCCCCAACTTTCATATCATCTGGAGACATGCCAAGTGAAATACTTTGTTTTGCCATTGCTTTATGGTAATCATAGTTAACATTCCTTGCCATCCTAAACATCCAAGCAGCAAACGAACCATCACCAGAATAAGATTTTCTATATTTTAAAACCCTTACAAAAACATTTTGAACCAAATCTTCGCTCACCGATGGGTTGTTTCCAAGATTGTAGAAAAATCCAAAGAGTTTTTTCTTATGTCTCTCATATAGCAACCCCAACTTATCCAAGTCTCCACTTTTTACTTTCATCATTAATGTATTATCGGTTAGGCTATGCAATTGGATGCTATTTTTGGATGTTTGTAGGGTATACCTTTGTTTTTGAAAAAGGTTACAGAATGTATGGTTTTTTTAACCATTTTATTCTTTAGAGATCTCTTTTTTCAGTAGTTCGCCATAAATAATTTTGATTATTTTTGTCCGGACTTCAAATATCCTCAATGCAATACAAGAGAATTTTATTAAAATTAAGCGGAGAAGCTTTAATGGGCGAGCAACAATATGGTATCGACCCAAAACGATTATCTGAATACGCCGAAGACATTAAAGCAGTTATTGAGAAGGGTGTTGAAGTAGCCATTGTAATAGGTGGAGGCAATATATTCAGAGGATTATCAGGTGCCAGTCAGGGAATGGATCGGGTGCAGGGAGACCATATGGGCATGTTGGCAACCGTTATTAATGGCCTGGCCCTACAAAGTGCCTTAGAAATCCAAGATGTGGAAACGAGATTACAATCTGCCATTAAAATCAATGAAGTTGCAGAGCCCTTCATAAGAAGAAGAGCTATTAGACACCTTGAAAAAGGTAGAGTGGTAATTTTTGGTGGCGGTACAGGTAATCCATATTTTACAACAGATTCCGCAGCTGTTTTAAGAGCTATTGAAATAAAAGCCGATGTTATCTTAAAAGGGACCCGAGTAGATGGGATTTACACCTCTGACCCTGAGAAAGATAAAACTGCCACTAAATTTGATAGCCTGTCCTTTAACGATGTACTCTCAAAAGGGTTGAAAGTAATGGACACAACAGCTTTTACATTAAGTCAGGAAAACGAGCTTCCCATTGTTGTTTTTGATATGAACACAAGAGGAAATTTGATGAAAATAGTATCTGGAGAAAATATTGGAACAGTAGTCAATATATAGATTGGCATACGTCTTGATTCCGTTTATTAAATTTTTAAAATTATGGAAGAAGAAGTAACATTTATACTTGATAGTGCCAAGGAAAGCATGGATGGCAGCATTTCCCATTTAGAAAAAGCCTTGGTTAAAATCCGAGCTGGAAAAGCAAGTCCCGTAATGCTATCAACGGTTATGATAGAATATTATGGGTCACTTACTCCCCTTTCTCAGGTTTCAAACATCAATACTCCCGATGCAAGGACAATTTCCGTTCAGCCATGGGAAAAGAATATCCTTGCAGATATTGAAACTGCCATTATGAATTCCAACTTGGGGTTCAATCCTATGAACAATGGTGAAATGATAATTATAAATGTCCCACCATTAACGGAAGAACGGAGAATACAATTGGTAAAACAGGCCAAAGGAGAAGCAGAAGATGCAAAAGTAAGTATAAGAAGTGCGAGACAAGAGGCAAACAAAGAACTTAAAGCACTGGAAGTATCTGAAGATCGGCAAAAAAATGCAGAGGTAGATATTCAGGAACTCACCGATAACTATAGTAAAAAAGTAGATGCCATTCTCTTGGTTAAAGAAGCTGAAATCATGAAGGTTTAAATCTTAAGATTTACTCCTTGCATTCCTTAGGAACACAGCCAATCATTTTTTACCTTTGCGCCCAATTAAACCCATATGGTAGCTAAGCTTACTAAAGGATTTTGGCCTAAAGTTGCACGTATTATCCTTAGAAACAGAATCCTTATTCTTCTAGGGGTTGCTGCTTTCACAGTTTTTTTGGGACTTCAGTGGAAAAACATGCAATTTTCCAATACTGAAGCAAACATTCTACCTGATGACCATCCTGCAACCGTTCAGTATAACGCGTTCAAAAATATATTTGGAGAAGAAGGAAATGCCATTGTTCTGGCCGTTAGGGATTCATCGCTCTTTACCCCAAGTAAATTTAATCGCTGGAACAAGTTGAGCAAACAACTGGAAGCGTTTCCAGAAATAGATTTTGTAGTATCTACCGACAACCTTAAGGTTTTGCTCAAAGACAATGACAAACAAGAGTTTGTCATGGAACATTTTGTAAAAAATCCTCCTAAAACCAAAGATGAGGTTGAACAATTAAAAAACCATCTATTTAAAGAACTTCCCTTTTACAACAACCTTATTTATAATGCTGAAAGCGGCACCATACAGACCATAGCCTATTTGGATAAGGACATTATGAACACAGCCGTGAGGAATGAATTTATTCTGAACGACCTGGGAGATTTAGTAAAGAACTTTGAAGAAGAGACCAATCTTGACGTTAGGGTTTCCGGAATGCCATACATCCGTACATGGAACACTAAATCCATAGTAGATGAAATAGGAATATTCATAGGTGCCGCGCTATTGGTCACCTCCATTATTTTCTTTTTCTTTTTTAGAAGCTTTAGGGCCACCTTTATTTCGATGGTCGTTGTAATTATTGGAGTAATGTGGGCTTTTGGAATATTAGGTCTTTTCAGGTATGAGATTACCATCCTAACAGCACTCATTCCACCATTGATTATTGTAATTGGAATCCCAAATTGTGTTTTCCTAATCAATAAATACCAGCAAGAAGTCAAAAAACACGGAAACCAAGCTTTGTCATTGCAACGTGTTATTTCCAAAATTGGAAATGCCACCCTTATGACAAACATAACCACAGCTTCAGGGTTTGCAACCTTTATTATTTTGGATAGTGATTTGCTTAAAGAATTTGGCATTGTAGCATCCATAAACATTATCGGGATTTTCATCTTGTCTTTATTGATCATCCCTATCATCTATAGTTTTATGCCGCTTCCCAAAACCAAGCACTTAAAACACTTGAATAAAAAATGGATTGATATTTTTGTTAGTTGGATGGAACGTATGGTGAGGCATCATAGGATTGCCGTCTATATAACCACTCTTTGTGTTTTGATTCTGAGTATTATAGGTATCTACCAAATCAAGATTACGGGAAGTAGAATTGAAGATCTGCCAAAGGACACTCATTACTTTAAGGATATCCGTTTTTTTGAAGAAGAATTTGATGGTATCATGCCCATGGAGATTGTAGTGGATACAAAACGGAAAAATGGAGCCATAAAACCCTCTACTTTAAAACGAATGGATCAATTGGGAACAGTAATTGACGAAACCCCAGAGCTTTCCAGACCCATATCACTCGTTAATTTAATCAAATATTCAAAACAAGCTTTTTACAACGGAATCCCCAAATATTATCAATTGCCCACATCTCAAGAGAATACATTTATTATGGATGTAGCACGGAAGTCACAGAATGATGGCAACCTTTTGGATAGTTTTGTGGACAGTACCGGCCAAACTGCTCGTATAACCACCTTTATGCGCGATGTGAAAATTGACCGTATGGAAGAGATTGAGAAGGATATGCAACAAGCAATTGCCAAATTCTTCCCTAGCGAACGTTATAATGTCTTCATGACTGGAAAAGCGCTATTGTTTTTAAAGGGCACTAAATATCTGGTCAAAAATCTTTTGTTGTCCCTAGCCCTCGCCATTGGACTCATTTCTCTCTTTATGGCCTATCTGTTCCGTTCATTTAGAATGATTATAATATCTCTCGTTCCTAACCTATTACCTTTGGTGATCACAGCGGGTCTGATGGGTTATTTGGGCGTTCCAATAAAACCTTCTACAATTCTCGTGTTCAGTATCGCATTTGGAATTTCTGTGGATGACACTATTCACTTTTTAGCTAAATACAGACAAGAGCTCGCTACCCATAAATGGCATATAAAAAGATCTGTATACGCAGCACTTCGTGAAACTGGGGTGAGTATGTTCTATACTTCCATTGTGCTTTTCTTTGGTTTTTCGGTCTTTATCATTTCTAGCTTTGGTGGAACCAAGGCATTGGGCGGATTGGTTTCCGCAACACTTCTTTTTGCCATGTTGGCCAATCTTATCCTGTTGCCTTCACTTCTTCTTTCTTTAGAAAGAAGCATAGCCAATAAAGAAGTACTCAAAAAGCCGCAAATTGATATTTTACCCAAAGAAGAGGACAATATCAAGGACAAATAGCTCTTTATACCACCATAAATCCTGGTTCTATTGCTATCATTTTTCGCCAAAAACCTATCTTTACCGCTTAATTTACGATAGCCTAAAATGAATTCTTATTCTATTAAAGAACTGCTTAAAAAGCAACCGACTGGAGATACAGTTGAAGTAAACGGATGGGTAAAAACCTTTAGAAGCAACCGCTTTATTGCATTGAACGATGGGTCAACCATACATAACCTACAATGCGTCGTAGATTTTGAGAACTTCGATGACACCTTGCTTAAGCAGATTTCCACAGGTGCAGCCTTGAGGATTTCAGGTACGCTCGTAGAAAGTCAAGGAAGAGGACAAAGTGTAGAAATACAGGCTAACGATATTTTTGTTCATGGTGAAGCTGACCCAGAAACATATCCAATTCAGCCAAAAAAGCATTCTTTGGAATTTTTAAGAGAGAAAGCACATTTGAGGGTACGTACCAATACCTTTTCCGCAGTAATGCGAGTGCGCTCTGCTTTGGCATTCGCAATACACAGCTATTTTCAACAGAATGGATTCTATTATATGCATGCTCCCATTGTTACCGGTTCAGATGCTGAAGGTGCCGGTGAAATGTTTAGAGTGAGTACATTGGATTCCAAAAATCCTCCTTTGACTGAAAATGGAGAAGTTGATCATTCGCAAGACTTCTTTGGTAAAGAAACCAATCTTACAGTATCTGGCCAATTAGAGGCTGAAACATATGCCATGGGATTGGGAAAGGTATATACTTTTGGCCCCACATTTAGAGCTGAAAACTCCAACACTTCCAGGCATTTGGCCGAGTTTTGGATGATTGAACCAGAAATGGCGTTCTATGACCTGGATGCCAACATGGATCTGTCCGAAGATTTTATTAAATGGATCCTACAATACGTCTTGGACAACTGCCAAGATGATTTGGAGTTTTTAGAAAAACGCCTTTTGGATGAAGAAAAATCCAAACCTCAAGCTGAAAGGTCTGAAATGCCCTTGATAGAAAAACTCAAATTTGTTGTGGAAAACAACTTTAAAAGGGTATCCTACACTGAGGCCATTGATATTTTACGAAACAGCAAGCCCAACAAAAAGAAAAAGTTTCAGTTTCTAATCAATGAATGGGGTGCTGATCTGCAAAGTGAGCATGAACGCTTTCTTGTGGAAAAACATTTTAAGTGCCCAGTAATCCTGTTTGATTATCCTGCCGACATCAAAGCATTTTATATGCGATTGAACGAAGATGGGAAAACAGTTCGCGCTATGGACGTCCTCTTCCCTGGCATTGGCGAAATTGTTGGCGGATCTCAGCGTGAAGAACGCTTGGAGGTACTCCAACAAAAAATTAAGGCCCTGGATATTGATGAAAAAGAACTTTGGTGGTATTTAGACCTCCGAAGATTTGGCACAGCAGTTCACAGTGGCTTTGGGCTTGGTTTTGAGCGCATGGTTCAATTTGCCACTGGTATGGGAAACATTAGAGACGTAATTCCTTACCCCAGAACCCCCCAAAATGCCGAGTTTTAAATTGATTGCTTAAATTTAACTAAAGGAAGATCGTAAGTCTTTATGCTAAAACAACATCTACAGTTTAAGCTTTCCCAAAAACTGTCGCCGCAGCAGATACAGCTCATGAAGTTGATACAGTTGCCAACGCAGGCTTTTGAACAACGTTTAAAGCAAGAGCTAGAAGAAAATCCTGCCCTTGAAAGCGGTAAAGATGAAAGTGACACACTGGATGATGGGTATGAAGATGTTTATGATGATTCTACGGATAGTGAAACCATTGCCGCAGATGAAATCAATATAGATGATTATCTGAGTGATGATGAAATTCCGGATTATAGAACACAAACAAGTAACTATAGTCCTGATGATGATGAAAAAAGTATTCCATATGCTTCCGGAACTTCCTTTAACCAATATTTGATCAACCAGCTCAATACCATTTATTTGGATGACGAAGAATGGGCCATTGCTGAGTTTTTAGTAGGAAGCGTGGATGAAAGTGGGTATATACGTAGACCATTGTCCGACATTATGGATGACTTGGCCTTCACCCAAAATATTTATGTAGAAGAGGATAAGATTGAAAGTGTTCTTAAAACAGTTCAAGAACTTGATCCACCAGGTGTGGCAGCCAGGTCTTTGGAAGAATGTCTTACCATTCAACTAAAGCGGAAGGAAAAATTTCCTGCCATTGAACTAGCTATCTCGATCTTAGAAAAATCATTTGAGCAGTTTACTAAAAAACACTATTCCAAATTGCAGCAAAAGCATCACATAAGTGAAGAGGAACTTAAAGATGCCATATCAGAAATAGAGAAGCTCAATCCTAAACCAGGCGGGTCATATGCTGGAAACACTAGAATAATTGAACATATTGTTCCAGATTTTTCCATTAAAATTGTTGAAGGTGAGTTAGAACTCACCCTTAATGGAAGAAATGCTCCTGAACTTCATGTTTCCAGAGATTATAACAATATGTTGGAAGGTTATAAAAACGCTAAGGAAAAATCAAAGTCGCAAAAGGATACTGTCCTCTTCATCAAACAAAAATTAGATGCTGCAAAATGGTTTATTGATGCCATTAAGCAACGCCAGCAAACACTCTTCATTACCATGAGCACTATCATGAACTACCAAAGAGAGTATTTCTTAACTGGTGATGAGCGTAAATTGCGCCCCATGATCTTAAAAGACATTGCTGATCAAATCCACATGGATGTATCCACAGTTTCAAGGGTTGCAAACAGTAAATATGTAGATACACCATACGGGACCAAATTGATCAAGGAATACTTTTCCGAAGCCATGAAAAATGAGCAAGGTGAAGATGTCTCCACGAAAGAGATCAAAAAGATACTGGAGACCGTTATTGGCGAAGAGGAAAAGAAAAAGCCCTTAACAGATGATAGATTGGCAAAAATTCTGAAGGAACGTGGCTACCCCATAGCTAGGCGTACTGTTGCCAAATATAGGGAGCAGTTGGGAATCCCCGTTGCTAGGCTAAGAAAGCAAATTTAATGCGCCATCTCCTAAACATCATTTCCTATATCTTTCATCCATTGTTCATACCCATTGGTGGCACTGTTCTTTATTTTTTGGTAACACCAAAGTTTAGTTCATTGGAAATACAAAGCGGAAATATTCTTCCCATTTTTATTCTCACTGTGATTATTCCTATTATTTTCTTCCTGATCCTTAAAAATTTGGGGGTGATAAGCTCAATATTTCTACCCAGCGTACAAGAGCGAAAATATCCACTTTATATTAGCTGCATATTGTTGTTAATGATTTTGTACAAAGTAATCCCAAACAACTATATCCATGAACTTTTTTTCTTCTTTGTTGGTCTTTTGACCGCGACAGGAGCCGCACTCATCCTTCTTTTTTTAAAATTTAAGGCAAGCATGCATCTTCTTGGAATGGGCAGTCTTTTAATGTTCATGATTGGGTTGAGCATCCATTTTGAGATAAACATTACATTGGCCATCAGTGTATTTACTTTGCTCAGCGGATTGGTAGCTACATCGAGATTATATCTAAGAGCCCACAGCAGAATTGAACTGCTCATTGGTTTTCTAATTGGAATTTGCTCCCAATTGATTACATTAAAGTATTGGTTATAGAATATAGAAAATGACCCCAATTCGTAATGGCCTAATATTTATTGGAGACCCATTTTCCATACTTGTGCCATCTTTCAATATTGGGTTTAAACCATAATAAGCATGTAGGTTCCACGTGTTATAACCAAAGCTAAGTGTGAGTCCATACTGTAAGTTTTCAATGTCATCATTTGAAAACCCTTTAACTTCCATTTCACTTACCAATTTAGATCTTCCAGAAAATACATAACCCAGTTTAGCTCCCGCATAAACTCGCCAAAATTTGTATTCATCTGAAGTGGAAGTTCTCCATCTTAATTCAAAAGGCATTTCAACAGTATGGATTTCAAACTTGCTTCTTTTAAGTTCTTCATCATTCTTAATTTCATAGGTAATTTCATCACCGTTTTCCTTAGCCTCTATATTACTGTAATAAGAGTTTGCTGCATACCCCAACCCTAAACCAAAACCAAAATTTCTTCTTTTGTTCAGTGGCACATCTTTTATAAAACCAACTTGCAAATTGTAGGACAGATTTCTTTGAACAGCATTATCAGGTCTTTTCAATAAAATATTATACCCCACACCAATATAAAATTGATCTTCAAGGTATTTATCCAAACTTGACTGATCACCAAGGGTTTCCTGCGCCATTAAGCCCTTGCATGAAAAAATCAATACTACAAAAACCAAAAAAAACTTCATCTAATACACTATAACTTAAAAACAATCCAAATTAAGCATTTGGATTGTTTTTAAGCTAACTCTGTTATAGGTTATTGCATATTTCTGAAAGCATCTCCTTCATAAGTAGTATAGTTTACTTTTAGCAAGTTCACCTTACGGAGTTCTTCCTTTATGTCTGAAACCACGCCAACTTTAACTTCTTTGTCCACTTTAAGCGAAACAGTCACATAGTTTCTAATGCTTTCTGGCTTCTTTGCCAATTCTGATAAGACATATGTACTTACCTCTGTTACGCTGGCCAATCTATCATCAAGCTGAATTTTAGGCTCTGAACCTAGTACACTTGCCAATTCTGGAGCGGGTTTCCCCACAAATATTTCAATAATCCTATCCTTCTTTTCCAGTTTTTTAACCTCGGTGGCATTGGGTAGGTTATTGTCCACCAATAATGTATTGTCTTTAATTGTAGTTACGGTCATAAAAAAGAACAGAAGCATAAATACAATATCTGGTAATGAAGCAGTTGAAATAGCGGGCAGCTTACTCTTGTTATTTCTAAAATTTCTCATGTTGATTGCTTTTACAGATTCATATTGGTTTTCGCTTCTGATAGATTCATGGGGTACATATTCCGTATTTGGTATATGTTCTTTTTTAGTTCAATTTTCTCTTTAGCTTTTGTTTTCGCGTCAAAATAAGCCCTTTCCATTTCAACAAAATCACGACCGAACAATCTTTGTGCTTCCCTATTTCTGAGTTCATTATATGCCGCTGTAAGCTCATTCTGGACCATAACATACATACCATATGTTGCCTCCCTATCGCTTGCAAATGATATTATTGCCTTTTGCGGATTATCAGATGCACTTGAGCTTGCGTTCCCCTGACAATAGCTACAATGGTTTTCATTACTAATTGGGTTTCCTCCGTTATCCAAGAAGGCAATAGCTTCAGATTTTAAATCTTCTATCTTCCTTAGATCACTTTCTATCCAAAGTTCATTGTTCTTGTTAAGGCTTACCCTAAAAATATTCCTCTCATTTACAGGCAACGGAGGTGTAGTGTCTTTTGGAGGCAGTTTTCTATCCAAACCTACATCGGTCTGAATTGTAGTTGTCACCAAGAAAAAAATCAATAGTAAAAAGGCAATGTCTGCCATTGATCCAGCATTCACTTCTGGAACTTCATTGTTTCTAACCATACTAAAATGTTTTGTTGGAAATTAATGATTCAGTTATACCCAAAAGGGCTACAGCATTAATCACAACAACTATTCCAAAACATTATATTATACTGAGAGCAAAACGGTTAAAAGTTTTTGGGCATAAAAAAACGTCCCTAATTATATAAATTAGGGACGTTTTCACTAAATCTAAGTTATTAGTTACTGCAGATTGTTAAAAGCATTTCCTTCATAGGTAGTATAATTCACCTTTAAAGCATTTACCTCTCTTAACTGTTGTTTAATATCAGCGATAAGACCCATATTGGCATCTCTATCAACCTTTAATGCAGTAGTTAATACATTCTGTAATTCTTGTGGTTTTTTAGCTCGCTCAGCCAAAATATAAGAACCAACTTCCTCTACACTAGCAAACTTATCATTTAACTGAATTTTTGGTTCTGTACCAAAAACCTTTTGATATTCTTGCGTAGGTTTACCTACATAGATATAGATAACTCGGTCTTTTTTCTCCAACTTTTTGATTTCAGTTGCGTTTGGAAGCGTATTCTCTACCAACAAAGAACTATCTTTCATCGTAGTTACTGTCATAAAAAAGAACAGTAACATAAATACGATATCAGGCAACGATGCGGTGGAAACCGCAGGCAAATCGCCATCTTTCTTTTTTGCAAACTTTGCCATACGTTAATTACTTTAGTTACTTGTTGTTTCCGCTTCAGATAGTTTCTGAGGAAACTTATCTTGAATCTGTTTTACTTTATCCTTTAAATCATCTCTAACATTTGATGGTGTTTCAGGGTTCAGATACTCTGCTTCCATATCTGTGAAATCACGACCAAACGATTTTTGAGACTCCCGATTTCGTAAATCATTATACGCACCTACCAATTCGTTCTGAACTGTAATGTATGTACTATACTTTGTTTCACGATCATTTTTTAAAGAGATAATAGCTTTTGTTGGATTATCTGAAGAAGATTCATCTTTTCTACCCTTACAATAGTTACATGAACCATCTGCCCCATTTTCCAGAAAGTCCATTGCGGCTTTCCTTAGATTTTTCAAATCCATTAATTCGTCTTCAACCAAGAGTTGACCATTTTTATTGATATTCACCGTAAAAATGTTCTTTTGCTTGATCACTACATCCTCCTCTGGCGGTTCCATAGGTGGCAACATACGATCTAATCCTGCATCCGTTTCAATGGTTGTGGTAACCAAGAAAAAGATAAGTAACAAGAAAGCTATGTCTGCCATAGAACCGGCATTCACTTCTGGTGCTCCTTTTCTTCTAGGCATAACTTTGGTTTTTTACTTAACAAACATTTTTTTCAACCCCGGCAATACCATGAGTGCAACAGCAATAGCGGTAAGGATGAAGAAAACATTCAGCCCCATACCAATATTCTTAACCGTGCTTTCAGTTGCTCCTTTATCAGCCATAGCATCTGCTACCGCTTTTGCTTCAGCTCCTGATGAAAGTCCATAAGATATTGCCACAACAATTGCCAAGCCACCTATTGCAAATAATGCCTTTTTAAGGCTACCAGGTGTAGATAGCAATTTTTTAAGTCCAAAAAATACTGTTGCAATCACTGCAACGGCCAATAACAGATACATGATCAAGAACATAAAGTTCATAGAACCGCTGTTTATTGCATCTGGATCATCGCTTGATGGCATACCGAACCATAGCGCTGTAGCAACCAGCCCGATGACTATCAGTATTATTTTAATTATTTTATTCATGATTCTCGATAGTTTTAATTTCGTAATTATTTCTTGTGCGCCGCCAACATATCTATTAAAGATATAGAGGAGTCTTCCATGTCATTTACGATACTATCGATTTTTGCAATGATATAGTTGTAGAAAATCTGAAGGATAATTGCAGTAATCAAACCAAATACGGTTGTCAATAACGCCACCTGAATATCTCCAGCAATAAGAGATGCACTCAAGTTACCTACCGCAGCAATTTTCTGGAAGGCCGCAATCATACCGATTACTGTACCCATAAACCCAAGCATAGGAGCAATAGCGATAAATAAAGATAACCAAGAAACGTTTTTCTCCAATTGTCCCATTTGAACACCGCCATAGGCCACAACTGCTTTTTCTGCAGATTCCAATCCTTCACCAGCTCTGTCCAACCCTTGATAGAAAATAGAAGCAACAGGTCCTTTTGTGTTCCTGCACACTTCTTTAGCGGCTTCTACTCCACCAGATGCCAAAGCATCTTCTACTTGTTGTTTAAGCTTAGCAGAGTTTGTACTTGCCAAGTTCAAATAAATAATTCTCTCGATTGCAACCGCCAATCCCAAGATCAAACATAACAATACAATTCCCATGAAGGCAGGCCCCCCTTGAATGAACTGTTCTTTTAACACTTGAGTGAAACCTTTGCTGGCTTCGGCCGCAGCTCCGTCTTGTAAAATAGCTGCTGATGCATTTGTGGTTCCCAAAACAAACATTCCGGCAGCAGCCAGAGTAAAGGATATTTTTTTCATTTCTTTCAAACTTAAATTTAGTTAGTTAATAATGTTAAAGATATAAAAATTTTATAATTGAATAATTAAAATACCTAGCAGAGAGGAAGGGATTCGAACCCTCGATACACTTTTGGTGTATACACACTTTCCAGGCGTGCGCCTTCGACCACTCGGCCACCTCTCTATTGTTCTAGTTAGGCCGCCCAATAAACAAAAAAATAATTAGTTAATGAAATTTGAGGCGTTAATTTTAGTGCATTTCACCGCGAAGCGATGTCTCAAAAATTGTCTTAAAGAGCTCATCGGAAACTTTACTTCCTAACAGATACATTGCTTTGGTTATGGCTGCTTCGGTCGTAATATCCTTTCCATTAATCAATTGCATCTTTTTTAAACGCTCACTAGTCTCATAATGTCCCATGTCAACACTCCCTCCAGAACACTGTGTAACATTTATAATATGTAACCCATTTAAGGTTGCTTTTTTTAACGAGCTTAAAAACCAATTGTCCATTGGCGCATTCCCGGCCCCGTATGTTTCCAAAATCAATGCCTTTAAATTGGGTATTTCCAATACCGACTTCAAGACCGACTCATTTAACCCAGGAAACAATTTTAGCACTGCGATATTGGTGTCCATATTTTTATGGACCTGTAGGAACTTGTTTTTGGTAGATCTTTTGAGAAGGTTAGAATAATGCACATTTAGATGAACTCCGGATTCTACCAAAGGTGGATGGTTCAAGGAGGCAAAGGCTTCAAAATGCTCAGCGTTTATTTTGGTTGTTCTATTGGCCCTGTATAATTTATACTCAAAATACAGCCCCACTTCCCGAACAACCGGTTTCCCTTTTTCTTTAAGCGCTGCAATCTGTATGGAAGTAATCAAATTCTCCTTCGCATCCGTACGTAAATCACCAATGGGAAGTTGTGACCCCGTAAAAATTACGGGCTTAGCTAGGTTCTCCAACATAAAACTCAATGCAGAAGCCGAATAGCTCATAGTATCGCTACCATGCAGTACCACAAACCCATCATATCTATTGTAATTTTCCTCAATCATTGTCGCAATTGTTGCCCAATGCTTTGGATCCATGTTAGATGAGTCAATAGGTTCTTCAAATGAGATACCTTTTAATTTACAATCTAGTTGATTCAGCTCAGGAATATTAGAAATTAGTTCTTTAAAATCAAAAGCTTTAAGCGCTCCTGTTTTATAATCCTTTACCATACCGATTGTGCCTCCGGTATAAATAAGCAATATGTTGGTTTTGTCCTTCATATTATATATCAAAAATATCCTTGGAATTCTTTGTGGTTATTGCAGCTATTTCTTCCATGGATAATCCATAAATCGAAGATAACTTTTCCAATACCTTTATTATATAAGAACTTTCATTCCGTTTTCCCCTGTATGGAACAGGAGCTAAATAAGGTGAATCGGTTTCAAGTACAATATGTTTTAAATCTATTTCATTTAGAAACTGATCTATCTTTCCATTCTTAAAAGTAGCCACTCCTCCAATTCCCAGTTTCATATTATAGGATATAGCCTTATGCGCCTGCTCCAAAGTACCTGTGAAACAATGAAAGATTCCATATAAATCTTCGCTCTTTTCCTTTTCAAGTATTTCAAAAATCTCATCAAATGATTCCCTGCTATGAATTACAATTGGAAGTTTATATTTTTTTGCCAATTGGATTTGATGTACAAATGCCTCCTGTTGCTGCTCTAAAAAAGTCTTATCCCAATAAAGGTCAATACCTATTTCTCCTACGGCATAAAAATTTCTTTCCGAGAGCAATTGCTCCACATGAGCCAATTCCTCTTTATAATTCTCCTTTACATGAGTGGGATGCAGACCCATCATCAAGAAAATATTTTTGGGGTATTTTGATTCCAAATCCAACATAGCATCCGTATAGGTAGAATCTATTGCCGGGATAAAGAAGCGTTCCACTCCAGAGTCCAATGCATTTTGAATCACTTCACCACGATCATCATCAAAAGCTTCACTATATAAATGTGTATGCGTATCTGTAATTATCATTTGTCCTATTGCGCTTCAGTTTTATTGTTTTGATATAGATCCATGGCCTTTAAATAATTTAAAGCACCTTTTTTACTTTGATCAACTAAAAATCCATCCAATTCAGGATTGTTAGCCTTTACCCATGAAACCAAATCTGCCCTATTATCACTCCATTTTTCACCATTAAAAACCTCATAATCCGTTATTGTAATGCTATAAATCTGGTCGTTTTTAAACTTGACCACCTCTCTTGTGACAATCGGCTCCTCATTTAAAAAAAGAATTCGCGTGCATTCTTTGGAAACTTTCATTTCAACATCTTCTCCTTTTTGGGCAATTTCAAGAATCTCATATTTGGGTGCAAAAGTAGAATCCCATTGAAACAGGGAAAGATAATCTTCTTTGGAAAAAGTACTCTTGTAAACCTGTTCGTTTAACCTAACACTATCCAAAAAGGATTGGATTATCATATTATAACTCCCTTCATTGAGAGCTTCGATATAATTTTCAACAATTTGAACTTTATTTATCTTGCTTTTCTTCTCTCGACAAGAAATGACAAGTATTATAACACACAGTAATATGAGAATCTTGTTCATTACACTTATGGTTTAAGCACAAAAATAGGTTTATCTTTAGGAAAAATAGTTAATGAAATCTCTCAAAAAGTTCTTGAAGCACAAAAGCTATATAAGCATTCCTTTGGTATTCACAGAAACCAACCACTTTGAGATATCGGCAAAGATCAACGGGATTTCCGGAAGGTTTATTTTGGACACCGGCGCTTCCAATACTTGTGTTGGGATGGATAAAATTGACTTTTTTAAAATGGTCTCGGAAGTTTCCGAAATAAAAGCTGCCGGAGCCGGAGCTACCGAGATGGAAACCTTGATTTCATCTAAAAACAAAATTCAGATTGGGGAGTGGAAAAAAAACAAGCAAAAAATTGTGCTTTTTGATTTGGTCCATGTCAACCATGCCTTGACCTCTCACAATTCCCTTCCAGTAGACGGTATTATCGGGGCCGATGTCCTAAAAAAAGGAAAGGCTGTAATTGATTATGATAAAAAGCTTTTATTCTTAAGAATAAAATAGCATTTGGTCAGTTCGAGCGCAGTCGAGAACTACAAGTAAAATACTCTAAGGCATCTCGACTGCGCTCGATGTAACAATTGACCTATAATTCCAATGCCTTCTTCACATTACCGTCCATCAACAATTCTTCTGGATTTTCCAATGCTTCTTTTACAGCCACCAAGAATCCTACGGATTCTTTTCCATCAATAATTCTATGATCATAGGAAAGAGCTACATACATTATTGGTGCAATAACTACCTGGCCATCTTTGGCAACGGGCCGCTCCACAATATTGTGCATTCCTAAAATTGCGCTTTGTGGCGGGTTGATAATGGGTGTGGATAACATAGAACCAAAGACACCTCCATTGGTAATGGTAAAGGTACCTCCGGTCATTTCATCCACCGTAATCTCACCTTCCCTAGCTCTAATTGCCAGTCGTTTTACTTCAGCTTCAACTCCCCTAAAAGTCAAATTCTCTGCATTTCTGATTACAGGAACCATCAATCCTTTAGGGCCAGAAACTGCTATACTGATATCACAAAAATCATAGGACAACATTTCCTTGCCATCAATCATGGAGTTTACGGCCGGATACATTTCCAATGCACGAACAACCGCTTTGGTAAAAAACGACATAAAGCCTAAACTCACCCCATGCTTTTCCTTAAAAGTTTCTTTGTATTGTTTACGTAACTCAAAGATTGGAGACATATCCACTTCGTTGAAAGTGGTCAACATGGCCGTTTCATTTTTGGCAGCAACCAAACGCTCCGCTACTTTTCTGCGCAACATGGACAATTTGGAACGGGACTCACCCCTATTTCCACCAGTTGGAGTACCCATGGAAGGGACAGCTTTTACAGCATCATCCTTAGTGATTCGCCCATCTCTTCCGGTTCCAGAGACGGAAGTGGCATCAATACCTTTTTCATCCAAAATCTTTTTGGCCGCAGGGGAAGGAGTTCCAGAAGCATAGGTTTCTTTTTTAACCTCAGCTGGCTTTGCATCTTCTTTTTTAGCAGGCTCTTCTTTGGCTTCTTCCTTCTTTTCCGTTACTGGTGCAGGATCCCCTTCGGGTTTGGCAGCGCTTGTATCTATTAAACAGACTACCTCGCCAACGGCAACGGCATCACCTTCTTCAGCTTTTAGGGTTATAATTCCACTTTCTTCAGCCGGAAGTTCTAAAGTTGCCTTATCTGAATCCACTTCGGCAATTGCTTGGTCTTTCTCTACATAATCGCCATCTTGCACCAACCATTCTGCAATTTCCACTTCGGTTATCGATTCCCCTGGTGAGGGAACTTTCATTTCTAAAACCATTATATTCTAGTTTTACGCTTTTGTAATTTATCTTCTTACCGT
The DNA here is from genome assembly GCF_900215465.1 of Flagellimonas pacifica. Lineage (GTDB taxonomy): Bacteria > Bacteroidota > Bacteroidia > Flavobacteriales > Flavobacteriaceae > Flagellimonas > Flagellimonas pacifica. The sequence goes on from NZ_OBEH01000004.1 coordinate 430,434, forward strand.
GTTGTCTTTTGTCTTATCAAAGACATATTCTATAACTTGGGCATGTCTTCTTTGGGACCGTACGGCACTACCTGCAGCAGGAGCTCCGTAAAATCTTCGAGATGCCACCCTAAATTGTTTTGCCTCATCAAAATGCATCAACAAGTGCCCCCAAGCTCCCATGTTTCTCGGTTCTTCCTGTGCCCAAACAACATCATCGGCGTTTTTATATTTTTTCAGGATGCTTTGTATTTCCTTGGTTGGCAATGGGAATAATTGTTCCAATCGCACCAAGGCCACATCATCCCGTTTCAAGCCTTCTTTTTTATCCAATAGATCATAGTAGAACTTCCCAGTACAGAACACCAATGTTTTTACTTTGGATGCGGAAGCTTCTGCATCATCAATGACCATCTGGAAACTTCCTTTGGCCATTTCTTCTTTTGTGGACAATACTTTAGGGTGTCTCAACAAACTTTTAGGAGTAAAGACCACTAAGGGTTTTCTAAAACCAGCTTTCATTTGCCTACGCAACAAATGGAACATATTCGCAGGAGTAGTCACATCTGCCACATACATATTATCCTTTGCACAAAGTTGCAGGTAACGTTCCATCCGTGCGGAAGAATGCTCTGCTCCCTGACCTTCATATCCATGAGGCAGTAAAAGCACCAGTCCATTTTGAAGCTTCCATTTATCTTCTGCTGAGGATAGGTATTGATCTATAATAATTTGTGCGCCATTGCTAAAGTCACCGAATTGCGCCTCCCAAATTGTCAATGTTTTTGGACTAGCCATGGCATATCCATAGTCAAAGCCCATTACAGCATATTCAGAAAGTAAGGAGTTATAAATGTGGAATTTTCCATTTTGGTTAGCACCTAATTCATTAAGCAAAGTAACCTCCTCTTCGTGCATTTCGGTCTTGATTACGGCGTGTCGGTGCGAGAATGTTCCACGCTCCACATCTTGACCTGTCATTCGCACATCATAACCTTCTTCAATTAAGGAACCATAAGCCAACAATTCTCCCATGGCCCAATCCAATCGGTTATCCTCAAAATACATTTTGTTCCGAGCTCCAACCAATCGCTCCAACTTCCTTAGGAACTTTTTCCCTTCGGGAAGTGCTGTAATGCTTTTTGCAATTGCATCCAGTTTTTTCTGTGGATAGGAAGTTTTTATTTCACCCAACATGGCATCTTCGGTTACTTGACCAAAGCCTTCCCATTCATCTTGCATGAAAGGTGTGATAACTGTCTTTTCCACTTTACGGGAATCCAACAAATTCTCTTCTAAGTTTTTCTTGTATTCCGCTTCCAAGCCTTTCACATAATCCTGATCTATGACACCTTCCGCAATCAATCTTTCTACATAAATATCTCTTGGATTTTTATGTTTAGATATGGATTTGTACAATAAAGGTTGGGTGAACTTGGGCTCATCTCCTTCATTATGCCCATATTTACGGTATCCCAGCAAATCCAAAAAGACATCTCTTTTGTAGCGCATGCGATATTCCAATGCAAAAGTTGCTGCGTGCACTACGGCCTCAGCATCATCTGCATTAACATGAAGTATGGGTGATAAAGTAACCTTTCCCACATCCGTACAGTAGGTGGATGAACGTGCATCTAGATAGTTAGTGGTAAACCCAATTTGGTTATTGACCACTATATGTATGGTTCCACCTGTATGGTATCCATCCAAGCGAGCCATTTGTATAATTTCATAAGCAATTCCCTGTCCTGCAAATGCCGCATCTCCATGTACCAAAATAGGTAGTACTTCTGAAACATTTTCTTGATGGTAACGATCTTGCTTGGCACGAGATATTCCCTCAACAATAGAATTAACAGTCTCCAAGTGCGAAGGGTTTGGGGCAATGTTCATATTGACAACTTTCCCCGAATCAGTTTCCCGTCTCGATGTCCAACCCAAATGGTATTTTACATCCCCATCAAAGATGGTTTCTTCATAATCTTTCCCATCAAACTCGCTGAAAATGTCCTTGGGTGACTTTCCAAAAATATTGGTGAGCACATTCAAACGTCCTCGGTGTGCCATCCCCATCACAAATTGCTTCACTCCAGCATCGGCTGCTTTTTCAATGATAACATCTAAAGCTGGAATCAAAGATTCTCCACCTTCCAAGGAAAAACGCTTTTGCCCTACATACTTGGTGTGCAAAAATCCTTCAAAGGAAACCGCTTCATTCAGTTTTCGGAGGATATTCTTCTTCTCGTCCGGAGTGAAATTTGGACGATTATCATTAACATTCAACCAATTCTGAATCCATTGTATGCGCTCAGGGGTACGGATATACATGTATTCCACCCCAATGGCATCGCAATAAATCCGCTCTAAATGGTCAATTATTTCCTTTAGGGAACTTGGCCCTTTCCCAATAACTTTTCCAGCATCGAATACCGTATCCAAATCCCCTTCTGAGAGTCCAAAATTGGACAAAGCCAAAGTGGGCTCATACTTTCTTCTTTCTCTAACTGGATTAGTTTGGGTGAACAAATGCCCCCGAGTTCGATAGCCATCGATCAACTTAATGACCTGAAATTCTTTTTGAAGGGATTGTGGAACCTCTACTTTTTGCCCATTGGCCAACGCCAAAGTACCATTGGCAGAGGCAATATCGAGCTCATCCAACGAGCTTTCCAAACCAAAATCAAAGCCTTGAAAAAAAGCCCTCCAACTGGGCTCAAGGCTATCGGGGCTTGTTAGGTATTTATCGTACAGCTCCGCAAAAAATGAAGTATGCGCAGCATTTAAAAATGAATATTTATCCATTGACAGTTTTTAGCTAAAACCTATCCAAAAATTTAGTCAAAAATACAACAAATACAATAGTTAGGTCAACAAACTTGGGCATATTTGACAAAATCGACCTAAGAGTTATATTTGTTTTTAAACCAAACCTTCTGCCACTCCCTTTTCAATATTAAAAAACATACTTCCGTAGCCGCATCCACAGCATCCACGGAATGTATTTTCTTCATTTGCTTTTCTGGGATGTCTACCACATACAAAAGGTTTAGATATTCTTGAAATTTCTCCAACAGCAAAAAATAGATTTTCTCACGAAGTACAGCCTTTAGTTGCGTCGGTTCAATTCCTTCAGAAATTTTCAACTCCACATTGGCCAAGGTGAAATCTTTTGTAATCTGTTGCAACAATTTATTATACAGCAATTCCTCTTGTGCCGATTGCAGTATTTCCATGCTCGATTTAAAATTGGGGCCCATTATGATATATACGTCCAATTTCTTGGACAAGACTTACTCCGATTTATAAATTTTTCCTTCCTTCATAACAAAATTTACATTTTCCAGGGTCTCAACATTCTTTAATGGGTTTCCATCAACAGCGACAATATCCGCAATAAAACCCTTTTTTAGTTGCCCCAGCTCATTTTTCATACCCAAGAGTTCTGCATTGGTTATCGTAGCGGAACGCAATGCATCAATCACTGGCATACCCGCTTCATACATATACGTAAATTCTTTTCCATTGTCACCATGGGGTGATACACCAGCATCAGTACCAAAAGCAATGGGCACTCCTTTTTCATATGCTTTTTTGAAGTTCTTTTCACTTACCGGACCAATCTCTTTAGCTTTTTTGGCAACAATAGGGGGTAAAAAGCCTGGAATTTCCGCCATTTGTGCAGCAGCTTTACCTGCAGAGATAGTTGGCACTAGGTAGGTGTTGTGTTTTATCATCAAATCCATGGTAGGCTCTTTCATTAACGTACCATGCTCTATCGTTTTTATACCTGCTTGGATAGCTCTTCGCATACCTTCATCGCCATGGGCATGAGCAGCGGTAAGCATTCCATAATCTTTCGCTGTGTCAACGATAGCCTTGATTTCCTCAACAGTAAATTGAGGATTCTGTCCGTTTTTAGCTACACTCATAACCCCTCCAGTAGCTGTTATTTTAATAACATCGGCCCCGTCTTTATAACGTTGCCTAACGGCTTTTCGAGCATCCTCCGTGGAGTTGACCACACCTTCTTTTGGACCGGGGTCACCCATTAAGGCAATTTTCATTCCATTGGTTGGGTCAGCATGTCCTCCAGTGGTACCAATGGCTTTTCCAGCTGTAAAAATTCGTGGTCCGATTACCACGCCTTTTTCTATAGCTTTACGAAGAGCAATATTTACTCCAGAGCCTCCTAAGTCTCTCACCGTAGTAAAGCCAGCCAATAAAGTTCGTTTTGCATACACTGTGGACTGAAATGCCACATCAGCATCATTTTTAGTAAAACGATCTAAGTAACGAGTAGGACTTGATTCTCCTTCGATATGAACGTGCATATCTATAAATCCAGGAAGAACGGTTTTGGTTTTTAAATCGACTACTTTGTCTTCAGAACCACCGGTTTGATATCCATTTTGAATGGATTTTATGGTTTTTCCAGAAACAACAATGGTTTTTTCTGAAAGTATCTTTCCAGAATTTACATCTACAATATTACCACAATGCAGGTAAGTGTCCTGTGCAAACATAACGCCGCAAATAAGAGACATTATTAATAAAAGGGAGGTTTTCATATTACTTTGAGTTAGCTAATTATGGTTCTAAATGTAAGAATAGATTTTGTGATAGCCATAAAGTAGAAGTGGCAGTGCCAAACAATAAAAAAGCCCATCTTAAAGATGGGCTTTTTTATTGTTTTCTAATTCCGGATTTTCTGCTCCCAATCCCAAGCTGATTTCATGGAATCATCCAAGGTTGATTTTGCTTTCCACCCCAGTACATTGTTTGCCTTTTGCGTATCAGCATAGGCCTGTATAACATCTCCGGCCCTTCGGTCCACTATTTTGTAGTTCAACTTTTCTCCTGATACTTTTTCAAAACTCTGAATCACTTCCAAAACTGAGCTTCCTTTTCCGGTTCCCAAATTGAAAACTTCATAATTGGATTCATTCTTTTGATTGAGTAACCGTTGTAACGCCACAACGTGGGCTTTGGCTACATCCACTACATGAATATAATCACGTATACAGGTCCCGTCTTCCGTTGGGTAATCGTCTCCAAAAACAGATAGTTGTTCTCTTAACCCAACTCCTGTTTGAGTAATAAAAGGCACCAAGTTCTGTGGCACTCCAATGGGCAATTCCCCAATTTCAACCGTAGGATGGGCTCCAACCGGGTTAAAATAACGCAATGCTATTGCAGATAGTTCCGGATTCACATGGCACGTATCCTTAATAATTTCTTCACCTACTTGTTTAGTATTACCATAAGGGGATTCTGCAGGTTTAACAGGTGCATCTTCAGTTATAGGCAGTTTATCTGCCTGACCATAAACTGTACAAGAAGAACTAAATATGAAATTGGCCTTATCCATTTTCGCAAGTTCTTGCAGCATGTACACCAAAACCCCTAGGTTATTTTCATAATACAGTAAAGGATTTTCGACACTCTCACCCACAGCTTTGGAGGCTGCAAAATGAATAACTCCTTGCACATCATTATGTCTTGCAAAGAAATCTTGAACATCAGATTTATCCCTAAGGTCAAATTTCTCAAAAATGGGTTGTTGCCCGGTAATTGCAACAATTCCATCCAGAACATCTTCTGAAGAATTGGAAAGATTATCAATAATCACCACTTCAAAGCCTTCGTTTTGAAGCTCAACAACAGTATGGGAACCTATAAATCCCAGACCTCCTGTCACTAGTATTTTCATTCTTAGTTATTTACAAAGTCAATGACCAAGTTGGTCATAAATTCAATTTGTTCATCATCCAGCTCCGTATGCATAGGAAGTGAAATCACTTCTTTGACCAATTGATTGGTTACAGGAAAATCAGCCTCATTATATCGTTCATCAACATAAGCCTTCTGTAAGTGCAAAGGAATTGGATAATACACTCCACATGGAACGCCATTATCATTTAAATGTTGCACCAAACTGTCTCTTTTTTCGTTCAAAATTCGAAGGGTATACTGATGAAAAACATGACCATCCAGACCTTCAGCTAGTATTTTTGGAACAACAATGTTAGGTTGTCCTTCAAAAGCTTTGGAGTATTTATCTGCTGCCTCTCTTCTTTTTTTGTTGTACTCATCCAATTTGGGAAGTTTTGCCCTTAAGACCGCTGCTTGCATAGAATCCAATCTTGAATTCACCCCAACTACATCATGATGATATCTTTTGTACATACCATGATTCACCATTCCCCTAATGGTATGGGCCAAATCGTCATCATTAGTAAAAATGGCACCACCATCTCCATAACAACCTAAATTTTTGGATGGAAAAAAAGAGGTTGAAGCTACATGCCCAATGGTCCCGGCTTTCTGTTTTTTACCATTTTGAAAGGTATGGGCAGCTCCTATTGCCTGAGCATTATCTTCAATTACATAAAGATTATGCTTTTTGGCCAGTTCCATAATGGCATCCATATTTGCACATTGTCCAAACAAATGTACTGGCACTATGGCTTTGGTTTTGGATGTGATGGCTCTTTCAATTGCATCCGGGTCAATATTGAATGTATCGGGTTCCACATCAACCAAAACTGGGGTTAGGTTTAGCAAGGCTATTACCTCAACAGTAGCAGCAAAGGTAAAATCTGCAGTAATTACCTCATCACCGGGTTTTAACCCAAGGCCCATCATACAAATTTGAAGTGCATCTGTCCCGTTTGCACATGGAATCACATGTTTTACATCCAAGTAGTTTTCAAGTTCTTTTTGAAAAGCATGAACCTGTGGTCCATTTATAAAAGCTGAGGAATCGAGGACTTCTGAAATAGAGGTGTTTACCTGTTCTTTTATCCCCTCGTATTGACCTTTTAGATCAACCATTTGTATTTTCTTCATCCGAAAAATATATGAGTAAACAAAATTAAGAAATAAAGCGGCCGTGACCTATTGTCGAAAGAATGTATTTTAGCGGAAAATGATTCTAGTGCGCGCACTTTATAACATCTTATTGCACTTTTCATGGATAGTGTTACATATAGTAGCACTTTTCAATACAAAAATCAATCTTTTTGTTAAAGGGCGAAAACAGACAATAGCACTTTTAGGTAAAAATCCAGCAGCAGGTAAAAAAGTTATTTGGATGCATGTTGCCTCTTTGGGAGAATACGAACAAGGGCTTCCCATTTTGGAAAAACTTCGAACAAATTACCCATCGCACAAAATCATTCTCACTTTCTTTTCACCTTCCGGTTACGAGGTAAAAAAAGATACACCGTATGCAGATATGGTGCTTTACTTACCCATGGATACCAAATACAATGCAAAAAGCTTTTTGGAATACGTGAATCCTGAAATGGCAATTTTTGTGAAGTATGAAATCTGGCCCAATTATCTTCATGAATTAAAACGAAGAAACATTCCAACCCTTTTAGTATCGGCCATTTTTTCTCAAAGACAGGTTTTCTTTAAATGGTATGGGCGCTTTATGCGAAATAGCCTCAAAACCTTTTCCCATTTCTTTGTCCAAAATGAAAACTCAAAAGAATTGCTCACATCTATTGGATTCAACAACACCACAATTAGTGGGGACACTCGTTTTGATAGGGTTTCCAAAATAATGGCACAGGATAACCAATTGGATTTTATGAGTCATTTTAAAAACAATACTTTCTGTGTGGTAGCGGGTAGCACATGGCCAGAAGACGAGGAGGTATTGATAGATTACATTAACTCTTCTGAAACTTCTCTAAAATTTGTTATTGCACCTCACAATATAAAACAACCTCATATTGATACGCTAAAAAATAAGGTGACTAAAAAGTCCATTTGCTATTCCGGAATTTCAGATAAAAACTTATGCGATTTTGATGTAATCATCATAGATACCATTGGACTTTTAACCAAGATTTATAGTTATGCAGATGTTGCCTATGTTGGCGGAGGATTTGCCACCGGACTTCACAACACTTTAGAACCGGCCACTTTTGGGATTCCAGTAATCATTGGACCAAAGTTCAAAAAGTTTAAGGAAGCGGAGGATTTAGTGAATAAAAAAGGAATCCAGGTGGTTACAAATCAATTTGACTTTGAAAATTTGATGAACCAATTTGTTGTTGATTCTGATTTCAGAAAAAAAACAGGCTTAATCAATTCAACCTATGTGACTGAAAATAAAGGGGCCACTGGATTGATTTTCGACCATATCAAAACTTTTCTCTAACTTTTGTCCGCTTTAGACAAACCACCCATCATGAAAAATCAGGTTTTCAGAATTTCCCTCACAGCCGCCTTGGCAGGTTTTTTATTTGGGTTTGATACTGTGGTAATAAGTGGAGCCAATCAACCTATTAAGGAAATTTGGGATACCAACTGGTTTTTGGGAGATTCAATTTTTACCTTTCACGGCATCTTTATCATGTCAATGGCATTATGGGGCACTGTTTTAGGTTCTCTTTTTGGAGGTATTCCTTGTGATCGATTAGGAAGAAAGAAAACATTATTATGGATAGGCATTCTCTACTTTATTTCTGCCATGGGGTCAGCTTTGGCTGCCGAACCTTATAGTTTTTCCTTTTTTAGATTTATAGGAGGAATTGGTGTTGGAGCCTCATCTGTAGCGGCTCCTGTATATATTTCGGAAATATCCTCGGCCAACAATAGAGGCAGGTTAACCGCTATGTACCAATTCAATATTGTTTTTGGAATCTTAGTGGCATTTATCTCCAATTATCTTATTGGTGTTCTCTTCGAAGAGAATATAGCCTGGAGATGGATGCTGGGCATTGAAGGGCTACCGGCATTAATATATACTTTGATGGTATTTAGAATTCCCAACAGCCCTAGATGGTTATTGATGAAAAACCGCGAAGAGTTCATCATTCATAAATCTCTGATGTTATTGGGAATTAAAAGTGAAGAAGCTTCCGCGCGCCTATCTAAAATAAAGGCGTCTTTGCAAGAAACCACAAAAGAAAAAAAAGAAAAGCTGTTCTCCGGGAAATACAGAAAAGTACTTTTACTAGCATTTTTCATAGCATTTTTCAATCAGTTGTCAGGAATTAACTTTGTATTGTACTATGCTCCTGAAATTCTGGAACGAGCTGGTTTGGCTTCAGGCGAATCTCTTTTTAGTTCTATTTCAATAGGAATTGTCAACCTGCTTTTTACATTTACAGGCATTGCGTTAATTGATAAACTGGGCCGCAAACAATTGATGTATATTGGCTCAATTGGATATATTATAAGTCTGGCCATGGTAGGTTGGTGCTTTTATTCAGGAGCCAGTTCCATACTATTGTTGATATTCATTTTAGTGTTCATTGCCTCACATGCTGTGGGTCAAGGCGCGGTAATCTGGGTCTTTATTTCCGAAATATTCCCCAATAAGATAAGGTCTTATGGACAATCTTGGGGAACAGGCACACATTGGGTGTTTGCAGCTTTAATAACACTAATTACACCCACCTTTTTGGATGCGGAAATTGGGATTTTCAAGGAAAACCCTTGGCCCATATTTTTATTTTTTGCATTTATGATGGTACTCCAGTTATTATGGGTCCTATTTATGATGCCTGAAACCAAAGGAGTGAGTCTGGAAGAATTGGCCAAAAGACTGATCAAAAAAGATTCCGCATCTGATTAAACTGATACAGGACATACCCAAAAGTGTTCATTTAATCGAATAACGGACAATGATTTATTATCAATAATTGAATAATTCCGTACATTGAAGGAAATTACACTATTATGAGCAATGAAGTTTCTTTTGGCAACAAAATGCTTGTTGGCTTTTTACGATTGATGGTATTTGTCCTAGTCTTAATTTTGGTGGCCATCCCAGTCTGTATCCTGTTGGATTTTATTGGTATTTTATAGAAAGTATATCAACAATTCCTTAGAGTGGGGTTCACTTTTTGCTTAGAACAATAAGAACAAAAGGCAACCCATTCTCACACCACTAAACCTGCGATTCTGGATTACCTTTCAACATAAGTACGCCTAATACTACGTTGCTTTGTTTGATTATTGCAAACAGAACTTCCTAAAATTTAGTTCTGAATTATTCGCTTTTAAATCACCTTATCTTTTCAGTGAGTTGCAAACATACCCTGTCTTTTTTCCAATTGTTTTTTAAGTTCATCTACCGTTTCCGACATAGATTTTTCAAAATCGTTGGTCTTGGCTTTAGCAAAAAGTCGGGGACCCGGGGCACTCAATTCAATCTCACAGATTTTATCTTCCCCAGCTCTATCATTTTCAATTTTAAAAATCACATTGGCCTTGATCAACCAACTGTATTTCTTTCCCACCCTATCCAGTTTCTTCATTAGAAGCTCGCTCAAGGTTTCACTAGCTTTCATTTTTTGATATTGTATGTTTACTACCATGACATTTTGCATTAATATTTACACCAAATTACTCTCTTGGGCATGGGAATAAAATGACATTTGTCAGTGTTTTAAAACAACTATTTGGAAATAGAAAGACCAGATCATTTAAGAGAAAAGGGTTGGCCCGAGCTTTGTAAAACAGAAAACCAAAATTCACTTTCGAGGTCTATTTTTTTTCGTTTTTTGGTTACCTCAGAAATAGGAATATACACATACCTATTATTAACCTTGCTCACCACAAATCTTGTTTTACCTGCCATTGCCCCATGTACTGCATGATAAGCTAACCTCCCACAATAAACACTGTCACTAGAATTTGCCGGAGCGCTTCTAACAATATAACTGGGATCTATATATTTTATAGTGACGGGGATATCCGTAAAATACTCCTCTATTTTCTCCTTTAGAAAAACCCCAATATCTGCATGCTTAACATTTCCAGATGCATCTTTGACCACATCTGTTTGTTGGAGCAAATGTTGTCCTGCACCTTCTGCCACAACAATAACGGCATGTTTTTTACTTTGAAGTCTTTTTCTTAAAGCTTCCAAAAAACCATTTTCACCTTCCAATGCAAAATCCATTTCCGGAACCAACACAAAGTTTACCACTGGCATAGCCAATGATGCAGAAGCTGCAATAAATCCACTATCCCTTCCCATCAATTTCACTATGGAAATTCCATTATAAGCTCCTGTTGCTTCATTGTGGGCATCTCTTAAAATAGGACTGGCCACATCAAATGCAGTTTCAAAACCAAAGGATTTATCAATAAGATCAATATCATTATCTATAGTCTTTGGTATACCTACCACACTTATATTCGCATCTCTTTTTTTGATTTCCTCTCCTATGGCATCCACACCTTTTAAGGTGCCATCTCCTCCTATCGCAAAAAGTATGTTCACCTCATTTTTAACCAGAGTATCCACCATGGTTGAAACACTTTGTCCACCTCTGGACGAACCCAAAAAGGTTCCTCCAAATTGATGAATATCTCTTACCTTATCTGGATTCAACTCAATCAATTCATGTCCAAATTCGGGATTTAGGCCTTCATAGCCATATGGAACCCCCAATGTTCGTTTTATACCATAGAAATAATGGAGTGCCATGACCACGCCCCTGATAACATTATTAATACCAGGGCAAAGACCTCCGCAAGTAACAATTGCGGCGGTAGTTTTTGGTGGTTCAAAAAATATATTCTGCCTGGGGCCAGCTTTTTCAAGACACAAAGGGGCCTCTTGATTAGCAATACATTTTTGATAATGCTCAAAAGAAAGGTCAAAAACCAACCTATCATTCTCACTTATGAAGTTAAAAATACTATCTCCCCTAACAGTACTTAACTGTAGGGGAGATTTAAATTTGGGTTTTCCCAAAGTATCAATATCAAATGTTGCCGTATTGTTCACTATAGTCTTAGATTAAAAATGCCCCTCCAAACCATGGTGAGAATCAATCAATGGCCCTCCACTTAGTATTTCTTCGGATGCTTCACTAGCAAACTTATCAAAATTTATATGGAATGAGTGCGCCAATTGAATTGCTTTGCTCACATATGCTCCTTTTTGTAACCATGTGTTCATAGGATCCAATATTTCCGTAGGCACTCCCGGACAATACTTTGGCATATGCAATCCAAAAATTGGATGCACTTCCAATTCTACATCTTCCAATTTCCCTTCTAAAATTGCAGAAATCATAGCTCGAGTGTATTTTAGTTTGATTCTTGAACCAACACCATAAGGGCCACCACTCCATCCAGTATTAATCAACCAAACGTTTACACCTGCTTCGGTCATCTTATCACTCAACATTTCAGCATACACCGTTGGATGTAACGGCATGAAGGGTTCTCCAAAACATGCAGAGAACGAAGGTACAGGCTCGTTAATTCCGGCTTCCGTACCAGCTACTTTTGCCGTATATCCTGAAATAAAATGGTACGCAGCTTGACCAGGGGTCAATTTAGATACTGGAGGCAACACACCAAAGGCATCACACGTCAAGAAAAAGATATTCTTTGGGTTTGCAGCATAAGAAGGTTCCTGAATATTATCAATGTGGTAAATAGGATAACTTACCCTAGTGTTCTGGGTAATGGTACTATCAAAATAATCCACTTCTTTTGTTCCTTCCTTAAACGTTATATTTTCCAACAATGCTCCAGGACGGATAGCACGATAAATATCCGGTTCTTTTTCTTCTGTAAGATCAATAACCTTTGCATAACAACCTCCTTCAAAATTGAAGATGGTGTTTTCTTTGGTCCATCCATGTTCATCATCTCCAATTAGCTTACGATTGGGATCAGCAGACAATGTTGTTTTTCCAGTTCCAGAAAGTCCAAAGAAAATTGCTGTATCCCCATCTTCTCCAACATTGGCAGAACAGTGCATGGGCAACACATTTTTATCTACTGGCAAAATAAGGTTCAAGGCAGAGAAAATACCTTTCTTCATTTCTCCGGTATAGGCAGAACCGCCTACCAAAGCAACCTTTTTGGTAAAGTTGAGGATGGAAAAATTACCGGCAATAATCCCAAATTCAGATGGGTTTGGAGCTTCATAACCTGGAGCACATAATACCAACCATTCTTCTTCAAAATCCTTCAATTCATCCTCATTTAATCTCAAGAACATATTCTTGATGAAATAATTGGACCAAGGATATTCGGTAATGGTTCTCACATTCATTCTATAACTAGGGTCGGCACAAACCGCGCCATCTCTAACAAATACTTCTTTTCCATTCAAATAGTTTACCACTTCGGCTTGTAGCTTATCAAAATTCTTTGGAGAAATGGGCTTGTTTATTCTGCCCCACCAAACTTTGTCCTTGGTGTACTCATCCTTCACCAAAAATCGGTCTTTTGGAGAACGGCCAGTGAACCTTCCGGTTTTTACACTCAAAGTCCCATTTTCAGTTTCTTCACCCATACCTTTCTCAATGGTAATCCTTTGTAAATCTTCAGCACTTAGGTTCCAATGTGCTGTAACATCTTTTAGACCATATTTGTCCAAATCTCTCGTTTTTTCCATAATTCCGTTCATAACTGTTGTTTTAAGGTTAAAAGCTCCATATTAATGGAACGACTAATAATGTGGCCACAAAGAACAGGAGCAATAATGGGCCTCCCACCTTTATGTAATCTGTAAACTTATATCCGCCTGAAGACAAGACCATAGCATTGGTTGTTGTCCCTACCGGGGTTAAAAAAGCAGTTGATGCACTAATTGCAACGGCTATCATAAATGGTTTGGGGGATACTCCTAAAGTTGTCGAAGCCATAATGGCAATGGGTGCCATAAGAACTGCGGTAGCCGAATTGTTGATTGCTTGACTAAATGTTGTTGTCAATAAAAATATTCCTGCCAAAAGCATAGTGGGGCTTATACTCCCAAGTGTTTCCACCATACTGTTGGCTGCCATTTGGGCCACTCCTGTTTTTTGTAAGGCCAATCCCATGGGAATCATAGCTGCAATCATAATTACACTTGTCCAACTAATACCTTTATAGGCTTTTGTAATAGGCACACACCTGGTCAACATCATTATGCCTGCGCAGATAAGTGCCGCTATGGCTCCTGGCAATATTTTAAACACTAACATCAAAATCATTAAGACCAAAGTGGCGAGTGCTATGTAACTTTTTGGGGTCAACACATCCACATTTTTTGAAAGTGCTTCGGGACTACCTGAAATCACCAAATTTTCATATACTGATTTCAAAGCGTCAATATTTTCCCATTGCCCCCGAATTATAAATGCATCTCCGGCTGCAATCTTAATCTTCCCGGTTAATGGCATATTATTTCTTGACGCTGCCAACAGCTGCACTCCGGTTTGTTTTAGGTAATGCCCTAACGGTACTGTCTTACCTACAAAAACCGACTTTGGGGTAATAATCATCTCCGCCATACCTACTTCCTGATTGATAAACTCATGTTTGAGTGTATCTTTTTCAGGTTTTAAGGGAATTACACCTAAGTGAAACTTCAATATGAATTTATCCACATCCTCAACTTCCCCTTTAATTGTAATGATATCATGATAGCGCATTTCAGTTTCTGAATCGGGTAATTCCACAAATTGATGAATTCCCTGTAGTGGATTAGGATGTCTTCTTTTGAGCCTCATCAAGGAAACATTGTAGGCCCCTTCAAAATCCCACTCCCCCACTTTGGTATTGATGAGCGGCGACATTGACCTTATACGCAGGCGATATAAATTATCACCAATACTGTAGTTTTCTATCCACTTGTGCATTTCTTGGTCAATAGCCATAGGTTTATTTTTTGTTCTATGGTTTGGAAGCAACCTAAACCCAACATACCTGAAGTATAGAATGGATATCAATAGCAAGGGCAGCCCTATAAGGGCAAATTCAAAAAAGGAAAATCCCTCAAAACCGTTTTCTACCAATGCATTACTGGCAATAATGTTTGGAGGTGTTCCCGTAAGGGTTAGCAATCCCCCAGTATTGGACCCAAATGCAACCGGCATTAATAATTTGGATGGCAATGTCCCTGCGTTCCAAGCTGCTGTGACAGTCACCGGTAATAAAGCAGCCACGGTTCCAGTATTGCTCACAAAACCCGAAAGCAAACTAGAGCCCAAGGTTACTATAACCAATAACTTGGGAACACTATTTTTTGCCCATTGCACAAAACATCTGCCCGCAACAGCCGTCCAGCCTGTTCTGGAAAGCCCTTCACCTATAATAAACAGGGCAGCAATCATTATAACCGTGGTATTGCTAAACCCTGACAAGGTCTCCGTGATATCCAAAATTCCCGAAAGATAAAGGGACAGCATGGACATAAGCGCAACAACATCAGGTGGAAACTTTCCCCAGACAAATAGAATGATGGTAATACAGAGTATTACAAGTAATGTAATCATAGTTCTTGTGTTGGCTTCATCAATCCAATGTCAAAACTGGAATCTCTGAATGCAAGGTCAACAGTTTTGTCAATCTACCTTCGGATGGTGTACTTAATCTGGTATGATTTCTTGGCAGAATAGCTAAAAGATCAATGTTTTTCTTGGTGATATAATCCAAAATCCCTTCTTCCACATCTTGACTTTTATTGAATGCATGTTCCACATAAAAGTGTTCCAAATAGTACTCTAAAAGATTTTCTGTCCTATCTACAATAGACTCCTCGGCATACACAGATTCCTTGTATATAGTAAGTACATGTACTCTTGAATCAAAGGTTCGAGCCACATCTAGCAGGGTTTTGAGCACCTCTTTGTCCTCTATCTCTTCTCCTCCCATAACCAAGGCAATATCTTTTGGTTCTTTTATTGTGCATCCGTATGGAATGGAAATAACAGGGCAATTGGCCTCCAAAACCAGTCTTGATGTATTGGTAATGGCCTCATCTGTACTTTTATCACCCATGGTCCCCATCATAATCAAATTTGTACTTTGTTTTTCCTGGATGGTGAGTATCGATTCTATTACATCACCTGTAATGGCAATAAACTCAGGGCTTTTTTTAATTTTCTTATGAAAGGATTGTATCACCTTTGCAAAATCCATTTTTAACATATTCTCTTCAGATTCTGCTGTAGGCATAGCTGCCACATATAATGCAAGAATATCTATATCTCTATTGGGGCCTACAAAATTGACCACATATTCAAGGGCACAAACTGATGATTCTGAAAAATCAAAAGGAACTAAAATTTTGTCAATATTGCTCATACCTATTAATTTAAAATGATTAAGATTTTCACTTCAAAATTAGAGTTGGGGCATAACCTAAAATATGACGGAAATCAGGTTTTAAGTTTTAATTGCACTTCTTTACTATTGACCAATCAAACTCCTACTAATTCTATCACATACGAACTCCTCTTATACAAAAAAAACATATGAAATTGCGGTATTTGCACCGTATGAAAATTTGAATATACCCTGACAAGTATCATATTTTACACCGTCATTATATCGGAAACTTTGTGCTATAACAAGCAACCATTACATCATGGAGTTTAAAAGGAGATCGCTTTTCCTAATTTCCATTTTCATATTCTTTATTTATACTACCAACCACGCTCAGTTACCTAATGAAAATGGTTCAGGGTCTTGGTTGGAAATTTATGGAAACAATAAAATCAGTAATGACTGGAGCATTCCCATAGTAGGAATTCTTAGACATCATGATATGCTGGAAAAATATGATTTTTCTTTTGTAAGAGGAGGAATCTCATATCAGCTCACCAATTCTTCCACACTTACCGGAGGAGTCGCTTTTCTTAGCTCTAAAAATTATACCGACACCCACAAAACTACCAAAGCCAATCAATATTGGGTCTATGAACAATTCACTTTAAAATCTAGGTTTAAGCGGAATACCATTGCCCATAGATGGCGGTTGGAAAACCGATGGATTAAAGATGCAAAAAAAATACGTTTCAACAACAGATTTCGCTATAGACTACAATTTGTAAGACCTCTATATAACGACACTTATGTAAGGGCTTTCAACGAGATTTTTTTAAGTTTAAATAATTCCTTTTTCAACCAAAACAGATTCTATATTGGATTTGGCCAAATTGTTTCTCCATCTTTCCAGATTGACTTGGGATATTTAAAGAATCATTTTAAACATACGGATCGTGATTTTGTTAGAATATCGGTGACTTTTAAAACCAATTTCTTAACAACTGAAATTGCCGAACATGATAGATAAACACCAAAAACCAACAAACCCTGTTTAACATATCAAACTGATTATTATCATATTTTTTGGCAACCATGACTTCTAATTTTATAGGACTTAAATAAGAAAGGTCATGAAACCAAAAAAGAATCCAAACGCAGATATAGGGCGCAATAGCAGCCTCTATTTTATGATAGGTTTAACTTCTGTTCTGTTTGTTACCTGGCAATCATTTGAGGTTAAGACCTATGAAAAAGAAACTGAACTTACCGAAGTTGCTCAGTTAACTGACGATCTTAAGGAAGATGTTCCTGTCACAGAGATCATAAGAACAACGCCACCCCCACCACCTCCAGCGGCTCCAGATGTTATAGAGGTTGTGGAAGATGTTGAGGATATTGAGGAAACTCTGATTGAAAGTACCGAAAGTAGCCAAGAAGTTTATATTGAAGATGCTATAGTAAATGTTGATGACATTGAAGTTGGAGAAGTTGAGGAGGAAGAAATTGTTCCTTTTGCCGTAATTGAGCATGTCCCCGTATTTCCGGGATGTGAGGTCTATGAAACCGAGGAAGAACGGAAAAATTGCTTTAACAAAATGGTTCAAGAGCATGTAAGAAAGACTTTTAAATACCCTCAAGCCGCATTAGAAATGAAGATATCGGGTAAGGTCTTTGTTCAATTTGAAATTGACACTAAGGGTAGGGTCAGAAATATTCAACAAAGAGGTCCAGACAGACTTTTGGAACAAGAAGCCGTACGTATTATTTCAGCTTTGCCACAAGTAAAACCAGGAATACAAAGAGGAAAACCGGCAAAAGTACGGTATGCAATCCCAATAAAATTTATGATGAAATAGAATATCAGAATATTGAGGCCCATATTAATATGGGCCTCTTTTTTTGTCCATAAACCAGCTTGTATTAAAATATTCCGCTGTTTTAGAGGCCTCTTCCCTACTTTTTACCACTAAATGTGTTTCATTGTATTGTCTGGCACGATAACCCAACAAATGAAAAAAAGATTTTGCCATAAACCTGGCAATTCTTTGATCAACAATCAAAGTATCTTTTTTTCCGGATTTCCATCTAATACCTGGCAATCTTACCAAAAGATGGTCCGCTTTAAATGTTCTGAGCTTTTTTGATAACCAAAGAAGTATTTTCGAAATTGGCCTTATAAAATAAAAACCCTCACTTCCTTGATTTTGGTATAATGGCATAAACATCTGTCTTTTACGATTAGCTATAATAGCTGTCTCATTACAGTGCGCAAATTTTGTTCCTTTAGAAATTTGTTGAAAATTCACAAAACCTGGCAGCATTTTAAATTTGCATTCTGAACTTATTTGATATTGAAAGTATATTTCATAAAATGCTTGAATGGGCTTTGCCAATTTCCGGATACTATCCTCCAAAAGTCTCTCTTTCTTTCCATCCAAACTTATCGAATCAGACATCAATAAGGTATAATTGATAAAATTCAGGCAATTCTCAATAGCCTTAGGATCATCATGCTGTCCACTTTCATACCCCAATGACACATAACCCAAATCATTGATATAACTCAAAAGAGCTCCAACAAGGTATTCCTCAATTCCCAGAATAATGGGCATTGGGTACTTGGAAGCAAATTTCCTGTTTAGTAAGCTATCATTTAATACAATAAAGGGCAAGGTGTCACTAGAGGTCGTATGTAGATCGATAAAATAAAATGGCGGTTCACCGTTCTCCAAAATTTCGCACAATAGATTGTAGAGGCCAAGCATTTCAATCTCTTCATCACTGCATTCGTCATTTTTTGATTGTATTGCCGCTATCCGTTCTGGAAGCCATATCCTGTTTAAATCTTCTGTTTGAAATCTTACATTTTTCTCAAGAGCCTTAAGATTTCCAGCAATGGCATATATTTCTCCGTGTATTGGGGTTTCATCAATCTGTAACTTTTGCATTACCTGTTTTAGTGCAACAACCCCAGCATGTTCATTGCCATGGATTCCCGCAAAAAAAACAAGAGTAGGGCCGTTTTTACTTCCTTGTAAGCGACCAATCATACGTTCAACCTTTATACCCTCATCCAACTGTGAACTAGAATTTTTCAACATACTTACAGGTCAACTTTGCTAATTATACCTACTAAACTAGAACCTGAACAAACGGGCAAACACCCAATCTGGTAATCGTCCATTAGTTTTTTTGCAGTTTCTATTTTTGTCCTAGGTCTTACAGTAACAACTTTTTTAATCATGATATCAGAGACCTTGGCATCATTATCCTGAAGGTTTCCAAAACTTTCAATATGGCTCCAGGTCAAAAGTCCTACCAATTCCCCTTTGCTATTTTCCACTGGTAGATGGTGTATATTGTTCCATTGCATAATGGATATGGCCAAATTGGCAAAATCATCTTCATATAGTTTCCTTAGTTTTGTAGACATTATTTGCCCTACCCATTGTAGAGATTCGCTAGCCTGCTGAATTCCTTCTATGGCTCGCCATTGATGTACTGGCAAATTATTTTTCTGATTGGTATAAATAGCCTTAGTCAATTCTACCATCGCACTATCCAATTTTATCTGCTTTCTTAACCTCCTAAAATTCTTTACCTGCCATTCTGCGCCAGTACCTCCTTTTGTTCTGGCTTCTATGATTCCCAAAAGTTTGTTGATATCCTTGCTATCAACATCATATTTTTTTAATCCTTCATAAGCAATGGGCAAAAGCTCTTCACGTACAACTTTCTTTAAGGTCATAGGCTTTCCTAGCCAGGAGAATATGGTTTGTCTGCCATTGGTAGCTGATTTTAAAAAGTTAAGCTTTGCTTCCCTGAAATCCATTACACTAGCAATATCATCGTACTTCTTGGGCCTACCCACCATTAATCCCACCCAAAAAGCAAAATTTGCCATTTGATCAATAACAGATGGACCTGAAGGAATATATCTGTTTTCAATACGCAAGTGTGGCTTTCCATTTCCCACACCATAACACGGTCTATTCCATCTATACACCGTACCATTAAAAAGATTCAGTGCCTCAAGTTTGGGAATAGCTCCATTTTCCAACAACAAAAGTGAATTTTGCTCTATAGGCTTGGTCAAAAGAATTCTATGTGTTGAAATATCTTCTTTAAAGATTTCCACCACTGAGTCTTTCTGCCAATGCTCTCCAAAACTTACCCTGGCCACCTGTTCTTTTGGTGCATGGCTCCATTTACGGGTATCCAAACTTTGTTGAAATAGGGCAATGCGGGTTTCTTTCCAAAGTTCTCTGCCCAACAACAACGGGGAATTACAGGAAATCCCCAAAACAGGACCCGCAACGGCCTGTGCCCAATTATAGCTTTTGATAAAATCTTCTGGAGAAATCTGCAGATGTAATTGAAAGCTGGTATTGCAAGCCTCGAACAGCACCGAGTCATGGTGTAATGACAATTCATCCACACCCTTTATTTTCAATGTAAAATGATCTCCCCGCCAAGCAGATAGAATATCGTTTATCTTGTAATACCGCGGAATGGGGGTCATAAAATCTATCCCCATCTCGTTTTTACTAATTGTTGGCAATATTCCCGTCAATACCACCTTCGCACCCATTTTGTTCGCTTCAATCTCTGCTTTTCGCAGCAATTCCCTAAGTTGTTTTTCCACATTGGCAAAACCATTTCTATCCAACTTAAAAGGATCTAAATTGGCTTCCAGATTATAGCTTGCCAGCTCGGTAGTATAATGTGGATCATCTATTTTTTCAATAAGATCAAGTGATATGGCAGAAGGTCTAAAATCATTATTTACCAAACACATTTCTTGTTCCGCACCAATTCTCACCACATTACTTTCAATCATGTCCTGCTCCATAAGAATTTCCAGAGCCTTGACATCGTCAATTAAATATTGGACAAACGCTTTGCGTTCGGCTTGGTCGAATTTGCTATGTAAAATGTGCTCTCCCATATGAACGTACAGACCACGGTTTAGACATTTACTAAACTACAAAGCTTACAATCCCTAAAACATGATACTTGTCAGTTCACATTTAACCCATTAATGACAATTATCATGTTTTTTGCTGATAGCTAGGACTAATTTTGACTCATATCATTTAAAAACTATGTGTCATTTAGTACAAAAATATAATGTCCCTGGCCCCAGATATACCAGCTACCCCACCGTACCTTACTGGGATTCAGATGGTTTCTCAGGAAAACTATGGAAAGACAGCGTGTTAAAAGCATTCCAAGAAAATCCTGAAGATGGAATCAGTCTTTATATACATTTACCATTTTGTGAGAGCATGTGTACTTTTTGTGGTTGCCATAAACGCATCACCAAAAGGCACGAGCTTGAACTTCCCTATATTAAAACAGTAATTAAAGAATGGCAATTATATTGTGATCTTTTCGGTTCTAAACCGGTGATCAAAGAAATTCATCTTGGTGGAGGCACCCCAACCTTTTTCTCGCCAGAACATCTAAAATTATTGATTGAAGGAATCCTACGCAGAGTGAAAAAAGCCGATGACCCACAATTTAGTTTTGAAGGTCACCCCAACAATACTACAAAAGAGCATCTACAAGCACTTTATGATGTTGGGTTCCAAAGAGTGTGTCTTGGTGTTCAAGATTACAATGAAACTGTTCAGAAAGCCATAAACAGAATACAGCCTTTTGAAAATGTAAAAAAAGTCACTGAATGGGCCAGAGAAATAGGCTATACTTCTGTAGGGCATGACATTATATACGGTTTGCCTTTTCAAACCAGTACAGATGTAAAACAGACCATACTAAAAACAAACGCCTTAAAACCAGATAGAATTGCCTTTTATAGTTACGCCCATGTTCCATGGTTAAAAGGAAACGGACAACGTGGATATAAGGATACAGACCTTCCTACTTCTGTAGAAAAAAAGAAACAATATGAGCTGGGAAAAAAGATGTTGGCCGATTTTGGCTATGAAGATGTGGGCATGGATCATTTTGCACTCCCTACGGATAGCCTTTGTTTAGCTATGGAACATGGAACCTTACATCGCAATTTCATGGGCTATACTCCATCCAAAACCAAATTAATGATTGGGCTTGGTGTTTCAAGTATTGGTGATAGCTGGTATGGGTTTGCTCAAAATGTAAAAAGTGTGGAAGAATACGAACATCTGGTTTCCCATGGGGTCATCCCAATTTATAGAGGACATATTTTGACCGAGGAAGATCAGCTAATAAGAAACCACATCCTTAATCTTATGTGTCGTTTTGAAACAAATTGGGAATTTGGCGAAACAAGAATAACAGACTTCCAAAAAGTAATTGAAAACCTATCAGAGCTGGAATCGGATGGCTTGGTTTCAATTGGACCTACCCAAGTAAAAGTCACAGAAAAGGGAAAACCGTTTATTAGGAACATAAGCATGGCTTTTGACTTGAAGCTACATCGAAAAAAACCTGAAACCCGATTATTCTCAATGACTGTTTAATCTTTAAAACATAGACAAATGAAAAGTATTATTATACCCATAGATTTCTCGGAACAATCAGAAAAAGCCTTAAAAATTGCCGCTGCTCTGGCCAACGATCATGATGCAGAGCTTTTGGTTCTTCACATGTTAGAACTTTCACCTGCGATTATGAGCGAGTCTGGATATGTATCTCAAGAACAGGTGGTACATTTAATAAAGATTGGCGAAAAACGCTTTGCCAATTTCTTGGACAAACCCTACCTAAAAGGTTTGAAAATCACTCCTATCATTAAACATTACAAGGTTTTTAGCGAGGTGAACGAAATTGCCCAAAACCATAATGCAGATCTTGTTGTAATGGGGTCCCATGGAACCGATGGATTAAAAGAAATATTTATAGGGTCGAATACGGAACGGGTAGTTCGTACATCGGACATCCCTGTTTTGGTGGTTAAAGACGATATTGAGAAGTTTAAAGTAGATCGATTTGTTTTTGCTTGTGATTTTAAGGAAGAAAACATCAATGCTCTTAAAAAAGCTGTTGAAGTGGCCAAACTTTTTGAATCCCAATTGAACTTAGTCTACATAAATACTCCTGGGGATGAATTTTTAAGCACCGAAGATGCATATACCCGAATTTCAAAACTCTTAAACATGGCCACTTTAGGATTAGAAGTGGAAATTTATAACGATTATACGGTTGAAAAAGGAGTATTGAATTACAGTGAGTCGGTTGCTGCAGATTTAATTGGCATTCCAACCCATGGCAGAAGAGGGTTATCACATTTCTTTATGGGAAGTATTGGTGAAGATATTGCCAACCATTCCACTTCGCCTGTAATTACATTTAAGATTTAATTGGTTGAGTTTTTTGATTAGTTACTTACGGATTTTTCAAAAAGCGAAAGGGAAGCTATAATGGCTTCCCTTTTTTTGTTTTACTTTTTAGCTTTCTTAATCAATTTGTATCCCCAATCATAATGACTACTCAAAACACCGATAGCATATGCTGATATCGCATTGTTTCCCGTCCACGCATATCTCTTTTTTTGGAATAATTCCTCACAGGTATGCTCCGTAATCAAATCCATTGTTTTTTGATGTGAACCATTAAATCTTTCACGCACTTCATCAAGACTTATGGATAGATAATCTTCTCTTATTTCCCTATTTAATTCAGGTAATGTACGCCAGTTATAGCCATGAGCTGGAATATGAGGTTTCTTACCATCCATTCCAATAGTGTACCATTCAAAAAACATTAGATGCCAATGGTGTAAATGAGCCAGAACATCTCTTATATTTCTGTTCATTGTACCTTCAGGAAAATCTTTTTCTTGCTCACCCCGAGAAAAGGAATCAATATAATTGTTCAGTTTTTTAAAATTAAAACTGCTCAGATTCAGTAATTCTTCCTTGGTTTTTGGCCTAGCCATTAAAAATTAATTCTATCGTCCATTGAACCTATCGTAAGCAGCTTTTTGCAGTAACTCACGATGTTCTGGATGTGCTATGGAAATCAATGCTTGGGATCGTTGCTGTAAATTTTTACCGTATAAGTTCACCACACCATACTCGGTAGCTACATAGTGAACGTGAGCCCTGGTCGTAGTTACTCCAGCACCTTCCTTTAAAAAGGGAACTATTTTAGAGGTCCCTTTTTTTGTTGCTGAGGATATAGCAAAAATAGGTTTACCTCCTTCAGACAGAGAAGCGCCACGAATAAAATCCATTTGCCCTCCTACACCGGAAAATTGATAGCTTCCAATAGTGTCCGCACAAACCTGACCGGTTAAATCAATCTCAATTGCACTATTGATGGCTGTTACCTTTGGGTTTCTTCTGATCCTTGCCGTATCATTAGTATAGCCAGAATCCCTAAAATCACATATGGGGTTATCATCAATAAAATCATACAACTTTCCAGATCCTACTGCAAAACAGCTTACAATTTTTCCATTTTTGACCACTTTATCCTCTCCTGTAATAACACCGCTTTCTATCAATGGCAGTACTCCGTCAGAAAACATTTCGGTATGTATTCCTAAGCGCTTGTGATTGTTCAAATTAGCCAATACTGCATTGGGAATATTACCGATACCCATTTGTAAGGTAGCACCGTCCTCTATTAAAGAGGCCACATTAGCACCTATTTTATGCTCTAATTCCGATATTTCCCCAGCTTCATGTTCATGAATAGGACGATCTACCTCTACGGCAAGCTCGATTTGATCAATGTGGATAATGCCCGTTCCATGTGTCCTAGGAACGTTTGGGTTGATCTGCGCAACTATTTTCTTTGCAGTACGTATGGCAGGAAGAGCGACATCAACAGATACTCCCAAAGAACAATACCCATGTTTGTCCGGGCTTGAAACCTGAACAAATGCAACGTCCAATGGCAAGATGTTTCTTTTGAACAGCCATGGAATCTCACTCAAAAATATGGGAATATACCCTGCATGGGGAGTATTTACACTTTTCCTTACATTTCCACCAACAAAACAAGAATTCAACGTAAAGGCATTACTAAAAGGTTCCTGTGTGTATTTGGCACTTCCTTCTGTATGGATTGAGATAATCTCTACATTTTCTAATTCTTTATACCGTTCACAAAGCCCATCTATTAGTTCATTAGGAGTCATTGCGGCCCCTTGTAAAAAAACGCGATCACCAGACTTTACTATACTTACAACTTCTTCAACAGATGTGATTTTCACTTTTAAATATTTTAAGGTTGATGGCATTCTATTGCCGATGATGCCAAATTTGTCTGCACTAGTTTAGGTGACACATATGGAATACCAAGTCCCAGTCCCCTTATGATAAACAATGCTCCAATGAGCACAACAAATACCGGAATTAATTTTCTTACGTGGGATTTCAAGGAATTGCCAAACAAGCCTTGTGAAAAAACAACTAAGCTCATTAGTGGAATGGTTCCCACACCAAACAACACCATGTAAAACCCTCCTTGCAATGGTGTTGCCAGAGCTATTGCTCCCAACAAGGCCATATAGACCAATCCACAAGGTAAGAATCCGTTCAAGAACCCGATAGTTAAAAAAGCATCTGGGGTTTTCTTTTTGAGCTCTACCCCAAGTCTTGATTTCACCTTGCCCAAAATGGAATATATTGGTCTTGAAAATTTATAAGCATTCAAATATTTACCTGGTATCACCACCAAAAGAATCATGAACACTCCTACTCCTATAGATAATTTTTGCTGTATCCCAAAAACATAAAGCCCCTTACCCAAAAGACCAAAAAGTACCCCAATGATACCATAGGCCAAAAGTCTTCCAAAATGATAAATAAAAAGTTGAATTGTTTTTTTAACCTTGTTTTCTCTATCTAAAGGCAACATAAAGGCTATGGGTCCGCACATTCCCAAACAGTGCAGACTTCCCAAAAATCCAAGTGCCAAAGCAGATAACAACATGTTTTAATAGGTCAATTTTTCTTTATGCATAAAGGTATTACCTTCATATTTCCATTTTACGGTAATGTCCCAACGACCGTCCACCAAGCTATTGTCAGGTATGAGCAAATGTGTTTTGGACAAACTTATTGGAAAGTCAATATCCAAATGCTTGTTAGACGGTCTATAAAGGGACACTGTTCCTTCAATTTTTTTAGGGTCAAACTGGTCTGGGAAAATAATGGTCAGTCCAGCTTCAGATTTCTCAACCTTAAGTTTGGCGTTCATCTCAGACGCTGACCTGGACGCATCAATCTCTTTTTGATAGGCCAATTCTTGTTTATAGTACTCCTCAGTTACCAAGTCATGGTTAGCCCTATCATCGGTGCTCATTCTATACACAAAGAATAGGATGAAACTGATAAATGCCACAAAGGCCAATACTATTGCTGTTCCCCAATTTATTTTCATTGCACTTTTTTTAATTGTAACTCCTTGGAGCCAAAAATTGTGTTACGGTTGTTTCAATTAGCTTTTCTCCGCTATATACTCCAATTTTCAGCTTATCCTTATCTCCTGTTAATGCCGAGCTATTGATCTCTATAAACAGGGTGCCTTCCGCCAATTGTTCTGCTGAGACCTTGAAACTATCCTGCGAAACCATTTTGATTTCTCCTTTATGGGATATTAACTTGAAGCTCACCTCATCTATATCCTTGCTTGTTTTATTCACCAATTTATAGGTATATACATTGCTGATGATATTGTTGGCCTTACGTTCGTATAACTGTCCCGGTAAACGGAGGATATTGGCTTCTATCTCGTTCCTAAGGAAGAGCATTCCTATCAAAATCCCGGTCAACACAGTCAAAACAGCTGTATATCCCTTCATTCTGGCAGTGAATCTGAACTTGGTATTTTTGTTTATTTCATCTTCACTTGCATAGCGAATCAAACCTTTCGGTTTTTTGATACTTTCCATAATGTGGTCACATTCGTCAATGCAAGCAGTACAATTAACACACTCTAATTGGGTGCCATTACGAATGTCTATTCCCGTAGGGCAAACGTTAACACATTGAAAACAATCAATACAGTCTCCATGTCCCAAGGCGTCCCTGTCTTCATTTTTACGGAATTTTTTGCGTCCATTATCTCCTTCTCCGCGTTTATGATCATAGGCCACAACAATAGATTTGTTATCCAGTAATACTCCCTGCAGCCTTCCATAAGGGCAGGCTATGATGCAGACCTGCTCTCTAAACCATGCGAAAATAAAATAGAATACGGCTGTAAATATCAGTAGGGGAATCATTGTTCCCATATGCGCCAAGGGTCCATCAGCAACATATCTTATCAACTCATCACTTCCTATTAAATAGGCCAAGAACACATTGGCTATTAAAAACGAAATGATAAAAAAAATGGTCCACTTCAATACTCGTTTTCTTATTTTTTTACCATTCCATGGGGCTTTATCCAATCGTATTTGAGCTCCGCGGTCACCATCTATCCAATACTCTATTCTGCGAAAAACCATTTCCAAAAAAATGGTCTGGGGACACATCCACCCGCAAAAAATACGTCCATAAGCTACCGTAAAAAGGGCAATAAATATTACGCCCGCAATCATGGAGACCACTACAAGGTGAAAATCTTGTGGCCAAAAGGGAAATCCGAAAATATTAAATCTTCTGTCAAGTACGTTAAACAATAAAAACTGATGACCTTGAATCTTTACAAAAGGCGCAGCAATTAAGAATATTAAAAGTGCATAACTAACATACTTGCGATATCTATAAAATCTACCACTTGGTTTCTTAGGAAAAATCCATGCCCTTTTTCCTTCCTCGTTTATCGTTCCTATGGAATCCCTAAAGTTTTCTTCCATTGCGATTTTAATTATTCATTTCTTGTCAGAAGGACATTCCCCCTCCCCTCCTTTTACCTATTTAAGGAAAACAAGAGGAGAAATTGTTCTATTCAATTGACTATTGAGAATCCGGATCTACCCAGATCTCACCTTCCGCCTCCTTTGGATTAGCTGGGGTAGTACCTTGCATGGTTAACAGATAACTTGCTACTTGCGCAATTTCGGCAGGTTTCAAGGTCTGTTTCCATGCCACCATTCCTTTTCCATCTCTTCCTCCTTCTGATATAGTGCTGAATACATTCTTGATTCCTCCACCCAAAATCCAATACTCATCGGTTAAATTGGGGCCTATACCTCCACCTCCATCAGCCATGTGACAGGCCACACAATTTGCCGTGAATATTTTCTCACCCGAACTCAAGTCAGCTGCATCCGTCAAAAGTTCCACAGTATTTACATCCACCAAATCTTTGGCTGTTCTCTTATATTCTTCTATTTCAATTTTAGCCGCAGCCACCTCGTGTTCATATTCCAACTTTTGGTCATATTCTTCAATTATGTGAAAACGTACAAGATATATTACTCCAAAAACGATAGTTGCATAGAACAGATATACCCACCAAGGTGGCAATACATTGTCCAATTCACGGATCCCATCATAATTATGGTCCATGATTATCTCACTTTCTTTTTCTATCTCTCTACTCTTGGTAAGGCGTTTTGACCAGTCCTTTGCCCATTTCCATTCTCCCTTTTTGCTCTTAGATTCAAGATAACGTTCTTTTGCTTCAGGCGAAAGTGTTTGGAACATTACATTTTCAATTGATTTCAAAATCAATTCTATGGCAATCAAGATCATTAAAACCAACAGCAGGAAAAACTGCGTAATGGGATATTCGATAATGGCGGGTTTTTCGCCAGAGTCTATAAAATATTCCATTAATCCGAAGATTAAAAAGAATAATACGGGAATTCGTATCCACCAAGGTGTTCTTGTACTCATAATACTATAGTTTGTTATGTTGATCGTTATCTAATGGCAATTCTCCCATTTCTTTTATGTGTTCTTTGGTCGCTGTAAAGACCCACCAAAAAAGAATGACAAAGAACACGAAGAAAATCATTAAGGATATCATAGGATAGCTTGCTATCCCTTCTATACTCTCCATATGGTTTTTTACAAATTTCAACATGGCTATTGGTTTTGTGATACTTCTCCGTTATCCTTAACTTTTATATCTGTACCTAATCGTTGCAAATAAGCAATCAGGGATACTATTTCACGGTTGCGCATTTCAACAAAATCTTCCCCATTTTCTTGCGCATACTTTTTATCTGCCTCATAGGTTCTAACAAATTCTGGGTCTGAATACAGATTTTTTTCAATCTGTTCTGCCTGTTCTGTCATGGATTGCTGTGCATTGGCAATATCCTCATCCGAATAAGGAACCCCTAATTTGACCATGGCTTCCATTTTGCCCTGAACTCCAGTTCTATCGTGCTCATCATGAATCAACCATTGATAAGCTGGCATAATCGATCCTGCGGAAGTGCTCTGAGGGTCATACATATGATTCAAGTGCCAATTATCAGAATACTTTCCTCCAATTCGCAATAAATCTGGACCAGTTCGTTTACTTCCCCAAAGGAATGGGTGATCATAAACAAACTCTCCTGCTTTTGCATATTCTCCGTAACGTTCCACCTCACTTCTAAAAGGCCTAATCATTTGGGAGTGACAACCTACGCAACCTTCTCGTATGTATAGATCGCGTCCTTCTAATTCTAATGGCGTATACGGTTTTACACTGGTAATAGTAGGAATATTGGATTTCACCAAAATGGTTGGTACAATCTGAACAATTCCACCAATCAAAATGGCAACAGTGGCCAAAATGGTCAACTGTACCGGTCTTCTTTCCAACCAATTATGGAAAGTCTCACCAGCAACACGTTTTTTAGAAACTCTAGATAAAGCAGGTGCTTCGGCCAATTCGTCCTCAACACTGCTTCCTTTTCTAATGGTCACAATCACATTATAGACCATAATGAGCATTCCCACTAAGAACAGACTACCGCCAATTGCCCTCATCCAGTACATTGGTATAATCTGGGTCACTGTTTCCAAGAAGTTTCCATATACCAAAGTTCCATCTGGATTGAATTCTTTCCACATCAAAGCTTGGGTAAATCCTGCCACATACATAGGCAGAGCATAAAGTATAATTCCCAGGGTACCTATCCAGAAATGGAAATTTGCCAAGCCCTTGGAATGCAATGTTGTCTTGAACATTTTTGGCACCAACCAGTAAATCATACCAAAGGTGAGGAATCCATTCCAAGCCAAAGCTCCTACATGTACGTGGGCAATAATCCAGTCACTAAAATGGGCGATGGCGTTTACATTTTTCAGGGACAGCATTGGACCTTCAAAAGTTGCCATACCATATCCCGTAATGGCCACTACCATAAATTTCAATGTAGCATCGCTTCGTACTTTGTCCCAAACTCCTCGAAGGGTCAACAAACCGTTGATCATACCACCCCAAGATGGGGCAATCAACATAATGGAGAAAACAACACCCAAGTTTTGAGCCCAATCTGGCAATGAAGAATACAACAAATGGTGTGGTCCTGCCCAGATGTAGATGAATATCAACGACCAAAAATGGACAATTGACAGTCTATATGAATAAATTGGTCTATTAGCTGCTTTTGGAACAAAATAATACATTAACCCAAGGAAAGGGGTTGTTAAAAAGAAAGCAACTGCATTATGTCCGTACCACCACTGCACCAAAGCATCTTGCACCCCTGCGTAAACAGAGTAGCTTTTTAATGCTGATACCGGTAATTCCAAACTATTGAAAATATGGAGCACAGCTACGGTAACAAAGGTGGCCAGATAGAACCAAATGGCCACATATAAGTGACGTTGTCTTCGTTTTAAAATGGTTCCTATCAGGTTCCAACCAAAGCCCACCCAAACTAATGCAATCGCCAAATCAATTGGCCATTCCAGCTCCGCATATTCTTTGGAGGTAGTATATCCCAAAGGCAATGTAATGGCTGCAGCCACAATGATCAATTGCCATCCCCAAAAATTAAAATTACTCAATGCATCACTGAACATTCTGGTTTTCAATAACCTTTGGGTAGAGTAATAGACCCCGGCAAAAATGGCATTTCCCACAAAGGCAAAAATCACCGCGTTGGTATGCAACGGACGTAAGCGCCCAAAACTCAACCATGAAATGCCATCGGTTACATTGGGAAACAAAAACATAAATGCCAGTAGAAGTCCTACCAGCATTCCAACAACACCCCAAAGCATGGTGGCGTATAAAAACTTTTGTACGATCTTATTATCGTATCGGAATTGTTGTATTTCCATATTTATTGGTTTGTATTATTAGTTTGCTCGATTTTGTTATTGTTCGTATCTACTTTGCCCACATCTTCTAACAATTCATCTTCAAAAAGCATACGAACAGATGGGGTATAGGAATCGTCATATTGTCCACTTCTTACTGAAAAGACAAATGCTACAAAAAAGACAATCGCAACAGTAATGCTAATTGCCAATAACACATAGATGACGCTCATACCTATTTTAATCTGCAGTAAAACTACTTTGATGGTTCATTGAAAAAAATGACATATATCAGCTTTTGTTTTTTATTATCGTTGTTGTAAATGACCTCTTTTGCATTATTGTCAATAAAGCTGCCACAATGATTAAGTTCTTCCCTATGTACTGCCCTAAAAGCGTAGGCACCAAAGGTGCATCTTGAAAGGATTCGGAAGGAAAAAGTAACAGGGGTGCAAAAGTCAGAGCCATATGAAATAAGGCAACCATTGTTGTGGTTCTTCTCCAAATATTAAACAATAGAAAAACGCCAATACATACCTCCATAATGGCTAACAAAAAAATAGAAAGGGAATCTGGTAAAATACCAAATGTCAATTCACGAATGGTATTGATTGCCAAACCTTCTGCCGGGCTAAGGCTTGGAAAAAATTTCAGGCTTCCAAACCACAAATACACCACTCCAATACTCATTGCCAACATATTTGGCTGTACTTTTTTCTTTACATTTTCAAATATGGCCTTGATCATCATCATTTCGTCTTTCCTTATTTGGTTTGGCTAGTTTTCTTGCAAGCAAGTTGGTCATCAATGTTGTAAAAACCACAATACTGATAGAGCTCAATGGCATTAAAATGGCAGCCACAACAGGTTGTAACTGACCAGTGACGGCAAAGTATAACCCCACAAGGTTATAGCAAAGAGAAAGCAAAAAACTCATCTTGATTATTTGAATGGACTTTTGCGATAACTTTACAAAAATGGGTAGTTTGGTAAGTTTTGAAGCGTCCAAAATCCCATCACAAGCGGGTGAAAAAACATTGATATCTTCTGAAACGGAAATTCCTACGTCACTTTGGGCCAATGCACCGGCGTCGTTGAGTCCATCACCTACCATGAGCACACTATGCCTGTTCTGCAGTTGTTTTATATAATCCAACTTATCTTTAGGTTTTTGATCAAACAACAATGCTGTTTTTTTAGGCAGTTTTCGTTGCAATCTTTTTCTTTCGCCATCATTGTCCCCAGAAAGAATCCCAATCTCCATTGACCTTCCCAATTCTTCAAATAACACATCAACACCTTCCCTGTAGCTGTTTTTGAAAACAAATCGCCCTTTATAGTCTTCATCTGCATTTATAAATACCGATGTATTCTCCTGTGAAACAGTTCCATCTTTGCCCACATAAGTTGCAGATCCCAATTTAATGCTATGTCCATTCATTCTTCCCTCAATTCCCATACCCGTATGTTCCTGGAATTCATCAAGAGTTTCAATATCATTGGACTTAAGAATGTTATATAGAGATCTGCTCAAAGGATGGTTGGAAGCTCTAAGGGTAGTCTTCAGCAATTTTGTTTCTTCATTGTTCAATGCTACACCTTCATAGGTTATAGTTTCTTTTTTTGAAGAGGTAATTGTCCCTGTTTTGTCAAAAATTGCAGTATCTACTTTAGCCAATCGCTCTATTACATTGGCATTTTTTAGATAGAACTTGTGTTTCCCAAATATGCGAAGCATATTACCCAAGGTAAACGGCGCTGCAAGTGCTATGGCACATGGACAAGCAATAATCAAAACGGCTGTAAATACGTTAAGAGCCATGCTAGGCATATAAAACAACCAAAAAATACTCGATATAATGGCAATACTCAAAACAGCAGTGGTAAATCGCTTACCTATACTATCTGTCAAAGATTGAAAAGCTGAGACCTTGTCTTTCTGAAAAACGGAATTGCCCCATAATTGGGTCAAATAACTTTGGGATACTGATTTTAACACCTCCACCTCCAAAACCCCAGAAAGTTGTTTGCCCCCTGCAAAAAGTTTATCTCCCGAGTTCTTGAAAATAGCCTGTGATTCTCCAGTAACAAAACTATAGTCAATTTCCGCCGTACCTTTTATCAAAATACAGTCAACGGGAATGATCTCTTGGTTCCTTATCAAGATTCGATCTCCTTGTTGGATTTTATATACCTGAACATTCTCCTCTTCTCTTTCGGCATCCAATCGTGTTACCGCAATAGGGAAATACGATTTATAATCCCTCTCAAACGAAAGAAAGGAATATGTTTTTTGTTGAAAATATTTTCCAAGCAACAGAAAGAACACTAATCCGGTGAGGCTGTCAAAAAACCCAGACCCCAAATCAAAGATTATATCAATGGTACTTCTTAAAAACAAAGTCAAGATACCCAAGGCTATGGGCACATCAATATTTAATAATTTAGAACGCAGGCCTTTTATGGCCGATACAAAATAATCCTGGGCCGCATAAAACACCACTGGCAGGGAAAAAGCGAACATCAACCATCGAAATACTTGTTTGTATTGTTCCAACCAAAATTCCTCTACTTCAAAATATTCCGGAAAGGACAACAACATAACATTACCAAAGGTAAAGCCCGCAACTCCTAGTTTATAAATAAGGGAACGATCTACTTTACCATCCTTTTTACCGTATTCTTCCAAAGAAATATAAGGTTCATAACCAATACTGCTCAAAAGCAATACAAGCGTCCTCAGAGAAAAATTATCGGTTTTATAGGTAACCCGGATGGTCTTCTTTGGAAAGTTTACCTGGGAGTTTGAGATAGAGGAATGTAATCTATTCAGATTTTCCAAAACCCAGATACATGAACTACAATGAATAGTGGGAATACTTAAATTAACAACCTGAACTCCTTCTTCATCAAATTCAATAAGCTTGGAGGCAATATCCTTGTTATCCAGAAAGTCGTACTTCTTTTGTACCTCATTTGGGGTAGTACCCGCCCTTGCTTCTATCTCATAGAAATTTGACAGACCATTGGTAGTGAAGATTTCATAGACCGTTTTACAACCGTTACAGCAAAAGTTTTTTTCATCAAAACTTATGCGACCACTGTCACAATTATCACCACAATGATAACATGTCATGTTTGTCATTTACATTTGCTTTACCCAAGACAAAGTTGAAGTACAATCCTTATTTAAAATATGATATTTATCAGTTTCCGTTCAAGACTTAAGAGGTAATTTTGCCATATCAGGTAAATCAATCGATTATGGAGAGTAGGTGTGAAAGTTGTATCATCAGGCAGTTTAACTCCCTCAGAGCCATGAGCAAAGAGGAATTAAAGGAAGTATCAGACTCCAAAACCATAAAAAAGGTAAAGAAAGGGGATCCACTTTTTGAAGAAGGTGATAAACTTAACGGGGTCTATTGTGTTCGAAACGGGGTTTCCAAGCTTTCAAAACTTAGTGCCAATGGCAAGGATCAAATTGTAAAATTGGCCACAAAAGGGGAAGTTATTGGGCAACGCTCTGTTATTTCTGAAGAATCTGCAAACCTGTCTGCCATTGCCGTTAATGATATGGAGGTTTGCTTTATTCCAAAAGAGACCATTATAAATACACTGCAAAAAAACCCCAACTTTACTTTAGAGGTATTGCGCCATATGGCACATGACCTTAAAGAAGCTGATGATGTTATTGTCAATATTTCACAAAAAACCGTAAAGCAACGTATTGCAGAAGCTTTTCTTTATCTTAAAAACAACTTTGGCGAAGACGAAGAAGGCTTTTTAGCCTTGACACTTTCGAGGGAAGATATTTCCAATGTTGTTGGTACTGCTACAGAGTCCGCTATCCGAATCATTTCAGAGTTCAAGAAAAAAGGTCTCATCCATGCATCAGGCAAGAAAATTGGAATCAAGGATGAACGTAAACTTCAAGAGCTGGTGGAGGGTTTCTAAATCCAACTTTTTAAAAAGCTGATAATTGTCATAGTATTCCCTTTGACATAGGACTAATTTTATTCCATCTTATTTTTACTCGGATGCAAAAAATTTTAATACCTACGGATTTTTCAGAGAATGCATGGAATGCGATTGACTATGCCATGCAATTGTTCCGAAACAAAAAATGCACCTTTTACTTACTCAATACATATACTCCTGTTATACCTAGCAGCAGATTCATGGCAAAGATGATTGATGGGGTGCGAATAGTGGACGCTGTCAGAAACTCTTCTGAAGAAGGGCTACA
The DNA here is from genome assembly GCF_900215465.1 of Flagellimonas pacifica. Lineage (GTDB taxonomy): Bacteria > Bacteroidota > Bacteroidia > Flavobacteriales > Flavobacteriaceae > Flagellimonas > Flagellimonas pacifica. The sequence goes on from NZ_OBEH01000004.1 coordinate 465,801, forward strand.
AAAAACCGTAGACCGTATTAAAAGTAAGTTCAGAAATACAAAACATAGTTTTGAAACCTTCTCTTCTTTCAATCTTTTGGTTGAGGAAGTAAAAGACCTAGTTGATCAACATAAAATAGATTTGGTAATAACCGGTACTAAGGGAGCTTCTGGCATTGACGAAGTTTTTATGGGCAGTAATACAGTTCGTATTATTAAAAGCATTAAAAAATGCCCGGTTTTGGCCATTCCACAACATTTTGATTTTATTACGCCCACTGAGATAGCTTTCGCAACTGATTTCAATCGTTTTTACACAGCCTCTGAACTAAACCCATTGTTGGAGCTTGCCAATATGTTCCAAGCTACCATTCGTATCGTACATGTGCAATATGGAATTAAAGCCTTATCTGAATTACAACAGTTCAACCTTAATATGCTCAGGAGGTATTTGAATGGCACGGAACATTATGTGCATACCGTTTCAGAGCTTCATTCCGTTTCGCAGACACTTGAAATGTTTTCAGAGGAATTGGACATTCATTTACTTGCCCTGCTGAACTATCAGCATAGCTATATGGAAAAAATGACCCGGGAGCCCATTGTAAAGAGAACGGCCTTTCATACACAAATCCCATTATTAGTTATTCCTGAATTGGGAATGGACGGGACTTCCAACAAGCCCGAAGAAAAAGAAAAGGAAAAAGCTGTTTCACGCTGAAAATAAACCCATTTATTCCTTTGGAAAAAATGGTGATTTAAATTGCCATTCACTTCCTATCTTTATACAGTTCATGGTATAAGGTAATTTGATGGATAAATCTGAATTTATTGAATGTCACAAAAGAATAAAGCCCTTTATTCATAATACCCCCGTGCTAACCTCGCACCTTATTGATGAAATGGTTGGTGCCTCTATTTTTTTTAAATGCGAGAATTTTCAAAAAATGGGGGCATTTAAAATGCGCGGAGCCACCAATGCCATCATGCTATTATCTCATGAACAAAGACAAAAAGGGGTAGTTACACATTCCTCTGGAAATTTTGCTCAAGCACTTTCACTCGCCGCCAAAAGTTTAGGGGTAAAAGCTTTTATTGTAATGCCTTCCAACGCGCCACAGGTTAAAAAAGATGCCGTTAAAGGTTATGGAGGCATTGTCATAGAGTGTGAGCCAACTCTTAAGGCTCGTCAAAGTGAATCAAAATCTCTTCAGGAAAAAGAAGGGGCCACGTTCATACACCCTTCCAATGATGACAATGTAATAGTAGGACAGGGTACCGCATGTAAGGAACTATTGGAAAAGCATCCAGGCTTGGATTATGTGTTTGCTCCTGTAGGTGGTGGCGGACTGATTGCAGGAACTGCATTGGCAGCTAAGTATTTTGGCTATAATTGCAAAGTGGTTGGAGGCGAGCCCTATGAAGTTGATGATGCATACAGATCCATGTTAAGTGGGATAATTGAAACCAACAAAACCACCAATACTATTGCTGATGGCCTAAAGACCCAATTGGGAGATAGAAACTTTCCTATCATCCAAAAACATGTACATTCCATTACTAGGGTTGCCGAAGATGAAATATTATACGCCATGCGAATGATATGGGAGCGTTTAAAGATTGTATGCGAACCATCTTCTGCAGTAGCATTTGCAGCGGTCATAAAGGAAAAAAACCTAATAGCAGGAAAAAAAATTGGTATAATCATTTCGGGAGGGAATGTTGATTTAGGGATTTTGCCCTTTTAAAATACCATTATAGATTTCGAATAAAATGTATTCTCATGAACAACAAGATATTGATTATTATATTTTTATTCACGAGTATAATAGCAAAAGTACAAATGAATCTAAACAAAGAAATCAAGCTTATTGAGAAAACAGCTTTTGAGAAAACAGTAGACGGTAAAAAAGTAGCCCTATACACTCTTAAAAATACTTCGGGCACTGTTTGTCAAATAACAAATTATGGCGGAAAAGTAGTATCCTTATGGGTTAAGGATAAAAGTGGCGTTTATGAGGATATTGTTCTGGGCCATTCAAACATTGATGATTTTCTGACCACCAAAGAAAAGTATTTTGGAGCATTGATAGGACGTTACGGAAACAGGATTGGGCAAGGCAAATTCTCTTTGGATGGAAAAGAATATACCTTGGCTACCAATAATGGGCAAAATCACCTGCATGGAGGAAATAAGGGATACGATGCAGTAGTTTGGGATGCCAAGCAAGTAGATTCAAACACACTTGAGTTGGGCTATGTATCCAAACATATGGAAGAAGGTTATCCTGGCAACTTGACCATTAAGGTAAAATACCGATTAACTGATAAGAATGAGCTAAAAATAGAATATTGGGCCTCTACTGACCAATCAACCATTGTAAATCTGACCCATCATTCCTTCTTCAATTTGAAAGGAGCTGGAAATGGAACCATCAATGACCATTTATTACAGATTAATGCAGCTTATTTTACCCCTGTAGATGAAGGATTGATTCCGACAGGCGAACTACTTGAAGTAGAAAACACATCTATGGACTTTCAAAAACTTACTTCTATTGGAGAACACGTGAATGAAGCATATGAGCAACTCCAATATGGATTGGGTTATGATCATAACTTTGTATTGAATCAAACCAAGGATGGACTAAATTTTGCCGCTAAAGTAGTCGAGCCCATTTCTGGTAGGATTATGGAAGTATATACCAATGAACCCGGCCTACAATTTTATGGTGGTAACTTTTTAGATGGTTCGGTAACGGGGAAATATCACAAAAAATATGACTATAGGACTGCATTTTGCTTGGAAACACAACATTTTCCAGATAGTCCTAACAAACCGCAATTTCCCACTACTAGATTAGACCCTAAAGAAGAATATTACTCCATTTGTGTTTATAAATTTTCAATTATGGAATAATCAAAACCCATTTTTATCTTTTCAGAAGGAATTGATTTCATCAAACCGTGGGGTTTTATTTTTGTAATTTCAATCTAAACCTTGAAAGGGAGATTAAGAGCGTTACTTTTTGTTACCAACTTATTTAATATAAACAATGAAAATATTGTTTGCCATATTTTTTTGGGTGTTCATGACTGTGGGCTACTCACAGAATTCAAAAATGCCTGTTAAGGATGATTCCCTAAAGTTCACAAATTTGTTTGACACCAAATTGAAGCCTAGTGTTTCTTGCTATAGAATACCTGCTATGGTAACCGCACCAAACGGAGATTTAATAGTTGCCATTGACGAAAGGGTACCTTCTTGTGGTGACTTAAAATGGAACAATGACATCAATATTGTTGGGCGACGCAGCACAGACAATGGAAAATCTTGGTCCAACATTGAGACTATCGCAGATTACCCTATAGGTAAATCGGCTTCTGACCCATCCATGATTGTTGACAAGATTACAGGAACCATATTTCTTTTCTTTAATTACATGGATTTGGACAATGAAAAGGACATCTATTACCTTATGGTCACAAAAAGTTTTGACAATGGTAAAACCTGGAGCCCCCCAATTGATATTACCCCCCAAATTTCAAAGCCCTATTGGCATAAGGATTTTAAGTTCATTACCTCAGGCAGGGGAATTCAAACAAACTCTGGAAAACTATTGCATACCCTTGTGAACTTGGATAAGGGCCTTTATCTGTTTGGTAGTGACAACCATGGTGAAAATTGGCATTTAATTGACAACTCAATTATTCCGGGAGATGAATCCAAGGTTGTTCAACTGATAGATGACACTTGGATGGTTAATAGCCGAGTAAATAACAAAGGATTAAGATTTGTCCATACCTCAGCGGATCAGGGTACAACATGGTTTTCAAAACCTGATTCAACCCTAATAGACCCAGGTTGCAATGCCAGTATTATAAGATATACCAGTGTTAAGGACGGCGCCAACAAAAACCGGCTCCTATTTTCAAACGCAAAAATGGAGTCCGAGAGAACAAACCTGACCTTAAGGATCAGTTATGATGAAGGAAAAACCTGGACAAAGGGCAAAACCATTTACACACAAGGTTCAGCCTACTCTTCGTTGAGCATTCTCTCCAATGGAAACATTGGACTGTTCTTTGAAAAGGATGGTTATAAAGAAAATGTTTTTACCCAGTTTTCTTTGGAATGGCTGACTGATGGCAATGACAAACTCACTATCACTCCAAAAAAATAACTGCTCTAGGTCTCAATCACTGGGCACAATTTATAACACGCTTTAAGTCGATAATACTTTTCAAAAGTTCAAATTTGTTTGGTGCTCATAAAAAACTCGCGACATTTTTTCCAATTTTTGCTTAATAATGGGCTTACTTACAGATGAAAAACCCATTACCAGACCCTTTTCCTTTTTCTTCCGCTTTTTGATAAAATATTTACTGTAAGGAAAGGATATGATTTCTTCTTCAATCAACATTTTTGAAATCTCAATATCACAAACATCATCCGGAAGCTTGGCCATTAGATGTAACCCTTGATTTGCTGGCTGTATTTCAAAACTATCATCAAAAACATTTTGAAACTGATCAACAAAAAACTGCTTGCGCTCATTTACCACCTGCACTACTTTCCTCAAATGTTGATTGAGATAATCTTTTTCTATAAAATCCGACATGACTCTTTGAGTAACAGGCGATATAAATCTAAAAGATTGTTCAAACATTGCCTTAATGCTATCAACGTAATGTGGGGGAACAATCAAATACCCCAATCTAATAGAAGGGTGCAAGATTTTGTTAAAGGTGCCTTGGTAAAAAACTCTATTTCCATTATCCAAACCAAATATTGAGGTAATTGGACTTTCCCAATTGCTAAATTCATTATCATAATCATCCTCAACAATGATCATGTTGTTTTCCTCGGCCCAATCCAGAAGCTCCAATCGTCTTTTAAGACTCATTTGAACTCCTGTTGGATATTGGTTGGAAGGAGTAGTGAAGATTAACTTCCCTCTTTTCAATTTAACATGACCAAGACTATCCAAAGACAATCCTTCCGAATCAATCTCTGCTGGAATAATTTTAGCCTTTAAACTTTTAAAAACAGCCAAGGCATTTGCATAGGTCGGGTTTTCAACAATTACCTCATCTTTTTTGTCCAACAGCAAATCCCCTATTATGGATAAAGAATGTAATGACCCGGTAACAATTATAATCTGGGAAGAGTCACATTGTATGTTCCTGTACAGTTTTAAATAGTTAGCTATGTTTTTCCTTAAGCAATCCAAACCAAGGGTATGTCTGTATGACATATCGGAATACCTAATATCCCTCCAATAATTATTAGTTAGATTTTGCCACTGTTTTACAGGGAAAACATCCAAAGGGGGCAATCCAGGCCTAAACGCTATACCTTTGTTGTCTCCCCGATTCATAATTGTAACGCTAGAGCTAAAATGTACGGCTCTTTCAGAAATTTCAGGGTATTTGGTAGTTCTTTTTTGAGTTCTTAAACTATACTTTATTTTCTTGCCCTTTATGTCATTTACATAATATCCAGAACCTTGGACCGCATACACGTAATTTTCCCAACAAAGTATTTCATAGGCCTTTATAACCGTACTACGGGATAATCCCATATCCTGAGCCAGCAATCGAGTTGGTGGCAGTTGATATCCCTTTACCAGTTTTTTTTTCTTGATGGCACTTTTAAAAGCATTTGACAACCTCATGTAAAGGCTTTGTTCTCCATTATTTAGATTAAAACCATGGGATATTAGCAAGCTGTTGAGTTTTGTCTTCAAAATTGAAATGTATTGAAAAAAAAAATTGGTATGTGAAAGGTAGAAAAACATTTTATAATATTGATTTATAAGTTATAAATGACTAGATATTAACTATTTAAAAAAACATGATAACAGCATTACAAATTGGATTGGGGCCCTTGGGGCAGCAAATTGGTAGGTACATTTCAGAAAAAACAAGTATCGGCACAGTAGCTGCTGTAGATATAGACAAAGAACTAAAGGGAGTTGATTTTGGAAAACTCATCAATGGAAGTCCATCAGATATTCTAATTGAAAACTCTGTGGAAAGTGCATTACAGAAACTAAAAGAGAAACCAGATGTTGCGATCATAACCACTGTTTCAAGCATAAAAAAACTGGAATCTCAAATTGAAGAAGTTGCTCAACATGGAATCCCAATAGTTTCTACCTGCGAAGAGCTCGCATTTCCTTGGGAAGAAAATCCAGGGTCTAGTAAAAATATTGAGGCTATATGTAAAAAGTACAAAGTAGCCTGTCTGGGTACTGGAGTAAATCCAGGTTTTTTAATGGACTATTTGCCATCTGTCCTTAGTTCCGTTTGTAAGAATATAGATAGTATTTTAGTTGAAAGAATTCAAGATGCAACACCTAGACGAATTCCTTTTCAGCGAAAAATTGGAGCAGGGTTAGACCTAAAAGCATTTAAGAGCAAAGAGGACGAAGGCACTCTTAGACATGTTGGACTTAAAGAATCCGTATATTTCCTTGCCAAAAGCCTAGGTTTTGAACTTGATGAGGTAACAGAAAATCTTACTCCAGTAATTGCCGAAAGTAATTTAAAGACACCTTCAATGGAGATTCAAAAAGGAGATGCCCGCGGTGTACAACAGATTTCCCAAGGTTATAAAAACGGACGATGCAAAATAGAAATGCATTTTAAGGCCGCTGTAGGCGAACCTAGATCTTATGATAAGATTACGGTTAAAGGGATTCCATCATTTACCTCTGAAATAGATACGGGCATAAATGGAGACATTGCCACATGTGCAATTACCATAAACGCGGTCAAGAGTATTTTAAAAGCCGCTCCCGGTTTACATACTATGGCAACAATTAGAGTTCCCGGATATTTAAATTAAAAAGAAATTAATAACTATATTTTTTAATTCTTAAAATGGCCAATTATCCCGAAAAGGTATACGTAAACGGAAAAATAGTTCCTCATCAAGAAGCCCAGATATCAATTTTTGACAGAGGCTTTTTATTTGGTGATGGGGTTTATGAAGTAATGGTTCAAATAGGAGATAGCTTTTTCTACGGCCAAGAACATTTAAATAGGCTAATAGATTGTCTAAAGAAAATAAATTTGGATTTTGATGTTTCTACCTTGCCCAAAGAGGTTGAAAAATTGTTAGTAGCCTCTAAATTAGAAGGTAAAGATTCTTTGGTTTATATTCAGGTTACACGAGGGGTTGCCATTAGAAAACATGCATTTCCTAAAACCACAAAACCAACGGTCATTATGTATGCCATTCCTTTCACCCTGCCAAGCATCAACCAAAAAAGTATTGCTACAATTACCACAACAGACAATAGGTGGCACAGGTGCGATATAAAGGCAACTTCTCTTTTAGGCAATGTAATGGCAAATGATCAAGCAGCAGAGCAAGGAATGTACGAGTCCATTTTTATAAGGGACGGAAAAGTAACTGAAGCATCTCATTGCAACGTCTTTTTTGTAAAAAACGATATTGTGTATACCCATCCTGCTGACACCTATATTTTAAATGGTATCACCAGACAAATTGTAATACAGTTATGCAAAAAGCTCCATATAGAAATTAGGGAAGAAGCTATCTTAAAAGTGAACATGGTTACTATGGATGAAGCTTTTTTGAGCGGGACAACTACTCAAATTGCTTCAATAGGGAGGATTAACAATCATTATTATAGTGCGGATGGCACTGTAGGTCCTATAACTAAAAAATTACAACAAGCATTTTTGAAATTGAAGGAAACCCATGTGGAAGCAACAATAAATGTGTAAAGCTTTTTTTTTCGAAAAATCAATATAATCTTGAGAATCAAAATGCTAAATAAATGATAACCGTTTCAAAGCAACAAAAGGGCTATGCCCCATTTTAGTGGAAACGGAAATTTCCAAATAAACATATACAAATGAAAAGTAAAGTAGTATTTCAATTGGTTTTAGGGGTAATTTGTTTTTTTGGTTGCAATAACCAAGATTATGATATCCTCATTTTAAATGGTGAGGTTTATGATGGATCAGGTAATGCTCCTTTTAATGCGGACATAGCCATTAAAGACTCCACAATTGTTAGTATTGGAGATCTGTCAGGATCAAATGCCATCAAAATAATCGATGCAAAAGGTATGGCCGTTGCCCCCGGTTTTATAGATATGCATGCGCATTTGGACCCTATATTGAACTTGTCAGATTGTGAAAGCCATGTACGACAAGGTGTGACCACAGCCTTAGGAGGGCCTGATGGCGGAAGTCCTTGGCCTATTAGGGCACATTTAGATACTTTGGAGCAAATAGGTGTAGGGATGAACATAGCCTATTTGGTTGGCCATAATCAAGTACGTAAAAACATTATGGCTCTTGAGAATAGGGCACCCACTCCAGAAGAATTGGAACAAATGAAAGCGCAGGTAAAATTGGCGATGGAAGAAGGTGCTTATGGCATTTCAACTGGATTAAAATACTTGCCCGGAGCCTTCTCTAATGTAGATGAAGTAATAGAACTGTCCAAGGTAGCTTCTTCCAAAGGAGGTATTTACACATCTCATTTAAGGGAAGAGGGTTTAGGGCTTTTTGACGCCGTAGCAGAAGCAATAAGCATATCAGAAAAAGCAGATATTCCAGTAATTCTAACACATCATAAGGCAATTGGAAAACCTATGTGGGGAAAAAGTACTGTGACCTTGGCCATGGTAGATTCTGCAAGGACAGCTGGTCTTGACATTAAAATTGATCAATACCCATATAGCGCCAGCCACACGGGGATTTCTGTGCTCATCCCAAGTTGGGCAAGAGCGGGCGGAATTGAGGCATTCAAAGAAAGAGTGAACACCCCACAACTTAGAGATAGCATTAAAGCTGGAATAATTTTTAACATTCTTAATGATAGAGGTGGAGAAGATTTGGCGCGCATTCAATTTGCCAAAGTGAAATGGATGAAGGAGCTAGAGGGAAAAACATTGAAGTATTGGTGCGAGTTAAGGGAACTAGAGCCAACACTTGAAAATGGAGCTGATTTGGTTATTGAGGCCCAGGTAAATGGAGGGGCATCATGCATATATCATGCCATGCATGAAGAGGATGTGGAACGTATTATGAAGCACCCCCAAACCATGATCGCTTCAGATGGCAGACTTGTAAAACCTGGCCAAGGACATCCACACCCAAGGTGGTATGGCACATTTCCACGCGTTCTTGGTCATTATGTAAGGGAAAAGTCGGTCATAACATTACCCGAAGCTATCTATAAGATGACAAAGCTGCCTGCTGTTTCTCTAGGATTAACCGATAGAGGACTGATTAAAGAAAATATGAAGGCTGATATTGTTGTTTTTGACCCAAATACCATAATTGATAAAGCAACATTTGAGGAACCCCATCAATATCCGGAAGGAATTTATTTTGTATTGGTCAATGGTCAAATTTCCATCGATGAATCAAAGTTTAAGGGAATAAAGGCAGGTAAGGTCTTGCGAAAAAAATAACTAGACAGGTAAGATATCAATAGAAAGAAAAAAGGGATGCAAATTGCATCCCTTTTAGCATGAGAAAACAAAGCTAACTCAAAACTAACTACTAATCTTTCTCATTGATTAACAGGTGTTGGAGTAAACAAATCCGGTATTGGATCTGGTAAATTACTGTTATTGTTAATTTCCTCTTGAGCGTACAGAAAACGCTGAGGATTAACAGTAGTTGTTGCATTGTTCAAAGGAAATGGCACTAATAAATCCGTTTCTGATCGCAATCTTCTTACATCATTAAAAGGCATATAGGTACTGAAGCCGGTAACATAGCGTTCTTCAATAATTTCCCTCAGCACTGCTCTGTCTGTAGCAATATTGTCTGGATTTTCCATCCCACCTGCTTCAAAATCAGCTAGAACATAAGGATCATAGTTGAAGGTTTCATCTCCATTTATCAGATTAAAGGCTGCACCAGTATCCAAATAAGCTCTAAGTTCGTTCAATTTGTCTATAGCTCCCTGTACATCATCATTGGCTCTTATCAAACATTCTGCCCAGATAAGAAGGTTTTCCTCAAAACTTACCAACTTCATAGGAGTAGTAGCATCATCGATACCCCCAGTCTGATTTCCATCTCCACTTATATAAGAGTAGTTTCTACGCGCAGTTTCATCAGTTTTAGCGTTATTTCGGCTTCCAACGTTATCCGGGTCCATTAAATCTCTATAAAATGCCCCATCTCCTGTCATATCTCCTGCTCTACTACTGTTTACAAAGTTGAAAAGGATATTGCTATTTCCTGGAACATCGCCTATTGGGTTGTATGCCATTGTTCCAGCACTGCTATTAATTCCATTTGCAACATTGGCCAATGCCTGGGAATACTGTTTTGTTTGCAAAAAGTAGCGTGCTTTTAGGGTATATGCAGCAGCTATCCAACTATCTGCATCGCCTCCAAAATAGTTGTCCTGGCTATTGGTAACACTCGTGGTTGACCCATTTTGCAGTTTGGGAATTGCACCATCTAGCAGTGTTTGCATAGCTGCATAAACATCAGCTTGCCCATCTAAAGTAGGGTCTTCTGAATCCACTCCGGGATTATCAGGTGTAGCCGTAGAATAAGGGATATCTCCAAAAAGAGATGCTGCCGTACCTACTGCCAGAGCTTCGTTAACATCTATAATTCCTTGTAAGAGGGTTATATCTGGAGAAATTCTTCGAATTTCCTTGTTCTGGACCAATATTCCATTGTAAAGATGTCCCCAAACAGCATTAGAGTCCCCTGGAGTATAGTCATAGTTATACAAGGTCTGTTGCACCAATTGCAACCCTATTAAACCTCCTGTATAATACATACCTGTTCTGGCCAATTGTCCCTGCTGTACCTGAGCATTTGCCAGTAATGTTCCCGCTAGCAGCAAATCTCCTGAAGGAACTTCCACTAATTGATTTGGATTATCATTAACATCTAAATAATCATCACAAGCTGTTGCTGATATTAGAAAAATCAATGATAAAATTATTTTATATATAGATTTCATAATTTCCTATTTATTAAAAATTAAAATTGATTCCAAAAGCATATGTTCTTGAACCGGGATTGGAGAAGTAATCCAAACCACGAGCTCTACCAACACCAAACTGATTTATGTCAGGATCAATCCCTACAACATCTGTCCAGATAACCAGGTTACGACCAGAGGCAGTAAACTCTACCGAACTTAAGCCTGTCGCTTTTTTGAAATTATCAGAGTCAATTTTATATGATAATGACAATTCTCTAAGTCGGGTCCAGCTGCCATCTTCAACGGCAAACTCATTTAATTTTCCATCTCCAAAACCATATAAAGAGGTATAATATTCTTCGTCCAACAAGACATTGCCTCCGCCAAAATTGCCTACATTACCTCTAACCACTGAGCCTGTAGGAAATACATCTCCATCAAAATTCACCAAGTCCTCTGTAAGTGTAATTGTGTTACCCACATCTGCATGTGTTCCAAAGAACGACAAGATAAACCTGGTTCTCTGGGCTAAATCATTCCCTTGGCTCGTATCAAATGATGCTGCAAATGACAAATTCTTGTATGACAAGTCAAATTGTAGACCTCCTCTCCAGTCCGGATTAGGGTCTCCAACAATAAGATTTCCACCTGTATCCACTTGTGGAAATCCATTGGCATCCAATATCAGACTTCCATCATCATTTCTTAGAGCACCTTGGGTATACAATACTCCTAACGGCTCTCCATCAATAGCAACAGACTCAATGGAAGTTCCTTCTGAGAATTCCTGAATAAACTCACCGGTGCCGTCCACCCCTCTCACAATATTTTCGTTTGTGCTATAGTTTAGGGCGACAGAACCTCGCCAGTCTTGATTTCTAAGGAAATCATATCTTAACTCGATCTCAAGACCGTCATTTTCTATTGTGGCTCCATTAGCATATATTTCATCAAATCCCAGGGAAGGAACAAGGGCAAGATCCAATAAAACATCTTCTGTTTTGTTGGTATAATATGTGGTTGATAATGCAAGTCTATTTCTTAAGAATCTTAAATCCAAACCTACTTCATACTCTGTTTTGATCTCTGGCTTTAGGTTGGAATTTCCTAAACGTTCATCCAACTGAAAACCACCTCCAAAATTTTCAAGGGCAATTTGATCTGAGAAACTTGAAAATGTCCCTACTTCAAAAACAGTCTGCTCTCTATGTGCAATGGGAACATTTGCCACTTGACCGTACGCCAATCTTATCTTACCAAACGATAAAGGTCCTGAATCTTTTAATGCCTTTGTGAATGTCCAACCCAATTCTGCACTAGGATAAAAGAAACCATTGTCTGATGCAGGTAAAACTGAATGTTTTTCAAATGCACCCCCAAGTTGCAGGACCAATTGGTCTGCATAGTCAAAATTGGCAGTACCATAAAAACGAATGTTTCTTCTATTGGTTCTTGTAGTTTCCGAACCTATATTTTCTTTAGCGGAAAGTTCAGCCGCATCCAAAGGATTTCTGAAATTTGCTATAAAATTATCAGCTTCTGTAAAAACTCGTTTACGTCTTCTGTCATTAATACCAAAACCAACAACAATATTGGTGTTTAGATTATCGGTTAACTCGTAGTTAAAATTTGTCAGTAAATCTCCATTATACTCCTCGTTATTGATGGTCTCATCATTTAAAAGACCATACCTTCTTGCTGAACCCGCTGTATAATATGGGAAAAAATAAACCCTGGTATCAACATAAAAATCAACACCACCTCTTACAATAGTACTTATGTTATCGTTCCATTGATAAGAAACTTCTCCAGTACCAATCAATCTGTTTACATTGGCTGTACTTTTTTGTTCATTTATGGTCCAAAGCGGGTTGTTGTAAATAACATTATCGCTATTGGCCAAATACCTTCGATAACCCCTATGTCTATTGGGTGTTATAGATCCTGAACTGCTAGTATAATTACCAATATAATCGGTTTGGTCAAAATCTGCTGGAGTACGCAACAATCCTAAATACAAACCTGCGGTATTGGAACCTTGCTGCGTTCTATTTGAACCCGTATGCACGTAATTAGCCTTAAAATTGGTTCTTAATTTGTCCGTTAGGTTTTGGGTCATGTTAATAGTGAAGTTTGTCTTTTTATAAAAACTACTCTTAATAATACCTTTTTGATTCACATGCCCGGCACTTATATAATAAGTACCTTTTTCGCTACCACTACTTACAGCAACTTTATTATCGTAAGTAATGCCCGTACCAAAAACTTGATCAAAATTTCTGTTGGTATAAACTTCTCTTGAGTTCTTTTGGGTAATAGGGTAAATGATATTATCCGAAACCAAGGATTCAAAGAATTGACCCGAGGTATCAACCTCATCAGCTCCTCCTGATCTTTCAGAAATTCTATCCCCCCATGATCGTTGTGCAGTAGGACTATAGCTACCTCCGTTACCTTGCCCAAAAGTTGTTTGCAATGGATGTTCATATGAAATTTTATCAACAGAAATACCTGAAGAATAGCTCACATTAAACTTACCTGCTTTACCTTTTTTTGTGGTGATTACAATAACACCGTTTAGAGCTCTTGATCCGTACAAGGCCCCAGCCGAAGCTCCTTTAAAAACCTGAAATGATTCAATGTCTTCAGGGTTAATGTCATTTAATCTTGATTGCTGGGACACCCCTGCCGATTGGTCGTCATCCCCGGAACCTGCTAAGTTATCGTTGTTTAATGGAATCCCATCCACAACAATTAAAGGTTGGCTTGAACCACTCAATGAACTTGTTCCCCTAATTTGGATATTGGATCCAGCTCCCGGATCACCTGATGTTGCATTAATGGACACACCTGCCGCCTTACCTGCTATACCATCAATAATTTTATTTTCTACAGGTTGTACAAGTTTATCTGCATCAATCTTTGAATAGGTAGATGCCATCTTATCCCTTTGTTCCACAAAACCTAAGGCAGTTACTACTACTTCTTTTAAACTTTCAGCATCTTGTTGAAGTACAAAATTCAACAAAGTCTCTGAGCCAATAATCCGCTCTTCAGTTCTATAACCAATAAAAGAAATAACCAATGTTTCTCCTTGATTAGCTTCAATAGTATAATTTCCATCAAAGTCCGTTATGGTTCCATTGTCAGTTCCTTTGACAAAAACCGATGCTCCTGGTAAAGGCCCGGTCTCATCCGAGATCGTACCGGAAATCGTAATTTGGGAATACCCAATCCCTACTGTAAAACATGCCAGCAAGAACGTTAAGAATGATTTTCTCATAAAATTAGTAATTAGATAGTTAGTCATTTTAGTTGTTGTTCCGTTAATAGTTTCATCATTTCATACGCTGATACTTTTCCTTTTAGTGTTATAAAATCTCTGGGGGTCTCATCACCTATTTCGTACGTAATTCCGACTGCATTGAATCGTTTTAAAAACCAACCTTTGGATACTGGCCTTGTACTAATAGCACTCTTTTCATTAACCTCATAATCCGGAATGTTAGCTTCCAACTGAGCAAACCAATCTGAAACAAAATTTGGTAAGTTGGTACTTTCTCGTTCAACATTGGTATAGAAGACATCATGCCAAGTTGAATGAAAATCCAAGCCCAATAGTACCCTAACCTCTTCTTCCTCAATAATCTGTTCTATTTGATGGGCCACCGCATAAACTTCAGGCTGTCTGTATTTGCTCCAATCCCTATTTAAATCAACCCCTCCTGCGTTATGTCTCCAATGCCCCAAGTCCACTCCATCAGGATTCATTAAAGGAAAGGCCAATACTCTATATTTTTCAAGAAAAGCATCAGATAGCTCTCCGCTTTCCAAAACTGTTTCCAAAAAGCTTTGGAATGCCAAATAACCGGTAACTTCTGGCGGATGTTGACGTGTAAGTAATACGATAATATCCTTATTATCCTTTGTGCCTTTATAGATATCCATCATCGGAATATCTTTCCCTAAATGTGTTTTCCCTACAACTTTCAATCTTGATACATCGCTATTTTTTTGGGATATATTAGTATACCAATCTTTGACATTGTTAGTAGTTTGTAATTCTTGCGCGGCTATAAGTGCTGTATCTTTTGATATATTAAACCTAAGCGTCGCAATGCTGTCTTTAACTGCAAACATCAAAGAGTCTGCTTGTACCCAAGGCCCTCTAGCTATTTGATATTTAGGAACATATCTGTGCTTATAGCCTTCGGGGTATTCAAATTGAAAGTTGACGACCTTATTTGATGTCGCCCAAGTTTTAAAGGCAAAGTAAGCACTGTTGTTTATAGGTGCGTTTTCAGGTTGAATTCTCAAAATCAAGGTGCTATCGTTCTTAACACTCAATTGATTCAATCTTGCACTTGGAAAGTCATTGCTTATATAAATACCCATCTCGGGCACAAACTCAACCCGTTTCTGCTGAAGGGCTATTGGTTTGTCTTTAGTATCAACTGGGTTTGTAAACGTAATACGTCGCGGACCGGCGCAAGAAACGATGATGGCAGCAAAGCACATTACCAAAATAGCACGGTTAAATCGCATGAGGCTCACCATGGATTTCTAGGGTTTTGAGTTAGTCAGTTATCATAAAATAAAGTTAAATTTTAACACACCCTGCAGACCAATTATTGGTTTAAAAGCATACCAATTTGAATGGACACATGCTAAAAAGTAAGTCCCGATGCACTTTAACCTTTTTAAGGTAGATTATTAATAATCAAATCATTAATAACAACGGACGAACTGTCTGAAGTAGAAAACATTCCTATAGACTTTCAAGAACGTACTTCTATTGGAAAAAGAGTTGATGAAGAATATGAAAAACTCAAATATGGAAAATTTTAAGATTACCGAATTGCGTTTTGTTCAGAAGCGCAGCATTCCCCTGATAGCCCTAACAAGCCACAATTTTCCTCTGTAAGATTAGACCGGGGTCAAAAATACCACTCCATTTGCCTTTACAAATTTTCCGTTACGGAATAGACATAATTACAGTTGGATAAAAGAATACGTTTAGTAATCAGCCTAGATTATCAATCTATCTTTTCAACATTTATGTAAAAAGCATTTGTTTTTCCACCATTCTCCATATCAAAATAGGCCAAGAGTTTGGTAGCTCCTTTCGGCACATCCATTTCAAACATTGCTGATTGAGCTTTGTTATCGATCTTTGCCGATTTTTTTTGATTTGCAACCTCCAAATGCGCATTTACAAATTTCATGGCTCTTCCTTTTACCCTCGCATTTTTAAAAGATGTTGGAGGGATGGAGTCATTTATGTATGCTCCAAGGGCAAGCTTGCTTTCGGCGGGCCACCTTCTCAAATGAAAACGGTAAGTGCCAGGACTTACAAAATTTACCGAAAAAGGAGCTGGTTTCATAGCTTTTCCTTTTCGTACCATAGTCTGATTCCAAGGTGGGTACTCATCTTTGGTATGGGCGTCATGACAAGTTATAACATCAACGGCCTTAGAGGTTCCGAGATCAATTGTTGAGTATTTTGTTTCCTTGGCCACATCGTCCCACCATTCCTGATAAAAAGCACTCATTTCCTTAACTCTTTCTTTATGCTGGTCGGCAATGTCATTCTTTTGACCCGGGTCTTCAGAAATATTGTAAAGCTCTTTTCCTTTGACCAAACGCCAATTTCCATTCATAACGCAACTTTGCTTTCCTTTTATGGGCCAAGGAACTCTCTGGGTGTCCGTAACCAAATACCTATCCATAATCTCTTCCTTGCCCAAAAGATAACTGCTAATATCCTTGCCGTCCATTACTTTTTCCGGCGCAAAGGGTGATAGTCCGGCAAGAGCCATAAGAGTAGGAAATACATCAACGTGAGCCGTAAGTCCATCCAAACTTTTGCCTCCTTCAAGATTTCCTTTGGGCCACCGCGCTATAAACGGAACACGATGTCCACCATCATACTCACTTCCCTTCATTCCGCGCATACCGGCATTATAGGCACCGGCGCCCGAAGCGGTCCCATTATCGGTTGTGAAAATTATTAAAGTATTGTCAGCAATTCCCAGATTCTCTATTTGTCCTAATAACTTGGAAAAGTTATCATCGATATTGGTAATCATACCATAAAATCGTTTTTGCCTTTCCGAAAGCTCCTCTTCCTTATACAGGTCGTAATACTCCTGAGGGACATTGTAAGGGCCATGCGGGGCGTTGAGACTCAGATAGCACAAAAAAGGATTTTCTTTTTGGTTTGTAATGAACTTCATCGCCTCATCGAACCAAACATCGGTGCAGTACCCATTTTTCTTTTCTGGAACTCCATTCCTAAAATAAGTATCGTCAAAATAATCGTTGTTCCAATAATCGGGAGTTTGGCCAACTCCACCGCCTCCATGGTAAAAGGCTTCTTGAAAACCTCTGTCCTGTGGCAAGAATGGGTGGTTGTCACCAAGGTGCCATTTCCCAAACATTCCAGTGGCATACCCATTGTCTTTAAAGACATCAGCAAACGTAGTTTCGTCCTTGTTAAGAATAGAGGCCCCCATAATAGTATGCCAAACACCATTTCTATTGCAGTTTCGACCTGTCATAAGGCCCGCTCTAGTAGGGGAACATGTAGTGCCCACATGATAGTTTGTGAGATTAACTGCCTCTTTGGAAAATTTGTCAATATTTGGTGTCTTAATGGTTGGGTTACCCGTATGACCTAAATCTCCATAGCCCTGATCATCAGTTATAACAATAATGATATTGGGTTTGTTTTTACTGACTGTTTCTGGCACTTTTTTATCCCCGCAGGAAGATAAAAAGACAAATACCGCTAACAAAAACAGGAATCCAGGAGTTGACACATACTTTACTTTCACTTTTTCCATGGTACTTTTTGCATTAATTTTCTGATTTCTAATTATCCCAATATAAAAACTGCCTTTTGGTATTCTAGTTCATCAAGGTGAAATCCTTTTGACTCCTCTTGAAATCTTTTCTTCCCAATCTTTTAATTTGAAATGTAGTTTTTCTGTTCTATCAGGATACTTGGAAGCTACATCAATATTTTCTGAAGGATCATCTTTTAAATTGTATAACATTGGAATGGTTTCCTTCTGCAACCTCACCAGTTTCCAATCACCGTCCCTTACGGCGGCACGATTACTGCCTCCTTGTCGCCAGAACAACTCTCTTTTTGCAAGAGTTTTATTTTCCAATAATGTTTGGGAAATATCTGTTCCATCAAAGGAATATTCTCTTGTGCTTCCAGATAAGGATACCATGGTGGGGAACAAATCCATGGTCATCACGGTTTGATTGCATACCTGGCCCGATTTTATTTTTCCGGGCCACCAGGCTATCCCGGGCACCCTATGTCCTCCTTCCCAAATTGATCCTTTTGCACCCCTGAACCTACCACTACTGCCAAGTTTGTTCGGTCCATTATCAGAGCAGAAAAAAACTAAAGTGTTTTTATCAAGTTTTAGTGCTTTCAAGGTTTTCAGAATCTTACCAACACCCTCGTCCATTATCTCTATCATTTCTTTATGAACCGCACGAACATTCTTCTCTGGATTTTTGTTGGATTCCTTATCACCGATTATCCTAAAGGCCTTTGATTTTCTCCCTTGAAATGGTCCATGTGGAGCCTCATGAGGAATGTAGAGGAGAAATTTTTCGTCCTTATGTTTTTTAATAAAATTTATGGAGTGTTTGGTAATTAGATCTGTGGTATAACCTACTTCTTTTTTAAGGTTGTTCTGGAACCACCAATCTTCATAAGCCTCTTGATCTACATGGGAGTAGTAATCCACATTACCGCTCACATAGCCAATAAATTCATCAAACCCTTGATGAACAGGATTGAGTCTTTCTGGATATCCAAGGTGCCATTTTCCCATGATACCAGTCCTGTATCCCTCTAGTTTTAGTGCATCGGCAAAAGTAACCTCTTCAATGGCAAGACCCACATCCCGGTGGTTCAAAGCGGTTATTACCCCTTCAATCCCGAAACGTTGTTGATACCTTCCAGTGAGTAGAGCTGCTCGAGTGGGGCTGCATACCGTTCCATTAGAATGAAAATCTGTAAACTTCATACCCTCTTGGGCCATCCTGTCCAAATTGGGTGTATTAATCGAAGAGCTGCCAAAACCGCTCAAATCTCCATATCCCATATCATCCGCCATAATGATAATGATATTGGGGGACTTACTTTCTTGAGCACAGGAAGAAAAAACCATAAGTATGACCAATATGCTCCAAGTTAACCCGTTTTTCATTGCTTTAGCTTTTATATTTTGTCATTGTTTATTGTTGGTTATCAGCATCTTTTCCTCCCAGGTCATACCCCTGTCGAACAACACACCATACTGTCCATAACCATTTGATTTTACACCCTCCTTTTTCCAGTGATCTAATTGCTGATCATATAATGTCCTCATTTTAGCCAAGGGAAATTCATAGTTAGGTTGATTTGCCAAATTTATCATTTCATAAGGGTCATCTTTTATATTGAACAATTCCTCGCTGGCAACTATTTTTTCATCCTTGTTTTCGTAATACCAATAAATATATTTGTATTCCTCGTCCATCACCGTTAAGCAATGTGTGGCATTTGATCCCCAAACCTGAATAATTGGCAAGGATTTCCTAACATGCTTATTGGGGTTTTGTAATAGGGGCAAGAGGCTTTTCCCATCATAAACAGATGGTATTTCTATGCCGGCAATATCCAATATTGTAGCAGCTATGTCCACATTGCCCGAAAGCGAATTTGTTTTTTTGATTTCCTTTCCTTTTTCAATGCGCGGGTCAACTATGATCATTGGAACCCGAGTTCCTTCTTCATAAGGAAGCACTTTTGACCCCAATCCATGTGAACCATTGAAATACCCATTATCAGAAGAGAAAATAATAATGGTATTGTCATCTATTTTTAACTTTTTGAGTTCTTCCAAAACCATCCCGATGGCATAATCAACACCATAAATAAGCTGATTGTATTTGCGTAAGGCATGTTGATAGGATTCCTCTTTATCATAACCCCATTCCATAAATCTGGGATATTGCCTTCCCATTCTAGATTGAAGTGCTAGATGTTCCCCTGCTCTCCGTCCATAATTAGGAAGTTTTCTGAAGTCAGTATTCCTATAAACGGTATCAAATATAGGATCGGGTTGAACTGGTCTGTGTGGTGCTTTAAAAAACAAGCTCATGCAAAATGGTTGATCTTTAATAACCGATTCCCTAATAAAATCTATGGTTGCAGCTCCATAAGCACGTGTGCTGTGGGGATACTTTTGGGCATATTTGGTCAAGGTTTTGTTTTGTGACGTGGTATATGATGTTTGACCAGGATTGCCAACCCAGAAATCAAAATAGTGTTGGGCCACTTCACCTTCCTCTCCTACATTTAGCGTATCATCTGAAACGGAAAAACCAAACTTACCTCCAAAACCAACTCTATACCCTGATTTCTTTAAATGGACAGGGTAAGAATCTAGCCATTGTTCTGTACCTAGCGGCCCATGATCAAAGTTGCAACCTGTTTTGTATTCATATTGACCTGTCATGACATTTGCT
Source organism: Flagellimonas pacifica (assembly GCF_900215465.1). Classification (GTDB taxonomy): domain Bacteria; phylum Bacteroidota; class Bacteroidia; order Flavobacteriales; family Flavobacteriaceae; genus Flagellimonas; species Flagellimonas pacifica. The sequence goes on from NZ_OBEH01000004.1 coordinate 486,271, forward strand.
CTACTTGCCATACAGATGGCCGTAGTGTTATAATGCCTCATAAACACAGTGCCCTTATCGGCCAACGAATCCATGTAAGGCGTTTTCACATTTGGATTGCCATAAGCTTTTTGGGTATCGTAAGCTTGGTCATCAGTGAAGAAGAATATAATGTTGGGCCTATTCGATTCGATATTTTTTGACACTTTCTTATTTGCGCAAGAGCATAAAAAAATCAAGGTTGAACCTAAGAATAAGAATCTATGGGTTAACACTTCTCTGCTTTTTTTCATCCCCAATTGGTTAAACATCAATTTGTCAATTGTACTGATTATTTGTGCCTCCTAGAGCAGCTTACATTTGCATGAAACCGGACCTTTATGCTTACAAACTCCCTACAGTTCTTCTCTCCAAGGTTATAATGGAATCCAGTTTTTTCATTTTTTCTCTGAGAGCGTTCACTTTTTCAGAGTGCTTTTCGAATAAATTATACTCCTCGGATATATCGCTCTCCAAATCAAAGAGAAAAGTACCTTCGTCAAGTACTAAGAGTTTGTACTTTCCATCTCTGATGCCTTCCAGTTTTCCATTGGAGGCATAGTATAAAAATGGCGAACTTTCCAGTTTCCGATCTGCTCCTAAAAGAGCTTTGGAAACATCACGCCCATCAATCTTCCTTTTTGGAAGCTGTGCTCCACATAGATTCGCGACAGTGGGCAACAAATCCATATTAGTAATGACCTGTCGTTGTACATATCCTGCTGGGACCTTCCCGGGCCACCTAACAATACATGGGACACGCTGTCCTCCTTCCCATGTGGTCCCTTTGGCGCCTCTTAAAGGACCCGCAGAACCTCCCTCGGTCTTGAACACTTTCCATGGGCCATTATCTGAAGTGAAAATGACAAATGTATTTTCATCGATTCCTGTTGTTTTCAAAGTTTCTAGTATCTGCCCAACGCTCCAGTCAATTTCTTCTATGGTATCACCATATGGTCCTCGTACACTTGTATTTTGAAATTTTGGAGAGGCATATATGGGAATGTGGGGCATTGGGTGTGCCAAATACAGGAAGAAAGGTTTTTCACTGTTCTTTTTTATAAAAGTCATTGCTCTCTCCGTAAGCCTTTTGGTCAGTGTGGTCTGATCTGGGTCCAGTTCCAGAGTATCAGATTGCGATAGTAAGGGCAATTGCCATTTGTAATCATTCCTCCCCATATATTCCTGCTCCTTTTTGCTCATGTCGTTACTAAAAGGAATACCAAAAAACTCATCAAACCCTTGGTTGTGCGGAAGAAATTTTTCTTGATGGCCCAAATGCCACTTACCTATACAGGCTGTAGAATATTTTTTCCCCTTAAGAACCTCTGCAATAGTTTGTTCTTCTGGATTAAGACCAGTCACAGATTGCGGGAAGAGCACTCCTTTTTCAAGTCCCACCCGTTTTGGGTAAGCTCCTGTTAACAGTGCCGCTCTTGAGGGACTACATACGGGTGCAGCAACATAAAACTGTGAAAGTTTCATCCCTTCAGCAGCCATTTTATCCAAATGGGGTGTATAGACTGTAGGGTTACCAAAGCTACTTAGATCCCCATAACCCATATCATCCACATAGATAATTATGACATTCGGGTTTTGGTCGTTTTCTTTTTTATTTGAAGTAGCCTTGCCATTGCATCCAAAGCATAACAACAAAACAAAAAACAACAACAGGCTGTATATAGTTTGTTTAGTTTTCATAATAAGAACTCGTAATTATCTGTTTATCTGTTATAATCAAAAAGAGCTTTTGCCAAAAGTTAAATGTAGTGAAAGGAGTTAGTTCTTACCTGTTGATAGATTGCCATATTCTATACTTTTTTTGCCATTTACAATCATTTATTGCCATATCTAGCAGAAAAGGATGAATAATAAAAAAATACCTATTACTTTTTGGCCATCTTTTATCTCAAGGACAACCCAATGATATCATTTTAATTGACCATGGGCAGCACTATAAAAGACAATACAACGGTAACCACATAAAATTCGTTAAATGAAAAACAGACAGCTATTACCTTTGATGATATTTTTATCATTGACCTTATCATGTAAGGAAAAAGAAGAAAGACAAAAAGAGATAAATAACACCTCACACCAACTTGCTCTCAGTAATCTTGTACAGCCTACTCCTTTACATTCGGTACTTAAAGATCCTAATTATTATATATGGGGAGCTTCAATGGTAAAAGGACACGACCAAAAGTATCATTTGTATTATTCAAGATGGCCTAAATCCGAAGGGTTTCCAGGGTGGTTGGACCATTCTGAAATTGCCCATGCAACAGCTGATTCCCCAGGAGGACCATATAAACATGAAAAAGTAATATTAGAAGGGTTTGGCAAGGGGTATTGGAACGAGCAGTCGGCACACAATCCACATATAAAAAAATTTGGAAGCAAATACTACCTATACTTTATTTCACATGTCAATACTGATTTTGGCAGAAAGAATAAAATGGAAAACCATCGTTGGGGCCAAAGGATAGGTGTTGCGGTTGCAGAAAACCCTTCAGGCCCATGGAAGGTATCTCAGTCTCCCTTGATAGAATATCAAGAGGGAAAAGGAGCTGAAGGATACATGGTAAACCCAAGTGTTTGTCAAAAACCGGATGGTACTTTTCTTATGATTTTCAAAACCCGCTCAAACGTTCCTGAGCTTGAAAACAGAATGATTCATTGTACCGCAACATCATTGAATCCGGATGGTCCTTTTGTTATTGCAGAGAACCCTATTTTAACTGAAAAGGAGGCTGAAGATCCTTTTTTATGGTTCCAGGACGGGAGATATTATGCTATACTTGATGATCAACGTGGTCTTTATACCGGAGAACATGGATTGGCGCTTTTTACGTCCAACAATGGTGAGGATTGGGAAGCTGCGAAGAATCCAAACGTTATGACCCCAAAGATTAAATGGGAAGATGGTACAACCAGTGACCTAAGATATTTGGAAAGACCTCAATTGTGGCTAAACGAGCATGGTAAACCGGCTATGCTCTTTTGCGCGGCCCAATTAAAAGATGGAAAGGGAAGTAACCTTCCTTTTAATGTACACATTCCCATTAAAACTGAGTAAGTTTTTAGTCAGGAACCACTTCCATTGTCTTCCCGTTTCATTGAACCCAAAGCTCTCTATGCTAGGCTATATTTTCAAAATATTTAAATAATGTTCTGAAAAAAGAATGATATATATTTGTTATGTGAATTAATAACATGACAAATAAATGAAGTCGTTTTTGGATCAATCCGCTGGATATCTCATCAATATGACTGCGCTCTTGCTAAAAAGGGAAATGACAGGTGCACTGAGTGCCAATGAAATTAATGTTACTCCTGAACAATGGGCCATTTTGAATAGATTAAGTGAAACTTCGGGGCTATCTCAAAAGGAAGTCGCAAGACGTACGTTCAAGGACAACGCCAACATTACGCGCATTTTGGATAAATTGGAGAAAAAGGGATATGTGAAACGTCAAATGGATGCTAAGGATCGGCGAGTGTGGAAAATTTATATTACCAAAGAGGGTAAATATGTTCGCAATCAAATTGAGCCTTTGGCCAAAGAAATCTTAAAAAAAGCTACCAAAGGTATTGATACCAAGGATGTGGAAGTATTCAACGCTACAGCTGAAAAAATGCTCCAAAATTTGGGGCAATAATTTTTTCCCATATATTTGCTATGACAATTATTGATTAATACCATATTTGTTGTGTCAATTTAGATTTTTTTCCTATCAAGTTTATAACCAATAATTACAACCCATATGTTGATTAAAAAAGTGATAACCATATTATGTATTCTTACGATTGTATTTTCATGCAAGAACAAATTGCAAGAAAACGAGAAGCTCAACGAAACCGAACAGCAACAAGAGATTGAAGCCAAGAATGCTAAAATCGGGAGACAGAATTATGCCATTGCATGGAAATGGGCAACTGACAATAAACAGCTAGTGGAGGAAAATCTTGTCGTTATAGCGGACCAAGTAAACCAACTTTGGAAAGAGGATATTATTGCGGATGCCTACTATAATTCCAATGCAACAATCGACAAGTTTGAATACTTTCCGAATGTCTTTTTCTTTCTAAAAGCGCAATCCGAGGAGGACGCTATAACTATTCTGGATGAATTAACCCTGGTAAAAAAAGGAATAGCATCTTATAAAATATATCCTGTAGGACTTAAATGGATGGGACGTGATCACGATGAAATTCGGGAAAAAGGAATAACCAATTCCTATGCGGCAGTCTGGGCATCCGATAATTGGGAAAATACCACGGATAGTTTGACCAAATCACAAGCAGATGCCATTTTAGACTTATGGAATGATGGAAGTATTGAGAATATCTATTTTGACATAGAAGGCACCCAAAAGGCAAATGATAAGACTGACTTTGTGTTTTTCATCAATGCGAATACAGAAAAGGAAGCGAAAGAACTCTGTGCTGCGCTCCCTTTCGCAAAAGAGAATATTGCCAATTACGAAATATACCCAGTTGGTGTCTTCTGGTTGGGAGATTTTAAAGAATTTAATAAAGAATGAGGCAAACACATGAAAGAAGGAATCCAGAACAATTTAGGTCAAAAATATAATAAGGGAACCATTGCCATACATTGGATTACTGCACTACTAATAATTGCATTGTTCCCATTAGGGAAGTATATGTCCGGACTTGAACCTTCAGAAAAAATGGGATTACTGAAAGTTCATGCTTTTCTGGGAGTAATCGTGTTTCTCTTAACCATAATACGGAGTTGGTTGTTCTTTACCAAGCCTCGTCCAGATGATTTGAAAACCGGTTCCAAACTCAACGATAAGCTGGCCGTTTGGATTCATAATAGCTTTTATTTTCTTCTTTTTGGGTTAGCCATTTCAGGAATCGCCACCGTTGTATTAGGCGGCTACGGTGAAGCGTTGACCAGTGCAAACCCAGAATTGATCATTAATAGAGAGGAAATAAAACCCCTAAAGGGCCATGGAATACTGGCCATGGTTATGATGCTACTCCTCACCATCCATGTTTTCGGGGTTATCAAACATTATATTTTACTAAAAGAAAATACCTTAAAACGTATGATTTAACAGAACGGTTATATACATAATTACAAGCTTGACTCTAATGGGCCTGTGATGGCTATTATTTTCAACCAAAAGAAAATCAAAAATCGATTAAATAACCAACACACTGTAAAAATGAAAAGTAGCACAAATTTAATTGAAGGCCCTGTTAATTACTGGTACCTTCCAGTCATTACAGGTTTAATTTTAATATTAATTGGTATATGGACATTTGCGTCACCAGAAGAAGCGTATTTAGGTTTATCAATTCTGTTTAGCCTTTCATTTTTGTTTGCAGGTTTAGTGGAGACTGTATTTTCCTATGCAAACAGAAAAAACATAAACAATTGGGGTTGGCATTTGATTTTTGGGATGGCTACATTATTATTGGGGGTATTTTTGCTTACCCACCCTGAAATCACAAAAACTAGTTTGGCCCTGTTTATCGGTTTCACATTGTTATTTAGATCTTTTAACTCGATTGGAATCGCCCTTGATTTAAAAAAATCCAAAACTTCTGGCTGGGGAATATCATTGTTTTTCGGGATTTTAGGAGTCATACTTTCATTTATCTTAATACGAAACCCACTTTTCGCAGGTATGTCCATAATTATCTGGACCGCAATTTCATTATTAACTGCTGGAATATTTAGCGTGTTTTTTGGCCTTACAATGAAGAAAATCAATAAGTAAAAGTTCCCAATTTGTTCTAGTGATAAGTATTTAAAATGAGAAAAATTTCAATATTGATCCAAGTTATAAGCATTGCATGCCTAGGAGCTTTTGCAGGTGCAATGATTATGCTTAACACCGCTATATTGTCTTTTTGGAAAAAAGCAGCACCCGAAGATTTTCTCGATTGGTATGCTGATTATGCATCCGGTATAATGGATGCTACCGGACCACTTGTAATGTCCAGTCTTATTTTACCGCTTGTCTGCTTTTTTCTGGTCATAAAGAACAAACAGAGTAGAATCTATTGGATTATTTCTTTTTCATTGAGTGTTATTATAATGATAATTACCATGGGGTATTTTGTTGGTGTGAACACCTCTTTTGCGGAACAATCAATCGAGTTGGTACAGATTAAAGAAACCTTGGATACTTGGGGAAGAAATCATCTTATTAGAATCTCTTTGGCATTTGCCTCTGCCCTTTTTGCAGGAATAGGGCTGGTAAAATATCTACCCAAAAACAAATAGAACAATTACAGAAAACATACAAATTGACAGGCCTGGAGGCTGACTTAAAAACAATCTATTCACTTATAACCCTACAAAACAAATGAAAAAACTTGGACACTTAAATTTAGTTGGCCTTTGCCTTATTGTTGTTGGAATTACAATAATGACATCAAAAAGTTTAGGAGTGGACTTTGCAAAAATCGTTGTGCCCTTATTATTTGTGCTATCCGGTATTTTTAGCATTACTTACTCAAGAGCCAATAAAGAAGTAGAAGTTATTTCAAAATTCCAACTAATAAAAGGTATAGGTTTACTGGCTTTTGCGGGATTGCTTTCTTTTTTATCAGATGGTTTAACTGGCTTTTTAATGTATACCGCTTATTTTACATTAATGTATGGTTTGTTAGAAATTACATTTCCTTTTGCTGTGCTCAACTCAAAAAATAAGGTAGTAAAAATTATGCTTGGCTACAGAATTATAGCTGGGTTTGCAATTGCTATTGGGGCAGTGGTTTTGCTATTTACAACAATCTTAAATGACGACGAAGGACTCATTACAGCTGGTGCCTTAACACTATTTATAGGATTGTCCAACCTAATTTATGCTGCAAAATTGAAAGGCTCAAATTCTGAACAATAGGTATTAATTTCATGGAGTTTTGATGCGATGAATTGGTTTCCTGCACTACAAATAGCCTATATTCTTATACTTATAGTGGTGACTATAAGAATTCTGTACGAAACCAGAAGTAGCACAAAGACCTTAGGTTATATTCTATTTATTGTACTTGTTCCAATTATTGGGATACTATTTTATTTTTCATTTGGGGTCAACTATCGAAAACGAAAGCTCTACTCCAAGAAAATCATACAAGACAAACCGCTTTACAAAGACATAAAAGATAGAATAGAAGCCTATTCCAATTTAGCTTTTAAATCCGCTTTGGCCGCTAACGGCCACCAAAGTTTAATGGAGTTTATTCGCAAGTCCGGGAGTGGTCATTTAACCTCAAACAACGAATTAAAATTATTGGTAAATGGAGAAGAAAAATTTCCTGAACTATTAAAAGCACTAAAAAAAGCCACTTCACATATTCATATAGAATATTACATTTACGAAGATGACCTTACTGGAAATCAAGTTGCGGATATTCTAATCGACAAAGTAAAAGAAGGTGTTGAAGTGCGCCTTATATACGATGATTTTGGTAGTCATGGGCTGGGAAAAAAATTTATTGAAAAATTAAACAATGCCGGTGTTTTAACTTCTCCTTTCTATAAAATAAAGTGGTATGCCTTTGCCAGTAGGATAAACTACAGAAACCATAGAAAAATTGTCATTATTGATGGAAAGGTTGGTTTTGTTGGAGGCATCAATATGAGTGATAAATATCGTAATGATCTAAATGAAGAAAAGCATTTGTTTTGGCGGGACACACATTTAATGATACATGGAGGGGCAACTTCACATTTACAATATCTGTTCATTTGTGATTGGAACTTTTGCAGTTCGGAAAATATCGATTATAACGAGAGCTACTTTCCCTATATAAAAGAATCAGAAAACATCCAAGGGGAAATGGTACAAATTGCGGCCTCTGGTCCGGACAGTTCTCAACCGGTTATTTTCTACTCATTGTTAAAAGCAATTGGTTCGGCTAAAAAAAGCATTTACATTACCAGTCCTTATTTTATTCCAGGAGAAAGTATAATAGACGCTCTAACAGTTGCTATCCAAGGTGGATTGGATGTTAAGATCATAGTTCCTGGCATTTCAGATTCAAAAATGGTCAATACAGCCGCAAGTTCTTATTATACAGAATTATTACCATATGGTGTAAAAATCTATAAGTACAACAAAGGCTTTGTACATGCAAAAACAATGGTCATAGATGATGATTTGGCTATTGTTGGTTCCGCTAATATGGATTATAGAAGCTTTGATCTAAATTTTGAAGTGAATGCAGTTATGTATAGCCGAAGAATTGCACAGCAATTAAAGGATGTTTTCAACAGTGACCTAAAAGAATCTGAACTGATAGATACAAAGGCGTGGTTAAATAGGCCAAAGTACATTCATTTATGGGGAAAAGTGGTGAGATTACTATCGCCTTTCCTATAAAGGGAATTTAAAAAAGTAAATCACCATAACCCCAAATTAATGTGCCCAATAAACTTGTTAAACCAGAAACAATAAATACAGTTTTATGTAAAGAATTATCATCCTTTATAGTTTTCAATTTTTCATGTATATCAAGATCGGATTGCATTATTTTTTCTGCTTCCTTCTTTTTTATACTTGCCAATTGAAATTGTACAACTACAGATATAAAAGTCAATATAGAACCGGATCTGGCAAACCAATTGCCATTTGAATTCAAAGAAATAACAGCAGATACAGTACAAAAAATAATTCCAATTAATAAAAGAGAGATAGAAATCAAATATGTTTTGTTGTTTACAGTCATCATGTTATTTGAGATAGGCAAAAAACAAAAATATTCTTAAAAAGAAAATAATGCCACATAACTAATCATTTTTATTGAAAAGCAAAAATAACCCTTGCATGCATATAAATACCTTATCAAAATCTGCGCAGACCTGTATTGTCATAGCCCTTATAATCATTGGCTTGATATACGGAAAAAGCCTTCTATTACCCTTGGTTTTTGCCATGATATTTTGGGTATTGATACGAAAACTTAAATCTACAATAAACAAGATTTCCCTATTTCGTAAGTACGTTCCAGATTGGGCAAAAAACATGTCCCTTACCATTGTTATTGTTGGGGTCATTTATTTTGTCAGCTCTGTCATCTCCCTAAACATTGAAACCCTTATAAATGGATATGACATGTACGAGAAAAATGTTCAAACTGTGCTTGACTCCATAAATACCGCTTTCGGAATGGACATAAAAGCCAATATCCTAAATGAACAAGATATAAGTGCAACTATCAGTGGTCTTGTAGAGACCGTGGCTTCATCGCTCACCAATATGGTAAGTAATGTCTTTATGATTCTTTTGTACATGCTGTTTATTTTTTTGGAAGAAAGCAATTTCAACGAAAAGTTAAAATTAATCTTTGTTGAAAATGGCAAATATCAAGACATTTCTTCCACATTGATAGAGCTGGAAAACTCTGTTTCAAACTACTTGGGAGTAAAAACTCTAGTGAGTTTAATAACTGCCAGCTTAAGCGCCATTGCACTATTGTCAATAGGTGTTGATGCACCAATATTTTGGGCCTTGATTATCTTTATCCTGAATTATATACCTACTATTGGCTCTTTGATAGCCACACTGTTTCCCACTATTTTTTGCCTTTTTCAATTTGGGGAGGTTACTCCTGCCCTATTAACGCTCATTGTTGTGGGATCGATACAATTGATCATAGGAAATGTACTTGAGCCCAAGTTAGTTGGAAACTCCATGAACATTAGCGCTCTTGTTGCAATTATAGCGCTCTCGTTCTGGGGGCTTATCTGGGGAACAACCGGTATGATCTTAAGCGTTCCCATTACGGTTATAATGGTTATTGTTTTCTCAAAATTTGATAAGACCAGAGCCATTGCAATACTATTGTCCGATAAAGGAAATGTATGATGTAGATACCCGAAAGAGATTCGTGGAAAGGTACCCGATTTCCGATTCTTGCAATTTTAGGGTTATTGAATTTTAAACCATAAAAACAACAAATAATTATGAAAATTAAAGAATTAGATGAATTAGTAAGTTTAAGTCAACAATTCAAATCAAACGAAGATGGTACAATTGTGTTAATAAATGTCTTTAACATTGAACCTTCAGAAGAAGAGGCGTTATTAGAAGCTTGGTCTGCAGATGCAGATTTCTTAAAAACACAACCAGGTTACATATCTACCCAAATGCATAAAGGCATTGGGGGAAGTGGATGTTATATTAACTATGCCATCTGGGAAGATCTTGAAAGTTTTAGCACAGCTTTCGCAACACCAGAGTTTCAAGCATTGCTTAGAGCATATCCAGAAAGTGCTATTGCAGCGCCACATCTGTTCAAAAAACTTGCTGTAAAAGGACATTGTGTATCATAACCATGAGTTTGTATAGGCGAGCCTTAACTCCAAGTTGATTAATTTTCATTAACTGTTTCCTGTATAAAATCTCGTGTTTAGAAGAAACAAGTGGGGGAGCATTTATTCCGCACACAGATAAATTGAAACGAAGTGGTGCATAACCGCTTCGTTTTTAATTGTGTTTAGAATCGATAAAAAACAGCTATTTAAAAAAACGGCAAACCATAAATAAGACAAATGCAACAATAAAAACCTAGAAAAAATGAGCAAAGAACATTCTGAAAACGAGGAACATAACCACAAGCACGGCGGTGTTTTTGGTAAAAAGACAGAACTGTATTTTGCCATATTGAGTGGTGTGTTCTTTTTCATGGGTCTAATCATAGAAAAACTTACCAATTTACCAGAGTCAGCCTCACTTGGCAGTTTTATTGTTGCTTACTTCTTTGGTGGTTATTTTACAACACTTGAAGCCATTGGCAAAATTCGAAAAGGTGAGTTTGAAATTGACTTTTTGATGCTGGTTGCTGCGGCCGGAGCAGCCTATATAGAAAGCTGGGAAGAAGGAGCATTGCTACTATTCTTATTTAGTATTGGGCATGCTTTGGAAAGCTATGCCGTGAACAAGGCCAAAAAATCCATTGAGTCCTTAGGCAATCTATCCCCAAAAACAGCTTTGGTAAAAAAGGGTGATAAAATTGAAGAAGTTCCCATTGAAGAACTCCAGCTAAATGATATCGTTGTAGTAAAGCCAAACACCAAAATTGCTGCCGATGGTATCATTGTAAAAGGAAACAGCAGCATTAACCAGGCTTCTATAACTGGTGAGAGTATGCCTGTGGACAAAGTGGCAATTGGCAATACCACAAACCTGCCAGACTTTGATAACATTGAGAAAAACAATATTGTATACACTGGCACCATAAATGGAGATAACGTTATTGAAGTTCAGGTTCTAAAATTAAGCGCTGATAGTACCATCTCTCGCCTGGTGAAAATGGTGAGCGAAGTAGAAACACAAAAATCACCAACACAATTACTGACCAAAAAATTTGAAAAATGGTTTGTTCCTGTCGTAATCCTTTTGGTTACCGTTTTGTGCTTTTCCTATTTAGTAATTGATGAGACCTATAAAGAGAGTCTCTATAGGGCAATAAGTGTTTTAGTAGCTGCAAGCCCTTGTGCTTTGGCCATTTCAACACCCAGTGCCGTATTAAGTGGCATTGCGAGAGCAGCAAAAAGCGGTGTTTTAATCAAAGGAGGACGAGCCTTGGAAGATTTAGGGAGTTTAACAACAATTGCTTTTGATAAAACTGGGACTTTAACCGAGGGTAAACCAAAGTTGACAAATGCCATTGCGTTAAATAATTTTGAAGAAGGTGAGTTTCTTGATATAGTCTTGGATGTAGAGAAATTAAGCAACCACCCCTTGGCAAAATCCATTGTCCAAGATTTAAAATCGCAACTTAAAGTAGAAGGTAAAAATCAGGCAGCAGATATTAAAGCAATCCAAGGAAAAGGCGTTAACGCAAATTATAATGGAGATGTGGTTTTGATTGGAAATGAAAGATTGATGATTGATGAGGCAATAGCAACATCCAAAGCTATAAAAAATCAAATGGACAATCTATTACAGAGCGGGCATACAGCAATGCTCGTTGCCTATAAAAATGAGTTAATAGGTTTATTAAGCGTAATGGATGTGCCCAGAGAAAGCGCGGCACCTACTTTAAAGCGTCTAAAAGATATTGGCATTAAAAAAATGATTATGCTCACAGGGGACCATCAAAATGTCGCAGATTCCATTGCAAAACAAATTGGTTTGTCAGATGCAGAGGGGAATTTATTACCAGAAGACAAAGTCACAGCCATCAAAGTACTAAAACAACAATATTCAAAAATTGCCATGGTAGGTGATGGTGTAAACGATGCGCCCGCAATGGCAACAAGTACAGTTGGCATTGCAATGGGAGCAGCTGGAAGTGATGTTGCCTTAGAGACGGCTGACGTTGCCTTAATGTCCGATAAAATTGAGAACCTTCCCTTTGTAATAGGTTTGAGTAGAAAATCCAAATCCATAATCAAACAAAACCTATGGGTGAGCTTGGCAATAGTGGCTTTTCTAATACCAACAACAATTATGGGCGGAACAAGTATTGGAGGAGCCATAGCTATTCATGAAGGTTCTACATTATTGGTGGTTATAAATGCATTGCGATTGTTGAGGTACCAATTATAAGTCAAATTCCCTTCGACATACAGCTCAATAAGCGAAACGGCGCATAGATAATGTACAAATAATGCAATTATTTTTTATATTTGTCATAACAATTTTTGTTATAGCAAAATACTAAGGATAATTATTAAAGAAGCTAGGGCCTCATAAAGATTTCGGGTTGGTAACAACAATGATGACAATACAACTCTATTGCGTGTTTTATAACTTATATGTATCGCTCATTTACAAAACACGCTTATGAAGAATAGTAATAAAATCACATTATGAATACAAAAGAACTTAGTAAAAAATCACTGAAAATTTCAAAAATAGTTTTTACAATATTATTTCTAACCGGTATGAGCTCTTGTAACAATGAAGCAAACCAAAAAAACAAATCGAATATGGAAACCAGTAACTCAGAACATGTTGTTCTTATAAATCCATTTGAAGTACCAGAAGGAAAATTGGAAGAATCCATAAAATATTGGGAAGCTTGCCGAGATTTCCTTAAAAAAGAACCTGGCTACATTTCTACAGAATTGCATCAATCAATAAAAGATGATGCTAAATTTGAATTAATAAATGTTGCCGTATGGGAAAGTCCAAAAGCATTCATGGAAGCTAGCAAAAAGATGGGGAAAGAACTAGGAGTTGCTCCTACAGAAGGACTTAAAGCAAATCCATCACTCTACACTATTATTAGAGAATAAATGATTCCCTATTAAACAAAATGTTCGTTCAATCCATTGAAACTCTTTCTCATTTGTATACATAAAGATCCTGTAATCCAAACTTGCCAACTCTATTGTTCAAGTTGATTCTAACATACATTTCGCATTTAAATATTGTTATAGCAACTTCTGCAGGTCTTCTTGCAGCTGGAATTGCCAACATTTTTAATCTAGACCAATATTTGTCCTATGGACAATTTGCTTTTTTCTCCACATTATGCGTATACAATCTTCAACGGGTAGTCAAAGTAAATTTAGAAACCAAAACACCTTGGCTCAGTTGGGTAGGTCAGCATAGGACATTAATAATTCTCATAAGTATCGTTAGTGGGCTCCTCGGGGGATACTTTTTCGTCCTATTATTGAATGAGATAACACCTATTGTAATGATGTTAATGGTTGGAGCCACAACTATCTCTTTTTACTATGTAGTTAGAATAGGGAGCAAGAATCTACGTGAATTACCCCATCTTAAAATTCATTTAATTGCTCTAACATGGACCATAATTATAGTAGTGTTTCCAATGCTAAATGAAAATATTCATAATTGGGAGACATTCATAATTTTCATTCCAGCTCACTATTTATATTTTGCGGCAGTGGCAATTCCTTTCGATATTCGAGATTTGAAATATGATTTACCATCACAACGAACAATCCCACAGGTAATTGGCATTCCAAAGGCCAAGATAATTTCAATACTACTGTTGATTCTTGTATTGATAAGTTTAGGAGTTGTTTCCTCTTATTCAATATCAACACCTCTTTTTGTGCTTGCCATTATTGTACAAATGCTTTTGATTTTATACTCCACAGAAAAGCGTAAAGATTTTTATTACTCCATACTTATTGATGGTGCGATTGCCCTATTAGGAGTTAGCTACTTAATTAGATAAGAAAAAAACTAAAAATGAAAAGAAAGAATTTATTGGCATTACATATTGCCGCAACTATAATAGGGACAATAACAATCAGCACATTTTTTATCTTATCATTAAGAGCAGAATTAGTAGCGGATAAAATGCAGATTAAAGCTGTGAAAACCGGCATCCTGTATGCCTTACCAATTCTTGTAATTGCAATGCCCTCTTTGGCAATTTCGGGAAAAAAATTGGCCGGAAAATCAAAACATCCAATCATTCTGAAAAAACTAAAAAGGATGAAATTAGTAATGATCAATGGTATTATATTGATTTCACTCGTTATATTCCTATACTATCGTGCCATCTATAAATCCATTGACAATATATTCCTCTATGCGCAAATTGCAGAATTAATATTTGGACTTAGCAATTTAACTTTGATTGGAATAAACATTAAATCCGGGCTACAACTTTCAGGGAAATTGAAAAATAAAGTCAAGGGCCCCTAAGCAAACTCAATCGGTCCTCATTAAGACAAAGCGTACAGCCAAGAAGTCTGATACAGATTAGAGTGAGACAAATAAAAAAGCTCTCAAAATTTGAGAGCTTTTTGTGCGGGTGAAGGGAGTCGAACCCCCACGCCTCGCGGCACTAGATCCTAAGTTTAGTTCTTTTTATAATCACACACCTCGAAACCCTCATATTTATTGATAGTTTGATTTTAATATTCACATATAAGACCGTATAAAACCATATAAAACGTTCATTTGTTTGACCATTGTTTGACCAAAAATATTTATCTTTATATAAATTATTAAAAATGGTAACCATTGAGGCATATATGCGAAAAAGGAAAAGCAAAGCTGGCCTTTGCCCTTTAAACATTCGCATTACCAAAAATAGGAAATCTTCATACATTCAAATCGGACAACGAATCGACCCAAAATATTGGGACCCCATAAGAAGAAAAGTAAAGAAAAATCATCCAAATTCCACCCGTTTAAACAATCTTATTTCTTCTAAACTGGTCGAGATAAATAAGTCCCTACTGGATATTGAATCCGGTACAAAGCCAATCACGCAAGCAGCGGAAATAAAAAAAACTATTTCGGGAAAACATAAAAGTCATTCATTTTACACCTTTGCCGAAACCTATTTTATAGAATTAGAAAAAAACAAAAAATTTTCCCGCATTAATAGCGAACGGCCATTATTGAATAGGATAAAAGAATATCCAAGAGCGAAAGACCTAACCTTCCAAGATGTCACCCCTCTTTTTTTACGTGCCTTTATTTCCTATTTAAGAAGTAATAAAGATTCCATTGGTGAACGGAGTATTGTAAACACACTGATTTTCATACGTACGCTATACAATAGAGCTTCACAACAGAATATTATCTCAAAGGAAAATTATCCTTTCGGAAATAACGATGGAAAGATTAAGATAAAAATCCCCCAATCTATCAAAATTGGTCTTACCGCTGTGGAAATAAAATCAATAGAGAGCCTAGATCTTTCAGAGCATCCGAAACAACATCACTCCCGAAATGTTTTTCTTTTTAGTTTCTATCTTGCCGGTATGCGGGTTGCCGATGTACTTAAAATAACCTGGGCGAATATACAAGGAGAAAGGATATATTACACCATGAATAAAAATCAAAAAAACCTGTCTCTTAAAATTCATGATAAACTTCAAAATATATTAGATGAGTACGAAGCTGATAAAGCTTCGCACACTGATTTTATCTTTCCCGAATTAAAAGAAGCCACCAAGGACCCCAAGGATATTTTGAGAGTCACCAAAATAGCGAACAAAAGACTTAACAGGTATTTAGGGCAAATCACAGAAAAAGCTGAAATAAAAACGAAAATCACCATGCATGTAGCCCGTCATTCCTTCGGAAATATTTCAGGGGACAAAATTCCTTTGCAAGTTTTGCAAAAATTATATAACCATTCAGATATTAAAACAACTATCCAGTACCAGCAGAATTTTATGAATAAAGATTTGGACGACGCATTAGATAGTGTGGTTAACGGTTAACTAAATTTCAGTTAAATATTAATGTTTTTAATTAAAATAGCCCGTTGTGCATTTAGGTAATGTTGATTTTTAAATTATTGATGTTTCTGTCAAAGACAAATTTATTGATGTATTGAATTACTGTCATTGCTGTGATTTTAGATAAGACTCTGTTTTTGAATCCATCAAAAGATTTTGCATAATTTCTTCTTATCATGAACTGGTCGCATAATTGAGAGAACAGCGTCTCTATTCTTTTTCTGGACTTCTTAAAAATATAAGGCTGTTCCTTATAATTGTTTTGGTTCTTGCGCATGGGTGTCTCCAGTCTGATATTGGCCACCTCGAACAAGTCGATCTGATACTTTGCCGATAGATAACCTCAGTCTCCTAGCAGTGTACAGTCTTTCATTTGGTGGCGTATGTCTTTTAAAAAATGTATGTCGTGTACAGATTCAGGGCTTATATCCATACTGCCTATTACACCTTTTACAGAACATACCGCATGAAGCTTGTAACCATAGTAATGCACGCCTTGGCTGGCACAGTGCCCTTTATTAGGACTGCTATGAACTTTTTCTTTGCATATAGAACTCCTTGTGCTACGAGCGAGTTTACAAACCTCCAAAGGCATACTGTGCACTATGTGACAGTTCTCGAACTTGTCGATTCGTTCGACAAGCTTCAATCTAAGATCATCCAAGTGGTAGAAGAGTTTTCGCTTACGACGATTGTATACCGAGCGTTCGATGCGATTTCTCAATGATAAAGGCAAAGACCTGAAAAGCTGACACTCACTGTCAATGCCCATATATCCAGCTGTTAATCCAATGGCCATTAGTTCCTTGTCCTTCAATTTTGGTTTACGCATCTAGTTTATAATATCGTATTTTGGTTCTATCTCGTCCAAAATCTCAAGGATTTTATCGTAATTTGTTCTAAAGTTGTGCATTTTAAATTGTTTTGTCGTTACTACAATTTACTGCTATTGAGCAGCTCGCACAACTTTTTCTATTTAAACCCTAAATGCACAACGGGTTATAACAATAAAAAAGCTACGTAAATCTAATAGGTAGTTTTTAAAATATGATTTATTTTATCACTAAAACTCTTCTTCACCATCCCTTTTAGGAATTATTTGTGAAGTTAAATCTTTCACACTGTCAAGTGCGGTGGTGATAACCATATTTTTTCTTTCATTTATTTATAAAGTCAATAGGTCTATTACAATTCTTTCTTTCTTGCCGGAACACCAATATAGGTAGCATAGGCTTCTGTATTTCTAACGACCATACTCTGCCCACCAATAATCGAACCTTCACCAATTTTAATTTGTTGAATAGTAGAAACTCCTATACCAATTTCAGTATAAGGCTCTACATGCGTAAATCCGGCAAAGTTGACCCCAGGCGCTAAGGAACTGCATTTTTCAATTTTGGTATTATGACCAATTGCACAATTCATATTTATTATTACAAATTCTCCTAGTTCCGATTCATGATTAATCGAAACTCCCGGATAAATGATGATTCCTTTTCCGAAATTAACACTATTAGAAATCCATGTATTTTTAGATATAAAGTTCGGAAACTTATGATTATCTCCTATTTTTTGGAGTATTTTCTTTTTTACCAACGGTTTTGCAATTCCGATAACCAGCGCCGCATCTGGGTATTTATGCAGGTCATCTAAGGTACCTAATACTGGTATATCCCAATAGGATTTATCTTTTTTTTCAACTGCATCGTCAAGAAATCCAATGATATTGTATTGTGTACTAAAAAGTTCTTGATTCAATACTAAAAAACCACCAACGTTACCTGCACCAATAATAATTAAACTTTCTTTCATTTATATGCTTTTAATTTATTTTTAAGCCCTTTCTTAACTGGTAGTTGCCATAATAATTTACACCAGTTATGATTACCTTCTAACAATTCTGGTCCTTTATTGGTAATCGCCACATCCCAACTTATTGACCTATTCTCTTTATGCAATAAGGCGGCTTCCTTAACCATTCGAAGAGATTCTTTCCAAAAAGGAACTTGAAATCCGACAATACCAATTCCAGTAATGGGATGTTTATGCTCCTCATTTTTGGTAATATCACTATTTACACCTCCGCCATATACAATTCCAGAAATTTCATCTATGGGAGTCGCAATATTCCCTACAGCCAAATTATCAACATATGAGTTGATTGTTATTCTTAGTCTACATCCTAAAATGTCAACTTATTCATTTTCATACAATTGAGTGGAAATTCTAACAGTATTCGGTCCAGAAGGAGACAATTTAATCAGTGAATCATGTTGTATTATGAATTCTTCTATCAAGCCATTATCCGTTTTCTTAAGTGTTGACACTATTTCTTTCTCTCCCATTTTATAGATATCCAAAACGATAATGCCTTCTCCACATTGACCATCTGAAGATTTTACTACTAACTTACGAACGGAGTTTTTAAGTAAACCACCAGAAACTGTTGTATCAGTTAAAAAAAGTTCTTTACTTGCATATTGATGCGATATTAAGCGTGCATACTTATCTAAAAAGATCAATTTATTTTCTAAAATATTTCTTTCTCTTTTTGGGTTCATTCGTAACTGATACTTAATCATGTATCCCGTACCAGCATATGTCCGTTTTTCTAACTTAGTACGTTTATAAAATTTAAAATAATCCATTAAAGAAATATTATATTTCAAAGAAGCACCGATTATATTAAGAATGAGTTCAGTTTTTGATATGCCACAACTACGAGTTACAAAACCACTAAACGTTTAAAATTTCTTTCTATCTAGTTTTCTATAATAGAACCCTAAATATAACAATCTTATTGACCATTACACATTAATTATTGCCGTTAAATCGTTGCATCGGGCGCTCATCACTTTGATTCACACTTTCTCTTTTCAAAACCTTAATCACAGTTAACCATAAAATTTTCACATCAAATAAAAATGACAGTTTGTCGATGTATTCTACATCATAGGCAAACTTTTTTGCCCAAGAAATACTATTTCTTCCATTTACCTGTGCCCAACCGGTAATACCAGGCCTTACTTCATGACGTCTCGCCTGATTTTTAGTATAAAGGGACAAATACTCCGGCAGCAAAGGTCTAGGGCCTACGAAACTCATATCGCCTTTAAGTACGTTGAGTAATTGAGGGAGTTCGTCTACTGAAGATTTGCGCACCAATTTTCCTAAACGTGTTAATCGCTCTGCATCGGATAAGAGCTTTCCTTGGGCATCTCGCTCGTCTGTCATGGTTTTATACTTAATAATCCTAAAAAGCTTTTCGTTTTGTCCTGGACGAATTTGGAAAAAAAAAGGGGATCCATCGTTGACAAAATACAACCCGATAGTTGAAATAATCAAAATAGGACTTAATAAGGATAGGAGCAAAAATGCTGCTAAAAAGTCTGCTACTACTTTTAAGCGGTTTCTATAAGAAATCATAAGCTGTCAATATTATTAAGATATTTTTTTCCTAGGGTTTCGTAATTTAAGGTATTAATTAGATACTCTTTTCCATACCCATCTCATCTTGCCCATATTACTAAATTCTTGAGTAGATTCCGCTATTACTTCCATATTGTCCAAATCAATAAATTTTTTACAATTAGCCTTACTTAACCCGTTGTGCATTATGATTTAAAAGAAAAAAGTTGTCCATCTTACTGATAATCAGTAAATTGTTTTAGCCATAAAACATTAACAAAGAACAACTTAAGTGCAAATTACGAAAGAATATTGAAGGTTTTAAGAAAAATATCAAAAGATCAACTTTTGCCCTATCAAAGAAGAAAACCAAAGCCTAGTGATTTAGAACTCGTTAGTTTGAGTCTAACTGTTGAATTTATGGGAATAGACAGTGAAAACGATATATTCAGAAAGCTTCCCAAGTCTATTGGTTAAAAAATAGAGCGAAGTGTTTACAATAAAAGAAGACGAAAATTGGTAGACGAGCTGAATACTATTCGTTTAAAATTAGCTTGTCATTTTAATGAATTCGAAAATTATTTCGTTGTTGATAGCATGCCCTTGGAGGTTTGCAAACTATCCCGAAGTTCGCATTCCAAGATTTGCAGGGAAGTTCCTTATTCTTTGCCAGACAAAGCGTATTGTACAGCACAAAGTTATAATTATTATGGTTATAAACTACACGCAGTTTGTTCTGTAAAAGGTGTAATAGGCAGTATGGATATAAGCCCTGCATCTGTACACGACATTAATTACCTTAAAGACATTAAGATGCAAATAAGCGATTTTACATTAATTGGCGATAGAGGTTATTTATCAGCAGAAATTCAACTCAACTTGTTCGAATCCTGTAACATAAAAATGAATACCTCTATGAGAAACAATCAAAAAAGCGTATAACAAACAGGCTTATATTTTTAGTAAAAAGAGAAAAAGAATAGAAACATTGTTCTCTCAGTTATGCGACCAGTTTATGATAAGACGTAATTATGCCAAGTCTTTTCAAGGGTTTAAAACAAGAATATTAGCAAAAATAACAACTTTGACAACTATTCAATATATCAACAGGTTTATATTTAACAGGAGAATAAACAACATTAAAATTAGCATTATTTAAAATGCACAATGGGTTTAGTTTATATTTTTTTAATTACTCACAACGTTTAGCTATGCATAATTGTGACCGTTTAGGGAGCACTATGGGATATAAATACTGCATTACATAAAAATCATTTCGAATTGATTAGAGAAGGCTTTAATCACATTTTTATTGTTGATGACACAATTGCGTTAAAGTTGAAGGCCAATAAGGGAGATCCCTTTGTTTTTTCTGACAATTATCTATTCTATACAGAAGAACTCATCTTGATGGAATCTAATTATTTGGAGGCGAATTATATACGATATAGATTTAGATAAAGTGTTTTTGGAATACAAGAACTAACCTTGTTACCCTCCCCGGCTCTCGCTAGTCTGCGACTAGTGGCATGCAAGAGTGAAAGCTAAACAATAAACAAGCCAGTTCCATTGTTAGGAGCTGACTTTTTCACCCGCCCAACCCCTCAGTTAGTTAAGAGGACGAACTACTTCCAATGTTGTTGTTTTAGACAACTGTGGAAATTTGAGTGGACTTCAAACAATATTGCTTATTGTAGCATTTAAATAGAGTTTTGCTATTAATCTTCCTATATTTAAGCAAATTAACCGTACACAATACCGTACACGATTTTGGATAAAATAGACCGGGATAACTAAGAAAATGCGTCCGCTTGGAAGCTCATAACCCGAAGGTCCCTGGTTCGAGTCCAGGTCCCGCTACTAATAATCAGGCAGTTACGAACAAGGTAGCTGCCTTTTTCTTTTTACCTAAAACATACCTAAAACAATTTAGGGTCATTATATAGCCTATATCGTTCCAGTTATGACTACTTTATTCTGAGGTCAGGCTGGTTTTAGAATAACCAAAGGACTAAAACCTAGCATAATTTACTGGAATCTGTCCCGGTTTTTGGATAAGATAGAACATTACCAAAATTGTCTTTCGTAGTTTTGAAGAAAATTAATCGCGCGTTTTTCGTAATAATTCAGCTTAAAATAGGTTTCCTATATAAGAATGTACTACAGAAGAAAATATATACTTGCACTATTGCAACAGTTCGATGGGACTTTGGACAACCTAAATTTTCAAAAACTCCTGTTCCTGGCCACTAGAAAACAGGAAAAAAAGGCATTTGATTTTGTCCCCTATAAATACGGCAGTTTTTCCTTTCAGGCGAACCAAGACCTTCACACGATGATTAAGCTCGGCAATGTGGAACGGGAAGACCGCAGTTGGAAATGTTTGGACAGTTCCGATTACAAGTCCCAGCTCAAGAAAGAGGACGTGAGTTCCTTAAACTGGGTCCATCGGACCTATAAAGATTTTAACGGGGAAGAGCTGATAAAGGAGACGTACCGCAAATACCCTTTTTTTGCCATAAACAGCAAAATTGCCAACAAGGTCTTGACCGTAAAAGAAATGGATAAGGTCAATGCCCAGAGGAGAATCAAGGATGGCCCCATGTTTTTCACCATTGGCTATGAAGGGATTAGTTTGGAGACCTACCTGAACAAGCTGATAATAAATGATGTCAGGCTATTGGTGGATGTTCGGAAAAACTCGTTCAGCATGAAATACGGGTTTTCAAAAAAACAGCTATTGAACTCCTGCGAAAGCTTGGGCATCAAATTTTTGCACATGCCCCAATTGGGAATAGAATCACAGGAACGTAAAGAATTGCATTCGCTCAATGATTATAAGGAACTATTCGATAATTATAAGAAAACCACGCTCAAGGAAAACAAAAGCTATCTCGCCCAACTGAAAGATCTTTGCGAAGAGTACAAAAGGGTTGCGATAACCTGTTTTGAAAAAGAGGTATGTATGTGCCATAGAGGTGTGGTGGCAAAGGAACTGGGAAAAATGAAAGACTGGGAAATAGTTCAAAAAAACCTTTAAACAACCCTGAAGACCAAAGTCCTAATAACGGTAAAGACCTATCCTACTTTATCCACAAAGTACGATGAGCTGGTATGTACCGCTGGATTCACCGAGGATGGTTCATGGATACGTATCTATCCCGTTGAATTTCGAAAAAAAGCCTACAAGGACCAATATAAAAAATATGACTGGGTCGAAGTGGATCTGGTGAACAACGATTCGGATTTTAGGCCTGAAAGCCATCGCCCCAGAACTGCCGATACCACTTTTGAAAAAGTTGGCGAACTGGACACCAAGGGCAATTGGGCCAAAAGGAAAGACATTGTCCTCAACAACGTCCATGAAGATCTGACCCAACTCATTGAAGAAGCCCAGAACAAAGAAGTTGGTACTTCGCTTGCCGTGTTCAAACCTGCGAAAATCATTGATTTCGTAATCGAACCCGTGGACCGTGAGTGGGACGAAAAAAAACTGGCCAGTCTCAAGCAGTTCAATTTGTTCGAAAGTACCGAAAAAGGTTTTGAGGTGGTCAAAAAACTGCCTTTCAAATTTTCATATACCTTCGAAGATATCAAAGGTCGTAGAAGCACCTTAATGATAGAGGATTGGGAAATAGGCCAACTATTTTGGAATTGCCTTAATAGGAGCGGCAGTGAAGAAAAGGCCTGTGAATTGGTCAGACAAAAATATATGGACGACTTTGCCAAGACCAAGGATCTATATCTCTTTCTGGGAACAACAAAACGATTTCATTTTACGGGCAAAAACCCATTTGTAATAATAGGAACGTTTACACCTAAAATCGAAACGCAATTCAAACTGGACCTGTTCCAATAGAATCCACAAATAGCACTGAACCACTAAAGTGGATTTTGCTCGAAGAAAAAAAAGGAGAGTAAGAACTCTCCTCCTTTCTAGGTCAAGTCTTCTGTTGGCGCTGTTGGAGCAACGCTTTTTACAGCTGCTATACCATTTTCCCGTGCCGCGGTTGTGGTATAGGTTTCACTTACTCCAATAGGCTCTCCATTTGAAGCTTTCAAAACGAAGTAATATTGCCCATTGGTAGCAACTTTACGCTCATAACGCCTGTCATATGGGGCATTACGTTTTACCGAGTCAATTCCGTTCAGACAACTTTGCTTTGTTGTATATCCTTCGCCGTGAAGGATAATCTCACCATTTCTCGCTCTTAATCGGTAGCGATATTCCGAACCAGATCTGTAGATCTGGAATTTAGGGTTTGTTACTGTACTCATGATCTGAGGTTTAGTATTAATAAAAATGTTTTTGAATCTTTTAAGGTCTTCTTCAGGACCTGTACTAATTCTCTTTGGTAACACCCTTAAAGGGCTTCCTACTTGATGTCTTTACATCCATAAAGCGGCCAGTATCGCCATTCCTTTTAACCCATTGATTAGTTTTGGGGTTTTTCACCTGTGAGCGATTTTTCACTGCTCCGTGTCTTCTGTTATCACCTGATTTTCCATTAGTTGCCATAGTTGTTGGGTTTAAATTTTCTTACATCTTCATATATAAAAAACCGTGACCTAGGTATGGTTGTCACGGTTTTTTATATATCTTATTAGAAAGTAATCAGTATTAACTAATCAATCTAAACATGAAAATTATGAAAGCAGCCCAACACCAGACCGAACCACTAAAACTTGAACACTTTGAAAAAAGCAGAACTTGAAGAGATCCTATTAAAATTCTCTTACCAGGAAGACGATGAGCAAGAAGCTCATAAGGCATTTACCATATATTACCATGAATACTCAAGGTATCTCCATACGGTCATATTCGAGGCGAAAAAGTCCGCGACATACTTTTATGACGACCTTGTTGACATTGTAGCGGAGAATACTTTTTTGAAAATTTACAATAAGCCATTGGATTTCATTATTGAAGACCACGAGACAGATCTGGACGTAGATAAGAAAATGAAGGGCTATTTGGCCACCATCGCCAAAAACGAGTTAAAAGGCCTTTTGAATAAAGGATATTGTGCACAGGAGCACGATTTAACAATAGATGACGATAGTGTTTTCTTTGACCCTCCGGAAATCATCCTACCGGAAGAAAATGAAATTGGCCATTATCAAAAAGTGCTTCAAGAAGTCCTATTGACCTTTTCGGAAAGAGACCGTTTAATACTTTTATCGGTATACGATTGCCACCAAGAGGGTAAAAAGAGACCCAAGGAAATAATGGCATGGCTCGCTGAAGTACATAGCACAAGTGACATGAATATTAGAAAAATCAAGTCAAGATGTGATAAAAAAATCAGAGAACACTTTGAAAAAAAAACTACACTTAAACCCTTAAAAAGGTGACAAAAAGCAATAACATATTAAAACTGCTGGAATCACTTGGGTATTTATTCCCGACCGATCCGGAGAGCATAACTGAATTTGAAAAGCGATATAAGAAAGAAATTGCACAGATCCAGCCCAAGCATTGGGACAATCCCTTAGAGATACTACAGAAAGGCAGAACTGAGCAGCTTCCAATAGAAAAAGAAGTTGAAAACCCCAGTTACGAAGGTTTGGCGCAAGCCGCTAGGCATGGTAAAACCATTCCAGTTGAGATGAAAAAGAAGATGTTAGAAGACCGTAATAATGCTAAAGACTAGGGAGAAATACCTATCAGGTTCTAGAAAAAAGGAAATCTCTGAACTCGCTGAATTCATTGCGGAAGCATACTGTCCAAACAACTTGGTAAATCCAGAACTTATTGCACAAGAGAGGGGCATTTCATATAGTGAGAATGATTATGGAAATTACTTTGATGGTTTGATCGAACATCTGAATGACAAATTTCATATCTATATCAATACGGGCAGGTTAGGCCATTCATACACTACTAGGGCCAGATACACCTTCGGACATGAACTTGGTCATTATTTTTTGGACGGTCATAGAAATGCACTTGTCTCCGGTGAAACCCCGGCACACTCCTCATTTACCAATTTCAGATCCGAAATCTACACGGAATGGGAGGCCGATTATTTCTCCGCCTGCCTTCTAATGCCAGAGAACCGTTTTAAAAAGGACTGCATTGGTCGAAAATTTAGCTTCAATCTTCTCGATGGACTATCAAAAAAATACCAAACGAGTTTAACGTCCACCTGTATTCGATTTGCCGAAATTGGCAACCACCCTTTGATGATCGTCTATTGTGAAAACAATAAAATCAAATGGTACTGGTACAGTGAGGACTTTCCATACGTCCACTTACTCCATGGAAAATTCAAAATCCCCAATGATACGACCATTGGAGAATATTTCAATGAAGGTAAAAGATATGAAAGGACACAAGAGGTATGGGCAATTGACTGGTTCAATTATGTTCCGAATTATAGAACGAGCCAGAAATTCAAGGAGCATTGTATCCCATATAAGGACAAGGCCTTGAGCATTATTTGGGAAGATTGATTCTTTAGTGGTATTTTAATGACTTAACTTTGATACTCTCCAAAAACAGTATTACGATACATACATGCCCGAACAACAAAACATAGAATGGAAACAATCTTGGCGAGACGAATATTTACAATGGGTCTCTGGATTTGCCAATGCTGATGGCGGTGCAATCTATATTGGAAAAAATGATAACGGGGATGTAGTCGGTTTAAGTAATTACAAAAAATTGCTTGATGAGTTGCCAAATAAAATCAGGGATACAACCGGTATCGTGTGCCAGGTTAATCTCCTTGATGAAGATGGTAAGTTTTTTATTGAAATACTGGTAGATCCATTTTCTTCGCCTGTGTCCTATAGAGGCAAGTTCTATTTAAGGAGTGGTAGCACGAATCAGTTGCTCAATGGCGCTTCACTGGAAGATTTTATCCTCAAGAAAGGCAATTTGAGTTGGGACGAAGTAACAGTTCCCAATGCCACTATGGACGATATTGACCTCAACGCTATTGAGAGCTTTAAGAACAGTACAATAAAAACAGGTCGTATCCCCTCTATCAAGGAATCGACCACGGACGATTTTATTCTAAAGAATCTTGGATTAATAGATGATAATGGGACTTTAAACAGGGCAGCCATTCTTTTGTTTGGAAAAGAACCAACAAAATACTTTACCAGTGCTTATCTGAAAATTGGAAAATTCGGGGATTCCCCTACCGAACTGCTTTCCCAAGACGTTATTGAAAGTAATGCCTTTGAACTTGCCGACGCAACGATCGAAGTCCTGAACAATAAATACATTGTTAGGGATATCAGTTATGATGGCCTACAAAGAATCGAGACCCCTGAATATCCGTTCGAAGCTCTTCGGGAGGCCTTGTTCAATGCCATTGTCCATCGTTCCTATCAAGTTACGCCAATCACCATAAGAATTTACGATGATAGGATTGCCATTTGGAACATTGGTGAACTCCCGGAACAACTATCCGCAGAGGATTTAAAAAAGGAACATGGGTCATACCCTAGAAATAAATTGCTGGCCAATGCTTTTTATAAAGGTGGTCATATCGAGTCATGGGGACGGGGGACATTAAAGATCATTGAAGAGTGTAAAAAGCATGGACTTGTTGAACCTCTCATCCATGAACATGGCGGGGGGCTTTCAGTTACCATTTTTAAGGATATATACAATGAAAAGTATTTGTCCAAATTGGATTTGAACGATAGACAAAAAATTGCCATTAAAGCTGTCAAAAAAGCTGGCCATATTACGAACCTTGAATATCGGGCATTATTCGATATTACCGATAGAACGGTCTTACGGGACGTTGATGAACTAATAAAACTCTCCATATTTAAAAAAGAAGGTGAAGGGAGAGCCACCAAATACGTTATTGACATTAGCGGTTATACCCTTTAGAAAGCTAATATAATGTCGGGGTTTATGTCGGGATAAAATCCTTATTTCATAGGGGTTTCCGTAAAAATGTCGTGATTAATGTCACGATTTTCGATATATGTATAAAGTCACGTTCGGTTTTCTATTTTTTTTTCGAATAGTAGCCAAAACATGAAGTGAAGAGGTCCTATGTGATACATTAAAAAGCACAACATCTTAGGCCTTTTTTATCGGCAAATGAGAGTATAATTAAACTTGGGATTTCTTACTCGGGATTCCATTTGGTGTTTTCCTATAAATCGTTCGTGGCTGTTGCAGAACTCCGACAAACATCAATTCTTGCTTTTATAAATCTGCTGAAATCCGTAAATTAAAGGTATGCAAGGCAGAAAGAACTATA
>NZ_OBEH01000005.1 GCF_900215465.1 Flagellimonas pacifica
TCCTGCCCATCCGCCAATGTTGTGGTTGTATATGTGGCTGTTGTTGACTGGGCCTGTACACTTGTCCCGTCCACATAGAACTCATACTCATCTCCTCCCGTTGCCGTAAAGGTGACACTGTCTCCCGCACAAATGGTATCGTTCGCATCGCTACTGCCCAGTGCTGCCGTTGGCAGGGCATTTACCGTTACGATCTCACTGATGGTTAGGGTTCGGTCGCAGATCCCGTCACTGATGTTGGTCAGGTTTATGGTAGTGTTGGATGTTACGGCGTTCACGGTCACATCAACTGTTCCACCGGCGCCTATTGTTGCGGTGGTTGTCGTGGCCCCGTTGATATTGTAGCTGACCTCATTGTCTGCATTACCACTTATGGTGAAGACGGCATTCTCTCCCGAGCAGATTGGGGTATTGAAGCTTACCGTTGGTTCATCTATATTTATAGACCCTATAGTGAACACATCTTGGTGTTCAAAGTCCACACCATCAAAATAAACATTGTTTAGGACATCTATGCTTGTTGCATCTATAATTGTAATAGGACCATCTGAAAAATCCCCGTTTCCATCGGTGTCAATCAATAGTTTTAAACAATTTCCATTATTAAGAATATCAGATCCGGATAGATTAACACGTACACTGACTCCTGTGATTTGGTCAACACCAATAGACCTGATTGCTTGTACCCTCCATTCTCTTTCTAGCCTAGAAGTAATTCCTGTAGGCAATTCTGCCAATATTTCATTTATACTTCCATTATCATTGGCCCAAATCAAATAGTTATGGTCATAGGGTACGCCCGCTGGTTTACTTGTGATTTGTGCATCTATTTCTGGTCTGGTCAAATCTAAATTGTCCTGTACAAAATCTGTATTAGTTGAAATAGTGACAATAGCATCTGAATTGATGCTTTTTGATATTCTTTGATCAATATTGTATCGCAAGCTCGTGGTGCCAAAAACATCTCTATATCTATCTTTGCCTATACCTGCAATATCGAATTGATAGATAGGGTCAAAACTCCATATTATTGTCCCGTCTGCGGCTAGATAATTATATGTTCCATTCCCACCAATACTCCCCAATTGAGCACCATTGCTTAAGGTAATTCCGTATTTAATTGCCAAATAAGATTCTACTCTTTGCCTTTCATTATTGTTCATGGCAAAATCTGCTAGCAAGACTTCTGCTATATCACCAGTAAGGTTTCTATTAGAATCATTACTATTAAAATGTTTGCCTAATCTATTGAAGAAGAATAAGTCATTACCAGCTAAGATGTGATTTCGAATGGTAGATATTTCTGCTATTCCATTAACAAAGGTGGACAGGGTTTCCGAACCTAGCGCGCTTGCTCTGGAAAAAGCTCCAATAGTAGGTTCTCCATTTAGGTCAATACTTCCTTCTTCATAAAAACCACCACCATCGTTATGCCAAGTTCTACCTACTGAAAAATGATTGTCATTGGCAATACCAAGGGATAGGTTAGTTGTCCAATTACTTATATTAAATGATCGATGGTGCACATCTACATCTCCACCAAACAGAAGTCTTTGGGTTTCTGCTGAGTTACCTGCTCCCAAAGCTTTGAAAACTACAAATACAGTTACTTCTCCACGAGAGTTGGACCTAAAATGTAGAGCTTGTCCATCTCCACTTCCGTCAAATTCTATAACTGGATTAAAATTAATATTGCTTGTTGGGTTTCTTCTAAATGTAGGAGTTCCAGGAATAGAGCCTCCAGGTGTTAAAAAAGTTGCAAAACCTCCACTATTTGGAAATGGATAATCGAATCCTGGAGGAACGCCAAAAGGATTTTGTGAATAATCTGCAGGTGCAGGATTAGGGATTGCATTTTGCTCAGAGAAATATACCACATCAAACCAAGTGTTTACTATAGTGCCATCTGCCGGGGGAAGTGGGTTTGGGCTATATAGAGGAATTCCATTGGTTGCCAAATTAATTCCTTTTCCTGCTCTAAACCATGTATCGATTTGTTGTCCGAAAGCTTGAGCACCCATTAGAAAAACAAATAATGGGAGAACGGCAATTTTAACCCAAGCACTGGTTTGGGATATTGATTTGGGAAATGGGTTAAATACGAGTAGGAGTAAAAATCGTACCATAGGCAGTAGGTTTAATTCGCACTTTCTATTGAAAGATTATAGATTTAGGTATTATAAAATAACAAAAGTGTGTTGGGAAATATGACTGGTAATTAACGGATGGGTATTTTCAATTGATGAATAACCTAAACAAATGAATAGGAGGTGTTTGTAAGATTTTTTTAATGTAGATAGTATAATTATTGTATTAAAAGAATAGCCGCCAAGAAAATTCTTGACGGCTTAACTATCCCAATTGGTTTAGAATACACATATTACACCAAACTTTGTATTCTTGAACTGTCAAGGGCAAAGACAGTGGATAGTATTTATTTTATGAGGTTTATTTCAACCCTTCTGTTTTGTTTTCTTCCACTTCTTGTGTTGTTTGATGCAATTGGTTTATCCTCACCGTATCCTACAGAGGTTAATCTATTTTGGGCAATACCTTCATTAACCAGGAATTCCCTGACAGCATTTGCTCTTCTTTCAGATAGGTTTTGATTGGTGGCATTGCTTCCAACACTATCAGTATGCCCTTCAACCATAAATTTGGCGTTTGGATATTCATTCAGAATTTGAATTATGTCTACCATTACGGATAAAGATTCTGGTTTAATGGTTGATTTTCCAGTATCGAACAAAATTGTCTTAGCGTAGTTGTTAAGCTGTTTCTGAACTTCTTCTGTTACCACTGGGCAACCATTATTCTCAACTGGTCCGGCTATTTTAGGGCAAGCGTCATCTATATCAACCAAAGTGTCTCCATCTGTATCAGGACAGCCTTTGTTTTCTTTTGGTCCTGCAATTTTAGGACACCTATCATCCTTATCCAAAATACCATCATTGTCAGTATCTGGGCAACCTTTATTTTCAGGTTTACCAATTTCTTCTGGACATTGGTCGTCTTTGTCAAGTACTCCGTCTCCATCAGAATCCTTCCACGGACATCCATTATTTTCCTTGGGACCAGCTTCATTGGGGCATTGGTCATCTTTGTCATATATGCCATCTTGATCTGTATCATCCCACGGGCAACCACTGTTTTCTACTGGGCCAGGTGTATCTGGGCATCCGTCTTCCTTGTCAGTGATTCCATCTTGATCTTTGTCCCTTAATTTATTTTGATAAACAGGTATTTTTAAGCCTGCATATAAGTCTAGGGATTTAGAGGTTTGTCCCAAAAGGTTTGTCATTACGCTTCCAGAGCCAATATAGATTGGACCAGCTCTAAAACCAAGTCCCCATTGTAAGCCTATGTCTTGAACCAAACTCATAGGGGAATTTATGCTAAACCAAGTTCTTTCATATCTTGGAGAAATTGATAAGGAATTTCTAACACTGTTTGTGTTTAGGTTGTTCCTGTGTACGAGAGAAAAGTCGGTGTTTAGGTTGACGTAAAATTTGGAATTGATGTTCCAATCCATATTGGTGTGCAAAGCAGTGGGCAGTGCCGAGTTTGCGGATTTTGTCAAAGGACTTGTTAATTCAAAATTATCATTTAGGGCATCTTTAAGGTCATCACCTTCAAAATTGTCAATACTTTGGGTAGTATTTAGATTATAGCTTCCTTGCTCTCCATCATTATTTTTTATTTTCCCTATATCGGTTATAGAAACTCCAAATTTTAGTTTGTATTTGTTAACTCCCTTATTTATAATGGTTTTTCCATCTTTATCCAGGGTTTTGTATTCTTCATGGTTTGGCCTCCACTCATATATTAGCCCAATATCTGTACCAATGCCGAAAGCACCATCAAAACTGAAGTCAGCTCTATCGCCAGAAACATCCTGTCCATGGACTAGCGTACCGGTGGTTGTGGCCAATCTACTATCTGCTTCGTAGTTTACTGTTACATCACTTCCTTTTATATAGGCATTATGGAACCCCACTAGAAGCTTGGCGGTTATACCTCCCTTTAAAAAGTGCTGTTCTTGGTCCAATAGGGTTCTTGCGTAGGTCGCGCCAAGTTCTGACCATAAGTTTAGAGCCCCGGAAACATTACTTTCATCTATAAAAAAATCTTCATCTTCATTATATCCACCTTCTCTTTCAAGAGTATTCCCGTTTACATCATTGATGTTAAAAAACATTCTGGCCCTAGTGAATATTGCAATAGAACTTTTGTCATTAAGCCCAAACATTACGGAAGGGCCTAGTACATCTATGTTTGATGATAAGAAATTACTGTCTGAAGGTTCTTTTTTTGCATTGTCGAATGTTTCATCAAAATCCTTGAAAGCATCGGAAAGGTTAATTCCTATGTAGTCATTTCCAAAGAAAAGACTTGTTCCGATCAAATTTATATCCAACTTTAATCTTGAATCGGCAATACTGGCAGGATTGCTCAGTACACCATGTACACCGCTATAGTTATCTGCTAAATATCCAGTGTAGGATTGAGACCTCGTAATTGTTATGGAAAGTAGTAAACCAGTTACGAGCATTAATCTTTTTAAAAACATTTATTTAATCTTTTGAAGGGTTATTATTTCTATGGTTTCAGCACCAAAGAGACTTCAAATAAAATTCTTAGAACCCCATAAATGAGTCAATGACATGTTTCAGTTGATGAATCGATAACATGGATTTATACTTCGCCAAAATGAGATTTTGATATTTGTAGGATTTAACAATGGAAATGAAATCAAAGGCTTAAAAGTGAAGCGGATGTAAAAAATTAGAATAACCCTATAGTGATGTAAAAAAGAAGGTTATTTATGTTTTAAGATTTAGTGGTAACAAAAAAAGCCTTCCATATGGAAAGCCTTTCATTGGTGAACATCATTTTTGATGTTTCAACCTGATTCCAATCGGATAGATTGAAATCCAACACAACGAAACAAAGATATAAAGGATTTTCCGATAAAAACTAGATTCTCATCATTGTATTTCTTTTAATGGATATTTTCCATATTTAAGGAAATATTCCATAAATTAGCTTTCTCTCTCAACTAAACAATGGAAAAGACCATTCTACACCTAGATTTGGACACTTTTTATGTGTCCGTGGAGCGCATTATCAATACTGAGCTTAAGTACAAGCCCTTATTGGTAGGGGGAACCAGTGACCGTGGCGTAGTGGCTGCATGTAGTTATGAGACCCGCGGATTTGGGGTCCACTCGGGAATGCCTATGAAAATGGCGAAAGAGCTTTGTCCTGAAGCGGTTGTTATTCGAGGTAATGCTGGTACGTATAGCAAATATTCGGATGTGGTCACAGATATCATCAAAGAACATGTGCCCCTTTTTGAAAAATCGAGCATTGACGAATTTTACGCAGACCTTTCAGGGATGGATCGGTTTTTCGGATCCTATAAATACGCTTCGGAGATGCGTCAAAAAATCATAAAAGAAACGGGACTTCCTATTTCCTTTGGATTGTCGGTAAATAAAGTCGTTTCCAAAGTGGCCACCAATGAGGCAAAACCCAACAATCAGCTAAAAATAGATTTTGGGCATGAAAAACCTTTTTTGGCTCCACTATCTATCAAAAAAATTCCTATGGTGGGTGACAAAACCTATCAAACCCTTCGGAATTTGGGTATACGAAAAGTGCGGATGGTACAGGAAATGCCCATGGATATTATGCAGCGGGTATTGGGTGCCAATGGAAGGGTAATTTGGAAACGGGCCAACGGCATGGACAATACTCCTGTGATTCCTTTTTGTGACCGAAAATCGATTTCCACCGAGCGCACCTTTGATCGAGACACTATTGATGTAATCAAACTAAAAGGAATTTTACTGGCCATGACCGAAAACTTGGCCTATCAACTACGCAGAGGAGATAAATTAACCGCTTGCATTGCTGTAAAAATCCGGTATTCAGATTTCAATACGTATTCCAAGCAATTACGCATTCCCTATACCAGTGCGGACCACATACTTATTCCAAAAATATTAGAGCTTTTCAAGATTTTGTACAACAAGCGCATGTTGGTTCGATTGATAGGAATTCGATTCAGTCATTTGGTCTCCGGAAACTATCAAATCAACCTTTTTGAAGATACCGAAGAGGCCCTAAATCTGTACCAAGCCATGGATTATGTACGAAACAGGTTTGGTAGCCGGAGTGTGATACGAGCCTCTGCCATGGACGCCAAGACCATTGGCAGTATGCACAATCCCTTTAATGGAGAACCTCCTGTGGTTTTGGCACACAGAAAACAGTAGTCCATGTATCTAAACTGCCACACATATTACAGTCTACGCTTCGGAGCATTTTCCGAATTGGAGCTATTGGAACTTGCCCAGCAAAACCAAGTGACCCAACTGGTGCTCACCGATATTAATAATACTTCTGCTTGTCTCAATTTTGTACGGAAAGCTCCAGAGTATGGTGTTCGACCTATTTTGGGCATCGATTTTAGAAATGGAGTGGAGCCTTGTTTTTTGGGAATTGCGAAGAACAACGAAGGTTATTTGGAACTCAATAACTTTCTGTCCCATCATCTTCATGAAGATTTGGAAATCCCCAAACGAGCGCCGGTTTTCAAAAATGCATTTGTAGTCTATCCTTTTGAACAGGTTTTGTTGAATGACCTACAGGATTTCTCAGATCATGAATTTGTTGGAGTCTCCATACAAGATTTAAGGCGATTGCCTTTTTCCCGATTGGTGAAACTCAAGGATAAATTAGTGGTTCAACAACCGGTCACTTTTCGCAACAAAAATGATTTTAATGCCCATCGATTACTGCGTGCCATTGACAATAATGTTTTGTTGAGCAAACTTCCGAAGGAAGAAGAAGCCAACGAAAATGAAAAAATGTTCCCTATCGAAAATCTGGCAATGGCCTTTTCAGAATTTAGTTTCATTTTG
The DNA here is from genome assembly GCF_900215465.1 of Flagellimonas pacifica. Taxonomy (GTDB): domain Bacteria; phylum Bacteroidota; class Bacteroidia; order Flavobacteriales; family Flavobacteriaceae; genus Flagellimonas; species Flagellimonas pacifica. Next base: position 6,930 of record NZ_OBEH01000005.1, read on the forward strand.
GAGAACACTGAAAAGCTGCTCAATCGCTGTAGCATTCATTTTGATTTTTCAAAAGGTCGAAAACCTCAAAACCTCAATAGTTATTTCGGAAGTGTGGAAGAAGATGAGAAACTCATTGAAAAGTTATGCTATGAAGGCCTTCCGTATCGATACAAAGATATTACCGATTCCATCCAAAATCGATTGGACAAGGAATTGCATCTCATCAAAAAAATGGGATTTGTTTCTTATTTTCTCATCAATTGGGATATTGTTTCCGAAGCGCAACGGAGAGGGTTTTATTATGTGGGACGCGGTAGTGGCGCCAACAGTATTGTGGCCTATTTGCTCCGTATCACCGATGTGGACCCCATGGAACTAGATCTCTATTTTGAGCGTTTCATCAACCTTTACCGTACCAATCCACCCGATTTTGACATCGATTTTTCTTCACGGGACAGGCCTGCTATGACCCAATACATTTTTGAACGCTTTGAAAACGTGGCTCTTTTGGGCACCTATGTCACTTTTAAAGAACGGGGTGTAATCTGTGAATTGGGGAAAGTTTTTGGGCTTCCGGCACAGGAAATTGACTTTTTGACTACGGGAAGATATAATCCATCGCAATTGGATAGTATGTCCAAACTTGTTCTCAAATACGGAAGACTTTTAAAGGACAAACCCAATTACTTAAGTATCCATGCGGGGGGAATATTGATCAGCGAAAAGCCTTTACATTGGTTTTCGGCCACTCACCTCCCACCAAAAGGGTTTCCCACTACCCAATACGATATGGTCATTGCTGAAGATGTAGGTCTTTACAAATTCGACATCTTGGGTCAGCGGGGATTAGGGAAGATCAAAGAAGCTTTGGAGATCGTTGCTTACAATCAACCAGAAAAGCATCTAGAAATCGACATCCATGACATTAAAGGTTTTAAAGCGGACATTACCATAAACAACCTGATCAAAACCGCTCAGTGCATGGGTTGTTTTTATGTGGAATCGCCTGCCATGCGGATGCTACTTAAAAAGTTGGAAGTGGATAATTATTTGGGATTAGTAGCCGCTAGTTCTATTATTCGGCCAGGAGTAGCCAAAAGTGGGATGATGCGAGAGTATATTTTGCGTCATCGCAATCAGGGAAGAGCGGAAGAAAAAGCACATCCGGTGATGTTGGATATTATGCCGGACACCTATGGTGTAATGGTCTATCAAGAAGATGTGATTAAAGTAGCGCACCATTTTGCAGGTTTGGATTTGGGCGAGGCCGATGTGCTTCGTAGGGGAATGAGTGGAAAGTTCCGTTCTCGGGAAGAGTTTCAAAAAGTGAAGGACAAATTCATCTTAAACTGCAGAAAAAAAGGCTATTCTGACACTCTTATTTTTGAAATATGGAACCAAGTGGCCAGCTTTGCAGGTTATGCCTTTGCCAAAGGGCATTCTGCTTCCTATGCCGTGGAAAGCTATCAAAGTCTCTTTTTACGGGCCTACTTCCCATTAGAGTATATGGTGGCCGTTCTCAATAACGGAGGAGGGTTTTATCGTTCCGAATTCTACATTCACGATGCCCGAATGATTGGTGCCACTATTCATCCTCCCTGTGTCAACAACAGTAATATAGACAATCGAATTTGTGGCACACATATTTATTTAGGATTGATGTACCTACGCGATTTGGAAAATAGAGTTATGGAACGCATCATCAAAGAACGAAACCTCAATGGAAGTTTTGCTTCCTTGGAAGATTTTTTGGACCGAACTATCATTTCTGTAGAACAACTCTCTATTCTTATCCGAATCGATGCCTTCCGGTTTACCGAAATCAACAAACACGAATTACTGTGGAAGGCACATTTAATGCTATCCAAAAATGACCGTCTGGAACATCCTAAACTCTTCCCGCCACGGCATCAAAAATTCCAGATTCCAAAACTGCGCACTACTAATTTAGAAACTGCTTTTGATCAGTTGGAGCTTTTGGGATTTTGCCTTTGCAGTCCATTTCAGTTATTGGCTGAGCCGCCGAAAAACTCCAATGGGCAACGAGATTTACATCTTTATTTAAATAAGCATATCGATATTTATGGCTATCTAATCACCGTAAAAAACACCAATACCCATAGTGGCAAACGCATGCACTTTGCTACCCTTGTGGATCAACACGGCGAAGTCTTCGACACTGTCCTTTTTCCTCCTGTGGCCGCCAAATATTATTTTAGAGGAAAAGGCATTTATCGTTTTTATGGAAAAGTGGTAGAGGAATTTGGTTTTTTGAGCATTGAGGTCATAAAAATGCAAAAACAAGATTACATTCCCGATCCTCGCTATGCAGATATGAAAACGAGCAAAAAAGTATTCGATGGCAAAATTTCCAATACGTTAGAAGAACCTAAAACAAATGTTTAATCCATTTGGCAATTCGCTTGGGCCAGGTATACGGAGCATATCGTATGGGTGGGTCTATCCAGCTTCCTCTTTTTACAATCGCTTTTTTGTGCGAAAACAAATCGAAAGAGACTTTACCATGATAGGCACCAATACCACTGTGACCCACTCCCCCGAAAGGCAGGTTTTTATCCGCAATTTGGATAACAGTATCGTTGATTGCACCTCCTCCGAAACCGAACCGAGTAATGAATTCTTTTTGAAATGACTTTCGCCTTGAGAACACATATGCCGCCAAAGGCTTTTCATAACCTTCAATAATCTTGGCGATATCGGATTCATTTGTGTAGGCAAAAATGGGTAAAATAGGACCAAATATTTCTTCCTGCATCAAAGGGCTATCCAAATCCGGTTCATCTACCAGCGTCAAGTCTATAAACCGATCTCTGTCCACCGTTTCACCTCCGAATAGAATCCGTTGATCCTCCAAAAGTGATTTTAAACGATTATGATGCCGATCACTAACAATTCGTGCTAAATCTGTAGACTGGGAGCGAATTTCACCATAGGCTGCAATTATTTTATCCTTTAGCGCTTGTACCAATTTCTCTTTGATCGAATGATGTACCAAAAGATAATCTGGCGCCACACAGGTTTGACCCAAATTCAATGCTTTTCCCCAAACAATGCGCTTTGCCGCAAGTGATATGTTTGCAGTCTCATCCACAATACAGGGGTTTTTTCCGCCCAATTCCAAGGTAACAGGAGTCAAATATTTAGCTGCAGCTTCATAGACAATTTTCCCAATTTGGGTGCCACCCGTAAAAAAGATATAGTCCCATCGCTGGGCCAACAGCTGTTGGGAAACCTCAACTCCGCCTTGCACAACGGCAATATATTCAGGATCAAATAATTTTTCGATGATATTTCCAAGAATCCCTGAAGTATTTGGAGTAAGCTCGGACGGTTTTATGACCACGGTATTTCCAGCTGCAATTGCCCCAATTATTGGAGTCATTGCCAGCATAAAGGGGAAATTCCAGGGTGCAATTACCAATACCTGCCCATAGGGTTCCCGGTAGACATAATTTTTTGAAGGGAAGTTGGCCAAATTTGCAGCAACCCGTTCTGGTCTGGCCCAGAACTCCAAGTTTTTGAGCATTGCATTTAATTCTCCCAGCACAAATTGGGTTTCACCAAGGAAACTTTCATAGCGTGGTTTTTTTAAATCAGCATAAATCGCTTCTGCAATAGCATCTTCTTGTTCGACTATTGCATTGCGCAAACGCTTAAGAGCATCTCTCCTAAAGGAGAGGTTTTTGGTTTTTTGGGTCGAAAAAAAAGCCTGTTGTTGTTTATGTAGTTCCATAGCTAATCATTATTTGGCATTTCTGTCAAATTAGATGTTTTACATTTTCGCCCTAAAGTATACTTCTTATTTAAAAGCTGGGTATCCTGTAATGTCAGCTCCGGTAATCAACAAATGGATGTCATGGGTTCCTTCATAAGTAATCACACTTTCTAAGTTCATCATATGGCGCATAATGCTATACTCACCCGTGATTCCCATGCCACCCAAAACCTGTCTAGCTTCACGAGCAATTTTGATAGCCATATCCACATTATTTCGCTTGGCCATTGAAATTTGTGCCGTTGTTGCACGCCCCTCATTTTTAAGCTGACCTAATCTAAACGCCAATAATTGTGCTTTAGTGATTTCGGTAATCATTTCGGCCAACTTCTTTTGCTGTAATTGGGTAGCTGCAATGGGTTTGCCAAATTGGATTCGTTCTTTTGCATAGCGAAGCGCTGTATCATAACAATCCATGGCAGCTCCAATGGCTCCCCAAGCAATTCCATATCTGGCAGAATCCAGGCATCCCAATGGTGCACCTAAACCAGTTTTGCCTGGCAAAAGATTTTCCTTGGGCACTTTTACATTATCAAAAATCAACTCGCCAGTGGCGGATGCTCGCAAAGACCACTTATTATGAGTTTCCGGGGTTGAAAAACCTTCCATTCCACGCTCGACAATCAATCCGTGGATACGTCCTTCTTCATTTTTGGCCCACACTACGGCGACATCTGCAAATGGTGAATTTGAAATCCAAAGTTTGGCGCCGTTCAACAAAAAATGGTCGCCCATATCTTTGTATTTGGTCTCCATTCCGCTAGGATTGGAACCATGGTTGGGTTCTGTAAGTCCAAAACAACCCATCCATTCTCCTGTAGCTAATTTTGGTAAATATTTTTTGCGCTGTTCTTCTGTTCCATAAGCGAAAATGGGATACATCACCAAAGAAGATTGTACAGACGCGGTTGACCGAACTCCACTATCGCCTCTTTCAATTTCTTGCATGATCAAACCATAACTGATCTGATCTAATCCTGCTCCACCATATTCCTCAGGGATGTACGGGCCAAAGGCACCAATTTCAGCCAAACCTCCAATAATTTCCTTTGGAAACTCGGCTTTCTGCGCATATTCCTCAATGATAGGTGAAATATCACGTTTTACCCATTGGCGGGCGGCGTCACGTACTAATTTATGTTCTTCTGAAAGTAAATCATCTAGATTGTAATAATCCGGGGCTTCAAATAAATCAGGTTTCATCAATACTATGTTTAGCTGTCATTCCTGCGAAGGCAGGAATCCATTTATTTATGATTGATTCCGCATCAAGTGCGGAATGACAATTCATCGGTTAGAATGAATCCTCAAATATAATGACGAAATACAACAATTCAAGAGGTCGCTGTTACATTTTTAGATAGAACTCTTTGGTTAAGTCAACATATTCTTTTGTGTATTGGTGGCGCTCCAATTCAATGATTAATTCGTCCTCAACGATTGTTTCCTTCGTGAAACCAAACTCTAAAAGACTCCTTTTTAACTCCGAGTTTGGATTACCTTTAACTCTGGTTATCCTGCTTGGAAAAAGGCTACCCCCTTCTGCTAAACCGATAAAATCTTTTTCTTCTTTAAACGGGACAATTACCGCAAAGCAGCCCTCGGGAGATAGTAATTTGGATACTCCTTCCAAAAGTTCATCAAACGGAAGAGCATTATTTTGACGTGCATTATCTCGTGCCTTGTCTCCACTGGAAACTTCTTCTGAATAAAAAGGGGGGTTCGATATAATCAAATCGTATGTATCTTCAATCTCATCTACGAATTCATCCAAACCAGCATGGTAACAAAATAATCTGTTGGCCCAAGGTGAAGCTTCAAAATTATCCACACACTGTTCATAGGCATCCTCATTAATCTCGATGGCATCGATAAGTTCTGCATCGCATCGTTGTGCAATTTGCAAAGCAATCAAACCAGTGCCGGAACCAATATCCAAAACGGAATTGGTTTTCTCTTCAATTGAAGTCCAAGCACCCAATAGAACTCCGTCCGTGCCCACTTTCATGGCACAACGGTCTTGGTTAATGGTAAATTGTTTGAATTTAAAGAGCTTGTTCATTCAGTCTCCCAGGTTCCCTAGTTTCTGTTCCCTCAAGTTCAAGTAGTGAATCTCCAAGTCTAGTTCGCATAGTGTTTGCCAGTAGTTTGATTTTTTCAATCACTTCGGGATTTTCAGAGGCTACATTTTTGGTTTCGCTAACATCGTTCTCCACATCATATAATTCAATTTCTTCCATATCAACCATACTATATTCTCCCGGCAGACCATCTAAGCCCGGTTCTTGTCCATCCATGGTGCGATAGCGATGCGGAAAATATAGTTTCCATTTGCCATAGCGCACCCCGAACATTTCATTCACGCGGTAGTAAAAGAAATAAGCTTCTTGAACGGGGTCCTTGCTTTCACCTGTCAATACTTTCCATACACTTTTACCGTCAATGACTTTTTCAGGCAATTTTGAATCGGTAAGCTCGGCGATAGTGGGCAAAATATCAATGGCCATTACAGGAACACTAATTTCTTGGCCTGGTTTAAGTTTGGCCGGATATTTCATAATAAAAGGTTCACGCTGACCTCCTTCCCAGGCGGTACCTTTTCCTTCACGAAGTGGCAATGCACTTCCCGCATGATTTCCATAAGACAGCCATGGGCCATTATCTGAAGTGAAAATCACAATGGTATTTTCTTCCAATCCATTTTCTTTTAAAGCTTGAATGATTTGGCCTACTGACCAGTCAATCTCCATAATTACATCTCCATACAATCCTCTTTCGGATTTTCCTTTGAATTTGTCCGAAACAAATAAAGGAACATGGGGTTGCGGATGTGGAACGTATAAAAAGAAGGGGTTATCCTTATTTCTTTTGATGAAATCTACACTTCTTTCTGTAATTTGAGTAGTCAGTTGTGACTGTTCTGTTAAGGTGTCAATTACCGTTTCATTTTCATAAAGAGGTAAATCAGGGAAATTGAAAATAGGCCCTTGTTGTGGATGAAATGGCCACATATCATTAGAATAGGGGATACCAAACCACTCATCAAATCCATGTCTTGTGGGTAGAAATTTGGCATGGTGTCCCAAATGCCATTTGCCGTAAATGGCTGTTGCATAGCCCTTGTCCTTAAGCATTTCGGCCAGAGTAGTTTCAGAAGAATTGATTCCATGGGTGTTATCTGGCCCCAGAGCGTTGTGAATACCAATACGATTGGGGTAGCATCCCGTCAAGATTCCTGCCCTAGATGCTGAGCAAACTGCCTGAGCAGAATAATAACTAGTCAGTTTCACCCCTTCCGAAGCCATTTGATCCAAATGAGGAGTTTTAATATTTGGAGAGCCAAAAACGCCCACATCTTGATAGCCTTGGTCATCGGTAAAAATCAAAACAACATTAGGAGGAGAGCTGGTTTTTTCTTTTTTGGTGGCTTTTTCTCCACAGGAAAGTATGCAAAATACGAAGGCAATAAAATAATAACGTTTCATGGTTTGGAATAAAATGGTGGATATAAATATAGGTTTAAAAGTTCTATCAGTTCAATTTATGATTTCATAAAGTCAAATGTGCCATTCGTTGATCTTGAACTCTTTTTTGTTACGCACCTATTTAGATTCGCAACTTGTAAGTGAAATACACTCTACATAATCAATTACCAAATTTTAAACATATTATTATGAAAAAAATCTTTCTTGCCATTGTTGTTATGGCTTCAATGACACAATTTTTGAGTGCTCAGGAACAAAACAAATTCAGAGTTGGACTTGATTTAGGATACGCCATTCCGGATGGAGGCGGTGGAATTCTCATTGCCCTTGAGCCTAAATACAATATTGCTGACAACATGAATGTTGGTATACGTATTGAATCTGCTGCAATGGCAAAAAAAGTTGGGCTTGTTGAGGCTAGCTTAGCTGGAAGTACTTCGTACTCAGGTACTTTTGATTATTATTTTAGCTCTGGAAGCTCATCTTTTGCTCCTTTTATTGGTGCAGGTGTGGGCTATAGCTCTTTGGCTAATGTGGGTTTTGATATTGACATTGATTCTGGATTTGGGGATGATAGCCCTTTAACCATTGATGAGGAACTTGAATTGGAAGTAGATGGTAGTTTTGGCGGGCTTGTGCGTGCAGGTTTTGAGGCAGGAAAACTTAGATTGGCAGCAACATATAATTTGATTGGTAAGTCTGATCTTGGCGAAGGTGCTGAAATCAAGAATTCTTATATAGGAATTTCATTAGGTTTTTACGTTGGAGGAGGTAAGTGGAAAAACTAACTCTTTTTCCTATTAGGTATTGGAAAGGGAGCCATTTTGGTTCCCTTTTTTATTTTAAATAGAGGTCTACCAACCCTTCTGGAGTTTTTACGTGAATAGTCTTTGATCCCCTATCCACTTTGTTGATAATGTCATCACTTATTGGAATCAACAGTTCTTTTCCATCTTTTTCAGCTTCAAAAAGTTCTTGAGAAGCACTATCGTTTACAGCCTTAATGGTGCCGATATCGCCATATATTTCATCCATTAGCTTAAAGCCAATAACTTCATGGAAGTAAAACTTATTCCCGGAAAGCGGTGGGAGCAACTCCAATGGAAGATATAGTTCCGAACCAATAATATTGTCCGCGGAGGACTCATCTTTTACCTCCTCAAAATCTATACGAAGCAAGGCCGATTTGTGTAGTCTACATCGGTCAATAAAAAATGGAACCAGATTGTTTCCCAATGAAACAAAAACTGATTCCATGTTTTCGTAGATTTCAGGTTCGTCGGTATCAAGTTTCACCAATACCTCGCCTTTAAAACTGTATTTTGAAACGACTTTGCCCAAGTAGAAGCAATCTTCCTTGTGCATCGTCTTAATTTTACTCTTCTTCCTTACTAGCTTCCTCAGCAGGTGCGGCCTCTTCAGCTTTGGTAGCTTCTTCTTTGGCAGGCTCTTCAACAGCAGAAGTTTCTTCTGCTGCAGCTTCAGTAGCTTCTGCCACCTCCTCAGTGGTTTCCTCTACCGCTTCTTCTTCTGGCAATGCAGCAGCAGCTCTTTTGTCGCTAAATTCTTTTTCAGCTTCCAAAGCTTTTGCTTTTGCATCCGCTTCAGCTTTGGTCAAACCATCTTTCTTGGCCTGTACTGCTTTTTCTTTTTCTTCAACCCAAGCATTGAATTTTTCTTCAGCTTGCTCTTCAGTTAAAGCGCCTTTTCTAACTCCACCTAACAAGTGGTGCTTCAATAAAACTCCTTTATAAGATAGGATTGCTCTCGCGGTATCAGTTGGTTGTGCTCCATTGTTCAACCACTTAACGGATCCATCTACATCCAAGTTAATTGTCGCAGGATTGGTATTTGGGTTATAAGTCCCCAGTTTTTCCAAAAATTTACCATCTCTTTTTGATCTGGAATCTGCAGCCACCACCCAATAGAATGGTTTACCTTTTTTTCCGTGTCTTTGAAGTCTAATCTTTACTGGCATATCACATTAATTTGTAGGGTGCCCGACCCTGATTATTAATTCTATTTTTTCGCTTCCTGTTTTAAGCGGGTGCAAATATAGCTCAAATCAATTAATACCCAATGGATTTGCACTTTTTTTATGGTTGATAAATGATGACAACTCTTTTTTTTGAAATATCACATCTTGCTTATTTTTATTCATTGCTTTTTAATTTAGTTATCGACCAAATTCGAACCTGCAAAATCAGATTTTTATGTACTTGATTTTTGATACCGAAACTACTGGATTGCCTAAACGATGGGATGCACCCATTACGGATATTGATAACTGGCCACGATGTGTGCAAATTGCATGGCAATTGCATGATGAGATGGGAAATCTAGTGGAGCATCAAGATATGTTGATACGGCCGGATGGTTTTAATGTTCCCTACGAAGCAGAGCAGATTCACGGTATTTCTACGGCTTTGGCCGAGGAGAAAGGAGAACCTTTACATCAGGTTTTAGAAGCATTCAATGCTGCTTTGAATAAAGCAAAATTTGTTGTGGGTCAAAATGTGGATTTCGACATCAATATTATGGGATGTGAGTTTCATAGAATGGAAGTTGGGAATTCGCTTACTGAACTTGCAGTTTTGGACACTTGTACCGAGGCGACGGCAGAACTTTGTAAAATTCCTGGAGGGCGAGGGGGAAAATTCAAACTACCTACACTTACAGAATTACATCAATTTCTTTTTGGCGAACCCTTTGCAGAGGCGCATAATGCAACGGCGGATGTTGAAGCCACAACCCGATGCTTTTTGGAGCTTATTCGCAAAAGACATTTTTCTATTGAGCAATTGGATGTTCAAACTGATTATTTTGAGCATTTCTCCGAGGCCAATCCTCAGATGATTCAACTCATTGGGTTAAAGCACATCAACCTTAAAAAAGCGTCCAAAGAAATTGCAGATGCACTTTGGGCCGAGGATATTGGAGAGATTTCAGAGGATGAAATCAATAAAAATGTAGAGAGTTTAGCTGAAGCCACATTTGCACATTTGCACAATCACTCGCAGTTTTCGGTCCTTCAATCTACCATAAACATTAAAAGTCTTGTTGCGTCCGCTGCTCAAAATAATATGCCCGCTGTAGCTTTAACGGATCATGCCAACATGATGGGTGCTTTTCATTTTGTGAAAGAGGTGAAGGCTCATAACAAATCAGCTAAAGAAAAGAACGCAGAGTTGATTGAAAATGGCGAATCTCCTTCAGAGAAGGAAATTACCCCCATCATTGGTTGCGAGTTCTATGTATGTGAGGACCATACCAATAAAAGCGTTAAAGACTATGGTTATCAAATTGTATTGCTGGCCAAAAACAAAAACGGTTATCATAATCTGGCAAAGATGTCTTCCATTGCCTATACCGATGGGTTTTATTATGTGCCCAGAATTGACAAAAAGGTTGTAGAGCAATATAAAGAAGATGTCATTGCCCTCACAGGGAACCTTTATGGTGAGGTTCCCAATAAAATTCTCAATATTGGTGAAAAGCAGGCTGAAGAAGCCCTGTTATGGTGGAAAAATCAATTTGGAGACGATTTGTATGTAGAAATGATGCGCCATGGTCAAGAAGATGAAGATCGCGTAAATCAAGTTTTGGTTCCATTAGCCAAAAAACATCAGGTAAAAATCATAGCCACCAATAACACTTATTATTGTGATAAAAAGGATGCAGAGGCACATGATATTTTACTTTGTGTAAAAGATGGGGAAAAACAGTCTACTCCCATAGGTAGAGGTAGGGGGTACCGTTATGGATTGCCAAATCAGGAGTATTACTTCAAATCATCTGATGAGATGAGGGCGCTTTTCAAGGATGTTCCTGAGGCCATTCTCAACATTCAAGAAGTTGTTGATAAGGTGGAGTCTTTTGAATTGGCTCGAGATGTGTTACTTCCCAAGTTTGATATTCCGAAAGAGTTTAAGGTTGAGGAAGATTTAGTTGACGGTGGAAAACGTGGGGAAAACGCCTATTTAAAACATATCACATATCAAGGCGCTGAAAAACGCTACGGTGAAATCACGGATGAGATTACGGAGCGCCTCGATTTTGAGTTGGCTACTATTGAAAATTCAGGTTATCCAGGTTACTTTTTAATTGTTGAAGATTTTATTCGAGAAGCACGTAACATGGATGTATCCGTTGGTCCGGGGCGAGGGTCGGCCGCAGGCTCTGTGGTTGCCTATTGTTTGGGGATTACCAATATAGATCCTTTAAAATACGATCTTCTTTTTGAGCGTTTTTTAAATCCAGATAGAGTGTCAATGCCCGATATTGATATTGATTTTGATGATGAAGGTAGAGGTCGGGTCATGGATTATGTAATCAATAAATACGGTGCCAATCAGGTAGCGCAGATTATTACGTATGGTACCATGGCGGCGAAATCTTCAATTCGTGACACGGCTCGTGTTTTGGATTTGCCTTTGAACGATGCAGATCGTATAGCGAAACTTATTCCTAACATGTCCAAACTGAACAAGATTTTTGGGATTGAAGAATCCCAGCTCAAGAAAAAGTTCCGTTCGGATGAGTTGGAAAAAGTACATGAATTATTGAACATTTCCGAAGGAGATGATTTGGAAGGTCAAACCGTTAAGATGGCCCGTGTGCTTGAGGGATCTCTCCGGAATACTGGAATCCATGCCTGTGGTGTAATCATCACACCTGATGATATCACCAATTTTGTGCCAGTTGCCACAGCAAAAGATTCTGACTTGTATGTGACTCAATTTGACAACTCGGTAGTAGAAAGTGCAGGGTTGCTCAAGATGGATTTCTTGGGACTTAAAACCTTGACCTTGATCAAGGACACGGTAAAGATTGTCAAAGCACGAACTGGAACAGAACTTATACCTGATGAGTTTCCACTGGACGATGAAAAGACCTATGAGCTTTTCCAGCGTGGAGATACGGTAGGGATATTCCAATACGAATCTCCTGGGATGCAAAAGCACATGAAAAACCTGAAACCTACGGTTTTTGATGACCTTATTGCCATGAATGCGCTGTATAGACCCGGCCCCATGGAATATATTCCCAGTTTTATTGCGAGAAAGCATGGCGAAGAGGAGATTACTTATGACCTCCCGGACATGGAGGAATACCTTAAGGAAACCTATGGTATTACAGTTTATCAAGAGCAGGTGATGTTACTTTCCCAAAAACTGGCCGGATTCTCAAAGGGTGATGCCGATGTGCTCCGGAAAGCAATGGGTAAAAAGATTTTCGCATTACTTCAAAAATTGAAACCCCAATTTTTGGATGGTGGAGAGAAAAATGGGCATCCAAGAGATGTTCTAGAAAAGATTTGGAAAGATTGGGAGGCATTCGCTTCATACGCTTTCAATAAAAGTCACTCTACTTGTTACGCATTTATAGCTTATCAAACTGCATATTTGAAAGCACACTACCCGGCCGAATATATGGCTGCTGTGCTTTCCAATAATATGAATGACATTAAACAGGTTACTTTCTTTATGGAAGAATGTAAGCGCATGGGACTTGAAGTGCTTGGGCCAGATGTTAATGAATCTTATTACAAGTTTGCTGTAAATCAGAACAATGCTGTTCGCTTTGGAATGGGGGCAATTAAAGGAGTAGGGCGTTCCGCTGTAGAAACTATTGTTGAGAACCGAAAAGAGGACGGACCTTATAAATCTGTGTTTGATTTGGCAAAGCGGGTTGAGTTAAGAGCCGCCAATAAAAAATCTTTTGAAAATTTGGCCTTGGCCGGAGGGTTTGATTCTTTTGGGGATACACACAGAGCACAGTATTTTCATGATGAAGGAGATGGAATAACTTTCTTGGAAAAAGTTATAAAGTCGGCAGCGAAATATCAGGAAAACAAAAACTCTTCACAAATGGATATGTTCGGTGGAATGAGCGAAGCTCAAATTGCCGAACCTGTAGTGCCTCCTTGTGAAGATTGGGGAACCATGGAAAAACTCCGCCGGGAAAAGGAAGTTGTGGGTATCTATATTTCGGGTCATCCTTTGGATGATTTTCAAAAGGAAATCAAGGCTTTTTGTAATAGCAATATATCAGCCTTTACCAATTTAGAACATTACGTAAATCGAGAATTGACTGTTGCCGGAGTGATAACTGATGTACAACACAGGATTTCCAAAAATGGTAAAGGATGGGGGCTTTTTACCTTAGAGGATTATACGGACACACATGAGTTCAGGATTTTTGGTGAGGAGTACTTGAAGTTCAGGCATTTTTTAATGATCAATTCTTTTGTGCATATGAAAGCCTTTGTTCGTGAAGGATGGGTGAACAGGGAAACTGGTAAAAAAGGAGATCCCAGATTGCAGTTCAATGACTTTAAACAGCTTCAAGATGTTATGGATGCCTTTGCCCGGAAGTTGACAATTAAATTGGATATAGATCGGTTGCAGGAAAAACGTATACAAACTCTAAAGGACACTCTTATATCTTACAAAGGAGATCATCCACTTAATTTCATAGTTTATGAAATGCAGGAAGAAATCAAACTTAATCTGTCCAGTAGAAAACAAAAAGTAAAAATTAGCAGTGAACTCCTTTCCGAATTGGAGAAAAGTGAAATACATTACAAGCTGAATTAGAATGCTTTATAATAAATACTGATGGCGCAATAACTAAAATGTATGCAATTGCGGTAAGGAAGATGTACCATATTTGACTAAATTTGCGAATATTAAAACAAATAAAATGGCACTAGAAATAACAGATGCAACTTTTGATGAGGTAGTACTTAAAAGCAATAAACCAGTCGTTGTGGACTTTTGGGCTGCTTGGTGTGGTCCATGTAGAATGGTAGGACCAATTATTGATGAGGTAAGTACAGAGTACGAAGGAAAAGCTGTAGTGGGAAAAGTTGATGTGGATGCAAACCAACAATTTGCGGCTAAATATGGAGTGCGAAACATCCCAACCGTTCTTGTTTTTAAAGATGGTGAGATTGTGAATCGTCAAGTTGGCGTATCTCCCAAAAAAGCATACACAGATGCTATAGACGCACTATTATAGATAGGTTTAGAACAATTTTAAAAAAGGTTTGGCTGATGTCAAACCTTTTTTGTTTTATATTGGGCCAGGAAGCATTTTATGGATACTCGATCAGAACTACATAGAGGTCAACTTTTCCAGAATCTTGAACTTTTGGCCAATCAAATTGTTGAAGGTTTTATTAGTGGGATTCATAAGAGCCCTTTTCACGGATTTTCAGCAGAATTTGCTGAGCATAAAATTTACAATCCAGGTGAAAGCACCAAGCATATTGATTGGAAGTTGTTTGCTAAAACAGATCGCCTCTACACTAAAAGATATGAGGATGAAACCAACTTAAGGTGTCATATGATTCTGGACAACTCAGCCTCAATGTACTATCCTAAAGTGGATAACCTTGGATTGGACAACCTCAATAAAATCGGATTTGGCGTATTGGCTATTGCTGCTCTAATGCGGGTGTTGAAAAAACAACGAGATGCAGTTGGGCTAAGCGTTTATTCAGACTCATATAATTATTATACTTCTGAAAAAAGCAGTGAACGGCACTTTCAAATGCTGTACTCTAAATTAAATGAAGTGGTAAGGGTAAAAGACGAATCAAAGATTACAAAAACATATACATACCTGCATCAAATAGCTGAAAAAATTCATAGACGTAGTCTTATTTTTTTGTTTTCGGATATGTTTCAAACTGAAACTGAGGAGACTCAACTCTTTGAAGCTCTTCGTCATTTAAAGTACAATAAACATGCTGTGGTGCTTTTTCATTTGTTGGATCATAAATATGAGCTTGGTTTTGATTTTGAAAATACTCCCAAGCGATTTGTAGATGTTGAAAGTGGCACTCACATAGATTTGTATGCGGATAATATTAAAAACGCGTATCATCAGAAAGTGGAGGGATATATGGAAAGCTTGAAGATGAAATGTGCTCAATACAAAATAAAATATATAGGAGTAGATGTAGGTTCTGACTTCTCTACTGTGCTGAATACTTTTATGGTGGAGCGACAGAAATTTGTTTAGTTATTTATTTTTAAAAAATCTCTTGTCGAATAAGAATTGACAATGTATATTTGCACTCGCTTTGCAAAAAGTAATTGAACAAGATTTGAATCTGACTGTTGTCAGAGTCTGTTAAGATAAAATCATTGGTCTGGTAGTTCAGTTGGTTAGAATACCTGCCTGTCACGCAGGGGGTCGCGGGTTCGAGTCCCGTCCAGACCGCACCAGTAAATACAAGGCTTCCGAGAAATCGGGAGCCTTTTTTCTTTCCCTTGGGTACAACATAGGTACAACACTTTCCAAAGGTAATTTCTTTTGTTTACATTTAGGTTAATCTTTTGATTTTCATTAGAATGAAGGTAGTTATTGAGGCCATAGGAAAGTTCTTTTACAAGTTTCTAAAGAAAAAGGAAAGCTTTTATCATTCCTTGGATAAAAGTGAAGGGAAGAAAATCCTTTTTCTTTTGACCTGTATGACCCCTGTCGCTTTCATCGCAGCCTTCACTTTTTCTGATACCTTCAAGACACAGCTTTTGATTTTCACGGGGTATTTGTGCATGGCCTTTCTGACCATTATTCTTTCCGCTGGCTACCAGTCAGGGCTAAAAAGATTCCATCGGGACAAACATGGATTGGAAATGATCAAGATCAATCTTTACGGAAAGGATTTCCCAAAATTATTGTTGACGGATGAAGATTTGGATAATTTTCATTTGATATTGATGGGATATATTCCCCAAATCAAAATAAACAATCGTAACCTCATAAAAAATGGTAGCTCGGCCAATTATTTCTTTGTGTTTTCTTTAATGCACCGTTTTGTCAGGGATGGAATAATTGACATCGATACAGCTCGTCGGAAAATACTCTTCGAAATAATCAGAGAATCGTTCTCGATGAACGGGAATCCTGTTAATCCCAATACGCTGGAATCAAGTTTCAGTCGATGGAACACTTCAATGAAGGACAAGCAACTGGTGGTTCTTGAGCATGAAAAGATAATTGAAGTGTTCGGAGAACAATAAACTTACCGCAATTCTTTGACAAGCGCCATTTATTGTTCCAGTTAACGTGATTAGCTTTCCTATGTTTGCCTAGCGCATTCACGGTAAAGGCCTTTACTCAATCATTAATTTAAATCGAAAATCTAATGACTGAGGAAAAGAAAGTCGTAGGACTATTAACTGAAATTAAAACCTTGCTTTCCCAAAACAAACGGGTAATGAACGTAGATGATTTGGTGGCCTATACGGGCCTGTCAAAAAGTAAAATCTACAAACTCACTTCACTCCGCTTGATTCCCATGGGCGAAAACGCCCATGTGCGACAAAAATTTTTTGACAAGGAGGCTATTGATGCCTGGCTCTTGGGTAAACCAGATTTATCCGATGAATTTTTGGAACAAAAGTTCAATGAGCAGCTGTTGAAAAGAAAAAGGATTTAGCTCCAGAATAAGAAATCACAATTATGGAAACAATCCCCTACGTAAGGGTGGGCACGACGTATTATAAGTTGGTAAAATCGCCCACTATCTCAGGCCATTTTAACGAACAACTGGTTTCGTGGAGTGAACACACCATTAAGCAAGACCATGGTAAGGATTTTTTGAGCAAGGTTCCAAAATATGATGGTTTCACTTGTATTCCCAACCATATAGATTTCAAAAAAGAACACCATGGCTTCTATAATATTTACTCTCCGTTAAGCTTTGTACCAAAGGAAGGCACCATTGATAAGACGTTACAATTCTTGGAGCACATATTTGGCGGCCAAAAGGAATTGGGATTGGACTACCTACAACTATTATACCTAAGACCCATTCAGATTTTACCCATTTTGTGTCTTGTCTCTTCAGAACGCAGTACAGGAAAAAGTTCTTTCTTAAAGTGGCTGAAGGAAGTCTTTGAAAATAACCTTACCTATCTCACGAATGATAGCTTTGGCAGCCAGTTCAATGCAGATTGGGCCAATAAGCTTTTGATATGCATCGATGAAGTATTGTTCAATAAAGAGGAGCTGACCGAGCGCATAAAATATCTGAGTACCACCAATAGAAATAAACTGGAGGCCAAAGGGAAAGACAAACGTGAAGTGGAGTTCTTTGGTAAGTTTATCCTCTGCAGCAACAATGAGGATAACTTCATAAAAATTGATGGAAATGAGACCCGTTTCTGGGTTCGTAAAATTCCTCCCATCAAAAATGAGGAAACAGACTTTTTGGAAAAACTCATCGCTGAAATCCCAGCATTTCTATCTTATCTGGGCAATCGTAAAGTCAGTACAATCCAATCCACTCGAATGTGGTTTTCGCCAAACCAACTATTTACACCAGCGCTTAAAAAGTTAGTGAACAACAACCGTAACAGAGTAGAAAAAGAATTGGCCAGTCTATTACTTAGTGCCATGGACAAGTTTGAATTGAACGAAATCCAATTATGTCCCATGGATGCCCTGCACATGCTCAACAAGACCAGGGTGAAGACCGACCTTACCCAATTACGTAGACTGCTGAAGAAAGATTGGAAATTGGAAAACCAGAAGAACTCAAACAGCTACCAGCGGGTGACCATTTGGAACAACGGCGAAATCAATTTAGAGGATGCAAAAGGCAGGTACTTTTCCATCTCCAAGCATTTTTTACTAAAAAATTTTGATGAAATGATGATATCCTAAGAACATCCCTCTGTTTATCGGATGTAAATCCGTCATCACTTTGTCATCATTCCGTCATCAAAACAAAGAATGATGACAAAGCCAAAACCAAGAAAAGAAGAAACGATGAAACGATGAAAAAATGATGAAGCCAGTAAGACCAACAGGAATAACCCTTTTGAATGATTCTTCATCAAATCATCAAAATTTAAATGTGTTAAGAGCTATGAAAGAAAAAAGATTTAACTGCGAAAGAGCCCGTACCGTTAGCATCGTTGACACGATGGCAAAGCTAGGGCACTTTCCAGTGAGAGAAACGGAAAAAGAAGCTTGGTTTCTGAGTCCGTTCCGGTCAGAAACCCAAGCCTCTTTTAAGGTCTCCAAAACCCTGAATAGATGGTACGACCATGGTGAAGGCCTTGGAGGAAATATAATCGACCTTATTTGCCGATTGAAAAGCTTTGGTGTCGGCGAAACCTTGACATGGCTCCAAGGCCAAACAGGTTCTTTTTCTTTTCATCAGCCCCCAAAAGTTGTGACAGAGAAGAGAATCAGTATTAATGATATAAGGCCAATTAGTCATGTGGCATTGATTGATTACCTACAAAAGCGTCAAATCCCCTTGACCCTGGCCTATGGATATATCAAACAAGTACACTTTGGAATAGGTAAAAAATCCTTTTTTGCTCTGGGGTTGCAAAACAAAAATGGAGGTTGGGAACTACGCAATTGTTTTCAAAAATATTGTGCATTTCCTAAGGCCATCACCATAATAGAAAATAATAATCCAAGCCTTACCGTAGTTGAGGGAATGTTCGATTTTTTGTCGCTTTTGGTCATTCAACCCAAATGGTTCGCTGAATCGGATGTGCTTGTTCTGAACTCGCTGGCCTTTGCTAAAAAAGTCAATTCCATCCTAGAAAAATATTCCGGCCTCAATCTGGCATTGGACAATGATTGTGCAGGAGATAAAGCAACCCAATATTTAATCGGATTATATCCAATAGCCGAAGACCGAAGAAATTGCTACGCTGGATTCAAGGATGTAAATGAAAAATTGATGCATCATGGGCAGGAGTAATTTGGAAAAAGAATTTGATGCACTTGAAGCTGCAATACATGGATGGGCGAAAAAAAATAACGTGCCAATTACCCAAGAAGAAACTGAACCTACTGTGACATTATCAGAGTTGACTGATGAGGCGCGTAACCTGAAACGTAATTCTGTTAAGAATTCGAGATGTGTGTCTGTGGACACAATCTCGCCTGCTCCCGATGGTCGCAGGGAAAAAAAAGAGTCGTTTAAGGGGAAAACCCAGTTGGTGAAATTCCGTTGTACCACGTATGAAAAAAAGTTGCTATTGGCCAAGGCCAAGCTTTGCGGGCTGTCGTTAAGTGAATTCCTTCGCAGGGCGGCCATGGAACAAGCTACAATTGAACGGTTGTCTGATGAGGAAATCGAAATCTATCAAATGTTGGCCAAATACCACAACAACTTCAAATCAATTGGCAATATGTTCCGGAAGAAAAGTCCAAAGCTGACCGAAATGGTCTACGAAACTGCTAAGCAAATCAAAGAACACCTTAAAAGATTCAGCAAATGATTGGCAAGGGAAAATCCATTTCACATACCCGTGCCTCCATGGGTTATGGTTGGAACCAGGAAAAGAATGCCGAAGTGGTACTCAGACAGCACTTGGTCGGGGAAAACCCCAAAGAGATTACCGAGGAATTTCAGCGCATACAGGATTTGAACCATAACTGTGAACGCAACACGCTATCTTTTGTGCTCAGTCCGACAATCAACGATGGGCAACGTCTAAAAAAACAAGAGCTTGAAAGGGTCGCCAAAGAGTTTATGGATAAAATGAAGCTAGGGGAACGACAAGCCATTGCATTTGTCCATAGGGATAAAGAGCATACCCATATCCATTTATATGTGAACCGTATCGACTTTAAAGGAATCGCCTATAATGACAGCTTTATTGGCAAACGGAGTCAACAGGCCGCAGAAAAAGTTGCAGAAGACTTGCGATTGACTACGGTAAAGCAGGTACAATTTGAGAGAGACTTTCAGACCAAGGAATTGCGTAACGAAATCAAACGAAGACATGAACTGACCCTGAGACATCAAAAGCCCAAAAATTATCAACAGTATCTAGAAGGAATGAGGGCCAATGGGGTTGCAGTCATTCCCAGCATCAATAAACAAGGTAAACTCCAAGGCTTTCGGTTTGAATTTCAAGGACACAGTTTTAAGGGAAGTGAGATACATAGGAATATGGGTATGGCTGGAATTGGGAGACAACTAACGCGCTACAATACACCAAATAGAATCATCTCGCCAAAGAACACTATCAAATTGTTGGACAAAGTGGTCCCGGTTCCTCAGAAGCTAGCAATATCCCTTGCCAAAAAAGCAATCAAGAAATCCATTGACCTAGGAATGGGTATTTAAATTCTATGCCATGAATAAACTTGAAACGATTACACAACTTTTGGTCAACGAGTTGACCGATTTTGAGGCCAATGTAAATAGACTGGAAAATGGTCTCCAGAGGGCCGAGGATTTAAAGGTCAAATTTGACCTGGCTCCCATTGATAACTTAGTATCTGAACTAAAAAGTTTTCAGCAAAAGGAAACCGAAGATCGGGAAGCCTATGTAAATAGATTGAACAGAAAATTAGAAACTGCTAAAATCTATCCGAAATGGGCGGTGATTACCTTTATCATTTCCATGGTTGTTTCTGCAGTAGCAATCTTGTTCGGCTATATCCAATACGAATCCAAACAGGACATAAAAAAAGAAGCATATAATCTGGGAATGGAAGCCTATCAAACGCATCTGAATACGTTTTTTGAAGAGCATCCAAAAACCTATGAGGTTTACAAGGATTGGAATAAAAAGCAATAAGCAATTCCTTACTATCTCAAATGCCTTTAAAAAGATAATCCTTGTGCATGTTTTTATAACGTGCACAAAAAAATCGATTATTTGTGCATTAAATGGTTACCTCCTTTTAAAAGTGAAAATGGTAATTTCGTTTTCTAACCCAATATGTAACGGTTAAGACTTAATCTGACAACTTATTCTAGAATTCCTTGCTTAATTTCACTTATAATTTTTTGTATTTCCTCTAAGGACTTATTCATATGTATTGCCAAAATCGTTTCGGCACTAGATGCTTTAGGTTTTTCCTTAATTGCTGTCTCCAAGACACCCATTATAGTTTTGAATAATTTATCATTTGAAGCCAAAATAGGTTTCATGTTTCTCCCTATGATTCTTGCAGCTGCTATGGTCATTTCAAAATTCTCGACTTCAAATAAATCCAGATGCTTTTCATAAGCTTCTTCTTCATAAAAATCCCATCCTGAATTTAAGAGCAATGAGATGTCTTCTAAATCTTTGGTTCTATGTTTTTTGTCATTCCATGAAACGAGCTTCAATATTATTAGGCCTACAACCGGTGACGTAGGCAAGGAGAAACCTGCTTCAGGGATTTCGATGTTTTCGGCATGCTCACCTACTTCTTTAAATCCTAACACTGATAGTGATATGTCTCTTTCATCAAAATTGACGGTATAGTTCTGTTCAATTTTTCCGTAGGGCATTAAGTCCAAAACTGTATTGGTCTTATCATAGATAAGCCTATAGTTTTCATTGGTTTTTCTAAAACCTCTTTTGCAGAGCTCTTCAAAAATTAAATCATAGACTTGAAAATCTGGAACCATCACTGCAAAATCAATATCGGCGGTACCTCTTGTCGGCTTTATTCCTGCTTTGTAAAGCTGAACATCTCTTGCATTAGCACCTACCAAATAGTAGGTTATATCATTTTTGATAAAGACTTCCTCTAAAGCTTGGTATACTTCCCCGTGATTGGCAAAGGAATAGTCTTTATAAGTTAGGTTTGATGTACTCATCAAAAATGATTTTCGCAGTTTCTATATTTCTTTGGTTACCGCTGTAGATAAGTTCTGCATATATCAGAAGTGGATGAGCCGCAATTTCATGGTCTTCATAATTAGTTTTACAGGAACCCAACTTCCAAAATGGACGATAAACGCTTATTTCCCCGCCCTCCTTGGGCAGTAGTTTGTAACTTTTAATCAAATCTTGTTTGGGTCGGTTTGTGAATAGCGTGTATTTTTCAGGTCTTAAATAATCGGTTAGCATAGCTGCCCCGGATTCCCCTCCCCAACGAGTCTCGAATTCAAGATTTGGCTCTTTAATTTCAAATCTATTTTTGGTAAAAGTGTATTGCCCTAAGTGATTAGCAGGTAGAATTTTTTCATTCAACAAGGCAACCCATTTTTCAAGTAGTTCTTCTCTTTTTATTAATTGGTACCTTTTGTCTTTATCCCATTTAACGGTAAAACCTTCTTTTAGTAATCCCTTTATAGTCTTGCTCACGCTACCGAGTGATACACAACTGATTTCCGCTAATCGCTCATATTTTTCATTAATCAATTCGGGGTTTTGTAATAAATGAAAAAGTATTTGTCCGCCTGCCCTGGTAAATACTTCAGAATAAACATTGTAAACGGGTTTTGCATTATCCTTTTCAACGAACATTTTCAGATGCTCCAGATTTAGATAAGTATTACCATAACTATCTATATAGTTTACCCCATTTGATTTCAGCGTTTCTTTAGATTTAGGGGTAATATAATCGGCAGCAACCAAAAGTGGCTTGTCTCTCCTATTTAAAAATATTGGAACATGATTTGGGCGTACTTCGGTTCGCATATCGGCATAAATGGCCTCCCCATTTAGCTTGAAGGTAATATCCGACTCAGCATTGGGAACTATGAATTTTTCGATTTTTACTTCAAAATCTATGTTGTTGAAAAGGTCTCTTATTTTCTGAAGCTCAATCATTTTTCATTTATTATTTATTTTCATGTTACATGAAAAAACAAATTTAATGAAAAAAGATGAGTCAATAACTTTATTCCTTTAAAAAAGCCTATCATCCCACCTAATAAGGTTCAAGAACATCATCCTTAGTATTTTTTCGAGTTAATTACCAATTTTTGGGTATGAACTCGAATTTTTCCTAATTGATTTATAGAGTTCAAATGGTGCCGTAAAAGGTGAATTTACGGAACTACTAAAAAAGACGGTAAATGGAACTGGTAATGATTTAAATAAGAACCCAATTTCTTTGTGCCTAAAATTGGCCAATTTATGGAGCGGTTCAATCATCAAAAGGACTTGTCACATTCAACAAAGTAGGTTCAGTAACTTGGGTATAAATCATGGTCGTCTTAATGGAATTGTGCCCTAAAAGTTTTTGGATGATTCTAATATCGGTACCATTTTCCAATAGGTGCGTTGCGTAACTGTGCCTCAAGGTATGCGCGGTGATGTTTTTATTTATTCTCGCCCTTTTGGCAGCAGCCTGGAGAAGCTTGTTGAAACTTGACGAAGAATACCTGTCTCCCTTTTGGCCTTCAAATAGGTATCGTTTGGGCGTATATTCTTTATAGTACTCACGAAGCATTGACAAGGTTTTTTCAGATAAGGGTACTATCCTGTCCTTGTTGCCCTTTCCTGATTTAATATGTATCACCATTCTGGATGAATCTATATCCTTGATTTCAAGTGCAATCAACTCGCCTACCCTTAAGCCTGCACTGTAGACCACGGCTATCATGCTCTTATGCTTGATGTTGTTGGCTTTTTCAATGATTTTAAGAACTTCCTTTCTTGCGATGACTACGGGGAGCTTATTTGGCTTTCTACTCGGAAATAGATATTCCAAGTTAATGTTCTGACCGAAAATTTCTCTGTAATACAGCTTCAAGGCCATCGCTACCTGTTTCTGGTAGGAATAGGATACTTTCTTGGTGTGTACCATATGATAGAAGTACCTGTGAAGTTCGGTTTCATCAATCTTGTTCAGTGGCTTTTCAAAAAATTGAGTCGCCATCTTTACGATGGAAGAGTAACTCTCTATAGTGTTCCTGCTATACCGCTTAACCTCCAATATTTTCACAAAATCAGGCAATGACATAATAATATGAAGATATCGATTTATAGTGAAAAAGTACTATTTTTATCCAACATCAATATGGTTATGCGGAACTTTCCGGATATCCAGTAGTTGGCAAACATTATGACCAAAGCTATTAAGAGAAAATTAATGAATAAGAAAATTATAATATTTATTACACTTCTAACCTTATCCTGTGGAACAAAAAAAGAGTTTTACGAAAGTGGTACTTTGAAAGCTAAAGGAAAGGTTGCAAATGATTTAAAAACCGGAATGTGGAAACAATATTATGAATGTGGAGAAATATTCCAAATCGGGAAATATTTGAATGGAAAAGAAACTGGCGAATGGAAAATATTTCACGAAAACGGACAATTGAGACAAATTGGAAAATTCAACAACGGAAAACAAACTGGCGAATGGAATTTTTATCATCCAAACGGAAAGAGAGAGGGAATTGGAACCTTAATTGACGGAAAAAGAAACGGAATTTGGAAATGGTATCATACTAATGGCTCAATTTATACTGAACGTGAATGGGACAATGAAAGATTAGTAAAAATAATTTCTTGCTATGATGGTCAGGGAAATGAACTGGATAAAGGGACATTCAAAAATGGAAATGGAACAATGAAAGTATATGACATTGACGGAAATTTATTGGAAACGTATAATTATAAGAATGGAAAATATGTTAAAGAATAACGTTTGCCAACATTGTATAACCGCAATTACGGCGGATTCGACTACCCTTCGACAAGCTCAGGGCAGGCTCAAGCGAATCCACTCGGAATTGCTAAAGCCAGTGCTAAACCGAAAATTAACGCATATTAACCCGTAACTGACGGTTATACGAGACCGTTGTGCTTCATTATAACCAACCAATAACCAATGATAAAATTCTTTAGAAAAATTAGACAAAAATTACTCTCTGAAAATAAATTCACTAAGTATTTGATTTATGCAGTTGGAGAAATTATTCTTGTTGTTATTGGGATATTAATTGCGTTAGGAATTAATAATTGGAATATTAAAAATGTACAACAAAAGGAGGCTAGAACATATCTGACAAGTATCAAAACAAATCTTATTCAAGATACTTTATCTTTGAATTTGCGTACACAAGATATAAAACAAAATATCCAAACTTTTGATTCAATAGCTAGTTTTATATATACGAATAAATCAATATCATTATTAGATTCAAAAATTACAGAAGCACTTTTTACTACACATCGTTTCATAACAGAAAAAAACTCTTTTGAAGACATAACATCAAACGGAAAGTTTGACCTTATTGAAAACAAAGAAATTAAAGAGGAAATTCTTTCATACTATAACTTCATTGAAAATACATCTTATAACTTTAATAATTCTTTAGATACTTATACAAGAGAAACTTTTGCACCATATTTTATGAAAAATTATCAACTGGTATACCCTATTGATTTTAATTTAAATCTCAAGGAAAATTCGAAGTTTGTAAGTGGAAATAAAAATGTTCTATTTGAATTGAACGCAATTAAATATCGCTATTTTATATTAAATGGATTAATTGAAGTTTATGCTGACATAAATACGAATGCGAATAAAATAATCCATTTGATTAACCAGGAATTAAAAAAATAACGAAAGCACAACAAAGTATATAAAAAATCCGCCCATTTTTGGCTATATTTAGAAACTCCCCAACCTTAATAACACATCATCTCGGCTGAAAAATTACGCCCGTAAACACAGACGTACTTTTCATATACGGGACCGTCAGACTGTCTCAAAACTTAAAGTTAGCTTTACCTTGTAGGGTTTGATATTCTTTATCTTTAAGTATGGAGTATCAACAGAAACAATCCCGGACCCAACTTGCCCTCTACACCACTTGTCTGGACGATATGATCGCCGAGGAAAATTCGGTACGCATCATTGACCGTTTTGTGGACGGTCTGGATTTACAGGCCATAGGTTTTGGGGCCATGGCACCGCAAGGTCGTCCGCCCTATGATCCCGCCGATCTCTTAAAGCTTTACATCTATGGATATTTGAACCGGATACGTTCTTCCAGAAGTCTGGAGCTTGAGTGTGCCCGCAACATCGAACTGATCTGGCTGCTCGGCAACCTAAGGCCCGACCACAATACCATTGCCCGTTTCAGGAAGGACAACCCCAAAGCGATAAAGCGGGTGTTCCGCCATACGGTGTCCATTGCCAAGAACCACGAGTTGATCGGCGCCACCCTTATTGCCGGGGATTCCACCAAACTCAGGGCACAGAACAGCAAAAAGAACAACTTCAACCTAAAGAAGGTCGCACGCCACCTTGAATACATCGATAAAAAACTCGAGGAACACCAACAAGAACTGGCCAAGGCGGACGGGGACGCAAAGGAAGAAATCCGTAAGTTGGCAAAAAACAGGGAACGGCAACGGGAAAGGTATGTACGCATTCAAAAGGAACTGCGGGCCGATACCTCCACGGAAAACCCACAGATCTCCACCAGTGACCCGGACAGCCGACACCAGATCGTGAGGGGCACCATTACGGAAGTCTGTTATACGGCACAGACAACGGTGGATGCCGACCATAAGCTCTTGATCGATTACAAGATCACCAACCAAAATGACAAAAAGGCCATGGGCGGTATGCTCAGAAGGGCAAAGGCCATTTTGGGGACCAACTCCTTTACCGCACTATATGACAAAGGCTACCATACCGGGAGCGAGTTCAAGGTGGCCAACGACATTGGGGTCGATACCCTGGTGGCCGTACCCGGTATCGGCCGTGCCAGCCAAGCACCAGATCCGGCATATAACGCCGAACATTTCAACTACGACCCGCAACAGGACAGCTATCGCTGCCCACAGGGCCATGAGCTTACCAGTAACGGAAACTGGTACAGGGCACGCAACTACCGGTTCAAGCAATACAGGACAAAAGCATGCAAAAATTGCCCGGTGCGCAACGGATGCACATCGGCAAAGCAAAATGGAAAGATATTACAGCGCAGTGAGTTCACCGCATTCATCGAACATAACGCCCGTAGGGTAACGGAGCAACCCGATATTTACAAAAAACGACAGGCCTTGGTCGAACATCCCTTCGGTACCATAAAAAGGCAATGGGGCTTTGACCACATCATCACCAAAAAGGGAATGCCCACAGCCGGTGCCGACTTTGGGTTCATTGCATTGGCGTACAATTTAAAAAGACTTATCAAATTGGGTTGGAAGCCCGAAATCAGGGCAAAACATCGAACGAACATCCTAAAAACGCTCCTTATCACCGTTAAAAGGTCGAAAGATGAGTTCTTGGCCCATATATCCGCATTTATGAAAATCCAACCTTCTTACAGGCAAATATCCCTTATATCCCAAATTGTGTAAATTTATTCAAAATCAAAGGTGGTTTTGAGACAGACTGCCGTTGTACACCATGCCAAAAAATGCTAAAAATGAAACGAAATCTGGTGATTTTAGGAATTTTAATGTTCTTTTTAAGTTGTTCGGAAAAAAAGAATGAATCGGAAAATAAGAATTCATCTGAGTTGAGGACTCTACTAAATGAACAGTTGAAATATTCGCATACCGAGGAAAATTGGTACGTACCTACCAAAATTGCGATAAATGGACTAACCCCAGAACAAGTGAACTGGAAGGACAGTACGGAAAATAACTCAATTGGAGGAATTGTCTCTCATTTGACTTTTTGGAATGATATATATCTAAGAACGTTGAAAGGAGAGGACTTTTCGGATTTTGATATAGATAACGACTCGACTTTTTTGATTTATAACCAGAAAGATTGGCAAAAGGTCACCAATAAATTGGATAGCGTCCAAATGGAATTCCAAAAATGGGCTGAAAATGCAAGTGAAGAGCAATTATCCGAAGAAGCTTTTGACATTTTGACCATGGTGTCTCATAATGCCTACCACACTGGACAAATAATTTATATCCGAAAACAAAATGGGTGGTGGAATAGAAAATAAAAGTACGGTGTACAACACGGGCTATAATTTATAGCTGCAATTCGTTAACTTGAAACTTATAAACCTTTGCCACGGCTGGAAATCTAACGATTTCCAACGCCACCACGAATCATAGCCGGAGCGTTGTGCGTCATATAAAAAAAACGAAAATTAAATGAATAAAATTACAGTCTTTTGCGGTTCAAGTTTCGGAACCGATAGTGAATTTGAATCTCAAGCTAAAGAACTTGGAAAAAAATTAGCTCTTGAAAATATTGAATTAATCTATGGTGGAGCAAATGTTGGACTTATGGGTGCTGTAGCAAATGGAACACTGGAAAACTCAGGAAAAGTAATAGGAGTCTTACCAAGTTTTCTTAAATCAAAAGAAATTGCTCATAATGGATTAACAGAATTAATTGTCGTTGATTCTATGCACAAAAGAAAAACTATGATGAATGACCTTTGCGATGGAGTTATTGCCTTACCTGGAGGTTTTGGTACAATAGAAGAACTTTTTGAAATGCTGACTTGGGGACAATTAGGGCTTCATAAAAAACCAATTGGAATTTTGAATGTTAATGGATTTTACGACAACCTAATCTCCTTTTTAGATGATATGGTTACTAAAGGACTTTTAAAAGAGGTAAACAGAAAAATGGTTTTAATTAGTAATGATATTGATGAGTTAATTAATAAAATGAAAACTTACCAAGCTCCAACAACTGGGAAATGGATTACGAAAGAAACAACTTGAAAACAAAATACGACCGCACAACAATGTGTATAATTAATGCGGGTTTTAGTGTTTAATTCAAAGTTTTGTGTGTTTTTACTAAGTCCGTCAAATCATTTTGATTTGACTTTTGATTAAAACAAGATAAAGGCAAACAAAATGTTTTGCCTCGTGCTAAACTGAAAGTCTATTGACTTTCTATTTCCGCACTAAACATACACGAAACGTTGTAGTGTCATAAAACGAACCTTTTTCGGCCCCATGAAATTTCAGTTCTAGAGACCTTTGCACTAAAAGGAGATTTTTTTTGTTAGATCTTGACACGTTCGCCCTATGATCGTACCTTTATATTGAATGGAACGGTACAAGAACACAAAAAAGGTACAGATGGGATTCTTCGACGGACACGTGGAGCGGCGCACCGCCAAGAACAGGTTTTTCAGGCAGTTGGATGCCCTTATCGACTGGGCCCCTATCGAAAAAGAGCTCAAGAGGGTCTATAAAAAAGGGCAGAAAGAGCGTGGCACCAAGGCCTACGGCCCCCTGCTGCTCTTCAAGATGCAGTTGGTCTCGGTGTGGTACGGGCTATCCGACGTACAGGTGGAGGAGATGGCCAACGAGAACCTATCGGTGATGCGCTTTCTGGGGCTTTCGCTCGAGGACGCCGTTCCCGACCACAGCACGCTCAGCCGTTTCCGCAGCGATCTTGTGGCCAAGAAGGCCTATGACCGGATACTGAAAAAGGTGAACGCCCAGCTCTCGTCCCACAGGCTTATCGTCCGCAACGGTTCGGCCAAGGTGGACGCCTCGCTGACCGAGAGCCCGTTCAGCCCCAAGGGGGCGACCACCTATGAGATGGCGGTCGACAGGCAGGAGGATGAAAGGGGGGACGGTGAACTTGAAAAGGAGGACACCTACCATATGGAAAAGAAAGAAGAGCAGCCAGGTGCCGACAACCAGGCACGCTGGGTGAAGAAGGGCGGTAAGAGCGTATACGGTTACAAGAAGCACATGGCCACCGACGACAACGGCATGGTACTGGGGGTGCACACGGTGCCGGCCAACGAACACGACAGCAAGGGACTGGAACCATTGATAAAGAAAATCCCAAGGACACAACGGAAAGAGGTCATGGCCGACAAGGGCTACAAGAGCAGGGCCAACGACGAAATGCTAAGGGAGAACGGGAGCAGGTCCCGCATCATGCACAAGGGATACCGGAACACCCCGCTGACCAAGTGGCAGACAAGGTACAACAAGGCCATATCGAAGACCCGGTGGGTGGTCGAGCGCACCTTTGGCAGCCTGAAGCGATGGTTCGGCAGCGGTGCGACAAGGCTCCAGGGTCTGGACAAGGTACACGGCATGCACGTCTTGGAGGCCATCGCCCATAATCTGAAACGTTCCCCGGGATTGGTGCGCCAAATGGCGGGATAATCGGAAAAAAGGGAGCCGAAACGCCATTGTAAAAGCGAAAGAACCAAGAAAAAAAGCGGGAGAAGGGCGAAAATCGAAGTCCAAGCCCATAAAAAAAGAACGAAAAAGAGAAAATCAAAAACTCATACAATTTTGCAAAGGTCTCTTCTAGTTAAAAAGCACTTCTACAGCATCATCTACAATTTCATTACCCAATTCTTTAAGGTATACTTGGGTAATCTTTATATCGGCATGCCCAAGCGATTCTCCAATAATGTCAGTAGCCACTCCTTTTTGTTTAAGGCAATTAGCATAACTGTGTCTGGCCACGTAGGAACTTAAGGCTTGATTGATACCACAGAGCTTAGCAATTTCTTTTAAACCCTTGTTATACTGGGCAAGGGTTTTCTTTTTTCGATGGTCCAATTGTAGCGGCGTTAGGTCGTTATAAAGGAGTATCGGAAATATATACTTTGTCCCCAGGGAGCGTTCTCGATAATAATCTAAAATAGCCCTTAAGGGTGGATTGATTTTTACAGAAAATGGACGTTTCGTTTTATTGCGGATATATCTAATTCGCTCTCCATGAATGTCGCTCCATTTCAAATCAATCATATCTGCAAAGTTCATCCCCCTAGAGTAGAAGCTGAACATAAAATAATTCCTGTGATTGACTAGGTGAGGGTATTTGGTCAAATCAAGATTGTGAATCTTATTAATCTGTTTCAAATTTAAGGCTCTCTTAATACCTTTCCCTTTTAGTCTTGATATTTTATAAACATGGAAGGGATGCTTTTCTACCTTGAAGATATTCCGTTCCATGGCTTTGTTATACATGGCTCGTATGGTTCTCATTTTGACACCAATTCCACCATCCGTTCCTCCCCTTGAACGCAGAAAAGCATCGTACTTATTTAAAAAGGTAGCATCAATCTCTGAAAAACGGAGACTTTTAAAACCAATGAACCGTTTGATTGAGTTAGAAGCATCGTGATAAAGCTTAGCGTTACCCATTCTGCCAGCGTCTCGCATTTCCTGTATAATCTCCTCCCAAAACCGGAATACATCTTGAGAAGCTGGATTGGTATCTACTCGAAAGTGTTTATCGAAATCGTCAAGAGTAAAATCTTCTTTTTCAAGCTCTAGATCATAATAGGTTTTTAAGGCTCTATCTTTTATTTTCAGAAGCACTCTATTCTTTTGGATATAATTCGCATTCTTTCCATTGAAAGAACCTGTATCTTCGTTCCATTCATCCAAATTGGTATTCAAAGGAGTGCGATAATATTTGGTTCTACGGTTTTTGGTGACCCTTAAAAAGATAGGAAATGAGCCATTGGATAATGCTTTTTTTCTTAAAACGACTTTGATTGAAGACATACTTTTCTGGTTTTGGGTACAACATAGGTACAACAAATGGGTACTTAAATGTAGTCTCAAGGAAGCTAAAAGAAAAGCGAAAAATCATAAAATACTGATTTTCAAAACAAAAGAAATCAAATGCAACCATTTGAAAACCAATAATTTGTGACTGTCACGCAGGGGGTCGCGGGTTCGAGTCCCGTCCAGACCGCTAGAATTCGTTGAAGAATTCGCAAAAAGCCTGTAAATCAAGTATTTACGGGCTTTTTTATTTTTTTTGATATCAAAAAATACCATATAAAACCATAAAAAAGGTGCGTAATTCGGTGCGTTAAAACACCCCTTTGAAAGACTCACCGCCATCGCTGTAATTGACTGTTAAAGAAATCTTTACGAAGAAATTTTAACATTTGATTTTACTACCTTCCGGTGAGTTTTTAAAATACTCACCAATGTCTGGAAAAATAAGTATCCTTTTTTACCCTAAAAAATCCGATACCGATACTGACGGAAAGGTTACGGTATACGCCAGAATAACTTTCAATGGAAAACGTGCGGAACTCAGTTTAGGGCGTCGTGTCGAGGAACAAAGATGGGATTCCCATGGTGGACGACTAAGAGGCACAAGTATGGAAGTGTCTAAGTTCAATCGATTTTTGGACACTGTCAAAAATCGGTGTTTTGAAATCCATGATGCCCTGTTAAGGCAAGATCAGGATATTTCCGCTTCCATAATCAAGAACATCTATCTGGGAAAGGAAGGCAAGGAATGGATGGTATTGGAAATCTTCCAGAACCACAATGATGAAATGGAAAGCCTGATCGGGAAAGGTTTTACCAAAGGAACATTGCAACGATACAATGCGGCCAAAAAACATGTATCTGATTATATAAAACATGCTTACCATCGGAACGACCTTCCTGTGAAAAAGGTAGACCATAAGTTTATCACAGGATTGGAATTCTTTTTGAAATCCAAAAAGAACTGTGACCACAATACCGCCATCAAGTATATTGTCAACTTTAAGAAAATCATTCGGATTGCCTATGCCAACCAATGGATAAACAGAGACCCTTTCTTTCATTGGAAAGCCACTTGGAAAACCAAAGAGAAACAATATCTGACCCAAGCTGAGCTAGATACATTGAAAAATAAAAAATCCTTTTTACCACGTCTCGATTTGGTACGGGATATTTTTGTTTTCTGTTGCTATACAGGTTTGGCGTATTCCGATGTGAAACTATTGAAACAAGGTGATATTATAATCGGTGTCAACGGAGATAGATGGATAAAAATGGCAAGAAAGAAAACCAAGGCCATAAGCAGCATTCCCCTACTCCCACCTGCGGAAGCAATTATTGAAAAATATAGTGAACATCCTTATGTATTGGATGGTAAAGGGGTTTTACCCGTGCTGACCAATCAAAAATCCAATGCGTACTTAAAAGAGATCGCAGATGTCTGTGGCATCCATAAAAACCTAACAACCCACTTGGCCAGACATACCTTTGCCACAACGGTCACTTTGTCCAACGGTGTATCCATTGCTTCAGTGAGCAAGATGCTTGGGCACAGTTCCTTAAAGACTACTCAGATTTACGCCAAAGTTCTCGATAGTAAAATTGCCAATGAAATGGATTTACTAAAGGAACGGTTAAAAGAACAAGAGAGCCAAAAACCAGAGAACGAAACTCCATCTAAAACGTAGTCAAGTCCCAAAGCCTTACCCTTAACTTTTGCGCATGGATCCTGTCGGGTTTTTGCAGCGTTCGGAAAGATAAGCGTGAAGTAAAAACACGATAGGGCGCAACTTACTTGGTCAACAACATAGAGCGCAGGTAACGAATTTAACTTTTCAAGTACCCTTGGCTCACCAAATCATCCTCATTTTTAATATCAAATGTTTTTGAATCTTTAATCAGTATCTTCTTATCGGCCACGGCCAAAACATCCCTATAGTAGTGGTCCGTAAGGATAATCCCTTTTTCCTTTTTCAAGTCGATAAGAAAATCCCGTATAAGGTCCTTGTAAAGAGGGTCGATCATTGAAAATGGCTCATCCAAAAAAAGAAAGTCGTGATCTAGGAAAGAAACCAATACCAATTCAAAATAACGGAGTTCCCCCAAAGACAAATCCTTGATGCTTTTATTTTGAATTCCATGAATTCCAGGGGCATAAAATACATTATCTTGACATCCACTGTCAGGAAAAAACATGGGGATTACCTTATTGACCTTTATATTTTTTGGAAGAAAGCTTTCCTGTGGAAGGTACCCTATCCTACAACTTGGTATTACCTCCGCAGGGTTTGTTTTGATGCCATCTATTTCCAGATTAATGGAGTCAGCTTTGAGAGTTCCATAAATACATTTGAGCATGGTTGATTTGCCTGTCCCATTACGACCAAAAACGCCCACTATTTCATTTGTTCTGCAACCAATACCAATATCATCAAGGACTTGATTGTCCCCAAAACTTTTTGATAAATTTTCAACTTTCAATTCAGCCATCAACTAAACATAAAATAGAACACAGCACAAACCAGCAGTGAGACAAAGGGATTGATAAGCAATGCCTTGAGCATCAACTTTCTTTTGGTAATACCCAAATTATAGAAAAAGTAGTACTGGTTTTTATGAATGATATTATATATGATTATGCCCAAAGCCAGGCCCAAAGTGGCAAAAACTAACGCTCCCAACAATGGCCCTAGTACAAGGGCTATGGCAGTAGAAAAAGTAAGGTTATAGATTAATACGTACTTGTAATAATTAAAATATACTTCCAAATTTTATAATTTATGGTCTTGCCAGTATTATCAAAAATATGGTATAGGTTTGCTCCTAAGGACGAATTTAACCCAATTTTAGCTACCCCTAATTTTAGGAGCGTAGCGGAAAAATGGGGATAGCAAGAGGGTAGCGCGCTAAAGCGACGCTACGACAACACATTTTTCCTTCAAACTCTTATTTCAAAGGAGTTTAGAAGTGCGATTATAACTATGTAAATCTTAAAAGTTTGGCGCAAAACCCACTGAATCCCTTATAAAAACTGAAAAAGTTTGGCGCAAACCCTTCATTCATCCATAAGTTTCACTTTACCTCGCTCAGTAGTATTAATCCCTGGTAAGACTTGGGGCTTGCAGCGTGAAACTTTGTTTCACTCGCTTTTTCATTTCTGGTTTCTAAGTGACCTCCTAATGTTTAATTTCCTTTTGCGACCTTCGGGAGAAAAAGCAAGATTGTCATGACAATGACACATCTTGAATTAAACGAAATTAAAATTTCATTTAATGTTATAGATCTATTTCATATCGAGTACTTCGACCTCCACCAACAGGCTTAAAAATACGCTTCTGAACTAAATCTTGTAAATCTCTTGTGGCCGTGGCTTTGGATATTTTTGTGAGTGATACATATTTTCGGGCATTCATTCCACCTTCAAAACCTTGATGGCCCTCTTCCAACATTCTACGAACCACTTTTTGTTGACGGTCATTCAGTTCATTTTTATGTTGGTCAAAAAACTTCGTTTTCTTTAAGGTGAATTCAATTTCTTTCTCTGCATCAATTTGGGCATCAAGAACAGTCTGGACAAAATAATTTATCCAATCCGTGATATCATTGGAGCGTTGAGCAGTTTTCAAAGCATCATAATAATTGTTCTTATTGCTTTCTATTGATTTAGAAAGACTGAACAGAACAGGACGACCGATACTTTGTGAAAGTGCTTTTTCTGCTACAGCTCGACCTATTCTTCCATTGCCATCTTCAAACGGGTGAATGCTTTCAAAATAGAGATGAGCAACAGCAGCTCTTAGAATAGGTTTCTTTGTAATTGTTTGGGATTTATTGAACCATTTAACAAACCCATTTATTTCCGATGGCACTTTACTCGATGGTGGAGCTTCAAAATGTACTATCTCTCGCCCAATACCTCCCGATACAATTTGCATAGGTTCTTCATGCGAACGCCATTGTCCTATTTGAATTTGGGTATTGCCCCTCATCAGCATGGTATGCCAATCAAACAGCATTTTACTTGTCAGTGGTTTTAAAAAGTCATTGCGAACCGCCAGCATTAATTCCGCCACACCTTCAGCTCGCTCATCATTTGTTAAAGGGAGATAGGGCTGTATGCCCAAATTTCTTTTGATTGAGGACATTACATCATTCCTGCTCAGGTACTCCCCTTCGATTTCTGAGGTTTTTATAGCTTCGGAAACCATTAGATTTATCATGGCCTCGGTTTGCTCAGTTTCGGAAAGTCCCTCTAAAACACCACTGATTCGTCCGGTTCTTTGGGCAAAATCAAAGAGGTTATCTTCAATATCTGTAGTTTGATATTGAAAATTAGGCCAATCTTTTTGTTGCCAATTGTATCGCATGAGCCGATTATAATTCTTATTCAGCTCAAAAATAACAAAAATATGAGTTGATTGTGGATTTTATTTAACTCAAC
Source organism: Flagellimonas pacifica (assembly GCF_900215465.1). Lineage (GTDB taxonomy): Bacteria > Bacteroidota > Bacteroidia > Flavobacteriales > Flavobacteriaceae > Flagellimonas > Flagellimonas pacifica. The sequence continues at coordinate 42,798 of NZ_OBEH01000005.1, forward strand.
ATAAGATAACAGCTTTCTATAATAGCCATACAAAATTAAAGGACCGTTTTTGTAAACTTTCATTTCCAAATCTGTTCATTAGTCCTAACAAGTTTACTTTAACCGTACACTTTTAAAGTTTACCTTGTATACGTTTTAATAACACAAAATGACGTTTGGTTATGCAAGGGTGAGCACAAAATCCCAAAAACACGATTTACAGGTCGATGCCTTTTTGAAAGAGGGTATCGATGCCAAAAATATTTACGCCGATATTTCATCCGGGGCCAAAAGTGAACGAAAGGGTCTTGATGAGTTGCTTTCCAAACTTCGAGAGGGTGACACCGTTGTGGTTTGGAAGATGGATCGGATTGCAAGAAGTCTTTCTCATTTGGTTAAGTTAATTGAGGATTTTGAAAGTAGGGGTATCCACTTTAAAAGCATCCAAGAGAACTTTATCGATACATGTTCGCCACATGGAAAATTCGTTTTCAATCTTTTTGCCTCCATTGCCCAACTCGAGAGAGATATAATAATAGAAAGAACACGAGCTGGTCTCGAAAGTTCAAGGAGAAGGGGTGTTCGTTTGGGACGTCAACCCGGTCTCAGTAAAAAGGCACAGCATAAGGCCATTCTGGCTGAAAAGTATTATCGTGAGAACAAGTTAAGCGTTGAAGAAATCATGAAATTGATTGAAGTGGGCTCAAAACGAACCCTATATAAATATTTGGCTCTTCAAGGGAGAAGAACTTGTAAAGAATGTGAGGCCTTGTTTTGGGACAAACACCAAGCTATTGATTCTTCATTTTGCACTAAACATAGAAGGGCAAAAAGCATTTTAGAAAATAATTTATAACCAATAAGTACAAGATGGAGTTTGATTTTTCCAAGCTTAATGATCGTGAATTTGAAGTCTTGGGAGCATCAATTATAGGCAAGATTTCAAAGAAAAGAATAGAGACATTTAAAGCAGGTAGAGATGGCGGTGTTGATGGTAGATTCTGGATTGGTAATAACGAGGGGATAATTCAATGTAAACACTATCTAGAAACTCCTTACAGAAAGTTAATTGCAAAATTGAAGTCGGAGGAAGTAGAAAAAGTAAATAAGCTTAAACCTTCAAAATATATATTTATTACCTCCCAAAAGCTCTCACGGTTAAATAAGAAAGAGATATATAAAATATTCTATCCCCATATTATTCGAGAAGATGATATCTACGGAAAAGAAGATTTGATTAATTTCTTATCAAAGAAAGAAAATCAAGAAATAGTTGAGCAGAACATTAAACTGTGGATTACTAGTGCTTCCGTCCTTGATATTATATATAATAATGCCATTAAAGGAAGAAGTGAAAGCACAATTCTTGACATAGAAGAAAACACTTACAAGTATGCTGTTACAGAACATCACAGAAAGGGGTTAAAGATGTTAGAGGAAAATAATGTGGTCATAATGACTGGTGAACCAGGAATTGGAAAAACAACACTTGCCAATAATTTAGCCTTGATCTATACAGCTAAAGGTTATGAATTTTGCGATATAGAAGAGAATATAAGTGAGGCTGAAAGCTTATTTCGAGAAAAAGAAGAACGAAAAATTCTGTTTTATTGTGACGACTTTTTAGGCAGTAACTTGTATGATGCAATTAATAACAAAAGGGATTCTCATATTGTAAAATTCATAAATCGGATAATAAAGGACGACTCAAAAAAGTTCATCCTAACTTCTAGAACTAGTATTCTAAACAAAGCTTACAGCCTTAGTCACAGATTTCAGAATGGGAAAATTCGTGAAAATGAATTTTTACTTAAAGTTGAGAACTTAACTGAAATTGATAAGGCCAAAATTTTATATAATCATATCTATCATTCAAATTTAGACAAGGAGTATATTGACAGAATATATCAACATAAACGGTATAAAGAGATTATCAAGCACAGAAACTTTAATCCTAGAATTATTGAATTTGTTACAGATATAAGAAGAGTTGGTAATATAGCACCTGATAAATATTGGAGTTATATTCAAAAGAATCTAGAAGAACCTGAGGGAATCTGGGCGGATTACTTTCAAAATCAAACAGATGATTGTGTTAGGGCTCTAACGTTTCTTACCGTTTTTAATAAGGGAACAATATCTGAAGATGTGCTAAGGAGTTCTTATAACAAATTCCTCAAAATTCACCCAGTAAATTTGGGAGACCACTCTGATAAGAGTTTCGAAGCGATCAGAAAATTAGCTACCAAATCATTGTTGAATCGTAATCTTGTTGACGAGAATAAATATCAATATACCCTCTTTAATCCTTCAATTACTGATTTTGTATTAAGTGCGTATTCTAGTGAGAACGAGTTAATTTCAAACATTTTGAAATCTTTGAATACTGAAATTTCCATTAGCTACTTTAAAACCCTTACCACATTTCAAAAAGTTAATTACAAATGCTCAAAAACTGTTCAAAAGGAGTTATTTGATTATTTTTTTGACAATAAAATGACAGGAGAAAACTGGGACTTTTTAATCCTACTCACTTACATTGATTTATTCAACGAAAACGTTAATGAAAGAATTAATCAATTTCTAAATGTTCTTGTTAATTCCGTGGAACCCTTTGGAAATAATTTGTCAGAACTTTTAATTATTCTATCTGAATTTGAACCCAGGATAAAAATTGAAAACTATGATTTTTTATACAACTTTATTGAAAATCCATTAGACGAAGAGGTCTTAATAGATTTACTTGAGTTTATAGATTCATTTGAAATCAATGATGAACATATTATGTCCCAAGCCAAGAATCAGATTGAAAACTACTTACAAGATTTTGTCAATAATGATGATTTAAATATTGATTTTTCAAGGTATATCAGCCAATATCATTATCCGGATGGCTACGCCGATTTCGATGTTGATATTTCGGGCTTAGAATCGGAGGTATACGAAAGTCTTGATGCGATTTTGAACAGATTTAATGAATCGGTTCTAGAAAGAATTGAATTCAATTCTTCTAGTATTGTATCAAATATGGATTTGGATGGTATGGCTACAAACTTTTTGGAAAACTATCAACCTGATTTTGATGATGGGATTGGCGGGTTCTATGATAATTCGGAATATCAAGATGATATCGATGCAATTTTTGAACGAGGGTAAACATTTTGTTTTTAGCTATCCTTAAAGTTGATTGCCAATTTGTAGATTTCTCGACATAGTGGAATCGAAACACTGTTATCACAACAAGATAACGAGGTGCTATTGTATCAAGTATTGATATAACAAATAGGAAAATTAATATTAAATGCAATGACTTTAAAGCATTGGAATGAGCCAACAGGAATTTTTATTGTTAATATTCCTGCGGACTGGCAATACAAAAATATGGTATTTGATGACGTAGAGGAAAAGTCTCCATATAGCTTTGAATCATACGAAAATTCCGTAGGTTGCTTTCAATTGAGCTGCTATCCACTATCTGAAAGAGGAGTTAATCCAAACTTTCCAATTCAAAAAAGCAATTCAAAAATTGAGTGGTTTGAATCAAGAATGGACGACCAAGATTTTTATGTTTATTTATGGCATGCTCAGGTAGAGGATCAATTAATCATGGCTAAATGTATTTACTCTTCTAGCCACAAAAAACATCCTAAAGTAAATGAATTGATAAGTAATGTAAGAAGATCTATAGATAGCTTGCGAGTAATTCCGATAGATGATAGAAGTTATGCGGTCTCACTGGACAAGTATGATAACTTTATTGGTTCATTGGCAAGCTCATATGATATAAGTGAGAGAGCATTAGAATCAAAATCATACATAGAAGTTATTTCAATTGTGTCAAATCAAATAGATGCATTTTTAAGAATTTCGATTGTACTCAAAAAACAACTGGAACAGAGAACTCAAGACATAGAAGTAAAATACCTCTTTCAAGCAGACAATCAAAGAGGTATAAGCGAAAGAGTAATCTATAGTGAATCTAAGTTGTTGGGTATAATAACGGAAGAGCTATTTGAGGAATTGAATTTACTTTATAATATGAGAAATAGAGTAATTCATAGATATATAATAAGTTACATCAAAACAAATGATATCGCCGAAACGGCCCTCAAGTATTTATTGTTATCAGAGAAAATAAGGGTAATATTAAAATCTATTGAAGATGACCAAATTAAAGCTGAAATTGGGATTTATGGAACTGGATATCTTAGAAATCCTGAAATTACCATTGAAGAACAAAGAATATTTTTTGCAATGGCAAACGACAAACATTTAATTAATCATTTGCAAAGAAAAATTAAATAACTTCAGCTATCGATGGTACTAATTTAAAGCACCATGAGAGTAGTCCAAAGTTCAAAAAAAAATAATTGAGAGTAATGGAAATTTTAAAAGAAGTCACCAGATTTAGGAATGAGTTTTATCACTCCCAATTCAACACTCCACAATTATTAAAAATTGTGACTAATCTGCGACTTGATTGGGGAATCAATGAAATGTCAGATTCTGAAAAATTCGATATTGGTGTGACAAAGCCATTTATCCTCAAAGGAGTCTCGCATTCAGAGAGCAAATTAAAATCCAATTCAAAACTTTATTCCTATAATGAATCTGCACAAAATCTTGTAAATAGTTTTTTTGTGAAGAAAAAACTGACCATTGAATTAATTCAAGAAATCCATTCCAACATTCTACAAGATGGTGGTCAGTTTAGAAAACAAGAAGTTATTGTAAGTGACCAAACTTCGGTAATTGAGACGAAATTTGTAGATAGCTTACAAATTGAAGAAAGACTCCTTAAACTAATAGACTGGTTTAATAAAGAACTGAATGAAGCCACAATACACCCTGTTGTTTTGGGCACAATGCTGCATTATGAATTTGTGAGAATACATCCATTCATGGATGGAAATGGAAGGCTTGCAAGAATATTGACAAGTTTAGTTCTTGTAAGTAATGGATATCTGCCCCCTACATCCAAATTCAACAATAGACAATATTATATAAGTGCGCTAAGGAGTTCAGATGGGGGTAATATTGAGCCCCTTATTGAGTTCGTTGCGAAAAGAGTAATCATTTCTTATCAAAGAATTACAGAACAAAATCTTCGGAATTATGAGTGAAACCGAAGAAAATATATTTGATAAGTTTAATGAATTGAACGAGAGGCTTGGTTCAGTTGGGACTCAAGAACCAGTGGAGATTTCGGAAGAAAGTGTGGTTGAATTTTGCAGAGGATTTGAGCTATTCGTACTGGGGTCATTTCACTTCATACAAGATAATACTAAGAGTCATCAGAATATTTTTGTGACTGCTAGTGGTGACCAAATTGAAACCTTTAATGAATTGACAAAGGAAAACTTCACCGAATTTGCTAACCAACAAAAACAATGCACCCCACCTTCTTCCATTGATTTTACATTTAATTTAAGCCAATCCATTTATCCGATAAGTGATTTGTCTGAAACAGTGAACGTGTATTTAAAACAGCAAGATTATGAAATTGTATACGTGTACAGTGCTGACAAGGAATTTAGGATTAGTAAGGCCTATATGACTTATATAGAACCTAATGAAATACGAGAGCTTAGAGATCTGATTTCTCAATCCATTATTAAAAAAGTATCTGCTAAAATAGATGAATTGCAATAAAACCGTCGCTAGTCCGATGTATCAAATAACAATCCAGAAAGACTAAATTAGATATTCCAAAAAGCAATTAAAGTTCAAAAAAAGGATTCCAATACCTCACTTGTAACATATTACTTTCATTTTGGACATATAGGTTAAATGAGCATACAAAAAGGATTTCTTAGCACTCAACTCCCACCATCAATCCCAAAACACAGATATGTCCTTGGTATTATAATTGGTCTTTGCTTTGCTTTTTCTCTCTATAGTTTACAATACATGGCTCGCGAAACCCTTCGATTGAATTCTATTTCCGAAGATGATTTATGGTTTCTAAGCGATTCTGAGGTAAACTTTTACAACCTGATATTCGCTTTTATCGCAGTCATTTTTGGACTGAGTTTTTGTTTGGCCTATTGGTTTGACAGGCCTGCCAAAGTCTTTAATCTCAAAACAGGGAGACTTAGGTCTATTGTTCACGACCAAAGGTTTTTAAATTGGTACTTTTTGGCCTGGTTCTCGAAAGTGGCAACGGTTTACGGCTTCCTTTTTGGTATGGCAAGTTTTGGTGGATTTTACATGATCAGCTTGTATCCAAATTTTAGACATTTATTTATCCTTGTCGTAATCGTCTTGTTTCTGCAAGTATGGAACGCAATCCTTCTAACATACAGAAGAAAGGCGTATCGTTGGATGTTCATTTCATTGATGATTGTTTCAGTTCTCTCTTTTGGACTTTCCAAAATTAATTTGGTTAACTATAGAGCTTTGAATGAGAAAGTCATCGATCAGCGCTTGGATGTAAGGTATCACCTGCGGCTTCCAAAGGCAACCGCCCATAAAAAGGCCTCTTTCAGAGATATGAACCGACCTGTTGTTTATATAGTAAACCCTAAAGAAAATTTAACCGGCCCCATCGAACCAATATTGTTCTTGGGCAAAAAAGAATGTAAGTTAGAGGAACTGACCAATGAAATAATAACATTAAAAAACAAACTACCGCAAGAACTTCAGATTTGGATGCCAGTTTTCCTAAAAGTGGATAAGAAAGTACCTATGAGCTTTGTTCACACAGTGACAAAAAATCTGGCGTTAGCTGATATTCAGAACCTAGGTTTCATTGTCATTCCTGCTGACGGTATTCATGATTCACGATATTATATTAATCACGAACGCACACATTTATCAAAGTTCAATCAGTCCCATTTTCAATTTGATTATAAAAATAACTTGCAAAAAATTGAAACGTATTCCAACAAAATAGAGATGCATGTTTTAAAGGGTGATTATAAGGTCAATTCCATAAGTGTACCAAAAGAAGAACTGGTAAATGTTCTTAGATCTTTAATAGAGAACAATCCGGACTATGGAATTGCTGTCAACTTCGATGAAGATTTGACATTTGACACGTACTTTGAGGTAATTTCTGCTATTAACGATGCAGTTTTCTATCTTAGAAATAGGGAATCAGTTGAAAAATATGGGATGCCTTTTAGAGCTTTGGAAGAAAGCTTTCTTAGAGATTCCCAAAAAGCTGTTTTGCAAAAGTATCCTTTAAGATATATTGAAATTTGGCCCGGAGAAGGAAATCAATTTGAAAAGGATATTTATCCGAACTGATACTTACCAAGGGTGGAAGTTGGAATACATTTTAAAAATACGATTGGGTCTTTAATACCTTACGGCGTGCTAGAACACTTATATTTATAAAGTTCAAATTAACGATAGGCCAAGGCCAACGCTTCATATACAAAACCGTTGGAGCACATTTGAGAAACCGAAACATTTAGTGAGAGAAGAAATTAAAAATACAGATTGGCACACATATGGATTATCAATGTCCGACTATGATTATACGAAGCGATTAATCAATGAAATAATTGAGGATAGGAATAAACAAATTGAAATTAAAGGAAAAGAATTAGAAGCTCAAAAAATTGACTCTGAAGCAATTTCGGATTTAAATTACTATGCTTATATCGACAATTTATTTATTTGGCATTTTGGAATTTGGCGTTTACAAGGAATATTTGAAGGAATTATAAAACAGGAATTTTTTCCTAATAAAAATATGCTTGGATTAAAGTCAAAACTAGATTACACTAGAAAAGTTTCAAATAAAATAAATCAAGATGATTATAATGAATTACTTGAATGGGGAAAGTTAAGAAATGCACTTTCTCATTTCCCACCTGAACAGTATAGACCATCTTTGTTACAAGAAAGTGATTTTAATGATTATTTGGAACTATTAAAAAAGATTACGACTGAATTAATAAATGGATGATCATACGGGGAAAGTTCAAATAAACGATTGCCAGTAACTACTTAAAATACCTTCAAATTTATCTTAAATTAGTTCTATGCATGATTTATATGATCAATGAATGATTATACACAATCGCTAACCATAATTAAAATCTCAAAATGGCCGTCTGGCAATATCCATTAATCATTATTCCCAAAAAAGCTGTAGTTGAAAAGTTCAATGAGGTTCCTGAACGTCTATTCATTAACCATAAGGGATGGAAAAAATATTGGGAGAATATCAATTTAAATAAAGGATTTCCCGAACCTGGATTCGAAGACGCCAAAACAATAAAATGGTGGAAAAACATTGACTTGAATATTCAGGAAACTGCAAATCAAATAGACGAATTAGTAAAAAGAGGGGACTGGACTAACGATAAGGATTTCATTGGATGGAAAGGTGACTCGGAAAAAGAAGAAGATAATGATTGCCATATCGCTTATGACAAAAAAACAAATGAAATAAGTGAATTTCAGTTCCGAACGGACTTAAGAAATATGGAAAAAGCTACCAGATTTTTAACAGGAATGTTAGAAATCTGTTCGAATAACAGCTTGCTTTTAATGAATACTGATGGACTATTGTTTGAACCAAAAGCAGAATTGATTTTTAAGGACTTGGAAAAATCCGACTCAATCAAGTTTCTAACCGACCCAGAAGAATTTTTAGAAGAAATCTCCAATGACGAAGAAAACAGAATTCAATTTAATCCTGTAAAACCCAGTATTTGGGACAGAATCAAAAATCTCTTTAGTTAACTTACCTAACAAAGATTTGAGTTAATTTATAGTTCAATAAAGGATGAAGAAATCTATAATATCTATTGCCACTTGTTTTCTGTTTATCAATTGTTATTCCCAAACGGATAATTCAAAAACAGAAATAACATTGCAAGTTCAATCTGACATCGACAATTTTTTAGTTAATGGAGAATCAATTGTTGATGTTATGGACAAAATTGTTCAAAGCCCAAGGCAACAAGAATTGACCATGAAGTTTCAGCAAGGAGTTCAAAACAATTATGAATGGTTCGTTGAATATATGGAAAATGCAACGCCGGGGAAACCAATTAAATATCACCCAAATCTTGGGATTTCAGAAGGTGAATATAACGAGCTTCAAAAGCTCATTAAAAATATTGAGATTGCTTCATCAGGAAGGGAAAATGTTGAAATCATTAAAACAGATACGACGATATCATTCAACAGCCTTGGCAGGCTTCAAATTCTGAACCAGGTTAAAATCAATTCTATTAAGAATGAGATCAATATAGGGGAAATTAAATTGTCATATTCTGGTTCTGCGAATGTTGACAATGATGAAAACGCATTTAAAAGCAGATGGACCGGTCATAACTGGGTCTATGAGTTTCCTAATGGATTAGATAGTGAAATGTTGAAGGATGTTCAGAATTTAGTTGCAAAAAACTATAAGTTCACAATTGGAAAACTAGAGAAAAATGACAGGACATTTATTCAGATCAAAGGACTAGAATTTGATAAAGGTGTAAAGGAAGTACAGTTTGACATTCCTTTATTGTTTTTGAATTAATCGTTGGGATTTGAAAACTAAAGTTTAATTAAAGTTCAAATCAAGGATGAGCACAAAGCTTAAAAAGAGATATAAGATTCACTTTTCAAGCCTGAGGGATTTAATTAATTCCTGGAACTTGATTCCGGATTTTCCTCCCGATGAGTTTGATTCTGTAAATCATATGTGCTTAAGTTTACTTTATAAAGGGGCAGATGAATTTAAACTTAGCGAGTCAATCCATCATGAGCTAACAAAGAATTACGGATTTTCCTTAAACAAAGAAGATTCGAATACTCTAAGTAAGGAGATAATTGAATGGTGGATAAATAATAAATGAAGTTCAAATAAACGATGTTCGGAATCTTTAAAAAAAGGACATATCAGATAGATTTCTCAGAAGACAACAAAGAACAATTTACAACCTTGTTGACAGAGATTCACGAAATTCTTCGTGATTCAGCTTATTCGGCCCAGGCGAATTGGATGATGCAAATTCTATCAACCGTTGACAAAGAAGATCAGGAAGGGTTTAAAAGTAAAGTGATTTCTGCCGAACTTCTTGGTGGAGCAGGTTCTGTGGTGGATGTTTACCTAGATGATGAAGAAAGCCGAAATAGACTAGGATATCTTATGAATACATTTTTAAGGCTTGTTATAAAATCCGGTTTAAATCATAGGGCGGTTAAATCCAGGATTTATTAACCATTGAGTTCAAATAAACGATTATCATAAATAGTAAATGAAAAAGTGCCTAGTCCAGTTAATTTTACTCTTAGGAATATTAAGTTGCTCTCCACATCTTAAGGTGATAAATCTTGATGTGAAAGAAGATCAGCTTTATATACAAGACAGAAAAGTCGATATAGAAGATTTCGCATATGAGGTAAAAAGATTAACCCGCGGTTTGTCAAAGAAAAATTTAAGTGACATTACCTTCTCTTTAACATTGGATGGAAATTCTAAAATTGGAATAGTGACAGATCTGAAAACTAAAATTGAAAATTGGAAAGATTCGGTAAAGAAGGAATAATTTCACTTTCAGAAGTTCAATAAAACGATGATACTAGAAATAGCAGTGTTAGAAGTGAAGCAGGGGTTAGAAGAACGATTTGAGGTCGACTTCAAAATTGCAAGTAGATATATTTCTTCAATTGAAGGGTATCTGAAACACAGCTTGCAAAAATGTGTTGAACAAAAAAACAAGTATGTTTTACTTGTAGAATGGCAAACATTGGAGAACCATACAATTGATTTTAGAGAATCACGGGAATACCTAGAATGGAAAAAGTTATTACATCATTATTATGACCCATTTCCAGTGGTAGAACACTTTGAAAAAGTATATGAAAATAAAAGCTAATACTTCCTAGATAGAATTAAAGTTCATTAAAACGATCCGATACAAATGTAAAAGTTACCGTTAATTCAAAACGCTCCGAATTCAGCCTAAGACGCTCTGTAGATGAACAAAGCTGGGATTCCCATGGTGGGCGGCTAAGAGGCCATATTTTTTGAGGTTAAATCACATTTTGACCGCTTGTTTCCATAATCAATTCTTTTTCAGAGCGTTGGTTGAAATTGCTTATTTTTAAAAGGAAAACCGACCTCAATGAAATCCTCATCGCTCTATATAGTATTCGCACTTCTCATGGCATCCATTGCCAATGCCCAATATACCAAAACACTTGATAGCTTACTCAAAGTATACCAAAGTCAAGCAGAAGACACATCCAAAATCGGCACCATTAAACTTCTTTTTGACAGTTACTTGAACAATAACCTAAATGAAGCAGAGAAGTACGTTATTGAAGAGCTGGAATTATCACAAAAACTCGATTACAAAAAGGGGGTGGGAATGGCCTACTTGCATTTTGGGGTATTAGACGAATATCGCTCCCACTTGGATTCGGCCAAAATAGATTACAGCAAAGCCAGAATCATTTTTCGAGATATTGAACACCATGGATTGGAAGCGGTAGCCATCAGAAATTTTGCAGGTGTAGAATACAATTTGGGCAACTATGATGAAGCGCTTAAGATTTTAGACGAGGGTATAGCTACCTTAAACAAGCATAGCAGTGATAGCACAGCATTAATTCCATTTTACCATAATAAAGGGTTGATACACAAATTTAAAGGGAATTACAGAATTGCCACACAGCAGGTTATCAAAGAACTGCGGATTCTTGAAAAATTGAACAGGCCTATCCAAAAGGCCGATGCTCTAAATTTGCTGGCAAGCACAGAAAGCATTCAAGCCAATTACGAGAAAAGTATTGAGTATAACCTAGAAGCTCTAGAAGTATACCGAGAATTCAATGATAAATTCTTCGAAGTCAATGTATTAAATGACATTGGTCTCGATTACTATTCGCTTGAAATTTATGAACAGGCTATTGCGTATTTGGGAAAAGCCCTTGAGGTAAACAAGATTATTAAAAATCAAAGTCTCAAATCTACTGTTCTAACCAATTTGGGAAATGCGTATGCCAAATCGAATCGACCAAGTGAAGCCATAAACTATATCTCTAAAGGAATTGAAACTGCCGAAAAAATTGGAGCCAAAAACAAAATGGTGGAAGGGTATAATGCCTTGGCGGCGGTACATGCCGGGTTGAACAACAATAATTTGGCAATTTCTTATTATTCTAAGTCCATTGAACATATTAATAAAGGGGGTTCGAAAGCAAATCTGAGTAATGCTTATAAAGGGAGGTCGGAGCTCTACGCCAGGCTGAGTAACCACAAATTGGCCTATGATGATCATTTATACCATAAACAGTTAAGTGATTCTATATATAACAACACCAAATCACAGCAAATAGGGGAACTTAAGACGATATACGAAACGGAAAAAAAAGAGCAGCAAATTGCCATACAAGAAAAGGACATCGCCGTTTTGGAGAAAGAAGCTCAAATAAGTTATCAGCAAAAATTACTCTTAGGAGGTGGATTGGGCCTTGCACTAATTGTACTGGGCCTGGGCTTCTATGGATTTCGTCAAAAGGTTAAAAGAAACAAGCTGGAAAAAGAAAAAGTTGATGCCCAATTGGCTTTTAAAAAGAAAGAATTGACCACCCACGCCCTTCATCTTGCAAAAAAGAACGAAGTGCTGGAAAACTTAAAGCAAAGGGTAACGGAGATACAAGAAAAAGAAACGTCAAGCGATTATCGAGAGCTTATCAGTACCATTACTTTTGACCAACAAGACGATAAACATTGGCAAAGCTTTACCCAATACTTTGAGGCGGTACATAAAGATTTCTCCAAAAACGCTGCACAGACCTATCCCACCATCTCCAAAAGTGAACTGCGACTCATGGCACTCATTAGAATGAATCTTTCTTCCAAAGAAATCGCCAATATTTTGAACATTTCCGGTGAGGGCATTAAAAAAGCCCGCCAACGCCTTCGCAAAAAAATGAATCTAGAACGCCAAGATTCTTTGGAAACCACTATTGCGGCGCTCTAATCACTAGAAGCTACTTCCCATTAACCCAATAAAACAAGGCTTTACGGGCTTGTCCCCTTTTTGTCCCCACAGCATTTTTTTATACTGAAAACCAGCGCTTTAAGTTTGGGATGTCATTGAAAATCAATCTAAGCAATGACAACCGTTTTGTGGTCTTGCTCGGTTAAGGGATCCGGACTGTTACCGAGCGAGTCACACAAAATCCAATCAAGTTTAACCCACAAAACAAAAGGATTATGAAAACCAAAAACGCTCTTTTTCAGAAATTAGGTCTTTTGCTCATACTTGTGTTAACCCTATCATGTGGTAGCGAAGATATTGAAGATGTTGTAATGCCAGACCCCACTGACCCAATTGGGGTAGAACCTTGTGATGACCCTTGTGCCAATCCTGACGAATGTCCCGATAAATGCGAAAACCCGGCTACAGGCCTTAACCAAGAATCATTTATGCCAGAGGGAACTGTCACCGAAACGGATGATGGTTATATGTTAGAGGGTAAATTGACCATTCCATTGGATTCCATCGGCGAAGTTGTATTCGAAAATGCCGATATCGATGTCTCGTTCAATGATGATGGTACATTAAAAGGTTTAACCGGAAATGTTGAAGTACCTCCCTTGGAAAACTTTTTTGAATTCGCACAACCGCTCCAGGCCGATATTGGATTCTACTCAGGGAAATATCTAAATGAAAACCGCAATTATGAAATTGTTCTCAAGGACGATAGATCGTATTTTGTTTTCAACATACAAGCCAATATTGAGCTTAAAATTGGAGTCAATGATGATCCCAACGCTACCAAACCACTTTCAATAAGCCCGGGAAGTGCCGGTATAGCCCTTATAATAGATTATACAGATCCAATGTTCTTTTTCTCTATTGGAGGTGGTATTGCTGGCGGGGATGGAGAAGACAACAACAATAACGGTGGTGATAATAATGGAGGAGATAATGGTAATAGTAGTAATGATGGTAGATTGTTAGGTGTTAGTTTTGGGGGTTCTTTTGGGGGCAATATCGTTTACGAACCCACCAATCCGGTTGATGATGTGGTAAGCTTTGGAGCCAAAACCGTGGTCGGTGGTTCCGCCTCTCTCTTCAAAATAGTTGAGATGAGTGGACTCTTGTACGAGAACAAAGGTTTTAGCATTGATGCTGATTTACAAGATCCCTTGTCCTCTGATATTGGCGTTGGTTATCGCTCTGGTTTCAACGGGAAGATGGACCTAGCACTTGAAATTAATTCGTTCATCTCCTTTGGTTTTCCGATAGCTTCAGGAAGTGCTGCCGTAGTTGCCGAAGCTTCAACCAATAATGGTATTGAGGCTAGAGCATTTATAAACGGTGAAGTAGACCCGGATCTATCATGGTATCCCAATTTTATCCCTATTAAACCCGATGGCAGTTTGAGTGCAGATGGTTATGTAAACCAAGATGGAGTTTTTGATATCGGTGTTGAGGGAACCTTTAGTATTGAAACACCTAACAACCAACAGGGCATTGAGGGGGCCATGCGTTTTTCAAATCCTGCTTTTGAAATCGGGGGTACATACTTTAAAAACGACAAAGAATGGTCCGTACAAGCGGCCATAAAAAAGGACGAGAGCGAAGTAGTGGTCAGCGCACCGACGGATTTTGTTTCTGGCTTGGATGTGGAAATATCCCAAAGAATTGATTCGACTTTAACCGTTGCCCAAGATGCACTTGCCAACTTGGAAAAAGCTGTCTCTGACTATGAATTTGAGTTGAGTCTCCGAGGGTTACGACAAGTTTTACCAGGAGTAATCTCTACAGCTTTACAAACGATAGATGATAAAGTAGCTGAAGGAATAGCAGAAGGACGTAGAAGGGCCGAAGAAGAAGTGTCCAGTAGAGGCGCTGTATATTGCAGTGATAATATTCCAAGTATTGTCAACGGGATTGTTAAGCCCTACAGAGATGCCTTGATTCGCATGAGAAACGCCGTAAATAACCAAACCGACAATGACCAAACCAGGGTAGAATTGGAAGCATCGTTAAGGAAATTGGCAAGTTTAGACCGTGTGAACAAAACGGTAACAGCTACCATAACTTGGGGCTTGCCTATTACTGCATGTGCGGTCCCGTTTACCAGCAACCGCAATGTTACCTTAGATTTTCAGGTATTGACCAATGAACAAGTCAACCAGTTGACTTTGGCTGCCGATAATGTGAAGTTCATTGCGGAGACCAGTGATATTATGATCAGTGCCCAGGCTATTTTTGATGCTGTGCCAACTCAAGAAATACTTGATCGTCTTGATCAATTGAAACAAGATATTGCCAATCAAGTAAAATCGTATTCAGATTTTGCAGGGGTTGGATTCATTAAAATTCATAATAGTAATGAATTTATCTTCTTTATTGAACAAGGTGGGGAACGAACAAATGTGGCAAGTTTTAATCTTTTTGACCCGAAATCCATTGTCAAAATATTGGTTCCAGATTTATAGGCTAAAGTTTTTGAATATGCGGAGTCATCCTAAACTAAGTTCGCTTTGTTGTCTGATTGCTCACCAAAATCCAATAAAGACAATTATGGAAATGTTAAACTTTGTTAAAAGGTGAGTCGTGCGGTGAGTCCAAAAATGCACCCTCTGGCAACCCTTTAATACAAGGCATTTTCAAGAAAAGTTCGAGTCCCGTCCAGACCGCAAATTAAAATCCTAATTGGTTTATATAAAACTAGTTAGGATTTTTTGTTTTTCAAAGATGTATTCTATTACACTGTTCCATTTGTTGGAAAGAGATTATGGGCAACATAATGAATCAATGAAGCAGCCAGTTTAGCCGTTTGTCCATCAATGTCGTATTTAGGGTTCATTTCAGCTAGATCCAAACTGATTAACTTTCCTGAACCGATAATGGCCTTAAGGCATTCCAAAACAATCTGTGGTGTGAATCCCATGGGAGAGGGCGCACTGACCCCTGGCGCATAGGCAGAAGAAAACCCATCCATATCTATGGTCACATACACTTTATCTACAGTTTTAATGAAAGCATGGATCCAAGTGTTGATTTCGTCCAAAAACTCGATTTGAAAAGTATCTGATAAGATAAAATTGACATCCAAATCTTTTGCAGTTTGAAAGAGTGATCTGTCATTGGCATCTTTTCGGATGCCCAAGCAGAGGTAATTAAAATTACTATCCTCTTTTTGGGATTCCATTGCTATTTGATAAAAAGGTGTGCCTGAATTGTTGTTGTCAGTATTCTTTCGAAGGTCGAAATGCGCATCAAAATTGATTATTCCAATCGTTTGTCCTTCTTTTTTTGAATCCAGATAATTTTTAATGCCATGATAATGTCCATACGCAACATCATGCCCTCCACCCAAAACAATGGGGAACTGTTTGTTATCTAGAAGTGTGGTCACTGCTTTTGAAAGTGCATTTTGAGCTGCTTCCATGTCTTCATTCTTGCAGGTTATGGACCCCGCATCGTATAGTTGAACCGTACTGGGTAAATGATTGGGCAACTTTCCAAAACTGGTTTTAATGGTTTCCGGGCCTTTTACAGCTCCAATTCTTCCTTGGTTTCGTTTTATACCTTCGTCACAAGCATACCCTAACAAGGCAATCGATTTTTTTGGGGGTTCTGGAATTTCTTCCAAGGGAGTGTATTTCACTTTTTCATGAAGATAAAGGCTTTTGTTAGTGACCCTCCCCTGCCAAATATCCTTTTTGGGTTTGCTGTAATGTTTCATCATGAATCAAAAAGATGGTCCAAAATATCAATTTCCACTAGATTCGGTAAAGTTACTTTAAGATTTGGGGTTCGCTCCATTTCTCTTTTGATAGCAAACAGGGCTTCTTTATTCCGTGCCCAACTTCTTCGGGAAATACCGTTGTTCACATCATAAAACAACATATTTTTTAATCGATTTGAAGCTTCCTCCGTACCATCGAGCACCATTCCAAACCCACCATTCATCACTTCGCCCCAGCCAACACCGCCTCCGTTGTGGATAGAAACCCAGGTTGCTCCGCGGAAACTATCCCCAATTACATTGTGGATGGCCATATCTGCCGTGAATTTACTCCCATCATAAATATTGCTGGTCTCCCTAAAGGGAGAATCGGTACCGCTAACATCGTGATGATCTCTGCCCAATACTACCGGAGCAGATATTTTGCCTGTAGCAATGGCAGTATTAAAGGCGTCTGCAATCTTAGCTCGGCCTTCAGCATCGGCATATAAAATACGAGCTTGCGAGCCGACCACCAATTTGTTCTGTTCCGCTTCCTCAATCCATTTAATGTTGTCTTGCATTTGCTGTTGAATTTCTTCAGGAGCATCCACTTTTATTTGCTTCATGACTTCCAAAGCTATGGCATCGGTTTTTTGCAAATCCTTTGGATTTCCTGAAGTACAGACCCACCTGAATGGACCAAAACCATAATCAAAACACATGGGGCCGAGAATATCCTGCACGTAGGATGGGTATTTGAAATCGATGCCGTTTACTGCCATGACCTCGCCCCCAGCTCGCGAAACTTCGAGCAAGAAAGCATTTCCGTAATCGAAGAAATAAGTGCCTTTTTCTGTATGCTTATTGATAGCAGTAATCTGTCTTCGTAACGATTCCTGAACTTTGCTTTTGAATTCTGATGGATTTTCGGCCATCATGGTATTGGATTCCTCAAACGATAATCCAATAGGATAATAACCGCCAGCCCATGGATTGTGCAATGAGGTTTGGTCAGAGCCTAAATGCACAAAAACACCTTCCTCATAAAATCGCTCCCAGACTTCCACTACATTTCCAATATAAGCCAATGAAACCACCTCATTCTTTACAATGGCGGTTTTTGTTCTTTGAACAAGCTCAGATATGTCCGCCAACAACTCATCCACCCATCCCTGTTCATGTCTTTTTTTGGCTGCTTCAGAATTCACTTCGGCACAAACGGTAATACATTCGGCAATATTTCCCGCTTTGGGTTGGGCACCGCTCATTCCACCTAAACCTGCCGTCAAGAAAACTTTCCCCTTAGGGGAATCACCTTTGTCCAATACTTTTCTAAAAGCATTCATTACCGTAATGGCCGTTCCGTGTACAATGCCCTGCGGACCAATATACATATAAGAGCCAGCAGTCATCTGACCATATTGTGTAACACCGAGCGCATTGAATTTTTCCCAATCATCTGGTTGGGAGTAGTTGGGAATCATCATACCGTTGGTCACAACCACTCTTGGCGCTTCCTTCGAAGAAGGGAATAAGCCCATCGGATGTCCCGAGTATATGTGCAAAGTCTGTTCCTCAGTCATCTCGGCCAAATATTTCATGGTCAACAGGTATTGCGCCCAATTTTGAAATACGGCCCCGTTGCCTCCGTAAGTAATGAGTTCCTCCGGATGTTGTGCCACGGCTGGATCCAAATTGTTCTGAATCATTAACATGATGGCAGCAGCTTGTTTGGTTTTTGCCGGATACTCAGAAATTGGACGAGCATACATCCTATATTTTGGCTTAAATCGATGCATATAAATTCTGCCATAGGTTTTAAGCTCCTCAGCAAATTCTGTGGCCAGCTCCTGGTGCCAAGCTTTTGGAAAGTAACGCAGCGCATTTTGAACGGCTAACTTTTTTTCTTCTTTGGATAGAATATCCTTACGTTTTGGGGCTGGATTTCCACCTTCTGGATATGCTTTTTTAGAGGGCAGTTCCGAAGGAATTCCTTGTACTATATTTTCTTGAAATGCTGTCAATGTTGTAGTCATATCAATCTTTTTTAAAGACTTGCTTTCCATTTTTCCAAACCTTATTTGGCTTTAGCTGTCCTTGGTGATAGGTGATTTCTTGATAGTTATTGGTAGGGAAAGTCACAAAATCTGCTTGGATTCCGGCTTGCAAAGCTCCCCTGTCCGTTAATTTTAAAGCAGTACTTGCTCTGAAGGTGATTCCTGCCAAAACCTCGGCATTCGACAACTTTTCAAAAGTTCCCAAAATACTTGCTTGTGCGAGCAAATCGCCCATGGGAGCTGAGCCAGGATTGTGGTCACTCGCAATGGCCAATGCGCCTCCGGCATCCAAAATTTTCCGGGCAGGGGTGTAGGCACATCCCAATCCGATAGAAGCCCCGGGCAAAGCCATGGAAATGACATTGCTCTTTGCCAAAAGTTGGATTTCTTTTTCGGTGCTGGCTTCCAGATGGTCAGCGCTAACGGCACCAAACTGTACCGCAACTTCGCTGCCTCCAGTAGTAAATTGATCGGCATGAACGGTAATGTCAAAGCTCATTTCCTTTGCTTTCTGAAAGTACGGGGCAATTTCTTCCGGAGAAAAAGCACTTTCCTCAACAAAGGCATCCACCCGATTTGCCAAATTTTCCGATTTGATTATGGGAAAAAGAGTGGAGGTCATTTCTTCCAAATAGGTTTTGTCACCATTCCAATCTTTAGGTTTGATATGGGCAGCCAAACAAGTAGCGATTAAATCTGCCTCGGTTTTTTCATTGGCCTGTTTAATGGCCCTTAGCATTTTTAGTTCCTGTTCCACAGATAATCCATAGCCACTTTTTACCTCGATAGTGGTGATTCCATTCTGTAAATGTTTTTGACTTCGTTGTAAAATTCCCTCAACCAGCTCTTCCTGTGTAGCTTTTCGAGTTTGGGTCACAGTATCCCAGATTCCGCCACCAGCTTTTGCAATTTCCAAATAAGAAATCCTGGCATTTCGCATGGCATAATCCTTTGCCCGGGTACCGCCAAAACAGATATGGGTATGAGCATCCACAAACCCAGGTAGGCAAACCTGTTCTCCTTCAATCAATTGAATACTGTCAGTTTCAGATTTTAAATCTTCAAAAAGCCCAACTTTCTGGATTTTTCCTTCGGAAACCAAGATTCCACCATTTTCGATGACGGTCAATTGCTCATCGGACAAAGCACCTTTTAAAGGCAAGCCAGCCATGGGCAATACTTGGGTAAATGGACCTATTAATATGGGTTTGCTCATGGATTAATATGTTTCAAATTCTGTTAGATGCGGCGCATTCCATTGAAGGTTTTTGTCCTTCATGGTTTTTTCAACCAAACCAATGATTTCTCCTTGTTGGATCATATCAATTCCTTTTTCAATATCATCAGCAAAAACCCGGTCGCTTTCTGCAAAAGGCACTTTGGTTCGAATGAATTTATGGATTTCATCCAATACCACACCAGATTTTAAAGGTTTTCTATATTCAAATGCTTGGGAAGCCGTGAGCAGTTCAATGGCCAATATTTTTTCAACATTTTCAATAATTTGAAGTGCTTTTCGGCCACTTATAGATCCCATACTTACATGGTCCTCCTGTCCCAATGAGGTGGGAATACTGTCTGCACTTGCAGGGAAACAGAGGCTTTTGTTCTCACTGGCCAATGCTGCTGAGGTATATTGTAAAATCATATAACCCGAATTGATTCCGGTATCTTCCATCAACAATTTAGGGACTCCGGGACTATTGCCCTCAAGGGCTAAATAGATTCTTCGGTCGGAGATATTTCCCAATTCGGATGCGGCCAGAGCGGCATAATCCAAGGCCATGGCCAAAGGTTGTCCGTGGAAGTTGCCACCGCTAATGGTGAGGTCATCATTGATGATGACTGGATTGTCCGTTACTGAATTCAGTTCTACTTCCAATAATTCTTTTAGATGTAGCCATGCGTTTCTAGAGGCACCATGCACTTGTGGAATGCAGCGAAGCGAATATGGGTCCTGCACTCGTTCGCAATCAATATGGTCTTCTAAAATTTCTGAACCCTGAACCAAAGTTCGGATTCTTCCTGCTACGTGCTGGTTTCCTTTAAAAGGGCGAAGTGCATGCAATTCTTCAAAAAATGGTTTTATGGAGCCTTGGAGTCCTTCCAACATCATGGCACCAACAATATCTGCTTGTCGTAAACAATGCTGTAGTTTTTGAAGAACCAAAACTCCGTGTGCCGCTATAAATTGAGTGCCATTGATCAATGCCAAGCCTTCTTTGGGTCCAAGTTCTAAAGACTTAAGTCCAGTTTTTTTGAACAATTGCTCTGTGGAAATGATTTCTCCTTTAAAATTGACCTTTCCCAAACCAATAAGTGGTAAAAATAAATGGGAAAGAGGAGCCAAGTCACCTGAAGCCCCTACCGAACCTTGGGAAGGAACGACTGGGATAGCATCATGATCGATATGCCATAGCATCCGTTGAATTGTGGTTTCCGCTATGCCCGAATACCCTTTGGCCAGGGCATGAATCTTTAAAATGAGCATCAACTTGGCTAGTTTTTCCAAAATGGGCTTGCCTACCCCAACACTATGGCTCTGCAAAATGTTGGATTGCAGAATTTTTGTATCCTCTTTGGAGATTTTGGTATTGCACAATGGGCCAAACCCGGTATTGATTCCGTAAACGGTTTCACCTTTGTCCACAATGTGCTGAACCCGATTTTGGCTTGCCTTGATTTTCTCCAGACATAGATCAGATAAAACGCCTTTTACAGTGCCTTTAGAAATACCAATGGCTATACCTGCCGTTAAATGATCTTCACCAAACTGAAATGTTTTGGGTAGCTGCATGGTCTTTATTTTGAAATATAAAAGTACTTTGTCTTTTTAATAATTACCAATACTTATTTTTGTAATATTTAATAAGTATGAATTATCAGATAGAACTACGACATTTCATTTATTTTTTGGCTGTAGCCGAAGAACTTCATTATAGAAAAGCGGCCGAAAAGCTGTTTATCTCACAACCAGGATTGAGCACACAAATCAAGCAGATGGAGGAAATCTTACAGACTCAACTTTTTGTACGCGATAAAAAGAAAGTGAGTTTAACTCCCGCAGGAGAGTTCTTAAAAGGAGAAGTGGAGTTTATCTTAAATCATTTGGAACAGACCCAAAAGCAACTAAAACTAATTGGTGATGGACATTCGGGTGAAATCCGAATTGGATTTTTGGGTTCCGCCATGCAAAATGTAGTACCCAAACTATTGTTGGATATGAAAAAGAAGTATCCTTTAGTGCATACCAGTTTAGAAGAACTTTCCAACAAAGCCCAGATTAGTGCCATTTTTAGGGATAAACTGGATTTAGGTTTTGTGAGATTGGCGCGAGTTCCAAAGGGATTAAAAATCAAACCGGTATTTGAAGATACTTTCTCATTGGTCTTGCCAAAGGACTATCCGCTGGATGAAAAAGGTTTTAAAGGAATCCATCAGGTTTCCCAAGATGATTTTATTCTCTTTTCCCAAGATTATAGTCCCTTGTATTATGACACTGTAATGAGTATTTGCGAGGATGGTGGTTTTACCCCCAATGTGTCCCATAAGTCGGTACATGCCCAGACCATTTTCAAATTGGTGGAAAACAATTTGGGCATTGCCATTATTCCTACTGCACTGCAATATGGGTTTCAAATGGAGGTGAAGTTCATCGAACTAAAAAAAATAAAACAACGCGCTATTTTATCAGCAGTTTGGAAGGAGGACAACCGGAATCCAGCATTGCAAAATTGTATTGATTTACTTTTGAAGGAATAATTAAAAAACAGCAATACTTACATTTGCGCATATAAAAATTGAGAATGATATTTGATTTAATAAAGAACCGCAGAAGCATTTTTCCGGCTCAATACAATAACAAACCTATTGAAAAAGAAATCATCAAAAAAATCTTGGAAGCCGCCAATTGGGCGCCAACTCATAAAAAAACCGAGCCATGGCGTTTTAAGGTGCTGATGGGAGAATCTAAGGCTAAGCTGGGCATGTTTCTTTCCTATAAGTATATGGAAACGGAACCCAAACCCAAACAAATCAAAGTAAAGAAGCTGATAGAAAACCCCAAAAGGGCAGGAGCAATTATTGCCATTTGCATGCAGCGTGATCCTAATGAAAGTATACCGGAATGGGAAGAGGTTGCGGCCACAGCCATGGCGGTTCAGAATATGTGGTTGTGTTGTACTGAAATGAGAATAGGATGTTATTGGAGCTCTCCTGGTCTTGCAAAATACATGGATGAATTCATCGATTTGGAGCAGGGCGAAAAATGTCTTGGTTTTTTCTATATGGGATATTATGATGAAGAACCGCCTTTGGTGGAACGCAGACCTGTTGAGGAAAAGGTGAAGTGGTTAGAATGAGAAAAGTTCTGACCCGTACTTTACGGTAACTATGATGAAGAAAACCAGATAACCAGCAGTTAATACAAACTTCATAAAAGTACCTGTCAAAAAACCAATAAACGAACCAAGGGCAGCTTTCATGGCGGTTTTTTGATCAGCTTTATTCATCAATTCCCCTACCAAAGCACCCACAAATGGCCAGATGATTATCCCAAAAGGACCAAATATGGGGAAAAAGATTGCTACAAGAAGACCAACAATGGTTCCCCACATACCTGCTTTACTACCACCAAATTTTTTGGTGCCAGCAGCCGGAATAACATAATCCAAAACGGTTACGGCCAAGGCAAGAATTAAAGTTCCCCCCAAAATCCACCAGTTGTCCGGCACGGCCTTGGTCATATAAAGGAGCAACAAGCCTATCCAACTAATAGGAGGGCCTGGTAAAACCGGAAGAAAACTGCCCAAGATACCAACCAACATCAAAAGAAACCCAATAATCAATAATGCTATGTCCATAACTCTATTTCTTATGAGACAAATGTAATAGGGATTTGTTACAAAAGAGCAGTCTAAATCCATTTTTTAACTAAAACATTAGTTTAAACTAAATGTTTAGTTATATTTGTTTTGTCATTCAACTAAAAAATTAGTTTAATATGAAGCAATTGACAAAAGCAGAAGAAGAGGTAATGCAATTACTTTGGTATTTGGAAAAAGCCAATGTGGCTGCAATCCTTCAAGAGCTCCCCAAACCTAAACCTGCATATAACACGGTATCGACCATTGTTCGAATTTTAGAGGATAAAGGATTTGTAGATCATGAAAAGGTGGGCAAGGGGCATGTATATTTCCCGCTTGTAAAAAAAGAGGAGTATAGCAATCAATCCATATCAAAATTGGTGGACGGATATTTTCAGGGATCGTTTAAAAGTATGGTGTCCTTTTTTATGAAAAAAAACGATATCAGCTTAAATGAGCTGGAAGAGATTATGCAAAAAATCAAAAAAGAGGAAAAATAAACTGATGACTGAGCGTAGCCGAAGTCACATTGCCAAAAATAGGCTTCGACTTCGCTCAGCCTCCAAAATAAAATATGATACAATATATCTTAGAAACCATAGTCATTCAATTGGTCTTTTTATTGGTGTATGACCTGTTCTTGAAAAAGGAAACCTTTTTTCAGCGGAACCGGGCCTATCTTCTGGGTACGTTTATACTTTCCTTATTTCTTCCTTGGATAAAAATAGAGGCTTTTAAAACAGTTGTTCCAGAAAACTTGGTTCAATACCAACAGTTTTTTTGGCAATTGGATGAGGTTGTATTGTTTGCGAACAATTCAGAAAATGGATTTTGGGAAAATATCAATTGGGGTTATATATTTCTCGGGGCAGGAGCACTTATTATGACCATCTGGTTGGCGGCAAAATTAAATCGCATATACAAGCTTAAAAAAAGCGGTATAATTTTCCAAGAGAAAGACTTCATCAAGGTTATTGTTCCTAAAAGTGAACAGGCTTTTTCCTTTTTTAGAAATGTTTTTATGGGTGCGGATATACCAAATGAAAAACAAGAGAACATCCTTGCACATGAAATGGTACATGTAAAACAACGGCACTCCATGGATCTTATGTTTTTTGAGGTTATGCGCATTGTTTTTTGGTTCAATCCCTTAGTATATGTTTACCAAAACCGTATTTCAGAACTACATGAATTTATAGCGGATGCCCAAGCATCCAAAACAGACAAGAAAAAGCAATATGAGTTGTTGCTCTCGGAAGTATTTCAAAGCCAAAACTTCAGTTTGGTCAATCAATTTCATAAAAAATCATTAATTAAAAAACGAATAGTCATGTTAACAAGAGAGAAGTCAAAAGCCATTTATCAATTTAAATATGCCATGCTGTTGCCTTTGTTGTTGGGGATGTTGCTTTATACCTCATGTGAAAAAGAAGAGAAAATAGAAAAAGAAGCTATAGAACTTATTCCCTTGGATGGAACAGTAGTGGTTGCCCTGAAAGATGGGCTAATTAATTTTGAAGTTGAAAATTTGGATAATTTGACTACAGATGAGAAACAAAGACAAGAAAAACTATTGGAAGAAGTATCTAAATCTAAGATTACCACAACTATAATAATGAATGATAAAGTGGGGAATTCCGCTGAGTTTCAGATGAAAGAAGGTACAATTTTCAGTATGTCTGTAAACAAGCAATCTGGAAGCACCCTTAACTTGGAAGAGAATGCTTCAGTACCTTTTGGAGTAATAGAAGAAGCGCCGATTTTTCCAGGATGTGAAGATGCTGTTGACAAACGAAAGTGCTTTCAGGAAAAAATGCAGAGACATATCCGAAAGAATTTCAGGTATCCTGAAGAAGCACATAAATTGGGTGTTCAAGGTAAAGTTTACATTATTTTTAAAATTTCCAAAGATGGGACAATTACCAATATTAGAACAAGAGGCCCGCATAAGAGTTTGGAGGATGAAGCTCAGCGAATCATAAAACGATTACCTCAAATGCAACCGGGAAAGCAAAAAGGAGAAGTTGTTGAGGTGCCATTTAGTATCCCTATTACTTTTAAGTTGCAGTAACCTAAATTAGAATCAAAAATTAAAGACCTGAAAACACTTTGGGTCTTTTTTCATTATAGAGGTCTTTATAAAAAATCGTAATTTCAGCCAAATATTAGGGGCTGTATGCGGAAGCTTATATTGTTGTCATTTTTGTGTTTGTTGACGTCTTGTGAGCTTTTCACATCTAAAGAAGAACAGACTAAAAATAGGGTCAATGAAGAACTTTTGGCTATAGACTGGAATGATGTGGACAAATATCCGATGTTTGAAGGCTGTGATGAAATGGCCTCCAAACAAATTCAGCGAGAATGTTTTCAGAACAAAATGTTACAGATAGCTGCTGATACCTTGGACAGCCTATCTTTTGAAGTGGAGAATGATTTGGAAGATACTCTTTATATTGATTTTAAGGTGGACGAACATGGTTTTATCTCTATTCTGGAAATTGAAGAAAAGCAAACGGTCTTAAATGAGATAGCTGATTTTAATGAACAGATTTCAGAGAGGTTGGCAGATTTAACTGTTGCCCCGGCACTAAAAAGGGGAATGCCGGTGAGTCTTAGGTTTCGTCTCCCGCTGGTACTAAATACCCAATAATAGTTTGGCAGAGAAAATCATTTTAGGAATTGACCCCGGAACAACGGTCATGGGTTTTGGAATCATCAAGGTGGTTAATAAGCAAATGCACTTTGTGCAGATGAATGAATTAATGCTGAGAAAGTATGATGACCCCTACACCAAGCTCAAACTCATTTTTGAACGAACCGTAGAACTCATTGATACATATCACCCTGATGAAATTGCCATTGAAGCTCCATTTTATGGTAAAAATGTACAATCTATGCTCAAATTGGGCCGCGCGCAAGGGGTGGCCATGGCAGCTGGACTTTCAAGACAAGTTCCCATTACGGAATATATGCCCAAAAAGATAAAGATGGCAATTACTGGTAATGGAAATGCAAGTAAGGAACAGGTGGCCAAAATGCTCCAAAGTGTTTTGAAGCTCAAGTCACTTCCCAAGAATTTGGATAGCACGGATGGACTTGCTGCAGCGGTTTGCCATTTTTATAATGAAGGTTGGGTTGAAGTTGGGAAACATTATACCGGATGGGAGGCTTTTGTGAAACAGAACCCCAAAAAAGTGAAATAAATGGCAGGAATCTACATCCACGTGCCATTTTGCAAACAAGCTTGCCATTATTGCGATTTTCATTTTTCTACGCAATTGGGGAAGAAAGAAGTTATGGTGAGGGCACTTCAAAAAGAAATTGAATTGCGTAAAGATGAGTTTCAACCTGATGTAGTGGAAACTATTTATTTTGGAGGTGGCACCCCTTCGGTTTTGGAGATTTCTGAAATAGAGACTCTTATTAATGCGGTATATGACAATTACAAAGTAAGTCATAATCCAGAAATCACCCTTGAGGCAAACCCTGATGATTTATCCAAAGATCGAATAACCCAATTATCTCAAAGTCCAATTAATCGGCTAAGCATTGGAATCCAATCTTTTTATGAAGAGGATTTAAAGCTGATGAACAGAGCACACAATGCCAGCGAGGCCGAAAATTGTATTGGAGAGGCTAAAAAGCACTTTGATAACATTACCATTGATTTAATTTACGGCATTCCAGGAATGGACAACAACCGATGGAAATCCAACGTTGAGAAAGCATTATCCTTCGATTTGCCTCATATCTCGAGTTATGTGTTGACGGTTGAACCAAAAACTGCACTAAAAAAGTTTATAGAAAAAGGAAAGGTTAAGGATGTTGATGATGAACAGGCACAAGAACAGTTTAATATGCTGGTAGAGGTTTTGGAGAAGCACGGATTCGTGAATTATGAGATTTCTAATTTTGGAAAGCCTGGTTACTTTTCCAAAAACAATACATCATATTGGCAGGGAAAGAAATATATAGGTATAGGTCCTTCAGCCCATTCTTTTGATGGAAAAAACAGGAGCTGGAATATCAGAAACAATGTGAAATATATTCGGGCTGTAGAAAATGGTGAAGTGCCAAAAGAAATTGAAACTTTGACCAAGCAGGATAAATACAATGAATATGTAATGACAGGGCTTCGGACCATTTGGGGTGTTTCGCTGCAAAGGGTTGAAAGTGATTTTGGAGAACCCTATTCCAACTATTTGCTTGAACATTCAAAAAAATATTTAGACCAAAACTTGTTGTATTTGGAGGAAGGTAAATTACTGATTACCCAAAAAGGAAAGTTTTTAGTAGATGGAATTGCATCAGATCTTTTTATGGTTAACTTGGAATCATGATTGCCACGATAAAATACAATTCCAGAAACCACAAAATAGATTTATCCAAACCTTTGGATATTTCAATTCCACTTCAGGATGGAAAAAACAACTTGAACGCCTGGTATTTAGATTCACCTAGAATTGAACCTCACCAAGAAGGAGATTTTATTGGAAAGGTATCGGAAGGGGCACCAGTAAATTTTAATGACATATGGTTCAATCCGCACTCGCATGTGACCCATACAGAATGTTTGGGTCATATTACTGATAGCTTTTATTCCATTAATCAAAAACTAAAACAATTCTTTTTCTTGGCAGAAGTAATTACGGTTGCACCCGAAAAAAGAAAGAAGGACTTCGTGATATCGGATAAGCAGTTAAAATATGCTTTGGGCAACAAAAAAAGGGATGCATTGGTCATACGCACCATTCCAAACCTTAAGGACAAACTTTCAAGGCAATATTCCAATTCTAATCCGCCATACCTTTTGGAATCCGCCGCGAAATATCTTGTTGAAAAAGGAATTGACCATTTGTTGGTGGATCTTCCATCGGTTGACAAGGAAAAGGATGAAGGAGCACTGTTGTCCCATAACGCTTTTTGGAATATAAAGGGGAAACCAAGAATCAATGCAACCATCACCGAGTTTATCTATGTAGCCAATACCATAGAGGATGGCTGTTATTTTTTAAACCTCCAAGTGGCACCCTTTGAAAACGATGCGAGTCCTAGTAGACCGGTATTATACAAACCTATTCGCGAATAAATTCTTCTCAATCTTCATATATTTAGACATGGATAGTATTTTGGAAGCTTTTTTGGGACTTGTTCTTGGAGCTATACTTATGTATTGGTTGGTCTCTTTTTTTCGGAAGAAAAAGAGTAAAGAGGTGACCAAGCAACAATCTACGGTCTTGTTGGACAAAATCAAGAGCGTTTGCAAGCTGATTTCTGTTGAGGGAGATTTTGCAGAGATTTATCATTATGAGAATACTAAGGGAGGTTTAATGAACCTTCTGAACAGTAAAAAGAAAGCATTGGTAATTGTAAAAGCTAAAGCACACATAGGATATGATCTTCAAAAATTGGGATTGAAAGCAGATAATAAGAACAAAAAGATTGTTCTTACCAACTTTCCGGAGCCAGAAGTGCTTTCCATTGAACCCGAGCTACAATATTATGATGTAAAGAATGGATTGTTCAATAGTTTTTCTTCGGAAGACCTCACTAAGGTCAATCAAGAAGCCAAAGATCATATACGACAAAAAATACCTGAGAGTGGCCTGATGCAAACGGCAAGAAAGGAAGCCTTGCAGGCCGTGTTGTTGGTAGAAAAAATTGTAGAGACAATAGGGTGGACTTTGGACTACTCTGCTCTGGAAATTACAAATAGAGAAAAACAAGCTTTGAAGGAATAGTTAATTATGAAAACTGGAATTATTACTTTCTTATTGATTATGGCAATTACAACAACTGGACTTGCACAAACTAATGATACTATGAAAACCTTTGACCCTGCCTTTGCCCATACCGTTTATTTTTGGTTTAAAAATCCTGATAACAAATCAGATATGGAAAGATTTGAAGCTTCACTTACAACCTTTTTAAAGAATTCCAAGTTCGCCAAAACTAATTTTGTAGGCAAGCCACCCGAAGCTACTAGGGATGTGGTTGATGGTTCATTCACCTATTCATTAATTGTAACCTTTGAATCTGCCAAAGCGCAAGAGGGATATCAAAATGAAGAAGCCCATTTAATCTTTATAGAAGAATGTAAGGATTTATGGGAAAAAGTAATTGTGTACGATTCATTTGGAATAAAACAATGAATATAGAAGAGCTTAGGACATATTGTCTTGATAAAAAGGGAGTGACTGAAGAGTTGCCTTTTGATGAGCACACCTTGGTATTTAAGGTAATGGGAAAAATGTATGCATTAATTCCGTTGCAAAGGATTCCGCCGCAGTGCAATTTGAAATGTAATCCAGAAAGAGCAATTGAACTTAGGGAGCAGTATGATGGAGTCATTACTCCGGGATATCATATGAGCAAAAAACATTGGAACACACTTTTTTTGGATAACCTGCCTCCCACTTTTGTTAAGGAACTGGTGAACCATTCCTATGATTTAGTGGTATCTGGTCTAACAAAGAAACTAAAGACCGAATTGGATTCTATTTAGGGATAATAAGAAAAATCCTTTAGATTTCACCGAAACATTTTTGCTGTTCATCGACAGTTTCCCCAGATTTAACTATTTTGTAGTCCTTTTCTGAGGATAATTTGAAAATTTTGTATCCTAAATTAATAGTGCCATGAATGTGCTTTTCATAGAAGACGATATGATTGAAACAATGAAATTGCAGCGCGCAATTTCAAAGTTTGATTGCAAGCACAAGATTATTGAGGCTAAAAATGGAGAGGAAGCCTTAGAAATCTTAAGGGAAGGAGCATTGCCCGATATTATCTTACTGGATTTAAACATGCCCAGAATGAGTGGAATAGAATTCCTATCCATTATTAAGGCAGATGATCGACTTAAATACTTGCCAACCATTATTTTGACCACATCGGAAAATAGGGTGGATTTATTGAAATGCTTTGAAATTGGCATAGCCGGTTACATTATAAAGCCTCTAAAATATGAGGATTACGAATCTAAACTTAAAAAGGTTTTTGATTACTGGGAAGTCAGTGAATTGATCAAAGGCTAACAAAAATCGGTATTTCACAACATTCTTTTTTATATTAAGTAGTACAATTCCTACTTTTAATTCATAATACTCTTATTATGAAAGGAATTGTTTTTACAGAGTTTTTAGAAATGGTTGAAGCTACCTATGGATTGGAGGTTGTGGATATCATTATTGAAAACTGCGATCTTCCTTCTGGTGGAGCTTACACTTCTGTAGGTACGTATGATTTCAACGAAATGGTAAGCTTAATTTCTGCATTGAGCAATACCACCGGTATATCCCAACAAAATCTGCTATACTCATTTGGATATTATTTGTTTGAAGGTCTTGTGTCTGCACACCCAGATGTAGTTTCAAGTTATAAAAACCCGATTGGCCTTTTATACTGTATAGAAGATCATATACATGTACATGTTAAAAAACTCTATCCAGACGCTGAACTCCCCAAATTCAAAATTCTTTCCAGAACCGATAATTCATTGGAAATGATTTACAGTTCTTCACGTGGGTTGTACGCTCTTGCACATGGTTTGATCGTAAAGACATTTGAGCATTTTGAAAAAGTAGTAAAAGTGGATTATAAATTATTGAATGAAAGCGGCACAGAAGTCAGGTTCGAGATTGTCCAAAATGGATAATAACCAAGTTTCCATATTAAAACGTGCATTGGAACGGGAAAAAAAGGCCCGTAAAACTGCTGAAGGTCTTTTGGAAAGTAAGGCCAAGGAATTGTATGATGCCTCTCTTCATCTAAAGGAAGCCAATGGACGCTTAGAAGCTTTGTTGAACAATAAGGGAGATCGAATTGATAGTGCTTTTATCAATATAATAGATCCCTACGTGGTTATGGATATGATGACCAACGTAATCAACATGAATGCTTCTGCAAAGGAGTTTTTGGGTTATGATCATACCAAAGAAAAGGTAAACCTATCCAATTTGGTTCACCCAGATTACTTGGAGTATACAGCAGAATCTTTCAAGACCTTAATGCAGGTTGGAATACTTAATAACTATTCGGCCAAAATAATTACCAAAACCCATGGAGAGAGATTCGTTAACATAAATGCAAGCCTTGTTTACAATGAAAGTGGAAGTCCTATTGCGGCCCAAGGTGTAATTCGAGATATTACCCAGGAGGCTGAGATTCGAAAACTCTTGGAAAATCAGAAAAAGCAACAAGACATAATTGTTGAAAATTCCTCTTTGGGGATTCTGTTGATTGTAAAGGATAAAATAATAAAGGCTAATAAGTCTTTTGTAGAACTTTTGGGATATTCAGAGCTAGAACTTAAAAAACTGTCAATTAATGATATCTCTTCATTGGAGGATAGCAACCTATACGAGAATTTATTACAGAAAAGTTTGGAGAATGATTCCAAAAAATTCTCAATAGTCCGAAAATTTCACAAGAAGAATGGAGACACTTTGTATGGTAAAACCTCCATGAGCTCCTTAATGGATTCAAGTGGAGATATAGAATATAGCGTTGCCATGATTGAGGACATTACTCATGAAAAGATTTCTGAAGAAAAACTAAGGGCTTCTGAGGAGCGTATGGCCACCTTGATCAAGAACTTGCAGACTGGGATCCTATTGGAAGACCAGAACAGAAAGATTGTTTTGGCCAATCAAAAATTTTGTGACCTGTTTGGCATTCCAGTATCTCCAGATGTTTTAAAAGGTGTTGATAGTGGAAAGTCTATCCATAAGTATAAAAACATGTTCCTAGAGCCAGAGATGTCAATGAAAAGAATAGACCATGTTGTGAAAAAGAAAGAAGTTGTCACAGCTGATGAAATGGAACTTTTGGATGGGAGAACGTTTGAACGAGACTACATTCCTTTATTCAATAATGACGAATACCAAGGGCATTTATGGAGTTATAATGACGTAACCCTAAGAAAGAATTATCGGAAGAATCTTGAAATACAGAAGGAGAAGTACAGTAGCATAATAGCGAATATGAACCTTGGATTGGTTGAGGTTGATAGTGATGAGAACATTTTGATGGTCAATCAAAGTTTTAGCGATATGGTTGGTGTTCCAACAAAAGATTTAATTGGAAAACATGCCAAAGAGGCCATCCACATTATTGAAGAAGATAGGGAAAAATTGGAACTACATACCCAAAAAAGAAAAGAAGGGGTTTCAGATTCGTATGAGGTAGCGGTAAAAATTGGGAATGGTGAAAAACGATATTGGTTGATTAGTGGAGCTCCCAGATATGATGATGCTGGAAAAATTATAGGCTCCATTGGAATCCATCTGGATATTACCGAACAGAAGAACCTTGAACTTCAAAAAGAAGATCTATTAAAAGAATTGGAAGCAAGTAACAAAGGCTTACAAGAATATGCGCATATTGTTTCTCATGACCTTAAATCTCCTTTAAGAAGTGTAAGCGCATTGGCCACTTGGCTGTATGATGACTATAAAGATTCTCTAGATGAAAATGGTAGGTACAACTTAAAAATGATGCAGGAAAAAATTGAAGGGATGGATAAGTTGATAACAGGGATTCTTAAATATTCTACCGTGAACAGTGATACCTTGGATAATACCAGTGTGGATATAAATGAGGTTATTCGAGAAATTGAGGAGATTATTTATATCCCTGAAAATGTAAAGATAAAAACCAAAAAGAAATTGCCATCCATTAAAGCAGATAAGACCAAAATTCATCAGTTGTTTCAAAACTTTTTGAGCAATGCAGTTGTGAATATTGATAAAAAAGATGGATTGGTAGAGATAGATTGTAAAGAAAATAAAACCCATTGGGAGTTTAGCATAAAGGATAACGGTGTCGGTATCCCAAAAGAATATCACGAGAAAATTTTTCAAATATTCCAATCCATTGGTAGTAATGAACGTTCCACTGGAATTGGACTTTCCATAGTCAAAAAAATTATTGACAGATACCACGGAAAAGTTTGGTTGGAAAGTGAGATTGGAGAAGGAACAACCTTCTATTTTACATTGCAAAAAGAATCTAAAATTAAGAAAACATGAAAGTAAATCAAGCAAAACGCCTTAAAGGCGGAGAATGGGAACTTATAAAAGACCAACCGTTGAAGGAACCATTGGTATTGATATTTGGGGACAGATATCTCTTAGAATCAGAGAAAATATATGATGAGGTGAGAGAACTATATCCTGATGGGCATTTGGTTTTTGGATCTACCTCTGGAGAGATTATGGAAACCAATGTATATGAAGAGAGTATTGCTATTACGGCAATTGAATTTGAAAGGACAAAGTTTGAAATTGTAAGCGAAAATGTATCCGATTATGTGGATATAGAAAAGATGGGGTTGGCTATTTCAAATCAA
The DNA here is from genome assembly GCF_900215465.1 of Flagellimonas pacifica. Taxonomy (GTDB): domain Bacteria; phylum Bacteroidota; class Bacteroidia; order Flavobacteriales; family Flavobacteriaceae; genus Flagellimonas; species Flagellimonas pacifica. Next base: position 76,709 of record NZ_OBEH01000005.1, read on the forward strand.
TTCAATGCCAAAAAATTAAACCATATGTTCATTGTTTCAGATGGTAGTTTTGTAAATGGTAGTGGGTTGATTGATGGACTTGAATCGGCTGAAGGATTTGAGGCTTCCATTACAGGTGGTCTGTGCGGGGATGGAGCCAGATTTGAAAAAACACTTACTTCATACAACGAAAGTCCAAAACAAGGAGAGGTTGTGGCGATTGGGTTTTATGGCGAAGATTTGGAAGTGTCTTATGCCAATTTTGGTGGTTGGACGCCTTTTGGTCCTGAAAGGACAATTACCAAATCTGAAGGAAATGTACTCTATGAAATTGACGGAAAACCAGCCCTTGATTTATATAAAAAATACTTAGGAGATAAAGCTGATGAGCTTCCGCAAGCAGCACTTCTATATCCATTAACTGTTCAGCAGAATGATGAATCGGAGCCACTGGTACGTACAATTCTTAATATAGATGAAGATGCCAATTCCATGATTTTGGCTGGGGACATGCCATTAAACTCTAAAGTGCAATTGATGATGTCCACAATGGATGATATTGCGGAAGGAGCTTCCAATGCGGCAGAGTTGGCCATGAGGGACAGAAAAAGTAAACCTGAACTGGCCATATTGGTAAGTTGTGTAGGAAGAAAACTGGTACTTGACCAGCGTACCGAGGATGAGATTGAAGAAGTAGCTGATATTATCGGAAATCAGGCCATGATAACGGGGTTCTATTCTTATGGAGAAATGGCGCCATTTGCAGGCAAGAATGAATGCCAATTACACAACCAAACCATGACCTTAACATTATTGAGTGAATAAATGCATTCTTTACTTAAAAGACAAATAAAGAAGTTTTTACCCAAGGAATTGGCAGAACATCCAGAGTTAGAGGTGTTTTTTGATTCCATTAGTAAATCGTATTCAGATTTTGATGAAAAACTGAAAATGATTCAACGGGCCACGTCTTTAAGTTCAGAAGAATTGTACGCTGCTAATTTGCAATTGAACAAGGAGGCGGAGAGCCAACGAAAGGTATTGAAATCCTTAAGTAGGGCAGTGGCCTCCATGCAGGATAAAACCAGTGATCGGTTAAATGGTAAGTTGGATGTAAACCCACAAAAATTGGTAGAGGATATTGAGCAACAAGCACATAAACTTGTTGAGATTACCGCTGAAAAGGATATGCTCCTAAAGAATTTAGAGCAGCAGAACGAATCACTGAACAATTATGCCCACATGGTGTCGCATGATCTAAAATCCCCTATACGTAATGTACACTCTCTGGTAAGTTGGGTGTTTGAGGACGGACAAGAAGGGTTTAAGGAACAGAGTAGGGAGAATGTGCAATTGATTTTTCAGAATTTATCAAAAATGGATAGCCTTATTGATGGCATATTAAGACATTCAACTATAGATTCTATTCAAGAAAGTGCAGTAATAATTGATATTAACCAATTGATTGATGAAATAGAACAAACTATATATGTTCCGGATAATATAACTATAAAGAGGAGTAAAAAATTACCCAAACTTTTTACTGGAAAATATAGAATAGAGCAGTTGTTCAAAAATTTAATTACAAATGCTATTACCGCTACAGAGCATAATCCTGATGGTTACATTATGATCGATGTAAAGCAGGAAAAAGATGGATGGTTGTTCAGTATAACCGATAACGGAAAAGGAATTCCAAAGCATTTACAAACTGGGATTTTTGGAATGTTTAAAAAATTGGAGAACAACTCTGGAGCTACGGGTATTGGCCTTGCTCTGGTAAAGAAGATCATTAACTATTATAAGGGGGACATCTGGCTATCTTCTGAAGAGAATATGGGAACCACGTTCTTTTTTACAATTAAAAACAAGTATAATGGCTGAAACACCAAACCTTGACTATATAAAAGAGATTTCTGGAGGTAATGAAGAATTTGAAAAGAAATTCTTGACCATTATCCAAACGGAATTTCCAAAGGAGAAGAACGATTATATTGAATATTTGGAATCCGAAAATTTGGAGGAATCTGCAAAAATTGTTCATAAGATAAAGCACAAGCTTGGGATTTTAGGACTTACAAACGGTTACAAACTTGCCGTTAAGTTTGAAGAAGATCTTAAGTATGGAGATACAAAGCTCAAAGAAGAGTTTCATGAAATATTGCAATCCGTTGAGGAGTTCATTTTAAAAATAGCCTAAAGTGAGATGTATTATTGTAGACGATGAATCAAGTGCTAGGGCCATTGTTGTGGAACTATGCAAAACCATTCCCAACATGGAGGTGGTTGCCGAGTTTCCAAATGCGCTGGAAGCCCTAAAGTTTTTAAAACACACCTCGGTCGACCTCATTTTTTTGGATATACATATGCCAAAACTTACGGGCGTTGACTTTATTGAAATGGTTACCGACCCTCCTAAAATTGTATTGACCACATCCGACAAGGACTTTGCAATTGAAGCCTATGGTTATGAATTTATTGTGGATTATTTGGTAAAACCAATAACCCAGGAACGATTTCAAAAGTGCGCAACAAAGTTGGAGAATGCCTTTAACAAATTACCATTGGAAAAGGTGGAAACCAATACAGGGTTAAATGAGGACGAAGATTTATATATCAATATAGATCGACGATTGATCAAATTGAAATTTAGGGACATTCAGATTATTGAGGCCCAAGGCGATTATATTGAGATAAAGACGCAAAAAGAACGATATAGAGTGCATTCCACACTTAAAAAAATAAAGGAAAAACTTCCAGAATCCAGATTTCTTCAAATACACCGGTCGTTCATCATAAATTTTACGCAAATAATAGATATACAAGACAACAGTGTGCTAATAGAGCGTAATGTGATACCAATAAGTAGATCGAATAGACCAGAATTGATGCAACGATTGAATCTTTTATAAAAAGAAAGAAAAATACTACAATTTAACAATTATTTTACGTTACTATATATGAGCACTTTTATGAAAATGTTAGGACGATGAAATAACCAATTAAATCTTTTAGCATATGTCATTGGAAATTAAAGAGAAACACGGAATATTTGAAATCTTGGGAAAGGTAACAACGCAACACGTAGGTGCATTGAATTCATACTTTGATTCTATTTTGGAAAGACGGGATAGTTTTGTGGTAAGTTTGGAAAAAGTTACTGTACTAGATTCTGGAGCGGCACTTTTTTTTGAGAAACTATATAAAAAGTCTGTAAAACAGAATAAAGTAATCTCATTAATTGGTAGACAAAATTCAAGTGTTACTGAAATTCTGAATGCTACAAAGACTAATTACATTCTCAGTTCGGACCGAATATAAAAGATTTGAAAAAGAGTAAAAAGCCCGCCTTTTAAAGGTGGGCTTTTTGTTTTAAATATTATCTGATAATCAATCGATGTGTTTCCGAGTTTTCCCCTGTAATGATTTTTATAAAATACAGCCCGGATCGGTAACTTTCAACATTAAAGGGAGTGCCCATGGTGTACTTACCTTCATAAATTAATTTTCCATTTAAATTGATAAGCTGAATAGTTGGATTTTCAATAGAACTATTTTTCAAATAGAATGCGGATTTTGTTGGATTAGGATAAAAAACTGTCGTTTCAAATCTATTGGGTAGCACATCAATCAATTCTGGCTCATCAGGAATTGCTGCTCGTAATGGTGTTCCTCCTGAAACCTGATATTCATATGCCCCAATATCAAAAGTAGAACCAGAAGGCCGGGAATCATTTTCCAAATCAAAAGTCACTCCCCAAGATGAAACATTGGATCCTGCATCCACAACATCAGAAGTTTGAGAGCTGGGACTGTAATCATCATTCAAAATATCGGCTAACCCAAGCGTATCCATTTGTCGTGTCATAATATTGGAATAAATATTGGATAGCAAACTATCGCGGGCCGACCTATCGTTAAAGTCAAAATAGCTTTCTTGATTTTGTTTCCAGGTATTACCACCTTCAAAATCATTGCCTGGATCCACGATCAAATTGTTTACAAAATAAGAAGGAACCTCATCCTGTGAAGCATAAAGTTTGGTCGGATCGTTTGTCTCTGTGATTTTGGTGTTGTAAAAAGTACCCGAATTACCAGGTTCAATAATGGTGTTGTTCAAAACATAATATCCTTCGTTGATATCATCAAATTCATGCCTGTTGTGCATAAAGATTCCATGAAAATCTGGCCTCACGATTACATTGTTATAAACTTTGGTCCCACTCTCTGCGCTAATAAACTGTATTCCCTGTCCATTTCCACTAGACCCGTTGATCATAGTATTGTTGTATACTTCGTAGATTCCACCACCTATACTCATGGCGAAATCCTGGTAGTATACATTGTCACGGCCATAATTACTTATGTAATTATCCCTTATTTTTCCATTTTCGCGTACCAGATTCAATTGAATGCCATCCCAATCCACATCCTCTATAACATTATGGTGTATATCCACGTCTTCAATCCAATGCCCGAAAATTTTGGTGCCGTTGCAACTTCTATTTGAGTTGATTTTATATCCCCCAGTGAACCCAACATAAATACCCTCACCACCAGTATCATGAATGTAGTTATGGTGAATGTTGAGGTTTTCCAATACAAAACCATTTACACGCCAAGTGCCTGGGTCGTTGCAATAAGGATCCGTTTTGGCCATAATTCCTGCAAAACCGGCAGATGAAATTTCAATATGATCTATTTCGATGTCCGTACTGAAGTTTTCTACATAAATTCCAACCGCATGACTTCCAGTACCAGCTATTTCAATGCCATAAGTATGGGAAGAATCCCCCGTTCCGGTCAATCTAATGAACTTACTTTTTTTAAAGGAGATTCCGGTATAGACACTCTCATCTAAAACTACCTTTCCGCCACAATTTTTAATGGTGAGCGGTTGTGTAGCTGTACCTTCAAAATCATAAAACCGAATGCCGGCATAATTCCCTGCTGGAATGCAAATGGTGTCTCCAGGAGAGTATGTTATTTGTGAAGCCCAAATAAGATTGAGAGATGTTGAAGAAAGCCCGGATAAGGTGACATCACAGTTACAACTCTGCGAGAATGTAACTGTTGCCCATAAAAATGGGACTAAGAGTAAAAATCTACTTTTCATATTATAGTGTTTGAGGTTATTTACATGACCTATTTATTAAATGCCTGCATAGCATCAATAAGTTTGTGGGGGAAAAAGGTGGGGATGGCTTAAAGATAGTTATTTATGTAAGATAAATCTTATAACTTCTGTAAAATCAGTATTTAGCAAACATTCTGAATGTTGTTTTACAATATCTATGTCACATCTATTATAGTCTTGTACTGGTATGTATAAAAAGGGCATTGCTTTTCATGAGTATACAAGTAAAACTTGTGTCTAAATTGAACCTCTTTGAGTTTCATATACATATATGATATATACACAACATAAATAAGAAAATACTTACAAAATATGTTAAAATTGCGTTTTGTATTTCAATAATACAGCTATAAATCACCAACTATGATTTTTAATTCACTTGAATTTGCCATTTTTTTACCTGTGATATTTATCCTCTATTGGTATGTCTTCAATAAAAACTTGAAACACCAAAACTTATTGATCTTGGCATCTAGTTACTTGTTTTACGGATGGTGGGATTGGAGGTTTCTTTCATTAATTATCTTCAGTACAGTTGCCGATTATTTAATTGGGTTGGCACTGATAAAGAAAGAAAATCAAAATACCCGAAAAGTACTTTTATGGACCAGTATTTTGGTCAACCTTGGTTTTTTGGGCTTCTTTAAATACTATAATTTCTTCTTGGATAACTTTGTGTCAGCATTCACCTTTTTTGGGAGTGAGCTGAACGCCAATTCTCTGAACATCATTTTACCGGTAGGAATCAGTTTTTATACTTTTCAGACACTAAGTTATTCCATTGATGTATATAAAAGAAAGCTGGAGCCAGAGCAAGATTTTGTTGCCTTTGCCGCTTTTGTAAGCTTTTTTCCCCAGCTTGTGGCAGGTCCTATTGAGAGGGCTACAAATCTTTTACCGCAATTTCCGGTCAAGCGGAAGTTCAATTACAACAAAGCTGTAGATGGTTTACGGCAGATTCTCTGGGGGCTTTTCAAGAAAGTGGTCATTGCTGATAATTGTGCAGAGTTTGCCAATATGATTTTTAACGGTTCGGAAAACTACTCAGGGAGCATGCTTGTCTTGGGTGCGCTGTTCTTTACCTTTCAGATTTATGGTGATTTTTCTGGTTATTCAGATATTGCCATAGGTACAGCTCGACTTTTTGGGTTTAATCTAAAACGCAATTTCGCATATCCTTATTTTTCAAGGGACATTGCAGAATTCTGGCGAAGGTGGCACATTTCATTATCCACTTGGTTTAGGGACTATCTGTATATTCCTTTGGGAGGAAGTAGGGGAGGAACCTCAATGAAGATCAGAAACACTTTTATCATATTCATTGTTAGCGGATTTTGGCATGGAGCTAATTGGACCTTCATAGTTTGGGGGGCATTGAATGCCATATACTTTTTACCCTTGTTGTTGACCAATAACAATAGAAATAATTTAGAAGTAGTGGCCAAGGGCAAGATGTTGCCTTCGGTAAAAGAATTGATATCCATGCTCACAACATTTTTGCTGACGGTCTTAGCGTGGATTTTCTTTAGAGCTGAAAACCTGACCCATGCACTTACCTATATCTCAGATATATTTTCAAGTTCCCTTTTTACGATGCCTGAGTTTGATAGATACTTCGGTTTCAAAGTGGTTTTAATATTTGTTTTGTTGACTTTCTTTTTGATTATCGAATGGATGGGTCGTGAAAATGAATACGCCATTGAAGGGCTGAAAGTGAAAATGAACAAAAGGGTTTATCGCTGGTCGTTTTATTTGATCATTTGGAGCTTCATCTTCATTTTTTCTGGCAACGAACAGGAATTTATCTATTTCCAATTTTAAAAACACCAACATGAAAAGTAATTTGATAAAACAAGTTTTGGCTTTTTCTGCAATTTGGTTTTTTCTAATGTACCTTATATGCCTTTTTTTACCATTCCATTATTTCAACGCGGAATACCCCATGTGGAAAAGCAAAATGGAGGTCATGGAATCCAATAATACCTTTAGCAACCTTATAATAGGTGATAGTAGAGTGGTTGCAGGGGTCAATCCTGATGCATTGGGTTCCAATTACTATAACTTGGCTTTGGGCGGAGGTACCCCAATGGAAGGGTACTATTCTTTAAAGCAAATGCTCAATTCTGGTAAAAAAGTGGATACTATTATAGTTTCCTATGCGCCGCTACATTTTGAACAATCTGAGATGTTTTGGGATCGACAGGTAAAGTATAATTTCTATGAGTTGGATGAAATTGAGGAAATCTTTAATGAGTTGAATACAGAAAATGAAACCTTTTGGGAATATGAAGGAGATAAAAATTTTGAAGAATCGGAGAAAGGTTCGTTGATGAGAAGGGCCTATAAAACCTATTTCAAATTTCCTACAGAACTAAGAACGGAATTGAGCAAATCATTTTTACTTAGGGGATACACCAATTATGCCGTTTATAACGAAATAAAAAATAGAAGAGGATGCTTTGACTTTGGAAGAGCAGATTTTTCCAACGATTTGAATGTTGAGGCAAATCGGGTTCAATTTGTGCCAAAAAAAGTCTTGGTTTCCTCGTTAGAGAAAATGTTTGAATTGGCTAGGGAGAATGACATTATTGTTATGTACACCTCGTTGCCAATGAACCAGACTTCATATAATGCCTTGCATAGCGAATATAGAAATGGGGTAGAACAAATGAACTCATATTTAAAATTGAAACATCCATATGTTGAGTTTGTCAACCCAGCTTTGGTGTTCTATGATGACACTTATTTTGGAGATGCCTCTCACTTAAACAAAAAAGGAAGGGAAAGATTCACTTTTGAATTGAAACAACTGGTCACTAAAAAGCTTTTCCAAGTGCAAAATTCGTTAACAGGACTGGAATTTCAGGAATAAGATATTTTTTGTTTTTAAGAAAGAATGTGCCATATCATTGAATATGGCTTTTTTATGGCTTTTTCTCCCAAAACAATACAATATCACAATTAAAAGCCCTCACCACATAAAGCTCGCCTTTTACAACATTCAATTTATATAAAGTAATACAAATCCTACTTTTAATCAATAATAATTACTACAAAAACAGATATCATGAAAATTCTAGTAGTAGATGACAAACAATCGCTGAGTGAATTGGTAGCCCAATTTTTGGGGCAATCCCATTCCGTAACAACAATGGAAAATGGTTTGGCAGCCATTTCATGGCTACAGGCCGGAAATTTACCAGATTTGGTAATCACCGATCTTGAAATGCCAGAGATGGATGGATTTGAACTTATCCGAAGAATCAAAGAATCAGGGGTTTTCTCTGATATTCCGATAATCGTTTTAAGCTGTAGGGATAGTAGTTCCGATAGAGTGGAATGCCTACGATTGGGTGCAGACGATTACATCGTAAAACCATTTAATCCTGAAGAATTGATGATCAGGGTAGATAAGCTGTTAATTAGACAATAGCATGGAAATACTTACAAAGAAAAAAACTAGGATAGTTTATCTAGGATCTAATAAAAGATTTGCAGATGAGTTTCATCGCTTTTCTGAGGAAGTTGAGGTCAATGCTTCGCAAAATGGAGTGGACGCTATTAGATGGCTGCATCAAAACTGTGATTTCAAGGCCAAAAAATGGATAAACGCACACCTAGCTGTTGATGCAATTCTTTGTGAGCGAAATATTCCATTGAAAAAGTTAAACGAGTTTGAGGAATATTTCGAAGAAGTGTTTGACCCAGCTCGAAAGATTCCTTTTGTGCTCCTTAGTGATAAAGTTAGCAAGGAAGATAAATTGGAAGCCCTTGAACGTGGGTTTGATGATATTTTTATCCACCCCATAAGCTTTGAGCAGGTTCTGGAGAGAATAAACTTTTTGAAAGACCTTAAATCCAACCTTCGAGAACAAAAAATCTCTTCAGGTAAAGAAGGAATCAAAGAGTACAAAATTGGATTTTGGAAAAGAAGCTTTGATATTGCCGTTGCTTCAACGGTTTTGTTACTGGCGTCACCCTTTTTGTTATTGGTTATTTTGGCAATTCGCATGGAATCAAAAGGAAAGGTCTACTATATCTCCAAAAGGGTTGGAACTGGGTATAAGATTTTCAATTTTTTAAAATTGAGATCTATGTATCCAGATGCGGACAAACGTCTAAAAGAATTTCAACATTTAAATCAATATGTGCACGACGAGGCTGAAAAAACCGAATCTGGCACTTCTCAACAGATTTTACAAAAAGGCACCACTTTAATTGGAGATGATACCGAGGTGGATGAAGTTATGCACAATGAAAAAAGAAAGCAAAGTGCAAAAAGTGCATTTGTGAAATTTGATAATGACCCTAGGATAACAAAGGTTGGAAAGATAATAAGGAAGCTGAGCATTGATGAATTGCCACAATTGATCAATGTGTTAAAAGGAGACATGTCGATAGTTGGCAACAGGCCGCTGCCATTGTACGAAGCTGAGATGCTTACCACAGATGAATGGACGGATAGATTCAATGGTCCGGCAGGGATTACAGGACTTTGGCAAGTAGAGGCTAGGGGACGGTCCTCTAAAATGTCGCCCGAGGAACGAAAGCAACTTGATATTAAGTATGTGAAATATGCAAACAGCAAATATGCATTCTTAATTGATATGTGGATTGTGCTTCGAACATTTAAAGCAGTTTTCCAAAAAGAAAATGTATAACAATGAGAATGAAGATTATTGCAATTACATCCTTGTTGTTATGCAATTTTGCCATTGGACAGGAAATAGATGAGTTTATAGCCATTAACCTTGAAAAGAATGATATTACCAAGGTTCTTCCTCCATTGGACAGCTTAATTGGTCTGGCACATGGGAACTCACCAGAGCTCAAATATAGAGATGCCGATCAAAAATATTGGAAAGCTAGACAACGCTTGGCACAGACCAGATGGCTTGATTACTTTTATTTAGAAGCAGTTTACAGTTATGGAGTATTCGATAACTTAACTGCATCCCAATTATCAGGAGCCCCACAGGCAAGTCAAACACTATTTTCAACAAAACAGGATAGATACACTTTTGGGCCTTCCTTGAAAATTCCAATATCTGCAATCCTCAACAGAAAAAACACTATTAGATCGGCAAAGGCAGAAGCTGAAAGATCGGTATATGAAAAAGAAATTGACAAAGCTCAACTTCGTGAATTGGTCATAACAAGGTATAATGCCCTGATCAAGGCACACAGATTACTCTTTGTCTATGGGTCCATTGTTGATACATACAAAATTCAATCTCTGAGAGCGGAAACTGAATATAAAAACGGAATCATTTCTGTTCCAGAATACACAAGGCTCACCCAAATGCTTAATGAAGCCATTGTTGCTCACGAAGCTCAAAAATCAGAATTAAGTCTCGCCATTCTTCTTTTAGAAGAAGTAGTTGGGATTAAATTGAATATATAGCATGAAATTTAATCTGCTGTTTTTTGTAAGAATCCTGCTCCGTCATATATGGTTGCTCATATCAGTTCCCATTTTGTTAGGGGGCCTGGTATTCTTTCTAACTAAAAACCAGCCTAAGGTATACGATTCAAAATCCAGGATTTTTACAGCATTTGCAACTGGATCTACCATTGAATTGGATAATACAAAGTTTGATTATAGCAAGACCAATATTGCTTATGACAATCTTTTGAATCTGATAAAATCGAGAACAACTCTGGAAACGGTCGCACTCAAGCTATTTGCGCAACACATGCTTTTGGATAGCGCAGATGTTCGGATTATATCTGGACAAAAGTACGATGAGTTAATGGAAATTGTTCCTGAAGATGTACATGCACTGGTGGTCAAGGGTGATTTGCAAAAAACCTATGAAAATTTCTTGGCATACAAAGAAGAAAGTCACGACAATTTTATCAATGAGCTATTGAACCTTGAACATCCCGATTACAGTGTAGGTAAAGTATTGGAAAAAATAGGAGTAAGACGTATTTCCATTAGTGACTTTGTTGATATTACTTATCAATCTGAGGATCCCGGAATTTGTCAGAATACCTTGTTGATTTTAACCGAAACTTTTATAAAGGCCAATGCCGATATAAAAGCCAACCAATCAGATGCGGTTGTAAGTTATTTTGAAACTCAGTTGAATAGAACTACTGATCAATTGAACGCGGCAGAAAAAGAATTGCTGGATTTTAACAAAGGCAACAAAATCATGAACTACTATGAGCAAACCAAACAATTGGCTTCACGTAGAGAAAATTTTGAGTTACGATATCAAGAAGTGCAACAACGTTACCATGCTGCCAAAGCAGTTTTGCCCGAGCTTGAAAAGAAATTGGGAACACATGAGAAAAAACGATTGCAAAGCAAGCGAATTTTAGAGTTAAGAGATGAGTTGGCAGCACTGAATTATACCATTTCCATGAAAAGTTTAGATCTCTCCAGAGATTCAACCATTCAGGCTTCAAATGCAAAAAAAATAGTAGAGTCTACTAAAAAACTAAACGCCATAAAGGCAGAACTCAAACAGGCTGTAGATACAGTTTTTGTGGTAGACCATGATAAAAATGGTGTGGCATCATCAAGTATTCTTGGCGATTGGTTAGAGAATACCATTACCTATGAAGGAGCTAAGGCCGAGCTCCAAATTTTGGATAAAAAACGCATAGAATTTGACGAATTGTATACTTGGTATGCTCCCTTGGGCGCCACAATGAAAAAATTGGAGCGAAAGATAAATATAGAAGAGCAGGAATACCTTAGCCTCTTACACAGCTTGGGGTTGGCCAAATTAAGACAACAAAATGTGGAATTACAATCCAACCTGAAAATCACAGAAGCTCCTTTCTTTCCCATAAAACCTAACCCTAGCAAGCGAATTATTTTGGTAATAGTAGCTGCGGTCTTTGGTTTCATTCTGGTGGCAATAACCGTTTTGGTGCTAGAATTTTTAGATGGAAATCTTAACACGGCAAAAAGAGCCGAGGAAAAAATAGACTTAAAGGTATCTTCTATTTTTCCTGTGATTTCAGAAAAAAACAAGAGTATAGATTATGAATACCTGACCAACAAAGCGGTAAATGCCATATCAAAAAATATGATCCTTAACCAGTTTAAGAAAAATCAGGAAGGTCCAATAGTCAATATGCTTTTTTCTACGCAAGAAAATGAGGGAAAATCATTTATCTGTGAACATTTGGTGGCCAAACTGTGTGAGCTTGGGTACAAGATTCTGCATATTACATATGATCCTTATGAGGTTGAAATGGCACATCAACGAGATACCGCTATTTCGTATGTGGTCAATGACCAATATGAGATTGAAGTTATTGATGAGCGATATAATCATGCAATGAATGAACTTGGCATTGAATTTCAGGTTCAACCGGTAGATGACAACTATGCTCAGATTGTCTATGAAGTTACTGATAAGCTATACAAAATTTCAACTATCGAGGAGTTTGACAGTACCCATCGAATTTTGGATTTTAACTTTTTCGATTTTGTAATTCTAGAGTTACCCAGCATTATCAAGAATCCGTTTCCTGTGAAATTGGCCTCAACCATTGATTTTTCCTTTTTGGTGGCACGTGCAAACCGACCATGGAGCAGCGCGGATGCCAATGCATTGAAAGTGTTCACAGAAGCCACAACTGGTCCTGAACCCACAATAATTTTGAATGGAGTGAAAGTACTTGAAATGGAAACTGTTGTGGGAGATTTGCCTAAAAAGCGCTCGAGATTTAGAAAATGGATGAAGAATTTAGTGCAACTACGGTTTTTTTCAAAAAAATCAATAGCATAATGTTAAAGAAATTAGGGAACATAGTACGAGAAAAAAATATGAGCTCATTGATGACCAATGTGCTGATAGCAGCTCTAGGCTTGTTCAGTTTTATGTTGTTGACCCGACAATTAAGCAAAGAGCTGTTTGGTGATTGGGTCTTGTATGTGACCTTGGCAACTTTTGTAGATCTTTTGCGATTTGGATTAACACAGACTTCATCAGTAAGGTTATTATCTGGAGCAAAGCAAGAGGACTATAAAAAATTGATGGGTTCCAGCTTTAAGATCAATCTTAAGCTACTTGGAATAATAACCCTGGTTTGCTGGAGTTTGTACGCTTTGGTAATAGCAGGAGATTTTCAAATTAACTACGGATATTTTCTCTTTTTGACTTGGTATCCCATCTTGGCTTTTACGAACTTAAGTTGGAATAATGCTATGGCCCTCTTTCAGGCTAAGCAAGATTTTAAGGGAATGATGTATGTACGCCTTTCCAATATTGGATTGTTTGTTGTGTTCCTGGTTTTCAATCATTGGTTGTTACATTGGGGGATATTGGAAATTCTCTGGGTACACTTGGTGGTGAATGTCGTATCTAGCGTTTGGTGTATTGTAAAAAAATGGGATGGTTGCCTTTATCTAAAACATGCGGAAAAAAAAACCACAAAAGAACTTATCAATTTTGGAAAATATTCAATGGGAACCCTTGTAGGGTCAAGCCTTTTGAAGAGTGCGGATACTTTCATTATTGGGATGAGCCCAATTTTGGGCTCGGCAGGTATTGCTATGTATGCAATTCCTTTAAAACTCACCGATTTGTTGGGTATCCCATTGCGAAGCTTTACCATGACGGCTTATCCTAGAATGTCTAAAAAGTGCATTGATGGTGATATGCAAGGAGTTCGTAAAACGTTCTACGCATATTCGGGGGCCATTACCTTATTATTTGTCCCAGTGGCGATAGTTTGTTTCATTTTGGCAGAAGAACTAGTACTTTTTTTAGGGGGGAATGAATACATTGAAGTATTGCCCCAACTAACATTGATCTTTAGGATTTTTACCCTATATACTTTATTGTTGCCTATTGACAGGTTTACTGGAGTGTTGCTGGATAGCATCAACAAACCTAGATTAAATCTGAACAAGGTTATTATTATGACCCTTGCCAATATTGTGGTGGATTTAATTGCGGTATTCGTATTTGAATCATTGGCTTTGGTTGCCGTAGGAACCGTGATTTTTACCTTGATAGGAATTTTTCTAGGATTTTATTATTTGCGTCGTGAGATTCAAATTCAGTCCAAACGCATTTTTCCTGAAGGGATACTTTTTTTCAAAAGCCTTAATACCTATTTGGCGCCATGAATCCATTTGAGCGAACATATGGTCAAGACTTGTTGAAGAAACCTCTGCCTATTCTTACGTTATTTTCTTTGGCAATAGCTTCTGCCTTGCTCATAGCATCAAAAGGGATTATAGCAGGGATTGGCATTATTGCATTTCCTTTGGGAATGTTATACGTAATCAACCTATTTCTTAGTCCAAGAATTGGCATTATAACCATTATAGCTTTTAGTTTTTTTGTTACTGGAATTTCAAGATACCTTCCAGGTACATGGGGTTTAATGATAGATGGGCTGTTGTTTATGATGTATATGGCTCTTTTTTTTAAAGAGTTTAGAATACGTTTGCCATGGAACAATGCTCGTTCACAACTAACAGTTTTGGTAAGTATTTGGTTTGGTTACGCAATGATGCAGGCTGTGAACCCTGAAGCCGTAAGTATTGAAGCTTGGTTTTATGCTATGCGAGGAATAGCTCTCTACCAATGGTTGATTATTCCGTTGTGTTTTATCCTTTTCAATCGCCCCAAGGATATGATGATCTTTTTTATGATTTGGGGTGTGATCAGTCTCTTGGGAACTTTTAAGGGAATCTTACAGATGACCCTTGGTGTAGATTCTTTTGAACAAGCTTGGTTGGATGGAGGGGGTGCGGTAACTCACATACTTTTTGGAAAACTTCGAATCTTCTCATTTTACTCAGATGCAGGTCAATTTGGGGCATCTCAAGGGCATACCGGGGTTGTATTTGGTGTGTTGACTTTGTTTATAAAGAATAACTTTAAGCTAAGAGCTTTTTTCGGATTTGTGGCAATCATGGGACTTTATGGTATGCTAATTTCAGGTACGCGAGGAGCTATTGCCGTACCGGCTATGGGTGGAGTCATGTTTATCATTGTGAGAAAGCATATTCCCAGTATTGTGTTGGGCGCTATGGCAGGAGTTGCAATATTTGTCTTTTTCAAATACACTACTATTGGGAACAACAATGACCAGATTCGAAGGATGCGAACTGCATTTGACCCTAATGATGCATCCCTGCAGGTACGCTTGGAAAATCAGCGAAAACTATCCGGGTATTTGGCGTCCAGACCCTTTGGAGGCGGAATTGGTTCTACAGGTAACTGGGGACAACGATTTACACCGCATACCTTTTTGGCCAATACAGCCACTGATAGTTGGTTTGTGGCGATATGGGCAGACATGGGGATTATTGGTTTATGGTTGCATTTATTCATTCTATTCTTTGTTTTAATCACAGGAGCATACAATTGTATGTTCAAAATTCGAGATGATTGGTTAAAAGGACAGATAACGGCATTGGTTTGTGGCATGGCCGGAATCATGTTGGCCTCATATGGTAATGGGGTATTTGGACAGTTTCCCACTGGGATTTTAATGTATGTGGGTATGGTTTTTATCTTTCTGTCCCCAAAATGGGACAAGAAAATCCAGCAAGAAAAAGAAGAATTGGAACAAGAAGAATTGGCTCTAGCAGCGTAAACAAAAAATTATGACTGAAAATTTTCCATTGGTGTCTATTATCACCATCAATTATAACGAATCTGAAGTCACTCTTGAGATGCTGGAATCTTTAAAAAGGTTGACTTACCCAAATGTTGAGGTGATTGTTGTGGACAACGCATCACCAAATGATAATCCAGATGTAATCAAGGAACAATATCCAGAGGTTTGTCTACTTAAAAGCAAGGAGAACCTTGGGTTTGCAGGTGGAAACAATTTAGGTGTGAAACAGTCTAAAGGAGAATATTTACTGTTCATTAACAATGACACTATTGTTCCAGAAGGATTTATTGAACCTTTGGCTAAAACACTACAAGAAGATGAAACAATAGGTATGGTAAGTCCCAAGATCAAATTTCATTGGAATCCTGAATTGATTCAATATGCAGGCTATACTCCAATGAACCATTGGACCATTCGTAATAGCAGTATAGGATACCATCAAAAAGATGATGGACGTTTTGATATAGCGGGAGAAACTGAATCTATACATGGAGCCGCCATGATGGTGCCCAAAAGGGTGGTGGACAAAGTTGGAATGATGACAGAAATCTACTTTTTGTACTACGAAGAGCATGATTGGGCAGAGATGATTAAGCGGGCCGGGTATAAGATTTACTATCAACCAAAATCTTATATACTTCACAAAGAATCTATTTCCACGGGCAAGTTTAGCCCACTAAAGACCTATTATATCTCCCGAAACCGTATTTTGTTCGCAAGGCGGAATTTTAAACCATTGCAGCTTGGAATAAGTTTGTTATTTCAATGCTTTGTTTCAATTCCCAAGAACAGTCTTCAGTTCTTGGTAAAAAAAGAAGTTAAGCACTTCAAAGCGTTTTGGAGAGCCATTTCTTGGAACCTTACCAATAGGGCGGAAATAGGCTAGGTTTAAGTAGACTATTTTTAGTATTAACTTGAAATTGTAATACTACATAGTTTTTGTATTATGCGTTTACATTTGGAAAATGTGACCAATTTTACTTGCTTGGAAATAACTGATAAAGTTGCACTCAAACCGGTAGATTGAGATTAGGCACTTTTATACATTGGTAATTACTGACAGGTCTTTTCTTGGACGCAAGATTTCTATAAAAAATGTCTTAACTATACGTTTACCACACGAATTCAATACTTTACAACAAATACTTTTCTCTCTTAAAATGTAGGATAATATTTACAAATATATTATTCCTACTATGATGTTTAAAATTTTAAAAGTTCTTGCGCTAAGTACTTTTCTTTTGATTTGGCTTGGATGTGTTAGCGAAACCGATCTAGCGCCTCCATCTGATGACGAAGGTACTGCAGATCCTCCATCGAATCCTGAAGGACCTTTAGCCGAACTGAAAGTGCCAGCTGGATTTGATTTTTCAACAAATAAAGATATTCAACTGGTTTTGGATGTGCCTGTTTTTTTAAAAGGGGCAGTCTTTTCTGTTTTTGGTAAAACTGGTGTACTGGATAGTATTCCACTTGGCAAGGCAACATTTGATGACAATGGTCATTTTGAAAAGACCTTTAGATTTGAAAGTAGAACAGATAGTATTTTATTATACTCCAATTATATAGGATTAACTAGGGATGTTAGACTTGCAATTAATAGCAACACGGTCCAATTTGATTATAGGCCATTATATGAAAGGGGTAACAGTTCCAATAAGGGTTCTGATAAACCTTCAAAAACCTCTTTTCAACAAGAATCCAAGGCAACATACTCTTATATAGATAGCTACAACTTTTTAGGTGTGCCCGATAATATGGCTTTTCCAGATGTAATTGCCCAAAACCTTTTAGATGATATTAATGCTTCACTCCCAGAATATGTTTCAGGCGGCATACCTGCTTCGCATCCAGAATATTTAGCCGGTAAGGAAACCAGTTTGATTGTAACCAAGGAGGCAGATGTATGGGTGACTTTTGTCTCAGAGGGGGCTGGTTATAGAAATGCGTTGGGGTACTATAGTTATCCTTTAGGTCAAGATCCATCAACGGTTAATGATATAACACAACATAACATTATTTTTCCAAATACATCAATGCAGTGGTCTGGGGGAGGGCTAATACCTGGCGACCGAGTTTATTTAGGAAGATTTTCTGAAAATACAGTAATCTCATGGTTTTTGGTTGCCAATGGTTGGAACGGCTCTAATGTAAGGAGTAATGCCAATATATATTATTCAGACCCTGAACTGAACCCAGAACAGAATGCCAGCCTCAAAGATCATATGGTTTTACTGCACGATAGTGCTAGGGAACTCACATTGCTTGGGTTTGAGGATTTAAGAAGAGATATATCATCCGATGATGATTTTAATGATGCAGTTTTCTATGCAAAAGCTAATCCAGTGGATGCTATTCAAATAGGGAATGTTGCGGTTATTGATACATCTAACGATGCTGATGGAGATGGTGTAAACGATGAACTTGATGATTTTCCTTTTGACCCTAACCAAGCGTTCAACAACTTCGCGCCAGCGATGAACTCGGTTGGAAAGATTGCTTTTGAAGATTTATGGCCAAGCCAAGGGGATTACGATTTTAACGATTTAGTGATGTCCTATGCGTTTAACCTGATTGCCAATGCAGAAGGCCTTATCACTAAAATTGAAGCTGACTTTACTGTGGATAATATTGGTGGAGCATTGGAAAATGGTTTTGCATTTGTGTTGCCCATAGCACCTTCCAAGATAGAAAGTATTGAAGGTCAGGTGCTAAACTCAAATTATATTTCAGTTAACGCTAACGGCACTGAAACTGGAACTGATCCTGATGAATCGGTAATTTTTGTAGTAGGAAATGCCAAGGAAATGCAGGGGCAAACTATTAGTATGACCATTGATTTTACAACAAGTGTTACTCCACAAGAAATTGGAAGCGTTCCGTTCAATGCATTTTTAGTTGTTAACGGCGATAGAACCAAAGAGGTGCACTTACCAGATATGGCCCCCACAAGCAAAGGAGGACATTTAGGCACTTTTCAAGATTTCAGCGATCCTAATGTAGGAAGATATTATAAAACCGAGACCAATTTACCTTGGGCCATAAATATCTATGCCGGATTCACGGCTCCGCCAGAATCCATACCAATTACCCTACAGTATCCAAAATTTGTGAATTGGGCCAACTCGGGCGGCACACAAAATTTAGATTGGTACATAAAATAAGTTGAATAAAAAGTGATAATAACATCAACCATAAATAGAAATATCAGATTATGAATATAACAGTTATCGGAACAGGATATGTAGGCTTGGTTACAGGAGTCTGCTTTGCAGAAACCGGAATCAATGTCGTATGTGTAGATATTGATGAGAAAAAAATAGAAAAACTTCGAAAAGGAGAAGTTCCCATTTATGAACCAGGATTAGATGTGCTTTTGGAACGTAGTATTGATAAGGGAAGAATCTCTTTTACAACCAATCTTAAAAAAGGTATCAAAGATAGCGATGCAGTTTTTATTGCTGTAGGAACGCCTCCTGATGAGGATGGTAGTGCGGACCTGAAATATGTATTGGGAGTGGCCAGGGAAATAGGTCAACATATGGAAGATTACAAAGTAATCATTACCAAGAGTACCGTACCGGTTGGAACATCATACAAAGTAAAAGCCGCAGTAGAAGAAGAACTGTCAAATCGTAACGTGCGTATTCCTTTTGACGTTGCCTCAAATCCAGAATTCCTTAAAGAAGGAAGTGCGGTAGATGATTTTCTAAAACCAGATCGTATCGTAGTTGGGGTTGAGAGCAAACGCGCTGAAAAGGTAATGCGTAAGCTCTACAAACCTTTCTTAATGAATGGGCATCCACTGTTGTTTATGGATATTTTTTCTTCTGAGATGACAAAATATGCAGCAAATTCTATGTTGGCTACCAAGATTAGTTTTATGAATGACATTGCCAATCTGTGTGAACTAGTAGGTGCCAATGTTGATTTAGTTCGAAAAGGAATCGGTTCTGATTCCAGAATTGGAAACAAATTCATCTATCCCGGAACTGGATATGGAGGCAGCTGCTTCCCAAAAGATGTTCAAGCTTTGGTTAGGACCGCAGATGAATATGGCCATTCTTTGGAGGTGTTGAAAGCCGTGGAAAATGTCAATTATAGACAAAAATCTGTTCTGGTTGAAAAAATAAAAGCACATTTTGGAGATAACCTGAAAGGCAAACAATTTGGACTTTGGGGATTGTCTTTCAAACCCAAAACTGACGACATGCGCGAAGCACCATCACTTGTGATCATTGATCAATTAAAAGCACTTGGTGCAAATATTAGGGCCTACGACCCAGTTGCCATGGAAGAAACCCAACGCATATTAGGTGATAAAATAGAATATGCAAAAGATGAATACGATGCCATTATTGAGGCTGATGCTTTGATTGTTGTCACGGAGTGGTCCGAGTTTAGAATGCCAAACTTTAGAATTCTCGACAAGTTAATGAACGAGAAGCTCATATTTGATGGCAGAAATATATATGACCCAGAAGAAATGAGGGAAATAGGATACACCTACTACAGTATTGGAAGAAATGTAGTTAAGAGTACAGAAAAAGAAACAGTAAAAATTTAATAGGGGTATAATGAAACGAATTTTAGTAACCGGAGGAGCAGGTTTTGTTGGCTCCCATTTATGTGAGAGACTCTTAAGTGAAGGCAATGAGGTAGTTAGTATGGATAACTACTTCACCGGAAGAAAGAGCAAGATTGTCCATTTAATGGACAACCCATACTTTGAAATAATCCGGCATGATGTGACCTTGCCCTATTTCTTGGAAGTGGATGAAATATACAATTTGGCCTGTCCGGCTTCGCCGGTACATTACCAGCACAACCCAATTAAAACCATTAAAACATCCGTTTTAGGGGCGATAAATATGTTGGGATTGGCCAAGCGAATCAAAGCAAAAATCCTTCAAGCCTCCACAAGTGAGGTGTACGGGGACCCTGAGCTGCATCCACAGCCGGAAGATTATTGGGGGCATGTTAACCCAATTGGAGTAAGATCATGTTATGATGAAGGAAAGCGTTGTGCCGAATCTTTGTTCGTCAACTACCACAACTCCAATGATGTTTTGGTAAAGATCATTAGAATCTTTAACACCTATGGTCCAAGAATGGAACCAGATGATGGAAGAGTAGTTTCGAACTTCATTATGCAAGCATTGCAAGGAAAAGACATTACCATTTTTGGTGATGGAACCCAGACACGAAGCTTTCAATACGTAAGTGATTTGGTTGACGGAATGATCAAGATGATGGATACCGAAGATGATTTTATAGGACCTATCAATATTGGTAATCCGGGAGAGTTTACCATGTTGGAACTGGCAGAAAATATTATTGACCTAACAGGATCCAAATCTAGGATTATTCATTTACCGTTGCCGGCAGATGATCCCATGCAGCGTAAACCGGATATATCATTGGCACAAGAAAAATTGAAAGGATGGGAACCGGCCGTTGATCTTAGGACAGGTCTTGGAAAAACCATTGAGTATTTTGATAACCTGCTCAAGGAAAAATCAATAAAAGAACTAATCGAGGGGTAATTGATAGCTAAAATGGATTCATAGATGGATGTAATAAGAATTTTGGTCAATAGTTTGGAAATCCTTTTAATAGGGTACTTCGGATTTGCGTCCATTTATGTGTTCGTTTTTTCCTTTGCTGGACTTTTTTCAGCAAAAAAAAGGAAGGAAATACTTCAAAAGCAACGGAAGTTCGCAGTACTTATTCCTGGTTATAAAGAGGATAGTGTAATTGTAGATGTGGCCCAACAAGCCTTAAAACAAACCTATCCAAAAGACCTGTTTGAAGTTGTTATAATTGCAGATTCTTTTCAGCTAGCTACATTAGATAAACTTAAAAACTTACCCTTAAGGGTAATAGAGGTTTTCTTTGAAAAAAGCACTAAGTCCAAAGCGCTTAATCAAGCGATGAAAGTTATAGGGGATGATTATGATGTGGCTTTGATTTTGGATGCGGACAACATCATGGAGGAAAACTTCATTGAAAAAATCAACAAAGCCTTTAATCAAGGATATAAAGTGGTGCAGGGACATCGTATTGCAAAAAACACCAATACTTCTTTTGCCATTCTTGATGCGATCAGCGAAGAAATCAACAACCACATTTTTAGAAAGGGGCATCGGGTTGTTGGGCTTTCATCAGCGTTGATCGGATCAGGGATGGCTTTTGATTATTATTTTTTTAAGACTACCATGGCCAACGTGAATGCTGTGGGAGGTTTTGATAAAGAATTGGAATTGAAACTCCTAAAGAACAGGACAAAAATTGAATACCTCAACAATGCATTGGTTTTGGATGAAAAAGTTCAAAAATCGGAAGTATTTGCTAACCAACGTAAGCGATGGCTTTCGGCGCAATTTGTCTACTTCGGAAGATATTTTATACCTGGTTTAAAGGAATTGTTTGCCAAAGGCAATGTTGATTTCTTTGACAAGGTTTACCAAATGGTTTCTCCACCCAGGGTACTTTTATTGGGATTGGTTTCGGTAATCACATTTACATACGTTATGCTGAATTTGATTTGGCCATCAAACTTTATGGTAATTCCTGAAATTTACTGGTATGCCAGCTTTAGTTTGGTCATTTTTGCCTTTGCTTTTGCCGTTCCGAAGAAATTTTACAGCAAGGCCACTTTCAATGCAATTCTAACCCTTCCCAAAGCATTTATGTTGATGTTGTTATCCCTTTTTAGATTGAAAGGAGCCAACAAAAAGTTTATTCATACCCAACACGGAACCATTAACAGTCAATAAGAGCAAATGAAAATCGGAATAGAAGGACAACGTCTTTTCAGAAAAAAGAAGCACGGTATGGATATGGTGGCGCTGGAGTTAATCAAAAACCTCCAGAAAATCGACCAGAAAAATGAATATGTGGTTTTCGTAAAACCAGATTTTGATGACACTTGTATTCCAAATGCACCCAATTTTAAGATTGTAGAGTTGAATTCCAAATGGGGATATCCTGGATGGGAACAAATCGCATTGCCAAAAGCGGCCTATAAAGAAGGTTGCGATGTGCTGCATTGTACAAGCAATACCGGACCCTTATTTTCAAAAGTTCCCATTGTTACCACTTTGCACGATATTATTTATTTGGAAAGCATAAGCCTATTTAAAAAGGAAGGCACTTGGTACCAAAAACTGGGCAATATGTACCGAAGGTACTTTGTGCCCCCGGTCATTAGAAAAAGTAAAAAGGTCATTACCGTATCCAATTTTGAAAAAGAGCGGATCAATAAACATTTTGGTTTTACGGACAACCGGTTAACGGCCATTTACAATGGAGTGGGAACCCATTTTAAAAAAGTGACCGATGTAGGACAATTAAAAACAATCAAAGAACAGTACAATCTGCCCGATAACTTCTTTTTCTTTTTAGGAAATACAGATCCTAAGAAAAATACCAAAGGTGTGTTGAAGGCCTTTACGGATTTCAACAAAATATATCCCAAAAAGTACAAGCTTGTAATGTTGGATTATGATGAGGGAGAGCTTTTGAGGCTTTTGGACACCACGGGAGGACGAGAGATAAGGGAGTTGATTCATTTAACGGGCTATGTACCCAACACCGATTTACCGGCCATAATTAGCCAGTGTACCATATTTCTGTACCCATCACTTCGCGAAAGTTTTGGTATTCCCATTCTGGAAGGAATGGCTTGTGGGGTTCCAGTGATTACCTCAAATACATCATCCATGCCCGAAGTGGCCGGTGATGGTACGGCGCTTATGGTAGATCCCTCGAAACCAATCCAAATAACTGAGGCCATGAGAAACCTTATTGAAGATAAAATGCTGGCTAAGGTACTTTCTGAAAAAGGGATTGAAAGAGCAAAGGACTTTTCATGGGAAGCTATGGCAAAAAATGTGCTCGAACTATATGAAGATGTCCATCGTGAACTAAAAAGCAATTGATATGATAAAAGGTCAAGACATTGTTGTTGTGGGCATACAAGCCTGGGATATAGAAATTGGCAGTAATTGCAAGAACATTGCAGCAGAGTTTGCCAAAGATAACAGGGTGCTCTATGTGAATCCTCCATTGGACAGGGCTACCCTAAAAAGAGAAAAAAATACTGAAAAGGTTCAGAAGCGTATCAGAATCAAAAATGGAGAGGAAAATGGATTGGTCAAGCTAGAAGAAAATCTATGGAATCTTTATCCTGAATCGATGATAGAATCCATCAACTGGATTCCACTCCATCCTATTTTCAAAATATTCAATAGAAGAAATTCAAGGATTTTCTCCAATGATGTTCAAGACGCGATTGATCATTTAGGTTTTAAGGACATATTGATTTTTAATGATAGTTCTATGTTCCTTGGGTTACATTTAAAGGAATTTTTAGAACCTAAAAGCTATACTTATTACATGAGGGATTACCTGATCAAGGTACCCTACTGGGGAAAACATGGAGGTCGAATTGAGCCTCTGGTTATTGAACAGGCAGATGTAGTGGTGAACAATTCCTCTCTATATGCCGAGTATGGATTAAAATACAATTCGAATAGTTTTATGGTGGGGCAAGGGTGTGATGTTTCACTCTTTAATGATGAAAATGGAAGTATTCAGGTTCCAAAAGAGTTTGATGCTATCCCAGGGCCCATTATTGGCTATGTAGGCTATTTGACCAGTATGCGATTGGATATTGAACTCTTGGAATACATGGCAAATATGAAGAAAGATTGGAGTATAGTTTTAGTGGGTCCAGAGGATGACGATTTTGGACGATCAAATCTGCACCAAATGGACAATGTCTTCTTTTTGGGAAGCAAAGATGCCTCTCAACTTCCGGCTTATGTAAAAGGGTTTGACGTGGCCATGAATCCACAGGTGGTGAACGATTGGACCATTGGAAATTATCCACGTAAAATTGATGAGTACCTGGCCATGGGGAAACCCACTTTGGCAACCCATACCAAGGCTATGGAAATGTTCAAAGAACATGTATATCTCGGGACAAATAAAGAAGAATACATTCTATTGGCTGAAAAAGCCCTGGCAGAAGATTCACCCGAGTTGCAACAAAAGCGAATTGCATTTGCAAAAAGCCATACCTGGGAAAACAATGTACTTGCCATTTACGATGCCATTAAAAAATCAGCATAAAACCAGGGGTTATGGGGTTAAAGGATAAAATCAAGAACAACGATGCCATTAAAAAGTTTGTGCATTGGTTATTGGTGCCCAAGAATCAGGCAAGGCCTCGTTTATGGGTTAAATGGTTTGTAAACCCTTTCTATCACAAAAAAGGAAAGGGAGCAACAATTTGCAGAAGAACCCGTATGGATGTTTTACCATGGAACACCTTTGAATTGGGGGATAATTCTACCATTGAAGATTTTTCCACGGTGAACAATGGAGTGGGAGCAGTAAAAATTGGCTCAAGGGCTAGAGTGGGTCTTGGTAATACGTTGATAGGACCAGTGACTTTAAAAGATGATGTGCGTTTGGCTCAAAATGTTGTGCTTTCTGGACTCAATCATAATTACGAAGATATTTCACAGCCGATTCATGCACAAGGAGTTTCCACAGCTGAGATTGTGGTAAAAGAAGAAACCTGGATTGGCGCCAATAGTACCATTTTGGCAGGAGTGACTATAGGAAAACATTGTATTATTGCCGGCGGTAGTGTGGTAACCAAAGATATTCCTGATTATTCTGTGGCGGTCGGTAATCCGGCCAGGGTAATGAAAACATTTAATCATAGTACCGGAGAATGGGAACGTGTTCCCAAGAAAATGGTTGCTGTTTGATGAAATACATTTTGGTTCGTTTTGTAACAAGACAAAATGAAAAAGGGAATTTAAACGCTTGAGATTGGAGAGTAATAATGGGTGGGAGCAAGCTCGCATTAAAAGAAAAATATAATGGAAGTTTTAAAAATAGTTTTCTGGGTTTCGTTGTTCATTATTTTTTATTCCTATTTGGGATATGGAATAGTATTGTTCCTGATTATTAAGGTCAGAAGAATATTAGGATTGGCAAAACCATTTCAAGGGAATGAGGATTATGAACCGGAAGTGACACTTTTTGTTACTGCCTTTAATGAAAAGGATTTTCTGGACCAAAAAGTAAAGAACTCCCAAAGTTTGGATTATCCCCAAGACAAGGTTACACAAATTTGGGTAACGGATGGTTCGGACGATGGAACTCCTGATTTACTTAAAAACTATGATGGGGTAAAGGTCTACCATAAAGATGAAAGAGCAGGCAAAATTGCTGCTATGAACCGCGGGGTTCAATTTGTAAAGACACCTATTGTCATTTTTTCGGATGCCAATACTGATTTAGGGAAGAATTCCATTAGAGAGATTGTGCGTTTGTTTCGAAATCCAAAGGTAGGATGTGTTTCCGGAGAAAAACGGATCTATTCCAAAGATGCAGATAGTGCCGCTGGCGCAGGAGAAGGGATGTATTGGAAATACGAATCGCAATTGAAAAAATGGGATGCTGAACTGTATTCTGTTGTAGGAGCTGCCGGAGAACTTTTTGCCATTAGAACTAAATTATGGCAAGAGGTTGAAAAAGATACACTGTTAGATGATTTTATCATATCGCTGCGTGTGGCAATGTCCGGTTATACCATTCAATATAACCCTGAAGCCTATGCCATTGAAACCGCTTCGGCAAATGTAAAGGAAGAGCTCAAGCGAAAAGTTAGGATTTCGGCAGGAGGAATCCAATCCGTGGTTCGATTAAGAGCCTTGTTTAATTTCTTTAAATATGGAACATTGTCGTTCCAGTATGTTTCGCACAGGGTATTGCGCTGGACATTGACCCCGTTATTGCTTCTTTTGATTATTCCAATGAATTATGTCCTTGCTCAAAATGAAGGCTTGTTCTCTTTCGGATTGTTCAGTATTTTATTTTGGGGGCAAGTGTTGTTTTATACTGCTGCTTTGCTGGGATGGTTTTTGGAGAACAGACAAATTCGACTAAAAATACTTTTTATCCCCTACTACTTTTTTATCATGAACTTATCGGTCTACCTCGGTTTTGCCCGATACATCAAAGGAAACCAATCCGTAAAATGGGAACGTGCCAAAAGGGGAGTGGGGACAGAAGCTGTTGCTTGATTGTATTCTGAAGTAATATCAAATTAGACTAATCAAAACAGAATTAAGAATTCCTTTCCCTGTCATTCTGAGCAATGTCACACTGAGCCTGTCGAAGTGTTGTCAAAACAATGGAAAGGGTAAAACCATCCTTTCCGTCTTGATGCGAAGCATTAATCCACCTTCCCTTGCCAAAGGAAGGAACCCAAAATGACTTTTCCCCTCATTCGTTAATTCAAAACTAGCAACCATCAATTGCCCCTAGATTTTTTGTGAAAATTTCCCAAACTTCACTCACCTGTGCTGAACTTGGTTCGGTATCGGGCGGTATAGCTCATTAAAACGAGCGATATCTTAAACATTATGGGCAATTAGCGAACTATATGTTAGAAAAGCAACCAACTTAATCGGAAATTAAATAGAAAAGCTAACACAAAAAAATTAAACTGAATTGTTAAAGAACGGGATAAGAATTAGACCAGGCCAATTCCAAAAATATGGTAAGACATAAAACTATTAACTTAAAAAAAATGAGAAAAATTAAAACTGGACTTCATTTAATCTTAGCACTATTAATTGTATCATGTTCAACAGAAAGTGAAAACTTGACTAATGAAAATCAACAAATTGATTATAATACCTTAATTTCAGGTTTAGGGGAAAATCTTACTTCATTTGAAAAAATGCTTGAATACGACGAATCTCTAACCGAATTGATAAATGAACTTATAGAAAATGATGGAGATTTAACTTATCTTAAAAAATCTTCTAAGTCCGAACCGACATTAGATGAAGAAGTTATTTATAAAAAAGAGGACTTATCGGATACATATTCTGAGAGTCAAAAAGAATTTTTAGTTAATTTCTATAACGAATTAGCAAACAATGAGGCTGGTTATATTCTTGACGTTGTAATGAAATATAAAGTTTTGTTAAACAATCAAAACTTTAGTTCAGTAGAGTCAAATCAAATTTATTCAATTTTAATGACTTCAGAGCAATCTATCTTAATTTTTGATAAAATTAATGAAGTTGGTTCTGATGAGGATAAGTTGATCAAATCCAGTTTTAGCTCAAAAGGCTCTGGTTGTGGCTTTTGGTGTTGCATGAGAAAAAATGCTGGCAAAGCTATTGGGAGAGGTATCGCTGGAGGAGCAATTACTGGAGCTATAAGCGGAGGCTATTATGGAGCTACTGGGGGAACAGTAATTCTTCCAGGAATAGGAACAGCAACTGGCGCTGTTGGAGGAGCCGTTTTTGGTGCGGCGGCAGGTGCTGTAGTAGGAGGGGTGACAAGTGCTGTATGGACTACCGTAGATTGTGGAGGAGCAAGTGCTTTAAAAGAATGGACTACGGTTGCAATGAAAGTAACTCATGATGGGGAACCTATAGAAGATGAAGAATAAATTTTAAGGGTTATGAAAATAAAAAAAAAATTACTGAAGAACTTTTATCAATTTAGAATTCTGACTATCGTTTTAGGAACATTAGTTATGTTTTATAGCTTTTATTTTACAAATAAACCAGCCACCATAGAAACGATAATAGATAATAAGAAAAACCCAATGATGTATCTATGCATTTTATTCGCCCTCGGAACTTCTTTACTAATTCATTATATTATTAGTAGGTTTAATAAAAAAAATAGAGAAAGAATGACTCCAAAGTAAGGATGTAAAATAAAAACTACCGATAACACGGTATATAAAAAATAACAGGTAAGAGCTAAACCAAAAGGTTGATTCTTACCTGCTCTTTTATTATTTTAAAAGAAAGTAAATACATTTTATTCTACTACTTTTCATATACACGACCGATAAGTGCAATGTCTTCCGTCCGCATGTAAAGTGTCAATCCAAACTAACCTATAAAAGAAAATGATTGTTATTGGTGGAATTCATCTCAACCTGTATTACATAAACAATATTAAGACGGTAAGGATTAAATTAATCCTGATCTGAATAAACAGGAAGATCAAAATAAAAGGTACTTCCCTCTCCAACTTTGCTTCTAATTTTAAGTTCGCCACCATTTTTTGTGACAAAATTTTGACAAAGAATCAATCCCAATCCAGTACCAGGCTCTTTTTCGGTTCCAAGCTTACTAAAGTGCTCGTTGGGATTCAGGATTTTTTTAATGTCCTCTTTGGGAATTCCATTGCCATTATCTTCAATTTCAATTACAAGGTTATCCTTTTTGAGCTTTCCATTGACTTTAATCACTCCTTCAACAGGGGTAAACTTTATAGCGTTGGACATAATGTTCCGAAGCACAGTTTTGATCATATTGTTATCTGCAAAAGCAAAAAGCCCTTCCGGAACGTTATTCTGCATTTCAATTTTTTTGTGATCACTGCCCAATTTTAAAAGTCGGAAAGTTTGCTCTACCAATTCATTAAGATTTAATTGCTCCGGAATCATCTGGATTTGATCACTTTCAGATTTGGCCCACCCCAATAGGTTTTGAAGCAGGTTCAATGCCTCATCCATGGTCTTTAATAGGTCATATACCGTTTCATCAAGGAATTTATCATCCTTGGGGTCAATAATGCCTCGCATGATGAAGTCCATTTTTAATTTGGCGGCACTCAAAGGTGAACGAAGGTCGTGACCAATAATGGAGAACATCCGATCTTTTAGATTATTGGATTGTTTCAGGTTTTGAGCCTGTTCTTCAATTTGGTTTTTGGCACGTATCAACTCAACATGAGTATGGATACGGGCAATGAGCTCTTGTTCATTAAAAGGTTTGGTAACGTAATCAACACCTCCAACTTCAAAACCTCTAACCTTATCCTTTACATTGACTTTTCCGGTAAGAAATATGATGGGAATATCTTTATACTCTTTAAAGCTCTTTATTTTTTCACAAAGTTCAAACCCTTCAATACGTGGCATGATTACATCCAGAAGGATAAGGTCTGGTTTTCTTTCTTTTAGAAGCTCAAAAAAGTAATCGTCATCACTGGTGCCCACATAGTGATAATCATTTCGCTCTAAAATAAATCGTAAAAGTTCAAGATTTAGCTGTTCATCATCCACAGCCAGGATATAGTGTTTTTCCGTAACTTGGTTTTCCATTTAAGGTGTTAAAGAGTCTGTTACTAAAGTAGGAAAAAGATTTTAAGTATTTCAGGATTAACTTTCATAATGGAGATATTAAGGCCATATAAATTGGTTTATGTAGCTTTAAAACATATATTAAAGTGTTCCACCAACAAAAACCAGCCATTCACAACAATAATTGAACGACCACAAAAAGTAGGATTATATTTACAAATAGAGTAATACAAAAGCACAATCTGCATGACAAATATTTTAGTTACGGGAGGGGCGGGGTTCATAGGATCCAACTTTGTTCCCTATTTCTTGGAAGCAAATCTTGATGTTCATCTGGTCAATATTGATGCGCTTACCTATGCTGGTGATTTAAATAACTTGAGAGAGGTAGAAAATCATGATAGATACACTTTTATAAAAGGGGACATTTGTGATAGGCAACTCATTGAAAAGATTTTTGAAAAATATGATATACAAGGAGTTATACATTTTGCTGCAGAATCGCATGTGGATAATTCCATAACCAATCCAGATGCATTTATGCAAACCAACATTTTAGGGACATTCAATCTGATTGATGTTGCCAAAAAACATTGGATGGTTAGTCCTGGAGTGTATAAGGAAGCCTATAAAAATTCAAGATTTCATCATGTATCTACCGATGAGGTCTATGGAACTTTGGGAAAAGAAGGTTTGTTCATGGAAACAACCCCCTATGCGCCCAACAGTCCGTACAGTGCTTCCAAAGCATCTTCAGATTTTATTGTGAGAAGCTATCACCATACCTATGGTATGAACGTAGTGACTACCAATTGTTCCAACAATTATGGACCAAAACAACATGATGAAAAATTGATTCCTACCATAATTAGAAAAGCATTGGCTGGTGAATCTATCCCCATATACGGAGATGGTTCCAATATTAGGGACTGGTTGTACGTTTTAGACCATTGTAAGGGTATTGCCCTCGCTTATGATAAAGGGGTTTCTGGTGAGACCTATAATATTGGAGGAAGAAACGAAAGAAACAATCTGTACATAGCCCAAACGGTTTGTGAGATTTTGGATAAAAAGCATTCAAGGCCTAAAGGATCGTATAAGGATTTGATCACTTATGTGAAGGATCGGGCTGGGCATGATTTTAGATATGCCATTGACGCTTCAAAAATTGAGAATGATTTGGGATGGGAGGCCGATGAAAATTTTGAAAGCGGTATTGACAAGACCATCGATTGGTATTTCAACAAGTTCATCCATAACAAGTCCAAAAGTTTGGCCTAATAAAACCAACGAGATGAAAGGAATAATTTTAGCAGGAGGATCAGGAACACGGTTGCACCCCATCACATTGGCGGTAAGTAAGCAACTGATGCCTGTATATGACAAACCCATGATCTATTACCCGCTTTCAACTTTGATTGAATCGGGAATTTGGGAAATACTCATTATCTCTACCCCTCACGATTTACCCATGTTCCAACACTTGTTGGGTGATGGTAGGAAATATGGCTGTAGGTTTGAATATGCTGTTCAAGATGAGCCCAATGGTTTGGCAGAAGCCTTTATTATTGGAGAAAAATTTATTGGAGATGACAAGGTGGCCCTAATTCTGGGAGACAACATTTTCTATGGAACGGGATTGGAAGAATTGTTGCAATCCAACAACGACCCTGATGGAGGTATTATCTATGCATATCATGTAAATGATCCCGAGCGATATGGGGTTGTTGAGTTCAATGAAGAAGGAAAGGTGATTTCAATTGAAGAAAAACCGAAAAAACCTAAATCGAACTATGCAGTTCCAGGTATTTATTTTTATGATAATGAGGTAGTGGAAATTGCAAAGAACATTCTGCCTAGTGCAAGGGGGGAATTGGAGATAACCGACATTAACCAGGAGTATTTAAGAAGAGGTAAGCTCAAAGTGAGCATAATGGATAGGGGTACAGCTTGGTTGGACACCGGAACCTTTCAATCTTTAATGCAAGCTTCACAGTTTGTTCAGGTTATTGAGGAAAGACAAGGCCTTAAAATAGGGGCTATTGAATCTTCGGCCTATAAAATGGGCTTCATTACCAAAAATCAATTTAAGAAGCTTACCGAACCCTTTTTGAAGAGTGGTTATAGTAAGCGATTGTTAGAAGTTTTAACATAGACGATGGAAATACACAAGACCGAAATAGAGGGTTGTTTTATCATAGAACCCAAAATCTTTGAAGATAAAAGAGGGTATTTCTTTGAAAGTTACAACCAAGAAAAATTTGAGTTGTTGACCAACGCAAAGCCATTTTTTGTGCAGGACAATGAATCTATGTCCACAAAAGGAGTGCTGAGAGGCCTTCATTTTCAAAAAGGGGAGCATGCCCAGGCCAAGTTGGTACGTGTACTGGATGGTGAAGTCCTAGATGTTGCTGTTGATGTTAGGCCAGGTTCCAAAACTTTTGGAAAGGTGGTTTCTACGTTACTTTCCTCAAACAATAAAAAACAAATGTTCATTCCTCGTGGTTGTGCCCATGGTTTTGTGACTTTGAGTGATACGGCTAAGTTTTCGTATAAGTGCGATAATTTTTATAATGCCGAATCTGAAGGAGGAATCATATACAATGACCCAACCTTTAAAATCAACTGGGTTTTGGATGAAGAAGAATTGATCATTTCAGAAAAAGACAAGTATTTACCCGTTTTTAAAGAAGCGGTTCCCCATTAATTATATATTGGAAGCATGAAGATATTGGTAACTGGAGCATCAGGACAATTGGGAAGCACATTTAAATCTATTGCTGCCCAAGGGCGGGCAAAAGATTTAGAATTTGTTTTTAAATCCTCAGCAGAATTGGATATTACCGATTTTGATGCCGTTCATGAGGAGTTGACAGGTTCTAATTATGCATATTGTATCAACTGTGCAGCTTTTACCAATGTGGACAAGGCCGAAGCTGATAATGATTTGGCTTATCGCGTCAACGTAACTGGAGCGCGAAATTTAGCACTAAACTGCAATGAGAGCAGCACCGTGTTGATTCATATTTCCACTGATTTTGTTTTTGACGGATTTTTGAATACACCGTATTTAGAAGAAGATATTGCCAGGCCCATTGGGTTTTATGGCGATACCAAATACAAAGGAGAACGAGCCGTAATCAATAATCTGGAAGAGCATTTCATCATCAGGACATCTTGGTTGTATTCGGAATATGGTCACAACTTCATGAAGACCATGCTCAAACTTGGTGCAGAAAGAGATGGACTTTCCGTAGTATATGATCAGGTGGGGACACCAACCTACGCACTGGATTTGGCCAATGTGGTTTTACATATCATCAAAGCGCACAGTATAGATTATGGAGTGTACAACTATAGCAATGAAGGAGTAGCAAGCTGGTATGACTTTGCCAATGAAATTTTTCAACAGTACAAAATAGATATCGATCTAAAACCTATTCGATCGGAGGAATACCCAATGCCGGCTGAACGACCAAAATTTAGTGTCCTGGATAAATCCAAAATCAAGAATACTTTTGAACTTGAAATTCCGCATTGGAAAGACAGTCTTGCCGTTGCCTTGAAGGCATATTCCAAAATCAATATATAATAAGATTGTTACTTAGTGCACTGTCTAAGTTGCACTTGTCAGTTTGTATATAATTAATTATACACGTTGTTACCTACTGGTTTTATCTAGCATAGCTGGAATAATAAAATCATTCATAATTTCATCGGTAATATTATGCGCATTTCTATTTCTATAGTTCGTAGTGGTTATAACAACGGATAAACCCAATTCTGGGTTTGCTAGAACTTTATTGCCACCAGTACCGGACATGAAGAAAGATTTATATTTTTTATCCTTACCAAAGTTTTTTAACCAAAACAGATAGCCATATTCAGCATCATAAGCTTCGAGTTTTGTTGTTGTTGCTTTTTCTATCCAAGACGAAGAAATAATTTGCTTCCCATTCCATTGTCCTTTGTTTAAGCATAATTGAATTAGTTTCAAAAGATCCCGACTTCTATACTCACTACCTCCGGCGGTATTTAATAGATTGGATGGTGTGTAATGCAAGTTATAATCTTTAATAGCTAAAGGTTCAAAAAGGTTTTTCTTTGCAAATTCAACTAAATTACTTTTAATGGCACTTTGTAAAATTTCAGCGACTAAAGCAGCTCCAGCGCT
Organism: Flagellimonas pacifica; assembly: GCF_900215465.1. Taxonomy (GTDB): domain Bacteria; phylum Bacteroidota; class Bacteroidia; order Flavobacteriales; family Flavobacteriaceae; genus Flagellimonas; species Flagellimonas pacifica. The sequence goes on from NZ_OBEH01000005.1 coordinate 110,750, forward strand.
ACAATAACTAAATGCGCGACCATAAGGTCGATCTTTAGGTTTAGGTCCCCAGGGATAAGAATAAACCGGAAGGTCCAAATAAAATTTAGCCCAATCTTCTATGATATACATCCGTTCTTCGTTACCTCTGGAAAAACGATTGGAATCGTTGCATTCTACAATAGAACTCATAGTTAAGAGATCTTCTATCGTAATTTCTTCTTTGCGCTTATCCGGATTTTTTACCGGAAGTTTATGTTGCAGGTAGTCGAAAATTTTATCGTTTTCGGAAGTAATATACCCTTTGTCTATCGCTATTCCTGTTAATAAAGTTGCCATGGTTTTAGTAACAGAACGAGTATTATGCTTAGAATTAACATCATTTTCGTTGTAATACTTTTCAAATAAGACATTGCCATCTTTAGCTATTAAAATACTTGTGATACGCTCATATTTTCCAGAAGAAACAACACTATCCATCTTATTTAATAGCGGAATATTACTTTTATTAGTTTTAGAAAAATTGAGCTGGGCATTAGCAGGTAGTACACATAAAAAGAAAACTATTGTTACAAGTGTAAATTTCATATTTCATTTTTTAATTAATGAATCATCAAACTTAGAGAATACGATGACTACTTAATAGAATGAAATTAACATTATAAACTTTTAGTAATATTTTTTCGATACGTGCTTAGAGTAATATTGAAAATCGATTTAAATACACGATTAAAATGACTTTGGTCTGAAAAACCTGTTTCGTAAGCTATTTCGGTTAGTGAATTCTTTGGGTTTAGAAGCAGTGGAATGGCTTTTTTAATTTTATGTTGTCTTATATATTCACCAAGACTCATTGAAAGGTGTTTTGAGGCAGCTCTTGAGATATGTACAGGATGTACGTTTAGCTCATTTGATAAATAATCAAGACTTAGCGTAGAAGTATCATAATGTAGTAATTCTTTTAAGTCATCTACCCAGTTTGGATTCTTTTGGGCGTTAAATTCCTTTAAGTTGCTCAACGCTTCACAGATTTGAAGTAATAAAACTTCAACAGACACATCACTGTAATTATCTGAAATTAAAAACTCATGATATACCCTTGCAAAAAGTAAGTGCAATTCCGGGTTTTCAATTAGTTGACTACCTTCCCATAAGTTGAGTGGTATGCCGTTTTCTTTAAGCCATTTTCTTTCAAATTCCAGATGAAAACCACTAGCCTCAGCGGAATGTTTAGAGCCATAATGAGCTTCTTCCCAATTATTGAACATTAAACTTCCAGCAGGACATAATGATTTCACTTTACTATTGCAATCCTTCATATTACCATTTAGTACATACATGAAATAAGGGTTTTCATGATAATGCCATGGAGTTCTAACTTCATGATAGTCATATTTGGTCAATAAAATACCATTAAATGCCATCTCTGAGTTTAAGCTACCATAATATTTTCCTTTAGTTGAGATTTTCATTTTATAAACGGCTTATTGACCAAAACAATGTTTAGACCAAAATAGTTGATAAAGGTGAGGCTTTTTATAGTTTGAAAATAAATGCCAAAAACTCTCATAATTTAATCTGTTCATGTTTTTTCAACTTGTAGGTAACTAAGGATATGAATCGTTTTATTGTCTTAAATCCAACGATAAGTGAAATTTGGGAAATTTAACTTAGAATTCAAAGTCAACTATAGACCTTTTATCTGAACCTTATGAAATGAATCTGCCTGTAGTTTAAGCAATTCTTCTGCTTTTTCCTTTTTGTAACGATATAGTTCTTCTTCGTTTTTAATATCCTCGTAGATTTTTTGATTAAGCTCACCATCTGTCGAGAACAGTAATTTACGTTGCGCTACTTTTTGGGCCACCCAGGTTGCAACGACGCTTTCTTGTTCTTCAAATTTATAATCATATTCTCCTTTGGGAGCCAGAAGTTTGGCTATGATAGGAGCCGTTTCAATGGCTAAAAACAAGAGAAAAATAAAAAAGGACGGAAACCATGGCAGTTTGCCCAATGCATTGATACGTGCCATAAGCCCGTCAAAACCATCTATAATAGGTTGTGAACCAGCAACTACTTTTTCGTATTCCGTATTTAAACTTGCGATTTGGGCTTCTATATCAATAATCTTTGCTGAATTTGTTTCTTTGAGTTGTTGCAGTTCAGCCAAATACGCATCATGCTTTTCACGCTTTTCCTTATAAACTGGACCTTTTCCAAGTAAGCCAGTTCCGGCAGTTCCTTCAGCTTCTGAAATATAAGTGTCGTAAAGTGCATTGGTTTCAGCTTCTTTCTCCGCTATTTCGGTTTTTAAAGTTGAAATATCTTGATTGAGACCTTGAATCTTAGGGGTATACTGCAAAGCCAGTTGCTCTTTGTTGGCCAATGTCATTGCATTTTTCTCCTCCAATAAAACCTGATTGATTTCCTTCTCAAAAATCTTCATTTCAAGCGGCTTGGAAATCACTACGGCAATAATCGTTGCCAATATAATTCGTGGTGTAGCCTGGAGCAGTTCACTTTTAAAATTATCTCGCTTTTTAATCGTGGAAACGATATAACGGTCCAGATTGAATATCAACATTCCCCAAATCAAACCAAAGAAGATGGAAGTATAGATATTGTCAAAAACGGTATAAAGGGCATAGCCACTTGCCACAAATGCCATGACAGCTGTAAAAAATACGGTGGCACCGATACCGGCGTATTTGTTGCGTTCCCCGTTGGAACAAGTGTCTAAAATTTGGGTGTCCGCTCCTGAGCAGAAAATAAAAAAGCGTTGTAACATGATAGTGTTCGTTTGGTTCTTGATTGACTATTAGAACGCAGATTCTATGGATTTGTTACAATTAAAGCCCTGATTTCAGGGCTTTAACGTTTGATTGGGAAATTTTACGGATTAACAACAATGGGGTCTTTGGAGATTTTTATCATTGGTTTTCCGCTTTTGGAATCTCTTCTTGAATCAATGTTTAAACTCCTATTGGCTTCAACAACGTTTATGGCCTTTTCAGCACTGATCTGTTTTCCTTCATAATAAAAAACAGCTCCTTTTTTAGCCATTTTAATAACATGTTCTAAAGGTGTTGGGGGAGTTGGAACTTTAATTATCTTATCACTTGAAGGTGGTGGTGGAAGTTCTTTCATCTCTTGGTTGTGTGAAACTCTTGGAGGTGTTGGTGGCTCAGGAAAATTGGGAAAAGACTCAGCATCTTTTCGTTGTTTCTCTGACATCATATTATAAATGTAGGTAAGGTGATTTACATCTTTTAAAGATATTCTCATGTTGTTTTTTGGCATATCGTTATAGTGTTTGGCCAATTTGTTATACTCGGCCATTTGCTCTCTGGTTGCGCTTTGTTGAGGCGGTTCTGGAAAATTGGGAAAAGGTTCGGCATCTTTTCTTTGTTTCTCTGACATCAAATTATAGATGTAGGTGAGGCGATTTACATCTTTTAAGGATATTCTCATGTTGTTTTTTGGCATATCGTTATAGCGCTTAGCTAGATGGTTGTATTCTGCCATTTGTTTTCGAGAAGCACCTTCTTGCATTTTTGGAGTGTTAATTCCTGAAAGCGTTTTGCCATCATCTAGTTTTACATGGAAGGTATCCTTTGCTATGAATCCAGTTCCCTTGAAGGTTGCATCTAAATCTTTCTCGTTGATTATTATGCTGTCAGCCATAATCATAGTAAGTGAAACCTTGGTTTTTGAGAGCTGTTTTTTTATAGCTGTCAAAAGTTTGATATTTAAATGACCTTCCGCTTCTAGATGAACTTTTGATTTAGAAGGATTATTTGAATCATTGGATTCCAATATACTGTTGAGTGCGGCTGAAAGATTTTCAAGTTTGGTAACTTTACCATCAACAAATATTTCCTGTTTAGTGTTGATTTTGATTTTAATAGGGTAATCTTCAGAAATGGCAGTACTGGGGTCCGAAATTATAGTAATGGTTTTTTTATCGCTAAATCCATAAAGCAATAAGGAGAACAGGGGAAACAATAGCAAGCTTCGGATTAAAACTGATTTTTTTGATGTTTTTGTTTTCATGATTGTTATACGTTTTTTGATTGATGAATAATTGATAGCATTGGGCAATGCAGGCTGAAATTGTTTATCGATACTTGAAAATGATAATAAAGTGTTTTGATAAGTAACGGCATCTATATTTTTGGACAATACTTCTTGGTCCGCCAAAAACTCATGATTTAATTTGATTACTTTTTTGAAGAGAAATACAAGGGGATTAAACCACAATACAACTTGCAGTAGCTCAATAAAAATAACATCCAGACTATGTTTTTGAGTTGCATGGGCTTCTTCATGGACCAAAACTTCATGGGGAATTTTATCGCTTTCCATTTTGCTCTTATTCAGAAAAATGAAATGAAAGAAGGTGTGCGGAGGCATTTTTTCTTCCAACAATACTTTAGTATGATTTTTATACCTTTTCCTTGGATTTGTGCGAATGCGTTTTACAATTTGGACGAGGTTATTAAAGAACTTAAATCCAAAGAAAGCCACTCCAATATAATAGATTGACCATATAAAAGAGGTAAAATCCAAAGGTGGGACAGATGTATTTACAGCTTCCACGATTTCTCCAGCATTTAATGCATTTTGAGTATTTACTTCCTGCTGAAAGGTTACCGTTATAGATTCAACAAAAACCAATAATGGAATTATTAGTGATACGATGAGAGAACCGATCAAATAGAATCTTTTAAACCGGTGCATTCGCTCTCTTTCTAAAAACACCTTGTAAAACAGCAATAGAATGGCCAAGCAGGCGGCGGATTTTAAAATATAGGTTAACATGACTACTTTCTTTTTATTTGGTCATCTATAAGTGTTCTTAAGGACTCAAGTTCTTCCTTACTCAGATTGGTTTCCTTGGTGAAAAAGGAAGCAAACTGGCTTGGGCTGTCCTCAAAAAAATTCTTGATAAGACCTTTTACATGTTTGGAAAAATAATCTTGTTTTTTAACCAATGGGTAATACTCCCTGGATCTACCAAAACTTTTGTAGGCCACATAACCTTTATCAATCATCCTTTTTAAAAGGGTTGCGACCGTTGTGGTGGCTGGTTTGGGCTCTGGATATGCATCAAGAAGATCCTTCATGAAAGCTTTTCGCTGTTTCCAGATGATATTCATGAGCTCTTCTTCGGATTTTGACAAGGACATGTTCTATAGAGTTAGAATTAACTCTACAAACATAGAATAATAATTTAAATTCTACAAGTGTAGAGTTTAAATTATTTGGAAAAATCTCAGGATTTAACTAGTCATTTCGGTGTAATACTTATAGAAATAAGGGATGGTCTCAATACCTTTTAGGTAGTTCCAAACCCCAAAATGTTCGTTGGGAGAGTGGATGGCATCACTATCCAGTCCAAAGCCCATTAAAATTGTTTTACTTTCCAAAACCTGTTCAAAAAGGGCAACTATTGGGATGCTTCCTCCTGTGCGTTCCGGTATGGGAGTTTTTCCGAAGGTGGCTTGGTAAGCCTTTGCCGCAGCTTTGTACCCAACACTATCTGTTTTGGTTACGTAAGGCAATCCACCATGGTGCGGGGTTACTTTTATCTTGACGCTTTTTGGAGCTATGGATTCGAAATGCTTTGTGAATAACTCAGTGATTTCCTCAGGATCTTGATCAGGAACTAAACGCATAGATATTTTTGCATAAGCTTTACTGGCAATTACGGTTTTTGCACCTTCTCCCGTATATCCTCCCCAAATACCATTAACATCCAAAGTTGGGCGAATGGAATACCGTTCAGCAGTAGTGTATCCTTTTTCGCCCTGTACATCGGCAATGTCTAACGCCTTTTTATAGGCATCCAGACTAAAAGGAGCTTTTGCCATTTCTGCTCTTTCCTCATCTGATACCTTTTCCACTTTATCATAAAAACCAGGAATGGTGATATGGTTGTTCTCATCATGCAACGAGGCAATCATTTTATTTAAAACATTGATGGGGTTGGGCACTGCACCTCCATAGATTCCCGAATGAAGGTCACGATTTGGTCCGGTCACTTCTACTTCTACATAACTTAACCCTCTTAACCCAGTTGTTATGGATGGGACATCATTTGCCATCATACCGGTATCGGAAATCAAAATAATGTCATTGGATAGTTTTTCTTTGTGATCTTCTAGAAAATCCGCCAAACTATCACTACCTACCTCTTCTTCGCCTTCAATCATGAATTTGACATTGCAGGGCAACTGGTCATTTTTGATCATGAACTCCACTGCTTTCACATGCATGAACATCTGACCTTTGTCGTCACAGGCCCCACGGGCAAAGATCGCCCCATCCGGATGCAACTCCGTTTTTTTGATAACAGGTTCAAAAGGAGGCGATTCCCAAAGTTCCATAGGGTCTGGTGGTTGTACATCGTAATGGCCATATACCAGTATAGTGGGAAGATCGGGGTCTATTATTTTATCTCCATAAACTACAGGATATCCTTTGGTTTCACAAATTTCGGTGTTTTCACAGCCGGCATCAATAAGTGATTTTTCAACGGCTTTGGCTGTTTCCAAGACATCTTGGGAAAAAGCAGTATCCGCACTTATGGATGGTATTTTTAGAAGTTCTACCAATTCGGAAAGGAATCGGTCTTTGTGAGTGGCAATGTAGTCTTTTATTTGTTCCATGTAATTAGTTAAAAACGACACTAAAAGTACAAAAAACAAGTTTTTAAATGTAAGGTATTTATGAATCGGAAAATTGATTTATATTTGCACACCTTTTTGCGGGTGTGGTGGAATTGGTAGACACGCTAGACTTAGGATCTAGTGCCGAAAGGTGTGAGAGTTCGAGTCTCTCCGCCCGCACAACAAGGGAAGAGCTGACTTTTAGGAGTCGGCTTTTTTATTTTGGTCAAACAATGGTCAAACATTTGCTTATTATCTTAAATCCATTGAAAATGTAGCGAAATAGAGCATCTGGGGCATTTTTAGTCACTAAAAATATCCTGTGTAGTTCAAAACAATTTTTTGCAAATTCCTATTTACATGTTAAGCTTAGGTTTTGATTTTCCATTTATAGTATTTGAATTTCCTTGCAACCAATTTTTCACGATATTTGAAATGTAATTAGTTATTATGGAAGTCGTTTGTTTACAGGAGGAAGCTTTTTATGCGTTATTTGATAAGGTTATTGAGTATGTAGATGCAAAAAGATTGGATATGCCTGACAAATGGATTGATGGGGAAGAGGCCAAACGAATTCTTAGAATTAAATCTGCAAGTACTCTTCAGAAACTAAGGGATGAAGGAAAAATTAGATTTACTCAACCACAGAAAAAAATTGTTTTATATGACAGGGATTCAATTGATGAATTTCTTGAAAAAAACGCCCATGAAACTTTTTAATTTATGGATGATTCAGATAAAGTTAGTGTAGATTTTAAGAAAGGATTTAACTTGGGTTATGAACTAGCTAAAGAGTTAGATTTAAAAGTACCTATGTTCAAAAACCAAAATAACCAAAGGGCTTCATCTAATGCCATACAAGCTGGAATGATACAGTATATTGGTGAACTTGATCTAACGCTAAATAAAAACATTGATAGGTCGGCAAAGCAAAGAAAAATATCTATGGATAAGAAGAATAGGGGCAAAGGCAAAAATACCGGTAAGGGATTAGTGCCATGAACCAAAGACTTAACATTTAATAAAGTAATAAGGATTGCGCATTATTTTTAATCCAACTTTTTTAGTGATTATTTCAATTCAACTATTAGCGATTTTTTTTTGCATTAAACCATTTTTCCTGCGGAAGTTAAAAACCCTACAGTTCCAAGCCTTCCCTTTATCTTGCCATCGCGCAATTTATTTCACATATTGTTGTTTTTAATTATAGTTGCCCTAATTTGGAAAACCGCTTTAGTAATGTTTCTCAAAAGCAATAGTGATTTTAATATTATTTATTGAAAATTTTGAAACTGTTCACAATGAAAATCAACCACCTATTCTTTTTAATTATCCCAACGCTGTTATTCCTTTCGTGTAAAAGCGATGATGATTCCGTTCCAAAGTCTAGTAGAGATCAAGCCTTACTGGGACAATGGGACTATGAAGCTATAGTGTCGGATAGGGCGGTAGATTTGAACGGGGATAATATTTCCAATATTGACTTATTGGGCACTCAGGAAATTCGCCAATGCGAAAAGGATAATATTACTACATTTACCGATAGCGGACCGTCGAACAAGCCAGAATACAATGTTACCGAAAGCAATTTGGCCTGTGATGACAACGGTCCCTTTTCGTTTGTAGAAGAAGATTTTTGGTCCCTAACTAGTAATAACACAGTTATTGGTTTTGAAAACCGATCTCCTTTTAGAATAATCGAATTATCGAAGAATAAACTGATTGTTGAAACTGACGACGAATTTGAAGGTTTGGAGTACGTGATTACTATAACGTATAAAAAAAGGTAACTAAGCCAAAAGGCATGGGAGCAAATTTGCTCCCATGCTTATATTCAGACTCTTTGAATCGTTCCCCTTTCTGTTTGGCTCCATTGACCGTTACTATCCTGAACCCTGACCTCGTACCTTTGGTCTAGGTATCTTAATCTACTTTCCCTAGGTTCTTCTTCCAATTTGAAATACCGATCTACACCGCTGCCCAGTGCATCGTTGTAATTGAATAAGTATGTATCAAATTTTCTGTCATGTCTGTTCCAAATCCGTATCTCGACCTGTTGCAGGGAAGCACCATTATAAGCTTCCGAACAACTCACATCCCAACACGTATAGATCAAGACCTCATAATCACACCCGTTTAAACCACCACAGTTGATATTGCGTTTTTCACCTTTCACAGATGCGACTGGTTTTTTCAACATGGTGACTGATTCACTAACGCTCCTCGAAATTCCAGTGGAATTCTCCACCCTGAAATTAATAGTGAAATTTTCATCCGTTTGCGGGTAGAATTGCATGGGGGTCGAGCCATAATCCAGTGGAATGGTTTCACCTTCCCTATAGATTATACCTTTATAAATAATATAGCCTGCTGTGGCACCCGTAAAATTAAAGGTCATTTCATAGGTCACATCCGGCTCATGTCTAGAAGTTGCGTTAGTTACAACGGTCATGGAAAATGGTTGGTCCTCATACTTGTCCTGGGAGGATTGGCTTACATTGAAGTCAAAGAATTCCTCGTACTTTGCGTAGTTGATATTTATACTGGCATTTTTCTCTACCTCCGAAGAGGACCTTACGGTAAATTGCACACTGTGATTGGACTCGGAAAGGCCAGTATAAATTCCTTGGAAGGGATCCACGGGGATACTAAAACTCTCACCTGCAGCATACGTATTCCCGTTATATTCAAAGCTTCCATTACTACTTCCCGTAGAGTAATACATGGTATAGGTATCACCTCCAATACCAATTTCGCTAATGTTGAAATTAATGGTTACAGGGTCTCCGGTAAAAGCATTGGATGCCGTACTATTTGCGGTAAAAGTATAGTCTTTGGCCTCAACATTAATGGATATTGTAACCGTCTTTTCAAGGCCTGTATCGTTTTGAGCATAAAAGGTCATACTAATCGAACCTGCAGTAGTTCCCTCCAGGCTCCAATTAAAGTTTCCTTTTGGAACATCATAAATGTTTCCTGGACTAACATCGACTCCATTAGTATCCTTGATCAGGGCATTACCGTTGATGGAATACCTCATTGTAAAATCGGAAGTACCAACAGTTTCCGTAATATTAAAATTGAGCGAGGTAAGCTCTCCTACACTTATATCCGACTTCTGGCTTCCGCCCGTAAAAGAGAAATCCACTTCGTTATAGTTGATCGAGGTGCTGGCCGTATGGGTTACATTTACGCTAGATTCAACACTTAATGCGATATCGTGTTGTCCGGGTTCGGTTCCAGTGTATACCACATTATTGATATCAGCCGATAAGGGGAATTTTTCACCAGGGCCATATTCCACACCATTGGTCCGAATGGAACCATTCCTTCCCGATGAATAAAATGCCTCATAACCATCGTTCGTCCCATCAGGGATTTCATCAATATTTATGATAACATTTACGGGAATATTGGCGAACTCACTTGTCTTCGAAGGCGTTATGGAAACATTGAAATCATTTTGTTTGGTTTCCAAATCTATCAATACGGGACCTACTTCTTGACCGTAGTTATCGGTGACGGTGAATGCAATTTGATGGGAACCAACGGTCTCGGGGATATAGAACAATGAAAAGTTGCCCAGATCAACAGGGTAATCCGTAGAGTTCTGCAATGTATTGCCGTTAATGCCTCGAACCATTCCATTTCCCTCCAAAATCTCATACGCTATATTGTATTCGATATTGTCCGTATTCCCGTTGGACTTGATATTAAAATTCAACTGAGTAGTCTCGTTTATAAAAACGGAATTACTTTCTGCATTTCCAGAAAATGTGAAAGGAATATTGGCCACCTCTATCTCGACACTATCACGTTTTATCTGGCCGTTCGAATCCCTAACGTCAAAATAGATTTTCCGTTTACCCAATTCCGTACTGGTAAAAGTATAGTTGTATGAGTTTGGTAATATGCCCCGATATTGTCCTGGGTCCATCACACCACCATTCTGATCCCTAACTGTTCCTGCACCTTCGCTTTCAGTGGCGAAAGAATGCGTAATTTCATAGGTGACATCAGATTCCTCATCTAGTGTCTTCAAATCCATATTTATGGCCAAATTGGTATCAAGCTCAACTTGGGTAGAGGATGCCGTTGAATTTATGGTAAAATCAAGATTGAGTACAATCAATATCAGTTCTTGCGCAATGGTCGCACCATCTGGAGCGGTAGCGCTTACAATTAGCTTGTGTTCACCTAAGGTGTCGGGAAGATATCCCAGTTCTGTTACTCCTTTTGGAAGCGAATATGGCTCGCCCTGTTCGAATTCGGTATCACCATCATAGAGTTCACCTGTACCATCTTCAATCTGATATGTGATTTGAAATGCATTGTTTCCCTCTGCAGTGTTTGTTTCCTTATCCCTCAATAAGGTTACGTTGACCGGGTTCTTGGAGTTAACAATAAATTCGTTGACCCCCTTGTTGAGTTGAAAACTGAAACTGGAGAATTCAGTATCGTACAATAGCTCCAGTTCTTTTTGATTGGCATTACTATCCCATGCCATAACATTTACCTTATGGAGACCTGTGTCCAAAGCCATATAATTATAGATCCAATTTGGTCTGGAGACCTCCAAGGTGTCGTTTGAACTTATTGTATCCCCTTCCATTCCAAGAAAAAACCCATTCCCTTTCGAGATATTATATTTCATAAAATATTTGGTAGTGGTAATTTCTTTTTCGGGTATTAAAGAAAAAGTAGTCCGTGTGGTTTCAAAAACAAAACCTGCCCTAGCATGTTCTTCGCTAAAACTGAAATCGAAATTATCGAGGATAACATCTTCAAAGTCTTTGGTACATGCTATAATTATGAATGATAACAACATTAAAAACCCGAATAGGATGCTGAAAGGAGTGTAGTTCTTTTTCATTTTCGTTCTTTTTTAAAAGAGGAAATACCGTAACCCTATCCCAGCATAAGGATAAAAATGACCGATATCACTGTTGATATGATAGTATTCATTTGCCTTTATCAGTATTGAAAAATTGTTTCCCAAAATTATTTCGCCCTCAACTCCCACATATACACCAAACAAGAACTGACTCTTTGCATCGATGATCGCTCCAGTTTCCAGGGTATTGTTCCCATTATTTATTACCTCATAACCGATTACTCCACCACCTCCGATATTGAGGGCATATTTTTTAAAGTTCCGCTGTTCCCAAACCTTTATGAAGTATCCAGGCTGAACGGTAAAAATGTTATAGGGTATATCGAAAGTGCCCCTGTCCTCTGCAATTGCTGCAAAAATGCTCAATTGGGCATATGAGTCCCGGTTCAAATGATAGTTATATGTGGCCATGACGCCAAAGCCATCTTCAACATAACCACCGCTTATCCCAACCGAGGATGCATAATTGCCTCCACTTTGGCCCACGGCCATGAAAGTTTGCATAACCATAAAAATTGTAACTCCGATCAATCTCTTCATAATTAAAATCGCTTGGGATTATTTATAGTTTCATGTCCTACGCGCAAGGTCAAATTGCGATTTCCAGACTCTTCGTCCATTTCGAACAACAACTCTTTCTTATCATCAAGGGTGAACTTCTTGAATACGACCACAAAATGATTTTCGGTATTGCCCTTAACTGTTTTTGGCACCTTATATTCATATAGCAACCCACTGTTTTTCGTTATGGGGATTTTTTGTTTGGTTGTGTTTTTATAGGAACTGGCGATAAAATATTTAAGGAAGTTTATGTCCAGGTCGAGGCCTTCCTTGTTCTCGATTCTTAGCTGAACATATATTTCATTTTCGTTGTAGTACACCCCTTTGAGCCATAGGAAAACATTATCTTTCCTGGCGAAGTAACGAGGTATCTTTGCTTTGTCAAACTGCATATAGTAACACCGTAACCGGTAGTATTCCTCGGGGTCTTTTTCATAAAGATCACGGGTGGCAATCTGTGCCACGGAATCTCTTGGTGGTTCTCTTAACTCTTTATGTTCTTTCTTGTTCGAAGTTGCCGAAAGGCCATTGATGGATGGTTTATTATCGGAACTTTGAACTGTTTGCGGAAAAGTTATTTTTCCACTATCTATATTCGTTATGGCCATCTGTGGTTTGACATACCAGGTCAACTTTTTTGGGCGGTCCACCAAGCGTAAAATGAAGTCGTACACGTTCCCCGATTGCGTTATTACCGTATGGTTGGTAATATCCATAGTGTTTTTTGCCAAATCGTCATAGTAAAGCTTTAGTATCCGTCCATTGAATTTGCTTCCATTGGTTTTGGGCAGATCGACAGTGAAACCCATCTCGTTGCCAATAACACTTTCCGCAATATCATCTGGGAAGATCACAATGGTTTTGAACCTCTTGGAGACTTCGACGGTATCCCTTATCGCTTGGCTACATAGGATATTGGTGATTGAAAGAAAAAGTATGTGTACAAATGTTTTCTTCATCTAATTTTATTTTGACACTAGGTACACCTTGTGGCCGTTGATCAATAATATTTTATCCCTTTGCTTGTATTTTTTCTTTTTGAAGAAATTCCCAAAGGCCCTTATGGCATTTTTTGCAAGAGGTATATCCGTGTTGTTGGACAACTCCCCAGAAATATCGTCTACACCTCCAGTTTGGATATCCGAAGAGAACTCCATCCATAATTCCCCTGCTCTCTTATTGTGCATTCCGATTCCGCCGTCCTCTTCGTCCCGTGCGGTCAAGTCAATTTTTACATGATCGATATTATCGATATCCAGTAGTATTCTGGATTGCTGGATGTTGGCAGTGGCATACACGAAAGTGTTTTTTGGAAACTTTGTCCCTTTCAAAACAACATCTTCCCTTAATATTAGGGTTACCCGATCGCCGGGCAATACAAATTGATCTCGGTATACCGCAGCGTTTATATTTATTTCCAAAATTGGGACCTTGGAGTTTGAATTGGTAGAGGCGGGCGCTGAGTAATCCTGACTTTGTGCCCTTCGTTCCTTCCGGGCTTTCAATAGCATATTACGATATTCCAGTTGCTGTTGTGCCTCGGACTTTTGATCCACGTACTTGGAACGCTCTTTTTTTGGAGATAATACCGTTGCATTGCCGCTATCTTCAGAATCGGAACTATTCCCATCCAACGAAAAGTTGTTGAGTTCTTCTAAAATCCGTTCCAGGGAATCATTTTCTTTTTTAGCACCGACAATGTTGTTAATGTGTCCTTTGCTTCGCAATCGGTCCAAGGAATCCCTTTGCGATTTTTTATAGTATACATTTGGTTCCTGTACCTTCAATTCATTTTCCTGATCAGGAAGGAAATTGTTATACCCATCTTCATTCACAGAGGTATTACCCCTTGCATTCATGGAACTTATAGTCGTTGCAATAAAGAATATAAGCAGTAGGACGACTATGGGGACCGACAGCGCAAATAATTTATGCCGTCTTACCCACAAATTGAATTTTTCAACATTTCCTTTCATACATATTCCTATAAATCATTGTTGTCCAAAACATTGAACCTAATAATCTTAAGCCCGTTCAGATTGTTCGGAGTCGACTTGGTCTCGACCAAATTACCCGTCGTGATCAGGCTCCTATATTCAGCATTTCCATCCTTAATGATTTTCTGCTTGCCCATAAATCGAAATCGAAATGGGTAAGAAGAATAATCTATACGTATGGAATCTTGTTCCACTTCAATTGAATAGCCACTTTTAGCCACATCCTCATAGTAGTTCTGGTCCACTAATCGGTTGTAAAGGCGTTGCACCGAATGGTCGCCCATATAAAGGGCCTTTCCCTCGATGTTCCTTTTGATCAACTCTAAATCAGGTTCCAACGCAAAGAACAATTCATGAAAATTGCCCAAGTGACCCTCACAAATAATGTCAATGGCCCTTTTGTGATCCTTGATACGGACCGCGGCCAATTTTTGCCCATTGTCCAAAAGATAAAAATTCTGCTTTGCATTTTCATTAACCCTATAGGCAAAGTAGATATTGAACAACGAACAAAAGAACGTAAGAATTAAAGATACATACAGCACCCTATTTCCATGGGTATGAATCTTGCTTAAATCGTTGAAAACCTTATATTTGCCGTCCATTTGTTTTTTTGAATTCGGTCAAGTGCCAAATACACCGACCATCTGTATTATTGTATTAGAGTTCTTACCCCTTTTGTAACCCCGCCACTTTTTACGTCCATCGCCGTTTGGGCGGTTTTCTTTGCGTAATGCTTTGTTTTGTCCTTCAATTGACTTGCACTTACGTTCATCCCCTGTACTATAAAATTGGAAAGAACCGGAGCCTTCAAATAGACAAAGACATTCATGATCATTAACAAAGCACTTGTAAGAACCAGCCCCAAATCGGCCTCTCCCTCATAAAGCAAGGTTTCTATGAGCTTACTCATTATATGGAGCATAAAATTATCTATGAGGTACAGCATGGGAATCCAAAGGCACACACTCATAAACTTTTGCAACCATGCCTTCCACATGCCAGAGAGTGCGGGAATAAAGGACAATCCGATATTCAATGGACCAAGTATGATTAGTACAAATAAATACACCACCGACATGGCTTTGATGCCTATAAAGACCACAACCGAAATTACGGACGCAATAGCCGTGAGTCCAGAGGTCATGCCGCTCATCGCAAGGGATTCCAAAGCCGCTGCATCCAATGATAATAGACTCCATGAACTGCCTACGGCCTCCATTGCCTGTATTTGAGCTGCAAAGATTTTAATCTGCAATATATCCCACGAAATATCATTGGCTTTTAAGGAAGACCCTATGACCTGGTAGAAATTGAAAATCGACAAGGTAAATACCTTGTAGTTCAGAAGTATCATTGCCAAAGGAACCCAGCGCAAGTATTCGAATATATCCGCTCTTTTTTGTTCATTGATAAATACGCGTAATGCAATTATTGCAATGCCTATATAGGCAAACTGTTGTCCAATTTCTATAATGGGATCGACCGCTTCAAAGGCATCCAATATGTATTGGTCAAAAAGTTCATTGACCGTTTCCCGTATTCCTTTATCCGTAATTGCCATACAAGCTTGTTTTAATCCTTATTCATATTGATCAATGTCCTTCTTGCCTTTCTAAATGCGTTCAATTTGGAAAGTCTATCGTTGTAGGCAATCAAATCATCTAAAATCTCGTTCAATTTTATATTAATGCCATCCACTTTCTTTAAGCGCTCTTCGGGCAAGATGATGGATTTGGTCTTCAGGATATCGTTACACTGTTTAAATAATTTATTTGTCTCCAAAATGGCCTGCGACGCATAGCCGACGAATTCTTGGGTCTCGCCCCGCTCCAGATACTCCAGTTCCTGAACTGTATTACTTGAGGTTCGGTATGCCTTTAGAATTTTGTCCTTTAAGCTTATGGTCATGTTCACATCCGTTGATTTGATTACATAGTCAGGAGCCTTCTTTTTGGCATCCAACTCTTCCTTTAAAATCTCTTTGGATTTTCGATTGTTGTTGTTGTTTTTCTCCATGAGGTTTATCAATCTTGACAGGTTCTTGTTCACGGCTTTTAACTGTAAATTGATGCTGGTCAATTGACTGTTCACCATGCCAACACTTGCATTTGTGGCCGCATCGGTTACCGGTATCTGTGCTGTCACCAGGATAGGGGAGAGCAGTACGAGAATTAGTAGTCTTGTTTTCATGATTTCTTGTTTTTAAGAGAGCTTTCGTAAGCATATCCCTTGGCCGTCAGTTCCCAGTTGTTTTGATTCTTTTTATATAGTTTTTGTATTCTTGAACTCTCCGTTGGATTGGTCTCATAGATACATTTTTCAGCCAAGGACGTTTCAACCCCATATACCTTGATTTTATCCATCCAGCAAAAGGCAACTTCCCTAAATTTTCTGTTCTCCGGAAGGTCTTTGTTGATGGAAAGGATGAGTTGTTTCTGCTTTTCTCCCAGTCCCATTATCTCCTGTATCTTGTCAAAAGATTTAGCGAAGTCCCGCATATCCAGAAAAACCTTTATGTGTGAGTTGACCACTATGGCATTTTTGATGATTTCGGATGCTATGAAGTCATCTACTTTTTGAGAAATAAATATGGGTTGCCCGCCAAGTTTACGTGCCATCCTGGACTGACTGTTGAAGTACCCGGCCAATTCCGGTCTGTCCAACGCCTTCCATGCTTCATCAACAGCCAGTATCTTATTAATTGTCAATTTCGATGGGTCGTGTATTTTCTTGTTGAAGATCTCCATGATCATCAATGCCGTTATCGGAAACAACAATTCATTGTCGATCAGTTTCCCCAATTTGAAATACACTATCTTCTCTTCGCTCAATCGTGTAATCCGCTTGTCTTCCTTGTTCAGAAGGTTGCCCCTTGGCCCTTCGGAATGATATTTCTCCAATAGAAACAAGAAAACATTCGAATCGAATACATCCCTCATTATTTTATGCTTTTCCATTAAGGCATTGAGATGGGTCTTGCAGAATTCAAAAAAGGTATCGAACTTGAAATCTTGATTTTCATGGCCCCACATTTGCTCATAGTAGCCGGTCACCAGAATCTCGAACAAAGTCTTTTCGACCTCATGTGCATTCGATTTGGGGGATGTATTATCTTGATCCCCCGTAATGAGTTTGAGCAAAGTGACCAGATACAACAACTTGCTTTCCGATAATGACTTTTCCCCGAGTTCGGTCTTAATGATATCATAGGTATCCAATAGGAAGGGATTGAAGGTAAATGGATGTTCATTGTCATGCTGAAGGATTACCCCACCGAATACCTCTGTAATTTTGTCATAGGAGTTGCCATCTTCCATGATAACGGCCTCGCCGCCTTGCCGGAGTTCAGAGGCTATGTAGTGGTTCGTCAAATAGGACTTGCCTCCGCCCGAACCAGAGGCCACTAGCATCCCCCGGTTAAATATCCAGTTTTTTTCTTCCGGTTCCCTATATACACTGACCGATAGCGGTTTCCCTGAAATTCTATCTACCAAGCGCAATCCCTCTACCGATTTGGTAGCATCTTTATAGGCACCCTCAAAATATAAGAGGGACGCGGCCATATCGCTCGACATGGGCATGTACATATCCGAGGAAATCCCAATGGCATTTCCAGGAACCCCTCCGAAGAAAAGATTCTTTCGGTCGATGGTGTTCTCTTTTACATTGATCTTTAATTTCTTGAATGCCGAGGATATGTTATTGCATAAATGCCTATGCTCTACAGAACGGTCGGCAAACCCAAGCACGTTCAAATGGTAGAAAACAGATTCCTTATGGTTTTCCAATATATCCCTGTTGTATTCATAAATCTGATCGGCATATATAGCATTGCTATCATCTTTTTTCCCGCTACTGAACTGAACAAACCGTTTTGCTTTTTTACGTAATTGTTTCAATGCTTTTTCTTGATCGGGGATATAGATATATTGATTGACTATATGTTCATAGGGAATCTTGAACCCGAGGGAAAACAAATTCCCTATTGGAAAAAGGTTATATCTGGTAGTAAACTTTCCGTAAAATTCATTTGGTGCAACATGGTCCTTTGTAAACTGTTCCAGGTTTTCCAGAGTGAAAAACTGGGCTTGCTTATCACCGGCCCAAATAGAGTTGTTGTCAAAATCAACATCGGGCAGTCCGGGATTCGCATGGGAGAGCGAAAAGTATTTAGAGTATAGACCGTTTTGGGAAAACAGATTTTTATAATCCATAATTTTGGATTGTATCAATCCCGAACTATTGATCAGACTGTTGACACTTTCTACCTTGCTTTCAAAATCCATCAAAAGATCACTGTTCACAAATTCTTTGGGAACGGTATGGTTGAGATAAAAATCACGGCTCTTGCTCAAAAATGAATTTGCCCGACGAGAGCTGTATTTGATATAGTCTTTTGGGACGATACTGATATAGAGATAGTGAAAGCCGTTGAGAATGGCACGCCCCTCAAAATGTTGTTCATTGGAACGCTCTAAAAAATCTCCCTCTAACCGTTCCCTTAATAGAGCATAGTTTTCCTGGAGGAAAAAATCCTGTTTATGGAGCAGTGTATTCGGCCCCAGAATATTGATCACGTTGAAGAAAAGTTCCTGTAACGCTTCATATTCAACTGTCTCCAATGTAAAAACTTCTGGAAGTTGCAGTTCCAAGGGAATGGTAAGGAATCCTTTTTCCTTTGAAATCAATGACCTCCTTTCATATCCGTAAATAGGGAACGCATCCCAAAGTGCTATCTGTTTTTCCATAACAATAGATTTTCATATGAATTGGAAATTTTGATAGCTTTGGGCTTATGGCTATCCGCCAGTTTTTTGACAAAACCATTGGCGCCATAGGTTCTGGAATAGAACAATAAGATCAAGAATATTATGGCAATAAGAACGGTGGTGCATATTAGGGCCAAGACCATAGGTACCAGTGTAGATAGCACCAGACCCATAATGATAGCGGCAAAACCAAAATATAGGCTGTAATTGATGTATTTGGCCTTTAGGCCCTTATACAATACATCTTTCTGTAATCCCTTTCGGATTAGACTAAATGAACCTTCCATAATGAACGGGTTTATAAAGATGCTATCCCTTCACCTACGGCAATGAGCGCAAAGAAAATTGCGATTCCGATAATCGCCTTGCCCAGTTTGTTTGTAAGGTCACTTTGTTGATCCCTAAAGTATAGGTAGGTGAGTCCACTGATAGCAATGGCCACTCCGGCAATGATTTTGATAATGCCTATAATTTCAGTGGAGAGCGTTTCGGAATCATTTTTGAACTCTTGCGTTTCCCGAATGAGTTCTTCTATCTGGCCAAAAGACCATAATGGAACCAAAATAAAAAAGAGAAGAAAGGTTGTTTTAAGAATCGGCGTCGGTCTCGTTTTTATCGACCGCACCATCGTCGCGAATGATTTTGAGTTTTTCATGCTTTTTGTGAGTTAAGGAATTAGAATCATCTTCATTCGATGAACCCTTTTTAAAAGCATCCAAGAGTTTCGAGTTGTTTTCCGCCTCGTCTACCTGGTTGAGTATTGCCTCCAAATCAGTTTGTTCATTAAACGAATTATTTGCTAAATTAGTATTTATTTGCAAATTATCAAGTTTTTCTGATTCTTTTTTTGTTTCCTTACTTTTTTTGGATAGCAGGACCCAAAAAACATACCCATAATAGAGTACGACCAAACCAATCAATATTTTCCAGTAAATATTCAAACTTATATTCCTTAACTATAGTTTGCATGCATAATGCATATACAACGTATTATTGTTGAGTTTCTTATTTGTTACAGCTCTTGAATGAATCGTTTTATTTCTTCCTTTCTTTCTTTTGTAACCTAAGGAGAAGAATATTTTGCAATACATATACAAATTCTTTCAAACGCTTTTTTCTTGTGTACAGTTTGTCGAAATACATTCTTCTGAACATATAAATCCATATGAAACTAAAAGCCCCATAAAAAAGTACCATGCCTATGGCCATCCTAACAACAAGTTTGAGCCCTTTATCGGTAAATTCTTTGTTCAGATTAAAAACCAAAAGTGCGATGAATATCCCGATCAGGGTTTTTCCAAAATATTCCATGAACTTTTCCAAGGAAACAAATGGATTTTTTATTGGGGCGTTGATCAGGTCTTTGCCAATCTCAATATTAGTTTTAAGTACTGCCATTGAGTAAACTTTATACTCGGTGTACGCAAACTTGGTTTTAATGTCCCGCAATTCCTCCGACTCCCATTTCAACCAATTTTTCGGTCTTGGATATCCATTTCGTTTTAGCTCTTTTCTGGCCCTGATGTTTTGGAAAATGAAAATATAGATGAGTAAAGGAAGAGTAGAAACACACATAATATACAATCCTGCATCATTCCATATTTTGAGAATATAGAGCAAATCGCCCAACATGAAAAGTAGCATGGTAATAACGAATAGGATTAAAGTAAACCTGGTCCGCTTATCTGAAAAGGTCTCCGGAAAAAAAATAATCGTATCGGAAAATGTCCTACGGAATTCGTTGAAAAAATCATTAAAAGTCTTTTTGTTCTTCATGTCTATATTTTTTTTGTCAATATAACAATGAATGGTTAAACCGCTGGATCAAACCATATAACACTGAACCAATCTTTCCATTTCGATTCTTTTTCGATTTGTTATATTTGTATTCGGAGAATACAGCAAGTTATGTTTTAAGACCCTTAAAACTTTCTACTTCTTCGAAGTGCTTGATGTACACCATCATAAATTCTGATGTTATCATGAAAAAAAATAAGGGAGGAAGGAAGCCGTTAGGAGAGGATAAAAGGATTCATGGGTTCAAACTTTGGTTCAGTTCCTCGGAATTGGAGCAGGTGAAAACCATTATTGAATCGTACAATTTGGACTTTAAAAAGCGAGGTGTGGTAGGGCCATTTTTGAGACGTTTGATTTTAAATAAGGAAACCGTTCAAGAAGATAAATTGCCCGATTCATTTTCCAATCTCATATACCAAATCCATAAAATAGGAGTCAATATCAACCAGCTTACCAAAGTTGCCAACTATAAAAATATGAGGAGTCCTTCTTCCAATCTTGAACAGGAAATAAAAAGATCAAACGAGCTAATGTCAAAAATTTTGGAGGCTCTTGATATGGAAAATATTTAGATGATAGCTAGAATCCTTTATCGCGAAAGTGTCCATGGCATACTCAATTATGTCCTGCATAAAGAGGGTGCGAAAATACTTGGATTCTCGAATACATCCCCTGAAATGGAAAGTCATCCAGAACTGCTCAAGCATGCCTTGCATTTTATGGGCAACCGGCACGGGACCAAAAAGAGGTACACGCACATTACGATCAACCTCCCGCACGGGGAATTTCTAAGCGATGGAAACTTCCATAAATTGGCCACCGAATATATGGACCATATGGGTTATGGCGAACAACCCTTTGTTGTGGTCAGACATGATGATACCAAACATGAACATGTTCATATTGTAACGACTACCGTCAAGGATGATAATACCTTGGTCAATCTTTCACATGATTATAACCGGAACATCGCGACCCAAAAACACCTGGAAAAGGAGTACGGTCTCCAACCTTCTCCCGAAACCATGGAGCAAAGGGAACTAGCGGTCCATAGACTGCCCGAGATACAGCCCTTGCCCGATGATTCGAACGGGGTCAAATTCTACATCCAGGATATCCTGAATACGGTTTTACAACGATACAAGGTTCGTAGTTTTGAAGAGCTTTCCCAATTGGTAAAACCGTATCATATCCTGATCAGCCATAAAACAAATGAGAATGGGCGGGTAGGGGTATCCTATGGTATTGAAGTTGATAATGGCTATAGATCCAGATTTATCAATGGCTATGTTGTACACCCTAAATTTAGTGGTCCAAAAATGGACTCCCTCTTTAAGAGGAACTCAAAATCCAAGTTGGTGCCAATGCACAAAAAACGTTTGGAAAAACAATTGCTGACCACCAAAAAGCTCTTTAAAAATATTTCCCCCGAAGATATGCCATCGGTGCTAAGGGAATATCAAAAAATGGATTTTCAAATACTGTACAACAAAAAAGAGGGTATAGAAGGTTTTATGATCCATGATAAATCAGGTTATGTATTTCAAGGTTCGGAAATAAGTCCGGATACGGAATCCGAACTTGTTCTTGCCAAAAATTCCAATGGCCCTACCAAAATCGATTTGGACAGTGATCAGTTCACCTTGGAGATAAGGAAAATGATCAAGGAGGCCCTCTATAAACAATATTTGAATTCGTACAAAAAGAATGTTCTTCTTTCTGAATATGTTCTGAAGAAGAACGGTACTGAAGTTTGGCCTGAAATCCAGAGCACAGAGGGTTTTACTTTTCTTTCCAACTATATGCCCGAAAACTCCAATGCCATATTATCCAGAGCTGTACAAAGAGAATTTGAATTCACACGAAATGCAATACATGCCACAGAAACCAAAAAAGAACTCAATGTATTGGAGGACAAAGTGGAATTGATAAAAAAAGTGCTTGATACTTCGGTTTTCGATCTAACGGAAAGGGATGGTATTCTTTTTGAGCTGGTTCAAAGTGTTGGTGCAAAATATGCCAACCAGAATTTATCCTATATCAACTCAAACTTGTATGCTGTTCCTTTGGCACTTGATCGGATGCGGTTACCCAATGAAACTACCCCTTATATTTCCACAGGCTTTATCAACGAAAACGAAAAGATGCTGAAGTGTTTGTTGGATGTCGAAGAGGATGGTGAGAAAACCATAAGGGCGAATGCGCTATTTCTTCCTTTGATCTTTCCGAAATTGTATGAGGCTATGATTCCCCGATACAGACAAAAATTCGAAGAATTGTCCCTGGGTGCGTATTTGAAAACAGCACAAAGGTTCCATGTCCCTTTCGAAAAATCCGCATTGGATTATATCAAACTCTTCAATGCCAAAGGTTTTTATTTTGAAAGTAGGGAAGGGGAAATACACCTATTTTCTATATATGACAAGTTTAATAAAGGACTTTTGCTTTCAAAAAACACCCAAGCTTACCTAAAGTCCATAAAGAACTTAACAGATGTGTTTCAAAACCAATACGAAAAAATCAACGCTCTAAAACAACAGGGTCGGGACAGACTCCAAAATCTTTGGGTCTCATATTTAATAGAGAAACAACTGTATGACAAGGCCGCTTTTATGATAGTTTATGATGGTATCCGACCATACCTTTCTTTGGATGTAATGGAGTACCATATGAATAACGGATTGAAAAGCAAGATTCTAGACCTTTCCAAGCGAAAGATTAACGCCCAACACCTCTCTCTTTTGAGAAAAAGTGTTTATGCATTTAGTGCACTAATGGGTAAAAGTTCTGTCAAGGACGAAGAGGTCTTCAATGGATTTAAGGATGAGCTAACCGATTATTCGAGATATAAGAATGTGTTTATCTAAACTTTAATAGTTCTATTTTCCCTTTTTTTGTTATTAGATAGACCCTGATGTTTAGGATAATCAGCCATATAAAAAAATGGACACCCGCCATATTTTACTCATCAAACAGGTTTTGTCAATTAGCGCAGAGAGCATAAAACTCAAAAGTTAAATTTTGAATTTTAGGGTGATAGGTTTTCTATAAAAAATAACCTTCCCTTTTTTATTGCCTTACACGAGGTTATAGGGTTAAATAACTTATTCATTTCGGAACACCTTTAAAGGGTTTCAGTGTCGCAGCATTAAAGCTTTCCCAACCAATTGTTCCGAGAGTAATTACTGTAATAACTATAGCCCCAACAGCGAATTGCCACGAATATATCTTTATGCGATAAGCACTTCCTTGTAGCCATTAAATAACACCCTTGTATTGTAGACATCTTTCTTCAAAACAGCTTTAAAGAAGTATTGCAATTATTCCAAATCGTCCTCAAGGCAGAAATAGTTGGTAGTCCTAAAACATACCTATTTCATATACCCGGTTCCTGTTTGAAACATTGTGCCAACATTTTATAGAGTTCAGGATGTTTTTTCTCGAGTAGATCGGGGCGTTCAAAAAAATATTCCGAAGCCACGGCAAAGAATTCCGCCTCGTTTATCCCCCCGTATTTACGGATATCGGAACGGTTTTTGTTTATTGCCTCCATTTCCCTATGGATCAATTTCAGCCAGGGAATCGTATATTGTTGTTGCAGGAGCCTTTCGGGGATACCGTCCGTAAAATCGTCGATCTTGTCGATAAGGTGCACGAATTCATGAATGGCGGTATTGCTTTTATCACTGGAATTCATAAAGCCGTGGTACAGTGCTTTCCGCGATAGGATCATTTGTTTTTCAAATCTCCCAGTCCCCACTAAACCGGCAATGTTCCGTGATTTTCCTTTCTTGTCAAATTCCAGGTCCCCATTGAAATGGTCGGGGTATAGCAAAACCCCACTTAAATTGGTATAATACCATTCCTCGAATCCGAAGACAGGTATAACCGCGCTGGCCGCGATCAATATTTTATCAAGTTCCCTCAGCTCCAATTGTACTCCATCAATATAGACCTCGCTTAAAAATTGCATCATTCTCTTTTGAAAAACCTCCTGTCTCTCCTTGGAAAGGTTCCGGTAGAAGAGCACTCTTTCCAATAGTAAAGGATGCCATTGCTGGGGGAAGGGCGCTACCTTTTTCTTTCCTATTCTTGATATGGAATAAAAGATAAGAAGAAGAATCAGCCCAAAAATTACGAGATAGAGCATATTTATTCAAGAAGGTTGATGAATGTCCTTTAGTATGAATTTACATGTTCCCCTTTAAATCCAATTTTTTGCAAAGTAGTTTTAACATCCTCTTCGGAGGCACCATTGCTTTTTATGGTAAGGATCTTGTCAGGATCGTTCGTGTCCACTTCCCAGGTATCGATTCCTTCAAGTTTGTCGAGAAATGGAGTTACTTTGGAGATGCACCCACCACAGTTGATATTCGTCTTTAATTTGATTGTTTCCATTCTATTTTGATTTATATTAATGTGCCGTTCCCAGTATCCTGTGAACATTTGTATGAATTTCATTAAGTTGCTTGAACAACTGTTGATATAAAGGCTCTTTTCTTTCCGTACAGCAAGAAACATAGAGTTTTCCTATTTGGCTTCCACATTCCTCAATTTCAACGATACAGTTTGAAATGGATTCTTTATTGGCCGTTCGCAATTGACTCCCCAGATTGTTCAGACTGTCAAAGGTGTCCTCCATTTTTTTACTTCTGACCGGCAAACAACAAGTGGCGGATAATTTTTCCAGTGTTGTTTCACATGTTGCGATCCTTTCCAAGGACATATTTATATAGTTGTTCTGGTTTGCGTCCATTTTTTTCACTTAGTTAATTGAATAATTCCTTAATCTTAAACTATTGGCCACGACGGATACACTGCTGAATGCCATTGCTGCACCCGCGATCATTGGATCCAATAAAAATCCGTTGATCGGATATAGTACTCCTGCCGCTATTGGAATTCCGATAATATTGTAGATAAAGGCCCAAAACAGGTTTTGACGAATTCCCAATACCGTTCTCTTTGAAAGTTTCAAGGCTTTTGGTATTGATTGCAGATCTGAGGTTATAAGGGTAATTTTTGCTACATCCATGGCTATATCGGAACCTTTGCCCATGGCAATGCTAACATCGGCTTGTGCCAGGGCATGTGAATCGTTTATGCCATCCCCCACCATGGCCACTATTTTCCCTTGGGATTGTAGTTCTTCAACAAATGCCGCCTTATCGGATGGCAGTACTTCGCCCTTATAGGTTGTTATGCCAACTTGTTCGGCCACTGCAGCTGCCGTTTTATTGTTGTCGCCGGTTAACATAAAAACCTCGATATTCTTTTCACCAAGGGCCTGTATGGCCTTCTTGGAGGTTGCCTTAATTTTATCGGCAATTGCCATGACCAATAGCACTTGCCTGCTATCGGCAAAGAAAATCACCGTCTTTGCCTTCCTTTCCAGACGCTCTGCCTCTCGGTTCAAGGAAGGGTCAATTAGAATCCCATTATCGGACAAGAGCTTATGGTTTCCCACAAAGAACCTTAACCCCTTTGAAGTTTCTCCTCGGACGCCCTTGCCGGTGATACTCTGAAAGTTTGAAACCTCCATGGGGGTGTTGTTCCCCAACTTTAAATACGATACTACGGCTTCTGCCAAGGGATGTTCCGATTGGGCCTCAAGAGCAAGTAGTATTTGTTTGTAATGGTCCTTTTCGACCACATGGTAGCTCCATAGGATGTCTGTTACCATTGGCTTGCCCTCGGTTATGGTCCCTGTTTTATCCAGGATTACCGCGTTTACCCTATGGCCCAGCTCCAGGCTTTCCGCATCCTTGATAAGAATGTTGTTTTCCGCACCCTTGCCGATACCAACCATAATTGCGGTGGGTGTGGCCAAACCTAGGGCACAGGGACAGGCAATGACCAATACGGCAACAGAGGTCAACAATGCCTGGGAAAAGCCGTTATCACCACCTATGGACAGCCAAACAATAAAGGTTAGGATAGAAATCATCATGACCACCGGAACAAATATGCCGGCTATTTTGTCGACCAATTTTTGTACAGGTGCTTTGCTCCCCTGAGCTTCCTGGACCATTTTTATGATTTGGGAAAGCAGGGTTTCCCCACCTACTTTTTCGGCAACAAACCGGAAACTCCCTTTTTGGTTCACGGTTCCCGAAAAAACCTTTTCTCCTTTTATTTTTTCCACGGGAACGGGTTCCCCGGAGATCATACTTTCGTCCACATACGAGTTCCCCTTGGATACCTCGCCGTCCACGGGAATCTTTTCCCCTGGACGGACCAAAATGGTTTGACCGATGCGGACGGTCGAAATTGGAATCTCCCTTTCGATTCCATTTTCAATCACCCTTAGCGTTTTGGGTTGTAGCCCCATTAGTTTTTTAATCGCTGAAGATGTGTTTGATTTGGCTTTTTCCTCCAACAATTTCCCCAAGGAAATAAACGTAATTATTACGGTGGCTGCCTCATAATAGACATGTGGGGTAATTCCCCGGTTCAACCAGAACTCGGGAAAAAAGGTATTGAAAACACTGAACAGAAAGGCGATCCCGGTACTGAGGGCCACCAAAGTGTCCATGTTGGCCTTGCCATACTTGGCCTGTTTGAATGCATTGATAAAAAAACTCCTTCCAAGCCAGAACAGAATAGGGATGGAAAGTACCAGGGAAATCCATTTTCCCGGGATCCAATCCATAAAGAACATGCCAAGGACAAAGACGGGCAGCGTAAGTATGGCCGACCAAATGGTGCGCGTCCTTATATCTTCATAATGTTTGATCTGAAGCTCTTGCTGGACTTCTGAAGCATTTTCGGCATTTACAATGAGGTCATAACCGACCGCCCGTAGGGCGTTTTGAAGGTCGTTGGGGCTTAATGCTTTATCATATTCCACCTGGACGGTACTACTGGCAAAATTGACACTGGCACCATGGACCCCGTCCGTATGGGTGAGAATGGATTCCACGCTGGAGGCACAGGCCGCACAGGTCATACCCGTGACCGGAAAGGATTTTTTTATTCCCTCGCTACTTGCATTGGATTTGGTTTCAAGTATATTTGTTTGCACCATTATCTATCTCAATTTTGTTACACAAAGTTCGGAATAGGATATGGGCAGGTTGTTACGATATTCGCTGAAAGTGTTATAGAATTCACCTTTATAACAGACTCTTATTTGATTTAGTGCATTGATAAGCCCTTGGTTTTGATTTCCAGAATATTGTTGTATTTCTGTTTTGAGAACATAGTATGCGCGGCTTCAGTATAGAAATGATGCTCATTCAGAAATTTAATATTGATATTTAGCCACTCTTCATCAGTAAATATTATTCCTGAAAATTTTGACTATTCTTCACGCAAAAACTTATTTGGGTTAAAAGGGTCTTTTCTCCTAGATGGCTTAAATCTGCATCACAAATAATTTATTAAACATCGTCCAAGGACTTCCTGTTTTTGACCACGCTCTTCCTAAACTGTGTTGGTGTCATCCCGGTTACTTTTTTAAATTGACTGCTCAAATAGGCAACACTACTATAATTGAGTTGATACGCTATTTCAGTTAATGTCAACTCATCATAAACAAGCAGTTCTTTACTTCGTTCAATTTTTTGGTTTATGACATATTGCTCAAAAGTGATGCTTTCAACCGAGGAAAAAAGTGAACTTAAATATTTGAAATCCAGTTTTAGTTCATTGCTTATGAGGTCTGCCCAAACTATATCTTTTCCTTCGTTGGAATGATGGACGTTGGCAATGACCAGGTTTTTCATCTGCTCTATGAGTTGACCCTTGCGGTCGTTGATAATTGTAAATCCAAACTTTTCAAGCCTGTCGTTTAAATCTTCCCTTATTTCGCCCATAAGCTCCTCTTTTAGGACTATTTCACCCAGGTTGACGGTTGTGTACGAAATCCCCATTTTATCCAAAATTCCTTGGACAGCCATAATACACCTTGGGCAAACCATGTTTTTTATGTATAACACTGATTTCATAACATTAAATTAGGTTCCATATGTAGCTCTGAATTCCCACCATGCTTTTAGGAAAATGGCAACTACCGCTATAACAAAAAACAACACTAGCGCTAAAATGCCATATATTTTTATCCTTTTATCCTTCTTTTCTTTCTCTAGATTCGATTCAAATTTCATTGAACCCCTTTCTTCCATTCTTCTTCTCCTGCGATTCTCGCTCATCATTAAACATTTTTAGCAACTATATCTGATCTATACCACTTACATTGGATCTGAATTGGAGCAATGCATTTTTCAGCCCATATCGATTCAAGCGTTTCTACGGCTCCAATAGGGCATACAGAAGAAGCGTAATCAAAATGTGTATTCCGAACAGTATTAATATTGAAATTAAAATGTATAGGCCTTCCTTTTGCCAAGAAACGCTCTCCGAATTTTGCAATTTCCTTTCTTTTTCTTCAATACCTTCATCCATAATCAATACATTTTGTCAATTTTGATTAGGCCAAACATTATCGTACCGTTCCTTTTTAAGGGCCTAAAACTCCTTTTTGCAACCACCTTTTTCAGGGTATTTACTTTGTCTATAGTTTGGTTCTTTTTTTTAATTTTATCATTGTCGGCGAACTGATGAACCACAATAAGAAGCCACTTAGCACAGTTATCAGGCCTAATAAGGAAAAGGCCCTTAGCACTACCGTGTTGAAGTTGTCCCTCCCTTCATAATCCATGGTATGGGTCATCCATAGAAAGTCGAACCATCGCCAATTACGGTGCCTTACAGTTTGGAAGGCACCGTTCCCAACGGCCACATAGGCTTTCAGGTCCTGGGGGGTCTCATAAGAAATCTCATATACTGGCAACGGCCTACCACGGTACTCGTGGTGGTCGCCCACTTCCTCGATAAGCTCGATCCCGGTGACCTTCAATTCCGGAAGCATATATCTGCTGGCCACTTGTCGGGCCTCTTCCCTGGTAATTTTGTCCTTCTTGTTTCCGGTTCGGGCATTGTACAGCAGCGTTCCATTGATCCAATAATAGGGGTGTCCGGCGATTTCCAGTAATTCCAGGGAACTGATGGGTTCTTTTGTTTCCAAACCGGAGGTGCCCAGTAAATCTGAAAAACGGGTTTGTTCCGGCCTTTCTTTTTTGAAATGGTCACCATGGATATCATCGATATCCGTCCAACTGAAATACATGCCGCTGATCGTCCACATCAAAAACTGGATACCCAAAAAGATGCCCAGGTAACGATGTACCTTTCTTATTTTTAATGAGGTCTGGCGTTTTACGATCATTACTTTTTGTTTCTGGAGGAGGAATGGGTCTTAATGATTTTCCAGTCCCCATCGGTCTTCCTTAGGATGGAGGTCGCGACCCCTTTTTTACGTATGGTTCTGGATTCCCCTTTTTCGTCCGGTCGAAGGACTATCGTATAGATGTATGTTTCAGTGGTGAAAGCGTAGGGCAGGTCAACCACAACATCTATCTTGTATTCAGAGAAATCAAAACTCTTGAAATGGCCCAGTTCCGGACCCAGATGGTGTTCAATATAATGTGCATAGCTACCTTCCACGCCGCCTTGTTCAAACACTTGCGAATCTTCCGAAAAAAGCGCGAACGTACCCGCTGTGGTCTTGTTTTCCAGAGCGTCCTTATAAGACTTCATTGTTTGGGCCACCATCCCCTTGTCCGAAGACGGTCCGTCTTGTTGTGCGTGGCCGGTGACGAACGTCAAAATTATCAGGACCGCAGGTATTAATCGTTTTAATGTTTTCATATGCTGTTTTTAAAGTTTCTTATTTATTTCTTTTCAAAGGCCGGTTCTCTTTGTATTATGAATACCGGGGACGGCTAAAATCATGCCCCGGGGCACGGTGAACACTTGGTTTTCCGATCTAGTTTGGCCTATTCGCCAAATAATAGCAATAACTTCCTATTTTGGTGTTTACAGAACCAGGTTCCTTTACGTTCTTGAAACCGGCCTTGATCATATAATCCGGGATAAGACCGTTTACATTGTCCGCTGTGGTTTGAAAACCATCGAGAATTTGGACGACATAAAATTGAACCCTCATCAATTTGGATTTCGGTTTCCCCCAGTCCCCGATGATCAATGTCCCATTTGGTTTTAACACCCTGTAAATTTCATTCAAACACGAAATTTTGGTTTCCCTGTCCAGCTGGTGGAACACCAACGAACTAAAGACCTTGTCGAAGGTCTTGGCCTCGTAGGGAAATAGGCTTCCATCATAGAGATCAAGTCTTATGGCGATATCATGTTTTCGGAACTTCTTTGCCGCGATATGCTTGACCTTTGGGTCGATATCCAGGCCGATGAAGTCCGTATGGGAATTTCTCTCCTTGGCCAGAACCAGATTCTGTCCCGTACCAAATCCAAATTCAAGAATTCGTTCATCGTCCTTGGGATTTAGGTGGTCCAACAACGTATTTCTAAATTTCGTCTCGGGCATCGTGATTTTGATGGCCAGGTCATAAAGGCCTGTGAGCCAGTTATAGCCTAGTGCCGGAATAAAATTTTTAGTGCTTTGTTCAACCATCTAGTACTGATTTTGTAATGGTATTTTTATCATGACCGTTCAATTCCCGCTCATCTGTAGGACTACGGTCCAGAGAACTATCGCCCCGAGGATAGCATAAAGGATGTACCTAAACCATTTTGTATGGTTTGGCCTACCGCCATTGCCCCCTTGTCCCGATTTACAACAATCTTTCATCATTTTGACTTTTGTAGTGCCTGTTAAGGGAAGAGCATCAACCACCGACCATTCTCTCTACCGCTCTTCCCATAACAGGGCTTTGCTACAATATTGGTACCTGGGCCTGGTAGGGGAATACAACTACCAACTAAATAAATAACACTAAACACCCGGCCCTGTCCCAGGATTTATCCTTACCGTAGTTAACTTTCGACCGCCTACGGACTTGTACGGCCACCGATCGACCAAAAAGCCATCGGTTACCCGAAAAGGGAAGGAATCAACCAAGCAACCAACCGATCGAAACAACCTTCCCCCTTACAGGATCTGTGATTACTGTATTACTTCTTTTACCTTTCCACAACTGAGCATTTGGGCGCCATAGTAGGGATTGCGTATGGCTTCGATGGAGGATAGCCAATAGGCGCCCCCGTTGAGGGCCATCGGGCAAAAGGCCTTATATATTTTACCAGATTTCAATTTTCCCTTCACTATTTTTTCCATGGCATTGCTCAACTCGGAAAATGCTTTTCGCTGTGCCTTTAAGTTATCGGTAGCGGCAATACTACTTGATGCCTCCAATGCAACCTCCGATCCTTCAATCTTTTTCAGGGCCTCGTTCAACATCAGCGCGCCCTTTTGGGCATCCTCGGAATTGGATCCCACCAAGTCGTTTTTGATGTGCTGGTAATGTTCGTAGGCGCTGGCCACATTGTCATCGCCGAACTCTATGGCAACCTGCTTCATTTCCATTTTGCTGTGGTCGTGGTTCAATTTTATTTTTTCCTGACCGTAGGTCATGGAGATGCCCAAAATGAAAAGGGCCATTATTCCTTTATTAATTTTTTCCATTGTTATGATTTTTTAGTTATTCGACTATAGGCCGTCTTTTAATTTCGATACCCAATCCAGCAAAGTTTTCTTTTCAGCTTCTGAAAGTTTCGCATCCCTATGGATTAGCGTATAGCTGGAAAGGGGCATGGCATCATCCTCGACCTGATTGATGATGGATTTTAACTTGCTGTTTTTTCTCCGCGACGAATATTCGCCCCATTGATTGAAGTTCAGTTCCTCTTTACCGTCTTCTATATGGTTTTCTAAAATCCACGCCATTGGTTGGATGGAATTGTACCAGGGATATTCCGTATTGTTGCTATGGCAATCGTAACAGGAGGTTTTCAATATCCCCTTTACGTTTTGCGGCACCTCATTGACCTTCATAAAATCCGTTTTGGGAACCAGATCGCTATGATTTCCAGTTGGACGGATAAACTGAATGCCCACAAGCAGCGCCAATACGGCCCATATCGTGATTTTTAGAACTTTCATTTAGTTGATCTGCTTCTCTAGCGAACCACAGCTGAGCATCTTGCTACCATAGTAGGGGTTTTTGATTTCCTTGTTTTCGCTTAACCATTGTGCGCCCTTATTGTTGTTGTACATGGGGCAAAAGTCCTGATACAAGGTCTTGTCGGTACCTGTTATCGCAATCAAATCGATTACATCCTTGCTCAATACGTCAAAGTGCTCGCGTTGATGGCCGAGAGGGCTTTTGGCAATATGCTCGGCATGTTCGGAGGCATCTTCGATAATATCCCTTAATTCCTTTTGTTGTTCCCCGGTAAATTTGCCTTGGTCGAAGTCGTTAAGCGCGCTCAGCAAATTCTCACCTTCTTCTGCGGCCCCTTCCTTGCTGTCGGCGACCAGCGCATTTTTTAATTTTATATAATGGCCTATGATCGGAGATGAGACCATAGCCTTTTCCTTGTCCATTGAGTCCATATCACCATGGTCCATTCCGGAATGGCCTTCATTCTCGCCCTCCATATGTCCGCTTTCCTCCATCTGTTGGGAATGGTGCCCGTCAGTGTTGTCGTGTTCCTTTTTGTTGTCCTTGCACGAGGTGGCCGTAAAAGTTATCATTGCGATTGCCAAAATTCCTGTTGTTGCTCTTACTTTTTTCATTTTGTTCGATTTATTGAGTTAAGTTTAATTATTGTTTTTTTTTATATGTGGAGGGTGGTCCGCTCAAAGTTTTTCAACTACGTTTTCCAGTTTTGCCGTTATTTCCTCGGCCAGTTCCTTTAATAATGGATTTTCAACGGCTTGCATGGAGGCCATAGGATTGATGGCGGCAACCTCGATGGTACCAGGCTCAATTTCCTGTACTATAACATTACAGGGAAGCATGGTGCCTATCTTGTCCTCCGCCTGTAAGGCCCTATGTGCATAAGGGGGGTTGCAGGCCCCCAAAATGCGGTACTTCTTAAAATCTATATCCAATTTGTTTTTTAAGGTTTCCCTGACGTCGATTTCCGTAAGGATCCCAAAGCCCTCATCCTTTAGGCCTAGGCCGACTTTTTCGATTACCTGATCAAAACTTCCTTCAAGGGTCTTATTAAAATAATATTTCATCGCTTCAGTTTTTTGTGATTCATCATTTGTTCTCAAGGTACCTGTTCATCATCCACTATTTCATCTTTGGCAGGCTTATCGCCCTTGCGCGATCCGGTGGGGTTTTCGGATCTTTTCGAAAGCCCCATCCTTTTCCCAACGAAATAGGAAATGCCAAGCATCAATATGGCCAATCCCAATGCATACAGATATGTTGTCATCGCCTAGTTTTTAGGTTTTGGTTCACACAAACAGTCTCGCACTTGGCCAAATACCCGGCATGGGTATTTGATGGGGTCATTGGACCTTTTAAAAAAGGATACTCGATGGCCATATGCTTGTTATCGATGATATTGAACGGGTCCAGGTCAAGGACGCGGTGGCCCAAAAAGGGTAGCACCCTGTCCTTTTCCATATTACCTATCGCTGTTTTTTGAAATTCATATAACTTTCCTTCGACTCAAAGTATGCCACTTGACCTTCTTCGTTCATAAGGACAATGTAGGCCTCGGTTTTATCTACCGGTCGCTTACTGTATAAATCGATACCTTCCCGTGCCTGTAAATGGGTATTTAAGGTTTTTACGCACATTTGGCAGCACCCATAATATGTTTTGCCGTTTACGGGCACGGGAATTTGTGCCTTGCCCATGTAGGCATCATTTACCATACATACCAAATCCTTTGGCACCTGGCTTCCAACCCTGTATTCTTGGGGGTCCATCGATGCCTTTTGATCGGCGACCGCTGTCAGGGGCCCATCGATTTCGGTTTCTATTTTCTTACTGTCGGTCTTACAGCCCATTAAACTAAAAAGGGCAAGACATCCTATAATCACTTGTTTTATCATCATATTTTATGCTTTTTGGGAAGGTGCACCGTTGCGCTCTCCCGTCTTTATTTTTATACAATGGTCCACGTGGCCAACATAGATTAGGCCATCACCACTTTCTCCCGTGCGGGCATATTTTCCAATGGTATCCGTTATCTTATCAACATCTTCTGCGGAACAGACAATTTCAACCTTGATGATCCTGGTATGCAAAAAGGGGAATTTTAAAGTGGGGAATTCTTTGACCGGATCGGTATAGTCCCCTACGCCCTCTCCCTCAAAGACCGTAAAGCAGCAGTAATGCTTTTCTTTAAGGGCCTTGGCCACAGCATTGAGTTTTTCTTTTCGTATAAATGCCTTGATTTCTTTCATTTGCCTTCTTTTTTATACTTGTCGTTCTATAGTTCCAAAAGGGCAATCGCTATTCTATGATCGTGGATTCCGTGGTCCCACAGGTTAACATTTTACCGCCCATATATGGGTTTTTTATAGTATCGTTCAAACTCAGCCAATAGGCCCCGTTATTGCCATCCGCCATTGGGCAGAATTGTTCGTATACTTTTTGGTTGACCCCGAAAAGCTTTATGGCCTTTGATAAATGAGCGGACAGATGTTTAAAATGTCCTCTTTGTTTTTCAATGTCCGCAGTTTCACTAATGGATTTTGATGCACTTTTCATTTCCTTTGAGATTGTCATCCAATGGTTATGCGCCTCATGATCGGTCAACAATTTCATATCTACCTTGGCCATAGCGTTTACAAGTTCGCCGGCCGGGTTTTTGGCCGCATCGGCGTTATCACCGACGAGCTTGTCCTTTAAGGTGATATAGTGTGAAAACACTTTTGCCAATTGGCTTTTGAAATCATCGGGAACGGTCATGCGCTTTTGCATTTTGGAGTGGTCCGAGTCATTTTGCATATTGGTATGGTCGGTTTCCCCTTCCATTTTTGAATGGTCCATGGAGTCATCTTTCATCGTGTCGTTTGCATCACCTCCCATGTCCATACCGCCATGGTTGTGGCCGGTCATGACCACTCCGCCTTCAGGGTTCATCATGCTTTTTTGTCCTACCAGCTGGGCGGACGCATCTATTCTGAAGACACCGTTGGTGGCAACGACCTCATTGGCCTCCAGACCTTCCTCGACAATGTAGAATTCGCCCATGTCCGCACCCAGCTTAATTTCCCTATAGACAAAGGAGATGGTTTTGTCATGAGGGACCTTGACGTATACCACGGCGCGTTTACCTGTCCAGAGCACGGATGATTTTG
Source organism: Flagellimonas pacifica (assembly GCF_900215465.1). Taxonomy (GTDB): domain Bacteria; phylum Bacteroidota; class Bacteroidia; order Flavobacteriales; family Flavobacteriaceae; genus Flagellimonas; species Flagellimonas pacifica. Next base: position 146,569 of record NZ_OBEH01000005.1, read on the forward strand.
GTATGATTATAGCGTCCTCGACGTCTGACATCTCCGCTTGGATAAGGCCATTGGCATACATTTCCGGCAACAACTTGTTGTTTGGATTGTTGAGCTCGACCCTGACCTTGGCCACCCTGGTACTGGAGGACACAAATGGATCTACGTAGGTAACCTTGCCGGTAAAATCTTTCCCGGGCAGGGCCTGTATCGTAAAGCTGACCTTGTCATTGATTTTGATCCATGAAATGTCGGATTCATAGGCTTCGAACATCACCCAGACCGCACTTAGATTGGCTATTTCAAATAGCGGCTGTCCCTCCATGATGTAATTTCCCAACTCAACATTCCTCTTCATCACATAACCGGAATGATCGGATAGAATGTCTATCTGCTCCTGGACATTTCCGGACTTTTCAATGGCATCGATCTGGGCATCCGAAAGCTTCCATAACTTTAGTTTATTCCTTGATGCAACATATAACTGGGGGTATACGTCCTTGGACTTGATGGTCTCAAAGAGTTCCTTCTGTGCAGAAATCAATTCCGGGGAATAAATGCGGACGATTTTTTGTCCCCGATATACTTTTTCCCCCGTAAAGTTCACGTACAAGCGCTCTATCCTTCCTGGAATATGGGATACTTGGGAAAATAAACGTCTCTCGTCCGGTTTTACCCGGCCCAACAGGCGGATCTCTTTGGCCGCATTGGCCTCCCTGACCACGGTGGTCTGGATGTTGGCCAATTGTACGGCTTCCTCGGTCATCACAATTTCATTGGAAGCGATACTTTCTGTCGTGCTCCCCGATTCCTCCAAGGGAATCAATTCCATGCCACAGATGGGACAAGTTCCCGGTTCTTCCAGCTTTATTTGTGGGTGCATGGAGCAGGTCCACAACTGGGTCTTCGGATCTTGGACATATTCATGTTCGCCGTCCTTATGGACGGTTTCGGGACTTCCACCTGAAAATAGGGTCCCTAATAGTATACCAACGATCAAGATGCCGCCAGCGATCAAATAATTTTTATATTTCTGAATGTATTTCATGTCTTGGCTTTTTACGTTTAATTTCCTAATAAGTAATATATGAACGCCACCGCGGCATTTTTGTCCGTCAATGCTTTTTGATGGGCCAGTTCATAGCGCAACAATTGTCTTTCTATTCTCAGGACTTCCTCAAAATCCTTGGAATCCGTGGAATAGGAGGTAATGAGTATGTCCAATACCTTTTTGGCGATTTCCGACTGGCGTTTGTTCAGGGCAATCCTTCTGTCGCCGTCGTTGAAGTCTTTCGAGGTATTCTCATAGATGGTGTTAAGACTGTTTTTCTTGTCTTCCTTTCTTAAGGTCTCACCTTCCTGCAAGTATTCCGCCTCCTTGACCATGGCCTTATATTTTTTACGGTACAGGGGTATGGAAATCCCGACCGAAGGAAACAAAAAGGCATCTTCCCCGTTGTCCGTGGCCGTTGATAAGGGGTTTTCACCGACAACAGTGTAACTTAATCCAATATTGAATTTGGGCAGGCCTTCCTTTTTCGCCACTACCTCCTGGTTTACAAAGGCGTTCAACCTATGTTCAATGGCTTTCAATTGGTGGTTGGAAGCATAAATCTCTTCCATGACATCCAACTGGCCCTGGGGCAGCTCGTCCTGCCATAAGGTATCCGGCACGACTATCGGGGCCTGGCCATCGGTATTCAACAAGTTGTTGAATTTTACCTGCAAGGCATACCTTGTATCCCGAAACAATTCCAATTGGTTTTCAAGATCGTTCAATTCCAGCTCTACCCTTAGTTCATCCACGACCGAGGCGTTTCCGGCCTCTATCTTCACCAGGGACAACCGTTTGAAGATGTTGAGGATCTCCATGTTCTCCTGGGTGATCTTAATGGCCTTTTCAATGAAATAGTAGTTGTAATAGGCCGTTTTGACCTCAAAGAAGAGATTCGATTTTGTGTTTTCGAAATCCTCATATTTTGCGCTTGCCAATTCAGTGGCGACATCCTCCTTGGCGCCCAATAGGCCGAACCACGGAAAACTTTGCGCTAGGTTAAAACGCCATTCCTGGGGGCCGACCCTAGTTTCTACGGGTTGTATAAAATACCCGAACGCGACCGTGGGGTCTGGCAAGGCACCTACCTGGGGAACCTTTTCCATTGCCGCCATATAGTCGTTGAACTTTCCCTTGAGTCCGGGATTGTTCTCGGCCGCAAACGTTAGATACCCTTCAAGGTCGGTTTGACCAAAAAGCGAGGTCCCTATCGTTAATGCGAAAAGCATGAAAACAATGGCGTCCTTTTTTGAAAATATCTTTGTTGATCTAAGCATCGCTTTCTTTTAATTGTTTTTTGAAATTTTTCTCTTTCCACATGCTGTATAGAACCGGTACAACGAACATGGTCATTACCTGTAGCAACATTCCGCCGAAGGTTGGAATGGCCATGGGAATAACGACATCGGAACCCTTACCGGTAGCAGTAAGTACCGGGATCAAGGCGATAATGGCCGTGGCCGCCGTCATCATTGCAGGACGGACCCTTTTGGAACCTGCATGCAGTACGGAGGTTCTTATTTCATCTATCGTTTTGGGTTTCTCCTTTTCAAATGTCTGCATAAGATAGGTGCCCATAATAACACCATCATCGGTAGCGATACCAAAAAGTGCTATAAAACCGACCCAAACGGCCACACTCAGATTTATCGTATGAAGCTGAAACAGGTCTCGCATATCCACTCCCGCAAGGTTAAAGTTCAAGAACCAATCCTGACCGTAGAGCCAAATCATAATAAAACCACCTGCAAAAGCCACGAATATTCCCGAGAATACCATTAAAGCCGGGGTCATTGATTTAAACTGGAAATACAATATCAATAGGATGACGATCAATGAAATGGGCACTACGATCATCAGCCGTTTTGAGGCCCTGATCTGGTTTTCATAATTACCGGTAAAACGATAGGTTACCCCAGCAGGTAATTGGAACTCGCCACTTTCCAATTTTGCTTCGATCAGGGCTTGGGCATCCTCCACAACATTGGTTTCCGCATAGCCATCCTTCATATCGAATATGACATAACCGGTTAAAAAGGTGTCTTCACTTTTAATGACCTGTGGTCCACGGACGTATTCTATATCTGCCAATTCCCCCAATTCTACTTGAGGGCCCGCTGGTGTGGGAATCAATATCTTCTTCAGATCATCGGGATTGTCCCTGTACTCCCGTGCATAGCGGACCCGTACGGGGAACCGTTCCCTACCCTCTACGGTGGTGGTCAATTGTCTACCGCCTACTGCCACGGATAGCTGCATTTGCATATCCTTGATGGTCAATCCATATCTGGACATGGCCCGTCTATTCAAACGTATTTCCAGATAAGGTTTTCCAACAACCCTATCGGCAAAAACCGTAGGGGGGTTTACACTAGGGACCTCTTTTAAGATAGTCTCCAGTTCAAACCCTACCTTTTCGATTACCTCTAACGTAGGTCCAAAAACCTTTATGCCCATTGGGGCCCGCATACCCGTTGCCAGCATAATCAATCGAGTCTGGATCGGTTGCAGTTTTGGTGCCGACGTAAGCCCGGGGAATTTCGAATGCTTAACGATCTCGTTCCAGATATCGTCGGGCTTTTTTATCTTTTCCCGCCATTGCCTGAAGTTTTCGCCATCCTCATCCTCAGTGAGCTGTTCAACACCAATTCTTCTAAACTCGTCTTCACCATATTTATAGGTGGATCCGTCTTTCAACAGAAAGGCTTCATCATCGTTTACTTTAAAGCGCATACGATGGCCATCTCCATCCAAAATATATTCGGGCAGATAGTTGATGGTATTTTCGTACATAGAGGTAGGTGCCGGGTCCAATGCAGAATTTACCCGGCCCCATTTTCCTACGGCGGATGCGATTTCCGGTATGGAGTTTAAATGCTTGTCGACTGTTGCAATGACCTCCATATTTTCAGTAATACTGGAGTGTGGCATCGTGGTCGGCATCAATAGGAAAGAACCCTCGTCCAGTGCCGGCATGAACTCTTTGCCCAGTCCGGGGAACGTTTCGTCCAATTTATTCCACACCACATTGTTTTTGGCAAATTCAGGCATAAAACCAAGGACTTGTCCAAACCCCAGCCAAATATTCATCCCTAGGAAAACAACAAAAATGGGGATGAATAAAAACTTCCATTTATTATTCAAACACCAGAGTAAGATTCTTTTATAGAAATGCACTATGCCCATTAATGCCCCCAGAACCAGCCCTATGACGAATATCACGAAAATGAAGTTGACAAATGTCGAATTTGAGACTCCCAAAGGCATCCATTCGATGGTCAGGAAGTAGACCAAAATTATAATTGCGATGGCTATATTTATATAATTGGCCATTTTTTCAGAATAGGGCAATCTTATTCTTCCGTTAAAACCATTCCAGTCCGGGACCTGGGTAAGTAAATTGTTTATACCAATGGCAATCAGGGAGATTGAAATAACACTTCCGTACCCTATGAGGAAGACCAAACCGAAACCGATCAAGATGGCATTAAATATTCGGCTCGTTCTCTTTGTATCTATTTTAATGGAAAACATAACTCTTGCCATGGCAGGAATAAACATAATACCAATGAACAGTGCCGAAATCAAGGCGAATGTTTTGGTCCATGCCAAGGGCCTGAACAATTTTCCCTCGGCGGCCTGCATGGCAAATACAGGCAAAAAACTTACGACCGTGGTCGCAAGGGCAGTAATTACAGCCGAGGCCACCTCCACTGTGGCCACATATATGACCTGCACCAATTTTTTGCCCCTGGCACCATGGTTTTCGGGCATTTCCAAATGCCTGACTATATTTTCGGTAAAAACAATCCCTACATCGATCATTACACCGATGGCAATGGCTATACCAGATAGGGCCACAATGTTGGCGTCCACATTGAAATATTTCATGAGTATGAACGTCATCAATACCCCGACGGGCAATATGCTTGAGATCAATACCGAGGCCCTGAGATTCAGTACCAATACGATCACGACTAAAATGCTTATCAATATTTCATGGGATAGTGCCAACTCCAGAGTCCCCAAGGTTTCTTGGATAAGACCGGACCGATCATAAAATGGAACTATGGTTATTTTTGAAACGGTTCCGTCGGCCAGGGTTTTGGATGGTAAGCCTGGGGCGACTTCCTCGATTTTATCCTTCAGGTTATGGATTACCTCCTGGGGGTTTGCACCATATCTGGCCACAACCACCCCTCCAACGGCCTCGATGCCGCTTTTATCGAGTCCGCCCCTACGTCCTGCAGGACCAAATTGTATTTTGGCAACATCTTTTAGACGTATGGGTACGTTGTCCCTGACCGTAACCACGCTTTCTTCAAGATCGGATAAGTTTTTAAGGTACCCCAGGCCCCTGACCAAGTATTCGGCCCTATTGAACTCCAAGGTCCTTGCACCTATATCGAGGTTACTGTTCTTGACGGCATTCATTATCAGCCCTACATCGACATTATTGGCCTTCATGGCATCGGGATCGATTTCCACTTGATACTCCTTTAAAAAACCACCGATGGAGGCGACCTCGGAAACCCCGCTGGCCGCGGTGAGATAATAGCGTACATAGAAGTCCTGGATGGTCCGAAGTTCCTGTGGGTCCCAACCACCGGTGGGTTTTCCGGTTTTGGGATCTCTGCCCTCCAGTGTATACCAGTAAACCTGGCCCAGAGCGGTAGCGTCAGGGCCAAGGGCCGGGGTAACTTCATTTGGGACGGTGCCCGGTGGCAGGGAATTCAGTTTTTCCAAAATCCGTGTTCGGCTCCAGTAAAAATCAACATCGTCATTAAAGATGATATAAATACTGGATAGCCCGAAAATGGAATTACTTCGAATTGTCTTTACCCCTGGAATACCCAAGAGTGCGGTGGTCAATGGATAGGTAATCTGGTCCTCGATGTCCTGAGGTGACTGCCCCATCCATTCGGTAAAAACGATTTGTTGGTTTTCACCGATATCGGGAATGGCATCCACGGGGACAGGACTTCTGTCCATCCACGAAAGTTCCCAATTGAATGGAGCGGTTACAATGCCCCCCGCGATGAACGCAAAGAGCAACATGAATGTTATCAACTTGTTCTCAAGAAAATAACGGATGGTTTTATCTAACATTTTAATTTGTTTTGATTTTTGGCTTATGCTTGGATCCAAGCGGACGGAAAGAGCGGTCCTACTTTTGGCCAGGAGCAATGAAACGTTGATTAATCTTAGGGATTAGTACGTTTAAAGTGACCGTATGCATAGGAGCTACACGATCTGCATGCAAAAATCAAATAAGGAAGGTCTGGTCCAGGATAAGAATATCCTTGACCAAAAGAGGTGGTGGGTAGCCCCTGAAGGGAACTACATTTTCCTGTAGCCCGTCAAAGCTGTTTAAAGCGGTCAGAATATAGGCCGCAATAAACTGTTGCTGTTCAAAAGAGAGCTTTTCAAATGAAATTTTCAGGTCGTCTTGACCATCGAAAAGGATGGTCTCGTCACTACAACACTTCTTTTTTGCCAAACCGCAGTCAAGGGAACTGGATTCTTTTTGAACTTCCATCCCACAGGAATCGGCTGCTCCAAAAAAGGAGGAATCGACCAAAACATCCCCACAATAATGGTTGTCAAGCGTAAAAGAAAACGTTGACAGTAGCACAATCAGTGCCATTGAGAAAGATGTTATTTTATGAAAAAAGGTTTTCATTCGTTTGTAAAACTACAAAAATTTTAACACGAATACTGTGTTTAACATAATTTTAGAAGCAGAAGGAAGGTCATATCACTGCTTTTTTTGTGCAGGTCCACTGATGTTCAATATATATTCCACAAGATCCCTGATTTCCTCCGGAGGGTTTCCATGGTCAAATCCGGACGATTCATAGGCCCGCTTTTTTATGGAGATTTTCAGTTTTGCATGGGCGGCGGCATCAGCCAATCTTTTATCTGATGGAGCCTTTAAATAGGGTAGCCCTTTAAAAGATAAACCCTCCAGTAATTTAACCAGTCTTGCCCTTTGTTCATCCTTGATCTCCAAACTGTCTGTGGTCTTGCTGTTTCGTGTGCTGTGATAGATGAATATTTTTTCCTTGACCACTATCCTTTCGGACATCCCTCTGGTAATGGTCCGGTATTCTATGATATAATCATCAAGTCCCTCCTGTGAGGACAGGGGGAAATTTAAAAAGAACATCAGAAAAAGGGCTGCGCCAATTTTGGGAATCATTATGTGTTTTTGATTTTCAAAGGTAACTATACGGGAACCACGGGAATTATGACTTTGGTCATAGTGGGAAGGTATCGGAATAGGGAAAGATAATCCGAAATATTATTTAGAATCCTTCTTAATTATTTTGCCGCTTAGGAAAACATGTCTAGGTTTGCACTCTGTTTTTATCAAATCTAAATAAATATTACATGAGAAATTTCTTGTTCTCGACCTTTGCGGCATTGCTGGTAACTTATACCGGCCTTTCCCAAGAGAATGAAATGGAAAAGGATTCGGCAACGGCAAAAATTGAAGTGCTCAATGAGGTGGTGGTCAGTGGGAGCGTAATCTTGGGGAGTGAGTTCGAGGCAAGGAACAGGACCGGATCGGCGCAATTTATTTCGGAAAAGGAGCTGAAAAGATTTGGTTACACCGATATCAATCGAACGTTGAAAAGAGTTCCCGGGGTCAACATATATGAGGAGGATGGCTTCGGTCTACGGCCCAATATCAGCCTAAGGGGCACTTCCCCGGAAAGGAGCGCAAAAATTAACCTTATGGAAGATGGGGTCCTGATCGCCCCTGCGCCGTATAGCGCCCCTGCGGCCTACTACTTTCCTACTTTGGGGAGAATGCAGGCCGTGGAAATTTTAAAGGGAAGCAGCCAGATCCAATACGGCCCGAATACAACGGGTGGAGCGATCAATATGATCTCTGCACGGATTCCCGATCAATTTGGGGGCAAGGTCTCCCTATCGGCCGGTAATTATAATTCAAGGAACGCCCAGGTTATTGTCGGCAATGATTTCGGAAATTTTGGATTCGTAAGCGAGTACTACAATTATAATTCCGATGGTTTCAAAAATCTGGATGGGGGAGGCAATACAGGTTTTGATAAATCCGACTATTTGGCGAAATTCAGAATAAATACGGATGAAGATGCCAAAATCTACCAAGCGCTTCTATTTAAAATTCAATTTTCAGAGGAAAAGGCCAATGAAACGTATTTGGGTCTGACGGACACCGATTTTAACGAGGACCCATATCGAAGATATAGGGCCTCGTCAGAGGACGTTATGGATACGGAGCACCGGCAGTACCAGTTGACCCATTTTCTTAAATTTTCGCCCGCACTCAGTATCAGCACCACTGGATACCTGAACAAGTTTAAACGTAATTGGTACAAACTGGACGATGTCAACCTAGGGGAGCGCGTTGGAATAAATAAGGTACTCTCGGACCCTGGCACATATGACATGGAATACAGTGCATTGCTGGGAAATACGGATACGGCAGAGGACGTGTTTGGAATAAAGGCCAATAACAGAACATACAGTTCCAAGGGCATTCAGTCCATTGCCCGGCTGCGCTGGGGCACGGATTGGCTACAAAGCCTGGAGTTGGGGGCTAGGTACCACACCGACGAGGAAGATAGGTTCCAATGGGTGGACAGATATGCCTTCTCCAATAACGAACTCATACGTACGACAGTGGGGGTCAAGGGAGCCAACGCGAATCGAATCAGTAATGCCAAAGCATTTTCGGCCCATACGTTGTACAAACTGAATATTGGGAGGTTCACCTTAACCCCTGGGCTTCGGTACGAGAACATAGCCATGGGGAGAATGGATTATGGAACAAATGATACCACGAGATCGGGCACGGAGCTTTCCGAGCGATCCAACAGGGTGGATGTTTGGATTCCGGGAGTGGGGGCAAACTATACCTTTACCAACAACCTATCGGTTTTCGGAGGGGTACACAAAGGGTTTTCTCCCCCCGGGAACATCGATGGCCAGGATGCCGAAAAAAGCATAAATTACGAATTGGGAACTCGTTTTAACCATAAGGGAATTCGCGGCGAGGTCGTTCTGTATTACAATGATTACCAAAACCTATTGGGCAGCGACCTTGCCGCTAGTGGGGGCACGGGCAGTCTGGATCAGTTTAACGCCGGAGCTGTAAGGGTCAGTGGAGCGGAACTGCTATTGAGTTACGATCCCCTGAAGAATACTTCTGAAAAATTCGGCCTACCCATATCCTTTACCTATACCTTGACGGATACCGAATTTCTAAGCTCATTTGAAAGTGATAATGACATCTTTGGAGCGGTCACGGCAGGGGATGAAATACCCTATATAGCCAAAAACCAATTCAATTTGAACCTGGGGCTGGAACATGAGAAGTTTGCCCTTGATGTAGGGGCACGTTACACAGATGCTTTCAGGACGCTGGCCGGAACAGGTGCGATCGCGCCAAACCTAAAGGTGGAATCGAATTTTGTCATCGATATGTCGGCACGATATTTTTACAACGAACACTTTGTATTTTCCGCTAATGTCATAAACCTATTGGATGAAGTTTATGCGGTGTCAAGAGTTCCTGCAGGCTTAAGGCCGGGGCATCCCTTTGGGGTCAATTTTTCAATGGCCTACGGGTTTTGAAATATGGGAAGTCCTTGGGCGGGATAATAAGGGCGAGCCCATAGTTTACTTTGTCTTAGCACAGGCGTCCGAGGGCCAAAAACAGAACTTGGATTTTTTCCTTTAATTTATCCCTTAATATTCTTAGGGCTTTGGTAAGGTGGCCCTCTACCGTTTTTACGGAGATACCCAAGTGTCTGGCAATTTCTACATTGGTCAAGCCTTCTTTCTTGCTCAAGCTAAATACTTGGTTGCACCTGGAGGGCAGTAGATCGATCTCTTTTTCTACAATCCTTATTTTTCGCTGTATTTCTTCCTGATGGACTTTTGAAACAACATCGTCCAAAGTATCAGCAAAGGCTGTTTCCAGTAAATGGGTTTCTTTTTTATACTTTTTTATATGGTCCAAGAACTTGTTGCGAACTGTTTTGTACAACCACCCTTTAATTAATACACCTTCCTTTAGTTTTTTCCTTTTTTTCCAAAATTTAAAGAATGCTTCTTGGGTCAGGTCTTTTGCCAAAGCTTCGTTACGGCATAAACTTCGGGCGTAGCCAAAAACCTCATTATAATAGCATTTTATGATAATTTCAAAACCTTTATCGTCTATGGCAGAAGCTGTTACTGCTTTGAAATTCGCTTTTTGAAACACAATATCCATAAGCAATTTTAACAAAAAAAAATGTCATTTACGTTTTTTAGGATAAAAAACGAGGGTTTTATAGTATTCGGTCGTTTAAAGGGTATGTATTGGATTTTCTGTAAAATACTCATATGAAAAAAAGGGAAATGAAGATTATCATCCATAAGTTTTTGAACCATACGGCAACGGAGGAGGAGATAGGATTATTGACCGATTGGGCCAAAGAAAACAGATCGGCCTTTCGTAAAGAAGTAGAACTCCACCACTTCATAACGGGGGCTACCGAAAAGGAAAGGGCGGAACATTTGAAAAAAGAACTGTTAGCGAATTTCGATCAAGTGAACATGGTCAAAAGACGGCGTGGGAAGAACGGATTATTGAAATACGCGGCCGTCTTTGTCGGTCTCATAACGTTTGGTGTATATTCCTATTTTATATTGATCGATTCAAAAACGGCAATCCCAACACAAGAAGTAACGATTACTTTGGAGGATGGTTCCACAAGGGAAACCTTGAATGAGGAAACTTCCGGTATAGTTTCTAAATCAAGCACTTACATCGTAGAACAAGAAGGTACTAGAATTTCCTATAAAAAAGTGGCATCCGATCAAAACAGCGGGGGGCCATTAATATACAATACCTTGGAGGTGCCATACGGGAAAAAGTTTCAGTTGGAACTGTCCGATGGAACGGAGGTCTATCTGAATTCCGGATCATCCTTGACTTACCCTGTGGTCTTTAATGAAAGAGGACCCAGAAATGTAGTATTGCGGGGAGAAGCATATTTTACCGTTACCTCCGATTCGTTAAGACCATTTTCGGTAAGTACCGGATTTCTGGATGCCAACGTTTTGGGAACCGAATTTAACGTTTCAAATTATGCTGATGACAACCATGTAAAAATAGTTTTGGTCGAAGGAAGCCTTTCTGTCGATCAAAATAACGTTACAGATGGCCAAGCCCTGTTATTGAAACCAAATCAATTGGCTTCATATTCCGATTCCGATAAGAAACTGGTCGTCGAGAATATCGATGTTAGCAGTTATATTGCATGGAAAGAAGGCGTGCTATTGTTCAAAAACGAAGATTTCCACAACATCACAAAGAAACTTGAAAGACATTTTGATATCGAGATTGAAATCAATGATTTGGGAGTGGGCAAGGAAAGATATACCGGGAGGTTCAAAACTGAAACTATCGAGGAAGTTTTACGGGCATTTCAACGGATAAAGGACTTTGACTATACTGTCAATGAAAAGAAGATAACAATAAACCCTAAAAAATGAACATATGAAATGAATGAATCAAAAAAGAATCAGGGATTGCGCTAACAATCCCATGATTCCAAACAAAGTTAAAAACTGATTGACCAATTTTTAAACTATCTCAAAAGTATGAAAAACACACTATGTAAAAACTATTTTACGCTTAAAATAGACCTGAAAATGAAGATTACCGCGCTGTTTTTATTTGTTGCACTGTTCCAATTACATGCAAACAACGCGTATTCGCAAAAATCTAAAATTTCAATGAATATGGAGGATGCCACGATTGCATCCATATTTGATGAAATAGAAAAAAATACGGATTATAATATCCTGTACAAAAATTCTGTTTTGGACTTTGATAAAAGGATTACGGTAAATGTCGACAAGGTAAAAATCGATACGCTTATGGACCTAATCCTAAAGGATACCAAGGTGTCCTTTGAGGTTAGGCGCAAACTGATCGTATTAGTTGAAATCAACGAGAAACCTGTTTTTGAACCATCGCCACGCTTACTTTCAAATAGCCCAAGACCTTCACAACAAACTATTACCGTGACCGGCTTGGTTACCGACCAGGGAAATGTTCCGTTGGGCGGCGTAAGCGTTGTTGTCAAGGGTACCACCAAAGGTGTTTCCACCAACTTTGACGGGGAGTACGAGATTCAAGCCTCAGAGGGGGATATACTAGTGTTCTCCTATATCGGTTTTGCCAAACATGAAGTGGAAGTAACCCAAAAAACGGCCATCAACGTGACCATGAAGCCCGATTTGATGGATTTGAACGAGGTGGTGGTCACGGCGACCGGTATACGTCGTAAGGTGGAAATGGGAAACTCAATTGCCAATCTCAATGTCAGCGATGATGTGAAGCAACGACCGATCAGTAATGTTTCCGATTTGCTCCAAGGTCAGGCCGCAGGTGTCCAAATTTCAAGTAGTGGCGGTTCGACCGGTTTTGGCTCTCGTATCAGGATCAGAGGTTCCAATAGTGCATCGTTATCCAATGAGCCCGTAATTTATGTTGATGGCGTATTGATCAATAACGAGGCCAATTCCATCTCCTTCGAAACCGGAGGGCAATCTCCCTCTCGTTTGAACGATATCAACCCTGAAGATATTGAGTCCATTGAAATCATCAAGGGGCCATCGGCTGCAACATTGTACGGATCGATCGCGGCTAACGGGGTTATCAGGATCACAACAAAAAAAGGAAAGCAAGGGGAGCCACGATGGTCGGCATTTCTTGAGAGCGGGATAGTCGAAGACGTAACTACATATCCGAAAAACTACCAAGCCTTGGACGCCCAAGGCAATCCTGGCTTCAATTTTGAGGCGGCTGAAGGGACCTTTGTACCAAGTACGGTCAATTCATTTCAGCCCCTGAACGACTCGCGAACCTCTCCTTTTCGCACAGGACAGTCATACGGTGCCGGATTGAGCGTATCGGGAGGATCCGAGGTGCTTACCTATTTTCTTTCCGGTAGTCTCACGGATGGCAAAGGTGTCTTGCCGGTCAATAACATACAAAGAATGAATTTCAGGGGAAATTTCGGCGCGCAGGTTACAGATCGCCTAAAGGTGAACTTTACCACGGGTTATACCAATAGCGATTTAGAACTTCCCTTAAACGATAATTTTGCATTGGCACTCATGAGCCAAGGCTTAAATGGCACATCATCAATTGATATCAACAACGGTTGGGGCGAATTTACGCCCGATGAACTGTTCACCATTGATACACGCCAAAGAATCAATCGTTTTACAAGCGGTCTGGAAGTGCTATGGCAACCCTCGCAGAAATTGAATATTAGGGTTGCCGGCGGGCTTGACCTTACATCGCGTTGGGACAGTCAGTTCTTCCCTACGGGCGAAGCACCCGATTTTCTCAATTACGACGAGGGCGCTCGGTTCTCCAACAGGTTCAATGATTTTGTCTATACCTTGGATGCAGTTGGCTCTTACAAGACCGATATCACCGAGAACATAAACTCCCGCACTTCGCTTGGGTTCCAATTTTTACAGAATTTGTCCGAAGGTACCTTTGCAACTGGTCTGCAGTTGGTGGCCGGAAGCAACTCCATTGCAGGAGCCGCAGTGACACAGAGCAACGAGGAAACCATCGAAACACGAACTGTTGGTGTGTTTTTGGAAGAACAGATCGGATTTAAGGATAAATTGTTCGTGACCGGTGCCGTTCGGGCCGACCGGGGCAGTTCTTTTGGGGCATCGTTCAATTCGGTGTTTTACCCAAAAGTCAGTGCTTCATGGTTAATTTCGGAAGAAGATTTTTTCAACAAGGAAACGAAGTACGGCTTGAGCTCATTGCGCCTAAGAGGCGCATGGGGAGCATCAGGTGTGCAGCCGGGCACCAACGATGCATTACGGTTTTTCAACCCTATCGCCGCGACCCTGGATGGGCAGAGTGTAACGGGGGTCTCAATTGGAAGCGTGGGTAACGCTGATTTGAGCCCAGAGCAGTCAACAGAGCTTGAATTTGGCTTCGATGCCAAGCTGCTGTCCGATAAGATCGGCCTTGAAATGACCTATTTTAACAAACGTACCGAAGATGCCCTTATTTTCAGACAATTGCCGTTGTCCCTTGGGGTCGGTGAAGGACGATTTGAAAATTTGGGCTCCGTAAAGAACTCCGGTATCGAAATAGGGCTGAATACCAGGATCGTCGAGACCGATAAGTTTTTCTTTGGACTGGACATCGTTGGTTCGTTCATCGATAACGAGCTGATAGAACTGGGCGAAGGCATACAACCGGTCATATTCGAACAGCAACGCCATGTCGAAGGTTACCCGCTCGGCGGTTACTGGGACGAAACATATACGTTTAACGACGCCAATGGTGATGGGTTTATAGGGCAAAATGAGGTACAGATTGGCGAAATATCATATTTGGGCACCCCTTTTGCAACGACCGACATCTCCTTTACCCCCATATTGAGCTTTTTTGAAAATCAATTCGTACTGAAAGGGCTTTTGAACTTTCGGGGTGGTCAAAAGCTATACAACAATACTGGCGCATGGAGAAACGGAAACAGTAATAACCGCGAGTTGAACGATCCAAATGCCTCTCTGTCCGATCAGGCAAGGGCGGTGGCATCCAAGTTCCTGGGAACAAATGCCGGGTATATCGAAGATGCTTCGTTTTGGAGACTTCGCGAAATTTCATTGACCTACAATGCCCCTGGTAGCTTTTCGGACAAATTGGGTTTTGACCGGATCAGCCTAACACTTTCCGGTCAGAATCTAGGGGTTTGGACAGATTATACGGGACTAGATCCTGAAATTAGTTCTGAGGGCCAGGCTAATTTCACGACCGAGGAATTTCTTAGTCAACCCCCAGTTCGCTCTTGGAAAGCGAGACTTAATCTAACATTTTAAGAAAATCTAAAACAAGTATTATGAAAAAGCTGTTTAAAATAAAGGCAAAACATGTAAGATGGGTGTTGGGTACTTTTATCTTAATTATATATACTTCAATGAACGTTTCGTGCGATTCGGTCGTAGAAGTGACCGATCCGGATATAGTAACGCCGGAATCGCTGAACAACGAAGCGGGATTACAGACCCTACGCGCAGGTTCCTTGGGCGATTTAGCTGTTGCCATGAGCGGATCGGCGGCGGGGCATGGCGCCACTACGGGGCTTATTGTAATGAGCGGACTTATGGCCGATGAATATGATTATTCTGGCACCTTCCCCACAAGACGTGAAGCCGATACACGAAATCTTCAAAATATCAACACTGATATGAACACGATTTACGGAAACCTCCATTTGGCGAGGGCAGGAGCTGAAACCACTATAGACCTTCTTGCAAATTACGGCGAGGACCCTGAGATTGAAAGTGAGATGCAAAGTATCATTGGCTTTTCGTATGTAATGTTCGCAGAAACATTCTGTGGCGGAGTTTCTTTCAGTAAAGCACCGGCCAATGGTGGCGATTTAATCTTTGGCGAACCCCTTACTACCGAACAAATGTTCACTGCCGCGGTCAGTTGGTTCGATCAAGCACAGACCAGTGCAGGCAG
Organism: Flagellimonas pacifica; assembly: GCF_900215465.1. Lineage (GTDB taxonomy): Bacteria > Bacteroidota > Bacteroidia > Flavobacteriales > Flavobacteriaceae > Flagellimonas > Flagellimonas pacifica. Next base: position 162,162 of record NZ_OBEH01000005.1, read on the forward strand.
CAGCGAAAAACTGATCAACTTGGCCCGTTTGGGCAAAGCCCGCTCTCTTTTGGGTTTGGGCCAAATAGAAGCATCGGCTGCTGAAGTAGCAAGCGTTCCCACGGGTTTCACATACAATATCGAACAATCCGATAACAGCCGAAGACAAGAGAACGGAATTTACATTATGACTACCGTACGGCGCCAATTTTCCATTGCTGATGGTAAGGGCGACAACGGTTTGATGTACCGTTCCGCGATGGATCCAAGAGTGCCTTGGGACGGTGGAACGGAATTTGGCCAGGATGACATTACCCTCTATTACAACCAACTCAAATTCAACTCGGCCAGTACATCCGTTGCCCTGGCCTCGGGAATAGAGGCAAGGTTGATCGAGGCGGAGGCGGCCGCCAATGCCGATGACGCCGGTACCGTACAGGATATTCACAACGAACTTAGGGCTACAATGGGTCTATCAGATTTGGATCTTACAGGAATTAGCGGCGATGACCTATTGTTGGCCCACTTTGCCGAACGTGCCTTTTGGTTGTTCAGTACCGGACACCGACAAGGGGATCTCAGAAGACTTGTCGATGTTTACGGTATGCCCCCGTCAGAAGTTTTTCCATGGGGAGACTATTTCAAGGGAGGGCAATACAGTCCAAACCTTAAATTTCCCGTGCCACAGTCCGAATCGAACAATCCCAACTATGTCGGTTGTTTAGATTAGGGACATTTTTTGGCAATACCTATAAAGAGGCTTTTTTAAAAGCCTCTTTTTAATTTAATTTTATGACCACCTAAACCGAATCACGCACGTATTTTTATGAGGAAAGAAATTCGTTCTGAAGCTGCTTTGCACAATGGAAATTTTGTTCTGTTATGCATCTTGTTTTTTCTGTCTGGTACCGCTGGCCTTATTTTCCAAGTAATTTGGATGTACCGGCTGGGACTTGTGTTCGGGAATGCGGCGTATGCCACCGCTGCAACCTTGTCCGCTTTTTTTCTTGGGCTGGCACTTGGTGGCCGGTTTTTGGGTAATGCCTCCGCCCGGTTTAGACGGCCCCTTAGGGTGTACGGACTTATGGAACTGGGTGTTGCGCTGACGGCTTTGTTGTTAGTTCCGGGTCTGGAGTTCTATGAAATGCACTATGCGGAGTGCATTTCTTTTTTAGGGAATTCAAAGGGAATTCTTTTGACAATGAAATTTGTTTTCGCGGCCTTGTTGCTTATACTTCCATCTTTTCTTATGGGAGGTACTTTTCCGGTTCTGGCACAGTACATTGGTAAAAATCGTACCGATCTCTCAAGACGGGGAACCGTTTTATATGCCGTAAATACAGTAGGGGCGGCCCTAGGCGCCTTATTAACGGGATTTTACCTTATTTTGGAATATGGGGTAGGACTCACTTACTACTTTGCCGTGGCCTTGGCCTTCTCCGTAGGCGTTCTTGCCATTGTTCTTGATAGCTTGTCAACACCTACCACCATTGTGCAGAAAACAGCAAGGACCGCCATAGGTCGGGAAAAATCTGCACAAGGTCCGTCCAAACTCGGCAACCTTCAGTTTATCATAGTGGCATTTTCTTCAGGAGCGCTCGCATTATCGGTAGAAACGCTATGGACCAAAATGTTCGCCCAAGTTTTACAGAATTCGGTATATTCTTTCGCCGTAATCCTGGTAGTTTTTCTTCTGGCGTTGGGGCTGGGAGGCGTTTTATCGCATCTACTTGTAAGATCAAGAATGGGGTCAAACCGAGTTGTAGTGCTCCTTTTGAGCATAGCAGCGGTTTTGATCGGAATTTCCCCAACTATATTCAGCGCCGCTACGGATGGACTTGAGTATGTGGCAATGGGGGCCTCTTGGCACACTTATGTGTGGACCGTTTTTAAATTGGCTCTTTTGGTCGTTCTGCCACCTACGGTTGTTTTGGGCGCAGTATTTCCGTTCTTGTTGAAAGCGGCTCCGATCACCAATAGGTCGGCAGGCGACATTGTGGGCAGGCTAGTATTTTTTAATTCACTGGGTAGCTTTGTCGGTCCTGTAATTGCAGGTTTTATCTTGCTCGATATCCTGGGGCTATGGAACAGTGTAAAAGTTATTGCCGTTTTCTACGGGGTTCTGGCCGTTTGGGTGTTTTTTTCTTTTTATGGTGAAAAGAAAATTGTTCGGTTGCTACTGCCCATTTTGGTCATTCCGGGAATACTATTCTTGAAAAATCCCCCATTGGTGCGCTTGGAGAACGATGAAAAACTACTGGATTCTTGGCAATCGAGCGATGGGGTCGTGTCCATTGTACGGGAATCCAAAAATATTCAGATGCGCTTGGACAACTTTTATGTACTGGGAGATTCGGAGTCGTTTTTGGTCGAACAAATGCAGGCCCATATTCCGCTCATGATACATCCCGCACCGAAAAGAGTGGCTTTCTTGGGCATGGGCACGGGTATTACCGCCGGGGCAGCACTTTACCATGATGTGGAAAAGGTCGTTGCCGTAGAATTGGTATCCAATGTCATTCCCGCGGCACAACGTTATTTTTCGCCTTGGGCCAACGGGCTTTTCCAAGATGAGCGGGCAAGCTTAGTGGCCGACGATGCCAGAAACTTTCTTTTGGGCACCAATGAGCAGTTCGATGTTATTGTGGGCGACCTTTTTACCCCTTGGCATGCCGGCACGGGAAGCCTTTATACCCTTGAGCATTTCAAGCAAGCAAAAAAGCGGTTGGGCCCTGGCGGGGTTTTTGCACAATGGTTGCCCTTATATCAGCTTACCCCTGAAAACTTCTATACCATTGCCGCCACCTTTGCGGCCGTTTTTCCACGGGTAACACTCTGGAGAGCGGATTTTTCCCCTACCCGGGCCAGTATTGTGCTAATGGGCCAAGAAGCTGGGGCACAGTTGGACGAGAATACGCTGCGCCGCAATATTGTTCATGTAATAGGGGGGCAGGGCGATCCGGGCAAAAATCATATGGGGGGGTTATTTTATTTGGGCAACCTGAACAACATTCGAGATCGCTTATCGAATGTTGAACTGAACACCGATGATAGAAGATCCATTGAATTTAAAGCCCCCATATTAGCACAGCAAGCCAATGCTGGGCGCGCTACTTACATTGTGGGCAAGGAGTTGGAAAACCTGTTTGATGAGATGTCAGATAACTTTTCCCGTGATGACCCATATCTTTCGGGCCTGCCGTCCGACGAAATTAAATTTGTGGAAGTAGGGGCGCTATACTATCGCTATCTTCAACATGTCGGTGAGGGGAAAGACGAGAAGGCAAAAAAAATACGTGACCAAATACGGTCATTGGCACCCGGTTTTTTAAAGGAAGAGAACAAAAACAGTGAATAAACAGGCGCCAAGAAACTTGACAAAACAAAACTAACGCTTAAAAAAACAGTTCAGGGTTTTTTCAAATGTTCCTTTAGCGTTTTAAAGGCATTGGAGATATGCCCTTCTACTGTCTTTACCGAAATCTTCAAATATTGTGAGATTTCTTGGTTGGTCAAGCCCTCTTTTTTGCTCAAAATAAAAACCTCTTTACACTTTTTCGGAAGAATTTCTATTTCCTTTTTCATTTTTTCAATAGCTGATTCCAATTGCGTGGTATCTTCTTGAAAAAAGGCATCTAAAGTATTTGTGGAAAGGGTGTCCAAATAATTCATTTCCTTCGCCTTTATCCTATGCTGATTGATAAATTCATGATAAATGGATTTGTATAAAAAGCTTTTTAATGAGGTATTTATATTAAGAATGCCTTTTCTGGCCCATAAGTTAAGGAACACTTCTTGCAATATATCTTCAGAAACAGATTTTTCCCTGGTAAGATTAAGCGCATATAGGTATAGAATATTATAATATTTATCGACCAAAACTTCAAAGGCCCGCCGATCCCCCTTATTAAGGCCAAAAATCAAGTCATAATCGTCTCCATACTTTAAATTCATATACTCAATTAACAGAGTTTTTACAATATCATAAATATTTATTAAAAAAAACAAGGGTACAAAACTATTTACCCGTCTTAGCATTAGATCTTATCTTTTAAGCATTAAAATCTGGAAAATGATCAATAAAAAAATCGAATCATTGATTTTTAAATATTTGAACGACACGGCCGACAAGGACGAACTTCGAATACTTAGCGACTGGGCCAAGGAAAACGAAGACGAGTTTGCCGAATATGTTCGTATGAACACTTTGATAAGAGGCTCTTTTGAGTTGGGTGACGTGAAAAAGGGGAAAGATGCCCTAATTGCCGCAGTCAAAAGAAAGAGTACTGAATCCTATAGGAAACGAACAACGTTCTTCTTGCGGTATGCGGCATTGTTCATAGCCATTTTTGGTCTGTTGTTTTTATATAAAAACTCTGTTTCAGAAATAGGCCCATCCGTCCGGACGATCTCAAACAGTACCGACGATAGCATCACACTAAAGTTGGGCAATGGAGAGGTAAAGGTCATTTCAGCTCAATCAAATGGGGAGATCCTCACGCAAAGCGGAAAAGTTATCGGAATGCAAAATGGCAATAAGCTTCTTTATGAAGATACCCAGGCGCCAAAAAAACTTGATTATAACGAATTGACGGTGCCCTACGGAAAAATGTTCGAATTGGTTCTCTCCGACAAAACCAAGGTCTACCTGAATGCAGGAAGTACATTTCGGTATCCGGTCACATTCATGGAACAGGGCCCTAGAGAGGTATTTTTAACCGGAGAGGCCTATTTTTCGGTCACCAAAGACGAAAAAAAGCCTTTTGTCGTAAATGCGGGCCAAATAGACATAGAGGTATTGGGTACGGAATTTAATGTATCAATTTACCCAGAGGATACGGCCATCAATACGGTTTTGGTCGAGGGTGCCGTAAAGGTATCGCGATCTGGTGATACGGGCCCATCACATCTACTTAACCCGAATCAGATGGCCGCCTATAACAAGGAAAAGCACATCATGAATGTGAGTGAGGTCGATACCGATATTTATACGGCCTGGAAGGACGGCATTCTACTTTTCAGGGGTACCCCATTCTCCAATATCAAAAAGAAGTTAGAGCGTCATTTCAATGTTTCCATAATAAATAATTATGATTTTTTGGACACTCAAGTGTACACGGCCTCTTTTTATCGGGAAGAGAACATAGAACAAATTTTAAAAGTCTTTCAGGAGGACACGCCGTTTGAATATCAGATCGATAACAATATGATAGTCATCAGTAAACCTCTTTTTGTTAATTAAAATAATGGTAGAACCTAAAACATAAAGGCCAATGAAATGAAGCATTCTTATTAAGTATTTCGAATCGTCGCATAAAAAAATCGGAAAATGCGCGAACATTTCCCGATTGTAAGATGATTCAAATAAAATTATTGAACCATAAATAAACTAATCAAAATTATGAAAAAATTAGTGCTAGGTGCGCTTTTTGCACTAAAAAGAGCGCATAAATTTGACTTGAAAATGAAGATTACAACTTTTCTATTGGTAATATCATTGTTTGAAATTCATGCGAACACATACTCCCAGAACACAAAAATAAGCTTAAAACAAGAAAACGTATCACTTGAAAAGGTACTTGATGAAATCGAATCCCTATCGGAGTTCAAATTTACTTATAACCACAGAAAAGTCGATGTCAACAGAAAAGTATCCATAAATGTCGATAACCAAACCATTTCCGATATTTTAAAAAAGGTATTCTCGGGAACCGATGTTGATTATGTGGTCAGAAGAAAATATATCATCTTAAAAATTAAGAAGGACGTAGAAGTCCAGCCGCGAAAAAAGTCAATTGAACAGCAAATAAAACAGTTATCGGGTACGGTTACCGACAAACAGGGGGTTCCCCTGGCTGGGGTAAATATTGTCATCAAAGGCACGACCAAGGGCGTATCCACCAACTTTGACGGGAAATACAAAATATCGGCATCCACAGGCGATGTCCTGATGTTCTCCTACATTGGTTTTCAGACCACTGAGGTGACCGTTGGTCAGGACGATGTCATCGACCTTTTGATGATGCCGAGCGCCAATCAATTGAACGAGGTAATCCTAACGGCCATCGGGACGAGGCAGCTCAAGGATGAGACCGGGTCCACCAGTTCCTCGGTTCAACCCGAACAAATAGTAAAAGCGGGGGAAGCCGGAGTGATCAATGCCCTTTCGGGAAAGGTTTCCGGGCTTCGTATTGCCAGGCAAAATGGTGACCCGGGCGCAGGCTCAAATATCCAGATCAGGGGAATTAATTCCATTGAGGGGGATAGCAATCCCCTTATTATTATAGATGGTATCCCGGTGAGCAACGATTCTTTTGATGATGACGGTGTCGGGGGAAGTACGTCCGTCACGCAGCAATCAAGATTAAATGACATTAATCAAAACAACATTAAGAACGTACAAGTGCTTAAGGGTGCCTCGGCGGCAGCCCTTTGGGGCTCACGGGCTGCCAATGGGGTGATATTGATCACCACCAAAGGGGGGTCGTTCAATAGGGCACCCACCTTTACCTATAGCTCCACCTATTCGATTGACGATATATCGGTAAGGGTTCCCTTACAGGATAAATTTGGACAGGGACGAGGGGGCGTAAGGGCCATCAATAGAACCGAATCCTGGGGGGACCGGATTGCGGATAGACCGGGGGGTGCCGATGAACTGGATACTGCCGGAGAGTATTTTGTCACTGACTCGGGAAATTTATACTATCCGATCGTCAGCAAGAATTCAAGGGAAACCTTTATTGACAAGAATTTCGATGCGGTTTTCAGAACAGGGACATTTCTACAGCACGATTTTTCCGTGGGTGGGGGCGGGCAAAAAGCCTCTTATTTTTTTAGCTATGGGATACTGGAACAAGACGGTATTGTGAAAAATGCGGATTATAACCGCCAGAACATTAGGTTGAACACCAAGGTAAATTTGACCGACTGGCTCGACGTAAGGAACAATGTGGCCTATACCTTTTCAAAATCCAATAGGATACGCGGGGGCGGAAGCATCACGGGACTATATATTGGCTTGTTGCGAAACCCTGCCGACTTTGATATTGGCGACCATATAGGCACCTATGTGGATGGGGATGGGGACGTTTTTCAGAACAGACAGCGGTCATATCGCAACCAGATCGGGGCATCGAGCAATGCAGGCTATAACAATCCGCTATGGACCATTTATGAGCAACGTAACGAAAGTAGGGTCAATCGATTATTGATGACCCCTGAGATAAATATCAGGGCACTGAACTGGCTTGACTTTACCCTACGGGGGGGCTTGGACTATTACTCGGATGAAAGGTTACAGTTTCTCCCCATAAATACCTCGGGAGGCGCAAGATTCGGGGATTTGAGGTCGACGGTCGCCGTAAGCAAGGAATATAATTTTGACCTGCTTATGAAAACAAAGCACAACCTTACGACCGACATTAAGGTGAACACCACCCTGGGATTTAACTTCAATAATAGAAAAAGAGCCACGACAACCACAAGGTTGACCCCTTTTGTTGTCGATTCAAGACAACCGATCGACGATTTGAACCCGGACGACGCGGCCACAAGCTGGAATAGGTTTTTGAGACAAATACGGACCAACAGGGGCTATGCGCTCGTTAATTTTGGACTGTTCGACCAATTGTTCATCAATGCTTCCGCCTCTCTCGAGGCGTCTTCCACCATAGAGGGGTCCTTCTTTTATCCATCGGTGGATTTGGCATGGCAGTTTACCGACCTTTTTGAAAATGATGAACAGTTTTTTGGAAAATTTCGCGCATCATGGGGAAAGGTAGGGATACAACCGGGGCCTTACCGATTCGAGACACTGGCAACGACCAACTTCGCCGATTTCGGTGGTGTCTTTGAAGTTTCCGATGTTCGCGGAAACCGCAACCTAAGGCCAGAGATCAAAACGGAATATGAAATTGGAGCCGATCTACGGTTTTTTAAAAACAGGTTGAACCTCGGGGTGACCTACTATGAGAACGAAATAGACGATATCCTGTTCGAGGTCAAGACCAATCCGAGTTCGGGCTTCAACAATAGCTACCGGAACGCGGGAATTATTGAGAACAAAGGCTGGGAAATCGACCTTACCGCAAAACTCATCGAAAAAGAGGACTTTTCACTTTCCTTTAATGCAAATTTTAACAACAACGAAAATTTGGTGGTCGATATATTCGGGGCGGAGACCGTGGATATTGGAGGAACCTCCAAGGCGGTCAAAGGGTTCCCGATGAGTTCATTTTGGCTTCCCGGTTCTGTTCTCAATGAGGAGGGTACCCGTGCCCTTGACGAAAACGGGTTTCCTGAAGTTGACACCGAAAGGCGTGTCATTGGGGATCCAAACCCTGATTGGAGGGGTGGCGCAGGCATGCAGCTGAACTTCAGGGGATTCGATTTTAGTTTCCTGTTTGAACATTCACAAGGCGGGGATTTTATCAATCGCGGAAGGATTGTCATGTACGGCTTCGGTACCCATGCCGATGTGGGCAATGAAATTACGCTAAGCGAAGATTTGGTGAATGTCAATGGCGATGTTTTCACCACTGGAACCACGGTTAGGGGGAATGTCACTGATTTTGGAGCGGGCAATGTCCTGCTCGATGAATCATATTACCGGACCAGGGGAGGCGGACTTGGTTTCAACAAATTGAACGACCTCTATATAGAGGACGCCACTTGGACGAAACTTAGGAACGTAACCTTGGGTTATACCTTCGATAGAAATAGATATAAAAACCTGCCTTTAAAAAGTTTAAGAGTGGCCATAACAGGAAGGGACCTTATTTTATGGACGGATATCATCGGTTCAGACCCGGAAACCAGTTATTATGGTATCAGCAATGCCTCCGGTCTCGACTATTTCACCAATCCATCGACCCGATCTGTGCTATTCAATTTGACAGCTACATTTTAAACTACGAACACTAAAATATTATAGAAATGAAAACAGTATATAAAACCCATATTATCCCCCTACTATTGTTCAGCTTCCTTTTTATTGGATGCGATGAACTGGTAGACGGTATTAATGAAAATCCCAATAATTTCACCTTGGAAGAGTTGGACCCTGGCCTATTTTTGAACGGTGCCGAATTGAACCTTATCGATATCCTATTGGATGACTACAATAGAATGGCGGGGTACTGGTCGGGACAGCTTATCGGTTTTGACCAAACGGAATTGGAACGCTATAGTTACAATGTAACGTTCACGGACTTTGATTGGGACGGGTACCAAGAAGTTTTGACCCCGGTAAGGGAGATCAGGGAGCGGACACCGGACAATAATCGCTATCAGGGCATTACAAGGGTGCTTGAAGCACAACTAGTTGGAAATTATGCCTCCATGTACGGGAACATTCCCTACTCAAACGCGTTATTGGAAATTTCCAACCCGGAATTCGATGGCCAGGCCGATGTTTTCGAATCCTTGCAGGCCCTCTTGGACGTTGCCGTGAGCAGCCTGTCCAATGTTACCCCACAGGATGTGGTGTTGGAGGATTTCCTTTTCAATGGCGATGCCAACAAGTGGCTGCAATCCGCATGGACCTTAAAAGCCAGATTTTATATGCTTACCCGGCAATATGACCTGGCCTACGCAGCGGCACAAAACGGGATATCCTCGCAGGAAAATAGCATGACATTCATCCCCTTGGACCTGGAAGATGTAACGAGCACTAAAAATAAATTTTGGATTTTGCTCAATAACACGCCCAGCGTAGGAACGGGAAACAGCTACCTGATCCAATTATTGGATCCCAGTAGTGGCATTTCCAGGAATAATAGCAAGACGGAGGAAACCGCCAGATTGCAGTACTATACGATCAATGAGGCGGACCCGGACGGTAATCTGGGCATTGCCAATGAACTGGAGCCCCAACCGCTGATCACCTATCAAGAGAACCTTTTGATTCTTGCCGAGGCCGGTGCCCGTAGCCAAGGCTTCAACGTTGGTCTGGACCATTTAAATACCTGGCGGGCCCAATTGGCCACAGGCGATTTTTTCAATGCCAGTGTGGAGGGCCAACCTATCCTATATGATGCCTATACGACCACGGATTTTGGCCCTGGTGGCATCGAGAACGCTGATAATATCGATTCGGATACTGCACTATTGCGTGAAATTGTAGAGGAGCGGTATATCACGGGCTTTACGACTTTTATGCCGTTCGACGATGCGCGGCGGCTAAGGACGGAGGGCGAAATTGGCATTCCTTTTCCAAACAATACATCTACGGTACCGGGAAGGGTAGAACGGTTTCTATATCCCGAGGACGAGGTATTGGCCAACACAAGCGTTCCCGAGGAACCGGGTCTTTTCGTTCCAAATCCCATTAATCAATAATTAATATCAATTTTTTAAAATTTAAATCGATGAAAAAGCAAATGAGAAATTTTATGCTATTAGTGCTGGCCTTTGGTGCCGTAACCTTTGTGAACGCCCAAGAGAAATCCTCGGAGTTCGAAGTATTGGGCAATTGCAACGGCTGCAAAAAACGGATCGAAAAAGCGGCCAATGCGGTTGCGGGCGTTTCCAAGGCAACCTGGAACAAGGATACAAAAATCATTGACGTAGCCTATAATTCGGATGAAACCTCGCTGGAAGACATATCCAAGGCCATAAACAAAGTGGGCCATGATACCAAGTTCGGCAAAGCTAGCGACAGCGCCTATGATGCCCTGCCCGGGTGTTGTCAATACGATCGGGAAGCACCTGACAATAGTGAGGCTTCCAAAGAAGATACCGTGGCCTCCTTTAGCTTTTTGGTTTCGGGAAATTGTGGCATGTGTAAAAAAAGAATCGAGAAAGCGGCCAAAACTGTCCCGGGCGTTGTCAATGCCATATGGGACAAGGAGAGCAAAATCATCAGTGTCGATGTCTCGGATAAGGCCGTTGCGAAAAATGTAGTTTCCAAGGCCATTGCCGGAGTCGGTCACGATACGGAGTTCGATAAAGCGGAGGCATCGGTTTATGGCGATTTACCGGGCTGCTGCCAATACGATAGAGTACAATAAATCTTCGGACCTTGGACTGTCCGCTTAATTGAAGATCCCATATCATGGGTTTAAGAGCAAGAACTTTCATTGGTTTTGATTATTTGAGTTAGTCTGTTAGTCAACGTTGGAGTTCAATTAAGTAAGGACAGTCCTTCTTTTAGCAAAAATGATAACTAAACAAAAAGAAACACTGGAATCCTATTTTAAGGATTTTAGAAGGAATACCATTGGGGTAGATACCCGGATAGATACTCCGTTGGGAAGAAAACCTTTGGTCTATGCCGACTGGATAGCCAGTGGCAGATTATATGGGCCTATAGAAGATATCATGCGCGGGAGAATAGGGCCGATGGTCGGGAACACCCATTCGGAGACCAGCTATACCGGTAAATTGATGACAGGTCTATACGAAACGGCCAAAACCGAGATCAAGAAACATGTGAACGCCTCCGAGGAAGATGCCATCATTACCACGGATACGGGGATGACGGGCGTCCTGTGCAAATTTCAGCGTATTCTTGGATTAAAGGTTCCGGAAAGGCTGGAAAAAGCATTTGAAATCCCGGAAAGCGAACGGCCGGTCATTTTTTTGACCCATATGGAGCACCACTCCAATCAGACCACTTGGCTGGAGACCATTGCCGATGTTGTCGTTTTAGAACCTTCGGAAAACCTTTTCGTGGATGCCAATGTACTCAAGGAAGAGTTAAAAAAATATAAGGACAGAAAGCTAAAAATAGGTTCTTTCACGGCATGTTCGAACGTAACGGGAGTGAGTGCACCCTACTATGAACTGGCCGAAATCATGCATGAACACGGCGGTTTTTGTTTTGTGGATTTTGCGGCTTCTGCACCTTATGTGGAAATCGATATGCATCCCGAAAAAGAATCACGACGATTGGATGCCATCTTCTTTTCGCCCCATAAATTCTTGGGCGGGCCTGGAAGCTCGGGGGTATTGGTATTCAATAAAAAACTGTACAAAAACCGTATTCCCGATAATCCGGGCGGCGGCACGGTCACTTGGACGGACCCTTGGGGCGGCCATAATTTCTTTGAGAGCGTAGAGGCCCGTGAAGATGGGGGTACCCCAGGATTTTTACAGACGATCAGAACCGCATTGGCGATTCGGCTAAAGGAGAAGATGGACGTCGAAAAAATACGGCGACGTGAAAACGAATTGGTACGCAGGTGCTTTGAAGAACTGCCCAAGATCAAAGGGCTACGGGTATTGGCCAAAGAGGTGCGGTACCGTCTCGGTGTTTTTTCTTTTTACGTAGAGCATCTTCACTACAATTTGGTGGTAAAATTGTTGAACGACCATTTTGGCATACAGGTACGGGGCGGCTGTTCGTGTGCCGGAACTTACGGTCATCTGCTGTTGGAAGTTTCCAAGGAGCAGTCCCGAAATATTACAAACCGAATAGATCAGGGCGACCTTACCGAAAAACCGGGGTGGGTACGTCTCTCGCTTCACCCTACCATGACAGATTCGGAACTTGACTATATACTGGGCGCCATTAAAGAAGTTGCGGACAATGGAAAAGAAATGAGCACGCAATATGTGTACAAAACAGAGAACAATGCCTTTTATCACCATTCCGAAAAACTGGACAAAGAGGAACTTGGCCATTGGTTCAATATCTAAAACCTATCATATTTCAAAAATCTACATCCATATGAACCCATTAAAAAAAATAAAGTTTACGATCTGTTTCTTTGCCATTTTTCCGCTTTACACGGTTTGTGCGCAGGAAACTTTTCCAAAAAACGATGTTGCGGACGAAAGAGTAAACGCGGTGGCCCTGACCCATGCCACCATAACCATAGACCCGTTCACTATACTTGAGGATGCCACATTATTGCTGCACGATGGCAGGGTCGAGTCCGTTTCAAAGAACTCTGATGTTCCGAAGGGCTATAGGGAAATGGACCTGGCAGGGCATTATATCTATCCTTCATTTATTGAGATGTTCAGTAATTATGGACAACCGAAGGTGACAAAACCGCCAAGGGGCAATCCATATGTGAAGAGGGAGCAGGTACAATCGAAAACCAAAGGGGCCTATAACCCCAATGAGGCGATCAAGTCATTTTACAATAGTGCGGACTATTTTTTTATCGATGACAAGGAAGCTGCTAAAATGAGAGGCCAGGGATTTGGAACGGCTTCCATCTTTAGGCCCGACGGTATTGCCAGGGGCACGGCCGCCTTGGTCACATTGGGCAAGGGTACCGAAAACAATATGGTCATAAGTCCGGTGGTGGCGTCCCATTATTCCTTTGACAAAGGCAGTTCCACTCAAGATTATCCGATATCCCCCATGGGTTCCATAGCGCTATTACGGCAAACATTTTATGATAGCCAGTGGTACGCCCTTCAAACCAAAAGACCCTTTACAGACCTATCCTTGAACGCTTTGATTGCCAATAGGGAATTGCCCCAAATATTTGAGGCCGACGGATGGTTGACCGCCCTTAGAGCGGATAGGATGGGCAAAGAAATTGGGCTGGATTTCATTATCAAGGGCGGAGGGGATGAATATCAGCGAATCCAAGAAATCAAACAAATGAATGCCCCATTGATCGTACCGCTGAATTTCCCTCTCCCGTTTGACGTTTCAGATCCCTTTATCACGCAAAAAATTGCGCTGGATGACCTAAAACACTGGGAATTGGCACCCACCAACCCAGCCCAACTGGAACAAAATGGCATCACATTCGCGATCACCTCCCATCCGGCGGATAATCTTGGTGGGTTTCTTGCTAATTTAAGAAAGTCCGTAACCTACGGTCTGAGCAAGGAACAGGCCCTATCCAGTCTAACATCGGTACCGGCCAAGTTATTAGGGATAGATGACATCGTGGGGACTTTGAAAAAGGGGCAGCTGGCAAATTTCCTTGTTGCCGACGGTGATATATTCCATGAGAATACCATACTGTTGGAAAATTGGGTCAAGGGCGAGCGGCATATCGTCAACAAACCTCCCGCTACGGCAATTTTAGGGGCATATCACCTGGAAGTTGGAAATATAACCGCCGAGCTGGAAATCAAAATCAAAAATTCCAAGCAAGTAGCTTCCGTCCTATTGCCCAATGGAAACGAACATAAAGTCTCCGTTAAATTGAACGGAGATATGATATTTCTTGAATTTGAGACGGACAATGAAAACAAGTATACTTTGGCGGGGTGGACCGATCCCAGTGCAGCTGATTTTACCATTAAAGGTGAGGGGACCATCGATTTTAAAGATAGCGTGTTTTGGAAGGCGGTTCGGGAAAAAGAGAGCGATTCCAAGGGCAGCGCGGTCAAAAAAAGACCTTCCGGTAAGTTGACGGCCACTTTAGGGGAAACAATATTTCCTTTTATGGCCTACGGAACCACGGACAAGATACGTCCACAATCCGTACTGATCACAAATGCGACGGTTTGGACCAACGAAGAAGAGGGCATTCTTGAAAACACCGATGTGTTGATACAGGACGGGAAGATCGTTCGTATTGGAAAGAACATAGAGGCCGGAAACGCGAGGATAATCGAAGGTGCTGGAAAGCATCTTACGCCCGGAATTATTGATGAGCATTCCCATATCGCGATTAGCGCAGTCAATGAGATCGCCGCCAATTCCAGTATGGTAAGAATGGGGGATGTCATCAATTCCGAAGACATAAGCATATATAGGGCCTTGGCCGGAGGCGTTGTTGCCGCGCATATTTTACACGGCTCTTCCGACCCTATAGGGGGACAGTCCGCGCTGATCAAACTCAAATGGGGAGAAGACCCGGAAACACTTAAGATCGAAGGGGCCGCACCTTTTATAAAATTTGCGCTGGGCGAAAATCCAAAACGTTCAAAAAGTGCACCTTCGATACGTTTTCCAAGGAGCCTTATGGGCCTTGAGCAATTTTACACCAATGCATTCTCTGAGGCCCTGGACTACAAGAAAGGCTGGGACGGCTACAATCAGCTGGACAAGAGGAAAAGAAAGAGCACTCCAATGCCGAGGACGGATCTGGTCAAACAGGCCATGCTGGAGATTGTTGAGGGCAGGCGCTATATTTCCTGCCATTCCTACCAGGAAAAGGAAATGTTGATGTTAATGGACGTTGCCAAGCGTTTTGGTTTTACCATAAATACATTTACGCATGCCCTGGAAGGGTATCGCATAGCGGACAAGCTGGTCGAACATGGGATTGGAGGAAGTACTTTTTCCGATAAATGGAACTTTAAATGGGAAACTCGAAATGCCATTCCCTACAATGCGACCATAATGAACAATGAAGGGGTTGTCACTGCGATCAATTCGGACAGTAGGGAAACTATCAGGCACCTGAACCATGAGGCGGCAAAATCCATTAAGTATGGGAATATGGCCCCTGAGGAAGCTCTCAAGCTCATTACACTGAACCCGGCCAAACTATTACGGTTGGACGAAACCATGGGGAGTATCAAAGTTGGCAAATCCGCTGATGTGGTATTATGGTCAGCTCCCCCTATGTCGATTTATGCAAAACCGGAAAAAACCATTATTGAAGGGGCCATTTATTTTGATCTGGAACGGGACAAAATTCTTAGGGAAGAAAATGTCAGGGAAAGAGCCCGAATTATCCAATTGATGCAAGGTGACAAAACCAGGAAAACAGCGGAACGTAAAATATCACCCATAAAACCCGAATTCCATTGCGAATCTTTGGGTATGGAGCAATAAAATATCTACTATGAGAAAAGTCAATACTATAAGTCTTAGCCTTTGTGCAATTTTTTTGTTCTATGTTCCCGGCGTACTATGGGGCCAGCTATCACCTAAACCGGCCGGTTTGCAATCAGAACCTATTCTGTTGTCCGGCGGGACCATTCATACCGGCACGGGCGAGGTAATCACGAAAGGTTTGTTGGGTTTTAAGGAAGGTAGGATCACCTATCTAGGGAATATGGAAGCAAAGGGGTCGGACTTTGATGAATATCGGATTATCGATATCACCGGCCAACATATTTATCCCGGCCTTATTTTACCGAACTCATTGATTGGGATCGAGGAAATCAGTGCAGTGCCACATTCCAATGACAAACTGGAGCAGGGAGATATCAATCCTAGTATAAAAACGGTCTTTGCCTTCGACACAGGTTCTTCACATATCCCCACATTGAGGTTCAATGGGATTCTAATGGTAGAGTCCATACGCTCTGGCGGAACTATCTCAGGGACGTCCACGGTGATGGAGTTGGACGGATGGAACTGGATGGAAGCGGTCCATAAAAATGAAGCTGCGATCCATTTACGTTGGCCCTCCGCATTTTCAAGCTCCTACGATACGGCCACCAAGACCTCACGAATAAAGAAAAGCACATCCTATGATTCCAAAACACGGGAGTTGGAAGACCTTTTTGTGGCAGCCCGTACCTATAACATAGGGTATAAACAACCGACAAACTTGAAACTGGCGTCCCTGCAGGGACTTTTTGATGGAAGTAAAACCTTGGTGGTCCATGCGAGCGAACCCAAGGAAATAATAGAAAGCATTTTATTCGCGCAAACCCATAAGGTTGATCGGATAGCACTTGTTACTTCCTATTCAGCTTTTATGGTGAGGGATTTTATAAGGGAGAATAATATTCCGGTAATCCTACCGCCTACCTATGCCTACCCCAGAAGGGCGGACATGGCGTACGATGCCCATTACAAGTTACCTTTTTTGCTCACCAAAGAGGGCATTACAGTAGCCTTGAGCCATACCGGCATGTTATCTACTTCCAGAAATTTGCCATTCTATGCGGGTATGGCGGCCGCTTTCGGTCTGGAAAAAGAGGAGGCCCTTAAATTGGTAACGCTGAATCCTGCGAAAATTCTTGGTATCGATGCACGGGTCGGTTCCCTTATGGTTGGCAAGGACGCGACTTTGTTCGTATCAAGGGGCGATGCATTGGATGTACAGACCAATTCCCTCTCCCTGGCATTCATACGGGGAAAAAACATCATATTGGACGGACCACATCAGGAGAACTTCAAACGCTATTCGGAAAAGTTCGGACATGGTGAATGACCCGTTTCAGAGAATTGAGCAGGCGATCATTGATTTTAGTAACTGGATATGGGACCTGCCTTTATTGATCTTATTGGTAGGGGGTGGCTTGTACTTTTTGATATACTCCAGATTATTGCCGTTCAAACATTTCTTGCACGCCGTTTCGGTTGTCCGGGGGAAATACGACAATAAGTCGAATATCGGTCAAATCAGCGCTTTTAGGGCACTATCCACAGCATTGTCCTCTACCCTGGGGATGGGCAATATATCCGGGGTGGCCATCGCAATTTCCATGGGAGGGCCAGGTGCGCTGTTTTGGATGTGGATGAGCGCGTTGATCGGCATGGCGACCAAATATTATACATGTTCTTTGTCCATAATGTATCGGGGCAGTGATGATTCCGGTATTGCGCAGGGAGGTCCGATGTATGTAATCATGGAGGGCTTGGGAAAAAGGTGGAAACCCCTCGCGGTCTTTTTTTCCATTGCCGGTCTTTTCGGTTCGTTGCCCATTTTTACAGCTAATCAGCTTACCCAAGTCCTGAACGATGTTCTATTGCCAAGTTTGAGCTACCGGGCATCCACAAAATCTTCGGTAATAATCGGAGCGGTAATTAGTGTCCTTGTTTCAATCGTTGTGTTCGGAGGCATCCGGCGAATAGCAAACTACGCCAGTAAACTGGTTCCTTTTATGGTGTGTTTATATTTTTTGGCGGTATCTTATATTTTGGTGGTACACCACGTCAATATCATTCCGGCATTTGAACAGGTCATATCGGATGCAATGACCGGCAATGCCGTTTTAGGAGGAAGTCTGGGAGCGATTATCATTGTTGGTGTGCGAAGAGCGGCATTTTCCAATGAGGCGGGCATTGGTACGGCTCCCATGGCCCATGGCGCATCTAGAAACATGGAACCGGTCAGGGAAGGGCTTGTGGCAATGCTAGGCCCTTTTATCGATACTATTGTAGTTTGTACCTTGACGGCAATTGCAATTTTGGTGACCAATAGTTGGCAAGATCCGAATATTGGTGGGGTAACGGTCACCTTAAATGCATTTGTCAAGACCATGCCTGGATACGGAGCATTCTTGTTGGTGTTCATCGTGGCCATTTTTGCATTGACCTCCCTGTTTACTTACTCATATTACGGGACCAAGTGCATAGGCTTTCTTTTCGGTACGCGATACAAGAAAATCTATAATTACATTTATATCATAAGTATAATCATAGCGGCAATTTCCTCCATGTCCGGAATTGTTGGCCTTATCGATATAAGCTTTGCCTTAATGTCAATACCTACCATGGTATCCGCCATTATCCTATCTCCAAAGGTGAACAGGGCTACGCACGACTATTTCAATAAACTATCAATAAAAACCACTGCTGTTTAAAACGATTACCATGAAAAAGACCATACTTCTTTTGTATCTAATGACCCTCGCTCCCATTACCGCCCAAAATGAAAAATTTCAGGGACAGCCACCCATTGAAATTGTGCCCACAACCTCAAAACCCGTACAGAAACAATGGAAGGGGAGCTTTACGTACGATAGTGCCAACATTACTTTTTCCAATAATTTCGAAGGAGCTAGACTTAACGGTATTATAAAGAACAACGACAGTACCTATACCGCCTTGATAACTTCTGAAAATACACCGATAAATACCAGTCCCTGGTATGCCTTTAAGATATGGGCCAAAGAAAAAAGAACGATCAACGTCATATTGACCTATCAAGCATCGGCGAAACACCGGTATTATCCCAAATTAAGTTTCGATGGCCTAAGGTGGTCGCCACTTGACTCCATCCAATATACGGAGTTTGAAAAAGGGGACAAAAACTTTGGGCCAGGTTCACTCCCTGTAAAAATAAGCATGAAATTAGAGGTGGGCAGGGACACGTTATGGATTGCCGGACAGGAACTGCACACTTCAAGCCATGTTGGTCGTTGGATGGATAGCCTATCACAAAAGCCCTTTGTTTCAAGAAAAAGCATGGGCAAAAGTCGGGAAGGCAGGCTTCTGGATTTACTCACCATAGGAAATCCAAAATCAAAAAATATGCTCATGGTCATTTCTAGGCAACATCCTCCAGAGGTTACAGGCTACCTTGCCATGAAATCATTTATCGAAACAATGGCATCGGATGCTAAATTGGCTCGTAGGTTTAGAAAAAAGTTTACTACTTATGTGGTGCCCTTAATGAATCCGGACGGGGTTGATAACGGACATTGGAGACATAATGCCGGGGGAGTGGATTTAAACAGGGACTGGGCAAATTTTAACCACCCGGAAACTCGGGCGGTAAAAAAATTCATGGAGGAAAAGGTGGTGCGGACCAATGGAAAATTTTATTTTGGTATCGACTTTCATTCCACATGGGACGATATCTATTATACCGTTGATCCTAAATTAAAAGGAAATATGCCAGATCTGGTGCCCACATGGCTCGATGCCATCAAGGAAGAAGTCGATGGCTACGACCCCAATGTTAGGCCCAGTGATAGGATGCATCCTACCACGGTTTCACGCAATTACTTTTTCGTGGAACATGGGGCCGAGGCCCTGGTTTTTGAAATCGGGGACAACACCCCAAGAGAGTTTCTTAGGGAAAAAGGGCGGATAAGTGCCAATGTATTGATGGAATTAATGCTTGAACGTTTAAAGTAACCCTATGGAAAAATCTCTTCAAAATTCAAACACCACCTTATCTATACAATTACCCAGGTATAGGACATTCTTTCAGATTGGTATCCTTCTGGTATCGTTTTTTTCGTCAAACACGGTAGTGGCACAACAAGAAATTGTAGCTAAGGCCATCGAAGTTTCCGGGACCGCGAAATTAAAAAATGCAGAAGCCTCCTTTTCCTTTCGTGACCACAATTACAAATACAGAAAAAACAACGGACGGTTTGAATACACGAGAACCGGCAAGAAGTTGGACGGCACCGAGATAAGGGATATCTATACCAATGCAGGCTTGAACCGTTATGTGGCGGATACCTTGGTGAACCTAACGGAAAAGAGAAAAAACGCCTATACCAATTCGGTCAATTCGGTAATTTATTTTGCGTTTCTACCACTATGGCTCAATGACCCAGCGGTCATCATTGAGAATATGGGAAGATCGAGTATCAAGAACAAAGAATACCATAAGATTCGGGTTACTTTCAGGCAAGAAGGGGGCGGGGACGATTTTGAGGACGTTTTCCTGTACTGGTTCGATGTCTCAGATTACAGCATGGACTACCTCGCCTATAAGTACTTTACGGGCAAGGGGGGAATGCGGTTCCGCGAAGCCTATAACCAACGCATGATCAATGGGGTCCTCATTCAGGACTATCGAAATCTAAAACCTAGAATCAAGGGAAGCTTTCCCTTCGAGGAAATTGAGAAAGCATATGAAAAAGATGAACTCGAAAAACTTTCCACTATTGAACTAAAAAACGTGAAAATAGAATTTATACCCTAAAATAAATTGCCGTCCAAGTTGGGCTGGGTCATTGACCGGAATGTATTTCTTACTAAAAAACAACGGGTTCTACTCAAAGACACGAAGTAGGTCCCCAGTCAATTCGGTCTGGAATATTTTCAAGGGATTACTTGTAATGCTGTTCAATGGTTTACCGCTTTGGTCAAAACGTGCTCCGTGTGTGGAACAATTATAGATTCCCCCATCTTGTGCCACAAAACGGACTTCCTCGGTCTGTTGGTGACTGCACACCTGACTGGCGGCCACAAAGTTTCCTTCCAAATTTTTCACCACGACCACATATTCCTTAAGAATAAAATCGCCATTGTTTTCCAAACCGGTACCTTCAGCCGAACTTAGGTCTATTGTAAAATCCACTCCGGTAGGTATGGGCCTCATGTCCTCTGGAGCTACATCTCCGTTGCCATCTTTTGAACAACCATGAACGCATGGGAAGACGATAGCGAATGCTGCCCCTGCCCCTAAACTCCTCAAAAATTCTTTTCTTTTCACAACAAAGATATCTGCATACTTCCAACGGATTTTTCTTGAAAATCGTATACGCATAATAAATATTGGCGTTCGCCCAACGAAATGGCATAGCAGTAAATGGTAAATTAAAACATACAATTTTAGTCAATCTATTGGCCCGAAACTTTGCCCTACAAAGCGTTCTTTTTATGGGACATATTACTATCGATCGACTTGTTTAGAATTAACATTATATAAATTTGGCAGACTTCGTTTAAATGGAAAGCTAAAGATTTAGCTCTAATTCCGTATTGTTTTTATACTTTGTTGGCTAGTGTCATTTGTTATCTTTAAAATTAAGTTGATATGAATAATTCTCTTTCCAACTTTTAATATTTTCAAAGCTCTCCAGTTCCCACATATTGGAATAAGATAGTTTTATTTCTTTGTCATAATCTGCGTCCAAAGTATTGCTCGAACAGTTAAACATAGATAAATTTCCAATTAATTCATTGTTGCTTAACTTTCCAGAAAATGAAAAAACATAAGTATCAGATTGTTGCCAATCTTTATATGCTTTGCTTCCTTTTGTCCAAATCTCAATATTCAAGATGTCATTAGATCGTTTCCCGTTAACTATGGCACCACTTCTAGTTGGCTCCGCACCTCCTTCATAAAGGTTGAAAAACCCCAGTATTTGTCCGTTTAATTCCCAGAGACTTAATGTATAACCATAAGTGCTATCTCCTGTATTATTAAGGTTTTCATAGAGGCCGATCAATTCTACACGAGATTTATTAGAACTATTACTACCTAGTGTTTCTAAAGAAAACTTACAGGTTGTATTTTCAGATTTAGTCGTTTTTTGTTCTTTTTGAACAAAGCTTTTCTTAGTTTCTTTGTTGTCAGTATTTGATTTGCACTGATTTGATGTCAGTAATGAAATTATAGATAAGAGAAATAATAATATATTTTTCATAGTTTTTAGTGATAGCTAACTGTCTTGGTCAAAATTTCCTTGTGGAATCATCCGTTAATAAATGCTTTTATCTTGGTGTGACACTAAATAACAACGAATTATAGCCATAGTTGGGTAGCGTTTTTATTTCTTTTTTATTCCTTTAATCGTATCTGTAATAAATTCATCTGGCAAATAATGTCCAGATTCATAAAATTTCAATGTCTTGTCTTTTATAGTTATTTTATCAAAAAAATCTTGAGCTTCTCCTTTAGTATACCAACCATCTTTTGTTCCCATAAGTAGGGTAATAGGTGCTTTTTGTAGCATCGCATAATTTTTTGGTGATAGTAACTCCAAGCTTTTTGCACTATCTTCATTCATTCCTATCCTTTTGGATCCTTTTTGAGTATCCAAAGGTGCAACACAGACAACTACACGATTCAATCTTTCATCAACCGAATTCAAGAGAATAGCCATCTGTCCGCCCATACTATACCCTATGACATCAAAAATTTGTGGTTTTGAGGTTGATTTGCTTTCTATATAGTCAATTATGATTCGAATATCTTTGACAGATGATGTATATAAATTATATACTTTTTGAAGATCTTGTAATGAAAAAAATGTTAGAGGCGAAGCAAAATTTCCTTGATAGCTTCTTTCTCCGTGGTATTTAGCATCCGGGATTATTACTGAATATCCTAATGTTAATAGTGAATCTTTGAGTTTTACATATTTTTCGGACAGACTGGTTGTAGGATTAACCCAATTGTCTTTGTTCCCAGTTATACCGTGAAGAAGTATAACATATTTACCCTCCTTTTGTTCTTTTGGTTTTATGTTGTAAAATGGAATTTTGGAATCGAATCCATCTATTACTATTTTTTCGAAAGTATTACCATTATCATCGGTATTACTTCCAACAATTTTGTCATTGAATTCTAGGTTTGGGAAATAACCTAAATCAGCGGTTATTTCTTGGGCTGAAATAATAGTACTGATGAGAATTAGCGCAAATGCTATTATTAATGGTCTAAATTTTCTCATTTTTATGCCAAAAAAACCGACTCCTCCTAAAACCAGTATCATTACTAGAATCTTTTTTCTTGTTTTCATTTTATTTATTTTTAGTCGTTTTTTTATTTTTTGCTAATGGACTTTGTGTATGGCGAGTGGGGCATCGCCCCACGGGAGCCATCATATCGCCCCATTCGTTATGGACTTGGTCGGTGGCTGTACTTTTGCTGCCATGACTTTGTTAAAGATAGAAAAACCTGAGATAGCGCTGCGATGATGTTGCATATCCCTTGGTGCGTGAATCGAAGTACGAGGTGTAGCAACTAGGGTCGCCATAGGCGAATGCAACATCATCGTATTTGTATAAGATTAGTTGCGTGCTTAAGGACCTAATTTAACAAATACAAACCGAATAAAAAATCCGCGAGAATTTTCGTAAATAGGCTTGTACTAACAATTAATTTTATAAGTTGTTGGCATTAGTTTTCTATTAAATTAATCATCTCTTTAGCCACTAAAGCTGAGGATGGTAAAAACATTGTTGACACTATTCTGTTGTCTATTATCACATCATGTTTATCATTCAAATCATTTTTATTTTGATAAATAGCACCATTTTCTCTTAATTGGGTTTCCAAAAAGAATGGTAATAAAGTTCCCTCTTTTGCCCAAGTTTTAGTTATCTCGGTTGAATTTGGAAAACCTGTTACTTTTTTCCCATTAACCATATATTTATCATTACTTAATTTAACATTGGCGAAAGCACCCGGCCCATGTCCACAACCGCCTACTATGCCATCATTTTCATATATTTTTGCTATAATCGATAGTAGTTCTTTGTTTTCGGCCACGTCAAATAATGGGCCATAACCACCTCCAATAAAAACAGCCTTATACTTTTTAAAATCGACTTGCTCAGGAGTAAGTGAATTTTCGGCTTTCTCCATGAAATTTTCATATTTTATTGTGTAACTACTTATTCCAAGTGGATCCATTGAGAAAGGAACTTTTTCGCCAGTTGGTGATACAAAATCTACTTCATAGCCGTGAGAAATAAAAATATGATATGGCGGAGCAACTTCCCAAAGATTGTTACCAGCAAAGTGTTTTTCGGGATCATTCATATCCTCAGTATTTGAGACAATAATTAATATTCTTCCCTTTCCAATTGTTTCATTTTTACAGGAAATAAAAATTACTAATGTCAGTAATGTTAAAAGTGTGTTTTTCATTTTTTGATTAATTGAATTTTTTATAAGACAATAATTAGTGAAGAATGTTACAGTCATCCAATTAATGCCAATGGGCTTTGTTTATGGCGTGTGAGAGGTGCCTCACGTGAGCCATCATTACGCCCCATCCGTTATAAGTGTAGTCGATTGCTGTGCCTTTTGCCACAGGTCTTATAAAAATGGAAAAACTACAGTAGGATATGAGGTGTGATGTACAAAGCCCATCGATGGGTCTTATATATGGCTCCTAGCGTGCAAAATAGCAATTACTTTTCGGTTGAGTACGAGCCGAATTTTATAATTTTCTTATTACCTTTTTTATCAATAAGCCAAATTGAAAAATTTGGCGGGCTTGCAAATATGCCTTAACTGCGATTAAGCAACTAATTAGCTATGAGTTACATACGTTGTTGTAAAACGCTTTTCTTTCACTTTATTATTTAAATTTCGTATTTTGAGTTAATTCCGATTTGGAACATTTTTGCTTTATTTCAAGTCTTCAATTGCAAACATTCCATCAGCAGGCGCGTTTTCCCCTTGATAAAAAAAACTTACTTTTAACGAATCACCTTTTTTTGTCCACGTTCCAGTATAGGTTTTTTTCCGCAAGAGAGTAGTCGAAAATTGACATATATTTTTTTCAAGAAACAACCATTCACTATCGTAAACTTTGTGATTCTGCTTTTTATAATAAATTGTGTCTAAAGTTCGTATTTCCGATTTCGATAAATTTAGATTCAACATTCTTGAGCAAGAGCTCAATACAGTTAATATTATTGAAATCAGAAGTATTTTTATTATAGAATTCACTTTTCTCAAATGTTTTACAATGACGCAGCCGCCTGCACGTTCGAGTCCATGTGGAGCGTAACGGAACATTGACTCGAACGGTCTTGTGTATGATTTCGTTGCGTGTTTCAGCAACTGATTGAGCAAATACAAACCGAATAGAAAATCCGCGAGGATTTTCGTAAGTAGGCTAGTACTAGCAATGAATTATACACGGCTTAGACACTTTTGTTTTCAGGATGGCAATCTTTTTGCAATAAACTTCATTTGCCCTCGATGATTAGACTCATGCTCGCAGACATGAAACCATTTACAGTAATTATTGGTGGGACCCCATGGCCAATCCTGATCAATTTCCATAAGCCACTTATCTCCTCTTTTGGCAAATTCCTTTTTTGTATACTCTCTTACTTCTTTAAGTTTTTCTAGGTAGTAGCCAACTTCATTTCCAATTATTTGTTCTCTTCCAAGCTTCCCAAGTCCTGAGGGAATATCCCATTCAGCCTTAATGTCCTCACTCCATGTTCCCCATTCAAGACCATCAAAAGTATGTAGTTGATAATACTTCTCTGTTGCAGCTAAATGTAATAACATTGCTCCAATAGAATTTGATTGTTCATCGATTTGAAAGTCAAGTTGCTCAACTGTTAAATTTTTCACACTGTTTATAACCCAAGCTCTCATCATGTTCATAGTGGAAAGTAGGGTTCCAACTTGTGGGTCATACCCGTCCATTGGCCCAATAATATATAGACTATCTTCGGTTTGACTGGGTAATTCATTGGCAATTCCAGCGAATGGAATAGAAACTAATCCGCAAGTTAAAAGTGCAGAGCTTTTCAAGAAATTTCTTCTGTTATTGTTTTCTGATTGATTCTTCATATTAGTATTTAGTTTAGGTTGTATTAATTGTGTCTAATGGGCTTTGTATATGGCGTCGTGTGGCGTGCCTCACGGGGCGGCCATGATCACGCCTCATGTGCTATATACTGAGTTGATGGCTGTGCCTTTTGCTCGTTGCGAGGTATAAATATAGGGAAAATGTAATTTTGGGTGAGGCTTGATCTACAAAGCCCATTGACGGGGATGAGCAAAAGGGGAGCGCAAGGATTGCGTGGTTTTGCGGGCCCAAGGGGACATTGCCGTCAACTACTTGGATATATGGAAGATTCCATATAACCTTATTGATTTCCTATAAAAATAATACTTTTTGAGTATAAATTAATATATACACGGTATTATGTCAGTTCCTGATTTTGTGAGAATATTAGAGGTTAAAAGGTATAGTTAAAATACTATTGATGGTTATGCGTCTATTATCAAATTGGCTAGACTTTTTTTCAAAAATCCCTGAACAACATAGATGAAACAGAACTTAAAAAGTATTTTCTACATGTCGCATACCAAAAACGTATCATAATTCTTACATTAAAAGTAAATATGACAATTGTCATGCTTTTGTTTGATCATTTGTTTTACTTTTGGACCGTTGGCCAGTTCTATGGTTTATAAACCACTGTAATTAAAGCATTTACAGGGTTTAAAAAATTAACGGCCGAGTGTCAGACTTAAACAATTTTTTGCTAACTTTTAGGGATGAAGGTTTTTTTTCACAAAATAGTGTCCTATATTTTGACTTTTGCGGTTCTTTTCGCCACTTCTTCTTTTAGTGCGGATATGCACTTCTGTTGCGATAAATTGGTGGATATGGCAGTCTTCGGAAAGGCAAAACCATGTGATGAAAAAGTTAAAAAGACCGAAAGGCCCTCAAAGGAATGTTCCCTTGGGCAAAAGGACTGTTGCAACAATGTAAAGTTCTCAAAAACCGGAGTGGACGATATCAAGAAAGTGACCTCCGAGCTGACCTCAGAGAATTACATTTTCCTACATACCTTCTTTTATACCTATATCAATGGCTTTGAAGGGCTTGAAAAGAATGTCGTTCCCTTTTTGCACTACGATCCTCCTTTGATATCGAAGGATATACAGGTACTTCACGAGACATTTTTGATTTGAATTCCTCTTCTGCAGGATATATCCTTTATCCTGTACCCATTTTGGCCAATAACCCAACATTGGCTAAAAATTGTCGTGCTCCTTTCTAAGCACTGCTCAGTTACATGATCTATAAAATTGTGGGTCATGCATGATCAACGGGTTTAAGTAACTCCAACATAAATTTCATAGCTATATGAAACCACAGAAAGTATTCTGGATAAAGAATATGGTCTGCAAGCGCTGTTTGAAAGTCATCAAGCAGGAGCTTGAGGAAATCCATGTCGATATCCTTTCCCTGGAACTGGGAAAGTTAACGGTACATTTTGACACCGATTCAGGTAAGGAAATCGATAAGAAAATAACGGAAATTCTGCACACCAACGGATTCGAGATCACCAAGAGTGAGGACGAAATGCTGGTGGAAAGAATAAAACTCATTTTGATAGAGCTCATAATGGAGCTGCCAATGGATATAAGGATAAATACATCCGATCATTTGGCGGCCCTTCTACATCGAGATTATAAGTATTTGAGCAGGGTTTTCTCCAAGAATGAGGATACGACCATAGAAAAGTACTTTATCAAATTAAAGGTGGAAAAAGCCAAGGAGCTGATACAGTTACAGCAGCACACTTTTTCGGATATCGCCTACTTATTGGATTATAGCAGTGTGAACCATTTGTCAAGACAGTTTAAGAACATAACGGGTCTTAGTATGACTGATTATAAAAACAGTCAGATATGGGAAAGGAATTTCCTTGACGAAATTATATAGATAACAAAGAAAATTGTGCAGATAGGAGCAAAATGGAACAAATACTTTTAACATAAACACCTAATTCATCAATAAAATGAAAATAAATAGAAAATTATCGGGAATCAAACTATTAGGGCTGATATGCTTTCTAATGGTCGGCTTCAATGGCCACGCTCAGGAGAAATGGAAAGCTCCCGCAAGTGCGGATAAAATCATGAACCCATTAAAAAGCGATGCGAACGCCGCTGCCAAGGGAAAAAGGACCTACAAAATGCTATGTGTGATTTGCCATGGCGCCAAGGGCAAAGGCGATGGCATGGGTGGTTCCGGGTTGACCCCGAAACCTACCGATTTGACCAATTCGGATATTCAGGCACAGACCGATGGAGCCCTTTTCTGGAAATTAACAGAGGGACGCGCCCCAATGGCTTCCTATAAGACCGCATTGCCAGAAAATAAAAGATGGGAACTTATTAATTACATCAGAACTCTAAAAAAATGAAAAAACTACTAGTATTTACGACCTTATTAGTGTTAGGTAGTTCCATTTATGGCCAGACCTATAACACATTTGAACCGAGCAAGACCCAATTTATGCTCCGGGGTTACGGACATACGGGGTTTGAGTATATGGACTCGGGAGACGAAACAGAATCTACATTCTTAGGTTCCGCCTTTGCCCCAATCTTTCTGTACAAACATTCGGATAGACTCATGTTCGAAGCTGAACTGGAATTTGTACTGGAGAGCAATGAACTGGAAATAGGCCTCGAATATGCCGATGTCATGTACGTGCTCAATAAGAATATGACCGTTAGGGCAGGAAAATTTCTTTTGCCCTTTGGCACTTTTATGGAAAGGCTGCATCCCGCATGGATCAACCGTTTGCCGAACGCCCCTTTAGGCTACGGACATGACGGGATCGCACCTTCTTCCGGAATTGGAGTGGAATTGAGGGGAGCCTTTGATTTGGGCGGGCCCAAGCTTAACTATTCAGTGTATTCTACCAATGGGCCACGTATCAAAGACGGTAGCGAAGAACCCGAGGAAGCGGGCATTTTGCAGTTTGCGAACTACGAGGATACCAATTTGGCCAAGGCCTACGGAGGTCGGATCGGGTTGTTGCCCTTTTCCGATTCCTCTACGGAAATAGGATTTTCCGCTTACTCTACCAGCGGCACGGGAGAAGAGGATTCAGAATTCGAGGATATCGGTGCATTCTTATACGCCCTGGATTTTTCTTTGGTGAAACAAATACCGGGATTGAGCGGCATAGTGGATGTAAAGGCGCAATACAACAGTTCCAACGTGGATACCGCCACATTTATCGAGATGCACGAAGATGGTGATGAAGAAGAATACTCTTTTGACAATCAAAGCAATTCGTTTTACGCTCAATTGAGCTATAGACCGACCATGGCCAACAGTGACTTTGTGAAAAAATTGGAGTTTGTTGGAAGGTATTCGGATTTCAATGCACCTGAAGGAGCTGAGTGGGAAGAGAAATCAACCCAATATGCCTTTGGTCTTAACTACTGGCTGAGCTGGCGCTCGGTGGTCAAGCTCAGTTATCAGACCACGGAAACCGAAGGGGGTCACGATGGTGACGGAATTACAAATACCGATGGACTATTTCTGCATTGGGCCATAGGATTTTAGTTAAATCATAAAATACTTGAGATATGAAAACAGTATACAAATTAATAATCGCCTTGGTCATATTGGCCACGACAGGTTTAACGGTAGTGGCTTGTTCTTCTACCAAAGGAACCTATTCGGATGTACCGGCAACTGCGGATGCGGTGGCCGAGGAGGAGTTTAAAATGGAAAAATCAGGAGCTCAGCTTTGGGGAGAGACCTGTAACCGTTGTCATATAGCCCCTTCGCCGGCGGATTATAACGACACCGATTGGGAGACCATTAGCCTTCACATGAGGGTCAGGGCAAACCTGACCGAAAAAGAAAGCATGAAAATCGAAGAGTTTCTCAAATCGGCAAACTAGGACATTCAGAAACGGCCCCCATGGCTGTTCGTCGAATTTGCTAATGGGGGCAAGAGTGAATGGACCGGGCAATACTATAATGTATGATGAAATTTCCTATTAAACGAACATTTAAAATAATACCATGAAAACAACACTATTGGTTTTTTCGATTATTGCGGTTACGGTTTTGGGCGCTTGTGCCCAAAACACCGATACCAAAGCACTGCTTGAAAATCCCGAATCCAGAAATGAAATCATGTCGACTATCGCCGGCAACCATCATTACATGACACAGTTTATGGTTGCCATGCAGCAAAGCGACCATGCCATGCAGATGATGCAGGGTAACGAAAAGATTAGAGGGCATATGATGAAAGATGGTGGCATGCAAATGATAATGAAGGATAGTACGATGATGATGAATATGATGCAGGGCATGATGAAAGATGGAAAAATGATGGGCAACATGATGAAAATGATGCATGAAAAGGGAATGATGAGCGAAGATTGCGTGGAATCTTGCAAGAAAATGATAGAAGAAAATGAATTAAAAACGATCGAACAAGGCGAACTCGAATTGAGCAAAAGCCAAAGCCACGGAGATCATCATTAGGGACTAAAACATTTAACGCTAAAAACTAGAAATAATGAAAGGACATTGGATTTGGATGGTCATCGGTTGTGGTCTCCCCTTACTACTGATATTTTTTGCTCCAGCCTTGGGCATCACGGGATATAATGGGCTTTTTGCCTTTATAATCGTAATGTTCCTAGTTCATCTGTTCATACCGCACGGCGGGCATGGCCATAGCGGGCATGGTAAATCCGGTAAACATGAACATGGCAATGAAGAACGAGCCGACAAGAACCAAGAAGAGCATAAAGGCCACCGGCACCATTAATATCAGTACGAAGATGAAACGTAGATATCAAATAAACGGCATTAGTTGCGGTGGTTGTGTTGCCAGGGTAAAAAAAACCTTGGAAGGGCACCCCGACATTGAGAAGACCGAAATTTTCTTGGCCCCAAAAGGTGCCACGATCATCACTATGAAAGAGAAACTTTCGATAGAGAATATTCAAAAGCAACTCAATGAACTTGAGGGCTATACAATAACGGAAATTATTTAGAATAATAATTAAAGAGTAACACTATGTTTTTAAGAGATGGAATTTTTTGGGGCATGCACCTTATCTGGTGGGCAATTTGGCTGGTGGCCTTAGGCTGGATCTTCTTCGCCCCGTCGAACTGGCCGTTACGAGAAGAGGAAGAAGAAAATGATGCGCTTACTGTTCTTAAGATACGGTTTGCCAAGGGTGAAATCACAAAGGAGGAATACAGGAACCAAAAAAAAGTTTTGGAACTGGACGCGTAATGAATAAACAACAAATTAATAATCCTTAAAACTACAGACTATGCATTTTTTCGATGGACATTGGGGCGGTATGCACTTTATCTGGTGGATCGTATGGTTCATTCTATTAATCTGGATTTTTTTTGTTCCCTACGATATCCCATATCAAAGAGCAAAAAAAGATGATCCCTTCAGAATTCTAAAAAAGCGGTTCGCCAATGGCGAAATCTCTAAGGAGGAATATGAGGAATCAAAGAAGATCTTGAAATCGTAATAACGGTTTTAGGTCAAATATTAATCATTAAAAAAAGTCAAAATGAAGATAACAGCTTACAAGATAGCCGCGATGGTATTTGCTGCTTTGCTGATTTCGGCCTGCTCACAAAAGCAGGGTAGTTCAGTAAAAGATATGCTCAAGGACCACTCCCAGCAAGAAGCGGTATTGACCACACTTGCCGAGAATCATGAGCTGGGCAAAAAATATATTCAAAAAATGATGGATAACGACCATGCAACGGGCATGATGGTCGATGAACTGGTCAGAGCGGCATCAAAAGATACCATACTTGCCAATAAAATAAGTGGCATGATCACTAAATATCCGGATTTGATGTTGCTTACAACGCACCATTTTATGCCTGTCATTGCTTCGGACAGCCTCATGAGCGATACCTTTTGCGATCACACCTTAGAGCATGAGGAACTAGCCAAGGCCATGCACAATAAGATGGAGTATAAAAAGAGCCTTGAACGAAACCATTGATACAAAATTTGGTTTTAACGTGAAGCATTTACAAAACGAATGAATTATAACAACTATTAACATTAAAACAAGAATCATGAATCGTATGAACGTCAAAAAATTCGGATTTGCCATTGGATTTACCGGTGCACTGGTGTATGCCGGGTGTATGATAGTACTTGCCACGGTGAGCAAGGAAGCAGGTATTTCCTTCTTCAACAGCCTCTTGCACGGTCTCGACACTACAAGCATTATTAGAATGGATGTTCCCCTGTTGGAAGCATTCTTTGGAATTGTGCAAACGTTCATTTTAGGATGGCTTATAGGCGCTTGTATCGCCGCATTCTACAATGTTCAAATCAGAAAATAACGAAAATAACAGCTATGGACAGAAGAGATTTTTTGGGTACCGGTGCCGCGTCAACGGCCGGAATGTTGTTTTTCCCGGGCAATTTGTTGTCGAAAGACGCCAAGGATGAAAACATCGACCGTTTGGTCAAACCGCTGCCCTATAAGATGGATGGTGAGTGGAAAGAATTCGAACTTTACATCGATATCCATACACATGAACCGGCACCCGGTTTTAAGTACCATACCCTTGCCTTCAACAATATGGTTCCAGGACCTGAAATAAGGGTGGACGCCGGCGATAAGGTAAGGGTGAAGTTCACCAACAGGACGGACCTGAACCATACGATCCACTGGCACGGACTGTATGTGCCCTGGCGCATGGACGGTGTTCCCTTTGTAACCCAACTTCCGGTTATGCCAAAAAATGAATTCATCTATGAATTTGTGGCGGAACCTGAGGGGACGCATTTCTACCACTGTCACTGGGGAACCCTCATGCACATGCAGGCTGGGATGTTCGGTAGCGTAATCGTTGTGAATCCTGACGATCCCATTAAAAGAAAATTTCCGTACGAAAGGGAGTATACCCTGGTGTATTCCGCACATGACACCAACTACATCCGGGAAGAGATGAACGGAATGTTGGAACGGATGAAGCAGCGAAGTTTTCTCATGAAGGAGGGAAGGTTTACCAGCGATCAATGGGCGGTTTTTGATAGTAAGGAGGAGTTGTTGGACAGCATGGAGAACGGTTACCAACCACCCTATCTTAACAATAGAAGGTCAATTTCGGAATTGCCCCAGGCACAATGGTTCACGGTAAACGGAAAGTCATACCCCTCTACCCCTTATCTATTTATCAAGTCAGGGGAGAATATACGAATTCGTTTGATCAATGCGGGAGCGGAAACACATCATCTGCACCTGCATGGCCATGATTTTTGGATGGTGGCCGACGACGGCGTGCCCATTGCGAACCCATGGAAAAGAAATACGGTGCCGTTGACCCCAGGAAAGACCTTTGATATCATAGTAGAGGGTAAGAACCGGGGCATTTGGACCTTTCACGACCATGACACCCGCAAGGTCACCAACAATGGCCTATACCCCGGAGGAAATTTATTGGCACTTGTCTATGAGGATCTACCGGAGGATGAATTGATCATTTCCAAATATTCGGGAAATCCAATGTACAATCCCAATGCAGGTAGGACCGACATGAAAGAAATGCCGGATATGAAAAAGGAAAATATGAACGGAATGAACAAGATGATGTTCGGACAGGATAAACTGCCGAAAATTGCCTTGGACGAATAACTTAACAATAACAAAGCGAACACTAAAAATGAATAAACTCATATTGATTGCCTTATTCTTTACCGGACTGGCATGCGCGCAGATTACACCGGAATTTGAAATTGGGGCGAAGGGGGTTTTCTCCGGGAACCTAAATCTCAATTCGGATGAATCCAGTGCCGTATCCGATTTTTCAGACACGCAGTTGCTGATGGGCCTTCGCCAAAAGCTTTACAACGATTGGAGGGCCCAATTTGTGCTGGGCCTACAATTCCCCGATGCAAACTCGAATCTAGGAGAGGTTTTTTACAATAATATTTTTATCCAATTGGAGGACAGGACCAATATCGTAAAGGTGGGTCGAACCTTGGCCCAGACCAACTTGAATGAGTTCCCCACCCTTAGGGATGACGATGCACAGCGCTTTACCTATGCCTTGAACCCCTTTTCGGACGGGGTCAATACGGAACGGGACCAATATGCAAATGTGCTGGAATATACTCGGATTTTCAAACAGCGCTTCTTTGTTTCGGTGCACGGGGAAAATTTTTACGACAGTATAGAACCTGATGACTTTCGGTTGAATTCTATGGGGCTGACCCTTATGTACCGTGTTCCCGAAAGCCAACAATGGAACAGGAACGTGGTGCAGGAAGTAGGGCTCAGTTACAATAATTATTTCACGGATAGGCCTGGATATACCGATGATTTCGATGCCTCCGTAAAGAATCTGTTGTTCAGTACCACGATCAACCTGAAACCTGATCCTATAAACTTTATCGACTTTCGGTTCCAGGCCATCCAAAATTTTGGATGGGATGAAGTGTCCGTCCTGAACGACTATTTCGATTATACCCGCACGGAATCGACCGCACTGTTCGGAACATTCCGTTATTTAAGACAAAAATTGGAGCGGCCCCATTTTCAGTTGGCCTTTGGTGGTGGCTACAAAGCGCTGCCCAATTTGGCGATCGATTCGGATCAGCTGTTGTTCATAGCCAATGGGTTTTATCGACTTGGAGAAAACTTTGATGTTGGGTTGCAGTACAGGTATGCCGATAACAAAGGTTTTACGGAGGACCTTTTTGGAAAAAGTGAACACAGGGTGCAATTGGCCATTGTATACTCTTTCAGCAGAATATTCAACAAACAGTTTGGGGACAGGGAAGACCTGTTGAACCTGGAACACAATTATATCAGATAACTTAAATCCACCAATTGATCGAGAATGGCAAAAAGGCTTAAAATCATATCTACCCATGTACTGGTCGGCATATCTGTCTTCTATTTTATAGTGCATCCGATTACCATGGTCGTGTATTGGTTTGAATTTAGCGGGACACCCTTTACATGGGGCCTATTTCAGCAAGTCCTTAAAGAACGCCTGTTAAATTCCTTTAGCTTCGACATGGTTGGAATGATGAGCGTTTTTACGGTTCTGGGAGCTGTCCTAGGGGTCTTATCGGGCTTTTTTTGGATTTCTTTCAACCGAAAAAACAACTTGTTGGAAAAGCATGATCACCTTTTAAAACGGGACGTTAGCCAGATCATAGCCGATGGGGAGACCGAAAGGGTAGAGTTCAAGTCATCGCTACGCTATGATTACCTAAATAAAAACACCAATCGGAATCTAGAAGTTGTCATTGCAAAGACGATAGCGGGATTCATGAATTCGAAAGGGGGGAAATTATTGATCGGACTTGACGATGAGGGAGGCCTGCTTGGACTTCAGAATGATTTTGCCACCCTTAAGCACAAAAACCGGGATGGCTTCGAACGTGAGGTTTTTAGAATTATTAAACAGTATCTCGGGCGCGAAGCCTGTTACAAGAACAGGGTGTTCTTCTACCAATTGGAAAGCAAGGACATATGCCTTGTAGATGTGGAAATTTCATCCATCCCGATTTACGTCGACAGTACCAAAGGCACAACCTTTTATGTTAGAACGGGCAATGCAACCTATCCGCTTTCGGTAAAGGAGACCGTGGAATATCTAAAAATTCAAAAACAACAATAGAGATGCAATATGTATGGTTCATATGGTCCCTTATAATTCTAGCCCTCTGGGGCGTGGTCTATCTATTGAAGAAAGATTCTCGAAGAGAAATGCTGAAGATGAGCTGGATAACCATGCCCTTTGGGCTTACCGAGCCCTTGTTCGTTCCCGAATATTGGCATCCGCCATCGCTTTTTGATTTGGCGATAAAAACGGGCTTTGATATTGAAAGTATCATCTTTTCCTTTGCCATCGGGGGCATAGGCACCGTATTATATAACCTGTTGTTCAAACGAAGGTACGTTGAAATGCCCCATACTGAGCGTAAACACGCTAGGCACGGACTTCATATATACATTCTTTTTGTCCCGGTTCTTGTGTTTTTGGGGCTGAGCCTGTTCACGCCGCTGAACCATATTTATTGCGGAATTGTGGCCATGTTTCTTGGCGGAATGGCCACGCTGTATTGTCGTCCGGATCTAAAAACCAAAATCTGGATCGGTGGATTTCTGTTCACGGCCCTGTACTTTGTGTATTTCGGCAGTATCCTCCCTTTCTATCCCAACTATGTGGAACTGTTCTGGAATCTGGAAAACCTAAGTGATGTTCTCGTGGCCGGAGTCCCGATCGAAGAGCTTTTGTTTGCCTTCACTTTTGGGATGTACTGGTCCGGGCTGTACGAGCATTTGTATTGGCGGAAATTAATGAAACCCATACCAATAAATTGACCTTGTTACGAACAAAAAAGCAATGTATCACCTAAAAATTAACTTATGAAAATAGTTTTAGCAATTGACGGTTCGGATTTCAGCAAAGTGGCCATTGACCAACTTGCCGGGATGCCTTTGCCGCCCAATACGGAAATACACATTATAAATATTTTGGAGAACCCCATGCTGGCAACACCGGGGATGGTCCCATTAGGGGGCTCTCTCGGGAGCCATTATGAGGAAGCACTGTCCGGCGCACGAAGATCGGCTGAGGGTTTTGTCGCGGATGCGGCCAGAGCATTAAAGGAGACCAATGGAAAATTATCGCTTACGACAGCTGTGGTCAACGGTCTTCCCAAAAGTACGATCCTTGAAGAGGCCGAAACCTTTGGTGCCGATCTAATTGTAATCGGATCACAGGGCCATGGGGCATTTTCTCGCTTTCTTCTAGGTTCTGTCTCCCAGTCCGTGGCAATACATGCCACCTGCTCGGTCTTGATTGCAAGGAAAAAAGAGTAAATAAAATGTTCCATCATGACGGTGAGCCCACGTTGGGGCCTGCCGACCTGAAGAACCATAAAACCCGTTTTTACATGAATACTGATCACATATCCGACAAAACCATGGAAGCCAACTGTAAGGTCAATGATGAAATCTGTTTGCCAGATTCGTTTTCCCCCCGAGTTGTTATCATTGGTGGCGGTTTTGCGGGATTGGCCCTGGTCGAAGGATTGAAAATGAAAGATGTTCAAGTAGTCCTTATCGACCGCAATAATTTTCACCAGTTCCAGCCCTTGTTCTATCAAGTTGCGACCAGTGGTCTGGAACCTGACAGTATTGTTTTTCCATTCAGAAAACAGATCAAGGGATACAAAAATGTAAGTTTTAGACTGGCGGAAGTCGAAGAAATTAAATGTGCGTCCAATATCGTTATCACGGATAAGGGAAGTTTAAGTTATGATTATCTCGTTCTGGCCACGGGAACAAAGACCAACTTTTTTGGAATGGAACATGTGGAAAGGAATGGCCTGGGCATGAAAAGCATCCGGGACTCGCTCAACATCAGGCACATGATGTTGCAGAACCTAGAGCAAGCGACCATTACATGTGATGATGAGGAAAGGGATGCATTGACCAATTTTGTTATCGTGGGCGGTGGCCCTGCAGGGGTTGAAATGGCGGGAGCACTGGCGGAGTTTTGCAAATATATACTTCCCAAGGACTATCCTGAATATCCCCACACCATTATGAACATCTATCTGGTCGAGGCCTCTGGAGAGTTGCTGGCCACCATGTCCGACAAGGCTTCTGCAAAAACCCTAAAATATTTGAAAGACCTCAATGTACAGGTTTTAATGAAGGAATCTGTCAGCGATTATAATGGTTCTGTGGTAAGGACCAATACCGGAAGGACCATTCTGGCTAAAAACTTGATATGGACGGCTGGGGTAACGGGACAATTGCCAAAAGGGATAAATAAGGAGAGTATTATAAGGGGGAATCGACTTACGACGGATCAGTATCTTAAGGTAAAGGGATACAACAATGTCTATGCTATCGGGGACATAGCCGGAATAATTGCGAAAGATTCACCGCAAGGGCACCCTCAGGTGGCGCAGGTGGCCATACAGCAGGGAAGCCATCTGTCGAAAATCCTCCTGAACACCATGGCAGGGAAACCCTCAAAGCATTTTGAATATAAGGATAAAGGGGCGTTGGCCACCGTAGGTAAGAGAAGGGCAGTGGCGGATCTGGGCAAACTGAAATTCGCCGGGTATTTTGCTTGGTTGCTATGGTCCATCGTACACCTGATGTCGATCAGTGGTTTCCGCAACAAAATTTTGGTGGGCCTCAACTGGGCCGTAAGCTACTTTTCCTATGAAAAAAGCAATCGGGTAATCATTAGGAATTTTAAACCAGGACGTTTTGCCAACATGCCGAGCAAGAGTACCGATATAAAAGAAACAAGTTCTAAACCAAAGATCAATGCCTAAAACCATGCCCAATACTACCATCAAAAGTTTCCTAGGTACCGCTGCCGATGGGTTGAGCAATAGCGGTATCGTTCTATTTATTGCCGTGGTCATTGCTATGGTCTGGGCAAATTCTCCTTGGCAGGAACTTTATCAAGGCTTGTTGCAGACCGAAATTGCTTTTACGATAGGGAGCTATGAATTGGCCGAACCCTTATTGCTATGGATCAATGATGGTTTGATGGCACTCTTCTTTCTGCAGATCGGGCTGGAATTGAAAAGGGAGATTTTGGGGGGCAAGCTTTCTTCCCCTGCCAATGCGGTGCTACCCATAGGGGCGGCTATCGGAGGAATGGTTTTTCCCGCGTTGATCTATTTATTCTTTAACGCATCGGGCGGAGCTTCCCAAGGATGGGGAATCCCTATGGCAACGGACATCGCCTTTTCCCTGGGGGTTCTTGCCTTGGTAGGAAAAACATTGCCTGTGGGCCTTAGGGTATTTCTTGTAACCCTGGCGGTTGTCGATGATCTGGGAGGGGTACTGGTCATAGCACTGTTTTATACCTCGGGCATATCAACTATGAACCTATTGCACGCCTTTCTTTTTTTTGGCCTTCTGATCATTGGAAATTATTCAGGTGTGCGAAGTACGTGGTTTTATGCAATTATTGGAATAGCAGGGGTATGGTTGGCCTTTTTCTTCTCAGGGGTACACCCGACCATAGCGGGAATTCTTACCGCGATTGCAATTCCCGGAAGGGTAAAAATAAAGGAAAGTACATTTTTAGAGCGTTTGGAAAACCTCCAAATAAGATTCCTAAAAACCAAACCGGTAAAGAGCACCCTTATTTCCAATGAGCAGCTGGACATTTTGGAGAACATTAAAACCATCAGTTCAGAGGCCGAAACGCCACTCCAAAAATTGGAACGGGGGCTACATCCCTTGGTAAGCTTCCTTGTCCTGCCACTATTTGCCCTTGCCAACGCCGGGATACATCTTCATGGAGATTTATTGAAAGTGTTGTTGAATCCTGTAAGTCTGGGCATAGGACTGGGGCTTGTCGTTGGAAAATTTATAGGTATAGTGGGCATTTCAAAACTATTGGTGGCCTTAAAGGTCGCTAAACTCCCCGATAGGGTCAATTGGCAGCAAATATATGGTGTGGCCTTCCTTGGAGGAATCGGGTTTACCATGTCGCTTTTCATTAACGAACTGGCCTTTTCGGATGCCGCCTTTATTTATACGTCGAAAGTCAGTATTCTTTTTTCCTCGTTGCTGGCCGGTATCCTCGGTTCGATACTGTTGATCATGAATAACAAAAAAACAATAACGTTAAAAAACAATAACAAATGAAAAATATTGCACTAGTAGGATATGGGGTCATCGGTAAAAGGGTCGCCGATGCCATTAACAGACAAGATGATATGATACTCTCCGGCGTCTGCGACATCATTAGCGATTGGCGGATTCAAAATGCCGCGCAAAAAGACTATGGTATATATGCGGCGACACCGAATGCCGAGAAGGAGATGGTAGCCAACGGTATTGCCGTAAAAGGCTCCCTAAAGGAGCTTTTGGAAAAAGCGGACCTGGTAGTGGACTGTACCCCTAAAAACATTGCCGCAAGGAATATTGAGATCTACAAAAAACAGGGAATTAAGTTTATTGTACAGGGAGGGGAAAAGCACGGGACAACCGGCCATTCCTTTAGTGCAGAAACAAATTATGCAACGGCGCTGAACTTAAATGCGACCCGAGTGGTCTCCTGTAATACCACATCGATTTTGAGAACACTTGGGGCCTTGAAAAGAGCAGGCCTGTTGGATTATGCCAGGGGGACATTGTTAAGGAGGGCCACTGACCCTTGGGAAAGCCATCTGGGGGGTATTATGAACACCATGGTCCCGGAAAAAGACATTCCCAGTCATCAAGGACCGGACGCCCAAAGTGTGGATCCGGACCTTGATGTAATCACTTCAGCGGTAAAAGTGCCAGAAACGCTGAGCCACATGCACTATTGGAACGTAAAGCTAAGCAAAGCTGCCACCAAAGAAGAGGTCTTGGATGCGTTGAAAACCTCTAACCGAATCCATTTGATCCGATATGAGCAAGGATTGGTTTCCAACAATACCATTAAGGAAATGTATCTGGATATGGGTCGTCCGTGGGGCGATATGTACGAAGTTGCCCTTTGGGAAGATATGCTGAAAGTGGTTGGGGACGAACTTTTTTATGCCTATGTGGTGGACAACCAAGCCATAGTGATCCCCGAGACCATTGATGCGATCAGGGCACTTACGGGCCTAGAGGCCGACGGGCAAAAATCCATTGATAAGACCAATAAGAGTTTGGGAATAAACTAAAAAAAATGCTATGAGATCATTTGAACATATTGTGGAGCAGTTAGGGGATAAGGCGCCCTACTATTTGGACCACATCAGTGAGAAAATAACCAAGGATGAACTTCAAGCACCGGGATCGGATACCCTGGATAAGGTATTTGTGCACAGCAATCGGAATTCCCAGGTGATAAGAAGCCTTTCCCAATTGTACAATCACGGTAATCTTGCCGGAACGGGATACGTCAGCATACTGCCCGTTGATCAAGGAATCGAACACAGTGCCGCGTTTTCATTTTATAAGAACCCTGATTACTTCGACCCGGAAAACATTATTAAACTTGCCCTTGAGGCGGGATGTAACGGGGTCGCTTCCACTTTTGGGGGCTTGGGGCTTTATGCCAGAAAGTATGCCCATAAATTGCCGTTTATAGTTAAAATAAACCACAATGAGCTACTTACATATCCCGCTGCATTTGACCAAACGCTCTACGGAAGGGTTAGGGACGCCTGGAATATGGGAGCAGTGGCCATTGGTGCGACCGTTTACTTCGGTTCCCCTGAAAGCAAAAGACAACTGAGCGAAATAGCGGAAGCCTTTGCAGAGGCCCACAGCCTTGGTATGGCAACGATTCTGTGGTGCTATACCCGTAACAAGGCCTTTGCCCCACAAGGATGGGACTACCATGCCGCTGCCGATTTGACCGGGCAGGCCAACCATCTTGGGGTAACCATTCAAGCAGACATTATTAAACAGAAACTACCTACCACCAATTTTGGTTTTAAAAATTTGGAACATGGCAAATACGACGAAGCCATGTATTCCACCCTTGCCACAGAGCACCCCATTGATCTGTGCAGGTTACAGGTGGCCAACTGCTATATGGGCAAAATAGGACTGATCAATTCCGGAGGCGGTTCCAAAGGGGAATCCGATTTAAAGGACGCAATTACCACTGCGGTAATCAATAAGCGTGCGGGAGGTTCGGGACTGATCCTGGGGAGAAAGGCCTTTCAAAGGTCTTTTGGCGACGGTATAAAACTGTTGAATGCCGTACAGCGAGTATATCTGGAAAAGAAAATAACAATAGCATAAAGCATTACAAAAAATGTTCGATACGGAAATAAAATCCCTTAAATCCCTAAACCATTACTTGTTGAAGCTAGTGGAGAGCAGGTTATGGCTCAAAGTCATTATTGCCCTGTTCCTAGGTGTTGGCTTCGGGCTTTTGCTAAGTCCCCAAAACGGTTGGATAAGCAAAAGTACCGCTGATGTTCTTGGCAATTGGTTGGCCTTGCCGGGGATGCTATTTCTGAAATTGGTACAGATGATCATGATTCCCTTGATCGTGG
The DNA here is from genome assembly GCF_900215465.1 of Flagellimonas pacifica. Lineage (GTDB taxonomy): Bacteria > Bacteroidota > Bacteroidia > Flavobacteriales > Flavobacteriaceae > Flagellimonas > Flagellimonas pacifica. The sequence continues at coordinate 203,959 of NZ_OBEH01000005.1, forward strand.
CTTCCATTATTACGGGAATTGCCAGTAATGACAAGGAAAGTTTAAGAAAACTAGGTGGTGGCGTACTACTGTACTTTGTATGCACTACCATTATTTCGGTAACCATTGGCACCTTGTTGTCCATCATCTTTAAACCCGGAAATTATTTACATGGTCAGGCGCTAGCTGAACATGAACAAGTACTGGCCAATGCAGAGCAAGGAACGGATTTGTCATTCGGCATTAATGACATCCCAAATGCCATAACCGACCTTTTACCAGAAAATCCATTGGCTTCTATGGTCAGTGGGGAAATGCTCAGTATTGTCATTTTCACAATAATCATCGGTGTTGCCGTATTGTCGCTAACCGACGATTTGCTCAAACCGGTAAAATTGCTGTTGGGCGCCATTCAGGAAATCTGTATGACGGTAGTCAAATGGGCCATGTTGTTGGTGCCTGTAGCTGTATTTGGTCTAATGGCACAACTTACTTCCAGCGTCGGTCTAAACTCCCTTTCAGGTTTAGGCTTTTATGTGCTCGTTGTACTGATAGGATTGCTCATGTTGGTCGGCGTTTACCTTTTGATGGTAAGCGTACTTGGACGTACCAATCCCTTTAAATTTTTACGCAGGATAACAGATGTCCAGCTATTGGCCTTCTCTACAACGAGCTCTGCCGCAGTAATGCCCTTGTCCCTGAAAACAGCAGAGGAAGAACTAAAGGTGGACAGTGCCATCAGTAATTTCATTATACCCATTGGGGCAACGGTAAATATGGACGGGACAGCACTGTACCAAACCATTACCACTTTATTCATAGCGCAGGCATACGGATTGGAAATGAGCCTTTTAAATATTATTGTGGTCATCGTTACCATTGTGGCCGCTTCCATTGGGACACCTGCCATACCCGGTGGTGGAGTCGTGATATTGGCTTCGGTACTTTCCAGTGCCGGAATACCCACGGAAGGAATCATCATTATTATAGGGGTCGAAAGACTGTTGGGTATGTTCCGAACGGCAGTAAATGTTACGGGCGACCTTACCGCTTGTATGGTGTTTGATCGGTTTTACGGCGATAGAACTGTCCCGGTCGGTGATAATTTATCAATAAAGACAGTGCAAAATTCAAATGGATAAGAAAATGACATCAATTGACCACATAGATTTTTCGCCAAAACCCGGTAAAGAGTATTGGGTAAATTGCCATCGCGAATGGCGGGAAGAGTTCATTTACTTTCTTCTTGTCGATAGATTTCACGACAGTACAAAAAGAAATTCCTTAAATTTTAAAAATAGGCATCCGGGCTTTGGGGACAAAGAGCAGCTGGAACGAACTTTTGGTGGCACAATCATGGGGGTCATCGATAATTTGGATTATATCAAAAACCTGGGCTGCACGGCAATTTGGCTCAGCCCCGTATTTGAAAACAATCCGGAATCCTATCACGGGTATTCCATTCAAAACTATCTGGATGTGGACAGCCGGTGGGGCACCAAAGATGAACTTGAAGATTTGGTGGACCGCGCCCATAAACTTGATATGCGGGTTTTCTTGGATGTTGTTTTGCACCATTCCGGAGATAATTGGTCATACCCCTACGATTATGACTACTATTATTTTAACGGACTGCAGTTTCCGTTCGGGGAATGGAGAGAGAAGGACAAACCACTTCCCATAGAATTGAAAGATCCCGATGTCTATAACCGAAAAGGTCAGATCGTCAATTTTGATGTGTATCCCGAAACTAGGGAAGGTGATTTTTTCACCTTGAAAACATTCAGGAACGATGGATCACCGGCGAGCAAAAGAATACAGGAAATATTGGTCGCCATTCATTGCTATTGGATTCGTGAATTGGATGTTGACGGGTTTCGCCTTGATGCCGTAAAGCACATGCACGGCCCTGCCATAAGCAAATTTTGTTCGCTAATAAGAGAGTACGCCCATTCATTGGGAAAGCGAAACTTCTTTCTGTTCGGGGAAATCATTGGTAACGATGAAATGGGCAACCCGTACATAGGCCCTAAAATACTACGGTCATCGTACGACCAGAACGTATACTACGGCCTTGATTCGGTCTTGGACCACCCTTTACACAGTGTTCTGGCAGATGTCATGAAGGGCACTTCCTCGCCCAGCAAATTGATCGAGCGTTACGATGCCCTGCAAAGAAATGCACTTAACCGGGGCGAATACGGTGACTTTTTAGTGACCTATATCGACGACCATGACCAAGTGGGTATGGATTATAAACAGCGCTTTGGTCACCAAACCGCACCCGAACAGATCGTGGCAGGTATGGGATTTCTTCTTTGTGCCCTTGGCACACCGTGCATGTACTATGGAACCGAGCAGGGCTTTACCGGAAATGGTCCCGATGATAGATACATCAGGGAAGGGATGTTCGATCCTGGTGATAAATCATCCAACGTTCTCAACCAAGAATCGTGGATCTATTCACAAATCTCGGTTTTGGCGCATCTACGCCAAAAAGAAAGGGCCCTGAAATTTGGCCGAATGTATTTCAGGCAAACCTCTACCAATGGCATTGATTTTCATTATCCCGATTGTGCGGAATGTCTATTGGCTTTTTCGCGAATACTTTTTAAAGATGAACTAACCGTGGTATACAACTCATCCCCAACCAATACCAAAGAAGAATACGTGCTGATCGACAACATGATCAACGCAAAAGGGAAGTACATGAAATATCTGTTCGGGCGAAAAGGAAGAGTAAAAATACGGGGACATGCGCCCTCTAATGATGGGCCATTGTTTTTTAAGGTGACCCTAAAACCTATGGAGTTCTTGATTTTGAAGAATTACTGAGAAAACCACTGTTTTAGAACTAGTGGCAAAATGAAAGATAACTAATAAAAAAAATAGAAGAGAGGTCAAGTGAAAAGAGCCATAAAAAAAAATATCAAAATAATATCCATTGCGGTACTATCCGTATTGGGACTACTTTTCTTGGTCGCAGGCTATGAGTACGCAAAAGTGGTCTTGGCCCCGACGTACGACCCCGAAACGATGCCCTTGAACTATGAGGTAATCGGTTCCGGGAAAAAAAATATCCTTCTGATCCATGGCTTGGCCGGTTCAAAAAATTATTGGAAAATGGGGTTGAAAGAAGTCAAGGCAACACACAGACTTCTGTTGGTGGATCTATTGGGCTTTGGCGATTCACCAAAACCCCAAAGCGATTATTCCCTAAAAACCCAGTTGGAAGCACTTGAACAGGTTATTATAAAGGAAGGAATGGATAATGGCAGCACCATTGTTGTAGGGCACTCAATGGGCGCTACCATATCCCTGGCCCTTTTTGCAGAACACCCCAATTGGTTTGACGGGGCGACCGTAATCGGCCTTCCCATTTTTAAGAGCAGAGACCAATTTGTAAGTAATATGTCAAAAGCTTCTGTTTTTGACCGTATTGCCATAGGCTCCTCTGGAAAGGTATTCTGTTTGCTTCATCCGATTTATCTTTCAAAATGGTTCAAACCGAAAAATCTGACCGACGATGTGTTCTCCGATTCAAGAAAGCATACATGGCAGAGCTATCACCATTCGTTGAACGAAATAATCTTGGGCAACAATCTATACAGTACCACAAAAAACATACGGGCTAAAGAGATACTCTTCATTCATGGTGCCGAAGACAGGGCTGCACCCCTTAGCAATGTAAAGGAATTTGCAAAAACATTTACAAACTCAAAATTAAAAACAATGGAAGAAGGCGATCACCATCTTTTCCTTAAGATGCCGAAAAAGGTATGGAAAATAACAATGGCGTTCTTTGACAACGACACTAAAATATAAGCGAAATGAATCTACAATTAGCAAACACAGATGAATTATACGGTCTGATCCCAAAAGATATCGAGGGTATGGATTCCCTTGTTGAACTGGCCTTCAATATCCGCTGGTCATGGAACCATGCCTCGGACAAATTATGGCAACAGCTAGACCCGGAACTCTGGAAACTTACCCAAAACCCATGGGTGATCTTGCAGACCGTTTCACGGGACCGGCTACAGCGGCATTTGGAAGACCCGGAATTCCGGTCGACGATCAAAACTCTTTTGGACGACAACAAAAAAGCACTCTCGTCCCCAAACTGGTTTCAACAAAACCATCCCAAGACCCAACTTAAGGGTGTTGCCTATTTCAGTATGGAGTATATGTTGAGCGAGGCACTGCCCATCTACGCGGGAGGGCTTGGCAACGTGGCCGGAGACCAGTTGAAATCGGCAAGCGACCTGGGGGTTCCCGTCACCGCAGTGGGCCTGCTTTACGCACAAGGATATTTTCGACAGGAAATTGACAAGAACGGCATTCAAAATGCACTGTTTCCCTACAATGATCCAGGACAACTGCCCATCAGGCCGCTACGCCTTCCCAACGGGGAATGGCTTCGAATAAAGGTTCCGTTTCCGGGCCATCCGCTATGGCTGCGTGCTTGGCAGGTTCAGGTAGGAAGATTGAAATTATATCTCTTGGACAGCAATGATGCCAGCAACCTCCCAGAATTCCGCGGCATAACCGACGAATTGTACGGCGGTGGCCCAGAACAACGCATAAAGCAGGAAATTGCACTGGGTATCGGGGGCTATAAGTTGCTTCGGGCCTTGGACCTTAAACCGGAGGTATGCCATATGAACGAGGGGCATGCTGCTTTTCTCGTCTTGGAAAGGGCCAATGATTTTATGAAACAAACCGGAAGATCGTTCAAAGAGGCATTGGCCGTCACCCGGGCAGGAAACCTATTTACCACCCATACCGCCGTCCCGGCCGGGTTCGACCATTTCAGCTACGCTCTGATGGAAAAGTTTTTTCAAGCGTACGCGGAAGAGGAGCTCGATATCGATTTTACCGAGCTCATGGAAATGGGTCAAGAAGAAGGCAAGAATCCATTTTCCCATTTTAACATGGCCTACCTCGCTACCCGTGGCAGTGGCGCGGTGAACGGAGTAAGTCAGTTGCACGGCAAGGTTAGCAGAAACCTGTTCAGAAACCTGTTTCCCCGCTGGCCCGTAAACGAAATTCCCATTGGCCATGTAACCAACGGGGTGCACATGCCGTCTTGGGATTCTGAACATGCAGATGCACTATGGACCGAGGCCTGTGGCAAAGACCGTTGGCGTGGCGAGTTGGACGACCACGCGGCACATATTTCCAATTTAGGCGATGAAAAGCTTTGGAAATTCAGGAACCTTTCCAGGGAAAGGCTCGTGGGCTTTATACAGGAAAGGTTTGAAAGACAGTCGCTGGTTTCAGGGCTATCGCCCGATATTGTTCGAACGGCCCTTCAGATTTTTGACCCTAACACCCTTACTTTGGGCTTCGCGAGACGTTTTGTGACCTACAAACGGCCCGATCTTCTTTTGCACGACCCCCAAAGGTTCATCCGTATTCTTAAAAATCCTGAACGACCGGTACAACTGGTCATGGCCGGAAAAGCCCCACCTACGGACGAGTCTGGAAAGGCCCTAATTCGAAAATGGATAGAATTTATACAAAAACATGAGTTGTACGAACATGTAGCGTTTTTAAGCGACTATGACATGATGCTGACCGAACATTTGGTGCGAGGGGTCGATGTTTGGCTCAACACCCCAAGACGACCTTGGGAGGCCAGTGGTACCAGCGGGATGAAGGTATTGGTCAATGGAGGTATTAATTTATCGGTACTGGACGGTTGGTGGGCCGAGGCCTATACACCTGAGGTGGGCTGGGCCTTGGGCGACGGCCATGAACATGGAAATGGACCGGCCCACGATGCCCAAGAGGCAGAAGCATTGTACCGTTTGCTGGAAAATGAGGTGGTCCCTGAATTTTATGATCGTAATAAAAAAAAGGTGCCAGAGCGGTGGGTAGAACGGATACGAAAAAGCATGGCAGACCTTACCTCTCACTTTTCGGCCAATAGGACCGTTCGGGAATATACCGAACACTATTACCTGCCAGCAGCCAAGAGCTATAAAAAAAGAGCGGCAAGGAAAGGGCTCATAGGAAAAAGGATCGTAGAGGCCAATAATGGTCTAAACACAAAATGGCACGGTGTCAAATTCGGCAAAGCAACGATTAAAAGTAATCGCAATACCCATGAATTTGAAGTGCCTATATGGCTGAACGGTATGGATCCCGAACATATTTTGGTAGAACTTTTTGCGGAAGGCCTTGATGGTGAACCGGCCGAGCGGATAAAAATGAAAATGGATTGGATGAAAGAACAGGGCGAGCATAACTATCATGCAAAAATAGTTACCTCAAGGCCCACGGATCATTACACCGTTCGCATCTTACCAAAATATGCCGGGGTAACCGTGCCTTTAGAGGACAATCTGATCCTATGGCAACATTAAAATGGATTTTAAACTGAAAAAATTAAAAATGGAAATATTGGAATATCACGAAAAAATATTAAAAAAAGTCAGTTTCAACGAGGAACTGTTGAAGCTTGAACTGAAAAAGGCGGTCCGTAGTACCACCTGTTCCGAACAACCGGCTTTATTGGAATGGTGCGGTGAGCACCTTGGCGAGGAATACAGAAAATTAGCCGCCAGTTATATGGAAAACAAGAGCTGTGCTTTTGACGAAATAGATAATTAAAAAATCCCAAGGGAAAATGTATCCACAAAATTCAAACATTCTAACGATCAATGCTGGTTCATCGAGCATTAAGTTCGCTATGTACGAAGTGGCGGAAAACCCCACGGCAAAATTCTATGGGTACATTGACCGTATCGGTTCCGGCAATGAGGCTTTTACGGTAACCTATGTTGAAGGCAATGAAAAGAATAAATCAACGATATATGCCCCCGGCTTTTACCAAGCCACTATTTTTTTGATCGAATGGCTCAAAAACAAGCCCGATTTTAATCGTATCAAGTGTATTGGGCACAGGATCACAAATGGATTGAACCATCTCGGGCCAAAGGTAATCGATACCGCCCTATTGGCCGAACTGAAAGAGAGTACGGACTATATCCCCGAACGTGTTCCAACGGAGATCGAAATCGTAGAAACGTTCAAAATAAGGTATCCGAGCTTAAAGCAGGTGGCATGTTTCGATACCAGCTTTCATGTAAACCTTCCCCGTATTGCGAAGATACTTCCTATTCCAAGACGTTTTGAGCGGGCCGGCATCCATCGGTATGGCTTTCACGGCCTGTCGTTTTCCCATCTCATGATGGAACTCAAAAAAAGGATAGGTGTTAAAAAAGCCAATGGAAAGGTCATTCTTGCACATCTTGGAGATGGGGCGTGTTTAGCCGCTGTCAAAGAAGGGAAGAGCATTGATACCAGCATGGGATTTACGCCAACGGGCGGATTGGTCATGGGGTCAAGAAGCGGCGATTTGGATCCAGGGGTTGTCTGCTATTTGCTGAACAAAGAAAGGATGGGGGCAAAACAGATGGACCATTTGACCAATTATGAAAGTGGTTTGCTCGGTATCTCAGAGACAAGTGCGGATATGCATGATTTACTATTGAAAGAAGATATGGACGTAAGGGCCGCGGAGGCTGTGGCCTTGTTCTGTTATCAAGTAAGAAAATGGATCGGAGCGTTTACGACCGCCCTGGGCGGGCTCGATGTGCTGGTTTTCTCGGGCGGTATTGGCGAAAATGCACCGATCATACGGTCAAGAATCTGCCAGAAACTTGATTTTTTGGGTATTGAGCTGGATGAAGACCAAAACAGGAAAAATTCATCGCAAATTTCTGCAGTGAACAATACCGTGCTGGTCAAGGTAATTCACACCGACGAGGGGTCCATTATAGCAAAGAGTGTGGCCCAAGAGTATTTTAAGGATGACAAACCCGATCAAACGGTCCCATACAAAAAGAGAGAACGGCAAAAAGTAACAAGAGCTTCCGTCCGAAGAAATTTAGATAAATCCAACGTATGGGACGGGTGAACGGAACATTATGGTTTCATTCGGATACGGGCACAAAATATCCGCTCGTTGAAACGAAGTATTACAAATCTAAGCTGGTTGAGCTTCAAGGAAGATTGCCGGCAAAAAGATTATAAAAAAATAAGATGTATGAAGAATATTGAACACATAGCTGTATTTACATCAGGGGGCGATTCCCCGGGGATGAACGCCGCTTTGCACGGGGTAGCCAAAACGGCCGAGATAAACAACATAAGACTGAGTGGCTTTAGAAAGGGCTACGAAGGCCTCATTGACGGCGATATGGTGCAATTGGATTCCAATGAACTAAAAAAGTGGGTGCACAGGGGGGGTACATTGTTGAAAACCGCCCGTAGCAAAGGTTTTTTAACGCTGGAAGGAAGACAACAAGCTTTGGCAAACCTTCAAAAAAACAAGGTCGATGCCCTTGTTGCCATAGGCGGCGATGGCACCTTCAAAGGGCTATTGGCCTTTTCGGAAATCTGTGACCTACCGTTTATAGGTGTTCCCGGTACCATAGACAATGATCTGGCCGGTACCGATTTTACGCTCGGTTTCGATTCTGCCGTAAATACCGCAATTGAAAATATAGATAAGATCAGGGATACGGCGGAGTCGCATAACAGGATATTTTTGATCGAGGTCATGGGCAGGGACTGTGGGTATATCGCCATCCATTCGGGATTGGGTACAGGTGCAGATGCCATTTTGATTCCAGAGAGTGCCCAAGATTTTCTCCAATTGCTTGAAAACGCGGAGAGTTACGACCGTGAAGATGCCTTTATTGCAATCGTTTCAGAAGGAGATGAACTGGGGGCCGAGTTAGCGGCTTCAAAAATCAAGGAAATAAATCCTGATGTAGACTTGCGCATTACCAAACTGGGCCATGTGCAACGCGGCGGAAACCCTTCTGCTTTTGATAGAATGTTGGGCATACGCCTGGGTGTAACCGCTGTAGAGGCCCTTTTGCTCGGAAGACGGAACGCCATGGCCGGAATCTTGAACAACGAATTGTGCCTGACCCCATTTGACCAAGTGGTAAAAGAGCATCAAGTGAACGATGAACTACAGAATCTTTTAAAAATTTTCGGTAGCAAAAATTAAAATGAAACGATCGGCGACCAACATAACGCTTATTTTCCTGCTGACCGCGGCGACCATTATCTTTGAGATAAGCCTTTCAAGGCTCTTCTCCTACTTGCTTAGTTTTCATTTCGTGCTTATTATCATCGCCTTTTCCATATTGGGGCTGGGCATTGGCCAGATGGCATACGCCAAGTATGCCGCGAAGATCGACAATGCCTTGCTTGCATATCTGGCACTGCCGCCCGGCTCAATGTTTCTAAGTTCGGTCCTTTTGATCGGTCTTTCAAAATTGGGGATTGCATCATCCGTTGATTTTGGGCTGCCCGCTTTTATTGTCTTGTCGATTGTTCCGTTCGTCGCCATTGGAATTGCCTATGCTTGTATTTTTGAGGCGGATAAACGGCACGTATCTACCTTATACGCCATGGACCTGATAGGTGCGGCCGCTGGTGCGCTCGCCTCCGTTTTTCTGCTCAACACATTTGATTTGGTACAAGTAATGGCAATAGCAATAGGGCTACTGCTACTAGTTCCGGTAGTGCATTTGATAGCGAGCAAGAACCGCCACCCGAAAATACTTCTTCCCCTGTCGCTGGTCCTTATTCTTTTATTGGGATTTGCGGCGACCGTGCCCTACTTTGAAATACCCGTTGCCAAAGACCTCTCAAAAGACATGTACCGCCTGATGTCAAACCCTGCCATACAAAGTGAAAAACTGGAAAGCCGTTGGAGCGCTTTTGGCAAGACCGATTTGGTAGAGTTCACCTATCCCGACGGCACAATATCAAAGGTGATGTTCATCGATGGTGCGGCAGGAACCGATGTCGTCGATATCGACGATCTGGCGAATGACACCATAAAGTTGAGAAAAGTGTTGTCCGGTTTTCCGGCGGTATTCGCCTTGAATTTTTTAAAGGAAAAAGAAAAAGATTCCGCCCTGATAATAGGGCCGGGAGGAGGAATAGACATTGCCACTGCGTATTTCATGGGCTACAAGCATGTCGACGCGGTAGAAGTCAACCCTTCTTTTGTAGGGTTAATGCAAAAGTACAACCCTTCTACCTTTCTTGACAGAGAACATGTAGAGGTGCACGTGAACGAGGGCAGGAACTTCATGATAAAAAAGAAAGGGAAATACGATGCCATTATGTTGACCATTCCCGTAACCAAAAGCTCCAGAGGTGCCGATTTCTATGGGCTTACAGAGAACTATCTGTTCACCATGGAGGCACTTGCAGATTACCTAAACGGCTTGACCGAGGATGGGGCCGTCTATTTTACCATGCACGCAAGGCAAGAAGTGTACAAGATGTTGGCCAACTTTTTAGAACTTCAAAAACAGATGGGGATAGGCCAAATCGAGGCATTGAAAAAGGTTTATATATTCTCTAACGGGATGAACCCTGTCCTGGTCATTAAAAACCGACCTTTTGAACAGAAAATAATAGAAGAAGTGCACCTTGAGGCACATTATGCCGAACTGGACAGGGAGTTGTTCTATTTTCCGTATATCAGGCAAGAAAGTCTTGACACGATCGTACAAAACGTCAACTACAAGTGGTACATGTTCGATGACCTACTGTATGATGTCGCAACCGGCTCCTATAACTATGACGAGCTTTGGAAAGCGGCATCCATAAATTTAAAGCCCGTAACCGACGATTCACCCTATTTCTTTAACTACGACAATGGCATACCGGATGCGATGACCGCCCCGTTATGGCTCGGCCTGTTCATCATCGGGTGGTTCATATACCAACATATCACCGGATGGAAGTCTGTTTCCTTTTCAGGGAACACTTCCATGTACTTTCGCAAAAAGTTTAGGGTCTGGGCATTTATATCCTTTTTGCTGGGGTTCTCGTATATCCTTATCCAAGGATACCTTTTTCAGATACTCAACTTAAAGCTCTCCAATCCTTCACAGTCTTTTTCACTATTGCTCTTTACATTTTTGCTGGGCAATGGCATGGGCAGTTTTATGACGGGAACATTCAAAAAAAATCTCTCCCGCAAACTCATCGCATACACGTCTTTGGTCGTATTGGTCAGTATGTTTACCGTCTATGTTCTATTGCCCATTTGGTATGACCGACTATCGGAATTCTGGATAGCGGTTTTTTTATTGCTTCCTTCTTTCTTTATAGGGATTCCTTTTCCGGTATTGCTAAAAATGGCCGCCCCCCTTAAGGAAAGGAAAAGCCTATCCTATTTGTTGGGCATATCAAGTGTGGCCGGTGTGGCCGCCTCGGTTTTCGCCATTGTCATATCCATTCTGTACGGATACAGGTTTGTGTTCCTGATCGGCTTGTTCGGATACGGTTTGGTAATAGTGCTGTCGTACAGATTAAAAACCCTTAAAATCACGCAAACATGAAAAAATGGTCACTGTTCATTGGAAGTTATTCGGGCATCAAGGTATTTGTCCACTGGACCTTTTGGATCATCGTTGGATGGATATTCATGATGCACTTTCAGATGGGGCATGGATGGAAGGAAGCAATGATAGGCGCCCTATTCATCATCATTTTGTTCGGCTGTGTCGTGCTACATGAGTTCGGCCATGCATTGACGGCAAAAAAATACAACATACCGACCCGCGATATCACACTTTACCCGATCGGGGGTGTCGCCAGCTTGGAAAGAATGCCCGAAAAGCCGGCCCAAGAGTTGGCCGTAGCTTTGGCCGGCCCGGCGGTAAACCTGGTTATCGCGGGAATCCTTTATATTTTTCTCTATGCCAACAATCAACTATTGTCCATCTCGGAAATAGATCATATGGGAGGAAAGAATTTCTTGTTCAACCTTATGGCCGCCAATTTAATCTTGGCGGTATTTAATTTGATACCGGCCTTTCCCATGGATGGTGGTAGGGTATTGCGGGCATCGTTGGCATTTAGGATGGATAAATTGAAGGCCACCAACATCGCTACAAGAGTGGGGCAAGTTCTTGCAATCGTCTTTGTGTTTCTAGGCTTCTTCAGCAACTTTTGGCTTGTACTCATCGGTATCTTTATCTTTTGGGGGGCAGGTGCGGAAGCTGCAGTGGAAAATGCCAAGTCCGTACTTGTCGGACATAGAGTTCGCGACATTATGATAAATCAATATAGCAGTCTTCCGCCCGAAGAAAAACTAGAAAATGCAGTAGGCCTATTGCAGAATACCCAGGAACAGGGGATTGTTGTGGAGGAAAACAACAAGGTATTGGGTATACTGACACGAAAAGAACTGGTCAAGGGACTGTCAGAATACGGAGCGCACTACCCCATATCCAAAATAATGCGTGAAAACTATCCTAGACTTTCTCCCGAAACGCCCTTGACCGAAGTCTATCAATATTTTGCGGTCGGTAAGCTCACGCTTGCCCCTGTGTTGGAAAATGAACAAGTTATCGGTATTGTGGATATACAAGGCATAAATGAATTGATTTCAATAGAAAATTCACGGCCTAAAAGGCTCATAAAAAGTATGGAGCGTAAAAACTAGTCACAAACTAGTCACGTGGGAAAATTTGAAAGGTGGTTATTTAAAAGAACTATTATAAAAATGCAAGCACATCAAAACATAAGTGAACTATTGAGTCCCTACATTCTAGGAGTACTTTTAAGTACAGGGATAGGCCTTATCCTTGGATTGGAAAGGGAATATGATAAGATAAAGGATGAGCAGGGGTTTGCTGGTATTCGAACCTTTCCGATTGTCGCCATAATCGGTTTTATGTTGGGGAGCTTGTACGAAACTTATACCCCATGGTTGGTCATTGTAAGTCTGGCGACCATTATTTTGTTCCTTGGGATAAGTCATTTGTCCATCGTGCAGAAACATTCCATGACCGGTATAACGACCAATTTGGCATTGATCGCTACGTTTATCCTCGGTATCATGGTTTCGGGCCATTTGTACAAAGAGTCCATTGCCACGGCTGTAATTGTGGTTACATTGCTATCGCTCAAGACCACTTTTCGTTCGTTCATTAAGAACATAACGCCCGAAGAGCTGTTCGCCTTTATCAAATTCTCGATCATTGCCCTGTTGATATTACCGTTTCTGCCCGATAAGGATTATGGGCCGGAAGGTCTATTGAATCCTTTTGAGATCGGGGCCATTGTAGTAATTGTTTCCTTTCTGAATTTCATCGGATATTTTTTGGTCAAATATGTTGGGTCAAAAAAAGGAATTCTGTTGACTGCTATTCTGGGCGGTTTAATATCGAGTACGGCAGTAGCGTGGATCTATGCCTCCAGAAGCAGGGAATCTCCGGAACTTTCAAAAAAATATGCGGCAGGTATCATCATTGCTTCGGCAATCATGTTCCCTAGGCTTGCGGTTCTCGCCTATATATTTAACAGCGCAGTCCTGAGCTATTTGGCAATCCCCTTTGCCCTGCTTACTGTGGTCTGTCTGGCAGCTTCGTTGCTTTTGATACGGAGAGATACCGAACAGCCCAACACAGATATCAATTTGGGAAATCCGCTGAACATTTGGAATGCGATTGGATTTGGCGGCATCTATGTGGCCATCCTATTTGCTGTTTTTTACGGGAATAAATTCTTTGGCGAAAGTGGTCTTTATTATTCGGCCCTGATTGCAGGTCTGGCAGATACAGATGCCATAACCATAAGCATGGCAAAATTTGCTTTGCTGGATGAAAAACTGAGTCTGGCATCCAACGTTGTCATTGCAGCGACCCTGAGCAATATGACCGTGAAATTGGGGATTGCCTTTTTTAAGGGCTCCAAAAAAACAGGAAGGCTTGTAGGATATTCCTTTGGGGCGGTGGTTCTTCTTGGTATCCTATATATTTTGCTTAATTCTTGGATAAATTGAATTTTAAAACTATACCGAAAATGAAAATTACCGTATTCAGCACCTATAAATTTGACAGACCTTATCTGGAAGCCGCCAATGGTGGAAAACATACGTTGAATTTTCTCGAACCCAGATTGTCAGAAAACACCGTTTCATTGGCCCAAGATGCCAAAGCAATAGCCTTGTTCACCGGTGACGATGCATCGTCACCGGTGCTCGAAGGACTTCATGCCCTAGGCGTTAAATATGTCGTGCTTCGTTCTGCCGGATATAATCATGTCGATATAAAAAAGGCGACTGAACTCGGAATCAAAGTTTCACGTGTTCCTGCATACTCGCCCTACGCCGTTGCAGAGCATACCATCTCCCTAATACTCGCATTGAACAGAAAACTGGTAAGGGCCCATAACAGAATACGGGAACAAAATTTTTCATTGAACGGACTTACCGGTTTTGACATGAACGGAAAGACCGTTGGAGTTATGGGTACCGGTAAAATCGGAAAAATACTAATCAAGATCCTTCATGGTTTTGGTTGTAAAATACTGGCCTATGATGTGAAGGAGGATAAGGAGCTAGGCGAAAAATTTGGAGTTCGCTTCACTGACTGCAAAACATTGTGTAGTGAAGCTGATATCATAAGCCTTCACGTTCCCCTCACTCCAGAAACAAAGCACCTGATCGATACCGAGCAAATTTCTCACATGAAAAAAGGGGTCATGATCATTAATACAAGCAGGGGCGGTTTGGTGGATACCAAAGCGGTTATCGAAGGGTTAAAGACCGGACATATCGGGTATTTTGGAATGGACGTCTATGAAGAAGAGGAAGGCCTGTTTTTTAAAGACCACTCCGATGAAATTTTACAGGATGACGTAATCGCACGTTTGATGACATTCAACAATGTTTTGATAACAAGCCACCAAGCATTTTTGACGAAAACAGCCTTGAAGAATATCGCTGAAACCACCATTTATAATTTGGATTGTTTTGAAAAACAAATTGAATCTGGAAACGAAGTGATCGAAAATTAAAACAACATGAACATTAAAACTAAATAGCAATGAAAAATATACTCGTACCCACGGACTTTTCCGAAAACTGTGCAAAAGCCGCGGATATGGCGATTGAAATTGCCAGACTTTATAAGGCGGAAATCCATTTCTTCCATTTGATGCAAACCCCTGTGGATTGGGTAAAGTTGGACAAGCAAAAAGAAAAACGATATCCCGAGACCTTAAAAAAAATCGGAACGGCCAGATCGGCCTTGCGGGAATTGGAAAAAAAGGCCGAGTTGGAAAATCTCAAGTGTAGGACCTTCCTTGAATATCACACGGGGGAAATACACATCTTGAAACACTCCGGCCATTTTAATCATGATTTTATTATTACAGGAAGTAGCGGCACTAAAGGTACTGTCAGGGAAGTATTTGGTAGCAACGTTGAAAAAATAGTACGAAAATCCGATGTCCCTGTAATCGTGGTCAAAGAAGATGATATAAACTTCCCATTTAAGAATATTGTTTTTGTCTCGGATTTTATTGAGGACACCAGCAACACTTTTAAACACGTGGTCTCGATAGCAGAAAAATGTGATGCGAAAATTCACCTTTTGCGTATCAATACAGAATCGGACAGTAACAGTATTGGTCTTGGTTTAGAACCAATAAGAAAGTTTTTGGAAAAATTCCCGGAGCTAAAGAACTTCACGATGAACGTGTACAATGAAATGACCGTAGAGACGGGCATAAATAGTTATCTAAAGAATAACAGTGGCGACCTTATAGCCATGTGTACCCACGGCAGTACCGGTTTTTTGAGTTTGTTTTCCAAAAGTATTGCCGAAGGGGTAGCAAATCATTCGTCCCTACCGGTAATGACCATTAAAATTTAATAAAAACATATTCCGATGTCCGATAGCTCAAGTCAGATACAAGAAAAGCCTTTTTACAAACTATTGTTGGGAAGGACGGTCTTGCCACTTGTTACCATTTTAGCAATTGGCATCTTGTATGTTGTTCTAATGACAACCATCGATCACCCTTCCCTGCCATTCCACATTATCATTGTAACAGCAGCATTGGGCAAGACCATAGTGATTACAATGACCACCTTGAAGCGGTTGTCAAAATTGATAAAGATCTGTCATTCCTTGGAGCGTTTGCTATGGGTTTTTGGATTGATAATCATCATAAGTATTTTTTCCTTTGCGACCGATTATACCTGTCTTTACCAATTCAGCCATACGGCATTTGAGGGCTTACCGGCCTATTCGAATTCTTACATATATAATTTATACCACTTTTTTTACTTCAGCGTAATTACCTTTTCAACGGTAGGGTATGGAGATATCGTGCCCGTTTCGGATGTAGCCCGATTCGTAGTCATGCTCGAAATATTCTTAAGTTTTTTCCTTATTGTTTTTGCACTGGCCAACATCAAAAAAATACATATCAATGAATAGGATATACATCATAAAGGCAAACGGAGAGCGGGCACCTTTTCAAATAGAAAAATTGAAGAACTCCTTGGAAAGGGCGGGAGCGGACAAAAAGACAGTCGATCAGATAGTTGAGTATGTTGAAGGGACGATCTATGATGGGATAACGACCAAACAGATCTATAGAATGGCCTTTAGAATGCTGAAGGGAAAAACTAGGGTGGGCGCCTCTAGGTACAAGCTAAAAAAAGCAATAATGGAGCTGGGACCCTCCGGGTTCCCGTTTGAGAGATTTGTCGGTAAGATCCTCGGACAAGAAGGTTTCCGGACAGAGGTGGGTGTGATGGTCCAGGGAAGTTGCGTAGTCCACGAAGTGGATGTAATAGCCCAAAAAGACAATGATCACTTCATGATCGAATGCAAATTCCATGGAGACCAAGGGAGGTTCTGCAATGTAAAAATACCATTGTACATACAATCAAGGTTTCAGGATGTTGAACAGCAATGGAGAAAGCAAACAGGTCATCGCAGCAAGTTCCACCAGGGGTGGGTATATACCAACACAAGATTTACAACGGATGCAATCGAGTATGGTAAATGCTCCGGATTGGGACTGGTTAGCTGGGACTACCCCAAAGATAACAGCCTTAAGGACAGGATCGATAGATCGGGCCTGCACCCGCTGACCTCATTGACCACCCTGACCAAGGCCGAAAAGACCGGATTGCTGAAAAAGGATATCGTACTCTGCAAGGAGTTGTCGGACAACCCCCAGCTCTTGCAAGAGGCCGGGATTTCTAAAATAAGACAGAAAAAAATATTAACGGATTCACAAGAGTTGTGCAATCTACATTAAAAAAGAAATCAAATACAATGAAGGAAAATGTTGTTAAAATCCATTTCCTGGGGGCAGCCGGTACGGTAACCGGCTCCAAATACCTCTTGGACACGGGTGATAGAAAAATTCTGATCGACTGTGGCCTGTTCCAAGGGCTCAAAGAATTGCGCAATCTCAATTGGGAATACCCACCCATTGATGTTTCCAGCATTGATATGATATTGTTGACCCATGGGCATATGGATCATACGGGCCATTTGCCCAGATTGGTCAGACAGGGATTTAACGGCCCTATCTATGGAACCTATCCTACCTTGGACATTGCAAAAATAATATTGAGCGATAGCGCGAGGATTCAAGAACAGGAGGCCGAAAGAGCCAATAAGGAAGGATATTCCAAACATAGCCCTGCCGAACCTTTATACAACCTGAAGGACGTCGAAGAGACAATACCTCATTTTAGAGGGGTTCCCCCCTCACAATGGCTTCCCTTGGCAAAAGATATTAAAGCAAGATTCCAGTATAATGGACATATTATCGGTGCCACCTCCATCGAGTTGGATATCAAGGGCAAGCGTTTTGTTTTTTCCGGAGATATAGGCCGCACCAATGACCTATTGTTGTTCCCTCCCATTAGACCAAAAAGAGCGGACGTTCTGTTTATGGAATCCACTTATGGAGGGCGATTTCATCCGGAGGAAGAGGAAGCGATTCCCTTGATCGAAAATTTGGTTAATGATACGATCCAAAGGGGCGGTAGCTTATTTATTCCAAGTTTTTCGGTAGAAAGAGCCCAACTGATGATGCTTATTTTTTGGAGGTTGTTAAAGGAGAACAAGATCCCGAAAATCCCTATGATAATGGATAGCCCAATGGGTGCAAGCGTTCTGGAACTATTTCATCGAACAAGGGACTGGCATAAGTTGGAAAAGCACGAATGTGATGAAATGTGCTCCTACTTTAAAGTGGTGAGCAGTTATCGGGAAACCATGGAATTGAGAACTGACCATACGCCCAAGATTGTCATTGCCGGCAGTGGTATGCTTACCGGGGGGCGAATGCTAAACTACTTGGAAACCCAGGCCCAGAATCCGGCAAACACCTTGCTATTCGTGGGATATCAGGCGGAAGGGACCCGCGGCCGAAAATTACTGGAAGGCCATAAGCGGTTAAAGGTATATGGTAAAGAAGTATCGTTTGACATGCAAGTTGAGGAAATTGAAGGCCTTTCCGCCCATGGAGACCATGCGGAATTACTGGATTGGTTAAGCGAAATACAGAACAGGCCCGAACAGACCTTTATAGTACATGGCGAGCAAGAAGGAGCATTGGCACTTAAAAGCGGAATAGAGGAAAGATTTTCTTGGGATTGTGCCATACCGGAGCTCTACGCCATAAAGGAAATCACCATATAATCCAGTACAATGGAACAAGAGCTCACATACAAAGATTATTTACGGCCCTTAAAGCTGGCCATCTTTTTTTCAGTTTTGGGCGAAGCCGCCATTTTCTTGATTTGGGGTATGTTGTTATTTCCGGAAGGCAACCTTATACATAAATTTTTATGGACGGTCATATTCTGTGGATTGGGAATGGGCGCCACCGTTGGCGCCATAATCGCTTTGTTCGTCGTAGGGAGGTGGAAGGGGTTGCAGGCCATCGTTCTTTGTGCCGAACTGTCCGGAATCGTCCTAGGGCTATTTTGCAACTATCTATGTTATAACCTGGATATGCACTTTGGATATTTTGGCGGAAAGGAAGTCCCGCTGTTATTTGTGATCAATGGCATGGTCTTGGCCATTCTGGGCGGGTCACTTGTAGGCTGGTTTTGCTTTTCGGAAAAGGGTAAAAGGATACTAAACAAATACAATATATAGAAATGGAAGAAAAATCGAACACGTTAAAATATAAGCATCTAGGTATTTACACACAGAACGAAAATGTGGTGTATATGAGGAAAGATTGCCATGTATGCATTTCCGAGGGCTTTGAAGCATTGACCAGGATCCGTGTGTCCAACTTCAAAACCTCGATCGTAGCGAGTCTCAACGTTATAACCTCCGAAGTGCTGTTGCCAGGTGAGATAGGGCTATCACAGGCGTCGGCAAAAAAATTAGGGGTCTCCGTTAACGACACCTTGAGAGTGTCCCATTTGGAACCATTGGATTCATTGAGCTACGTAAGGGCCAAAATCTACAATCAAAGACTGGACTATAATGCTTACGAGGCTATTATTACAGATATCATTGAAGGGGATTATTCCAATATACATTTATCGGCCTTCATCACGGCCTGTGCGGGTGACCGGATGGATACTGATGAAATATCGGATTTGACCAAGACAATGATAGCATCAGGAAAACGATTGAATTGGAATAAGGAAATTGTTGTAGATAAACATTGTATTGGCGGACTGCCCGGAAACAGGACAACGCCTATTGTAGTGGCCATTGTTGCCGCTCATGGACTAACCATGCCGAAAACTTCATCCCGGGCAATTACATCGCCAGCTGGAACGGCGGATACCATGGAAGTACTGACCAACGTTACCCTTTCGGCAGGAGAGATCAAGGAAGTAGTGGAAAAGGAGGGTGGCTGCCTTGTGTGGGGCGGAACGACCCAGCTTAGTCCGGCAGATGACATTCTCATAAAAGTGGAAAAGGCACTGGACATAGACAGCGAGGGACAACTTATCGCCTCTGTACTTTCCAAAAAAGCGGCCGCAGGTTCTACCCACGTTGTTATTGACATTCCCGTTGGTGAAACGGCAAAGGTACGAAGCACTGAAATGGCCGAAAAGCTCAAGGAACATATGGAAACCGTGGGTAAGGCCGTAGGATTGCATGTTAAAGTAGTCCTTACGGAAGGAACACAACCGGTAGGTAGGGGAATAGGCCCCAATTTGGAGGCAATTGATGTTTTGGGTGTACTGAAAAATGAAAAAAATGCTCCCCAAGATTTAAAGGAAAGGGCACTTATGTTGGCGGGAACCTTATTGGAACTTTCAGGTAAAGTTGAGGAACAAAAAGGGCAGGAAATAGCGAAACACGTGTTGGAATCGGGCCAGGCCTATAAAAAATTTGAAGCCATCTGCACGGCGCAGGGCAGGTTTTCAAAAACGTTTGTTGCCCCCTATCAATTTGAGATGCATGCCCCCAAGTGTGGGACCATCAGAAAAATAAACAACCGCAAAATTGCCAAGCTGGCCAAGTTATCTGGTGCCCCACAATCGAGCACTGCTGGAATTCTAATGAATGCTCGTTTGGGGGAGGAAATTGAAAAGGGCCAATTGCTGTACACACTTCATGCGGAATCGAATGGAGAGCTCAATTACGCCCTTGAGTATTACGAAAATCATGATGACATCATTGTAATCGATTAGCCAATGAAATCAAGGGATAAAATATTGATTATTGGAGGATATGGGACTGTTGGGTCGATAGTGTCGCGGCAATTGGCAATGCGCTACCCATCAAAGGTTATCATAGCCGGACGAAATAAAGATAAGGCAGTGCATTTCATAAGGGAGCACGGCTTATCCGCATCTGCCATATATATGGACATCGAAATGGGCGATTTCCAAGAGGTCAGATTTGATATGATCCACACCGTGGTCAATTGTTTGGAAACCATGGACATGTCCTTTCTTTTGGAGTGTATCAATCTGAATATAAACTACACCGAGGTAGGTGCATCCTTTGAGACGCACAAACGATTTTTTGAACTGTCCGAATATATCGACAACGGACAGGGCCTTGTTATACCAAGTGTGGGATTGATACCGGGATTGTCCAATATACTGGCATATAACGGTGCCAAGGAATTTACTGAAGTAAGGGAGATACACAGCTATGTCATGCTAGGCCTTGGTGAATCCCATGGGATTGATTCTATCCGTTGGATGTTGAAAAAGACGAACAGTGCGTTTAAGATCAAAACCAAAAAGGGCAAGGTATCGGTCCGCGGGTTTACCAACCCGAAATCGACCAGATTGCTGAACGAGAAGAGAGGACGGGCCTTCTATCTTTTTGATTTTTCGGACCACCATATTATACCGCTTTTCGTAGATGTCGAGGCAGTCGATACCCGAATCGCTTTTGACTCCCGGCTAGTGACCAAGCTCTTTCACCTTTTTCAAAAAACCGGGATCCTTAAATGGTACGAGCGGTTGAATCCAAAACAGTTTAAAAGGGTGTTGGACTTCCTGCCTATAGGTTCTGAACGTTTTGCTTTACAGGTAGAGATCATGGGTTGCGATAGCTTGAGAATGAGCCAAAAAGCTGTGTATATCGTGACCGGGGATAACGAAGCTTTGGCCACTGCCACGGTAACTTCCTTTGCAGCCGAGCTGTTATACAAAAACACAGAACTGAAAGGATTAAAGCACATAGAAGAAATACTTGATTTTCGAGAATTAGTGAAATATCTGGAAAAACATAACATAACAATAAAAAACGAAAGAGGATATGAAAACAATACTGTTCAGCCTTCCGGGAAACCAAGAGATTACGGAGTTATTGGCTAAAAAAATGAAAGGGGAAATCGGTGAGGCCCAATTAAGAAAATTCCCGGACGGGGAATCCTATACACGCATACTCTCCGATGTTAAGGACAAATGCGTGGTCCTGGTCTGCACCCTGAACCAACCGGATGAAAAACTATTGCCGCTATATTTCTTGAGCCATACGGCCAAGTCGCTCGGTGCCATGTGTACATGTTTGGTGGCACCTTATTTGGCCTATATGCGACAAGACAAAGTGTTTAAGGTAGGAGAGGGAATTACATCGACCTATTTTAGTAAATTGATTTCAGGATTTGCGGACAGTATTACCACCATTGACCCCCACCTGCACAGAATAAGCTCCCTAGGTGAGGTATACGATATTCCAAATAGGGTGATCCATGCTGCGGACGACATTGCAAAATGGATAAAGGAAAATATTCACAACCCTGTTTTAATAGGTCCTGATTCCGAAAGTGAACAATGGGTATCAGAAGTGGCAATAAAAGCGGGCGCACCATTTACGGTACTGCAAAAAGTTAGGCACGGTGATCGGGATGTAGAGGTTTCCGTGCCCGATGTGGATAAATACAAAGAAGCGACCCCGGTATTGGTGGATGATATTATCTCTACTGCACATACCATGATAGAAACCTTGGAGCATTTAAAAAAAGCGAAAATGAAACCTCCCATATGTATTGGTATCCATGCCGTGTTTTCTGGTAGTGCCTATCAGGACCTGTACGACGCCGGTGCAGATGATGTTATAACCTGTAACACGATTCCACACATGTCCAACAAAATTGACCTAAGTAGTGTCATTGCCAAGGAAGTAATGGAATTAATGCACCATTGATGCCCATGAGATATGCCATCATCATCATTTTGTCAATGCATGTTTTGAATATTTGTGCCCAAGATAATATGTTCATTGGGCAACTGTCCAAGAGGATGGTCGTGCGCGAAAATTATGATGAAAATGGAGTTTTTCTAAATAAGCAAAAATTTGAGTCAGGAGAGGTAGAGAACATGGATGGATATTATGAAATAGAGGTGGTAACCGAACTTTATGACGAAGAAGAGAAGTTGACCGATACCTACACGACAACCTACCGATGCAGGCCCAAGGAGTCGAGCATCATGGTCATGGCCTTCCCCTTTGCGGAACCAAAGTCAAAGAAAACCGAGATCAATTCGAATTCCAAAAATTTTAAGGAGTTATATGATCTGGGTAATTTAGAGGAAATCGAATTGGAGATATCATTTGACTCAGGGCTTTTGGATTTCTTTGGCTCCAAAAGCAAAATAAGGATTTTTGATAGGGTTCTGGAGTCCGATGAAAATGCAAGGGAAATTAAATCGAAAATCAATATAAGGACCTATGCCCTGGGTATACGGATAAAGAGTTTCAATTACGAGGTTCTGGAAAAATTGACCGAGAAGGACCTATTATCGTTTCAGAAATTTACTGAGGAAGATGGCAGTTATTTTACGATGACCTATAAATGATTAGAAGTATGCGGAATTATGATACACTTTCAGAAGCTATTAACGGTCTACAACAAAGGGGGTATACCCATGATTTTAATTTAAGGCCACATTGTTTGGAATGCGCAGGGCTAAAACTGGAAATACACCCGGAGGATTTTAAAGTCGACGAAATATATCGTTTTGAAGGGATGAGCAGCACCGATGATAATAGCATTCTATATGCCATATCCTCCAAGAATGATATCAAAGGAATTTTGGTGGATGCCTATGGAGTCTATGCAGAACAGATTTCAGAAGAAATGAGAAAAAAATTACGATAACACTTAATTAAATATATATACTATGGAAAAACATGAACATCATAAGCACGAAAACATGGATCATTCTAAAATGGACCATGACAAAGAAGACCACTCAAAAATGGACCACACGAAGCACGACCACTCTAAAATGGACCATGGAAAGGGGGGGCATTCTGGCCATAACCCCGGGCATGGGCAAATGGGACACGACCATCATAAAATGATGATAGCGGATTTCAGAAAACGGTTTTGGGTTACATTGATACTCACCATACCGATTCTGTTTCTCTCACCAATGATTCAGGAATTTTTCGGGTACGACTTGTTGCTGCCCGGCAATCCCTACATTCTCTTTGCGCTTTCCAGTATCGTCTATTTCTATGGGGGCTGGCCTTTTCTAAAAGGATTTTGGTCCGAAGTAAAAAAAGGCGCACCGGGAATGATGACCTTGATATCAATGGCCATCAGTGTTGCCTACTTTTATAGTACGGCTACCGTTTTCGGTTTAAGGGGCGAGGATTTCTTCTGGGAGCTCTCCACATTGATAGCCATTATGTTATTGGGGCATTGGATAGAAATGAAAAGTGTCCTTGGCGCCTCAAAAGCACTGCAACTTTTGGTGAGTATGATGCCGGCCGAAGCCCATCGGGTAAAAGGGGACATCGTAGAGGATATCAAGCTGGAAGAGTTGTTGAAGGATGATATCATTCTGGTCAAGCCCGGAGAAAAAGTACCGGCCGATGGAATTATAACGGAAGGCACGAGCTATCTGAACGAATCCATGCTCACCGGGGAATCAAAACCCGTAAAGAAAGAATTGAACGACAAAGTAATCGGAGGGTCGGTAAATGGCAATAGCACCTTAAAGGTAAAAGTGGAGCATACGGGAAAGGACAGTTATCTCAACAAAGTGATTACGATGGTCGAGGAAGCGCAGAAGACCAAATCCAAAATGCAAAACCTTTCGGACAGGGCCGCAAAGTGGTTGACTTACATTGCCTTGGCCATTGGTTTTGGGACCTTGGCCGTTTGGCTCATTTTAGGGTTCCCCTTTGTTTATGCTTTGGAAAGAATGGTAACCGTAATGGTTATTGCATGTCCACATGCACTGGGTCTGGCCATTCCATTGGTGGTAGCGATATCAACAGCGGTTTCGGCCCAAAACGGCCTGCTTATACGAAATAGGACAGCGTTTGAGGAATCCCGAAAAATATCAGCTTTGTTATTCGATAAGACCGGGACCCTTACTAAAGGTGATTTTGGCGTTACACGTATAGAGTCTCTCAGTAGTTCCTATGCCAAAGATGAAATTCTTAGGTTGGCCAGCGCCCTGGAACAAAGCTCAGAACACCCTATTGCCGTCGGAATCATAAAAAAAGTGAAAGAAGACGAAATAACCATCCCAAAACCTGAAAATTTCAATGCGATCACCGGTAAGGGTGTTGAGGCCAAAGTGGAGGGCAAGCAAATAAAAGTGGTGAGTCCGGGCTATTTAAGGGACGAAAAAATTACGATTCCCGAAGATGCATACAGCGATGCCGCGGAAACTGTGGTTTTTGTACTGATAGATGGGGAGTTGGTTGGATACATCGCACTTGCTGATGAAATCAGACCAGAGTCGGCAGATGCCATTCGGGTATTCAAAAAGAACAATATTAAAGTACTTATGGCGACGGGGGACAATGAAAGAACCGCCAAGGCCGTAAGCGAAAAACTTGGCTTGGACGGCTATTATGCGGAAGTTTTGCCGCATCAAAAAGTAGAAATCGTCAATGATTTGCAGGCCAAGGGAGAATTTGTTGCCATGACAGGTGACGGTGTCAACGATGCCCCCGCCTTGGCAAAGGCCGATGTCGGCGTTGCCGTTGGTTCGGGTACCGATGTAGCAGCTGAGACCGCCGATATTATTTTGGTGAACAGCAATCCGCAGGATATAGCCAATCTGATTTTGTTCGGAAAAGCGACCTATAACAAAATGATTCAAAACCTTATTTGGGCAACAGGTTATAACGTGGTCGCCATTCCGTTGGCGGCAGGTGTTCTGTATTCGTCGGGATTTGTTTTGGGCCCAGCCGTAGGTGCCGTGTTCATGAGTCTTAGTACGATAATCGTAGCCATCAATGCGCAATTATTGAAGAGAAAAATAGGGAAGAAATAATGGACAAAAAAGAGAAACTCAGTAGGATATTTTTGGTTTTATTGAGTTTGTTCGTGGTGATGCTGGGGTATGGGATTTTATTGCCCACCCTTCCCTATTACACAGAAAGACTGGCCCTAAAGGACAACCTGGACACCGATCTGGTTAATTTCCATATTGGAATGTTGACCAGCATCTATCCATTGTTCCAGTTGATTTTTGTAGTGCTGTGGGGCAGATTATCGGACAAATACGGTCGCAAGCCAATTATTATTGTAGGGTTGATGGGATTTATTGTGATGCAGCTACTAACGGGATTTGCCACTTCGTTGGCGATGCTTTATGTCGCTCGCATATTCGGAGGCATATTCACCTCTTCCGTGATTCCTGTCAGCAATGCCTATTTGAGCGATATTACTTCTGAGAAACGCAGGACGAAGATTATGGCCTGGTCCGGTGTGGCAATTAGCTCAGGAGTTATTTTCGGGCCTGTTCTTGGAGGGTTTTTATCCCAGACCAATTTTCACTACAAGTACTCCCTCGGCATTCTCCATTTAGATCGGTTTTCCGTTCCCTTTATATTGGTTTCGCTTTTGGGTTTTTTCGTATTGTTTGTTGTAATAAAATGGTTGAAAAATACCGCTATAAGTGACAAGTTTGTTTCAGAGGGGACAAAATTCAGGTGGTCCTTCAGCAGCTATTTTTTAGTGTTGTTGCTACTGTCCTTTGTAATGCAATTTGTGGTGACCCTTTTTGAAACGGTATTTTCTATCTATGGAAAGGATGAATTGTCGTTCAATAGCAATCAGGTGGGAATCGGCTTTATGCTCTGTGGATCCGTAATGGCCATATTGCAGCCCGTTTTTGCGACTTATGGCGAAAGGCTCTTGACTACAAAACAACAAATTGGTACGGGGTTGTTGATTTCTGGGATTACCCTGATCGTTTTTCCATTCTTTAAGGATGAATTCGTGATATACGGGCTAATTGTTGTGTTCGCCGCAGGAGGTGCCATGGTAACCCCCAATTTACTGTCGGCAATCTCGTTGATTTCCAAAGAAAACACCGGACAAAATATTTCCATTCAAAGTTCTACAAACAGTATTGGACAGATTTTAGGCCCTGTGTTGGGGACATGGCTGATATCGGGAGGATTTTATTATCCATTTGTAATTGCGGGATCGGTCGTTTTATTGGCTTTGGCCCTGGTTTTGCCTTCCTTAAAACTAAACCTTGAACCAACATAGGGAAAGCCCGAACAAGTCAAATTGAACTCCGATGAAGATCACGAAATCGGTACAAATCGATAGTCCCCGAGGAAGGACTGCAGAGGATTAAGATCAAAGATTAAAAAAACACTTGGATGGATTATAAACGGATAACTGAAGAACATCATGAAAGCGCATTCCCGAACGGTTCCGATAAGTCGGAGTATATTGAATTGGTACGTTCCGGCGAACCCTATTTTCTAAGGCTAAAAAAAGTCATTGAAAATGCACAAAATGAAATCCATTTACAAACGTACATTTTCGAAGATGATGAAACGGGAAACAGTATTGCAACCTCATTAAAGGAGGCGGCAAAACGAAATGTCAAAGTCTATCTTCTTTTGGATGCCTATGGCAGTGCTGCACTTTCGGATGGTTTTGTACAGAATCTTTCAGAGAACGGCATCCTTGTCAGATTTTTTTCTCCTTTATTCTCCCTTAATAATTTTTATTTGGGGCGCCGAATGCACCACAAAATTGTTGTGGGAGATGGTAAACAAGCGTTGATAGGGGGCATCAATATTGCGGACAAATACCATGGAGGCCAAGATTCCGAACCTTGGCTTGACTATGCTGTGTTGTTGGATTGCCCAGCAGCCAACGACCTGCAAAAACTGTGTAGTGATTATTTCCTTAAAGAAGGGAGCGCCCGAAGAATTAAGCCCGTCCTGCATTCAGCTGGCAAGGCGCTTGTTGGAATTAGACAAAACGATTGGCTGAAGAACAAAACAGAGGTCTGTGATGCTTATTTCAACGCAATACTTCGGGCCAAAGAAGAAATAGTTATTGTAGGCTCTTATTTTTTGCCGGGGAGAAGAT
The DNA here is from genome assembly GCF_900215465.1 of Flagellimonas pacifica. GTDB lineage: Bacteria > Bacteroidota > Bacteroidia > Flavobacteriales > Flavobacteriaceae > Flagellimonas > Flagellimonas pacifica. Next base: position 231,556 of record NZ_OBEH01000005.1, read on the forward strand.
TGGCGGGAGCGCTGAAAAAAGCCGGAAAAAATGGCGTAAGTACAACAGTGATTCTTGCTGGCATCAGTGATGTTCCCATGGTTCGCCGAGCGGCCACACATTTGTATTCATCGTTTCTCCAAAATAATATGACGGTATATGAGTGGAACAGGTCAGTAGTACATGGTAAGGCGGCTGTCGTTGACAACCACTGGTCTACCATTGGTTCGTTCAATCTGAACAGCCTTAGTTGTTACGGTAGCATAGAGATGAACGTAGAAGTTTATTCAGAAGGTTTTGCCAGAGTCCTGCGGAACGATTTTGACCATGTTATGGAACAATGTGCCCAAGTTACCTATGAAAGCCTTGATAAAAGATCAAGTGTATTGGACAAGCTGTTCAATTGGTGTGCCTATCAATTGGTCAGGACCACAATGCTTATACTGACCTTTTTACCGCACTTAAGATTTTTTAAAAATTACCGCTAATAAAATGCCTTAAAACAGTTATGGTAATAGACTTAATGAGAAAAGAAAACATCAATTTGCTGTGCAGCAATTACATTGGACATCTGGCCTTTATATTTCAAGGATGTCCCTACGTGGTTCCGATTACCTATTATTACGAACAAAGTTTGGATTGTATCATTGGTTATTCGGCGGAGGGCTACAAGATAAATGCAATGCGAAGTAATCCGGAAGTGACTTTGGAGGTTGATGAAATTAAAGCAGCGGACAAGTGGAAATCCGTATTGGTCCATGGCATATATGAAGAAATCCACGGAAGTGAAGCTAAACTTCTATTACATCAATTTGCGCTCGGTGTAAAAAATATCATAGCCAGAAAAGAGCAAAAAATCCCCCAGTTCATCAGTGAGTATTCGAGTAAATTGGATGACCGGGGCATTCCGCTGGTATATAAAATCAACATAGTCGAAATTATAGGAAGAAAACGGACCTCCTAATAATTCTTTGAAATAAAGGCCCAAATAGAGATGGTAAGGAAAATCGCACTACACGGAAACCACAGTCATTGATCGTGCCCTATTACATAAGTGATCTTGAGTATAGTTTAACCGGAATCCAGGTCGGATATGAATCCAAGTGTAGCGAATGGCAATTATAAAATGGTAACTTTATAGTATTCAAGTTATGTTAAAACGAACATTTTTTTTACTTATTCTTTCTCTTTCAATTTCGTCTGCTTGTGAAAGAGATGACGAGGGTTCCTCGGATAACCTTGCCTTCACTGCCACTAATTTGGCAGGTGATTGGCAGAGGACCGGGGAATTCAAGGGACAGCCTAACGATTCCTTAGGAATTAAGGAGCCCTCCGAGGATTTGTTTTCGCAATTTGAAAGTTGTCGAAAAGACGATATGATCCGTTATGTCCGGGGAACTCAAGAAATGGGAAACACCTATTTCTGGGGAATAGGAAAAAATGCGTGCCATAGCCAGATGGCCGACTCATTTATCGAAATTGGAAATTGGGAGCTACAAGAATCGGGGGTATTGAGCCATTCGTATAACGGAGTAAACGAGCTCTTTGTTGTGATCTTCTTGACGCGTAAGCGATTGCTTATTCGAAGTGAATTGGGTATTAGGGAGGCTGATGGGACTGTTTATCAATTTACTGATTATGAACGAATTAAATAAACGTTCTTTACTTTAAATGGAAGAACCATGGAAAATAGATCCCTTTAATAAAAAGCATGCCGAAAAAGGTCCATTTTATGAAACCGGAAATAGTATTGAATGAATGCTGATTTTTTTTACGGAATATCTAAATTGAATTCTCTTTCCATACTATTATATGGGCAAACCTTCGCAGGCCCCTTCCTTCCCATCCCGACATGATGGGAGTATCCATTAATATGGGAAATCCCTGTGCGGAAGCGTTGATGGATGTGTGACCAAGAAAGCAGTCAAGAGGAGAAGCTTAAATATCGTTTTGGTCAGTCCCATACTGCTATATAGTTTATCGCAAAGGTAATCAACACAAATAGGGTCACGAGCCAAAGTCGAAGCTTTGACCTGGAGACCCTATTTTTATCCAATGTACAGCTGCCACACGAAAGCGTATCTTTCTTTTTTGGATAGTATTCCCGATAAAAGCCAAAGACCAGGGAGAGGAGCGCCAGACCGAACAGATAAGGTCTGAGCGGATATACCCAAGCAAGGTAACTTGTGCCGCTGCTGAGGGCCGCAATCGCTCCGTTCCAACAACATACCTTTGGTGCCAGAAAAGTAAGTAAGGATGTTCCCGTAGCAATGGAATCCTGAAATTGTAGTCCCTTCATTCGGATTGTATTTAGGATTGGCCTATTCCGGCGGCAATTAATTTTTCCTTGGAAATTGAGGGCGCAATACAACAATCCAACAACTTACCTTCAACTGCCACGGCAGGTAATTTTTGTATTCCATACTCGTTCACTTTTGAAAGACAGGTCTTGTCATCGCATTGCTTGACCAGATCGTATGTTGTTACTTCACAATTATCGCAGGCCAGTTCCTTGACCATTTTTACGACCGGGTCACAAACTGGACAACTGGCGGTAAAAACTTCTACTTGACGTTTCATTTCTTTTGTTTTTAATGTTCATAAATCGTTTAATTGTTATTGAACCAAACCAATGAACCAAAGGTAGGATGGTGGGTAGGGTGGTCTCCAAAAAAAAGACCTACTTTTCAGTAGGTCCTTTGTCTATGCCAGTCTGGGATAAAGTTTCTTTCTAAAAAGAAATGTATTAGGTTGTTTCGTCCTTATTCAGGTCAAGGTCATCAATTCTTTTTCTGAGCATATCGATTTCCTTCATTTTTGTGGTCAGTGTATCAAGTTCCAAATCTGGAAATCGTTTTCGAATGAATTCAATACGGTCTTCATTACCGCAATTTCCGGGACAAGCATCTATAGTTTCGGAAATTTTAATGGCCAAAGCTTTTCGATAGACTTCATCCAGCAATAGAAAATGGGCTTTGTCCAATCCTTTCTGCGCAGCCTTGAACTGAATCAATATCTTCTCTGGGTCAGTATCCTCATCGAGCATTTTAATGAGACCGCCTATTTGCCCATATATACTTTGCAACCTCGTTTTAATGTCCCTGCTTAAATCTCTCGGTATCATTGAATAATATTTTTGATAAGGTATGACTGCACCAAGGGTGGTCTCCAATTAACTTTCAGAATTTATCGGCAACATCCTGAACTCTCCTGTATTGATGGGCAGGCAACAGTTCCATAAGAACAAAATACACAACAATCGCCTTCTTTGGGTCGGATCACCCTTTTGCAATTATTGCATTCGTAGAAAAATTGGCAGGTTTCAGTGGGCATTACCTCTTCTTTCTGATAGCCACATTTTGGACAGGTAATTGTAGAAGTATAAATAATATTCATAACCTTTTTACTGTATATCCAGTATTTGAAATGGCGTTTTCAATTTCCTCTTTTGACACTTTGGTTTTATCGTATTTCACAACTGTATTGCCTTTTTCGTAGTGAGCTTTGACCGATAAGATGCCATCAAGTTTATTGACTTCGCTTTCAATGTGATTTTCGCATCCGGTACAGGTCATCCCTTCCACAATAAAGGTTTCTTCAATGATGTTGTCCTGTTGCACATAGACAACTTCCTTTGATGGCCGGGTATAAAAAATTCCAGAGTAATAGGGGAATGCCAGCATTAGTCCCGCAAAGAGCGTGACAAAAAGTAAAAACTTCTTTGATTGCATGAAGGTAGTTTTCTTATCATCTTCACAAGCGCAATCAATTTCATCCTTTGATTTAGGCTTCAGTTTCTGGTACCAGGCAAATGCAAGCACCAAGATGGTGAAGCTCATAAGATAGGGTCTAAAAGGTTCCGTCCAAGCAAACATGGAGGCCATCCCACTGGTTCCCGCCAATAAAGCCAGTACAGGGGTTATGCAACAAACTGATGCAGCAATAGCAGTGAGGATACCAGCATAGGCCGCTGTATTTGAAATTTTACCGGTTTTCATTTATGCTACTTTTCTATTGTCATTAATGTTTGAAAAGGCCTTGCCCAAAATGTCCGAACTTTTGTCGAGCAGTGAGTAAAAAAGTGTTTGCCCCGCTCTTCTTGAAGTAATTACACCTACGTCTTTCATCTTTCTGATATGCTGTGAGATGGCAGGAACACTCATTTCGAGGATATCTGCAAAATCGCAAGGGCAGAGTTCTTTTTCTTGACTAAGAAGGAACAAGATTTTAAGGCGTACTTCATTTCCGGCCATAGCCATTATCCTGCTTATTTCTTCAATATTTTTCGAAGTCTCATTTAGGGTTTCCCTGCATCGTTCCAGTTGTTTTTGGTCTGCTTCGGCCCTTGTACAGATGATTTCAAGTTTCATGGCATTTACATTTAAGTTCGAAAGATATAAATATTTAATAATTTAAGCAAATACTTAAATAATGATTAATCTATTCTAATTATGTAATCTTTCACCAGGCCCATATTCATGAATCCCATAGCCACTAATTTGTTTGGGAGTTATCAGTTCCCATTTGATAGTAAAGGGCCATTATATAATTGTTTTGATAAGGTCTGTGGAAATTTACCACTGGCGAATTTGGATTGGAGAATAACCGAAAACGTTCCCATGTTACCTAGAAATGGCATTAAGTGTTTATAGTCGTTTCCCAAAGAATATTTAGATTTTTTTAAGAATTTGCTTTTTGAAACCTTATCTTGGGTATGCGGGCGGTAAATTGAGTTTGGTCCATACATTTCCAATAGAAATGAACAAAATGAAATATAGATCAACTTCAAAAATATGGTACCTGAGTGGAAACATTTTCTACATCATGTGTGTTTTGTTTTGTCCAACAGGATCTACCGCTCAACAGGACAGAATGGTTGATAGTATTACTGCCATTTTACCGACCATGGATGTTGAAGATAGGATAGAGGCATTGGGCGATTTAAGCTATAGGACCTCTACTTCCGATTTCAAAGCTTCCCTGGGTTATGGCAAGCAAGCATTAAATCTAGCACGACAAACGGACAATCAATCATTGCTGGCAAAGTCACTTAAAAACTTGGCGAACACCTATATGAGAGCCAGCAGATTCGAAATGGCCCTTGATTTAAACGAAAAGGCCATGAAGATTTTCAAGTCAACAAACAACATGGAAGAGCTTGCCGGTGTTTATAATAATTTGGGCGCCACATACAGAAGAAAAGGGGATTTCACCAAAGCACTCGACTTTTTTTTTAAGTCACTGAATATTAAGGACTCCCTTGGCGGAATTAATCTGACTTCGGCATACGCAAATATCGGACAGATTTACCGACAAAAGGGGGAGCCCAAGAAAGCGCTTACCTACTTTTTCCAATCCCTTGAAATTGACGAAAAAAATGACGACCTATCCGGCATGGCCATCAATTTCAGTAATATCGGTACCGCTTACGAAAATCAGGGGAAATATGACATGGCGCTATCCTATGCCAGGAAGGCTTTGGCAATAGATGAAAAATTGAACGATAAATATGGGGTAGCCATAGATTACAATAACATGGCAGAGGCATACTTCGGAAAAAAACAATATTCGGGATCATTTGATTACTACCAGAAGTCCTTGACAATAAAAAGAAAAATGGGAAACCAAAATGGAATGGCCCACACTTTGCAACGCATGGCCAAACTACACTCGGATTGGAAAAAACATGATAGTGCCCTGGTTTTTGCCCACAAAAGCCTTTCCATTTTGGATTCGGTGGACAACAAGGAAAGAAAGATGGAAGCCCATAATGTGCTCTCCGAAATATATTCGGCCAAGGGAGATCATAAAAATGCCATGGCCAGTTATAAGGAATATATAAAGTTAAGGGAGACCATCTTTAATATTGCAAAAGAGAGATTGGCCTCTGATATGGAAAGCAAATATGAATCGGCCAAAAAGGACAATACGATAGAGGTACAGAGGACCACCATCGCCGGACAGCAAAAAATACAGGTATTATATGGCATTTTATCAGGACTTTTAGGGTTGATCTTATTGGGACTTTACCATAACCACAAAAAGGGTAAAAAAAGAAATAAGGAGTTACAAGGGCTAAATGAAGCCCTGGACGCGAAGAATGCCCAAAATGAGCTCCTGTTAAGGGAAATACACCATAGGGTAAAGAACAATTTGGAAATGGTCAAGAGTTTAATTGCGCTACAATCTGCCCAAATCGAAGATAAATCAACAAAGGAGGCAATGCTCGCCAGTCAAAATCGCGTGGAGTCCATGGGTATCATTCATCAGAAGTTGTACCAGGGCGAAAATCTTGGGAGTATCGAGATGAAGGATTATTTCATTAATTTAAGCGAAGGAATCCTCGATTCTTTCAGTGCCGAGGGTAAGGTGGAGATCGAATGCATCATGGACGAACTGGAACTGGATATAGATACAGCAGTACCTATTGGTCTAATAGTTAACGAGCTTTTGACAAATGCCCTAAAATATGCATTCCCCAGTGGCGAGCAGGGATTGGTCAAAATTTTCTTGACAAAAGATGGTGTAGATACGCTCAACCTGCAGGTAGCGGACAACGGGGTCGGTAAAAAAAATAATCCGGCGCCCAAAGTTAAAGGTTTTGGAAGAGAATTGGTAGGAATGCTCACTAGACAGCTAAATGGAACCATGGAGGAAGATTTTGGATTGGGAACCACTATTTCTTTCAAGTTTAAACTTGACAAAGTTGCATAAAAATGACGAAACCGATACAGATACTTATTGTTGAGGACAATATGGTGATTGGCACCAATCTATCCATGCAACTCAACGAACTCGGTTTTGAAGTTTGCGGTCTCTTGCCAAGGGGTGAAGATGTGCTGTCCTGCATCCGTAACGAACGCCCGGACATCCTCTTGCTTGACATACAGTTAAAAGGTAAATTGGATGGGATAGAAACCGCGCGCTTGGTACAATCCGAATTTGATATCCCTATCATTTATCTCACTTCCAACGCAGATGAAGCACATTTTAGGCGGGCCAAAGAAACCAAGCCACGAGCCTTTATTTCAAAGCCCTACAAAAACATCGACCTGAAAAGGGCCATAGAGCTTACGGTAGAGGCCATCTCCAATAATGCCAGGCCTGAAGCCACCATCGAAAATCATTACGTGCTAACAGATCGGGTCTTTGTGAGAAAACAGGACAAGCTTATGGCCGTGGCCATAAAGGATATCAGGTATTTGGAAGCCGATCGAAATTATTGCCGGATATTTGCCGTTGAAAAAGAATATCTGTTGGTAGGGACATTAAAATCCCTTGAAGAAAAGTTGCCCCGAGCCAACTTTATGCGGGTCCACCGGTCATATATCATCAATGTTTCACAGATCGACGAGGTCGGCAACAATCATGTTTCGGTTGGAGGTAAAATCATCCCTGTAAACAAAATAGCAAAATTTGAATTGTTAAGGCGGCTTCAAACCCTGTAGATTTTCTTTTTTTTAGATTACCGGTAAATAATAAAACCTCTTCGGAAAGTAGAAAGATAGCTCCGTCCTAACTCCCTTTATTTTTCTTAATCTCAGTATTATCTTCAGTTAACACTTAGTTCAAGAAGAACCAGGTCAAATTTAATACTGTACTATTATGAAAAATTTAAAAAACCAACTGTTTTTGCCAATGATGGCATTGATCCTCTTCGTGTCCCACTCCATGTTCGGCCAAGGAAACGTTACCCTTGATTTTGAAAATTCCGAATCGGCCTTACAACTGGTAAAAAACTACACTCAGAGCTTAAAGGAAGGAAATGCTGCCAAAATGACCAAACTACTGGCCAAAGATGTCATTGTATATGGACTGGGCAAAGGCATGGATTCATTAACGGTAAAGGAACACAAGGAATACTTTACCAATAGCTTCGATACTTATCAACACGAGCTTTCAGGAGAGCTTTATCTGCCGGTAAAGGTCACTGAAAACTGGAATGCCGGTGAATGGGTTCTTTCTTGGGGCACAAATACACTTACCCGCAAAAAGAATGGAAAGAAAAGTACCGTCCCCTACCATTCTGCCAGTCTGGTTGAAGATGGAAAGATTATCCGAATATACTTCTACTATGACTTGTTAAATATTCTTGAGACCCAGGGCTATACGATTGTCTCTCCCGGAAAATAACCGCAACAGCGCCCTCATGGTCATCCTATCTCGTCTATAACGAAGATAAAAATGTTGTTTATTTCCATGAGGTTTGGGGAGCTTGTGTTGTCAAAATACCATCCTAATGAGCAAGATCACAAAAAGCAACCAAAGTAAATGGTACGTGCTGGTGATTCTCACCACCGTTTATGCGTTTAACTTTATTGACCGTCAAATCTTGGTAATCCTCGCAGAACCCATAAAAGCTGATCTGGGATTGAGCGATACCCAGCTAGGCCTGTTGACAGGTTTGGCGTTTGCAGCATTATATGTTACCATGGGTTTGCCCATTGCCCGGTTGGCCGATAAGGGAAACAGAAAAAATATTGTGGCGGCAAGTTTGACACTCTGGTCATTGATGACCGCTATATCCGGAACGGTGACCAGCTTTTTCCAACTGCTATTGGCTCGAATCGGTGTGGGAATTGGAGAAGCGGGCGGTAGCCCTCCATCACATTCTATCATATCAGATTATTTTCCTCCTAAAAAGCGGGCTACTGCACTTGCTATTTATTCCATGGGTATTTATATCGGAATACTACTGGGATTTGTCATCGGGGGAGTAATTGCTAAACTCTATGGTTGGAGAATAACATTTTACGCCATTGGCATACCGGGCATACTATTGGCCATTATTCTGTACTTCACCATAAAGGAACCCATAAAAGGGCAGTCCGATGCTATTGGCACAAGCGACCAAACGCCTAAACTGGCAGAGGTAATCAAAACTTTATTTGGCAGTAAGTCTTTTGTTTTTGCAGCTCTTGGTGCGGGATTTATAGCTTTTGGAACATATGGGTTCGGTAATTTTATGCCATCTTTTCTACAGAGGGTGCACGGGATGGATATAGCTTCGGCAGGTTACGCGCTCGGTCTAATTTTTGGAGTTGGAGGTGGGGTAGGCACGTTCCTTGGGGGATATTTTGCTGATCGCTATGGTAAGAAAGATGTGCGCTGGCATCTATGGATAATAATGATTACGGGTTTCGCTGGATACATCCCATTTGCTATGGCCATTTTTTCGGGTGATGTCAATTGGGTACTCGCAATGACTTTTTTGGCCGTATTTCTATTAGCATTTAATCTGGCCCCTGTTATCGCGGTTACACATAGTCTGGTGAATGCCAGAATGCGAGCTTTTGCCTCTTCGATATTATTTCTCATTCTAAACCTGATCGGTCTTGGCTTAGGGCCTTTGGCGATGGGCTATCTAAGTGATCTATTAACCCCCAATTATGGCGATCTAAGCCTTAGGTGGGCATTCTGTATCATATTCCTTAGCGGATCAATAGCAACCGTATTTTTTGGCCTGGCCGCAAAAAACTATAAGGAGGACTTAAAACGGATACAACATAACAATGATTACTAGAAACAGTAGGAAACTACTCAAACAAAAATAATAACTGATGGAAATACAAAATTTTGTAAAGGACTTAAACAAGGATTTTTTCAACGGGGCACTTTCCCCTGCGTTTACAGAGCAACTACTTCAACTGCCCATGGACAGGCCCGATGTATTTGCGATGGTACAGCGCATGTTCGGCTTTATGAACCAGGCTGGTTTTCCTGCCCAAGACCTTTCTGTTATGGTGGGCGAGGTAATGGGGACACTGTTGGCCAGAATATTACCTGGAGCCTGGGAAGGCCGGGTACCGCCCATTACCGTCCCGGGTCGCCATAAGGCCATCGATCATTACATCAAAAATACGATGGGCGGCACGGCAACAAACAGATCAATGCTTGATATCGGTTGCGGGTTTCCGCCCTATACCACCTTGGAAACCCCTGAACTTCTTTCTAATTGGCAAATAACAGCGGTAGATCCATCTTTGCCAGTCTATCTGGTGTACGATGAAAATGAGAATTATGCCACGTTTGACGAAAACAAAAAAATAGTTTATTTCCAACCAGCCATTCCAAGCGTTGAGAATTGGAACGCGCTACTGTCAGATGTAAGCTCGACACGAAATCGCTTTCAAAAACTGTTGGAACAACTGCTCGATCAACCAGGTCTATCATCCAAAATCAAGGCACGGTTGGAGCGGGATCCGGCCATGGGCTTTGAAACGGACAAGCTGTCTTTTGTTCGTGGTAGTATTGGGGAAGTAGCTGTCGCTCCCGTGGATTGCATCAGGTGCTTTAATGTACTTTTCTATTTTGATGACACTTTTTTCAAAACCGCCCTCAAATGGTTTGAAACTAGGACGAATGAAAACGGCATTGTTCTGGTGGGCGGAAACTGGGCAGCATCTTCGGAATGCTACTACCATGTATACCAAAAGATGGACGGTCGCCTCATTGAAAAAGAATTCGCTTTCAGTATCGATACCCTATGCCCCTTCGGTGTGGCTACCTGGTATGCCAATCATGATGACGACCGGCAGACGGCCCAGTTGGTACATTACCTTCGCATCATCCGCAAAGACAGTTCTTTCATGAACGCTTTTTATGCGCTCAATGATCGGCTAAGGGAAAAGTATCAATTGTGCGCCCGGGATGCTGATGGTTATTATGGGAATGTTGACCCATCCATATCACCGTTGGAGCTATGGCAACTGGTGGAAAAGATTATCAATGAATTGAATGAGGCCGGTTTTAACCAAAAAGCGGCCGATGTGCTCAATAGGGAAGGTCTTAACGCCCGGGTCAACGAGGTAGGGCATATAGCGATAGTTCCGCATACCTAATAATATGAAAATCCGGTCAAGAAGATAATACAGAACACACGAACCTAAGTATCTTTATAATGCCGAAAGGGCTTGGGGAGCTATACATCCCAACTATCAAACAAAATTTTAAAGCCATGAAAAAATCAATGCCAAAACTCACCGTGATCTTACTGGCGATAGCAATCGCCTCATGCTCCCGATCGAATGGGGAGCAACAGTCACCACCAGAAAATGCCCCGATAGAAGAGCAACTCGATTACATTGGCAAAAAAGAAAACTTCGGCAGTGAAAAGGAGCGATTACAGGCGCTTTTCGATGCTTACGCCGATAATGAGCTGAAATATCTGCCCCCTTTGGGCACATTTATGGGCAATCATACCTATGACCACATGTGGATGGATGTGTCCCCCAAGGGTTTTGAAAAGAGGCAACAAGCGCTGAACCTACTCTATGAAACCAAAGACTGGTTTAATGCTTCAACTCTGTCCCTAGATGATGCCACCAACTATCAGGTGTATAATCGCAGTGTGGCTGACAACTACCGTGCCAACCAGTTTCCCAACCATTACCTGATCGTGGATCAGATCCAGAATTATAATCACTACATCGCCATGACCATGCAGTCCATGCCTGTCCGTAAGGAAAAGGATCTGCAAAACTTCAAATCCCGGATGGAGGGCATTGCCACTGTATTAGAAGATATGAAGACCTTACTTCAGCAAGGACTCGATGAGGGAATATCCATGCCGTATACGTCCGTGCTATTAGTGCCCGAGCAGATGAAATCTTTAATTGCAACCAACCCTGAACAAAGCCCTTTTTACCAGCCCATAGCTAACCTACCGGAAAGCATAGATGCGGAAGGTGGTCGTTCTATTCAGGAAGAAATCAGAGATATTATTAGTCAGGAAGTAAACCCTGCACTATTGACATTTCACGATTTTATGAAAGAAACCTACCTGCCCAATGCCCGAAAAACATATGGTCTCAAAGACTTGCCCAATGGCGAGGCATGGTACCAGGAACGCATCCGTTTTCACACCACTACAGATCTTACTGCCTCAGATATTCATGAGATAGGAAAGCAGGAAGTAGCCCGCATCACTCAGGAAATGCAAGCGATTATCGATGAGCTAAATTTTGAGGGGGGTATCCCCGCTTTTAATACCTTCTTAAAGGACGATCCACAATTCTATTTTACCGATCCGGAGGAGTTGTTAAAAACCTACCGTGACATCTGTAAGCGGATTGATCCGGAGTTGCCAACACTTTTTGGCATACTGCCTGTTTTGCCCTATGGGATAAAAGAGACCCCTGCTTACAGGTCAAAAAGTGCTCCTGCCGCCTATTATATGCCAGGGTCAAGAGAAGCGGGGAGAGCGGGTTACTTCTATGCCAGCACTTACGATTTAAAGAGCCGCCCCAAGTGGGGAATGGAAGCCTTGAGCTTGCATGAGGCAGTGCCTGGTCATCATTTCCAAATCGCAATAGGCCAGGAACTGGAAAATCAGCCGGAATTTAAAACTGCTACCTTTCAGTTTACCGCTTTTGCCGAAGGCTGGGGGCTCTATGCGGAGAGCCTCGGTGCGGAACTTGGATTGTACACCGACCCCTATCAGCGGTATGGCAGACTGACCTTCGAAATTTGGCGGGCCATCAGGCTAGTAGTAGATACTGGTATTCATGCGTTGGACTGGTCCCGGCAAGAAGCCATTGACTACTTCAAAGCCAATTCTAGTCTTGCCGAGCACGACATCACGGTAGAAGTGGATCGCTACATCGCCTGGCCGGGGCAAGCGCTGGCTTACAAGATAGGTGAACTAAAGATAAAGGAACTGAAAAAAAGCGCACAGAATCAGTTAGGTAATGACTTTGACATACGAGGTTTCCATGATGTGGTGCTGGGTAGTGGCATTGTGCCACTGGATGTGCTGGAAAACAATGTGGAGGACTGGATATCGAATCAACAGTAAGACGAAATAAGACTACAATAGAATGCTGGAACTATAAAAACTATTTGCCTCGGGTCGTGTCTTCACGGCCAGACAACTTAGGTAGTTCATTTAACCCTAACAGGGTTCAAAACCCTGTTAGGGTTATCAGACTTAAAAAACAACGATGAAAAAAATGAGACATACATTATTGATATGTTCAAAAAGTGTAAAACCAACCTAATCCTATAAACATGAAAAATCTATTCTTACTCTTTATTCTATACTTGTCAACCATATTGGCAAACGCTCAAACCAAACTTGTAAAGGCCGATGCTTACCTGAATGTAAGGACAGGACAAATTGTGAAGCCAGCGAACCTGATTATCAAAGACGGGTTGATAAAGTCAATAAACCCAAAGTCCATTCCTGATAACATAGAAATAATTGACCTGTCTGGTAAAATCCTGTTGCCAGGTCTTATGGACATGCATGTGCATTTACATTGGGATGAAGATTACCCAACCGCGACCTTATTTAAGGAAAGTACATCGGAAGCTGCTTTTAGAGGGGCCAGGAATGCAAAAAAGAATCTTATGGCAGGATTTACAACTATAAGGACAGTTGGACAGGACCATCCATCTATTGAATTGTTAGATGTGGAAATTGACAAAGCAATCAAAAAGGGATTTATTGACGGTCCTGACATTATTCCGGCAGGTCATGCCATTAGCATTTCCGGTGGCCATTATGATTTATCAATGTTTGATACTTTTTCGGCCGGTGTATTGGAGTTTGGGATAGAACATGGTATTGCAGATGGGGAAGATGAAGTGATAAAAGCTGTTCGATATCAAATTAAACATGGGGCTAAAGTGATTAAGATAGCAGCTACTGCGGGTGTAATGAGCTTAGGAGGTAGTGTTGGTGCCTTGCAATTCCCAGAAAAAGAAATAATTGCAATTGTAGAAGAAGCTGCACGTCATAATGTCAAAGTTGCTGCTCATGCTCATGGCCTTGAAGGAATCATTGTTGCAACCCGGGCTGGCGTTGCATCTATTGAGCATGGTTCCATTTTGAATGACGAGGCCATTGAATTGATGAAAAAACAAGGAACTTACCTGGTTCCAACAGCATATTTGAATGAACCAACAGACCTCAGTCATCTACCGGAAGCAATGAGAAAAAAGGCAGAAGAAATAATGCCTAAAGCCCGGGCAAGCCATAGTGAAGCCATTAGGAAAGGTGTAAAAATTGCCTTTGGAACAGATGTTGGTGCACCGAAAGTAATCGCTCACGGAGAAAATGCCAAGGAGTTTAAAACACTGGTAAACCTTGGTATGAGCAATATCAACGCAATAAAAACGGCAACCATTAACGCTGCTGACCTTTTGAGCATGACAGATAGAGGATTATTGGAAGTTGGTATGAGAGCTGACATTGTGGCTGTTGACGGAAATCCTCTGGACGACATCAAAGCGTTAGAGCGCGTAAAGTTCGTTATGAAGGGTGGAGAGGTTTACAAGAATGAAAAGTAAATGAGCGCCTCTGTTTTAACCCTGTCAGGGTTATCAAACTTAAAAAAAAATATCCAACATGAAATGAGCATAACTTTAGGCATCCTAAATTATACCAACCGAGGATCAATAAAGTTTATCGTGAATTCCATGTGTGCTTATTGAAACAAACACTATATACATGAAAAACTATATTTTATTATACTTTGCCATAATTGGTGCGAGCCAAATGTCTCAAGAGTAAGAAGACAAATATCTATGGCTTGAAGAAGTAAATGGCGAAAAGGCACTGGAATTGGTTAAGGAACAAAATGATGCAACACTTACGAAACTTAGTAAAGAAGCGGACTATCAGCAGATTTTTGATGAGAGCCTAAAAATTTACAACTCTCAAGAAAGAATTGGATACTCCTCTTCGCCTCGGGCCGTGTTTTCACGGCCAGAAAGTATAAGGTAGTGCAAGGTTCGTGAGGATACGAATCTGAGTGATGATTTGAATTATTGCTTAATTTAAATAATAATATAATGCTGCTATCAAACACTAAAATGAATATGCGAACTAAACCATTAGATAACAAAAGCAAACCACCGATGAAAAACCTACTAATTGGTATTCTATTCGTAACGGCTCTAGGCTGTTCAAATGTTGAGAATCAAGAAAAGACATACGACTTTCAGCAGCTGACAGATGACTATCTCCAAGTGTTTTGGCAGCAGTCGCCTGAATGGGCCAGCTGGTCAGGGCTGACGCAATACGATTCAATCTTAACCATTAACACACCAGTTTATTTGGAGAAGACGAAAGCGACTTGTGACAGTTTATTGAACGTATTGGAAAGCTACCCTTCCGAAGAGCTCACAAGCCTGGATAAAATTGACCTTGCAATGATGAAGGGTATGCTCTACTGGAATGATTGGAACACATCGACTTTCAAGCCCCACGAATGGGATCCCTCGGAAACCAATATTGGACAGAGGATAGGTATCATCATGAATCGCACGGATAGTCTGGCTACCAAACTAAAAAGTCTTTCTGTTCTGCTATCTAAAACATCTGGATTCTATCAAGCAGGCTTAGCCAATCTTAAGACCCCTTCCAAACCACATCTTGACTTGGCCATTCAGCAAAACCAGGGGACGCTCAACTACCTGACATCTTTGGAAAGAACCGTAGAAAGTGCTGCAATAAGTGCCGCCGAAAAGGAGCCACTCACTGCCAGTATCAGTGGTACTAAAACAGCCATAGAGGCCTTCATCAAAGGGCTTGAGTCAATAATCGCAAGCGGAGATTATAGAGACTCACGCATTGGAGAAGAACTGTTTGAACAGAAGTACAAGTACGAAATCAACGCTGAATATACGGCCAGAAAAATCTACGAGAAAGCACTGGCTGAGAAAGCAGAACTGCGCCGTCAAATGATCACCATTAGTGATACCCTGTGGAACGATTATTTGCCAGAAGATTCAAAGCCTTCGGATTCTTTATTAATGGTCAAAAAACTGATTGATAAGATTGCTGAAAATCATGTGCCAAGGGATAGTTTCTTTATTGAAATAAACCGTCAGGTAAAGGAACTTGCTGCTTTTGTAGATGAGAAGGACTTGCTCACGCAGGATCCTACCAAGCCATTACAGGTACGTGAAACACCTGAGTACATGCGAGGTATAGCCGGAGCTTCCATCACCCCTCCCGGACCATTTGAAGAAAACGGCACCACTTTCTACAACGTTACTCCGCTGGACAACTATACGGACGAGCAGGCGGAGAGCTACCTGCGTGAGTACAATGATTACATTCTACAGATTCTAAACATACACGAAGCTATTCCTGGTCATTATACACAATTTGTTTACGCAAATAAGTCTAAAAGCCTCATTAAGTCGATCTTGTTTAATGGAGCCATGGTAGAAGGCTGGGCCAACTACACTGAAATCATGATGCTCGAAGAAGGCTACAACAGCTCTCCGGAGATATGGCTGATGCGGAACAAGTGGCACCTCAGAAGTGTCACTAATACCATATTGGACTACAGTTATCATGTAATGGACCTGACGCAGAAAGAGGCCATGTCATTGATGAAGGAGGATGCTTTTCAAGAACAGGCAGAAGCAGAGGAAAAATGGATACGCCTGACAAGAAGCTCCGTTCAACTCTCCTCATATTTTACAGGTTTTACCCAAATCTACTCTTTAAGAGAAGAGATAAAAGCGAAGAGAGGTGAGGATTTCAACCTCAAAGAATTTCACGAAGAATTTCTGAGTTATGGCAATGCTCCGGTAAAGTATATCCGGGAGTTTATGCTCCAAAACTAAATTTGTCATCTAACAATCGACATTGAAAATGCCTCTGGTTACTAAAAACTGACATGCAAAACCGATACGCAAATAGCTATTTAATAAATTCAGAGGCATGTGCCACACCTAAACCATTACATATCAAAACTTACCACAATGAAGACTAAATACAACGTACTGTTAGTATTTATTCTGGCTGCCTGCACTGTCCCCTGAGGAATCTATCACAAAAGAAAAAATACGCTGGGATAGCTGGTGTTCCTCGCATTTATGCTACTAGATGCATTGGCAAACATGCTTATGGGACAATCAAAGCACATAAAAGAGTCAATGTTTATGACGCCTTGGCCTAACCGAAAGGTGATGTCATCACAGAATGAACAAAAGCTTGTTTAGAATTTGCCAGACACTAGGGGAAGTTCTTATATCACCCAAAGGAATAAGTAAGAAAAATCATCAAAAAGCCGTACTTTGTGAAGAGTATTTCAAGGAGAGTAAGCTTTCGGTTTCTGAGATATGTCAACGATTGGATATTTCAAGAGTGACACGCCAAATATTTAGGATTCAGAAAGCTTAAAGGAATGCTAGAACCTTACAAAAAAAAAGTGACTCTTATTATATGACATATACTGATAATCCGGTCGGTTCTATCTGGCATAGATGGGACCCTCATATACATATACCCGGAACATTAAAGAACGACAACTACGGGGGTGGAACCAAATTGAATGATTTCGTAAATAAGATAAATCTTTCTTCTCCTCCTATTCAAGTTTTGGGCATAACCGATTATTATGTTTTGGATTCATATGAGAGAGTTTTGCCCATTTTTAAGAATGGAGGAATGCCAAATGTCAAATTGTTATTTCCAAACATCGAGCTAAGGTTCGCCGTCAATGCAGGGAAAGGTTCTCCAATAAATGTTCATTTACTAGTATCGCCCGAAGACAATGAACATGTTCAAAAGACAAAAAGATTTTTAAGAGATCTTAAGTTCGAATATGATGGAGAAAGCTAAGGATGTATCAACGATGATTTGATTCGACTTGGAAGAGCATTCGAACCTAGCTCTAAGGATGACGTTCATCTTTTAAAAATAGGCGTTGAACAATTCAAGGTTTCACCAATAGACCTAAGCAAGGCTTTTAAAAACCATCAATGGGCTAGGGAGAATATCATGGTTGGGGTTGCAGCCGGTCAAAATGATGGTATTGGCCAACTTCAGGAGGGTGGCTTGACTGCTTTAAGGGAAGAACTGCAGAGAATGTCCCATTTAATATTCTCGGGTCGTCCGGGCGATCGTGATTATTGGTGCGGTAAGGGAGTGGACTCCGAGAAAGAAATAAGAGAAAAATATAAAAGCTTAAAGCCTTGTCTGCACGGTAGTGATGCCCATGATCTTGATAGCGTGGGCCGTCCCGATTACGACCGGTTCTGTTGGCTACGTGGAGATCTTAAGTTTGAAACCTTGCGGCAAATATGTTTTGAACCGGAAAGAAGGGTGTTTATAGGAAATGAGGTTTCAGAAGATGGTTTTCCTTCCCACACCATTGAAAAGGTTAAGGTCGATAATGCAAGTTGGTTGGAGAACCCTGAGATCAAAATTAACTCAGGACTTGTCGCCATTATCGGTGCTCGTGGTTCCGGAAAAACAGCTCTAGTGGAGATGATTGCCGCTGGTTCTGGGAGCGTTGATCAATCTCATACTAAACGTTCTTTCCTCGAAAGGGCCAAAGATCTATTGGAGGATACTACAAGTACAGTTACCTGGGGCAATACAGAAACAACTAATTTTCCTGTAAATATTTCCCTGTTGCCCTTGGAAAGTGAGGAACCCAGGGTTCGGTATTTATCACAACAGTTCGTTGATCTTCTATGTTCCTCCGATGGCCTTGCAGATGAGTTGGTAAATGCGATTGAAAATGTAATTTTTGACGCCCATAGTGTAGATGAAAGGCTTGGTGCACGTACGTTTGATGAACTAAGGAGCACTAAAACAGAATCAATCAAGAGGAGCATAGATAAATATCAAAAATTGCTTCAAGACATTGGTGATAATATATCCGTACAAGATGACCTGGCAAGAAATGTAGAAGACCTAAGAAAAAAACAGGCCAATGAGCTTGCGGCCATAGAGCGAATGAAAGTGGACCGTAAGAAACTGATACCTTCCGATAATAAAAAACTCTTGGAAAAATTGGATCAGGTCAGAGAAGCGACTGAAGCCAAATCGCAAACCATAGCGACTATTGAAAAAAAAGACCTCAAACTACAAGGTTTAAAAGAGGAAGCCGATCAATTTAAGGACGGAACTGCCAGACCATACCTTGAGGATCTAAAGACAAACTATGAAGAAGCAAAATTAACCGACAAACAATGGGAAAATTTCAACCTTACCTATAAGGGGGATGTTGGGGCTCTATTGCAAAAAGAACTATTGGAAACCTCAAAAGAACTAGTTAAGTTAAAGGGTCCGGGGATTGGAGAGGCACTAGAAGCGGAGGACAAAGTCAAAGCAAAACCTTACTTGAAATCTTACAAAGACCTTTCATCGAACACCTACACATTGCTCTTAAAGGAGCAACACCGGTTGGAAGCCCTGATAGGGGTCGATAGCTCTAGAAGGAAGAAGTATACGGAGCTTTCCAATAAAATAACAAAAGCAGAAACGGCCCTTAAACTCCGGAATAAGGAAGTGCTTAACGCGGAAGCGGCACCGACAAAGATTAAAGAGCTCTTAACACAACGAAAGGATGCCTACGAACTTTTGATCGGACAGATTGAAAAAGAGGAAACCCTTTTATCAAAACTTTATAGCCCACTTCAAGAACGACTCAATTCCCAAGAGGGTACGCTATCCAAACTTACTTTTTCTGTTAATAGGATAGTGGATATAGAACAGTGGGCCGAATCGGGTGAAAGACTTATCGATCGATCAAGGGTCGGTTTGTTTAAAGGTATTGGTACATTGAAAGGAATTATAAAAGATGCATTGGAGAATGTATGGAAAAATGGTTCTTCTCAAGAAATTGCCAAGGCCATGTCCGAATTCCGTACCAAGTATGGCCAAGCGTTTTGGAACCATGCTTTTGAGGATGCTAAAAAGACCAGGGAAACTAAGAAACATTGGTACGGTCAGATTTCAACATGGCTTTACGGTATCGATCATGTTAAGGTCAGCTATGGTTTGAAATATGAGGGCGTTGATGTACAGCAACTGTCACCAGGTACAAGGGGGATAGTTCTTCTTTTACTTTATCTTTCCATTGATATAGACGACGACCGCCCTTTGATTATTGATCAGCCAGAAGAAAACTTGGATCCCAAATCCATTTTTGAGGAACTGGTAGAAAAATTTAAGGAAGCCAAAAAAAGAAGACAAATCATCATCGTTACCCATAATGCAAATTTGGTGGTAAATACTGATGCCGACCAAGTGATAGTAGCTTCACGTGGAAGGCACAAAAAAGGGGCACTCCCTGATATTGGCTATAAGAGTGGGGGACTGGAAAACCCGGAAATCCGTAAAGCTGTTTGTGATATTTTGGAAGGAGGAAAACAAGCCTTTGAAGAAAGATCAAAAAGACTACGAATCAATATTTAAATCCACCAACATCCAATATAGATCAAAAACCCTTTGACAGGATTAGCTCTTTTTTAAAAAGAATGTAATTTGCCGGATATTTAGCATTTAAGAGCGGCTGAAATAGGGTGTCAAAAATTGATGTAAGCGGTAAGTTAAAATGCACATTTTTAGGAAATCTATTAGCCCAAAAACTTTGTCTTACAAAACCTTCGATTTATGGTACTGAAAGTTACCACTTCATCCTCTGCAACCGTACCGCATTTACGATGGCTAACAAAGCAACACCCACATCAGCAAAGACCGCTTCCCACATTGTGGCCAATCCACCTGCCCCTAAAATCAGAACAATTGCTTTTACGCCAAATGCCAAACCGATATTCTGCCAAACGATTCTTCGAGTAGAACGACCAATTTGAATCGCCCTTGCAATCTTACTGGGCTGGTCGGTCTGGATGATGACATCAGCAGTCTCAATGGCCACATCACTCCCCAATCCGCCCATTGCGATACCCACATCACTTGCAGCCAAGACGGGCGCATCATTGATACCGTCCCCAATGAAGGCTACTTTAATGTCTGACCGCTTTTTGAGTTGTTCGACTTCGTTGAGCTTGTCTTCAGGCAACATTCCACCTTTCGCCCAATCGATGTTCATTTCGTTGGAAACTTGTTGGGTTATAGAATCCTTATCGCCCGAGAGCATAATGATTTTTGAAATTCCCGAATCCCTGATCTGTTCGATGGCCTGGTGGGCATCTTCCTTCAATTCATCCGCGATGGTTACATAACCTGCAAATTTTCCATCTATGGCCACCATTACGATGGACCCTACAATGGTATCGGTTTCAGATGGAACTCCGATGTTGTTTGTTGTCATCAAAGCTTTATTTCCGACGAATACGGTTTTCCCGTTGACCGTGCCCTTCAATCCCTTTCCCGCGACCTCTGAAACACCGGTCGTTGCATAATCCATACCATCCGCTTTATATTCCAGTATCGCCTTTGCGATGGGATGGGTGGATTGCTCTTCCATCGCCATCAGGTATTTCATAAACTCTTTTTCCCCAAAAATTATGGAATTGATTTCCTTGATTTTGAATATCCCTTTGGTAACCGTTCCGGTCTTGTCCATAACCACCGTATTCACTTTGGTCATCGCATCCAAAAAGGATGCACCCTTGAACAGGATGCCATTGCGGGATGCCGCACCCAATCCACCGAAATAACCCAGTGGAATGGAAATGACCAATGCACAAGGACAGGAAATCACCAAAAATATCAAAGCTCTGTACAGCCAATCACGAAATACGTAATCATCTATAAAAAAGTAGGGTAGGAATGTCAGGCCAATAGCGAGGAAAACCACGATTGGGGTATAGATCCGAGCAAACTTTCTGATAAACAGTTCTGTCTTTGATTTTCGAGTGGTGGCGTTCTGAACCAAATCAAGTATACGGGCAATGGAACTGTCCTTAAATTCCTTGGTAGTCTCAATTTCGATAACACCATCGAGGTTGATACTTCCTGCAAAAACTTTATCGCCCTTGGCAATGGTATCGGGTTTACTTTCGCCAGTAATCGCAGCCGTATTTACCGATGCTTTTTCGGATAGCAGTTTTCCGTCCAACGGGATTTTCTCGCCCACACGGACCTGAATTTTCTCGCCTATCTTAACGGTTTCGGGATTTACCAAAAAAAAATCGCCATCACGATGGACTAACGCTTCATTTGGGCGTACATCCAATAGGGCCTTGATACTATCCTTAGAACTTCTTACGGCCGCGGCCTGGAACAGTTCACCTACTGCATAAAACAACATTACGGCCACACCTTCGGGATATTCACCGATGGCGAACGCGCCCAAAGTTGCAATGGACATCAAGAAGAACTCGGTAAAGAAATCCCCTCTTTTGATGCTTGCCCAACCTTCCTTAATCACAGGAAGACCAACTGGAATATATGCAACGACGTACCAAACTATCCGTATCCAATCTTTGAAAAAAGGAAAGGTGTCAAAATAGTCAAAGGCGATTCCTGCAATTAATAGTACAAAACTAAAAATGGCAGGTATATAGGCCTTAAATTTAGAAGCCTCTTCTGGACTGCTATGGTTATGACCATCATCGTGAGTGTGTTCGCCCGAATGTTCTCCGGTTTTAATATCTCTCAGGTTTATTTTTTTCTTTTTCATATATGCAATATCTAAACTTGTCCAATGCAACGGAAGTGCATTTATTGGCCGCTACATTTCTCACAAATACCCTTTAAAACCAAGTTAGCATCTTCTGCAATGTAACCGTCAGGTAGGTTAATATGTGGAATTTTGTGTTCCGTAAGGCAGACCGTTTCATCACAATTATTACAATGAAAATGTAAGTGCAAATCTTGTTCGAGATTACAGTCGCAACCTGTTTCGCAAAGTGCATATTTTTGTATGCCAGTACCATCATCTATTTGGTGTACAATTTTCTTTTCCTCAAAAGTGCGCAATGTTCTATACAAGGTTGTGCGGTCAGCTTTTCCGAAAGCGACTTCGATATCCGTTAATGAAGTGGCGGCTTCCTTTTCTGCTAAATACTTATAAATTAGAATTCGCATTGCTGTTGGGCGAACACCATTTTCAGTAAGTCTTTGTTCTATTTCTTTCATTATCTAGTTTTATTTATCAATGTCCGTGTTCTTCGGATTCACCCTTTTTCATTTCCGCCATTAGATAGTAGGCATTGTTGTAGGCAAATTTTATATTCGGCTCTTGGTCGGTAAGAAAATTGATGGCAATCCACTCGCCATCGTGGGTACTTTTTGTTATTTCTACGGGTGTAAAATGCCATTGGTCATTTTCCTTTTTTGCCGAAAACAAATATGACCTTTCGCCATCCGTTGCTATGGCACTTTCCGGCATTGCCCTTGTCAAAGAGTTATCTGTTTGAATGCGTCCTTGAATGTACATTCCCGGTATCAGGTTGCCTTCTTTGTTATCGATTTCGGCGTGGATGTGCAATGCCTTAGGATTTTGCTCAAAAGTCTTTCCTACGGAATAGATTTCTGCCGTCAGTTCCTTTCCTGGTATGGACTGCACATTGAAGGTCACTTTCTGCCCTTCTTTCACTTTGTACACGTCTTTTTCAAAAACCATCAAATCCGCGTGAACGTGGTGGGTGTCTACTACTTCCATAAGGTCAGTCTGTGGTTCTACATACTGGCCTGTCTTAACTTCTACTTTTTGGACAAATCCTTCAATTGGGCTTCGCAATGCTACCCTTTGATAAATTGTTCCGTTTCTTACACCAGAAGCGCTAATACTTAATTGTTGCAATTGGGCATCCAAACCTTTGGCTAAACTTTTGGATGCCTGATATTCCGCTTCGGCCTTTTGAAAATTGGCACCGCTACCCACACCTGCATCGTATAAGGTTTTTTGTCGTTCATATTCCTTCTTTAGAAATTGACTATTACTATACGCACTCAGGTAATCTGTCTGTTTTTGAATGATATTGGGATGTGACAGATATACAACTGTTTGCCCTTTATTGACCTTGTCACCCTCAATTACCTCGATGGAAACCACATTTGCCCCTACGACCGAAGTGATAGTAGCCTCATTTTGTGGTGGTACTTCCAGTTGGCCATTTGCTTCGACATAGCCACTCATATTACGCATTTGCAACGTATCGATTTTCATTTGAAGTGCATCGAACTGTTTGGCCGTGAGCACTACTTCTTCAGCTTCACCTTCACTATGTTTTTCTTCCATTTCGGAATTTTCCGCTCTGTTTTCGGATTTAGAATCCCCACAGGACGATAGCCCCAAGAATATCATTATGAGTCCAAAAACTGTATATTTAGATAGATTTTTCATTTTTATTGCTTAAAATATTGTAGTTCAAATGTTGATTTTAGGTAATTGTCGAGAGCGTCTAGCGCATCCATTTCGGTTTGTATGGCATCCCGTATGATTTGTGTAAATGCTGCGTAGTCCACCGCACCTTCTTTATAGGCCAGCAATGCCCCTTTTCGCTGTTCCTCGGCAAGTGGTAACGCCTTTGCGTTATAAAATTGCCAAGATGTTTTCCATTTTTGGTAAGCCTGTGTTACTTGCTGATATTCTGATTGCAGTTGCCGTTGCGTAAAGTCAGCATTAGCCTTTGCGATTTCGCTATCGAGTTTGGCGGCTTTTGTCTGACTGCGTTTCGAACCAGAAAACAAGGGAATTGAAATCCCTGCCTGATAACTGTAAAATCCGCTGTTGCCGTTCACTCTTTGAAGACCACCCTGTACATTGAAATTGGGCAACAAATTGGCACGTTTTGATTTGTAATTGGCTTCTGCTTCGGCAATACGTTTTTGCGAAAATTCCAGTTCGGGATGTTTGTCCAAATCCGTATCCATTCCCAATATGGCAACTTCACTTTCGTCCAAAGTTTTGGGAACGGAATAAAAACTATCCGATGTTAACCAAAAGTTGAATCTCTGAAGGGCAATTGCATAATCACTTTCTGCTTGCTGTAATTTGTTACTGATTTGCAAGGCCTGATTTATAGCTGATGAATATTCCAATCTTGAAATAGCCTCTACCTTAAAGTTGAGCTCGATAGCTTTTTCAAATTGCTTGTAGATAGAATCCAGTTCGCGATATAACTCAAATTTTTGGCGTTGTTGATAGGCTTGCGACCAAGCCTTTTTAACTTCCTGTTCCACTTGCAGTTCGGAAAGGTCGAGGGCTGTTTTAGCCAATGCGATACGCTGTTTTTGTAGACGCTTCTTTGCGCTTATGCCAAACAGGTTGATATTCTGTTGACCAACACCAATGATAGTATAGATACCTTGATTATCCGATATTTCTTCGCCACCCGTAAAGACCTGAGTTTTTCCAAAATCATAGGCTGTTCCTTTTAGAACCTCTTGTTGTTGAATATTTAACTGTTTCGCCTTTAATAGTGGGTAATTTTCCTTGGAAATTTCGACTGCTCTTTCCAATGAAATAACAGGCAACGTGTCGTTCTGTTGAACTTGTTGCGCTTTCATAAAAGTGGATGTAAACAAAAGGCAAACAACCGCAGTTGCTGTTACCAATTTTGGATTTAGTTTCATCTTACGTTCCGAACGTTTCTCTACCCATTGATAGAAAATAGGAAGGATGAAGAGTGTCAAAAGCGTTGACGTTATCAACCCACCGATAACCACGGTTGCCAGAGGTCGCTGTACTTCAGCACCAGCCGAAGCTGAAATCGCCATTGGAAGAAACCCTAAAATATCAGTAAAGGCGGTCAACATAATAGGACGTATTCTACGTTTTGTACCCTCAATAATTCGGTCTTTAAGATTAGTTACACCTTCCTCTTTTAACTCGTTCAGACCACTAATCATTACCAATCCGTTCAAAACGGCAACCCCAAATAATACAATAAAACCTACCCCTGCGGAAATGCTAAAGGGCATATCCCGAAGCCATAACGCAAACACACCACCTATAGTCGCCATTGGGATAGCTAGATATATCATCACAGTCTGCTGAAAGGATTTTAAGGCGAAATAAATCAATATAAATATGAGTAGTAGGGCAATAGGAACGACCGTTTTCAATCGCTCGCTTGCCCGTTCTAGATTTTCAAATGCACCACCATATCGAATAAAATAACCTGGTGGCAAATCAAGGTTTGCTTCAAGCTTATCTTTAATCTCGTTAACTAAAGATTCCACATCACGTCCGCGTACATTTACACCTACATAAGTTCTGCGATTTGTATTGTCTCGACTTATCTGCATCGGCCCAGGTGTGTACTCAATATCCGCCAGTTCCTGAAGGGGTATTTGTGAACCGTTCGGTAGATTAATATATAGATTTCTGATATCGCTAATATCGGTTCGGTTTTGTTCGTCGAGCCTAACAACCAAATCAAAACGTTTTTCGCCTTCGAAAATCACCCCAGCATAACCACCCGCAAAAGCGGATTGCACTATGGTATTAAGTTGGTCGATACTAACCCCATATTGTGCCAGTTTATTTCGATTGTACTTAATGGTCATTTGCGGTAATCCTGAGGTAGCTTCTGCTCTCATATCACCAATACCAGAGGTGCCTGCGATAATTTTAGTGATTTCTTCGGCTTTTGCGGCTAATACAGCAATATCCTCGCCATAGATTTTAATGGCAACATCCTCGCGGATACCTTCCAGCAATTCGTTAAACCGCATTTCAATGGGTTGGGTAAACTCATAATTAACACCAGGTACAATACTGACCGCTTCTTTCATTTTATCAATTAGTTCATCCTTGCTATCGGCAGATACCCATTCATTCTGTGGTTTAAGGATGACGAAAACATCGGCAAAATCCATAGGCATAGGGTCTGTAGGAACTTCGGCAACACCTATACGGCTCACTATTTTATCAACTTCTGGAAACTCGGCCTTTACAATACGCTCTATCTTGGTCGTGGTCTCAACGGTCTCGCTCAACGAGCTTCCGGGTTGAAGGATTGCGTGGAATGCAATATCACCTTCGTCCAATTGCGGAATAAACTCACCACCCATTTTAGTAAACATAAATATGGCAATGGCAAAAATGGCTACGGCAGTACCTACTATCCATTTTCCTTTTTCCAGCGTATTTACCAACAGCGGTTCATATTTGTGCTGCACCCATTGCACAAAACGGTCGCCCCACGATTTTTTTTCTGTTTTAGGCGGTTTCAATAGTAGGGCGGACATCATGGGCACATACGTAAGGCAGAGAAACATAGCACCTATCATTGCAAAAATGAACGTGAGCGCCATTGGCTGGAACATCTTACCCTCAATCCCTTCCAAAGCCAGAATGGGCAGGAATACAATAAGGATGATTAGCTGACCGAAAAAGGCAGCGTTCATCATTTTTTTAGAAGCATTTGCAGCGATTTCATCACGCTTTTCCTTGTTCAACGACTTCTTTTTAAGGACATAGCTTCCCATTAGAAATACACTGGCTTCCACGATTATGACCGCCCCATCGACTATGATACCGAAATCAATTGCACCCAAGCTCATCAGGTTTGCCCATACGTCAAAAACGTTCATCAGAATAAATGCGAACAATAATGAAAGTGGTATAGTAGAGGCTACAATAAGTCCACCACGCCAGTTTCCCAAAAGAAAGACCAATACAAAGATCACGATGAGCGCACCTTCCAATAAATTGTTGCGTACAGTTCCCGTGGTTTCACTTATGAGCTTGCTTCTGTCCAGTAAGGGCTGGATAATCACACCTTCCGGAAGGGATTTCTGTATTTCATCCATCCTGTCCTTGACGCGAACAATGACATCGTTCGAGTTGGCACCTTTAAGCATCATGACCAGACCGCCCACGACTTCGCCTTCGCCATCCTGGGTCAATGCCCCATAGCGGACAGCAGAACCGAAGCGAACACCGGCGACATCACTTACGGTAATAGGAATCCCGTTTTTATTTTTAATGATAATTTTTTTAATGTCATCAAGGCTGCGAACCAAGCCTTCACCGCGAATGAAGTTGGCCTGATGGTTCTTTTCGATGTAAGCGCCCCCAGTGTTTTTGTTGTTCGTTTCCAATGCTGTGAACACATCGGCGATCGTAAGTCCGATAGCTTTCAGTTCGTTGGGGTCCACAGCAACCTCATATTGTTTTATTTTCCCCCCGATAGCATTGATTTCCACAACGCCGGGCACCATTGCCATTTGCCGCCGTACGATCCAATCTTGCATTGTCCGTAAGTCGGCCAAGGAATATTTATCCTGAAATTCAGGTTTTACTTTTAGGGTGTATTGATATACTTCGCCCAGGCCGGTTGAAATAGGGCCCATAGAAGGTTGACCGAACCCTTGGGGAATCTGTTCGCGCACTTCAGTTAGTTTTTCGGAGACAAGCTGACGCGGTAGGTATGTTCCCATATCATCATCAAAAACGATGGTTACTACGGAAAGCCCAAATCTTGAAACCGAACGGATTTCCTTGACACTTGGCAGGTTGCTCATAGCTACTTCGACCGGGTAGGTTACGAATTGCTCAATATCCTCTGTTCCCAGATTGGGCGATTGTGTGATAACTTGTACTTGATTATTGGTAATATCAGGTACGGCATCGATGGGAACTTGCGTCATGCTGTACAGACCGGCACCAATGAGCGCAAGTGTAAGCAGACCGATAATAAATTTGTGGTTGATTGAAAAATCAATGATTTTGTTAATCATTATTCATAAGGTATTAATTCAGTTGAAAAACAGGATAGTTTGCTTCTAACCCATCAGAGAAGAAGTTGTTCGTCTACAACAGGACAGAGATATCCTGTTACTGAATTATACCTGGGGAGGCTGAAAAAGAGAATGGGAACAATCCTTGCCCAAACTATCAAAATGCGAGAAGTTATCGTGTAACGCTGTAGGCTGAAAGGGTTCGAAAGCCACAAGTTTAAAATCTATGGTGTGGACGTGACAACAATGACAATTGCAAAAAGGCGAACAAAGTTCACAGTCCTGGTCGTGATCACCATCAAAATCGACTACAGAAACAACCTGCGTATCATCATTGGTCTTTCCCGTATCGCTACAGGGCACTAGGTTTAATGCCAAAAAGTAAATTGATAATATGAATGCGAGATATTTCAAGTCACAAAGATAAAAAGATTTTCGTGCAACTGGATTGCAAATAATCCAATTGAAGGTTTCGTAAAACGGCCGATTAAGAGGACAAAGCGAGCAAAAAAGTTGAATTCCCAAAAAATGTTCGTGGCTGTTGCACAACTAACAATATTCATTAAAAACTAAGTTTCTTACTTTCTTGGTATTTACAACAACTTGATTATCAACGGCTATTGATTTATAATTTGGTCGATTTTTATGATTTATCAGCAAAAACATGGTTCTGCAACAGCCACGTTCACTTAGAGGGACTCCAATATCGATAATTACATATCAAGGTCTGCAGTGAAAAAAAACGATTTTCAATAGTATTACAACTTACAAATTTTCCTTAAAAAGGCTAAGTGCTGTAACAATACTTGATTCCAATTCCTTATATTGATCTTGAACATCGGATTGATAGACCACGTTTTCACCTACATTATGTTTTGTGATAAATTCATTGTCGGGCGACATTATCCACATCGGGTTGTACCCCAAACTGTAATAGTACAATATCAGTTTGATGGTCGTCAATGATAACGGTCCCCGCTCTACATTGGTAATGGTCTGATAATCCACGCCAAAACGTTCCGCCATGTTCTTTCTTGAAAAAATGCTCGACCGTTTGTCCTCTACATCATCGTTCTCTATTAATTCCTCACGAATGAGCTTCAAGCGCTCCCCGATAAAATAGAAGTCCTTTGCCGTTGCGTTCAATATTTCGTCCATATCTTTCATTCTTCGATTATTTCTACGGGATAACTGGAAAATTGGTTTCTTTCGCCCGTTTGCCCCCCGAATTGGAACAAATCCTTGTCCTCTAGTTCGGGCATACCCTCAAAAGTAGCCTTTTCTTCAGAATTCGTATATCTTTCCAAGATCTGCTCGGTGGACAGTTCATCGTACCCATCGGAATCGTCCAAAAACAGGTGGCTTTCCTCCAGGGATGTTTCTATTTCCTCACCGATCTTTTGTTTGTCAAAAATGCTGAATTCCGGAAATTTTCCGGTATAGCGATAATACTCGTCCTTTACCAGATTGTCGATGTCCTCCAGTACCCGGATAAAGTTATCGCTCAAGACCCGATCCATTTCATTTGCGATGAGCATATCCTCCACCAGCCCCTTAAGGTAGCTTTGTAGCTTGGCCTTTGAACCCTTCTTTTCGGAAGTCAGCTCATTCAGCTTGGGCAAATGGTCGAATAGCTTCAGATCCAGGACCAGTTTGACGAATTCTATGCGTGCAGTGGGGTCGGTATATTGGCCTGGGGCAAATTCGGGAATGTATACATTGTAGAAATCGATATAATTGATCTGTGAAAAATCCAACTGGGATATCGCCCGATAGATATCGATTCGTTCCATCAATTCAAGTTGTTCCCCCACCAGGACATCGTGGTCATCCACCTTGAAGTCCCTTACCTTGGGAATGGCATGCTTGCCCTGTATTTTCTTTGATTCCATATTCGGCCTTAATAGACCATAACAAAGTTTTTGCTCGATCTGGTTTTCAAATGTATCCGCCACGATGCCCCCAAAATGTCCGGTCGACATACCGGTCACCTTGCTCTTGGGCAGGAGTTCCATCATTTGGGTACTGAAATTGGTCGTAGTGTCGTTCTTTGAAATCGTTTTCGCCCTTTTCTCCTGATGTATACGCCCGAATATCTCACTGATCCTACGGGCCGTTTCCCCCTTGGCGGCCCCACTGAACACATTGGAACAGTTGTCGAAAATAACGTCGGCCAGTTCCTTTCCGTAATCCGCTATCAATTGTGTGATGCTCTGTACGCCCAGGATGGTCGCCACTAAATGCGACCTGCCCGTATCTATGATCTTGCGCAGGCCCATGATAAACACCGTTGGTAGTTCGTCCAGCACCAGTCCCAGAGGTCGGCAACCGGGTTTATTGACCACCTGGAGTATCTTGTTGATATAAAGCCCAATGGGTGCGGCATAGATCTCAGAGCGGTCGGGATTGTTCTGGATACATACGATCTTTGGCTTTTGGGGGTTGTTAAGGTCCAATTGGAAATCGTTCCCGGTCATCACATAAAAAATCTCCTTGTTGGCAAGCATCGATAGGGATATCTGGGCACTGGCGGTCTGTCCCGCCAATTGTTGTCCCGCTTCCCGTTCGAGGGCATCCTTAAAGGGAATCATCAAGTTCCGGACTTCAAGGTCCCTCAACATGATATCCAGGAGATATTCGATATTTACCGTCGACAATATGATTACATGGGGCAGGGTACAGATGTTTTTGCCCATCTCCTCGGCCTTTTTTTTCAGGTACCATATCATTCCGGAAACAAAACTGATGGCACTCCTGGAAAAGAAGTCGTTTCTTTTGATCCATTCCCTGTTGAGGTTCTTCATGATAATGGTAGCTGCATCCGCAGCATCCATTTGATTTTTCATCAAATAGGGATCTATGGGATTACAGCGGTTCTGGATATTGTCAAAACTCAATACATAGAATTCGGGCATCAGTGCCAGTTTTTCAGGAGCCTCTTTTTTTACCCGTTCCCTTTTTCTAAGCCAATAGTTATAGGCGATCTTACTCAAGGTATCGAATTTGAAATCATAGATGAGCAGGGTAAAGAACTTGTCGATCAATTGCTCGATGATCTCCTCTATCAGCGCAAAGGATTTTCCGCTGCCCGGGGTACCGATTATCAATAGTGCCCTGAAGAGGTTTACAAAATTGATCCATCCCTTTCGGATTTTGCCCCGGTACCTATAGTCATAGGGAATGTTCACGGAGTAAGGGGTGTCGATACGTTCTTCCGTCTGTAGAAAGGTCTCGTTCTGTTCATTAAAGGGATCTTCCTTGGCCAGATTGCTGTAGCTCATGACCTGAAACAGGTGTATGGCCCCCATGACCAAAAAAACAAAGCCCAAAAAATAAAGCAATGCCCCGAGCCAGTACAAGGGTACATGCGGTGCCTTTACCACATCCGACAATGCCAAGAGCGAACATCCTAGAACAAATAGGACAAATCCCCTGAAGAGGGACTTGCCCTCAATTTTTATGGGATTGTAGAGCATTACCGCCCCAACGACGACCAACAACAGGTACAACTTGTTTTTAAAGGGTTCTTTGAGCGGGGCGAATTTTAAAAGGAACCCATGGACCAGTTCCAGCAATGTGCCGTCCCATCGGTAATACCGGAACAATGGATAGAAATCCAAAAATCCGATGGCGGCAAAACAGGCCACTGAGAGCAGCATGGCGGGAAATACCATTTTTTGATGGTGCATGATGTAATGAGTGAGTTAAGGAATAATTGCAATTCGGTTACGAGAACATTCGATCTCTCCAACCGTCCAATACCCGGGATGAAGCTATCTGAAAATCGACGCTGTGTTCCCTTATGTAATCGATGGTCTCGTCCATAAGGATACCTGCCTGCTCGTTTACAAACTGTGCATAGGTATCCGCCTTTTGCAGGCGATGTTTCATTTCTTGATCATTTTCCTCGATCAGGACGTCCAAGAGGTTTACATAATATTGATTGTCCTTTAATTCTTCCGATAATGGTTCCATTGTGTTCATAGTATATTGTTTTGTAAGGTATTGTTTTTAAAAGGTTTTTTCAATTTTTCTTTCCCCTGTTCAATGGACAAGGGGGCTTTTTTCCTGAAATATTTTTGTATTGCGGAATAGGGGATGGCATACCTATGGGCCAGCCCGAAATCACATAGGACACTCGTATCCCTTTTCTCTTTGATTATGCCCAGGTTCGATGCGCCTTCAGGTCCAACGGGCGTCCTGAGCTCTATCTTGTCCCCAAGGGACAGCAGATCAGGAGTCGTGAACTTCGCTTCGATGTATTTGGTTTTTTTGGACTCCATCAGGTCATCGTTCCAATCCTTTCCCTTCGATTTGAGAATTTGCGTGGGAATAGGGAGATAGGTCATATTGACCAGCTCCATGAGCGTTTCAAAGGCCTTATCCCTCTTATGGATGTTGGAACTGTAACTAATTTCCCTTAAATTGAATTCCAGGACCAACTTGTCCGAAAACCCGATACATTTGACCATTTTAAAGCCTAGGTCATCGGTCATCAAATCGGCTCCCAGCTTGGTGTCCAAATTAGCGGAATGTTCCGGTATTTTCGCCCTAGATCTTTCATTGTAGTGAAAATGCAAGCTGACATCTTCCATGCGGATTTTCGTTTCCAAATAAACATCGGGACCCGAGGCATTGATAAGTGCTGCAAATACCTTTAGGTCGAACTTGAACCCCGATATGTCATTGTCCGTAAGCGATATCACTTCCACCTTTTTTTTGGAGGCCATAGGTTGTACCAAGGACACAAAGGATTCCAATTTTTCCCTGTATATATTGCCACCAAAAGAGATATAGAAATTATCCGGTTTTCCGTGCATCTCATGATAGGATAAAAGGTCAATGGCACTTTCCCCATAAAAGATCCTTACCGACTTCCCCGCTATCGGATTCGAGTAAAAAAGATGGTTGTCCCTTTGGTTCAATACCAAACGAAACTTTTTTATTTTATTGTCGGCCCTGCTCCTGTAAGGTTTATTGTATAGGATATAGTTCCTGGCGTTTCCATCCAGATCGTATTTCGGGAATGCAATGTTCGCTATTCTTCCGCCATTGTCCCTTATATGGTACGCATTGAAAACCCTGCCCTTGAATGCCGGGTCCGATAACGTATCTTCGGAAATACCCCTTTGCCTGGTCAGATAGTCCGCATTGCACAACGGTACGATGTTATAGTTCATTTCTAGGGATTTGGAAGTTTTTTTTTGTTTTTCGATTTTTATTTCCTGCGTATCCGGTATGCGGTTTATAGTTTCAAGACCTTTTTCGATGGCCTTGTAAAAATTTCCCTCACGTAATGAAATGAACTTAAAGAACCGGCCCTTGTCCAAAGAATCGTTTCGGTTGAAATAGGTCATGGGATCTCTGGAAACGTTCAGTACAATCTTGTCCCTATCATTATGGAATTCCAGGGAACCTGCACTTTTACGGGCAAGTTTGTATCCATTTTGATTGAGGTACATAGGAAAATCGGCCCCCGCATTGATCTTTGCGATAAGCCTTTTATAATGTTCCGGATCGTCGTTATAAGAAATGCCCATGTTCAAGAGGAAAGAGAAAAATAGCCGAGATAAATAGTAAATCGGCTATTTTCAGCTTAAAGAGTAATGATCAAAGGCTCATGGACTTGTCCTTACTCTTTTTTTTTCCCTCCCCGACCGTCACGGCCTCTTCTACCTTCATATTGTTCGCCTTGGAATTCTCCACGGATTTGGTCACAAAGCGTTCCGCCCTTGGGCTATAGCTCACCATATAGGTCTTTGGTCCTTTTTTGGTGTTGATGCTGATCTGGGTCTCCTGTCCTTTATTGATGGATTCCGCTTGGACCTTGGTCAACTTTTGTCCAAAGAAATACGTGTTTTCGGTCAAGGCCGATTTCGTCCGGATATCGTTCAACTTAGGCTCATAGTAGGCCAGTTTGGTGAACTTGTTCCCATCGGTAATGTGGCCCGTGAAGGCAACCGTCTTGCCGCCATCGACCATTTGTTCGAATTCCTCTTTGGTGAACTGATGGTTATAGGCCTTTGCATCTTCCAGTTTAACGGGCTCGTTCCTCTTGATCTGTACATCGAGTTTCGAACCTGAGTTTTGGTTGTACATGAGCTGCACCATCTTCACACTTTCTTTAAGTGCCCCATCGTTTACATAAGTGGAACTGTGAAGGTATTCTTCCCCCTTTACAATGGCATTCTGTATGTTCTCGGGAAGTTTGTCAAAACTGATATAGGCCCCTTCCAAACGTTGTTTGGCCTCGCCAAAGGCGAACCGCTGATCCGGGGAATTTTGGCGTTCAAGAAACTTGCTGTTCTTCTCTATTTCGAAATCCATATAGTCGGGAATCCTGACCTTAAAGGTATTTTCATCTTTGGAGACCGCTTCTCCCTTGTGCCAAACTTGGTTGACTTTTACAAAAACTTTTTCTACTTGATTTTCCATTTCTGAGTGATTTAATTGTTAAGGAATTAATATTTGTTTACTTTTGAAATAACTCGCATATCGTGAGTGATTTGTGAGTTAAGGAATTTTTAGGAAAGAGGGCGGGAGCGCTCTTTTTCCATTTATAGTGCTATACGATAGTCTTCCGGTTGTACCTCCTTTCCCTTTAATTGGATACTTTGAGTGGCCTCCCATTCACTATTCCAATTGGCATAGGTCGGTTTGAGGATATCCAATGATTTGCTTAAATAATTTTTGAAGTAGCTCCAAACAAAATATTTGATGGCATTGACCTCCAAGGGCACACGAACCTTGATATTATCGTCTTCCTTTGAGACCAATATGCTGTTTTGATTGATCAGATTCTGGTTTATGACCTTGTTGTAGTTTAAAAAACTTTTGGCGAGCCCTTGATTGAATTTTTTTGTGCTGTTGAAAAACCGAAGGAACGATTTTTCTTCTCCTATATCAAAGCGAACGCTGAGGTCCCTCTCGTTCAAGGTCAATAGAAAATTGGAATCGTCCATTAAGGAAATGAAATGCAGATCCCTTAGATAGCCCTCTATCTTTTTGCTGCCAGTAAAGGTCAGCACTATTTTCTTGAGTTTTGTCAAACGTTGTATCTGGAACAATATCCTTGTAGTATCATAGTTGATCTCCCCCAAGGCGAGGTACACTACATTTTTTAACCGGAACTTTTTGTCAAATGCGATGGCCTCCCTAGGGTCCTTGAACACAATGAGCCAGTCAATGCTTTCCGGAATGTTGGAATACCACAGGGAATTGCCGATGGCCGATTCCCCGTAATCACCTACACCAGTTTTTGTGTCCACAAAATAACCGCATACCTCGTTCTGAAGATTCTGTAAAGGGAACAATACTTCATTCGCTTTTGAACTACCGATACGGGTACCAAATTTTTCGGAGCCCAATATATCGGAATAGAAGTTATCTGCAATCGCATTTCCCTGTTCGATATATAAATGGAAATGATTAAAATCGGCATCGACCTTTTCCAGAACGGGATCGGGCGGACCCTGAAGAACCATATCTTTCGATTTCAGTATATCTTCATAATAGGCGTTGACCCTGTCCCAAATACTTTCGTTATGGCTGCCCTCCACTCTTGAGACATGTTCCCGGACCAGATCGGAGGCCTTTAGTTTTTCCTGGGGACGCTGTACTTTATAGTACCTATACCCTTGCTCGGTGTAAACGACGACATAGCATCTTTTCATTTGCTTGAAAAGTAGGTGTGTACTTTCCTTTTTCACGAGCTGATACCCCATGTATCCAAAAAGCGCGGGAAGATCGATCCGATGGTCCCCTGTTAACCAGTTGTTCAACATAATTGCTTAATTTCTTTGATATTGGTAAATAAATTATAAATTAGCAAATAATTATACAAATATATGAAAGTTTTTGAATTGACAACCAATTTTTGGAAAAATCCCATAAAAGGCTTCCCAAAGCCCCTGAAAATGGTAACTAGGAAAGAACTATGGTATGTCCTCTTCCTTGGAACGGCACTGCTTTTTTATGTTTTCCAACGCATTTTGGGCAATACGACGCAACAATTGGAGGACAATACACTATTGATGTCCAACTATAATGAACAGCTGAAGACCAACGAGGTTTTTACAAATAAGGATTCCTTGATAGCACGTAAGGAACGTGAAAAACTCATCCTGGCCATAGAGGAAAAGATCGTGGGACATCTCTACCAAATACCCGATTACTCCTATATCACTTCCTTGTATCCCTACCTCGAATATGCCCCCGACCTACTGGCCCAGATTCCGTCCGCTGTCCCCCTGGAAAACGGGGACTATAACCTCTCCAGCACGTACGGCCATAGGCTGCATCCCATATCGAAAGAAGTCAAAAAGCATTACGGCATCGATCTGGCTGCTCCAATGGACAAACCTGTTTATGCCTCTGCATCCGGGATTGTCCTAAAGGTCATCGATTCACAAAAGGGATACGGGACCCATATCGTTCTAAAACATCGGTTTGGTTTTCAGACCCTTTACGGGCACCTGAACAAAGTGCTTGTGACCAAGGGGCAGAAAGTGGAACAGCACGAACTTATTGCCACCGTTGGGAATACGGGTGCTTCCACTGGATACCACCTACATTACGAGATCATAAAAAATGGGCTGAAAATAAACCCTATCCAATCCCTTGACCTTAAGCGGAATATTTATCTGAGGCTCATGGCATTGAACCCAAGAACAAAAATCAAAAAAAATGGGAAAGACCGATAAGTTCAAAAAAGCCATGATAACGGAGGACTTTGTCTACTGCATGGACGGAAGCGAGGGAGATGACAATGGCAGCGTAAAAATGTACGATAAAAGAACCGGAAGATTGATTTCGTACAATTACCGCGCCAACCAGGATATGTACGAAAACCTTTTGTTCCATAAATATGAATGGATATGCAAGCCCCTTCGGTATTCCAGGAAATGTATGCTGGAAGAACACAAAATAGCCCTTGCCCAGACCTTTTTTACCGAGAACAGGTTTCCTGGAAAAAAGGCCAATATAACACGGGATGGGATAAACGGTACATTTAATAGGGCACTCAGCGAAAACTTGGGGTTCAAATTGAGCGCAGAAGAGCTAAGAACAGTCCATGGCCTTATTAAAAAAAGAAAAAAGAAAAATGTATTGAAAATGTAAACCCGTTCAATAAGAAATTCCTTAACTCATTAAAAAGAACAAACTAAAATCAAAGATTATGAAAAATAGCGATGGCTTTATAAAAGCAATGATTACAAAAGACTTCGAATATTATATGAACATCGAAGATGGCTCCCATCATCTAAGAGTGAGAATGTATGACATTGAAACGGGCGAATTGGCCTTTGATAACGATATCGCCGTGAGGGATATGTTCGAAAACCTTCATTTTTACCATTATGAATGGATATCGGAACATTTGGAATTCGCAAGGGAATTTATGTTGGGACGTGATAAGATCAATATGGCAAGGGACTTTTTCCTAAAACATAATTATCGCGGAAAGATCACAAATCTGATGAAGGATGGGACCAAAGGGGCCTTGAACAAACAACTCAGATCCAACCTTGGTTTCGAATTGAATGTCGAGGAATTAAGACAGGTACAGACCCTGATCAAGCAGACCAAATATAAAAGCCAACTACATATGTGATAAAAACAGTTTACCAAATTCCTTAACTCACACAAAATGAAATACTCGAAAAAAAAGTATCTGGACTATATGGTCCGGACCATCGATGCGCTTATGGCCACCGATTCCACTCCCCATGTTTTTATCAATAATCCCGGTTTCGGAAACATCTTCGACATCCTTAAAAACGATTCGTACCGGAACAGGCTCACGGAAAAATTAATCGAATACGGTGATGCGGACTACGCCCAGACCATAATGAGCAGCCTAAAAAAAGGGTCCCTCAATTCGTTTTATACCCCTGACCCCGTAGTGAACTCCATCACCGCTTATATCAAGGACCTCGATGGCTTTGATCCAAAGACCATATTGGAACCAAGCGCCGGCAATGGCCTGTTCATACGCGCCCTCTCAAAATCCTTCCCATCTTCAAAATTCACCGCTTTCGAAAAGGAAATACTCACGGTACGTATTCTTGAACACAACTTCAAGTTCAACGATAACGTCAAGATCTATGGTATTCCCTTTGAAAATATCGCCCAGACCGACGCGACCAAGAGGTATGACCTTGTGGTAAGCAATATTCCCTTTGGCGCCAATAAGATATTCGATACCCAATTACAGGACCATCCGTTACAGTCCCAAATCTCCAAGAACATCCATTCCTATTTTATCCACAAAAGTCTGGCATCCTTAAAACCATCGGGGGTGTCCGTTTTGATATGTACCAAGAACTTCATGGACAAGTCAAAATATGCCCAAATAAGGGAGGATGTAATGAATACGAACAACTTTGTAGGCGGGCTGCGCTTACCGGACTCCACCTTCGCCCAAGAGAATACGGCCGTTGTAACGGATATATTGGTCTTTCAGAACAATGCCCATATCAAGCCGTCCCAGGACCAGGAAAAAAGCAATGCACTTTTCATGGGGTCTTCGGAAAAACAGTTAGGGGACAATTTCGTCCAGATCAGCGATTATTTTTCGGCCTATCCGAACCGTGTCATGGGCGAGTTGGTAGAAGGCGGTCTATATGACAATAGGGACTATACGGTCAAAAGCGCCATGAATATCGATATGCTTTCAAGTGAAATAAACGAAGGTTTGAGAGGATTTAAAATTGCCCCAAATCTCCAAAAAACCAAAGCTGTCGCCATAACAGAGCCCATTCAAAAACCCCTCGCCCAAGCACAAATCCCTGCCCCAAAACCATTAAAGAACGAATTCGGAAAATTAAGGCCTGGCAACTTGTTCATCAAACAACAAAAGCTCTATAAAATCAATGGTGATAATGCCCTTGAACCTATACGGGTAAAACCGAAGGAGTTCGACCGCTTGTCAAAAATATTGGCACTGCGCGACACCTATTTTAAACTGCTCGAAGGGGCCGACGACAATTCGGACAAAATCAGGGACGAGCTGGACTATCAATACGATGCCTTTGATTTTCAGTACGGCCAACTTCATGACAAGGCCAATTACCCTTTTGTCACCTTGGATATCCAAGGGCCGATGCTCCTGGGCTTGGAAACCCCCAAAGATGGTGCCTTTATAAAATCCGATGTTTTCCATGCCCCACAAATAACCAAAGGATTACCGGAACCCAAGGTGGAAGCAACTAAGCTCCTTAGCCTGGAAGACGCCATCTATTATTCGCTCAACAGGTACAATCGTATCGACCTTGGTTCTTTGAAAGAAAATACGGGGAAGCTACCTGAGGAAATTATCAAAGAATCCTTGGACCGCCAGCTCTTGTTCTTAAACCCTGAGGAAAAGGGTTGGGAACTCTCGCCAAAGTTCCTCTTCCTTTCGGGGACCATTTACGAAAAACTAAATGCCTACCGCAAAAATGATTTTGGCCAATATCAGCCCTATGTGGATAAATCATATATCGATAAGAGTATGTTGTCCCTGGAAAAGGTCAGGCCACCAATGACCCCGTTCGAGGATTTGGATGTCAAATTGCACGAACCTTGGTTCCCTATCGAATTTACCCAGGCATTTATTTACGATACCTATAGATCGTTGGTGCATATCGCCTACAATGACAGTACCTCCAAATACATGGTCAAGATCGAAAAGGCGGATTATGAATATATCAAAAAGTTCAGCGTCCAGACCGAACACCGGTATTATTATTTTAGCGATATTCTTGAAGGCGCCCTGAATTCAACAATTCCCTATGTGTCCAAAGGCTCAAAGGAACGTAAGCGTACCGATAAGGCCAAGATGCAGGAGATACGGATAAAATTCGACCTGCTGTACAAAGAGTTCCATACCTACATCGTCGGGAAGCCCCAGATCAAGGAAAGGTTGGAACGTATTTTCTACAATACCTATGATGCACAGGTCCACCCAAAATACGATGGGGACTATCTTCAGTTCGAAGGGCTCCGGCATTTTACCCCCTACAAGAGCCAAAAGGATACCGTGGCCGGTATCATCATCAACCAAGGCCTGTTGGTGAATAAGGAAGTAGGTTTTGGAAAGACCCTGGATATTGCGCTGACCACCCAAAAGCTAAAAGAACTTGAGCTGTCAAGGAAAACCTTGGTCATCGGCCTGCGTTCCACTGTGATCCAGTTGGAACGGGAACTGTTGAACGCCTTTCCCACGATGAAACTCTTGGTGGCACACGACAAGGTGGTCAAGGGCCTGGCCAAAAGAAACGCCTTCTTCAAAAAAATAAGCACCAATCCATACGATGTGGTGTTGATGAGCCACGACACTTTTAAGTTCATTCCACAATCCCCAGAGGTCATACAGGAGATCATCCGAGAGGAACTGGAGAACCTCGAACGTGACCTTAGTGTTATCCATACCGATAAATACAATATCAATAAAAGGGTACTCAAAGGACTGGAGCAGCGAAAGGAAAATCTGGAGGTCAGCCTACAACAGGTATATTTTCAGATTAAAAGGGGCCAAAGCGATATCGTCAATTTTGACCAAATGGGCTTTGAGCATATCATGGTCGATGAATCGCATAAATTCAAGAACCTGATGTACACCACCCGCCATAACCGGGTAGCGGGACTCAATACCGACAAAGGTTCCGAGCGAAGTAAAAACCTATTGGTCGCCATGCGTACCCTGCAAAAGGCCAAGACCAAGGATTTTCAGACAACCTTTCTATCGGGGACCCCCATATCCAATTCCATCACCGAGGTATATGTGCTGTTCAAATACCTTATCCCACATCGCATGGAACAAATGAACATTACCTCTTTCGACCAATGGGCACAAGTATTCGCGAACAAATCCTATGAATTCGAACCTACGGTATCCGGGGATTATAAGGTTCGCGAGCGCTTCCGGTCGTTCAAGAAAATGAAACTGCTCTCCTCGCTCTACAACGAAATCTCGATTATCGTCAACGGCACCACCCACCAGATCGATAGGCCCAAAATGCAACTTGATGTACACACCTTGAAACCCACCCCTGCACAATTGGAATATTTTGAACAGATCAAGGAATTTCTTAGAACTGGGGACAGCAGTTTGTTATATGGTGCCAAACATTATACCGAAGAACAGAAAAGTGCATTGTCGTTGATCGCGCTCCACCATATGCGGAACGCGTCCATCGACCCTAGGCTGCTGAACGGGGAATTAGCGGATCCCGGAGACGCCAAATTAAGGACCATTGCCTCCGAAGTTTACGCCACCTATAAACAAACCGAACCGTTCAAAGGTACCCAGGCCATATTCTCCGATCTCGGCGTGCCCAAGGACAGCTTTAATATTTATGGAGAACTCAAAAGAATCCTGACCGAGGAATACGATATACCCATGGAAGAAGTGGTATTCATACACGATTTCAGGACCGACACCAAACGATTGGAGTGTTTCAAGAAAGTGAACAACGGGGAGTACAGGGTTATCATAGGCTCTACCGAAAAATTAGGAACCGGGACCAATATCCAGGAACGATTGGTACGGATACACCATGTGGATATTCCCTACCGCCCGACGGATATCGACCAGCGCAATGGTCGTGGGGTACGCAAGGGGAATATAGGTGCCAAAGAGCACCATGATAACGAGGTGGTGGTGTCCTTCTACATCGTTGAAAACTGCACCGATGCCCTAATGCTGAACAATGTCAATATCAAAAAGAACTTTATCGAACAATTGACCAATGGCACCATACAGTTCAACAGATTGGATATGGGACCCGTCAACGACGAAGGTTCCATAGATTACAAGACCTTGCTCGCCGTTGCCAAGAACGACCCCTTGTACCTCGAAAAGGAGGAGTTGGCCAAACAATTGGACGAACTTCAACTGGAACGCTCCATTTACAAGAAAAACCGCTTGGAGGCCAAAAACAATATTTCCTTTTATGAGACCGAACTCGTAAGAACATCCAAAAATGTAACAAAACTTGAAAATGACCTGCCCCAATGGGATACGTTATCGGATAAGGATTCATACTATAAAGCCTTAAGGGGGGCACTCAATAGCCCAGATGCTTCCGATGCCCTAATGCTAGGGGAAGACCTCAATACCACCTTGCAGGCCAAAAAAGAAGAAATCGGCGAGCATACCATTGTTACCATATCCAACGCAAAAATGGTTTTAAAAGTAGAGGACATACAACACCATCAGTTGCTGGTCGTTACTCCGAATGCATCATATGGTTACGGTTCCAAAAGAATAGTGTCGAACTGGAACAGTTTGGCCGACTATATGCACAATGCCCTATCCAAAATACCCAAATCCCTAGCTGCGCAACAAGAGCTGGTGGCCGAATTCAAAAAAACCATCAAGGCCAACCAAAAAGTACTGGAACTCCACTTCGACAAGACAGAAGAACTCGAACTGGTCGAAAAACGGCTTGTGGAGATCAATGCGGACCTGGATGAAAAGTACGATGCCGAACCAGAGGAAAAAGAGGAATCGAAAAAGGTGCAATCGAAGGCCCTTCATGAAACGAAGAGCGACCAGGGGATTACTTTATAAGTTTTGGGCGTTGGCCGGGCTATCCGCTATATCGCCCTTGTATGCCACAAGGTTTCGTAGACCGTGGAAGAGCTCCCCAGGTCGCTTTCCACAATAACGAACCCTAGCGCCATCCTACGGCCAACGCCGCTCCTATCCCTAACGCTTGCGCCCTACCGGGCGCTTTTTTTGTGGATAGGGAGAAAGAAGTCAGGGGCGGTCTTTTGCCCGATTCGGCAAGGATTACAGAGGGCTTGGGTGTATCTTGAAGGTAGTTAAGTGATTGTATAACAAGATAATACCTGTAAAAAAATGAACCAATTTTTCTCAACCTTAAAACAGACTGGTATCCACCAGTATGCCATTAGTGTCCTGTTCGATAACGATACGGTCAGCGTATCGCTCTTGCCCAAATCGAACGCCGACGACCTGGCGTTGAAATCCCTAAAACCATTTACCCTCCGTGGTACGGTCACAGAAGTGGACGAACGGTTTTTTGAAATCCTCCGTAAACCCTTGGAGCGGACAAAGGCACTTTTCGAGAATACCACGGCTTTTGAAAAGACCTTGAAGGAAACGGAGCAAAAGACCCAACAGGCGAAAAAGAAGAAGGAATCGACCGCCAAAAAAGCCTCAGAACTAAAGCAACTGCTCAAGGAAAAGGGTTTCAACCCCATGACCGACCACAAGAAGGCGACCGACCTCGCCAACGAAATCCTGAAAATCGACCCGAACCATTCCGAGGCACAAAAGACCGTCAAGGATATGAAGGCATATGAATCCCCTAAACTGTTCGAATAATGGAAGTCACGACAATAGAACGCAAATACGTCTACGAAAACGGGAACAACGACACTATTGAACTGGATGATATTGATTTCAGCTTCTCCCATGTACAGGTCATGGAACACTACGCACAGATATATGCCGAACTGACCAATGCCAAGATTATGGACAAGGGTATCGTGAACGGC
This sequence comes from Flagellimonas pacifica, assembly GCF_900215465.1. Classification (GTDB taxonomy): domain Bacteria; phylum Bacteroidota; class Bacteroidia; order Flavobacteriales; family Flavobacteriaceae; genus Flagellimonas; species Flagellimonas pacifica. Next base: position 275,402 of record NZ_OBEH01000005.1, read on the forward strand.
TTCCATGAAATCCATTTCAAGACTTTGGCAGGGACAAAAGGATAGCCCGATGAACGTAGACGAATTTTTAAAACAAAGACCATGCACACCCAAGGCAAAACCAATACCATCAAAAGAACTAAAGGGGTTCCACGACCGACTTTTCAAGGCCGTACAACAGTCCCAATACAAAAACGGGACGCAAAGACCCAAACTGCTCCGTCCAAAGGCCTTTCCCTTTCTGACGTAACGATAGCACCGATGCTTGCCCATCCCGTATTGGGGGAAAAGAAGCTCGACCTTCGGGAGCTTGCCCAACTTATGGTGGAGGCGACCCGTTATTTTTCGGGGAACATCGACCATTGGCGATTTTTGCCATCGGACAGCTATGATGATTTGATCTTACGCTGTGCCAATCGGTTAAGGGATAGGGGAGGCATTGACCATATGGACATTTTACAGGCAGATGGGTATCTGCGATTGGTGGCCAAACGCTATATTGGGAACAGGGGTACGGTGCATTGTATCCCCTTGCGACCCATACTCCCGTTGCGATGGAAGAACCCCGCACTTTTCCATATCCTGTTCTCCTTTGTAAAGGAACTGCCGTATATCGGTATGTTCCAGACCACCGAATCAAGGATAGACTGGATATGGGAGTTCCTTTTTGAAGAGGAAACATACCATAAGAAGCAGGGTAAGGCATTTTCAAAAGACCATTCCGTCAAGTTTTTCAGCCGTTATGAAAGCCTTTTTGACGGTTACGCAATACGGGATTGGAAAACCTTGTTGGAAAGGTACAGCCCTAGAAAGCCCTTGCACAGGAAAATCAAGCGATTGTTGCTCAAAGCCAATACCATTGACTTTCAAAAACCCTTTTGCCTTAGTGTAAGGGATGCCCATCAGAGCATGTTCGAGCATTGGGAATCCTTCCTTATCGTGGACGACCCCGATAGCGAATTTACCCGTGCCTATATCGAAATGCTCAACGAATGCTCCAACGAATACGATATTACCTCGGCTTTTCAGCATACTGTGGTCGAACAGGGTAACATACAGCCCTTTAGGGAAGGTGTATCCTATCAATTGAACCGATTGGAGGAATTTCTTTCCGAACTGAACGAACTATTAAGACAACTATAAGAAATGGAACACATAGCTATATTACAGCCCGATCAGCACTTCCTTCCCAAGTTTGCCATTATCGGCCATTCCCAAGAGAAGGACTACTACAACAGGGGATATTACTTTTCGTACCACAACATCGTGGGCGAAAAATTGACAGCGGGAATGCCTTTGACCAAGGATACCGCCCGAAACATTTTTTCCTGTTTGGAAGGGGACTTGTTCAAGTTCAGTTTTAAGGGGATGCTGCCAAAGACCCTTATCCATTTTGGTTTTAAGGGAAACCTTCAATTGGTATGGTACGTACACCCCAAACAGTACACCTTGTACTTTGATGCGAAAACGGGCATCCGAACGGGAAAATACCCATTGCCCAAATTGGTCTTTTCCCTTGTCGCCAAGACCCTGAGCGTTTTCGCCCTGAACCGTTCCGATACCTTGGGCGATTCCACACCCTTATATCATGCACCCTTATTGAACATCAACGCCCGTGGAAAGGTGTGTATGGGTACGGCTACGGTCGATTATGACGGATTTGAACACTATGAGGACATCATGGGCTTCGTGGAACAGCAGTTTTTCCGCTCCGTGTTTACCGAGACCCACCACAATAATATTGCTCAGGGCAATATTGTACAGATCATGGAAAGCAATTTGGACAGACCATCATTTGAGGATGGGATATTGATAAAGAACAACATGACCCTAAACCGACTGTATGAAAACTAGGATACACTTTGCACCGAACTATTTCTACAACCCCACCCATCCCTTGACCATTGCCCTTATCGGGGTGGGCGGTACAGGCTCTTTGATGCTCGCACGGTTGGCACGCATCGACCATGCCCTGCGTCAAACGGGACATCCCGGACTGCACGTTACCGCATATGATTCGGATAGGGTAGAGGCCAACAACGTGGGACGACAACTCTATACCCGTTCCGATATCGGGGAGTACAAGGTGGTCAATGCGGTGGGTAAGGTTAATATGGCCTTTGGATTGCAATGGGAGGGTATACCGATGGACGCTATCCCCGATGGCGAGGATATTCGGGCGAACATCATCATCAGTTGTGTGGACAATGCTCGGTTTCGGATGTTGTTGTCACGCTCCTTGGAATTTCCGCATCGGGGTTCGGAGTACCGTACCATGTTCTATTGGATGGACATTGGCAACAGCAGGGATACGGGTCAGTTCGTATTGGGAACCTTGTTCGATGGGGAAAGGAAAATGGAAAGGGAGGATTTTGAAATGGTGGATACATTGAAGAACATCGTTGATTTTTTTCCCGATTTGGACGCCCATGATACCCCCACCTTGCAGGGAGCGGGTTGCGCCTATTCCGATAAGTTGAACGAGCAATCGCTTTTCATCAACGATGTGCTTGTCGCCCATGCTTCCGATTGCCTGTTTCGCTTGCTCTACCATAAGCAGATACAGAAACACGGGGCATTCGTGAACCTCGAATCGGGCAGGGTAAATTCCATTGGGGTCTGACCTATATTGTCAGGTAGGGGTATCGAACAATGGATTTTCCTGTGACAATACCTGATAGTGCACTTGAAATTAGGGAAGGGCTACGAAAAGGGGGTAGGGAAAACCCTTTGGACACTTCATTCCATTTCGCTGAAAAATTTTTCGAGGGATACATTGTGGATCTCCAGGATCCGTAACAACGTATTGAACTTAAAATCACCTCCGTTCTCTATTCTCCAATAGTTCCTTCGGGAAAAGCTGTGGTCGTTCGCGAAGGTTTCATGGCTCGTATAGCCCGCCTCTATTCGCAATTCCTTGATCCTTCTCCCTACTTCGGTATGTTGGTCTTTGTAATCCTTGCTCATCAAAGATGAATATCACAAAAACCAATCGAATAGATTACGCCCTTAAGGGCGCACACTTTAATATTTTTACCTACATTTGTTGAAGGTGATTTACGGCATGACCCTATCTTTATAAAGGGATTTAAACTTTTATCGGGTTGAGAAAAAAGGAATTTAAGTACGTGCTCTATGGTGGTGAGGCCGCATTGGTCCTTTACGAAAAATCGACCGGTGCACTTATGGCTTCGGATACTTTCGATTTTTTACCGATACGATATTCCGATGTCAAGGAACTTGACCACCACTCAAAGGAAAGTCCCGAGGATTGGAACAAAGGGGATGCCCTAAAGATCGATGAGGGTACATATGATCTTCTTTACCATAACCTTTGTTATAAACTAAGGGAATATTGGCAATCGAAGAACAAGAACGGATAGTTTCAAGGCATTTACACTAATTTCTTCAAAAAGGTTTCAGTCCTACTATAAGTCTATTTACTCCCCACAAAAACCTTTTTTTAATAGAGAGTTGCTGGTTCCGCACACCCATTTCCCCTGTCCTTTCAGGATTTAAAAATATTTATTTGGGGCAGAATGTAAAGAGTTTTAAGTCCCATAAAAGGTCAATTAACATAACTACTAAAAAAGACCAAGAACTGGACTGCTAATCTCAGAAACAACTCTTTCAGTATTCCAGCCCCTTAAAACGGCCGTGGCTGTTGCAGAACCATGTTTTTGCTGATAAATCATAAAAATCGACCAAATTATAAATCAATAGCCGTTGATAATCAAGTTGTTGTAAATACCAAGAAAGTAAGAAACTTAGTTTTTAATGAATATTGTTAGTTGTGCAACAGCCACGGCCGTTTTCTGGGAATCAATAATTGGTCAACTTTAAAGGAAAACTATGGGATGTTGGAATTTATCCATTTATCAATAGTCTTCAAATAATCGTCATGCAATTTGGCCCAATACGGAAAATCGCTTTCCCCAACGAAATACATGGAATGATTAGCATTTTCGAGCAGTACGATTTTATGCTTTTTATTTCTTGCATTTTTCAAAGCGGTCGAAATTGTTTGATGACTGGCTATAGGAATGATTTTATCGGCTATACCCTGAATTACCAAAAGAGGTTGTTTTGTTTGCTCAAAATAAGGGATGGGGCTGAAGGACAATTTTTCATCGATTTGTACCTCATCGAGATTTGGAATCCAAACTGAAGAAAACCAAGACTTTGTTTTTCCATCCTCCAAAATACTTTCCAATTTACCTCTAGAAAGTTTTCCGGCGATATGTTCAAAGACTTTTCTCTGAAATTCGGCAGCAATTTCTAAATCATTGCCTAGCGTCTCCGAATTGCTATTTTTCCAATGGTTCAAATCACTTTCCAATAAGGTACTTCCGGGACAGCTTACGACAATACCGAAATTTAAATCATCTAACTTATTTAAGATAAAGGGAATCTTAGTTGCCCCTTGACTGCTTCCTTTTATTCCTATTTGCGATAATGGAATACCAGTTTGTTCCGAAAAATACCTAATGGCATTTAGATCGTCAGAAAGTAATTCGTTCATGGTCGCAGATTGCCAATTGCCCTCTGAGACTCCAGTGCCTCTTTTGTCATAGTGAAAAGTGGTAAAGCCTTTATTTGCAAAATAAATGGCCTCTGCCCTTGACCCACTTCTACCCCCATTGCCAGAAGATGAAATAAAGACAATGCCTTTCTTGTTAGATTTTTTGCCCTTCCAAACCGTTCCGCCACGTTTTAGTCCTTCTGACATGAAATGTACTTCTTTCGATTCAACACTATTTTCATTAGTCGATTTTTCTCGTTTGAGGGAATATCTAACTGAGACCGTATCAGCCCTTAAGGTTCCTGTTAATCGATTTTTTTTCTCATTCCACTTATTTCTAAAATCATAGGTGTGCGTATCACTCTGTAACTTGAAGTTTATAGAATCAAGCCGGACTATAACTTCTCTTGCAGAAATCTGAAATGCATTCTGTTCTAGACTTGTAAAACGTACTTGCCATTTGGCCGCATCCTTTCTTATTTCAAGGGTTATCTTATCCTTGAAATTTCCATAGGAAAAAACACCCGTGAATGTTCCCTCCTTTTTGAATTCCATTTGAGGTATAGGCAAAGAAATACCTAACCCGTTCAAAGTCTTTCCTGAAATAGTATCAATTTTTGATAGCTCGAAAGCCTGGCCAATGGCTAGGAGTAAAACGACCAGCGCGATACACGAGATAATTTTATTGCCTAATCGCGTAATAGAGAATGGCCTTAGGAGAAGTATTGCTGCACTTACCAAGACCCAAATTAGGTCGAGTATAATAATAAAAAGTATGACTTCAGATTCGGGCTTTACACTTTGTACGAATACAAAGGAGGAAAAGAACAATAGGCCTAAGCCCACTATCCAAAAAACGGTCGATTTTCGTTGTCCGAACCATTTGGCAATAACTTTGCGAAATAGGATTAGAGACAGACCCGTTGACAAAGAAAAAAGGGCATTTATCAGTAAAATTAATTGTAGATGACTCATGATTTTAAGTATTAAAATTTAAAGTGATTTTTTATCAGAATTCCGGCTTAAACCCTCTTCTAATTAGTGCCTCTTTTGGCTGATGGACTATAAGTGCCCTATCGGATGGTGTCTGCCAATCATATCTTAGACCAAGCACTTCAAAGGTCATCATACCTGTGGTGCCGTGAATATGCACATCGATAATGTGCCCTCTTTTTACTAAACCGATGGATGTCTTATCCATTCCGTCCCAATCTACGGGAATACCTGTCCAACCCGTATACGGAGCATGATACCCTCCTTTAGTTTCGTCAAATGAGGTAACGTCTAATGTGAATCCGATTAGTACGTAAAGTGAATAAGCGATTCCTATAATCGCGAAAATGGTTTTCAAAGTTGTCATATCTATATTTTTTAAGTTTGTTAAGGCGTGTAAACACGCCCTAATAAGTTTTAGCGAATAAAGTTTCGATGCTGTGCCCAGCGAACTCTTTTACTGTTCTTAAAAGGAGAAAAGAAAGAGAATCTTTGAGACTCGGTCGTTGTTTTTGTACTTGCTGCTTTCATGATTTCTAAGTTTTTAGATTACTACTTGTTTTTGTTGGTACAAATGTATTTCCGCATACCGCCTTTTGGCTTGACCTTTCACGACAAGGCTTGTACTTTTCATGCCAATTATTTGGTATATTTAGATATGGAGGTTTCCGCATCGGTATTTCGGACTATTCTTTATGCGGCGCGCAGTAAAGGTGCCGATGTGGCCGGTTTGTGCAAAAAAGTCGGTATTGAACCTTCTGAGCTTGATAACTCTGAAAAGCGTTTTAGCCTGTCCGCTGTTGATGCCTTGTTTAAGCATAGTATTCACTTGACCAATGATTCTTTATTTGGACTGCACATAGGAGAGCAAGCTGATTTTTCAGCCTTCGGAATTGTGGGTTTCGTTATGAAGACCAGCCCCGATGTGATCACTGCTCTAGAAAGAGCCTGCCACTATAACAATTTAGCCAGTGGCCTCATTAAGGTAAGTTTTACCAAAAATGAAGATGAAGGAATTTTCAGGACCACTCCCTTGCCTTTGGTAAGTAAAAACCATCCCATAACCGCAAAAAATGGTGCGGAGCATGCCATTAGTTTTATATTGAGGGCAATTCAAAAACTGTCGGGCAAAAAAATTCTCCCGAGATCTACAGACTTTACTTTTCCAACACAACGCGAAAATCTTGAAGAATACCGACGAATTTTCACAAAAGGACTTCGTTTCAATCAAGCTGAAAACGACTTGATCTATAAGCTCAAAGATTTGGAAACACCAGTTGTCGGGTATAATCGAGATTTATTCGAATTGCTGAATACACAGGCACAGGAAATTCTTGATGGGCTATCAAAGGGAGAATCATTTGCAAAAAAGGTGAGAAGAGTTATTGTAAAAAAGTTCAATCATCAGTTTCCCACGATTGATTTGGTGGCAGACGAATTGAACTTGAGCATTCGCTCCTTACAACGAAAATTAACCTTGGAAGGCGAGACTTTTCAAAATATTTTGGATGCAATTCGACAGGAGTTTGCCGTGCAGTATCTAAAAAATAAAGAATTAAGCATTTCAGAAGTGGGCTACTTACTTGGCTTTTCCGAACCAAGTGTATTCAGCCGATCTTTTAAAAGATGGATGGGCCATAGCCCTAAGGAATATTTGCTATCGCTTTGAAAAAAGGACTTTAAAATGACACAGCAAGATCTAGGTTTTAATAAAAAATTAGAGGGATATCGAAATGAACAAAATATCGATTCGTTCGATGTAGGCCGTATTATTTTAGAACATAAAGATAGGTATGTAGTCAAAACGGAAACTCAAGAATTGGGCATGGTTAATGTTAGTAGTAAAACCTACATTATTTAAAACTAAATAAGCATTTTACATTTAATGCCGTATTTACAAAAGAAAATAAAGTCCTTTAAAAGGAACATTTTTCAGGACAACGGGCTTATTGTTATGAGTCATTAATCCCAGATTTAATTGAACAAGAACTTATATCAGTGTCTCAGAGTAGATCATTAAATTCAGTTGCCATCTAGTATATGATCAATCCCATTGAGTGCTTATATTTTAACGGGTAAAAAAGTATCATGAATCAAAAACGAGTTTTTCTTCACTTATCCTTATTATCGACTCTGTAATAGTACTATAAGCCAATTAGTTGAGAATAATCCACTATTGAAGGAATAATAAAAGATTTCTAGACAAAGGCAGAAATACCATATGTAATCATTTACTTTCTAAAATCCAAAGTAGGCACTTCCTCCAACAGCAAGGGCAAGTTCAGCATTTAAAAAAGATTAAATGTAACTAACTGAAAACCAGATAAAAAAATATGATTTTTATCATGTTCTTTGGCGGTAGGTTATGATATTTTTGAATAAAAGATAAAAAGGTCTTTAAATGTTAAATACTAATCAATAAAACTATGTTATCCAAAAAGCAAGCACGTACTTTTTTTCTTGGCGGAACTGTAGTGACATTTCTGATTTTCATCGGACTCACTATTTTTTCCTTCAGCAAGGAACAAGATCAATCTAATTACGAGAACATTACCGAAGAAGTAGTTAGAGGGAAAAAAATATGGGAGGCCAACAATTGTATGGGTTGCCATACCATATTGGGAGAAGGCGCTTATTACGCACCAGAACTTACAAAAGTTATTGACCGAAGGGGCAAAGGATATATAAAAGCGGTGTTGACCACACCGGTTCCTTGGGCACCGAACGGTAGAAAAATGGTTGCTTATGGTTTTTCGGATGAAGAGGCAGAAGATCTTATTGCCTTTTTCGATTGGATCGATGATATAGATCTAAATGGTTTTGATACCGTAGTATCTCCTATTGCAAAAGAAAAAATGAACGACTAACACAGAAATTATGAAATACAAATCACAAAAAGTGGCCTACTGGTTTTTTGCACTATCCATGCTACTGCTAGTTTTACAATTGGTCTATGGGTTTATTATGGGTTTTGCCCGTATAGGTATGGATGGGTTGCATGATTTTATACCGTTCAATACTGCAAGAGCTGTACATACCAACCTACTCGTTGTTTGGTTGCTTTCTGGTTTTATGGGCGCAGCCTACTATATAATACCAGAAGAAGCACAACGTGAATTGGTCAATGTTAAATTAGCTTACGTACAGCTAATCTCTTTAGCTCTAGTTGGGGTTGCAGCCATAGTAGGTTATCATTTTAACTGGTGGGAAGGACGTAAATTTCTTGAAATACCAAGACAACTGGATTTCCTGGTCGTAGCTAATGTTTTGTTGTTCTTGGGGTTGATATTGGCAACCTTGTTTAAGGGAAAACGTAGAACCACAACGGCTTTGGTATTATCCATGGGGCTTTTCTTTGCAGCCTTACTGTACATACCTGGAATGTTACCATTTGATAGTCAAGTAACAGATTCTTTTTTCCGGTGGTGGGTTGTCCACTTATGGGTTGAAGGTGTTTGGGAGTTGATCATGGGAGGGATTCTTTCTTTCTTATTAATCAAACTTACCGGAGTAGATAGAGAAGTAATTGAAAAATGGCTCTATGTTATTGTAGGGTTGACATTCTTATCAGGAGTTTTAGGAACTGGGCATCACTACTACTATATAGGTGTAAACAAAATTTGGCTGATCGTAGGAGGCATATTCTCTGCACTAGAACCATTGGCATTCCTGGCTATGGCATTGTTTGCGGTAAATATGTATCGCAAGGGCGAGAAAAAACACCCTAACAAGTTGGCTTTGTTCTGGACTTTGGGCGCTGCTATCGTATCCTTTGTAGGAGCTGGTTTATTAGGTTTTGCACATACACTGCCTCAAACAAATTTATACACACACGGTACTTTGGTGACCGCAATGCATGGTCATTTGGCTTTTTGGGGAGCATATGCCATGATTGTTCTTGCGATCATAAGTTATAGTTTACCAAATATGACCGGACGAAAACTGTATTTAAGCGCCAGGGGAAGAGCCGCCTTTTGGCTTTCAAATATTGGTATGATCGGGATGACGGTTGCCTTTGGGGTTGCCGGAGTAGTTCAGGTATATCTGGAACGTAAATTCAAAATGGAATTTATGGAAGTACAAAACGAAATTAGCATCCACTTTGTGGTGCTTTTAATATGTGCTTCGGTATTAACATTTGGCATTGCTTTATACATCGTCGATTTTATAAAACACGGTCGTCCCACAGATGAAGCATTGGAACTAAAAACATAAACAAACTGAAATTAAAGCGATATATGAAAGCACAAAAAAATAGTCTGATTTTCCTTGGTATTTTGGCAATTTGTTCAATCAGCTTACAAAGTTGTATAGACAACACTACCAAAAAAGAATACGCTTCTGCCGCAGATATTCCCGTAAGCAGGGAAATGAAAGCAGAACTTACAGCACCGCCCAATGTTCCTAGAGGAGTAGGTGATCGTAAAGCGAAAAAGCTTATTGTTAATATGGAAATTATTGAAAAAGAAGGAACCATGACAGATGGGACCACATATAACTATTGGACATTTGGAGGTTCAGTTCCAGGCAGTTTTATTCGAACCAGGGTAGGTGATGAAGTAGAATTTACGTTGTCTAACCATCCGGATAACAAATTACCTCATAACATTGATTTACATGCGGTTACTGGTCCTGGCGGTGGCGCAACATCCTCTTTTGTTGCTCCAGGGCATGAGAAAAAATTCAATTTTAAGACATTGAACGAAGGGCTGTATGTGTATCACTGCGCTACTGCCCCAGTAGGTATGCATATTGCCAATGGGATGTACGGTCTGATTTTGGTTGAACCCAAAGGTGGACTTCCCAGAGTAGACAAGGAATATTATATAATGCAAGGTGACTTTTATACCAAAGGTGAAAATGGTGATCCAGGTCTACAACCCTTCGATATGCAAAAAGCAGTGGATGAAGATGCCGATTATGTAGTATTTAATGGTAGCGTTGGTGCTTTAACAGGAGATAATGCCATAACAGCTGATGTTGGAGAAACAGTTCGTTTATATGTAGGTAATGGAGGCCCCAATTTAGTATCCTCTTTTCATGTTATTGGCGAAATTTTCGACAAAGTAATGGTTGAAGGAGGCAATAGTATTAATGAAAATGTACAAACCACATTGATTCCTGCTGGTGGAGCTGCTATTGTTGAGTTTAGAGTTGACGTTCCCGGGACTTTTATCTTAGTAGATCATTCCATTTTTAGAGCTTTCAATAAAGGGGCCTTGGGAATGTTGAAAGTCAAGGGAGAAGAAAACAAAACCATTTATTCCGGCGTGGTACAAGAAGGTATTTACCATCCTGAAGGGGGTGGAATTCAGGAAATGCCAGACGATGGGAAGGCTGTTGCTAAAAAAACATCCGCAAACAAATCCTTGGCCGAAAAAATGGAATCTGGCAAGCAAATCTATGCTAAGACCTGTTTTGCATGTCACCAGGCTAATGGAGAGGGAATCCCTAATGCGTTTCCTCCTTTGGCAGAATCAGACTACTTAAACGCAGATGTCAATCGGACAATAGATATTGTACTTAATGGTAAAACAGGAGAAATTACTGTTAACGGCCAAAAATATAATAGTGTAATGACAAAGCAGGCTATTAGTAATGAAGAGGTTGCCGATGTGCTTACCTATGTCTATAATTCCTGGGGAAACAATAAAACCAATGTATCAGAAGCCCAAGTTGAACAAGTCAAAAGCGGGCATTAATTAATATTAACAATGATAATTTTAAGATTGACATTTTGTATACTTTTTCTTTGGATGAGCAATGCAAATTGTCAATCTAAAATGGTCTCAATTAAAGGCGGAACTTATATTCCACTTTACGGAAGAGACTCACTAAAAGTTACGATTTCAGATTTTTATATGGATGTATATCCCGTTACCAATAATGAATTTATGGGGTTTGTAAAAAAGTTTCCAAAATGGCAAAAATCAGAAGTAAAAAAGCTATTTGCAGATGCAGGATATCTTATGAATTGGAAATCCAACACTACTTTAGGGGACAATCAAGCATTGAATGCTCCAGTTATTAATATCAGTTGGTTTGCTGCCAATGCATATTGCGAATGTCAAGGAAAACGTTTGCCAACAATTGATGAATGGGAATATGCTGCCATGGCCAATGAAGAGATGCCTGATGCCAGAAAGTTAAAAACTTACAACGAATATATATTGGGTTGGTACGAAAGGCCAAAAACATTCAATAATATAGTTGGTTCTACCTTTAAAAATTATTGGGGAGTTTACGATTTACACGGTCTAGTTTGGGAATGGACTTCCGATTTTAATTCTGTGATGGTATCTGGTGAATCTAGAAAAGATGTGGATAACGATAGTAATTTATTTTGCGGAAGTGCTGCTATTGGCGCCACAGATTTGATGAATTATGCCGCCTTTATGCGTTACGCTACCCGCGGAAGTTTAAAAGCGAAATACACCATGAAAAATTTAGGATTTAGATGTGTTAAAGACAAGAATAATGAAGCATTTTAGACTACTACTCACACTCTTAGTATTGTTAATTTCATGTATTGCCTGCAAGGACAAAACCTCTACTGACTCCAATAATCAAGGCATAGTGTATCAATGCCCCATGAAATGTGAAGGAGAAAAGACACATGGAACTGCTGGCAGTTGTACAGTTTGTAAAATGGATTTGAAACCCGTAGAAATCTCTGTATCCGAAAGTATAGCGGTTGACGGGATTTCCGACGAATCTATTTTTAATTTAACCTCTAAATGGAATACTGAAGAAGGTGATTCCATTGAGTTAGAAGATTTAAAAGGAAAAACGCTTGTCATGGTCATGATTTACACTACCTGCAAAGCTGCTTGCCCTCGGTTGGTTGCCGATATGCGAAACATAGAAAAACAAATTCCGGAAACCTTTAATAAAAACTTGCAATACGTATTGATCAGCATTGACCCCAAAACTGACACACCAACACACTTAAAAGCCTTTGCAAAAGAGAATCTCATGGATGCTACCCATTGGACATTCCTTCAAGGTACTGAAACAGGTGTAAGGGAATTTGCTAACGTATTGGCGGTAAAATACAAACAAATTTCACCTATGGATTTTTCCCATTCCAATATAATCAGTGTGTTTAATCCACAAGGAGAACTGGTTCACCAGCAACAAGGGCTAGGTGTTGATAATAGGGAAACCATAAAAAAAATTATTGAAACAGTTAAAAAACAACAGGTCTAATAAGCAATCACAATCTAGTCTAAGCTAGTTCATAAAGTATTCTATCTGCTGCTCATACCTGACCCATTTAAGATTACTTTATGCGATTGCTCTTTAGACCTTAAAACAAACTTAACAATGATGCTACATGATTTGAAGAACAATACCATAAAAACTTTGGACAATCATATGGATGTGCCTTACTATAAGCCTATTGCCAAAGAGATAGAGGTGTTTGAGCATTCGTATGCGCAAAAGCTGTCGTTTCTTTTGAAAGGGCCAACAGGTACAGGTAAATCTCGTTTTATAGAATTTATGGCGCACCGATTGGGTAAAAAACTAATTACAGTAAGTTGTCATGAAGAAACTTCATCAACCGATTTAATTGGGCGTTACATTATTAAAGGAGCTGAGACCATTTGGTTAGATGGCCCTTTAACCACTGCGGTTAAAACAGGTGCTTTTTTATATTTAGATGAAATAGCAGAAGCAAGGCCAGATGTTATTGTAGCCATCCATTCCCTTACCGATCACAGACGTGAACTGTTTATTGATAAACTGGGAGAAACCATAAAAGCACATCAAGATTTTATGTTGGTAGCTTCCTTTAATCCAGGGTATCAACGTGGATTTAAAGAATTAAAACCTTCTACCAGGCAACGTTTTGTAGCTGTTTCTTTCAGCTATCCACAGGCTAAAATAGAAGCTGATATTTTGGTGAATGAAACCAATATATTGGAACCCGATGCAAAAAAACTGGTAAACATTGCCAATAAGATCAGGAACTTAACGGAGTTGGGCCTTACCGAAACCGTTTCAACGCGATTGTTGGTGGATGCCGCTAAATTGATACGTTCAGGCTTGCCAAAACGATTGGCCGTGCATGTAGCCGTGGTGGAACCACTCACCGATGACATTGAAATAGTTAGTGCATTGAACGATTTGTGCGACTTAATGATTTAAAGTAACACTATGTTCGAGTTTGAACCCGATGAATACATTTTCACCAAATTTGCCCACTATTTTAAACGGCGAAGAAAGAAAAAAGAAGCAAGTTTGGCACATGCAGTTACCCTGAGTGAAGTAAAGCCCCGCTTGACCATTTTTGCACGCGCCATTACAGGAAAACCCATAGAACTTTATGAAGCGGAAAGAGAGGGAGGCTATAAAAACAATAATTTCTTTTTACCATCAAAGTATGCCGAATTTTCAATGGTAGAAGAAAATGTATCCTTTTATCTATTTAGAATTCTGTATCTGGCAACCCAAAAGAACTTAGGCCTCAACTGGAAAGATGTTGGGGAATATTCACAGCAAGAGTCACAGAACAAAGCAAAGGAAACTTCACTTGTGGTATTGAACCATTTGTTCAATGATTTTCCAATAACCAAGAGGTTTTATCGAAAATTCACTTCACATTATTTCGAAAAAACAAAACCAACTTCAACACCTGATTTTTCTTTCATTTACGGAAAATGGATGCGCAACACCTCTGAAGAACAATCACAAGAAAAGCTGGAAAATTTTTCGGAAAAAGTTAAAACAGTAAACCAAGAGCAACCTAAAACTACGTTAAAAGCCAATGCGGTAGAAGAAATAATATCGGTTCAAATAGATGAAAAACAAGTAGAAGATGCGGTTTTGCAACATCAGTTTGAAAAGGTGGAAACCGCGGATGAATTTGGCGGGAATTTTAGAAATATGGATGGTGAGGACGAGTTGGACGATCATGCCAATGCCCTAGAAGACCTGAACATGAAATTTACAGTGCGGGTAGATGATACAGCACATTCCGTATACCAAGCCGATTTTGTAGAGAATACTACTATTGCTGAGAGTGCTGATAGTGGTGACCATGGGTATTTTATCGATTATGATGAATGGGACCATGCAAAACGGAGCTACAAGGAAAATTTTTGCAAAGTCTACCCTAAAGCCATCATAAAAACAGATATTCCCTATTATAAAAAAGCACTTTCGGAAAACCGTTCTACCCTCTTGGGCTTGCGAAAAATGCTGACAAACGTCAATAACAGATACCAACAACAACGTAGACAGACGCAAGGGGAAGAATTTGATTTGGATGCTATTACCGACCTATTTGTAGATGTGAATTCAGGACATACCCCTTCAGAAAAAATATACCTGTCCAAACGTAAAAAAGAAAAAGATCTTTCCATTTTATTACTATTGGATAGTAGTTTATCCAGTGATGGATATGCTGCGGGAAATCGGGTTATCGATGTAGAAAAGCAAGTATCCATCCTGTTCGGTGAAATAATGGATGAGTTTGACATCGATTTTTCAATCAATTGCTTTTATTCTAAAACAAGAAATCACTCCACTTATATCACCATGAAAGGCTTTGATGAAGATTGGAACAAGGCAAAATTTAAAATAGGTGCCATAGAACCCCAGGGGTACACACGTATTGGCCCCGCATTAAGACATTCGGGAGCTTTATTGGATAAAAGGAACACCAAAAATAAATGGGTAATTCTAATTTCTGATGGAAAGCCCAACGATTATGATCGGTACGAAGGAAAGTATGGAATAAACGATGTAAAACAGGCTTTGCGAGAACTCAATGAACGCCAAATAAACTCATATGCATTAGCTATAGAAGCTCAGGCAAAGTATTACCTCCCACAAATGTTTGGGCAAAATCATTATCAGATTTTGACCACACCGGTAGAATTGTTGCAATCGCTTGTAAAGCTCTATGAAAAAATTAAGCACCAGTCATAGAAACCATACCTGAATAGTTATGAACCAAGAGGCTGTCGATCATAAGAACATCTTTTTTCCACCTGGGGGAATCTTACTCTGGATCATCATTTTTTTAGAGCTGATGACCTTTGGTGTCGCCTTGGTAATTATGGTATATGAAAGCAAAGCCGAACCCGTTCAGTTTCATGATTCAAGATTGTTGTTAAACGTAACATATGGTATGATCAATACCATCTTCTTGCTGACAAGTGGCTTTTTTATGGCTCTTTCCGTTAAAGAAATGAATTTTTATGGAAAGCAGAGGTTGAAAAAATATCTGCCGGCAACCATACTTTTTGGAAGCCTCTTTCTGTTGCTGAAGAGTGTGGAATACTACGAAAAAATTGAAGCTGGATTGGGAATGGGGCACAGTACATTTTTCAACTATTATTGGATGCTTACCTTGTTTCATGTAATCCATGTTATAGTAGGCCTGATCATTTTAATTTCGGTTTATGTTGGGATAAAAAAAGAATCCACCACAATTGAAGATATAGAGGCAAGTGCAGCTTTTTGGCATATGTGCGACTTGATTTGGCTGTTGTTGTTCCCAATGCTTTATTTACTCTTTTAAAATGGGAAAGACCATAACAATCACTTGGGTATTTTTATTGGTTTTGACCATTACTACCGCATTAATTTCAGAGATAAAGGATACTTATATTTCAGTTTTAATATTAATCCTCGCGGCATTGAAATTTACAGCTGTTTCGTTTCAGTTCATGGAACTAAAGAAAGCACATTTATTTTGGAAAATTTTGATTTTAAGCTATTTACTATTGTTCATAGCACTAATTATAATCATTTTCTAAAATTCTAAGCCATAAAACAAATACTGATTTTACACAGTTATGGCGAAAACACATTCTTTCCATATCCCAGTTACGTAAATAGGATTTACAATAAACTCTTCCTATTAGGTTTAAAGATTTGAATTGACCGGGTAACATTATTGGTCGATGATATCTTGTTGAAAAAGATGAGATTGCTGAAAAAAAGTAAAATCTTAGGACAAAAAGAACAACATCTTACCTGAACTTGATAGATACTTTGTCAAAGAAAAAGTTTGAATTTAGTGATAGAGGGTTTGGTGTAGCGCAACGTAATTGGCTAGACTTCCAAATCCTTCAACGAGATGTATCTTCCCTTAAGTTTGATTTCATCGACAAACTCTTTTAATGTTTTATCCTTAAAATCATTGAGAATTTTTTTCTTAAACGGAACTACTGTAAAATGAACAGGACATGGGTTCTCATCTCCACATGTAGACAATCCCATAAAACATTGTTCAAACTTATCAGTACCATCAATACACTTTATAACATCCCAGACCGAGTTTTCAAGATTCTCTTTGTCAAGAAAAAAACCTCCTGTGGGACCTTTAAAGGATGAAACCAATTTGTTTTTGGCCAGCTGTACCAATAATTTAGCTAAAAAGGGTTGAGGAGCTTCTAGTGCTTCGGCAATGTTTTTTACTCCTATTTTTTCTTCCTTTTCAGCATGCATAGCTAAATAAAGAATTGAGCGTATACCATATTTACAGGCATTGGACAGCATAGGTTCATTTTTTTTCAAAAGTATATAAAAAGATATTTTAATCTTAATTATATGGTCGCATTTAAAACACCATATGATTTATATCATGCTTTATGGTCATGCCCTATAGTATTTTAACACGATACTTAATTGTGACCAAGGTGAATCTTAAAGAAAAAATATTACAACTTAAAAAAGATAAAAACGCTATCATCCTTTCACATTATTACCAAATTCCAGAAATACAGGAAATTGCTGATTACGTGGGTGATAGTTTGCGGTTATCTCAATTGGCAGCAGCAACAAAAGCTGATATTATTGTCTTCGCTGGAGTTCATTTTATGGCCGAAACGGCAAAAATCATCAATCCATCAAAAAAGGTTCTTCTGCCTGATTTAAGTGCTGGTTGTTCTTTGGCAGAATCTTGTTCGGCAGATACTTTTGAAAAGTTTGTGAATGCACATCCTGACCATATTGTGGTTACCTATATAAATTGTAGTGCCAAAGTCAAGGCTTTAACTGATGTTGTATGCACATCATCCAATGCATTAAAGGTTATTGAATCCATTCCAGAAAACCAACCTATCATTTTTGCTCCAGATAGAAATTTGGGTCAATATATAATTAAGAAAACTGGCAGGAACATGTTGCTCTGGGACGGAAGCTGCTTGGTTCATGAAGCATTTTCCATCGACAAATTGATTACACTCCATAAAAAGTATCCGGATTATAAGATTATAGCACATCCAGAATCTGAGGAACATATTCTTAAAACGGCTGTCTATATTGGTTCAACATCGGGCATGATCAATTATGTGAAAGCACACCCCAATGATAAGTTTATAGTTGCAACCG
This sequence comes from Flagellimonas pacifica, assembly GCF_900215465.1. GTDB lineage: Bacteria > Bacteroidota > Bacteroidia > Flavobacteriales > Flavobacteriaceae > Flagellimonas > Flagellimonas pacifica. The sequence continues at coordinate 293,244 of NZ_OBEH01000005.1, forward strand.
AAGCAGGCATCTTACACAAAATGTGGAAAGAAGTACCTACGGCAGAATTGATTCCTGCTCCTGCTAAAGAGGATAACACCTGTGCCTGTAGTGAATGTGCATATATGAAAGTAAATACTATGCAAAAACTACATGACTGTTTGCTAAATGAAAGTCCGCAAATTGATGTGCCAATGGATATTCGAGAAAAAGCATTGGTTCCTATTGAACATATGTTAGAACTTTCCAAATAAATGATAACAACTAATTATTTAGTAGTAGGATTCGGTGTGGTTTAACCTGTAGTCTTTCTTAATTGGTCTTTAAAAATATTGCCAATTGCGATCAAGACGACGACACTGGCCAATACTAAATACCAGAAATAATCAACGGCCAAGGATACCTTCAACCAAACTACAAAGCCTTTGTAAAAAATAAGCCCTTCGGTCAATATAAATCCTATGACGTAAATCAGGACAGACTCTTTGGTAAGTAAGATTAATTTAAAGTAATCTAAAAACACCAGGAGAGCTAAACTAACTACACCTAAAAAAATCCAATGTAAATATCCAATTACAAAATCCATGTTATATGAAATAACAGCAGCAAAATATGGGAATGCCCCCAATAATTGGAGGAAGAGTTTAACTAAAAAAAGTAAACCAATTGTTTTCAAGAGCCGGTAAAATAGTTTTGGTCCTATTTTTTTCATTCTCTTTTTAACAAGAAACAGTTGTTTTGCCAAAATCACCATAGCAAGAAACTGTAATAAAGCTCCAATGCCTGAAATAACATAGATTAAAATAGGTGGTTTCATCCATAACAATGAAATACCAAAAGTCAAAACTGCACCAGCATTAATGGTCCAAAAAAAATGATTAAAACTCTTTTTTTCGAGTACAATCCCTTGTTTCTCCAGAATGTGAATTAATATTCCAAATAACGCCATTACAAACCATCCATTATATTGAAAATGTAAGTAGAAATAGATTGCATTTCTGTAAAGATCTGATCCACTTCCTGCAGAAGCCATAATAGCACCCAATGCCCACGGACCAATACTGGACATTGCCATAAACCATAGTGAAACATGTATGCATCTATAGGAGTTTGTTCTCTTCTGTTCTTTAGTTGTGTATCTAATAAAAAGCCAGACAAATGAGTAAGAAGCAAATAGAAAAAGAGTAGAGAAAATTATTGAAAACAGGGCGTAGCCTGTAAATGGAAAGGTTAAGAGCATCCCAACTATTGTTATTTGGGTGCACCAAAATAGGATACGGTATTTTTTTTCTATTGAAGCATTACCCAGGTACAATTTGTAAATAAGGGTTGTCAAAGCAGTATAAACCCATCCCAGTAAGGCCACGTGCGAGTGAGTGTGTACTATAAACTTGTAATCCGCAGGGAGGTCAACTATTTGATAGAGCCGCAAGAAAACTCCTAAGAACGCAATCAAAAAGAAGTAAATCAAAGCAAAAAAGCTGTGTTTATTTAAAAAGGACACTGAACTCTAATTATCATATTTAAAATATTTGCTTCAGCTAAATTAGTTGTAAACAAAGAATTGAAAATGGAGTGCCCCAGATTTTGGAACACTCCATTTATCCTTCATTAAAAGTAAGGAAGTTTTTCTAGCTCATTTTTTCTTCCAATGCTATTGCCTTAGGATGTAAAATGTTATTCTCTAGATGAATATGAAGATGCAAGTCTTGCTCAAATTCCTCTAATTTAGCATATAAGGCCCTAAACGTGTTACATGCTTCGGGCGGAGGTGAATATTTATTGGTCAACCTGGCGATTTCCTTAAAAATGTTACCGGCATTTTCATGTTCGTGTTCCATCATTCTTATGGGGTTATTTACAGACCCAAAAGGAGAGGAAACTTGACTCTTGCCTTCCTCTTTTTGAGATGCAACTAACTGTTTTATGTATGGAAATAAAACTTCTTCTTCTTTCTGAAGATGCAAGAGCAGCTCATTGGCCACATCATGAATCAATTTATTTATTTCAACAACCTCCTTATAATGCTGTCCATGAACCCTTGCCACTTTATTGGCGTATTGCAATAACATTGGCAAACTCTCATTTACATAGGTATGATGAACATTGATTATATGATCAATCAAAAAGTTGATGGCCCATTTATCGTAGTCAAGGATACGCTCTGAAATGGTATCAACCACAACAAGCTCTTTTTCCAAAAGTGCTTGGTCCACATTGTTTTTTGCACAAGCATTTTCTATGGAAATGCCTCCTCCACAGCAAAAATCTATTCCATGTTTTTTAAAGACATGTGCGGTCTTTATGTTCTCGGTAACAAAATCTGCTACAGTTTTATCTCTGCTAGTTTCCATAAAAATGCTTTATTGAAGTGAAATTATTTGTTGTCGTTTTGAAAAAGAGTTGGTTTTATAACCAACATGGCCCAACCCCAATTGTTTGTATTATTGTCAAAGTTTCCTTTAAGTATTTCCATACCTTCAGATTCAAACATATGTGAATAGCCCAGCTTCAGGGTAACATATTTTTGAATGCCATGGGAATAAACAATATCCAATTCGTTACCTAATTGATCATTGCTAAAATCTGCTGCTGCCGAGAAATTATGAAGAGCAAGGTTTAAACTGGAGGTGTCATTAAGTTTGAAGCTTGCTTTTGCGTGAATATCCAATAGACCAATATTGTCGATATGATTGCCTACATAAAAATAATCCATTAACCCATTAAACTTGTGATTGGTTCCGTACAACGGATTAAAGGCCTCATTTTTTCCATTAGCTGGAATTCCATTGTCATTACCACTTTGCAACTCAAATCCCAAGCCAAAAGTTGTGTTCTCAGTTGCTTTATAATAAGTCTCCAGACCAATTAAATATGCATTTAAATCATTATTCAATACGTCTTTTCCAAACTGATAATATAGGTTACTTGTAAACCTAAATTTGCCTACAGCATAGTTAAGATGAGAACCAACCGTCTGACCATACCTTGTTTCATTGGCATTGGAATCTATCGTATCAATAAATTGTAGGCCATTGTTTAAAAACAGAAAACTTCCAGAAAAGTTCTCCCAATCTTTATGCAACCAAACATATTGAAACGCCTTATAGGTGTTAGTGGTTAGTGTGTTGCCGGTTAAAGATTCGCCGTCTTGATTAAAAGCAAGGCCAAAATCCATTTTAAAACTATTATCAATGTATTTAAGCATAGCCACGTCATGGCTCCTCGCCTGCTGAGCCCAGTCCACATTGCCAAAAAAGCGACTGTCATCATAAACGATTTCTTGGCGGCCTACTTTTATGGAAAAACTAGAATTAAGGTCAATTAAAGCCCATGCCTGATGAATCGCAAGTCCACTATTATCGGCAGTATTGAGCTGCGGCACATCTCCCCAAACCCTCACATCTTGAAAGCTCAAAAAGAAATCCATTGTTTCCATGCTGTAACCAGCATTTAATCTTGTTCGTTGAGATATAAAAGCAGCTGGATCAGAATCATCTGGAAAAAGCGTTTTAAAACCATGTCTGTATTCAAATCGTGGTTTTAGTTCAGCATCGATTTTTAGTTGGGCATTCGTTACTGTAAATGCAAATAAAAAAGCAATTATTAGGAATCTGTTCAAAAGAAAAATATTAAAAGGTTTTTTTATCTTTTATTATACGAAGGTATGTTCATGTTATAGACAGGAGTATGATATTTATCATATTTTCAATTCAATTACGCATGAGTAGCGTTTCTTCAATCTGTTGGGACAGTTGTTTGCTCATTATGAGTATCATAAACAAATCCCTAGGAAACATCTATTTATAATTCTTATAGCATTTAAGAGGGTGAAAAACTGACATTATTGAAAATTGCCTTTATATTTTTATGGGTATCAACCCAATCTACATGGGACCGAGGGTTCGAGTCTAGTATAGGTCACTGGAACCGTTATCAAAGAAAAATAAAATAATTAGGGCACACTTTTCTTAAGAAGCGATTAATCAAAAATAGTCCGATAAAGCGAACGTGGCTGTTGCAGAAGTGCTCTGTGCGCAAGATATCGACCCTAGTATGCTGTTCTTGCCGAAGCTTTAGGAGAGTTGGTCTTGGTTGGATTT
>NZ_OBEH01000014.1 GCF_900215465.1 Flagellimonas pacifica
GCCACGAAGAACTATGTTGACAACCTCAGTGTCGATGATGCTGATTCGGATCCTAACAACGAGATCCAGGACCTTGAGGACGTTATCGGCGAGGATGCCAGTGCAGGGAACAACGCCATTACGAACCTGGCCGACCCTACCAATGCACAGGACGCCGCGACAAAGAACTATGTTGACAACCTCAGTGTGGACGATGCTGATTCGGACCCTAACAATGAGATCCAGGACCTTGAGGACGTTATCGGCGAGGACGCCAGTGCAGGGAACAACGCCATTACGAACCTGGCCGACCCTACCAATGCACAGGACGCCGCCACGAAGAACTATGTTGACAACCTCAGTGTGGACGATGCTGACCCCGATCCTAACAACGAGATCCAGGACCTTGAGGACGTTATCGGCGAGGATGCCAGTGCAGGGAACAATGCGATCACGAACCTGGCCGACCCTACCAATGCACAGGACGCCGCGACAAAGAACTATGTTGACAACCTCAGTGTGGACGATGCTGATTCGGACCCTAACAACGAGATCCAGGACCTTGAGGACGTTATCGGCGAGGATGCCAGTGCAGGGAACAATGCGATCACGAACCTGGCCGACCCTACCAATGCACAGGACGCCGCGACAAAGAACTATGTTGACAACCTCAGTGTGGACGATGCTGATTCGGATCCTAACAACGAGATCCAGGACCTTGAGGACGTTATCGGCGAGGACGCCAGTGCAGGGAACAACGCCATTACGAACCTGGCCGACCCTACCAATGCACAGGACGCCGCGACAAAGAACTATGTTGACAACCTCAGTGTGGACGATGCTGATTCGGACCCTAACAACGAGATCCAGGACCTTGAGGACGTTATCGGCGAGGATGCCAGTGCAGGGAACAACGCCATTACGAACCTGGCCGACCCTACCAATGCACAGGACGCCGCGACAAAGAACTATGTTGACAATATAAGTGTGGACGATGCTGATTCGGATCCTAACAACGAGATCCAGGACCTGGAGGACGTTATCGGCGAGGACGCCAGTGCAGGGAACAACGCCATTACGAACCTGGCCGACCCTACCAATGCACAGGACGCCGCGACAAAGAACTATGTTGACAACCTCAGTGTGGACGATGCTGATTCGGACCCTAACAATGAGATCCAGGACCTTGAGGACGTTATCGGCGAGGACGCCAGTGCAGGGAACAACGCCATTACGAACCTGGCCGACCCTACCAATGCACAGGACGCCGCCACGAAGAACTATGTTGACAACCTCAGTGTGGACGATGCTGATTCGGACCCTAACAACGAGATCCAGGACCTTGAGGACGTTATCGGCGAGGATGCCAGTGCAGGGAACAATGCGATCACGAACCTGGCCGACCCTACCAATGCACAGGACGCCGCCACGAAGAACTATGTTGACAACCTCAGTGTGGACGATGCTGATTCGGACCCTAACAA
>NZ_OBEH01000008.1:0-126892 GCF_900215465.1 Flagellimonas pacifica
TTTCCTATTGGTCCTTGCGGCCCTTGGTTACCGTCAGGTCCTTGATTTCCGTCAGGTCCTTGGTTTCCATCTGGTCCTTGGTTCCCATCGGGTCCTTGGTTCCCATCAGGTCCCTGGTTTCCTATTGGCCCCTGGTTCCCGTCAGGTCCTTGGTTCCCATCAGGTCCTTGGTTACCGTCAGGCCCCTGGTTACCGTCAGGTCCTTGGTTCCCATCAGGTCCTTGGTTTCCTATTGGCCCCTGGTTCCCGTCAGGTCCTTGATTTCCGTCAGGTCCTTGGTTTCCATCTGGTCCTTGGTTCCCATCGGGTCCCTGGTTTCCGTCGGGTCCTTGGTTCCCATCAGGTCCTTGGTTCCCGTCAGGTCCTTGATTTCCATCGGGTCCTTGATTTCCATCAGGCCCCTGGTTTCCATCTGGTCCCTGGTTTCCTATTGGTCCTTGCGGTCCTTGGTTACCGTCAGGTCCTTGGTTCCCATCGGGTCCTTGGTTTCCTATTGGTCCCTGATCACCTACAGGTCCTTGCGGTCCTTGGTTTCCTATTGGTCCTTGCGGCCCTTGGTCACCAACAGGTCCTTGAGGTCCTACGGCTCCCTGGTTTCCGTCTGGTCCTTGGTTCCCATCAGGTCCCTGGTTTCCTATTGGCCCCTGGTTCCCGTCAGGTCCTTGATTCCCATCAGGTCCTTGGTTACCGTCAGGCCCCTGGTTACCGTCAGGTCCTTGGTTCCCATCAGGTCCTTGGTTTCCTATTGGCCCCTGGTTCCCATCAGGTCCTTGGTTACCGTCAGGTCCCTGGTTTCCGTCAGGTCCCTGGTTACCGTCAGGTCCTTGCGGCCCTTGGTTCCCATCAGGTCCTTGGTTTCCTATTGGTCCTTGCGGTCCTTGGTTCCCGTCAGGTCCCTGGTTTCCGTCAGGTCCTTGGTTCCCGTCAGGTCCTTGATTTCCATCAGGTCCTTGATTTCCATCGGGTCCTTGGTTTCCTATTGGCCCCTGGTTTCCATCTGGTCCCTGGTTGCCATCTGGTCCTTGGTTTCCTATTGGTCCTTGCGGCCCTTGGTTTCCGTCAGGTCCTTGGTTCCCATCAGGTCCCTGGTTTCCATCGGGCCCTTGATTTCCGTCAGGTCCCTGGTTACCGTCAGGCCCCTGGTTTCCATCTGGTCCCTGGTTGCCATCTGCCCCTTGGTCACCAACAGGTCCTTGAGGTCCTACGGCTCCCTGGTTTCCATCGGGTCCTTGGTTTCCTATTGGTCCCTGGTTCCCATCAGGTCCCTGGTTTCCTATTGGTCCTTGCGGTCCTTGGTTTCCGTCAGGTCCTTGATTTCCATCAGGTCCCTGGTTTCCGTCAGGTCCTTGGTTTCCGTCGGGTCCCTGGTTGCCATCTGGTCCTTGGTTTCCTATTGGTCCTTGCGGCCCTTGGTTTCCGTCAGGCCCTTGGTTTCCTATTGGTCCTTGAGGTCCTACGGCTCCCTGGTTTCCATCGGGCCCTTGGTTTCCTATTGGTCCCTGGTTCCCATCAGGTCCCTGGTTACCGTCAGGTCCTTGCGGCCCTTGGTTTCCATCTGGTCCCTGGTTCCCGTCAGGTCCTTGCGGTCCCTGGTTTCCATCGGGCCCTTGATTTCCGTCAGGTCCTTGGTTTCCGTCGGGTCCTTGGTTACCATCTGGCCCTTGGTCACCAACAGGTCCTTGAGGTCCTACGGCTCCCTGGTTTCCATCGGGTCCCTGGTTTCCGTCAGGTCCTTGCGGCCCTTGGTTTCCATCTGGTCCCTGGTTTCCATCTGGTCCCTGGTTTCCATCTGGTCCTTGGTTTCCTATTGGTCCTTGCGGTCCTTGGTTACCGTCAGGTCCTTGGTTCCCATCAGGTCCCTGGTCACCTACAGGTCCTTGTGGTCCCTGGTCGCCCACAGGTCCTTGCGGTCCTTGGTTCCCATCGGGTCCTTGATTTCCAACTGGTCCCTGATCGCCCACAGGCCCTTGCGGTCCCTGGTTCCCATCGGGTCCTTGATTTCCTATTGGTCCCTGATCACCGATAGGTCCTTGCGGTCCCTGGTTTCCATCGGGTCCTTGATTTCCAACTGGTCCCTGATCACCGATAGGTCCTTGTGGTCCCTGGTTCCCATCGGGTCCTTGATTTCCAACTGGTCCCTGAGGTCCTTGCGGTCCCTGGTTCCCATCGGGTCCTTGATTTCCAACTGGTCCTTGATTTCCAACTGGTCCCTGATTTCCAACTGGTCCCTGATCGCCCACAGGTCCTTGCGGTCCCTGGTTTCCATCGGGTCCTTGGTTTCCATCGGGTCCTTGGTTTCCATCGGGCCCTTGATTTCCTATTGGTCCTTGCGGTCCCTGGTTTCCATCTGGTCCCTGGTTACCGTCAGGCCCCTGGTTTCCATCTGCCCCTTGGTCACCAACAGGTCCTTGAGGTCCTACGGCTCCCTGGTTTCCATCGGGTCCTTGGTTACCGTCAGGTCCTTGCGGCCCTTGGTTTCCGTCAGGTCCTTGATTCCCATCAGGTCCCTGGTTCCCGTCAGGTCCTTGGTTACCGTCGGGTCCCTGGTTTCCGTCAGGTCCTTGCGGCCCTTGGTTTCCATCGGGTCCCTGGTTTCCATCTGGTCCCTGGTTTCCATCTGGTCCTTGGTTACCGTCAGGCCCTTGGTTTCCTATTGGTCCTTGAGGTCCTACGGCTCCCTGGTTTCCATCGGGCCCTTGGTTTCCTATTGGTCCCTGGTTCCCATCAGGTCCCTGGTTACCGTCAGGTCCTTGCGGCCCTTGGTTTCCGTCGGGTCCCTGGTTTCCATCTGGTCCCTGGTTACCGTCAGGTCCTTGCGGTCCCTGGTTTCCATCGGGCCCTTGATTTCCGTCAGGTCCTTGGTTTCCGTCGGGTCCTTGGTTACCATCTGGCCCTTGGTCACCAACAGGTCCTTGAGGTCCTACGGCTCCCTGGTTTCCATCGGGCCCTTGATTTCCTATTGGTCCTTGCGGCCCTTGGTTACCGTCAGGTCCTTGATTTCCATCAGGTCCTTGATTTCCGTCAGGTCCTTGGTTCCCATCGGGTCCCTGATTTCCTATTGGTCCTTGATTTCCTATTGGTCCTTGTGGCCCTTGGTTCCCATCGGGTCCCTGATTTCCTATTGGTCCTTGATTTCCTATTGGTCCTTGTGGCCCTTGGTTCCCATCTGGTCCTTGAAGTCCTGTTAAATCTGGAGAAGTATAAACTGTTCCGTTGTCGTAATTGATAGAGAAGGTACCATCCTCATTATCTATAAATGAAAATCCTGACGTATTTGATGAATTGCAAAGATTGATCCATTGTGAACCATTATAATAATGGACACAAGATGTTTCAACATTATAAACCAGTGCACCATTTAATGGAGAAATACTTTGCATCTGCGCAGATGTCAGCCGAGTTAAGACAAGAGCTTTATTGGAGCTTTCCAATTCAATAATCGAAGAAGGATGTATAGAATTTGGATTGGCTCCAACTTTAACTTGGGAGAATATTGATGTGTAGCCAAAAAGGACTAAAAGGAAAAAAAGTGGTTTTAATTTCATCACGACCTACATTAGATGGTATGTTAAAAATATCAGAGAGGTCTATGAAGTACCATTTAATGTTGTGTAGGGAGCTATAAGTGTTGCAAACAACAAAAAACGGTACGCTAAAGTATTAAATTTTAATGGATTATCACAAAATACGTGAAGTATAATTCTTACAAAGATTACCTATCGAGGAACAGGAAGCCTTGATATTCCAGCTTTAGATCATCAAGAGTGACCAAATAGTAGTAAACGCCTTCTGGTAATCCAATACCTTGATTCAAAATCAAACTGTTGGTGTTTGAAACTCCATTGAATTCATCTACATAATTTATTTTTTCAAATACTTTTTGACCAAAACGATTGAATATCCTTAGGCTATTATTTGGTGATTCGGACATACCTTCAATAACCAAAAAATCGTTGGTGCCATCTCCATTTGGACTTAAAAAGTAATTACCCAATGTTGGATTATTCACAGCAAATGTATCTGTTGGTAAAGGAACAGTTCCAAAAGTAATTGCATCGTAATCATTAGGAAGAAAAGGGTTGGAAGTTATGAAACCTTGGTTAATGTCACCACTCTGAGCAGAATTGCCAATAATGACCCATTGATTGGAAGATTTGCTCCAACCTACTATAATTATAGAATCAGCTGTTGTATTTGGGATTGAGGCCAAAGCACTTCTTTCATTCCAACTTATTGTTACAGTTGCGGTAACATCACTTTGAAAAACCCAAAATTCTCTGTTGGTAACAGTGCCAATATCCCTAACTTTTTCTTCAACATTATAGCTTTCTGAAAAAGAAGTTGGATTAGAAGGGTTTTCAAAATAATATGCACAAACAGCAAAAGGTGTTTCACTTTGAGATTCGAAAATTAATGGCCTAAGCTGGGATTGATCACCAACAGGAAATGAGAAAAAATTTCTATTGAAAATAGCAGCAAATCCAGCTACTTTGGACGCATCATTTTCACCTGTGAAGAAACCATCGTTGGAAAAGTTAAGATATGTAGTCTGATCATTAAGTGGGGAAAGTACATTACCATCGACAAAATTCACGTTGTTAATCACGTTAATAGAATTTTGTAGAAAGACATCGCTAGGAACCATCACTTCTATATCATTAAAAGTGGGAGGAATACTTCCCTGTACGGTTAAAGGAGCATTTCCATAAAATCCAGCCAAACCTCCATTTTGATCAAAGGCGGTTTCATTGATTAAATTGGTATGGAATCCAATATTGCCATTGGTATGGATACGGATATTACCGCTGTTGTATAACGCGGTTTGGGCGTTTAGATAGCCGGCAAAAATGAAAATCGGTATGTAAAAGAGTTTTTTCAAAATCTAGAAATCTGTTATCGTGAAGTACCATTCTGAATCGACAGGAGCAGAAATTAAAGTAGGTCCGGCACCGATAGATAATTGTGATATCTGAACAATAAAACTGGCTGCCGTTGGAGTTCCTGTGACTTCTATGGATACGTCAGGTCCCCCATCTAAAACCGTTAATTGGACAATATATTCTGCGTCTGGTCTAACACTATCAAACGTTACTGTATAATTTCCTGTACTATTTTGTGCTACAGTTGCCCCATTTGCATTTTCTGCTATTGCCGTTGCATCAACTTTTCCCATAGCTACTACCGCTGGACTTTGCCAAGCCGTAACACCAGCAACTGTTGTTAGTACTTGACCATTGGTTGCTGAAGGAGCTATTTTTGCAGTTGTGACGGCATCGTCTGCTATCTTGGCTGAGGTCACGGCGTTGTTGGCCAGATCAAGGGGAGTTGCGGCAAGTCCGTCCCCATCGATTGCGGTTGTTGTCTGCACCGCTACGGGGCTTGTGTTCTGCCAGGAGGCGTTTCCAGCTCCATCTGTTGTGAGTACCTGTCCGTTTGTTCCGTCCGTTGCCGCGAGGGTGTATGCCCCAACGGTTGCGGTTCCGGTGGTGGAAACTGTCCCTGTGATTGTTGTGTTGCCAGCAGCCAGTGTTCCTGTGGTGGCGATGTTCAAGGTTCCGAAATCGGGGTCGATCTTTGTTCCTGCTATTGCAGCGGTAGGGGAGACATCTGCATCGACAATCTCGCCATCGGCTATCTTGGCTGAGGTCACGGCGTTGTTGGCCAGATCAAGGGGAGTTGCGGCAAGTCCGTCCCCATCGATTGCGGTTGTTGTCTGCACCGCTACGGGGCTTGTGTTCTGCCAGGAGGCGTTTCCAGCTCCATCTGTTGTGAGTACCTGTCCGTTTGTTCCGTCCGTTGCCGCGAGGGTGTATGCCCCAACGGTTGCGGTTCCGGTGGTGGAAACTGTCCCTGTGATTGTTGTGTTGCCAGCAGCCAGTGTTCCTGTGGTGGCGATGTTCAAGGTTCCGAAATCGGGGTCGATCTTTGTTCCTGCTATTGCAGCGGTAGGGGAGACATCTGTATCGACGATCTCACCATCAGCTATCTTGGCGGAGGTCACGGCGTTGTTGGCCATTTTTGCATTGGTGATGGCGTTGTCCGCGACATCGAAAGATACGTCCTCGAAGAGGGAGTTTGTTGTTGTGCCCCCCAAGGTTATTGTCCCATCTGGAGAAGTTATGTCCCCGTCCCCCGAGAAGGCAGTTACATCCACCTCCAGAGAACCATCGGCCGCCTGCAAGAGTCCTGTTCCAGCAACATCTAGATTTATTTTGGCAGCATTGACGCTGTCGTCAATAATCTCTGTTGTACCAATTGCATTGTCAGCCATTTTTACATTTGTAATAGCATTGTCTGCAATATCAACGGTGTTTACTTCACCATTCAAAATTTTATCTGTTGTCACGGCATCGGTTGCCAATTCATTATCTGTAATTCCGCCAGTACTGACATCCAAAAGAAAAGGATCTGTATCTACTCCAGTTCCTGAAAGTTCCAACGTAGAATCGGCTGGACCGGTTACCTCATTTCCAACTACACCATCTAATTCTGTAACCACCAGGCCGGTTTCGTCAATCAATATCCATTCAGCTCCATTCCATTGTAAAAGTTCCCCAGTGTTTTCGCCGTCGGCAAGTTTATCAAAAGTTACAGTGGCCTCTTGTAGTTGAAGCCCCGTTATTGAACCTTCCTGTATATCAACAGCTCCGTTAATGGATGTATCCACAATATTTTCACCTCTAATTTCCCCTACTTCAAAATTAAAATTACTTCCATCTTGGGTAATTACCATGGTTGGACTAAAATTAACTATAGGGTCAGCGGTAAATGTTTGTTCTTCTGGTCTGTCGCAAAGATTGGTCCACAGTGTACCCGTATAAAAATGAACACATTCAGTGTCGGTATTATAAACCATTGCCCCTCTTAGCGGAGTTGTGTTTTCCATTTGAACCGTGGTCATTCGAGTAATGACCAAAACCCGAGAGTTGCTTTCGAGCTCCAATACTGAAGAGGGATCTAATGTTTGTGGGTTGTCACCAATTTTGATTTGTCCTTCTATGGAATTGATCATGAATAGTCCTAGGACCAAAAAAGTAATTTGCGTTTTCACGGTGTTTGTTATTTGAGGATTGCCAAACATAAACGGCAAAGCTAAACCTATCAGCGGATTATTCTAATTATTACCGTCAAAATACCCCAGTTCAAAGGTGAATGACATTAAAGTGCATTTGGTCATTTTTGAGAATTAACAAAAGTTTAGAACAGGTTTATTTTTTTATGTGGCCCCCAAGGGTTTTCTTTAACTTTAGGTAAAAGCTTTTTTTATGAAAAACACCATTCTGATTGCATTTCTTTTAGTTTTCACAAGCGTTTCCCTGGCACAGGAAGATAGGCAGGTACTAAGGGGGAAAGTACTATATAGAGGCGGAAACGTACCTAATGAAAATGTAATCAATACCACAACCGAGACAGGTACCATAACCAATGATGATGGAGAGTTTGCAATTTTGGTAAAAGAGGGGGATCAATTGGTGTTCACTGCTGTTAACTATCAACTGGAAGTGGTTGTTATCACAAAGGATATTCTTGACAAGAATAGATTGGTGGTAGAGGTGACGGAAAAAGTCACGGAATTGGAAGGTGTTGTTGTGACCCCGGAGAATCAAGAAAAGTTTCTTCAGGTGAAAAACGAGGATTTTAAAGGTTTTGAATATGAAATTGACCGCGGTACAGAAGTGGAAAATATTGCAGAGTCCAGAAGTGTTCGAGGAATGCGGGATGGAATTAATTTTGTGAACATTTTCAAGGCTTTGTTCAAAGCCAAAAAGGAGACTGGGGAAGATAAAGAGCCATTAAAAGTTAGTGATGTGCTGCGACAGGTTTATGACGATGAGTTCTTTGTGGTTGATCTTAAGTTGCCTCAAGATAAAATTGATGCTTTTTTGTTTTATTGCGATGACAAAGTGCCATCACAAACCTTATTGCGCAAGGAAAACGAGTTTCAATTGATTGATTTTCTGGTTACCCATAGTAAAACTTATTTAGCTGAATTGAATGAGGATTAAGCTCCTTCTTTCTTTTTTTTTGATGTCCATTTTTTTTGCACATGGTCAGCATGGTATTTCCAAACAATTAAGAGGTACAGTTTATGGGAATGGTAAAGATGTTGTAGGGGTTGTGGTGCAGAATATTACTTCCAAAAAAGCGGTAATTACCGATGTGGATGGAAACTTTTCCATATTGGTCAACAAAAATGATATCCTCGTATTCTCCGCGGTTCAGTTCAAAAGAAAAGTACTTCCGGTTAGTGAGGAACTTTTCAATACCAATTTTATCTCTGTTCCTTTAGAGGAATTTGTGAACGAGTTAAAAGAAGTGGTAGTAACTCCCTATAATCTATCAGGGCATTTAAACCAGGATTTGGATGGACTGCAATTGGAGAAGGATGTAAGTGCCGAAGCTCTTGGGCTTCCCAATGCCCATACCAAAATAATAACACAGAGTGAACGAAAGCTACAAGAGGCCTCTGGAATGTCTATAACCGGAGGTGGCGGAATTGGAGGCGCAGGCGGTGCGTTAACATTGAACCCCATCATCAATGCCATTACGGGCAGAACCAAAATGCTCAAGAATAGGGTAAAGGTGGATAAAACTTATGCACGGACCCAGCGAGTCCAGGACTTTTACGTTGATTCCTTATTTGTGATGACTTTAAAAATACCAGCGGAAAAAGTAGATGATTTTATGTATTTCTGTGAAGTGGACCCTCAATTTCAGAGTACAGTTGATTCTAAGGACAAATTAAAAATTTGGGATTTTATGGTATCCAAGAGCAGGGCTTACAGAAAAAACAATGGTATTGATTGATTTGCTCTATAATACAAATTATATCAGATGTGTATGGTTAATTTTGTTGGTTTCTGGAATTTCCACTGCTCAGGAATCAAGGATTTTGGAGGGAAAGGTCACAAGTAAAGAAAAGGATGTAACGGGAATAGCGATACAAAACATTACCTCTAGGAGTGCTACAATAACAGATGCGGATGGAAACTTTTTCATTATGGTAAGACATAATGATACCCTCATGTTTTCTGCAGTACAGTATAAAAGAAAAATGCTTGTTGTTAGCGAAGAACTATTCAGTACTAGTTTCGTTAATATTCCTATGGAAGCATTTGTAAACGAGCTAAAAGAAGTGGTGGTAAAGCCTTATAATCTTTCAGGGAATTTAAATCGAGATTTAAGCGGTTTGCAATTGGAAAAAGATGTGAGTGCTGAAGCCTTAAAATTACCCAATGCAAGAGTTAGGATTATCTCGCAAAGTGAAAACAAACTTCATGATGCGGATCATGGCAAGTTTTTCTATTTCTACGGACTTGGTATGGCATTCAATGTGAACAAGATTCTTAATCGACTTAGCGGCAGAACAAAAAAACTGAAGAAAAGAGTGCTTTTGGATAAAGAATATGAGAAAGTAAAAGAAATTGAAGAAAGCTTTTCAGATTCCGTTTTGATCAATGTTCTAAAAATTCCTAAGGATAGATTTCACGACTTTATTTATTATTGCCAAATGGAGGCTAAATTTGAAAGCGTATCAGAAAATAAAGATCAGCTATTGTTATGGCAATTCTTGGTTTTAAAGAGTAAGGCTTACCGAGAAGAGAATAATCTAGATTGACACCTTTGGCATATGGTTTGTTATTTTAGAATAGATATCACTTCAAATGGCGTATTCAAAGAATACCATTCTAAGTTTATTGATTTGCTAGAGTTGGAGATCTTGATATTTTAACATTGAAGATGTAACATGAACCTATACTAAAGTGTCTTATTGTACCATGAAGAATTTGAAAATTACCAGAAATATTACAATACTATTTTCATTGGTATTGCTCCTGTCTTTTAACGCAGTACATAAATTTTATGTAAGTGTTACCAATGTGGTCTATTCAGAAAAGAACAGTTCATTTCAAATAACCAGTCGTATTTTTATTGATGACCTAGAAGAGGTTCTTGAGGAACGATATGGTATTGAAGCGAAATTGGCAACAGAAGATGAATCAAAAATCGCCAATGATTATATTGAAAAATATATGAGGGCAAAATTTACAATTGAGTTGAATGGTGACGTAGCCAAGTATACATTCTTGGGTAAGAAATACGATAACGACGTTGTAATTTGTTTTATGGAGGTCCCAGATGTAAACCTATCCGATTTTAAAACCATAACTGTCCAAAATGAAGTGCTGACCGATTTATTTGAGGAACAACAAAATGTAGTTCATTTAAAATGGAGAGGAAAGAAGAAGAGTTTTGTATTGATCAAGGAGAATAATAAAGGAATGTTAAACTTGTAATCAATTCTTAACAATTGGTTAAAAAAAAGTTATTTTTCACCGTTTAAAAATCAAATAAGAAATGAACAAAGTCAAGTATTATTTTGCTTCCATGTTGTTTCTTTTTGGCGCTATGGCAATAGCACAAGAAGGAGAGGAAGGCAAAGAAGAGAAAATGCCCGGTCATTACAATCAAAGCAAATTTAAACAGTTGTATGAGGAGTTCTCTACTCCAAACACGTATCGTTCCGCTTCAGGAGCACCAGGACCGGATTATTACCAACAACGTGCAGATTATACCATGAACATTGAGTTGGATGATAAAAATACTAAACTACATGGAGAGGAAACCATAACCTATTTCAACAACTCACCAGATGATTTGGAGTTCCTTTGGGTTCAGTTGGATCAAAATGTAAGAGCAAAAGATTCTAAATCGCCTTTGCGAAACGGCAACGGAGTAAACTTTGCTTACACAGCAGATAATTTTGCCAATACGTACATCAATGAACCTTTTGATGGAGGTTTTAATATTGAGTTTGTGAAGGATGCCAATGGGAAACCATTGTCTTATACCATAAATCAAACTATGATGCGTATAAATATCCCTAAACCTTTAAAAAGTGGAGCACAAATTTCGTTTTCCATCAAGTGGTGGTATAACATTAATGATCATGTTAACGGAAGAGGACGTTCTGGGTATGAATATTTTCCAAAAGATGGAAACCGAGCTTATGTAATTGCTCAGTTTTTTCCAAGAATGGCAGTCTATAGTGATGTAGAAGGATGGCAGAACCATCAGTTCTGGGGAAGCGGAGAATTTGCACTTCCATTTGGCAATTACGATGTAAGCATTACTGTGCCCGCTGATCATATTTTGGATGCAACAGGAGTATTACAAAATAGAGATGATGTTTTCTCAAAAGAGATGATGAAACGCTACAAGCAAGCTAAAAAGTCTTACGATAAACCAGTGGTTATTGTAACTCAAGAAGAGGCAGCAGCAGCGGAAAAGAGCTTTTCGGAAAACAAAAAAACTTGGAAATTCAAGGCAACAAATGTCCGTGATTATGGTTTTGCCACTTCCAGAAAGTTTATTTGGGACATGCAGGCCGTAAAAATTGGAGGTAAAGATGTTATGGCTGTATCCCTCTACCCAAAGGAAGGAAACCCACTCTGGGAAGAACAGTCCACAAAGGCCGTTGCACAAACTTTGGAAACGTATTCTAAGCATACATTTGATTATCCATACCACAAAGCCATCTCGGTTCATGCAAAGAACCAAGGTATGGAATACCCTATGATTTGCTGGAATTATGGAAGACCTAATGAGGATGGTACCTATTCGGACAGAACAAAATATGGGATGATCAGCGTGATTATCCATGAGGTAGGGCACAATTTCTTCCCTATGATCGTAAATTCAGATGAACGCCAATGGGGCTGGATGGATGAAGGTCTGGATACCTTTATGCAATATTTAACAGAGCAGGAATTTGGTGAAAACTATCCTGAGGTAATTGCTCCCAATGAAGCCTATCCTTCCCGAAGAGGGGCACCGTCAAAGATAGTGCCATATATGGGTGGAGACCAAAGTCATATTTCTCCAATCATGTCAAATCCTGAAAATGTTTATCAATTGGGACCAAATGCTTACGGTAAACCAGCAACCGCATTGAATATTTTGCGAGAAACTGTAATGGGCAAAGAATTGTTTGACCATGCGTTTAAAACGTATGCACAGCGTTGGAAGTTCAAACACCCAACTCCAGAAGATTTCTTCCGTACCATGGAAGATGCATCTGCAGTTGATTTAGATTGGTATTGGAGAGGATGGTTCTACACCACTGACTATGTGGATATAGGAGTAAAAGGCGTTAAGAAGTATTACGTTTCCAACAAGCCTACCAAGCAAATGGAAAAGTATATGGCAGATAGAAACCTTACAGAAGCAGATTTACCTCCATTGGTATATTTGGCGGAAGAAGGCAGCGAGGATTATGACCCTTCACTAAAAGGTAAATCTCCAACGGAAACGTCAAAAAACTTGAAAGAGTTTATGATGGACAATATGACCGAAGCCGAAAGAGCTCAGGTTAAAGAGCCAAAGTATTTTTATGAGATAACATTTGACAAACCAGGAGGTATTCCAATGCCATTGATTGTAGAGTATACCTATGCAGATGGTAGCAAGGAAAACGTTACATACCCTCCAGAAATTTGGAGAAAGAACGATGCAGAAGTAAAACGTGTATTATCCACTCAAAAAGAGTTGGTAGGGATTATCGTGGATCCTAAATTGGAAACTGCAGATATTGATACTGCCAATAATTCTTGGCCAATTAAAGATGAGAAATCTGACTTTGATAAGTTCAAGGAGAATATCAAAGGGAAATAATACAAGAATATAGTTCAAAAAAAGCCCTGTGATTGCATAGGGCTTTTTTTTGATTTTAATCAAAAACCAATTCCTCTACTTTTATCTTTTGATCAGCTATAAAATCGTAAAGGGTCAACTTTCGTAAAAGATAATAATCTGTCCAAAATTTTTCCAAGGAATTCAAATAGTCAATAACAGCCTTGTCTTTTTCTTGCTGTGCTAGGTTGAGGTCGGTAATGGAAACCTTACCAAGAACATATCTTTTTTTGGTGATATCATATCTTTTTAGCGCAACCTCTTGTGCCTTTTCGGCGGTGGACAAAAAACTCCTTTGATTTGACCAATTAAGTGTATGAAGGTATATTTCTTGTTCAAATGCCTGGCTTTCTTGTTTTATATTGGTGTCTGTAAGATCAAGATTGGCCTCAGCCATTTTTCTTTTTGACTTTGAAACACCCCAATCAAAAATGGGTATCCCCAAAGAAATATTCACATTTTGCTGCTGATCGTAATCTTGAAAAAGGGTGCTGTATTCATCAGATTGGCCATTAAGCCCAAAATTGGCATTTACACTTAAGCGTACCCTATTATTACCCTTGGCTTCGGCCAGTTCCTTTTCCATTTCCAATCTTCTTCTTCTAAACTCAATTACAGCTTTTCTGTTATCATAGGCTTCTTCCAAGGCTTTCTCCACACTCACCTTGAACTCTTTAAGTTCTTCAGGTATTGATAACTCAATGTTCTCTGTATTTAAAGAAAGGTACCTGGCCAAGTCCTGCGAAGCTTTTTTATATGCTACGGTGTTGGTGGTAACAAAGTTTTGGGAGTTTAAATGCCTAAGTTCCATCTGTAACAGGTCGTTTTCAGGAATTTTCCCAATTCTATATCTTCCTTTTGCAATTTGGAGCAAGGTATCTTGGTTGGATAAGTTACGTTTTGCAATTTCTAACTGCATCTGTGCTTTTAACAAGTCAAAATAACGTCTACACGTATTTAGGGAAATCTCTTCCATTCTTTCTACAAAATCCCGTCTAGATTCTTCGTAACGCAATGGTTCTATCTTTTTATCCCATCTAAATGAATTGTAGAACAAAGAATTTTGAAAATACCGAATCGAAAAAGGAACTACAGAAAAACTGGTGGTATTGTTGTCACCAAACCGATCTATACGCTGCAGTTGGGAATTAATAGAGAATATACCTCCAGTATACGGCACCTGTTGCCTCAAACTAAGTCCCCCGTCTATAATAGATTGGTTTTGGCGCACAAAAATATCTTGCCCCAAATCATTGGTAATTCTGTTTACAGAATTAGCATAACGGGGAGAAAGATTTAAACTCAATTCCGGTAAAAAACTGGCAATGTAATTTCGATATCTCCAATAGCGTGCCTGGGTATTGTTTACAAGAGCCTGGTATTCTGGAGATTTTTTTTGAGCCAGGGTAATGGCCTCTTTCA
The DNA here is from genome assembly GCF_900215465.1 of Flagellimonas pacifica. Classification (GTDB taxonomy): domain Bacteria; phylum Bacteroidota; class Bacteroidia; order Flavobacteriales; family Flavobacteriaceae; genus Flagellimonas; species Flagellimonas pacifica. The sequence continues at coordinate 14,116 of NZ_OBEH01000008.1, forward strand.
GTTGAATCTGCTTTTTTTGTGAGAAAGTGACCAGATGAACTGCCAGGAAAAGGAAAAAAAGAAGCTTCTTAGTCTTCATGTGTTTTGTGTTTATTACTTGATCTTATGATGGTTGATATAAAGAAAGATATGTTCTTATTCATGCCGTATGGCTTCAATAGGTCTTTTATTGGCGGCCGATCGTGCAGGGAATACCCCAAAGACCAACCCTACAACAGTGGCAACGAAAAAAGACAACAAAATGGAACCTAAGGTCAATATCGTTTCTATACCCGTTATTTTTTCTAGACCAAAGGAGGCTATAATACCTAAGATTACTCCAATAATGCCCCCTCCCAAACTAATAAGGATGGACTCGGACAAAAATTGCCAAATTACATCTTGACGTGTGGCGCCCAGAGCACGTACTATTCCGATTTCTTTTGTGCGCTCTAAAACGGACGCAAGCATAATATTCATAATCCCAATTCCACCTATCAACAAAGAAATACCTGCTATTATACTCAATACTATATTGAATATTTGTTTTGTCTTCTGCTGCTGTTTTAAAAGATTTATAGGGATGGAAATCTCAAAATCCAGAATATCGTTGTGTTTTCTTTTGAGCATCCTGCTAATAACCTCCGCAGTGCCCTTAAGCTCACTGGAGTTGTTTACTTGAATGGTCAATCTGTCAATTTGATGATAGTTGCCTCGAGGAATTCTCTTTTTTGGACCTCCTTGACGTTGTGCAATGATTTGATTATAATCAATTGCCTTGTCATGAATGATCTTTCTGTCCTTATACCTAACTAAAAAAGTTTTTATTGGGATATAGATATCTTGGTTAAGATCCCGTATACCCAAGTTTTCCTGAGCTTTTTCTGATATCAATTTTTCCTCAATGATACCAACAACCTTAAGCCAGACATCCTTGACTTTTATCTGTTTGCCAAGGGCACTTTCACCGGTGAAAAGTTTTTTCTCTACTTTTTCACCAATAATACAAACAGGCATTGCATTGTTAGATTGTTCATTAGAAAACTTTGAACCCCTACCTACGGAAATGTTGGATGTTTGAAAATAGGCATTGGTAATGCCTATGAGTTTAACAGAGTTCTGCCTTCCCTTGTTGATTACATATGTATCCATTATAATCTCTGGACTGGAAAGTTTAACAGAAGGAACAATTTTATCTATACTGGCAACATCTAAAAGATCTAAGCCTTTTGAAAATCTTTTTTGCTCTGTAGCGGCCCCTTCCTCGTTATTATCTTCTTCGGAATCGTTTTCATCTGCATCATCCGGGATTGGCTCTATTACAATATTATTAACACCTACCAGCTCCAGTTGGGACAATATTTCTTTCTCCGCACCTTTTCCTATGGCCAACATTGTAATTACTGCTGCTACACCAAAAATAATACCCAGTGCCGTTAAAAAAGTGCGCACTTTGTTGATGGCAATAATCCTATAGGCCTCAATGAAATTGGACTTTATTCGCTCTAAAAGTATCTTGTCCATTATTCTACGGGCTTGATACTTTTATTTTCCAATCCCTCTGGTTTGCTCAAATAAACAACATCATTTTCAGCAAGCCCCTTTTTTATAATGACTTCGTCCACATTGGAACCACCAAGTTCCACTTCTTTTTTATCAATCGAAAAACCTGTTTTTTTATACACATAACTAATTGAATCTTTGGAAAAGATGGCTTCTAATGGCACAGTAAGAACATTTTCCTCCTTATTTATGAGTATGCGATTGGAAGTGGTCATACCGGGTCTGATGTTAGAGTTGGATTCATTGAACTTTATCAATACTTGAAAAAGATTGATATCTGAACCTCTTTTCTTTTCCCCAACATTGGCAACACTGGTAACAATGCCCTCAATGGTAGCATCTGGAAATGCGTCAAAACCAATAACCACTGTTTGGTCTTTTTTTAGTTTTCTGATATCTACCTCGTTGGCGTATGTTTTGGATTCCATTTTGGTTAAATCAGGTAAGGTTGCTATTGTTGGATCCCATGGGCTGATACTGGAACCCACTTTTCTCTTGGTGCCGTCCCAGTTTTTGGCATAAGTGACCATTCCGTCGCCATCAGAATGGATGGTGAATGATTTTTGAAGATTGGTTAAATCTTCTAGTCGCTTTCTTATTTTAGAAACTTCAGTTCCTACCTCTACCATTTTGGCAATGGCCTTACGCTTTTTTATCTGATAATCCTCCGTTTTCTCCTTAAGGTCTCTTTCATTACGTTCTATCTTGATCTCAAGTTGTTTAATGGTACTTGGAGGCTCATAAATAGACCTTTCCAACTCCAGTTGATCTTCGGCCAAAGTAAACTCCAGATCTTTTATGGTTGTCCGCTCTTGTTTTAGGGTCAAAGTGGTATCCAACTGCTCTTGGGTAAACTTCGATTCTGCTTTTTCAAGATTCAATTGGGCATCAATAATTTGCCCGTTGAGCTCGGAAGGGTCTAATCTTCCAACGTAATCCCCACTTTTTATTATGGTGCCTTCGGGAATCAAATCTTGAATTTTCACATTGTTCAAGCGGTACTTTCTAATATCCGTAGGACCGTTGATTTTTTTTAGACTTGTGGATTGAGCTTCACCTGAGATAATAACTTCATTTAAAAAATCACCTTTTTTTACCTCGGCTGTAATGGAAACGTCATTTTCTGAGGACCCGGATAAAAAAAAGTAAGCAAGAAGAATCAATAGAACAGGTAAAGCTACTAAGGCAAGCTTTTTTTTGGACATGGTTTTTTGGTTTGATTTATTGGTGATACTTCAAAAATATATAATGAAGGCCATCAAGGATTATACCACTGTGTTATACTTTTCATAATATTTTTATTACAAAGAGGATAGGGGGTTATTTAGGTTTTTTTTCAGGATTACAAATGAACTTCTCATTATATTTGTTGTATGCATTTTTTATTTATTAGCGGCGGAGAAATCTTTTTTATCCTTTTTATTGTGGTCATGGTCTTTGGTGCGGATAAAATCCCTGGAATAGCCAAAGGATTGGGCAAGGGAATGAGACAATTACGGGATGCTACGGATGATATAAAGCGGGAAATTCAAAAGAGTGCTGAAAAGCAAGGGATCGATACTGATTTCACGAAGGATATCCGTAACGAATTGGATGAGGTCAAAAAAAATGTTGATGAAGTAACAGGTGCTGTTAAAAGAAGCACCAAATAACCCATGTTGGAACAACTTCTAAAATGGGATAAAGATATTTTCACCTATCTCAATGGCCTAGGTGTTCAGGAATATGATGAATTTTGGACCATGATTACTGAAATAAGTAATTGGATTCCTTTATTTCTTTTGTTCATCGTCATTTTTATCTTAAAGTTTCCAAAGCGAAAAGCTTTTTTCAATATTCTTACGGTTACATCAGTAGCGTTGTTTATTACGTTTTTAACTCATTTGATAAAGATTTGGGTAAAAAGACCTCGTCCCTGTAATGACGAAAACCTCAACTCCTTTATTCGTATACTAAAGACCCCCATTGATTATAGTTTCTTTTCTGGACATGCCTCCAGTTCTTTTGCCATTACCACTGTGGTATTTCTTTTATTAAGAAACAAAGTGAAATGGGCATGGATTTTCTTCATATGGCCATTGCTTTTTTCGTATAGTAGAATTTATGTGGGAGTCCATTTTCCACTGGATATTTTGGTTGGCGCTTTGATCGGTACTATTTCAGGAATCCTGTTTTATAAGGTTCAAGGAAGAATTACAGTACCCGACACATGGTAAGACCATCTCTAACAGGAAGAATAACAGTTTCTACTCTAGGGTCATTTTTTAATTTTTTGTTATACTCAACCAAGACTGCTGTGGCCTTATCAGATTTTGCAACAGGTTCCGCTACTTTTCCTGACCACAAAACATTGTCTGAAAGAATAACGCTTCCAGGCTTGGTTTTTTTAATAACAGCCTCAAAATAGGCATCATACTGCACTTTTTGAGCATCAATAAAAACGAGGTCAAAACATATGTCCAATGTGCTGATAATCTCTAACGCATCTCCTGTATGTTGTACAATTTGAGGTCCAAATCCACTTCTATCAAAATAATTCCGTTGTAGCTCATGGAGTTCCTCATTTATTTCTATGGTGTGTAACGCGCCGGTCTTTTTTAAGCCTTCTGCCAAGCATATAGCCGAATACCCTGTGTAAGTACCAATTTCAAGGATGTACTTGGGAGAAATAAGTTTTGAGAACATGCTTAAAACCCTTCCCTGAAAATGCCCTGTAATCATTCTAGGTTGCACCACTTTTAAATGTGTTTCCCTGGTAAGTTCTGCCAAAAGTGAAGGCTCGGTCTCTGAATTTTCAGCAATATAGTTTTCCAATAAAGGGGATAGGAAATGCATCTCAAAAATTTTCGTAAAAATATAGAAAAGAACTACATTGGATTTCAGTTTTAAATAATCTACGATTATGGCGCCAAATAACATCATCTTTAGAAATGCTACTTCAGAAGAATTGTCCATTCTTTTGGATTTTGAGCAAGAACTTATAAAAGCGGAACGCCCTTTTGATGTTACCCTACGGGAAGACCCCATTAGTTATTATGACATAGGTAAAATGATTGAAGATGATGAAGCTTGTGTAACAGTTGCTGAAGTAGAAGGCCAACTGGTTGCATCTGGCTATGCTATTGTAAAAAAAGCTAGACACTATTTAAATCACGAATATTATAGCTATTTGGGGTTTATGTACACACATCCAGATTATAGGGGAAAAGGTATAAACGCCAAAATTATAGAAGAACTTAAGAAATGGTCACATAAAAAAGGGCTTATGGAGATTAGATTGACAGTTTATAGTGATAATCTTCCAGCTATTAAAGCATATGAAAAAGTGGGTTTTAAAAAACATATTATAGAAATGCGTTTAGAATAGTTCTGGGCATTTATAAAAACCACAAATTGTACTTTTGAATCAAACTTTGACAATGACTTTTCAGAACTCTCTAGAATTCGCACAGCAATTGGATGTAGCAGATAAGCTTTCCAGATACAGGCAGGAATTCCATTACCCACAAGTTAACGGTAAAGATGTGGTCTATTTTACCGGGAACTCTTTGGGTCTACAGCCCAAACGTGCTCAAAAGTTTGTTGATGAGGTAATGAATGATTGGAAGGAACTGGCAGTTGAAGGGCATTTTTATGCCGAAAAACCATGGTGGGACTACCATGAAAGATTAGCAGCGGGTCTAGGAAAAGTTGTTGGTGCCAAACCAGAAGAAGTTTCTGTAATGAACACGCTAACAGTCAACCTTCACTTGTTAATGGTTTCATTTTATAGGCCTACTAACAAGAGGTTTAAAATTCTTTGTGAAGAAAAAGCATTTCCTTCCGATCAATATATGTTGCAAAGTCAAGTCAAATTTCATGGTTTTGACCCTAAAGATGCTATTGTAGAAGTAAAAAAGAGGGTAGGAGAGCATTCATGGAGAACAGAAGATATTATTGATAAGATTAGTGAGGTAGGTGATGAACTTGCTTTAGTGTTGATTGGAGGTGTTAATTATTACAATGGTCAGGTATTTGATATGAAGTCGATTACCCAAGTTGGAAAATCTGTTGGCGCCTATGTTGGTTGGGATTTAGCACATGCCGTTGGAAATATAGAACTAAAACTTCATGATTGGAATGTGGATTTTGCTGCATGGTGCAGTTACAAATATATGAATAGTGGGCCAGGTAATGCTTCTGGAATTTTTGTTCATGAAAAACATTTGGGAGAGAAGGAAATCCCACGTTTTGAGGGATGGTGGGGAACCAAAAAAGAAACCCGTTTTCTGATGCAACCAAATTTTGATCCTATTGCTACAGCTGATGCGTGGCAACTGAGCAATCCACCCATATTATCAATAGCTCCCTATCTGGCTTCATTGGAGCTCTTTGACCAGGTGGGAATGGACGCTCTCATAGAAAAACAGCAGAAAATTGTAGCTTATCTTGAATTTATTCTGAAAGAGATTGATAAAGAAGTGGATAGCTCCTTTGAGATTATTACCCCAAAAGAAAGAGGATGCCAACTTTCCGTTTTCTTACATGGAGAAGGAAAGGAACTTTTTGATTATTTAATGAGAAATGGGGTGATCACTGATTGGAGGGAACCCAATGTGATAAGACTTGCTCCAGCTCCATTTTATTGTTCTTATGCTGATATGTACATTTTTGGACAGATTTTGAAAGAGGGGATTTTAAATAGCTAATTGCCCATATCTTAACTTTAAGTAGTTAGATGGTGTTACGCCTTGGTATCGTTTAAACTGTCTTGTAAAATATGAGCGATCATTAAAACCAGACTTATACATAACATCAGAAACCGTGCTGTTGTTTTCATTAAAAAATTGAACTGCTTTTCCAACTCTAAACTCGTTGACAAAGTCAATAAAAGTACGTTTGGTCATTTTTTTGAAAAATCTACAGAAGGAATTTGTGGTAAAACCCAATTGTAATGAAATTTTAGCAATAGAAATATTTTTGTGATAGTTATTGTTCACATATTCAAAAGCTTCTTCCAATCTCCAAATCTCATTTTTTTTGAATCTACTTAAGTTAATCGTATCAAAAAGGGTCTCATAGGCATCACTTTTCGATAATCGGTCAAGGATTGAAAGGAAATTTATTAGTTTACCTTGATTGTCCAAGGTTTTAAAATCGTCAAAATTATTGTATAGCTCCCCTTTGATAGATTGCTCAAAAATGATGACTTGTCTTGATTTTTGAATTAAATTATTTACTCTCGTGAACTCAGGGAAAAGAGCCAACTTGTCATGGACAAATTCCTTTGAAAATTGAACCACTATTTCTTCGCTGTCTTTTTTTTCATTATTTCCAAAATCCGAATGAGGAATGTTGCCTGCTAAAAAAACAAGTACTCCATTTTCATAGTCATAAGTCTTGCTGCCAATTTTCAAAACCCCCGCGCCATTTTTTACATAAACAATCTCAAATTCTGGGTGTATATGCCAACCAGCGGTATCACATTTAGATTCTGCGTTATAGCTTTCGACCTTGAATGAGGTATTTGCATCTTGGATTATTGGCTCATATATAGGTTTCATAATTGCTGTTTATTGTTTTATTTAGACTTACACAACATGGGATAAATCCTCTCCAAGTCTTTTATTCTGATTTAATCCTTCAATTATTTTCATTTCTGCTTTTGATAACTCAAAATCAAAGATTTCAAAATTTTCTCTAATTCTCTTTGGTGTCACAGATTTTGGAATAACTGCAATTCTCTTTTGTACTAACCAACGCAGTGCAATTTGTACGGCAGATTTATGGTGTCGCAATCCAATTTGTGCCAATTCTGGAATATGTAAAACCTCTCCCATCATTATAGGTCGCCATGCTTCCAGTTGTATGTTATAGTTACTGGAAAAATCAATCAATTCGTATTGGTTAAGATATGGGTGCATTTCTACTTGATTCATTGCAGGGACAATTTCTGTATGTTTCATTAAATCCTGTAACTGGGAAATATTAAAGTTGCATACACCAATGGCTCGGGCCCTACCACTTTTATAGATACTTTCCATGGCTTTATATGTTTCAATGTATTTGGATTTCACCGGCCAGTGAATTAGATACATGTCAACATAATCCGTTTGAAGCCGTGCTAAACTTTTCTCAAAAGCCAATAAAGTCTCATCATAACCTTGCTCGGTATTCCAGACTTTGGTTGTCAAAAAAACATCTGATCTTGGTACAGAACTTTTTATTATTGCCCTTCCCACACCTTCTTCATTTTGATAGGCAGAAGCTGTGTCAATTTTTCTATAACCAATTTGCAATGCAGAAACAATGGCATCTTCAACTTCACCATTGTTCTTCGCAAAGAGCACACCTAGTCCTATTTGTGGCATTTTTATAGAATTGTTGAGTTCTATGATGTTATTTTTATGGACAGTCATCGTCTAGTTTTGATTAAATAATAGTGTAAAACTATCAAATAATGACATTCTAAATTCTTTTATGGAATATATTGTTATATAACTGGAATATTATAGGATATTGAAAATTGACTAAGGTTGTTTTCTTTGCAGGAAACTTTAATTGACAATGAAGTCATTGAAACTTATTCTTTCTAATTCCAGGTATTTTGCACCTGCATTTGTTTTTACAAGCCTTAACGTTTGGTTTGGTACATGGGCAATCTATATACCAACTATAAAAGAAAAATTAGTAATTAACAAAGCGGATTTGGGAATTGCACTTTTTTGTCTGTCGCTTGGGGTGTTTACCATATTTCCGGTAGCTTCAAAAATTATTAATAAACTAGGTGTTGGCAAGGCTACTTGGTACAGTGTTGTTCTATGCAGCGTTACTGCTCTCTTTCCATTTTTGGTTCCTAATTATTATCTGCTAATGGGAAGCCTTTTTTTGTTTGGGATGTCCCATGGATTATTGGATATTTCTATTAACACTTTGGTCACGGAAATTGAAAAAGAGGACAAGCAAAACTTTATGACCGCGGCTCATGGCTTTTTTAGTTTGGGAGGCATACTAGTAGGTTTGGGTAGCTTTTTGATTCCGATAATTGGTAATCCCATAATGCATATGGGTGTTACGGTAGCGTTGATTTTTGTAATAAATCTTTTCATCCGCAAAAACTATATTGATGTTGTTGCCACACCTGTGGATAAAGAACCGTTTAGCTTGAAATTGTTCAAACCCTTATTTTTATTGGGTTTAATCGGATTTTTTGCCTTTGGAAGTGAGGGAGCTATTGTAGATTGGAGTGGTCTTTACCTTAAAGAGGTGACACTTGCCCCTGAAATACTTATAGGTTCAGGCTTTTTGGCATTTTCCGCGGCAATGACCTTTGGTCGTTTTTTGGGTGATGGAATTAGTGCCAGAATTGGTTCGATAAAAATTGTAATGTTAGGCACTATAATTGCAGCTGTGGGCTTTTTGTTTGTATTATCTGAGAATACTATTTTGTCTATTGCTGGCTTTGCTTTGAACGGGCTTGGGTTTTCTGTAATCATCCCGGAATTGTTTCGCATTGGCGGAAACATCAAGGGAGTAGATTCGGCCAAAGGGGTCTCTTTTATTGCCGGGACTGGATATTCAGGTTTTTTACTTGGACCGGTGATTTTGGGCTTTTTAGCCGAAAGCGCATCCCTAAAACATTGTTTTTATGCGCTATTAGGTTGTATTATTTTGGTATTTGGCGCTACAGCCCTATTGCGAAAAAACAAGGTTTAAAAAAATCCTTATTTAATCCGTGGTCACAACCAAATTGGTGAAATTTAAGCTGAACCCTTCTTCTGCTTTTTTGTGATCTTGAGCCAGTTTAAGCCCTTTAATTTCTGCATAATCCTCCCAAGTGGTGATCATGGAAGGTTCAACTTGGTTTGCTTTTCTAAAAACCCATTCACGGACTATAAAATCACCCTTAAAATAAAAATCATAAGCATCCCCTGGAGTATAGCCTCCGTCATTACCATAAACAATGGTCAATTTTTGCATTGGAGTACCACTAATTGGTGCTTTTTGACTTTCTGCATGCTCATAGGTAAAGTTCCCAGAATCCCAAATAAGATTAAATGGCGCCAAAATCCAATACCTGTCATTAATAAAACCAGCATTGGTTTTAAACGAGGTGCTGTCCATTGATTTTCTGTTGTAAGAAAGAGTATCCTTGCCCGAAGAAATGGCCATAATATCATTGGTTTTGGGATTCCATTTCCAAGTTCTCTCAAAATGAGAACTGTCTCTATCCACATTGAATGTAAAGGTGAATTCTTTTACCGATTTCCAATTGTCATAACCATGGGCTTGGGCAATTTTTTCAAGAATGGTTTTCTGCTGTACTTCTTTCTGTTCAACTTTTTTGGGTTCGGTTTTACAACTCAATAAAAATAAAATGGACAAAATACCTAAAAGAGGAGTAGTTCTCATATACAAGTTTGTAACAAATATAAGGTCATTTTAGCTTATCTTTCCATACGTTTCTGCATAGAACTTTAATCGACCAAAAAACCTTTTCAAGTGACTTTTCTAAAAAGGCTGTTTCTAATTTTTATACATAATCATGATAAAAATCCATTGGAAACAGATAATCCATATGCCCATCTATCAGATGAGGAATTGGTAAAACGAATTGTAGCAAATAACAATCCCCTATTGTTTGGGAAATTGTACGATCGTTACGCAAAAATGGTCTACAACAAGTGTTATGGGTTTGCAAGATCGGAAGACGAAGCAGAAGACCTTACTCAGGATGTTTTTTTGCAGCTCTTCATTAAACTGAAGATGTTCAAGGGAAAATCCAAATTTTCTACTTGGTTGTATTCATTCACATATAACTTCTGTGTAAACTATGTGAATAGGAACAAACAACGGAAGATGAGCGATAAATCGGTTCCTGTAGAAGGTTCTGAACATAAGTTTACCGAAGAAGTCCCGGACGAGAGCTTGTATGAAATGAAGGCAAGCAAACTAAAGGAAGCATTGGAGATGATATCCGCCGAAGATAAATCCATTTTGTTGTTAAAATATCAAGATGGAGCAACTATAAAGGACCTTGTTAATTTATTGGAACTTGGAGAAAGTGCAGTTAAAATGAGGTTGAAGAGAGCTAAGGAAAGACTATTGGAAATCTATAATACATTGTAATAGATGGCAAAGAAAAAAAGAAATCCGTTTAGAGAGTTGGAAGCTTCTTTGAGGGAAGTTCCTCCTGGAATGAAGAAAAAAGTGATGAATGATATCGCAGCGGCCAAGTTGATCATGGATATGGCATCCCTGTTCTCCTTCAATATTGGCTCCGCTTTGCGAAAATTATTTAGAACACTTGGAAACAATTAATGACAACACTATAAACTATAAAATATGGAAACAATTACCGAATGGAAGAATTTAACATTTGACTCCCTTACAGCAATGGGACGCGATGTGGCCTTGGCACTGCCCAAGATCATAGGTGCCATCATTATCCTTATCATTGGATGGTTGATAACGAAAATTGTACTTTTTGTTTTAAGCAAAATCCTAAAACTGGCCAAAGTGGATACGCTCAGTGAAAAGATAAATGAGATGGACTTGTTTGGTAAGGGAGATTTTAAGATCAACATTATAAAAGTGATTCTTGGTTTCGTAAAATGGTTGCTGCTTCTTGTATTTTTAATTGTTGCTGCAGATATTTTAAGTTGGGAAATCATATCCACAGAGATAGGGAACCTTTTGCGCTACTTGCCAAGATTGTTCAGTGCACTGGCATTGATGATGATTGGACTTTATATTGGGAATTTTATCAAGACAACGGTAAAAAAACTGTTCGACTCTTTGGAGTTTGGAGGTTCCAATGTGGTAAGTAATCTACTTTTTTATATTATCGTCATTTTCATTTCCATTACTGCTTTAAATCAAGCTGGTATAGATACTACAATTATCACCAACAACATAACCATGTTCTTGGGTGCTTTTTTATTGGCTTTTGCAATAGGATTGGGTCTGGGGTCCAGAGATGTGGTTACAGATTTGTTGCGTTCTTTTTATACTAGACGAACTTATGCAGTTGGGGATAAAGTGGTGATAGGGGATTATGCAGGTACTATTGAGGCCATTGAAAACAATACCTTGACCTTGGTGACCGAAACTGGAAAATTTGTGATTCCCATTAAAGATGTGGTATCAGAAAAGGTAGAGATTAAATCTTAATGGGTCTATTTCAAAAAGAGAATCATTTGTGCTTGAAAACTTCCTTAGAATTTGATTAATTTTGAAACTTTCAACAAGGAAAATATGAGTTCAAAAAAAGGGAAGGTTCAAGAGTTGATCCAAGAGAAATTATTAGAGGAACGTAAAGTGTTTTTATGGGGCATGGTTGATGATGATTCAGCAAAACATGTCATAGATCGTTTGCTGTACTTGGATTTGCAAAACAATAAAGAAATTCAACTGATTATTAATAGTCCTGGTGGATATGTAACTTCTGGTTTTGCCATTTACGATACCATTAAGCAAATAAAAAGCCCGGTTTCTACGGTTTGTTCCGGTTTGGCAGCTTCCATGGGATCTATATTACTCTCTGTAGGAGAAAAAGGAAGAAGGTTTATCCAACCACACGCAAGGGTGATGATTCACCAACCCAGTGGTGGAGCACAGGGTCAAGCATCCAATATAGAAATTCAAGCCAAGGAAATTATCAAGACCAAAGAACTGGGTGCAAAAATTTTGGCAGATAACTGTGGGCAAGATTATGACAAGGTTATGAAAGACTTTGATCGTGATTATTGGATGGGTGCTGAAGAATCTATTGCATACGGTATTGTAGATGGAATCTTGAAATAATTTTCCACACCTTTAAAAAAGGAAAAAGTCCTTTACAGATTCTGTAAAGGACTTTTTGCGTATATATGGACGCCTAAGCGGGATATTTATGATATATACGTCAACTTTAATACCAAAAGCTTACGATGATATGTTAAAAATTACAAAAAGTTTCCGATCATCTACTTTATAAGCAGGTGTAGGGGGTGGCTAGGCATTTATATGTTTGTTTTTCAGTAAGAGGTTGAGAGGCAAAATAAACTTTGAATTCCGTATTTTTATCGTTTAATACCAATTGGCCTGCGGGCGGTTATGACACAGACTTCAAAAAATATAGCCATCATCGGTTCAGGATTGGTGGGTTCCCTTTTAAGTATTTATTTAAAGAAAAAAGGACATTCCGTTACCGTTTTTGATAGAAGGCCAGATATTCGGACAATCGAGTTTTCAGGAAGATCTATCAATTTGGCAATGAGCAACAGAGGATGGAAATCTTTACGGGTGGTTGGTTTAGAGGAGCGAATTAAGAAAATAGCTATACCGTTGGACAAACGTGCCATGCACGTAAACGACAAACCCGTTTACTTTCAAAAATATGGTAAGGAAGGGGAGGCCATTTGGTCAATTTCCAGAGGAATTCTTAATAGAAAGATGATTGATTTGGCGGAGGGAGCTGGTGTTGTTTTTCGATTTAATGAGAAGGTATGGGATATAGATTTACCAGAGGCTAAAATATTTACAGGAGAATCGGAAAAAAGCGAATGGAAAGAATATCAATATGAATTGATTTTTGGCTGTGATGGTGCCTTTTCAAGAGTACGGCATAAAATGCAACGACGCAGTCGGTTTGATTATTCCCAGAGTTTCATAAATGTTGGATACAAAGAGCTTACCATTCCACCAAATGAAGATGGTACCCATAAGTTGGATAAAAACTCCTTTCATATCTGGCCCAGAGGTAAATTCATGCTCATTGCTATGCCTAATATTGATGGTAGTTTTACATGTACATTGTTTTTGCCATTTGAAGGAGAGGTGTCTTTTGAGACTATTAACACTGAGGAGAAAGCAAAAAACTTTTTCAAGACTTATTTTCCAAATGTGCGAAAGGAGATAGAAAATTTGACCGAAGATTTCTTCAAGAACCCAACAAGTGCTATGGTTACCATGAAATGCTATCCATGGACCTATTGGAACAAAGTGGCCCTTGTGGGTGACTCTGCCCATGCTATTGTTCCTTTTTATGGACAGGGAATGAATGCAGGCTTTGAGGACATTCATGTGCTCAATACATTGATAAAGGCTCATGGTGATGATTGGGATACTATTTTTAGTGAGTATCAAATCCAAAGAAAACCCAATGCAGATGCCATTGCCGAACTGAGTTACCGCAATTTTGTTGAAATGAGCAGTAGAACTGCTGACCCTAAGTTTTTACTTCAAAAAAAGATAGAGAAATGGTTTGCTGTTAAACATCCTAACAAATGGGTGCCAGTGTATAGCAGGGTTACTTTTTCTGAGAGACCTTATGTGGAGGCCCTGGCAATTGGAGACAAGCAGGAAAAGATAATGGAAGAGGTAATGAAACTCCCAAATATTGGGGAAATATGGGATTCTATAGAAGTGGAAAGAAAGATATTATCATTACTGTAAAAAGGCAATCCGAACTTGGATTGCCTTTTAACCCGCCCTCTTACCTCAATTTTTAAGCGGGAACCATAACCCTCTCCTTTTCTTTGCTTGCATTTCTTTTTTTACCAAGAAAGTAGGTTGTGAACAGAAGCGCCAAACATACAACGGCAGGGGCGCCATTACCATATTTGGAGACATAATGTGCAATAATGGCAAAAACCAAGTTTAAAATGAAACCAGCATAGGCCCACTCCAATAGTCTTTTGCTTTTATTGTAATAAATTGTACATAACCCTATGAATTGGGCTATTGCCAAAGGTTTTATCAAATGTTCAGGATATCCAAGTTTTGCATATTCCTGTACCATGGTTTCATAATCAAATAAATGTTTGTACAATGATGTTAGAATCATTAATGAGAATAACCCTAAAAAAATATAATAAGTAGTATATTGTTTTTTCATGGCATTGGTTTTTAAGATTTGATACTGCTCAAGTTAATACTGAAAAAAGAGATTTTGACCTTTCATTAGTCCAGTGCACATCTGCTATCGCCCAATGGATAATATTATGAGGTAAAAAGAGGGTTTTGGAATTATAGAATTATTGTAACCAATGCGTTCAAGTCCAAAAGGATAATAATTGTTTTCCTCCACAATTTCCAAGGTGCCATTGTCATCCATATAGCTCAATCGCACATTACCTAAGTGGTCTTTGTACTGGTATACATAGTAGTAGCCTCCATTTCCATCGGAGGCGGCATAACCCTCGGGGTGGTTAAAGAACTGTAGGTTGCCATTTTCATATATAAAGTTGCCAGCATATTCGGTTATGGGGCCGGTGGCACCAACCTTTTTCTTCAATTTTGTTCCCATGGCATCGTAAATATACGAGATCGTTCCCCCGCCCATGGCCACCTTGGTGGGCAGGTTCAAATGGTTATAATCAATGTCCAAGATCCCTTTGTTCCGGTCAGAGGTCATGTTGCCGTTGGCATCATAGCCGTACTCCTTGGCGGTATCGAGAATATACAATCTAATCTATACAGATATCATGAGGTACATAGGTTAATATTTTATTTTCAATCAGTTTTGTTAGATAAATAGTGAAATGATAACTACCCTTTTTAATCTCACTACTTAGTCTGTTCGGATTAGGTTTATCCATTTCTAACAAAACACAAGACATTACTGGGTAATCATTTTTTAGATCTTTTAGTTCTATTTCTCTAAAAAAAATTTGAGCAGAAGCACTTTTTTTAAATAGATAAATTCTAGATTCTAACTTTAACACAGCCATGTAAAGATTCGATGGAATTTCTGTGTCAAAAATTTCAACTAAATTACCCCTAGAATTGTTGTTGAGCTGAATCTTTGAGAAAAAGTCATTTCTTGCTAGAAGAATGAACCTCCCTTCATTATTTAAATATCTTACTGCTTCTGATTTAGAATTTTTTCCTCTACTCTCAAGTATATATTCCTTAAAACTATTTTCTAATCTTTTATCTAGAGTTATTTCTTGAGATTTGCAGCTATAAATGAATAGGCTAGATGTTATTAATAAAAATCTAATTATCATGTTTTTAAAATTTTATCCCTCTAGGTTTAAGATTAACAGTTCTGTTTTTGTAGTTAAATCTATTTTTATAGATTTCACCTCCATATACATCTTTAGCTATACCTGGACTTGGAGATACTCTTTTACCATTTGAACCAAAATAACGACTATTACCATATTTATCTATAATTCTTGATTTTTCATCTCCACTCCAAATGGCTTTATAACCTTTAATTGAGAGATTCATTCCGTAATGAGTTCTTAACGGCAATCCACTTTCTTGTCTGATTTGATTCTCAATGTGTGTTGCTACAATTTCAGAGTCTGTGACACGTGAGTCACCCTCTGTATACCAAGTAGCACCTGCAGCCTCAAGGCCTCTCCCCAATTTATCTCTTCTGTGAGCTAATTCGTGTCCTAGAGTAACATAAAATGGAGTATCCATTACACCGTCAGTAGTTGGTAATTGACTTTTCTGGTCTAAGTTTAACGAAACTGTTCCATTTACTTCTCGATTACTAGCTCCCTTTGCTATTGTAACATCATTTCCTTCTCCAGTGAAAAAATCTACTAAATCTTTTCCTGTTTCGCCTGATCTTGACAGTGCATCTACTTTAGCTATAGCGCCAAGCGCATAATTGGACAACTTATGATTTTTATCAATGGCAATCCACTTTCCGTCTACCTTATGTTGAGTTTGACCATTTTCATACCTGTAAGTTTTATCTCCGTCATTTATATAAACATAGTCGCCATTTACATCAATAAATCTTATAGGGCTGTTGAAAGTGTATTGATACGGTGTAATACTTTCATATTTTTCTGCAAACCTATCTATGTTCATAAATCTACCAAGTGACGAATCATAGTTTCTAGCTCCGTATTCTAACCAATTTATACCTAGACTTTCTTCCAGTTCTTTTCCGTTATATCCAAACTTCTGCGCGGTACTGTTTCCTAAAGAGGCAGTTATATTATTATACCCTTTGTGTTCAAGTCCAAAAGGGTAGTAATTGTTCTCCTCCACAATTTCAAGGGTTCCGTTGTTGTCCATATAGCTCAACCGCACGTTGCCCAAATGATCCTTGTACTGGTACACATATTCATACCCTCCCTCTCCATCAGGGGTTGCGTAGCCTTCTGGGGTGTTAAAGAACTGTAGCTCCCCGTTCTGGTAAATGTAATTGCCCGCGTATTCGGTTATGGGGCCGGTGGCACCAACCTTTTTCTTCAATTTTATTCCCATGGCATCGTTTTTCTATCTGCCAATCTACAACAAGGGTGAGGTAAGCCCTTATTTTATAGTATCTCCGAGATCTTTGTTGCATTAGACATCTCCTGAAATGGAAAAAACCAGCTATTTTACCATATCACCCAATGATAAGTAACTTCTAATGCTATCCTTTGAAACCAATATGATTTTATTCCCAAGAGAATATTTAGTTTTTATCGAATCTATCGCCTCAGAATAATTATCAGAGTCCTCAAAGTCAAGGATTGATTTTATAATTTTAAAAATATGTATTTCTCCATTTACCACTATTGAATTAACTTCTAGGTTTGCACCAGGATAGCTTTCTTTTTTAGCCAGTGTTAGTTCACTATTTAAATCTATTGTGCCATCATTTATAGATATCTGATACAGTACGATAGACTTAGAACCACTATATTTCTCCTCTTCATAAAGAATAACATTGCAGAACCCTTTGATATAGGAATAATAAAATCTGTCTTTATTGTTTTTTGATGCTAAATTGAATGTAGAATCAAGTTCTTTATCTACTCTATATAAATTCTTTTCTTTTGAGTTTAGAGAATCAATATTGAAATATGTTAGGTCAGGCAATTTTTCCAGTATCCGATTATTACAATTATGATTGCTGGTCGAATCTAATAGAATATGATTTCTTTTGTCGGTTTTTACTTTTTTGTCGGCACATCCAAAATAAAACATAATGAATATGATATATGTGAATAACTTTAACAAGCATTTTAATCTTTGACTCATAAAAATCCTATTTACTTATTTGATTTAAATTAGCACTACTTTTTATTATGATTGAGGGTATGACTATAGATTTTCTTAGTTTTCGCCCATAAGAGTTCCTTCCTTGTGATCGAGTCCGACCAAATGGCCTAATTCGTATTGACTTACTTCATCGAAGGGCTTTAATTTTTTATCGTTTAAAAAGTTAGCATGATAGTTTTATGGTTCCGATACCTGATCTATTTCTTCTATTTCAAAACACATCCCCTCACCTATATTCTTGTCTATCTCTTCCAATAAAGAGTATGACAACTCAGGCCTACTTTCTGCTGCCTTGTCTTCTAAAATTTGAATTAAATAAACGCCTTCAATCCATTCACCTGATTCATCTATACTTCTGTCTATCCAAACTACTACATCACCAAAACCTTGTAAGCATTTTCCAAAAAATGTACTAGACTCATAAATAAGAGTATTATCCTCATATGAATAGACCTTTCCTGGATACCCAAATCTATCATCATAATTTATCTCATTCTCTAAACTTAATATTTCTCGATTTTTTGGAAAAAGATAAATTGATATGTTTTCATCGCATTGCTCACAAGATTTTCCAGACAATAAATACCATGTATTGCTCGGCAAAATAATCTTCCCTATCAATCTTTTATTATAAAGCTTTAGGGTATCTATGGCTTCAATTGTATCAATCTTCGTTAAAGTATCTGTTTGAACACGACTATTGGACATCAAGTTATTACCATGAAAGTCTGATGCTTCATCAACTTTTTTTGTTCTTAATATCTTAAACTGTTCTGTTTTATCTTTCTTAGCATCATTAAACCCACAAGAAATGGTAAAGATGATGGTAAAAAGTAGAAATGATATCATTTTAAAATTATTGAATTCTTCTTTTTGATTTCCAATTTTTATAGGTATTTCTTTTTCCATTATGTCCTGTATATCTTAATTTTTTTGTTCCACCACTTCTAGGCCTATTATCCACATGTACATGTGGATTAAGGGTTTGTTCATTTGTAACTTTAATTGTGGTATAAGAAGTAGGTGCTGGCCCTATCCTGTCTCCCTTAGTTTGAATACCCATACCAGAAACCATAGTTCTTGTCTTGCTTCCAAAACCACTTGTATCACCTTTTTCTGGGTAATAAATTACTGTAGAAAATAATCCAGAATCAGCTGAAGCCATGGCTGCATCCTCATTAGACAATCCAGATATCGTAATATCTGCAGCATCACCAGAAATATGTCTGCTTCCCGAAGAACCACCAACACTTTTATTTTTTTTGGTAGATCGGTCTCCACTAGTAACATTCACTACTGCATCTTCAGCTCCTTCTACATTGTTTCGTGTATAAATCGCTAAGCCCACTAAATCATTATTTGTTTCCTCTGAACTGATAGTTTTTCCATTAGTATTTACCAAATCTGATTCTACACCTAAATCTGTTATTTCGACATTCAAACTTGCTGTGCCATCCTCATTTGTTTTGACAGATGATTCAACTTGATATACTTTATTATCATCAACACCGTCTTCATAAACCAAATTTCCGTCCCCATCAAAGTATTTGCCGAACATCCCATCAGGGTCAACATAAACAATAGGGTTGTCCCACGCATAATTATAGGGAGAAAATCTTCTCATGCCTTCCGCTAAGGGATCAAGGTTCATCCATCTTCCCAAATCAGGGTTATAGTTCCTTGCACCAAAGTCATATGTCTCCAACCCAAGACTCTCATCAAACTCCTTTCCGCCAAACTTGAATCGTTGCGCAACAGAATTGCCCAATGAAGATACATTCGAATTATATCCCTGATGTTTCAACCCAAAAGGATAATAATTGTTCTCCTCTACAATTTCCAAGGTGCCATTGTTGTCTGCATAGCTCAACCGCACGTTGCCCAAATGGTCTTTATATTGGTAGACATAATCATACCCCCCATTTCCATCGGGGGTGGCGTAGCCTTCGGAGGTGTTGAAAAACTGTAATTGTCCGTTTTCATAGGTGTAATTGCCTGCATATTCCATTATAGGGCCAGTGGCACCAACCTTTTTCTTCAATTTTGTACCCATGGCATCGTAAATATACGAGATCGTTCCCCCGCCCATGGTCACCTTGGTGGGCAAATTCAGGTGGTTGTATGTTATGGCCGTAATCCCCTTGTTACGGTCAGAGGTCATGTTGCCATTGGCATCGTAGGCGTACTCCTTGGTGGTATCCGCCCCGTCCCTAAAGCCCTGGTTGCTACCGTTGTCCTTTACCTTTAGGAGCTTGTTGCCCTTGTTGTAGGTATAGGCCAATTGGTCCATATTGCCAAAGACAGTAGCATTGAGGTTCGTATGCCCTGTGCGGTGCAGTTGGCGTATGTTGCCGTTCTTGTCGTACACCACATTGGAGAGGTTGTAGTTGCCCGTGTTGTCCGTGGCCCCTGTGATCCGGTTAAGGGCATCGTAGCCATAGGTGTACCATTTTAGGCTGTTGTCCGTATTGGCGGTGCGCCACTCGGTTTCGGCTATGTTGCCGTTGTAGAGGGGGGTGGTGCCATGCTCCGCGGCGTTGTAATTTATCTTAAATGTAAATAGGTCGTTGCCAAGGTCATCAGGGTCGTTTATGCTCTTTAGCCATCCCCTTACATTGTACTGGTAGTCCACCGTCTGCAGGCCACCGCCCACTTCTTTGGAGGTAAGTTGTCCAAGGGCATCGTAGCTGTTCTCAACTATCGTTTCGGTGTTTCCGCCAAGGGTCTGTTCTTGCTTTAACGGCCTGCCCACATGGTCGTAGGTAAAATTGTCGGTAACAATAATGGACGGGTTGCTATCTTTTGTATGTGTTGTACGGCTCTCCAGCACCTTGCCCACAAAGTCGAGCTTGTTCTCCACAACGTCCGTTACCTTTAGGTAATTGTTGCGGGAGCGGGTGTACATGGCCCTTCCCTTGGCATCGTAATAGGTCACCGTGGTGATCCAATTGGGTGTGCCCAGCACCTTTACCTTGCTGCCCGTTGGCCTGCCCTTTACATTCTGTGCCGTTGGTGTGCCATAAACGCTCTGGGGGTCGGTGCCCCCATCTTTATTGAACAGGTAGTTGTCATAATAGTTTACCGTGAGCACATCCAGCCCTGATTTTGGGAAGCTGTTGTTGGTATAGTAGTGGTAACTGCCGGCATTGTCCTGTTTTTCCTCGTAGGGCCTTGGGGGGCTGTTTCCTTTATAGTGGGCATCCAGTGCCTCCTGCATGGCACTGCGCCCGATCACGGTGCCGTTGGCGTACATACCGGTATAGGCCACCCTGCCAAAGGCATCGTACTTGGTAAATAGCCACCATTTGTTGGGCCGCAAAAGGGCATCTTGTGTCAGTACCGGTTGGTCCAGGTTGTTGTAGACAATGTACTCCCATCCCTTGCCGGGCACCTTCTTCTCCACCAATCGGTTGCGGTGGTCATAAACGTACTGGTAGCCCAGTTCGTCCATATTGTCCATGATATTGGTAAACGGTGCGGTACCGGCCTCCATCTTTGGGGGCAGTACATAGGTAAGGTTGCCATAATCGTCATAAACGTAATAGGTGTCATGTGCCTCAACCTCGCTCGGCAACCCAACCGGGGCATAGGTGCGCTTTAGCACCGTTCGTCCCTGCTTGTCGGTGAACTCTACCGTGGTATGTTCATTGCCCCCTGTGTGGTTCTCATCTTTGGTGATGTTCTTGTAGAGCTGGTTTTGGGCATAGTGGCCATCGTCACCAAGACTTGGCATATAGGTGTTGTTGGCAAAACTGGTCTCCACCTTGTACCGTTTTACCTCATTGGCGGTATTGGCCATATGCCCAAAGCTTATTTCGTGCCCGCCGCCCAAACGCCAGTCGTGCCCCGGTGCGGCCTGTTTCAGTACCCTGTTCAACGGGGAGGACTCAAATTCTGTTTGGGAGTGGGGGTTGGGGGCGTCTGCCAGTATTTCCTGGCCATAGTGTTGCACATAATATGCATTTGTGCTTTCCCCGGCGGTGGTCCTATAACTTCCCATGGGTGCCTCAGGGTCCATATCGGCATAGGGCAACCATTCCTTTTCCGTTCTTCCATAGGCATCGTACTCCGTATGGGTGATCATATCAAAGGTGTTGTCGTCCGCATCTTTTGGGGTCCTGTCCATCTCCACCTGCTGCACTGGCCTCCCAAGGCCATCAAAAAAGGTGATCTCCTGTAGTACGGCATCGGATTGGGTGAAGAAGGGAAAATTGTCCTGGTCCTGTGCGTTGGCCAACATCTCGCTTGCGTTCTTTTGGTAGGTACGGGTGTATACATAGTTCTGGTTTATGGGGTCCGAGGGCACATAGCAATCGTTTTCAAGTGAATATGCACCGTCATTACAGTCATCAATGGGCATGGGCTGATCGCTCCAGCCCGTTCCCGGGCTACCACAGCTTGGCTGGCTATCGACGGCATGTCCGTCCCCATCACTGTCCAGATACCATGTGATGGGTTGTTCTATGGTATAGTTTATACTTCTTGATGGGCCCCAACATCCTGTACTGTTGTTTCTTGCCCTGAGATAATAGATGGTCCCACTTGTACGGGTCACCGAATTTGATGGGTTTGAAGTACTTGTTCCAGAGCCAGTGCCCTGCCAATACCACGTAATCCCTGCTGGGGGTGCCCCTCTTATTAGCACCGTGTTACCGCAGTTTTTGGTTATAGTGGGCATGGTTGGGGTTGCTGGAACGCCATTTACCGTATAATTGACACTTCTGGCGGGACCCCAACAATTTGTGGCATGTCTTCTTCCACGAAGATAGTACACGGTGCCACTGGTACGTGTCAGCGTTGTGGATGAATTAAAGGTGTTCGTTCCTGAAGCACTGCTCTGCCAATACCAGGTAATACCAAATGGGGGTGTACCCCTGGTGAGCACCGTATTGCCACAGTTATTGGTTGTTGATGGGGTTGGGGGGATTTCCGGGAGGGGATCCTCATCAATGGAATTGTCACAATTATTGTCCTTGCCATCACAAAGCTCCGATGCTCCCGGGTATATGGTATTGTCGGTATCGTCACAATCACCATAGACCGATACGTAGCCAACAGGTTTTGTAAGGGCACATATATAAACCGCTTTCTTACCGTACCCATCCCCATCGACATCCTTGAACCATTGGGTATATTCCGGGTTTACCTCAAAACATGGACCTTCTTCCGCAAGTCCCACCTGAAGTATACCAAAAACCATTGCTAAAGTATATGCGTATTTCATTATTTGGCATAAATGGGGAATTATAGAGAGAAAACAGTTATTTGGTTTTCTAGTGTGAGATTAGATGTAAACTTATAGCTTGTTAACTTTTAATGGATGCTAGGATTGATAAATGAAGCATTTCAATTTATGGATGAACGGTTTGGGTCTGTATAACTTTTACCTAACCCTAGATTGAAGAATTAACAATGTGCAGTAGGGGGGTGATATTTTAACCAAAATATCGTGGTTGATTTATTTAAAACAAAAAAGCCACCTAAAAGGTGGCTTATATTTTGAAAGCAATTGGCACTTATATTTTTGAGAACATGGTTTGCATTCTTTCCTGCTCTTCTTCAGCGAGTAATGGATCAACTAAAATCCTACCACTGTGCTCATCTGTAATGATTTTTTTGCGAGAGGCAATCTCAACCTGTACCTGTGGTGGTATAGTAAAGAATGAACCTCCTGAAGCTCCCCTTTCCACGGGAACAACGGCCAAACCATTTTTTACATTATGGCGAATCCTTTTGTACGCCTGAATCAAACGGTCTTCAATTTTTTCCTCAAACTCCTCTGATTTCTTTAGAAGTGCTTTTTCTTCTTTTTCAGTTTCAGCTAAAATAGCATCAAGCTCACCTTTTTTATGTTTAAGGTGACCTTCTCTTTCAGATAGTTTTTCTTTAGTTTCAGAAATAACTTCTTTTTTCTGCTCTATCTGAGCTTTGAATTCCTTAATGTTCTTTTCAGCCAATTGAATTTCCAATTCTTGAAATTCAACTTCCTTGCTCAAGGAATTAAATTCACGGCTGTTTCTTACATTTTTTTGCTGCTCAGCATATTTTTTGATAAGCACCTTGGACTCTTCTATTAAGTTTTTCTTGGCTGCTATCTCAAAATTTACGGTCTCAACATCCGTTTTCAATTTATCCATTCGTGTTTTAAGACCAAGTACTTCATCTTCTAAGTCTTGCACTTCCAATGGTAGTTCGCCCCTAACATTGCGTATTTCATCAACCCTGGAATCAATTAACTGTAGATCATACAGTGCTCTTAATTTTTCTTCCACGGTGTTTTCCTTTTTTTTCGCCATAAATTATAAATACTTGATGGGATTTGTTATACTTTCCGATAACGAGATTGCAAAATTAGGAATTTTTTTGATAAGATAATCAACTAATAAATCTTTTGTAAACTGCTCAGTTTCAAAGTGCCCAATGTCCGCCAGTACCAATTGTTGTTCTGCTTCGTAAAATTGATGGTATTTTAAGTCCGAAGTAATAAAAACATCTGCATTGGCCTTTTTGGCTGCAGTAATGGCAAAAGCACCGCTACCACCCAGAACCGCTACTCTTTTCACCTTCTTTCCCAATAGTTGTGAGTGCCTGATAACCGATGCGTTCATCCGTTTTTTAACTTCCTTTAAAAAATCCAATTCCTCCATTTCATGCCCAAGTGTACCTACCATGCCCATGCCAATATCTTGATTGGTATTGTTCAAAATGGTGATTTCATAAGCCACTTCTTCATAAGGATGGGATTTAAAAAGTGCGTTTAAAACATCTTTTTCCCTTTCGAACGAGAAAATCATATTTATTTGTTCTTCTTTTTCAAAGTGAATTTCCCCAATCTTGCCAAGGGTAGGGTTTGCACCTTTACTTGACTTAAAACTACCTAGTCCTTCTGTACTGAAGCTACAATTACTGTATTTTCCCATCGACCCGCCTCCAGCAGCAAACAGGGCAGATTTTATAGCTTCGGCGTTTGCTAAAGGTGCATAAGTGGTCAATTTTTTTATTGTTCCTTGTTTTGGAATGAGAATTTTTGGGTTTTGAATATCCAAAACCTCACATATTTTGGCGTTGACCCCAATATTGCTATTATCCAAAGCGGTATGCATACTATAAATGGCAATGTTGTTTGCAATGGCTTTAATAACCACTCGTTCAACATAATTACTCCCTGTAATTTTTTTGAGCCCATTAAAAATGATAGGATGAAAACTCACAACCATATTACATTTTTTGGTAATTGCTTCATCAATTACATTTTCAAGGGTGTCCAGAGTTACCAAAAGTCCACTTACATTCATATCATTGTTGCCCACAAGCAATCCAACGTTGTCAAATTCCTCAGCATGGGCCAATGGAGCAAGTTCTTCCAGTATTTTGGTAATATCCTTTACGGTCATTTGATTTTTCTTAGAGTGCTAAAGATAAAATATTATATTTTCGCTTCATGCTCCAACTGCTCCGCAAAATAGCATTTCCATTTTCCCTGATTTATGCCTTGGTTGTCTTTGTACGGAACTCTTTGTACGATGTGGGCCTGTTTAAGTCAATCTCATATAAAACACCTACCATTTGCGTGGGCAACCTTAGTGTTGGTGGTACGGGAAAAACCCCTATGATCGAGTACTTGATTCGCTTGTTGGAAAATAGCAACATTGCAGTTTTAAGTAGGGGATATAAGAGGAAATCCAAAGGATTTTTATTAGCAAATGAAAAAAGTACAGTTGAGGATTTGGGGGATGAACCATTTCAGATTCATAAAAAATTCCCTCAAACTTCTGTTGCTGTAGATGCCGATAGAAGAAATGGCATTGCAAAACTTGAAAGTTTGCTAAAGCCAGACATTATCCTTTTAGATGATGCTTTTCAGCATAGAAAAGTGAAACCCAAATTCTCTATTTTGTTGACAGCATATGATAATTTGTTTGTTAAAGATTGGTATTTGCCAACAGGAGATTTAAGGGATAGTAAATTAGAAGCGAAGCGGGCTGATATTATCATGGTCACTAAGTGCCCACAAATCCTATCAGAGGAAGAGAGACGAAAAATTTCAAGTATAATAAGACCAACCTCTAGCCAATTGTTGCTTTTTTGTTCATTGGAGTACAGTAGTAAGGTAAAAAATGATTCTGGAAAAAATCTGGACTTGATCGAACTAAAAAATAAAAATGTTGCTTTAGTGACAGGAATTGCAAACCCTAAACCACTTGTTTCCCATTTGGGTTCAACGGGACTTAAATTCCAACATTTTGAGTATGGTGATCATCATTATTTTTCAGGGCAGGAGATAGCGCGGTTTAAGAATTTTGAAATAGTGCTGACCACAGAAAAAGATTATGTGCGATTAGAGGGAAAGGTTGAAAATCTATATTACTTGGAAATTGCCCACCGCTTTAACGAAAGGGATGCACTTATTTTGAGGCAAAAGGTATTGGAGCTAGTCTAGACCTGACCTTCCATTTTTCTTTTGAAGATGTTCTCTCCAATTTTTTGATAGAAGACTTCTGGTTTAAAGGGTTTTGTTACCACATCGTTGCAGCCAGCTTCATAAAAACTATCCAAACTGTCATCCAAAGAGATTGCGGTCAATGCTATTATTGGAATTTCCTCATCGAACTTTCTGATTTGACGGGTAGCTTCCTCGCCACTTATCCCCGGCATATGAATATCCATTAAAATAGCATCATAAGTATTGGCTTTGGCCAAATCAATAGCTTCGTTACCGTTATTGGCAATATCGCAGGTAATTTCCTTTTTGGTAAGCATCTTTTTGGTGATCACCTGATTTATTTTGTTGTCCTCTACTACCAATACATGTAATCCGTTAAAATCGAACTCTTCAGGATTTAACTCAAAAGATACTTCCTGTAAATCATTTTCATTGCATTTTAAATCCATTTCAAAGAAGAAGGAACTGCCATGCCCGAGTTCACTTTCTAAATGAATTTTACTGTTGAAAAGCCCAAGCAAGCTTTTTACAATGGTAAGTCCTAAACCGGTGCCCCCGTACTCTCTATTGATTTGTACCGAACCTTGCTCAAAACTGTCAAAAATGTTCTTTTGTTGGTCTTCAGAAATACCAATTCCGTTATCTTTTACTTCAAAGTATAATTTAACCTGGTCTTCATCTTTCTTTAGAAGTTTGGCAATAACTTCCACTTTGCCATCTTTGGTAAATTTTAATGCATTGCCCACAAGGTTCATGAAAACCTGAGATATTTTTATGGGGTCACCAAGAAGCTGAAGTGGAATGTTTGGATCATAATCCAAAACTAAGCTGGTATTTTTTTCTGCTGCATTTTGTTGTAATGAATCCACAACATCTGCAAGTATTTTTTGTAGTTTGAACTCAATCTTTAAAGGTTCTAATTTGTCGGCATCAATTTTATTTATCTGAAGGATATCATTAATGAAGTTCAATAGATAATCTCCTGAGAACTTTAAGGATTTTAAATGTTCTTTTTGGTGTTCAGCAGGGTTTTCTTCTAACAACAAATGGGTTAATCCCGTTACTGCATATAACGGTGTGCGGAGCTCATGGGTTACTGTGGATAGAAAGTTGGTCTTGGCCTCCATTGCTGATACAGCAGAGTCCCTTGCCAGCTCCAACTCTTTATTTTTTGTGTATAATAGATCGTTTGTTTTTAGTTTGATTTGGTTATTCCTAAAAAGGGATACGGCCAGTAATGAAATTATGGTTAAGAATGCAGATGTAAGAATCGCTGTAATCTCAGAACGGTTTTTAGATTCACTCAGCTCTTCATTTTTTATGGTAAGCTTGTTGATCTCGTTCATTTGGTGGTCAAACCTTATCTTATCTGCGGTGTTGGTCTCTAATTTTGCTTTCTCAAGATTAAAGATAGAGTCCTTTATTTGCTCTAAATTTTTTCTATAGTTTAGGGCTTCATCATAATTTCCTGTTTTTTCATAAATGACAGAAAGTCTTTGGTTGGCAGCTCTGATTTCTTTGAAATAGCCGTGTTTTTCTGCTAGTTCCAATGCGGCTTTTGAGTGGATGATACCTTCTTCAAGGTCATTAAGGTCAAGGCTTATTTTTGCCAATTGTAGATTTGCCTTGGTGGCCAAATAAGCTCTTTCTTTGTCATCTGAGTTAACAATAAGCGCGTGTAGGTTTTTAATCGCATCATCATAATTAGTGATGTTTGCAAAGATATTGGCCTCAATCAGAAGAATATTATTTCCTAAATTCCTGTTATTGCTAAGTTTTCTCGATTCTTCAAGTAATTTAAGCGACTGAAAATTGTTGCCCTCATCAAAACGAAGGGTTGCCTCTAAGTAGTTATGGAAGGCTTGCCCAAAGGAATATGAAAGATCTTTTAGCAGAATGCTAGCCCTGTCCCAATAGAAAACCGCGGTTTCTCTATCTCCTTCTTCCAAGAATAATCTTGCATATTGGTGATAGGTGTCCAATAGTAATTTGGCATCCTCATTGTTTTCCGCAATTTCTGCTGCCTTGTCCAAAGTTTCCAAAGCCTTGTCCGTTTTATTTTGATGGCGATAAACCATATACTCATCAAAAATAGCTTGAACTTTAGCTGTAGAACTGATATCTTTTTGACCAAAAATAGCTTGAGTGCATAATAAAATGCACAGTACCATAAATTTTGTACTGCAAATAAGCTTATATATTTTGCTAGAGGTCAAACGTAGTTTTTCTTTATAAACAATGCTATTAAATCTATTATTCTGGAACAATAACCAGTTTCGTTATCGTACCATCCAATAATTTTGACCATTTTTCCAATAACGGAGGTCATTAAAGAATCAAACGTACAAGAATAGTAACTATTGTTTATATCGATAGAAACAATAGGGTCTTCGGTGTATTGAAGTACGTTTTTTAACTGATTATTCGCGTAATACTCAAAAGTATGGTTTATTTCTTCAATAGAAGTCTCTTTTTTAACATTGAAGGTAATGTCCGTCAACGAGCCATTTGGAACGGGAACACGTATGCCACATCCTCCTATAACATTGGATAATTCTGGAAAGATTTTGGTCAAGGCTTTTGCTGCCCCAGTTGTTGTAGGGATAATAGACTGCCCGGCCGCTCTTGACCTTCTTAAATCACGGTGTGGTCGGTCATGCAAGCTCTGATCAGAGGTATATGAATGCACTGTGGTAATATAGGCCTGTTCAATTCCGCAAAGCTCGTTAATTACCTTGATCATTGGAGCTGCATTATTGGTGGTGCAAGAAGCATTTGAAACAATATGGTCATCAGGGCCGATCTGTGCTTCGTTTACCCCAATGACCACCATTTTAATGTCTTCTTCTATAGGGGGAACGGATAAAATGACTTTTTTTGCCCCATTTGTTAGGTGATGGCTTAAATCTTCCTTGTTTTTAAATTTCCCTGATGCTTCTACAACAATGTCAACATTAATTGAATTCCAATCAATTTGCTCGGGTCTTTCATGGTTCAATACCCTTATTTTTTTTCCATCAACAATAATTTCATTTTCTGTTGATGTGATATCGGCGTTAAAGGTTCCGTGAATGCTATCATATTTTAGCAAATGGGCCAGGGTTTTGGCATTGGCCAAATCATTGATGGCTACTACAGAAATGTTGGCGTGACCATGAAGGAGTCTGAACAATGTTCTTCCAATGCGACCAAAACCATTTATGCCAATTGTAACATGCTTCATGGGAGATGAATGAGTATGGGGTGATGTTAGCTATTGTATGTGCTTATGCGCTTTGTATGAGGATCTTACCAGTGCGCCGCTTTCTACATGTCGAAAGCCCAGTTTTAACCCTATTTCTTCATATTTTTTGAATTGCTCCGGAAGTATGAACTCTTTTACGGGTAGATGTTTTTTGCTAGGCTGTAAATATTGACCTATGGTTACCACATCTACATTTACCTCTCTTAAATCTTCCATGGTGCTGATTACTTCTTCTTCCAATTCGCCCAGCCCTAACATAATACCTGACTTGGTACGATTGGCACCATTCTTTTTCAAGTAGTCCAAAACACCTAAACTTCTTTCGTACTTGGCTTGAATACGCACTTCCCGGGTAAGTCGTTTTACGGTTTCCATATTATGGGAAATAACTTCTGGGGCTACTTTTAGAATTCGGTCCAAATGGGTTTCAATGCCTTGAAAATCGGGAATCAGGGTTTCAAGAGTTGTTTCAGGGTTCATTCTTCTGATGGCAGTTACGGTTTCTGCCCATATTATGGATCCCATATCTTTAAGGTCATCTCTATCTACTGAGGTAACTACAGCATGTTTAATGGCCATAATTTTAATGGAGCGAGCTACTTTTTCGGGCTCTGCCCAATCCACACTTTCGGGCCTTCCTGTTTTAACACCACAAAATCCGCAAGAACGGGTACAAACGTTTCCGAGAATCATAAAAGTTGCTGTTCCTTCCCCCCAACATTCGCCCATATTAGGACAACTGCCAGATGTGCAAATGGTATGAAGGTCATACTTGTCCACAAGTCCCCTTAACTGGGTATATTTCTTTCCTGTTGGAAGTTTTACCCTAAGCCATTTGGGTTTTCCTTTTGGTGGTAGAACATTGTCAACAACGGTTGTGCTCATATCAAAAATTTGATGTGCAAAGATACGAAACTGGGAAGTAAGGAAAGAGTAGGGAGGAGGGGTTACTTTTTTTTGATGATCTCCGCTAAAAGTTTTTTTGCCCGTAAAAGTTTTACTTTAATATTATTAACGGGTTCATTGAGTTCTTTGGCAATTTCGGCATAACTCAATTCATTGAAATACCGTAGGTTGATGACCTTTTGATAATGGGGTTTTAGTTTTTTAATATCCTGTAAGAGATTGGCGAGGTTTTGTTCTATGATCAATCTATCTTCCACGGAGGGTGATTCATCCAAAACTTTTTTCACCGCATCGCCATGGGTATCCATTTCGTCCAAAAGGCTTCTCTTTCTTTTTCTGATGAGGTCTACATGAAGATTTTTGGAGATAGTGATGAGCCAGGTCTTGAATTCGTAGGCATCGTCATAGGAGTTAATTTTGTCGAAGGCTTTTGAAAATGTTCTGATAGTAATGTCTTCCGCATCGTTTTCGTTTTTAGTACGGGCAAGTTGAAAAGCATAGACTTCATTCCAAAAAGTATCCAAAAGAAAACTAAAAGCAATTTGATTTCCATCTTTTGCCTTGATTATATTTTCTTTAATGGATAGCTCAGTTTTGTTCAAAAACCTGATTTTGTAGAATGATTTTTAAAATAGATTACTGTAATTCAGGAACTGTATCTTTTTTGCAGTCTTGTTCACTGGGAAGTTTTCCGCAAAACCCACATGCTTCACCTTCTTTGTTTAAATAGGGATTTTGACTTGCGCATGTACCTGCAAACTTACCATCCTTTTTAGACCATATTTTAATTGCGATTCCTGCAAATGCAAGCCCTAAAAGGCCTATGGTCAACAGAACTAACTTCATACTTCAATTTTGCGCAAAGGTACAAAATACCAGACAGGAAGTGAAGTTTGAGGATATTTTAATCGAGGTATTTAATAATTGATGTTTGCAACTATATTTTGAACGGTTGGTGAGGTATTGCCTCCTTCTGGCTCAATAGTGATATAGCCAATAGCTTTTTCAGCGTATGGGAGTGCCAAAAGCTTGTCCTTATCATCCAATTGTTTGATCACACCCAAGTTGACCAATTCCCCGTTTACTTCTGCCCACATCTGAAAACACTTGTTTTCTGGAAGGTTGGGTACATTACTGACATTGATATAGGAAAGTTTTTTAACAGGATTGATATAAGCTATTGCCTTAAGTTCTTTAGCTTCTTTTTTGCCTTTAAGGGTATATTTTCTAGTATCAGGATTATTAAGAACGATAAATTGGTTTCTTACATCTTCCAACTGGTTCTTCATGTTTTCTTCCAAATACTTGATTTTGTTGGTAACCAATGTATTTTCCTGTTGAAGGCTTTTGTTTTGGTTCCAAAAGAAATAGGAAGACCCGGCAAAAATCATTATGGCCACACTTGCGGCTACGGCATATCTATATATTTTTCTGCTGGCAACTCTTTCTTTTCTTGCACTATGCAGAATGATTTCTTTGAGCCCTTCTGGAGTTTTTCTTGCATATAGCCTTGCGTACGTTTCCAAATTATCTTGGAGCTCATTGTAGGTTTCCCTTACCTCTGGATACATGGTAATGTATCTTTCTGCTTTAAGGGATTCTTCTTTGGTAGAATCACCCAAAAGGTATTTTTCCAGTATATCTGAATCCAAGAATAATTGTACTTTTTCTTTCATGGCAGTAGTATTAATAATAGGAATATTGTCATTGTGGCACCGTAAATTTTTCCGAGTTCCCTTAAACCAATTTTTAATCTTGATTTGATGGTACCTAGCGGAATATCCAGTTCATCACTGGCTTCTTGTTGTGTCATCCCCTGAAAAAACAGGGCTTCCAAAACAATTTGATACTTAGGCTCTATCTTTTCCAGATTTTCCTGGATGTCCATAAATTCTGGCCTAATGCCGTTTACTCCTAGATTATATACGTCTGAAACGTCTATTTGGACTTCTTTGTCGGATTTATTGTTAACACTTCTTAACTTATCTATGGCCGTATTTCTGGTAATGCGAAAAAGCCATGTAAAAAGTTTGGCCTTTGACGAGTCATATGAATCGGCCTTTTTCCAGATTTTGATAAAGCTTTCTTGAAGAACATCTTGGGCCAAATCTTCATCTCTTACAACCTTTAGTGCCACACCATATAATGTGTCCCCGTAGTTGTCATACAACAATGAGATTGCTTTGTCATCTTTTTCGGCAAGTAACGAAACAATATGTTTTTCTATAAGTGTACTCATGAAACTATGGCAAAATTTTGGGGGCTAAAATCTAAAATAGGGTTTATATCGTATATAATACAACGCTAAGTTAGGAAAAGGATTATTTGTTGGCGTTTAAATATAGAATAAAGACAAAATACTGATATAAGTATATATAATTTTGGTTAGTTTGGTTTGGTATAACCCCTGTTATTGTTTCAATGCAGGGGTTATTTTATGATATTGACCTCTGGATGAATACGAATTTTAAACTTACGGTCCACTTCTTGATGGATGAGTTGTGCAAGTTCAAGTATTTCTGAACCAGTTGCATTACCATAGTTCACAAGGACCAAGGCCTGTTTTTCATGAACCCCGGCATCACCAAATCGTTTTCCTTTAAATCCACATTGCTCGATCAACCAGCCCGCTGGAATCTTGAATTGATTTTTGTCAACTTCATATGAAGGAGCTTCCGGATGCGCTTTTTTAAGCTTTTCAAAGGTCTTTTTGGAAACAACCGGATTTTTAAAGAAACTTCCGCTATTTCCCAGTTCCTTGGGATCTGGCAATTTACTTTGTCTTATGGCAATCACAGCATTGGACACATCTTTTACGGTAGGGTACACTATTCCATTCCTTTTGAGCTCATCTTCTATGGCTCCGTAACCAGTGCTTATTTGATGATTACTTTTGGTCAACTTTAAGTTTACAGAGGTAATAATGTATTTGCCTTTTGCCTCATTTTTGAAAATAGAATCCCTATAGCCAAATTCACAGGACTTTTTATCAAACTCAACAAGCTCTCCTGTAGCTATTTCCATAGCCGTACAGTTTACAAAAGTATCTTTTAGTTCAACTCCATACGCCCCAATGTTTTGAATTGGTGCTGTACCAGTGTTTCCAGGAATCAAAGAAAGATTTTCTAAACCTCCATATCCTTGGTCCAGAGACCAAAGTACCAGCTCGTGCCAATTTTCCCCAGCCATGACTTTAATCACGACCTCATCTTCATTTTCATCCGAAACATCAATCCCTTTAAGGTTTATGTGCATCACCAAAGCTTCAATATCTTTGGTGAGCAACATATTGCTACCGCCACTGACAATAAGCTTTTGGGGATAAGCCTTAAGTTTCAATACCTTCTGGAGTTGTGCCAAACCATTGATTTCAATAAAAAATTTGGCTTTAACGTCAATACCAAAAGTATTGTGTGATTTAAGAGATATGTTTTCTTGAATGTTCATTAACTATTGTACACTTTTAAAGCCTCACCAAGTATTTGGACCGCTTTTACCAGCTGTTCTTTCTCTAGCACATAAGCTATTCTAATTTGATTTCCTCCTAACCCTTTAGAGGCGTAGAATCCGGCAGCTGGTGCAACCATGACCGTATTTCCATCCATTTCAAATTTTTCCAAGAGCCATTGCGCAAAATCATCAGAATTTGAAACAGGCAGCTCCACAACACAGTAAAAAGCTCCTTGTGGAATCCCTACTTTCACACCATCCAGTTTTTGTAGCTCTGAAATTAAGGTGTTTCTCCGATCTGCATATTCTTTAATGACATCATCAAAATACTCTTGTGGAGTTTCCAAAGCAGCTTCACTTGCAATTTGGGCAAATGTGGGAGGGGACAAACGGGCTTGTGCAAATTTTAATGCAGTTTGTACAACTTCTTTGTTTTTAGATACCAAACAACCAATACGTGCTCCACACATACTATATCTTTTGGAAACAGAGTCCACCACAATGGCATGCTCTTCCAATCCGATTTCCTGTAAAATGGAATAATGTTCCCGCCCCTCATACGTAAACTCCCGGTATACCTCATCAGCAACAAGAAAAAGATTATGTTTTTTGACCAAATCCGTCAATTGCTGTATTTCCGATTTGCTATAAAGATAACCCGTAGGATTTCCAGGGTTACAAATAAGTATTGCCTTTGTCTTGGGAGATATCAATTTTTCAAAATCCGCAATAGGAGGCAAAGAAAAATTATTCTCAATAGTTGATACAATGGGAACAACCTTTACTCCAGATGCTGTAGCGAAGCCATTATAGTTTGCATAAAAAGGCTCTGGAATAATAATCTCATCATCAGCATCCATAATGGTGCCCATAGCAAAAGAAAGTGCCTCCGACCCTCCTGTGGTCACAATAATATCATCGGAAGAAACATTAATGTCGTTTTTTGCGTAATATGCTGCTATTTTTTGTCGATATACCTCAGAACCCTCAGTCATACTATAGGCAAGAACCTCAATAGTGTGATTCTTTACAGCATCCAAAGCCACCTTTGGGGTTTTAATATCAGGTTGTCCAATATTAAGGTGAATTACGTGGGCACCCCTTTTTTTTGCTGCCTCAGCATAAGGAACCAATTTGCGAATAGGTGATGCGGGCATCCGAAGCCCCTTTTCAGATATTGACGGCATACATTAAATTTTAGGCAAAAATGGTAAAACCAAGACTTGCAAACAACACATTTGGGTATTATTTGAAGGGTTAGGGGAATGTTAAATAAAAGATAATGTCAAGGATAATTTTGTATATTTAAGAGGTATAACCCTTTAGGAGCAAGCAAATTGAAAAAAAACCTACATCTTCTTTCGTTTCTTTTTGTGTTACTTCCTTTTTTGATTTTGGCACAGAATTTTAGGTTGCCAAGCAATCAAAAATTTCAAAAGATCAATTTTGAGTTGATCAATAACCTTATGATCATACCTATAGAGGTCAATGGTGCCGATTTAAAGTTTGTGTTGGATTCTGGGGTGAGCAAACCCATTCTTTTTAATCTTTCAGATACTGATTCGCTACAAATCAACAATGTTTCGGAAGTGACTATTAGGGGGCTTGGAGATGGTGAGCCTATGAAAGCATTGAGTTCCATGACAAATGTATTTAAGCTAGGGAAAGCTAGGAATTATAATCAAGATCTTTATGTTGTTCTGGACAAGGAAATCAATTTTTCCACATCTTTGGGTATACCAGTTCATGGAATATTGGGTTATGATCTATTCAGGGATTTTATTGTTGAGGTAAATTATCAGGCACGCCATATTAAGCTCTATAACCCTAGCTTGTTCAACAAAAAATCGCATAAACGATCACAAACCTTACCAATTTCCATTGAAAATAGGAAAGCCTATGTTAAAGGAACAGTCTTAATGAAGGATAAGGATGATGTTCCGGTTAAATTACTTGTAGATACGGGAAGCAGTGATGCTCTTTGGCTTTTTCATGCTCCAGAAAAAGGATTGGAAATACCAAATAAGAATTATGAAGATTATCTGGGCAGAGGGTTGAGTGGTGATATATTTGGAAAGCGCACAAAAGTGAGGGGGATTAAAATAGGCGATTTTGAGCTTAAAGATGCAAAAGCAGCCTTCCCTTATAAGGAATCTTTTGGGTTTATCAAAAAATTAGGAGACCGTAACGGTAGCGTTGGAGGTGAAATTTTAAAACGTTTCAATATTATTTTTGACTACGGTAATAATCGAGTAACCTTTAAAAAGAATGGGAATTTTAGAGCTCCGTTCCAATATAATTTAGCGGGAATTGCATTGCAGCACAATGGACTTAGATATATTGCCGAGAGCATAGCTGGTTTTAACGGGGTTGTCAAAAAAGATGATGATTCTTTTGGGAATGTTCAAATTCTATTGGAGAACAAGACCAGGTTGAGCTTGGTTCCCGAAATTATTGTTTCTGGTATCCGTGCCGGAAGCCCTGCTGCGGAAGCAGGATTACAAGAGGGAGATGTAATACTTGCGGTCAATGGAAAGAGAATCCATAAATACAAGTTGCAGGAAGTCTTAAAAATGTTGAACGATAAAGAAGGAAAACGCGTTCGTGTACTTATTGAGCGCTATAACAGAGACTTGCTGTTCTCTTTCGTTCTAAAAAATGTGTTTGACTAAAAAAGCCCTCCTGAATAAACAGAAAGGCTTTCCATAAATTATATTTTTTCTTACCTATTTAGCTCCTTCAGCTTTAACGGTCCCTTTAATTTTAAGGACCTTGGTAGGAGTATCTGCATTAGAAGTTACCGTAATGGCTTTTCTAATTGGACCAACTCTTTTGGTATCATACTTTACTTGGATAGAACCCGTCTTTCCTGGTAAAATAGGATCTTCAGGTTTCTTTGGGATGGTACATCCACAGCTAGACTTTACATTGCTGATTACCAAAGGGACACTACCTGTATTGGTGAATTCGAATATTCGAACACCATCGCTGCCTTTAGCAATTTCACCATAATCAATGGTCTCGCTCTTAAATTCAATTTTTGCTGTTGCTTCTTGGGCGTAGGTACCTAAAGAAAGAAGCCCAACAAATAACATGAGTACAATTTTTTTCATCATTTCTAGTTTTGGGTGAACTCCAAATGTAAATGTTTTCACACCTGCATCCAAAATTCTTTTGTTATGTAATAACGTTACTTATTTTTGTTTCGTATTTCGAGATTGGCTCTCGGCCGAAGAATAGCGTTAATTTAACATTGCGATTTTCCTTCCAAACACCAATCCGGGTCAAAAAAGACAAAAACTATACCGAAAAATGGAGATTCCATCAAAATATGAGCCCAATAGGGTAGAAGAGCGCTGGTACCAATATTGGACAGAGCATGATTTTTTTAGTTCAAAACCAGATGAAAGGGAGCCCTATACCATTGTAATTCCACCTCCAAACGTTACTGGAGTGCTACATATGGGCCATATGCTCAACAATACCTTGCAAGATGTATTGATTAGAAGGGCAAGGCTTTTGGGGAAAAATGCCTGTTGGGTACCAGGTATGGATCACGCATCAATAGCCACAGAAGCTAAAGTAGTGGCCAAATTAAAGGATGAAGGCGTTGCAAAAGCAGATTTATCTCGAGAAGAGTTCCTAAAGCACGCCTGGGACTGGACCAACGAATATGGTGGCGTTATCCTTCAACAGCTTAAAAAACTGGGCTGTTCTTGCGACTGGGACCGCACCAAGTTTACCATGGATGACGATATGTCAGCTTCTGTGATCAAGGTTTTTGTTGATTTGTATGAAAAAGGCCTCATTTATCGTGGGTTTAGAATGGTAAATTGGGATCCAGAGGCCAAAACCACCCTTTCCGATGAGGAAGTGATTTATGAGGAAAAACAAGGCACTTTGTACTATCTGGCCTATCAAATTGAAGGTTCAGATGAAAAAGTGACCATTGCCACAACCCGTCCGGAGACCATTTTAGGCGATACCGCCGTCTGCATCAACCCAAATGATGAAAGATATCACCATTTAAGAGGAAAAAATGTCATTGTGCCTATTTGCAATCGGGTTATCCCAATTATTGAAGACGAATATGTGGACATTGAATTTGGTACAGGTTGCCTAAAAGTAACCCCAGCTCATGATGAAAACGATAAAAACCTTGGGGAAAAACACAACTTGGAGGTCATCGACATCTTTAATGAAGATGCTACATTAAACTCTTACGGATTACATTATCAGGGAAAAGACCGCTTTGTAGTTCGGAAAGAAATCTCCAAAGAGCTGGAAGAAAAAGGGTTTTTGGTGAAAACCGAGCAGCATACTAACAAAGTAGGTACATCGGAACGAACTAAAGCAGTGATAGAACCCCGTTTGTCTGACCAATGGTTCTTGAAGATGGAAAATTTGGCGAAACCAGCCATTGAAGGGGTTTTAAAGACAAATGATGTCAAATTATACCCTAAAAAGTTTGAAAACACCTATCGTCATTGGATGGAGAACATTCGTGATTGGAATATTTCACGACAATTGTGGTGGGGACAACAGATACCGGCCTATTACTTTGGGGATGGAAAAGATGACTTTGTGGTTGCAGAGACCAGGGAAGAAGCTCTGGAAAAGGCCAAATCCAAAAATCCGGAAATCCAAGCATCGGATTTACGTCAAGATGCTGATGTTTTGGATACCTGGTTTTCCTCTTGGTTGTGGCCCATTAGTGTTTTTGGGGGCATTTTAGAGCCTGAAAATGATGAGGTAAACTATTATTATCCCACCAGTGATTTGGTCACAGGACCTGATATTTTGTTTTTCTGGGTGGCACGGATGATCATTTCTGGATATGAGTACCGTGGACAACGACCTTTTGAAAATGTGTATTTGACAGGATTGGTTCGCGATAAGCAGCGCAGAAAGATGTCCAAGCAATTGGGGAATTCTCCAGATGCACTCAAATTGATTGAGGATTTTGGTGCCGATGGGGTTCGCGTGGGACTATTATTGAGTTCTGCCGCAGGTAATGACCTGATGTTTGATGAAACCCTTTGCCAACAGGGGAAAAACTTTGCCAACAAAATTTGGAACGCCTTCCGTTTGGTGAAAGGTTGGGAAGTGGCTGACCTACCACAACCCGAAGCTGCTAAAATTGGCATTGAGTGGTATACCGCCAAGTTTAACCAGACACTGGTTGAAATTGAGGATCATTTCTCCAAATATCGCATTTCAGATGCATTAATGGCCATCTATAAACTCGTTTGGGACGATTTCTGCTCTTGGTTATTGGAAATTGTTAAACCGGCCTATCAACAACCAATAGACAGGACCACTTTGGATGCTGTTATTCATTTGTTTGAACAAAATCTAAAGATTTTGCATCCGTTTATGCCATTTTTATCCGAAGAAGTTTGGCAGCATATTGCCGAGCGAACTCCAAACCAGGCATTGATTGTATCAAAATGGCCTGAACAAGAAGAGGTGAACGCTACTATCATAGCAGATTTTGATTTTACTGCCGAAGTAATTTCTGGAATTCGAACTATCAGAAAAGAAAAGAACATTCCACAAAGGGAGGCTTTGGAACTTTCTATCTTAAATAGTGAAAAGACTAGCGATAAAATGGATGCCATTATTACCAAGTTGGGAAATATCTCAGAAATTGCATTGGTTGATTCCGGTATAGATGGTGCTTTGAGCTTTAGGGTAAAGAGCAACGAATACTTTATCCCAATAGGTGGAGCAATTGATATTGAGGCGGAGATCAAAAAAATTACCGAAGAATTAAACTACACAAGAGGGTTTTTACAATCCGTGCAAAAGAAATTAAGTAATGAACGCTTTGTGAACAACGCACCTGAAAAGGTGGTGGCTATAGAAAAAAAGAAAGCTGAGGACGCAGAGGCTAAAATAGAGACCTTGGAGAAAAGTTTGGCGAGTTTAGGTTGATTTTCATTTGGGTGTCAGTTCGAGCGCAGTCGAGACCTAATTTTGTTCAAAACTTCTCGACTGCGCTCGAAGTGGCAATTTATATGCCTTTTACCTCCTCCGTCCACCAGAATACTGCATGGCTTCGCCTTTACCAAAACCATAGCTAAACCCAAAGGCGACAAACCTTCCTCGTTGACGACGGCTGTAGACCTCAAAGTCTGCTTGTGCAATCTGACTTTCACTGATTCTTGACGCAAAGATGTCACGAACACTCAAGTTTAGTATGGCTTTCCCTTTCATCAATTTTTTTCGAAGACCCAAATCCATAAAAGCGTAGTCGTTTACTTCACCTTGTACCGTTTGGTAGCTTGACCTATAATTTCCAGTAGCTTCTAGGTCAATATCTGCCGGAAACTTTACTTTGGTCATGAGTTTGGAGGACCATCTTTCCGCATTAAAATCAAAAACAATGGCCTCAAAAATTCCTTCTCGACTAAATTGATTGTAATTTAAGTCTGCATTAAAAGTCAGCCACTTCACAGGACTGTATTTCGTATTGAATTCAATTCCTGTTGTTTTATTGGTGCCAATGTTTTCAGGTCTAGTAGTGTTCACATTGTTTTCAAACATGGAGATACGTTCAATGACATCTGTGGTATAGCGATGATAAACACCGAGGTTGAGTGCCGTTTTCCCAATGAAGAAGATACTTGTAACTTCGTATGAATCTGTGAATTCAGGCATGAGTTCTGGATTCCCTTGCCGGATACTAAAATTGTTCCGGATGTTGAAAAATGGATTTAAATCCCACATTCTGGGTCTATATATCCGTTTGGAATATCCGGCCTGCAGTGAAATTTTTTCCGAAAACTTGTATGAAGTATGCAAACTGGGAAACAGATTACCGTAATCTTGTGAATTGTCCTCACCTGTATTGGTCAAAAAAGTGTTTAAATTGGTCTGTTCCAGACGAA
Organism: Flagellimonas pacifica; assembly: GCF_900215465.1. Lineage (GTDB taxonomy): Bacteria > Bacteroidota > Bacteroidia > Flavobacteriales > Flavobacteriaceae > Flagellimonas > Flagellimonas pacifica. Next base: position 54,575 of record NZ_OBEH01000008.1, read on the forward strand.
GTCCGCCTTTTACGCCCCATTTTTTGCCTTCGTATGCTCCGGTGGTATATAAACCAAGTACTTTTTGATCATACTCAAAAATGTTGGTCAGACCTGGATCCACTTGAAATGCCCCATTGATCAAATTTTGAACTTCATAATCGTTGCTAACATCATTCAATACATATTGTGCGCCGGTTTCCCAGGTCAATTCTTCTGTAAAAGGTTTGGTGTAATCCAATTTAAAGGTAAATACGGCTTCTTTAAAATCAGTTCGTGTCAGTTGACTGTTATCATTGTTTGTTCCTGAAATGGTGGTGTCTGTAAACTCTGAAGATTGGTCTTTGCCAAAAAAGTTCCCCAAGGCACTGAACAAAAGGGTATGGTCTTCATTTCCCTTAAAATCCTTTTTGTATTGCAATTCATACTGGAATTTCGGGTTTGTGGCCTCAGTAATTTCCGTTCTTTCCCATTCCGAAGTAACAATATCAGTTCCAGACAAAGAGGAAAAATTGGTGGTTGAGGGTTGATCCTCAATTTCCAGTGCAAAATTTCCTGAGAGCGTCAATACGCTTGTTGGATTAAAATAGTAATCCGTTCCCAATACAAAATTATAATAGGCCTCATTGCGGAACTCTTCTCCAATGGATAATATGGTGGTATTGGTTGTCAAATCGGTATTTCGGCTTTCGCTGTCGTTGGGCAATTCTCGATAACCAGCACCCAATTGGGTAAAAAGATTGAATTTCTCTGTTCTTTTATTTAAGCTCACACCCACACTGTGACTATCGGGAGCACCAGTGTTTACGGAAACTGAACCATTCAAACCACGTCGTTCTTCTTTTTTGATTACGATGTTGATAATGCCCGAAGTGCCTTCGGCATCATATTTGGCAGACGGATTGGTGATTACCTCTACGCGATCGATCATATCCGCAGTAATGGTTCCCAGTGCGTTGCTTTCATCACTGGTAATAATGGATGGTTTTCCGTTGATAAGTACCTGAACACCTTGACTTCCCCTTAAACTGATTTGACCTTCAATATTGACATTAACTGAAGGCACATTGTTCAGCACTTCTAAAGCACTGGCTCCTGCACTGCTTAGGTCTTTTCCAACGTTAAAGACCCGTTTATCCAATTTAAAAACCGTTTTTGAAACTTCCCCTTGTACCACAACTTCTTCCAATTTTTGGGTATCCTCTGCAATTTGGATAACGCCCAAATCTATTTTAAGGTCATCTGAGTTCGGTTTTTGAATTATTTTCTTTTCAAAACCAATAAAACTGATTTCTATATAGTAGTCCGTTGCATCCGTTTTTAGCATAAAAGAACCATCTTCCAAAGTTGTTGTGCCAACAATTGCCTTTTTAGTATTGTTATTGGCAACCATGACCGTGGCATAAGCAACTCCCTGCCCTGTAGATGTGTCAACCACTTTCCCCGTAAATTCAACAGTTTTAACTTGCGCTTCTATGGTCCAAAATGAAAATAGGAGCGTCAATATCAATAAGAAACTATGTTTTGGTTCTTTTAACAATGTCATGGGTATTTTGGTTTCTACTCCAAAGATGGTATGGAACAAGAAAAAAATCTGGAGAAATTCTGTGAACAACGTCCATTTTGCTCCAATCGACACAGATTAAGAAAATTTAACATTTCCAATGTTGTTCAAGGGCACAAAAATGTTGTTGACAGTATTACTTTTCTTTTGTTATCTTTTGGTGAATAGTTTTGTATACTGTTAAAATTGAACACGTGATTACTCGAAAGGAGTTTACTTTTCAGATCATATTGCACCTTCTGGTCTTTCTATTCTATTCTTTTGACCGAAGGGATCCACGTATTGATTTCCCTGAAACTGTATTCTTTCTAAGCTATGCCGTTGCTTCTGGAATTATAGCGTACTATTTAATGCCTAATTTTTTATATAAAAAAAAGCCATTAAAATTTTTCGGTAGTGTTTTAATAATCATAGTTGCACTGATCCTGTTGGAGGAACTTGTGCTTGAGAAGATTTTTTATCCTGGTACAAGACGAGCCAATGTTTTCCCAGGGGTCTATTATGCCTTATTTGATATTGTTCCTATACTCGCAATATTATCTGGATTCAAATTTGGATGGGATGCACTCCAAAAACAAAAACAGATAGATGAATTAAAAAGCACCGTACAAGAAAGTGAGCTTCAATTTTTAAGGTCACAGATCAATCCGCACTTTTTGTTCAATAATTTGAACAATTTGTACTCGTACGCTTTGGAAAACTCTACCAAAACCCCCGAGATTATTTTGGAAATGAGTGGAGTACTTCGATACATGCTTTATGAATGCAAGGAAAAATTTGTTCCTTTAAAAAAGGAAATGGAACAATTGGGCAACTTTATTAAGTTGTACAAATTACAGATTGAAGAAAGAGGAGACGTTCAATTTAAAGCACAGCAAACAACATCAGGCTATAAAATTGCTCCGTTGATTTTAATTGTGTTTATTGAAAATGCCTTTAAACATAGCCAGTCAGGACAATCTTCAAATATTGAAATTGATATTGAGGTGACCCAGCAAGGTAATCAACTACAATTTATGTGCACCAATAACTTTGAACCTATAGCTGGTTTGGATTCCATTGCCAAAGGTATTGGATTGGAGAATGTTAAAAAACGATTGCAACTGTTGTACCCCAATAAACATCAACTTTTAATTGAAGAAAAAAGTAACCAATTTACGGTGTCTTTATCCATGGAATTGGAAAAATCGTAATGTTATGAGATGTATCATCATTGAAGATCAACCACCAGCACAGCGTATTTTGAAAAAGTTTATTGAAGATGTGAACACACTTGAACTTAAAGGTGTGTTTTCAGATGCTTTGCTTGCCTTGGAGTTTCTTAAATCTGAAGAAGTGGAGTTATTGTTTTTGGATATCCATTTACCGAAAATCTCAGGAATTGATTTTTTAAAGACACTGTCAAATCCACCGCAAGTGATTTTGACAACAGCTTTTTCAGAATATGCTCTGGAGAGTTATGAACTCAATGTGGTAGACTACTTGTTGAAGCCCTTTTCGTTTCAAAGATTTTTAAAGGCAATCGCTAAGGTACCCTTAAATCCAAAAGTGGAGGGAACCGTAGATACTGGTCAATTGCAAGAAGGACAAAGAGGGTACGTTTATATAAAATCGGGCCATGAACTTTTTAAGGTTGACCTGGATGCCATAGAACATATTGATTCTGATTCCGATTATACGGAAGTTGTTACTGCTAAGAAAAAATATCTTTCCAATGAACCGTTGCGGTATTGGTTGGAATCATTACCCAATCAAAAGTTTAAAAGGATTCATAAATCGCATATCATTAATTCGGATAAAATTGAAAAACTGATTGGCAATCAGGTGAACCTTTCCGGAGGAGATAAAATCCCAATAGGAAGAGCTTATAAGGAGGCTTTTTTAAAAGAAATTTTGAAATAACAATGTATGGGATTAAAGACAATCGTATTTTAGTAATATGTCGAATTCCATCAAGCGCAACATCTCTGTTACTGGAAATATAGAATTTTCGGATTTAAAAGTTACAGAACCTTCTGAATATGCTGCAGGCATTCCTGGTGTAAAAATCGCATTGGAACATGTGAGTAAGGAATCGGGTCTGTTTCGTTCCTTGAAAACCCTTTCCCGAATGAACCAAAAAGAGGGCTTTGATTGCCCAGGTTGTGCATGGCCCGATCCTGATACCCCATCGAAATTAGGTGAATACTGTGAAAATGGAGCAAAAGCCATTGCTGAGGAGGCAACTTTTGAACGTGTGGACAAGGCTTTTTTTGAAAAATATTCGGTCGAGGAGATTTCTACATGGACCGATTACCAAATTGGAAAAAGCGGTAGAATTACGGAGCCTTTTATTCTAAGACCGGATTCGATTCACTATGAGCCCATTTCATGGTCAGATGCCTTCAAACTCATTGCGGAGCAGTTGCATGCTTTGGATTCACCGGACGAGGCCATTTTTTATACCTCTGGGCGTTCCAGTAATGAAGCTGCCTTTTTATATGGTTTGTTTGTTCGTGCTTTTGGAACCAACAACATGCCTGATTGTTCAAATATGTGTCATGAATCTAGTGGTGTGGCCCTTTCCGAAACTTTGGGTATTGGAAAAGGTTCCGTTGTTTTAGAAGATTTACACGAGGCCGAGGTGGTTATGGTCATTGGCCAAAACCCTGGCACGAATCACCCTCGAATGTTAACGGCACTTCAAAAGTGTAAGGAAAAAGGTGGAAAGATCATAACCATAAATCCACTTTCTGAAAGTGGGCTTAATCGATTCAAAAACCCGCAACAACTAAGTGGGATTTTTGGTAAGGGCACCCAGCTGACCGATATTTTTCTACAGGTAAAAATTAACCAAGATGTGTCGCTGCTCAAGCTAATCATGAAACGATTGGCAAAAAGGGAAGAAGAGGGGGAATTTGTTTTTGACCATGACTTTATCAAAAACAAAACCAATGGCTTTCAAGAACTTTTAGAGGATTTGGAAAAGTACAATGAAGATCAGCTACTGGAATTATGCGGAGTAGATTCGGCTCAAATTGATCTAGCAGTTGACTTGCTAGTGAAAAAATCAAAAATCATTATTTGTTGGGCGATGGGCCTTACGCAGCACAAAAATGGAGTGGAAAACATCAAGGAATGTGTGAATTTATTGCTGGCAAAAGGGAGTATCGGTAAAAAAGGAGCTGGTACCTGTCCGGTTCGTGGTCATAGCAATGTACAGGGAGATAGGAGCGTGGGAATCATGCATTATGTTTCCAAGCCTTTGAACAAAGCTCTTAAAGAAACTTTTGATTTTGATCCGCCGGATACGGAAGGTCTGGATACTGTAAATGGTATTAAGGCAATGTATAATGGCAAAGCAAAAGTTTTTATTGCTTTGGGCGGAAACTTTGTTTCTGCTGCTTCCGATACCGTTTATACTGCTCAGGCATTGCAAAACTGTGATTTGACCGTTTCTGTAACGACAAAATTGAACCGTACCCATTTAACAGTGGGTAAAACGGCCTTGATTTTGCCAACTTTGGGCAGGACCGAACAAGATAATGAACGTTTTGTGACAGTTGAAAATAGTATGGGCAAGGTGCACCAGAGCATGGGACGGATGAAACCTGCCAGCGACAAACTCAAAAGCGAACCTGAAATTGTGGCCGAAATTGCAAATGCATATTTTGGCGAATCATCCAACATTGATTGGATGACTTTGGGAAGTGATTATGACCTAACTCGGGAGAAGATCTCTGAAGTTTTAAGGGGATATGAGGACTATTCCAATCGGTCCAAAGGCTCTGGATTTTATTTGCCGAACAATGCTAGGGAGTCGGATTTCTCAAAACTACCTGGCGGAAAGGCCCAATTTTCAATTTGTAAACCTCCAGAACATAATTTGGCAGAAGATGAGTTTGTTTTGATGACAGTTCGTAGCCATGATCAATTTAATACTACCATTTATGGCATGAATGATAGGTATAGAGGTATTTATGGAGAAAGAAGGGTAGTTTTCATGAATCCAGATGATATCAAAGAAAAAGGACTGAAACCACTACAAATAGTTGATTTAATTAGTAATTATTCAGGGAAACAACGGAGAGCGGAAAACTTCAAAATTGTGCCATATAACATTCCATCCAAAAATCTGTGTGCCTATTTTCCTGAAACCAATGTGTTGGTCCCTATTGATTTATATGCTTATAAGAGCCATACTCCGGTGAGTAAATCAGTGGTAGTTAAAATAGAGGCAAAGTAGAAAAAGATTTATTGAATAAGCAGATGTAAAACATTTGTGTCCGTATTGTTAATTTCATAAATAGAATAGCACAGGTGTCCTATTTTTTTCCTACTTTCAGATTTTAATAAACGTACTTTTAACTATTAATAATTTGCACCAACATGAAAAACATCAATCGACGTAATTTTCTAAAGAAGACCTCGTTGTCAGCAGCTGCAGTTTCAGTGATGCCTAGCTATTTGCAAGCAGGTATTGATAGACCTTCCCAATCTAGATATATGGGGGATTTTGCGGCACCTAAACTTGAAAAAGTACGGGCTGCATTCATTGGTGTGGGTGCAAGAGGTGGAGGACATGCTAAGTTTTTTGCAGCATTGCCCAATACAGAGGTGGTTGCAATTTGTGACCTGTACGAAGATTTGGTAAAACAAAAAACAGACTGGGTAAAAGAAGTCTCAAAAATTAATAGACATAAAAACATCAAACAATATTGGGGAGATGAAAACCAATGGAAGGTAATGTTAAAAGAGGTGAAACCTGATGTGGTTTTTATAGCTACCAATTGGGTTAACCATGCTCCCATGGCCATTGAATCCATGAATCACGGTGCCCATGCATTTGTTGAGGTCCCTATTGCGGTCACGGTTCAGGAAATGTGGGATATTGTAGATGCCAGCGAACGTACACAAAAGCATTGTATGATGCTTGAGAATGTTAACTATAGCAGGGATGAGCTAATGTTCCTAAATATGTGCAGGCAAGGCGTAATTGGTGAAGTATTACATGGAGAAGCGGCCTATATCCATGAGCTAAGATTCCAAATGGAAGAACAACAAAGAGGAACAGGTTCTTGGAGAACACACCATTATGCACAGCGTAATGGAAATTTATACCCAACACATGGCTTGGGTCCAGTTGCGCAATATATGAATTTGGGTAGGGGAGAAGATAATTTTGGAAGTATAGTCTCTTTTTCCACTCCTTCAATGGGAAGAGCGGCATATGCCAAAAAGAACTATCCAAGTGATCACAAATGGAATCAATTGGAATATAAGGGTGGAGATTTGAATACCAGCATCATCAAGACTAATATGGGGAAAACTGTTATGGTACAGTGGGATGAAACAAGTCCTAGGCCATATTCGCGACTGAATTTGATTCAAGGCACTAAAGGAACTTTGGCGGGTTTCCCAACTCGGGTAGCACTTGAAGGAGGAGTTGAAGGGCTGACGAAAGATCATCATTCTTGGGTTCAGGGAGAGCAATTACAAGCACTTTATGAGAAGTATGACCATCCATTGTATAAAAGATTGAATCAAGCAGCCAAAGGCAGTGGGCATGGTGGTATGGACGGAATTATGATTTATCGTGTAGTGGAATGTTTGCAAAAAGGGCTTCCTCTGGATCAAAATGTGTACGAAGGTTGTTTTTGGAGCGCTGTAGCACCTCTTAGTGAACGCTCAGTGGCAAGTGGTGGTGCACCACAACCATTTCCTGATTTTACACGGGGAAATTGGAAGAGCACCGAACCATTGGCAATCATAAGCTAAACTCTTTTTAAGCTACGTTGTAATGTATTGGTTATGGGGTTCCTACAGAATCATTAAAGATGATTTTGTACATTTAGAATATGGAAACCTACGCTACAGCATTATTATATGCTATCCCATTTTTTATCGGACTTGTACTTGTTGAAATTCTGTACGGGCATTTTGTAAAAAAACAAATGCATAACGTAATGGATACAGTAAGTAGTCTAAGTTCTGGTCTTACCAACATTGTAAAGGATTCTTTGGGGCTGGCATTGGTATTGGTTACATATCCTTATTTGGTAGAGCATCTTGCCATGGTTCAAATAGATGCTACTTGGGTTGTATGGTTAATTGCATTTATTGCTATTGATTTTGCCGGATATTGGAACCATAGATTAAGTCATCACATCAATATTTTTTGGAACCAACATGTTATTCATCATAGTAGTGAAGAATTCAATTTGGCTTGTGCGTTGCGACAATCCATCTCGAACGTAGTTGGCTATTTTCCATTATTGCTGCTACCTGCTGCATTTATGGGGGTGCCAGCAGAGATTATTGCCATTTTAGCACCAGTTCATCTTTTTGCACAGTTTTGGTACCACACCCAGCATATTGGTAAAATGGGATGGTTGGAATATATTATTGTAACACCATCTCAACATAGAGTGCATCATGCCATAAATCCAGAGTATATTGACAAGAATCTAGGACAAATACTATGTATTTGGGATCGCTGGTTTGGAACATTTCAAGAAGAATTGGATGAGGTTCCACCACAATATGGCGTTCTGAAGCCGGCAGCAACATGGAACCCTATCGTGATTAATTTTCAGCATTTTTGGAGATTATGTATGGATGCATGGCGAACAAAGAGTATATGGGATAAGATTCGGATATGGTTCATGCCTACAGGTTGGCGTCCGGGAGATGTAGCCAAAGAATATCCTATTTCAAAAATTGAGGATGTTTATAATTTTTCAAAATACAAACCAGAAGCTTCTACCACCTTAAAAGGATATACCATTTTTCAGCTCCTTTTTAATACCGCGTTATTGCTCTTTATGTTTTATAATTATTCTGAGATAGGATTTGATAACCTGCTAATTTTTGGTGGCTTTGTGTTTTTGGGAATTTACGGATATACTACTTTGATGGATAGAAAACCCTATGCTGCTTTGATTGAAACTTTTAGGAGTATAGCTGGACTAGCATTGATTTTAGTGACAGGAGATTGGTTTGGTTTGAATGCCTTTTTGCCCTTTGGTAGTTATTTAATAGGTCTTTACTTTGTGATTACGATATTTGGTGGCTTTTACTTTACGTATGCAGAGAAAAGGGTCAATGAATCAAATTTGGCCAATTAGACTTTCTTTATTTCCTTATTTACTAAATTGATATATTTTCTCATGGCCTCTTCTGCATTTATACTCTGGGCTTGAATAAGGGCATTGGCTTTAAATGCATTGATCAATGGGGTTTTACTTCCCGGGTTGTTGTAGTTTTTATTGGCTATTTTGAAGTAAGCGTACAGTTTGAGCAATAAATCGGCAGGTAAGGGTTTTGTATAGCTGTTCATAAAAAAAACAGCTTCCCTGAACTCCGTATTTAACTCCTCATTAGTCATCGTTTTTCCTAATTGATGCAATACAGGTTTTAGCTCCTACTACTTTTTGTCCCAACTTTACTGCAATGTCACAATCCAAAGGCAATAATAAATCAACTCTTGAGCCAAACTTAATAAACCCTGCATCTTGTCCTTGGGTTACTTGTTCTCCCTCCTCCGCATAATTTACAATACGTCGCGCTAAAGCTCCAGCAATTTGTCGATACCCTATTTCACCAAATTTTGGAGTATGTAACACCACGGTGGTACGCTCATTTTCAGTGCTGGATTTTGGGTGCCACGCTACCAAATATTTTCCTGGATGGTATTTGGAGTACGTTACGGTGCCGCTGGCGGCATAACGAGTTACGTGCACATTTATTGGAGACATAAAAATGGATACCTGCTTTCTTTTGCCTTTAAAATATTCAGGTTCTTCAACTTCTTCAATAACAACCACTTTACCATCAACTGGCGCCAATATCTCATCAAAATTTGGAGTCACTGATCTTTTTGGGTTTCTAAAGAACTGCAATATCAATATTAACAGGATTAAGGCTGCAATCTGAACAGCATATTGTATCCATTCAATATCTATATAGAAATGAGCAGAAAGGACAATTGCTACCACAATAAAAAAAGTGGCAATGATAATTTTTTGACCTTCTTTATGAAACATATGAAAATAAATTAAGTACTAAATACGCAAATGGTGCGGCAAACACCAAACTATCAAGTCTATCCCAAATTCCACCATGTCCAGGTAAAATGGCCCCACTGTCCTTTACACCTGCCATACGTTTAAATTTGGATTCCAATAAATCGCCAATACTACCAGCAATTACAATTACAGCAGCAAGAACCATCCATTGGAACAAAGTTAAGCTGGTCTCATATTTTGCCAAAATATAAGCCGCAGCAATTGCAAAAATAAGACCTCCTAAAGAACCTTCAACAGTTTTTTTTGGAGAAACTGACGGAAATAATTTTGTACGGCCCAAAGTACGACCTACCAGATAAGCAAAAGTATCATTGACCCATATCAAAATAAAGATACCCATGATGAGAAACTGGGCAAAATTGTTCTGTTTATATGGAATCATTGTTAAGAAAATGCAACCACCTCCAATGTAAAAAACAGCTATTATAAACTTTTGAAGCGTATTGAACTGTCTTGCTTTTTTGGAAAAAAGGAAAACAAGTAGTGCAAGATCAACGGTTATGGTCAACAACATCAATATGAGAATCAAGGAAGTGTCATTGATAAGATAAATAAACGCCCACCATAGCCCTAAGTAAGCAAGAAAAATATAGTATCCTTTTAGATGAACTATCCTTTTGAATTCATAAAGACAGGCAAGACCAAATACCATAAAAAGAAAATCAAAAGCGTCCGAACTTAAAAAAACCGCCCCCATAAGGAGTACCACATATATGGCCCCTGTTATAGAGCGTCTTAGAATTTCTTTCATGTATTTAGTAGTCTTCTAGCAGTAAAAGATATACATTTTTTGAAGTACTACCGTAGGATAGGAAGTCATTTTTATTTTCTGGGGTAGGCTGAAAATGCTTCAATGTGGTTATGTTGTTAGGAATATTTTTCCTGTATTTTTCTTTTATGACCTTTAAGGCTTCACTAATAGAATCTACCAATTGACTTGTGGTGGCGTATACAATTAAATTGGAAGGGAGCTCATCTAATTTTTTTTCTTTGATTTGATTCGAGCACACTAAAATAGATCCATTGTGTGCGATTAAATGCTCGCAAGTGGTAAAAAAGATATCGCTCTCTTTTCTGTTATCGGTAAATTTAATTTTTTCCGAAGAGAATCTTTTGGACAATCTTTCATCCAAAGTGTAAAAAAGATGGTTCTGCCAATCATTTTCGGATACAATGTTCTTTAGAGCTTCGGAGATTTCCATATCATCTTCGCAGTAAATAAACTTGCCTCCATTTTTTTTGAAGTAAATGGTGAATTTTTCGTCAACGGGAATCTTCAAATCGGGCATATGATCTCCCCGGGTCTCCACGGTTTCTTTGGAAACCTTTTTGCCTCCACCAAAAAGTTTATCAAAAACTCCCATAGGGTATCAAGAACATTTTAATCAATCGAATCTTACTCCAAAGCCACTTAATTATTCAGCGGTTTCTACTTCTTCTTCCTTTTCGAATGGTCTTTTTCCAAAAATCTTTTCTAAATCATCCTTAAAGATAACTTCTTTTTCCAAGAGCCTATCCGCAAGTTCTGTAAGTTTATCCTTATTATCAGCCAATAGTTTTATGGCACGCTGATACTGCTCTTCTATAATTTTGGATATTTCCTCATCAATTTTTTGGGCAGTCTCTTCACTGTAGGGCTTGGTAAAACCGTATTCGTTGTTCCCTGAAGAGTCATAGTACGTGATGTTCCCAAGTTGCTCATTAAGGCCATAGATGGTAACCATGGCTCTAGCTTGTTTAGTAACTTTTTCTAAATCACTCAATGCTCCTGTAGATATTTTATCGAAAATAACCCGCTCTGCAGCTCTACCTCCCATCGTTGCACACATTTCGTCCAGCATTTGCTCAGGGCGAACTATTAAACGTTCCTCTGGTAAGTACCAGGCAGCACCAAGGGATTGCCCTCTGGGTACTATGGTCACTTTTACCAACGGAGCAGCATGTTCCAACATCCAACTCACAGTGGCATGCCCGGCCTCATGATAGGCTATGGTCTTTTTCTCTTCTGGTGTGATTATCTTATTTTTCTTCTCTAAACCACCTACAATCCTATCCACAGCGTCCAAGAAATCTTGTCGGTTGACCGCTTTTTTCTCTTTACGAGCTGCAATTAATGCAGCCTCGTTACAAACATTGGCAATATCTGCTCCAGAGAAACCCGGTGTTTGTTTGGCAAGAAAATCCAAATCCAAAGTTTCTGCGGTTTTAATTGGACGAAGATGAACTTCAAATATCTCTTTTCGTTCGCGTATATCTGGAAGGTCAACATAAATTTGACGATCAAAGCGTCCCGCACGCATCAAAGCTTTGTCAAGAACATCTGCACGGTTGGTAGCTGCCAATACAATAACATTGGTATTTGTGCCAAACCCGTCCATTTCTGTCAACAGTTGGTTTAGCGTATTTTCTCTTTCATCGTTAGAGCCTGTAAAGTTGTTTTTCCCTCTTGCACGGCCAATGGCATCAATTTCATCAATAAAAATGATGGCAGGTGATTTATCTTTGGCTTGTTTAAAAAGGTCTCTTACTCGTGATGCACCAACACCTACGAACATTTCAACAAAATCTGAACCAGATAAAGAGAAAAAGGGAACCTTAGCTTCACCAGCAACGGCTTTTGCCAAAAGTGTTTTACCCGTTCCCGGAGGTCCTACCAAAAGGGCTCCTTTGGGAATTTTTCCTCCCAACGAGGTGTACTTATCTGGATTTTTAAGAAACTCTACAATTTCTTGCACTTCTTCTTTAGCACCTTCAAGTCCAGCTACATCTTTAAAAGAGGTACGCGTATCCGTTTTCTCATCAAAAAGTTTTGCTTTGGATTTTCCAATATTGAAAATTTGCCCGCCAGCACCTCCACCGGCACCTCCGGACATCCTACGCATTAAATAAATCCAGATTCCGATAATCAGCGCAAAAGGTAAAAGGGAAAGTAGCAGTTCACCTAAAACATTGGATTCCGTGTCGAATTCAACAATGGTTTCCAAGCTATTCTCCACTTTGATTTCATCAATTTCATTTTGAAATATCTGAAGATCTCCATACTCCAATATATATTGAGGGATAGCTCCAGTGGAAGGAATCAAAGGTTTTTCACTAACTTTTTTGTGTACTTCTTTCTGCATGGCCGCATCTGTAAGAAAGACTTTGGCCTGCCCAAGATTTTTGATTACTATAATCTTTGCGATATCACCATTTCTCAGATACTCTTGTAATTCAGAGGTTGTGGTCTTTTCCGTACTGGAAAAACTGTTTCCTCCAAAAAACTGAAAGCCTATGATCAACGCAATTACAACGCCATAGATCCACCAGGAACTAAAACGAGGTTTTTTAGGGGTATTGGAATTGTTTTCTTTTGCCATTTTTTTATGAATTGTAGCTGCTCTCCACCATGGTCACTTTGGCATCTCCCCAAAGTCCTTCTATGTCGTAGAATTCCCTAATATGTTTTTGAAATACATGAACCACAACATTTACATAATCCATTAAAACCCATTCAGCATTATCTGAACCTTCAACATGCCAAGGTTTGTCTTGTATGGCCTTGCTGACAGTTTTTTGGATGGATGAAACAATTGCGTTTACATGCGTATTGGAAGTACCATTGCAGATAATAAAGTAGTCACAAACTGTATTTTCAATTTCTCTGAGATCAAGTAGATTGATATCTACTCCTTTAACGTCTTCTATTCCGTGTAAAATTAAGGCAATCAGTTCATCTGCGCTAGCTTTCGTTTTCTGCATTCAAAAATTTTAATTTCTACAAAGTTATATTTTTTTTGTTTTCTTAGCCCTAGAATTTAACATATCATTGGACGCACCTTAATGGGAGAACTAACTCAAATAATCAAACTTGATGCCACGGACTCCACAAATCTTTACTTAAAGGATTTATTACAGTCCAAAACATTGGATGATTACACAACAATTGTGACCAAAAAACAATTGAAAGGAAGGGGGCAAATGGGGACCGTTTGGCAGTCGGAATATGGTAAGAACCTGACTTGTAGTGTCTTGAAAGGGTTTAGCTCTTTACGGGCGGTCAACCAATTCAATCTTAATATTTGTGTATCTCTAGCCGTTTGCCATGTTTTAAAAGATTTGAACATACCCGATGTTCAGGTAAAATGGCCCAACGACATAATGTCAGGTTCTTCTAAAATATGTGGCATTTTGATTGAAAATATCCTAAAAGGGCAGTTGATTCAAAATTCAATTATTGGTATTGGCTTAAATGTAAACCAAACTTCTTTCGAAAATTTAGAGAAAGTAGCCTCATTAAAATCACTGACAGGGCAGCATTTTGATTTAGATGAGCTACTGTGCAAGATTATAGAAAATCTAAAAGCTTATTTTGTTGGGGTAGAGCAAAAAACAGTTGCCCAAATGTTGCCAGCATATGAGAAACTTCTTTTTAGGAAAGATAGACCTTCCACCTTTAAAGGTGCCTCAGGAGAAACCTACATGGGATTTATCCGTAGGGTGTCAACCAATGGCAAACTCATAATAGAGTTAGAGGATAAGATATTTAAGGAGTTTGGATTAAAAGAGGTTTCGCTCCTTTACTAGCTTATTTTGTCCATATTGGTAGAAAGCGTCTCCATGAAATTGGTGATGGGTGATTTGATCATCATGGCCATCATGGCATTGAATTCACCTTCAAATGTAAGCCCAACCTCGCTTTCGTTGTCTCCCAAAGCTTCAATGTTTCCGGTCAGGGTAAAAGGCAATTTATCACTTGCAGCACCCAATACCACCTTTTCGTTTGGAATATGCTCCTTTAACCGTAGAATAATTTCCGGCATACCTTTTAGGGCAAACTTGAAGGTTTTTTCATCCAAAACTTCAAACTTGTCAATGTTGTCCGGCATAAGTGTTTCAAAATTTTTGATGTCAGTTAAGAAATCAAAAACTTCCTTGTCACTTTTGGCTATTTTCTTTTTAGGAGTTTCAATGTGCATAGTATTTTATTGTTTCCATTGTTGTGGATTGGTTTTCCACTCCAATAATGTTTGTTGATGGGATTCCTGGATGTAATTGGTCTCAGAAGCCTGTTCAATTAAATGATTATAGTCTGAAAGTGTATGCAAGCTTACATTTTCTTCTTGAAAATTGGAAGTTGCCACAGAAAAACCGTAGGTAAAAATGGCAATCATGCCCATTACATTCACTTGTTGCTCTTTTAACGCCTTAACAGCATTTAAACTACTTTTTCCAGTGCTTATCAAATCTTCTATCACAACAACATTTTGGCCAGATTCCAAATAACCTTCTATTTGGTTTTGTCTTCCGTGCGATTTTGGTTCTGGTCTTACATACACAAAGGGAAGTCCCAGTGCTTCTGCCACTAAAATTCCAATTCCAATGGCACCGGTTGCTACCCCGGCAATAACGTCGGGCTTTCCGTAAAGCTTCTCTACCTGTTTTGCCATTACCTCCTGTACAAAATTTCGTACCTCAGGATAAGAAAGCATAATTCTGTTATCACAATAAATGGGAGATTTCCACCCTGAAGCCCATGTAAAAGGATTTTCAGGTTCCAACTTTATTGCATTAATTTGCAGCAATAGTTCGGCAGTTTTTTTTGCAGTATCCTTGTCTAAAACCATTGCGCAAATGTATAAAGTTTTTGTTAATGAGTCTCCACTGATTTTAACAAATGAGCGCCAGAATAATTCCAATGGAAATCTCTTTACGTTAGATGGCGATTCTATATTAATGGCTATAGATTCTTTGGCCAAGGGCCGATTGAAAGAAGCTTATGTCTATCATCCAGATGAGGAAAAAATGCTTGATGTTTTCATGCACAAGATTCCTGTAGTGGTTGCTGGTGGCGGATTTGTGACCAATGCCAAAGGCAAGGTTCTTTTTATTTACAGAAATGAAAAATGGGATTTGCCAAAAGGAAAAGTGGATAAAGGTGAATCCATTGAAAAGGCGGCAATCAGGGAGGTGGAAGAGGAAACTGGGGTAAAAGGATTAATTATCGATAAATTTCTTCAGACTACCTATCATGTTTTTAGAAGGAACGGAGAGTACAGATTGAAACAAGTGCACTGGTTTGCCATGTCAACCACTTATGATGGTAAACTGGTGGGACAAAAAGAGGAGGGAATCATGAAAGTAAAATGGAAAGGTTCCAAAAAAGTCAAGAAAGCCCTGAAAAATTCATACCACAACATTAAAATCCTTTTTAAGGACTGGCCTAATCCTGAGATAAAATAGCTGAGGCTCCGCTGCCTTTGGCAATTCTATATACAGGATATCTTAAATAGGGTTCCTCTCGATGTTTTGAGCGTTGGTAAATCCAATCTAATTGTGCATACCAATTTTGGGAAAAATCTTCATCAGTAGCTTTTTTAAGCAGAAAGCTATCTCTTAAAGTAGAATCATTTGCTAACATATCTTGTGCCACATCTTCAAAAACATAGGGGGAAAAACCCTCTTTTTGTTGAAGTACTGTATCAAAGAAATTCCAGTTAAAGAATGAATCATCTCCTTGGGGTTCAAGAGTTTCTAGTAGGTATCTTACACCAGGTTGGTTAGTAGGGATTACAAAATCTCCTTCTCTAAATGCAATTTTAGAAAAACTTTTATCTACAGTTGTATTAAAATGAGGGTAGTGACCTTCATATGGAGTTTTTCTGGTATCATAATCCAAAATTTCATAAGATTCTACTATTAAAACGGTATCCTTTTCAACTTCAAAATAGTGGATGTCATTTGCCCGTAACCTTTCCATGACATCTCCCCAGCTTTGTTTTACAATATATGCCGCTGGAACTTTAACCGTATCGGCAGGAAAATAGTGGTTATAATATTGAGTTTCTTTGGTAAATGGTTTATCCCTATTGTATTTTAAACGAGTTAGTCCCGTTACCTCACTTGTAATATGTTCAGCTTCGTATCCTTTAAAATTCAATGTTGAGGTTTTAGTTGTGTCCAATTGCCAATTAAAATAGTATTCAGCAATATCTTGATTTTCGGTCAAGACTTCTTTCCGAAGTGACAATATGGTATCATGCTCCTTTTCAACAATATCCATCATGCTTTTCATTAACTCATATGTGCCTTTAACCCTTTTTTTATAGGGTTTGAGCATATGGGTCTCCACCATTAAGCCCAAAGTGTTCCATAGCGTTGTGTAACCAGTGGAATATCTAGGGTAATCCATAAACTGACTAAAACCAAATTCTGGAGGTCTGTTGTATACATTGACATATGGGGTAATATCCCAATTACTTTCTTCCAAAGATTCTTCCAAATAGGGCATGAATTGTTCATGTAGATACTGGCCCATTTTTCCACCCATTTTGTTGTGCTGAGTAAAAAGATGGGTTAGAGTGTATTGGTAATCGGCCCCATTGCTCACATGGTTGTCAATAAAGACATCAGGTTTAACCAAATGAAAAATTTGAGAAAAAGTTTTTGCATTTTTGGTGTCCATCTTTACAAAATCCCTGTTTAGATCATAGTTAAGGGCGTTGCCCCGAAAACCATATTCCAAGGGCCCATTTTGATTGGCTCTTGTATAAGAATTCCTGTATAGCGACCCTCCAACATTATAAATGGGAATAGTGACCAGAACTGTTTTTGGTGAAGCCGATAGTTTTTTTGTGGCCAAATCCCGATAAAGAAGCATAGTAGCATCAATGCCATCACTTTCCCCAGGATGTATACCATTGTTTATAAGAATAATGGTCTTTTCGTTTCTTAAATGTTCAAAATTGAAATCTCCGTCAGGATTGAAGGTGACCATATGTAAGGGATATCCACTGTCCGTTTCGCCAATGGTTTGAATGTTGATTTCCGGGAAATCCTTGGCCAGTTTTATATAAAAGGCAATTGTTTCTTCATAAGTAGCAGTTTCTTTACCTTCTGAAGCCTCATAAGAGGTTTGGTAAGAGGCAACTTCGTCTTCGGTTTTGGTCTCACAGGATAAACAGAGTATCCCTATTGCAATAAGAACTGTATACTTCAAGGTTGTAGAATGCTATTTAAAATAAAAATAAGAAAATCAATTTCTTACGATAAAAATAGGCAATATTACCGTTATGAAGCTATATTGATTCTTTTGAGGTCCGTAGCGTCGATTTTGTAAATGGGTTTATTCTTGAAATTAAGGTAATGTAGGCACTTTAATCTAAAATAATTCCATTTTTGGTAGTCGGAGGGGTCAATTGAGGATGTAATGACGTTGATGATTATTCTTTTTTTTACATCTAAGGTCACAAATTCTTCCAAAAATTCCCACCCATCCATAATGGGCATGTTGATATCCAAAAAAATGACCTCCGGAACTGGACCTTCATTTTTCATCCTTGC
The DNA here is from genome assembly GCF_900215465.1 of Flagellimonas pacifica. Taxonomy (GTDB): domain Bacteria; phylum Bacteroidota; class Bacteroidia; order Flavobacteriales; family Flavobacteriaceae; genus Flagellimonas; species Flagellimonas pacifica. The sequence continues at coordinate 72,506 of NZ_OBEH01000008.1, forward strand.
CAATAAATCATCCAAAGCTAATTTTCCATTTTCAAAAGCAGCAATGTCTGGGCAATCCGCTACAGTTTTCAGCATTTTTTTAATACCGAAAATGGTAATTGGATCATCATCAATAATATATATGCTATTGATTTTCTTCATTAAAATAAACATTGAATGTGCTACCCTTGTTCACTTCGCTACTTACGGTTATGTTGCCTCCCATAGCTTCTATTTGGTTCTTGATGATATAGAGGCCAAGACCTCTGGCATCTTTGTTATTATGGAAGGTTTTGTACATGCCAAAGATTTTACCGCCATACCTGTCCAAATCAATACCTAACCCATTGTCCGATATACTGAAGATAACATGTTTATCCTGCTTTTTAGCATTTAACTCTATAATGGGATTTTTGTTGGGATTACGATATTTTACCGCATTGGTTACCAGATTAAGGATAATACTTTCTAAATAGGCGGGAACACTCATTACCGTAAGTTCATCTTGAACATTGTTTTTGAATTCTGTTTTGTTCTTTTCTAAAAAAGCCGACAAGTTTTGTCTTACCCTAGTTATATTCTCAGTGAGGTTCAAAGATTTTTTTTCAAGATTTACATTGGTACTTATATCTACAACTTCATTTAAGTTCTCAAGAGTGTCCAGTAGATTGTCGGAAGCGTGGGATAACATATTCATGATCCTATTCTTCTCTTTTTCATCCTTTTCTTTGATAAGGAAATCCAACAGCATGGAAAAATTAGCAGTATGGGATCTAAGATTATGGGAAACTATATGCGCAAAATTGATAAGTTTTTTATTTTGAATGGCAGTTACATTTATCAGGTCCCGTAGTTCATCCTCTTTTTGTTTTAAATTGCTGATGTCCATACTCATTCCTATAAGGCCATAGACCTTGCCCTCTACATCCAAAAGTGGGATTTTTGATGTTAAAAAATGAGTTGAACTCCCATCTTTTCTAACATTTATGGTTTCCTGGCCCAGCATGGGTTTTAGTGTTCGCATTACCTCTAAATCTTCATCTCTGGAGATTTGGGCTATTTTTTTATCATAAAGTTCAAAATCAGTTTTTCCAATCAAATTCTCTGGAGTTGTCCCCAAATAATCGCATTCTGATTTGTTCACCAGGATTTTTCTGGAGTCTTGATCCTTTACGAAGACATTCAAAGGTAGGTTGTCTATCAAAGTAGTCAAGAGTTGCTCACTTTCTCTTGTTCTTGCCTCTGCCATAACCTGTTCGTGAATGTCTTGAAAAGTCCCGAAAAGTTTTTCAATCTTACCGTTTTTTTTGATGGCCTTGCCACCGGCAATCACCCAACGCTCTTCACCATTTTTGGTAATAATTACCAAGCGTTCATTAAAAGGGGTTCCATCTTGTAGCGCTTTGTGGAACAGCATGGATATTTTGTTTCTGCAGTAACCACTTTTGTAAAACTCTAATCCCTCGCTTACGGTAGGCTCATAATTGGAAGAAACTTGATGAATTGCCCTTGTCACATCAGACCAAGTAAGTTTTTCTGTTGCAATATCATATTCCCAGCTACCCACTTTAGCAACTTCAGATTTTGTTTTTAAAAGAGTTTTTGCCTTTTCAAGCTCTTTGTCCTTTTCAATTGCTATGCTGATATCCTCAGTTTGAATAATGGTGCCAAGTACATTTTCTTCTTCGTCAAACCATGGAACAAAGGTGCTTTTAAACCATTGTTGATTTGTGTTTTCAACTTTTTTATGCCGTATAGTGCATGTTTTGTTTTTTGTTAGACACTCTTCCAATCTTTTGGGACCAATGCCCTTGTGTTTTAAAAAGAGATCCATAATGCTTGTTCCCAAACCTTTATTGGGGTCTTCACCAAATTGCGAAAGCCAAGAGTCGGAAGCATCGACCAAAATATGGTTGTTATCTACAAGCGCAATGAAACTGGGTAATTGTTTTAGTAGGTAATGGCGGGGGATGGTTTCAACTTCTTTCAAAATGCGAGGTTAGATTTGGGATTACAAAAATAAGAAATTTCCTACTAAAGTATATCAATTATAGCATGCGGAATCATATAATGTTGTGAACGGACTGAATTCTGTTGTTTTTTCGGCGAATGGTAGAGTCTGCCAGTTTGTTGGTAGATAAATTTGGACAGAAGCTTTTGCGATTAGATATGAGTATGCAGTTATTTAACCACCACGGTATCCGGTACCAAACCGGTATAATCACCGCCATTTCTTATGACATCCCTAACTATGGAAGAACTAATATAGGATTTGCCCGATGAGGTCAATAGAAATACAGTTTCAATTTCTGAAAGTTTTCTGTTGGTATGGGCTATGGCTTTTTCAAATTCAAAATCCCCAGGGTTTCGCAAACCTCTTAAAATAAAATTGGCATCCACTTCCTTACAAAAATCCACGGTAAGCCCTTCATATGTGACAACCTTGATCTTTGGTTCATCTTTAAATGCTTCTTCAATGAACTTGGTGCGCTCTTCCAAAGAGAACATATATTTTTTATCGGCATTCACGCCAATTGCTATCAACAATTCATCAAAAAGGGTTATGCCCCTTTTAATAATGTCGTAATGTCCCAGTGTAAGAGGATCAAATGAACCTGGAAAAATAGCGCGTCTCATGCTCGGAAAGTTTGTTTAAAAATACTGCTTTCTATCGTAATGCTTCATCAATGGCACTGCCAAACAGTTTTGGAAGGGGTATGCCCGCTGCCATGGCTTGTTGTGGTAAAATACTTTCTTCCGTTAATCCGGGAGTGGTGTTGACCTCCAACAAATAAGGAATGTCCCCAATAAATATAAACTCACTGCGCGAATATCCTTTTAACCCCAATATTTTGTAAATGGATGCTGCCAATTTGGAAACGTTGGTCTCTTGTGCCTTGGAAATTCTGGCCGGTGTTATTTCTTGGGACTTCCCTTGATATTTAGCTTCATAATCAAAGAAATCGTTCTCCGAAACTATCTCGGTAATGGGCAATACGGTAACTTCGTTGTCGTAGGTAATCACACCTATGGATACTTCTGTTCCATCCAAAAATGACTCTATAATAACTTCATTATCCTCTGAAAAAGCGTTGTCAATGGCTGCTTTTAGGTTTTTCTCTTCGTATACTTTGGAAATGCCATAACTACTACCTGCTCTATTGGCCTTTACAAAACACGGTAATCCAACTTTTTCAACAATTGCCTTTTCATCAATGGAGTCACCTAAGTTTAGATAATATGAAGGGGCACAATGGACCCCGTAGGGTTTTAAGGTGCTCAGTAAATCCCTTTTGTTAAAGGTAAGTGCTGCTTGATAATGGTTACAGGATGTTTGCGGCATATCAAGAAGCTCAAAATAGGCCTGCAAAATACCATCTTCCCCTGGAGTGCCATGTATGGCATTAAAAACGCAATCAAAATATACTTTTCCTTGCTTTGTTTCAACACTGAAATCTGATTTATCTACTGGGGATTCCTTTCCATCACCATCCAAATAAACCCATTTTTTGGTTGTGATAATTATTCGGTATGCATTGTATCTGGATTTGTCCAAATATTGGTAAACCACATTGCCGCTTTTTATCGAAATTTCATATTCACTGGAGTAGCCACCCATAATGATGGCGATGTTTTTTTTCATCAGCTTGTCGAATATCAATGTACCAAAGTAAAGAAAAAAGGACTGGCTTTCCTATATTTGTTCCGATAAGGCATTATGCATGAAACAATTTTTGAGCTTTCTAAAAAGTAGAGTTTTCCTGATTCAATTAGGTTTGGCATTGGTAGTGCTTATCCTTTTCGTTTTTTTGGCATTGAAATGGTTGAAGAGTTCAACAAACCATGGGGAGTTTGTTGAGGTTCCCGATTTTTCAAAAATGTCGGTAATGGATATGCGCAAGGCAGTAGAGGATGCAGGACTGCGCTATCAGGTGCTGGATTCATCCAACTACAACCCGGATTATCCCAGATTTTCAATTCTTGATCAGAATCCACCTGCAGGCAATAAAGTAAAAGCGAACAGGAAAATTTATTTTACGGTAAATCCATCTGGATATAAAAAAGTTACTGTCCCAGATATTGTTCAAGTGACACAACGAAATGCATCATCCATGCTAAGGGCAGTAGGTTTGGATGTGCAAAGAGTTACCTATATTGATGAATTAGGGAGAGATATGGTATACCGAATGAAATACAAGGGTAAACATATAAAACCGGGAGACAAATTGCCTAAAACATCAAAAATTGAGTTGATTTGCGGTAATGGCAAGATACCTGGTAGTGCTCGCGTACAGGCTGATTCTGAATAATGATGAGTGCTTCGGAAAACCAAGAGCCATCTCAAGACGAACTTTTTGAACACCATAAGTTTGTAGCTTCCAAGGGTCAAGAACCGCTGCGGGTAGATAAATTTTTGATGAACTTTATTGAAAATGCTACCCGAAACAAAATTCAACAAGCGGCAAAACAAGGTCATATTTGGGTAAATGAGACCATTGTAAAACAAAATTACAAGGTGAAGGCCGGAGATGAGGTCAAAGTAATGTTTGAACATCCTCCGTATGAATTTTTACTGACCCCAGAAGATATTCCACTTGATATAGTCTACGAAGATGACACCTTGTTAGTCGTTAACAAGCCTGCAGGAATGGTGGTACATCCTGGCCATGGCAATTATTCAGGCACACTGATCAATGCATTGGTACATCATTTTGATAATTTACCAAAGAACAGTTCTGAACGGCCTGGTTTGGTACATAGAATAGATAAGGACACCTCGGGACTTTTGGTCATTGCAAAAACGGAAACTGCAATGACCCATTTGGCCAAGCAGTTTTTTGATAAAAGCAGCGAACGCGAATATTTGGCGTTGGCTTGGGGCAATGTTGCAGATGATGAAGGAACGATTGAAGGGCATATTGCAAGAAATCCAAAGAATAGATTGCAGATGATGGTCTTTCCTGAAGGAGATCAGGGTAAAGAGGCCATAACCCATTACAAAGTGGTGGAAAGATTGGGTTATGTGACCTTAGTGTCTTGCAGGCTTGAAACTGGGAGAACGCATCAAATAAGGGTGCACATGAAGTATATTGGCCATACACTTTTTAACGATGAACGTTATGGAGGGGATAAGATTTTAAAGGGGACCACATTTACCAAATACAAACAATTTGTGGAAAATGCCTTTAAAATACTGCCACGGCAGGCACTTCATGCCAAAACCTTGGGATTTGAACATCCAGTTACCGGAAAGTTTATGCAGTTTGATTCAGAGTTGCCTGAGGATATGGTCAATTGCATAGAAAAATGGAGAAACTATGCAAAACATAGCGAACAATAGTTTTCCTCAATTGTAAGATTGATAACACCTTTTGGCTTAATTGTCAAAAATCCAATTACATCGTTATTTTTACTAAAAATTAAATTGATGAAAATTGTTATCTCTCCTGCCAAGTCACTCGATTTTGAAACGGCTTTGCCTACATCAAAATATTCTCAGCCAGAGTTTTTGGAACAATCCACGAAGCTCAATGCAGTTTTGGTTAAGAAAAAACCAAAGGCACTGTCCAAATTAATGTCCATTTCCGAAAATTTGGCCGAACTCAATTGGCAACGAAATCAACAATTTTCACCACCATTTACTCCAGAAAATGCAAGACCGGCCGTGTTTTCTTTCAATGGTGATGTGTATAGGGGCCTTGATGCCTATTCCATTCCTGATGATAAGTTGGATAAATTGCAGGATACCCTTCGAATATTATCAGGATTATACGGAATCTTGAAGCCTTTGGACTTGATTCAACCCTATAGGTTGGAAATGGGTACCCAATTGAAAGTGGCACGGAAGAAAAATCTTTATGAATTTTGGAAAAAGCAGCTAACGGAACATTTCAATGCTGAATTGCAAGAAGGGGAACTGTTCATCAACCTTGCCAGTAACGAATATTTTGGTGCAATTGATGAGAAAAAACTTAAAGTACCTGTTATTACACCAATTTTTAAAGATTGGAAAAATGATAAATTAAAGGTTATCAGCTTTTTTGCGAAAAAGGCACGTGGCTCCATGGTTAGATATATTCTTGATAAAGATGCTCAAACCTTAGATGACATTGAAGGGTTTGACTATGATGGATATATGTTCAGTGCTGAACATACCCTTAAGGAAAATCAACCCGTGTTTGTACGCTAAATTTCCACTATCGTAAACTAAAGATGTTAGGTAAGAAGACTACAAGGCATTAAATTGTGATGCAGTTAAAATATCTATGGCAGTTCGGCATTTATCACGACCTTTGAAGGCTCAATGAGTAACACAACACACTAACCGAAGAATCCATGCAGCAATCTAGACGCCTTGAAGAGTTTAAAAAATCGGTAACCAATAAATTCAATATCTACAATAGCCTTTTTTTAAACTTGCCCTATCGAAATATTGAAAACGTAGGTATGTTGATTCCTCTTCTTTTTGAACAATGTGAGAAGGGACTTAAGGCAGGAAAGAATCCGCAAGAAATCCTGGAACATTTTTTTACCCATTTTGTTGAGATTAAAGATGAGCGTGAACGTTTGGATTTCATGTTTAGAATTATACAATATGTGGAGCGTCAGGTTGTTTTGTATGATAGTGTTGAAGATTCCGCTTTTCCAAAATTACAGGAATATACCAATTCATTATCCATAAAAGATTACTTTGAATTGGTAAACCGGACTAAAAACTGGGACAATATTTCTAAAAAACTTTCCACTTTTAGCGCAAGGATTGTGCTTACGGCACACCCAACCCAATTTTATACTCCTGCAGTGTTGGATATTATTGCAGAACTAAGGTCACTCATTGATGAAGACAGAATTCATGATATAGATTTGACCTTACAGCAGTTGGGACTTACCTCTTTGGTAAACGCTAAAAAACCAACACCCTTAGATGAGGCCAAAAACATCATTTATATTTTACGTAACACATATTATGACGCCGTTGGAGAGCTTTTTCAGTACGTGAAAAGCAATATTAGGGATGAAGGTTTTGACAATTACAATATTTTAAAGCTAGGATTTTGGCCTGGAGGTGACCGAGATGGGAATCCGTTTGTTACAGCGGATATTACCAAAGAAGTAGCGGATGAGCTCAGGCAGACCTTGATGAAATGTTATTACAATGAGCTAAAGGAACTGCGAAAGAAATTAACTTTTAAGGGACTTCAAAGTGATTTGAATGCTTTGAGTGATAAGTTGTACAAAGCAATGTTTGATGCTACCAAAAGCATTGGTTATGAGGAAATTATTGAGCATGTTAATGGGATTCGTGAAAAATTGATTTCCAATTACCATGAACTGTATTTGGACAAATTGGACCAGTTTATTGATAAGGTCCATATTTTTAAGACCCATTTTGCCACACTGGACATTAGACAGGATCATAGCAAACATAAATTGGTGGTTGAAACTATCCTGAAACAACAGGGAGCCATTAAGGAAAATATTGAAGAATTGGATGAGAAGGAATTGTTACAATGGCTTTTGGATAAAGACATTGAACTTGATTCTTCCAATTTCAATGAGGAAATCGTAAAAGATACCATAATCAATATTCAACAACTAAAAGAGGTTCAGGCTAAAAATGGGGAGGAAGGATGTAACCGATATATCATCAGTAATTCCGAAGACATTTATGCGGTCCTTTTTGTTTTTGGATTGTTTAGATGGTGTGGATGGAAATTGGATGAAATCACTTTTGATATCATCCCACTTTTTGAGACCATGAAAGGTATGGATGCCTCGGAAGAGGTTATGCAAACCTTGTTCAATACACCAATTTATCGCCAACATTTAGAACGAAGAAATAATACACATACTATAATGTTGGGCTTTTCAGATGGAACCAAGGACGGAGGTTACCTAAAAGCCAATTGGTCCATCCTTAAAACCAAAGAAACTTTGAGTAGGGTGTGCAAAGAGAATGATATCAAAGCCATTTTCTTTGATGGCAGAGGAGGTCCACCAGCACGTGGAGGAGGAAAAACCCACCGTTTTTATGCTGCACAAACCAAAGATGTGGCCAATCATGAAATTCAATTGACCATACAAGGGCAAACAATTACCAGTACCTATGGTACCAAGGAGCAGTTTATGCACAATTCAGAGCAACTGCTCACGGCTGGTTTAAGCAATAATCTGTTTGGTGAGGAACATATAATTTCGGATGCGCAACGAAAATTGATTGAAGAACTATCCGAGTTGAGCTTCACCACTTATAATAATCTGAAGCAGCACGAAAAATTCATTCCATATCTGGAGCATCGTAGTACATTAAAATACTACACAAAGGCCAATATTGGCAGTAGACCTGGAAAACGAGGGAACAAAAAACAGTTGGAGCTTTCTGATTTAAGGGCCATATCTTTTGTTGGTTCCTGGAGTCAGCTAAAACAAAATGTCCCTGGTTATTTTGGATTGGGTACTGCTTTGCAAAAACTCAAGGATGAAGGAAGGTTGATGGAAGTTAAAAAACTGTACAAAGAAGTTCCATTCTTTAAAGCTTTAATGCTTAACAGTATGATGTCTTTGGCCAAAACCAACTTTAACCTCACCAGTTATATGAAAGATGATCAGGAGTTTGGTGAATTTTGGGATGTGCTGAACGAGGAATTCCTGCTATCCAAGAAGATGCTCCTTCAAATATCCGGACTAAAGATATTGATGGAAGATGAGGCTGTTTCTCGTGAATCTGTGAACATTAGGGAAAAGATTGTGTTACCACTATTGGTAATTCAACAGAATGCACTTTATCATATCACACAAAGCTCGGAATACAAAGAACTTTACGAAAAAATAGTTACAAGGTCGTTGTATGGGAATATTAACGCAAGTAGGAACTCTGCATAATGAAAGTTGTAGATGGTTAATACCCTTCTGGAATAATTTTTCTTGATTTTAAGTACATAGTTTTTATTTTTAGGCAATGCAATACTATCTAATCATTGCCCTTCAGGGATTTTGTGTTTATCACTGCTATTCTAATAGAAACAGCTATTATTGGATAATGGCTATAATCTTTATTCCGGTCATTGGTTCCATTTTATACTTGTTCATGAATGTCTTTCGAAAAAGAGATATTGAAAAAGTTCAGGAAAGTTTAGCGACAGCAATAAACCCCTCAAAGAAGATTAAAGATTTAGAAAAGAAATTCAAATTCTCCTCAACTTTTGAAAATCAGGTTGCCCTTGCCGATGCGTATTTGGATGAAAAAATGTATGCTGAGGCTATTACCAATTATGAAGCTTCACTTAAGGACGTTTTTTCCAATGATTTTTATGTGATTTCCAAATTGGTCGAGGCACATTACTTTTCTTCTGACTTTGAAAATGCTATCTCATATGCAAAGAAGATTGATCAGAATTCTAGTTTTAGAAAATCAGATGCTTCCTTTCTATATGGAATGGCTTTAGAAAAAGGAGGAAATATTGTTAAGTCAGAAGAGATCTTAAGAACTTTTGATGCTCCCTATTCAAATTTTATGGAAAGGCTGGAGCTTGCAAGATTCTTGATAAGAAATAATAAGTTGGAAGAAGGAAGAACGGTATATCAAGAAATAGTTTCTGAATCGGAGAACATGTCAAAGCAAAGCTATCGCTTAAATAGAGATTTGATAAAAAAGTCGAAAGAAGAATTATCGTTACTTGCATAATGTTTAAGCATACCCATCCGTACAAACCGTTCTTATTTCCGGAAGCCACAAAGTTGATTGTTGGGACTTTACCACCTCCACGTTTTACTACTGGTGAGTTAAAAGATGATGATGTGGATTTTTGTTATGGCAGCAGAAATGGAATGCTTTGGCCAATTCTGGATAGGATTTTTGGGTTGGACCTTAAATTTGAAACTACCCAAGTAGCTACAGAACAGCGCAAAAACTTTTTGCTTCAACAAAAAATAGCGGTTTGTGACATTGTTGATAGTGCAGAACGACAGAAAATTGATGCCTCCGATTTGGGAATGCAAAATGTAAAGCTTCGAGATTTGGTGGGGTATCTTAAGGAATACCCAAACATAGAGACTATTCTTTTTATGGGTGGAAATAGCAAAAATGGTCCAGAATACTTCTTCAGAAAGCAATTAAAGGAATACGGACTAAAATTGGAAATCGTTTCCAATGAAGTACCGAGAGTTCATGAATTGGACATACCTCTGATTTCAAAGAGCACCAAGAAATCCAGAATTGTCAAAACAGTTTCCCTTACAGCCCCTTCAGGTGCTGCCAATCGCGCTATTGGAAGTCTTCAATTGTATAAAGATCTAAAAACCAAAAACTCCAAATTCAACACTTTTGATTTTAGGGTGATGCAGTATCGAAAGTTTTTTGAATAGTGAGTTGTTTAAACTTGAAAATATTTCAAAAGGTAAATGTTTTTAGAGGTTGTTCTTTTTTAAGTTCGATTTCTCCTGAAATCAGGCAATCCAAAAGCTAGAATTTTTTATGTCTATTTTAGTATTTATAAACTAGAAGATTATATTCAATACGCTCACAATGGCTTTTATTTAAAACACTTTCCACAATGTTTGCTGGAAACAGGTAGGTTTTTCCTAAATTTAAAGGTGCTAATCACGAATACAGTATAATCAAAAAGGATAATTTACATCTTTAATGAATGAAAAACATACTCTCCATTTTACTTATCCTATTTGTTAGTACATCATATGCTCAAACCTCTGAAACACAAACTTCTGGTAGAGTAACAGATGTTTGGGAAACCCCCATACCTGATGTAAATATTTTAGTTAAGGGAACCAACCGAGGCACACAATCTAATGAAGATGGTAGTTTTTCCCTTCTAACATTCTCCAATGAGATTTTGGTATGCTCTGCAGTTGGCTATGGGAGTGTAGAATTAACTATTCCAGAAGATGGAAAAGAAATTAACGTGGTTTTATCACCAACAACTACCAAATTGGAGGGAGTAACCCTAAAGAAAAAGAGACGTAAAAAAAAGAAAGATTATTTGGTTGAGTATGATGACAACAAGCGTCTTATAAAAACCTCGATGGGAATTCTTGATAAAGATAGATCCTCGTCGGCTATCCAAATTATTGATGGGAAAAGCCTAATTAATGTAGGGACGGATTTTTTAACTTCTTTGAAAAACTTTGTTCCTGGAATGAGAGTGGTCAGACCTCCTTCTGCACCAGATGTTGAGGTGTATCTGAGAAGAATTGCATTTACATCTATTGATAGTTCTGTTAGTAGAGCAGGAAAGGCTGTTTTTGATGTGGATGGGATTCTACTAGAAACAGCTCCTACATACCTGTCTGCAAATGACATAGATCGTATAGCTGTTCTTCAACGCAATGCGGCGATATCACGGTATGGACAGAATGGCATTGGAGGTGTTGTTATCATTAATACAAAAGCCCAGAGTAAAATAGACGGACGTGGGATTGTAAGACGATATGATAATTCTAAAATGAAGGATAGTCTGTCCAATCTTTTTGCCGAAAATCAACGGTATATCCCAATGACCCCTGACTATATGGATGTATTTGGTGTGGCCCCTGATGAATTACAGGCAATGGGAACATTGAAAAGAGCCAAAGAGTATTATAGTGATGATCCAACCTTTTTTTTAGATTTAGCTTATTATTTTAGAGGCAGATGGAAGAATAACAATTTTGCCAATGACCTGCTAAAAGATGTTTCGGACAATTTTGCAGATAATGTTCCAGTACTAAGGTCTCTAGCGTACAGATATGAAAGCTTGGGAAAACAGGAAGAAGCTCTGGAGGTATTTCTTAGAGTTTTACAACTCGATTCAATTTCTGCGCAATCCTATTATGATGTTTCGGAAGCTTATATGGACATGAAGAGTTATGAAAATGCATCTAAAATCTATACAAGGTACAAACAGCTTAGGGATGAAAGTAAAATTCCTTTTGAAAAAAGTGGCGCAGACAGGTATATGACAATTAATTCCCATAACAACATGTTACAACCTAAAAGTAGCTTAGACCGAGAAGCAATGGAAAAAGAGGCCGGAATTACCATTGCCCGAACCCGGATTGTAACTACGTGGAGTAACCCCAATATTGATATTGGGTTTCAGCTAATAAACCCTGAGTCTTTGTCTTATACCTGGAATAGTTTTGATAAACCTAACATGAGTGGAAATGGTGAAATGGAAAGAGGTTACTCTATGGCCCAGTTTTTCCTAGAAGATGTTTTAAAAGGAGAGTGGCAATTGAATTTACGAAACTATAATGCACAAGAGGACAAACCCACTTTTTTAAAAGTGTCCGTATTTTTTGATTTTGGACTCCCTACGCAACGTAAAGTACTTCGTTTTTTTAAATTGACTCCGGAGTATGCAGGCACCGGGCTTTTTTCCATCAATACCAAATTGGCAATTTTAGGGAACTGAATTTCATATAATGAATTGAAAAAAAAAGATTTTCTGAAAAATGTTGATTAATCAAGAGCTAAATTGTTTACACCTAGTTTGGCCTTTATCCTATTGTTCCACTTTGTCATACCTTGAGGGTTAGCACCATCATTAGTTTCCTTTCGCATCTTTTTCACTTCTATGGAAGCCCCTTGGTAAACCTCGTCAAATATTGCCTTTGCTTCTTCAAAGTTCATCTGATCCTTAATGCGTGAATTGGCTAATTGCCTATAAATTTCATAAATGTCAAAAGCCATGTTAACAAAGGCCAATTTATCTCTCGTTCGATTATTACCAAACTGGGAAGATTCAATATCCAACAAAGTTCTACTTACCGTTTTATTGCTACCCTCCTTGTCAACAAAACGGTCTACCATATAACTAATAAAAAGTTTGATTTTATTATCTTTTGTAAAGCGATCCTTATGGGCACTAAGGGGCGAATCGTAAGACTTGCCAACAGTCAAATCTCTTTTTGCCACTGATGTACTCAATTCGTCAGTATTTGAGGAAGAATGTTGTAAAAGGTGTTGCCACTTTAGGCGCTCGCCTTTTTTCCATACAATAACAGAGAGGTCGGTATATTTAATATCATTTAAGGGTATGTAATTATTGTAGTTGATCAGATACCCATTGTTTTTTAGAAAATTTGTTGTCCTATTGTCATTGACACTTTTGGGGAATTGATAATTCATGTTCCAAAAATCATTGGATGCTTGCAAGGCGATTATTTTATCATAATCGTTATTGAAAGATTTTTTCTGGGTGAAATACGGTTCTTCAAAAGAAGTGTTGTAATCATACAAGTACAGAAATGTATTGGAATCTATGACTTCAGAAAAATTTTCGTACTCATAGTTCATTTGAAAAGAATAATCATAATATTGGATTTTAAAAAAATCCAATGGATTAAAGACAATGTCTAGTTGAATCTGTTTTGGAGTTAATTTGACATTTTCATTTATTGAAGACAATGCTTTGGTGCTTGGGTTGTTAATATCCAGCTCTATTTTTTTTATGCTCAATGTTGTGTGGTCCAATAGAATTTTGCCATGAAACAATCTGCCGTTCGCTTTTTTGGGGTAGAATGAAACTGATACTTCTTGATCATTACAAGTAGGACAATCGTCAATTTTTACTTTATATTTTCTTTTAATAGCCTCATAATTCATGTTACCTGGATACTGAGGTAGTATCTGGTTGGTAGTTTCAAAAAGTTGAAAATCAGCTAGAATTTTGGTATTGTCCAAACTGTAATAAGTAAATTTTCTGTTTTGCCCAAAACGTCCACTTTTAATTCGTAGATCCAGAATGCCTTCCGCTAAACTATGTTCACTGTTATAAAAACCTTCTACTTGTTCTATAGGAATATTCCTTGCAGAAGACGTTAATTTTAGAAAGGCTCTACTTATAGTTTTACTTCTTCGTTCGCGATATTGGTTAATTACATCGGTTAATAATTTATATGGATACTCAGTGTCCTCATTTGCGGTCAATACAACTTCGTCTAAGGCGGAGACATCCATCTCCAAATGCAATATGGAATCTGTTTTGAAATAAGAAAGTGTAGTTGTTTTTGTTATAAAACCAAGATGCCTAACTTCTAAAGAATCGGTTAATTGAATGTTATCGAGTCTGAATTTACCATCTTGATTTGTAATAAGATGATCCGTTATTGAACCAAAAATCTTAATTGTACAGTAGGGTAAAGCTTCGTTGGATTCATTGTCAAAAATATAACCATCAATTTTTGACTGTGCTAAGCCAGTTGAGCAGATTATTAAGGCTATAATATGAATGACTTTTTGCACGGTATTAATTTTCGAACATAATTTGTAATCAACTACATTGACTCTAAAATAAGTATTTATTGACACTTATTTTATATTTAGTCAAATTGTAGGCGGTAGAAAGGGAAAATGTTAAAATCTATTGAATCTGTATGTTAGACTTTGTGATTAACTAGCTAGATAAAAGAATGCTAACATTAGAGACATTGTTACTTATGAATGGTAATGGCCAAAATGACCTTGATATTTTTCTGATGGGTTGAGCTATATGCCTTGAAACTAGTCGTTGCTGACTTTAAAAGCTAAGATGTTTACTTTGTTATACTGCGCATTACCCATTCCAGAGGCCCTACCTTATGGAATTTGGTCCAGAAATGAGCAAAAACAATGCAGAGAAAGCTAAAGACCAAGGCATATATGAAAGAAAAATTAATGGTGTAACCTCCCATTTTGGTTGGGTCGGGTATGTAGATTATCATCATCCCAATGACAACATGAGCTACATAAAATGTTAAGGCTAGTTGTCCAGTTTTCTTTAAAAGTTGAATGATGGGACTCTTTTTGAATTTTTTGGCAAGCACAATGCAAAGGGATATCATAAAAATGGAAAAACTGCCACTGGTTAACATATAAAAAGGCAATGGCGGCATTGGACTTGTACCTAGAATTTGCTTTAAATCATTTTCCATAACTGGATTTCCTTCAGCTAGTATGAATATGGAAAGTTTGGAAAGAACCAGTGTCATTAAAAAGATGGACAAACTGATGCCAATAGAACGGTTTATAAATTTTGAATTCCCCAAATCTTGTTTTCCATACCATAAGCCAATCAGCATAAAAGCTGCCCACGGAATCACAGGATGGAATCCATTCACAAATAAATTGGTTAGGAATCCATGGATAGTCCAAAAATTGTAATATTCAAAAGTCTGGAAATCCCAGTTTATATCGTAATTGATTACGGAAAGGAGTATTGGGTATATAAAAACAAGGGATAGTCCAGACCAAAATACCATTTTACTTGATCTCCCAAGAACCAGTAATGCAACCAGCATATAAATGCCATAAAAATGGAGAATATCAGCTTCCCAAATGGGTGTGTACAGTAATCCGATGACGAATAGAAATAAGGCTCTTTTCAGGATTTTTGTTCGCGTTAACCTAAGCTTGGACAAGTTATTGTTTGCCAGTGCCGAATTTGACATGAAAGCAATCCCAATTCCCGCAAGTACAACAAAAATTGCAGCTGCCTTACCTTCAAAGAGTTGTACAAAGGATTTTAAGAATGGATTCCCATGGTCGCCAAATGCAATTTTGAAGTTAACAATGATCATCCCTATAATGGCCAATGATCTTGCTACATCTATTCCAATTATTCGTTCTTTCATCAATTAAGGTTATTATACCTGAAGAAAATCAATGATGAGTATCAAAATTTTGGTTTGTGTTACAGAAAGTTTTTGAATAGTTAACTTTCCAAGCTTGAAAATCGCTTTAACACAGTATAAGTTTTAACGGGTTTTATTCGTTTTAATTCAATCTCGTTGATGATTTTGGATACTGCCCTTTCGAATCTCGTTTTACGCATGGGCTTCATTAGAAAATCATCAATACCATAATCAAAGGCTTTTTTGGCAAAATTGGCCCATGTTGAATTCATAATAATTGCGGTATTGATTTCTATACTGTCTAACAACTCAAAAGCGTTTACCTTATCCATAAGTACATCCAAAAATACCATATCAACCTTGTGGTCATAAATAGCTTTGATTCCTTCGTACGGACTTTCATGAGACCCTATTAGTTTTAGATCGGGATGATTTTTAATCAAAATTGATGTAGCTAATCGCTGAATGGAAGAATCGTCAATAACTAGCGCTGTATACTTCATAGTAAGTGGTTTGGGTACTATGAATTTAAGCACACTATTGGTGTTTTAGGAAAAATGGGGTTGAATTGCAGGTTGATGGGGATGAAATCATGATTTACATGATTCTCTTGATAACCAGTGATTTACTTATCGAATTAAACTGCATTTGATGGAATAACCCCTCTTGGTCAATCCATTTTTGAAGATAATATTCCATAAAGCGCTCTAATACCATATGCTAATTGCCCAATCTTCAAATTCTCGTTAGGACTATGTTGATTGTTGTCAGGATTCACCATAGGTATAATGAAGGCAGGGATCTTTAATTCGTTGATGAAAGGAGCGATTGGAACCGTACCGCCAGTTATTCGGATTTGGACCACATCTTTTCCGAAGGAATCTTTTAACGTATTGGATAAAAATTTACCATAGGGATTTTCTAAATCTGTACGGAATGCATCCATTACATTGCCTTCTTCAACGGTCACGATTTTCTCATAAGATAAACGTTCCTTTTTGGATGGGATATGATCCAATACATGATATCCTTGTTTGGTAATATGACTTTTGACCAATTGTTTTAGTCGGTTGCCATCAGTTTCTGGCACCAAGCGTAAATCCAGTTCGGCCGTAGCACTTTCAGGAACAATGGTCCTTCTTTTTTGGCCAATCCATCCAGAACCCAACCCTCTAATATTCAAAGATGGATATTGCAATGCTTCTTGATAAAAACTCCCTACTTTTTCAGCGGATTTAAATTGTAATTTCTTGGCGATTTCTTCATCACTGTCAGGCACACTTTTTAAAACTTCTATAATAGAATTGTCTAAAGAAATTCCATCATAGTAACCTGGTATGATTACTTTTCCATTAGCATCTTTCATAGTAGCTAATAGTTGGGCCAATTGAAAACCGGGGTTTGGGGCATAGTTGCCATAATGACCACTATGTTGAGGTTTAATAGGACCATATGTTGTTAATGTCAAGGTTGTGATTCCTCTACATCCATATATAACTGTTGGATTTTCAGAGGGATGTTGAGGTCCGTCCGCAATTACCAAAAAATCAGCTTGCAGTAGCTCACGATATTGTTTTACAGCCTTGGGCAAAGGTTTACTACTTTTTTCCTCTTCACCATCCAAGATTACTTTAATGTTGAATGGGATTTCCTTGCTATCTTTTTTTAAAAGGTCAATAGCGTTCAAGAACATAATAATGGGACCTTTGTCGTCTGATATTGACCTACCAAATAAGCGCCAATTGTAATTGATATCTTCTTTTAACCCTTCAAATGAAATGGTTTTAAAATTATCTCCATCAGGTGCTTTTAGTACGGTTTCATATGGATTTGGCTGATCCCATTTGGAAGGATCAACAGCCTGACCGTCAAAATGCATGTATAATAGCATTGTAGGTTTGGTGTCCTCCATAGGAAGTGCTGCAAAAAATAACGGCAAGTTTTCTGTTTCCAGTACGGCCGTATTGAAACCGCGTTCCCCAAACTTTCTTTTTAACCAGAGGATATTATCATCAATGTCATCCGCATTTAAAGCATCATTAGGGATGGAGATAAAGTCTCGTAGCTCCTCAATGGCTTTGGCCACTTGCGATTTAACGGCAGTTGAATCTTGGGCATAAGGTGAAAATGATATTAATAAGGTAAAAAAACAGATGAGTTTTTTCATAATTAAGGTTTCGATAATTTCAAAGTCGAAATTAACGAATTCCCGCTACAAACTCAGCTATTTTTTCAGTTCCCTTTTGGGTCAGATGTTTTATAAACGCAGAACCAATAATGGCTCCCTTTGCTTTTTCGGTCGCTTGATCAAAGGTTTGAGAGTTGCTAATCCCAAAACCAACTATCTGCGGGTTTTTCAACTGCATTTCTGAGATTCGGTCAAAATATGCTTTTTGCTCTTTTCCAAAACCTTTTTTAGCTCCAGTTGTACTAGCTGAACTCACCATATATATAAACCCATCAGAAGCGTTATCGATAGCAAGTATGCGCTCTTCACTAGTTTGAGGAGTAATCAAAAACACATTGATCAGTCCATATTTTTTAAATACCAGTTCGTATTCATTCTGGTACACATCTAAAGGTAAATCGGGGAGGATAAGACCATCAATCCCTATTTCTTGACATTTTTTGCAAAATGCTTCTACGCCATATTGAAACATGGGATTAAAATATCCCATAATAATTAATGGTATGGAAACCGTTTTACGGATGTCTTTGAGATGCTCAAAGAGCAACTCTGAATGCATCCCATTATTTAGGGCTACCGTGGAACTTTCTTGTATAGTGGGGCCGTCGGCCAGTGGGTCACTAAATGGAAGGCCTATTTCTATCAAATCCACACCGCTTTTTTCCAAATCTTTAATGATTTTTACCGTATCATTTAGGTTGGGATACCCAGCCGTAAAGTATATGGAAAGTAGTTTTTTGTCTTCTTGTATTTTTTTTTGAATTCTATTTTCTATCGTCATGTTCTATGTCTTGTTTTTTACTTTAAAATGAATCAAGGTTGTTTTGTCATTCCGCACTTGATGCGGAATCCATCAATCAAACCAGTCGAATGCTAAATCATTCCATTTTTTCAATCTTTTCTCTCTCAAAATAGCATCATTAACATATTGATATGTTTCAAAATATACCAGTGTGTCCAGTCCGTATTTTTTAGTAAAACCATCTATTGATTTGTTTTTGTGCTCAAAAATTCTTCTTTCCAAATTACTGGTCATACCAACGTACAGTGTCCCATACTTTTTGTTGGTAAGTATATAAACGTAATATTGATGGACATTCTTAATCATTATTTTGGATTCCTGCTTCCGCAGGAATGACAGTCCCTACAAATTAAAATAGTCAATGTAATTCTGTAAATCTTTATCACCTCTTCCAGATAGATTTATGACAACAACATCAGAAGGGTTGAATTTTCTCTGTTTTAAAATGGCAAAAGCATGGGATGATTCTATTGCGGGAATAATACCTTCCAATTTTGAAAGCTCCATACCTGCTTTCATGGCATCATCATCAGTGATAGAAATGAACTCACCCCGACCAGATTTGAACAAATGGGCATGTAAAGGACCAACACCTGGATAATCCAATCCAGCTGAGATGGAATAGGGTTCTGTGATTTGCCCATCTTCCGTTTGCATCAATAAGGTTTTGCTTCCATGGATAATGCCTACTTTACCCAAAGCCGAGGTGGCAGCACTTTCTCCTGAGTGAATTCCTTTTCCAGCAGCTTCAACAGCAATGATACCAACCTCTGGAGTATCTAAAAAGTGATAATAAGCTCCAGCGGCATTGCTCCCGCCTCCGACACATGCCACCACATAATCAGGGTTTTCACGACCTTCTTTTTCGAGCAATTGTGCTTTGATTTCTTTGGAAATCACAGATTGAAAACGGGCTACCATGTCGGGGTAGGGATGTGGTCCTACTACTGAACCGATAATGTAATGCGTATCCACGGGATTGTTGATCCAATCACGAATGGCCTCATTGGTGGCATCCTTTAGGGTTTTACTGCCAGATAGTGCCGGGCGAACTTCAGCGCCCAACATTTTCATACGGGCAACGTTAGGAGCTTGTCTGGCTATATCAATCTCGCCCATGTAGACCACACATTCAATACCCATTAAAGCACAAACTGTAGCCGTGGCAACGCCATGCTGACCTGCTCCTGTCTCAGCTATGATTCTGTTTTTGCCTAATTGCTTGGCCATGAGAATCTGACCGATGGTATTGTTTACTTTATGCGCACCAGTATGATTTAAATCTTCCCTTTTCAGGTAGATTTTGGTGTTGTACTTGTTGGATAACCGCTCTGCAAAATAGAGTGGGGAGGGACGACCCACATAATCCTTTAATAATTGATGAAACTCTTCATGAAAGGAAGGTTCTTCCATAATCTGGATGTAGTTTTGTCGTAATTCTTCGCAATTGGGATATAACATTTCAGGGATGAACGCTCCTCCAAATTCTCCGTAATATCCTTTTTCGTCAACATGATAACTCATATGCGGTTCTCAGTTAATAGTTTTTTAAATTCTTTAAGTTGTTCAATGTTTTTTAATCCCGGTGCTGTCTCAAACTTGCTATTTACATCAATTACTTTGCAATGTTTTGATGCAGGATTTTTAAGAAAAGACTTTAGGTCTTCCATGCTTTCCAATCCAATTCCTCCACTTAAAAAATAGGGTTTGGTGGAAGGGTAATTGTTCAAAATGGACCAGTCAAAAACATAACCATTTCCACCAGGGAGTTTGCCTTTGGTGTCGAACAGGTAGTAATCACACACCTCTTCGTATTCTTTTAGGATGGAAAAGTCAAAATCGTCCTTGATGGAGAATACCTTGATAATGTTTGTGGAAGGAACATTCTCTTTTAAAGTTTTGCAAAACTCTGGACCTTCATTTCCATGAAGTTGGACAATAACCAAACCATATTTTTCCACTTTCTCCAAAACTTCTTCAACAGTAGCATTAACAAAAACTCCCACTTTTTTGATGGATTCCGGCAGTGTTGGCATTTCTCTATCAAAATGTCGTGAAGAAGGTTCCCAGAAGATAAAACCCATATAGTCGGGTTGCAGTTGGGCTACCTCTAATGGATTATAATTCATGCCGCAGACCTTTAACTTCATGATTCCAATTTTTTTATGAAGGCAGTGGCATGTTCACCAGGGTTGTCGGTTTTCATAAAGTTTTCTCCTATCAAGAATCCTTCGTAACCATATAGCGTAAGCTCCTTTATGGCTTCAACAGAGCTGATGCCACTTTCGGAAACCTTTACAAAATCACCTGGAATTTGAGTTGAAAGTGATTTGCTGGTTTCCAAACTTACCTCGAAGGTTTTCAAGTTTCGATTGTTCACTCCCAGCATATCCAAACTCGGCATGATAGATTTATGTAATTCTTCTTCATTATGGACTTCTAGAAGTATATCTAACCCCAAACCTTTCGCTGTTTCTGAAAGTGTTTTGATTTCATCTCGAGTCAAAATGGCGGCAATCAATAAAACGACATCCGCACCATGTGCTTTGGCTTCCAAAATCTGATATTCATCAATGATGAACTCTTTACGAAGTAATGGAATGCTTGTGACTGCTCTTGCTAACAATAAATCGTCCAATGAACCTCCAAAGTATTTGCTATCTGTTAAAACGGACATTCCACAGACTCCAGCTGCTTCATAGCCTTTGGCTACATCTTGAACGTTTAAACTCTGGTTGATAACAGACTTTGAAGGTGAACGCCTTTTGTGTTCGGCAATAATTCCAGAAGTACTTTCTCGCAACGCCTTAGCTAAAGAGGGACTTTTTCTTTCAAAGAGCACGGACTGCTCCAATTGGGAAATAGGAATCAGCGATTTTCTTAAATCAACCTCTTTACGTTTATCAACTACTATTTTATCTAAAATGTTCATTAAGCACTAAGCTTTTGAAGTTTTTTTAATGTCTCCAGTCCTTTTCCACCTAATAGGGACTCTTTTGCTTTTTCAAAGCCTTCTTTTGGACTGATGTCACTTACAGTTGCAATGGCAATACCGGCATTGGCGCAGACCACATTGTTTTGGGCTTCGGTGCCTTTGCCTTGCATAATGTCCATAAATATTTGCGCCGATTGAGCCACATCATCCCCACCGGTAATTTCTGCTTGGGAAATTCTCTGTACCCCAAAATCAACAGGAGATAATATGCCTTCGGAATTGTTAGAGATAGTTTTGGTGTCTCCGGTCAAGGAGATTTCATCATATCCATCCAAAGCATGGAGTACGGTAAAGTTTTTATCCGTGTTCTGATAAAGGTAACCATACATTCTGGCCAGCTCCAGATTAAAAACCCCGACCATCTGATTTTTTGGAAAGGCCGGATTTACCATAGGTCCCAGCATATTAAAGAAAGTTTTTACAGCTAACTCCCTTCGAATAGGCGCCACATTTTTCATGGCTGGATGAAATAGGGGAGCGTGTAAAACACAGATTCCAGCTTCATCAATAGATTTCTTTAAAAAGTCGGCTTCATTGCTGAACTTGATGCCCAAAAACTCCATGACATTGCTACTTCCGCATTTAGAGGATACTCCATAATTGCCATGCTTGGTAACTTTAACTCCTGCGCCGGCGGTCACAAAAGATGCAAGGGTGGAAATATTGAAAGTATCCTTGCCGTCACCTCCCGTACCACACAAATCTATTGGATTGAATTCGGCCAAGTCCACAGCCAAACATAGTTCCAAAAGGGCATCTCGGAATCCTTCCAGTTCGTCAATGGTAATACTTCGCATCATATATACCGTTAAAAAAGCGGCAATCTGTGATGTATTATATTCTCCTTTGGCAATGTTGACCAAGATTTGCTTGGCATCACTTTTGGACAAGATTTCGTGATTTATCAATCGATTTAAAGTTTCCTTCATCTTTTTGTTTATTGTCATTCCGCACTTGATGCGGAATCTATTTTAGAATTAGTTTGGATTCCTGCTTTCGCAGGAATGACATTAAATTATTTGTCCAGCCAATTTTTTAGCATTTGTTTTCCTTCTGGTGTTAATACCGATTCGGGATGAAACTGAACGGCGGTAACATCGTATGTTTTGTGTTTTAAGGACATGATTTGTCCATTTTCATCCACAGAGGTTGCTTCCAAGCTTTCCGGTAAATCAGGATGAACAACCCATGAGTGGTAACGCCCTACCTCAACCTGTTCGGGTAGTCCCTTGAAAATTGTACTTTCCTTGGTTACTGAAATTGTTGTTGCCACTCCATGGTAGACTTGTTCCAAATTCACTAAGGTCCCCCCAAACACTTCACCAATAGCTTGTTGGCCCAAACAAACCCCCAGAATACGTTTGGTAGGCGCATATGTTTGGATGATTTCTTTGAGCAAACCTGCTTCATCTGGAATTCCTGGTCCAGGCGACAAAACAATTTCATCAAACGGCTCAACATCCCCAATAGTTAACTGGTCGTTTCGTTTTACCGTAACATCGCAATCCAAATCTTCCAAATAGTGCACCAAATTATAGGTGAAGCTATCGTAGTTGTCTATCATTAAAATCTTTCTTCCCATGTTTAGATGGTTTCAGCAATTTCCAGCGCTTTGTTAAGGGCGCCCAATTTATTATAGGTTTCTTGTAATTCAGCTTCAGGGTCGGAGGCGGCAACTAATCCAGCTCCAGCTTGGTAGTGCAGTTGATGGTTTTTGCTCAAAAAGGTGCGAATCATAATGGCGTGGTTAAAATTGCCCTTGAAATCCATAAACCCAATAGCCCCACCATAGTAAGCACGACTTGTTTTTTCGTATTTTTCAATCAGTTGCATGGCCATGTGTTTTGGGGCGCCACTCAATGTTCCAGCTGGAAAGGTGTCTGCAACTACTTTCATGGTTGGGCTGTCCTTTTTCTTCATTCCAGTTACTTTGGATACCAGGTGAATTACATGGGAGAAATATTGAACCTCGCGATAGGTTTCCACATTAACGGTATTTCCATTTCTACTCAAATCGTTTCGAGCTAAATCTACAAGCATTACATGCTCAGCATTTTCCTTATCATCTTGTGCCAATTTTTTAGCCAACTCAGCATCTTGCTCATCATTTCCGGTTCTTTTGTATGTGCCGGCAATGGGGTGTATTTCGGCTTTGCCATCTTTTACAATAAGTTGAGCTTCTGGAGAACTTCCAAAGATTTTAAAATCACCATAATCAAAATAGAAGAGATATGGGGATGGATTTATGGAGCGTAGCGCTCTATATACATTGAACTCATCACCCTTAAAACCTTGCGAAAATCTTCTGGAGAGTACCAATTGGAATACATCGCCACGTTGACAGTGTTTTTTGGCCAACGCTACGTGCTCCTTATATTCTTCATCTTTTAGATTGGAGGTAGGCTTTCCATCCTTTGAAAAATTATAGGAAGCAAAATTGCGTACATTGAAGAGCTGTGCTATTTCATCCACATTACTTTCTGTATTGTAGCAATGGGCAAAGAGATAGGCTTCATTTTTAAAATGGTTGATGGCAATGATGTTTTGGTACACTGCATAATAAATGTCTGGTATTTGTACCGAATCTTCCTTTTTAGAAACTTCCACATCTTCAAAATAGCGAACGGCATCATAAGCCATATATCCAAAGAGGCCATTGTTGATGAACTTAAAACCATTGCTGGGAACGGAGAATTTTTGTCCAAATTGATGAATCTCAGTGGTGACATCTACATCTGGAGTTATTGATAATTCTTCTTTAGTTCCATCTGGAAATCGTTGTGTGATTATTTCATTTTCCACCTTAATGAAAGCGATGGGGTTACAGCAGATGTATGAAAAACTATTATCGTTGGTATGGTAGTCACTACTTTCCAGAAGGATGCTATTGGGAAACCTATCCCTGATTTTAAGATAAACACTGACCGGGGTAATGGTGTCGGCCAGAATTTGTTTGTAATGTGTTTCTAATTGATATTTCATTTTCAAATTGGTTGAAAAAATTAAGGCTTGTCGTGATGACAAGCCTTTTATTATTTATTGGGTATGAAGGACTAGCTCACGATATTCGACGTAAGTTGATCCACCACCAAGTATTTTCCTTTCTTAAATTCATTGCTCCAAAGATAAAAAGGAAATTTTAACTTCCAAATATTGTTTTGTGAAATTAAAAATCCCGTTCAAGAAAGTCTCGAACGGGATTTCCAAACACTAAACTAAAGTTGATTACATCTGTAAATCGACCACAAGGTCAAAATTATCATGGATCAACTTGTCCTTTGCGGTACCAATGATACCTGACTTGTATTTTATGTCGTATTTTATTCTATCAACTTTCAAAGTGGCAGTTGCTTTATTACCGTCAATAGACACGTCAAAGCGAATAGACTTGGTAATCCCTTTAATAGTAAGGTCTCCGGTTACATCATACAAGTTGTTTTCATTTTGCTCTACTTTAGTGAACACCAATGTTGCTGTTGGATTGGCAGCTGTGGAAAAGAAATCGTCCGATTTTAAATGTCCATCCAGCTTGTTTTTATAATCTCCTTGCAAATCTGTGGTGTTAATGGTGGTCATATCAACAATAAATTCGCCACCTACCAGTTTTTCACCATCAAACTCCAATGCCCCTGATTTAAGATTGATGGTACCTGTATGGGAGCCACCAACTTTGTATGCTTTCCAGGTAACGGTACTTTTATCAGTCTTTACTGTTTTCTTTTCTCCATCAATAGGATTGGCGATTGCTGAAAGACCAAAAACGGTGGTCAACGCTAAACTTAAAATTGTCTTTTTCATGATTGTACTTAAATTATTGTTTAAAAAATGTAATTAGGGTTTATATATAAGTGAATAATTCTTCTTTTGATCTGCGCACCTTGGCATAGTGTTGTGTTTCATCTTCTTCTGAGCGGTAACCTATGGCCAAAACCACGGATGCATTTAGGTTTTTTTCTTCAAGGCCTAAGATTTTATTGTAGGCTTCAGATTCGAAACCCTCAATAGGGCAGGTGTCAATTTTCAACTCTGCAGCGGCCTGTATCATATTGCTGAACGCAATGTACGTTTGTTTGGATGTCCAAACGCTCTTGGTTTCTTCTGGTAGATTCAATAGTTTGGATTTCATGAAATCACCATAGCCTTTCAGTCCTTCGCTAGGAATATTTCTTGTGGTACTTGTATTTTCCAAATGACTATCTATTAACTCTTCACCAAAATCTGTAACATTGGCAAAAACTATTATATGAGATGCATCTGTAATCTGAGATTGTCCCCAGGAAACAGGTCTAAGTTTTTCTTTAATTTCTGCGTTTGATATTACAAAAAAATGATAGGGTTGCAGTCCATAAGAAGAGGCACTCAATCTTGTGGCCTCAAGTATGAGTTCCAGTTTTTCATTGGATATCTTTTTTGTGCTGTCAAACTTTTTAGTGGCATAACGCCATGTTCTATTTTCTAGGATATTGTTCATTTTAAAATTTATCTAATAGGGTATTCAATATTTCTAATTCTTTTTGACTGAAATCATTAAGGATCTTGTTTTCAGTATCTTCCATGATTTCATCAAGCTTTTGTAAAATTGTTTTGCCTTTTTCTGTTATTAGGATTTCCACTTTTCGTCTGTTGGATTCGCAAACCTGTCTTTCTACGTACCCCTTTGTTATAAGTTTGTCGACCAATCGAGTGGTGTTGCTCATTTTGGTGACCATTCGCTCATTAATGGTGCTTAGGTTGGCAGGTGTTCCTTTCTGACCCCTCAAGATTCTCATCACATTAAACTGCTGTTGGGATATTTCAAAAGGCTTTAGTGCCATAGTAAATCGCTCGTTAATTTTGTTGCTGACCAATGCCAAATGAATCATCGTCCTCGTTTTTAAGGGTAGCCTTCGTTCGGTTTTAATAATTTGCTCTACATTCATGTCGATACAACAATTGTATATACAAATGTATGTTGATAAGTTTATAAACCATTATTTTTGACAGATAAAATTTTGTTAAAAAAGTTACCGAGAGAACTACCTTTAGCTATTTTTAATACTCTAAATTTCAGATAATGAAATACTTGTTGTTTTGTGCAGCTTTGGTTTTAATGATTGTATCTGGTTGTGGTGAAAAAGCAAAAGCAAAAGATGGAGAAGAAACTTCAGTGTCACCAGAATATGCACAAGTCCAGACTGAAAACAATTTGCAGGTGAAATTTCCTGTTTACGATTATGAAGGTCTGGAGCCTCTGCTTCACAAAAAAGATGATAAAACCTATATCATTAATTTTTGGGCCACGTGGTGCAAGCCCTGTATTGAGGAACTTCCTTATTTTGAAAAGGTATACGCGGAGCAGAAAGATAATAATGTTGAAGTTGTCTTGGTTAGTCTTGATATGCCTTCTATGTGGAAATCTAGATTGGAACCTTTTGTTGAAAAGAAAGCTATAAAATCGAAAGTTATTATTCTGGACGATCCAAAGCAAAACGAATGGATTCCAAAAATTGATAAGGATTGGGGGGGAGGTATTCCCGCCACTTTAATATATAATAAGAATAAACGACGTTTTTACGGAAAGGGTTTCACCTACGACGAATTAAATGAAGAGTTGAACAAATTCATGAACTAAGGTTATGAAAACACTTAAGATTTTAGGTTTACTGACACTAATGCTCACAATGGGAGCTTTCTCAGTAAGATATACTTCTGGTATTGAAGGTTATGACATTGGGGATATTGCAACGGATTTCTCCTTAAGAAATATTGATGGTTCCACGGTATCCCTTTCAGATTACAAGACGGCCAAGGGATTTTTGATAATTTTCACCTGTAACACCTGCCCATATTCGGTGGCTTACGAAGACCGCATCAATGCATTGGATGCCAAATATAAGAAGCTAGGCGTACCCGTGATTGCTATTAATCCTAACAATCCTACTAAAAAACCAGGTGATAGTTTTGCCAAGATGAAGGTTCGTGCGGCTGAAAAAGGATTTACTTTTCCATATTTGTTGGATGAAGGACAGGAGGTATTTCCACAGTACGGAGCAACAAGAACCCCACATGTGTTTTTGTTGGAAAAAATGGCAAAAGGAAATGTGGTACAGTACATAGGTGCTATAGATGATAATTATCAGGATGCATCAAGGGTAGAGGAAAAATATGTGGAGAATGCTGTTAATGCCATGTTGGAAGGAAAAGAAATAAAAGTGTCCACAACAAGAGCAATTGGATGTAGTATTAAAGTATAATTTAAAGAATACAACAATTTTAAGTCCGGGGTTATGCTCCGGATTTTTATTTTTGCTAAACTTAAACTTTTAAAAATGTCAGATTTATCACAACAAGAATGGGAAGAACAACTGGAGAATGATAACAACGCTTTTATTCTGGATGTTCGTACACCAGAGGAAGTAGAGGAAGGTTACATTCCCGGGGCGACCAATATTGATATTTATTTAGGACAAGGATTTTTGGATGAGATTGAAAAACTGGATAAATCCAAAAACTACTACGTTTATTGTAGATCTGGCAACCGAAGTGCTCAAGCCTGTGCTATTTTGAATAGTGTAGGGCTAGAAAACACCTTTAATCTAGAGGGAGGGTTTATGAATTGGGAAGGTGAAGTTGCTGAATGAGTTCCATGCACCTTGATGAGATAATACACCAACTTGAACGAAATCGGAAAGTCTTTTTTGATATATTCAACAATTTGCCTTCCGATTTTGTTACTTGGAAGCCAAACACAAAAGGTTGGTGTGTTTTGGAAATTGTGTGCCATCTAATTGATGAAGAAATAGAAGATTTTAGGGCAAGGGTGAGACATGCACTCGACACTCCCGAGGCATCCTTGATTCCAATTGATCCAGCTGGATGGCCCGTCACCAGAAATTATATGGATAGAGATTTTGAAACATCTGTAAAACGGTTAGGGCAAGAACGTGAAAAGTCTATAGCTTGGTTAAAAGGGTTGGTTGATCCCAAATGGGAAAATGCAGTAAATCACCCAGAAATGGGAAAAATAACCGCCCATTCATTTTTGAGTAATTGGCTTGCGCACGATTACCACCACCTTCGCCAAATAAACAATATGAGATATGATTATCTCAAAGAAAATTCCGGAGATTCATTGACTTATGCAGGAAAATGGTAATCATTTTCCTATTTTAGCTATATGAAGGAAGACCTACTCCATTTTATATGGAGGTGCGATAAGCTTCAAGGACGACCACTTACCACATCAACCTCAGAACACATAGTAATTAAAAACCCTGGAACTCTGAATCTTTTTTCAGGGCCGGACTTTTTTAATGCACGTGTTGAGGTTGGTGGTCAACTATGGGCTGGTAATGTAGAAATGCACCTCAAATCTTCAGATTGGTATGCCCACCATCATGAAACTGATTCCAATTACGATAACGTGATACTTCACGTGGTTTGGGAGGATGATGTTTTAATCTTTAGGAAGGATGGAACGCAAATTCCAACGTTGGAGTTGAAAAACTACATTTCCAAAACTGTTTTACAGAAGTATCAAGAGCTATTTCAATATTTTAAACCAACTTTTATTAATTGTGAAAAGGATTTTGCCCAACTTGATTCATTTTTGGTCAATAATTTTTTGGAACGACTTTATGTAGAAAGGCTGGAGTACAAATCAAAACTGATTTTTGATTTACTCAGAAAATCTGATAATGATTGGGAGAGGGTACTTTTTGTGATGTTGATGAAAAATTTTGGTTCCAAGGTTAACGGTGAGTTTTTTTTGCAAAGAGCGTCACAGCTTAATTTTTCTGAATTTCGTAAAACCAGTGCAGATATCTATCAACTAGAAAGTCTTCTTTTTGGCCATTTAGGACTGCTCAAAGGAACAGATTGCAATGACGTTTATTACTTGGAACTTCAGAATGAGTATGATTACCTATCAAAGAAATTTGACCTTAAACTAGCATCGGAAAAACCCGGGTACTTTGGTCTGCGCCCAATCAATTTTCTTACAATACGTATCTCCCAATTGGCCAATCTTTACCACCGTCATCAAAACCTCTTTGCAAAATTGCTTAAAACAAATAGGCCTGAAGAGATATATGACATATTCAAAACAGAGACTAGTTTGTACTGGGAAAATCACTTTACCTTTGGTAAGGTTTCCAAAAAAAGCAAAAAGAGACTTTCAAAAAGTTTTATTGACCTATTGATCATTAACACCATAATCCCATTACGGTTTTGCTATGCCAAACAAGTGGGGGTTGATTGGACAGATGAACTTTTACTTTTGATTTCTAAGCTTGGTCCAGAGAAAAATTCGATATTGCAGGGATTTAAAGATTTAGGATCTAGTACTGGAAATGCGTTGGAGAGTCAGGCAAAAATACAGTTGTACAACAACTACTGCTCAAAAAATAAATGCCTCCATTGTACTTTAGGAGCTCATTTATTGAACAGAAATACATAATTTTAAATTATGAGTTTGTTTTACAATTCCCTTTACTACTTTCAAAAAAGGGGCTTTGAGGTTTGCCGGCGTATTGCCGAACGACTTGGTATACGGGCTAGAGTGGTCCGTACTACTTTTATTTATCTGACTTTTGCCACCTTGGGCTTTGGTTTTGCACTATATCTTTTTATGGCATTTTGGTTACGAATAAAAGATTTGGTCTACACCAAAAGAACCTCAGTTTTTGATCTTTGATTATGATTAGATTATTACGTTCAAAAATAGTATTGGCCATTAGTTTAATGTTGCTTGTACTTTCTTGTGGGGTAATAGGGTACAAACTACTATCTGATTATACTTGGATTGAGGCCGTGTATATGACCATCATCACGGTGACCACAGTTGGTTTTTCAGAAGTAAAACCCTTAGATGTCAACGCAAAGATTTTTACCGTATTTTTAATTGTTACCAGTGTATTTATATTTGGTTTTGCCCTGTCGGTGATAACCGAATACCTTTTAGGTCGAAATTCACTCCAGATTTTAAAAAAGAAAAAAGTGAAAAAACAAATAGACAACTTGTCCAATCATATTGTTGTATGTGGATATGGAAGGAATGGAATGCAAGCAGCAGAAAAACTAAAGGCTTATAAGAGACCCTTTGTGGTCATAGAAAAGAATAAGGAAGTTATTGATCGTCATGAAGACGAGGTTTTATTTGTGGAAGGAGATGCCAATGAGGACGAAATTTTGATGCAGGCAGGAGTAGATAGAGCTCAATATTTAATCACTGCAATGCCAGATGACGCGGCCAACCTTTTTGTGGTTCTGTCGGCAAGACAACTTAACAACAAGATCATTATAATAAGTAGGGCGTCGCAAGTGACTTCTCAAAGCAAGTTGAAGTTGGCAGGAGCGGACAAAGTGATAATGCCTGATAAAATAGGCGGGGATCATATGGCATCATTGGTGGTAATGCCAGATTTGATCACTTTCATGGACAAGCTTTCCATTGAAGGGGAACATACCACGAACTTGGAAGAAGTAGAAATTGAAGATTTTACAGATCAGATAGAATGCAACTCGCTCCGTGACCTTGATCTACGTAAAAAAACGGGCTGTACCATTATTGGATATATAGAACCTAACGGAAATTACATTATTAACCCAGAGGCAGATTTGGAGCTAGAACCTAAAGGAAAAGTAATTGTTTTGGGCAGGCCGGAGCAGATAAAAAAACTCAATCAAATGTTTCAAATAGGATAGTTTTATAACTTTTAAATTTGATTCCGTTGAATTTTTTTAGGATATTGCCCGCTTTACATCAAATTAACATAACCAAATAATATATTATGAAGTACAGACTTCTTACGTTAATTACACTTTTATTACCACTACTATCAAGTGCTCAGGAAAAAGGCCTTGATGAGAGAGTCAACGATGCCTTTATGCCATTTGCATCATGGTGGGAGGGTTTTGTTTTAACTCCAATTTCAATTGCTGGGTACAACCTTCCGATAGTTTTGATTCTTTTAATAATAGGAGCTACTTTTTTTACCATAAGATTTAAATTTCCCAATATTACCAAATTTGGGTTGGCTATTAATACCGTTAGAGGTAAGTATGATGAGTTGGACCACCATAGTGTGGAAAAAACAGAATTGAATGTTGTTGATGGAGATTTACCCAGTACTATTAAGGATGAAAGTAAGGAAGGAGAAGTAAGTCATTTTCAGGCATTGGCAACAGCAGTTTCTGGTACTGTTGGCCTTGGAAACATAGCTGGTGTAGCTGTGGCTATCGCCCTGGGAGGGCCGGGAGCTACTTTTTGGATGATAGTTTGTGGATTAATTGGGATGTCCACAAAGTTTGTGG
This sequence comes from Flagellimonas pacifica, assembly GCF_900215465.1. Lineage (GTDB taxonomy): Bacteria > Bacteroidota > Bacteroidia > Flavobacteriales > Flavobacteriaceae > Flagellimonas > Flagellimonas pacifica. Next base: position 104,372 of record NZ_OBEH01000008.1, read on the forward strand.
AATGTACATTGGGAGTCAAATACAGAGATGTAGGTCCTGATGGAACTGTATACGGAGGCCCTATGTATTACCTTTCAAAAGGTTTGAAAGAAAGAGGAATGAAAGGCCTTGGAAAAGTATTGGCCGTTATTTTTGCTATCTTATGTGTTGGAGCTTCTTTTGGCGGAGGTAATGCCTTTCAATCCAATCAAGCTGCTGTGCAGCTTACAACAATGTTAAGTCTTGAAGGAGGTGCCACAGGTGTTATCATTGGTGTTGTTTTAGCAGTTTTGGTAGGAATCGTTATTATTGGGGGTATTAAGAAAATTGCCAGTGTAACAGAAAAAATAGTTCCCTTTATGGCTGGGGTTTATGTTTTGGCATCCTTGGTCATTATTTTTGCTAATATTAAATACATCGGAGATGCTTTTGGCATGATCATAGGTGGTGCTTTTACTCCTGAAGCTGGACTTGGCGGAATTGTTGGGGTAATCATAGTAGGCTTTCAAAGAGCAGCATTTTCAAATGAAGCTGGAGCAGGATCTGCAGCCATTGCCCACTCTGCTGTAAAGACAAAATACCCTGCAAGTGAAGGTGTTGTTGCACTTTTAGAACCGTTTATAGATACCGTAGTTATTTGTACCATGACAGCTTTGGTCATTATCTTTTTTAACATGGATGTTGGTGCTTTCGACTATGGAAATGCAGTTGGTAGTACGGTATTGCTTAACGAATCTGGTACATATGTTGGGGGGGTTGATTTAACTTCCATGGCTTATGATTCTGTAATACCTGGTTTCAGATATGTATTGACCATTGCGATAATTCTTTTTGCCTTCTCGACGATGATTTCTTGGTCATATTATGGATTGCAATCATGGAAATTTCTTTTCGGAAGAGGAAAAACCGCAGACATTGTGTATAAAGTAATGTTTTTGTTATTTGTTGTTATCGGAGCCGGTGCTACTTTAGATGCTGTAATCAAGTTTTCTGATGCAATGATATTGGCCTTGGTATTCCCGAATATGATTGGATTATTGTTCTTGTTCCCTAGAGTTAGGGAAGAAATGGACAAGTATCTTACGGATATCAAGAATTTTGTTAAGAGCAAATAATTCTGAACATTGAATAAATTCAAATCCCACTTCAAGTTCAATAAGCAAGAACAGAGTGGGATTTTCTCTTTGTTGCTCCTTATTGTTATGCTGCAAGGTGTATACTTTTACATCAAAGCAAGACCTTTTAGCAAAAACCAGGTAGTTACGGTCAATACTGCCATACAATCCCAATTGGACAGTCTTCGACTTCTTGCTTTGCAAAATGATTCTTCTAAGATTTTTTCCTTCAATCCAAATTATATAACTGACTATAAAGCCTACACCTTGGGAATGTCGGCAACGGAACTTGATAAGTTGTTAGCATATAGAGAAACTGGAAGGTTTGTAAACTCTGCGGAGGAGTTTCAACAAGTAACCCGAGTGTCTGATTCTTTATTGATGGTAATCTCACCTTCTTTTAAATTTCCAGAATGGACCAAAAGGAAAAAAACAACCAAAGTTTCTGCTAAGATTGGACCTGAAAAGACTTTTGAAAGAAAGGATTTGAATTTAGCCACAGCGGATGACCTAAAATCTATTAAAGGCATTGGGGAAAAGCTTTCTGAACGAATCATAAAATTTAGGGATAGATTAGGTGGGTTTTTAGTTGACGAACAATTATACGATGTTTATGGATTGGAACAGGAAGTTGTAAAAAGAGCTCTAAGAAAGTTTAGAGTCAATCAACCTCCTTCAATCCAAAAAATCAATATTAACCAAGCAACAGTTGAAGAATTAGCACGTTTGGTTTATATCAATCGAAATTTAGCTGAAAAGATAATCTCCTTTCGGGAGCTTAATGGAACATTTGATTCTTTGGATAAATTACGGAATGTGGAGTCTTTTCCAGCAGAAAGGATTGATAGAATTAAGCTATATTTGACCCTATAAAATTGTACTGATGGTAACGGATACTTTGTCCACAATGAACTTTGATTATTCAGAGACCCAAAAGATGGTTGCTGAGTCTGCTAGAGAGTTTGCACAACAATATATTGCTCCCCATGTGTTGGATTGGGATGAATCACAGACTTTTCCTTTAGAAGTGTTTAAGAAAGCCGGTGAACTCGGGTTTATGGGCGTTTTGGTTCCGGAGGAACTGGGAGGTTCTGGATTGGGATACCATGAATACATTGCTATTTTAGAAGAGATTTCAAAAGTAGATCCGGCCATTGGTCTTTCCGTAGCTGCGCATAATTCATTGTGCACCAATCATATATTGTCATTTGGCAATGAAGAGCAAAAACAACGTTGGATTCCTAAATTGGCAACAGCTGAATGGATAGGTGCTTGGGGACTTACAGAACATAACACGGGGTCGGATGCTGGAGGAATGAATACTACGGCGGTTAAAGACGGAGATTCATGGGTTTTGAATGGAGCTAAGAATTTTATTACCCATGGAAAGAGCGGTGATATTGCCGTAGTGATTGCCCGGACAGGGGAAAAGGGTGATAGCCATGGAATGACTGCTTTTGTTATTGAAAAAGGAACTCCTGGATTTTCAAGTGGCAAAAAAGAAGATAAACTAGGAATGAGGGCCAGTGAAACAGCTGAACTCATCTTTTCAGATTGTAGAATTCCAGATGAAAACCGTTTGGGCGAAGTAGGAGACGGTTTTATTCAATCCATGAAGGTCTTGGATGGTGGGAGAATTTCTATTGGAGCACTTTCATTGGGTGTCTCCAAAGGAGCCTATAAAGCAGCCCTTAAATATTCCAAAGAACGCGTTCAGTTTGGTAAACCTATTAGTGAGTTTCAGGGAATATCATTTAAACTGGCTGACATGGCCACGGAAATTGAAGCTTCTGAGTTGTTGTTACACAAGGCGGCTTTTTTAAAGAATGCTGGTAAGCCAATGACCAAACTAGGAGCAATGTGTAAAATGTATGCTTCAGAAGTATGTGTCAAGATTGCTAATGATGCGGTGCAAATACATGGCGGATATGGTTATACCAAAGATTTTCCAGTTGAAAAATTTTACCGTGATGCTAAGTTGTGCACCATAGGTGAAGGCACAACTGAAATACAAAAAGTAGTAATTTCAAGAAATATTCTAAAGTAATTTGTGCATTACTATTTAATACTTGTATATTTGCACACCAAAATTTAAAAGAGAGGAGGTTGTAGCCCATGTTAATAATACCAGTAAAAGAAGGAGAAAACATCGATAGAGCTCTAAAGCGTTTCAAACGTAAGTTTGATAAGACCGGCACCATGCGCCAGTTGAGAAAAAGGCAGCAGTTTACTAAGCCTTCAGTAAAGCGCAGAGCAGAAATACAAAAAGCTCAATATATACAAGGACTTAGAGATCAGGAGGAAATTTAAGATTCTTGAACAAAGAAAAAAAATCCCGTTGCAATTGTTTTGCAACGGGATTTTTGTTTTTATATCTATTGTTAGGGATTTGGGTAACTTTGAATAATGTCTTTATCAGCGTTCATAACATATTTAAGGTTGGAGAAAAACTACTCTGTGCACACAGTCAATGCATATGAAAAAGACATCGATGCCTTTTCAGTATTCTGTAAAGATGATTATGAAATGGATTCTATAGATAATATGGAGTATTCCATTGTTAGAAGTTGGATTGTTCTTTTGGTTGACAAAGGAATTTCAAATAGAACGATAAACAGAAAAATTTCTTCATTAAAAGCCTACTATAGGTTTCTGCAAAAAATAGGTCAAATAAAAGCTTCGCCCTTAGCGAAACACAAAGCTCTTAAAACGAACAAGAATGTTGAAGTGCCATTTTCTGAAATGGAAATGGAAAAGATATTACTGGAGATACCATTTGATAATGATTTTGAGGGAGTGCGGGACAGACTCATTATAGAAATGTTATATGCAACTGGTGTACGTAGAGCAGAATTGGTAAATCTAAGGTTGAATGATGTTTATGGTTCCAATAATACCTTGAAAGTTTTGGGGAAAAGAAATAAGGAACGTATACTCCCCTTACTGCCATCCACAAAAGCTTTGTTGGAAACATATATGTTATCTCGCTCTAACCTAGAAAAGTTGAAGGATACTGAATACCTTTTTTTGACGAAAGGAGGTCTTAAAATTTACGAAACACTTGTTTATCGCATCATAAATAAGTATTTTAGTTTGGTGTCCCCTAAGGTTAAAAAGAGCCCACATATATTAAGGCACACCTTTGCAACACACCTGCTTAATAGGGGAGCGGATTTAAATTCCGTTAAGGAATTATTGGGTCATTCGAGTTTGGCTTCTACACAAGTGTATACACATAACAGTATAGCCGAGCTAAAAAAAGTTCACCTCAAGGCCCATCCCAGAAATAAGAAACAATAAGTTTCTTGTAATGTTTAATCTTGTTGCAATCTAGCAACCTAAAAACTATACTTTATGAAAGTAAATGCACAATCGGTAAATTTTGTAGCTGATACCAAGCTTATTGATTTTATTCAAAAACGAATGGATAAACTAGAGCTTTTTTATGATAAGGTCATCGGTTCCGATGTTTATTTAAAAGTGGAAAACACAAGTGCAAAAGAAAATAAGATAGTGGAAATTAAGCTGTTGGTGCCTCGAGATAAACTCATTGTAAAAAAGCAATGTAAATCTTTTGAGGAGGCAGTGGATTCTGCTTGTAGTTCCCTTGAAAGACAATTGGTAAAAAGGAAAGAAAAATTAAGAGCAAAAGCTTGATGAAAATTTTTGCAATTTTATTTTGATTAAATAAATAAATATATACATTTGCAGTCCGTTAGAAATAGCGGACTTTTTTTGTGTAAAAAAGGGCGTAAATGCCGATGTAGCTCAGCTGGCTAGAGCAGCTGATTTGTAATCAGCAGGTCGTGGGTTCGAGTCCCTCCATCGGCTCGTAACATATTGAAAATAAGGCGGGGAGATACTCAAGCGGCCAACGAGGGCAGACTGTAAATCTGCTGACTATGTCTTCGCAGGTTCGAATCCTGCTCTCCCCACAAACAAACTTTTGAAGAAAGGTTTGTTTTTGAGAGTTTTTTTGAAATATTGAAATGTTTTGGGTTTTTGCCCAAAAAAAATGCGGGAGTAGCTCAGTTGGTAGAGCGTCAGCCTTCCAAGCTGAATGTCGCCGGTTCGAACCCGGTCTCCCGCTCTAAAGTCATCCTTGCGAAAGCAGGAATCTCTTCCAAAATTTATGGGAGAACTATTTTAAAGTAGTTGATTCAGCACTTTACGCCGGTGTAGCTCAGGGGTAGAGCGTTTCCTTGGTAAGGAAGAGGTCACGAGTTCAAATCTCGTCATTGGCTCAAAACGATTTGTACACTAATATAAACTAAGATTAAAATTATTTAAAATGGCAAAGGAAACTTTTGATCGTTCCAAACCGCACTTAAATATTGGTACTATTGGCCACGTGGATCACGGAAAAACTACGTTGACCGCTGCTATTACTACCGTATTGGCTAATGCGGGATTGTCAGAGCTTAGAAGCTTTGATTCTATTGATAATGCCCCTGAGGAAAAAGAAAGAGGTATTACCATAAACACTTCTCACGTAGAGTACCAAACTCAGAACCGTCACTACGCTCATGTTGACTGTCCAGGTCACGCGGATTACGTAAAGAACATGGTTACTGGTGCTGCTCAGATGGACGGTGCTATCTTGGTTGTTGCTGCAACTGATGGACCTATGCCGCAAACTCGTGAGCATATCCTTTTGGGTCGTCAGGTTGGTATTCCAAGAATCGTTGTTTTCTTGAACAAAGTTGACATGGTTGATGATGAGGAGCTTTTGGAGCTTGTTGAAATGGAAGTAAGAGAATTGCTTTCTTTCTATGAGTACGATGGTGACAACGGGCCTGTTATTTCTGGTTCTGCTCTTGGCGCACTTAACGGTGAGCAAAAATGGGTTGATACGGTAATGGAGTTGATGGCTGCTGTTGATGAGTGGATTGAGCTTCCAAAAAGAGATGTTGATAAAGATTTCTTGATGCCTGTTGAAGATGTATTCACGATTACTGGTCGTGGTACTGTTGCTACAGGACGTATCGAAACTGGTGTTGCCAATACCGGCGATGCTGTTGATATTATTGGTATGGGAGCTGAGAAATTGGCTTCAACAATTACAGGAGTTGAGATGTTCCGTAAGATTTTGGATAGAGGTGAAGCTGGTGATAACGTAGGTATCCTTTTGAGAGGTATAGAAAAATCTGACATCAAAAGAGGTATGGTAATCTGTAAGCCAGGTTCCGTTAAGCCACATGCTAAGTTCAAGGCTGAGGTATATATCCTTAAAAAAGAAGAAGGTGGTCGTCACACGCCATTCCACAATAACTACCGTCCACAGTTCTACGTGCGTACAACTGATGTAACTGGAAACATTGCGCTTCCTGATGGAGTTGAAATGGTTATGCCTGGTGATAACTTGACCATTACAGTTGATTTGATTCAGCCAATCGCATTGAGCGTTGGTCTACGTTTCGCTATCCGTGAGGGTGGTAGAACAGTAGGTGCTGGTCAGGTTACTGAGATTTTAGATTAATCATTTTACAATAAATATTGCACTAAAGGGTGTTCCGTTTTATGCGGAATACCTTTCAGTGTAAATATAAACGGGTGTGGTTCATCTCTGAAAATTTGAGGTGGTGAGGATACCAAATTTTACGGGCGTAGCTCAGTTGGTAGAGCACTGGTCTCCAAAACCAGGTGTCGGGAGTTCGAGCCTCTCCGCCCGTGCAGGAAAATACAATATACTATGTTCACATACGTAAAAGAATCATTTGAAGAGTTAAAAAGCAATGTTACTTGGCTGAACAGGGAAAGAGCTTCCAATCTTATGGTTGTAGTAGCTGTTTTTTCAATCTTGTTTGCTTTGGCAACTTGGGGTGTTGACTCCCTTTTTAGTAAATTGATTCGATTGTATTTTGATAACGTAATAGGGTAGTTAGGATATGTCTGAGGTTCTGGAGAAAAAATGGTATGTAGTTAGGGCTGTTAGTGGTCAAGAAAACAAAATCAAAGGCTACATTGAGAGTGAAGTGGAGCGTAATGGTTTTGGTGATTACCTTGAAGAGGTTCTAGTGCCTACCGAAAAAGTTGTACAGATCCGTAATGGGAAGAAAATAAACAAAGAAAGAGTTTACTTTCCTGGATATATAATGATAAAAGCCAATTTGGGTGGAGAAATGATTCATATTATACGCTCCATTACAAATGTTATTGGGTTTTTAGGTGAAACCAAAGGAGGGGATCCTGTTCCTTTAAGGAAATCAGAGGTGAACCGCATGTTAGGAAAAGTGGATGAGCTTGCTGTGAATACGGATAACGTGGCAATTCCATTTGTATTGGGTGAAACCGTAAAAGTTATTGATGGTCCTTTCAATGGTTTCAATGGAACTGTTGAGAAAATCAATGAGGAAAAGCGTAAGCTAGAGGTGATGGTTAAAATTTTCGGAAGAAAAACTCCGTTGGAACTCAGTTATATGCAGGTAGAAAAAGTTTAAGAAGAGCTGTTACATATAAAAAGTTGTGTTGCTTCCAATGACACACTTTACATTTTAATTAAAAACAATGGCAAAAGAAGTAGATAAGGTAGTTAAATTACAAGTTAGGGGAGGTGCTGCGAATCCATCGCCACCGGTTGGACCCGCCTTAGGTGCTGCCGGTGTTAACATCATGGAGTTCTGTAAGCAGTTTAATGCTCGTACACAGGACAAGCCAGGTAAAGTTTTACCTGTTGTTATCACCGTTTACAAAGACAAATCTTTCGAGTTTGTTGTAAAGACACCACCAGCGGCAGTTCAATTGATGGAAGCAGCTAAGATTAAAAAAGGATCTGGCGAACCTAACAGAGTTAAAAATGGTTCTGTATCCTGGGATCAAGTAAAGCAAATCGCTGAGGACAAAATGGTCGATTTGAATGCTTTTACGGTAGAGTCTGCAATGAGTATGGTTGCAGGTACTGCTAGATCTATGGGTTTAAAAGTAGCAGGCAAGAGACCTTTTTAAAATCTTAAAGCAATTTATAATGGCAAGATTGACTAAAAAGCAAAAAGAAGCCCAAGCCAAAATAGATAGAAACAAACTCTATTCTTTGGATGAGGCGTCAGCTTTGATAAAAGAAATAACCAATGTGAAATTTGACGCTTCCATTGATTTGGCGGTTCGTTTGGGTGTAGATCCAAGAAAAGCAAATCAAATGGTGCGTGGCGTTGTTACCCTTCCACACGGAACAGGTAAGGATGTTAAAGTTTTGGCATTGGTGACACCAGACAAAGAGGCAGAAGCTAAAGAAGCAGGTGCTGATTTTGTTGGGTTGGACGAATATTTGGATAAAATTAAAGGCGGTTGGACCGATGTGGATGTAATCATCACTATACCAAGCGTTATGGGTAAATTAGGGCCACTCGGTAGAGTTTTGGGTCCTAGAGGTTTAATGCCCAATCCAAAGACTGGTACAGTAACTATGGATGTTGCAAAAGCAGTATCTGAAGTGAAAGCTGGTAAGATTGATTTTAAAGTGGACAAAACAGGTATAGTACACGCAGCTATAGGGAAAGCTTCTTTTTCTGCGGATAAAATTGCTGGCAATGCCAAAGAGTTGTTAGATACTTTGGTAAGAATGAAACCAGCAGCAGCAAAAGGTGTTTATATGAAAAGCATCTATTTGTCAAGTACCATGAGTCCTAGTGTTCAATTAGATCCAAAGGCAGTTTCGTAACTGGTGGTTCAATATTTTTAATTATGACAAGAGAAGAAAAAGCAATCGTAATAGAAGATTTGACTGCACAGTTGGCTGATAACGCTAATATTTATTTGGCGGATATATCAGGATTGGATGCAACAACCACTTCTAACCTTAGAAGAGCTTGTTTTAAAGCCAATATCAAACTTGCAGTTGTTAAGAACACTTTGCTTGCAAAAGCAATGGAAGCTTCTGATAAGGAGTTCGGTGAACTTCCCGATGTTTTAAAAGGAAATACATCTTTGATGTTGTCCGAAACAGGGAACGCACCTGCGAAACTTATCAAAAATTTCAGAAAAAAATCAGATAAACCCGTACTAAAGGGAGCTTTTATAGCAGAAGCTGTCTATGTAGGTGATGAAAACCTTGATGCACTTGTAAATATCAAGTCCAAAGAGGAAGTTATTGGGGATATTATCGGATTGTTACAATCACCAGCCAAGAATGTTATTTCTGGACTTAAATCTGGTGGCGGTAAACTGGCGGGAATCCTTAAGACATTATCTGAGAAAGAATAATTCGCGCACAATAAACTAAGTATATTTTAAAAATTTGATTAAACGATAGAAAAATGGCAGATTTAAAAGATTTTGCAGAACAGTTGGTAAACCTTACAGTAAAAGAGGTAAATGAGTTGGCCGACATATTAAAAGAAGAATACGGTATTGAGCCTGCTGCTGCTGCAGTAGCTGTTGCTGGCGGTGCTGCTGGTGGTGGTGAAGCTGAAGCTGCTGAGGAAAAATCAGAATTTGATGTAATCCTTAAAGCTGCTGGTGGTTCTAAGTTAGCAGTTGTAAAACTAGTTAAGGAATTGACTGGCCTAGGATTGAAAGATGCTAAAGACATCGTTGACAGCGCTCCAAAAGCTGTTAAAGAAGGTGTCGCCAAAGATGAGGCAGAAGGTATCAAAAAATCATTGGAAGAAGCAGGAGCAGAAGTTGAGCTTAAATAGTAGCTTTTACCATACAAATTTGGTTAAGGTCTTTCCATTATAATGGTTAGGCCTTAGCCTATTTTAATGAGGAGTGTATAAAGTCATGCACCACCCACAGTAATATTTCACGATCAAAATTTGTCCATTGATGTTCACAAACAATACTGAAAGAGTAAATTTCGCATCCGCTAAGAACATACCGGAATACCCGGATTTCTTGGACATTCAGATTAAATCGTTTCAGGACTTTTTTCAGCTTGAAACAAAATCTGACGAAAGAGGAAATGAAGGTCTCTACAACACCTTCATGGAAAATTTTCCCATTACAGACACTAGAAACCAGTTTGTACTCGAATTTCTAGACTATTTTATAGATCCACCAAGATATTCCATCCAGGAATGTATTGAACGTGGACTTACTTATAGCGTTCCGTTAAAGGCACGACTAAAATTATATTGTACCGATCCGGAGCACGAAGATTTCGAGACCATAGTACAAGATGTGTACTTGGGTACCATTCCATATATGACCCCAAGTGGAACCTTTGTGATCAATGGAGCAGAAAGGGTAGTAGTTTCCCAGCTGCACAGATCGCCAGGGGTTTTCTTTGGACAATCTTTCCATGCGAACGGTACAAAGCTATATTCAGCCAGGGTAATTCCTTTTAAAGGATCTTGGATTGAATTTGCAACAGATATCAATGGCGTTATGTACGCTTACATTGATAGAAAGAAAAAATTACCGGTTACCACACTTTTCCGAGCTATCGGATTTGAAAGAGACAAGGATATTTTGGAAATCTTTGACCTTTCAGAAGAAGTGAAGGTTTCAAAAGCCGGATTGAAAAAAGTATTGGGACGCAAATTAGCTGCTAGGGTATTGAACACTTGGCATGAGGATTTTGTGGATGAAGATACCGGAGAGGTTGTTTCTATTGAAAGAAACGAGATCATCCTGGATCGTGATACCGTTCTTGAAAAAGAACATGTGGATGAAATTATTGATGCTGATGTGAAGACCATTCTACTTCACAAGGAGAACAATGCGCAATCTGATTACGCAATTATCCATAATACATTACAAAAAGACCCTACCAACTCAGAAAAAGAAGCGGTAGAACATATCTATAGACAATTGCGTAATGCTGAGCCGCCAGATGAAGAAACGGCACGCGGTATTATCGACAAATTGTTCTTCTCCGATCAACGTTACAACTTAGGTGAAGTTGGTCGTTACAGAATGAACAAAAAGTTACAGTTGGATATTGGAATGGACAAGCAAGTCTTGACCAAAGAAGATATCATCACCATTATCAAGTACTTAATTGAGTTGATTAACTCTAAAGCAGAGATTGATGATATCGATCACTTATCCAACCGTCGTGTAAGAACCGTTGGTGAGCAGTTGTCATCTCAGTTTGGTGTAGGTTTGGCACGTATGGCACGTACCATTCGTGAGCGTATGAACGTTCGTGACAATGAGGTATTTACCCCAATCGATTTGATTAATGCCAAGACTTTGTCTTCAGTTATCAATTCATTCTTTGGTACAAACCAGCTATCTCAGTTCATGGATCAAACCAATCCATTGGCAGAGATTACGCATAAAAGAAGATTGTCCGCACTTGGACCTGGGGGTCTTTCTCGTGAAAGAGCAGGTTTTGAGGTACGTGATGTTCATTATACGCACTACGGAAGACTTTGTCCTATTGAAACTCCTGAAGGACCAAACATTGGTTTGATTTCTTCACTTTCAGTATTTGCCAAGGTTAATCCAATGGGCTTCTTGGAAACACCATACCGCAAAGTGGAAAACGGTGTTGTAAATACCAAGGAGTATACGTATTTAAGTGCTGAGGAAGAAGAAGGAATGAAGATTTCCCAGGCTAACATCCCAATGGATGCCAAAGGGAAAATTGAAGATGATAAGGTAATTGCACGTGAAGAAGGTGATTTCCCAGTAGTTGACCCATCTGAGGTGAACTATACGGATGTTGCCCCTAACCAGATTGCTTCCATATCGGCTTCCTTGATTCCTTTCTTGGAGCATGATGATGCAAACAGGGCTTTGATGGGGTCAAACATGATGCGTCAGGCAGTTCCTTTGTTAAAACCACAATCTCCAATTGTAGGTACAGGTTTGGAAAAGCAAGTAGCTACGGATTCCAGAGTATTGATCAATGCAGAAGGAGATGGAGTTGTTGAGTATGTTGATGCGCAGAAGATTACCATTAAATATACTAGGTCCGAAGAGGCGCGATTGGTGAGTTTTGAAGAAGATTCCAAGACCTACAACCTGGTGAAGTTTAGAAAAACAAACCAGGGAACAAGTATTAACCTAAAACCAATTGTTAGAAAAGGTGACAAGGTTAAGAATGGTCAGGTACTTTGTGAAGGTTATGCCACAGAGAAAGGTGAATTGGCACTAGGTAGAAACATGAAGGTGGCATTTATGCCATGGAAAGGGTACAACTTTGAGGATGCAATCGTAATCTCTGAAAAAGTAGTGCGTGAAGATATCTTTACCTCTATCCATATTGATGAATATGCATTGGAAGTAAGGGATACCAAATTAGGGGCTGAAGAACTTACAAATGATATACCAAACGTTTCAGAAGAAGCCACTAAGGATTTGGATGAATATGGTATGATCCGTATTGGTGCAGAAGTAAAACCTGGTGATATTTTAATTGGTAAGATTACGCCAAAAGGTGAATCTGACCCAACACCGGAAGAAAAATTACTTCGCGCCATCTTTGGAGATAAAGCAGGTGATGTAAAAGATGCATCGCTTAAAGCATCTCCATCATTGAGAGGTGTGGTTATCGATAAGAAATTGTTCTCACGTTCTATAAAAGATAAGAGAAAACGTTCTGAAGATAAAGAGGCCATCACCAGATTGGAAATGGATTATGAAGTGAAGTTCCAGCAATTGAAAGATGTTTTGATTGAAAAACTCTTTGGATTGATCAATGGTAAAACTTCTCAAGGTGTAATCAATGATTTAGGTGAAGAAGTACTCCCAAAAGGAAAGAAATACACCATTAAAATGTTGAATGCTGTTGACGATTTTGCTCACTTGGTGGGTGGAAGTTGGACAACGGATGACAAAACCAATGCTTTGGTTGCTGACTTGCTGCACAACTATAAAATTAAGTTGAACGACATTCAAGGTAACCTTAGAAGAGATAAGTTTACGATTTCTGTTGGTGATGAACTTCCTGCTGGAATCATGAAGTTGGCCAAGGTCTATATTGCTAAAAAGCGTAAGCTTAAAGTTGGTGATAAAATGGCAGGTCGTCACGGAAACAAAGGTATTGTTGCCCGTATCGTTCGTCAAGAAGATATGCCATTCTTGGAAGATGGAACACCGGTGGACATTGTATTAAATCCACTTGGGGTACCATCCCGTATGAACATTGGTCAGATTTACGAAACTGTTCTTGGTTGGGCAGGTTTGAAACTGGGCAGAAAATACGGAACTCCAATTTTTGATGGAGCTACCTTGGATCAAATCAATGAATATACTGATGAAGCCGGTGTACCAAGATTTGGACACACGCATTTGTATGACGGTGGAACAGGAAAACGCTTTGATCAGGCAGCAACAGTTGGTGTAATCTACATGTTGAAATTAGGACACATGGTAGATGACAAGATGCACGCTAGATCCATTGGACCATACTCGTTGATCACACAACAACCATTGGGTGGTAAAGCCCAGTTTGGTGGACAGCGTTTTGGTGAAATGGAGGTTTGGGCACTTGAAGCATATGGAGCATCATCGACCCTACGTGAAATATTGACCGTTAAATCGGATGATGTTATCGGAAGGGCCAAGACCTATGAGTCCATTGTTAAAGGTGAGACCATGCCAGAACCTGGATTGCCAGAATCTTTCAACGTATTGATGCACGAACTTAAGGGATTAGGTTTGGATATCAGATTGGAAGAGTAGAACACTATTGAATAGCATTTTTAATTATATCATCTCCATATTGTTATGGCTAGAATAAAAGATAATAACGCACCAAAAAGGTTTGACAAAATTTCCATAGGACTGGCATCGCCAGAATCTATATTGGCTGAGTCTAGGGGTGAAGTTTTAAAACCTGAAACCATTAACTACAGAACGCACAAGCCTGAACGTGATGGATTGTTCTGCGAACGTATTTTTGGTCCTGTAAAGGATTATGAATGTGCTTGTGGAAAATATAAACGTATCCGTTACCGTGGTATTGTTTGTGACCGTTGTGGTGTAGAGGTAACCGAAAAGAAGGTACGTAGAGATCGTGTGGGACACATTAATCTTGTGGTTCCTGTAGCGCATATCTGGTACTTCCGCTCGCTTCCAAATAAAATAGGATACTTATTGGGATTACCTTCCAAGAAGTTGGACATGATCATCTATTATGAAAGATATGTGGTGATTCAACCTGGTATTGCCAAAGGCCCTGAAGGAGAAGAAATCAATAAAATGGATTTCTTGACTGAGGAAGAATACCTGAACATTTTGGAATCCATTCCGGTGGAAAACCAGTATTTGGAAGATACGGACCCTAACAAGTTCGTTGCCAAAATGGGTGCAGAATGTTTAATCGATTTATTGTCTAGAATTGATTTGGAAGAATTGTCCTATCAGTTAAGGCATAAAGCAAATACAGAAACTTCAAAGCAACGTAAGACTGAAGCATTAAAAAGACTTCAAGTTGTTGAGGCACTACGTGAATCTCAAAATAACAGGGAAAACAATCCAGAGTGGATGATCATGAAGGTTGTTCCCGTTATTCCACCAGAATTGCGTCCATTGGTGCCGTTGGATGGTGGTCGTTTTGCCACTTCAGATTTGAACGATCTATACCGTAGGGTAATTATCCGTAACAATCGTTTAAAGCGATTGATGGAGATTAAAGCCCCAGAGGTAATCTTGAGAAATGAGAAACGTATGCTTCAAGAAGCTGTGGATTCTCTTTTTGACAACACAAGAAAAGCTTCAGCGGTAAAAACAGAATCGAACAGACCATTAAAATCCCTTTCAGATTCTTTGAAAGGTAAGCAGGGTCGTTTCCGTCAGAACTTATTGGGTAAACGTGTTGATTACTCCGCTCGTTCTGTAATTGTGGTTGGACCTGAAATGCACCTGTATGAGTGTGGTCTACCAAAAGATATGGCTGCGGAGCTTTACAAACCTTTTGTTATCCGTAAACTTATTGAAAGAGGTATCGTTAAAACGGTAAAATCTGCCAAGAAGATAATAGATAAAAAGGAGCCTGTAGTTTGGGATATTCTGGAAAACGTCCTTAAAGGACATCCAGTATTGTTGAACCGTGCCCCTACGTTGCACAGATTGGGTATACAAGCGTTTCAGCCAAAACTTATTGAAGGAAAGGCTATTCGTTTACACCCATTGGCATGTACGGCATTTAACGCGGATTTTGATGGTGACCAAATGGCAGTACACTTGCCATTGGGACCAGAGGCTATTTTGGAAGCACAATTATTGATGTTGGCTTCACAAAATATCTTGAATCCTGCCAACGGTTCTCCAATTACGGTACCTTCACAGGATATGGTTTTGGGTCTGTACTACATGACCAAGGAAAGAAAATCAACCAAAGAAGTTCCAATTCAAGGAGAAGGATTGACTTTTTACTCTGCTGAAGAAGTGGAAATTGCCTTTAATGAAGGAAAAGTTGATTTGAATGCTGGAATAAAGGTTAGAGCTAAGGATTTTAATGAAGAAGGAGAGCTTGTAAACCAAATCATACCAACAACAGTTGGTCGTGTACTGTTCAACACCGTTGTTCCTGAAGAGGCAGGTTATATTAATGAAGTATTGAACAAAAAGTCGCTGAGAAATATCATTGGAGATATTCTTGCGGTTACTGATGTTCCTGCTACTGCAGCATTCTTGGATAAAATAAAATCCATGGGATATGATTTCGCCTTTAAAGGTGGTCTATCCTTCAGTTTGGGTGATATTATCATCCCACCGGAAAAGCATGATATGATCAATGATGCCAATGAGCAGGTTGATGGTATTATGATGAACTATAACATGGGTCTTATCACCAATAACGAAAGATACAATCAGGTTATTGATGTTTGGACTTCTACCAATGCTATGTTGACCGAATTAGCGATGAAGCGGATTCGTGAAGATCAACAAGGATTCAACTCTGTGTATATGATGTTGGATTCTGGGGCAAGGGGTTCTAAAGAGCAGATTCGTCAGCTTACCGGTATGCGTGGATTGATGGCCAAGCCGAAAAAATCTACCGCTGGTGGTGGAGAGATTATTGAAAACCCAATTCTTTCCAACTTTAAGGAAGGATTATCGATTTTGGAATACTTTATCTCTACTCACGGTGCACGTAAAGGACTTGCGGATACCGCTTTGAAAACTGCGGATGCTGGGTACTTGACAAGACGTTTGGTGGATGTTTCCCAAGACGTGATCATCAATATTGAAGATTGTGGTACGTTGCGTGGAATAGAAGTTCAGGCGCTTAAGAAGAATGAAGAAGTGGTTGAGACACTTGGAGAGAGAATTCTTGGAAGGGTTTCACTGCATGATGTATATAATCCATTGACTGAAGAATTGGTGTTGGCAGCTGGCCAGCAAATTTCTGAGGCTGATGTGAAGAAAGTTGAAGCTTCGCCAATTGATAAAATTGAAGTGCGTTCAGCATTGACGTGTGAGGCTCCAAAAGGAATCTGTGCCAAATGTTATGGTAGAAACCTAGCAACCAATAAAATGGTACAGCGTGGTGAAGCTGTTGGTGTTGTTGCTGCACAGTCCATCGGGGAACCAGGTACACAGTTGACATTGCGTACTTTCCACGTGGGTGGTATTGCAGGTAACATTTCAGAGGATAACAAATTAGAAGTTAAGTTTGACGGTGTAGCGGAAATAGAAGACTTAAGAACAGTTGTAGGTGAGAACAGTGAAGGCGAAAAAGCCAATATTGTAATCTCAAGGACTTCTGAAATTAAGGTTGTTGATGCTACCACAGGTATTACTTTGAGTACAAATAACATTCCTTATGGTTCCCAATTGTTCGTTAAGAACGGTGACAAGATTAAGAAAGGTACTGTTATTTGTCAATGGGATCCATATAACGGGGTAATCGTTTCTGAGTTCCCTGGTCAAATTGCTTACGAAAATATTGAGCAAGGAATTACTTATCAGGTAGAGATTGATGAACAGACCGGTTTTCAGGAAAAAGTAATTTCTGAATCAAGAAACAAGAAACTGATTCCAACCCTATTGATCAAGGATGGTAAAGGTGAAACTTTACGTTCATACAACTTACCAGTTGGTTCACATATTATGGTGGACAATGGTGAGAAGATTAAAGAAGGTAAAATCTTGGTTAAGATTCCACGTAAATCTGCCAAAGCAGGGGATATTACAGGTGGTCTTCCGAGGGTAACCGAGCTTTTTGAAGCACGTAACCCATCCAATCCAGCTGTTGTTTCAGAAATTGATGGTGTTGTTTCCTTCGGAAAAATCAAGCGTGGTAACCGTGAAATCATTATCGAGTCCAAATTAGGCGAGATTAAGAAATACTTGGTGAAACTTTCAAATCAGATTTTGGTACAAGAGAACGATTATGTTCGTGCTGGTATGCCATTGTCTGATGGTTCCATTACTCCAGAGGATATTTTGGCAATCAAAGGTCCATCGGCGGTACAACAATATTTAGTGAACGAAGTACAGGAAGTTTATCGTTTACAAGGTGTAAAAATCAATGATAAGCACTTTGAAGTGGTTGTACGTCAGATGATGCGTAAAGTACGTATTGAGGATTCAGGGGATACTACTTTCTTGGAAAATCAGCTGGTGCACAAGGACGACTTCATCCGTGAGAATGATGAAATCTATGGTAACAAAGTAGTTGAGGACGCAGGAGATTCTGAAAACCTTAAAGCTGGTCAGATTATTTCTGCACGTGCATTAAGAGATGAGAATTCTGTTTTACGTAGAGCGGATAAAGCTTTGGTAACGGCTAGAGATGCTGTTGCTGCTACTGCAACTCCAATCTTGCAAGGTATTACAAGAGCATCGTTGCAGACTAAGTCGTTTATCTCGGCAGCATCATTCCAGGAAACCACTAAGGTGTTGAACGAAGCTGCGGTAAGTGGTAAAGTTGATACTTTGGAAGGATTGAAGGAAAATGTTATCGTTGGACATAAGATTCCTGCCGGTACCGGTATGAGGGATTACGATAGTATCATTGTTGGCTCAAAAGAAGAGTACGATGAAATTATGGCTCGAAAAGAGGAATTCAAATTCTAATAAACAAACCCTGGCAATTGCCAGGGTTTTCTTTTTATATAAAACAGAAATAAACAATGGCTGAAAACAATAAAGATCAAAAGCAGATCAATATAGAACTGGATGAAAAAACCGCAGAAGGGATTTATTCCAACTTGGCTATCATCAATCATTCCGTTTCAGAATTTGTAGTGGATTTTATAAGCATGATGCCTGGTGCGCCAAAAGCTAAAGTTAAGAGCAGAATTGTTTTGACTCCACAGCATGCCAAAAAGTTTTTAAAGGCGTTAAACGATAATGTAGCGCGCTTTGAAAAAGCGCATGGAACTATTAAAGATTATGAGCAGCCTCCTATTCCTTTAAATTTTGGACCTACGGGAGAAGCATAAAGCATTAAAAAAGCCTGACTATTCGGTCAGGCTTTTTTTATTTTATAATTGTTTGTAAAATTTAAGCAAGCCATCCTTTTTGGATACCTTTTTTAGCCAGAAGCAATAACAAAATTGCAATTATAACGGTAACTACGGATAGTATAATTGCGATATTTCCATAAACTTCAACAGCACTGCTCATAAAAATAGAATAGCTAAATTGCGCAATAATCGCAATTAAGGATACCAAAAAAGCGGGTTTGGCCCATTTTTTTCTCAATAATAGGGCAATGCACCCTAAAGTTCCTCCAAAAACAGCAATAGCAAAAGCTGCTGTAACCCATGCTGGTTGAGCTTCAAAAAGTTCTCGTTGGGCCTGGGTCATTTGCTCCAATTGCTCAACACTTGTATAAGCTTGTGATAAATAGTTGAATACTCCGGAAAGATTCCAAAGTAATGCCAAAACACTCACCACCCAGAACCAAACTGGCGGTTTGTTGGTAGAATCTGCAGTCATAATAAATGGTTATTTAGTGATTAACAAGGTATAAAGTACAAAAAATGTTCAAATATGCCTGCTTTTCAACTATTTAGGGGTGAAGCGTAAATGTATAAAATGGAGATTATTCGGTAATTTCTGAAGTAAAACGGAGCTTCACCGATGGATACTTCTGCTGCGTCATTTGAAGTGAGAAAGCCGAATCAGCCAAAAACACTAATTGTTCACGTTTATCCGTTGCCAAAAACTTTTGTTTTACCCTTTTGAATTCTTTGAATTCTTCATTGTTTGGATCATCGGCATCTACCCAACAAGCCTTATATACAGGAAAGTTTTCATAGGTACATTTGGCTCCATATTCATGCTCCAATCGGTATTGGATTACCTCATATTGCAGAGCGCCAACAGTTCCAATCACCTTTCTGCCATTCAATTCCAAGGTGAACAATTGAGCCACACCTTCATCCATCAACTGATCAATACCCTTATAAAGCTGTTTAGCCTTCATTGGGTCAGCATTGTTTATATACCTAAAATGTTCAGGTGAAAAGCTGGGGATTCCCTTGTAATTTAATTTTTCACCATTGGTCAAGGTATCTCCAATTTTAAAATTTCCCGTATCATGAAGCCCTACAATGTCACCCGGATAAGAGATGTCTACAATTTCTTTCTTTTCAGCAAAAAAGGCATTTGGGCTGGAGAATTTTAAATTTTTGTTGTGTCTTACATGCAGATAGGGTTTATTGCGTTCAAAAGTCCCAGATACAATTTTAATAAAAGCCAGGCGATCTCTGTGCTTAGGATCCATATTGGCATGGATTTTAAAGACGAATCCAGAAAAATCTTTTTCATCGGACTTAACCAAGCGTTCTTCAGCCATTTTTGGTCTTGGGGCAGGAGCAATATCAACAAAACAATCCAATAGCTCCCGTACACCAAAATTGTTCAGGGCAGATCCAAAGAAAACAGGTTGCTGACTCCCATTTAAGTATGCCTCTTTATCAAACTGGGGATAAACACCGTTAACAAGTTCTAGGTTATCTCTAAGTTCTTCTGCAGCAGATTCTCCTATAATATTCTCTAGTTCCGAATTTTCTACATCGTTAAAAGCAATGGTCTCTTCAATGTTTTGCTTGCTGTTGCCGCTAAAAAGATTGATGTTCTTTTCGTATATGTTATAGATACCCTTAAAATCATACCCCATTCCAATGGGAAAGCTTAATGGGGTTACCGATAGACCCAATTTTTGTTCAACTTCATCCAGAAGATCAAAAGCATCCTTACCTTCTCGATCCAATTTGTTGATGAAAACAATCATAGGGATATTACGCATGCGACAAACCTCCACTAGTTTTTCGGTTTGTTCCTCCACACCTTTAGCAACGTCAATAACAACAATTACGCTATCTACAGCTGTCAATGTCCTAAAAGTATCCTCGGCAAAATCCTTGTGTCCAGGTGTATCTAAAATGTTGATTTTTTTGTCATTGTAGATAAAAGCAAGAACAGAGGTTGCTACGGAAATTCCTCTTTGGCGTTCAATTTCCATAAAATCACTTGTAGCGGACTTTTTAATCTTGTTGTTCTTTACCGCGCCAGCTTCCTGTATGGCACCACCAAACAGTAATAATTTTTCTGTCAATGTCGTTTTCCCTGCATCGGGATGGGAGATTATCCCAAAAGTTCTACGCCTAGCTATTTCCTGAACAAAATCCATCTACAAAAATTTCGCCAAAAATAGCGTAAATATCCCTTTTAGAACCCATAATAATTCTTAACCCTTATTGTTAATAGAATTGGGAGAAAAAAAGCGAGTTTATGACCCAAGAAAACAAAAAGTAAAGTAATTTTCGTACAGTGGAGTTTTTTTGATTGTTTCCTTTACGGTAATCTTTTTATTAAAACTCAACGTATAAATAATATGGTTGATAATGATGAAGAATTTGCCTTTTGTCGATAAAAATAGGCGATAAACCGTAAATGCTTTAATTATGCCGAAGAAGTTTATTTATCTAAGTTAAATTTACCGGATAAATAATTGCTTTAAACAAGAAAAGCCCCATTTTCTTGCACTTACGAGAACACTGATGCCATGGTGATTAGTTGACCAAAACTATCATTTATGGAAAATTTTACTTTCTTAAATCTTAAGAAAAGGGTTTTATACATTCTTTTTTCGACATTAGGACTTGTCGTTTATCTAACAATGACCTCGTTTGATAAACCATCTCCCAATTTGAATTTAGAAACTTTCCTTTTTACGGATACCGATCAGGACGGTGTGCCTGACAACCAGGACATGGATTCGGATAACGATGGAATAATAGATACCGTTGAGGATAAGAATCTAGATGGAGATAATTGCTATTGGACCAATCCTACAGATACCGACGGAGATAAAATTCCGGATTATTTAGATATCGATTCAGATAACGATGGTGTCATAGACAATGTTGAAGCTCATGGAAGAAAAACATACGTTTCACCAAGTTGTATTGATGAGGACGGCAATGGACTTGATGATGCTTATGAAGAAACACCTGGGAGCTGTGGAGGTTTACTGCCGGAAGATACAGACCATGATAATGTTCCGGATTATTTGGATGTAGATTCAGATAATGATGGAATTATAGACAATGTAGAGGCGCAAACAACGGCTGATTTTATTGGTCTATCAGGAAAGGATTATAATGGCAATGGACTTGATGACGCCTACGAAGAATTGGGAGATGGTGTTTGCAATTACAACAGTAAAGAAGCTAAATATAAAGGTACGGATAAGGTTGAACTTTGTCACAAAGAAAAAAAGAGCAGTTACGACAATTCCAAAACTAACTACCATACAATAAGTGTTGCTCCAGCTGCGGTTCAAGCTCATTTGAACCACGGAGATACTTTAGGGGCTTGCGAGGATGTTTGCCCGTTTACTGGAGGACTTGATCCTATTGATACAGATGAGGATAACATACCAGATTATTTAGATATAGATTCTGATGATGACGGAATAATTGATAATGTAGAAGCCCAAAACGTTGGGGATTTCCAAGCGCCAAGCGGCATAGATTCTGATGGAAATGGTTTAGATGACCATTATGAGGAAACTCCAGGCTCATGTGGTGGACTTACACCGATAAATAGTGATACGGATCCTTTGCCGAACTTCAGGGATATTGATTCTGATGATGATGGTATCCCGGACAATGTTGAGGGACAATCCACATCAGGTTATGTTTCTCCAAGCGGACAGGATGATGACAATGATGGATTGGATAATGCATATGAAGGTTCTGGTGATGAAGGTATAAATCCCGCGAACACTGACGATGACGAGATTCCGGATTATCTGGACGATGACAGTGACAATGACCTTGTTGCGGACAACAACGAGGGTAACGACTTCAACTTTGACGGTATTCCCGATCAGACATATACGGGTACTGATACTGACAACGACGGACTTGACGATGGCTACGAGGGCAGTGATGTTAACGATGGCTATGATGTTAATGATGAGATAGACGACCCTGCGAACGACCTGCCGGACACGGACGGTACCGAGGATGTTAACTACCGGGACTTTGACGATGACGGGGATGGCATAGACACCCCTGACGAGGATGTTGACAATGACGGCGACCCGACCAATGATGACAGTGACGAT
>NZ_OBEH01000008.1:127260-138002 GCF_900215465.1 Flagellimonas pacifica
TTATCTGGACGATGACAGTGACAATGACCTTGTTGCGGACAACAACGAGGGTAACGACTTCAACTTTGACGGTATTCCCGATCAGACATATACGGGCACGGATACTGACAACGACGGACTTGACGATGGCTACGAGGGCAGTGATGTTAACGATGGCTATGATGTCAACGATGAGATAGACGACCCCGCGAACGACCTGCCGGACACGGATGGTACCGAGGATGTGAACTACCGGGACTTTGACGATGACGGGGATGGCATAGACACCCCTGACGAGGATGTTGACAATGACGGTGACCCGACCAATGATGACAGTGACGATGACGGTACACCGGACTACCTGGACCCTCGTATTGGGAATACAATTGACGCTGTGGATGATTCTTATATAGCCAATAATGTGGATGAAGCAATTCCGAATAGCAATGTGCTTTCTAACGATACCTTGAATGGTAATCCTGTAACTTTGGAGAATGTAATTTTGACCTCAACAGGCACTAATGAATTGACTATTAACGATGACGGAAGTGTCAGTGTTGTTCCTGGAACACCAGAAGGTACCTACACTATAGAATACATCATTTGTGAGATTGCAGATGTTGATAATTGCGATACGGGTACAGTAACAGTGGAAGTTGGGCCTGGTATGGGGAATATGATTGATGCAGTAGATGATATGTACAGTGCTGATGGTTCAGATGAAGTAATTCCCAATAGTAATGTGCTTTCCAACGATACCTTAAATGGTGATTCTGTAACCTTGGAAGATGTAATTTTGACTTCAACTAGCACCAATGAACTGAGTGTAAATGATGATGGAAGTGTAAGTGTTGCCACTGGAACACAAGAGGGTACATATACTATTGAATATACCATTTGTGAGATAGCTGACGTTGACAATTGCGATACGGGCACTGTGACCGTAGAAGTTGGACCTGGCGTGGCGAATATTATCGATGCAGTAGATGATGCCTATAATGGTGATACCTCTGGCGGGGTTATTCCTAATAGCAATGTGCTTGCCAATGATACACTTAATGGTGAATCGGTCACCTTATCTGATGTAATTTTGACCTCTACTCCGACGAATGTACTCACAATTGAGGATAACGGAAGTGTCAGAGTGGCACCAGGAACATTTGATGGCATTTATACCATTGAATATACCATCTGCGAAGTGGCCAATCCGGATAACTGTGATACCGCTACGGTTACAGTTGCTATCGAGAATATTTCAGTTAATCAAATGCTCACACCCAATGGAGATCTTAAAAATGATTTTCTATTTATTAGGGGAGTTAGCAAGATAAAAACAAGTACACTTAGAATTTTTAATCGCTGGGGAGTAGCTGTATATGAAGGAAAAGATTACAACAATGTGAACAATGTTTTTGACGGACGTTCGCGTGGTAGATCAACCCTTAGCGTAAACGATTATCTTCCCGCAGGAGTATATTTTTATATATTTGACTACGAAACGGATGAAGGAAGTTTTACCGACTCCGAATATATTTATATAAGTAGGTAACATATTGAAAAAATGGTTAAAAGAAACTTTTTAGTTCCGTTTTTATTTCTTGTCTTGACAGTCCAAGGCCTTATTGCACAACAAGACGCGCAGTACACGCAATACATGTACAATACCCTTAGTGTTAATCCGGCTTATGCAGGATCAAGAGGTCAGTTGACATTTGCAGGTTTGTATCGCTCCCAATGGGTGGGTCTTGATGGTGCTCCTGAAACATTTACCGTCAATCTTCATTCTCCAATAAGAAATAGTAGATTAGGATACGGTATCTCTATTGTTAACGATAATATAGGGGATGGAGTTGTACAAGAAACCTATTTGGATGCTGTACTTTCATATACCATAGACGTATCTAGGGATGCAAAGTTATCTTTTGGATTAAAAGCTGGGGGCAATATGTTGAACCTTGATTTCAATGGGCTAAGAAACTTTGACCAAGAAGTAGTAAATCAGGACAATATTGATAACAAGTTTTCTCCCAATTTTGGGTTGGGTATTTATTATCATACCGATAAGTTCTATGCGGGTGTTTCAGCACCCAATGTTATGGAAACTGAATATTTTGATAACGGAAGTTCTGATTCTGTAAATTTTCTAGCAGCGGAACGTATCAATTTTTATTTGATAACAGGTTATGTCTTTGATTTAAATGCCGATCTTAAATTTAAACCGGCTCTTTTGACCAAAGCTGTAGGAGGTGCCCCATTACAAGTTGATCTTTCCGCCAGTTTTCTTTATGCGGATAAGTTTAGTTTTGGTGCTGCATACCGTTTGGATGCTGCAGTAAGTGCTTTGGCGGGATTTCAGATAACCGACCAGATTATGTTAGGTCTGGCTTATGACCGGGAAACAACAGAATTGGGTGGAACCCAGTTTAATGATGGATCCTTTGAAGTATTTTTAAGACTGGAGTTGATAAAAGCGTTCCAGAAAACAGTATCACCTAGATTCTTTTAACAAAGTGTAATATGCTAAAAAGAATACTTATACTTCTTATTGTTTTTTTAGGATGTTTGACCAATGCAATGGCACAAGAACCGGCAAAGGTCAATGAGAAGCAGCAGGCCAAAGTTAAAGCTAAGGCAGATGAACGTTATGATGAATATTCTTTTAGCCCTGCAATTGATATTTACAAAAAAGTATTGGACAAGGGTTATGTGTCATCAGATTTATTGAAACGGCTTGGTAATTCATACTATTTCAATGCAAAATATGAAGAAGCGGCCAACGTATATAAGAAATTAGCTGAAACGTATCCAGATGAGATAGCACCCGACTATTACTTTAGATATGCGCAGAGCCTAAAAACTTTGGGAGATTATGATGGTGCGTCCCAAGTAATGGCAAAGTTTAAGGAAATCACGGCAACAGGTGACGAAGCTGACCGCTATAATGAGGATTACCTTGACAAAATAGAACAAAATTCTGGGAGGTATACGGTAAAACCATTCGGTTATAACAGTAAATATTCAGACTTTGCAGCTTCTTTCTATGAGCAAGGACTTATTTTTTCATCAGATAGGGATACAGGAAATTTAGCAAGATATCGACATACATGGAATTCTAGGGATTTCTTGGATTTATATAAAGTTAATGCTGATAGTGTTTCCAATAATGCGGTGATTAAATTGGAAGGAGAGGTAAATACCAGACTGCACGAATCTACTTCTGCCGTTACCAAGGATGGTACCACAATGTATTTTACTCGTAACAACTTTTTGGACGGAAAAAAATATAAGGATCAAGAAGGCGTAATACGACTCAAAATTTATAGTGCCGAATTGTTCAATGGAGAATGGACCAATATTATTGAACTACCTTTTAACAATGATTCCTATTCAGTGGCACACCCAGTTTTGAGTCCAGATGAAAAGAAATTGTACTTTGTTTCCGATATGCCGGGATCTGTTGGGGAATCTGATATATTTATGACTGAGATTATAGGTGACGGAACATATGGACCTATTATTAATCTTGGTAAGAATATAAATACAAGAGCAAGGGAAACATTTCCATTTATTACCAAAGATGGGGTCTTGTATTTTTCTTCTGATGGACATCAAGGACTTGGTGGGCTAGATGTTTTTGCCACAAAAATCACCTTCGGAAACTTTAATGAACCTGTTGTAAATGTTGGTAAACCCATTAATGGTAATTACGATGATTTTGCGTTTATCATGAATAATGAAACCAAAGAAGGTTATTTCTCTTCAAACAGAACAGGAGGTATGGGCGAAGATGATATTTATGAATTTGTGGAAAGCGAACCATTGGTGTTGGACTGTATACAGGATGTTACGGGTACAGTTAGGGATAGAATATCCAATGAAGTACTAGTGGGGGCCACGGTAAAGATTATTGATGAGGAAAATAACGAAGTATCATCCACTATAACGGATTCAAAAGGCAATTATGTTTTGGCTTTGGACTGTGCCAAAGGAAATTTTGTAAGAGCTTCAAGAGATGGCTATGTACCTGCTGAAGAATATCTGAACAAATCATACGGTAAACCCCGAATTGTAGATTTTTATCTAGAACGGGACGTGGTCACTGGTGGTTTTGGTGATGATTTGGCTAAACTACTACAATTAAGCACTATCTATTTTGACTTGAATAAGTATAATATACGCCCTGATGCCGAAATTGAGATTCAAAAAGTGATTGTAGCCATGGAAAAATATCCGAGTTTAAAAATTAAGGTGAATTCTCATACAGATAGTCGTGGTAATGATGCTTACAACCTTTGGTTATCCCAAAAAAGAGCTCAGTCTACGGTAAATTATATGATTTCCAAAGGAATTTCTGCGGATAGATTACAAGGTGAAGGTTATGGTGAGACCAGATTGGTCAATGACTGCGCAAATGGTATACCATGTTCTAGAGACAAGCATCAATTAAACCGAAGATCGGAGTTTATTATTTTTGAATAACACACTGTTTCTTCTTCATCAAAAACTTTGAAAATATCCCTTTTTATAAAGGTTTATCGATAAAGTGTGTTTAATTTTAAGGTGCAATTCGGAATGCATACCCCAGTTTTTCCTTTCTACACTATTGGAATTAAGTCCTAGACAACATTTTTTGGGCTTGGAAAGGTATCCCCTCTATTTTTATTGAGATTTAACATGACTTGGAATTAAACATTCCATTTACATGGTATTGTCTTTCTATGAAAATTCTTTTGAAAAAAGGCTTATTACTTTTGATTCTGCTTTTAGGAACTTATGGAGTTTCTGGGCAGACAACAATATGGTTTGAAGATTTTGAAAGCCCAACTGCTGTTCAAGATTTGACTGGTACAGCAACTGGGCCAGAAGCCACTACTTGGGCCGCAACTGGAGATACACATGCCAATGTCAACAGGAGATTGGATGTTGCTAGTTTAAGTGGTGATCAAGTAATGCACGCAAGAAACACAGATCAAACTGAAACTTGGGCTACAACGGCTATTGATATTTCATCCTATACAAATGTTTCTTTTAGTATGGATGCAGGTTTTGCAGGAGTAGAATCAGGAGACAGTTTTACCGGTTCCTATAGAATTGATTCTGGCTCTTGGATAGATTTCCAGAGTACTACCACTACTGGAGTACTCTCTTCATATTCAGTTACAGGACTTTCAGGTTCCACCTTGGAAATACGAGTTCAGTTTGTAACCAACCAAAACAGTGATAGTGAATATTATTTTATAGATGATGTAACCGTTCAGGGTACCGCTTCTGGGAGTTCATGTAATACAATTTCATCATCCCCAGGATCTACAATTTTTGATCTTACCACATTAAATTCCAACCTAAGTGGTTTTGCTTCCGGAACTATTACGGATGTGATTGTTACTTTGGATATTACCCATACTTGGGATGAGGATATGGATATTAGTCTAACTAGTCCTGGAGGTACAACGGTCTTGTTGTCATCAGATAATGGAGGAAGTGGAGACAATTATACTAATACAATTTTTGATGATGCAGCAGCAACGGCAATTACTTCTGGTTCAGCACCTTTTACAGGTACTTTTAGCCCAGAAGGAAGTCTATCAGATTTTGACGGCGAAGACCCAAGTGGTACTTGGACACTATCGATATTTGATGATTTTAATGGTGATACGGGAACTCTGAATAGTTTTTCTATTCAAGTTTGTACGGCTTCCGCTACCTCTACAGATTTGGCTGTGACCAAAACAGTTGATGATACTACACCTAAAGAAGGGAACAGTATTGTTTACACACTTACAGTAACAAATAACGGCCCGGAAAATGCTACCAATGTAAATATAACTGATATTTTACCAGCAGGAATAACCTATGTCAGTGACGATGGTCCCTATACTTTTGCTTCAGGAGTTTGGACAGTAGGTAACTTAAACAATGGTTCAACGGCAACCCTAAATATTACTGCAAGTGTAAATGGTGGTACCAGTGGTTCAACCATTACAAATACCATCTCGGTGGTTAGTGCTGATCAAACTGATAGTGATGCTACGGCTGATGACTTGAGTGAATCAATTGTGCCGACAGCTGACCAACCACCTGTACTTACTGTGACAGGAGATCAAATATATTGCCCAGGAACAGCTCAGGCAATAGTTGAAACCGTTAGCCTTACCGATCCTGATGATACAACAACAGATGCTGTTTATATTCAGATATCTTCAGGATATATCAATGGTGAAGATATATTAAATCTTACGGGAACCCACCCTAATATTACTGCGTCCTGGGATGCGGTGGAAGGAGAACTTACCTTACAAGGACCAACAACTTTTACAGAGTTTGAGGCAGCAATTTTAGCAGTTGAATATTCCAGTAGTGCTGGAAGCCCAACTGGAACCAGGCAATTTTCAATTACCCCTGGAACTGCTAACTTTTTACCTCCTACGGGACACTATTACGAATTTATAGCCCATCCTGGGATTACTTGGACAGATGCTAGGGATGCAGCCGCATTAAGAACCTATTTTGGGTTACAGGGATATCTTGCAACACTTACATCTCAACCCGAGGCCGATTTTTCAGGATCTCAAGCTCAGGGTGTAGGGTGGATTGGAGGAAGTGATGCTACTACTGAAGGTGTTTGGAACTGGGTTACAGGTCCCGAGGCTGGAACAAATTTTTGGAATGGTGGCGTTGGGGGAAGTACGCCCAACTTTGCATTTTGGAATTCAGGAGAACCTAATAATGCGGGTAATGAAGATTATGCCCATATTACTGATCCTTCGGTAACCACATCACCGGGATCGTGGAATGATTTGCCCAATGCGGGTGGAGGAGGGGCATATGCCCCACAAGGATATATTGTGGAATATGGGGGAACTACCGGTGATCCCGTATTGAGTATCACTGGGGTTACTACCCTAACAGTTGATAATATTGCTCCAACGGCAAGCAATCCTGCACCTATTACGGTGTATTGTTCATCAGACGTGCCATCATCAGACATTACGGTGGTGACCGATGAGGCGGATAATTGTACAGTAAACCCAACAGTAACCTTTATTGGGGATTCCAGTGACGGAGGATCCAATCCAGAAATTATTACTAGAACGTATAGAGTTACCGATGATGCTGGAAATACAGTTGATGTTACGCAAACTATTACTGTAAGCCCAATAACAATAGATACCCAACCAACGGACCAAACGGTAATTTTGGGAACAGATGGTACTTTTTCAACTACTGCCACTAATGCAGATACTTATCAATGGCAAGTAAGCACTAATGGAGGGGGAAGTTTTTCCAGTGTATCCAATGGTGTTGAGTATTCAGGTACTAATACATCCACCTTAACTGTTTTGGCTACAGGGGCAGACAAGCAAGGTTATGTTTACAGAGTAATTGTATCAAACTCTACAGGTTCCTGTACATCATTGATTTCTTCAAATGCACTACTCACCCTTAGAGTGAATAGTGTGATCACCAACCGGAGAATTACCTACAGGGTGAATAGAAATTAAGAATTTTGTTTCTTACTTACTTGCATCAATATTTTAAGATTTGATGTATTTGTTAGTAGCGTATACCCCATCATTTAACATCTTCACTAAGACTATGGTCTACTAGACAACATTTTTTAGGAAACACTTAACACCCAACATATTTTTATCAAATGATAACCTTGGGTAGTTTGTATGAAAAAATTGCGTAAAGCATTTACACCAATTTTACTCGTTTTGCTTACAACTGCTGTAGCTGCACAAGAAACATTTTATGATACTTTCAGCTCAGTTTCGTATTCAAACTCTAATGGTACCCAAAATTGGGCTACCACCCCATGGAATGAATCGGGTGATGACAATTCGGCTTCGAGTGGATATATAAGAATCACAGGAAATGAACTAAGATTTTCCTATATATGGACAGAGACCATTGTTAGATCTGCGGACCTGAGTTCTTATTCGGCGGCCACCCTATCTTTTGATTGGCGGACCTCAAGTTTAGAAGCTGGGGAAACTTTGCTGGTCGAAGTTTCAGATGACGGTTCATCATATAATCCTTTAGTGACACTTTCAGGTTCAACAAGTGGCTCATTTAGTCAAGATATCACAGCATATATTTCTGCTACCACTACAATTAGATTTATTAAAGGGGGCGGAAATTGGTCTGGTAACGATGATCAGGTGTTTATTGATGATGTACAGATTACGGCTATTAGCGCTCCCGATTCAGATGGTGATGGTATAACAGATGACGTGGATATTGACGATGACAATGATGGTCTTACTGATGATGAAGAATATTGTACAACATTAAACGTGGCCTTTTTTGGATCTTCAAATGCGGGTACAAGGTCAACCACCTTTACCCATACCGATACAGGATTTTTAAAACTGGATTTTGCTACATTGGATAATTCTTTTCAGTTAAACATAAATGCTACCACTATTCACAACTCCATTTTGGAATTTGAAAATGGCGCACTGGGTGTAGGGGAGATATATACCCTATTTCAATCGGACAATGCATTTATTTCAGCGCCATGGGTTGCCAACACCAATGGCTTACCCAGAATAAGAGTAATAATTGATGAAAACGGGAACGTCACCATATATGGAACAAGAGCACCTGGTTCAACCGCATTGGAGGTAATGCATGCTCAAGGCGGAGTAGCCTTTAATACCATAAACTGGATTCCTGGTAACAACAATTCTTTCACAGTAGTTAATCAAGATGGTCCTGGACCGGAAAGTATGAACGGCTCGGTATATGTAAGTGCGATTTGTGATAGTGACGGAGATGGTCTGGATAATAATTTGGATTTGGATTCGGACAATGATGGTATATTCGATTTAGTTGAAGGAGGAGCATTGGATGTTTCAGGAGTAAACGATGTGAACAATGATGGCATAATTGACGGTGTTGCGACTGCTTTTGGTGCAAATGGGCTATTTTCAAGTGTAGAAAATAATGATTTTATATATGCGGATCTTACTTTTACAATTTTGGATTCAGATTCGGACAATGACTATGACCCCTACGAAATAGATGCTGATGGAGATACCTGTTATGATGTGGATGAAGCTGGGTATACAGATTTTGATTCCGATGGTATTTTGGGAACTGGAGTTCCAACAATAGATGTAAACGGTCTTGTAACCAGTGGAACCGATGGCTATACCACGCCTGATGATGCAAATGGTAATTCCACATATGATTATCGGGAAGTGTTGACCTCTGCAATAACAGCTCAACCATCCGATGCTCAAACATGCCCCGGATGCTCAGCTACATTTAGTGTTACCGCAACCAATACGGATACGTATCTATGGCAATTGTTTAATGGTTCTACTTGGGATGATTTGTCAGATGGAGGAATGTATAGTGGTACAAGCACAAATACACTTTTGATAACAAGCCCAACGCCAGCAATCAATGGAGCTCAATTTCGTGTATTAGTATCCAATTTTGCATCCAGCTGTACGAGCACAGCTTCAAATACAGTAACTCTTACCCTTGTAGTAAACACAGTTATCACCAATAGGAATATCACCTTTAGGATAGATAAGAACTAACAGATACATTGCCTTCTTACTTATTTCCAAACTCCATTTTAAGGAAAAATGGTTGATATCCTTCTATTTTATACAATACTGTACAAATGGATATTGATGAATTTTATTACCAATATTTTGTTTTCATACTACTAAATAACCCTCGAATACCTATCTCCAATTCAACAAGAAACAATCTCGAGAATGTAGTTTGTAAAGAAAAGTTCTAGTATGGAATTGAAGACAAATGAAAGGATTTTTTGTCAGAATTATCCTTTTGATAACTACTGATATTATTGGATTTATCGACCAACGACCTTAAAAAAATCATAAAAAATAATAATGATGACCTCAAGATTTAACCACTATACCGTCAGATTATGGATGTACACAACAAATATTTTCACCCCCTATAGGTAAAGGTAATTTTGTAAAGTGTAGTAGTATCCAAACAAATGTATTGGAAGATACTACCATATAGAAAATATAGATTACAAAAAACAAGACATAAAACTCAACTAATAGTAACCCCATGAAAAAGAGCATCATAGTTATAGTTTTACTATTCTTCACAGGATTTGCCTTTTCCCAAACTACAGTGACTTTACAAGATCAATGCAATTGTGAAGTTTTAAGTGGAACAGTGGTAACAAGTCCTGGAGCTATAGCCCCAGGAGGAGCAGATACAGGAGATGTATACGTAAATACCAATACAGGCACAATTTATTTTTGGGATGGGGATTCTTGGGAACTGACTTCAACAGATGACCAACAATTAACGGGGTTTACATTTAATGGAGCTACAAATGAATTGGCATTGACTTTGGAAAATGGGGGAAGTGTAAATGTTAACTTAAGTAGTTTAAGTGATACCCTGACCGATACCAATACAACAGTTACTTCGTTTGGGATTGATGCTACCAATACGAATCTAGTTATTACCGATTCCGATACCAATACTTTTTCAGTGGCCTTGGCAGATATAGCTGCATTGATAGATACTGATGACCAAGATATTAGCACTAATGGTGCAGCAGGAAATATTAGTATTGATGACGGAAGCACACTGTTTCTTAATGTCGACGATGCTGATTCGGACCCTAACAACGAGATCCAGGACCTTGAGGACGTTATCGGCGAGGATGCCAGTGCAGGGAACAACGCCATTACGAACCTGGCCGACCCTACCAATGCACAGGACGCCGCGACAAAGAACTATGTTGACAA
>NZ_OBEH01000006.1 GCF_900215465.1 Flagellimonas pacifica
CCCACCCCTTTCCATTCCGAACAGGGAAGTTAAGCCCGTTTGCGCCGATGGTACTGCTATACCAAGTGGGAGAGTAGGTCGCCGCCTTCCTTGAACCCTCTTTAGTCATTTGACTTTAGAGGGTTTTTTTGTTCCAGTATTTTAAGCATATGATAAAAAAAAGCCCCCAAGATAACTCTTGAAGGGCTTTCGCATTGGGTTTGGTTGGGTATTATAATCTTAAACTCGTGGCAAATCACCGTCACCTTTTAATGGTAAATTGGATTTTCCCATCAAAAAGCTGTCCACATGATGTGCAGCTTGTCTTCCTTCAGAAATGGCCCAGACAATTAAGGACTGACCTCTTCTTTGGTCACCGGCCACAAAAACTCCAGGAATATTTGTTTTATAATCTTTTGCAGATGCATTAATATTGGTTCTTGCATCCATTTGTAATCCAAGTTGGTCAGCTATGGTTGTCTCTGAACCTGTGAAACCAAGCGCTAAAAGAGCTAAATCACAGTTCCACTCTTTTTCCGTGCCTTCAACTTCTTTCAGAACAGGGCGTTTCCCAGGTACTTTTTCCCATTTGACCTCACTGGTAATAAGCCCCTTTAAATTGCCATTGCTGTCCCCAATAAATTTTTTAGTTGATATACTGAAAACGCGCTCAGCACCTTCTTTGTGAGAAGTACTGGTACGTAGTCGCATGGGCCAAAATGGCCAAGGTTGCCCTTCCGGTCTTTCTGGAGTTGATTTAGCCATAATCTCAAAGTTGGTAACAGAGGTTGCACCATGTCTTATAGAAGTTCCTATACAGTCAGAACCTGTATCTCCGCCACCTATTACAACAACATTTTTTCCTTTGGCGGTTAGTTCTTCACCTTTATATGGGATGCCATCAACTTTTCTGTTGTTTTGTGGAAGAAAATCCATGGCTTGAACCACGCCTTTTAAGTCTGCTCCTGGAATAGGAAGGTTTCTCCGTACCGTGGCACCACCGCAGAGAACGATAGCATCAAATTCATTTTGAAGCTCATTGGCCTTTACATCAACACCTACATGAATTCCGGTTTTAAAATTGATTCCTTCCTTTTCCATCACCTCAAGGCGCCTGTCAATTACATTTTTTTCCATTTTAAAATCTGGAATACCATAACGTAATAACCCTCCTATTTTTTCATCACGTTCAAAAACAGTGACAGTATGCCCTGCTCTATTCAATTGTTGAGCTGTTGCAAGGCCGGCTGGACCTGAACCAATAACGGCTACTTTTTTATCTGTTCGTTGGGAAGGAGGTTCTGGTTTTATCCATCCATTGTTGAATGCGGTTTCCACAATATTTTTTTCAATATTTTCAATGGAAACAGGGTCTTCATTTATTCCAAGAACACATGCTTCTTCACATGGAGCTGGGCACAATCTTCCTGTAAATTCAGGAAAATTGTTGGTAGAATGCAAAATCTTAGTGGCTTTCTCCCATTTTCCCTGAAAAACAGCATGATTGAAATCGGGAATCAAATTGCCCAACGGACAACCGCTATGGCAAAATGGTATACCGCAATCCATGCAACGGGCTCCTTGGTTTTTAAGTTCCCCCTCTTTTAAAGGAACTGTAAATTCCCTATAGTTTTTTATTCTTTCCTTGACAGGTGCATAGCCTTCATCTTTTCTGTCAAACTCCATAAATCCTGTTATCTTTCCCATGGCTTAGCTTATAAGGTTTGCAATTTTTCTTTTTCTAATCGTATTAATGCTTGCTTGTACTCCTCAGGGAAGACTTTTACAAACTTTGGCAGATATTCTTCCCAGTTTTCCAAGATTTCTTGAGCCAATGGGCTTAAAGTTGCATTGTAATGGTTCTCAATAAGTTCTCTTAGCTGTTTGATATCGTTATCCTCTTCTACAGCAAGCAAATTCAGACTTTCACCATTACATTGTTTTTCAAAGGACTTGTCTTTGTCCAACACATAGGCAATTCCACCGCTCATTCCAGCGCCAAAATTTCGTCCTACGGCGCCTAGGATTACAGCAATTCCCCCGGTCATGTATTCACAACCGTGATCTCCAATTCCCTCGACCACGGCTTTCGCCCCCGAATTTCTCACACAAAAACGCTCACCAGCTTTTCCATTTATGTAGGCTTCCCCGGATGTGGCGCCATATAAAGTAACATTTCCTGTGATAATGTTTTCTTCCGGTTTTAAAGTGGATTTATAAGGAACTTTAATAACTAGCTTGGCTCCGGAAAGTCCTTTGCCCAGATAATCATTGGTGTTTCCGTTGACCACCATGGTGAGTCCTTTGGTAGCAAATGCACCAAAGCTTTGCCCTGCTGAACCTATAAAATTTAGTTTTAATGTATTTTCGGGTAAGCCATCAGCACCATAAATCTTGGAGATTTCATTACTGATAATTGCCCCTACCGCTCTATCCGTATTGTGAATTGGGAAATCCAATGATGTTTTTTCCTTTCTGAACAATGCCGGATGCGCCTTTGCAATGATATCAAACTCAATGGAATGTTCTATATCGTGTATTTGCTTTTCGGTATTATAAAATTTAGTGCCTTCCGGTACATCTACTTGATAAAGGATAGGGCTAAGATCAATGCCGGCAGCTTTGTAATGCTCTATTGCTTTTTTTCTATCCAGCTTCTGAACTTGGCCTACCATTTCATCAATAGTTCTGAAGCCTAGTTTGGCCATGATTTCCCGTAGTTCTTGAGCGACGAAATACATGTAGTTAACAACATGCTCCGGCTTGCCCTTGAATTTTTTACGGAGTTCCGGATTTTGGGTTGCAATACCCACAGGACAGGTATTTAAATGGCATACCCGCATCATAACACAACCTGAAGCTACCAAAGGTGCTGTGGCAAAGCCAAACTCTTCTGCTCCTAAAAGGCAAGCAATAGCAACATCTCTTCCTGTTTTTAATTGTCCGTCACATTCCAGAACAATACGGTTTCTTAAGTCGTTAAGAACTAAGGTTTGCTGTGCTTCGGCAATTCCCAGCTCCCAAGGAAGTCCTGCATGTTTCAATGAGGTAAGGGGGGATGCCCCTGTACCACCATCAAACCCTGAAATAAGGATTACATCTGCTTTTGCTTTTGAAACACCTGCGGCTACTGTTCCCACACCTACTTCTGAAACCAATTTTACATTTACTCTGGCATCTCTATTGGCAGATTTTAAATCGTAAATCAATTGAGACAAATCCTCAATAGAATAAATGTCGTGGTGTGGAGGAGGCGAAATAAGACCTACATAAGGTGTGGAATTTCTTGTTTTGGCAATGGCCGGGTTTACTTTCGGTCCTGGTAACTGCCCACCTTCTCCAGGTTTTGCCCCTTGGGCCATTTTAATCTGGATTTCTTGTGCACTGGTCAAATAATTGGAGGTTACCCCAAATCGCCCGGAAGCAACTTGTTTGATGGCACTATTTTTCCAATCGCCAGTTTGATTTTTATAAAAACGAGCCGAATCTTCTCCACCTTCACCAGAGTTACTCTTACCTCCAATTCGGTTCATGGCAATTGCAAGATTTTCGTGGGCTTCCTTACTGATACTTCCGTAGGACATGGCGCCTGTTTTAAATCTTTTTACGATTTCGGTCCATGGTTCTACTTCCTCAATGGGAATTGGATCATAGTTTGAAAATTCAAACAATCCACGGATGGTCATCAAGTTTTTTGATTGCTCATTAACCAATTTGGAGTACTCTTTATAAGTCTCCGGCTCGTTATTGCGTACCGATTTTTGAAGCTTGGCAATACTTAATGGATTGAACATATGTTTTTCACCATCTCTTCGCCAACGGTACTCTCCGCCAATCTCAATATCAAGATTGGCTGCTAACTCCTGTGTCTTAAATGCTTTCTTGTGGCGTTTTGCTACCTCTTTTTCAATCTCATACAAACCTATTCCTTGAATACGGGTTGGCGTATTCGGGAAGTATTTGTCTACCACTTTGGTGTTGATACCAATGCATTCAAATAATTGGGAACCTCGGTAAGAATTTAAAGTTGAGATTCCAATTTTGTTCATCACTTTTAATATTCCTTTTCCAATGGCCTTGTTGTAATTTTTAATGGCCTCGTCAAAGGTGTACTCTGTTATATCGTTTTCTTGTATTTGTTCTGCAATAATTTCGTTTACTAAATATGGGTTGATGGCACTTGCACCAAATCCGAAGAGTAAGGCAAAATGATGTACTTCCCTAGGTTCTGCTGATTCAACAATGATGCTCAACTTGGAACGTTTCCCCATTCTGCTCAATCCGCTGTTTACATATGAGCATGCCAGCAAAGCTGGAATAGCCGCCATTTCAGAACTAACCATTCTATCAGATAGAATAATGATGTTGGCGCCTTCATCTATGGCATTGGATGCCTGTTGTAAGATGGAGTCCAGTGCTTCTTCCAATCCATTGTGTCCTTTTCCAATTTCATAAAGCATGGATATGGAAACGACCTTATAGTCTGGACTGGCATCGTAATTTTTTATTTTATCCAAATCCTCCTTGGAAATCACAGGGTTTTGGATTTTTAACTTTCTGCAATGGTATGGAGTAGTATCAAAAATGTTTTGATCACTGCCTAGTGTCAAACTGATGTCGGTAATCAGTTCTTCCCGGATACCATCCAAAGGAGGATTGGTTACCTGTGCAAAGAGTTGTTTAAAGTAATTGTATATGAGTTGTGGGCGCTCTGATAATACCGCTATAGGAGTATCCGACCCCATGGATCCAATAGGTTCCTTCCCATTTTTTGCCATTGGCAAAATAATGGTATTGATGTCTTCCAAGGTATATCCAAATGCAGATCTTCTGGTTTCCAAAGGAAATTCACCATAAAAAACTGGGCAATCATTGTATGGGATATCCTTTAAGTAGACCAAATTATCTTTCAACCATTTTTGATAGGGGTGTTTTTTGGCAATGGACTCCTTTATTTCTTCGTCGTTTACAATACGACCTTCCTCCATGTTAACCAAGAACATTTTTCCAGGTTCCAATCGTCCGTGGAATTCAATGTCCTCTGGTTTTAGCTCGACAACTCCCGTCTCTGAGGACATGATAACATATCCTTGTTTGGTTACCGAATATCTTGAGGGACGCAATCCATTTCTGTCCAAGACGGCTCCAATATAATTACCGTCCGTAAATGGAATGGAAGCAGGACCATCCCACGGCTCCATTACACATGAATTGTATTCGTAAAAAGCCCTCTTGGCTTCGGACATTTCCTTGTTCTTTTCCCAGGCTTCCGGTACAAGCATCATCATTACTTCAGGTAATGAGCGCCCTGTCATAAGCAATAGTTCCACAACCATGTCCATGCTAGCAGAATCTGATTTTCTCGGCAGCACAACAGGAAGGATTCTTTTAATGTCTTCTCCAAACCAATCACTTTCCATTAGCTCTTCTCTGGAACGCATGCGGGAAACATTTCCTCTTAAGGTGTTTATTTCTCCATTGTGGCACATGTAACGGAAAGGTTGTGCTAAGTCCCAGGTTGGGAAAGTATTGGTGGAAAAGCGTTGGTGTACCAGTGCCAATCTAGTCACCACACGAGGATCTAGCAGGTCTTCGTAGTATTTGCTGATGTCCTGTGGTACCAACAGACCTTTAAAAATGATGATTTTGGTGGAAAGGCTCGGCAGGTAAAAGAACTGGCTTTGAGACAGTTTACTTTTTATAATTGCATGCTCCGTAATCTTTCTGGCAATGAACAGTTTTAGGTTAAATTGAAAATCATCTTCAGCATCTCCTTTTCCAACGAACAACTGTTTTACAAAAGGTTCGGTTTCAGCGGCAATTCTACCGGGAACGGAACCGTTTACTGGGACATCCCTCCAGCCCAATAACTGCAGACCTTGGTTTTTAATGTTTTCCTCAAGTGTTGATATGCAAAAGTCGCGTTGGTTTTCTTTTTGCGGAAGGAAAACATTGCTTACTGCGTAGTTGCCTGCCTTCGGTAAATCAAAAGCACATACTTCTGTAAAAAAATCATGGGGAATATCTATAAGGATTCCTGCTCCATCTCCTGTCTTTCCGTCTGAACTTACCGCACCTCTATGCTCCAGTTTATCTAGAATTTCAAGGGCCTTATGAATGATGTCGTTTGATTTTTTGCCTTTTAGGCTGCAAATAAAACCAGCACCACAGTTGTCATGTTCAAATTCCGGAAGATATAGACCTTGTTTTTCTAATCTCATCATTATGGTATTTCCTCAAAAATATCCTTTTTGATGAATAAAAAACAAGGTTTTTCGGGTATTGCAATAAAATCATCAGCTTTTGTGAAGAAGGGTTAAAAAATATTCATATTTGAAATTTGGACAATATCAAATTATGATTCTCTCAAAATGGAAAGCTGGTTAAAAGGTGTTTTGTAATAACATGGGGGTCAAGTGATAAAAAACTAAAATTTTATACAATCGGAATTGATTTCAAGGGGTATTTGATATTGGAATGTAATATAATTATGAGATAGCCCTATAAATAGAGGGGTGCGAAATTCTCTGAAACAATTAATCTTTAAGAATGCTTCTTGAGATTACGATTTTCTGGATTTCCGAAGTGCCCTCGTATATCTGAGTGATTTTGGCATCACGCATCAATCTTTCCACATGATAATCTTTCACAAAACCATTTCCTCCATGTATTTGCACAGCTTCTACCGCTGTTTCCATAGCTACTTCGGAAGCATACAATTTGGCCATGGCTCCAGAAAGCGTGTAGTCATTTCCTGCATCTTTATCGCAAGCGGCTTGATACACCAAATGACGCGCGGCCTGAATTTTGGTATGCATATCGGCCAACTTAAAGGCAATGGCTTGATGGTTGGCAATCTCTGTACCGAATGCCTTACGTTCTTTTGCGTATTTTTTGGAGAGTTCATAAGCTCCAGCAGCTATTCCCAGTGCTTGGGCTGCAATACCAATTCTGCCTCCACCAAGGGTTTTCATGGCGAACTTAAATCCAAATCCATCTTCACCAATCCTATTCTCTTTGGGCACTTTTACATCATTGAATAATAAAGAATGAGTGTCACTGCCCCTGATACCCAATTTATTTTCTTTGGGACCGATTTCAAAGCCTTCCATACCTTTTTCCACAATAAGCGCATTGATTCCCTTATGTCCTTTTTCTATATCGGTTTGGGCAATCACCAAATACACTTCTGCGGTTCCACCATTGGTTATCCAGTTTTTGGTTCCATTTAAAAGATAATGATCACCTTTATCAATAGCAGTTGTCTTTTGAGAAGTTGCATCACTGCCAGCTTCAGGTTCAGAAAGGCAAAAGGCTCCAATAATCTCTCCAGAAGCCAAACGTGTTAAATACTTTTCTTTTTGAGCTTCGGAACCAAAAGTTTCCAGTCCCCAACAGACCAATGAATTGTTTACAGACACTACTACTGAAGCAGAAGCATCTATTTTAGAAAGCTCTTCCATTACCAATACATAAGAAAGAGTGTCCAACCCACTTCCTCCGTATTTTTCATTGACCATCATTCCCAAAAAACCAAGTTCCCCCATTTTCTTTACTTGTTCTGTGGGGAATTTTTGCGCATCGTCTCGTTCAATAACTCCAGGCAACAACTCGTTTAGCGCAAAATCTTTTGCTGCTTGTTGTATCATCAATTGCTCTTCGGAAAGTGTGAACTCCATAAAAATGAGAATTAGATAAAAATTGATTGCAAATATAGCTTTAATTTAGTGATTTTTTATAAAACAATGCTTAAAAATGAGAATTGTATAATTGTGATTATCACTCGGAAGTTAGGCTTTGATTTTTTAAAGATTTTATAAGGAGAACATTGTGTGAAAAAAGTCATTTTGAATATCTTTAGCGAAGCAGACTTTAGCCTTTTAAAGTTTCAACTAACATAAACCAACTAACATGGAGACCCTCTTAATTGCCATATTTGTCATTGGATACCTAGCAATAACCCTTGAACATAATTTAAAGATTGATAAATTGATTCCGGCTTTGGCCATGATGGCAATTTTATGGGCCATAATGGCATTCGGGATAGATGGTTTCCAGGCATGGTTTGATTCTGGAAAACATGCACTGATAGAAGGGTTTTCGGCATTGGGACATGAAGATAAAATGCATGTTCTGGAAGAAACTTTGCTTCATCATCTAGGAAAGACATCAGAAATTTTGGTATTCCTTTTGGGTGCAATGACAATTGTGGAGATCATTGATTATTTTGATGGTTTTGCTACTATCAAATCTTTTGTGAAAACAAGAAGCAAAAAGAGAATACTTTGGATTTTTGCTTTTTTGGCCTTTATTCTCTCTGCCATCATAGACAATCTTACGGCAACGATTGTTTTGATTTCCATTCTACAGAAAATAGTAAAGGATAGAAATGTAAGGATATGGTACGCAGGTCTTATTATTATTGCGGCAAATGCTGGAGGAGCATGGTCTCCAATTGGTGATGTTACCACAACAATGCTTTGGATTGGAAAGAAAGTAACTACCGCCAAACTTATTGGATATTTACTTGTTCCTTCTTTAGTTTGCATGCTTATTCCAACATTTATCGCATCATTTTTGCCGGCATTTAAAGGTGAAATTGAGACTGAGGAAACCGCTCCGGCAAAATCAAAGTTTGGAGCTACCATGCTGTACCTTGGATTGACGGCCATTGTTTTTGTGCCCATCTTTAAAACGATTACGCATTTACCACCCTATGTGGGAATGATGCTTTCTTTGGCTGTGGTAGCTACTTTTGCCGAGATTTATAGTAGCTCTAAGATTGCAATTTCATCTGTCGACCCAGTTAGTGATGCTGAATCGCACCATAGCCCGGTGCATAGTGCTTTAACAAAGATAGAGTTGCCAAGCATACTCTTTTTCTTGGGAATATTGATGGCAGTTGCCGCTTTGGAATCGCTAGGACTTCTTTTCAATTTTGCCGAAGGCCTTAAGCAAGGGATGCCACTATTGGGCACTGAGATTGCAGGCACACAAATTTCAGATTTGGTGGTGATATTATTAGGGATTGGATCTGCAGTAATAGATAATGTCCCATTAGTAGCCGCTAGTTTGGGAATGTTCTCGGAGCCTTTAGATAATCCTTTATGGCACTTTATCGCATATTCAGCCGGAACCGGAGGTAGTATGTTGATAATAGGCTCTGCAGCTGGTGTAGTGGCAATGGGAATGGAAAAAATTGATTTTTTCTGGTATCTTAAGAAAATTGGCTGGCTGGCTTTCATAGGCTTCATTGCCGGAGCCATTTGCTTTGTTATCATGCGATATTTTTTCTAAAAAATACTTTAGCTCAAAAATCTCCGTTATTATTGCAACTTAAATTGGGGATTTTATATGATTATTTTTCAAGATTTGGAAGAAGGAGCCGAGGTGGGTGCATCTATTTCGGAAGAAAAAACGCTTTCCGTTATTGATTTAATTGTTAATGGAGGAACAGGGAGTATTGTAATTATCATGGTACTTTTTGTACTTCTGTTTGTGGCACTTTACATTTATTTTGAACGCATTTTTGCTATAAAAGCAGCATCAAAAATTGACAAAAACTTTATGAACCAGATTCGTGACCATGTCATGAATGGTAAATTGGATGCAGCAAAAATTTTATGTGCTCAAACCGATTCTCCAGTTGCTCGATTAACGGAAAAAGGAGTATCCAGAATTGGGAAACCTTTGGATGATATCAATACTGCCATAGAAAATGCTGGCACCCTTGAAGTCTATAAATTGGAGAAGAATGTAAGTGTATTGGCAACTGTTGCCGGTGCCGCTCCCATGATTGGTTTTTTGGGAACCGTAATTGGTATGATTTTGGCATTCCATGAAATGGCAAGCAGTGGAGGGCAGGCCGAAATGGGTTCATTGGCGTCAGGTATTTATACAGCTATGACCACTACGGTAGCTGGGTTGGTTGTTGGTATTATTGCTTATATAGGATACAATCACTTAGTAAACAGAACGGATAAGGTTGTACATAAAATGGAAGCCAATGCGGTGGAGTTTTTGGATTTGTTGAATGAACCTATCTAGAATTTCAATATGAAATTAAAAGGAAGAAATAAGGTTAGTCCAGAATTTAGTATGTCATCAATGACAGACATTGTGTTTTTATTATTGGTGTTTTTTATGCTGACTTCAAACGCTCCCAATGCTTTGGATTTGCTTTTGCCAAAAGCAAAAGGAAAATCTACCAACACACAGAACGTTTCGGTGACCATAGATAAGAACTTGAAGTATTTTGTGAACAACGAGCAAATAAGTAAAGAATACATTGAAATTGAATTAAAAAAGGCACTTGAAGGACAAGAAAAGCCTACAATCATTCTAAGGGCAGAAGAAAACGTGGCCATAAAAGAAGCGGTCAATGTTATGGATATTGCCAATAGAAATAGTTATAAGGTTATCTTGGCTGTGCGGCCAAAATAATGTCATTTTTAGATACGAGACACAAGAAAAAATCTTTTACGCTAACAACACTTCTGTTAAGCGTACTACTACTATTGCTTTTTTATATAGGGCTTACTTATATGGATCCTCCAATTGAAAATGGTATAGCCATCAATTTTGGAACCATGGATTTTGGTAGTGGAAAAGTTCAACCAAAAGAAAAGGTGCGTTCAGAGCCAAAAAAAGTTGAATCAAAACCGGTAGAACAAGTTCAAGAACAGGTAGTGCCAAAGCAAACTGCTCCTGAAGAACCTGTGGAAAAAGTTTTGACAAGTGATTCTGAAGAGACAATAAAAATAAATCAGCAAAAAGAAGCCAAACGTAAAGCGGATGAAGCTGTAAAAAAGGCCAAGGCCGATGCTGAGCGAGT
Source organism: Flagellimonas pacifica (assembly GCF_900215465.1). Lineage (GTDB taxonomy): Bacteria > Bacteroidota > Bacteroidia > Flavobacteriales > Flavobacteriaceae > Flagellimonas > Flagellimonas pacifica. The sequence goes on from NZ_OBEH01000006.1 coordinate 10,814, forward strand.
TGCACGCGAAAAAAGAGAGGCCGAACAACGAAAAAAACAAGAGCAGGAAGCCAAAAAGAAAAGCCTTGATGCCTTAATCGGTGGAATAGGAAAATCTGATGGTACAACAACAGGAAGTGAAGGAGATGATAATAGAGCTGGTGATAAGGGAAAGCCTAATGGAGACCCTTACGTCACAAGCTACTATGGTCCGGGTAACGGCAGCGGCACAGGCGGATATGGTTTAAATGGCCGGTCATTAGTGACCAAAGGTAAGGTGCAACAAGAATGCAATGAAGATGGACGTGTTGTGGTGCGAATAGTAGTAGATAGAAATGGAAAGGTTATAAAAGCAACCCCTGGTGTAAAAGGAACTACAAATAATGCGCCTTGCTTACTGGAGCCGGCCAAAAAGACCGCATTTCTTCATAAATGGAACCTAGATTCCAATGCACCATCACAGCAGATAGGTTTTGTAGTAGTAAACTTTAAGTTAGGCCAATAGCTCAATGACTTACCAGGAAACTTTGGGTTGGATGTTTCAACAACTTCCAATGTATCAACAGAAGGGTCCTACGGCCTTAAAAAATAAGCTGGATAACATTCTTTTTTTTTCGGAAATTCTAGGTAACCCCCATGAAAAGTTCAAGAGTATCCATGTTGCAGGTACCAATGGAAAAGGCTCTAGTAGTCATATGTTGTCTTCAATTCTTCAGGAAGCTGGGTTTAAAGTGGGGCTATATACCTCACCACACTTAAAAGATTTTAGGGAACGTATAAAAATAAATGGAGTTCCAGCCTCCAAAGAGTTCGTTGTTGATTTCATTCAAAACCATAAGCTATTTTTGGAACAGAATAAACTATCCTTTTTTGAAATGACGGTTGGAATGGCTTTTGACTATTTTGTGAAAGAGAGGGTTGATATTGCAATCATTGAGGTAGGTTTGGGCGGAAGGTTGGACTCTACCAATATCATTACACCCGAAGTTTCCTTAATAACCAATATTGGGCTGGACCACACTAAAATCCTTGGCGATACGTTAGAGAAAATAGCTTTGGAAAAAGCTGGAATCATAAAAAGAGGTATTCCAGTAGTAATAAGTGAAACCCAACCCGAAACCGAAGGAATCTTTAAGATCATGGCTGCTCAAAAAGATTGTAAGATTGTTTTTGCAGATCAACTTCAAGGGAGAGACTATAAAACGGATTTGTTGGGTGAGTATCAGGTAAGAAACGTAAAAGGAATAATCACTACTATAGCTGAGTTAAAGAATTTTGAAATAAAGGAAGAACACATATTAAAAGGACTTCAGCATACTATTGACAATACCGGAATTTTGGGTAGGTGGCAGGTATTGGGCGAAAATCCAAAAATTGTATGCGATACGGCACATAACAAAGAAGGATTACAAATTGTGCTGGAGCAAATTGAAAATCTTAAGCCTCAAAAGATACATTTTGTGCTTGGGTTTGTAAATGATAAAAATTTAGCGGAGGTCTTAAAACTTTTTCCTAAAGATGCTGAATACTATTTTGTAAAACCTAACATACCAAGAGGGTTACAAGCGGAAGAGTTATGGAAAACGGCCCTGAAGTTTGGCTTGAAAGGAGAAATTTTCAGCTCAGTGAAAAATGGTTTGGAGGCAGCTTTGGAGCAAGCTGACCATAATCATTTTGTATATATAGGAGGGAGTACCTTTGTAGTGGCCGAAGTAGTTTAAGAATAAGTCTTTAAATATCTGTAACGGATATTACAGGCCCAACATACTGAAAAAACTTACTTTGTAACTCTCACCTATTGGAATTCTAATATCATTGATTACAATTCTATTTCGTTGTATCGTTTTAATACATGTAACGTTTACTACAAAGGATTTGTGAACCCTTAAAAATTGGTTGGAAGGAAGCTTATCCAAAATTTCCTTGAAACTCATCAACGTAAGTATCGCTTTGTTGGATCCAGCGATATGAACCTTTAAATAATCCTTTAAGCCCTGAATGTATTCAATTTCGTCTAGATTTATCTTTACGCTTTCATATTCTGCTTTTACAAAAATGTAATTCTGAGACTCGTTTGTTTCGCCATGCGATGGAAATACGTTGCTATCCGTAGGTTTCTTTTTATAGATTAATATTTCTTTCGCTCTGGTTATGGCCTTAATAAAGCGATTATAAGGAATGGGCTTGACCAAATAGTCAACCGCATTTAAATTGAACCCTTCAACAGCGTATTGGGAGTAGGCTGTGGTAAAGATGAACATGGGTTTATTGTCCAAGGATTTTATAAAATCAATTCCACTGATCTGAGGCATATCAATATCACAGAATATTAAATCGAGCTTTTTTTCTTTAATGGTCGAAATAGCTTCCAAGGGATTGGTAAATGTTCCTTCCAGTTGGATAAAATCCATTTTTTTGCAGTAGTCAACCAGGACATCTATAGCTAATGGTTCGTCATCAATTATTATGCATGTCATATTTCCGTATTTATAGATAAAGATTCAATACCACGGTATATGTTTCACCGTTGTTCTCAACCTTCAATTCGTGAGATTCTGGATATAATAATTTTAATCGGTTTTTTACATTTTCTAGACCTACTCCAGAACTGTCCTTTTGTTTTCTATATGGACCGATTTTATTTTCTACCTTAAAATGTATAGACCCATTTTCAATAGAAAGGTTTATTTTCACATACGTTCTTCCTTCATAATCGGTCCCATACTTAAAGGCATTCTCTATAAATGAAATAAAAAGTAATGGAGGAATGACTTTGTGCCTGTCATCACCAGATATTTTTAGTTTAACATTGATACTGTCTGATAAGCGTAACCTTTGTAGCTTAACATAGTTTTTTATGTATTCCAACTCTTTTCTAAGCGGAACCAGATTCTTATTGGCCTCATACAACATGTACCTCATTAGCTCGGATAGATTTATGATTGCTTCTGAAGAGTCTTTGGAGTTTTTGGCTGATAAGGAATAAATGGCATTCAAAGAGTTAAAAAGGAAATGAGGGTTTAGTTGTGTCTTTAAAAATTGGAGCTCGGAATTGGTTTTCTCATTCTCGACTATTTTTCTAAGGTCCTCGTTTTTTCGCCATTCAATGTATACTCTTAATAGTGCGCTTGCAAAAAATGGTGCGCTTAATATTGTCATAATAACCAATTGATTGAAAACAGGGTTTGACCTTAGCCTGTTTACACTACCTAGATAGGGATTGGGGAACTCAGACGGGTAATGTGGCTTGGCACAATACTCTATTAGCCTTGAGGCATTTGGAGGATACTTTAAATTAATGAAAAGACCTGTCACGGTAATCAACAATAGGCAAACCAAAACATAGGTCAAGGTGGTTCTTTTGAGCAGTATCTTAGGGACCAAAAGAAAATAGTTGATATAGAAAAGAACTATCATTGACAAAAATCGAACGGGAATGCCTTCTGGGATTCTTCTAAATTCAAAAACATATGGGAAAAGGAAAAATATGCCGAATGAAATCCACATGATAAGGTGAATAAGAAATTGGTTCATATGTTTCTTTTCAAGAATCATATTTTGATTTAGTGTTTTAAGGTAAGGATATTTAAGCTGACCAACTCTTCTACGCTAATTTCAGGATTTGATCTTTCCAACAACTTTTTTGTTATCAAATTGGCTACTTTTCTAGCCTCCTCAGGAGTTTTAAACGTTATTTCTCCGTTTATTGCAGGAATAAATTCCTGCTTCACCAATAGTTTTTCACCGATCCAGATTTCATATCCGTAACCCTGTCCAACTTCAATGATTTTAGACCGTACCGGTAATCTTTTATGATTCATATCACTAAATGAATCTTTGGGTAGGGCAATCCAAATACATATTGTAAAAACTACAATAACCAAAATTCTTGAAAATTTTATCATAGTTGCTTAAATTGTAACAAATGGGCCAGATTTCTCAACCTAACCCATTTACATTCAGAGTATGAACAAATCACTCATCACAAAAAAAATCAATCTTCTTCATCGTATTCGGCTAAAGGGAAGAACTCGTCCAAATCGTCCAAATAGAGGCTTCCCGATCGCCCTAGCCCAACAAAAGCTCTTGTTGTATTGGCGAATGCTACGGCATCTTGCCGTGAGGAACCTTCAAAATTAGTTTTGGCTTCCCACATATCTGTTGCTGGGTCGTATTCCCAAACCGAAGTGGAAGCACCATTTATTTCACCACATGCTATATACCCATAACCATTCAAGGAAAAACCAACAGCCCTGCTTCTCTCTATATTGTAATTGCCCTCTTCATCCAAATCGGTTTTTTTGGTCCAACTCTCGTTTGAGGGATCAAAAGCCCAAAAATCATTTAAGTAAATACCGTTGGAAATACCAGTGCCCAAATAAATCAGGCCATTAATGGTAAAGGTTGTGGCCGATCTTCTTTTGTTTCCACCAAAGCCAACCTGTTCCGTCCATGTATCTGAAGATGGGTCATATTTCCAAAAATCCTTACGGTCGTTTTCCCCATCATAACCTGTTCCAAAGTAACCAAAGCCGTTGGCGGAAAAAGCAACAGCACTCCTTCTTTTGGTCGATTCAATAGAGGCTACCTGTGTCCATGTATTACTGGAAGGGTCATAGGTATAAAAGTCATTTAGCTCATCAACTCCATCATATCCAGATCCTATATAGCCTTTTCCATCAATTTGAAAACCAACTGCTGCATTTCTTGCTGAACCTGGGAAATCAGCTTTTTGGGACCAAAAATCGCCCTCTATATCATAGGTCCAAAAGGAATTTAGGTAATCGTCACCATCGTAACCCACTCCCATATAACCTATATTGCCTATGGTGAACCCAGACATGCCGCTTCGGGGACTTCCATCAAAAACTGATCGGTTTATCCAATTTCCTAGGCTCTCTTCATCTTCATCAGTGGAACAACTAAAAATAAATGCGGTTGTTGAAACTACCATTAATGAAATTAGTTTAGAATAATGTACTGCTTTTCTCATGCCAAACATTTTAGTTTTCCATCAAAGGTAATTTTCCGCCTTTTTGTCTCATTAGGGAATATATAAAGCTCACATTTTAACATACAAAACGGGAAAATTTATCTATGAACAGGAAAAGTGGATTTATAGGTAAATAGAAGGTTTTTGTCTTAAAATAAAGTGAGTTGGTCTATCCGCATTTTTAGAACAGGACACTGCATATACTTTTATGGAAAACAGAGACTATGGAAAGATTAATATGGTTATTATGTCCACTTATATTGAGCTTGGCGGCCTGTAATGATGAAAACCCAAATGATTCGGATTTTTTGGCTGGAAAGGATTTTACCGGAAGTAATATTAGGGTTGTGCTTATTGATACCCTTACTTTGGAAACATCTACGATGAAGTTCGATAGCATTGTTACTGGCCAATCAACCCGGATGTTGGTAGGAAAGTATGTGGATCCAGTTTTTGGAGCTGTAAGTGCAGCAAGCCATTTGGGATTGGTTCCGGCGGAATATGCTATTGACGCTGAAGCAAAATATGACAGCATTGCATTCCATCTGGCATATGATGGTTACTACTACAACGATACAACAAGGTCCAATACTATTCAGGTAAAAAGATTATTAAAAACTTTACGACCGGTAGAAGGAGATGATTTTTACAATAGTACTACGGTAACTTATAATGAAGATGAACTGGGTTCTTTCTCCTATAAACCAAGACCTCTGGAAGCGGACACTTTAGAAATAAGGTTGTCCGACAATTTTGGTGCAGACCTTTTCGAAAAGTTACAAGACAAATTGATAATCAATTCAGACGAATTCATTGATTATTTCAAGGGGATAGCACTCGTGCCCGGAGAAAATGATGATGGATCCATAATTGGGTTTTCCAAAGAGCCAGCAGCAGGTTTTGTTCGGTTGTATTTTAGTACTGATGAAGAGAATGAACAGGTTCAGGATTATATCGATTTTGGGCTCAACCTTTCCGAAACTCCGGTTCCATTTTTTAATCAGATTACTACCCAAGACCCCATTGAACCGTTAACCAACTTGAATGATCAAGAGGTCAATCTAAACAGCTCAGATGCAGATGGATTAAGTTTTATACAATCCGGCGTGGGCATTGCATGTAGAATACAGTTCCCCTACATAAAAAACATATATGATATTAAGGGACAGGGAACCATAATGGATGCTGTATTAAGACTTAAGCCTAAAAATGGCACCTATAACGATCAGTTGATTATTAGGGATGAACTCCTAATTTATGTTGTAGACAGGAACAATAACATTACGGAACAACTTTCGATAGACGAGGGTTCTCCCATTACTGGGATACTTAACCGGGACAATGAGGAGTTCAACGATATCTATTATGAAATACCCTTGGCCAGCTATCTGGATAAGTTGTTGTCCACAGAATTGGAGACCAATGAAGCGCTGGTTTTGCTGCCCAATGGTTTTAATTCAACCGTGGACCGTTTTGTTCTGAATGGTAGTGGAACTTCAAGCTACAGTGCCAAACTTGAACTTATTTATGCAATCTATGATGAGGACAATGATTAAGTTTTTAATTTCTTTGATTATTATTTTTTCTTGCAATCATGCAATGGCCCAGTCTGAAGGGTTGACAAGTTCTCCATATTCCCTATATGGATTGGGAGCTATAAATCAGACAAGTATTGGTTCATCCAATAGTATGGGATATTCAGGTATAGGACTTAGAACGGATACGGGTATCAACAATTTAAACCCTGCTACCAACGCAATGATTCCGCAAAACTCTTTCTTTTATGATATTGGAGTGGTAGGAGAGTTCAACAGCTATGGGAATAACGTGAACGATGAATCCAAGACAACGTTTAATTTTTCCAATTTGGCTTTTGCTTTTAGAATTGATGATAGATTGGGTGCTGGTATTTCTTTAATACCATACAGTGATGTAGGATATTCGTTGTTGGGGATACAAACAAATATTGAGGGATCCAGTCAAGTTTTTGAAAGTAACGTGACCGGTTTGGGGGGGCTTAATGATTTACGGTTTAATGTGGGCTATGGTCTTTCAGAATCGCTTAGGCTTGGTTTGAGTGCATCTTTATTATTCGGTAATATAGAAGAAACGGAATCCTTCAGTATTAGAAGAGGATATTTTGAACTTACGGAAATAACCAACTATAGCGGATTTAGATTTGGTTTCGGTGCTCAATATGACTTAACTGATAACATAACCATTGGAAGTACAGTGCAATTACCGGTTTCTCTGGGAGGAAACCTTAAACGTTCTGCGCGTAAAACTCTTGGTGGATCTGAAATTGTTGTTGAAGAAGATGAAGGTGATAGCGTGGCAGATTTTAAACTTCCTTTGGAATTGGGTTTTGGTCTGGGATTTAGGTTAAGTGACTTTTTGACTTTAAGTGCAGATTATAAAAAGAACTTCTGGGATTGTACAAATCAATCTGAAAAAATTGGGACCTATCAAGATCAAGATATTTATGCTTTTGGGATGGAATATGTTAAAAACCCTTTGGGACGTAAGTATGGAGAGAGAATAAGATTCAGGGGAGGAGTTAATTATGATAATGGATATCTGGCTATCAACGACAGAAAAATAGAGGGATATAATTTTACATTTGGAATAGGGCTCCCAACAGGGGTTTTCTCCAATTCATTGATGAATTTATCATATAGCTATGGTTCAAAAGGGCAAATTGAAAACGTCTTGGTAGAAGAAAACTACCACGTACTTATCCTTAATTTAAGCCTTGAGGATTTTTGGTTCAAAAAACGAAAAATAAACTAGCGCTAAATATAAAAAGACGTTATTCGGAATTAAATGATTTGTATTTAATTAGAATTGTTGAATGATTGGATGTTCATAGCAAGACAAACAATTTGAAGCGGATAAAACTTCTAGGCACCTTTTTTGTTTTTTTCTTTTTGGTAAAAGAAAAATGATGCTATATTTGCACTCCCATTTAGGAAAATGAATGGGCGCGTAGCTCAGTTGGTTCAGAGCACCTGGTTTACACCCAGGGGGTCAGGGGTTCGAATCCCTTCGCGCCCACAACGGTTAAAAAGCTTCCGATTTCTCGGAAGCTTTTCTTTTTTACCTAGGTATAACAGCAATACCGTGATTGAATATCCTCTGATTTTAAATTTTATCCACTCTTTCAAAATCTGTTGATAACATATTTAATAACTCAAATCTCTCAATTATATACCAAAGCATGTCTTTTATAATTTTAAAGGATAAAAAGGCCTTTTATTATTTATGTATTTCAACGACTTTCAAATAGTACTGCAAGAGGTTCCAGGAGAAGTTAGTCTATGTCTCACAATTTCAGGCTGTCCACATAGGTGTGAAGGCTGTCATTCACCATTTTTATGGAAAGAAGGAAGTGGACAACAACTCACCCATGAAATATTTAGAGGTATGCTGTACAAATATTATGGTTTTGCCACCTGTGTTGTTTTTATGGGCGGAGAATGGCATCAAGCAGAACTAATAGAGAACCTGAGGTGTGCAAAAGATAAAGGATATAAAACCTGTCTATATACTGGCTTGGAGAAGGTTGACAAGGAAATTCTAAAACACCTTACATGGATTAAAACCGGCCAGTGGATTACTGCTAGGGGCGGGCTTGATTCTAAAAGCACCAATCAGAAATTTATAGAAGTGAAGACAAACAAAATTCTAAACCACTTATTCATAAAAAAATAAACAATATGATTCGACTTACTGACAGCCAGATTACCAAGAAAATTGATTTTATCGATCAATACATGCGATCGTCCAACGCCGCCAATGGATCAAAAGTAGATGCCAACGCTAATGTCACTTCCAAAAATATAGCCACCATGGAAGCCGAATTGAACAAGGATATCAATATTCAGGTAAACAGACAGCTCATAAAACTTAAGATTGAATCGCTTTTTGGACCAGACTTAGCTCAAGAGTACATCAGGCAAATTGAATCCCATGAAATTTATGTACATGATGAGACCTCACTCAAACCCTATTGTGTTTCCATAAGTATGTATCCTTTTTTGTTGGATGGACTTACAAAATTGGGAGGTGAGAGTAGAGCCCCAATGCATCTGGAGAGTTTCTGTGGGGAATTTGTGAATCTTGTCTTTGCAATCAGCTCGCAATTTGCCGGGGCATTGGCTACGGTTGAATTTTTGATGTACTTTGACCATTTTGCAACAATCGATTATGGCAAAGATTATTTAGAGACCGACGAAAAAACCATCGCAAACCATATGCAACATGTTGTCTACGCAATAAATCAGCCAGCTGCGGCGCGTGGGTATCAATCTGTATTCTGGAATATATCTTTATATGATGAGGCCTATTTTAATAGCATGTTTGGCGATTTTGTCTTTCCAGATATGACTAAGCCCAAATGGGAAAGCGTAAAAAAGTTGCAGACATACTTCATGAAATGGTTCAATGAAGAACGAAACAAAGCTATTCTTACTTTTCCTGTGGTAACAGCAGCAATGTTGACAAATGAAGGCAAACCAGTGGACTCTGAATTTACAGAAATGTGCGCCCAGGAATTGAGTGAAGGAAATTCATTTTTCATCTATCAGTCTGAAAATGCGGATAGTTTGGCATCATGTTGCAGATTGCGCAATGAGATCAGCGACAATACATTCAGCTACTCATTGGGAGCTGGAGGTGTTGCTACAGGGTCGATAAACGTAATCACTTTGAATATGAACAGGTTGGTTCAAAAAGGAGCTAATATTGTTGAAGAAGTCCAGAAGATTCATAAGTATCAGGTTGCTTATAAGAAACTCATTGAAGAATATGAAGCTGCCGGGTTGCTTCCTGTTTACAAAGCTGGATTCATTTCATTGGACAAACAATTTTTGACCATTGGGATTAATGGAATGGTTGAGGCTGCCGAGAGTCAAGGTATAAACGTCGGTAACAATGATGGGTACAAAGCCTTTGTCAACAAATACCTTAAAGCCATTTACAATCAGAATAAGAAAGGGAAAGAGGAGTATGGTTATATGTTCAATACCGAATTTGTGCCCGCCGAGAATTTAGGAGTAAAAAATGCAGCTTGGGATAAAAAAGATGGACTATTTGTACCGCGTGAGTGTTACAATTCCTATTTCTACAAAGTAGAAGATTTAGCTACCAATACTTTGGATAAAATAATTTTGCATGGCAATGAGACTATCAAATATTTGGATGGCGGCTCTGCACTTCACTTAAATCTTGAAGAGGCTCCAAATAAAGAAGGCTTTGTAAAGTTGATTAACGCTACGGCCAAAGCCGGATGCAATTATTTCTGCTTTAACATTAAGGTCACTATCTGCAATACTTGTGACCATATAGATAAGCGAACATTGCACAATTGTAGCAAATGCAATTCCAAAGAAGTGGATCATGCAACTCGTGTTATTGGATACCTTAAAAGAGTATCAAGCTTTAGTTCAGGACGACAAAGAGAACATGGGTTAAGATACTATCACAGGACTGTAGCAAAGAGAAATTTACCTCAAAAAAGAATAGAAGTGCTGAATAATTACGCAAACCAAGAAAAACAACCATTCAAAGATTCAATTGGGATATAGGAAGGAAGAAAAAAACTAACACACTTTGTTAGAATATGATAAAAATCATGTATTCAAATATTTGACTAGTTTATTTTTACCATATAAAGGATAAAAATATCTTTTAATATTATAATAATCAATTCACCATGTTATCAAAAAAACAAGCACGTACTTTTTTTCTTGGTGGGACCGTTGTAACGTTTCTTATTTTCATCGGGCTCACGATCTACTCTTTTAGTAAAGAGCAAGATCAATCCAACTATGAGAACATTACCGAACAAGTTGTTCGAGGGAAACATTTATGGGAGGCCAGCAATTGTATGGGGTGCCACACCATTCTTGGAGAAGGTGCCTATTATGCGCCCGAACTTACAAAAGTCATTGATCGAAGGGGGAAAGGCTACATCAAGGCTGTGTTGACAACTCCCAATCCCTGGGCCCCCAACGGTAGAAAAATGGTGGCTTATGGATTTTCAGATGAAGAGGCTGAAGACCTTATCGCATTTTTTGACTGGATAGACGACATTGACCTTAATGGTTTTGATACCGTTGTCTCTCCAATCGCAAAAGAAAAAACCAACAATTAACACCAACATTATGAAATACAAATCACAAAAAGTAGCATACTGGTTTTTTGCTTTATCCATGTTGCTGCTGGTTTTACAATTGACTTATGGATTTATCATGGGTTTTGCCCGGATAGGTCTAGACGGTTTGCACGATTTTATCCCATTTAATACAGCTCGTGCTGTACATACAAACTTATTGGTTGTTTGGTTGCTTTCCGGATTTATGGGTGCAGCCTATTATATTATTCCTGAAGAGGCCCAACGGGAATTGGTTAATGTGAAGTTGGCCTATGTGCAGCTTATTTCTTTGGCATTGGTTGGAGTTGCAGCTGTAATTGGCTATCATTTCAATTGGTGGGAAGGACGTAAATTCTTGGAAATCCCCAGACAATTGGACTTTCTTGTTGTTGCGAATGTCCTATTATTTTTAGGATTGATTTTAGCGACCCTTTTTAAAGGGAAGCGAAGAACTACTACCGCTTTGGTACTTTCCATGGGGTTGTTGTTTGCGGCATTGCTTTACATACCGGGTATGTTGCCATTTGATAGTCAGGTTACAGATTCCTTTTTCCGATGGTGGGTGGTTCACCTTTGGGTTGAAGGTGTATGGGAGTTGATCATGGGAGGTATCCTATCGTTCCTATTGATCAAGCTAACTGGTGTAGATCGAGAGGTCATTGAGAAATGGCTCTATGTAATTGTTGGTTTAACATTCCTATCAGGAGTTTTGGGAACTGGTCACCACTATTATTATATAGGGGTTAATAAAATCTGGTTGATTGTAGGTGGTATATTCTCAGCTTTGGAACCCTTGGCATTTTTAGCTATGGCGTTGTTTGCCGTAAATATGTATCGTAAAGGAGAAAAAAGACATCCCAATAAACTTGCTTTGTTTTGGACACTTGGTGCAGCAATAGTATCCTTTTTAGGTGCTGGGTTGCTCGGTTTTGCACACACACTTCCGCAAACCAATCTATATACACACGGGACTTTGGTAACCGCTATGCACGGTCACTTGGCCTTTTGGGGAGCCTATGCCATGATCGTACTGGCTATCATAAGCTACAGCATGCCCAATATGACAGGGAGAAAACTATATCTAAGTGCCCGGGGTAGAGCTGCATTTTGGCTTTCCAATATTGGGATGATCGGTATGACGGTCGCCTTCGGAGTGGCCGGTGTTGCACAGGTGTACTTGGAACGCAAGTTTAAAATGGAATTTATGCAGGTCCAGAATGAAATTAGCATCCATTTTGTGGTACTGCTATTATGTGCCTCGGTGCTAACGTTTGGAATTATACTGTATATCGTTGATTTCATAAAACACGGACGTCCTACGGATCAGGCCTTAGAAATAAAACAATAGATAACAACCAAATAACATAATACATGAAAATACCCAAGAACAACCTAATGTCCATTGGTCTTTTGGCCGTAAGTGTAATTACTTTACAAGGCTGTATCGACAACACTACCAAAAAGGAGTATGCTTCTGCAGCTGATATTCCGGTAAGCAGAGAAATGATGGCAGAACTTACAGCTCCCCCCAACGTTCCAAGGGGAGTAGGTGACCGTAAAGCAAAAAAACTTATCGTAAACATGGAGATTCTTGAAAAAGAAGGAACTATGACCGATGGAACCACCTATAATTATTGGACTTTTGGCGGCTCCGTACCAGGAAGTTTTATTCGAACGCGCGTAGGGGATGAGGTAGAATTTACGCTATCAAATCACCCAGATAATAAACTTCCTCACAATATAGATTTACATGCTGTTACTGGCCCAGGTGGTGGAGCAACTTCTTCTTTTGTGGCTCCGGGACATGAGAAAAAATTCAACTTTAAGACATTGAACGAAGGGTTATATGTGTATCACTGCGCTACCGCTCCAGTGGGAATGCATATTGCCAATGGGATGTATGGATTGATTTTGGTTGAACCGGAAGGTGGACTTCCTCGAGTGGACAAGGAATATTATGTAATGCAAGGCGACTTTTATACCAAAGGCGAAAACGGTGACCCGGGATTGCAACCTTTTGATATGCAAAAAGCTGTTGATGAAGATGCCGATTATGTGGTATTCAACGGTAGTGTTGGATCTATGACCGGAGATAATGCCATAACAGCTAATGTAGGTGAAACTGTTCGCCTGTATGTAGGTAACGGAGGCCCCAATCTAGTATCTTCTTTTCACGTAATTGGTGAAATTTTTGACAAAGTAATGGTTGAGGGGGGCAATAGTATCAATGAAAATGTACAGACTACGCTGGTTCCCGCTGGTGGAGCTGCAATTGTGGAATTTAGAGTTGATGTGCCAGGGACTTTTATCTTGGTGGACCATTCCATTTTCAGGGCCTTCAACAAAGGTGCTTTGGGGATGTTAAAGGTGAAGGGAGAGGAAAACAAGACCATTTATTCTGGTGTGGTACAAGAAGGCATATACAACCCTGAAGGTGGTGGAATCCAAGTTATGCCTAATGGAGGTGATGATGAGGATAAAAGCAGTGGTACCAAAACCTTAGCTGAAAAAATGGAATCTGGCAAGCAGATTTATACCAAAACCTGTTTTGCGTGTCATCAGGCCAACGGAGAGGGAATCCCCAATGCGTTTCCACCATTGGCTGAGTCGGATTATCTGAATGCAGATGTAAACCGTGCCATTGACATTGTACTTAATGGTAAAACGGGTGAGATTACCGTTAATGGGCAAAAGTATAACAGTGTAATGACCAAACAGTCCATCAGCTCTGATGAGGTGGCCGACGTGCTTACCTATATCTATAATTCCTGGGGAAACAAAAAAACAAATGTGACCAAAGCCCAAGTTGAACAAGTTAAAAGTGGGCACTAATCAACATTGACAGATGACTATTTTAAGATTGACAGTTTGTATACTTTTTCTTTGGATGGGCAGTGCAAATTGTCAGTCTAAAATGGTTGAGATCAAGGGAGGGATTTATATTCCGTTGTATGGAAGGGATTCATTGAAAGTTACCATTTCAGATTTTTATATGGATGTGTATCCGGTGACCAATCAGGAATATTTGGAGTTTGTTAAGGAGTATCCCAAATGGCAAAAATCAAAAGTAAAAAAACTCTTTGCTGATGAAAGTTATCTCATGGACTGGAAATCTGACTTTGCTTTGGGCAATGGTCAAGTGTTGGATGCTCCTGTGGTCAATGTCAGTTGGTTTACGGCCAATGCCTATTGTGAATGTAAAGGAAAACGATTGCCAACGATAGATGAATGGGAGTATGTGGCCATGGCAAATGAAAATATACCGGATGCCAGACAAATTCAGACCTACAATGAATACATTTTGGGATGGTACGAAAAACCCAAAACATTCAACAATACCATTGGTTCCACTTTCAAAAACTATTGGGGAGTTTACGATTTACATGGCTTGGTTTGGGAATGGACCTCCGATTTTAATTCGGTGATGGTATCCGGTGAATCCCGAAAAGATGTGGATAATGATAGCAACCTCTTCTGCGGAAGTGCTGCTATTGGGGCTACCGATTTAATGAATTATGCTGCTTTTATGCGTTATGCCACCCGTGGTAGCCTAAAGGCAAAGTACACCATGAAGAACTTAGGATTTAGATGTGTAAAAGATAGTAATGATGAAGCATTTTAGAGTAATACCCATATTTCTGGCACTTGTGTTGTCAATTGTTTCTTGCAAGAATAAAGTTGAGACGGCATCCAACAATGATGGAATAACATACCAATGTCCCATGAAATGCGAAGGAGAGAAAACGCATAGTGCGGGAGGAAGTTGTTCGGTATGTAAAATGGATTTAATGGCTATGGCCTCGGCGCCATCAAAAAATATGGAAACAGAGGAGATTTCCGAGGAATCCATTTTTAATCTAACCTCAAAATGGAATACCGAAGAAGGAAATACTATAGCATTAAAGGATCTAAAAGGAAAAACCTTGGTAATGGTCATGATCTATACTACATGCAAGGCCGCTTGTCCCAGATTGGTGGCAGATATGCGAAATATTGAAAAACAAGTTCCGGAAGCCTTCAATAAAGATTTGCAGTATGTGTTGGTAAGTATTGACCCAAAAACAGACAAGCCAGAACATTTAAAAGCCTTTGCCAAGGAAAACCTTATGGACGCAGAGCATTGGACTTTCCTTCAAGGAACAGAAACCGGAGTAAGGGAATTTGCCAATGTGTTGGCAGTAAAATATAAACAGATTTCACCTATGGATTTTTCCCATTCCAATATTATCAGTGTATTTAACCCACAGGGAGAAATGGTCCATCAGCAGGAGGGATTGGGAGTGGACAATAGAGAAACCATTGAGAAAATTATTGAAACAGTAACAGATAGGTCTAATTAGCAATTGTAGCTAGTCCCTAACTAGTTCATAAAGTATCGTCTGCTCATACCTGATTTACTTAGGATTGTGCTTTATAAAACACTTGCTTTTTAGACCTTAAAACATATATGTCATGGTCAATACGATTGAGGAAAAAGAAATCCATATGACTTCAAATACAAAGACAGCGGTGCCATATTATAAACCAGTTGGGAAAGAGATAGCCATTTTTAAACATTCCCATAATAGCAAAATCCCATTTTTGCTAAAGGGCCCCACAGGAACTGGGAAATCTCGATTTATTGAATACATGGCCCATGAACTTGATCAACCGCTGATTACGGTAAGTTGTCATGAAGAAACTTCGTCAACTGATTTGATTGGAAGGTACATCATTAAAGGTGCAGAAACCGTTTGGATGGATGGCCCCTTGACCATGGCAGTGAAAACCGGTGCCATTTTGTATTTGGATGAGATTGCTGAAGCAAGACCCGATGTTATTGTGGCGATACATTCATTGACCGATCACCGACGGGAATTGTTTATTGACAAACTTGGGAAAATCATAAAAGCTCACCCTGACTTCATGTTGGTTGCTTCCTTCAATCCGGGATATCAGCGAGGATTTAAAGAATTGAAACCCTCAACCCGGCAACGTTTTGTAGCTGTTTCCTTTAACTATCCAGAAGCAAAAATTGAAACCGATATTTTGGTAAATGAGACCAATATTTTAGAAGCTGATGCCAAAAAGCTGGTGAATATAGCCAACAAAATCCGGAATTTGACGGAATTAGGGCTTACAGAGACTGTCTCTACCCGATTATTGGTAGATGCGGCCAAATTGATACGTTCTGGACTGCCCAAAAGACTGACCGTGCACGTGGCAGTCGTTGAACCCCTTACGGATGATGTAGAAGTTGTTAGTGCATTGAACGATTTGTGTGATCTGATGATTTAGAAATGAGTATTCAGAAATTAGTATTGGGAACTTAATACTCATTTCTAACTTCTAATTATTAAACAGCAAAGAACATGTTCGAGTTTGAACCTGATGAATATATCTTCACCAAGTTTGCACACTACTTCAAACGGCGACGTAAGAAGAAAGAAGCAAATCAGGCCCATGCGGTTTCATTGAAGGAAGTAAAGTCCAGACTTACCATTTTTGCCCGTGCTATTACAGGTCAACCCATCGAACTTTACGCTGCTGAACGGGAAGGAGGCTATAAAAACAATAATTTCTTCCTGCCTACAAAATATGGGGAATTGCTAACAGTTGAGGAAAACCTGTCCTTCTACTTATTTCGAATTTTATATTTATCCATTCAAAAAAATTTGGGATTCAATTGGGAAAATGAGGTTGAACATTCGTTAAAAGAATCACAAGGCAAAGCCCACGAAACCGCAGCAATAGTGTTGGAACATTTATTCTATGAATTTCCCGTGACAAAAACATATCACGAAAAATTTATTTACCATTATTCAAAAAAATCAAGTCCAAATTCGGAACCGGACTTTTCATTTATCTATGGAAAATGGATGAAGAACTCATCTGAGGAACAAACGGATGACAAATTGAAGAATTTCACGGAAAAGGTAAAAGAGTCAAACCAAGAACAGCCCAAAACAATCCTTAAAGCCAATGCCGTAGAAGAAATAGTTTCGGTTCAGGTGGATGAAAAACAAGTAGAGGATGCCGTTTTACAACATCAGTTTGAAAAAGTGGAAACTGCAGATGAATTTGGCGGAAATTTTAGAAATATGGATGGCGATGACGATTTGGACGATCATGCCAACGCTCTGGAAGATTTGAACATGAAATTTACGGTCAGGGTAGATGATACCGCGCATTCTGTATACCAGGCTGATTTTGTAGAAAACACCACCATTGCAGAAAGCGCAGACGGTGATAATAACGGTTACTTTGTCCAATACGATGAGTGGGATTACGCCAAACGCATGTACAAGGAAAATTTTTGCAAAGTATACCCAAAAAGCATTTTAAAAGCTGATGCTGCCTATTACAAAGAAGCAATCTCTAAAAATAAGTCAACACTTTTGGGGTTGCGAAAGATGCTGACCACAGTGAACAACAAATACCAGCAGCAACGAAGACAGACCCAAGGCGAGGAATTTGACCTGGACGCGGTTACCGATTTATTTGCGGATGTGAATTCTGGTCATACTCCATCGGAAAAAATATACTTGTCCAAGCGTAAAAAGGAAAAAGACCTTTCTATTTTGTTGTTGTTGGACAGCAGTTTGTCCAGCGATGGATACGCTGCCGGGAATAGGGTCATTGATGTGGAAAAACAAGTATCCATTTTATTTGGCGAAATATTGAATGAGTTCAACATCGACTTTTCCATTAATGGCTTTTATTCCAAAACAAGAAATCATTCCACATATACTACACTAAAGGGGTTTGATGAGGATTGGAACAGGGCAAAACTTAAAATAGGCGCTCTGGAACCAAGTGGATACACTCGAATAGGCCCAGCTCTGCGTCATTCGGGAGCTTTGTTGGACCAACGAAGCACGAAGAACAAGTGGGTCATCTTGATTTCGGATGGCAAACCCAATGATTATGATCGCTATGAAGGCAAATATGGGATAAACGACATCAAACAGGCCTTGCGTGAGCTCAATGAGCGTCAGATAAATTCTTATGCATTGGCCATTGAAGCCCAGGCGAAGTATTATTTGCCACAGATGTTCGGACAAAATCACTATCAAATTTTGACCACACCTGTAGAGTTGTTGCAATCGCTGGTAAAGCTCTATGAAAAAATAAAACATCAATCTTGATAGGTATTGCAAGCTTATATGAATCAGAAAGTCATTAATCATAAAAATGTTTATTATCCACCTGGTGGAATCCTAATTTGGATCATTATCCTTTTAGAGTTGGTCACCTTTGGCATTGCTTTGATAGCAATGATATATGAGGGGAAAGCAGAACCTGACCAATTTCATGATTCTAGATTGTCGCTTAACGTAACTTGCGGCATGATCAATACGGTTTTCTTGTTGACGAGTGGGTTTTTTATGGCACTTTCGGTTAAGGAAGTGAATATGAAAGGAAAGCACGGGTTGAAAAAATACTTGCCTGTGACCATACTTTTTGGGAGCTTTTTTTTATTGCTGAAGAGTTGGGAGTATTATGAAAAGATAGAAGCAGGATTAAGTATGGGGCACAACACCTTTTTTAACTATTACTGGATGCTTACGTTGTTCCATGTTATTCATGTAATAGTAGGGCTCGTTATTTTAATTTCAGTGTATTTAGGATTGAAGAAAGAATCCACTACAATTGAAGATATAGAGGCAAGTGCTGCTTTTTGGCATATGTGCGACCTCATATGGCTTTTATTGTTTCCATTACTTTATTTATTCTTTTAAATGGACAGAACAATAACCATAACTTGGATTCTTTTAGTGGTGCTGACCATAATCACATCGCTATTTTCTGGAATGAACGGGATCAATGTATCTATTTTTGTTATAGTATTGGCAGGATTTAAGTTTTTGGGCGTGGCATTTCAGTTTATGGAATTGAAAAAAGCACATCTTTTTTGGAAGATCATCATCTTTGCATATCTCATTTTATTTGTATCAATCATTTTAATCATTTTATAAAATTCTAGGTCAGAAAAATATTGACCTCACGCAATTATGGCACAAACACATACATTTCATATCCCGGTAATGGGAATAGGTTTTACAATAGATTCTCCTCTTAAGGTTTCAAAATTTGGGATAGACTCTGTAATCTCCTTGGTAGATGACATCTTAATTGAAAAAATGAGAGTTATGTATTGCAAGAAATTTAAAATCCCATATGAAGAGATTACGGAAAAGATGGAGGATTTCAGGGCAAAAAGAATCACATCATACTTAAATTTGATAAAGACCTTATCCGAAAAAGAATTTGAAGAGTTCAAGAAAACAACGACTAGAACTATTAATGATATCAATATTTTTTTTGATACACTTCCTGATGCTTCTTCCTTAAAACGGGAATTTAAACAATTGACAAAAAGCCATTTCAGTTTTAATGAAATAAAAAATTGGTTCAAAGAGAATTTATCCATGGGAGGGATTGATGTCAATATCATGACCAAGGTGGACAAGGATAATTATATTGAAGGGGAAAAGCTGCCCACCGAGTATAATGATGCCCATGCAGCTTTACGGGGGTTTGCAATGAGCGATGTTGATTCATCTTTGGTGCTCTCAGCAGGGATGAATCCTAGATTGTACAGTTATTTATCCCAGTTCAAAGATTTTTACCCAGACAAGAATGGTTTTATAAAAAAGAAGGTCATTCTAAAGGTAAGTGATTATCGTTCTGCTATGATTCAAGGGAAATTCTTGGCGAAAAAAGGGATTTGGGTCTCAGAATACAGAATTGAATCTGGATTGAATTGTGGTGGTCATGCTTTTGCAACGGAAGGGTATTTATTGGGACCAGTATTGGAGGAATTCAAAGTTAAAAGAGAAGAATTACGTCAATCCTTGCAAGAGCTCTTATTCCAAACGTTTTTAAATGCTGATAATGTGGTTCCCAAAACAGATTTGAACTTTAAAATTTCAGCCCAAGGAGGAGTGGGGACAGCAGAGGAACATCAGTTTTTATTGGAGTACTATCAAGTAGATTCTGTGGGGTGGGGAAGTCCTTTCTTGTTGGTTCCGGAAGCTACGACAGTAGATGATGCCACGTTGAAAAAATTGGTTGAAGCCAAGGAAGAGGATGTTTATTTAAGTGATATTTCCCCATTGGGAGTCCCTTTCAATAACTTAAAAGGAAACACGAAGGATTTGGAAAAAATGCGCCTTATTGAAAAAGGGAGACCGGGGAGTGCATGTCCCAAAAAATTTGTGGCTTTGAACAAGGAATTTACAGAGAAAGGAATCTGCACCGCTTCACGGCAATATCAATATTTAAAAATCAAGGCACTTGATAAAGAAGATATTTTAGAAAGCGAATATCAAAAAAGATATAATGAAATCATAGAGAAAACCTGCACCTGCGTTGGTCTGGGAACCACGGCATTATTGGCAAATAATCTGGATACCAAAACCGAAGGGGAAGGTGTTTCCATTTGCCCAGGCCCCAATATTGCTTATTTTTCCAAGGCTATGGGGTTGAAGGAAATTATCAATGCCATTTATGGCAAATCATCTAAGATTACCAGTGCGGAGCGTCCCAATATGTTTGTTAAAGAACTCAATATTTATATTGACTTCCTAAAAAAGAAGCTAGATGAAATGGTATTGGTAAGTACCCCAAAGCAAATTAAATACGTGAAAGCTTTTGCGAATAATTTAAAGGAAGGTCTGCAATATTATAACCAACTATTTGGTCAAGTCCGTAATAAGGCGGAAAGTGATTTGTCGTCAATTCTTCAGGATTTGAGCAAAAGCGAACAAAGGCTACAAAGATTAAACCTGGAAATAGTTAAATTGGGATAAAGATTTATTGGTTTTGGACTAGGGTCTTTTACAGTCCTATGTCCTTCAATGTAATATATCTTCCTTTCTGTTTTATTTCGCCCACAAACTCTGCTATGGTTTTATCCTTAAAATCATTGTAGATTTTTGCTTTGAACGGAGCTACGGTGAAATGAACTGGACAGGGGTTTTCATCCCCACAAGCGGACAAACCCATAAAACATTGGTCAAATTTATCGGTGCCATCAATACACTTGATAATGTCCCAAACAGAATTTTCAAGATTTGCTTTGTCAAGAAAGAATCCTCCTGTGGGACCTTTGGAAGAAGATACCAGTTTATTCTTGGTAAGTTGTTGCAGTAGTTTAGCCAAAAAGGGTTGTGGAGTTTCTAAAGCTTCAGAAATCTTTTTTACGCCTATTTTTTCTCCTTCTTCCTCTTGCATGGCCAAATAAAGAATGGATCGTATAGCATACTTACATGCATTGGACAGCATAAATATCTTTTTTATCAAATATATAAAAAGACATTTTAGTCTTAATTGTATATGAGACATTTTGTATGACTTTTGTCATGCTTTTTTATGATGCCCGACATTATTTTCGCGCTAAGCAGAACTAATGGGCAGAATGAATCTAAAGAAAAAAATAGAAGCACTAAAAAAGGATAAAAACGCTGTTATCTTGGCACATTATTACCAGATTCCGGAGATTCAGGAAATTGCTGATTATGTTGGAGATAGTTTAGGGTTATCACAAAGAGCTGCAGAAACAGACGCCGATATAATTGTCTTTGCAGGGGTTCATTTTATGGCTGAAACGGCCAAAATTCTGAATCCGTCAAAGAAAGTGCTATTGCCTGACCTTGATGCTGGTTGTTCTTTGGCCGAATCATGTCCACCTGATGCTTTTGAAGCATTCGTGAAATCACATCCAAACCATACCGTGGTTACCTATGTGAATTGCAGTGCCAAAGTCAAGGCCTTGACCGATATTGTCTGTACATCGTCCAATGCCCTAAAGATTGTTGAATCCATCCCAGAAGACCAGCCCATTATTTTTGCTCCTGATAGAAATCTGGGAAAATACATCATGCAAAAAACAGGCAGGGATATGTTGCTTTGGGATGGAAGTTGTTTGGTGCATGAAGCATTCTCCATGGAAAAACTCTTGGCGCTTCACAGGGAATACCCAGACTGTAAGATCATTGCTCATCCTGAATCTGAGGAACATATTCTTAAAACAGCAACATACATTGGTTCTACGGCTGGAATGATTGAATATGTGAAGTCCCATCCCAAGGGAAAATTCATAGTGGCCACCGAAGCAGGAATTCTTCATAAAATGCAAGAAGAAGTTCCTACCGCTGAGTTGATTCCAGCACCGGCAAAAGAAGATAACACTTGTGCTTGCAGCGAATGTGCTTTCATGAAGATGAATACGTTGCAAAAGTTATATGATTGCCTGCTTAATGAAAGCCCTCAAATTGATGTAACAAAAGACATTCAAGAAAAAGCACTGGTTCCTATTGAGCGTATGTTGGAACTTTCAAAATAGCATGATTACAACTGATTATTTAGTCATTGGCTCAGGAGTGGCCGGGTTAACTTTCGCCATTAAAATTGCAGAAAGATTTTCGGATAGGACAGTTGTTATTGTTACCAAAGGTGATGAGAGTGAATCCAATACCAAATATGCACAAGGTGGTGTGGCCGTTGTATTGGATACTGAGGAAGATTCATTTCAAAAACACATTCAAGATACATTGGTTGCCGGAGATGGTTTATGTGATGAATTGGTGGTGCAAATGGTAATTAAGGAAGGGCCAAAACGCTTTAGCGAGTTGATTCATTGGGGCGCTAATTTTGATATTGATTCCGAAGGAAACTTCAGCTTGGGAAAAGAAGGAGGGCATTCAGAATACCGAGTGGTGCACCATAAAGATATTACAGGGTATGAAGTAGAACGTGCTTTGCTAAAAAGAGTACATCAACTTAAAAATATACAATTGTTGTCCTATCATTTTGCCATAGATCTTATTACAGAGCACCATTTAGAGGAACAGCATTCTGAAAAATTAGCATGCTATGGAGCATATGTACTGAATGAAAAAACAGGAGAGATACTTGCCTTAAAAGCAAAACATACGCTATTGGCTTCTGGAGGTATTGGTAGGGTTTATGGGCATACCACCAATCCGGATATTGCAACTGGCGATGGCATAGCTATGGCCTATAGGGCAAAAGCGCAAATACAGGATGTGGAATTTGTACAGTTTCACCCTACTGCTTTGTACGACTCGGAGAAGGGGTCTTCTTTCCTTATTTCGGAAGCTGTAAGAGGATTTGGCGCATACCTGCGCAATAGGAAGGGACGCCGTTTTATGCCAGGTTATGATGAACGGGCCGAATTGGCATCCAGGGATGTTGTATCACAATGTATTGATAAGGAATTAAAAAGAACAGGTGATACCCATGTGTATCTGGACTGTACACATTTGGATATTGAAGCTTTTAAAGGTCATTTTCCCAATATCCACGAAAAGTGCAAGAGCCTTCATATTGATCTTGCCAAAGATTGGATTCCGGTTGTGCCAGCATCGCACTACCTGTGTGGGGGAATTGTGGTGGATAAAAATGGGGAAACAACAATCAACAATTTGTTTGCCTGCGGCGAATGTTCAAGAACTGGATTGCATGGGGCCAACCGATTGGCTTCAAATTCTTTGTTGGAGGCATTGGTCTATGCCCATAATGTTTTTGAGCATCTTTCAACGGAAAATAGAGAACACACAAATTTGGATATTCCTGAGTGGAATGATGAAGGTACAAGTATTCCGAAGGAACATATAATAATTCAGCATAACCTTAAAGAACTGCAAGCACTGATGCGGGATTATGTGGGCATTGTGCGCAGTAATGATCGATTGAAAAAGGCCATCACTCGTTTGGATGTGATCTATAAAGAAGTGGAAGTATTGTATAAAACCTCAAAAGTGAATACCTCCCTTTGTGAATTGCGAAACATGATCAATGTGGCCCACTTAATTATTGGTCAGTCATTATTGCGCAAAGAAAATAAAGGAGGGTATTATAATATTGACAATTTATAACGTCAATTGGTATTCCTTTGAATATCAATTTCCAGTCGTTTTCCTGAACTGATTTATAAAAATATTGATGATGCCAAGCAGGAGTATGCTACTGGCAGCAGCTAAATACCATAAATAATCAGTTGCCAGAGATGTTTTTAGCCATACTGTAAGCCCTTTGTAAAAAAGAAGAGCTTCGGTTAGGAAAAATCCAATGAGGTAAAGAATTACGGTTCTCTTTGTTAGGTGAATCAACTTAAATTGGGATAAAAATGCTAGAATAGCGGTACTAATTACACCTAAGAATGTCCAATGCAAATACCCTATGATCAAATCAATATTTGATGAGATGACCAAAGCAAAATAAGGAATCGTTCCGATCAATTGAAATATTAATTTCATTAGAAAAAGAAGCGCAACCAGTTCCATCAAAAAGAAGAAGAGCTTGGTAGTTGCTTGTTTTAGCTTTTCCGATAGGGCATACAAAGATTTCATCAAAACTCCCATGGCCAAAAGCTGTAAAATACTCCCTATGGCCGAAAAGATATAGATGGTGAAATGTGGTTTCATCCACAATAGCGAAATACCGAAGGTAAGTACAACCCCCAGATTGATCATCCAAAAGAATGGCCTGAATGTCTTTTGGGGCAGATTTATTTCTCTCTGTTCAAGAATATAAAGGAATAGCCCAAGAAGTGCAATGATGAACCATCCGTTGTACTGAAAGTGCAAATAGAAATAAATGGCATTTCTGTATAGATCGGAACCGCTTCCTGCCGTATTCATAATAATGCCCAAAGCCCAGGGGCCTATACTAGATATTGCCATGTAACATAACGAAATTCGAATACACTTGTAAGAATGGGCTTCCTTTTGCTTTTCCGAGGTGTATTTTAGGAACAACCACATAAAAAAATAGGAGGCAAACAGAAACAGGGTTGAAAATATGATGGAAAACAAGGCGTACCCCGTAAAAGGAAAGGTGAGCAGCATTCCCACAATAGTAGCTTGGGTAAACCAAAACAAGTTTTGATATTTTTTATGGATAGACGCATTACTCAAATATGATTTGTAAATCAATGTGGTTAAAGCGGTATAGACCCATCCTAATAAGGCAACATGGGAATGTGTATGGACGAGGAACCTATAATCAAACGGAAGTTCAACTAATTGAAAAAGCCGTAAAGCCATTCCCAAAAGGGCAATTAGGAGAAGATATCCCAGGGCATAAATACTATGTTTCTTTAACGTTTGCACGAAATCCAATTACAGGTCAAAGGTACTTTTTCCAAAGAAATGTTATTAATGGATAAAAACTAAAAAATGGAGCATCTAAACTTGTTGATACTCCATTTTCTAATGGCTATGAAATTAAAACTATTTTACTTCTAACCGCTTTTCCAGTGCAATGGCTTTGGGGTGTAATATATTGTTTTCCAGATGAATATGGAGATGTAAGTCTTGTTCAAATTCGTCCAGTTTGGCATATAAAGCCTTAAAAGTATTGCAGGCTTCCGCTGGAGGAGTATAATTATTGGTCAGTTTTGCAATTTCTTTGAAGATATCTCCAGCATCCTCGTGTTCATGCTCCATCATCTGTATAGGATTGTTTACAGATCCAAATGGTGGGTGTATATTACCAATTGTATTCTCTTTTTCTGCCTTTACCAATTGTTTGATAAATGGAAACAAGACTTGTTCTTCCTTTTGAAGATGGGATAAAAGCTCATTGGCCACATTGTGAAACAGAATATTGACCTCAAGAACTTCTGGATAATGTTTTCCATGTACTTTGGCCACTTTGTTGGCGTATTCAGATAATATGGGCAGGCTTTCATTAACATAAGTATGATGGACATTGATGATGTGGTCCACCAAAAAGTTGATGTCCCATTTACCGTAGTCGTGAGCTCGGTCTACAATGTTGTCAACCTCCATAAGTTCTTTCTCCAAAAGCACTTGATCCACTTTATTTTTTTCGCAAGCTTTTTCCACGGAGATACCCCCTCCACAGCAAAAATCTATACCGTGTTTTTTAAATATATGTGCAGTTTTAATGTTCTCTGTGACAAAGTCTGCTACAGTTTTATCTTTTGTGATTTCCATAAACTGTTTTATTGAATTGTAATTTCTTGTTGTCTGCTAATGAAATAAAAAGATTCTTTTATCTTTTATTGTGCGAAGATAAACCCCAACCTTAGGCAGTAGTATGATATTTGTCATATTTTAGAAACGATATGTAAGATTTGTTTTTGAAAACTTAACAAATAATGAAAAGGAAGAATAAACAGGTATAAAAATAAAGGACTCCCACCAAAAAATGGAAGAAGTCCTGTTGCGTGGGATATACTGGATTCGAACCAGTGACCTCTGCCCTGTCAAGGCAGCGCTCTAAACCAACTGAGCTAATATCCCTTTAAAAAGGGAGTGCAATATCGTAAAATTGTTACCAATCACCATACTCTGCTGAATTCTTTTTTGTTTCGTAGAGCGTAATGTGGAGTAATTGGTCTTTTTCCAATTTAGGTTTTAAAATATCATAGATAACTTTCACAAAATGTTCCGTAGAAGGAAGCAAATTTTCAAATTCAGGACAATCTTCGTTTAAGTTCTTATGATCAAATCGATCTTCAATTTCTTTTTGTATGAGGTTGCCTAAGACGGCTAAATCCATAACAAATCCTGTATCCGGATTAACGTTTCCTCTAATTCTAACCTCTAGGTCAAAGTTATGACCGTGGTAGTTGGGACTATTGCATTTTCCAAAAACCTCAATGTTCTTTTCTTGGCTCCATTTAGGGTTATGAAGTCTATGGGCTGCATTAAAGTGGGCTTTTCTACAAATGGTGGCAATCATTGGATTGAAATTTGGTCAAAGATACTTTTTAATACAGGATTGAACTAAAAATGAAAGGAGCTGCGGCCTAAGCCAACAGCTCCTTAAATCAATTGAAAAAAGTCTAGTTAGTTAAAAGTTGGGATGTTTGTATCATCTGTTCTTGCAGGTGCTGCTGCTATATTATAATGCGGCACTACTCCAGTTGGATCTGCACTTACCCCTCCCAGAGTGTACAGTTCTTCTTCCAATACCTCAAGCTCGGTAGCCGGAACTGGAAAATGTCTGAAGGTACCCACCTGCAATTCATTGATTCTTCTTCTATCGAAGAAACCACTTCCTACCGCCGTATTGTATAGCTCAATATAACGTTCGTAAAAAATGGCATCCAATATTTCTTGTTGAGACGCTCCACCTGCCAATGGAGTCAATTCCCCTCGTGTTACCCTG
The DNA here is from genome assembly GCF_900215465.1 of Flagellimonas pacifica. Lineage (GTDB taxonomy): Bacteria > Bacteroidota > Bacteroidia > Flavobacteriales > Flavobacteriaceae > Flagellimonas > Flagellimonas pacifica. The sequence continues at coordinate 38,089 of NZ_OBEH01000006.1, forward strand.
GATCCTGCGTTAACATCATCAACAGCGGTTGCATCATTCAATCGTGCCTTTGCTTCAGCCAAAAGCAGCCTGTTATCTTCTAGCATGAATGTTTTTATCTGTTTGGCATCAGCTCCATCTGAAAAACCTTCATCATATAGATTACGAGTATGAAAATAATGTGAGTAATGGAATCTTCCTCTTTCTGCTCTAAAAAGAATATCAGACCTAAATTCGAAATCCTTACCAGTACCCACTCTTGCATCAGGAGTTGTCATTTCTGGATTATCTAAAGTAGAACCTGAAGTGGCTGGAAAGAATGCTGGTTGACTTGGATCTAATAAGTTCACGATTCTCATATCCAATCTACCGCCAAAAGCTCCAAAACCATTAGGGGAATCCATTAGCACATTTGCGTTGTTCCACCAGCTAATACCATTATCCCCAGTTGGCCCAAAGTCTTCGGTTATTCCATTTTCAGCATAGGTTTTAATGGTATTCCAATCAATGGCATTTGTTTCACCTTGGTTTCTTGCCGACTGGACTATAAATCTAGCTTTGTATGAGTTACATAGCTTAATCAACTCGTCCTGTGGAAGGGAAACGCCATTTATAACCGTATTTGGAATTTCAAATGAGTTGGCATTTGCTATGGCGATGGCTGCATCCAAATCACTGATAGCTTGAGTTATTAACTCACTATAGGTTACAAACGGTAATTTTTGAGATATGTCCGTATTCTCATCTACAAGGAACCCTTTTTCAAACAAAAGGCCTAAATAACCATAGGAGAAACCTCTTAACAGATATGCAGAGGCCAAAACCATGGGGGTGTTATCTACACCGCCTGCAATCCAGGTAATCCCATTATTGGTAATTGCATTTATAACATCATTAGCTGAAGAAACAGCTGCATAATTTCCTTGCCAAGGTTGTTCAAGTACAGCGGAATCTGCCCACGAAGCTGCATTTAAAATTGGATTTCTTGGTTCATTGGACAAAACCCTCATACCAAAGTTACCCCAAGAGCAAGTAGCAATATCACCTGCAACGGCAACAGCTGGGTAAAGGTCCCTGTTATTTGCCTGCCACCAGGTCACAAAACCTCCGCTAACTATACCGATCAAATCAGTTCCGTTGGCCAATACTTGTGATCTATCTGGATTATTCTGATTTATTACATTATCTATTTCCTTGGTGCATGAAAAGGAGAAGATCAAAAGACCAAGAAGTAGAACTTTATTTAGAATTAATCTTTTCATTTTATTTTTTTTAGAATGTTAATTGTACAGAGAAACTATACGTTTTTGTGGTAGGATAAGGAAAGTTGTCAACCTTAAAAATGTTGGGATCTCCACCTGGTGTATTGGGATCGTTACCAATTCCATCGGTATCCCTAGTGGTCAAATTCGCTCTATTGGATTCTGATTGGTGGGTTATTTCTGGGTCAAAACCAGAATAATTAGTAAAGGTTAGCAGGTTTCTACCAACAAAACCAAACTTCATGGTATCAATAAAATTGGCCACACTACCTAAAGATTCGCCCTTTAAGGTGTAATAGAGTGATAATTCTCTTAGTTTGACAAAAGAACCATCTTCTACGAAAGCTGAACTTGGTAGATTAACATTGTACAAGCCCTGATAAAAATTGTAGGGTAATCCACTTGTTATATCTGTGTGCCTTCCATCTCTATAAAGCCATTGTTTAGTTTTATTATAGATGTCGCCGCCTTGTTTCCAATCGAACAGAGCATAAAGGGAAACATTTTTATAGTTAAAAGTAGTGTTGATACCCATTCTGAAATCCGGAGTTATGTCTCCTATGACAAAGAACTCATTTCCAGAGGCATCGGCTCTTCTAACTGGCGTTTCACCTGTAGCTTGATCAACGACAAATCCAGCGCTGTTTACCACAAAATCACTTGCGTTCGATCCTGCTGGTAAATCAGAGAGGCTTGTTATGAAGTCGTTACCATACATAACTCCAAAGTTCTGACCTTCTTCAATTCTAAAAAGCGTGGTTTCTTGGGTACCGGGACCTGTCAAGTAAGCTGGAACATCCAGTTGGCTAACTTTTTGTTCGGATTTATCCCAAACAATTCCCAAATCCCATGATACATTATCACTTTTTATGATATTGGCATTTAAAGATGCTTCATACGTGGTTGCATCAATTTCCCCTGCATTTCTCCATTGAGCGCTAAATCCAGCAGCAGCTGACAATGGCACTCTAAGAATTTGATCTTCTGTTTTTGCTTTTACATAGTTAAACTCAAATGAGAAACGATCAAGGAAATTCATATTCAAACCTAATTCAAGCTCCCCTGTTTTAGCAGGTCTTAAATCATTATTACCAATTGTGGCCCTTGTTGGGGAACCATTTCTAAGTAAAAATGTCTCAAAGCGCATTTCATAGCTAGGTCTGATACCTGCAGTACCATAAGAAGCTCTTAGCTTTAATTCTTGCACACCTGGAATTTGGATATCCTCCGTTACACGATAGGCCAAACTTGTTCTAAAGTAGTTTGCCCATCTAGTATTGGGGCCAAAGAGTGAAGAACCTTCCCGTCTGGCAACACCACTGAAGATATATTTGTCTTTGTAATCAAAATCGGCAATTACAAAGTAACTATCAGTTAAGATTTCTTGCGCTTGGGATGAAACTGAAGGAGAATCTGTAATGTTGTCCAATGAGCGTATACCGGAAACGGCTAGATTGTACCCTTCCGAGTTGTTGAATTCACTTTCATATCTTTCATGAAGATAACTAAAACGTAAAGCTAAGTTATAATCAGAATCTACGGAGAAAGGTGAAAACAACGCATTGAACCTCGTGTTCTGAGCTCTACCATTAAAATTGGAACGTTGAATAAAGCCTATGTTTTGTGCCTGGCCATCTGGATCATCGGACAGATATCCTTTTGGAATGTAATCTTGAAAGGTGTTGTTCTCAAAATCATAGGAATATGAACCGTTAAGCTTTAACCATGGAGTAACCCTATAATCAAGTGCAACGTTACCCAAAACCCTATTTCTTTTCTCCGACTTATCATTATTTGCCAATGTATAAAGCGGATTCTTTATGTTGGGATCAAATGTATTGCTGTCAAAATTATAAGGACTTCCGTCTTCTTCGTTTACAGCATTCCAATCATAAATGGGCTCGGTTATCAAGGCGGGAAACAAAATACCAACTGTTGTTCCTGAATTAATTGCTGCATCTCTATTGGAATTACTATAGAAAAGAGAAGTTTTAACACTGATTTTGTCCGAAAGATTGTTGTCCAGATTCAATCTGAAGTTGTCTCTTCTGTAATCATCTACTAAAACATATATTCCCTCATCTTGAAGTCTTTGGTAAGAAAAAAGATACCTGGTCTTTTCATCCCCACCTGATATAGATGCATAATGTGTGTTGAACACTCCTGTTGTAAATATTTCGTCTTGATAATTAAAAATGTTACCGATAGGATATCGATTGTCACTCAATCCGTCATCATCAACTTCACGAGATCCACTCGTAAGGTCAAATGCAGAACCATCTGCTGTAAGTTTGAACCTATGCGTGGTGGCCAAATCATACTTGCTGGTTATTTCTTTTACTCCAAGTTCACTTCTGTAGGTAACATTGATTTTGTTGTTTCCTTTTCCTCTTTTTGTGAAAATTTGGATTACCCCGTTTGCAGCTCGGGAACCATAAAGGGAGGCTCCTGCAGCTCCTTTTGCAATCTCAATTCTGTCAATGTCCTCGGTGTTGATATCTGCCAATCCTCCTTCAAGAATTACACCATCAACAATTACCAGTGGATCCTGGCCTGTAGAAAGCGAGTTTGCGGTTCTTAACTGTATTGATACATTACTACCGGGTTGACCACCTGGTGAAGAAATTGATACACCGGAAACCTTACCTTGTAATGCAGCAGCGGCCGATGTTGCAGGAACATTTTCCAGCAACTCATTTTTTACTTGCCCGAGTGCAAAACTCAGTTCTTTTAAGGATTTTCCAGAGGCACTACCTGTCACTACCACTTCTTCTAGTGCTTGGGCATCTTCCTCCATTTGTACATTGATTACATTTTGGGCACCTACTTCCCTTTGGGTTGTTCTTTGTCCTAAATAGGTAAAAACCAATGTCTGTCCAATGCTAGCTGTAATGGCATAGTTGCCATCAAAATCAGATTGGGTTCCATTGGCCGTACCTTGTACAATAATGTTGACCCCTGGCAATGGTGTTCCAGTTTGATCAAGAATTGTTCCTGTGATTGTTTTTTCTTGAGACTGAACAGATGCTATGGATAATAGCACAAAAACAAGCGTCCCAAATAGCTTCTTTACTTTCATAGAGTTAAAAGTTTTGTTATTAATTGTGAGTTAGCGCAACTGAGAAAGGTAGGCGGGAGGGTATATGATAGCTAATTCAAATAATACTCCCTGAACTAAAACAAAACTTAATGGAAAGTCTCTAATTTATTAAGGTAGTAAGACCTCTCACCGCCTTACCTTTACAATTGCAATAGCAAAACAATTGTAATGTTGCGTGCAAAGGGTACTTCTAAAACGGGACGCACCTGAAAATAATTCCAGCCCAACGGGAAGAACTCTTTTTAACAAAAAATTATGGAGTCATAGGGAATAAAAGGTTTCTTAAAATTTAACAGGTACTTGTTTTTGGAGTTACTTAATCTGCTTGTAAAACAATGCAAATACTGGTTAATCTTGTAAGATAATAAGAAAGTGAATGGGGAAAGATGGGTAAGGTTCGCTGAGGTTATAAAAAGAACACTTTTTTAGGCAAGAATGATTTTCCTTATGAAGCGTACATTGAAAGGTTTCTGTAATCATTCGGACTTAGCCCGGTTTCTTTTTTAAAAGCACTATAAAAACTAGTCTTACTATTAAACCCAACTTCATACATTATAGCCTTTACACTAAGAAATGGTTGGGAAATCAACAAGTGTTTGGCTTCTTGTATTCTATAATGATTTAATAGGGAATAAAAATTCTTTTGGAGGTATTCATTGATTACTTGGGAAACTTTATATCTATCTTCAGCTATATGTTCCGAAAGATCATTTAAGCCTATTACATTGTTCTTATAAAGTTTATCATGCTCAAAGGCCCGTTTAATTTTCTCTTTTATTTCAGAGGCTTCTCTTAGCGTTAATCCAGACTTTAAATATTTAGATGACAAAACCATCTCTTGCTCCTTGGAGCGAGTACTATGAATTGAAAAAAAATGTTGTATTAACCTCTTCATCTATTTATAGTAAGAAATCATATGTTAAAGTACATTGAAAGACCCTAATTCAAGGTTTTGCCGATAAGGATTTACGTAAAATATCATCGGGAATGTTTACGTATTAAGTAACTCTACTAAAGCTGAAGCATTTGCTTGAATGAGCTAAAACTCTCGCGGCTTTTTCAATTACATCAGTACTTTTTTTGCTGTAATTGATACTTTTTATTGAATAAGTACATTTTTTGCACGAAAAATGAAATATTATATATCTTTAAAACAAAAACTTGACTCACCACAGCTTATCAACAATGATGAGTAGTGAAAAATTATGGTTAAAATCAAAATGGGTTAATAATGAAACTTCACTTACTAAATAGAAGCAATATCAATGGGTCTTCATTTTCTGTTTCAAATAATATGTATCCCTACTTTTTAAAAGTTTGGCATTATCACCCCGAATTGGAGTTGGTCTTAACCGAAAAAAGTAACGGTATGCGATTTGTTGGTGACAGTATTCAAAAGTTTGAAGCTGGTGATATAGTTTTGCTGGGTAAGAACCTACCACATATGTGGTTGAACAGTGAGCGTTATTTTAAGGATAATGTGCCTGATGCCGCTCATGCTATTGCTATTCATTTTAGGGAAGATTTTCTAGGAGATAAATTTTTTGAGGTTCCCGAATTTGGTCCGATCAATGAGCTTTTAAAGAGGGCGGTAAGAGGTGTTAATTTTAAAAATGTTGACTCTAAGATAATCGAATCGTTTAGGAGTATGTTAGATTTGCAGCCATTTGAACGAGCCATAGCCCTGATTCAATTATTGAATGTATTATCCAAGCACCAAGATTATCAACTTTTATCCAGCATAGGATATTTGGATAACTTTATGGATGCCCAAAACAAACGTTTGCATCAAATCTATAAATACGTGTTCGATAATTTTAAAGGAGAAATAAATGCAAGTCAAGTAGCTAAGGCTATAGGCATGAATTCTTCTGCATTTAGCCGGTTTTTTAAAAAGACGCACAGACAATCCTTTACCAAGTACTTAAATGAGATAAGGGTTGGTTATGCTTGTAAGCTTTTACTGGAAAGTGAGAATAAGATTACAGCTGTGGCCTATGAATCGGGCTTCAGTAATATTTCCAATTTTAATAGGCAATTTAGGGTCGTAAAGAATATGTCTCCCTCAGAATATATTAAATTTCATACAGAAAAAGGAAAATAATGTTGGAGGAGGCAAATAAAATATCACTTTTAGTCATTTTTGAGGTGGTTGGAGCTATGATCTTGGTGTAGTTTTGATTTTTTAACCAACTTTTTAGTCTACAATATGTTGACCATTCTTGATTTAGAAGTAAAAGACATACGCTTTCCAACCAGCCAATCTTTGGATGGTTCAGATGCGATGAACCCTGATCCGGATTATTCTGCTGCTTACGTAATATTAAAAACCGATCATCCAAAAGGCCTTGAAGGTCATGGCTTAACTTTTACAATAGGTAGAGGTAATGAAATTTGTGCAAGCGCCATAGAAGCCATGTCCCATCTTGTGGTGGGAAAAACCTTGGAAAGTTTTACCAATGATATGTCTGGCTTTTGGAAAATGATCACAGGCGATAGTCAGTTACGCTGGCTGGGACCAGAAAAAGGGGTTATACACTTAGCAACTGGAGCTTTGGTCAATGCAATTTGGGATCTATATGCAAAAGTTGAGGATAAACCACTATGGAGACTTTTGGCCGATATGACTCCTGAGGAATTTGTTTCCTGTGTTGATTTTACCTATATCACGGACGTTATTACACCAGATGAGGCATTGCAATTATTGCGAAAACAGGAGGCCGGCAAGAAAGAACGGGTGGCGTACTTGCTTAAAAATGGTTATCCAGCTTATACAACTTCTGCGGGATGGCTTGGGTATTCCGATGAAAAAATGAGACGCTTGTGTCAGGAGGCAAAATCTGAAGGCTTTAAGCATTTGAAGATGAAAGTGGGCGCAGATTTGGGAGATGATATGCGAAGGGCAGCGATTATTAGGGAAGAAATTGGAGATGACCTTAAATTAATGATGGATGCCAATCAAAAATGGGATGTTCAGGAGGCCATTCAGAATATGGGTCAATTAAAAAAATATAACCCATGGTGGATTGAAGAGCCTACAAGTCCTGACGATATTTTAGGACATGCAAAAATTGCTGAGGCCGTAGCGCCTATAAAGGTGGCTACGGGTGAGCACTGCCAAAACAGGGTAATTTTTAAACAACTGATGCAGGCAAAGGCCTTTGAGGTCTGCCAGATTGATAGTTGTAGGGTTGGCGGTGTCAACGAAATATTGGCCATTTTACTAATGGCAGCAAAGTTTGAAGTACCTGTTTGTCCCCATGCAGGAGGAGTTGGGCTTTGCGAGTATGTTCAGCATCTTTCTATGGTTGATTTTATCTGCGTAAGTGGTACGATGGAAGACCGGATTATTGAATATGTTGATCATTTGCATGAACATTTTATTGATCCCGTTGTCATTAAAAATGGGGCATACATGCCTCCAAGGCTTCCGGGATATAGTATTGAAATGAAACCTGCTTCAATGGAACAATATGCCTTTCCGGAAGGGGAAGTTTGGAAAAAAATGCCAAAACCAGAACTTTTATGAAACCTCGATACAGATTTCTTGCTGTTTTATTGCTTTTAGGTACTGTGACTTTTAGTCAAGGGCAGGGAAATTACACCCCTTCTCAATCAAATATAGAAGCTAGGGAATGGTTCCAAGATGCTAAGTTTGGGATGTTTGTTCACTGGGGGGTTTATAGTATATTGGGAGATGGTGAGTGGGTTATGCAAACCCAAAACATTCCCGTAAAAGCCTACGAAAAGCTGCCTACATTCTTTAATCCCATTGAATACAATGCTAAAGAATGGGTGAAAATGGCAAAGGACGCCGGAATGAAATACATTACCATTACAAGCAGGCACCATGATGGCTTTTCAATGTTTGACACCAAGGTTACTGACTATGATATTGTAGATGGAACACCTTATGGGAAAGATGTATTGAAGGATCTGGCAGAGGCCTGTAGGGCAGAGGGAGTAAAACTCTTTTTTTACTATTCGCTATTGGACTGGCGAGATGATAATTACTTTCCTAGAGGAAGAACGGGTGCAAAGATACCTGGTAGATCAGAAACAGGGGAGTGGGGCAAGTACATAGATTTTATGAAGGCGCAATTAACTGAGTTATTGACCAATTACGGCGAAATAGCAGGTATTTGGTTTGATGGTCATTGGGATCAGAAAGATTGGGATGGAAAAAAATTTGGAAAGTTAAATGTGGATTGGCATTATGACGAAATCTATAAGTTGATTCATGACCTGCAACCACAATGCCTAATTGGTAATAACCATCACTTGGCACCTATTGAAGGTGAGGATTTTCAAATGTTTGAAAAGGATTTGCCTGGAAAAAATACTAAAGGTTGGGGAACTGATGCTTCGGATGTTGGGAACTTGCCTTTTGAGGTCTGTGAGACCATTAACGGTTCTTGGGGTTTTAATCTACAGGACAGAAAACATAAATCCAAAAAAGAGCTGGTACAGTATATTGTAAAAGCGGCTGGTTATGGAAGCAATCTTTTACTGAACGTGGGCCCAATGCCCAATGGTGAAATTCAAGAAGAACATAAAGAATCTTTAAAGGAAGTGGGAGAATGGATGCGTGCCAATGGGTCAACCATCTATGGAACTGAGCAGGGGCCAATTCCTCCGACGGATAAAATGGCTTCTACCCAAAAAGACAAGACAGTGTTTCTACATCTTTTGGATGTAACCGAAACAGAGGTGCTATTAAAAGATTTTGACAGAAAAGTAAGAGCAGTAAGATTTTACAAAGATCAAACCTCTCTGAACTATAAAAAGAATAAAAATGGACTGTTGATTAAAATCCCTGAAGATGGATTGGATCCAATAGACACTATAATAGAAATCACCCTTAAATAAATGGCATCATATAATTACAAAGACAAAACGGTAATAATCACTGGTGGTGGCAGTGGTATTGGAGAAGCTTTGTCAAAGAAGTTTGCTTCTTCGGGAGCCAATGTCCATATTTTGGATTTTCAATTGGAGAAAACCCAAGAGGTGGTTGATGAGGTTCTTGAAAAGGGAGGTCGGGCCCAAGTGCACCAATGTGATGTTTCCAATCAAGAACAAGTCAAAGAAATTGTCCAGGGCATAGCATCTAAAAATTCCTTGGATATATTGATTAATAATGCAGGAATTGCTCATGTAGGTAATATTGAGGGCACTTCAGAAAGTGATATGGATAAACTCTATCAGGTAAATATCAAAGGAGTTTATAATTGCATCTATGCCTGTATTCCAAAAATGAAAGAGCAGGGTAATGGCGTTGTTTTGAACATGGCATCCATAGCATCCACTGTGGGTATTTCAGATAGGTTCGCCTATTCTATGACAAAAGGCGCGGTTTTGACAATGACGTATTCCATTGCCAAAGATTATATTGATCATGGTATTCGCTGTAACAGTATTTCTCCTGCTAGGGTGCATACACCTTTTGTTGATAATTTTATATCTAAAAACTATCCTGGAGAAGAAAAGGAGATGTTTGAAAAGTTATCAAAAACACAACCCATTGGACGTATGGCCAAACCTGATGAGATAGCATCTTTGGCTCTTTATTTATGTTCCGATGAAGCATCTTTTATTACAGGAACAGACTTCCCGATTGACGGTGGATTTATAAAATTAAATGGTTAAAAATAAAGCAATAATCTAATGAACAAAAATACATCCAAATCAAAAATATTAAGTCTGGCGATTTTATTTTTTTTGATATTCGCTGCACATGTAATGGGGCAAGCAATCTATGAAGATGAACGGTATGTGCCAGAAACTGACCCTTTGGTTTTAGAAAAACTGGATCAGTGGCAAGATCTTAAATTTGGGCTACTTATGCACTGGGGTGCATACAGTCAATGGGGTATTGTTGAATCTTGGTCCCTTAGTCCAGAAGAATATGGTTGGTGTGAGCGTAAAAAAGGTTCCAATCCAGAGAATTATTTTGCATACAAAAAGGAGTACGAAAATCTTCAGAAAACCTTCAATCCTGTAAAATTTAATCCTGAAAAATGGGCAAAAGCGGCTAAAAATGCTGGGATGAAGTATGTAGTTTTTACTACAAAACACCACGACGGATTTAGTATGTTTGATTCAAAATATACAGATTACAAGATTACCGATAGTAAAACACCTTTCAGTACAAATCCAAAAGCCAATGTCACCAAAGAAATATTTAATGCCTTCAGGGAAGAAGGACTTTGGGCGGGAGCCTATTTTTCAAAACCAGATTGGCATCATCCTAATTACTGGAATCCTTACTATCCGCCAAAGGACAGAAATGTGAATTATGAGCCAGAGGCAAATCCAGAAATGTGGAATGATTATGTGGAATTCACCCACAACCAAATTTTGGAACTATTGACAGACTATGGTAAAGTTGACATTCTCTGGTTAGATGGCGGTTGGGTCGCCAAAACCCCCAAATCCCAAATTACCAGTTGGTATGACGGTCAATTGAAAAACAACGAAAATGGATATCTAAAACATAGAATAGTGAATCAGGATATCCGTATGGACGAGTTGGTGGTGAAAGCACGGAAAAAACAACCCGGACTTATAGTGGTGGACAGAGCTGTGCACGGAAAGAACCAAAACTATCTTACCCCTGAAAACAGAGTGCCAGAAAAGCCTCTTCCTTATCCATGGGAGTCTTGTATTATTGCCGGAGGAGGTTGGTCCTATTCCTTTAATGCCAATTATATGAGCACAAAGCAAGCTGTTCATACATTGGTTGATATTGTGGCCAAAGGAGGCAACCTTTTGTTCAACATAGCCCCAAGTCCTGAAGGAGAGTGGGATCAAGGTGCATACGATTTGTTGGAAGGTATTGGAAATTGGATGGATGTTAACAAAGAGGCTATTTATGGAACTGAGGCAATGGCACCATATAAGGACAAGAATGTTTGTGTTACAACTAAACCAGATGGTAGTATATACTTGACTTATTTGATGGTGGAAGATGAAAAATCCATTCCCAAAAGTGTAGAATTTAATGGATTAAAATTGAAACGTGGAAGTAGAGCTTCCATTTTAGGGGCAAGAGGCTCTGTTAAATGGCATCAAGATGGAGATCAGCTACGATTTGAAATTCCAGATGCTGCAATGAATAAATTAGCAGGTACACCTGCCTTTGTAATCAAGATAAAATAATACGCTTATATGAAACTCATACGATTTGGATCTAAAGACAATGAAAAACCAGGGGTTCAGCTCAATGATAAAACCAGACTTGATGTTAGTGGTTTTGTTAATGAATATGATGAGGATTTTTTTGGCGACGATGGTCTTGCCCGTCTAGAAACTTGGCTGGATAAAAATGCAGATGAATGCCCTGTTATAAAAGAAGATGTTAGACTTGGGTCTCCTTTAAAAAGACCTTCCAAGATTGTTTGTGTAGGACTTAATTATGCGCAACATGCTGCTGAAAGTGGTATGCCAGTGCCTAAGGAGCCCGTATTGTTTTTTAAAGCTACTTCTGCTATTGTGGGCCCCAATGATGATGTGATTATTCCTAAAGGAAGCGAAAAAACTGACTGGGAGGTAGAATTGGCCTTTGTAATTGGCAAAAAGGCATCATATGTAACTGAAGAAAACGCTATGGAACATGTTGCTGGTTACGTGCTGCATAATGATTATAGCGAGCGCGAATACCAGTTGGAACGAGAAGGACAGTGGGTGAAAGGAAAAAGCTGTGATACATTTGCTCCTCTAGGTCCTTATTTGGTCACTAAAGATGAAATAAAAAACCCTCATGACCTCAACTTATGGCTTAAATTGAACGGAGAGATGATGCAAAATAGCAGCACCTCAGACTTTGTATTCAATATTCCAAAACTGGTGAGCTACATTAGTGAATTCATGACTCTTCTACCGGGAGATATTGTATCTACGGGAACACCGTTTGGAGTTGGATTGGGATTGAATCCTCCTAAATATCTTAAGCCTGGAGACGTAGTAGAATTGGGTATAGATGGTCTGGGAACCTCAAAACAGCATATAAAAGCTTTTGAATGATATGAGAATTGATAGCCATCAACATTTTTGGAAATATGATTCGGTCAAGCATGCCTGGATTAATTCGGAAATGGAGGTTATCAAAAAAGATTTTTTACCCACAGATTTGGTCCCATTGCTTAAAGATGGCAAAATGGATGGTTGTGTAGCCGTGCAGGCAGATCAATCTGAAAAAGAAACAGACTTTTTATTACAATATGCTAAGGAGTATCCATTTATTTTAGGAGTGGTAGGTTGGTTAGACCTCTGTTCGAAAGATATTGAAGAAAGGCTGATAAACTACTCAAAATACCCTAAGCTAAAAGGTCTTAGGCATATAGTCCAAGATGAGGATGATGACTATTTCATGCTTAGACCTGATTTTTTGGACGGGATTTCGAAACTTGGAGATTATGGGCTGACTTACGACATTCTAATTTACCCAAAACAGTTGCCAGCTGCTGTTGAATTGGTTAAAATGTTTCCTAAACAACCTTTTGTGCTGGATCATATAGCAAAACCAAATATCAATGGTAGTATTGATAAGGAATGGAAACATCATATTACGGAACTCGGCACATTTCAAAATGTATATTGTAAGGCATCTGGTATGGTAACAGAAGCCAGTTGGGGTACATGGAGACCAAAAGATTTTTATCCTTACCTAGATATTGTTTTTGAATCTTTTGGAAAGGATAGGATTATGTTCGGTTCAGATTGGCCTGTATGTCTGCTTTCAGCGCAATACCAAAAGGTTTTGTGTATTCTGAAAAAATATTTGGTGCAGTTTCCAGCTAGTGTTCAAAGCCGAATCATGGGATTAAATGCTAAGGAATTCTATAATTTGTAACATGGGAAATTTAGGTATAGTATTTAATACAATTAAGAGCGTCCAAACACAAATGGCATGCTTGACCATTCTAATATCAGGCTATACATCTATTAAAGCACAAGATGTAAAAGATGTGCTCTGGTATTCAGAACCAGCAACGGAATGGATGCAGGCTTTGCCCGTAGGAAATGGTAGATTGGGTGCTATGGTATTTGGAGATCCTTACCATGAACGAATTCAACTGAATGAAGATTCTATGTGGGCCGGAGGTCCGGATTGGGAAAGTAGCAAGGGGAATAGTGATGATCTATACCATTTAAGGCAATTGCTCAAAGAGGGAAAGACACGTGAGGTAGATAGTCTTATCGTTGAGAAATTTTCCAATAAAAGCATTTTGCGCTCTCATCAGACTATGGGAGACCTGTATATTGATTATAAAGGGAAGGATGTTGTTTCTAATTATAGAAGGGAGCTTGACCTTAACACAGCACTGGTCACTACATCATATACCCTAAATAAAGCCCAATATACCCAAAGGGTATTGGCATCTCATCCCGATGATGCTCTGGTTATAGAATTGGCTACAACGTCCAAAGATGGATTGAACCTTGAATTGAGGTTGGACCGACCTAAAGACCATGGACAATCTACCGTTAACGTGTCCAATCCAGCCGATGATGAAATCAGTATGAAGGGCATGGTGACCCAATATGGGGGCAAGAGATTCTCAAAACCACTGGCAATAGACCATGGAGTACGTTTTGAAACCAGATTGAAAGTGGTCACTGATTCAGGTACAGTTTTGGCCAAGGAAGGCAAGGTAATCCTGAAAGGAGTTAAAAAAGCGATTCTTTTTATTGTTGCCAATACCTCTTTTTATCAGAAGGAAGGTTATGTCCAGAAGAATAATGAAACGTTATCAAAAATTACTTCAAAATCATTTGAATCCTTGCTTTCGACCCATATTTCAGATTATCAAAGCCTCTATAAAAGGGTTTCTTTTGATTTAGGTGGCATTGAGCAGAACAAGTTGCCCATCAATAAGCGATTACAGAATATAAAGAATGGAAAGCATGACAACTCCCTAGCTGCCATGCTTTTTCAATTTGGCCGTTATCTATTGATTTCTTGCTCACGCCCAAATACAAATCCAGCTAACTTGCAAGGACTTTGGAACGATCATATTGAAGCTCCTTGGAATGCGGATTACCACTTGAACATCAACCTTCAAATGAACTATTGGCCCGCAGAGGTCACCAATCTTAGTGAATTACATGAGCCTTTTTTCAATTTAATAGACCGTGTCTTGGAGAGAGGGAGGATTACCGCTAAAGAACAATATGGTATCAAACGAGGTACAATGGCCCATCATACAACGGACCTCTGGGCCACACCATTTATGCGAGCAGAACAAGCGTACTGGGGTTCATGGATTCATGGAGGTGGTTGGTGTGCACAACATTATTGGGAGCATTACCAATTCACACAGGACATTAACTTCTTAAAACAAAGAGCGTACCCAGTGTTAAAGGATTTGTCCGCTTTTTACTTGGATTGGTTGGTTTGGGATGAAAAAAGCGAAAAATGGGTGTCATCTCCGGAAACGTCACCGGAAAACTCTTATATCGCTCCCAATGGTAAATCTGCTGCAGTTTCCTATGGTAGTGCCATGGCGCACCAGATAATAGGCGAAGTATTTGATAACTTTTTGGAAGCTTCAAAGATTTTGGGAGCTAAAACGTCTCTTGTAAAAGAAGTGAAGGAAAAAAGAAAACAATTGCATCCCGGAGTACTCATTGGAGAAGATGGTCGCATTTTAGAATGGAACGAACCTTATGAAGAACCTGAGAAAGGTCACCGTCATATGTCTCACTTATATGCATTGCATCCAGGAGATGATATTGTGGAAAGTGATCCAAAGGCATTTGCGGCCGCACAAAAAACAATTGATTATAGGTTAGAGCATGGAGGTGCAGGAACAGGATGGAGCCGCGTTTGGATGATAAATATGAATGGCCGCCTGTTAAATGGAACAGCTGCTCAAGAAAACATTGATAAATTCTTGCAAATATCATTGGCAGATAATTTGTTTGATATGCACCCACCTTTCCAAATAGATGGAAACTTTGGCTATACTGCCGGAGTGGCAGAGTTACTACTGCAATCCCATGAGGAATTTTTAAGGTTATTGCCTGCACTTCCTCCCAAGTGGAAGAACGGTTCTATAAAAGGTCTTAAAGCAAGAGGGAACATTACAGTCAATTTAGAATGGGAAGATGGAGTCCTTAAAAAAGTTGGACTAACCGCCGCGGAAGAGACAAAGTGTGTTTTGAAGTATAAAGATTCATTAAAAAAAATTGTACTGCCCAAAGAGAAAACCATATTTCTTGATGCAGACTTAAATAAACTTTAAAAGAATGAGAAAAAGCATAGTTTATCATATTGGAACAATGCTTGTCCTATTGGTTCTTGTGCAGGGTTGTAAATCTGAGAAAAAGAAACCGGTTGTTACATCGGAACCTATAGCCGTTAATTATTTGGAGGAAACCAAGAAAGATTTTGACACTCGGATGGAGTGGTGGCGAAATGCCCGTTTTGGAATGTTTATTCATTGGGGCCCTTATGCTATTCCAGCAGGAATGTATAATGGAAAACCGGTAGATGGTATTGGAGAATGGATAATGAACAATGCCCACATACCAATTACGGAGTATGAAGTTTATTCAAAACAGTTTGATCCAAAGAAGTTTAATGCGGATGAATGGGCAATGATCATGAAAGAAGCTGGAATGAAGTATGTTGTTATTACCTCCAAACACCATGATGGTTTTTGTTTGTGGGATTCCAAAGTTTCAGAGTATGATATCATTGATTTTTCATCTTATAAGAAGGATATTTTAAAAGCATTGTCTACGGCTTGTAAAAAACAAGGCATAAAATTTGGAGTTTACCACTCCATTATGGATTGGCACCATCCAGATGCACAGTCCATTAATTATCCAGAATACAATAATGCTTCCAAACCAGGCGGGAATCCCAACTTTCCTTCATACCTAGAAAACTATCTAAAACCACAAATGAAGGAGCTTGTTGATGATTATGACGTGGAAATCATGTGGTTTGATGGTGAGTGGATTGACGAGTTTACCCATGATCAGGGAAAAGAACTATATCAATATGTTAGGTCATTAAAACCAAACATTTTAATAAATAACAGAGTGGATAAAGGGAGACAAGGGATGCAGGGTATGAATAAGGCTGATGCTGATTATGCTGGTGATTTTGGTACACCCGAACAAGAAATTTTGGAAGGCTCGTCAACCTTGGACTGGGAATCGTGCATGACCATGAACGATACATGGGGGTTTAAGAAGAACGATCATAATTGGAAATCGGCCCAAACACTTATTCATAACTTAATAGATGTAACAGCAAAAGGTGGAAACTATCTTTTAAATGTAGGTCCTACATCAGAAGGACTTATTCCTGGGCCCAGTGTTGAACGCTTGAAGGCAGTTGGGAAATGGTTGCAGTCAAACGGTGAGGCAATTTATAACACAGAAAAACTAAAAAACAATTACAGGCAAGGAAATGACATACTATTTACAAAATCTAAAGGAAAAGATGTGTATTATGCTGTATGCCTTACCAAGCCCAAGCCTGAAGTTACCATAGAACATTTGCAACCACAAGAAGGTACAAAAGTAACCTTGTTGGGTTCTTCCGTTCCTTTGAAATGGACTTATGAACAAGGAAAAGGCACAACAATCAGTGTTTCGGCCCCAGTTTTAGAAGAACTGAACGAAGAATACGCATGGACTTTCAAAATAAATGGCAACGAGATTGAGAATAAGATTTCAGAATAATTATAAGACAATGATCAAACGTATATTTTTAATTGGTATTCTTCTTTTTGTAACCACATTTTCGTGGTCTCAAGTAGGTGGGGTTAAAACCAAATCTGATGAAAAAATGCAATGGTTTCAAGATGCCAAACTCGGCATCTTTATCCATTGGGGTTTATACGCCGTAAATGGTATTGATGAATCTTGGTCGTTTTACAATGGTTACATTTCACATGATAACTATTTGAAACAAACTAAAGGTTTTACTGCAAAAAATTATAACCCAGGAGCGTGGGCAGAACTTATCAAAAAAAGCGGTGCTAAATATTCCGTTATCACATCCAAACACCATGATGGTTTTGCCTTATGGAATTCCAAATACAGTAATTTCAATGCTGTTAAGGGTTCTGCAGCCAAAAAAGATGTGTTAAGTCCATTTGTGAAAGCACTTCGTGAAAATAACCTTAAAGTTGGCATTTATTATTCCTTGCCAGACTGGTCCTATAATGATTATACACATTTTTTGCGGGACTCCATTAGGTATAAGGCAAAAGATGAACCAAAACGATGGAACACCTTTTTAAAATATTATCAAGGACAATTAAAGGAGATTGCCGATTTATATAACCCAGACCTTTATTGGTTTGATGGAGATTGGGAACATAGCTCAGAAGAATGGGAAGCACCGAAAGTCAGAAACATATTATTTGAGAAAAACCCCAATACAATTTTAAATTCCAGGTTACAAGGAAATGGGGACTATGCTACACCAGAGCAAGGAATGCCCATTACTAGACCTAAAGATAAATATTGGGAGTTGTGTATGACCATGAACAATTCATGGGGCTTTCAAAAAAATGATCGTGATTACAAAACTCCAAATCAAATTATTGGAATTTTTGCAGATGTTATCTCTAATGGAGGAAATCTTTTGTTGGACATTGGTCCAAAAGCTGATGGAACCATTCCAAAGGAGCAGGTGAATATTCTGAATGAGTTAGGTAATTGGACAGCAAAGCACAAAGAAGCCATATATGGTTCAAGGGCCGGAATTCCTAAAGAACATTTTTATGGACCTACAACCTTATCAAAAGACAGGAAAATGCTCTACCTTTTTGTAAAAGGCAACCCAAATGGTGAAATTGTGGTTCGTGGACTTAAAAATAAGATTAACCGTATTTGGGTAGTGGGCAACGGAACAAAATTATCACATAAGGTGGTAGGGAAGGTATATTGGAGTCATTACCCTGGTATAACATATATAGATGTCCCAGAACATGCTTTGGACGATCATATTACGGTACTTGCACTTTTATTGGACGGAGAAGTAGATTTATACAGAGAGGATGGAGCTGTAATAGAAAGTAATTAAATATTTAAAGATGGATTTCAGGATAAAATGGCTTGTTTCAGTATTACTGATTTTTGGAGGTATTTTGTTTTGTACTGCTCAAGAGCGGTCAAAACCTTTGGTGAAACACGTCGTTTTGATTGGGTCCGATGGTTTTGGCGCGTATGCCTTCAAGAAAGCAAAAGCCCCCAACCTAAGAAAGATGATGGAAAATGGAGCGTATACACTTGAGGCGAGGTCGGTTTTACCTTCGTCCAGCGCAGTAAACTGGGCATCTATGATCATGGGCTCTGGGCCTGAACTGCATGGTTATACCGAGTGGGGGAGTAAAACACCTGAATTGCCTTCAAAGGTCATTGGCGATGGGAACATATACCCAACCATTTTTAGCTTGATACACCAACAACTTCCCAATACTAAAAAAGGAGCTTCATATTCTTGGGGAGGTATTGGATATCTTTTTGAAAAGAATATGGTCGACATCGATTTCAATGGGAAAACCGATGAAGAGACTATGCAAAAGGCCATTGAATTTATCTTAACAGAGAAACCTTCACTAACCTTTATACATTTTGACCAACCAGATGGAGCAGGGCATAATATTGGACATGATACCCCAGAGTATTATAAGGAAGTGGAAAAAATTGATGCCTTGGTCGGAAAAATTTTAAGCGCTCTTGAAGAAAATAACTTGATGGAGAACACTGTTATACTATTTAGTTCTGATCATGGAGGTGTAGGTAAAGGACATGGAGGCAAAACCTTGTTGGAAGTTGAAATTCCATGGATAATTTATGGTAAGAACATAAATTCCAAAGGAAAATTGGAGAGCAGTGTTGTTACTTATGATACAGCAGTCACAATCGCCCATTTACTGGGTCTGAAGATTCCCGATTTTTGGAGGGGAAAACCAATTTTAGAAGCAATAAAATATGAGGAAAAGTAAGTTTTTGGGCATAATTTGCCTGTTGATTCTAGTTTGTTCCTGTAAAGAAATCGAAAAGGAAGTTCCACAGCAACCAAACATTGTACTTTTTTTGGTTGATGATATGGGCTGGCAGGATACTTCCGTTCCCTTCTGGAACCAAAGAACAGCTTATAATGATTTGTACCATACTCCCAATATGGAACGCTTGGCCGCAGAAGGTATGAAGTTTACCCAGGCCTATGCAACTCCTGTGTGTTCCCCTACAAGGGTGAGTCTTATGACAGGAATGAACGCGGCTAGGCATAGGGTTACCAATTGGACACTTAGAAAAGATGCTCTTCAACCTATGGAGACAAATCATCCTACGTTGAGTTTTCCTGAATGGAATGTTAACGGAATGAGCCCCGTTGAAGGTGACCCCAAAGCGGTTCACGCAACTCCATTACCCAAATTACTTCAAGATGCAGGATATTATACCGTGCATACGGGAAAAGCTCATTTTGGAGCTATTGGAACACCTGGGGATGACCCATTAAATCTGGGTTTTGATGTGAACATAGCTGGACATGCAGCTGGTGCTCCACAAAGTTACCTTGGTATGGAGAATTTTGGGAATGGGAAAGAAGGTAAAGAAGTTTGGGCTGTCCCTGGGCTCGAAAAATACCATGGAGACGACATTTACCTGACCGAGGCACTTACACAAGAATCTTTAAGTGCTTTGGATTCTGTTAAGGGCAAGAAACCTTTTTTCTTGTATATGTCACATTATGCAGTGCATACTCCAATTATGGGTGATAAAAGATACTTTCAAAAGTATGTGGATGCAGGATTGGATTCTACAGAGGCAAAATATGCTTCCATGGTTGAAGGGATGGACAAAAGTTTGGGCGACATCATGGATTATCTTGAAAAAAATCAACTAGAGGACAATACAATTATTCTTTTTATGTCTGACAATGGCGGATTGAGCGCTGTTGCCCGAGGTGGAGAGCCACATACCC
This sequence comes from Flagellimonas pacifica, assembly GCF_900215465.1. GTDB lineage: Bacteria > Bacteroidota > Bacteroidia > Flavobacteriales > Flavobacteriaceae > Flagellimonas > Flagellimonas pacifica. Next base: position 58,391 of record NZ_OBEH01000006.1, read on the forward strand.
ATAATAGGCCTCTAGCCAGTGGAAAAGGTTCCATTTATGAGGGAGGTATAAGAGAACCAATGTTAGTGAAATGGCCTGGTACAACAATACCGGGAGCATCAACTGATGATTATGTTATCATTGAGGACTTTTACCCTACAATTTTAGAAATGGCAGGAATTTCAGGTAACAATAAAGTGCAAACAATTGATGGAAAAAGCTTCACTTCAATTTTAAAAGGAGAAGTGGCAATTGAAGAAGAACGACCATTGTTTTGGCACTATCCCAACGAATGGGGGCCAGAAGGTCCTGGTATTGGAGCTTTTAGCGCTATAAGATCAGGAGATTGGAAGTTGATTTATTTTCACGAAGATCAACATATGGAGTTGTACAATATCACTGAAGATATTGGAGAAACCCAAAACATGGTATCAACCCAAGCGGAAAAGACAAGAGAAATGGCACAAATACTATCAGAACACCTTGTTAGTGTAAATGCACAAATGCCTTCCAATAAGGAAACAGGGCAAACAATCCCATTACCCAACCAAAAAATAAACATAAGTAAGTAGTAATTATGAAAAAAGCACTCCAATTCGTTATAGCAGGAGCAATAATTTTATCAGTATCGTGTAACAGCCAAATACCCCCTGAGCCCGTTGGCCCTGTTCCTTCGGAACGGCAATTGGCATGGCATGAGTTGGAGTATTACGCTTTTGTCCACTTTAACATGAATACTTTTACCGATATGGAATGGGGTACTGGAGGGGAGAAACCGGAACAGTTCAATCCAACACAATTGGATACGCGCCAATGGGCCAAAGTGGCCAAGGAAGCGGGAATGAAAGGCATAATCCTTACCGCCAAACATCACGATGGTTTCTGCTTATGGCCAACGAAAACCACGGAGCACTCGGTTAAAAATTCACCTTGGAAAAACGGCCAGGGCGATTTGGTTCAGGATTTGGCGGATGCCTGTAAAGAGTATGGTCTTAAATTGGGGCTTTACCTTTCTCCTTGGGATCGTAATAATGAGCATTACGGTACACCTGAATACGTGAAAATATTTCATGAACAATTGAGAGAGCTTTTGACCAATTATGGCGAATTGTTTGAAGTTTGGTTTGATGGCGCCAATGGAGGGTCGGGATATTATGGAGGAGCAAATGAAACCCGTAAAATTGACAATAAGACCTATTACGAATGGCCCAAAACCACCCAGATGATTCGGGAATTGCAACCTAATGCGGTTATATTCAGCGACGGTGGACCTGACATACGTTGGGTAGGTAATGAAGAAGGTTGGGCAAATGAAACCAATTGGAGTGTTATGCGTAGGGATGAGATACATCCGGGTTGGCCTAGATATGTGGAACTGCGGTCTGGGCATGAAGATGGAACGCATTGGCTTCCTGCAGAGGTAAACACTTCCATTCGCCCGGGGTGGTATTACCATGCAGGTGAAGACCACCAAGTAAAGACGTTACCTCGATTGGTGCAGACTTTTTATGAGTCAATAGGTAGAAATGGTAATTTTCTATTGAATCTACCGGTAGATGATAGGGGGCTTGTTCACGAAAAGGACGTTGAGCAATTGTTAGCGCTGAAACAACAAATTGACAAAGATTTTGCAAATGAATTGGCACAGGGACAGTCCATTGTGGCTTCGGATGTACGGGACAATGGATTAGTTTTTTCAGCGGAAAATGCTATTGATGGTGATAAAGAAAGCTATTGGGCGACCAATGATGGTGTAACCCAAGCATCCATTACCGTATCTTTTGAAGAACCCACAGAGGTCAATCGTATTGTTTTACAGGAATATATTCCTTTGGGACAACGAGTTAAAAAATTTAAGGTTAGCGCTGAGGTGAATGGCGAATGGAAAACCATTGATGAACAAACCACTATTGGTAATAAGCGTATTCTCCGATTTGAAACGGTAAAAGCAGATAAAATACAAGTAGAAATACTTGATTCAAAAGGACCCATTACACTTTCAAATCTGGAACTATACAGGGCTCCGGCACTTTTGGTTGAACCTGACTTTTCAAGAAATAGGGATGGAATGGTTTCCATTAGTGTGCCAGATGATAAGGTTGATATTTATTTTACTACGGACGGAAGCGACCCAACAACTGCATCGGCCAAATATTCAAAACCGTTTTCTTTGATTGAACCAGCCACTGTAAAAGCCATAGCCGCAGATCCAGATAGTGGACAGCAAACACAGCCTGCAAACCGATATTTTGATATTGCTAAAAAGGAATGGCAAATAATAGCTGCCTCTTCAGGGAATTTGGAGGATGCGGAAAAACTGATGGATGGAAACCCCCATACATTTTGGGCAACGGATAAGGAAGACAAAAAGACACCGGAAATCACAATAGATTTGGGTAAATCCCACGGATTGACCGGCTTTACATATTGGCCCATACAAACACGCTATCCATTTGGCATAATAACCCATTACGAGCTTTTGGTCAGTAATGATAACAGAAATTGGAATACGGTTGCAAAAGGTGAATTTGGGAATGTTGTTAACAACAGAATTGAACAAAAGGTGAATTTTGATTTAACTGCTGGAAGGTATATTAAATTACGAGCTTTAAAAGTTAATGGTGATGATACCAGAGCTTCTTTTGCTGAGGTTGGGGTGTTAACATCAAACTAGTATCCATGAAACAGGGCATTATATTTGTTTTTTTTATATGCTTCTTTACCTCGATGTCACAAGAAGCTAAAGATGACCTCTATTTTAATGACCAGTTTTTGCCCATTTCAAAGGATAATATTTTCAAAACTCCGGGATACTACAATTGGGGGACATCTATTATTAAAGGCGAAGATGGAAAATATCATTTGTTTTATTCCCGTTGGAAAAAAGAGTATAGTTTTTATGGCTGGCTGACCCATTCAGAAATTGCGCATGCTATTTCCAAAAGCCCCTCCGGACCATGGGAGTATGAAGAAACTGTGTTGAAAGGAAGAGGCAAAAAACATTGGGATGGTATTACTGCCCATAATCCCAAAATCAAGTTTTTTGACGGCAAATATTACCTATACTATATAGGAACAAACCTTGGGAAAAAGGAGTATTCGGAAAAAGACCTTGTAGAAACGGCACTCACCGGATATTCGCACCCTAATTGGAAAATTTTACGACCCAACCAACGTACCGGGGTTTCGGTGGCCAGTTCACTTAATGGACCTTGGACGAGGATGGATCAGCCCTTAATAGAGCCAAGTGGACCTATTACAACCTTGACGGTCAACCCCGCAATTGATAAAGGCAAGGATGGAAAATACTATCTGATTGTAAAAGGTGATAAACCCAATGAAAAACGCTTTATTCGTAATCAGGCAATTGCTATTTCCAATTCACCCTCTGGACCATTTGAAATTCAAGAAAAAGCGGTAATAGATGATATGGATACTGAAGATGTCTCTATGTGGTACGATAAAAACCTGGAACGTTTCTATGCAGTGTTTCATGCACATGATTTTATTGGCATGATTACCTCAGAAAATGGCAGCGATTGGAAGAATTCAAACCAGTACAAACTCTTGCCAAAATCATTAAATTTAGCGGATGGTTCAATTTTGAAGCCAGATAGAATGGAACGCCCTTTTCTTTATCAAGAAGATGGGAAGCCAAAGGTGTTGGCATTGTCCATTAAAAAAGGAGATGAATCGTATAGTGTTTTTGTTCCAATCAAGAAAAACAAGACTAAATAATTAGTAGTTTAAAAAATGAATTTAGGATTACAGGATAAAGTAATAGTGGTTACAGGAGGAGACAAGGGCATTGGAAATGGCATTTGTAATGTGCTTGCGGATGAAGGCGCTATTCCCGTAATTATTGGTCGAAAAGAACATGATGTGCAAAAAGCCGTTGATGCCATAAAACAAAATGGAGGCAAAGCTTTTTATGCAATGGCAGAACTCACAAATCCAGAAGAATGCAGGAAAGCTATTGAAAAAGTAGTGAAGGAATTTGGGAGAATAGATGGACTTGTCAACAATGCAGGGGTTAATGATGGGGTAGGATTGGAGCATGGTAATTATGAAGATTTTGAACGTTCTTTGCAGCGTAACGTAGGGCACTATTACGTAATGGCCCATCATGCCTTTCCAGAATTGAAAAAAAGCAGAGGAAGTATTGTGAATATCGGCTCCAAGACATCGGTTACCGGTCAGGGAGGTACTTCTGGTTATGCCGCCGCCAATGGGGCAAGAAATTCTCTTACCCGTGAGTGGGCAGTTGAATTACTTCCGTATGCCATTAGGGTAAATGCGGTGATTGTTGCCGAATGCTACACGCCATTATATGATCGTTGGATCAAAACATTTGAAAACCCTGAGGAAAGATTAAAAGAAATAACAGATAAAATTCCTTTGGAAAACCGGATGACTTCAGCAGAAGAGATTGCCAATGCTGTTGTATTTTTACTTTCCGAAAAATCAAGCCATACAACAGGCCAGCTTATTTATGTAGATGGGGGCTATACGCATCTGGACAGGGCATTAACCAAACCAAACAACTAAAAATTATGAGTAGACCAAAAGTAGTATCAAAAGAAGTGCTTTTTCCATTTATCCTAATCACTTCCCTATTTGCACTTTGGGGTTTTGCCAATGCGGTCACGGACCCAATGGTGCAAGCGTTCAAAAAGGTATTGGAATTATCAAATTCCCAAGCCGCTTGGGTGCAAATGGCATTTTACGGAGGATATTTCTGTATGGCACTGCCAGCAGCAATGTTTATGAGAAAGTACTCCTATAAAGTCGGAATTCTTATTGGATTGGGCCTGTATGCTGTTGGAGCATTGATGTTCTACCCGGCCGCAATAACCGAGAAATTCTGGTTTTTCTGCTTGGGACTATATATACTGACTTTTGGACTGGCTTTTTTGGAGACCGCTGCAAACCCATATGCATTGGCCATGGGGGCTAAAGAGACGGCTACCCAACGTCTTAATCTTGCACAAGCATTTAATCCTGTTGGTTTGATAGCAGGTCTGGTTGTTGCCCAACAATTTGTACTTAAAAACCTTCAATCTGATGACATAGAAAATTTTAGTGCGTTGGATGAAGCAGCCAAGACATTGGTAAGAACTTCGGATTTATTGGTCATCCGTAATCCATATGTGATTTTGGGGTTGGTCATCTCCATAATTTTTGTTGTCTTTCTGGTAAGTAAAATGCCTCAGGCCAGGGATGAGGACGACATACCGAGTATAGGAGCAATATTTAAGACGCTATCCAAAAACAAAAAATATGTATTGGGCGTATTGGCCCAGATTCTATATGTGGGTGCACAGATTATGTGCTGGACGTACATCTATCAATATGCAGAGGCGATTGGGATGGATAGTGTTACGGCCGGATACTACCAGATGGCAGCTTTTATTGTATTTGTGGTAGGTCGTGCCATTGGAACATATCTCCTACGTTTTATGAGTCCTGGCAAGTTGCTAAAATCATTTGCCATTTTAGCTTTGTTGTGCACTCTCGGTGCTATTCTTATAAAAGGAATGGTAGGACTTTATTGTATCGTTGGAATTTCAATGTTCATGTCTCTAATGTTCCCAACCATTTACGGGATTGCCCTAGGTGATCTTACAGAGGATCAATCAAAAGTTGGATCAGCTGGGCTGATTATGGCTATTGTAGGTGGTGCTTTAATGCCTAAGCTACAGGGAATGATTATTGATGTAGGTGGGAATGGAGTTGCCGATACAACAATTTTGGGAGTGTCAGAGGTGAACTTCTCTTTCATATTGCCCATGCTTTGCTTTGTATATATTAGTTGGTACGGGCACCATGTCTTTAAAAAACATGAATAGAAGGGGATGAACAACATAAAAAGATACTGCTTGGCCTTGGATTTAAAAGACGATGAGCACCTTATTCGCGAATATGAAGAGTATCATAAAAAAGTCTGGCCAGAGATAATTCAAAGTATCAAGGATTCTGGAATACAAAACATGGAGATCTATAGAATTGAAAATAGATTGTTCATGATTATGGAGGTCGATGCTTCTTTTTCTTTTGAAAGAAAAGCAAAAATGGATGCGGGAAATTCAAAAGTAGAAGAATGGGAGAACTTAATGTGGAACTATCAAAAAGCATTGCCCCAGGCCAAACCAAATGAGAAATGGATGCTGATGGACCAAATTTTCCAACTTTAAAAGGAAAGGGATAGGCACAATAAAAGTTTAGCATTAACAATAGTTTACAATTTAATAATGGCAAGAGGTCCTAAAGCAACATTCGATTCAAGATATCCTAGTATAGATGACTTACGTGAAAAGGCAAGCAAACGCATTCCTAGGTTTGCCTTTGAATATTTGGATGGTGGATGTAATGAAGAAGTAAACATAAAAAAAAACACTTCCGATATCAGGGAAGTTGAACTTTCACCTCGCTATTTAGATAGGTACGATGGTGCTGATTTGTCCACAGAGTTGTTTGGGCAAAAGTTTGATGCGCCGTTTGGCATTGCACCTGTGGGGCTTCAAGGGTTAATGTGGCCTAATTCATCTGAAATATTGGCTAAAGCTGCATTTGAGAACAATATTCCATTTATTCTGAGCACTGTTACTACCTCAAGTATTGAAAGAATCTCTGAAATAACAGAGGGCAATGCATGGTTTCAACTATATCATCCCGCCCAAGAGCAGGTGCGAAACGATTTAATTAAAAGGGCAGATGCTGCAGGTTGCCCGGTTATGGTGTTGTTATGCGATACACCAACATTTGGGTTTCGGCCAAAGGAAATTAAAAATGGCCTTTCTATGCCGCCCAAAATGTCGGTTGCCAATATTCTCCAGATTTTAGGTAAGCCAAAATGGGCCTTGGAAACGCTTCGCTATGGCCAACCTAACTTTGAAGTGCTTAAGCCTTATATGCCTAAAGGTCTAAACCTTAGTCAGTTGGGTCAGTTTATGGATCAGACCTTCAGTAAACGAATGGATGTTGATAAAATAGCAGCGATCAGAGATCTTTGGAAAGGTAAATTGGTTTTAAAAGGAGTTGCTACGGAAGCCGATGCAGAAAAAGCCATTGCACTGGGACTTGATGGTATTATTGTATCAAACCATGGCGGTCGGCAATTGGATGCAGGTGAATCAACTATAAGGCCACTGACCCGAATCGCAGCCAAATATGATGACAAAATTACTGTAATGATGGATAGCGGGCTTCGCTCTGGACCAGATATTGCAAGAACCCTTGCCAGCGGGGCCAAATTTACATTTATGGGACGCTCATTCATGTATGGAGCGGCAGCACTTGGAAAATCAGGTGGAGACCATACCATAACCTTGCTTAAAACGCAATTAAAGCAAGTTATGGAGCAAATAGGATGTACCGAAGTGGCAGATTTTCCAAGTTTTAGAAAATAAAGATTTTCCTCACTTAAGGTTTTGCAACCATTCAGCAAGACGATCGGTCCATGTTTGTAGATGCCCTTTTCCTATTGCCAAACTATACCCATGGCCTCCATGGGGGTAAATATGCATTTCTGTAGGAACTTTTTCCTTTTTTAAAGCCTTGTAAAACAAAAGACTATTTTCAACCGGGACAGCCTCGTCATCAGTAGAATGAACGATAAAAGTGGGCGGACTGTTTTTGTCAACGTGCAATTCGTTTGAATAATGATCTGCCAACTCCTGTGGAGGATTTTCCCCCAATAGATTATTTCGGGAACCTAAATGGGTGTTAGGGGTTTTCATGGTGATTACAGGGTATATCAAAACTGTAAAATCTGGTCTGGCACTCACATGATCTATGGAATCAGCTTCAAAAGAATTATTTGCTTCATAGCGGGTGGACAAGGTAGAGGCCAAATGGCCTCCAGCAGAGAATCCCATGATTCCGATTTGATTTTTTACGATGTTCCAGTTGCTGGAATTATGACGAACAATTCTCAAGGCCCTTTGTACATCTTGTAAAGGAGCTTTTTCTTTTTTGATAATTGATTTGGAAAGTGGTAGCCTATATTTCAACACAAATGCAGCTATTCCTTTAGAATTAAGCCATTTGGCAATATCTGTTCCTTCCCAATCATATGCCAAGCCTTGGTAACCTCCTCCAGGGCAAATAATCATTGCCTTCCCAGTGGCATTCCTTTTTGTGGGCAAGAAAACTTCCAGGGTAGGTTGCTGAACATTCTCAATCCAAAGTATATCATCTCTATTTTGTGTTTCTGACTCATTAGTTTTTTGTTGGTTTGGAACTCCATTGGGCCATAATGGGATAATGTCACCTTGACTATAACTGGCGCTAACACCGAATAGTGTACAAATGATATACATGAAACATTGCTTTATCATAATTGAAATCTCTCTTTTGTTCACTATTTAAGCTCCAATAGTTCGGTTTTTCTCAATTCTGTTCCTCTAATGTTTTCAAAGGTCTTTATCATTTCTGCCAATTTATCAGAGTTGCTTTTGGCCAGATTGTTTTGTTGCCCAAGATCTTCTTTAAGATTATAAAGCTGATATTCACTACTGTTCCCCAATTCAATGTTCACATAATTGTTTTTAGCGGGACCTTCGTAGGGTGGAATCATGGCCCAATCTCCTTTACGGAGTGCGGTTCGCGTAGAAGCTTCAAGAATCAATTCCTCACGACCATTGTTGCTTTTTCCCAAAAAGACATCCAATAGATTCTTGCTGTCCTGTGACTTGGTGTTACTTTTAACCAATGCGGATAGCGAAGCCAAAAAATCTATCTGGCTAACCAATGCTTCGGAAGTCCCTGGCGTAATTTTTCCCTTCCAATAGGTGATGAACGGAACTCGGGTCCCCGCTTCGAACAAACTGTATTTGCCTCCTCTCAGCGCTCCTGCAGGCTTATGGTCGCCCAGTTTTTCTACGGAATCGTCATAATACCCATCGTTGACCACAGGGCCATTATCACTTGAAAAGATAATCAAGGTGTTTTCCAATAAACCTTCGCTTTCCAATGTTCTAATAAACTCGCCTATACACCAATCGGCCTCAACAATAACATCTCCTCTTGGCCCCATACCACTTGACCCTACAAAGCGGGAATGCGGTGTTCTTGGCACATGGGGTTGCTGTAAGGCGTAATAAAGAAAAAATGGACTGTTCTTGTTGTTTTTTACATAACGCTGCGCTTCTTTAAGAAAATCATCGGCCATATCTTCATCGACCCACTTAGCAGCTTCACCACCTTTCATGAAGCCAATACGGGGAATTCCGTTGACAATACTGTTATGGTGTCCGTGATGCCATTTCATTTTTAGCATTTCAGGGTTGTTCTTGCCTGTTGGTTCTCCTGGAAAGTTTTTTTGATAATCTATTTGAATGGGATCATTGGGGTCCAGGTTTACCACATCTCCATTTTCAATATATACTGTAGGAACCCTATCCTGTGTAGCTGCCATAATATAACTGTGGTCAAAGCCTATCTCATTGGGCCCTGGACTTACTCTTTGGTTCCAATTTACATCACCTGTCCCTAGTCCCAAATGCCACTTGCCAACAATTCCTGTGGTATAACCTTGTTGTTTCAACATTTTGGGAATGGTTATTTGGGCAGTATCAATAATCAAAGGAGCAGTTCCAGGTAAAATTTTAGCGCTTTTGTTTCTCCATGGATATACGCCGGTTAAAAGGGCATATCTGCTAGGAGTGCAGGTTGCTGATGAGGCATACCCATTGGTAAATCGAATCCCGCCATTTGCCAATTTATCAAGATTGGGTGTTTTTAACTCGGTTGCACCATAGGCTCCAAGCTCGCCATACCCTAGATCATCCGCATAGATGATGACAATATTTGGTTTGGTCCGAGATTTTACTTGGGAGGCTTCCTTTTCTTTTTTTTCGGTTTTGCAGGCAGTAAAAGCTATAAGTAGTGTTAGCAAAACATTTTTGATGATGGGTTTCATGGTATCGGTTATATGGATAGCCCTAATTTACCCTTATAATTCCATTGCATCAAAATCAGATATATAATTGTGACAAAACAACCCGAAAAGAGCTCAGCAATCACACTGTTTTGAAACAATAAAGGCGAAATGTTGAAATTAAAAACTCTATCTATATTTTGTTTTGGAATTTAGACTTTTAGAAAATCCAATGTTCGTTCCAGTGCCATGCCCCTAGATCCTTTTATTAGAAAGGTGCCTTTTTTTAATGGGCTATGCTCAAGTTCGCTCCTTAGGTCGTTAAAAGACTTGAGCTTTTTAAAGGGAGTTTGTACCTGAAAAAAAATTTCTCCAACAAGAAAGACATTGGTAAACCCCAATTTTTTAGCTAAATCTGCTATTGCTTGATGTTCTTTGGCTGCATCTTTCCCAAGTTCAAACATATCTCCAAGGATAAGGGTTTTCTCTTGGGCAGTCATATTTTTAAAGTTCTCTAAAGCAGCTTTAGTGCTAGATGGATTAGCATTATAGGCATCCAAAATAATTTGGAATCCGTTTTTATCAATGATTTGTGATCGATTGTTCTGTGGAACATAAGATTCAAGGGCAGTTTTAATATCACTTAACGGAACATTGAAGTATTTGCCCATAAGCACTGCCGCGCAACAATTAGGGAAATTGTATTTGCCGATCAGTTGGGTTTTTATTTGATGTCCCTCAACTTCAAGAACCACAAAAGGATTGGCTTCAATAAAGGAGATGTTGTAATATTGATGGTCTTTGGTACTAAACCCTATTTTTTTTATGTATGATTTCAACTTTTCTTGTTGAACATCATCATCCCCATTCATGAAAACATGTTTGTCATTAGAAATGAGATGGTCGTACAGTTCACTTTTGCCTTCAATGACACCCTCAATCCCTCCAAAGCCCTCTAAATGGGCTTTTCCAAAATTGGTGATATAGCCAAAATCTGGTTGCGCAATCTTACTTAAGAAGGAAATTTCTTGTTTGTGGTTGGCACCCATTTCCACGATAGCTATTTCTGTATTTTCATTAATGGACAAAAGAGTGAGGGGAACACCAATATGATTATTGAGGTTTCCTATGGTGGCAATGGTATTGTATTTTTTGGAAAGAACTTTGTTAATGAGTTCCTTGGTTGTTGTTTTTCCATTACTGCCGGTTAAAGCGATGACCTTTACTTTGTTTTTGTTTCTATGTAAAGAGGCCAACTGTTGTAGGGTTTCCAATACATTATCAAAAACAAGGCAATTAACAGATGTCTTATGTTCCTCCTCGTCAATTATGGCATAGGCGGCCCCTTTTTTTAGGGCTTCTTCGGCAAAAGCATTTCCATTGAAGTTTTGGCCCTTAAGAGCAAAGAATATGCAATTTTTGGTAATTTTTCGAGTATCTGTACAAATAGTTGGGTGTGCTAAAAAAAGCTGGTGAAGTTCTTCCAATGTCATAAATCGAAGATAAAAAAAAGCCCTGATTTTTGGTCAGGGCTTTTATGAAATTATGTTGATGTTTTCTATTTGGCTTTTTTGTGGCGCACAGTTTTGTTCTTGGATTTGGATTTTGATCCAACTCTAGACATTGCACATCTAAAACCTATATCGTCAGTAGCCATATATTGGGGCTGATACCTACGTTGCGCAGGATCTAACCAAAAGGCTCTATCTCTCCATGAACCTCCTTTGTACACACGAACTTCATCATTAATCAAAGAAGTTCTATAGTTAGAGGTATCGTATTGACGAAGCAGTTTACCGGTTGAATCTCTTTCCACTTTATGTTTTGGAGAATCATACATTTTTCTGTTATCGGCTTCATCACTGAACCTTTCAAAGAACCTTGAAGAACCTGCGTCCCCATCACGATAACCACGATTATCACTTGAGTCAAAATTGGTTCTTAAATAGGTTTCTTCTTCTGTAACCGGTACCATTTCAATCTCTCCAGGAAGGTTAATGGCAACAATTTTACCATTAGGAAGTGTATCATACTTGATTTCATCACGCAATACCTTTACTTTTCCATCTTCATCAATGGCTTTTTTTAAGAAAATATTTCCACGGTAATAGTTAAAATCACTTATTTCATCATCAACAATTGGGCGATAAACATCGGCAACCCACTCAGAAACGTTACCGGCCATGTCATAAAGACCAAAGTCGTTGGGTTTGTATGATTTCACCTCGGCGGTAATATCGGCTCCGTCATCAGACCATCCAGCAATTCCACCATAGTCACCTTTAGCTTGTTTAAAGTTAGCCAATTGGTCACCTCGACCTACACGTTGTCCATTTCGGGTATAGTCACCCTCCCATGGATATTTCTTTCTACCTCTATAATTGTTGTATTCTCTAGACCCAATAAGCGCCTGTGCCGCATATTCCCACTCAGTTTCTGTTGGGAGTCGGTATTCTGGCATGATTACGCCACTACTTCTTTTGGCAAATGTGCTTATTGAATCACGTTTTTTCTTGCCTTGTAATGAATCTATTTCTCCACCATAAACCGATTCTGGATTGTTCAAATATGCTTCTGTGCTAAAAGTTCCGCTCATTTCACCGTTCAATACTTTGTATTTGGCGTCTTGGGCAATATATCCTTCTCTTTCCAACATGACCTCGTTGACCCTGTCGGTTCTCCATTCAGCATATTGTGATGCTTGTACCCAATTTACCCCTACCACAGGATATTCTGCATAGGCAGGGTGTCTTAAGTAGTTATTGGTCATGGTCTCGTTAAAGCCCAATCTATTTCTCCATACCAATGTATCAGGTAAGGCACCATTGTAAATGTTTCTATAATTTGGATTTTCCGGAGGATAAACAGCCTTCAAATAATCAAGGTATTCCAAGTACATAACATTGGTTACCTCGGTTTCATCCATATAGAAAGACTGCACATGTTGTTGCGTTGGCGTATTATTCCAATCGTGCATAATATCATCCTGGACCTTACCCTTGGTAAACGTACCACCCTCAACGAAAACAGTCCCAGGTGGGGTTTCCTGCTCTTTAAAGTCAGAATTGTATTGAAATCCACCCTCTTTCGCATTTATTTTCCATCCCGTGGCTCTAGAGACGTTTTTGGAAGAGGATGAGGAATTTTTACAGCTTGAAAAACTTCCTACTATAATAGCGCAAGAAAGTACAACTTTGATAAAGTGTTTTTTCATAATTTGGGCTTGAGTACTTTAAAACATAGGGTTTTAACCCTGAATTACTTTAACTTGATTTGATTTTTTAAATCCTTTGATGGCATTAAAACGATGTTTCTGCCATAATATTTTGTGCTTGTAAATAATTATGGAAACTATTCTACAGGCACCGAACTACATTTTAAACGTGAATGGTTGGAAAATAGTATGATGGATAGGTGTTTTAACGATTTTAGAACTATTAATGAAAGCTCAAAATGTTTGAATAGGTTCATTTTATAGGAATTTGTTTAAAAAAGTGGACTTTAACTACAAGAATTTATGGAAAAGTTCGTTTACATGTAATACGTCTAAATTTATTTACGCTATGGACGTTATTTTTACTAAACGCTAAACGCTTAAAATGAAAAAGTTACTAGTATTGGTAGTGTTGTTTATCATGGCCCCAAAGATAAGCGCACAACAAGAAAGAGTAATTACAACAGCCGTTCCATTTTTAACCATTGCTGCGGATGCTCGAGCATCTGGTATGGGAGATATGGGGGTGGCAACTTCCTTTGATGCTTATTCGCAACAATGGAATCCGGCAAAATTCGCTTTCGCAAACCAAAAAACAGGAGTTGGGGTAAGTTACACGCCTTATCTGGAAAGCATTGTAAATGATGTTTCCCTTTTGAACGCAAATTACTATAACAAGCTTAATGATCGAAGCGCATTTGCATTTAGTCTAAGATATTTTGGTCTTGGAGAAATAGAGCTTCGCCAAACATTTGATCAATTAGACCCTACATTGGTGAAACCAAATGAGTTTTCAATTGATGGCTCCTATTCCCTAAAATTAAGCCAGACCTTTTCTATGGCAGTGGGGGGTAGATTTATTAGCTCGAACCTTAGATTTCAAGAAAGTGGACAAGATTCGCAGGCAGCTAATGCCTTTGCAGTTGATATAGCTGGTTTTTTCCGTTCTAGGGAAATTGCATATAACAGTTTTGATGGTCGCTGGAGAGCGGGATTCAATATTTCCAATTTGGGAGGTAAAATCCAGTATGATGCGGGTGGTCAGGAGAATTTTTTGCCAACTAATCTAAAGTTTGGTGCTGGTTTTGACTTCATCTTTGATCAGGACAATGTTTTGGGCCTTCATACCGAATTCAATAAATTATTGGTTCCTACTCCAAGAGATTTTACAGGAGATGGTCTAATTACAGCAGAAGACAATGATGAATATCAGCAAATTGGGTTCTTTAGCGGCGCCTTTGAATCTTTAGGGGATGCTCCTGATGGGTTTGGAGAAGAATTGAAGGAAGTTACAATGGCTCTCGGCGCTGAATATAAATATATGGAATCTTTCATGCTACGTGCAGGGTATTTTAATGAGAATGAGGAAAAAGGATCAAGACAGTTCTTTACCTTAGGTGCTGGATTCAAATTTAAAACGGCACAAATAGACCTTTCTTATTTGTTCTCTACATCACAAGTGAGAAACCCATTGGAAAATACATTGCGTTTTTCTCTTACCTTTAATTTTGGAGAGGAGTTTGTCAACGACTAAAGGATAAGAAATATAAATTATAAGAAAACCTGTCGATTGGCAGGTTTTCTTATTTTTGGTCAAGACCCAATACAAATTATGGAGAAAAAACAGATTGGTTTTGAGCTTACCATATTCAATAATATTGAAGAGCTATCACAAACGGAGCAAAAATTGTTAACAGATGCTGAAAAAGCAAGGGAGAATGCCTATTCACCCTATTCCAATTTTAAAGTAGGTGCAGCGGTTTTGTTAGAGAATGGAGAAGTGGTAATTGGTAATAACCAAGAAAACTCATCATACCCATCTGGGCTTTGTGCAGAGCGTGTGGCTGTCTTTCAAGCTGGCGCAATATACCCCGGAGTTACAATAAAAACCATCGCTATTAGTGCAACCTCCAAAGATTATGTTGTGGACAAGCCAGCAGGTCCATGTGGTAATTGTAGGCAGTCAATAATAGAGTATGAGCAAAAACAAAAATCTCCAATTTCCATCTTGCTTCGTGGTGAAGTCGGACCTATCTACAAATGTGATTCAATGGCCCACATTCTACCTTTGGCTTTTAGTAGCTCATTTTTGAGCGATTCTTAAACCAAATCTTTTTACAAAACAGATATATATGTATTTTTGCCTTTCCTCAATGGAGGGGAATTTCATATAATACAACTGTTGATGAAAAAAATCACCAAAGAAGTCTATCTAAAATGGTATGAGGACATGTTGTTCTGGAGAAAGTTCGAGGACAAACTGGCCGCAGTATATATTCAGCAAAAAGTTAGAGGTTTTCTTCACCTATATAATGGTCAAGAGGCTGTGTTGGCAGGATCACTGCACGCTATGGACTTGACCAAGGATAGGATGATAACTGCATATCGTAACCACGTACAGCCTATAGGTATGGGTGTGGACCCTAGAAAAGTGATGGCGGAACTTTTTGGAAAGGTAACAGGTACATCTAAAGGAAATGGAGGCTCTATGCATATCTTTTCCAAAGAACATCGCTTTTATGGCGGACATGGCATTGTTGGCGGACAGATTCCTTTAGGTGCGGGATTGGCCTTTGCCGATAAATATTTTAAAAGAGATTCAGTGACCTTGTGTTACATGGGTGATGGTGCCGTACGTCAAGGATCTTTGCATGAAGCGTTCAATTTAGCCATGCTTTGGCAATTACCTGTGGTATTTATCTGTGAGAACAACGGTTATGCTATGGGAACGTCAGTTGCCCGTACTGCGTATACCACAGAAATATGGAAGTTGGGATTAGGTTACGAAATGCCGTGTACCGATGTGGATGGAATGGATCCCGCAACTGTTGCCAAAGAAGTGGATAAAGCCATAGAGCGAGCTCGTACGGGTGGTGGTCCAACTTTCTTAGAAATGAAAACTTACCGTTACAGAGGACATTCCATGTCTGATGCACAGCATTATAGAACCAAGGAAGAAGTAGAGGAATACAAAAAAATAGATCCAATTACTCAGGTTAAGGATATCATCTTTGAAAAAGGATGGGCTACTGAGGACCAAATAAAGGAAATTGACAAAAACGTTAAGAGTTTAGTCTCTGAGTGTGAAAAATTCGCAGAAGAATCAGATTTCCCACCGTTGGAACAAATGTATGACACCGTATACGAACAAGAAGATTATCCATTTTTACAACATAAATTATAAGTAGATGGCAGAAGTAATCAACATGCCTAGGTTGAGCGATACCATGGAAGAAGGAACCGTGGCAAAATGGCTCAAAAAAGTAGGAGACAAAGTAGAGGAAGGTGATATTCTGGCTGAAATCGAGACCGACAAGGCCACCATGGAATTTGAGTCCTTTCATGAAGGTACATTACTTCATATTGGTATTGAAGAAGGAGATGGTGCTCCGGTTGATTCGCTTTTGGCCATTATTGGAGAAGAGGGTGAAAATATTGCTGCATTGTTGAATGGAGGGGGTGCACAGACATCTGCTGAATCTTCAGTTGAAACAGAAAGTGTTTCTGAAACACCAGCTGCTCCTGTTGCGGTAAGTGCTGCGGTTCCGGAAGGAGTTGAGGTTATTAAAATGCCACGATTGAGTGATACCATGGAAGAAGGAACTGTTGCCTCTTGGTTGAAAAAAGTAGGGGATGAGGTAGAAGAAGGAGATATTCTGGCCGAGATTGAAACTGACAAAGCTACCATGGAGTTCGAATCCTTCTACTCAGGTACACTTCTACATATTGGAATACAAGAAGGAGAATCCGCACCAGTGGATGATGTTTTGGCTGTTATTGGACCAGCTGGTACGGATGTTAGTGTAGTGTTGAATGCACCTGCGGGAGCAAGTGTAGCCGAAAGTGCTCCACAACCAGAAGCCGTGGCAGAAGCACCAAAAGCCCAAGAAGCAGCTTCAGAAGTGCAGGCTTCTCAAAACGGACAACGTGTTTTGGCTTCACCATTGGCCAAGAAGATAGCTAGAGAAAAAGGAATCAATTTAGCAGATATAAAAGGTTCTGGCGATCATGGCAGGATTGTAAAAAGAGATGTGGAAAACTTCCAGCCATCTCAAGCAACTTCTTCATTACCAGCGGTTTCTGCTACAGTGGAAGCTACTGTTCCTGTTGCAGCTGCTCCAATAAGTCTACCTGTTGGGGAAGAAGGTATGGAAGAAGTGAAGAACTCTTCTATGCGAAAAGCAATTACCAAACATTTGGGCGCATCTAAGTTTAGTGCTCCACATTTCTATTTGACCATTGAAGTGGATATGGATAATGCCAAAGCATCCCGTACGCAAATCAATAATTTACCAGATACCAAAGTATCTTTTAATGATATGGTATTAAAAGCCAGTGCTATGGCGTTGAAGAAACATCCTCAAGTGAATACCACTTGGACTGATGAGGCCACTATTTACAAGCACCATATACATATGGGAGTAGCTGTGGCGGTTGATGAAGGATTGGTAGTTCCCGTAATTAAGTTTGCAGATCAATTGAGTTTGACTCAGCTTGGTACTTCCGTTAAGGATTTGGCTGGTAGAGCACGTACCAAAAAGATAAAACCAGATGAAATGGAAGGAAGTACCTTTACCGTTTCCAATTTGGGAATGTTCGGAATTTTAGAATTCACTTCTATCATCAATAAACCAAATTCAGCTATTTTGTCCGTTGGTGCAATTGTAGAGAAACCAGTGGTAAAAAATGGAGAGATAGTTGTAGGGAATACTATGAAGGTGACATTGGCTTGTGATCATAGAACTGTTGATGGCGCTGTTGGAGCCCAATTCTTGCAAACATTGAGGGCGTATCTAGAGAATCCGGTTACCATGTTGGCTTAATTATAGGTTCTAACCTGGCCTAAAACCAATATAATTTTAAGCATCCTTTTAGGATGCTTTTTTTATCTTTAAAAAAAATCAAAAAACGAATACAATGAAAAAACTTTTCTATGTTTTTGGAACCCTACTTGCCATAAGCTGTGGTTCCACGCAACTGGTGGAAACAAAAACAACCTCGGCATCAGGTCCTGAAGGTGTAAAGGGAAGTGTGGTTGCAGCCTCATCCGAAGTTAAGACGGTTGCTTCAACAGAAAAGGCATTTACCAATGCCGAACGCGTAGGTGATATAATGAAATATCTTGCTTCTGACGATCTTAAAGGGCGTGATTCAGGTAGCGAAGGCATAGAAATGGCCGCTACATACATTGAAAATTATTTTAAAAGTTATCAAGTTAAACCCTATTTTGATTCCTATCGTGATACCCTTACCAACTTTAAAGAGACAGCTTATAATGTTGTAGGTGTTGTGGAGGGCAATGATCTAACCCTAAAGAACGAGTACATTCTAATTGGAGCACATTATGATCATATTGGCACCATTGCACCTGAAGATGGAGATTATATTGCCAATGGTGCCAATGATAATGCTTCTGGAACTACTACTGTGATGGAGTTGGCACGTTATTTTGGAACCAAAAAGAATAACAAACGAAGTTTGATTTTTGCGCTCTTCAGCGCAGAGGAAAAGGGTTTGTTGGGGTCTGAGCATTTAGCTAAAAAGCTAAAAGAACAAAATTTGAACCTGTACTCGATGCTCAATTTTGAAATGACAGGGGTTCCGTTACAAGGGAAGGAATACTTTGTATACATCACAGGTTATGATAATTCTAATTTAGCAGCTATTTGTAATAACTATGCCAAGGAGAATTTGGTTGGATTTTTACCTACGGCAAAGGAATACAACCTCTTCCAACGTTCCGATAACTATCCGTTCCATAAAGAATTTGGGGTGCCATCGCATACCTATTGCACGTTTGATTTCACCAATTTTAATCACTACCACAAAGTGGGTGACGAAATAGACTTAATGGATTTTGACCATATGGCTACTTTGGTGAATAAATTACTGCCCGTTTTGGAAGGAATTGCTAATGCACCAACACAAGAAGTAAAGATAAATTCAAAATAATTGCCTTTTGAAGGGTGTTTTGGATTCCCATTTTCATAGGAATGACAGTAGAATTAATTAAATGTCACCTCTAGCGCAGTCGAGAGGTTTTTATATGGCAAACATCATCATAACAGGAACAAGTAGAGGCATCGGTTTTGAATTGGTTCAGCTTTTTGCTAAGGAAGGACACCAAGTTTTGGCGCTGTCCAGAAATGAAAAACCCACAGCTGATTTAAACTTCTCCAACGTGCATGTAATACCTTTTGATATATCCAATCCTGCCGATTTTCAAAAGCTAACTGACTTTCTCCAACAATGGGACAAGGTGGACGTACTGATTAACAATGCAGGGAGTTTGCTGAACAAACCTTTTTTGGAAACGTCCCCAAAAGAATTTGAATCAGTTTACAAAGTAAATGTGTTTGGCGTGGCCGAAATGACTCGTACCGTGCTTCCCAAAATGGGTAAGAATGGACATGTAGTTACCATTAGTTCCATGGGCGGGGTGCAGGGCAGCGCAAAATTTCCGGGACTCTCTGCGTATAGTTCCAGTAAGGGAGCTGTAATTACCTTGACCGAACTTTGGGCTGAAGAATTTAAGGAAACAGGTCCTAGTTTTAATGTTTTGGCACTAGGTGCAGTACAAACAGAAATGTTGGAAGAAGCATTTCCGGGTTATCAGGCACCGGTTACCGCCTTGCAAATGGCTACATATGTTAAGGACTTTGCTCTTACCGGAAACAAACTTTACAATGGAAAAATGTTACAAGTGAGTAATAGCACTCCTTAATTCAGCATTTTTTTCAATTTTGGAAATATTGTTTTAGTGTTTCTATTTGAAAGTAAGAAGTAACCAATAAACAGTTGCACTGTATAAAGCTGCTATAGGCAAAGTCAAAAGCCAAGATAAGAGAATGTTACTAACCACCTTAATATTGGCTTTTTTGGTAACGGTCCCAATTCCAAAAATAGAACCAACGCTAACATGTGTGGTAGAAACAGGTAGTCCGTGAACACTGGCTGTGGTAACCAAAATTCCCGTGACCAAATTTGCGGTAAACCCTTGGCCACTGTTCATTGGAGTAATTTTTTTGCTCATCATTTCTCCTACTTTCTTTGCATTTAGTAATCCACCAACTGCCATGGCTATAGCTACTGCAATCATTCCCCATTTAATGTCTAAGGAATTGATTACAATAAGTAAACCTACAATTTTTGGAGTATCGTTAAGCCCTCGAGCAAAGCTCACAACTCCGGCACTTAAATAATGAGCGGTATCCAATACTTTTTGAGCATTTATACCTACAAAATTTCCTTCGTATCTATTTGCAAACTCCTGTTCTTTACTTATTAGTAATGTTTTTTGTTTGGTTTCCACGGCAGCGTCATAACTTTCAGTATGTAATGGCTTTGCTATCATAACTTTTTCTTCCCCGATATAGGCACTTGTTTCCTTAGTTACACCCATGGCAATCCGTAAACGTTTAAAAATGATGTATACAATCAAACTCACTATTGCAGCCATCAGAGGACTCACGATTAAGGGCATTAAAAAAGTATTGCCCAGTTTGGCAAAATTAAAAGCACTTCCTACGGCTACGACACCACTCCCGAATAATGCTCCCACCAAACTATGGGTGGTAGAGATGGGCATTCCTATTTTTGTGGCCATAAAAACGGTAAGTGCGGCTCCAAGGGCTATTGAAATGGCAAACTCTGGGGATTGAATTAGAGTGTCTGGCACAAGACCCTTTCCTGAAAAGTTCTTTACCAAGGTACTTGCTAAAAAGATTGCAGCAACTGAACCCGAAAAAGTGGTTATTGTGGCCCAATTGATAGCTTTTTTGTAATTGGTGGTTCCGCTGCCAAATAAGGTGGCAACACCCTTAAAATTATCATTGGCACCATTACTATAAGCAAGAAATCCAGCGGCAATAAAAAGAAGAACAAATATCATTTGACAAAATCCAGTTTAAAAACATTGTGCAATTCAAGCCGTATAGTCGAAGATATGACACGGCGATTACAGATCGTAATTAAGAAAAATGCCACATTTTACGCGATTCCCACTAAAAAAACACAAAAGCCTACTTGTGATTTTTCAGAAACGTTGTCTGAATACTAATTGTAATCAATGCCCTTGTTACTGTTTTCTACCGATGCCTTCCAGTTGGACAAATCTTGAATAAGTTGATTTGTCAGTTCTTGATTTTGTTCGGCAATATTTTTCTTTTCTGATTTATCATTCAATATATCATACAGTTCATAATTCCCATTTTCCAAATCCCCTATCAATTTATATTGCTGTGTTACCCATGAAATGTGTGGTTCACAAATAAAGCCAATTGGTTTTTCTCTTTCAGTTTCATTATCTACAAGAGCGTCAAGTATGCTAGTGCCGTCAATAGGCCTATTGTCAGGATATTCTATGTCTAAGATATCAAGTATGGTAGGCATGTAATCACTAGTGACAGCTGGAAAATCCTTCCGCATACCTCCTTTTAAATGATCTTTCCATACCACGAAAGCAGGAACCCTCACTCCTCCTTCATACAAGCTTCTTTTTTGTCCTCTAAAAACACCTGCGCTACCAGGTGTCTTAAACTCTGGACCATTATCGCTACAAAAGAAAATGATGGTATTTTTATCCAATTCATTTTCTTTTAACTTTTTCCACAGTCTACCAATTTGCTCATCCATTGCGGTTAGAGTTCCATAATAAATCTGCTCTGGTAAATCCAAGTTACTGTAATGGCCTCGGTGAATACTGTCACTTACTACTGGTAAATGTGGAGTATGGAACCATATTGTTGTAAAAAATGGTTTGTTGGCTTTATAGGAATCATCAATAAAAGGAATTACACGGTCCATAATAATACGGGAATCATCTCCTTTTAAGTTTTTAGACACTTTTTGATTTTCTCCATTCCAGTATGCAGTACCATATGCTTTTGTCGATTCTTGATTTTCTATTGACCTCCATCCATACCTTTTGCTTTCTCCTTCTTCAAAAACAGAAGGAAGAATCATGGGGTCATACGTTGGCACTTTGGATTCTGTGCTGAAATATTCATCATAACCATGCTCAGAGGGAATGCTATAGTCATCAGTGAATTCTGCCTTTCCACCTCTATTTGCATCTGGAACCTGTTTTGTTAGCGTTCCTAAATGCCATTTACCAAAATGACCGGTTACATACCCTTCTTTCTGCAGGATTTCCGGAATGGTAATTTCCTCTTCTTTTAAATGTCCGGTATTGGCATATGGAATATCCATTCTCAAAGAGTTTCTTCCGGTAATTAAACTGGCTCTTGTGGGAGAGCAAACAGCAGATGCTGAATAAAATCTATCGAGAATAATACCATTTGCGGCAAGCGAATCTAAACAAGGAGTTTTTATTTTACTGTTCCCATTAAAACCAACATCATACCATCCTTGGTCATCTGTCATAATTAAGATGATATTTGGTTTTTGAAAAATGGACTTTGGAGTAGGTTGTTTGCATGCAAACATTCCAATTACAATGATTAACGGAAGTATCCAGAATTTGGTCCCTTTTAGAATTTTGGCGTTGTCAATTTGTAACATCATTCAGGTATTTTACTCAATTAGATAAATTTAGATAAAATAACTTTGGATTTTTCTGCTCAAAAGAAATCAACTTATAACTTTGTTAGAGTGAGTGATACTTTACAAAAATATTTGCCCGAACGCGCAGTTGAACCTTGTTTTGAGCTTGTCAAAACCCATGCTGTGCATTTGAAGATTGTAAACCATAGGGTAACTAGGCATGGTGATTATAGAAGGCTTGCGAATGGTCTGCACCAAATTACAGTCAATGCATCACTAAATAAATACCGGTTTTTAATAACACTGATTCATGAGATTGCCCATTTGGTGGCTTTTGAAAAATACGGACGCAGAATCAAGCCCCATGGCTTGGAATGGAAGCGAACCTTTCAACATTTAATGGTACCCTTTATACGACCAGAAGTATTTCCGTCCCAACTATTGCCCGTAATTGCAAATCATTTTAAAAATCCAAAGGCAAGTAGTAGTACAGATGCACGTTTGTCTATTGCACTAAAGGCTTTTGATGAAGAGGAGCGCAAAAATAGCTATGTGTATGAACTACCCATGGGTAGTACCTTTCGACTGTATAATGGTAAATTGTTTAAGAAAGGACAAAAAAGAGTAAAAAGATATGAGTGTGTAGAATTGGCTTCGGGCAGGTTATATTTGTTCCAACCAAATGCCGAAGTAGAGCTGATTAAGAATGCACAAATAGAACCACCTTTTTAAGGAAAAGAAAAAGCGAAAATGAACAAAAATTATTACGCAATACTAATGGCCGGAGGTGTAGGGTCTCGTTTTTGGCCTGTCAGCACATCATCAAACCCAAAACAGTTTCATGATATGCTGGGAGCTGGGAAGACCCTAATTCAAAAAACTTTTGATCGCCTTAACCGTTTTATCCCAACAGAAAATATCTTGATTCTGACCAATGAACGCTACAACGATTTGGTCTTGGAGCAATTACCAAAGGTAAAACAAGAGCAAGTGGTCTTGGAGCCTGCCATGCGCAATACAGCCCCTTGCATTTTATATGCCTCACTCAAAATTCAGAAGATGAACCCCAATGCGGTAATGATTGTGGCACCCAGTGATCATTGGATAGAAGATGAACAATCTTTTGAAGATAATGTAACAGCTTGTTTTGATAAATGTGGGAAGGAAGAAGTGTTGTGTACTTTGGGGATTCAACCAACTTTTCCAAATACGGGTTTTGGGTATATAGAATTTGAAAAAGGGAGTGACAAAAACCTGAAAAAAGTGTCTCAGTTTAGAGAGAAACCCGATTATGAAACGGCCAAGGAGTTCTTGGCACAGGGTAATTTTCTTTGGAATGCGGGGATTTTTATGTGGGGGGTGAACACGATAGTAAATGCATTCAAAAATTATCAGCCTAAACAATATGAGTTGTTCGAGCGAGGTGTTTCTTGTTATAACACGGTGGAAGAACAAGCTTTTATACAGGAAAATTATCCTAAGGCTGATAACATCTCTATAGATTATGCTATCTTGGAGAAGTCCAAAGCCATTTTTACGTTGCCTGCCACTTTTGATTGGAATGACCTGGGAACTTGGGGAGCTTTGTATGAGAAGCTAAATAAAGATGAAGATGAAAATGCGGTTGTAAACGGAAAGGTGTTATTGGAAGATGCCAAAGGAAATATGATTCGTTCCCCGAAGGGGAAAATCGTGGTTGTGGACGGATTAAAGGATTATATTATTGTAGATAAGGAGGAGGTATTGCTGATTTACCCCAAATCCAAACAGCAGAATATTAAAGAAGTGCTGAATCAAGTAAAAGAAAGGTTTGGCGATGAATACGCGTAATTATGAGTGAGCATTTGTTTACGGAAGGGGAAAACTCACCCGGTAAGGATAGCGGAGATGAAGTAAAAAAAGATTTTAAAGGACTTTTAGGTAGTATTCGGAAGTTCCTTTCCGAGCTTTTGGAGATTAGGACCAACACGGATGCCGCGGCAACTAAGGAGTCAATCATAGTTGATATTCCCTTTAAGGGGCATACATCCTGGATTTTAATTTGTTCCATCTTTATTGCTTCCATTGGGTTGAACGCCAACTCTACTGCTGTTGTTATCGGTGCCATGTTAATTTCTCCTTTGATGGGCCCCATTTTGGGCATGGGTATGTCTTTGGCAATCAACGATATTGATACCCTACGCAGATCTCTTAAGAATTTCACTGTCATGGTGGTTTTAAGTGTGTTCACGGCGTTCTTATTCTTTTATCTATTTCCACTGCGGGATGAATCTTCGGAACTTTTAGCTAGGACAAAACCTGATATCCGAGATGTGCTGATTGCATTTTTTGGTGGTTTGGCCTTGGTTATTGCAAGAGCCAAAAAAGGTACTATTGCCAGTGTTATTTTTGGCGTTGCCATTGCCACGGCACTTATGCCACCGTTGTGTACGGTTGGTTTCGGTTTAGCGATAGGTAAACCTTGGTATGCCGCTGGAGCAATGTATCTTTTCATTATCAACACCATTTTTATTGGCTTGGCCACTTTTTTGGTCATTAAGTTTCTACGATTTCCAATGGTGCGGTATGCCAATTCGCAACGAAGACGATTTATTGCTCGCGTAGCGTCCATTACTGGAATTTTAGTTATGATTCCTGCTGGATTTACCTTTTATCAGGTTTTTCAAGAATCACTTTTTAAGAAGCAAGCACAAGAATTCCTAAAAGAAACTATTGAAGTCTATCAGTTTAATGAATCTGGGCGATACGTGGATAATTTAACCAAATTGGAATTCAATAAGGGAGAAACTCCTTTAATTGAATTAGTTTGTATGGGAGATGAATTGATTCCTGAAAATGTCATCAATACTTGGAGGGTCCAGAAGAATGAATATTCCAGATTAAAGGATGCCCAGTTTAAGATTTTACAGGGTGGTAAGGATGATTCTGAAGAAAAGTTCAATTATGTAAGTGAGCTTTATGAAAAAAACAAAGCCGAATTGTTGAACAAGGATGAGCAAATACGATTGTTGGAAGAGGAAGTGGCCACCTTGACCAAAAATGCAGGAAAACAGATTCCTTTCAGCAATATTAGTGCGGAAGCAAAAGCCAATTATGGAAATATTGAAGGCTTGGGTTTTTCCTATCAAATCCAAACCGACTTTAAAAAGCAAGATACTGTTCCTGTTTTTGAGGTGAAATGGAAAAATGGAATTCAAAAAAATCAAAAGGAGAGCGACGCCAAAAAAATGTTGACGTGGCTCAAGGTTAGACTTCAGGATAGTACAATTGTAATGAAAGAAGCTGAGTGATTTTCAGACATTATAGAAATGTGATTGCAGTTAGTTCCGTTCCTCAATATACATTTGGCGTACCTTTTTGAAAAGCTCTGAAGAATAGACAAAATTGGTAACCGCTTCATTGTCCGTTTTAAAGATTTCCTTATTTGTGCCTTCCCATTCCTTAAAACCATCTTTTAGAAAAATGATTTTTTCACCAATCTCCATAACCGAGTTCATATCGTGAGTGTTGATAATTGTGGTAATGTTATATTCTTTGGTGATTTCTTGGATTAGATTGTCAATCAATATAGCTGTTTTGGGGTCAAGGCCCGAATTGGGCTCGTCACAAAACAAATACTTGGGATTCATAACAATGGCACGAGCAATGGCCACACGCTTTTGCATACCCCCAGAGATTTCTGAAGGATACTTTTTATGGGCATCTATAAGGTTGACACGTTCCAGTACAAAATCGACCCGATCTTGCATTTCTGCTTTGGTTTGATTAGTGAACATATCCAAAGGGAACATTACATTGCCTTCCACAGTCATAGAATCAAAAAGGGCACTTCCTTGAAAAACCATGCCCATTTCTTGGCGTAAATCTCGCCTTTCACTAGTGGAAAGTTCAGAATAAAACTGCCCATTATAGCAAATTTGCCCTTCATCTGGCTCAAAAAGACCTAATAAACACTTCAGGAAAACGGTTTTTCCAGAGCCACTTTGCCCAATGACCAAGTTGGTTTTCCCATCTTCAAAAACAGTGCTAATCCCTTTCAGTACATGGGCATCTCCAAATGATTTGTGGATGTTTTCAACTTCAATCATCAGCCTAAAATTAATTGTGTAAGGATATAATTCAAAATGATGATAACTACACTGGTCCATACAAAGGCGGTGGTACTTGCTTTACCTACCTCTAGAGCTCCACCTTTCATAAAAAAACCATGAAAAGAAGGTACTGTGGCAATAACAAAAGCAAATATTAGGGTCTTGATGAATGCATAAGTGACATGGAACGACTCAAATTCCATTTGTAAACCTTTAATAAATTCACCACTTGGGGCATAGCCTCCAAAAACTGCGGCGATCCATCCGCCCAAAACTCCCACGAACATGGCAATTGCAACAGCAAAGGGGTACATGAACATGGCAATTATTTTGGGGAATACTAAATAATTCAATGAGTTGACGCCCATGACCTCCAAGGCATCTATTTGTTCGGTAACCCGCATAGTACCTATACTGGATGTAATATATGAACCCACTTTTCCTGCCATAATTATTGAGGTGAAAGTGGGGGCAAATTCTAAGATAACCGATTGTCTGGTAGCGAAACCAATAAGACTTTTGGGTAAAAACGGATTATTGAGGTTAAGTGCAGTCTGAATGGTAACAACACCTCCAATAAAAAAGGCAATAAAGATGATGATACCCATTGAACCGTATATCAGTTCATCGATTTCCTTTAAAATAAGGGATCTCATGATTGGCCATTTGGTAGGTTTTTTAAATACTTCCCAAACCATGATGAAGTACTTCCCAATCGCTTCAAGATAATTCATGCACTAAAAATAGACTTGCAGCCATAAAAATAAGAATATTGCCGTGCATTTAACCTTGAATTTAAATTTTAAAAAAGATAATTGAATAGTTTTGTCTCTATTTAACAAAATACAATTCATGAAAAGAATCAACCTGCTTGTATTATTAGTATCATTTTTTTGCTTAAACTTATCCACGGCGCAACGAAGAGGAAAGAATGCTCTGGAGCCCATACCTGTTCAAATTGCACAATCACCAAAATTGGTTGTGGGTGTTGTTGTGGATCAAATGAGGTATGATTATTTAACTCGTTTTTGGGGCCATTATGGAGAAGGTGGTTTTAAGCGGTTGGTTAACCAAGGGTTTAATTGTAAAAATCATCACTTTAATTATGCGCCAACCAGCACAGGGCCGGGCCATGCATCTGTTTATACCGGGACTACACCTTCTACCCATGGTATTATTGGTAACAATTGGTATGATAAAACACAGGATAAGGAAGTGTATTGTGCTTCGGATGATGGTTATGAGTCGGTAGGAACATTATCAGATGCTGGGAAAATGTCTCCGCACCGTTTGGTAACAACCACTATTACAGATCAACTGCGATTGCATACACAAAAAAGAGGAAAGGTAATCGCCGTAGCTCTAAAGGATCGTGGAGCAGTATTGCCTGGCGGACATACTGCAAATGCGGCATATTGGTTTGAAGGGGGTGATAGTGGCAAATGGATAAGTAGTACTTACTATATGCAGCAATTACCTCAATGGGTGGTAGATTTTAATGCATCAGATAGGGTGGAGGCCTATAAAAAGCCTTGGACTACTTTAAAGGATATCAATTTGTATTTGGAAAGTGGACCGGACAATAATAGCTATGAAGGATTATTTGAGGACGAGACCACCCCTACATTTCCGCATAGCACCCCAAACCTGCTTAGTAAAACCAAGGATTTTGAAATTTTGAAATATACACCTTATGGTAATACTATTACTGCAGACTTTGCTCTTGAAGCTCTTGATAAGGAAGGTTTGGGTGCAGATGCTATAACAGATTTCTTAGCTATAAGCTTTTCCAGCGCAGATTACATTGGTCATAAGTTTGGGGTAAACTCCAAAGAAATCCAAGATGTTTATTTGCGTTTAGATAGAGATTTGGAGCGCATTCTGAACACGCTTGATCAAAAAGTGGGAGCTGGGCAATATACTGTGTTTTTGACTGCCGATCATGGAGCGGTAAATGTACCGGCCTATTTACAAGATCAAAAAATTCCGGCCGGATATTTGGATTTGGATGAAATGAAAGCCAAGTTTACGGAATTTATAAAATACAAGTATGGAACTACGGATTTGGTAAAACACATTTCTGGCATGCAGATATTTTTGGACCATAAGGTAATTGCCAATTTGGATATGGATTTGAACGATGTGGAAGAGGAAATTGCATTTGAACTTTTAAGTTATGAAGGAGCCAACGAAGTATATACTGCACATCAACTTTGGCGGAATGAGTACACTTCTGGAATACCATATTTGCTTCAGAACGGGTACAATCAAAAACGATCAGGGAATGTATGGATAGTTCAACGACCTGGATTTGCGAACTACAGAAGAACTGGATCCACTCATGGTTCCCCTATGATCTACGATACCCATGTACCATTGTTATTCTATGGAACGGGTATTAAAAAAGGTAGCACTGCTAACAGGACAGAAATTCCCGATATTGCGCCAACCATTGCCACATTGTTAGGGGTTGCTTTTCCAAACGGAACTACAGGTAGGCCAATAGGTGAGGTTTTAAAATAATCATTAGAGTATTTATACCTGTAGGCCAAGAATGTAAAATTTAATTAAAAAAGAAAGAGGGGAGCGATATAAGGCCTGTAAAAACCATAAAGCATATTAACAGGTAATCGTTGAGTTTTAAACTTCGGGTTTCGTCCATTTGCAAAATATTCCAAAGCATGAAAATTGCAATGGTAGCTAAAACAACAAAAACCAATAAGACAATGTTGTTGATAGGTCCATTCAATCCAAAAATAAATGCTAATAAAATTCCAAGGATAACGATAGAAATGGTGGTGAGGCCAAAGACAATTCCAAACTTTTTGGTTTGAATGAAACCAATTAATGCAATTGCAGAAAATATGGTTGTAATAATAAACCCTTTCGTGGTCCAAAGAATTTCCGCAAAATTGTTTGATAATGGATTCCAATAATTCCCATATACTGTAATCAATATTGCCAATAAGGATATAATGGAAAGCACTATTGTTAAAAAAGTAAATGACAGTACCATATAGCGCTTTGTATTTTTTGACGTCATGGCCATTTCTTAAATAATGAGATGAGCGATTTTGAAAACATATTTAGCTCATGGTTTTGATCTCCAAACAGCTCTTAAAATCAAATACACCTAAGTTGTATGATAAAAGTAAACTCCTTTTGTAAAACACATAACGGCAATTGATGAATGACCGGTTTCAAATAACCAATGGTCATTTGCGGACAATAAGTTCTTTAAAATGAAGATATAAGCTTTAAAGCACCTCAGGATTAACAATATATGGCACTTTTCCTTCCTTGTAAAAGTCAATGATGTTAGTGGCCCCCATTCTAGCCATCTCTTCTCTAGCATTAATAGTGGCCGAACCGATATGTGGGAGTACACATACATTTTCCATACTAAGAAGCGGGTTGTTGGGTTTCATAGGTTCTGGATTCGTCACATCTAAACCAGCTCCCCAAATATTCTTGCTTTTCAAAGCGTTGATTAAATCTTCTTCATTGTGGATAGCTCCCCTAGCTGTATTGATAAGCAAAGCTGTGGATTTCATCTTATCAAAAACGGTTTTATTAAAAATACCATGGGTTTCTGGAGTAAGGGCACAATGAACAGAAATCACATCACTTGTGGATATCAACGTATCAAAATCTACCAGTTTGGCCCCTAACTCTTTTTCCGCCGTTGGGTTAGAACTTCTGTTGTGATATATGATTTCCATATCATAAGCTCCCTTGCATCGTTTGGCCATGGCCATGCCAATTCGTCCCAATCCCAGAATTCCAACAGTTTTACCTTTTAGCTCTAATCCTAAATGCCCAACAGGGTCAAAATATCCCCATTCACCATTCTTTATTTTCTGGTTCATAAAGAACATTTTGCGTGCTGTGGCAATCATCAATCCAAAAGCAATATCTGCAGTGGCTTCATTCATGGCATTTGGAGCATATCCAATAGGAATTTCTAGTTTAGTAGCTTCTTCAATATCAATGTTGTCATAACCAACAGCAAATTGGGTAATGATATCTAAATGGGAACAAGAATTTAAAAAAGCTTTGTCAATCTTATCTGTTAGCGTGCAAAAAAGAGCGTCACAATCTTGTGCGGCTTTGGTCAGCTCTTCGTAAGCCATAGGATGTTCTTTATCCCATGATTTAACTTCAAAACCCGCTTTTTCTAAAAGTTGGGTTGCCAATTTTGGGAAAATTCGAGAGAGTAAAACTTTTTTTCGAGCCATAGGTTACTTTATTTTGAGCTTAATGATATTTACTGAAGTTTTTGTGCAATCCCTTGCCATCTATATTTTCTGATAAAAGCGCCTTCTTTTGATGTTACAAAACGAGGGCATTGATTAATTGATGCCTTGAGATAACCAATGATAATTTGAATATAAAGTCTTGGACTTTTGGCTTGCCATGCCATTTTCAATGCGGCTATTTTGGTAAGGATTATGCCGTATCGCATTTTATAAAGAGCTTCACCCTTAGATTGATATTTTTTAGTACTATAACCGTGACCTGTGGGACGGAGGTGTTTAACCTGTAAAGATGTATCGGTTAAAGCTTCAAAATTGTGATATTTTGCAAGCAACACATCAACGGTATCCCAACCTACACCCGAAAGAAGGCCCCCAATTTTATCAAAACAGGCCTTGTGGTATAGTTTAATGGGGCCACGTATATGATTTTTATCCGCAATATGCTCATAAACCCAGTTCTCTCCTTTTTTGATATAAAGTAATCCAGAACACATGCCCAGTTTCCAGTTAGATTGAAAATGGTTTAGAACGCTCTCAAAATAATTTGGCGGGAGAATGATGTCCGCATCAAATTTGCCTATCAAGTTATGGTCAGAAGCATATTTCAATCCAAAATTAAAGGTATCAACCACTTTTTTCCCAGGAACATGTTCGTCTATTGATTTTCGTTGAACCACTTTTATCCAACCAAAATTTTTGGCGTAATCCGTGGCAATTTTAAAGGTGGCATCACTTGAGTTGTCATCTACTATGATAACTTCATTAGGAATATGGGTTTGGGAAACGAAAGAATCCAGACATTCCTTTAGAAAATCCGCTTCGTTATGTGCAGGGATGATAATGCTAATTCGCATAGCTTAAAATTCCAAAAAACAAACCATAAATCCCAAAGTTATTTGCGTTCCGCGTAAACGATATAATACCTATTGGTGAACAAGCGGAGCAAAGGTCTTATACCAATTTTTTTGGTAGGATTTGTCCATTTGGCAGAATCTTTAATGGTCCAACCAGCTTTTTCCAAGAGCCAATCAAACTGCCAGTCCTCAAATTCGTGGTAATGACGGTCCCAAAGATCAGTTTTACTTTTGTATGCCGATGAAAACCATAAACGCATTGGGATACTGGCCACCAATTTGTTTGCTTTTATTTCTTTCAACACATTAAAAGGGGCCACCAAATGTTCAAAAATTTCAAAAGCAGTTACTACTGTGTCGTTTGATTCTAAAATGGTTTCAAAATCTACATCTAAATCTTCACCTCCAGTATTTTTAACTTGATAACCATTAGATTTCATAATTTCTGAAAAAGGATTCTCCACTCCCAAATCTAAAATGGATTCAGAAGTATTGATATGCTTTTGTAAAAATTCTAAGGTATGCTTGTATCTTTTATTGGGAAAGTTGTTCTCGTACATTTAATATCGGTATACAATGGCGTTGATGTTCATTCCTGCGCCAACACTTGCAAAGATAACAACATCTCCCTTTTTAATTTCGTGATCTTCCAATTCCCTTTTTCTGACCAAATCGAATAGTGTTGGAATGGTTGCGACGGAACTATTTCCTAGTTTATGAATACTCATGGGCATAATACCTTCTGGAACATCTTTACCGTATATCCTATAGAACCGTTTGATGATGGCTTCATCCATTTTTTCATTGGCTTGATGGATGAGTATTTTTTTTACGTCGCTTATGTCAACTCCGCTCTCATTTAAACAGGATGCCATTGCTTGGGGTACATTGGTACATGCAAACTCATATATTTTACGCCCATTCATTTTTATGTACCTTGTATTTGGACATCCGTCTGTTTTGTAGGTTTTATCAAAAAACAAATGATAAGCTTCTCCGTTTGCATGTGTAACGGAGGTATGACTCAAAATCTCCCCTGAATTTGTATTTCCTTCAACGATTGCTGCACCTGCACCATCAGAATAGATCATACTATCCCGATCATGTTGGTCAATGACTCTTGAAAGGGTTTCTCCCCCAATTACCAAGCATTTTTTTGCTAATCCACTTTTAATAAAAGCATTGGCTTGGATAACTCCTTCTATCCATCCGGGGCATCCAAAAAGCATATCATAGGCTACACACTTTGGGTTTTTTATCTTCAACAAATGTTTAACCCTTGTTGCTAAGCTAGGTAGTGTGTCTCCTTGGATTTTACCATGCGCAACATCACCAAAATTATGTGCAAAGATGATGTAATCCAGTTCTTCCTTGTCAATTTTAGCATCTTTTATGGCCTTTTCAGAGGCCAGATATCCAAGATCGGAGGTTTTTAGATTTGGTTCCGCGTATCTTCTTTCGGCAATCCCGGTAATGGATTTGAATTTTTCAATGATGACGGCATTGTCATAAGCAAAAGATGATCCATCCGTCTCTAGAAACTCATGTTCCAAAAAATCTTCGTTTTTAGTGATAATCGATGGAATGTAACTTCCGGTTCCAGTAATGCCAATTTTCATGTTGAGGTTTTGTCTAAGTAAGATAATTAACTATGGGTAAGATATTTTATACGAGTGATATAGTATATGATATTCAAGGTGTTTTCTTTGGGGTTTGATTACAAAAAAAGCCTTGGCTTGTGTTTTTGGCCAAGGCTTTTTGTCAGTAATCATGATGTTTTGCTATACTTCTGCATAAGCTTCAATAGGGGTGCATGTGCAAATTAAATTACGATCCCCAAAAGCTTCATCTGTTCTTCTAATGGTTGGCCAAAACTTGTTTTCAGAAACATAGGGTAACGGAAAAGCTGCCTTTTGCCTACTGTAAGGATACTCCCAAATATCATTTGTAATCATTTCCAAGGTATGGGGTGCATTTTTTAGCACGTTATTGGGATTTTCTGCATTGGCTTCATCAATTTCTTCACGAATAGCTGACAATGCGTCGCAAAACTTATCCAGCTCTGCAAGGCTTTCACTTTCCGTTGGCTCAATCATAATGGTCCCTGCTACCGGGAAAGACACCGTGGGTGCATGAAATCCGTAGTCCATTAAACGTTTGGCAATGTCTGTTACCTCAACCCCATTTACTTTGAAAGGTCTACAATCAATGATCATTTCATGGGCAGCCCTTCCTTTTTCGCCAGAATACAGAACCTCAAATTTGCCTTTAAGCTTATCCTTGATGTAGTTTGCGTTCAAAATAGCTATTTTGGTAGAGTTGGTAAGGCCTTCAGTCCCTAACATTTTAATATACCCATAGGAAATTAGACAGACCAAAGCACTTCCCCATGGAGCTGCTGATATGGCTGTAATGGCTTTTTCCCCTCCCGTTTCAATAACTGGATTTGACGGAAGAAATGGTTTTAATTGCTCTGCAACACAAATAGGGCCCACTCCGGGCCCACCACCACCATGAGGAATGGCAAATGTTTTATGCAAATTAAGGTGGCAAACATCGGCACCTATGGTTGCCGGGTTGGTCAATCCAACTTGGGCATTCATATTGGCACCATCCATGTAAACTTGTCCACCATGATCATGAACTAGCTGGGTTACTTTAACAATGGAGGATTCGAATACCCCATGTGTAGATGGATAGGTAACCATGAGCGCAGCCAAATTTTCAGCATGCAACTTCACTTTTTCCTCTAAATCCGCTACGTCAATGTTTCCTTTTTCATCGGTTTTTGTAACTACAACTTTCATCCCCGCCATAACCGCAGAAGCTGGATTGGTACCATGTGCAGATGCAGGGATAATACAGATGTTTCGGTGGCCTTCCCCTCTTGATTCGTGATAAGCGCGAATTGTCATTAGACCGGCATATTCACCTTGGGCACCAGAATTGGGTTGTAAGGAAGTAGCCGCAAACCCAGTGATGACATTAAGCTGTGATTCCAGTTCTTTTAGCATTATCTGATAACCTTCTGCTTGATCAAGCGGCACAAAAGGGTGGATATTTCCCCAATTGGCCCAGCTCAACGGAAGCATTTCCGAAGCTGCATTCAGTTTCATAGTACAACTTCCCAATGAAATCATTGAATGGTTCAAGGCCAAATCCTTTCGTTCCAGTTTTTTGATGTAACGCATCAACTCGGTTTCGGAGTGGTAAGAATTGAATACGTCATGTTCTAAAAATGGAGTTTGACGTTGAAGATTCATAGGAATTACTTCCTCTACATTTTGGGATAGGGAAATGTCTTTTTGGATATTTTGAGATTCAGCAAAACAGGAAAGCAAAAGTTTAAGGTCATTATTCGTAAATGCTTCGTTTAATGCTATAGAGACTGTTTCCGAATCTATATAATTCAGGTTTATGGCTTTACTTTCCGCAACCTCTTTTAATTTTTCAACGTTCTTAGCACGAACTTTTATGGTGTCAAAAAACGAGGTGTTCAATTGCTCAAAACCAAAAGCCTTAAGGCTTTGTGCTAAAAGGTTGGTATGGTCATGAACTTTTTTAGCAATATACTTTAATCCATCTGGTCCATGGTAAACGGCATACATTCCTGCCATAACCGCCAATAAAACTTGTGCGGTACAAATATTGGATGTTGCCTTGTCCCTTTTTATATGTTGTTCCCTGGTTTGCAATGCCATTCGCAGTGCAGGGTTTCCATCGGTATCTTTGGTCACGCCTATAATTCTGCCGGGAATACTTCTTTTATACTCTTCTTTTGTGGCAAAAAATGCAGCATGGGGGCCGCCATAACCTAATGGAATACCAAAACGTTGTGTGGTTCCCACAACCACATCAACACCCCATTCTCCTGGAGCGGTAAGCAATACCAAGCTCAAAATATCAGCAGCAACTGCTACTTTAATATCATTTGCTTTTGCTTTTTGCACAAAATCTGCATAATCATGTACCTGTCCATGTTTTCCAGGGTATTGCAATAGTGCTCCATAAAAATCATTGGAAAAGTCAAATTCCTCGTGGTTTCCAACTACCAATTCTACGCCAATGGGAATAGAACGGGTTTGAAGCAAACTTAGAGTTTGGGGAAGAATTTCTTCAGAAACAAAAAACTTGAGGGTTTCAGCTTTCTTTTGCTGTCTGGAACGAACATCGAACAACATAGCCATGGCTTCTGCCGCAGCTGTACTCTCATCCAAAAGGGAAGCGTTGGCCAGTTCCATTCCTGTTAAATCCGAAACCATGGTTTGGAAGTTCAATAATGCTTCCAAACGACCTTGTGCTATTTCCGCTTGATATGGGGTATAGGCGGTATACCACCCTGGATTTTCCAGAATATTTCTTTTAATCACTGAAGGGGTTAAACTTTCATGGTACCCTAACCCAATATAGGTTTTGAAAACCTTGTTTTTTTCGGATAATTGTTGAACATGGGTAAGGAATTCATGTTCGCTAATACCTTTCGGCAATTGCAAAGGTTCTTTTAACCTAATATCATCAGGAATGGTTTCATAGATTAATTGCTCCATGTTTTCGACTCCAACGATTTCGTACATGCGTTGGAAATCTCTTTCGGTAATACCAATATGCCGTGAGGCAAACACATCTGTATTCATATTTTGTCCAATAAAGTGCACAAAATTAGGGATTAATTCGATGAAAATGGGCAATTTTGAATTGTTGGGAACCAAAGTTGTTAACTACAAATTAACCTTTTGGTTTAGGAAAGTGAATTCAGGGCATGCGAACACTAAGGTTTATATTTAATTTTTATCTGAATGCCAGTATTCATGTGGCCTTGGCAGTAATATCGTTGTTAGGTGTTACTTCTCTTGTGCTAGAGATTCCTTTAAATTTATCACTTTTTGGCTTTGTTTTTTTTGGCACCATTGTATGCTATAATTTTGTGAAATATGGGGTTGAAGCAAAAAAATACCTTGTGGTAATGAATGCTTACCATAAGAATATACAGGCTTTAAGTTTCTTCTGTTTTGGGTTGGCCGTTTATTTTTTAATTCACTTAGACAGAAAAATATGGGTGGCCGTGCTTGGGTTGGGTTTGATTTCATGTCTATATGCTATTCCATTATTGCCTAAAACCAAGAATTTAAGAAGTTTAGGAGGATTTAAGATATATATAGTTGCATTGGTGTGGGTTGGCTTTACAGTTTTACTGCCTGTTCTCGATAATGAACTCGATATCAGTTGGGATTTGAAAATACTATTCTTACAGCGGTTTATTTTGGTCGTTGCGTTGATTTTACCCTTTGAGATTAGGGATTTGCAATGGGACGACCCTGAAATAAAAACTCTTCCACAAATTTTTGGAATCTATAAGACTAGGATGTTAGGAGTTATATTGATGGTTGTATTTTTTCTTCTCACTTTTCTCAAAGATAATTTGATTGGGGTGGAAATCTCGATGCGACTTTTGGTCAGTGTTTTGTTGATTATTGTATTCCTGCAAAGAGATAGGGTGCCGCGGAAATATTTTGCTTCTTTTTGGGTAGAAGGAATTCCAATACTATGGTTTGGAATTTATTGGTCGTTAAAAAACTTGTATTAAAGGTGTTTTTCCAAATCTTTTTTCATCGCCTCTTTGTCACTTTCAGAAAGTGTATTCAAACCAGCACGCTCACAAAGTGATGTTAACGCAGTGTTTTGTTTTGTGAATTTTGCACATGTCTTGCACATAAGAATATGCAACTTAAGCTTCATAATTTCCCAAAAGCCAGCTTCTTTGTATTGCGATTTGTTGCATATTGTCGAGGCCTCCTCGCATGAAATCTTCATAGTTAAAACCAATTTTGATTTAAACACCCCATTAAGGCAGTTCTAGCCCTATGGATCATAACCCACAGGTTGGACGGATTAATTCCCAATTCATTACAAATATCCTCAGTGCTCATTCCTTGTATGGTTTTCATGTTGAAAACCAAGGATTGTTTTTTTGGTAATTTTGAGATGCATTCCTGTATGGCCAACCCCAATTCCTCATTTTCGATGGTGTTGTCGCCATCCTTACTAAATGGGTCTGCCACTTGTTCTTCCAGCCAATCTCCCTCAGAATCCGTATTGGCGCTATAGTTGATTCTAACTTCAGCTTTACCTTTTTTAGAGTTGATTTTGCGATAGTGGTCTATGACCTTTCGTTTTAAGATGGCAATAAGCCATGTGCGTTCCGCGGCATCCCCTTTATAGTTTTTTGCCGAATTAAGGCCTGCAAAAAAGGTTTCCTGTACTAAGTCCTTAGCAATTTCTGCATCACTTACGCGGGCCACTGCATAATTGAACAGGTAATCTGCATATTGGTCTACCCAAGTTTCAGGATGAAGTTCGTGTGCCGCCATATTTTTTCCAAGAAGTATCAAATGTAATGGATTTTGGTTAATGATTTCATGCTTTGTCCATTACAAACGACTTTAAAAAGTATCACGAAAAGTTCATGAAAACATAATTTAGCTTAATCTTAAGATTTAGGAAACTATTGTAACCAAGCTCTAAAATTGATATCGTTATTTGTGAACAAGGCAAATCCAATGTCCCATGTTCTGAACTAGTTTTGAAAATGTCATCAATATATGATACTTTTAAACTGAAATAGGCTTGAGCCAAAACTACCATTTATCAAATTTACCCTAAACTTTCTTGTCATTCTTTGCTTGTGCATAGAGGTTAGTTCCCAGCATACAGAACAGGCAAAAGAACAATCTCTAAACTTTTCAGTTTATAGCACAAATGATGATACTCTAGTCATTGAGGACGTATTGGGAAATTCGAAGGATT
Organism: Flagellimonas pacifica; assembly: GCF_900215465.1. Taxonomy (GTDB): domain Bacteria; phylum Bacteroidota; class Bacteroidia; order Flavobacteriales; family Flavobacteriaceae; genus Flagellimonas; species Flagellimonas pacifica. Next base: position 96,976 of record NZ_OBEH01000006.1, read on the forward strand.
TTAGAAGCCCCGGCAGTTTTGAAGAAAAAACCGAGGTAGATGAAATATACTGGATTCGGTTACATCTGAAGGAATTGGGGTATTTTGAGGATAAAGACCTTTTTCTAAAGCATAACTCCTTTGATTATGGCGAAATATATTTTTTGAATAAAACGGTCACTAAAAAAAATATTGGCCTTTTTGATCAAACCTCCATCGGTGAGAGAATAGCTTATGATAACTATTATTCAGAAGTAAAAATTGATGTAGATAAATTGAGAGGAAGCGAATTCTTATATCTGAAAATCAAAAGAGTGACATTCAATGAATCCATAAAGAATTGGAATTTTAGCCTCTCATCAACATCACATAACAACTTTTCCCAAAAGGATATACGAAGCTTGGTGCCTTATTATATTTTTGCTGGAATCTGTTTTTTAGCTTGGTTCTGGAGTCTTTCATTTTTCCTTATGTTAAGGAAATTAGAGTTCTTGTACTACTCACTTTATACCATTATTCTTTTCATCTATGTTTGCGGATATAAACTAGGAGTTTATCAATTCGTTTTTAACAACAACTATTCGGTAGAGTATTGGTTTTCACAATGCACGCTTTTTATAGCTAATATTATCTATGCTTTTTATTTAATAAAATACTTGCGAACAAAAAGCTACTATCCAATTTTTCATCTAATATTAAAGTCCATTGTTGTATTCAATATTGCAGTAATTGTTGCAATCCTAGTTTTTTGTCTTAATAATGTTCATGTGCATGAATATTTATACTATACATATTTAATCTATTTCTTCTCTGCAATCCCTTTGTTATTATATTTAGTTTTTGCGGCCAAAAACCCCTTAGCTTATTTTGTGTTTTTTGCAACTCTTTCCCTTCTTGTTTTTTCATTGGCACGTATGTATTTTGCTTCACCTGAAGATGGATTATATCTTGATAGCTTCTATTATATTATCATTGGAACTTCAATTGAAATCATAATTTTTGTATTTGGTTTAAATTACAAAGTACAACGTCAACTTTTAGAAAGATTTAAATTAAAAGAAGAAGCATACATAAGCAAAACCAAAGCTTTAAGAGCGCAAATAAACCCTCATTTCATTTTTAATTCTTTAAGTTCCATACAAAGCTTTATTACCAATAATGATAGTGTTTCGGCATTAAAATATTTGTCCAAATTTGGAAGATTAACGCGTAATATCTTAGAGAGTTCTATTGAGGATAATGTGGTGTTGGCCGATGAAATTAAAATGCTCAAAGATTATTTAGAACTGGAGTCCCTTCGTTTTGATAATGTATTCTCTTATTCCATAAATATCCATGATGATTTGGATGAAAATTCTATAGAAGTTCCTTTTATGATTTTACAACCCTTTGTTGAGAATGCCATTATTCATGGGTTGCTTCCTAAAAAAGAGGGGGTTAAAATGCTAGAGGTTAATTTCAAGAAGAAAGATGATGTTGTTATTTGCGAGGTGGATGATACGGGTGTAGGGAGAAAATCAGGTGTGCAGTCCGGATATTCCCGAACAGAAGGTAAAAAATCGCGAGGTATAGAGGTTACTAAACAAAGGCTAGAAAGTTTGAAAATAACAACTGAGCCTATAAAAATGATAGATAAAATTGATGAAAACGGTAGTGCTAAGGGCACCAAAGTAATCATCAAAATACCAATTTAAGCATCATACACAATCCTAATGTTACTTGTTAAGAAGACCGGCACGCTCCAACAGAGCTTCAATTTTGGGTTCTGCTCCCCTAAACCTTTTGTAAAGTATCATGGGATTTTCTGTGCCACCTTTTGAAAGCACATGTTCTTTGAACTTGTCCGCGATTTCTTTATTGAAAATTCCATTTTCCTTGAAATAAGCAAAAGCATCGGCATCCAAAACCTCTGCCCATTTATAACTATAGTACCCTGATGAGTAACCGCCTTGGAAAATATGAGAGAAAGCTGTGCTCATACAAGTCTCAGAAGTCTCGGGGAAGAGAGCTGTGCCTTCAAAGGCTTTGGTTTCAAAGGCTTTTACACCTTTAATTTCTGAAGGGTCTTTTCCATGCCAAGCCATATCTAAAATACCAAAACTCAACTGGCGTAATGTTGCCATTCCTTCTTGAAAAGTAGCAGACTCTTTTATTTTTTGAACCAATTCCATTGGAATCAACTCTCCGGTTTCATAGTGCAATGCAAAAAGCTCCAAAGCTTCTTTTTCATAGCACCAATTTTCCAAAACCTGACTTGGTAATTCTACAAAATCCCAATACACAGAGGTGCCTGAAAGTCCAGGGTAGGTCGTATTGGCCAGCATTCCATGCAGCGCATGTCCAAACTCGTGAAAAAGTGTGGTTACTTCGTTAAATGTTAACAGAGAGGGTTTTGTTTCTGTAGGCTTTGTAAAGTTACATACATTGGATATGTGTGGACGACTGTTTTTTCCATCCAATTGATATTGAGGTTTGTAGGAAGTCATCCATGCACCACCACGTTTACCTGATCTGGGATGAAAATCAGCATAGAAAAGCGAAACTAAGTTCATGGAATTGTTATAAACCTCAAAGGTTTTTACTTCTTCGTGATACTTCTCAATATCAAAAACCTCTTTAAAAGTGAGGCCAAACAACTTTTCAGCAACTTTAAAAACCCCATCAATAACATTTTCCAATTTAAAATAGGGTTTGAGCTTTTCATCATCCAAACTAAAAAGTTTTTGCTTTAGTTTCTCTGAATAGTAGGCACTGTCCCACTTTTCCAGTTGCTCAATACCATGTAAATCCTTGGCAAAAGCTTCCAACTCCGCAAACTCTTTTTTTGCTGCTGGTTTGGCTTTTTCTAATAATTCGTTTAAAAAACTGAGAACTTTTTCTGGAGTTTCAGCCATACGCTCTTCCAAAACAAAATGCGCATGGGTTTTATAACCTAAAAGATTGGCGCGTTCATGTCGCAACCTTACAATATCAAGTACATTTTGTTGATTATCCAGCTTGTCGCCATGAAATCCTTTACTGCCAAACGCAAGAGATAACTGTTTGCGCAATTCCCTGTTTTCGGCATATTTCATAAAAGGGATGTAGCTTGGATAGTCTAATGTGATTAACCACCCCTTTTTGTCTTTGGATTTTGCCAATTGAGCTGCAGCTTCTTTTGCCCCATCTGGTAATCCGTCCAAATCTGCTTCGTTGGTCAACAGCAATTCGTATTTATTGGTTTCGGCCAATACATTTTCTCCAAATTGTAGTTTTAGTTTGGAGAGTTCGGCATCTATCTCACGAAGGCGCTTTTTTTCGTCCTCCATCAGATTGGCACCATTTCGGCTAAAACTTTTGTATTTTTTTTCCAACAAGGTTCCTTGTTCCGTAGTTAAATCTAACCCATCCTTTTGATCATAAACCGATTTTACACGTTGAAAAAGTTCTTCATTTAAAGTAATATCATTGCTGAATTCTGATAACAAAGGAGAAACTTCCTGAGCAATTTTTTGAATTTCCTCATTGGTTTCCGCTGAATTCAGATTGAAAAATATGCTGGAGATGCGATCAAGTTGTCTTCCTGAAAAATCCAAAGCTTCCAATGTATTTTCAAAGGTGGGAACAGATGGATTTTGTGCAATGGCATCAATCTCTTTTCTGGTATTTTCGATAGCCTCTACAAAAGCAGGCTTAAAATGTTCATTTTTGATTTGCTCAAAAGGAGCTTTGTCAAATTGGGATAAAAGAGGGTTGTTCATTGTATGTTTTAAGAGTAAATAGTTCTTGACTACGCTCGAACTGGCGATATGGGATTTGACTTTTTGTTTTTTACTTTGTATTTCTAACTTCTTCGGCTCCTTTGATAACCTTTTCTTTAAGCCCTTGTTTGTACACTTCAATTTTGTCCAGAACACATTTATCGGCACTTCCTATAATTTGAGCTGCCAAGATTCCAGCATTTTTAGCCCCGTCCAATGCTACCGTGGCAACAGGGACACCACCTGGCATCTGTAGAATAGAAAGTACAGAATCCCATCCATCAATGGAATTGCTACTTTTTACAGGAACTCCAATAACGGGTAAGGGAGATAGGGATGCAACCATTCCAGGAAGGTGGGCAGCTCCTCCAGCACCGGCAATAATAACAGAATAACCTTTTTTATGGGCATTTTTGCCAAAATCGAATAATTTTTCCGGAGTTCTGTGGGCAGATACAATATCCACATCGACCTCAATGTCAAATCCTTTTAAAACATCAATTGCATCTTGCATAACAGGAAGATCACTGGTACTTCCCATGATTACGGCTACTTTTTTCATAAAATTTCAAATATTAAATTCCAAAAAACAAAACATGGGATTTGGAATTTGATTATTGTAATTTACTGATTACTTTAATCGTTTCCTTTACTTTTTGCGCTACTTCTCTGGCTCTTTTCATATCCTTGTCAACAATGGTCACATGTCCCATTTTACGAAAGGGTCGAGTTTCTTTTTTGCCATAAATATGTGGTGTAACTCCATCCATTTCTAAAATGGAATCAATATTTTCATAAACCACGTCTCCTGTATGACCTTCAACACCTACCAAATTTACCATAACCCCGGCTACTTTGCTATCCGTCTTACCTAAAGGTAAACCAAGAATAGCCCTGATATGTTGCTCAAATTGATTGGTATAACTGCCTTCAATGCTATAATGACCACTGTTATGGGGTCTAGGAGCCACTTCATTCACTAAAATTTCATCATCTTGTGTTTGAAACAATTCTACGGCCAATAACCCTACATGGTTCAAATGGTCAGAAACCTTTAGTGCAACTGCTTTGGCTTTTTGTAAAATAGATTCATCAACACGTGCAGGGCAGATGACATATTCTACTTGATTAGCATCAGGGTGAAACTCCATCTCTACCACAGGATAAGTTTTTACTTCACCCTGGGTATTTCTAACCACAATAACGGCCAATTCATTTTTAAAATTGACCATTTCCTCAGCAATGCACTCCACATTGGGCAATCCCTCTAAATCTTCCATTTTCCGAACAACTTTTACGCCTTGGCCATCATACCCAAATTGGGCGCTTTTCCAAACAAACGGAAATTTTAACCCACCATTTGAAATGCTATCCTCAATTTCTGAAGTATAGGCAAATCGTGTGAAAGGGGAAGTGGGAATTTCATTATCAGTGTAGAATAATTTTTGGGTGGCCTTATTTTGAATGGTACGCAGTGTTTTTGTGGATGGATACACTTTTACGCCTTCATGCTCCAATTTTTCCAAGGCATCCACGTTTACATTTTCAATTTCGATGGTGAGAACGTCTACATCTTTTCCAAAATTATAAGCCGCATCAAAATCCAATAAACTGCCTTTAACAAATTGGTTACATGCAATTTTACTGGGAGCGTCATCAGAAGCATCCATGACTTTGGTGTAAATATCCCATTTTCTGGTCTCATAAAGCAACATTTTGCCCAATTGACCACCACCTAAAATACCGAGTTTAAAACTGGAAGAGAAATAATGCATTGACTACTGAATTGGAATGAAAGCAAAAATACGTGAATTCCTTGAAGGGATAAAAGTACAAAGGGTAAAGCGCTCCTAAAAATGTTATCTTTGCCACCTGATAAAATTGATGACAGGTTGATTAAGTTACATGACAAAGTCTTTAAACCTTATTTAAGCGAAGAGCAAATACTTGCTGCTGTTAAAAAAGTAGCTACTGAAATAGCTAAGGATTACAAAAATGAGGTGCCTATTTTTGTGGGTGTTCTCAATGGGGCCTTTATGTTTGTTTCAGATTTTCTTAAGGAATATCAATACCCTTGTCAAGTCTCTTTTGTCAGGTTGAGTTCTTACCATGGTTTAACTTCTACTGGTATTGTGGAGACCTTGTTGGATGTTCCAGAAAATATTGAGGGAAGAAGTGTGATTATTTTAGAAGATGTTATTGATACGGGAAGAACATTGAAGCAGTTAGTGCATTTATTTTCTCAAACCAATGTAAAGGAATTTAAAATAGCTTCTCTTTTTTATAAGTCGGAAATCTACAACGGAGAATACCCCATTGATTATGTTGGATTGGAAATTCCGGACAATTTTATTGTGGGATATGGATTGGATTACAATGAATTGGGGAGAAACTTAAAGGAAGTATATCAACTAAATCAAACAAATATGATCAACCTAGTGCTATTTGGAAAGCCAGGCGCAGGAAAAGGGACCCAAGCGAGTTTCCTAAAGGAAAAATATAATTTGAAACACATTTCTACCGGGGATGTGTTCAGATACAACATAAAAAATGGCACAGAGTTGGGCATATTGGCCCAATCTTATATGGATAAGGGTGATTTGGTTCCTGATGAGGTGACCATAAACATGCTTAAGGATGAGGTAGAGAAAAATCCACAAGCAGCTGGGTTCATCTTTGATGGATTTCCAAGAACTGAAGCTCAGGCAGAGGCATTGGATAATTTTTTGCAATCCAAGGATATGGAGATAAACGCCACAATTGCCTTGGAAGCTGAAGATGATGTCCTAGTGGCCCGTTTATTGGAACGAGGAAAAGAAAGCGGGCGTACAGATGATCAGGATGAAGATAAGATTCGCAATCGATTTGACGAGTACAATCAAAAAACAGCTCCATTAAAGGCGTATTACGAAAAACAGGGCAAGTTTCACTCCGTTAATGGGATTGGAGAAATTGAAGAGATTACAGAACGCTTAAGTTCGGTTGTTGAGGCTCTTGCGTAGAGGGATTTTATAGTGAACCAAAATGAGTTTTGATAGGCAACCCACTTTGGAGAATGATTTGATCAGCCTTAGACCCTTGTTGCCTCAAGATTTTGATTCATTATATGAAGTTGCTGCTGATTCACTGATTTGGGAACAACATCCAGATAAAGAAAGATGTACAATGTCTGGTTTTACCAGTTTTTTCAATGAATCTTTAAGTTCAAAAGGAGCATTGTTGATCTTTGACAAAGAATCTGGTAAGCTTATAGGAAGCTCACGATTTAATTTATTGGAAGATGCTCCTGATGCTGTTGAAATAGGATGGACTTTTTTATCTAGGTCATATTGGGGAGGGCCTTACAATAAATCAAGTAAACAATTAATGATCAGTTACGGATTACGGTTTGTTAAAGAAATATTGCTTTTTGTGGACAGGGACAATGTCCGGTCTCAAAGGGCGGTGGAGAAATTAAGTGTCCTTGATGGAATTGAATTGACTGTTGATCATAGTTTTCAAAAGTTTGGAGACAACATCGTCTATAAGATTCGAAAACTTAAACTAACATAGTAAAATCCAAAAATGACCGAAGGTAATTTTGTTGATTATGTAAAAGTTCATGTAGCTTCTGGAAACGGAGGTAAGGGTTCTGTGCATCTACACCGTGAGAAATATATTACCAAAGGAGGACCCGATGGAGGTGATGGAGGTAGAGGAGGTCATGTGATTGTTAGGGGGAATAGTAACCTTTGGACATTGGTCACTTTTAAATTTAGAAAACATTTTAAGGCAGGGCACGGAGAACACGGAAGTAAAAATAGAAGCACCGGAGCTGATGGAAAGGATGTATATATGGACGTGCCATTGGGGACAGTGGTTCGGGATACTGAAACCAACAAGGTCCTTTTTGAGATTACAGAAGAAGGGGAAGAAAAAATTGTAGCTGAAGGCGGAATGGGTGGCCGGGGTAATTGGCATTTTAAGAGTCCTACCAATCAAACTCCACGATATGCGCAACCTGGAATCCCGGGTGAGGAATCCCATATTACGTTGGAATTAAAAGTGTTGGCAGATGTAGGTTTGGTTGGCTTTCCCAATGCAGGAAAATCTACCCTTCTTTCTGTAATAACCTCGGCAAAACCTAAAATAGCAGATTACGAGTTCACTACCTTAAAACCAAATCTAGGAATAGTTCAGTATAGGGATTTTCAAAGTTTTGTTATGGCAGATATCCCTGGAATTATTGAAGGAGCTGCAGAAGGAAAAGGGTTGGGGCATTACTTTTTAAGACATATAGAACGCAATGCCACCTTACTTTTTCTAATTCCGGCAGATAGCAATGATATTTCTCGGGAATATGAAATTTTGTTGGATGAACTAAGGAGATACAACCCTGAACTTTTGCACAAACAACGGTTTGTGGCCATCTCTAAAAGCGATATGCTGGATGAGGAACTCATGGAAGAGATGCGGATAGAACTTGATAGGGATTTAAAAGGTGTTTCTTATATGTTTATTTCGTCAGTGGCGCAGCAAGGCATTCTAGAACTGAAAGATAAGCTATGGATGCTTTTGAACGAATAACCCTTCAAAACTCTTATTCAAAACAAAATATTGGTTAATTTTAAAGGTATTCCAAATTAGAAATGAGGTACCTTTTTTCCATATTGCTCCTTGGTTTCTTAACTTCCTGCATTGGGGTCCGGGTGAACTATGATTATGATAAGACGACCAATTTTACCAACTATACAAGTTATAACTACTTTTCAGATATAAGTTCTGGATTGAGTGAATTGGATGAAAGAAGATTGGTACGTGTACTTGACTCCACTTTGCAGGCAAAAGGTTATCTATTGGCAGAGGAACCGGATTTTTTCATTAACATACTCAGTAGTGAATTCAGAAGTGCTCCAAACAATTCTGTTGGCGTTGGAGTAGGAGGGGGCGGAAGAAATGTTGGTGGTGGAATATCAGTAGGATTGCCACTGGGGAATTCTGGTATTCAACGTCAAATACAGTTCGATTTTGTAGATGCCGAAAAAGATGCCCTCTTCTGGCAGGCCACAAGTGAAAGTGGATATCGGGAAAATGCATCACCCAGTGTTCGTGAAGAAAGATTAAGGGCTGTTGTACACAAGGTGTTCTCAAAGTTCCCCCCGGGAAAGAAATAATTTCCGTTTAACTACTTCAATTTACCGCTTACCATATTCTACTTTCTTTTGGTGGATGTCCCTAATATTTTTGGGAAGTAAATCAAAAAAACCTGATATCAATGATAACCTTGGCGAAGATAATGATCAGTTTACTTATCAATATTATAGCTTACTGCTAAGCAAAATTTTAACTATTAGAAAATGAAGAAACTTAATAAAGCACAAAAGGTCATTTTATGTATGGGTATATTGGGAATGGCTATTGGAGTTTTGGGGAAATGGAACCATTGGGATATAGATTACTTTCCATTCTTCTATACTGGATCTATGCTTGCATGGGTCGCTTTCTTAAAAACTGAAAAGGACTGCTGCTTTAGACCCGTAAAAAATAAGGTAAGGCAAAAACCCTAAAACTATTTCGTGGAACAAAAGGCTATATTTGATTTACGGATGATTTGATATCATGGAATTGACCAATAAAAAAAATAACCACACATTTTGGATACTCCAAATTTTGGGATGGGGTTTTATTAACTCCTTTTCAATTTTTGCCCTGCAGAAAATAAGTGTTGAAATGATTGTGTATTCCATAGTGGTGGGGACTTTCATTGGCGTGCTTTCTACTTCTTTGGTACGCTGGTATTTAAAAAGAAGTATTCGGTTCGATTCTTTTGGTTTTGCGGAATTCTTAAAAGTAGCAGCCTCATTTTTTGTAGGTGCAGGGTTGTTTGGGGTGCTAAATTACTTTTTTGGTTATGTATATAGGGAGTTTGGTCCAGAACTTACAGGGGCCGAAATGCAGATGTTTCAATATTATGACAAGGTATGGATTCAAATAATGAATGCTTTTTTCCTGATTGGGGCATGGACCGTTACCTATCTTGTTATTAAGTTGCTACTTAAGCTTAACAGGGATCGTATAGAACGATTGGAACTGAATACTCATCTAAAACAAGCTCAACTTAATACGCTAAAAGGGCAGATTAATCCTCATTTCATGTTTAACAGTCTTAATAATATTAGAGGATTAATGCTGGAGGATGTGGATAAGTCTCGTGAAATGTTGACCAAACTTTCTGAAATTCTTAGGTATTCTTTGACCAAAAACAATATAAATGCTATTTCGGTAGAGGAAGAGTTGGAGATGGTGGACAATTATATCGATTTATCAAAAATTCAGTTTGAAGACAGGTTGGAGTTTGTTAAGGAAGTGGGGCAAAGTACTCTGACACTTCAAATACCTCCCATGATTATTCAGCTGTTGGTTGAAAATGCAACAAAACATGGAATTTCAAACTTAAAAAAGGGAGGCAGGATAGTTTTGAATATAAAACAAGAAGGAGAGCTTCTTGTAATTGAAGTGAGGAATACCGGAAAACTTCAAATAGGAAAAAGTACAACCCAGTTGGGACTTAAAAACATTCGGCAGCGATTAAAACTGTTGTATGCAGATAATGCATCCTTTAAATTGAACGAGATTGCTGGGGAGGTTGTGGCTCATATAAAAATTCCGTTGACATGAAAATCAGGGCGGTAATTGTTGAAGATTCCAGATTGGCCAGAAATGAGTTAAAGGAACTTATAAAAAAACACGAGGAGATTGAGCTTGCAGGTGAGGCAGAGAATGTGGATATGGGATTTGAACTCATACAAAAAATGAATCCTGATTTGTTGTTTTTGGATATAAATATGCCGGAAAAAGATGGTTTTGAGCTTTTGGAAATGCTGGATGAGGTTCCCATTACTGTCTTTACCACTGCTTTTGATGAATATGCAATCAAATCTTTTGAGTACAATGCTCTGGATTATTTGCTAAAGCCCATAAACGAAAAACGTTTTGCCATGGCTTTAGAAAAAGTAAAATTGCAGATAAATGGAGGTGAGGAAGAAAAGGTCACTACCGAAAAACTATCAGAGAAAAGTCAAATCTTCATAAAAGATGGGGAAGCCTGTTGGTTGGTTAAGATTGGGGATATTTCACATTTTGAGATTGTTGGAAATTATACCAGGGTGTTTTTTGAAGAGAAAAAACCTTTATTGTACAAATCCCTTAACCAAGTAGAAGAAAAACTTCCGAAACAATCTTTTTTTAGGGCAAATAGACAACAAATTGTCAATACAAATTTTATTGAAAACGTAGTTCCGTGGTTCAATGGTAAACTAAAGTTGCAAATGAAAAATGGAGATGAAATAGAAGTGTCCAGAAGACAATCTTACATCTTCAAGGACAAAATGAGTTTATAATCAAAAAACGAAAGCTTTGGATATGAAAAGGCCTTCTTTAAAGAAGGCCTTTTTTTAATTGCTTTTAAGCTCTCAGTATTTCTTTATATCGGTCTTTATATCCAATAAGGACCACAATATTCAAAATGATAAGTATTAAAGCTCCCATGATTTCAGCGGGATGCAATGTGGCATGAAATAGCACCGCATTTACTGAAATACTCATCAAAATAAGGGCCATCAAGGCTCCATATTTGTTTAAGATGAAGGAAAGTCCGGCCAAAATTTCAATGACCCCAACAATTTTCAGGACTTGGGTTGGTCCAACGCCAGCAAAATAGTTCATAGCGGCTTCAGGCATTTCACCAAATTCGAGAAATCCAAAGAATTTATTCAATCCAAAAAAGAGGACAAACAATCCCAATAAGATTCGGGCAACCAGAAAAACTTTTGAATTCATAAGGTTAATTGTTATTGGTTAAGCAATAAAATTAACTAAAAATTATGAATTTGATAATTTAAGTATTTGATTTTGTGTATTTTGAAAAAAAACTTACAAAGATTTTAATAATCCACCATCAATGGGAATGTTGGTTCCAGTGATATATCCGGCCTGCTCTGAGGCCAAAAAGACAACCAAAAATCCATATTCCGAAGGGTCTCCAATTCGCTTCATGGGCACCTGCGCTTCCATGGCTTCTCGTACCTCCGAAACTGGAATTTCCATTTTTTTGGCCTTTTTGGTGTTCAGTTGGGCAATTCTATCTGTATCAAAATACCCCGTAAGCACATTATTGATGGTAATTCCATCCTTGGCCACATCAAAAGCTAGACTTTTGGCCCAAGTCACTACAGCAGCTCTTATGGAATTGGAAAGCGCCAGATAACTTAAAGGCTCCTTTACTGAAATGGATGCAACATTAATGATCCGTCCCCACTTCTTTTCTTGCATATGTTTAAGTGCCATTTCTGTGGTGAAGACAACTGATTTAAACAATAGATCAAAGGCTTTTTGATAATCTTCAACACTTTTTTCCAGTGCCCCACCTGCTTCCGGTCCTTGTGTGTTGTTGACAAGAATATCGATGGAATTTTGCTTAAAAAAAGAAGCTATTTTTGTTTTGAATGCTCCAAAATTGGAAAAATCAACGTCCAAATATTGATGTTTTTGTCCATTGTCCGTTGGCAATTGAGAAATAATGGCCTTCATTTTCTTCTCGTTTCTCGCCATTAGCGTTACAGTAGCACCGCTTTTCGCCAATTGTTGGGCAATGGCTTCACCTATACCTTTACTACTGCCCCCAACTAGGGCCCTTTTTCCCTGTAGTGATATATTCATGCTATTTATATTCTTCCCTAACCGGACTAAAAATATCCATTAATTTGCAAGCAGTCAATGCTTTTCCTTTATGCGGAACATTGGAGGGAATCACAACGACATCTCCAGGACAGTGAATTGTTGTTTTTCCTCCAACGGTAAATTCAAAAGTGCCTTCTAAAACATGCATAATCTGTTCATGCACATGATGGTGTTCTGGTACTTCCGCACCTTTTTCAACATCCCAAAAGGCCCAGGTCATATTTTTTCCATGTACCATTTTTCCATGATAACCAGGCATGATTTCTTTGGATGGAATTTCGGATAGGTTCATAAGCCAAATATTTATTGTAAAATAATAATAAATAATAGGGGAATGATTTTTTTTAGAGGCATTTTATTAGGTCAATCCCATTTTACAATGACAAATTCGCATCTTCTGTTCCATTCATGGTCTTCCTCAGCACAATCATTTTCGGTTTTGCACTCAACTAAAGGGCGAGATTCCCCATAGCCATTGGCTATTATTCTTTTTTTGGAGATGCCATTTTTTATCAAATAGTCTTTAACAACATCTGCCCTTTTTTGTGAAAGCCGTTTGTTATAATTTTTATCGCCACGAATGTCAGTGTGGGTTCCAATTTCAATTGTAATCCCCGGATTCTGCTTCATTATTTGTATTACAACTTTCAACCGTTCCCTAGATTCTCTTCGGAGATACCACAAGCTGTAATCAAAATGAATTTCCTGGGTTTTGATTAAAGTGCGGTTTTTTTCTTTCACTAAGGCATTTTCTTGCTGTATGATGTCATTGATTTTTGCTTTTCTTGCTTTTTTGGTTTCTTCTTTGACTTGTTTTTCCTTTGCCAATTGAATTTCTCTTTCTTTTTGCTCTTTTTCTTCTAGCTGCTTTTTAATTTCTAATAGGGATAACAATGTAAGTGAACCATCAAAAGTTTTTTTCCGCTCTTTTGTGGTCATAAGGGTTTTACTATTTTCTTTATATCCTTTGTGATTTCCCACGATTGTAAAAGCTGAATTGCAATTTATGTTGAAGTTAAAGGTGGCATTATTGTCTGTAAATACTTCTTTGAGGATTTGACCTTTGCTATTAATTAGATGGACGATCCCGTTCGGGATAGGTTGTTTGGTAATCTGGTCGGTGAGTGTGCCAGAAACAAACTGGTGGCAATCTTCAATAATAAGCGGTTTTGTTTCGACAAAAGAATAGATGTCATCACTTCCTTTTCCATTTGGTCTGTTTGATGAAAAATACCCTTTTTTTTCCGAGCTAAAAGAGATTGAAAAGTCATCATACCCGCTATTTATTGGTAATCCTAGATTGTCTGGCTTTTTAAAGCTTCCAGATTCATTGATTGAAACAAAAATGTCCAATAGCCCAAAGCCTGGATGCCCATTGGAGGCAAAATATAAGTTGTCTTCCAAATCCAAAAAAGGAAATTGTTCTTTTTTAGAAGTGTTTATGGTAGCTCCTAAGTTAGTGGGATTTCCGTAAAGACCGTTTGGCAATATGTTTACGCTGTAAAGATCAAATGAGCCATAACCACCTGGACGGTCTGATGAAAAATAAAGTTTTGTCTCATCTTTGTTGATTGTAGGATGCTCGGTCGAAAATTTATCACTATTGAAAGCTAGCTCTAAAATGTTTCCCCATTCCGTACCTGTCCATTCGGCTTTATAAATCTTTAGATTTACAATCTTTTTTGCATCCGTTTTCTTTTTGCCCCTTATAAAATTATTGCGAGTAAAATAGATGGTCTTTCTGTCTTTGGTAATAGCAAAGGTACCTTCGTGCATTTTGGTGTTGATTTGTCCTTGAAGCCCTTTGCTTGGATAATCACGTTGATCTATTTTATTCATTGGGTGTGAATAAATATCCAGATAACTTTGGTTGTTCCACCGATATATTTTTTTTATCGATGAGTTTTTTTTGTTTGCGGAGGTATAGATTAGATTGGAATCTATCTGAATAGCCCCAAATTCTGAAGCACTTGAGTTGAGGGGTAAGTTTTTTATGATAAATCGATTGCCGATTGCACCGACGTTTTCCAGGTATTTAGTGTCTTGCATCAATTTTTGGAATGCAAGCGTGTCTCCCAATCGCGAATAGTAATCTTTTAATGTTTCTTTGGCTTCATTGTATTTGCCCAAAGCTTTTAAAGATTGGGTAAGGTTAAAATAGTCAACCTCTTCTACATTTGGACCATATTTTGTGGTAAGGGTTTTGTACCATCTTGCGGCGGACTGCATATTAAAGGTGTTATAATATGATTCCGCCAAATTTTTTAAAACCCTTTTGCTTTTGTTATCTAAGATCAATTGTTCGTATAATGGTATGGCATCACTGTAAAAGGCCCTTTCAAAATAATTGTTTGCGCGTTGTTCTATTCCTACTTGGGCATAAGTTGAGTAAGGCAGACCAATACTAAAGATGAAAAGAAAAAATATAGTTCTCATGTTTTAATAGAATCTAGGGGATTTGTCATATCCTTTTTTTAAGCCCAATAGGTCTAGGTTAAAAAGAGCAAAAATTTCGTGTGAACCGGCACTGAACTGGCCTAAATTGGACAAAGTATAGTCGTAGGCATAACCTATTCGAATATTTGGGATGACCGATATGTTGAACATGGCACTCACTGCATCTTCCAATCTATAAGATAGTCCACCTTCAAACTTGTTATTGAACAAGGCATTGAGGGATACATCCAAGGAAATGGGCGAACCTTTTACCATTTTTGCCATGATGGAAGGTTTTATCTTTAAAGTTGGATTTAATGTATAAACGTACCCAGAAGTAAAGAACAGATGTATTTCTTCAGAGCCAATTCTATTTATCCCGTTTTGGTTATCAAGGTGTTTTGATGTAAGCAAGTTGGGAGCTGATATGCCGGCATAAAAATCTGCCCTGTTATAAAAAGCACCAATTCCAACATTGGGGAAAATACTGTTCAGGTTTTCATTAAAGGCAATATCATTTTGAAACTCTGGCAGAACAAAATCTTGAAAGTTTGTTTCAAAAGTGGTAATCCCCCCTTTAAGCCCCAAAGCAAGGTTACTTTTAGTAGTTAGTTTTAGTATATATGCAAAATCGGCATATATGTTATTTTCCTTTAGTACGCCATCACCAATATTGTCTGAAATAAATGATAATCCCGTTTCAATCTTATTGCTCAATGTGGCATGGGAAAAAAAGGTCAGCGTTTTAGGAGCTCCTTCTACATTTTTCCACTGTGACCGATAGAGTGTGCCAAAATTTATCATTCCTTTTTCATTGGTCGTATATGCGGGATTGATAGTACTCATATTGTACATATACTGGGTGTACTGGGGGTCTTGTTGTGAATTTGCTCCAAATATGCTCAGGAAGAATAGGAGGGCGATCGGTATTCTTTTCATGGTTTTACTTATTTATCGGTTGAGATAAAGTCTACCTTGTTTTGGATTGTAGCCTTCCTTGTTGAATGTTACAATGTAGAAGTATATGCCATTGGGAGCAGCACTGCTTCCAATTTCTGAGCCATCCCAAGCTAGATTGTCCATGTCTCCTTTGAAAAGTGAATTTCCATATCTATTGAAGATTTCCAGCGTAAAGTCTGGAAAGATTATTTCAATATTAGGTATAAAGAAGGTGTCGTTTTTTCCATCATTGTTTGGGGAGAATCCATCAGGTATAAAAAAACCATATTCTTCTGGCACGCAATTATTCAGGTCAACTGTTACGGGCACTCTATTTGAATTGATGCAACCAGAATCAATGTCATAACTTTGGGCGTAGTAAGTAGAATTATCTTTCAAGAGGTCTGAGGCTGATAATGGCTCACCACCTTCTACAACATCAAACCATTCTATCCTACCATCAATTGTAATTTCTGTGTTTATCAGTTCATTTACGGTTGGATTGTCCAAGCCACAAATGTGAAGTTCATTCCTTTTTAAATTGGGTAAAGGCGGGTTTATAATATTCGGAATAATCTCCAATCGTGTTTCACTTTCACAAAATCCATTTAATTGCTCTGTGGCAAAGTATGATTGTCCATCTACAAGAATTTCATTGGAATCCAACATGGTTCCGCCCAAATGAGAGGAATACCAAATAATGCTCCCTTCATTTGAGGAAACAACATTTAAATCTGCAAGGGTGGGGTTTTCTGAACCACATAGAACGAGATTGGTATTGGTTGTCGTAGGAGTGTTGGTCATTAACAATGTAACCTGCACCCTTGTTCGTTGTTGGCTTACACAATTGTTATCTGGATTTGTACTTGAAATATAATAGTCTTCACCGTTAACCAAAGGGGTGGTAATGGTTAGCACTGCATTGTCTGTATTGGATTCGAAAAATGAAATGTCACCGGAAGCATTGACCGAAATGTCTTCCAATGTGGGAGTGCCATTGTTCAGGCAAAACGATTGTTGAGTAGGGGCTTCAATAATTTCTGGGATTCCTCCAATCGCAAAATTCTCTTGTATTTCAAATTCAAATTGCAGCCTGCATGGAGTAGTATCATTTTGAAAGCTTTTTAAAATCACGCTATAGTCACCATCTGGAAGGTTAGCTATATCTATTTCATACTCTGCCATTCCACCTATGAAATTGATTGAATTGTCAATTAATGTTGTTTGTGAGATTTGCTCAATGACTTCATAGTCTATGGTGTAGCTTCCATCGGTAAGTGTTGGGGCATCAACAAATACATCAACAGATGTTGCGTTGCAATTATTATCCACTATAACTTGTAGGTCTATGTTTTCAGGTTCTGGGATTACTTGAAAACCTGTGGCTATTGCACAGTCAATACCGAAGCTATTCCCAATAGAAATATCTATGGTATATGCTCCTGAAACTCCAGTATTTGGAGCAGAGATGTTGAATGATGCAGATCCATCGACAAAATTTATGTTTGCTATGGAGGAATTTGTTATTGAATTTTCAGGATTGGTCAATGTGTAATCGATGGAATGGGATCCATTGGCCAAGGTTCCAAAGGTGTTCAAAATGTTCGTCAATTGAACTGTTACATCAGTATTGAGACAGATGCTTTCGGCTGAGGCCGATGGACTTGATACCATAAAACTTACCTGTTGTACCATAATCTCATCACAGACATCCTGTTCAGGCATTGTACCTTGAATTCCGATGATATCCAATTGCACAATTTCATTAATGGGAACTACAACAGGAGAAACACTAAAAACGCCAATACCATTATTTAGGTCAATGCTCGTTACAATATCCTGTACGCCTTCAGAACTATTAACACGATATTCCAGTTGATACAGACCAGCTGGCAGCAAGGAATCGCCATAATTCAGCGTGACTCCATAGTCAGTTCCTGAGCAATAGTTTGTAGCTTCCATATTTCCACTTAACACAGGTAGTATAATTATGGAGACCATGGTCAGGGACTCTGAACAAACAGGATGTGTTGGTAAAACTGAATAGGTGAAATTATAGCTGCCATAACCAAAGTTATTGTTGATTTCCTGTACGTTTATTGTGTGGTCCGCAATGTTGTCAATTTGGTTGGTACTTTCTTCCGTCCATTCGCCATTAGGGTCTTCTCCTAGAAGTAGATCATTTAAATCTAGGTTGATGTAACCTGATAAGTCATCAGTGGTACATACCACAAAATTTTGTGGTATTCCCGAATCAGGTGCTGGATGCACCTCCAAGAAAACAGTCGATTGTTTACTCGGACAAATATCTACCGCAGGAACGGTGTAGGTAAATTTGTACTCCCCAGGGCCTGCCATTTCTGCATTAAAAAAGTTTTCGTTTAATAGTCCGGTTTCTGTATCTGGGTCTTCCTCCCAAATACCGTTAAAATCAGGGACCTGATCATCTATTTGACTTCCCAAAAAAGAAAAAAGATTAACTGTAGAATCACCACAAGCATTGGCACTTCCATCTGTATTGTCTTGTCCGGCATAACCACCCAAAGTAATGATAACAGTTGCAGACTCGTTACAATCATTGTTTGTATACGTAAACTGGTGTTCCCCAAAATAATTTATTTTCCAGAGATCAACTATTCCAGAATTTGTGTCAAGAGCATCTAAATTGGCAGAGTTTGTTGTTGACCATGTACCACCAGGGTCTGGTGTTCCATTCAGATTGGCAAATAAATTATAAGTTCTGTTTAAAATATTATCATATTTATCACAAATTGTGATATTGTTGTCCTCTCCCGCACATTGTGAAAACACAGGTTCCATACAAGCCATAAAAAAAAGACTGGCAATACAATAAACTTTAAAGTTTATTGTATTGCGCCCTAAAAGGAAAAGGACATACTGTAACATATTTTTTGCATATGTTATGTCTATTCGTCATTAGGGGTAATTGAAGAAAAGACAATTGATAAATAAATCTAAAAACACTTACTACGGGGTTGTAATAAGATGATATATCGAGGTTGAAGGCTGCAAATCTAATGATTATTTTTTACAAACAAATAATAGGTTCTGGGCTATGTATTTGTAATTATAGCTAAAAAAGAATACTAGTGTCTAATGGTAGAAATGCTGTCTACATATGGGGAAATTCTATGCTAGAAGTTTGTGGTCTATGGTTATCTTTATCCCAAAGTTATTTTTTTGATGAAAATCCATTTTATAGCCATAGGTGGAAGTGCGATGCACAACTTGGCTTTGGCCTTAGAACATAAAGGATATGCCATTACGGGAAGTGATGATGTTATTTTTGAACCCTCCAAGGGTAGATTGGAAACCAAAGGTCTACTTCCCGTGGAATTTGGCTGGTTTCCTGAAAAAATTCATACCGATTTGGATGCTGTGATCTTGGGTATGCATGCAAAACCTGATAATCCTGAATTGCTCAGAGCACAGGAACTAGGATTGAAAATCTATTCCTACCCGGAGTTTTTGTACGAGCAGTCCAAATACAAAACAAGAGTGGTTATTGGAGGTAGCCATGGGAAAACGACTATTACCTCTATGATTCTTCATGTTTTGGCATATCATGACATTGCCGTAGATTATATGGTCGGTGCTCAGTTGGAAGGTTTTGACCGAATGGTACATCTCACAGAAGAAAATGATTTTATTGTTTTGGAAGGAGATGAATATCTTTCATCACCAATTGATAGGAGGCCTAAATTTCATCTATACCAGCCTAATATTGCTCTTATGAGCGGTATAGCATGGGACCACATCAATGTTTTTCCCACGTTTGAAAATTATGTGGAACAGTTCCAGGTTTTTGTAGATGGAATTGTTCGCGGAGGTTCCATTACTTATAATGAGGAGGATATAGAAGTGAAAAAAGTTGTGGAAGCTTCGGAGAATGCCATCCGTAAGTTTCCATATTCTACCCCTGACCATCGTGTTGAAAATGGTATTACCTTGTTGGATACACCAGAAGGAGAAATGCCTATTGAAGTTTTTGGTAAGCACAATTTGAACAATTTGGCTGGGGCTAAATGGATTTGCCAAAATATGGGCGTCGACGAAGCTGATTTTTATGAAGCAATTGCTACTTTTAAAGGTGCTTCAAAACGATTGGAAAAGATTGCGGAAGGAACAAACAAAGTTGCGTTTAAAGATTTTGCCCATTCACCAAGTAAGGTGAAAGCAACTGCCGAAGCTGTTAAAGAGCAGTATCCCGATAGGAAATTGATAGCTTGCCTAGAATTGCATACCTATAGTAGCCTAAATGCAGAATTCCTAAAGGAATATGATGGAGCGCTGAATGCAGCAGACGAAGCGGTGGTGTTCTATTCTCCAGATGCGGTTAAGATCAAACAATTGGATGAGGTGACGGAAAAACAGATTGCGGAAGCATTGAAAAGAGAGGATGCTCAAATTTTTACTGAACCAACAGCTTTTCAAGAATACCTTTTTGCAAAGGATTTTGATAATTCCGCACTATTATTAATGAGCTCTGGGAATTATGGAGGGTTAGATTTTGATAGCGTGAAGGAGTTATTCCATTAAAATGTTCTAGAAAGGGTGGTCGGATGGTTTTTTAGATTGAGCGTAGCCGAAATCTAATTGTTGAATTTCTTTTTGTTGTACTTTCAAAAGTGTTTGTACAGAATCTGTATGATGTTGCTGTTCATTTAATCTAGATCAAACCCCAAATTGCCTCAAATGATGGTCTAAATGTTTGTACTGCATTTGCCCCCATTGTTCATGGGTAAAAACTCCAAAGGCTGGATGAGGCTCCCAAGTTTTTCTATTTTTTTCTTGGTGAAAATCATTAATGAGATCGACTAAAGTTTCTTTTTCTGGCTCAAAATTCTTCCTATCCAAAACTTTAAAAGGTTTTGCGGTGGGCATATTTGGCTTCCATGGTTTATTATCGTACATACCTTTCTTAAAACTTTTGAACAACAGTTTCATGATAAGGCTTGGTTTTTTCATTTCATACCTGCCTAAAGCCAGACTTAAGGGGAATTGACAGTGGTGGAGCATTTGGCCTACTTCCATCTTGCCCCATAAACCTTTGGAAGATTCATTTAAACCTTCAATACGGGTCAAAACTTCGTAATGTGTTTCAGTTTCAAAAAGTGATTTCATTCAATGAATAAATTGGAAATGAAATTTACATAATTTTATTCTCCTATATTTAGGCCATGCAAGAAAAAGTGGTTTCCTTTTCTATAAAGAATTGGGCAGATGACGATAAACCAAGAGAAAAATTGGTGCAGAAAGGACGTTCTGTGCTTTCTGACGCAGAGTTGGTAGCTATTTTAATTGGGTCAGGTAATAGGAAAGAAAGTGCGGTGGAACTATCCAAGCGTATTCTTGCATCTGTCAATCATAACTTAAATGAACTTGGCAAACTATCCATTGCCCAATTAATGCAGTTTAAAGGTATTGGAGAAGCTAAAGCAGTATCAATTGCTGCTGCCCTTGAGGTAGGCAGACGAAGAAGAGGGGAAGATGTGGGAAAAATATCTAAAATATCCAGCAGTAAAGATGGGTTTGAACTGCTGTATCCGCTTATGGGCGAATTGGAACATGAAGAGTTTTGGATAGTTTACCTGAACAATTCCAACAAAGTGATCCATAAATCACAACTGAGCAAAGGAGGCATAACGGGTACTCTGGTAGATGTAAGGTTGGTCATGAAACAAGCTCTGGAGCTTGGGGCGGTAGGAATTATTTTGGCCCACAATCATCCATCTGGCGCTATGAAGCCCAGTGCTGCCGATAAACATATTACTAGAAAATTACAAAAAGCAGGAGAAGCTTTGGATATTAAAGTACTGGATCATTTAATATTGACCCAGCACAATTATATGAGTTTTGCCGACAAGGGAATACTTTAGCTAAAACCAAGAAATGTTACTGATATTTACCCATAAGATTACAAATAGGCTGACCTATACGGCTAGGCAGCTTTTTGAAAAGATTTTGGGTATTGAAATTTCTTTTACGACCAAGGTTGAGGATTTTATTAGGCATACAGGCCCAAAAATGACTTATTCTAAGCAACCATTGCAAAATGAATTTTTTATCAGGAGCAACGACCTTTTGTTTGAACAGGGCATCAATGATCTTGATATTAAGGTCTTGGACTGGGATGGTGTTCCTTGTTTTTTTTCGTGTGGTGAAAAAAGCTCAATACCCTATGATATTTTTTCTGCTAGCTTTTTTCTTTTGAGCAGGTATGAAGAATATCTTCCGCATGTAAAAGATAGTGTGGGCAGATTTCCTGCCAAAGAAAGCATAGCTTACCAAAACAATTTTTTGGATCTTCCTGTTGTAGATCTATGGGCATATAAGTTGTTATTGGCATTAAAGGAGCGTTTCCCGGACATACAAGATGTCAAAAAAAACTATTCCTTCACATCTATAGTAAATGTTACCACTTCACACTGTTATGCTTTGCGTGGATTTGCACGAAGTTTGGGAGGTTTCTTTTTGGAGTTGGGAAATTTCAAGTTTAAGAGTATGGTGAAGCGAATCTCTGTACTGCTAGGAATTAAAAAGGACCCTTATGATAATTTTTACCAATTGATAGAAATTCATAAAAAATTTCCGATAAAGAGCATGTTTTTCTTTCAGTTCGCCAAGTACTCTGCGCATGACAAGAACGTTTCTCCAAACAATAATAAGTTTGGATATCTCATAAAATCCGTTGCTGATTATAGTATAGTTTCTCTGAGCACTTCCTTTTTGTCTTCAACAAATAAAGCGGTTTTAAAAGAAGAAAAGAAATTGTTGGGCAACTTGATCAATAGGCCAATAAACAATTCTAGGCTTCGATATAACCGGGTTAATGTTCCTAGTACCTACCGTAATCTTATTGAAACAGAATTCACCGATGATTTTTCAATGGGATACACCCATGAAATTGGGTTTAGAGCTGGCACTTGTACACCATTTCATTTTTATGATATAAATATGGAGGTGAGGCAACCCCTAAAGGTCCATCCTTTTGCAGTTCATGATTATGCCTTGTTGGACTATAAAAATAGGAATGAAGTTTTTGAGGTCATGGATAGAGTCTATAGACAGGTGAAACAGGTAAATGGTACTTTGATTACAGTTTTTTCTAATGAATTGTTGGGAAGTGACCATAAAGTTAACTGGATGGAACTATACCAATCATTTTTAAAGCGGTACTATGTTTAACGGGCAGATTTCAGATATTTTCTTTGATTTGGACCATACACTCTGGGATTTTGATAGAAACTCTGAACTCACTTTTGATAAAATATTAAAGGACAATCAGATAAATGTTGTTCTCAAAGATTTTTTGGAAGTCTATATGCCTATAAATCTAGAGTTCTGGAAACTATATAGGGAAAATAAGATTGATAAGGCCGAACTTCGTTTTCAAAGATTGAGACGTACCTTTGATGCTATTGGGACAACAGTTTCGGATAAATTAATAAATGTTTTGGCAGATGAGTATATTGAGCATTTATCATCTTTTACCCATCTAATGGATCATACCGTTGAGGTTTTGGAATACCTCGCCCCAAAATATAAACTACATATCATTACCAATGGATTTCAAGAGATCCAAGAGAAAAAACTTAAAGGTTCAAATATTCATGGATATTTTGACCAGATAATTGATTCTGAAATAGCAGGAGTAAAAAAACCACACCCCTATATTTTTGAACTGGCATTGAATAAAGCCAATGTGGCTCCACAAAACTCATTGATGATTGGTGATAGCCTTGAAGCAGATATTATTGGTGCTAAATCGGCAGGGCTTCATACACTTCACTTTAATGCCCATAAAGAATCACCACATGAATTTTGTACGATCATAGACAGTCTTATTGAAATAAAAAGCATTTTATAGAGTTATAATAGGGTAAAGCCAGCCTCATTTGTTGTAATACAAAATGCTTTGTGAACCTATGAAAAAATTGCTTTTTAACCTCCTATCGCAGGCTTTGGTTTTTATAATGCTTTGGTCCTGTTCTGAAAAACAGGATTTTAGCCAGTTTGATGATTTAAGTGTCACACCTACCATTGCTTCCAGTATTCTCTATCTAGAATCAGATGAAGCGTTCATTAATACATTGAGCGCATTTGGATTATTTTATTCAAAGACCATAGCTTTTGAAGCTTTCAGTGAACAATATGTTGCTAAACGAGTGTTAGAAGGAAAAATTATCTATGAGTTTGAGAATACTACTAGTAAAAGATTGAATATCACTGTTGAGTTTATGGACGAAGGTGGAAATGTGCTGGATACGGAATCTTTCGACATTGAACCGGGAACTACAAATGCCCAAATTACAGAAACAACTTATGGTCCTGGAGGTAAAAGCCTCGATATTTTAACAAACACCAACAGTTTAAGGATCATAGGAAACAATTTGAGTGATGCAACTAGTGTTTCTTCTGCATCAGAACCCAAGGTAATAATGCGCTCGGCCGCTGAATTTTTATTTCGATTAAAATGAGGATAGGTCAATTATTTTTGTTTGCCACGTTTTTTGGGGTTGCTTCACTATGGTCCCAAAACAAACAATTGCTATATGATTTTAATGAAATTCCACAATCACTATCTGTAAACCCAGGAGTTAAGACCTTGCAGAAATGGCATGCAGGAGTACCATTGATTTCAGGATTGGCTTTTCAGGCAGGAACAAGTGGAGTCACTGTGAATGACCTTTTTGCCGATGATGGAATTGACTTTACTACAAAAGTCAGAGAGCGCTTGTTGGATGCAATGAGCAGAAAGGATGATTTTAGTACTACTAGTCAGATAGAAGGGTTTAATGTGGGTTTTAGGGGCAGGAACAGACCTGATGACTATTACTCCTTTGGAATGTATGGAGAAACGGATATCATTACCTATTGGCCAAAAGATTTAGCTATTTTGGCATTTGAAGGGAATGGTGGAGATAATATTGGAAGAAGTTTCAATTTAGGTGACCTTAGTGTTAGGGGAGAAATGGTCAATGTGTTCCATTTTGGAATAAATAGGAAAGTAAGCAATACACTTACGGTAGGGGCCAGGGCAAAAATATACTCTAGCATTTTTCAGTTTGAATCTACAGGGAATTCTGGATCTTTTAGTACAACCCAAGGTCAGGACAACATCTATACCAACACAATTGTGGCAGATATGGAGCTTAGGACTTCAGGAGTTGAGGGTATTGCGGATATTTTGGAAGAAGATACAGGTACAACACAAAAGGATATAACCAGCTTATTTACTAAAAGAGTACTGCTGGGGGGTAATTTAGGATTGGGTCTTGATGCTGGATTTACCTATCAGTTGAATCCACAGACAACTATAACAGGAAGCATATTGGATGTTGGTTTTATCTATAACTCTAAAGATGTGAAAAATTATACATTGAAGGGGAGTGTCACAAATGAGGGTTTGACCATAATCTTACCGGAAGATATTAATGATTTGGGAAATGACCTATGGCAAGATTTGATAGATGAAATTGAGGAATCCCTACCATATGAAGAGAACGAATCCGGTTATATCTCATTCCGCCCGGTAAAGGCATATGGCTCTATCCGATATGATTTTGGACAGGGCGGATCTTCTAATGAAGACTGTGCTTGCCCAATTAATATAGATGGAGGGCAAAACAGTGATTTTTATAGGAATAGTGTGGGAGGCCAACTTTTCTTTATGAAAAGACCAAGGGGTATACAAGCCGCTTTGACTGGTTTTTATCAAAAAAGATTGGGAAGGGCAATGTCCTTAAAAACAACATATACTATAGATAAATATTCGCTTACAAATATTGGTTTAGGGCTTAATTTCCAAGCTGGCCCTGTCAACTTCTATATCTTGGGAGATAATCTTTTGGGATATAAAAATATTGCGGACAGTCATTATGCTTCTTTACAGTTTGGATTTAATATCATATCTTGGAACGATAATTGATTATCTATCCACATGAGACTTAAATTGATATTTTCTTTGATATTTACCATTGGTTTGAGCTATACTATGAGTAGTCAACTTAATGATTATAAGTATATTATAGTTCCAAAGAAGTTTGATGCATTTAAAACTGAAAACAGACACCAGACCAGTACAATGGTAAAACACCTTTTTAACCAGAATGGTTTTACTGCTGTCTATGAAGATGCTTTGCCAGATGATTTAATTAACAATAGGTGTTTAGGACTTTTGGTTAACCTTGAGGATACTTCTTCGCTTTTTAGTACAAAAACGGCTTTGATATTGAAGGATTGTCAGTCAATTGAGATTTTTAGGACCACAGAAGGTAAAAGTAAAATAAAAGAATATAAGGGCGCATATAGAGAAGCCATTAATGAAGCTTTTGTTTCTATTAAAGGATTAGATTATAAATATGTCCCTAAAAAAGAAGAGGTTAAAGAAGTAGGGCAAGAACAGCCAATAACAGTCAGCTTTAAAGATGATGTAAAATCATTGGATCAAGAAAAATCTGAAAAAATTGTGGTACAAGAGGCCACTACTGAAAATCAAACCTTCAAAAGTGTAAAACCAGTACCCTCATCCATACAAAGAGCAGAAAATGTAGGGAAAGAATCCGTTGTTTCCCGTTTGTTGTATGCTCAACCTATTGAAAATGGATACCAATTGGTAGATAGTACCCCTAAAGTTGTACTGAAAATAGTGGAAACCTCGGTAGAAAACATCTTCCTTGTGGATTTTAAAGGAAAAAATGGAGTTGTTTTCAAAAAAGAGGATAAATGGTTTTTGGAATACACCGAAAATGGCGAGAAAAAGTTAGAAGAGCTTAATATTAAGTTCTAAAACTTATATTTATCCTTCCATCTATTTTTAAGAAATTCCCCCATAGCCTTTTCCCTAGGGTTGTTACCAGGTTTGTAAAAAGTTGTTCCGGAAAGTTCTTCAGGTAAAAATTCAAAATCTACAAAGTTGTTTTCATGGTCATGGGCATAATTGTAGCCTTTGCCATATCCTAGATCTTTCATCAGTTTAGTTGGGGCATTTCTGATTGGAATTGGTACGGACAAATCTCCAGTTTCCTTTACTTTTTGTTGCGCATTTTTGATGGCCACATAACTAGCGTTACTTTTAGGAGAACTAGCCAAATAGGTAGCACACTGACTTAGAATTATACGAGCTTCGGGATATCCTATGGTATTTACCGCCTGAAAAGAGGTGTTGGCCATAACTAAAGCCGTTGGATTGGCGTTACCAATATCTTCAGAGGCCAAAATGACCATTCTCCGTGCTATGAATTTTACATCTTCGCCACCTTCGATCATACGAGCTAACCAGTATACCGCAGCGTTGGGATCACTTCCTCTTATAGATTTGATAAAAGCAGAAATAATATCATAATGCTGCTCTCCTGTCTTATCATAAAGCACTGTGTTCTTCTGAACTTTACTTAGGACCAAATCATTGGTTATTGTGACCTCTTCAAGATTTTCTGAGTTAATGATGAGTTCAAAAATATTAAGGAGTTTTCTGCCATCACCTCCAGAAAGTCGTAATAGCGCCTCAGTTTCCTTTAAGATTATTTTTTTTGACTTTAAGAAATCATCAGTAAGTATTGCCCTATTTAAAAGGTTTTCCAAATCGCCTTTGTTGAAGGGATTCAATACATATACTTGGCATCTTGATAAAAGTGCCGGAATAACCTCAAAACTGGGGTTTTCGGTAGTGGCACCAATTAGGGTAACCCACCCTTTTTCTACTGCTCCTAACAAAGAATCTTGCTGCGATTTACTAAAACGGTGTATTTCATCAATAAATAGAATTGGGTTTTTGGCTGTAAAAAGACCACCACTTTGTTTGGCTTTTTCAATTACCTCTCTTACATCTTTAACACCGCTGCTTATAGCACTAAGGGTATAAAACGGTCTTTGACTTTCATTGGCAATAATATTCGCCAAAGTGGTCTTGCCTGTTCCTGGTGGCCCCCATAAGATCAAAGATGGAATAATCCCCTTTTTTATTTGATGGGTCAAGGAGCCTTGCTCACCAACTAAATGGTTCTGGCTTATATAATCTTCAAGAGTTTTAGGACGAATCCGTTCCGCTAGAGGCTCATTCATGAAGATAAAAATAAGATAATTTTAAAGGATGTAAGTTTCAATTTGATAGACTTAATTTTTGTAAGCAAAGCTGGATAAACATGACAATTTGTGTAAATTCATCCTACTGGCTGGATAATTGCCATATAAATTAACATGACAGAAAACGATCATTTTAAGTTTTCCTATGGAATGTTGCTTGTTCCATTGCTGGCGGTACTTTCTATTTGGACGGTTTTTTGGATTGAAGTTCAATTTGGAGTTAATTTTAATGATTATGGTATTTACCCCAGAAGACTCTCTGGGATAAGAGGTGTTCTATTTAGTCCATTTATTCATGGATCTGTGGAGCATTTGTACAATAACACTATTCCATTAGCTGTTTTAACGGGCTTTCTCTTTTATTTCTACAGGCAGGTAGCTTGGAGAACATTGTTTCTTGGGCTCATTGTTTCGGGATTATTGACATGGGTGATAGGTAGGCCATCATACCATATCGGTGCCAGTGGAATAATTTACGTTTTGGCCAGCTTCATTTTCTTTAAAGGAGTTTTTGCCAAGCATTTTAGGTTGATAGCCCTTTCTTTGATCGTTGTTTTTATTTATGGCAGTATGATATGGTATATCTTCCCCATAGAGGAGGGGATATCTTGGGAAGGACATCTTTCTGGTTTCTTGACGGGATTTTTGTTGGCATTGATGATAAAGGTTAGAGTGCCCAATGAAAAAAAATATGAATGGGAGAAGGAAGATTACGATGAAGAAGAAGATGCTTTTTTAAAACATTTTGATGAGGACGGAAATTTTATTGAAAACAATCATCTGGTTGAAGAAGGAGATAAAAACATCAAAATCACATATCACTATAAAAAAGAAGAAGATAAATAGTGTTTAACCTATCCGCTGACGCACCACTTCGTAAAGAAATACTCCACAAGCTACGGAGACATTTAAAGAGCCTATTTCTCCCAATAACGGAAGTTTTGCTTTATAATCTACTAGATTGAGGATGGAAGGGGAAATACCCTTGTCTTCGGCTCCCATGACAATAGCACAGGGTTGGTTGAAATTTATGCCATAGATTGCTGTTTGAGACTTTTCCGTAGCTGCAATAATTTTAATGTCCGATGACTGTAGGTAAAAAATAGCATCTTTCAAATGATCAACTTTTGCAATGGGAATCTTAAACGCTGCACCGGCCGAAGTTTTTACCGTATCATCTGTAATGGGTGCTGCACCACTCTTTGGAACAATAATTCCATCTACGCCACAACACTCTGCGGTCCTAATGATTGCTCCAAAATTTCGGACATCGGAAACTTGATCCAAAAGTAGAAAAAAGGGCGCTTTGTCTTTTTCAAGTACCTGCTCTACTAAACTTTCAAAACTATGAAACGGCACTGGGGAAATATTGGCTACCGCTCCTTGATGGTTGTTTTTGGTCAACCTGTTCAACTTTTCAATTGGTACGTACGAACAACTTAAACCATTTTTTCTAATGGCTGTTTCCAACTCTTTGAAAAGTTCGCCGCCCAATCCTTTCTGAAGGAATATTTTATTTATGGGCTGTTCGGCGTTAATTGCTTCAAGCACAGCACGAATTCCATAGATTTGAGTATTACTTTGCATTATGGCCTATAAAATAAAAGCCACTTGAATATTTCAAATGGCTTTTAGTATGGTTTTTGGTAATTAATTATTATTGAGTTCCACAAAGATTTTGTGTAAATCCGCTTCCTTTTTTACACTAAGCTTGTTTTCTTTTAAGAATGCTTTTATTTTACTTCTAACTGGGCTATCAAGTAATTTTAAAAACGTTCTGTTGTTTGTGGTTATCTCGTCAATTCTATTTACTCCATCTTTCTGAAAATAATACTCGGTAAATTTTGTAAACCTACTAGGTACGGCTTTGACGAATGAGTTTGTAGAAACTCTTCCAGGAGAAAATATAATATGTGTTCTTTTGTAAAGATCATATTTATTGCCATCAGATAATTGTGTAAGATAACCATTGAGCGTTTTCTTCTCCGATGTAACAAAAGTTTTGAAACTCATTCTGCGGTTATTCACCATGATGGCAATTTTCTTGTCTTTGTTTAAGGATGAGACATTTTGTGTGGCTATAGTGGGACTTTCCTTAATTTCAATCTCTTCATTATAGGCGTTATATCTATAAAAAATATTCTTCATGAACTCATCACCATAATATAGTTTTGACGGCTGAAAAGAATCGCTTATGTATGCAGAACCTGTTATATTATCAAAACTAGGTCTTGCCGCATTAGGGCGTGTTGAGCTTAAACTACTAGCAAGTATTAATCCTGAAGCTTGAGTGTTACTTCCGCTGTTTAATCCCGCAATATTGCCAGAAGAGGCATCAGATTGGGCATAGCCTAAATAGGTGGCGAAACAAAAAAATAAAAAAACGGTTTTTTTCATGTTTATAATGTTACTGTGAATTGTTGTTAATGGCTTAAATGTTGCCAATGTTTTTTAACTTAAAGATTTAAATTTTTTAATGCTCCTGAAGTTTTGTCATAATGGTAAGCTCTCCAATAAAACCCTGGATTGCTATACTTCCAAACAACATCTCCTTCTGGTGTAACTTCCCAAATTCCGAAATCCCCTTCAGTAATCATGGTATTTCCGTTGGGTAATCTTACAGCACCGGATACTTTTGGGGAATATAGTTCTGGATCTGTAAAGCTCCAAACCACTTTGGGTTCATTATCTTGATTTGTTTGTAAACTATAATTTTCTGGTAACTGCAACTCATATACCGTGGATTGATTCAGGTCACCACCATTTGAGAACACTAGTATTTTCCCTAAATCGTTCCCTTTTAAAAGGTTTGGATAGTGATTATTATAGAAAAGTCGTTCTCCGCTAGGATTGTCATAAGCAGAAGGGTTGCCAAATCGATAGATTAAATCACCTCCTTTACCATAATTGCCACCGGTGCTTGACGATGCCTGGGCAGATGTGGTACTATGATCAATCACCCATATTTCACTGTAAAAATTAATACTAAGGAATATTACATCTTTTACAGGATCATAAGCTATTCCGTTACCATGCATAATGTCCCCAGCTTCATTGGAAACA
Source organism: Flagellimonas pacifica (assembly GCF_900215465.1). GTDB lineage: Bacteria > Bacteroidota > Bacteroidia > Flavobacteriales > Flavobacteriaceae > Flagellimonas > Flagellimonas pacifica. The sequence continues at coordinate 127,959 of NZ_OBEH01000006.1, forward strand.
TAGTTGATATTTATTTTTTGGGGATTATCTGAGATAATACCGTAATTTTCTTTAGTGTCATCTACATTCTGGATAAGATGATCCCATGCATGCCATTCCCAAACAATTTCATTATTTGAGGGATTGATTTCGATTATGGCATCAGGAAAAACATCGATGTCCAGTTTGTAGCCCAGATTTTGAGCTTCCTCTGCTGTTTTACGCTCCCATACTTGGGCTAATATATTTCCATTGGGAAGCATTTCAGCGTCATGGTGTAAAATGTAATCATCGGAAGAGTACTCGAAATTCCAGTTTACAGTGCCATTGTGATCAAGGATTTGTAGGATACCCCCGAAACCACCAATTTCAATTTTTGGGTCTTCAGATTCAAGGTTGGCAAGAATTTGACCATCGTCCATAAGGAAAACATCGTTGCCAATTCTTTTGTCATTTAAAGGAAAGTCATGGACCAATTCCGCATTTTTATCCATTAAGATGGCTTTGTTGGTTTGCGCATTGTTCACTAAGATATACGCATCTTGCACTTTGCTTCTATGAAAATATTCAACCTTGCCCAAGGAACCATCAAAAGTTTCATACTTAGGTTCATCTTTAATCTCATCATCTGCGTCGTTGGAACAAGAAAGGGAAAGAAGCAATATTGCAAAACTACAATATGTAAGTATTTTCAATTTCATAAGTAATAGCAATTTATTACAAAACCTTTTATTATTGGTCAAATTAAGGTTAACAATGTTTGTGAATATAGACTAAAAAACCGCCCAATTTGATTAATTGGACGGTTTTTATTTTAAAATCATTTCATGTTAGAATGGAACCATTCTTACAGTGCACAGAAATCATCCACAGTTTTAATAGGTCCTGCGGTTGGTTCAGATGTTTGATCAACCTGTACTTTACCTTCCGGATCTGTAATTGTGTAGGTAACCTCACTATCCCAAGCACCAGATTTATAAGTAAAAGTAAGTAATTCTCCAACAGGAGCATTTACTGTAAATTGACCACTAGATCCTCCCGTAAGAGTGAAATCTGTAACCACTCCACCAGCACTTACGCTAATTGCAGCACCATTCCAACCATCTCCATAAGAATCGTTTAAATCAAGAACCCAATCTCCAGCCAAATTTGCAGGTGGAGGACAAGCAACTGCTGCAGAATATCTAAATGGTGATCTAAAAGCGGAACTTGTTTGGATTTTGGTACCAACATTGGTAGAGGTGAAAGTTTGCCCATCTGTTGTTTTAAGGGCAAGTCTCATTAAGAATACATCACCTCCATACAACTGAGCTTGAGTAACTCCTATAGCACTCATTGCATCGGCAATGTTCACGGTAACAGTTGTAACTAAGTTGCCATCTTCAGTTGTAAATGCACTTGCAGGGATATTTGTTATAAGAGCTTCATCAAACTCCAATAAAACTCCGGCAACTGGAGTTGCATCTACAAAATCCATGAATACGTCTACAGATTCTAAAGTGTCGTCATTTACAAAATCATCAAACTCAACTTTTGCCGACATGTTTACGGTTTCTGGAGACCCTGAGTTTACGGGAGGCGCTTCAGATGATAAAGTTCTAAGAATTGCCCCGCCTGTTACTTGGCTTATATTAAGTCTGTCCTTGTCTTCATCTTCACAGGAAAAAGATGTAAAGATGAGAGCAGACGCTGCTAATAAAGAAAATATTTTTTTCATAGTTGTATTTTTAATAAATGAAACCTGTATCAGGATTGGTATCCCAGAATACTTTTTGGAAAACATCTGGTTTTTGAGTTGCATTCGAGTTTTGGTTCACATAAGCATCAGGATACCAGAAAGAACGCATGAAGTTGTCAGATGGTTGTCTTACCAATTGTTGTAAATCATCTGGCTTACCTGTTCTTCTGTAGGTATTGTATGCTTCAACTCCGTTACCCCAAAGAGCCAACCAATACTCTTTAATTATGATGTTCAGCTTTTGATCGTTATTTGCCGCAGCATAATTAGCCAAAACTTCAGCGACATATGCGTCAACATCTGCTTCACTAGGCACAAAATCCGTGTCCACCAAATCGGTTCTGAAGGCCATAACGGTACCTATACTTTCTCTAATTCCACTTTCTAAATATGTAGCTGGATCACCATTAACTCCAATAGTCAATGCGGCTTCGGCTAGCATAAAATCCACAAAACTGGACATCATGATAGGATCTATACCAGAACCTTTGGTTCCAATATTCCTGTCTGGGATTGCTTCGAAGTCATCATTATCAAATTTTCCTCCAACAGGGTAAAGTCCCCATGTAGCTCTAGCCCCTGTATCTGGTGGAATACCAAAGTCATAACCATGATCTCTACCCCAATAACCAGGGTTGTCTACCAAGTTACAGAAAATACTGGCGAAGCCTATATGAGGAGGTGGAAGCGCTCCAAAACAAGATTGCTCAACAGTGTTTTGAGCATTGCTGTTACGCTGTCTGTATATGTAGTATCTTACCCTTGGGTCTGGCGCAGTTTTTTGGTTCAACAACATATCCATATAAGTGTTGGACATGTAATCGGTAACACCTGTACCTTCAACAAAGTTTCTTGTAAAGAAAGGATGTCTACTGTCTGGATTGTTATCTGTGGTACCATATTGAAACTTGAAATCTCCACTAGGTCCTTGGATGTAGTTACCACTAGCTAAAATGGCGTTGATACCTGCAGTTGACTCACTTTCCGTAACTAGTCTGGATTGTAAGTATAACTTCAACTTTAAGGTATTGGCTAAGTTGATCCACTTAGCCTTATCACCTCCATAGAAGAAATCATTTGCAGGTTTTGAGAACTCCTCTTTATTGAAATTCGCGATAGCGTTATCCAATACACCGTGCAATGCCTGATAAGTTTCAAGACCTGGATCGGCTTTTGGGTTGAAAGTGACTCCGTCCGCACTTTCACTATATGGAACATCGCCAAAAAAGTCAACCATGGCAGCAATTGCATACGCTTCTGCAACTTGTGCAATGCCCAGGTGCATGTATAACTCCTGCTCTATTGCCAATGGCTCTAAACTTCTGGCATCTGCCAATATCTCAGCATAAGCTGTGGACCATGCAAAGTCATGGGCTCCAGGAGAATAGGCATTGTCATACAATGGGCCGAACATATGCAGGATACGGGTGACTTCCATACCCCTTTCAGATAAACTGGTACCATTAGAGTCTAATTCATCTCCGCCAAATAAATTTCTAAGACTTATTTGAATTGCGTTGACATAAAAATCCGGAGATGCTGTTGCTGAGTTCAATGCATTGGGATCATCGACCAGCTCGAGTTCCGTTGTTTCGCAGCTACCAACACCTAATAGTAGGATTAAAGCAGCGAAATATATATTTATTTTATTACTTAATCTTTTCATTATATTTTTTTTTAGAATGTTGCTTTAATGCTAAATCCATAGCGTTTAGAACTTGGACCAGAGAAGTATTCCAAGCCAATGTTGTTACCAACACCATTAGATAGGGTATTAGTATCAAAATTGACTCCTTTAGGGAAATTAACTGCTTTGTACCAAAGGTTTGATCCGGTTATTTTGAATGAAAGGCTTGAGAATGGAGTTTTTTCCAACATCTTACTAGATACAGAATATCCTAATCTTACTTCACGCAGTCTAATTGTTGTACCATCCCATACTTCCAATTCATCTTGACCTAGCCAGTTAGAGAATGCGATATCCGTAGCACCAATTTGGGTGGTGTTGGGACTTCCATCTTCATTCACACCTGGTAATACATATGTTCCTAAGCGATCAAATGGGAAATCGATGATACCTCTACTTAATAGGGTTACGGCTGTTTTGGAGAAAATATCTCCACCATGTCTGTATCCAAGAGAGGCACCTAAGGTAAATCCTTTGAAAGAAAAGTCATTATCTAAAGAAGCAGTCCAATCTGGATTTGGATCACCGATAGGAACATCTTCGGTGTTGTTAACATAATTACCTGTGCTGGCGGTAACCACTCTATTGCCTGCATCATCTCTTTGAATTTTATCACCAATCAAGACGCCAAATGGTTGTCCAACAATAGCGGCATTTTTAGCATCTGCAACAAAAAAGTTACCAATGATAATCTGATCAATGCCCTCTGGTAATCTTGTTACTAAAGATTCGTCAGCATAGAAATTAACGTTGGCATTCCAGTTGAAACCGTTGTCTATACTTTTTATCAAATGCATATCCAAATCAGCTTCGATACCTTTTATCTCCATGTCACCACCATTAATTGTGGTTAGGGTATAACCAGTGGAAGGATCCAAATCTTTATCAGTTATCAAATCCTTGGTCTCTTTTTTGAATATACTGGTGTTAAGCCCAATTCTATTGTTCAGAAATCTAGCATCGATACCAAACTCTATCTCTGAAACCGTTTCTGGCTTTAAAGAAGGGTTTCCTAAAAAGTCATCTGTGGTGTTACTAGAGACTACATTTCCTGCTGCATCAACAAAAGATCTTCCTGTTAGCGAAAGCGTATTTCTTGTACTGTATACATCTGGGAAACCAGCTGATGATCCATATCCTACTCTTATTTTTAAGTAGTTTAGTCCATTGCCATCAGATCTTAACCCTTCAATTGCATTTGTAGGAACAAAAGATAAACTAGCAGAAGGGTACAAAATTCTATTGTTGTCCTTTTCCAACGTAGATGTCCAATCATTTCTAACAGAACCATTAAGGTAAAGGAAATCTTTGTATCCTAATGATGCATCCGCATAAAGACCAAAAGTATTGTTCTGTGTTTGTCTTTGGAAATTAATGGCATTGAATGAGTTTGATGAAGAAGCGTTGGTAAAGTTCCAGTGCTTCAATATTCCATACGCAATCTGGTTAGTACTTTCCAATCCATCTCTTTCAAACAATACTGAATTGGCATTGAAACCACCTACTAATTTCAAATTGAAACTTTCGCTCAAATCCTTATCATAGTTAATACTAAGGTTATGGTCAGTAATCTGATTTCTAATTTTTTGAGTTCTGTACAAACCAAGTGCATTACCATCAATACCTCCTTTATTTTGACCATAGAACGTATTCTCGTTATAAATATCTAAACCATAACGGTAAGATACGTTAAGGTTTTCTGAAAGTTCATAGGTCATAGCAACGTTACCAAAGAACCTGTCAACTTTCTGACCGGTTTTGGAGTTGTCTACTGTCCATAGTGGATTTTGGATACTGTTTGTCTCACGATAGTAAAGTGAACCTCCATCAGCTCTTTGATAAGGAATCCCCATTAAATCAACACTTCTTGGAGTGTACATTAAATCACCGAACAAAGAAGCACCATCACCTTCAACACCACTACCTCTAGATGCAGCAATTGGAGGGCTTTTCAAATCTGTAACACTATAATTTAAACTAGCGTTAACCATAAGTTTTCCTAGTCTGGTTGAACCACCAACACCAAGGTTGTTTTTGAATAATGTGTTACCGGGAACAAAACTTTTGTCCTCAGTTCTGGAATAGGTTGCATTGTAACTAGTAGTTCCATTGCCACCATTAATCCCTATGGATTGGCTTGTGTATACCCCAGTTCTAAAAAATGCAGGTACACTTTGGTAAGCCTTATATTCATATTGGCTAGCGGCAAGATCTTCGAAGCCTGTAATGTATGCATCCACTGTATTAGTTGCAAAGGGGTGGTTCAAGAATACTCTTCCGCCTCTAATCTCATTTAAGTAACCAGTCCAGATGTTAGGATTAGTGTCTCCAAACCTTGGCCCCCAGTTACTAAAGTACCAACCAAATTCTTGGTCAAAACCTCCACCATAATCATTTTGATAATCTGGCAAATGAGGATTGCTAAAGAAAGTTGAACTACTTACACTAACTGTTGTTTTACCTTCAAAGTCACCTCCTTGAGCATTCTTGGTAGTAATCAAGATTACACCGTTTCTACCTCTGTTACCATAAAGAGCCGTAGCACTAAGACCTTTCAGTACATTGATGTCTGCAATGTTGTTAGGATCTAAATCTAAAAATCTACTAGATTCAGTTGAGTTGTCAAAAAAGGCTTCGTTGTTGTTGGTATCACTACCAAAAGGAATTCCATCAACCACAAAAAGAGGCTGGTTGGAACCTGTAATAGAAGTATATCCCCTAATGATGATATTGGTGGAAGATCCTGACAATCCATTTGAAGCCGTGATGTTCACACCAGCAGCTTTTCCTTGGAGCAATCTACCAATATCACTTGATGGTTGTTCAGCAACTTCATCACCATCCACCTTAGCGATGGAATAACCTAGTGATTGAGCTTCTTTTTTAACACCAAGAGCAGTTACCACAACTTCTTCAAGAGCTTGGGCATCCTCTTCCATCTGAACATTGATTACGTTCTCTGCACCAACAACCCTTCTTGCATCTTTTTGACCTATATAGGTAAAAAGTAGTGCTTGACCTTGACTTGCGCTGATAGCGTAATTTCCATCAAAATCTGTTTGAGTACCATTTGCGGTACCTTCAACGACAATATTGACCCCAGGTAACGGAAACCCATTAGCATCCGTAACATTACCTGTAATCGTCTTGTCTTGCGCAAAGGAAATTTGCACAACAAACGCCAATAACAGCGTTAACAATCCATTAAGTTTTGTTCTCATTTTAAAATTATTTGAATTAGCTAGGCGCTAAAATCATAATTTCATGTTAATAATCCAAACTAATTTTACTAAAATTTTAAGATGATGTTAGCAAACGTAGAGGTCTTGAAAACGAATTCCTCAATTGTGGGTGGTCTAATTTGAGATATTGGCAATAGTTGCGAAGGTATTTTCTAGAGGGATAAAATGTGTTATATATCGTTGAAATGACAATTAGGGATGTTGTATTTGTAAATAAAACTTCTTTTTTGAGATAAAAAACACACAATTCATTTTTGAAACATGAGAAAATTTGATTGAGCTGAAGTTTGAAGGGTTTACGGTATGTCAGAACATTCTTATAGGGTTAAGGTGGTTTTCGGATACTATGTTTCCCTTATCAATTTTATTCTAATGTCTTATAGAAATGTTAAAGCTTTGGCGTGGTTGGTTGTTGGTTTTGAGCGGAAGTGATTATGCTTGAGTTTAGTGATTGTGAAATGAAAAATGGAAAGTTGGATGATGATAGTCAATTCAATTTGGTTTTTGTAAAAAAAAATCTTTAGCTATTGTTTTATTGCATTTAGTGTCTATCTATATATTAAGGTATAAATCGCAAAGTGCTGCTTCGATATGTGCTTTTGCAAGGAGGATATTCTAGCCTTGTATATGTGGGTGATTTTTGGATTTTTAAAATCCATTCTAAATTTAATCTTTCAGGATTTGAATTATTCCGAAATATCACTACATTTGCAGCCCTCAAAAAGAGGGTTATTTTTATTTAATAGAAATTTTAATGCCAACAATTTCACAATTAGTACGAAAAGGAAGAGTCACCATTACCAAGAAGAGTAAATCGGCTGCTTTGGATTCGTGTCCTCAAAGACGAGGGGTGTGTACGCGTGTTTATACAACTACGCCAAAAAAACCAAACTCTGCAATGCGTAAAGTTGCAAGGGTTAGGCTTACAAATGGTAAAGAGGTAAACGCATATATCCCTGGTGAAGGTCACAACCTCCAAGAGCACTCGATAGTATTGGTTAGGGGTGGAAGAGTAAAGGATTTGCCAGGAGTTAGATATCACATCGTCCGTGGCGCATTAGATACTGCAGGTGTTGCAGGTAGAACACAGCGTAGATCAAAATACGGTGCAAAACGTCCTAAAAAATAAGAAGAGATGAGAAAAAGACAGGCGAAGAAAAGACCATTATTGCCGGATCCACGGTTTAATGACCAATTGGTTACGCGTTTTGTGAACATGATGATGTGGGATGGTAAGAAGTCAGTTGCTTTCAAGGTTTTTTACGATGCAATTGATATTGTTGAGGAAAAAAATACTGACGAGGAAAAAACTGCCTTGGAATTGTGGAAAGATGCACTTTCAAATGTTATGCCACATGTTGAGGTAAGAAGTAGAAGGGTAGGTGGTGCTACATTTCAGATTCCAATGCAAATCCGACCAGATAGAAAGATTTCAACTGCAATGAAATGGTTGATCAGTTATGCAAGAAAGCGTAATGAAAAATCAATGGCGCAAAAATTGGCTGCAGAAGTATTGGCTGCTGCAAAAGAAGAAGGCGCTGCGGTTAAGAAAAGAGTGGATACCCACAAAATGGCGGAAGCAAATAAAGCATTCTCACACTTTAGATTCTAGTTGGTAAAATGGCAAGAGATTTAAAATATACAAGGAATATTGGTATTGCAGCTCATATTGATGCTGGAAAGACCACTACTACAGAGCGTATTCTTTTTTACACTGGTGTAAGTCATAAAATTGGTGAGGTGCATGATGGTGCGGCTACTATGGACTGGATGGAGCAAGAGCAAGAGCGTGGTATTACCATTACTTCTGCTGCTACAACATGTACATGGCAATTCCCTACTGAGAATGGACAGCCAACCTCAGATGCAAAAGGATACCACTTTAATATAATTGATACTCCCGGACACGTTGACTTTACCGTTGAGGTAAACCGTTCATTACGTGTTTTGGATGGATTGGTCTTCTTGTTCAGTGCGGTTGACGGTGTTGAGCCTCAATCGGAAACGAACTGGAGATTGGCTGATAACTATAAAGTACCTCGAATTGGTTTCGTGAACAAAATGGATCGTCAAGGGTCTAACTTCTTGATGGTATGTAACCAAGTGAAAACAATGCTTGGTTCCAATGCGGTTCCTATTGTTCTGCCTATTGGTGATGAAGCTGACTTTAAAGGTATTGTTGATCTTGCTAAGAACAGGGCGATTGTATGGCATGATGAGAACTTTGGTTCTACATTTGACGTTATCGATATACCGGAAGATATGAAAGCTGAAGTTAAGGAGTATAGAGCTGCCTTGATAGAAGCTGTTGCGGAATATGATGAAGAGTTGATGGAAAAATTCTTCGAAGATGAAGATTCCATTACTGAAGAAGAAGTTCATGCTGCTCTTAGGGCCGCTGTTATGGATAGAGCTATAATTCCTATGGTTTGTGGTTCGTCGTTCAAAAACAAAGGAGTTCAATTCTTATTGGATGCTGTTTGTCGTTACTTGCCTTCTCCTGTAGATAAGGATGATATTGTAGGTACCGATCCAAATACTGGAAATGAGATTACAAGAAAACCGGATCCTAAAGAGCCGTTTTCTGCTTTGGCGTTTAAGATCGCTACTGATCCTTTTGTTGGTCGTTTAGCATTCTTTAGGGCATATTCAGGTCGTTTGGATGCAGGTTCTTATATTTTGAACAATCGTTCAGGTAAAAAAGAACGTATCTCGCGTATATACCAAATGCACTCTAACAAACAAAACGCTATTGAGTATATTGAAGCTGGCGATATTGGAGCTGCGGTTGGATTTAAGGATATCAAGACTGGTGATACCATGTCTGCGGAGAAACATCCTATCGTACTGGAAAGTATGGATTTCCCTGACCCTGTAATTGGTATTGCTGTTGAGCCTAAAACTAAAGCTGATGTTGATAAGTTGGGCATGTCCTTGGCTAAATTGGCTGAGGAAGATCCTACATTCCAAGTAAAAACGGACGAAGCTTCAGGTCAGACCATTATTTCTGGTATGGGTGAACTTCACTTGGATATTATTGTTGACCGCTTGCGTCGCGAATTTAAGGTTGAAGTAAACCAAGGTCAACCTCAGGTTGAATACAAAGAAGCGATTACACAATCTGCTGATCATAGAGAAGTCTACAAAAAGCAATCAGGTGGTCGTGGTAAGTTTGCGGATATCGTCTTTACAATGGAGCCTGCAGGTGAAGAAGTAGTTGGATTGGAATTTGTGAATACTATTAAAGGGGGTAATATTCCTAAAGAATATATTCCATCTGTAGAAAAAGGATTCAAAGAGGCTATGAAGAATGGTCCTTTGGCTGGATTTGAGATGGATAGCATGAAAGTTACTTTAAAGGATGGTTCTTTCCACCCTGTGGATTCTGATTCACTTTCCTTTGAATTGGCTGCAAAAATGGGGTACAAAGCTGCCGCTAAATCTGCTCGGTCAGTATTGATGGAACCTATCATGAAGATTGAGGTGTTGACACCTGAAGAAAATATGGGTGATATTGTTGGTGACCTTAACAGACGTAGAGGGACTATTAGTGATATGAGTGATAGAGCTGGTTCCAAAGTGGTTAAAGGAGAAGTGCCTTTATCAGAAATGTTTGGATATGTTACTTCATTAAGAACATTATCGTCAGGTAGGGCTACTTCAACCATGGAATTTTCGCACTATGCAGAAACTCCTACCAATATTGCAGAAGAAGTTATTAAATCAGTAAAAGGAGTAACCGCTTAATTATTCAGCAAGATGAGTCAAAAAATTAGAATAAAACTTAAATCTTACGATCACAATTTGGTGGATAAGTCTGCTGAAAAGATTGTTAAGACAGTTAAGACAACGGGTGCTGTGGTTACTGGGCCAATTCCATTACCAACGCACAAAAAGATATTTACGGTTTTGCGTTCACCACATGTGAACAAGAAGTCAAGAGAGCAATTCCAATTGAGTTCTTATAAGAGATTATTGGATATTTACAGTTCTTCTTCAAAAACTATTGATGCTTTAATGAAATTAGAGCTTCCAAGTGGTGTAGAAGTCGAAATAAAAGTGTAAGTTTGCACGCCTTTTGAGAAAAAGGTTAACATGTCCTGAGCTGCGTGCGAAGGAAAAACGGGAATAAGAAAAAATATCTGGGTCACAGAATCTTTTCTTTGACCCAATTTTTTTGCCAAGCAATTGGCGCTTGAAAAAGTAAACAATTAATAATTAATAATTATGTCTGGGTTAATAGGTAGAAAAATCGGTATGACCAGCATCTTTGACGAGAATGGAAAGAATATTCCATGTACCGTTCTTGAAGCTGGACCATGCGTGGTTACCCAAGTCAGAACCGAAGAGGTGGACGGGTACAGTGCCCTTCAACTTGGTTTCGATGACAAGGCAGAAAAACGTGCAAACAAGGCTGAAATTGGCCATGTTAAAAAAGCAGGTGCTTCTCCAAAGAAAAAAGTCGTTGAGTTCCGGGATTTTGAAGGTGAATTCAAATTAGGTGACACCGTAGGTGCCGACCTATTTGTTGAAGGTGAATTTGTTGATGTAATAGGTACATCAAAAGGAAAAGGATTTCAGGGAGTTGTTAAGCGACATGGTTTTGGTGGAGTTGGACAAGCAACCCACGGTCAGCACAACAGATTAAGAGCTCCTGGTTCTATTGGTGCAGCATCTTACCCTGCCCGCGTTTTCAAAGGAATGAAAATGGCTGGTAGAATGGGTGGTGAAAGAGTAACAGTTCAAAACTTGAGAGTATTGAAAGTGGTTCCAGAGAAAAACCTTATTGTAGTTAAAGGTTGCGTTCCAGGTCACAAAAATGCTTACGTAACAATTGAGAAGTAATGAAGGTTGCAGTTTTAGATATCAAAGGAAAAGATACAGGAAGAAAGGTTGACCTTTCTAAAGATGTATTCGGAATAGAGCCCAATGAGCATGCTATCTATTTGGATGTAAAGCAATATTTAGCGCACCAAAGACAAGGTACTCACAAGGCCAAAGAAAGAGCTGAGATTGCTGGTAGTACCAGAAAGATCAAAAAACAAAAAGGTACGGGTACTGCAAGGGCAGGTAGTATTAAATCACCTATTTTTAAAGGTGGTGGTAGAATTTTTGGTCCAAGACCAAAGGACTACACTCAAAAGTTGAACAAGAATGTGAAGCGTTTGGCTCGTAAATCAGCCTTGACATTAAAGTCAAAAGATAAAGCAATTACAGTTGTTGAGGACTTCAATTTTAAAGCTCCAAAGACTAAAGATTTTGTTGCTTTTTTGGCCTCTCTTGGAATAGAAAACAAAAAGTCTCTTATCGTGTTGGGCGATTCAAATAATAATGTATATTTGTCGTCGCGCAATTTGGAGCGTTCTGAAGTTGTAACTAACTCAGAATTAAGTACTTATAAAATAATTAACGCTAATAATGTAGTGATTGTTGAAAGTGCTTTGGAGGGAATAGAATCGAACCTAAAGAAATAAGAAAATCATGAGTGTGTTGATAAAACCAATCATTACGGAAAAAATGACCGCTGATAGCGAGCTTTTCAATCGTTATGGTTTCTACGTTGACCCATCGGCCAATAAGCTTCAGATCAAAGAGGCGGTTGAGGCTACTTATGGTGTTTCTGTGGAAAAGGTAAGAACCATGAACTATGGTCCAAATCGTAAGAGTCGTTATACAAAAACAGGAATCCAACACGGAAAAACAAATGCTTTGAAGAAAGCAATTGTTGATGTAGTGGAAGGTGATATTATTGATTTTTACAGTAATCTATAAAGACGAGAAATGTCAGTTAGAAAATTAAAACCGATAACCCCTGGACAGCGTTTTAGAGTAGTAAACGGATTTGACGCGATTACTACTGATAAGCCGGAGAAAAGCTTGCTTGCTCCGTTAAAAAAGTCAGGTGGTAGGAACAGTCAAGGGAAAATGACCATTCGCCATAGAGGTGGAGGTCATAAAAGAAGGTATCGTGTTGTCGATTTCAAAAGAGATAAACAAGGAGTTGATGCTAAAATTGTTTCAATTCAGTACGATCCCAACAGAACTGCATTTATCGCTTTGGTTGAATATAAGGATGGCGAAAAGAGATATGTGGTTGCACAAAATGGTATGCAGGTGGGTCAGAAGATTTCTTCTGGTTCAAAAGCTGCCCCTGAAATTGGAAATGCACTTCCTTTAAGTGAAATTCCATTGGGTACCATTATTTCTTGCATTGAGCTAAGACCTGGTCAAGGTGCTGTAATGGCACGTAGTGCCGGTACATTTGCCCAGTTGATGGCAAAGGATGGAAAATTTGTTACCATAAAGTTACCTTCTGGTGAAACGCGTATGATACTGGCCAACTGTTTGGCTACTATTGGAGCTGTTTCCAACTCTGATCACCAATTGTTGGTATCTGGTAAAGCAGGTAGAAGCAGATGGTTGGGTAGAAGACCAAGAACTAGGCCAGTAGCTATGAACCCTGTCGATCATCCAATGGGTGGTGGTGAAGGAAGGGCTTCTGGAGGTCATCCAAGATCTAAGAACGGTATTCCTGCTAAAGGATTTAGAACACGTTCCAAGACAAAAGACACCAATAGATATATCATAGAACGTAGAAAGAAATAAAAGAAAAAGTAAATGGCACGTTCATTAAAAAAAGGACCTTACGTTCATCATAGTCTGGAAAAGAAAGTCCAGAACAATATAGATTCAGGTAAGAAAACGGTTATCAAAACATGGTCTAGGGCCTCAATGATAACGCCGGATTTCGTAGGACAAACCATAGCGGTGCACAACGGGAGACAATTTGTTCCTGTTTATGTAACAGAAAACATGGTGGGTCATAAACTTGGAGAATTTTCACCAACAAGATCTTTTAGAGGTCATGCTGGAGCTAAAAACAAAGGTAAAAAGTAAGTAAGCTATGGGAGTTCGTAAAAGACAAATGGCCGAAAGGTTAAAGGAAGAGAAAAAGCAGCTTGCTATTGCCAAGTTGAACAACTGCCCTACATCACCAAGGAAAATGCGTTTGGTTGCTGACTTGGTAAGAGGAAAGCAGGTTGAGATGGCTCTTGCAATTTTGAGATTCAACCCAAAAGAGGCCTCAAGAAAGTTGGAGAAACTATTACTTTCTGCAATTGCCAACTGGGAAGCTAAAAATGAGGAAGCTAACATTGAGGATGCTGATCTCGTTATCAAAGAAATCCGTGTTGATGGTGGAACAATGTTGAAAAGACTACGTCCGGCGCCACAAGGAAGAGCACATAGAATTAGAAAACGTTCAAATCATGTTACCATGATCTTGGAAGCTAATAACAACGTTCAAAGCTAGAGTATAATATGGGACAAAAGACCAATCCGATAGGAAATCGCTTAGGAATAATCAGAGGATGGGAATCTAACTGGTACGGCGGTAACGATTACGGCGATAAGCTGGCTGAGGATGATAAAATAAGAAAGTATATCCATGCGCGTTTGGCAAAAGCCAGTGTGTCTAGGGTAATTATTGAAAGAACCTTAAAATTGATCACTATTACCATTACTACGGCTAGACCTGGTATTATTATTGGTAAAGGTGGGCAAGAGGTTGATAAGCTTAAGGAAGAGCTTAAGAAAATCACCAACAAAGAGGTTCAGATCAATATTCATGAAATAAAGAGACCTGAATTGGATGCCAATTTGGTTGCAGCTAGTGTTGCAAGACAGATTGAAAGTAGAATTTCATACAGACGTGCCATTAAAATGGCTATTGCAGCTGCAATACGTATGAATGCAGAGGGTATCAAAATTCAGATTTCTGGACGTTTGAACGGAGCTGAAATGGCACGTTCGGAATCTTACAAGGAAGGAAGAATTCCTTTGTCAACTTTCCGTGCAGATGTTGATTATGCCTTGCATGAAGCACATACAACTTACGGAAGATTGGGTATCAAAGTTTGGATCATGAAGGGAGAAGTTTACGGTAAAAGAGAGCTTTCCCCACTAGTAGGATTGTCCAAAGGTCAAGGTAAAGGCGACAAACGTGATGGTAAGAAACCACAACGTCGTAGAAAGTAATAAGATAAAGTAAAGGTAAAATGTTACAGCCAAAAAGAACAAAATTTCGTAAAGCCCAGAAGGGGCGTATGAAAGGGAACTCAGGAAGAGGGCACCAACTATCTAATGGAATGTTTGGTATCAAATCTTTGGATTCCCACTTCATTACCTCCCGTCAAATAGAGGCTGCGCGTATTGCTGCGACAAGGTATATGAAAAGGCAAGGTCAGTTGTGGATTAAGATATTCCCGGACAAGCCTATCACAAAGAAACCTCTTGAAGTACGTATGGGTAAAGGTAAGGGTGCTCCTGAATATTGGGTGGCCGTTGTTAAGCCAGGAAGGATTATGTTCGAAGTTGCAGGAGTTCCTATGGACATTGCAAAGGAAGCATTGAGACTTGCAGCGCAAAAATTGCCAGTGAAAACCAAGTTTATCGTGGCTAGAGATTATTCCGCTTAATTTTTAATTGAAAAGAAGATGAAACAATCAGAAATAAAAGAACTTTCAATTGAAGAGCTAAAGGAAAAGCTGACCGATTTTAAAAAGCAACATGCTGATTTAAAAATTGCACATTCGGTTACACCTTTGGAAAATCCTTTACAGATTAGAAAGACAAGAAGGACGGTAGCGAGACTTGCAACAGAATTAACTAAAAGGGAAGTACAATAATTGGTTTTGCCTTATGGAAGATAAAAGAAATTTAAGAAAAGAAAGAATAGGCGTTGTTACCAGCAGCAAAATGGAGAAGTCCATTGTAGTTTCTGAGGTAAAGCGAGTAAAACACCCTATGTACGGTAAGTTCGTTTTGAAGACCAAGAAATATGTTGCCCATGATGAAAAGAATGATTGCAACGAAGGTGATACCGTTAAAATAATGGAAACCCGACCATTGAGCAAGACTAAATGTTGGAGGTTGGTTGAAATCCTTGAAAGAGCTAAATAATTATGTTACAGCAAGAATCTAGATTAAAGGTTGCGGACAATACAGGTGCAAAAGAAGTTTTGACCATCCGCGTACTTGGAGGAACAAAGAGAAGATATGCTTCATTGGGAGATAAGATTGTGGTTACCGTTAAAGAAGCTGCACCCAATGGAACGGTAAAAAAAGGTTCTGTTTCAACAGCTGTTGTAGTTAGAACAAAGAAGGAAGTAAGAAGACCAGATGGTTCTTACATTCGTTTTGACGACAATGCCTGTGTTTTGCTGAATCCAACAGGTGAAATGAGAGGAACTAGGGTTTTTGGACCAGTTGCCAGAGAACTTAGGGACAAGCAGTTCATGAAGATTGTTTCATTAGCTCCAGAGGTGCTTTAAAAGAAATATCAGAAATGATGAAGTTGAAAATTAAAACAGGGGATACGGTTAAGGTCATTGCGGGAGACCACAAAGGCACTGAAGGAAAAGTACTTCAGGTGGATCGTGAAAAGAACAAGGCTGTTGTGGAAGGTGTGAACACTGTTTCCAAACATGAGAAGCCAAGTGCAAAGAATCCTCAAGGTGGAATAGTGAAAAAAGAAGCTCCCATCCACATCTCCAACCTATCGTTGATCGATCCAAAATCTGGGGAGACCACACGAGTTGGTTATGAGGAGAGAGAAGGAAAGAAAGTTAGATTTGCAAAAAAATCCAATGAAGTAATTTAGTTATGAGTTACATTCCAAGATTAAAGACAGAATATAGGGAGCGTGTTGTAAAAGCACTATCCGACGAATTTGGTTACAAAAATGTAATGCAGGTTCCTAAATTGGAAAAGATTGTAGTGAGCCGTGGTGTTGGTGCAGCTGTTTCTGACAAGAAGCTTATTGACCATGCAGTGGATGAACTTACAAATATTACTGGTCAAAAGGCAGTTGCCACAATTTCTAAAAAGGACGTTGCTACTTTCAAATTGAGAAAGGGTATGCCAATTGGCGCTAAAGTAACCCTCCGAGGAGAAAGAATGTATGAGTTTTTGGATAGATTGATTACGTCTGCATTGCCAAGGGTTCGAGACTTTCAGGGTATAAGGGCCACTGGATTTGATGGAAGAGGTAACTATAGCTTAGGGGTTACAGAGCAAATCATTTTTCCTGAAATCAATATCGATAAGATCAACAGAATTAATGGAATGGATATCACATTTGTTACTTCTGCAGAAACAGATAAAGAAGCAAAATCATTGTTAACCGAATTGGGGTTACCCTTTAAAAAGAACTAAGTATGGCTAAGGAATCAATGAAAGCCCGTGAGGTAAAAAGGGCTAAAACGGTTGCAAAGTATGCAGAAAAAAGAAAGGCTTTAAAAGAAGCTGGTGATTATGAAGCTTTGCAGAAGCTTCCCAAAAATGCATCTCCGGTTCGTATGCGCAATCGTTGCAAACTAACTGGAAGACCAAGAGGATATATGAGAACATTTGGTATATCTAGGGTTACTTTTAGGGAAATGGCCAACCAGGGCTTGATTCCAGGAGTTAAAAAGGCAAGTTGGTAAACAGATAAAGAAAAGAAATGCTTACAGATCCAATTTCAGATTATTTGACCAGAATTAGAAATGCCAGTAGTGCAGGTCATAGGGTAGTGGATATTCCCGCTTCCAATCTAAAAAGACAGATTACCAAAATATTATTCGATCAAGGATATATTTTGAGCTACAAGTTCGAGGATGACAAAGTTCAAGGAAACATCAAAATTGCCTTGAAGTATGATAAGTTTACCAAAGAGCCGGTTATTAAAAAATTGCAAAGGGTAAGTAAGCCTGGATTACGTAAATATACAGGTTCGGGTGAATTGCCAAGGGTACTTAACGGTTTGGGCGTTGCTATTATTTCAACATCCCACGGAGTTATGACCAGCAAACAAGCTAAGCAAGAAAACGTAGGTGGCGAAGTATTGTGCTACGTTTATTAATAGTAAAGAGAAGAAAAAATGTCTAGAATAGGTAACAATCCAATTACAATTCCAGAAGGTGTCACTGTAGAGGTGAACGAGAATGTAGTTACCATAAAAGGTAAATTGGGAGAACTTTCCCAAGAATTTTCAGGGGTTGCCATAAAGGTTGAAGATGGAGCTGTGCATGTTGCAAGACCATCGGATTCCAAAGAGCACAAAGCAAAGCACGGACTATACCGTTCCCTTGTTGATAATATGGTTGCAGGTGTATCAAAAGGATGGACCAAGGAATTGGAATTGGTAGGGGTAGGATATAGAGCAAGTAACCAAGGACAAAAATTGGATTTGGCTTTAGGTTTCTCCCACAATATTGTATTGAATATTGCTCCAGAAGTAAAGATTGAGACCATTTCCGAAAAAGGAAAGAATCCAATCGTAAAATTAACATCTCACGACAAGCAATTGGTAGGTCAAGTAGCTGCCAAGATAAGAGGTTTCCGTAAGCCAGAACCTTACAAAGGAAAAGGAGTCAAGTTTGTTGGTGAGCAATTAAGAAGAAAAGCAGGTAAATCAGCTTAATAATTAAGACTATGGGATTATCTAAGACTGAAAGAAGATTACGAATCAGAAGAAGAATACGAAAAGTATCTTCTGGTACTGAAGCAAGACCAAGGTTGTCTGTATTCAGAAGTAATAAAGAAATATACGCTCAATTGATTGATGACAACAAAGGAGTTACTTTGGCTGCTGCATCATCAAGAGACAAAGATGTGGAGGCAAAAGGCACTAAAAGCGAAGTTGCTACCCTAGTTGGTAAGGCTATTGCTGAAAAGGCAAAAAAGCTTGGTGTTGAAGCTGTAGCTTTCGATAGAGGAGGAAACCTTTACCACGGAAGAGTAAAATCATTGGCTGAAGGAGCAAGGGAAGCAGGACTTAAATTCTAATATAACTATGTACCAGAAATACAAAAACGTAGAAACAGTAAAACCAGGTGGACTGGAGTTGAAAGATCGTTTGGTAGGAGTCCAAAGGGTTACTAAAGTTACTAAAGGTGGTAGAGCATTCGGTTTTTCAGCAATAGTTGTTGTTGGAGATGAGAATGGTGTTGTTGGACATGGTTTGGGAAAATCCAAAGAAGTTGCCACTGCTATTGCAAAGGCCATTGAGGATGCCAAAAAGAATTTGGTAAGAATTCCTTTGAACAAGGGAACACTTCCACATGAACAAAAAGGAAAGTACGGTGGTGCACGTGTTTACATTCAACCAGCATCCCATGGTACAGGAGTTATTGCAGGTGGTGCCGTAAGAGCGGTATTGGAAGCCGTTGGGGTTCATGATGTATTGTCAAAATCACAAGGATCTTCCAACCCACATAATGTTGTTAAAGCTACTTTTGATGCCCTTTTACAATTAAGAGGAGCCCATACAGTTGCTAAGCAAAGAGGTATTTCTTTAGAAAAAGTCTTTAAAGGATAAATACGAGGATATTATGTCAAAGATTAAGGTTAAACAAGTAAAGAGCGCTATTAAAAGGACTCAAAACCAGAAAAGGACTTTGGAGGCCCTTGGACTGCGCAAGATTGGGCACGTTGTTGAGCACGATGCAACGCCTAATATCCTTGGAATGATAAATAAGGTTAAACACTTGGTTTCCACAGAGGAAGCTTAAAATATAACGGTACATGGATTTACATAATCTTAAACCAGCAGAAGGCGCTGTTAACAGAGATGGAAAACGTTTAGGACGAGGAGAAGGTTCTGGAAAAGGCGGGACTGCTGCAAGAGGACATAAAGGTGCCAAATCTAGATCAGGATACTCTAAAAAGATTGGTTTTGAAGGTGGTCAAATGCCTTTACAACGTCGTGTTCCTAAATTTGGTTTTAAGAACATCAACAGAAAAGAATATCAAGGAATCAATTTGGGTAAGTTGCAAGAGTTGGTTGACAATGGTATAGTGAAGAAAGAAGTTACTTTGGATACCCTTGTAGAAAACAGATTGGCTCACAAGAACGATTTGGTGAAGATTTTGGGTGATGGCGAATTAAAAGCTGCACTAAAAATATCTGTACATAAATTTTCTGCTTCTGCTAAAGCAGCAATTGAGGCCGCAGGAGGAGAGGCAATAAGTTTATAAGTAAAATAAGGCATGAAGAAATTTATTGAGACCATATCAAATATTTGGAAGATTGAAGAACTAAGGCAACGTATTATAATTACCTTAGGTTTACTATTGGTGTATCGTTTTGGTGCGCAGATTGTTCTTCCAGGTATTGATACTTCCCAATTGGCACAATTGACCTCTAGTACCGAGAATGGTATTTTGGGTATTCTTAATGCTTTTACAGGCGGGGCATTTGCAAATGCATCCGTTTTTGCTTTGGGGATCATGCCCTACATCTCAGCATCGATTGTGGTGCAGTTGATGGGGATTGCAATTCCTTATTTACAAAAATTACAGAAAGAAGGAGAAAGTGGTAGAAAGACCATTAACCAGATTACACGTTGGTTGACCATTGCTATTTGTATTGTTCAAGCACCGGCATATTTATTTGGTTTGGGGGCACTTGGTGTTCCAGATAGTGCCTTTATATTGGGCAAAGGATTGGATTTCATCATTCCGGCAGTAATCATCTTGGTTACAGGTTGTGTATTTGCCATGTGGTTGGGAGAGAAGATTACCGATAAAGGTATCGGAAACGGTATTTCGTTATTGATTATGATTGGTATCATAGCTACTATGCCACAATCATTCGTTCAAGAATTTATTTCAAGAACTACCAACAATACAGGGGGTATAATGTTTATCCTTATTGAGGTGATTATTTGGTTCCTGGTTATCTTGGCCAGTGTACTATTAGTAATGGCGGTACGTCAGATTCCAGTACAATATGCAAGAAGAACAGCTTCTGGAGGTTATGAAAAGAACGTGATGGGGTCTAGGCAGTACATTCCATTAAAGTTGAATGCTTCTGGGGTAATGCCTATTATCTTTGCACAAGCAATCATGTTTGCACCTAGCTTGATAGGAAAAACCTTTAACAATACAGCGGCAGGTCAATGGATGGAAGTTCAGTTCGCCGATATCTTCGGGTTGGCGTACAACATATTGTTTGCAGTATTGATTATCATATTCACTTATTTCTACACGGCGATTACCGTTCCTACGAACAAAATGGCCGATGATTTGAAAAGAAGTGGCGGTTTTATACCAGGAATTAGACCTGGTAAAGAAACTGGGGATTATTTGGATAAGATAATGTCACTGATCACATTGCCCGGTTCTGTTTTCTTGGCACTATTGGCGGTATTGCCAGCAGTGGTTGTTAAGTTGATGGATGTACAGGCTGGTTGGGCATTGTTTTATGGAGGTACATCACTATTGATAATGGTGGGTGTTGCCATTGACACGGTACAACAAGTAAATTCTTATTTGTTGAATAGACATTACGATGGTTTGATGAAAACCGGTAAAAATAGAAAAGTAGCATAATTTATGGCAAAGCAGCCAGCAATAGAACAAGACGGAACTATAATTGAAGCATTGTCCAACGCAATGTTTAGAGTTGAATTAGAGAACGGTCATGTTGTTACAGCTCATATCTCTGGAAAAATGCGTATGCACTATATAAAGTTACTTCCAGGGGACAAGGTAAAGCTTGAAATGAGCCCATATGATTTAACAAAAGCAAGAATTACTTACAGATACTAATACGATGAAAGTTAGAGCATCAGTTAAGAAAAGAAGCGCCGAATGCAAGATAGTTCGCAGAAAAGGCAGATTATACGTAATCAACAAAAAGAATCCTAGATTTAAACAAAGACAAGGGTAATTATGGCAAGAATTGCAGGTGTAGATATACCTAAACAAAAGCGAGGAGTTATTTCACTTACCTACATTTACGGAATTGGTAAAAGTAGAGCTCAAGAGATTTTGGCAAAAGCCCAAGTAAGTGAGGATACTAAAGTTTCAGATTGGAATGATGATGAAATAGGAAAAATCAGGGAAGCTGTTTCCTCTTTCACCATTGAAGGTGAACTTCGCTCAGAAACGCAGTTGAACATCAAACGATTGATGGATATTGGTTGTTACCGCGGAATTCGTCACAGATCTGGATTACCACTAAGAGGTCAGCGTACCAAGAACAACTCTAGGACAAGAAAAGGAAAAAGAAAAACGGTTGCTAACAAGAAGAAAGCAACTAAATAATAATCAGGTAGTCATTAGTATTTAGACGTTAGAAGAATCTGTTTGAAATGTAAAAGTCTAGGATTCCAATAACTAAGAACTAACAACTAGAAACTAAAAAAATATGGCAAAGGCAAGTACTAAAACAACGAAGAAGCGTAAAGTAGTTGTAGAATCTACGGGAGAAGCACACGTTACTGCGTCATTCAACAATATCATTATTTCTTTGACCAACAAAAAAGGAGATGTAATCTCTTGGTCTTCTGCTGGAAAACTTGGTTTTAGGGGTTCTAAAAAGAACACTCCCTACGCTGCCCAGGTTGCTGCTGAGGATTGTGCAAAAGTAGCACACGAAGCTGGTCTTAGAAAAGTAAAGGTTTATGTAAAAGGACCTGGAAATGGTAGAGAGTCTGCAATTCGTTCTATCCACAATGCTGGAATAGAAGTTACAGAAATTGTAGATGTTACTCCACTACCGCACAACGGTTGTAGACCTCCTAAAAGAAGAAGAGTTTAATTAATAATCATAACGGGCCCAAAAGGGTCTTCACGAAAGTGCACTATCGATTATCGAAGGATAAGCCTTAATTCATAATCGCACTTTCAAAACTAAAGAAGATGGCAAGATACACAGGACCAAAATCAAAAATCGCTAGAAAATTTGGAGAAGCGATTTTCGGAGACGATAAAGCCTTCGAAAAGAAAAGTTACCCTCCAGGACAACACGGAAACAACAGACGCCGTGGTAAAAAGTCTGAATATGCAATCCAGTTGATGGAGAAGCAAAAAGCCAAGTATACCTACGGTATTTTGGAAAAGCAATTTAGAAACCTTTTTGCCAAGGCAAACCGTAGCAAAGGAGTAACCGGTGAGGTATTGCTTCAATTGTGCGAATCCCGTTTGGACAATGTGGTATATAGAATGGGACTTTCTCCTTCAAGGAGCGGTGCAAGACAGTTGGTTTCACACAGACATATCACTGTAAATGGTGAAATCGTGAACATTCCCTCTTTCTCTCTAAAACCTGGAGATGTGGTTGCTATTAGAGAAAAATCTAAATCCGTTCAAGCCATAAATGATTCATTGGCTAACAATAGCAGTGTTTACGAATGGATTACATGGAATACCGAAAAGAAAGAAGGTACATACGTTACCATTCCTGAAAGAATGCAGATTCCAGAAAATATCAAGGAACAATTAATCGTCGAGTTATACTCTAAATAAAATCTAACATTAATCCAATATGGCATTACTTAATTTTCAGAAGCCCGATAAAGTTATAATGATAGATTCAACAGATTTCGAAGGGAAATTTGAATTTCGCCCTTTGGAACCTGGTTATGGATTAACGGTTGGAAATGCGTTGAGAAGAGTACTTCTTTCCTCTTTGGAAGGTTTTGCTATTACTTCTGTGCGTATTGATGGAGTTGAACATGAATTTTCTGTTATCCCTGGCGTTGTAGAAGACGTTACGGAAATGATATTGAACCTTAAGCAGGTTCGTTTCAAAAGACAGATAGATGACGTTGAGAGCGAAACTGTTTCTGTTTCCGTAAGTGGAAAAGAACAATTGACCGCTGGAGATTTCCAAAAATTCATTTCAGGATACCAAGTATTAAACCCAGATTTGGTTATCTGTAACATGGACCCTAAAGTAAGTATTAACCTTGAGGTTATTATTGAAAAAGGACGTGGCTATGTTCCTGCTGAGGAAAACAAAAAATCCAATGCGCCTTTGGGAAGCATTGCGGTCGATTCTGTTTATACTCCGGTAAAGAACGTAAAGTACAGTATAGAAAACTTTAGGGTAGAGCAAAAGACCGATTACGAAAAGTTGGTTTTTGAAATCATCACTGATGGTTCTATCCACCCAAAAGATGCATTGACAGAAGCCGCTAAGGTTTTGATTCATCACTTTATGTTGTTCTCTGACGAGCGTATTACATTGGAAGCCGATGAAATTGCTCAGACTGAAACCTATGATGAAGAATCATTGCACATGCGTCAGTTGTTGAAAACTAAATTGGTAGACATGGACTTGTCCGTAAGGGCATTGAACTGTCTTAAAGCTGCCGAGGTTGATACTTTGGGAGATTTGGTTTCCTTCAACAAAAATGATTTGATGAAGTTCAGAAACTTTGGTAAAAAATCGTTGACTGAATTGGAAGAGTTGGTAATCAACAAAGGACTTCAGTTTGGAATGGATCTATCTAAATATAAACTGGACAAAGATTAAATAATCATATTTTGCTCCCCGTAATTGTGCGGGTTTGGAAGCAAGATGATAAAACAATACAATGAGACACGGAAAGAAATTTAACCACTTAGGAAGAACAGCAGCCCACAGAAAGGCAATGTTGGCCAATATGGCCTGTTCCCTAATAGAGCATAAGAGAATCAACACCACTGTTGCAAAAGCAAAAGCTTTAAAGCAATTTGTAGAGCCGTTGATTACCAAGTCCAAAGCGGAAAACAACCAGACTACCGAAAAGGGTACGCACAACAGAAGGATTGTTTTCAGTAACCTTAGAAGCAAAGAAGCGGTAACCGAACTATTTAGTACCGTAGCGGAAAAGGTTGGCGATAGACCTGGAGGATATACAAGAATCATCAAGTTGGGTAACCGTCTTGGGGATAACGCTGACATGGCAATGATAGAGTTGGTTGACTTTAACGAACTTTACAATGCAGGTAAGAAACCAGCTAAGAAAACCACAAGAAGAAGTAGAAGAGGTGGAGCTAAAAAAGTGGAAGCTGCAGCTCCGGTTGCTGAAACAACTGTAAAGGACGATTCAGAAGAATAAAAGATGTTAATTACTATTGAATTATTAAAAAAAGGATAAGTGAAAACTTATCCTTTTTTTATGTTTTTTTGTCAAATTGAAATAAAAAAAGCGCAATGAAGTATCACTCAAAGAAAAAAGCACTGGTATTATTGGCAGACGGTACTATTTTTTATGGCAAGGCCATTGGGAATAAGGAAGGTACGGCTGTGGGCGAAGTGTGTTTTAATACTGGTATGACTGGTTATCAGGAAATTTTTACCGACCCATCCTATTTTGGGCAAATTATGGTAGCCACCAATGCCCATATTGGAAATTACGGCACCAATGTAGATGAAGTTGAATCCGATTCCATCAAAATTGCTGGACTTATTGTAAAAAACTTTAGCTACGAATATTCCCGCCCAAATGCAGATATGGGCCTATTGGAATTTTTGGACAAGAACAACCTTTTTGCCATTTCCGATGTAGATACAAGAGCCCTGGTAAGCTACATTCGCGACAACGGAGCTATGAATGCTCTGATCTCTACAAGGGTTGATGAAATTGATGCCTTGAAAGAGGAGTTGAAAAAAGTGCCCAGTATGGAAGGATTGGAGCTGGCATCAAAAGTTTCTGCCAAAGAACCCTATTATTATGGGGAGGAGAATGCTGAGTACAAGATTTCCGCTTTGGATATTGGTATCAAAAAGAATATCCTAAGAAACATGGCCAAAAGAGGAGCTTATATCAAAGTGTTCCCATACAATACCTCGTTTGAAGAAATGAAAAAATGGAACCCGGATGGCTACTTTATTTCAAATGGACCTGGAGATCCAGAACCGCTAACTGATGCCATTGCTACAGCAAAGGAAATGATCAAATCGGATAAGCCTTTGTTCGGGATATGTTTGGGGCACCAGGTTTTGGCTTTAGCCAATGGCGTATCTACTTATAAAATGCACAACGGGCATAGGGGAATCAACCACCCTATCTTGAATTTGGTAACGGGTAAAGGAGAAATAACCTCACAAAACCATGGTTTTGCTGTAAATAGGGAAGAAACGGAAGCAAACCCTGAACTGGAGATTACCCACACCCATTTGAATGACAATACCGTTGCAGGGATAAAAATGAAGGGCAAAGAAGTCTTTTCGGTACAATATCACCCAGAGGCAAGTCCCGGACCGCATGATGCTGAATATCTATTCGACCAGTTCTTTGAAGTGATTAAAACTAGCAGGAACTAAAACGTTATAGGTTATTTTTATGTTATTGATAATGTTTCATGATAATTTTCATGAAATTCGAATACGCTCCTTTCGTATCTTTGCCCAATTAATTTTTGAACCATAAATAGCAGCAGATGAGTATCATTATCAACATTCATGCAAGACAAATTTTAGACTCAAGAGGTAATCCAACAGTAGAAGTGGACGTAATTACCGAAAATGGGGTTTTAGGAAGGGCAGCAGTGCCTTCAGGTGCTTCCACAGGAGAGCATGAAGCTGTTGAATTAAGGGACGGTGGAGATTCTTTTATGGGAAAAGGAGTTGGCCAGGCCGTAAATAATGTAAACACCATCATTGCTGAAGAATTGGTTGGAACATCTGTATTTGAGCAAAATCAAATAGATGAGACCATGATTGCTTTGGATGGAACACCTAACAAATCTAAATTGGGTGCCAATGCTATCTTGGGTGTATCCCTTGCAGCAGCCAAAGCCGCAGCAAACGAATTGGGAATGCCTTTATATAGATATGTTGGAGGTGTAAGTGCAAATACATTGCCGGTACCCATGATGAACATCATTAATGGAGGATCTCACTCAGACGCGCCAATTGCATTTCAAGAATTTATGGTAATGCCCGTAAAGGCAAAAGATTTTAGTCACTCTATGCAAATGGGAACTGAAATCTTCCATAACCTTAAAAAAGTATTGCACGATAGAGGTTTGAGCACAGCTGTTGGTGATGAAGGTGGTTTTGCCCCAACTTTGGAAGGTGGTACCGAAGATGCTTTGGATACCATTGCAAAAGCAGTAGATAAGGCTGGGTATACTTTAGGCGACGATGTAATGATCGCGTTGGATTGTGCTTCCGCTGAGTTTTATGTTGATGGAAAGTATGACTACACCAAATTTGAAGGTGATAAAGGAGTGGTAAGAACTTCTGAGGAACAAGCACAATATTTGGCTGATCTTTGTGAAAAATACCCTATTATCTCCATTGAAGATGGAATGGATGAAAATGATTGGGACGGTTGGAAAATGTTAACTGATAAAGTTGGCGATAAAGTACAGTTGGTTGGTGATGATTTGTTCGTGACCAATGTAGAAAGATTGTCAAGGGGAATTGAAAATGGTATTGCCAATTCCATTTTGATCAAAGTAAACCAAATTGGAACATTGTCCGAAACCATTGCGGCGGTGAATATGGCAAAGAATGCTGGGTATACTTCTGTAATGTCCCACAGATCTGGAGAAACAGAGGATAACACTATTGCAGATTTAGCCGTTGCCTTGAATACAGGACAAATTAAAACAGGTTCAGCATCACGAAGTGATAGAATGGCAAAATACAATCAGTTACTTAGAATAGAAGAAGAATTGGGAAGTACAGCTTACTATCCACAAGAGAAAGCATTCAAAGTAAAGTAACCATAATGATTTTATAGCATTGAAAAAGCCTTTCCATATTGTGAAAGGCTTTTTTTTGTTTCAGAGATAAACTTTGGCTACCTTAATTGAGTAAACCAAACAAAACTTACCTAATGAACAATTTTCTTTTTGCTGCGGCAGAAAATGATGCTTTGGCCAATTGTAAGGCAGGGGGCATGGGCGATGTGGTCAGGGATGTTCCAAGACAGATTTCGGAAAAAGGGGATAAGGTCCATGTCATTGTTCCTTCCTATGGTAGACTTCATCAAGATGGACTGTTTAAAACAAACCTAAACTTTAGATTACGAGGTCTGTCGTACACTGCAGAACTTTATGAAGTAAAGCCCAAGAAAGAATTTCCCAATATTGTTCATTATGTTTTGCACCATCCTGAAATTGAAGCAGGGGATATTGCGCACATCTACCACAATGACCCAGAGGAACCTTTTTATACCGATGCCATTAAATACTTCATTTTTTGCACTGGTATTGCGGAGGCAATCAAAAAGGGAGCTTTTGGAAAGCTGGATATCATTCATTTACACGACTGGCACTCCAGTCTACTGCTGTTTTTGAGAGAATACCATCCCGATTATGCAAACTTGAAGGATATCCGAACTGTTTATAGTATCCATAATCTTGCTATTCAGGGAATAAGGCCATTTGACGATAATTATTCCTCCTTGAAGAATTGGTTCCCGGATGTCCCGATCGACTATATGGAGCTAATGGATTATCGCTACCAAGATTGTATCAATCTTATGGCTGTTGGGATTCGTTTTGCCGATGCAGTCCACACGGTTTCACCATCCTATAAAGAAGATGTATTGCTGCCCAGTTCTCCACCGGAATTTATAGGTGGTGAAGGATTGGAAAAAGACTTGTTGAAGGCAGATAAAGAAGAAAGGCTGTTCGGTATTTTAAATGGGTGCAATTACAAAAACATCAATGTAGAGGAAAAAGGATTTATTTACCGAAACACGGTTAAAGCACTTTTTAGATGGTTGCAGCAAGAATCCAAAAAGTATAAAGCCGATTTTTTAGCTCATACTGGAGAAAAAATTATGGAATTTGTTGATAATCGACCAAAATTCATTGTTTCAAGTGTTGCCAGGCTCACGGAGCAAAAATTCTACTTTTTTAGGCGATCACCAGAAGCCTTTGTGGAGATTTTGGAAAAGTTGAAAAAAGTAGATGGGATTTTTATGCTCTTGGGGACAGGTGCACCGGAGTACGAAGAGCTTTTTAGAAAACTGAGCTACGAACATAAAAACTTTGTTTTTACCAACGGCCAATCAGAAAACCTTATAGATTCCATTTATTTGGAATCTGACCTTTATTTTATGCCAAGCCTTTTTGAGCCTTGTGGAATCAGTCAAATGTTGTCCATGCGAAATGGCAACCCTTGTTTAGTACATCATACAGGTGGACTGAAAGATACCGTTGCCCATATGAAAACCGGATTTAGTTTTGATGGTGATACCTATGATGAAAAAATAAAAAGTATGTTGGATACTTTTGATTTGGCACTGGATGTTTATCAGAACGACAAGACCACATGGAGGAAAATTCAGTCTGCCGCCAAGAAAAAGCGATTCACTTGGAAAAAATCTGTAGATAATTACTATAAATATTTGTACAATTTGCAGTAAACTGCCCGATTAATTTTCGACCTACAAATTCTATAGTTAACAATACTATAAATGAGGCTTGGAAATTGTTAATGCCTAGGCTTTTTCGTAAATTTCCGTTTCAATTTTACTAATCTTTTAAAACATAAAATGTCTGATAAAGCGATACTTGAATATGGAGGTGAAAAATACGAGTTCCCAGTAATAAAAGGTACTGAGAATGAACTGGCTATAGATATTAAAACCTTAAGGGGTACAAGTGGTATAGTGACCATTGACCCAGGGTATAAAAATACTGGCTCGTGTGAGAGTGCTATTACTTTTTTAGACGGAGAGAAAGGGATTTTACGTTATAGGGGATATTCCATTGAAGATTTGGCAGAAAAGGCAGATTTCCTTGAAGTAGCTTACCTTCTAATTTTTGGCGAATTGCCAAACAAGGAACAGCTTGCCACTTTTCATAATGACATTAAAGAAGAATCACATGTAGATGAAGAAATGAAAAAGATTTTGGATGGTTTTCCAAAGTCTGCCCACCCAATGGGAGTTTTATCTTCGTTGACAAGTGCTTTGGTAGCGTTTAACCCAACTTCTGTTGATGTTTCATCAGAGGCGGCAATGTACCATTCCATTGTGCGGATTCTTGCCAAGTTTCCGGTATTGGTGGCGTGGGCACAACGTAAGAAAAAAGGACTTCCCTTGGATTATGGTGATGATACTCTGGGTTATGTGGAGAACATTCATAAAATGATGTTCAAAAAACCAAACCAAGAATATAAAAAAGATACCATTGCCATTGATGCCCTGGATAAATTATTGATCCTGCATGCCGATCATGAGCAAAACTGCTCAACTTCCACGGTGCGTATTGTGGGTTCATCACATGCGGGTCTTTTTGCATCGCTTTCAGCAGGTATTTCTGCATTATGGGGACCTTTGCACGGAGGAGCCAACCAGGCCGTTCTGGAAATGTTGGAAGCCATTCAAGAAGATGGGGGAGATACTAAAAAGTACATGGCCAAGGCCAAGGATAAAAATGATCCATTTAGATTAATGGGCTTTGGACACCGCGTTTATAAGAACTTTGACCCAAGGGCAAGAATCATCAAGAAATCTGCTGATGAAGTATTGGGTAATTTAGGTATAGAAGACCCTATTTTGGATATTGCCAAAGGATTGGAAAAAGAAGCATTGGAAGATGAGTACTTCGTAAAAAGAAAATTATATCCCAATGTAGATTTCTATTCAGGAATCATCTATCGCGCTTTAGGAATACCAACAGAAATGTTCACCGTAATGTTTGCTTTGGGCAGATTGCCCGGTTGGATTGCCCAATGGCGCGAAATGAGATTGCGTGGAGAACCTATAGGAAGGCCAAGACAAATATATATTGGTGAGAATCTTAGACCTTTTGTAAAGGTGGATAAAAGATAGACGATATTGTTTACAACTATAGTAAAAGGCGACCCTATAAAGGTCGCCTTTCCCATTACTAAAGTTTAGCAACTTTGTTTGAGGTTTGATTCAAAGACTTATCCCGTTCATAACATATTTGCATTATGCCTTTATGGTAATATGTTTTTATTTCTGATATGGATTCTTTATAGATAATCGTTTTACACCTCTCATACTCATTGTGTAAAAATTCATGGGCGTCAATGGCACTTAGGTTTTCAATTGTGGAATCTAGGGACAATTGGTATTTTTCCAAGCAGATGTTTATCTCTTTAAAAAGGGTGCCCTTAGGAAGAGAGTTAAAGTTGGCACCTATGCTATCCAGTTTGGAAAGCTCAGCTTCACTGATACAATCCGAATATTTTATAGGATGGTCGGAGACTTCTTTTTTTTCAAATTTGAACATCTTGGAGAAATCAACTTTTTCTGGGAAAGCATCCATAGACAATAAACCTACACTCACCATGACGATAAAGCAGAGAGGGAGAACAACTTTTTTCATCTTAAAGGTTTTTTCTTCTATTAAATGTAGTTATTATCAGCTTAAATTTTGCATTTTTGAAAGGTAAATCGATAAAATAATTTGATTTTAACTAGCTATTAGTCAATTAGTTAAAACTTGATTATTAATATTCATAACGTTTTGTGGAATGCCTTGGCACCATCATGTTTTTTTCTGTTTCAGTCAATGGAAAATCGACAACAAAGCACTAGTTT
This sequence comes from Flagellimonas pacifica, assembly GCF_900215465.1. GTDB lineage: Bacteria > Bacteroidota > Bacteroidia > Flavobacteriales > Flavobacteriaceae > Flagellimonas > Flagellimonas pacifica. The sequence continues at coordinate 158,901 of NZ_OBEH01000006.1, forward strand.
TGCCACAGAATTTTTGAGGATTCCCTTTTAAAGGGGCGTTTAATCCAAAAGTGAAGCATAGTTATATGATGCAATTACACGTTAAGAATGAAACAAATCAGCTAAAAGCTGTGATACTGGGAACTGCGGAAAGTTGTGGCCCAACTCCAAAACCAGAAGAAGCTTATGATCCCAAATCTTTGGAACATATTTTGGCTGGTACCTACCCGGTGGAAGAGGATATGATAAAGGAGATGGATGCTTTTGCAGAAGTATTCAAAAAATATAATGTAGAGGTTTTTAGACCATCCATTTTAGAGGACTGTAACCAGATTTTTTCAAGGGACATAGCCTTTGTGATTGAGGACAAATTGTTCCACTCCAATATTCTGCCCGATCGTGAAAGGGAGTTTGAGGCCATTCAACATGTTTTGGACAAAATTGACCCTAAGAGCATTGTCAGGCCTCCGGAAGAAGTACATATTGAAGGTGGGGATGTAATGCCCTGGAACGAGTATATATTTATCGGAACGTATACAGGACCGGATTATCCAGATTATATTACGGCAAGAACCAACAAAGAAGCTGTAGAGTTCATAAAAGAACAGTTTCCGGATAAAAAGGTAAAATCCTTTGAGCTACGAAAATCCAATACCAATGCCAAGGACAACGCCTTGCATTTGGATTGCTGTTTTCAGCCTGTTGGGAAGGGCAAGGCCATTTTGCACAAAAACGGCTTTTTGGTGGAAGATGAATACCAATGGTTGGTAGATTATTTTGGCAAGGAAAATATCTTTGAAATCACTAAAGATGAAATGTATCAGATGTTCAGCAACGTATTTTCTATTTCTCCAGAAGTGGTGGTTTCGGAAAAGAATTTTACCAGATTGAACAACTGGCTCAGGGAACAAGGATTCACCGTTGAAGAAATCCCATATGGCGAGATAGCCAAACAAGAAGGATTGCTGCGTTGTAGCACTATGCCATTGATAAGAGAATAATACATTTAGAATGCAGGTTACAAACACCATTTTAATGATCAGGCCGGTCAATTTCCGGATGAACGAACAAACAGCTGTAAACAACTATTTTCAAGAAGAAATAAATATTGGTAAAGACGGAATCAATGCCAAGGCTCAACAAGAGTTTGATGATTTTGTTTCCAAATTAAGAGACCACGGAGTAAACGTAGTTGTTGTGGAAGATATCAAGGAGCCAGATACCCCGGACTCTATTTTTCCGAACAACTGGATATCGTTTCATGCAGATGGAACCATTGCCGTGTACCCCATGTTTGCCGAAAATCGCAGAAATGAGCGTCGCGAGGATGTTTTTAAAATTCTGGAAGATGATGGTTTTCAAATTGACAATGTAGTGGATTACACTTCCGCAGAGGAGGAAGGTGTATTTTTGGAAGGTACGGGGAGCTTGTTGTTGGACCGGGTGAACAAAAAAGCCTATTGCGCCTTATCAGATAGGGCAGATGAGGAACTAGTTATTGAGTTCTGTGAAGATTTTGATTACCTGCCAGTTATTTTTACCGCCAACCAGACGGTGGAAGGGAAGCGTTTGCCCATTTACCATACCAATGTAATGATGGCCCTGGCAGAGACCTTTGCCATTATCTGTTTGGATACCATTGACGACAAAAAGGAGCGTAAAAATGTGGTAGGCCACTTAAAGGCGGATGGGAAAGAGGTCATTAACATTACTGAAGAGCAGATGTACCACTTTGCGGGTAACATGCTCCAAGTGGTTGGTGCGGATGGCCAGCGCTATATGGTCATGAGTTCGGCAGCTTACCACAGTTTGGACAGCTCCCGAAGGGAGGCCATTGAAAAACACTGCCCCATTATCCATAGTTCGTTGACTACCATTGAAACCTGTGGAGGTGGCAGCGCCCGTTGCATGATGGCCGAAGTGTTTTTGCCCAAAGCTTAAAAGCTGTAAATCAGGAAGTTTTTGACAATAATTCCAAGCCGGATTCCGTTTTGTTAATCATGGTTGGGATAAAGCATATTGCTACTGCGTTTCTTTTGATTTTAATGGTTTTTTCTTGTTCAAATGACAAGGAAGCCCAAGATGTTGAAGAACCGGATGGGCGGTCCTTTTTTATGGGATTTACTGCTTTTCCATACGATTCTAGCACCAATGCACTTACGGAGACCTACCAAAACGTTATAGCTGATGGCGATATTTTTTTAAGCCACCTTGATTTTGGAGTACCGTGGGACGAGGCAATGAACGATCTGCCGTTTCCGGAGGAAGTACAGAATACCATAAATATTGCCAAAAACTCAAAATCCTCTAGCACCAAGATTGTCCTTATCACAACACCAACGGACCAGAGCCGGAACAATTTGGCCAAATATTGGAACAACACGGGGAGCCATCAGCCCTTGCCCGCGTTTTGGGAAGGAAAAAGTTTTGATGACCCTGATGTGGTTTCCACGTTCATTAAATATTGCAAACGGTTGATAGATGAGGTGGACCCCGACTATTTTGGTTACGGAATTGAAACCAATGCCACGTTCAGAAAAGATGATCCAGCCTTTGCGCAATTTTTAACCTTGGTAGAAGCGGTCTATACGGCCTTAAAGGCCGATTATCCAAATTTGCCCATGTTCTTGAGCTTGCAGGACCAATCGTACGACAATACCAAAACGGAATTGCTCGAAATTTCTAAAATGCTCGTGGCGCATTCTGATTATATTGCCATGAGCACCTATCCATTTTTATATTATGAAAATTTAAAGCGCGATGCCAATCCGGATCTGTTTGCGGACAATTGGTTGGACGATTTTAGGAATTTGGATACCTCCAAACCCTTTGCTGTTTCCGAAACTGGATTTTCTGCTGATGACCTAGTCATAGAAAATTTGGGTGTCAACGCAAAAAGCACGGAAGATTGGCAAAAGGGCTACGTTGAAAAACTGATGAACCATTTAAATGCCCTAGATGCTGAATTTGCCCTATGGTTTGTATACAGGGACTATGACCTGTTGTACCAAAATACGCCATCGCCACCAGATATCTTAAAAGTGTGGCGAGATAATGGCCTGTTGGACGGCGAGGGAAACCAGCGTCCGGCATATGAATTATGGAAGCAATGGCTTCAACTGCCCAAGAATTAGATTTAGTGCTAAAAAGCTCCTTCCCTTGGTCAAGGGAAGGTGTCCGAAGGGCGGAAGGGATTGTTTTTAGGTCTACCCTTTCCGCTGTTACGCTGTAACACCACCTTTCCCTGTCACATCGAGCGCAGTCGAGATGTATTTCTGGACCTTGTTATCCTGAGCACCCGCCTTCCAAAGTCTCGTACGGAGGACAGGCAGTCGGAGTAAGGGAAAGGAACCCAGTTGGTTGGCGTATGTCTAAACAAGAGTAAATAAAAAACTCCTCCCCATGCAAGGGGAGGTGTCCACCTTTGGTGGACGGAGGGGGTAAAAATCCCTTCCGTCTTGATGCAAAGCATCAATCCACCTTCCCTTAAAAAGGGAAGGAGCCTTTACTTGTCCTTTTGGGCTGTCATCTTAAGAAATGTCACACTGAGCCTGTCGAAGGAGCAATGGAGAAGTCTTATACCAAGGACAGGCATCCAATACTTTAGTATTGCCCTTTCTACAATGTCATTTCGAAATGAAATGCAAAGCATTGATTGAGAAATCCCATGTTAGATTTCTCACATACGTTGGAAATTACAAAGGAACAAACCGATAAAGAATTTTACTGCTTTTGTTTGTAAGATTTTTGGTTTAAAAATGGTATTTTGGAAAAGTTTTATAAATATCCTCCCTTTTTATTAAATTAAAAGTAATCCCTTGTTCGGGGTAATTGAATTTTAAAATTTTGTTCATATCTAATTAGAGAAAATAATAACAAATGTCAAATAGATATAACCCTTTCAAGCCTAATTATCCAATTTATAGCGGTCTTTTTGCTGGTAGATTTAAGGAAATGGAGAGAATTGATGACGCCCTGTTTCAAACTGCCCATAATAACCCCACAAATCTGCTTTTTGTTGGAGAAAGAGGAATTGGTAAAACTTCTTTGTTGTTATTGACTAAATATTTTGCCAATGGTACTATTGTTTTGGATAAAAAGAAGCATAATTTTTTAACAATTCAATTAAACATAAATAGTAATACTACCATAGCAGATTTTATAATCAAATTCAAAAAGCAACTCCAAAGGGAGTTACACAAAATGAATAGCACTCAAAAAGTAATTGATAAGGCTTGGGGTTTTGTAAAAAGATTAGAGATTTCTGGATTTAAAATCAATGATACTCCAGAGACTTCTACCGAACAACTTATAGATGATTTCACCTACTCTTTCTCTGAAACTATAGAAGAACTTACCAATGGAGAAGAAGTCTCAAAAGATGGAATTGTTGTAATTATTGATGAAGCAGATACTGCTTGTAAAGAACTTGGATTGGGAGCGTTCCTAAAATCTTTAACAGAAACTTTAGTATCTGAAAACACCAATAGAGCACTTTTTGTACTTGCAGGGCTACCAACCGTCACTGATATCCTTAGAGAAAGCCATCAATCCTCTTTAAGACTGTTTGAAGAGCATCTTCTCAAACCGTTAAAGAAAAAAGATGTCAAATTCGTTATTGATAGGGCTATTGAAGAAGTGAATGAAAAAGAACAAATGGAAATTAAAATAGTAGATGGAGCAATTGAAAAGTTTCATGAAGTTTCAGAGGGCTACCCTCATTTTTTGCAGCAAATAGGTTTTTGCGTAATAGTAAATTTGAAATCTAATCAGATTACTCCGGGAATTGTTGAGGATTCTATGTATCAACAAGGAGGTGCTTTGGATTTAATAGGAAAAAGGTACTACATGGATTTATACTATAACAAAATCAAGGTGGATTCATATCGCCAAATTTTGTCTATTATGGCTAAAGAATGGGACCAGTGGATTTCCAAAACAGAGATCCGAAAAGATTTTAAAGGTTCAGGAACGGAGTTGAATAATGGAATTAAAGCATTGAGAGATAGAAATATTATCTTGACAAAACGAGGAGTGCGAGGGGTATATAGATTACAATGGTTAAGCTTTGCTTTCTGGATTAGGATACATAAATTGAGGGGGTGACATTAGTTTCTTAAGGCATTCACTATACCTCTTACTGCAGCAACAACTTCCCGCACTTCTTTAGGTTCAAACGTATCCTGTTCCAAATAAAAGAGCATTTCTACTCCAAAATCTAGTATTTGAGCCAACTTTTCAGGTGAGCCGTAGGTATCTTCAATCCAGTTTTTTAAAACCTCATCATGTTCCATAAAACCTCAAAACTTGTCATATATGACATTAACTACGGTAAATATAAACCTTTTCTTGACTTGTCAAATATGGCAAGTGTGGAAAAATCCGAAATCTTAAAAAAAATAGGTGAAAATGTAAAGCGAATCCGAGTGGAAAAGGGTTTGACTCAGGTAGATTTGGTAGGCAAAATTGAAGCCAGAATTGATACCACAAATATTTCGCGTATTGAGAAAGGCCGCACCAATGCCACCATTCATACCTTGTTCCGTATCAGCCAGGCATTGGAGGTTCCTTTGTCTGAAATCTGCACACTAGATTAATTCGGATTAGCACTTCGACAAGCTCAGTGTGACATTGCTTAGGGTGACGCTAGGCCTGAAAAATCTATCCTTCGACAAGCTCAGGATGACAATGGTCACTCCCCCTCAACCACAAACTCCCGTATGGCCTGGTTGGGCTCCATAATGGTATAGCCTTTCCAAAACTCGGGGTTATAGGCAGATAAATAGGTGGCCTTTACGGTTTCGTCCTCTTCCAAGGCCTCAAAAGCAGTTTTGGATACCTGATCAGCGTCAAACACCACCAGTTCGTACTTTTCCGTGTTATAATTGACCAGATCAAGGGCCAGGGAGAGTTCGTTCTGTTTTCTTCTGCCCTTTACATGTTTGTTTTTCTCAATCACCTTTAAGGGGCGGTCCACACCCATTTTGCGCCCAAAGGTGAAGTTCATGAACTTTAGCTGGTATTTATCGCCATCAAACTTGGAGAAAACGGTGTTGCCAAAATATTTAAGCTCCTGGTAGCTAAAGCCCAACAGTTTAATGCTCTTTATGGTCTTCACATTTTCATAGTCCATGCGCATAATGGCAAAATCCTCTATGTTCACAAAGAGCTTGCCCTTAAAATCGGCACCGCGTTTGGGGGCAAAGCCCACCACGTACACACCTTGGTTTTCCAACTCGGAATAGCCCAAAAGTTCATACTCGTAACGGTGCAGTTTTTTGGCCACATCCAATTTGGACTTTCCAAAGAACTGATCGGTGATCTCGCTCATAATATATTTGCGGTTGTTTAGAAAATGGCCCTTTTCAGGTTTCTTCAGTTCGTTCTCCAGTTCATCGGTCTCGTCTTCAGCTTCCAGAATGGAATCTACAGGTACTTTTTCACCAAAAATCCCCGATTTTATCTTTAGATAAGAGTCCGGTTTTACATTGGCCTTAAAAATGGCCTCCATTTTGTCGGACAGGGCTTCCATGGAGCCTTCATTGCTCTTGTCGTACAGTTCGGCCGCCTTTATGATCTCCAGTTTGTTTTCTTCCCCATTTTGGTAATAATCGCCCAAAGTTTCTGTGTAATAGGCCGAATTTTTGGGGAGAATGGAAATGATACTATCGATCAACCGCTTGTTCAGCTCTGCAATGGTAGATTTTTTAAACTCAATATCCATTTTTTGCATGGTATTAAAGCTGGATTGCCGCAAAAAGAAACGCTGTTTCACAGGTGCTTTGTTGTAGTTTGTGGGCATGCGGTCCTCTACCCGTTCCATGATCTCGTCCACATCCAGTTCCTTGTCAAACAAATAGACCCCACCAAGCTCAATGGCCTTTGGGGTGATTACAATAATACTGTCCTGTAATTGTGCTAGTGTGAACCCTGTTTTTTTATATCCCATGGAAGAGATATAAATGGAATCCTGATCGGCCACCGCTTGATCCAATACAAAACTAAAGCGGCCTTCCTCATTGGTGATTACGCCCTGGTGTTCGCCATATTGCACGGTAGCGTAGGGGATGCCCTTTTGGGTCTTTGCATCTACCAATTTGGAACTAATGGTCTGTGCAGTAAGGGTGCAGCTCAACAAAACAAGGGTGCATAAAGCAAATAATGACTTGTTTAAAGGCATAAGATTGTTTTTTGATTGTAGTTTCTTCTATATAGACAACACCAAACGTAAAAGGGTTGCATTAGGGTCGACGATTTTTACGGGAAATTGTAACAAGGATTATTCCAGAAACTAGATTTTGACCAAATTCTTGATCATTCCACCAAAAATAAAATGGTGGAAGGGAAGCACGCTATACCAGTACAAGCGACCGCGAAGTCCTTTGGGGCGGAATGTGGCCACTTGGTGCAAGGTGTTTTTATTATCTATATTAAATTCGAGCCATGCCTCACCGGGCATGCGCATTTCTGCAAAGAGCAACAATCGTTTTGCTTTTTTATCTGCCAAGAGCACTCTCCAAAAATCCAATGCATCCCCAGGGAATAGTTTATCCGGGTGGGTACGCCCACGTCTAAGCCCGGGCCCTCCGTTGAGCTTGTCCATAAAACCACGGATTTTCCAAAGCCAATTGCCATAATACCAACCCGTCTCACCACCAATTTTCCATAAGTTTTTTAAGGTATGCTCTACATCTTCCACGGCAACGGACCTTTTATCCACAAGTACTCCATATTTGGGTACCTGGATGTATTTTTCCAAATCTGCCCTAATCTGTCCACTGGCTATGCTGTCCTTCCAGCTACTTATTACAAGGTTTTGTTCAATTTTTTTAAAGGCCATGGCAATGGCTTCTTCATAGGTATGGGTGCGTACTCCCAAAAGTTGTTGCAGTTTATTGTCTTTGGCAACGACTTCCATTTTCATGCTATCAACAAGGTTTACGGCTAATTTATAAGAAGTTGAGGTTACAAAATAGAGCCAATAGGAAGATAGTTTCGGGGTCATTATTGGTACGGTTATGATCCAGTTTTTAAAACCCCTAATCTTTGCATATCGTTTTAGCATGTCTTTGTAGGTCAAAACATCAGGTCCGCCAATATCAAAAGAATCATTGTAGGTTTTCTTGTTCCCCAAAACCCCTGTCAAAAAACTAATGATGTCCCGGATGGCAATAGGCTGCGTTTTGGTCAGCACCCACTTGGGAGTGATCATAAAGGGTAATTTTTCGCATAGATCACGAACAATTTCAAAAGAGGAGCTTCCAGAACCAACTATTATTCCTGCTCTTAAAACAGTAAGGTTAAAAACTCCCTGGTACAGAATATCCTCTACGTTTTTTCTTGAACTAAGGTGTTTGGATAATTTTTCTTCATTGACAATGCCACTTAAATAAATCACTTGTTGTACCTGTGTGGCTGTCATACATGAATTGAAATTTTGTGCAGCTATTGCTTCCTTTTTATCAAAATCAGAAGTGGAGGAGGCCATGGAATGGATAAGATAATAGGCAGCATCGATGTCTTTTGGTAATACTGAAACGCTGTTTTCTTCCAAAAAATCTATTTCCACTATATCCACTTGAGCACGAATACTGGCATCTGCGGAGAACCTTTTTTTGTCACGGACTGCGCATACCACTTGGTGGCCCAATTTTAGCAAGTTAGGCAGTAAACGCATGCCAATATACCCGTTGGCCCCGGTAAGTAGGATTTTCATAGATCCTCTATTGAAGTTGGTTTATTATCCGCTTTATAATCCAGTAATTTTTTAAAAAACTTCTGTATGGCCTTGGTATCCGATTTAACCTTGATGAAGTAGTTGTCCCTATAAATGGAGTACACGGCAAAATCACCTTTGTAAAGATTGAGTTTGTAGAAAGGGATGACCAAACCATAGGTTTCTAACAATGACCTGAACCGTACAATTACACCTTGCGGACGCATTTCTATATTACAGGTGTTCAAATTATTGTCCAAGATGAGTAGATTTTGAATCTCAATGCTGGTCTCTGTGATAAAGAGTTTTGGAGAACCTATTCCGCCCAAAGCAAAACGTTCTTTTAGAGTAAAAGGCTTGCCAACCGCGGCATCTATTTTTTTAGTTATTGTTTTATCGTTGTAGGAGACATTTAAAAGCATCTTTAAAATTAACCAAAAGGAATGGGTTTGTTATGTGCAAAGCCCATTATTGTTAAGGGAGAAGGCCAAAAAATCCTTAGTTTTGCAGGCTGAAAAGCCAATTACATGAGTTTGCAAAAAGTTATTTCACAAAGTGTGATCAAAGCGGTAGGGGAGTTGTACCAAGTGGAGCTGCCAACCGTGGAATTTCAACCTACCCGAAAGGATTTTGAAGGGGATATTACAGTGGTTGTCTTTCCTATGTTACGCTTTGTAAAGGGAAATCCTGCGGAAATAGGAACCAAGATCGGGGAGTATTTACAGGAGAATGTGGATGAGGTATCCAAATTCAATGTGGTGAAAGGCTTTTTGAATATTGTTGTTGAGGATGGGTTTTATCTGGATTTTTTCAATTCTATTTATGGCGAAGCGGATTTTGGATATGTAAAAACAGCATCAGAAGATGCCGTAATGATGGAATATTCCTCGCCCAATACCAATAAACCTTTGCATTTAGGGCATATTAGAAACAATTTGTTAGGGTATTCCGTTTCTGAAATCCTGAAAGCAGCAGGAAAAAAGGTATACAAGACCCAGATCATTAATGATAGGGGAATCCATATCTGCAAAAGCATGTTGGCCTGGCAAAAATTTGGCGAAGGCGAGACTCCTGAATCCACTGGATTGAAGGGTGATCACCTAGTAGGTAAGTATTATGTGGCTTTTGATAAAGCCTATAAGGAAGAAATAGCCGATTTGGTTACAAGTGGAACCGAAAAGGAAAAAGCAGAAAAAGAAGCTCCAATTTTGTTGGAAGCACAAGAAATGCTGAGAAAATGGGAAAGTGGTGATGCTGAAACCGTTGCATTGTGGAAAAAAATGAACAGTTGGGTGTATGAGGGATTTGATGTAACCTATAAAAACCTAGGAGTTGATTTTGATGTGCTGTACTATGAAAGCAACACCTATCTTTTAGGTAGAGATGTAGTGAAAGATGGACTGGAACGTGGGGTTTTCTTTAAAAAGGAGGATGGAAGTGTTTGGATAGACCTTACCGATGAAGGTTTGGATGAGAAAATCGTCTTGCGTTCCGATGGTACTGCAGTTTATATGACCCAAGATATCGGTACCGCTATTCAGCGGGTAACCGACCACCCAGATATCAATGGAATGGTTTATACCGTGGGGAATGAGCAGGATTATCATTTTAAGGTACTTTTCTTGATTCTTAAGAAATTGGGCTATGACTGGGCTAAGCAATTGTACCATTTAAGTTATGGTATGGTAGATCTTCCCAGTGGTAAAATGAAGAGTAGGGAAGGTACGGTTGTGGATGCAGATGACTTGATTGGGAACATGGAAAATACTGCTGAATCCATTTCAGAAGAATTGGGCAAATTAGAAGGTTACTCTGAAGCTGAAAAGAAACAATTGTACCGCACCATTGGCTTGGGGGCCTTAAAATATTATATCTTAAAGGTGGATCCCAAAAAACGGATTTTGTTCAACCCGGAAGAATCGGTGGATTTTCAAGGGAACACGGGGCCATTTATCCAATATACCTACGCACGAATCCAATCTATCTTGCGAAAGGCGAAAGATGTTGGGTCGGGCACAGTCGAGATTTCATTGGATTTACATGAAAAAGAAAAGGAACTGCTAAAACAAATCCAACTTTTTCCGGAGACGGTTCAATTGGCGGCAGAAAACTATAGTCCTGCATTAATTGCCAATTACACTTATGATTTGGTGAAGGAATTCAACTCCTTTTACCAACAAGTGTCCATTTTGGGCGAATCTGACTCACAGAAAAAGGACTTTAGGGTACAACTTTCAAAAAAAGTGGGAGAGGTGATTCAGTCTGCATTTAGACTTTTAGGTATTGATGTTCCGGAACGTATGTAATGGATGGACTAGGACTGACCGAAGCTCAAAAACAAATTGCTGCGTTAATCCTAGCGTTTGGTTTGCTTTATGTGTTTGCCCGAGTTGGTTATCAATATTTTTTTGGCGAAAAGTTTACTTTGTACAATGTTTTTCATCCTGTTAAACGAATTACATCCAAGGAACGACAGTTTATTGCAGATTTTCTGTTACCCTATCATCAGTTCAATGCGGAACAGCGAAGAGCTTTCTTAGAACGTTTTGCCTGGTTTAAATCGAAAAAGAAATTTGTTTTTTATAACGGGATAACCAACGAAGAACAAATAAAGGCCTATGTTTCGGCATCTGCTGCCCTATTGACTATGGGCATGCAGGATTTTAAGTTTGAAGGATCTATTTCAAGAGTTATCATATATCCCAATAAGTACTACTCCCGTATTGCAAGAAATCATCATATTGGAGAGTATAATCCAAGATTGAAGATTTTGGTTTTCTCTTCAGAGGATTTAGAGAATGGTTATAGAATTCCCAATGATAATCTGAATTTAGGCATTCATGAGGTGGCGCATGCCCTTATGTTTGAGACTAAAAAGAAATCTACATGGGAGGCCAGACGTTTTAAGGTGGGTATTGCCAGGATCAAGAAGTTGTATGATGGTAAGGTTTTTCAAGATGTTTTGGAGAAATCCACCTATTTCAGGGAGTATGGAAAGACCAATTTCTATGAATTTTTTGCGGTTTGTATGGAGAATTTTATTGAAAGTCCCAGTGAGTTTTCAAAAGAGTTTCCAGAGTTGTACGATACGCTCAGAAGAGTATTGAATTTTGACCTTAACCAACCAAATTGGCGGCTTAAAAATGTAACCTAAAACTCACATTGGGGGTAATGCCCAATGAAATGCTTTCCACAGCTTCAATTTCATTGTCCTCTGTAACTCTATAATATTTGTTCAAACTGTTTTTTCGGTTGGTAATGTTAAGAACCGAAACGCCCGCATTGGCCTTCACAGCTCTACCAATATTGAATTTATAAATGGCCGAGGCATCTACCCTGATATAATCTGGTAATTGGCTGCTATTTGGACTCTTGTAGTTTATTTGAACCGGAAAAATGGAGGTGTCCAAAGCTAAATCGCCGTCTTGGGGCTCCGTAAATGGTTTTCCGGAACGAAAGTTGGCCCCAAGACCAACTTGTAGATTTTTATACGAATATGTGCCGGCAAAGGTTAGTGTGTGCCTGATGTCAAGATTGTTGGGGAAACTGTTGGGAACAATGGTTTCAAATGTATAATCGTTTTTATTGTAAGTGTAACTTAACCAAGTGCTGTAATTGTTCCCTTTTTTATTGATCAAGAATTCCATTCCTTTTACATCATAACTTCCAATTTCCCCGTTAAATTGATTCTGATTTTGGAATCCTTGGGTGCTTGTGCTTATACCATCTACTTTTTTATAGAATCCTTCCAGACCTAAATAGAAGTTGTTTTTTTCATAATTGATGCCAATGGAACCTTGTTTACTTTTTGTAATGGGCAGGGTATCATCATCTGCTAGGGTCCATCTACGTTTTTCTATGCCCAAAAAGTTTTGCTCTAAATCTATGATCTGGTTGGTGGTCTGACTTTTGAATTCTCCTAGAATCTCGCCCCTGATATAATTTGCCAATCTAAAACTTAGATTTAACCGTGGCTCTACGAGAAATTTGCTAAAGGTACCCAGGTTTTCAATATAGTTTATACGCACACCGGCCTTACCTATAAATTTATTGTCATCAGCTTGGTATTCAATTTCTGTATGTGGTGCATGGATTCTAATTACCCCTTTAATTTCACTATCCAAAAAAGGTTGGGATAGTACCGTTTTGTTTGCGATACCCGTTTCAATGTATTGATAGCCATTGTTCCAATTAAATTTATCGGAAATAGTATAGTCAGTGTTCAATTTGATTGCATTTTCCAGTACTTGATTATTCTGAAAAAGTAATTGTATTTGGTTATTGAACAAACTTTGGGCATCCAAGTTGTATCGGGAATAATACACGTTCAAATTAGAAGAAAGCCTATCGGTCCATTGACTTTGCAGCTGTCCGCCCACTGATAAATTGGTCTGAAAGAGGAGACTGTTAGTGGTTTCCATGTCGGTCAGATTGTTTTCGGTATAATCAAGATTGTTGGTGATATTGATGAAACTCAACCGTAATTGATGTTGGTCATTGATGTCGTACAACAATTTTCCTGTAAAGTCATAAAAAAAGAAGCTCTCATTCCTTAAAATTTCATCATCTACAGCAACGTTATTTTGATTGGTAACCTTGCTGTCCTGGAATGCCCTATCAAAGAATTTACTGTATGTTGGGGTGTTTAAAAAATCGGTAGTGGAACGTCTGGCAGAAAATTGTAGTTCTATCTTATCTGTAACGGGAATCTGCCCATAAACATCACCACTTATAAAGTTAAAACCAGCTCCTCCGGTAAAATGTGTTGAGAGCTCATTATCCGTTTCCATCTGAATTACACTGCTTACTCCATCGCCAAAGACTGCCGGGGTACCATTTTTGATTACTGTTATCTTATCTGTTAAATATGGGTTAAATGCTGAAATCAACCCGAAGAAATGCCCGGATTGGTACATTTTTATGCCGTTCCATAAAATAAGGTTCTGATCATTGGTGCCTCCTCTTACATTGATATCGGATACGGTTTCATCTATGCTTTTGATTCCTGGAAGTGCTTGCACTGTTTGTAAAATATCTGGCTCAATGAGTCCGGGTAAGATGCCAAACTCAGCTGTATTTAAGGTAATACTGGCATCGGTTTCTTTGATAATCCCGTTTGTTAGAAATTTGTAGACAATAACCTCTTCTAGCTGTTCATAATGTTGAGCCATCAAGATTTTTGGACACCCTCCTTTTTCTATTAGATTTTCTACCGCAATGTACTTTGTATTGTATCCCAGATACCTAACTTTTAATGTGGCATTTCTGGGAATATCGTTCAGTGAAAAAGTGCCGTCTGCAGCTGTGGTGACAGCTACTTCTGTGCCAAATACCTCAATGGTTGCCCCGGGAATGTTATTCTCCGCAAAGTTGTCCAGTATCTTTCCGCAGATGGTGACCAAGGTTTTTTTGGTCAAGGTGTAGTAACGATCACTTAGTTTTTGAGTTTTTATCTGAAATTGTACTTCAATGTACGATAGGATGTCGTCAAGAGCTACTAGGTTTTCAGGAACAGTGATATTAATAGCTTCCAAATCCTCATTAATGAATGAAAATTTGATATCAAACTTGTTTTCAAGAGTTTTGATATATGAAATAAGGGAAGCAGGTGTTTTTTGCTCATCCTGACCTTGTGTTTTGCATGGCAAGAGAACTAAAAACCCTAGAAAGAGACCAAAAAGACTGCTACGGAGTTTTTTCAGCATAGAAAAGCACATTATCACCCTCAATTTTGTAATTCATTCTAGATGGGGTGCTTATACTTTTTAACGCCATTTTCAAGTCTGTGTTGCTAAAAGTTCCGGTAAATAATAGATTTTTATCAACATTCTCTGTATTTACCACAATATTATATTGTCTTTCGAGTTCGCCAAGAACATAACCAAGGGGGATACGTTCAAATGAGCTCTCGTTGTCCACCCAGGAAGGCTGAGTAGTATTTGGTGCTGAAGAGGCCATAACTTCCCCATTGATGGCTAAAAAAGAAGCGCCAGCGGGCAATTTAGTCTCATTACCGTTAAAGATTACACTTACCAATCCTTCAAAACAGGTAACTTCAAAAAATCCTTCACGGTTTTCTACGTTAAATTGGGTTCCTAACACAGCAACTGTACCATGGGTTGTGGATACGGTGAACTTTTTACCTTTGGCAACCTTAAAGAAAGCCTCACCTTTTAGGGTGATATTTCGTTTTTTGTCCCAATTTTTTTCACTGTACGAAACTTTTGAACCTGCATTTAATATAATTTCCGAATTATCTGGAAGAATTACTTCTGAACGTTCAGCAAATTGTGTGCTAATGGATTCATCCAAGCTATTTACATAGAAATAAGAACCAGTAATAAGTAGGGCAACAACGGCCGCAACACGCAAGAATTTCTTGAACGGATTCAGGGCGACCACCTTTGGTGCATTGCCTGTGCGCTCTTCTTTTAATCTTGATAAAGCTTGGTCAACGTCAAACTCAGGAGCTTTCAAGGAACTTGAAGCCTCTATTATTTTCTGATAGGAAGCATATTCGGCGGACTTTTTAAATTCCGCTAGCTCTTGCTCAGAAAGCTCTCCGCTAAGCCATTTTGCCAAATAATTTTCTTGCATGATTTCTATGCTTTACAATTTAATAACAACTATGTCTATAAAAACCCTACTTTTTAGGAATCTACAATTTCATAACTGACAATGAGCAATAATCTCGATACAATTAATAATTCATTGTTTATTGGTAATTGTATATTGATTATTGTCAGATACCGTCAATTTGTTCTCTAAGTGTTTTTAGTGCCAAATGCATCCTTTTTTCAATCGCTTTTACACTAACCCCTTCCATTTCTGCAATTTCCGCATATTTCTTACCATCAATTCTATTCAATAAGAAGGTTGTTCTTTGGTTTTCAGGAAGATTGTTCAGCACTTTGTCCAGTTTTTGTTGGTATTCTTTTTCTTCCAATAAGAATTCTGGGGATTCATTTGAAATTTCCAAAGTGGGCTTTGCATACTTCAACCTAACCTTTTCTGCTTTGATCACATTAAGATATAGATTGTTGGCCACCGTATATAAATAGGATTTCGCTTTTTCCGGCATTACGTTGGCGCAGTTTTCCCAAAGCTTAACAAAAGCCTCTTGCACGGCGTCATGGGCCTTTTCTTCGTTTCCAAACTTATAATATATATAGTTGAAAACCGTTTTGGAATTAGTTTTGAATATGGAGCTAAAAACCTGCTCTTCACAAACATTCTTCATTTAAGAGGGTTTGTCAGTTGCCCAAAGATATTTGAAAAAAATTAACAAAAGGGTAGGGTTTTTTCTTTGAGAGTTGTTTTAGGATTGAATTGTAACCCAAAAAATCCAAATCGTTATGAAAAAGTTGATAAATGGCTTAATGTACATGGCGCTTTTTGCTATGGCCCTTAACTTTACTTCCTGTCAAGAAGAATTTGAGGAAGTTAATGGGGGTGATGCCCAAGAGACCATTAAAGCCAATTCCACTACAGCTGCATTGATAGAGAAAACCTCTTCCAATGACGGTTCTTTTGATAATATTGTGGACAGTGCTAGCTGTTTTGCATTAAAATTCCCTTATACCGTTGAGGTTAATGGAGTTCAGATTACTATAGATTCCAAAGAAGACCTAGAAACCATTGAAGATATTTTTGATGAAGTTGACGTGGATGATGATATCCTAGAGATTCTTTTCCCTATAACCATTACCCTTGCTGATTTTACCGAAATCGTGATTGAAAACAAGGAGCAATTAATAGAAAAGGCAGAAGCATGTTTGGAAGGTGGAGATGATGACGATATTGAGTGTATCGATTTTGTTTACCCTATAACACTATTTACGTTTGATATTAACAACCAGAAAACAGGAGAAGTTAAGGTAAATAGCGATAAAGAATTAAGAAAGTTCTTTGATGGATTGGAAGATAATGATTTAGTTAGTATTCAGTTTCCATTGACTTTGAAGAAATTCGATGGCACAGAGATAACTGTCAATAGTAACACGGAATTGGCTAGTGCCCTTGAAACGGCAAAGGATGAATGTGATGAGGATGACGATGATGATTTTAATGATGATGATTTTGACGAAGAAAGATTTGATTTTTGTTTAACCCAGTGCCCATGGCAAGTACGGGAGGTAATAAGGGATGAAACAAATCATACCGAACAATACTTAGAGTACCTAATGAACTTCACCGAGGACGGAAAAGTTACCGTGAAAGACAGAGAAGGTAACATTCTTAATGGTACTTGGAGTTCTAGTTTTACAGATCGTGGCCCGCTATTGACCTTGGAATTTGAGACACTTGTTGACTTTAACCTTCAATGGTTGGTATACGAAATAGGAGATCATACCATTAAGTTATATGCAGAAAACGGAAACAAAATAATCCTTAAACAACTTTGTGAAGATGATATTCCTGAGCCAGATACATTAAGGGAGATTTTGAAAGAATGTGAATGGATCATTAAAAAGGTCAAAAACCAAGGTGAGGAAATTGATAGACTTCTTGGGTTTGAATTCAAGTTTTTGCCAGAAGGTGTAGTTACTTTAAGTAACGGAACTTCAACTTCCGAAGGTACTTGGGAGATTGGATATAATAATGATCAAGTATTGTCAATGTTGATTACCATGGGAGATGAGCCTGGTGTTAGTTTTGAGTGGCCTTTGAGAGATTTGGACGATTCTAGATTAAAGTTCTATGTAGATGAAGCGCGTTATGAACTGATCTTGTTGAGGGTATGTGATGACAGTAGCAACGATGGTGATGTTGTTGAAATCAGGACCGCTTTGATGGATGGTACTTGGAATGTGGCCCAGTACAAAGAAGGCGATGAAGATATGACGGCAGAATTTACTGGATTGGATTTCAATTTTAATGAAATGCACAGCGTAGAGGTAAGTGAAAACAATGATCCAATTATAACTGGTCTATGGAGAGTATTAAGAAACCGTGATAACAAATTGAAATTCTATTTGAACTTTGCCAATGATGCTAAATTTGGTAAGATTACAGATGACTGGTATATAGAATCTATAACTGAAAACCGAATTGAACTGGTTCATGAGGATGAAAATTCCACTGAAACCTTGGTTTTTGAAAAACCATAAACGATTTTCCCTATCTTTTTTGAAAAGGACGGCTCTCCCCAAAGCCGTCCTTTTCTTTTTATTCTTAAATTTGTCCCTCTTTTAAAATGACATAAACAGATGTTTGATAATTTAAGTGAAAAGCTCGATAAAGCACTACACGTCCTTAAGGGACATGGGCAAATAACTGAGATTAATGTTGCAGAAACCCTTAAAGAAATTAGAAGGGCATTATTGGATGCCGATGTCAATTTTAAGATAGCTAAGGAATTTACCAATAAAGTCAAGGAAAAAGCGCTAGGTCAGAATGTATTGACCAGTTTGCAACCTGGCCAATTGATGGTCAAGATTGTAAAGGACGAATTGACCCAATTGATGGGTGGCGATGCGGAAGGAATTGACCTTTCCGGTAACCCTTCAGTTATTCTGATGTCTGGCCTGCAAGGTTCAGGTAAGACTACTTTTTCGGGAAAATTAGCTAATTACCTTCAAAGCAAGAAGGCAAAGAAACCTCTTTTGGTAGCCTGTGATGTCTACCGTCCTGCAGCCATAGATCAATTGCATGTGGTAGGGGAGCAAATCGGTGTTGAAGTTTACTCAGATCGTGAAAATAATGACCCGGTCAAGATTGCAAAAGCTGGTGTAGCCCATGCAAAAGCCAATGGATGCAATGTAGTTATTATAGATACAGCAGGTCGTTTGGCGGTAGATGAGCAAATGATGACCGAAATTGCCAACATCCACAAGGCCATTGCGCCTCAAGAAACCTTATTTGTGGTAGATTCCATGACAGGACAGGATGCGGTAAACACGGCCAAGGCCTTTAACGATGTCTTGAATTTTGATGGGGTTATCCTAACTAAGTTAGATGGTGATACCAGAGGTGGTGCGGCAATATCTATTAAATCGGTAGTAGACAAACCTATAAAGTTTATTGGTACCGGTGAAAAAATGGAGGCCATCGACGTTTTCTATCCTTCAAGGATGGCAGATAGGATTCTGGGAATGGGAGATGTGGTTTCCCTTGTGGAGCGTGCCCAAGAGCAATTTGACGAAGAACAGGCCAGAAAAATCCAAAAGAAGATTGCTAAAAACCGCTTTGGTTTTGATGATTTCTTGAGTCAGATTCAGCAAATTAAGAAAATGGGGAACATGAAAGACCTCATGGGGATGATACCAGGTGCTGGAAAAGCGTTAAAAGGACTTGATATTGACGATGATGCCTTTAAACATATTGAGGCCATTATCCACTCTATGACCCCAGATGAGCGCTCAACTCCATCAAAATTGAACGCCAGTCGTAAAAAACGTATCGCGACGGGAAGTGGTCGTACCATCCAAGAAGTCAATCAACTGTTGAAACAATTTGAGCAGATGAGCAAAATGATGAAGATGATGCAAGGCGGAGGCGGTAAAAAAATGATGCAGATGATGCAAAATATGAGATAACCCGGATTAACCATCAACCCAGTAAATAACAACCAACCAAAAATGGAGATTCTCGACGGAAAAAAAGTATCGAACCAAATTAAAGACGAAATAGCCGTTGAGGTGGCCCAAATGAAAGATAGAGGTGAAAAAGTCCCCCATTTGGCAGCTGTTTTGGTAGGAAATGATGGGGCTAGTCTTACCTATGTAGGCAGTAAGGTGCGTTCCTGTAAAAAAATTGGTTTCGAATCAACACTGATTCATTTACCTGCAGATACCACAGAGGAAGAACTTCTTGGACAAGTAGCTGACCTCAATGCAAATCCAGATATTGACGGCTATATTGTGCAGCTTCCATTGCCCAAACACATAGATGAATTGAAAGTGTTGATGGCAGTTGATTCTGACAAGGATGTAGATGGTTTTCACCCTACAAACTTTGGTAAGATGGCTTTGGATATGGAGTCCTTTATTTCTGCGACACCATTTGGCATTATGGAATTACTTCGTAGGTATAATGTTGAAACGGCAGGAAAACATACGGTGGTCATTGGCCGTAGCAATATTGTTGGAAGACCTATCAGTATTTTGATGAGTCAAAAAGGAGAAGCTGCTAATTCAACCGTGACCTTGGCTCATAGCAGAACTAAGAATATTAAGGAATTGACACTTCAGGCGGATATTATTGTATCAGCATTAGGGGTTCCCAATTTTCTTAAAGCAGATATGGTAAAGGATAATGTAGTGGTCATCGATGTAGGGATTACCCGTGTGGCAGATGAGACCCGTGAAAGAGGGTATTACATTACAGGAGACGTTGATTTTGAGAGCGTTAGTAAAAAGTCATCATATATTACTCCAGTGCCAGGTGGCGTGGGTCCTATGACCATAGCGATGCTGCTTAAAAATACATTGTTGGCTAGAGAAAGGCACAAAGTAAAAATTGACTAATTTTTCTCCTCGTTTAAAACCGCTAAATTGCTTTTTTCTTCCTCATTTGGATTTATAAAATCCAAATCATTTTCACCTTCTTCATTGGTGCAGCCAGATAGTGCTAAAGAAGAAAAACATATCATAATAAATAAAAGAACAGTTTTCATCACAGAATAGATTTGGGGGCTATATTGCCTGTTCAACTGAATATATAACGATTTCAATTTTTGATTCTTGTTTTTTCCACCAATTATTCGATAACTTGTTGCTGGATTTTGAAAGAATAACATGGTTAGGAATAAAATTGCATGGTTTGTATTTGCATTTTTGGCAATAATGGTCGGATTTTATCCTCTGATGTATGTATTTGCTGCAGAACAATCTGGCCTATTACAAGGTAAAGCAGCCGAGTTATTGGCAAGTAAAATCTGGAACATTGGATTTTATGGACATATAAGTTTTGGAGGTCTTGCACTACTTACTGGGTGGTCACAATTCAGTAAAAAACTTAGGAGCAGAAGACTAAATCTGCACAGGAACTTGGGTAAAATCTATATTTTATCTGTTTTGGTAAGTGGGGTAAGTGGGATTTACATAGGATTTTTTGCCACAGGTGGAATTATTCCTGCTGCTGGATTCATAAGCTTAGGTACGATTTGGCTGTATACCACTTTAAGAGCCTATAAGGCCATTCGTTCCAAAGATTTACAGTTACATCAAGGAATGATGATATACAGTTATGCAGCCTGTTTTGCAGCGGTGACCCTGCGTATTTGGCTGCCTTTTTTGACCATCGCTTTTGGAGAATTTTTAGTTGCTTACAAAATAGTGGCTTGGCTATGCTGGGTGCCCAACATCATTTTTGCCTATTTCTGGGTAAAACGCAAGGGTATTGCCTTGGTTTGATTGGGTTTAATACAAGGGCAAAGATTTAACTGGATACTTTCGGAGTATTATCCGCAGTTGGAATAGGAAAAATGACCTTATTAACCAGTGCAATAACAAAACTATTTTTTCGTTGAATGTAAGTAAAAACCTACATAATCTTTTTGTATGGCCAATGTACTTCCAATTCCAACAAATGAAAAAGAACGTTTGGACAAGCTTCAATACTATCAAATTTTGGATACTGAGGCAGAAGAAATGTTTGACGATCTTACTAAACTTACGGCTAAAATACTTGATGTGCCGACATGTTTGATAAGTTTGGTAGATGAAGACAGACAGTGGTTCAAGTCACGGTATGGAATGGATGATGAGCAAACTGCTAGGGATATCTCTTTTTGCCAATATACAATAATGGAAACGGAGATATTGGAAGTGAAAAATGCAATTGAAGATGAACGGTTTATGGACAGTCCTTTGGTAAAGGGAGGACCCAAAATAAGATTTTATGCCGGTGCACCTTTGGTTGACGATGACGGCCTAGCTATAGGAGCTCTATGTGCCAAAGATTATGTGCCAAGGGAACTGGACCAAGAAAAAAGAGATTTTCTAGAGTTGATATCCAAAACCGCCATGAAGCTTATAAAGTTGAGAAGGGAAAAACTTGAGGCCGAAAAACTGTCTCAGGTCAAGGACGAATTTCTTTCCAATATGAGTCATGAGATTAGAACTCCGTTGAATGCAATTATTGGATTCAATGACCTCTTGCAGAAAACCCCTCTCAATAAGCAGCAAAAGGCATTTTTGGATACTCTGCATATTTCGTCTCAAAACCTTAAGGTCATCATCAATGACATATTGGACTTTTCAAAATTGGAAAATGGAAAAATTACACTTGAAGAGCGACCTATTTCCATTGCTCGACTTGTAGATCATGTGATCAAACTTCAAACCCATGTAGCTAGGGAAAAAGGATTGAAATTATTCTCAAATATAGACTATGACCTCCCCCCTTTGGTTATGGGAGATGAGACACGATTGATTCAAATTTTTATAAATCTGGTAGGAAATGCGATTAAGTTTACCGACGAGGGTTTTGTAGAACTGAAAGTGATTTCGCAAGCGGATAAAGATGATAGGGTACTTATAACATTTTCCATAAAGGATACCGGGATAGGAATACCAAAAGAAAAACTCCAAGCCATTTTTGAAAGGTTTTCACAGGCCGAGAACAGTACTACAA
Organism: Flagellimonas pacifica; assembly: GCF_900215465.1. GTDB lineage: Bacteria > Bacteroidota > Bacteroidia > Flavobacteriales > Flavobacteriaceae > Flagellimonas > Flagellimonas pacifica. Next base: position 181,174 of record NZ_OBEH01000006.1, read on the forward strand.
GACTTTATGGAGGTACAGGTTTAGGGCTTAACATTGTGGAGATGCTGGTTACACTACAAAATGGTGAAATATCGGTAAACAGCGAATATGGCAAAGGGTCTGAATTTGTGGTGAACATCCCGTTTGTGATCACTGAAGATACTGAGACAAGAACTTTAATAGCTTCGGAGTATCACGAACCAGATGCAGAGCTATTTAGGGAAGCGCGAATTCTTTTGGTCGAAGACAATGTGCATAATCAATTTTTGGCAGAAACTTATTTTAATCGATGGGGTGGGGATATTGAAATAGCCGCTAACGGACAAAAAGCGTTAGATCTTATCGAAAAAAATAAGTATGACGTCATTTTAATGGATTTACAGATGCCGGTGATGAACGGTTTTGATGCAACTTATCAAATTCGTAAGGAGAAGGGATTAAAGATTCCTATAATTGGATGTTCTGCACATTCATTGAATAGTGATAAAGAACAATGTCTTGAAGCGGGAATGGATGATTACATCGCAAAACCATATACCGAAGAAGAGCTTATTCAGACCACACTCAAATACTATGAGAAAGTAAAGCTCAATACTAAAAATAATGGGGTTGAACATACCAATAACACCGTATTTGATGATGTTGAAGGTATTATTGGAAAAATGAAGAATGAATATGGAGAGAATATCATTGACGAGCTTGTAGAGTTATTTTTGAACAACATCCCCGCAAAAAACAAACTATTAAAGCAGGCGATTGTCGAGGAAAATTTAAACGAAATATTTGAAAATGCCCATTATTTATCCGGCTCTTTGGGTTCGTTAGGTTTTACCAAAGGAAATGAATTGTGCAGAAAAGTGGAAACGACAGCCAAGGAAGGCAAATCCAACGAGGCTATTAAAGGAGCGAGACAAATAGTTGAATATCTTGGAAAAACGATTGAAAAACTACAAAAACTATGAACTTTTAGTGTATAAATGACATCAACCTATTAGTCTCTCAATCCTCAAGGAGTTTTAACTCCACTTTTCTAAAGTCTATGGGTTGCCCCTCACTTTGCAGGGCAATAAATCCCTCTTTCAAAGGCTTGCCATCTATTTTTACACTTTCATCGTATCGATTGGCAACACCTCCACCAATTTGTGGTTTACTGTACTCCAAAACCTTTTTTCCATTAATGATATGGGTAATTAAGGAATCTCCACGAACAATAAGCTCTGCCTTCACCCATTCGTCTGGCGGATAAGTATCACTAGTGGAAGAAATACAATGGCGAGGGTCTATTTTTCCTTCAAACACTACATCTGTTCCAGGTGAGCACATATTTCCGGTCGGTCTGGATTCTCCTTCCTTGACTTCGGCCAAAAACTGCATTTCTACAGAAATGGGCCAATCTTGTTCCTTGGGCATGGTCCTGGGGTCTTGCGAATGGAACATGACCCCGCTGTTCATTACGGTGTAGCCCGGAGCCGTATCATACCACGGATTTGCAAAACGGTATTCAATCACCAAATGATAATTTTTGTACGGAGTATCGTAGTACAAATGGCCATATCGCTCATTGAAATCACCTTTGTAATTGTCATATCTTATTTTTATAATTCCATCTTCGACCCTAAAGGTATCGCCAAAATTGTCACCAACCTCATAATGATGGATTTTAACTGTCCAATGTTCAAGATTCTCTCCATTGAACAACTGAATCCACTCGCTTTTGGGTTTACAGTTAAAAAAGAGTGTGCACAAGATTAGGAAAACAAGAGCTAAGAATTGTTTGTGATGGTTTTTCATATAGGTGGTTTATCAAAGTCGGTCTTTTTATTTGGCAAATAGTTGTGTCATATCCTTAAATGCTTTGAATTCCAATGCATTTCCAGCGGGATCCAAAAAAAACATGGTGGCCTGTTCACCTACTTCTCCTTCAAACCGAATATAAGGTTCAATAATGAAATCAACTCCCTGTGCCTTTAGCCCTTTGGAAAACGATTGAAAGGTTTCCCAAGGCAAAACCACTCCATAATGCGGGACGGGTACACTTTTCCCGTCCACAGGATTGGTGTGGAGTTTTTCTTCTGACCTAGGTTTATAGTGAATGACCAATTGGTGTCCAAAAAGATTAAAGTCAACCCAATGATTGCTGCTTCGACCTTCTTCACAACCTAAAATATTCTTATAAAAAATTCGACACTCCTCTAAATTATGGACTGGAATGGCAACATGGAAGGGAGTAATTTTCTGCATAATAAATAAAAGTAAACCCTCAGTGTCAATATTACAAGGGGTGATAGGGTAATTTATGTGTTATATGTTGGTTGTTTCCAATAAAATAACATTCATGGTTTATGTTGTGTTGATGGTATAAAAAAATTTCCTTTACTAAAGAATGTAATTATCTTTAGTAGCTGTCATTTTAACTTATTGAATAACAGGCATTATGAAAAAAATCGCGATTCTTATATCGTTTGTAATTATGGCTTCATGTAAAAAAGTACAAAAAGCCGATACTGAAAAAACAAGTGTTGAAGACCCAAAACCGCAATCCAACGAGTGGATATATCTTTTTGATGGAACCAGCACCGAAGGTTGGAGAGCTTATGGTGGAGAAACTTTACCTCCTGGATGGACCATAAAGGATGGCACATTGACCTTTGACACCGAATTGGGGTTGGAACAAGATTACAAAGGAGGAACGGACATTATTTATGGAGCTGAGGAGTTTGATAATTTTGAGCTGTACTTAGAGTGGAAAATACCTGAAGGTGGCAACAGTGGTATCTTTTACCATGTGAAGGAAGGATATAGTGGACCTCCGATTGTATCACCTGAATATCAGCTCATAGATGATGAGAATTATGAGAAAATACATGATTTGACCGAGTACAACTCTCAGTTTGGAGCCGAACACCCAGAGTTGTTGCAGGATTGGCAAAAAACCGGGGCTGATTATGCCATGCATGTTGCCGATGAATCCCAAAAAGTACTAAATCCCGTTGGAGAATGGAATTCTTCAAAGATTGTCTTTACCCCCGAAAAAGTGGAACATTGGCTCAATGGTAAAAAGTTGTTGGAGTTTCAACCATGGTCCGAGGAATGGAACGAAAAGAAAAATTCTGGAAAGTGGGACAATGCCCCGGATTACGGAAAATACAAAAAGGGCTTTATAGCGCTGCAAGATCACTCAAGTCCAATATGGTTCAAAAACATAAAAATCAAAAAACTGTAAAAGCTTTGTCGGGAAATATTAAGCTGTTTTTCTTTCTTACCTGTTTTGCGGTATTTGCGATGCCTTGTGTTGGCCAAAATCAAATGTCTGGAGAGGATGGATTTATAAAGCTTTTTAATGATGAAAATCTGGATGGTTGGATTGGGAACAAAGAATCGTATCGCGCAGAAAATGGATGTATAGTTGTAGATCCAAATGGAGGAGGTAGTGGAGGTAATCTGTTTACTGAAGACCAGTATAGCGACTTTATTCTTAAGTTTGAGTTTCAGTTGACCCCTGGAGCAAACAACGGATTGGGTATACATGCTCCCTTAGATGGCGATGTGGCATATGTGGGTAAGGAGCTTCAGATATTGGACAATTCTGCGGAAAAATACTCAAAGCTAAAACCCTATCAATATCATGGATCGGTTTATGGTGTTATTCCTGCCAAGCGGGGTTTTTTGAGGCCGGTTGGTCAGTGGAACATGCAAATGGTTACCGTTCAAGGTTCAAAAATCAAAGTTGTCCTTAATGGAAACATCATTGTTGATGGAGATTTTTTGGAAGCATCAAAAAATGGTGCTATGGACAAGAATGAGCATCCAGGGTTACAACGAACAGTAGGTCATATTGGCTTTTTAGGACACGGGGATGTTGTTCGTTTTAAAAATATTAAGATCAAAGAGTTACCGTCAAAAAAATAATTTATAAGATAGTAGTATGAGTAAAAAGATTTCAAATCAAGATAGGAGGGATTTTTTGAAGAAAAGTGGTGTGGGCGCCCTCGGTTTGTTGGCTGCACCTTCAGTTCTTAGTGCCAATGAAAAGTTGAGAGCAATTAAGCCAGATGGCAGGATAAGGACAGCGCATATTGGAGTAGCCAATATGGGAGCCGCTGATCTTAATGATATTTCATCGCACCCGCAGGTTGATGTAGTGGCACTTTGTGATGTTGATGCAATTAACTTATCGACTGCACGCAAGAAACATCCCAAGGCCCGAGTGTTTTTTGATTACCGCGTGATGTTGGATAAAATGGCCGATGAGATTGATGCGGTCGTTGTTTCCACACCTGACCATACCCATGCCCCTGCTTCGTTAATGGCGATGGAAAAGAATAAGCATGTGTATTGCCAAAAACCATTGACCCACTATGTCTCTGAATCCAGGGCTATGAAGAAAATGGCACAGGATAAAGGCTTGGTTACCCAAATGGGCATACAAGTACACTCATTCTATGATTATAAATTGGCCACCTTGTTGATACAAGATGGTATTATTGGAAAAGTACACACCGTGCATGCATGGAGTCCTAAATCGTGGGGCTACAATGGCGCCGAGCCAGAAGGGGAAGACCCAGTACCTGCACAGTTGGACTGGAACCTTTGGTTGGGCACCTCTGCAGAGCGCCCCTACAAGGAAGGATACTACCATCCAGGGAATTGGAGAAAACTAATGGATTATGGATGCGGTACTTTGGGCGACATGGGTGTTCATATTTTTGATACACCATACAATGCACTCAACCTAGATGTCCCTAGGACCATTAAAAATGAATGCCGTGAACCAAATGGTTATGGGTATCCAGAAAACAATACGGTTACATACGAATTTCCTGGTACCGAATACACAGGTAAATCATTAAAGTGGATTTGGTATGATGGCCCTGGAATGCCCCCTGCCCATGAAGATTTAGTGCTTCCTGGGGCCAAAAGCGCCGCCAAGAACAAAAAATCCGCAGCCAAAACCGATATTTCCTTGGATGCTGGCGTAGCTGCAGAGGGCCAATTACCAGAACAGGGAGCAATGTTCATTGGGACAAAGGGACGCCTGCTCTTGCCACATTTTATGCAGTTGCCAAGAAAAATTGTACGTGGCAAATATGTGGACATTTCCAAAGATATTGCCAAGCACAATCTGGGAGAACCTGTTAGAAATTATAATAGCGAGGGACCCAAGCACTATCACCAATTTATTGATGCCTGTTTGGGCAAGGACAAATGTACAGCTCCTTTTGAATATGCCGCACGTTTGACCGAAACCATTCTATTGGGCGTTATAGCGGGTCGTTTTCCCAATCAAACCCTACATTGGGATAGTGAAAAGGCAAGATTTGCCGAAGAAGAAGCTAATCAATATTTGGAGGGGGAATATAGAAAGTTCTAGTTCATCCTTCTTAATGGATAATTTGAAAATCCCAACTACTTTTGGTAGTTGGGATTTTTTATAAGTGTGTATAAAGCTTAAGCTCGCAAAAATGAAATGATTTGGTCGTTGACCTCTTCTTGATGCATGGAATGTCCTAATCCTTCAGTGGTGAACAGTTGACTTCCCTTCCAATTAGCATGAACTTGTTCAGATGCATGGTATGGGGCAACTATATCCAATTTATCATGAAACAACAGTCCTTTTTTAGTATTTGATTTTACAAATTTTGAAGTTGAAAATTCATGAATTTTGAACCCAAATCTATTAAGGATATAATCGTCTAGAATATCCATAAACCGATTATTGAACTTTAAAAGGTCTTGGTAATGGTTCATAAGCTCATAAAATTCCGAAGGAGCACCAATAACTACCATTTTATCCACCCCTGGATTCGGATTTTTATATTCGTTATAAAGCAATGTCATTCCACCTACCGAATGACCTACCAGATATTTTGGGTTGTATTTTTTAATCATATGGTGCAGGGCTTCTTCATATAGCGGCACATACAAAAGTTTTCCAGTGGAATGGCCATGTGATGGGGCATCAAAGGCAACAATATTGAAATCTGCCTCTTGGAGTTTCTTAATCAAGTTTCGCCAACGGAAAGTATTACTCTCCCAGCCATGGACCAAAAGCACGGTTTCCTTTTTGCCCGGCCAATGGTAAGATTGCAGTTCATGCCCGGCAACATGTTCTACATCGTTCTTGCCTTGCTCTAGAAAATTGACCTGTTGTGGTTTTACTTTACCTCTCCTAACTGTACAAAACAAATTAAAGGCCTTATGGGCAGCTTTCTTTGGTGCAAAAAGAGAATAGAGGTTAAAGTGTTGACCGTAAGCAAGCGGGAGGATTTTGGTGAGCAGTTTTTTCATATGGTTACTTTTTGTAACTTACTCTTTATTTGAAACCAAAATTACACATTCATTTTAGAAGAAAAAAGAGGTCACTTTATCAAAACCAAGTATAAATATGGAAACTATTACTGATAATCAGCAAGTTAGAACGGCAAAAAAGTTGCAAAAAATGTTTGGGCATATTGATTATAAGAACCCTCCAGAGTTATGTCCTGTTCGGGATGTGATGTCCGTTGCTTCTGATCAATGGAGCACATTGATTATCCTCTGGCTGGGCTTTTTTCCTGTACTACGTTTCAATAAATTGAAAAAATTTGTTTACGGTATTTCAAATAAGGTGTTGAGCCAGCGCTTAAAGGTTTTGGAAGCAGATGGGTATATCACTAGAACAGCCTATCCTGAGGTACCAATTAGAGTGGAGTACAGTCTTACCGATTTTGGGCAATCATACGTTGAACGACTTTTAGAATTGACGGAATGGATGCAGACAAATAGCCCAAAAGTTTTAGCAAATCGAGAAAAGTATGGATTGCTTTAAATTCTAGGCTTAGTTAGGGACGTTTAACATTTTTTTTTGATGTAAACGATATACCGTTCTTGATTTTTGTTCAATTAACCCAATGGAACAATGAAATCAGGTTTAATTGTTAAGCTTTCTTTAAAAACATATAGACTCATTTTTTTGATTGTCAGTTTCTATAATTTTAAGGAAAATTCTTACAAATTTATTAAATCAAAAACTTATGAAAACAATTAAAAAAGTAATGACAGTAGCGATAGTGCTATCTTTATCGCTGGTTATCTATGCTCAAGACATGGCAAAGAGCAAGTTGGATTTGAAGAGTGATATTGAGTATTCAGAAAACACCAAGAATGCTGAGATAGAGTCTAATGTTGCTATGGGGCCATTTCGTATGACGTGGTGTGGGACCGGGCCTTCTGGTCAGATTGAAGCCGGAGCTCAGTTTGGCTCTCCTCCTTATACTTGGACTATACCAAGTAATTGGAGTATGCAATCAACCTTCGGTGGATTTGTTAACATTACAACTGATTGTAGTTCTGGAACCATAACTGTTACCGATTCAAATGGAGCTTCGCTTTCTGCTTTAGTGCCAGCTGGTTGTAGTGATCATGGTTGTGGTGATGGTTCTTAGTACAATATTCTGAATTGAACTTTTTAAGATTGAAAAACACTACCAGGATGCACTGTTGTATCCTGGTCTTTTTTAATCAGGAAGGCTCAATTATATGATTAAAACAAAGATTACTCCCACCCTAACATTAAATACTTGATTTTGGCCGTTGGAGGTATTTGAACGGCCTCAATTTTAGAGGAAGTATACCGCAAATTGGATGGCAATTCTTCTTTGTCAATAGTAAAATAAAGATTGCTCTGTTTTGGAAATATCACAACACTGTTAAGCGTAGTCACTATTTTCTTGATTGAATAGTTTTCTTGTACATCCCTAAAAGTACTGTACAAACTAATTCCTGTGCTGGTTTTGTAACGAGGATCAAACACTCGAATGTTTCCAATAGTTGGAATACTATCAGAACCAGGAGTGAATGTCAACAAGTGTTTTCCGCCTTTTTCGTAAACCTGTATTTTTCCTGTTTTAAAATTGACCGAATCCATTACAATGGAATCTTGGGTAAAAATTGTTTCTAAATCTGCTACAGTGGTGGTTTCCAAAAGAGGGCCAACAGAATTTTCGGTAATTAAAAATGTGGTGTCTTTTTTTGCGCAACCTATAATAAGTATACAAACACTAAGGGCAAAACCTATCTTCTTCATAAACATATAACTATTATCTAATAACCTTTTTTAATACGCCAAGTACCCCGCGAATGAATGTGGCACTTGTCAATACCTTTACTACGGGATTCATACGAGTGCTTCGTCTGGAAGAAGAGCTTCTTCTTGATGATGTTTTACGTTTCTGTTCTCGCTCTTTTTCTTTTTCTGCTTCTTTTTCTGCTTTTTCAATTTTTTCGTTCAAGATTTCATAGGCACTTTCACGGTCTATTTCATCGTTGTATTTTTTTATGAGTTTTGATTTACCCAATGCTTCGTTAAGCTCAGTATCTGTCAAAACATCCATACGACTCATAGGTGCCCGAAGTAAGGTGGCGGCCAAAGGGGTAGGCCTTCCTTTTTCATCCAAAGCAGAGATCAAAGCCTCACCAATACCTAATGATGTGAGTACTTCCTTGGTATCATAAAATTCAGAATCCGGATAGTTTTCTGCTGTCAATTTTATGGCTTTTCTGTCTTTTGCGGTAAATGCCCTTAGGGCATGTTGTACTTTTAAACCCAATTGTGCCAATACATCATCTGGAACATCTGTTGGGTTCTGGGTCACAAAATAGAGTCCAATACCCTTGGAACGAATCAATTTTACAATACTTTCTATCTGATCTAGTAAAGCTTTGGATGCTTCTTTGAAAATCAAATGGGCCTCATCAATAAACAGAATCAATTCTGGTCTGTCACTATCACCCTGTTCAGGAAATGTAGCATATATTTCTGCCAAAAGGCTCAACATAAAAGTAGAAAACAACTTTGGACGGTCCTGAATATCGGTCAATCTAATAATATTGATATAACCCCTTCCGTTTTCATCAATTCTGACCAAATCATCAACTTCAAAAGACTTTTCACCAAAAAAAAGATCTGCGCCCTGTTGTTCCAATTCAATAATTTTCCTCAATATAGTTCCCGTAGAACTAGTAGAAATTCGACCATATTCCTCCTGAAACTCTTTTTTGCCCTCTCCGGTCGCATATTGCAATACTTTTTTGAAGTCTTTTAAATCCAGCAAAGGAAGTTTGTTATCATCACAATATTTGAACACTACGGCAACAATGCCCTCTTGGGTAACTGAAAGGTCTAATATTCTTGACAGCAAAACAGGTCCAAATTCTGAAACAGTTGCTCTCAATCGCACCCCATCTTGTTCCGAAAGCGATAAGATCTCCACAGGAAAACCTTTTGCTTCAAAGGGCAACCCAATTTTTTCGTGGCGCTCATCAATTTTGGCATGCCCAGGACTGGGTTGTGCAATGCCACTAAGGTCACCTTTGAGGTCCATAAGCAAAACAGGAATACCTTTATCCGAAAGATTCTCAGCTATAACCTGGAGTGTCTTGGTTTTTCCTGTACCTGTGGCACCTGCAATAAGCCCATGTCTGTTAAGTGTTTTTAAAGGAACCTTAACAAACGCATTGGTCACAGCCTCTCCATTAAACATTCCGGCGCCCATGGTAATGTAATCACCTTTGGTGGTATAGCCTTTTTCAATATTTTCAAAGAATTTTTCGGTAGTGCTCATGAAATTCAATTTCGGATAAAAATAGGGTAATTTTAAGCAATTCTGAAAACTGTATCAAGAAACAAGAGGTGAACCTTGTGAGGTAATCCAACCATCCAACGTATCTTTGCGTCATGGTTTTAGAACAGGTCAAAGATTTGGTAGAAAAAGGACAGATGCTTCCTTTAATGGAGGAGTTTTATACCATTCAAGGAGAAGGTTACCATAAAGGAACTGCTGCCTATTTTGTTCGTATTGGTGGGTGCGATGTGGGATGTCATTGGTGTGATGTGAAAGAAAGTTGGGATGCAGAAACACATCCACCTACAGATATTAAAAAGATTGTTGCCAATGCCGCCAAGTATTCCAACACCATTGTAATTACAGGTGGTGAGCCGCTAATGTGGGACATGGCCCCCCTTACTTCGGGTTTAAAGACTAAAAATCTGCATACCCATATTGAAACTTCAGGAGCGTACCCTTTAACTGGAACCTGGGATTGGATTTGTTTGTCGCCAAAGAAAAATAAACTTCCAACGGAAGAAATCTATGATGTAGCAAGTGAATTAAAGGTAATCGTATATAACAAACATGATTTTGTCTTTGCAGAGGAACAAGCGGCCAAAGTCAATGAAAATTGTATTCTATATCTACAACCTGAATGGAGTGTTCGGGAAAAAATGATTCCTTTAATTGTGGATTATGTGATGCAGAATCCCAAATGGATCGTGTCTTTACAAACTCATAAATATTTGAATATTCCCTAATAAGAGGTTAACGCCCACCATTGCTCTGTAAGTCTAAAACGCATTCTGCATCCAAAGCAGGCATTGCGGAAAGCCCTTTTGAGGTTTTTTGTTCCAGTAATTTCATAATGCCCATTCCAGGTAAGTTACATGCGGATTGTAGTACACTTTTTGAGGCCACCCTTGAATTCTTGTTTGTTCCCCCAAATTGTAACTCGGCCCTCATTAGACAGCCTTGAACATTACAATGGTTATTGCCAACTTCTTCATCATTTTCATTTGTTGTAGTGCCTTCATGATCATTAACAGATTGGGTACCTAAGTTGACCAATCCAAACAAATGCCCAAATTCATGGTGCAGTGTAGCTGATTCTACATCTGTAATAGATATGGAAGTACTTCTGTTTGCCAATAACCTAACTGTAGATTCATAGATAACCATAGAGGTGTTTCTATATACTGCCCCCAATGTTACCAAACCTTCTTCTATGTTTTCTATATCGTCACCATCAGATGGAGCATCAGCGAAATAGATATAGATGGCCAAGGTCTTTCCGTCATTGTAGGCAGTTCTATTTTCTTTTTCCAGTTCGTCAATCTCATCCAAGATTAAGGTTTCTTCATTTGGAGAAGACAGTTCTTTATAGGTAAATTCTATACTTTCCTTAAAAGTTCGCGCCTTAAGATAGTTCTCAAGGTTTGATATGGAAGTAGGAGTAGGTCTAAAGCCCGAAACATACGCTATTTCAATCAATAATTTATCAAAACTGGTATTTGAGAGTATGTCATTTGCTGAGGCACCTGTTGCAAGTAAGTTTGCAGATTTGTCTACATTTTGTGTGAGTGGTGCATCGTCAGAATCTTTAGAGCAGGCTAAAATCAGACCAAGACCAAGTAGTGAATAAAATATGATTTTCTTTTTCATGATAAAATCTATTTAATGAGAACGATCAATACAATGTTCTATTATTCTTTTACCGAAAGTTTGGCCAAATAGTCGTAATGTTCCCCTGACATTACAAGGTCACACTGTAAATTATTAGCTAAACAAGCATTTTGTAAGGTATTAAAATCTAAATAAAGCCAGTTGAAAGATTGACTTTTTTGTTGCTTGTATTCCATGATGAAACTTACTTCTCCATAATAATTTCCATCGTTTGGAATCCAATACCCACCATCATCATCTTGATCAAACATGTAAATAATATCACTTGAATCCAATAAAATTTGACCATTTGGGTTCAATAATGACTTTAAATGGTTTAGAAAAGCGTCCAAATTGATAAGTTTTCCAGCTAAGCCAATTCCATTCATTAATAAGAGAATAGTATCAAATTTTGAGGTGTCATAATCAAGAATAGGGCTATGCACTGTAGATTTAACGCCTCTTTCTTTACAAACTTCTATCGCCCCTTTAGAACTATCCAATGCGGTTACCTTAAATTCTTTTTGTTGAAGATATAAGGAGTGGTTTCCGGTTCCACAACCTATATCCAAAACTTTTCCTTTGGTCAACTCCAAGGCTTTTTGCTCTAAAAGAGGCATATCATCAAAATTTCGGAACAAATAGGGAAGTGGGATGGTATCTTCTTCATCCAATGAAGAATAGGTTTTAATGTCCTCGGTATAATTTCCCGAGTTATAATCTAATAAGGCGTTTCCAAAAATATCCGACATATGTTTAACTAGATAGTGCAAAAATGGGACTTTAATTACGTATTAAGGTTTAAATGGAAACAGTTTTTTATGTTTGTTCATGTATGGAAGAGGAATTAAAGGGGTTGCCCAAAAAAGCAAAGGAAAAGCATACAGAGAACAAGAAGTTTTTTGCGAAGCTCAAAAAAAGGCCACCAAAGAAATTGGATTATGTAATGCAGGAATTACACAAGGTGGAGTTTGAACAAACAGATTGTTTAACTTGTGCAAACTGTTGCAAAACTACGGGGCCACTTTTTACCAATGCGGATGTTGAGCGTATTGCCAAACACTTTAGGTTGAAGCCCTCACAATTCATCGATGAATATTTAAGGGTTGATGAAGAGAATGATTATGTTTTGCAACAAGTGCCATGTACTTTTTTAGGAAGTGATAATTACTGCTCTATTTATGAGGTCAGGCCAAAAGCTTGTCGTGAATTTCCTCATACGGACCGAAAAAAGTTCCATCAAATTAGTAACCTTACCCTTAAAAATGTGGCTGTTTGCCCTGCCGCCTATAATATTGTAGAAGAGATGAAAAAGAAAATAAAGCTATGATGATTTCTTATATTTGAGAGTATGGAGCAGCTCGTTACATATTTTGAGAACATTCCTACCTTGCATAGAAGCCTTATTCTTGTAGGAGGAATTACCTTTTTTTGGATTTTGGAAGGTATTGTACCATTGTTTAATGTTCCCTATAGAAAGTGGCACCACTCTGTTCCTAATTTTTTCTTCACACTTACCACTATTATTGTCAATTTTCCATTGGCGTTTTTATTATTGAAAACCTCGGATTGGGCTATGAGTAATGATTTTGGCATCATTAATTGGTTACCTGAAATGCCTTTATGGTTATATGTGTTCTTGGGCGTAATGCTTTTAGACCTAATAGGTGCATATACTGCCCATTGGGTAGAACACAAAGTAAAACCACTTTGGATGGTACACCTTGTGCATCATTCAGACCATAATGTGGATACCACTACTGCCAATAGGCACCATCCTTTGGAAAGTTTGATTAGATATACATTTACCTTAATAGGAGTTTTTGTTGTGGGAGCTCCCATTGGGATTATTATGTTGTACCAAAGCCTCTCCGTGGTACTTTCCCAATTCAACCATGCCAATATTAGATTACCTAAAACTGTTGATAATGCCATTAGTTGGATTATAGTCAGTCCAGATATGCATAAAGTGCACCATCACTATAAATTACCCTATACTGATTCAAACTATGGAAATATATTTTCTATTTGGGATAGACTGTTTGGTACGTATATGACAATGGATATGACTAAAATAGTTTATGGCGTGGACACATTTCCCGACGAAAAAGAAAACAGCAGTATTGTTGGATTGTTAAAACAACCTTTTCATAAATACCGTAAACCCACTACTGAAAAAAACGAAACTTAACCTATTAATTTATCTATTTTGACTGGAAAGGAAATAGGTGTCAAATGTTTGGACAACTTCATTTTAAGTGCAATAATCTATACCCCAAATGAAGTCAATGCAAAAAAGAAATTCTTAATTATTAACTCGGCAACGGCTGTAGCCCAGAGGCTGTATAGGAACTATGCCCTTTTTATGGCGGAAAAAGGGTTTCATGTCCTAACGTATGATTACCGGGGAATTGCTGCTTCCCGCCCCTCAAAACTCAGGGGGTTTCAAGCTTCTTTTACGGAATGGGGAGAAAAGGACGTAAGCTCGGTACTTCACTATGTGAAATTAAATTATCCCGATTTCTCCATTGGGGTGTTGGGACATAGCATAGGAGGGACGCTCATTGGAATGACACCCTATGCAGATCATATTGCCACGGTGATAAACATAGGAGCACAAACAGCATATTATAAGGATTGGAAAAAAGACAAGCTAAAATTATATTTTATGTGGCATTTGTTTTTTCCTGCTATAACAAGATTAGTTGGATATTTTCCGGGAAAAAAACTCAGGCTTTTAGAAGATATCCCTAAAGGGGTAGTTGAACAATGGCATGCGCGTAGAAAGAAGCCAGATATGGTTAAACAATATACTGGCAGTGGGATAGATTTATATTATAGCCAGTTTATGGGGAAACTACTAACCTTGGCTATTGCTGATGATCCAATTGGAACAAAACCCGCATTGTTGCGAATACACAATTTGTTCCAAAATGCCGATAGAACTTTTGAAACTGTGCATCCAAAAGATATTGGAGCGAACAAGATAGGGCATTTTGGTTTTTTTAGCAGAAAGTTTAGGGATACGCTCTGGGAGCAAACCTTTCAATGGTTTGATGAGGTCTAAACGCCTGCTTAATCATAAATCAAATACTTCTTCCTGATTTTTTTAAAGGCACTCAACTCATCTTGCCATGAATCCTTGATTTCTTGTTCTGTTAATCCTGCTTCAATCTGCTTTTGCAACTCTGAAGTACCTGCATGTTTGGTAAAGGAGTCTGTCTTGAAAAATTTAGATTTTTCCAAAGTATTCGTATACGCATCAATCAACCATTGGAGTGAAACAGAATCCATTCGTTTTGTTTTTGATAAATCTTTTCCAAAACACTTTTTGTCTTCTTCTTTTGGATGTTTAGACCCAAAATTAGGTTTGGGCACATAGCTAAAATTATAATTTGTACTGTCCAAAAAAGAAGCACCGTACCTTTGAAATTGGAACTCCGTTCCTCTACCGGCATTCACATTTGTCCCTTCAAAAAGCCCTAAACTGGGATAAAGATTAATAGAAACATCATTAGGTATATTTGGAGAGGGTCTAATGGGCAAATGATACGAAATGTTATGCGTATAGTTTTGAAGCTTTATCACGGTCAAATCGGCTTTCTTTCCACTTTCAAGCCATCCCTCGCCATTGATCATTTGGGCATATTCACCAATGGTCATTCCATAAACCAGTGGAATTTCGGTCATACCCAAAAAACCGGCATGTTCCTTTTTCATGGTAGGGCCATCTACATAATGCCCGTTAGGGTTTGGCCGATCCAAAACTAGAATGGGAATATTGTTCTCAGCACAAGCTTGCATTACCAATTGTAAGGTGGCAATATAGGTGTAGAACCTAACACCAACATCTTGAATGTCAAAAACGATGATATCCAACCCTTTTAATTGTTTATTTGAAGGTTTTCTGTTTTTTCCATAAAGAGAAACAATGGGAAGGCCCGTTTTAGTGTCTATTCCATCTTTAAAATGTTCACCAGCATCCGCCTTACCTCGAAAACCATGCTCTGGAGCAAAAACTTTTTCCACTTTTACTTTTAGGGAGAGTAAGGAATCCACCAAATGGGTATATCCATCCTCTTTGAAAACCACACTGGTTTGATTGGCAACAATCCCAATGCTTTTTCCCTTAAACAAGGGCAGATACTGAGAAGTTCTATTGGCTGCGACTTCAATAGGAAGTACCGCGTTGGTTCTTATATTTTCCGCTATAGGATTGTTGGACTTTTCTTGTCCTCTACAAGATGAAAACAGTAAAACCAACAATAAAACTGTACTTTTGAAAATAGATAAAATGGACATTCGTTGAATTTAGAATTGTTTATTGCCAAGCGCCTGATTACAGGAAAGGAGCATAAAATTAGCATTTCCGCACCTATAATAAAAATTGCCATTGCTGCAATTGCTATCAGCATGGTTGTAATGTTGATCGCTTTGATTACCGGTTTAGGGTTTAAAAAAAGCATACGGGAAAAAGTGGCCATTTTTAATGGGCATATTCAAATATCCAATTATGATAACAATACTTCCCAAGTATCAGTTGTCCCAATTTCTAAAGAGCAAGATTTTTATCCTGAATTCAAAAAAGTAAATGGGGTAGCCCATGTTCAGGCTGTTGCCACCAAAGGAGGTATAATTAGAACTGAGGATACCTTTGAAGGTATGTTGGCCAAAGGAGTGGGAGTTGATTACAACTGGGAAATGTTTAAAGAGTTTCTTGTGGATGGTAGATTACCAGATTATTCTGGAAAACTCAATGATGAGGTGTTGATTTCACGAATTAAAGCCAACCTTTTGAGCTTAAAGGTTGATGATACTTTCTTTTCCATTTTCCTAAAGGAAAATGACCCATCAAGAGCTCCTAATAATCGAAAATTTAAGGTGGTCGGTATCTATGATAGCGGGTTTGAGGATTTTGATCGGGATATTATTTTTGTGGACATTCGTCATATCCAGCGTATGAACAGATGGAAAGACAATGAAATTGGCAATTTTGAGGTGTTTCTGGAAGATTTTGACCAAATGGAAAACAAGAGCAAGGAGATTTATGATAAAACTCCATCTGAGTTGGATACCATGGATATCAGGTATAAATACAATAACATATTCCAATGGATAGACCTTCTTGATTTTAATATAATCCTGTTAATTGGAATCATGATTTTGGTTGGGGGTATCAATATGATTACCGCTTTATTGGTGTTGATTCTGGAACGAACCCAAATGATCGGTATACTCAAAGCATTAGGTTCTGAAAATTGGAGCGTACGAAAAGTATTTTTGTACAATGCCTCCTATTTGATTGGCATTGGCTTATTATGGGGTAATGGGATAGGTTTGGGGCTATTGTACCTTCAAAAGAAATTCAGGGTTTTTAAATTTCCCAACCCAGAAGAATATTATATTAAGTATATTCCAGTACATATTGACCTTCCCTTAATTTTATTATTAAATCTAGGAGTGATGATTTTATGCCTACTAATGCTTTTACTTCCATCATACATCATCACTAAAATTACCCCAGTGAAGGCTATTAAATTTGAGTAGTACTTACCGCGATACAACTAGGGCCACTATTATTTGCACTTCCTTTATTGGTTAGTTAATTGAATTTAATCCGACCTTTCAAAAAAGTTACCTTTGCAGCGACTATGAAATACGCTAACAATATTCTTGAAACCATTGGCAATACCCCTTTGGTAAAACTCAACACACTTACGGCTGAATTACCTTGTTTGGTATTGTCCAAGTATGAAACATTTAACCCCGGAAACTCTGTAAAGGATCGGATGGCTCTTCAAATGATTGAAGATGCCGAAGCATCTGGTATACTAAAACCAGGAGGAACAATTATTGAAGGAACTTCGGGCAATACCGGTATGGGACTTGCATTGGCGGCAGTGGTAAAAGGTTACCGAATGATTTGTGTAATCAGCGACAAACAGTCCAAAGAAAAAGTGGACATTCTAAAAGCGGTTGGGAGTGAGGTGCATGTTTGCCCTACTGATGTGGCACCAAATGACCCTCGAAGCTATTATTCAACCGCAAGACGTTTGGCAACTGAAATTCCAAATTCATGGTATGTGAACCAATATGACAATCCTAGCAACACTAAAGCCCATTATTTAAGTACTGGACCGGAAATTTGGAAACAAACCGATGGAAAAGTTACCCATTTTGTAGTGGGGGTGGGGACCGGGGGTACAATTTCAGGTGTTGGGACATATTTGAAAGAGCAAAACCCCAATATCAAAGTATGGGGAATCGACACCTATGGTTCAGTGTTCAAAAAGTACCATGAAACTGGTATTTTTGATGAAAATGAAATCTATCCCTACGTAACGGAGGGAATAGGAGAAGATATTCTTCCAAAGAATGTCAATTTTGACATTATTGATGGCTTTACCAAGGTGACCGATAAAGATGCCGCTGTGTATACGCAACGTTTGGCCAAAGAAGAAGGTATGTTTTTGGGGAATTCGGCAGGAGCGGCTATAAAAGGTTTGTTGCAGTTGAAAGAACATTTTACCAAAGACGATGTGGTCGTGGTATTGTTCCATGATCATGGCAGTCGTTATGTGGGCAAAATGTTCAATGATGACTGGATGCGGGGGAAAGGCTATATAGATTAAATATGCTTAAATTAGAATTGTAAAATCCATCCGTATGAAACACAGAGCCATTTTTATTATCGCCTGCCTTTTAATCTCAATTTCCTTGTCCGGCCAAAAGCTTTCTCGAGTAGAAAAAAAGATTGTGGCATCCATTGAAAGTAATAATTCAGAAGCCATTGATTTTTTGGAAAAAGTGGTTAACATCAATAGTGGTACTTTAAATGCTAAAGGAGTCCAGGAGGTAGGGATGGTCTTTAAAGATGCATTTGAAAGCATCAACTTCGACATAAAATGGATTGAAATGCCCCAAGAAATGAACAGGGCCGGTCACTTGTTTGCCGAAACCACAGGAAATAAAGGAAAAAAATTGCTGCTAATAGGCCATTTGGATACAGTTTTTGAGGAAGATAGTCCCTTTCAAAAATTTACAATGGTCAATGACAGCATTGCCCATGCACCGGGAGGGAACGATATGAAAGGCGGTGATGTAATTGTCCTTTATGCGTTAAAGGCGCTGCACGAGCATGGTCTTTTAAAAAACGCACAAATTGTGGTAGCATTTACGGGGGATGAGGAAAGTACGGGAAAACCATTGGATATTAGCAGAAAAGATTTGATTGAGGTTGCCAAAAGAAGTGACATTGCATTGGGTTTTGAAAACTCAACCGGATTTAATTATGCAACTGTTGCCCGAAGGGGAGCATCGGGATGGGCGTTGGAAGTTGAAGGAAAGCGAGCCCATTCCTCAGGAATTTTTAGCGAGCGTACCGGAGCAGGTGCAATTTTTGAAATTTCAAGGATTCTACATCAATTTTATACCGAGGTAAAAGGAGAGGAGTTATTGACCTTTAATCCAGGCACTTTGTTGGGAGGCACTTTTGTGAATTTTGACACTACAACCAGTAAGGGAGATGTATTTGGAAAAGGAAATGTAGTTGCCCAAAAAGCTGTTGCTAGAGGAGGTCTTCGGTTTATTTCAGAAGAACAAAAACAACGGGCCAGAACTAAAATGAAAGAAGTGGTGCACAATAATCTTCCCAAAACTTCTGCCAGCATTACTTTTACAGATAGTTATCCGGCAATGCAACCCACTGAGGGAAATACAGCATTGTTGAATGTGTTGAACGAAGTAAGCTTGGATTTGAACCAAGGTGATGTATTGGCCTATGACCCTGGAAAAAGAGGGGCGGCAGATGTTTCTTTTGTTGCGCAATATGTAGATTGTTTGGATGGGCTTGGTACCATGGGCACAGGTGCCCATACTCCTCAGGAAACCGTAAATCTTAATACCATTGAAGCATTGACCAAACGAACGGCAATCTTAATTTATAGGCTGATTAATTCTAAAAAATGACGCAATTAGAGTGTGGAAACAGCAATGTGAGAATTGACGAGGGAGAATTGGTGAGTTTCAAAAATGAAGGGCATGAATTTATCCATCAAAAAGGAAACCCGGGTTGGAGGAATGCAGATACCGAAATGTTTCCCATAATTGGTCCAACAAACGAAGCTGGATTTAACGTTCAGACGCCCAAGGGAAATGCCATTCAAGATCAACATGGATTGCTTCGAGAACTAGACTATCAATTGGCTTCAAAAACGGATACCTCGGCAAGCTTCAAAAAGATGTACAAAGCAGGGGCTCCAGTTAAAAATTCAAAATTCCCTGAAAAATCAACACAGCAATGGTTGCTGTGGCCCTATAGTTTTGAGTTTGAAAAATGCTTTGAATTAAAGGAAGATCAACTGGAGATAACTTTTAAGATTTCTGGAGAACAGGATATGCCCTTTATGTTGGGCTATCACCCAGCATTCAAACTCCATATCGGTAATCCAATTATCACTGCCAATGCAAAGGATATTACTTTGGATGAGGTCCTGGAGGTGGGTAACAGAGCTTTTGAGATTGAAAATTGTGAATCCATTACTTTGAATGACAAACGAAAGATAACCATAGATACCCAAGGTTTTGGTCATTTTATGTGCTGGACAGAAGTAACAAATATGGTTTGTATTGAACCTATTTCATTCTACCCCTATTCCGTAAAACAGACCGAACTATATAAAGGCTTTCAGTTTTTGGGCGATACCGATGCTATTTTCAAAGTAAACCTGAAGGTAGATTAATTTTAGAGCACAAACGATTCCAGTTTCGGCAATAATGCTTCCACAATACGTTGGGTTTCCAAAGTGTTTTTTTGAGGAATAATGTGCGCTTCAATGTCTTCAAGATTGGTGATATCTTGTTCGTTATTAATAAATCCGTAACCTCTGTACATGCCCTCATCAATAAGCACAAAGGCATTTTCATTGGTTTCCCTACCTTTTTCCTTAATGATTCTAACACCTTCTTGTTCAGATTTCAGTTGTAATATGGCATCCTGAACCTTTTGATTGTAGTCTTCTACTGATTCAGTTGAAGTGCAAATGCCCTCACAAGAACTAATTTCATGATGCGAACACGAAGTGTTGACCTGCTGCAGATGACAGTATTTGGGGCAAAGCGAAAAGTTTTTGCACATTTCCTCCAAAAAAGCCCTGCAATCCGTTTGGTTGTAGAACACCTTTAACGGATTGGGAACAGCTTTCATAACATTATAGGCTAGGTGAACAATACCTTTTCTATCCTCATATTGAAAGAGGGCATACCTTTTTACAATTCTTTTTTGAGCACTATTGTAAGATGGAAAGAGTCGTTTTATTTCTGCAGATTCCATGAGTAAAGCTACCAGTTCGCTACCTGAAAGTTTGAAATCGATGGATGCGGTTTCACTGCACATTCTAATTTCCTTGGTGCTTTTATCATAAAAATGTCCAAGTACCCTTTTTTTGAGGTTGATGGCCTTCCCTACATAAATTATCTGTCCTTTTTGGTTTTTGAAGTAGTAGATGCCAGGTTTTTGCGGAATATTATCAAAAATGGATTTGGGTAAATGTGGTGGTAAGGTAGCCTCTTGGCTCCGTGCGTTCAAAAACTTTTGGATAATAGTTTCTGAGTTGGGAGTATTCAATAACTTTTGAAACAACAATACGGTGGCATGTGCATCACCACGTGCCCTATGCCGATCTGTAAGCGGAATACTCACAGCAGAACACAACTTCCCCAAACTGTAGGATTGTAGGCCGGGAATCAATTTACGTGAAAGGCGTACCGTGCATAACTTTTTTCGGATAAAGTCCATGCCAATTTGCCGAAATTCCTCTTTAATGACCCCATAATCAAAATTGACGGCATGTGCTATGAAAATGCAGTCTTTGGTAATTTCTAGTATGGTATCTGAAATTTCGGAGAAGGTTGGAGCGTTTTGCACCATTTGATTGTCAATGCCGGTCAGACCAGTGATAAAATAGGGAATAGGGCATTTGGGATTTACCAAAGAGGTGAATTCGTCCACAATTTGATGCCCGTCATACTTAAAAATGGAGATTTCGGTAATCTTGTTGCCCTTGATTCCGTTGCCAGTGGTTTCTATGTCTATAATGGTGTACAAATCCAGTAAAACAAATTTAGATTGAATTTATGGATAATGTAAAAAGCCACCAAACGGTGGCCGTTGAATGAATGATAAATGTAGACTATTCTCCGATAAAGATTTCGGTAATAGGTTCTTTGCTGGAAAGGCTGGGCAATGGAATATTCAACAAAAATGAAAGGGTAGGAGCTATCTGGTCAATTGTTTTTTTCTTTACTGTCGCTCCTTGTTTTATTTGCCATCCAAACCACAGCATGGGAACATGAGTATCATTGTTGTAAAGGGCGCCATGGGTTGTTCCTTCCATTCTTTTGGGCATCCAACCCGGTTTAAAATGCAATAAAATATCTCCAGAATTATCTAGGTTATGGCTTTTTCTGAAAAAATCATCAATAGCAAGATTCCTGTTTGAATGAAGACTGGACACATATATTTCTTGTATTCCATCTACGGTTTTTAAAATTGCCGCGGCAGCTTTGAGCACTTCTTCTCTTGAAGTTTTTACTGGATTGAGATAAACCTGTGTTTTGTCAATGTACGCAATATAGTCTTCGTTTCCATAAAGTTTGGAAAGCTTTGAATTCAACAGCTGTTTTATGGAGTCTTCCTCAAAATATTTCCCCGGCAACTTGGAAGTTCTAAGAAAATCAGGATGATCGCTTGCAGCGTGATCTGCGGTCATGAACAGCAGATAATTATCCTTGCCAATCTCTGAATCAAGAAAGGATAAGAGCTCAGCAATTTCCTGGTCCATACGGACGTAGGTATCTTCCAGCTCTTTTGACCTTATACCAAAACCATGACCAACATAATCCGTGCTGGAATAGCTAATGGTCAAAAAATCGGTTTCGTCTTTTTGTCCCAAACCTTCCCCTTGAATTGTCGCTTTGGCCAATTGGGTCAAAATGGTATTCCCGAACGGAACATTTGGAATCATGGCAAAATTTCCATTCGCTTTTCTGAGTTTTTTCAAATTGTATGGAAATTTGGCATCCGTCCGGCCATTGAATATTTTTTCCATCGGGGCGTGATCCGGCCCACTGTTTTTGTATGTTTCAATCGGTTTTAAGGTACCCCAAGTGAGATTGAGCAAAGAATCGGCAAGTTTTCTGTTGTTGAATTTCAATAACCAATCCGGGAGATTTTCATGGTAATATGAACTGGTAATAAAATTTCCGGTCTGGTCATGGTACCAAAAAGCATAATCGGCCAAACGTCCGGCCGGGAAAATAGCACCTCTGTCTTTTAGCGATATCCCAACAACCTTGGAACGGTCATTGGTGAAGAGTTTTAGCTCATCCGTAATTGTGGAGCCCAGCAGGTTTTTAGGCGAACGGGAGTATTTGTCAATTTTTTTCGGTGATGCTTTACGGCCATCTGTCAAAAACACAGTTTCATCCGCCGCGCAGTACATTTTCGCTTTTTTGGCTTTGCTGTACCAGTCATTGGCCACTATTCCATGGTTAGCGGGGGTGGTACCCGTATAGATGGAAGCATGGCCCGGACCTGTCGCAGTTGGCATATAGTTGTAATGCATATTCTTTACATTAAATCCTTCATGCATTAACCTTTTAAAACCATTTTGGGTATAGTTGTCCTGAAAGCGGTACAAATACTCCGCCCGCATCTGATCTATCACTATACCCACAATCAATTTTGGTTTATCGTTGATCTGTCCAAAAGCCAATTGGACAAAAAAAATAGTTGCAATCAATACTCTAAGCTTCATCTTATCTGCTTTTATAGGAACCATGTTCTTCTTTTATATTCATAGTGGCTTCATCCAAGATGTAGATGGTATAATTGTTCCCTTTGGGAGCGACCCGTACCACAATATGACCTTGTAGGCTTTTATAGTTATCCTTGAACCAGGGTCCATAGGTAACCAAGGTTTCAGGATGCATGTTGGTAGAGAAGATATCCCGCTCTATGGTTTCTTCATCTTGATGGATAAGGCGTTGATATACTTCTTGCCCAGGATGGTCAGAACACCATAGTTGCTGAATAACCACATTAGGGTTTAGGGCTTGGACAAAGAATTCGTTGGTAGCATCACGGTTTCCATGGTGGTTTAAGATTGTAACTTCTACTTGTCCAACAACTTTGGCCATGGGAGTTTCCACATCAAACCATTTAGGCAGGCCAAAACCTTGCAATCCGGTATTGTCACCTCCGGTGAAGTAGTCAAAATTCCCGTAGGATATTTTCAAGGCCAAACTCAGTGGGTTTTCATTATAACCTCCTTTGTAAAAGGCAGTCATGTCTTCTGCGGAAAAATGCTCTTTCGTGTTGTTATCGATACCTGTCCACAGGGTTGCGTTGGATTTAATATTCCGAATGGAAAAATTGGGATAGTCGTTTTGATTGTTTACCAGCTGTATTTGTGTGATACTGCCTACTTCCAGCGCTTCGGCTGGGACTTTCTCCTCTGAGATAAATGAGAGGTATTCCTGAAAAATCTTATCATCCTTTAAATATGTTTTAAGATCGAACGGAAAATCCAGTTTTGGGGAATTCCGATCAATGATCTTGCCCAATGGAATTTCTTTTCCCAAATCCATCAAACTCCCGTAATGATCTGAGTGAAAATGGGAGATCAAAGCATAGTCTATTGTATCTTGATGTTTTTTAGGGGTAACATTTTTGATGTAGGCCGCTATCCATTCCCCAGTTGATTTGCTATCATCCGGAACAGGAGATGTGGCTTTTAAAGGGGCATATTTTTCTTCAAAACCTTCTTTGTCCATGCTCCCAGCATCAAAAAGCATAGTGGTGCCATCGGGTAAAACAAAAAAAGTCGCATCACCGCTACCGGTGTTGATATGGTGAATGTCCAAATAGCCTTTCTGCCAATCCTTCAGTTTGTTTTGAGATTGGGTCAATTCTGTCTTTTGTTGTTCGGTATTGGTGTTTTCAGGTTTGGAATTACAACCTACCTGAAATAAAAGGATTGTAATTGCAAGAATTTGGTTGATTTTACTAGTCATGGTTGGTAATTTTATGTAAGACATATGCGATAAGTTCTTTCACATTGTCTCGATAATTTTCGTTGGCTTGGTTATTGAGTCTGTTTGCTATAACCAAACAGATGGCAATAGCTTCATGCCCTAACATTTTTGCCAGACCATAAAGGGCAGAACTTTCCATTTCATAGTTGGTGATTTTATAACCGTGATACTCAAAGTCGGAGAGTTTTTGGTTGATATCTTTTAGTTTTTTTGAAAGACGCAGTTCCCTGCCTTGGGGAACATAAAAACCAGGGGAGGTAATGGTAATTCCTGAAAAGGCTTCTTTGCTTTTTAACTGGTCCAATAGTTTTTCGGAAGCATCAACCACATAGGGGTTTAAGAATATGGAATGTCCTCCTATCAAAATCCGAAGCAACCTGCGGAACTCTTCATTGACCACCTTTCCTTCATCTTCATAGAAATACAAAAGATTATCAAACCCAGCAGATTTCTCAGAAATGACATAGGAGTTAACGGGAATATCCTTTTGAAGACTTCCTGAGGTGCCAATTCTTATAAACTCCAATTTTTTCTTTTCCTTTTTTATTTCTCTTGATTCAAAGTCGATGTTGACCAAGGCGTCCAATTCATTCATTACAATATCGATGTTGCCAATACCCACACCCGTAGAAACTACGGTGATTCTTGTATCATTGAATTTTCCAGTAGTACTCACGTATTCCCTATTAGCAATTTGGTATTCAATATCTGTAAACATTGATTTAATGACATCTACCCTGTTGGGGTCTCCCACTAGAATGATGGTATTGGCAATTTGACCCGGTTTAAGATGAAGATGGAAAACACTTCCGTCTGGATTTAAAATTAGTTCGGAATCTGAAATCATGGTGTTTTCAATTGTGTAGGTTTTTGCTTCGTAAAAATTCCAGTAACAGTTCAGGGCGATCAGTTTGGATGATATCTACATTATTGTCCACATACCATTGATAGGTATTGATATCAATTGCCGCTTTTTCATCATCATGACCACCACTGAGGCGGGGCCAAAGTGAGTTTACCCATACGCCGGCTCCTTTGGTTCTGATTTCATGGAAATATGTATTTAATCCAGCGGTATCATTGGGTACAATGAATTCGAATGCAACAGGCTTACGATTGTTAATGTAATCATCGACAATAAGATTACTGCTAGGACCAAGTCGAACGATGGGCATAAAGTGAACTTTGTCCAAATACGTCCCGAATTCTCGCTCTACTTGTTCTCTTGTTTTAGTTCCTTTGATGATGACCTGATCCAAAGTTCCTGTCAACCTTACAATTTGAAAACACTTGTCAAAAATGTTATAACTTTTGTCCAGATTTACCAAAATCTTGTCCTTGGTGGTCAAAAGGGCTTCTTCTAGGGTTGGAATTTTATGGGGAGTTGGAACCCCCAGTCCATCTTTTAATTGTAATGTTCTTAAAGAATCCAAGGTCCAGTCTTTTACAAACCCTTTTCCATTGGTGGTTCGATCAATGGTTTCATCGTGCATAAGCACCAAATGACTGTCTTTGGTTTCTCGGATATCTATTTCTACCATATCAACCCCCATATCAATGCAGTTTTGAATGGCTTGCAATGAATTTTCAGGTGCATTCCGCCAGTCTCCCCTATGTGCGACTACAATAACATCGTTATTTTCCGAATCCTTGAGATTGGCGATTTTGTCCTGTATGGAAGATATATGGGGCTTTGCCTCACGTTGTTGAGTTTCATTGATTGTTTTATGGTCTTTGCAACTTCCCCATATCAGTAGGATTGCAAGAAAGAAAAAGCGTTTCATATAATAATTTTTAGAAGAAATAAGGGGGGACATAATCCCCCCGAATTAAAATAACTAAACTAACTCAAACTAACTATTGCCATTTTTGAAATAAGAGTATGATTCTTATCCCATATTTGGTTTTTGTTTAATATCCTGGATTTTGTGTTATGGATGAATCGGTATCCAATTGACTTTGCGGTATTGGAAGTACCAGCTTGTTCTCATCAATGGTGACGTTAGAACCAGCACTATTAAAGAAAGCATTCATAACAGAAACGGCAGTGCCATATCTTTTTAGGTCAAACCAACGGTGGCCTTCACCCATAAGTTCAAAACGTCTCTCTAGACGGATTGCAGCTCTTACCTCTGTCTGTGATGAAGCAGTAGTAGCACCCAAGCCAGCCCTAGCCCGCACGGTATTTAGTTGTGTAATGGCATCTGCTGTTTGGTTATTTTCATTTAGCGACTCTGCATATTTAAGCACAACATCTGCATATCTGATGATAAGATGGTCGCTACCGCCGTCATCTGCTCCAGTAGGTGAAATCTCATACTTTGTGGAAAAGTAGAATGGATTTGCAACAGGGTCCACATCAACATAATCATCAAGTCTGGTATCGCCAGCTTCAAAAGAATCTATAAATGCCTGTGTGGGTAAATTATGTCCTTTTGCGCTTGCTGTTGTGCCTGAAGGACGGAACTGAGACCCTGCCAGGCTACCTTCTTTTTTTCCATCAACCAAGAAACCACTGGCATATTGTATCTCAAATAAAGTTTCGGAATTTCCTTCGTTGGCCACACCAAAAATTTCGGAAGTGGAAGGCATTAATGAGTAAGTGTTTGAACTAACCACAGCTTCAAAGCTTGTCAATGCCCCACTGAAATTTCCTTGGGTAAGCAATACATCGCCCAAGAGTGCCTGCGCAGCGCCTTTTGCTGGCCTTCCTGCAGTTTTATCACTGGGTAAATCTTGGATAGCATCATTTAAATCAGTTTCAATTTGTGTATAAACTTCGGCTGATGATGTGCGTCCTTGACCAAAGAAGTCAAATGGACTCTCTGTTTCTGAAGTAACCAAGGGTACATCACCGTATAATCTTACCAAATTGAAGTACAACAATGCACGAATGAACTTCATTTCGCCAATTCTGGTAGTTTTAAGTACACTGGTCTCATATTCAATATCTGTTATTCGGTTTAAAACCGTGTTGGCCCGTTGAATACCTTTATAGGATTCTTCCCAAATTTTACCTACCAAATCATTTCCGGCATTTGTTGAAAAATCATCCAACTGACCAAACCGACCACCATCATTTGCTGCAATTTCTTCAAAGGAATCTTCTCCAGAGATTTCGCCAACACCAATTAAATCCAAACCATAAAGACCTCTATCTTGCAATTGGGCATAAACCCCTGCTATGGCACTTTCCAATTCTTGTTCGTTGGAGTAAAAGCTATTGGATGCCTTTTCCGTAATTGGTACAATATCCAACTCGTCCTCACAGGAAAACAATCCAAGAAAGGCAACAACTATTAAAAATGTATATTTATTAAGGTTCATTTTCTTCAATTTTTGGTTTAAAATTTAACGTTTAATCCAAGCGCAACGAAGCGAGTCAAAGGGCTTGCTGACTGAATCCAACCCCTGGTCAAGGTCTGTTGGTTGTTGTTGGTTCTAGTGTCCAGGGCATCAGGATTGTATCCTCTGAATTTGGTGCTATTGAAAATATTATTTCCAGTGAGGTAAATTCTAAGGAAATCAACGCCTAAATACTCCGTGACACTTTCATGGAAGTTGTATCCTAATTGTAAACTTCTTAAACGAAAGTAATCTGCATCATATACTGAAAGACTTGATGATCTGGTGAGCCTTCCCGCAGACGAAAAACTAGAAAAATCTGGTCTTCTGAAAAAGCCTTCAGCATTCCGGTCTGAGAAATAATTATCGAAATAATGCTGTGATGGAACAAAGAATCCTTCACCACTTTCTGCATAGTAAACCATACGGTCAGAAACCTTTCTGCCTTCAATTCCCGTAAATTGAGCGCTTAGATCAAAACCGTTATAATTTAGGTTAAAGCCAAAACCATAGGTGAAATCTGGGTTATAATCACCCAAGGTAACTCTGTCATCTGGTGTTATTTGACCATCACCATTGGCATCTCGCACAACATAATCACCAATTTCTGTGCCTGCTAAAGGGGTAACTGCCGCTGCGTCTATTTCTGCCTGGGTTCTAAAAACTCCTTCAATATCGTAGGCATAGAACTCCGCGATACTTCCGCCCACTTTAGTAAGGAAGCCCATGCCTCCATTACTCTGAATAATCTGTTCTTGACCTTCTCCTAGAGCCAATACTTCATTTTGGCTGGCAGAAATGTTGGCATTGAAGCCTAATCTTAAATCCCCAACCTCAAAACCATTTCCGCGAATTTCAAATTCAAATCCTTTGTTTTCTAATTCACCAATATTCTGCAGTGATTCAGAAAAACCTGATTGTTGTGGTACAGGCACTTTTAACAAAAGATCTGTGGTATTGGATTTATAGTATTCAGCAGTTAACAATAACTTATTATCTAAAAGACCTAAATCTAAACCAACATTAAGGGCAGTATTGGTTTCCCAAGATAGGTCTGGGTTAGGAGAGGTGTCTGTGTAAGAACCAGGAATGAGTTGTCCATCTATAACGTAATTATCGGATTCAATTAGGGCAATGGAACCAAAGTCACCAATCTGATTGTTACCTGTTTGACCCCAACTTGCTCTTATTTTGGAAAAACTAACTAAACCATCTTCTGGAAAAAACTCTTCGTTACTCAACGTCCATCCTGCAGAAACTGACGCGAAGTTTCCGTATTTGGTATTGGCTCCGAAACGTGAGGAACCATCTCTCCTGAATGAACCTGAAAGTGCATATCGGCCATCATAATCGTACTGCAAACGCGTAAAATAAGATTCAAGTGCCCATTTGCTTCGCCCTACTATTGCTGATGGATTTGTCGCTCCAGCAATATTTCGTAGATTATCATCTGCAAAATTGTTGCTCTCCAGTCTTGTGTTGAAACGACTTTCTTCTTGATAGCTAAAACCTAACAATGCGTCAAAAGTGTGCTTGTCCAAAGTTTTGGAGTAGGTCAAAAGGTTTTCTGTGATAAAGTTTTCCCTTCTTGCGTTGTTTTCAAAAGCCTGTGTTCGGTTGTTCGCAACCGGAGTTCTATAATTTCCAATGTTGGACGGAGCAAAGAATTCCGTAAAAGTGGAATTGAAATCGCCTCCAAGAGAAGTTTTAAATTTTAAACCATTCCAAGGTTCAACTTCTACATATGCATTTCCAAAAACACGGAGGCGACGTTCAAAAAAGTCGGTCAATTCTGTTTGGGCCACTGTATTCTCTGAGATGGGTCCATCCCAATTATCGTTATTGTCATCTATTTGATTGGCAATGGCAAAAGTTCCATCTGAATTGTGAATAGGGTAGTAGGGTTGCATCAATATAATTGAAAAACTAGGGTCTGGCTGTGCACCTGGACTTAATCTATAGTTAGACCAGCCAGCTTCTCCGGTAGGGTTGGAATTTACCAAAGAAACATTTGAGGTAATCCCGAAACGGATATGGTCATTGATCTCTGAATTCAGTTGTACATTAGCGGTGTAACGCTTGTAGTCAGAATCCATGATGATATTTTCTTGGTTCAAATACCCAAAGGAAACGGAATAATCTGTTTTTTCAGTTCCTCCACTAAGGTTCAGGTAGTGGTTTTGTTGCGAAGCTGTCCTAAACACAGCATCTGTCCAATTGGTATTGGTCAAACCGGCCTGTCCATCCAAGTATCCTTGCAAATATCCTGGAACTCTACTTCTTTTGCCTCCGCCATTGGCATCACGAGTGGCATTGTCATCAGAGATACTTCTTCCTGGACCTCCTGAAACGTATCCAAAATTTCTGGAATCCGAATCAAATAGGGCAGCGTCATAGGCATCAACCAATTCAAAATTGTCTATTCGGTCTTGAAAACCGTAGTAGGTATCATAGGTAACCTTTAAGCTTCCTTGTCTTCCTTTTTTTGTGGTAATCAAAATTACCCCATTGGAAGCTCTTGACCCATAAATTGCTGCCGATGCTGCATCTTTTAGAATGTTGATGGATTCAATATCCTGGGTGTTGATGGAACTGAAGGAAGAACCTTCTGACAATGGATTTCCATCGATAACAATCAAAGGATTTGTTCCCGCGGTTAAAGTATTGAGTCCACGAATTTGAATAACGGAATTCTCACCTGGGTTTTTTCCATTTCCAAGAATTTGGATTCCTGAAACATTACCAGAAAGGGCCTGTTCAAAATTGGCAGAGGAATAATTGTTCAGTTCTTCACTGTCAACTTTAGAAACGGCTCCGTTGAATTTTTCTTTGGTAGTAGAACCGTAACCGATGATTACTACTTCTTCCAACTTCCCGGTATCTGGTTGCAACTGCACATTGATGGTACTTTGCCCGCTAACTGCTATTTCTTGGGATGAATATCCCAAATAGGAAACCTGCAATATGGCATCGGAATTTGAAACTTCTATGGAATAGTTACCATCAAAGTCCGAACTGATTCCGTTTGAGGTTCCCTTTTCAATGATGCTGGCACCGGGTAGTGGTTGTCCATTTTCATCTGTAACCGCACCACTAACGGAAAACTGCATATCATTTTCCTTTATGTATTTTTCCGGTTGTGGGGAAACATCTGGTTTATAGCGCTTTACTAAATAGATTCTACGATTATTAAGATTGAATGTGGTTCTTGTGTTTTGAAAAACTTGGTTTAACACATTGGCTATCCGTTCTCTGTTTACTTTTACAGAAACGGTTCTGTTTAAATCTACGTCCTTGATCTTGTATACAAACTCGAATTCGGTTTTGCTTTCAATTTCATCTATCAATTGCCCAATGGAGACGTTGTTCAAGTCTAGTGTAACCTTTGTGCGTTGTCCGTAGGCATCATTGGCCTGCATAGAAAATAGAGCGGCTAAGATGAACAACGTACTGAGTTTCATTTTTAAATCATATTTAAATACTGGAAATGGGCTTCTTTTAAGCTTAAGAAGTTTTTTCATACTTTTATAGTGTTAATTGTGGTTAATCTTTTTAGTTTAATCACTTCGACTAATCGGAGAATGTTCGCAGCATTTTCCGATTTTTTTATGATCTTTTTTGACCCTAATAAGAAGTAATCATTTTGGTAATTGGTTACATCCTTGTTTAGTTTATATCATACGCAGTATTGTTTAGTTTTTGCTGTTTGGTTATTATTCAATGATTATCTTATCACCTAGAATTTTGTATTCAATTCCATAATTGGATTTTAGTTCCCTGAGGACATTTTCTATAGGTTCGTTTCCAAAATTGGCATTGAATTCCTCATGGGTCAAGTCTGAGTTGTTATTGGTTATGGTTACATTATAGTGTCGTTCAAGTTTCTTCAATATATTGTTGAAAGTCATGTTCCTGAATACCAGTTTGCCATTGATCCAAGAAGTATATAGACCAGTAATTACTTTAGAGGTGTCGATGTTGTTTTTCGTTTTATCAAAACTTCCTTTGAACCCAGGTTCCAGATATACTCTTTTATTGGCGTCATACCCTTCAGTTTCTGTATATAAACTTACAGAACCTTCTACCAGTACAACTTCTGTAGTTTCATCTTCTGGATAAGCTGAAACGTTGAATTGGGTACCTAAAACTTGAACATTGAGTCCGTTTGTATTAACGATAAACGGATGCTCAGGATCTTTGGCCACATCCAAATAGGTTTCTCCGGTCACGAATATTTGCCTGTTGGTGCCTTTGATGAACTGTACTGGATATTTGATTGAAGATCCAGCATTAAGGTGTGCAATTGTACCATCTGAAAGCCGAAGTTGAAAGGTTTTTCCATTGGGAACGTTCAAGGTATTGTACACAAGTTCCTTTTTAGCAATTGTGTTTGCATACTTCAAACTTTTTCCTTCCTGCTGCCCAATTATGTTACCTCTGTCATCAAAAATTTCTACTTGACCATCTTCATCAATAATTTTCATTTCCCCATTTTCCAATTGAAGGGTAATGACATTTTCTGGTATCATGAAATCAGTATTAGATTTGGTATTTTGCAGATAGAAATACCCTGTAGCCAGTAATCCAATGAATACTGCAGCGGCAGCGGATACTTTCCAAACAAGGGACTTCTTCTTTTTGGAAGTTCGGGTTTGGGTATTTATTGAAGTCCACAAAGACTCCTTTATGGCATTTTTATGATCTTCATTGGTAAAATGAGATTCTTTGTTGGCCAATCGTAGTTCCTCCTTGAACTTTACTAAAATTTCTAGTTCATGATCAGAAATGGACCCGTTCAGGTATTTGTCCAACAGTTTTTTGAATTCTTGCTCTTGCATATATTTGGTACACTATATATTTATGAACCACAAAGCGATGGAAACTCACATAGGTTTTTGTAAATTAACATTTTATTAACATTTATGGAAACAAATACGGTACCAGCTAACTGTTAATGAGGGAAAAAATTAAAGGAGTGTTATAAAAATAAAAAGGGAGGTTAGGGAGCTTTGGGCAAGTCTTAAATTTTGTTTAATAGACTTTAGTGCAATTGACATTTGATTCTCTACCGATCGTTTTGAAATCCCTAAACGCTGGGCTATTTCTTCGTTACTTGCCGCTTCCATACGACTAAGTCTAAAAATCTGTTGACATCTTGGTGGTAATTCGGTCAAAGATTTTTCTATGATAAACTGGGCCTGGTCTAAATTATGCTGGTCTTCAACGGAGGATTCAGTTGTTAATTCTAGGGATTCTATAATTTGAAGATGACCCGACTTTAGCTTATTGTCCCGTAAATACTTAAAACAGCCATAGTTTATCGATTTGAAAATATAGGCCTCAAAATTTTTGATGTTATTGTTCTCTCTTTTTTGCCAAAGACTCAACCAAATATCTTGGACAATATCCTTAGCGATATCTTCATCAAGAACTATGTATTTGGCCTTAACGAACATGGGTTCCCAAAAAAGTTCAAATAGCTTCTTAAAAGCCTTTTTATTGCCCTTTTGGAATTCTGTTAAGAGTAGCTTGTTTGTTTTCGGTTTTGTGACTGACATTTCAATCTAATGCTTCATTAAATGAAAATTGCATATGATAAATGTATAAAAAATGTCATTATCATCGAAAAATGACAAATATCCTAACTGATTAATAAGGATAATTTAATATTCTTCCAAGAAGACGGATGGGTTGAAAAACTTAGTGATTATTACTTAAATAGTTCGTTGATAATTATAAAAGAACTTCTCTATTAATAACGCCCATAATGAAGAAAATAGCTATGGAAAGTATTAAACAGCAAACAGCTGCTGTTACGTTTTCTGGAATTGAAAACTCTTTTCTAATGTTATATACAATTGTTTTCATGGGGAATTTGTTTGGTACAAAGTTTTGAAAACTTGGAGCTTTCACATAAATCAATCGATAAATGCAAAAAAGGCCAGATAAATGGTAAGTGAAGTTGTTTTTGTCGAAAAATGGAGTTTTTTATCTATTTTTTAATTAACCAATTGGGTGGTTTAAACGGCGGGGCCGGAGGGACTAGAACTTACCTGTCAAAACACTAACAAATAAGGGCTTTTCAGCTTGTGAAGAATTTATGCTCACCGAATAGGTGACTTTACAAAAACTTAACCTGTTTTTGCAGAAAAACCCCAGTTTTTCTAAGGCTTTTGTGTAATGGATTGATAACATAAATTATTAATTTTCGAGAGCCTTTCAAAGTCTTCACAATAACTTCTCCCACGTTTATGGTTCATGCAACAAAATCCCTAGAATAAGTTCGGGAGATTATTGCGTTAATTATTGTTTTATAAAAATCAGCTGGACCATGAAGGGTTATATCATCGCAATACTATTAGTTGTCTGTCCAAATTCTGTTTTTTCTCAGAAGATTCCAACAAGAATTTACGATAATAAAACGAAAAGTTTTGACACGGTAATCCCAGTTTATCGAGAAGTAAATTTGAGATTTGAGGACCCTGGAAATGTTCAATTGATTCTTCTTGTTGAACACTGCAGAAAAAAAGATCTTGACAGTACATTGATGGGTGAGAAAACTTGTAGGTCCACACGAGAACTAAAAGAGATTTCTAGTTTTTGGACTGATACAATTGATGAGAAAAAATATCTTTTCGTAAGACTTCATCAAAGTGAAGATGGTGAAGAGGATACTTTTCTAAGGCCTATGAAAAACTATAGTTTGCTTTTTTTCAAATCCAGCTCTAGACTTACTACACTAAGAAGAGCATATGCAAAGGCGTTTGTTGAAGTGAACTTAGTTGAAATGAAAGATTTAAGAAAGCAATACGAAGAATACGAAAATGGTCTAAGCACTATAGAAACTCTTTTCTCGCAATTTCCAGATGTTTTTTTTGATAATATCCATTTGTTTTTATCGGATGCTAATAATCGAAAAAAAATAAAATCAAAGCTTTATGAAAAGGAATGTTTGTTAAAAAAAGTAGTGTCCCAAGGCGTTATGAATTTGAATGAGGTTCATAACGAATATAATTATAAGTACTTAAAGCAATTTCTCTTTTCCATTGATTCTATTCAGGCTAAAAATTTGGATATAGACGTAAAGGTTGCTAATCAGATAATACAATGGCTTCCAGAACTAAATTTGAAAAAAATTAATCAACTATTAGTTGGTGAGTTAAGTCTTGCGAATAAAACGGATAAAATGGAAAATCTAGAGGATAATGTTGAGAATATAAATCTTCTAAGAAAACTAGTTTTTAACGAGCAAACCCTTAAAGACGATTTGACGTCCAAAGCACTAAAGTTAGCACTTAATGATTTGCATGCTAAGATGGAAGGAAATCTGGAAATACTAAAGAAGGTAAGAAATATTGACCAAGATATTGATCAGCTCATTCCTAAACCCAATGGTGAAATTAGCAATATCGAATTTGGATTAAACCCTATAGTTACAAAAACTAGTATAAATTCTTTTGACGAAAGAATCAAGTTGAAATTTACTCCAGATATAGGTCTTATAAATTATGGTTTCCAATCGGACTTTAACGAAATCTCTCCTTATCTAGGGTTTCATTTCAATTTGAGTTATTTAGATAAGGATATACCATTTAAAAAGCTAAGAAACAAAACAGTGTGGGACCGACTTTCGATTAATCTAGGGTGGGCTCTCAATTCAATAGAAAAAAGTGATAGAAGAGAAGGGTTAATTGACGATGGCAGTTTGTTAGTGGGATTAGGTTTTAGGATAGATCATACCTTCAGGCTTACGTTTGGTGGTAATGTATTTTATAAGCTTGACGAAAGCCCAATTTCTAATCAAAGAGAGTTGGCTGTGACACCCTATGTAGGACTTTCAGTTGATTTTGAGGTAAAAGAATTATTAAACGGATTTTCAAGCATTTTTAAAAATGATTAAAACGAAAAATATCTTGTTAGGTCTAATACTGGTTTTGATTTCCTCTTGCTATGAGGAGTCAGATTTCAATCGGGTCAACTTCACGTTCGATTCGTTAATAAAATCAATGGACATTGAAAAAACCATGTTACTAGCGGATGGCAAAGATGAATCTGAGATAATCATATTGTTTGATTCCAATTCTGAAAACGACACCATAGATTTTAAAGCGACATTGACTTCAGGCCTTTTTAAAGAGAACCAAAACGATTCTATAAGTCTAGAACCAATTCTGGAAACTAGTATTACGGGTACTCGAAGAAAATTAGTAAGATTTTCGATAGTCTCTCCAACAAAAGTGGAAGAAGCTGAATTAAATATGGATTTAAATGGCTTTACTAAAATGGTCGATTTACAGTTTGATCGAAGTTTTCCAGAGAGTATTGAAGTTATTGCCAGTCCACGGGTGTTTAGTAGAAAACGAGTAGAAAATGTAGAGTTAAAAACAACTATTGCACGGAATGAAGGTGAGCCCTCTTTAGGTACTGAATTAAGTATGACAGCTTTAGATTTAGATGGTAATAGTATAGGAGAGATGGTAGCGGCTTGCAACTTTAATAGTGATAATAAAACCTGCACAACTCTTTTTAATATTTGGCCAGACACTGCTTATTTAGGGCCGATTAGAATTAGGACGGAGGTTCTCGGAGCTCCATCAGACATTACTAACGAAATCACAATATTCACAACTGATTAAAACTTAAAAATTATGGAAAACACGTTAAAGTCATTTGATGATAACAAGGACATTGTAATAGCTAAAATTCAAAAACTCGTTGCTGATAATTTGGATCTTGAGGCATTTGATATTGATCAAATCAGATTTTCAGTAAAGGCAACTCGCAACTGCAAATGGGTAAGAAAAAAATATACCAGAAATGGTAAGGTGTATATTAAATATGAGTGTGTGCGCGATTAATCGATTTTATTCATAGTGGAAGTTGTTGAATAGATTTATAACAGAAAAAACTGGACTTTCCACTAAAAATCAGATATACACGCAAGACTTAGAGCTTTTATAGGATAAAGAATTTGAGAAAGGATTGTATCATTTAACAAAGAATCAACCCAAGGGGTTTCCGTCCTGAGGTCGGGTTCCAACTAATCTAGTTCCGAATTGACATTATCCTTATGTATACTTATTTGGTTTTACCTTGATAAATTGTCCACATTGTTGTGACAAATCTACATATTGATCTTGTCTGTTACATTTTTGAGACAGCAATTATCATAAAAATGCGTTTAGATGGATTAAAAAAAAACAATTTTCATGGAGGTCAAGGGAATCCTAAGGGGAACTGGTTTTAGAAAATACTGACATATCCTTCATTTAATGATGAAAATTGGACAAAAACCCTATTTTTTTTAAGGATTGCCTGCAACCCAAAACAAATGGAATTGTTTAATTTTCAAGTCTCCCCCAAAATCTTGTTTCAAATTGATTTGGATTCTATAAATCCCGGTTCGGATTTATGGAAACCATGTCATTTTTTGATATGGTCATTTACAATTAGCATCTCAGTTTCAGAATGAAAGCCAATATTTTTATAGTCGCCTCATTGCTGTTCAGCTTGGATATGAGCGCCCAAGTTTTTAACGGGAATTCATGTTCTTCAAACCTTCAGGTTACCTTTTTGGATACCGCTAGGGCTGAAACCGCTTTTAAAAATCACAGAAACTGGAAGGAAGGTGTCAACCTCGTTCTTACCGAAAACGGGGTAAAGTACAAAGGGGAGTACGTAAGGGAAATAGATGCTGTCGGGGATGCCATTTTTCAAACAGAGAATTTGCCCATGATATTTGAGGTGGTGATAGGGATGCGATTGGATTCCCCCGCTGAAAATCTTGCTGAGTTATTATTTGCGATTAATGAAATAGGGACAAGCAGGTTAGATTCGGTATACATATATTTCTACACCCTGTAAGGTTTAGTGAATGAAAATGTCAATGGACAAACATCAAATAGTACTGAATAACCATTAAAACAATAGTATGGACTACACAAGAAAAAATGCTTGGAACAATGGGGGCACATTTGACAACCCTGATCTTTTATGGTATGCCAAGGGCGTAGGCTCCTTGCAGTCCCGAGGATTGAACGAGAAAAATAGTTGGTGGTTTTTTGCGGCAATTCATGGGGAATACATACGCTTTGGTCAATACCCGGGCTGGAATCATATACCGGCTCCCCCTTCAGTTCCCACCACCCCATTACCGTCTAGAGCGACAATCCAGAGATTTTGGAACCAATGTCAACATCAAAGCTGGTATTTTCCGCCTTGGCACCGTGGGTACCTGATTGCTTTCGAAGCCC
The DNA here is from genome assembly GCF_900215465.1 of Flagellimonas pacifica. Lineage (GTDB taxonomy): Bacteria > Bacteroidota > Bacteroidia > Flavobacteriales > Flavobacteriaceae > Flagellimonas > Flagellimonas pacifica. The sequence goes on from NZ_OBEH01000006.1 coordinate 219,098, forward strand.
ATATAAGGAAGGCGGTTGTCTCTTTGGGTGGCCCACAGGATTGGGCTCTCCCGTATTGGAATTATCTGGGCCCGGATGATCAATACAAGATGCCACCCGCTTTTGCCGAAAGCACGTTGCCCGATGGAACTTCAAATCCGCTATTTGTAGATGCTAGATATGGGCCCAACCTTGACCGAAACATATTTATTCCTCAGGGTGAGATATCCGATGAGTGCCAAAATGAAGATAAGTATACAGGTAATACAAGTAGAACAAATGCTGGCTACGGTGGTTATCAAACTGGATTTAACCATGGTGGTGGCAGTAACGGTAAACTCGAAGCGAATCCACACAACAACGTACATTCCTTAGTAGGTGGGAGAGGTTTAATGTCATATCCGGGAACAGCTGCGCTAGATCCTATATTTTACCTCCACCACTGTAACATCGACCGTATGTGGGCTGAATGGAATGAAGTAGATGGTCATGCCAACCCTGTGGATCTAAACTGGCTGAAAGGACCCGTTTCCATCGGAGAAAGGGAATTTGTAATGCCAATGCCTGATAATGTAGAGTGGGTATTCACTCCTGAACACGTCACCGATATGGATGTATTGAATTACCAATACGATCCTGGTGATCGTCCCCCAGTCATTCCGTCAATGAATACAATGGTGGCACGAATGAATAAATTGGGGATACCCATGGAAGAAGTCAAGTTTTCAAATTTGGAATCCTTTGGTAAGACCGCCTCAGAGTTGGTCGGTGCTTCCGAAGGCAATCATCAATTGGTCGGTGCGGACCTGGCAACGACCGTTAAACTGGACGATAGATCATGGCAAAAGGTACCCATGAGTTTTTTGAAGGAAAGTTCTGCAAATGTCCCCGACCAGGTTTTTGTTGAACTGGAGAATGTAAAGGGGACCATGGACGGCAACATTCTCAATATTTCAGTTAACGGAAGAAAAGCCGGATCGGTTTCACTCTTTGGTTTGCTTGATGCCTCTGCAAAAGATGGTCATAAAGGAGGAAGTGGTTTGTCCTTTACATTGGAAATTACCGATATTGTTGACGATTTGCACTTGAGTAACAATCTTGATATTGGGTCACTTGATATAGAAGTCACCCCAAGACATTCAATTGATGAAAAAGATAAAATCGATATTGGCAGAATAAGTATTCACCGAGAACAAATATAGGAGGACTTAGGAGCATGTCAATTCTTACAAGTGTTTTGATTGTTTGTACAAGTGTGTTGATTTTAAATAAATGCAACCATTCTGCAAGAGTAAAGGACTATCAAATGGCGGAACAGGAAGAACATATGAATTCTGACGCTATTGTCGACAAAATTGGCAATAGTGAAGGGGGGTATTCTATGGAAACTTTTGGGTTAAAAGTCCATATTCCCATAAAATCGGGAGAAATAAAGGCCGCGATAAAGAATTTGGACCCAATTCCAAATACTGGTCTTAATGACCAAGTGCTGTTGGTAATTGAAAATGTAAGGGGAAATGAAGATGCCCTGATGTTAAAAGTCTCGGTAGATCAGAAAAATGCAGGGAATTTTTCTTTGTACGGTATTGGTAATGCTTCGGGTCCGGCAGGAGAGGGCCTTTCCTTCACATTGGATATTACGGATATAATTCTGGACATTGATTCAGAAGAGACGAAGGATTGGGGGACTTTGGATGTCGATATATCTCCACATAGAAACCCAAAGGGTATTAAGGATATCACGATTGGAAACATAAGTGTTTATTTGGTAAGACAACAGAGATGAAAAATATTATTACAAATACTTCTTCAGTAACCATTGTTTTGATTGTACTGAGCTTCTTTTTTTGGATAATACTTTTATACGACCCAATGCACACGTTAGCGGAACATAGTTCCCACATGATGGGTCATGACATGGTGCATCACGACTTCTCAGGGCTAATGGTCGGATGGACATTGATGGTCCTTGCTATGATGCTGCCCAAATTGATTTCGCCCATAAGCCACGTTTGCGAAAAAAGTCTAAGACGAAAAAGGATTCCAATGTCAGTATGTTTTGTTCTGGGATATGCCTTAATATGGGTGCTGATCGGATTTCTGATGAATTCCATCATGGTTCTCTTGAGCAAGCAGAACATTGGATCATATACGCCAGCTGTGGTACTTGGCATAATTGCGGTTGTTTGGCAATTTTCACCCATCAAGCAGTATTTCCTGAACCTGGGTCATAATCACCGTGCGATAAAGGCCTTCGGTTGGAAGGCCAATATGGATGCCTTTGTTTTTGGCTGTGAACACGGTCTATGGTGCTTGGGTTCTGGTTGGGCGTTGATGTGGTTGCCCATGCTCTTGCCAAAAGGGCATAACCTGGCCATGTTGTTGGTAATGTTCATCATGATAAGTGAGCACATGGAGCATCCACAAATTCCTCGATGGGGCATTGATCTTAGACTTAAGTTACTGCGCATCCTAAAAGTACAAACCATACTAGTGTTCAACCCGAACTAAGTAAGTTCTCAAATTCCATGACCTAATAGATTAAATATTGAAGAACAATGACAGTTTGGGCGGGGACAGGAAAAGAAATTACGACCTTACGGATTTCGACACCAGGAACCTTGACCCTCAAGATGTGGTTTCCCTGCTTCCCAAAAGGATTTTCAAGTATTTTTCTATCAATGATAATACCTTGGACGTTATAAGACACGGTAGGCTTTGGTATTCATCCCCAAAGGCATTTAACGATCCCTTTGATTGCAAGGTGAGAATTGATTTTGGCACAAACAAAAGTGAGATACTAAAGAATTTGAATGATTTCTTACCCGATGATTTGGGCCATTTATGGAGTGGGGAGGAAATGATAGGAATCTTTGATGATCCAAAAAAGGCAAACACACTGCTAAACCAAATCTTTTCCACTGGGTTTAATGACCATTTGGGAGTATGTTGTTTTTCTGAAATACCCAATATTCCGTTAATGTGGTCGCATTATGCCTCATCACATTCTGGAATTTGCCTTGAGTTCGGTATGGAAACGCCAAATTTTATCAGGGAGAATCTTATTCCGGTAAACTACTACTCGGAATACCCAGAGTTTGTATTGTCGGAGAATTCGGGAGACCTTTACATGTTCCTAATGCAGCTAATCGCTTCCAAAAGCCACGACTGGGACTATGAATTTGAATGGCGATCGATTACAGAAGAAGGCGGTAATAGATTGTACGGATTTGACAAGGCCAGTTTAAAGGGAATAATCTTTGGCGTGAACACCTCTGAGGAACATATGGATGGCATAAAAGAGCTGATTTCAAAATCTGGTTATCGGGATGTGCAATTTAAAAAAGCCGTTTTGGATGATAAGAGATTTGGATTAAAAATAATGTAACAAACATGAATATGTTTTCTTTAGCGATAAGGGACCTCATTCCATTTTTGGATAGGAGCGTACTGTGCCGTATTTATTTCAACAGGAGTAAATGCACCTAAAAGAGAAAATTTGAATTATTATTTAATTTAACGTAATTTTTCCGTCAATTCTTTAGCTAATAATATCTTCTTGTAAGGCAAACCAAAAACCCTAGCCATATAAATGAACCATCAACCTTACGGAGTGCATATCGCACTGACCAAATACCCTCTTGGACAAGAAACAGAATATATTGAAAACATCAGAAGCTTGTATACTTCTTACGGGAAGAAAATCGAGGAATATCTTAATAGTAAAGAACATGGGTTGGACAATGCCTCCTATTTAAAACATTTGTACAGTCCAAAGGTATTTCACTTGTTTTCACATTTTGATGCTGCTTTTGTTTCCGTTATAGACAATTACAAGTTTACCCAGCGTGTGTTTGAACCGCGTTGCCGTACCAAGGACGGGGAACCAGAGCCAATCAAAAATGTAAGCTACCAAATCATCAGTGGGTCCTTACTGGGAAAGAAAAAGGTTCCGACCATTGATAAATTCCTGGACAAACCCAATAGATTTGTCAAGATCGTCCAATTGAAAATAACCAATGGCCTGGTAATAGGCAATGGTAACAAGATTTTTGAATCTTCCGTTGTTACCGTGGAGACGGTATTGGAAACGTATGGAATCTCTGATTATATCTTGATCGACTCATTCAATTGGTCAGAGCTGGTACTTATTGCCTCCCATGAAGATCCCAATGTCTTGACCAACTCCTTGTTGTGTATAAGAAAGCTCAAACTGAAGGAATTGGAAGGGTTTTCGGAAATCGTTGAAAACTCCCTATATGGTAAATGGAGCTTGGAGAATATCCAAGAGGCCCATGTGTTCAATGATACGCATTCCTATCTTGGGGTGGACTTTACTACCTTTAGCGAAAACAGTTTCAAAAAAGACATCAAGTTTGAATCCACGGTGGAGTGGCAAGTAAAACCCGGACACTTTCCGCAATTCTGCAACGAGACCTCAAAGCAGCTACACTCTGGGGAAATCCATAGCAGGTATGGCAAGGCAAGGTTCAAATATGGGAAAACCGATTTTGTCGTGGAGGAGATCAAACCGAATAATCTTTCATCCAACCAGGAGATCTTTACCATGATCCGAAATAATTCGAATCTTAGGAACCATATACGAAAAATAAAAACGAAACCCGTCTTTAAATTCCAGAGTGATCTGATCAAACAGTACAACAAGGAAAGAAAGCAGGAATTCCTTGGTCCCTGTCAGACGGAAGATTATTTGGAAAAATATAAGGTCGACGTTGAAAAGAAAGCTGCAATCTATTTACGGAAACTCAACGTTTCGAGAAATGTAAGGAAGAAGGTCAGAAAGGTCATCTATAATTATAATCAAGGGATCCAAGACCCAATCCTGTATATCTATTACATAGACCTTTACCACCTTTTGGAAAGTTTTGTTGAAATGCTCAAAAGTAAAAGTGCTGTAATCACACAGGGCATTGAGGAAGGTTCGATAAAAAAAACAGCATTTATTGAAGAGAATTCAGCGCAGGAATGGCATGAGGTGCTAAAGACAAAATTTATCGAGGATATCATTAATGACCATGTGGAGGTTTTTGAGGAAGCGCTACAGTCCAGATTGCTTAACAACTATAATTTTGAAGACCTGAATGAGTTCAGCTTGGATATAAATAGCGCCAACACCTCCATTTTGAGCTCGATGGATGCCATAATCAAACATTGCGCCCGATGTTTCAGGGACTCCTATGCTTCCGGACTGGTCACAAGAATAAATGATACCGAAACGGTCTCAAACAGCATATCGGTAAACTACAACATTGACCATCTTATTTGTCCACCCCTGGTTTTCGCTACCTTGATTAAGGAGATACTTAACAATGAAATGAGCCAGTTCTTCAAACAGAACGAGTCCCTTTTCGACACCTTGAACAAGAAATGGCTGAAAATATCCGAAAATGATTTTGGTGCGCTGGAAAGGATGATCATTGAGAAACAGCACTTCGGTTACTTTGAGGTGGATGTCAAGAAATACTTGGTTACCTATTTTGAAAACCAAGACCTTTATGTTTTTTGGCATTGGACGTACCTCCTGCAAAATACCAGTATGCAAAGTGCCTTGGGTTGTCTCGATGAATATAACTTTCTAAGGGAGCATTTTAGGCTGCTATTGATTGCATATGGCATGAAATTCGATGGGGACAACCACCCAAGCAAAATGACATGTCCCATCCCGGAACTTAAAACTTTTTGGGACCGGCACCATAAAAGGCTCTGCAGTATTGTTGAAAGATTTGTCAAGGAAGATGAATTTGAGACATGGTTGTCCAACCTAAAGGATCAGGTTATGACCAATCTTTATTTTATCGATTCCAAGAAAGATGAGACTTCAATGATACCACACCTTAAGGAAGTAAAGTATCAAAGTCTAAAAACCTGGGTGTTCGAGTTCATTTGGAACGGCAAGAATGAGGTTATGCCCAATTTGACGGTAAAGGAGTTTCATAAAAGGTTTATGGACATCCTTTATGAGGATAAACACCCGGAAAGGGACACGAATTTCAATAAAATAAAGAGTATATCGGTAATTTCATATTATTGCCTGCATTATGTCTACTATAAGTTCTCCGGTAAACCACGGATGCTGAGACGGGACTATACCACCGGTGAGCCCATCAAACACTTTCTTCACTCAGATACATGGTTTATAGATTCTTTTGGGGGGTTCTTTGTCAATTGCCCTGAAGAAAGGAAAGATTTTAATCATTTCTGCAACGTGGTCCTGAACATGATTTGGAGCTACGGGGTCTATCTCAAATCCGATCAATTATGAGATCCTTCAATATTTGCCTGTTGAGCGACATCCATTTAAAGGAAAATTATCTGGACAAAGAACACCCAGTAGTGGAGGTTTTTAAATCCTTTGGTGCCAAATTCAAAAGCATTTCAAAGAATACCCCCATTGATTGCGTAGTGGTAGCTGGAGATTTGGCATTCAAGGGCGATTTGGACGAGTACTCCAAATTATATCGGGTTCTGAACAAATGGATACCACAACATATTCCAGTGATTTCCGTGGTGGGAAACCATGATGTGAAATGGTCCGAGATGACCTATGCACTGAAACCTGGGGAGGACCTTGGAGGAATCTTTAAATTGAAAAACAATATCTTTTTTGAACAACCCCGCTTTAAGGATGTCTTTGTCAATTTTAGGGATAAGATTATTGACTCACTTCTGAAAGAGCGATGCAAGGAACTGGTCAAAAAGGGGCATGTTGCCTATAAATATGATAAGGAAGCCTATGTTGGGTATCTACATTTCAAGCAAAATGGAATTCTATTTCTGATGTTGAACAGCTCTTGGAAATCATTTGGTCCAGGAGTAATATCCGAGTTCTATGATAGGGTCAAGGCTAAGTTGGGTGCAGATCAGTTGAAAAAACTGGTCATCGGTGACAGCTTGAGCCAGAGAGGAAAACAATCCTATTTTCTTAAAAGGAACCAATTTCCGTACTGGGATGATATCAATGGCATCCTGAATGAGAAACCCGATACCAAGATTATTACCGTGGCCCACCATCCACCCTCATGGCTCGAGTGGAAAGAACAGTTCATGTCTTCCAAAAAAAGGGAAATCCGATTGGATTCCCTCTTGAAAAGATCACATATCTTGATTACGGGCCATGAACATGTGCCGATGATCAGTGAACCCATCCTCCTTCCAAATGGATGCCATAATGTGCAAATGGGAAGTTTCTTGGACTATCATTTTATCGACAATGAAGATAACAATACCATTGCTTCCAAATTCCCCAGCAATTGGTTCGGGATACTAAAGATCGAACCACAGCGATTCGAACTGGAATCATACAAACTGGAAATTTCCGATGGTGAAGGTGGGATAGATGACGATCCTAAGTACAACTGGGTCAAAAAAGCAGGTCCTTTTAAAAAACGGATAAGTAAAAAGCCCACCAAGGAAGAAACAGAACCGGGATTGGCGGATCAGGAGTTATCTTTGATTGCCGAGTATATCCTACCTTTGGATTCGACACAACTGCAATCACTGGTCTTTGCGCAGAGAAAAAACGTTTTAAAGACTAAGAAACACTTTGAAATAACCGATGGTGGACTGTTTCAAGTTCAGTTGAACGGTGAAGACTATATTATAGCTTTGAATACACTGGGAGCCGTTTATGACAAGATAAGGGAATCGGAATCTTTTGAAGCGCTGATCGATAGACATTCCTTTTTTAAGGAACTGTACGACTTTCTGACTTCGAAGGGCGCAAATATTACCGACTTGGCATTTTATGATTTTATCGACCCAACGAATAAATTGGCCTATGAGAACTTCTATAATGAACAACATCTTAGATTTCAATCCTTTAAGCACGATTTCTTTGGAAAATTCAAAAAATTCTATATTTTTAGAGAACTTAACATCAATTATGATTGTTTTATCATCGAGTCATAGAAAAATTCTATTATTTTACCATAATAACCTACCTTTGCAAACCGTTTCATTTTAATGGCCGATAACATGACCTCTTCTACAGACAGTACTCAACTGAATGCGTTGATTCTAGAGTTTACTGACAGCCTTTCTGTCACTAAACTTACGAATCTTAAGCTTTTTGTACTAAATTTCTTAATAAAGAAGTCAGATGTTATATCTGAAATTGACATAGATGACTTGGTCGCACAGGAATTTAAGTTCAGGATTGTTGGAAAACCTGCAGCCTCCAAAAAGAAGCTTAAGGTAGCGGCTGACATTTTCAAGCAGAAACTTCTCGAAATCAAGGGTGAGTCCGAGCCTGTTGTAGTTCGTCCTGTCGTGGAAAAAGAGCCTTCCTTGGAATCCATAAGAGAGGGATTGATCTATAAGGGCAACAACGATAGCTCTTATAATGACCTTCCCAGCACATATACCATTAGCAATTATTAACAGGCCCTTCCGGGTCTGGAAGTTGAAGGGCGATTTTTGGAAATACCTTTTTCCAAACCCTTGACACGTATAATATGGTAGTGTTTTAAGATATAAACTCGGTTTATTCTGTCACCCAACTTAATAAGGAATTCCTTGTTTCAACCAATCTGAATAATTTGGACGTTGTGTAAGTGGTAATTTTAAATGTATAAAGACCAGAACCTAAATTTTAGATGGCCATAATTATTGGGGTTTCGAGGTCTTTATTCTTTGTGCTCACCGAATAGGACACCTAATTATTTTAGATATTGCGGAATTCTGTCAATTAGTATAAATATTATAGCTTACTTAAGCTGTGCAATAAAAATAGTTTTTTATTCCTGTTGTTTAATACTATTGTGAGTTGGAATTAAAGGAACTGATCTAAATAAAACCTTTTTTTCGAGCAACATCCAATAATTCCTTTGTGCTTCCATCCGGAACCCCAAGCAAAGATTTTATCCGTTTCTTTCTACGTTCAATGGTTGGCATTGACAAAGGAATGTGCGAAGGCAAATCTTTCATTTTATGTCCTTGGGAAAGGTGGTACAGTATTTTTCTGTTCCATGAGTCAACATAAATTTTTTCAAAATCGTCAGGGCTTAACAGGGTCCTAATTTTCTCGCTATAAAAATTCTTGTTCTGTAGTACTCTGCTCACAGCATGGTTCAATGTTTTAGGGTCAATATCTGATTTTATCAAAAAGCCTTCGGGTTTCAAGGTTCTAAAAATATTGGAAATACGTTGGATTTCATTCAATCCAGTGTGTACAATGATTTTTGTCTTGGGAAATCTTTTCTTAATCAATAATCCAAGGTCTTCACCACTTGTGACCGTTTTATCCTTGGAGGCGGGAAGGCTTATATCCAAAAGGACAATGTCAAAAAAGTTACCTTCCAACTCATCCATTTTTAAGAGTACCTCATCACAACTATGAGCGCCATCAAACTCCAGAGAAGTCGGAATTTCAAGATTTTCCAATAAGATTTTGTAACCCTTTACGGTAATAGGGTGATCGTCAATGATTAAAATTTGGGACATTTTCTTCATTTTTTAAATAACACATTTCCAAACGAATAATTCTGACTAATGTTTTGTTAAAAACATGTTTTGTATATGAACGTTTAATTCTTGTATACTAAATATGGCAATCTCGAACGCTGTAAGAATTTCGGAACTGTATGTCCATTGTTTGGATTGACTATTTCAAACTGTAGATTATTCTTACGGAATGATGGAATACCCATCACTCCCCACTCGATAAACAATTAGACGTAACCAACCAAGGGCTGGTTGTATGTCGACAAAAACTGCAATTCATCGAGCAAAAAGTATTTCGTGGGATTTTTTCAACACTTCATCGAAATCGGTTTTGTTGAAGAAAATTGGATTGGACAGATTTGTTGGGAACATTTTTAATGATCAAAACCAAACCAAAAACAATGAATCATATTAAACAAATGCATGGAATAAAATTCTTTGAACAATAACTGTTCTTTGTTTTTATTTCCATTAGAGCTGGCGTGTATCCCCCCATCGCAAACTTATTCTTTTACATAATTACCAAACAAGACTATTGATGAATAGAGTAGTATTTCTATGCCTATTGCTAATATGTGCATTCTCAACCCAAATGCAAGCACAAAGGAACGGCCGTTTGGATACCGACGGCGACGGTGTAATTGACAAAAGAGATGTTGATGACGATAATGACGGAATCTTTGATCGTTACGAGAACCGGGTCAGAAAAATCCCCATGAAGAATTGGGTAAACCGTGTAAACGTTAGTGCTTGGCGCAATGATATTTTCTTTCGACGCGGAGATTTGGGGTGGAACAATTCAGTAAACTCCCAACCCTTTACTTCGTTTGGGTTTATAAAGAACTATGCGGTTTCATTCAATGCGAAGGTTTCTACAAAGGCCATAGTGGGATTTGGAATCGAAGAAAATGGGATAGGCAGGGATGACGTTGATTACGGATTTTTATTTGATGGAGGCCGATTTAGCATCTATGCCAACGGTTCATCTATTTCCAATGAAAAATACTATAGGTTCAACGACAAGTTCAAAATTGTATATGAACGGAATGAGTTGAAGTTCTTTAAAAATGACAGACTCATCAAAACCATCGAAGTTGGGGAAAATATAGGTTTTTATCTGGATACTTCTTTTAAAGGAGCTTATGGATATTACCGAAAGGCCATCTTTTCAAAATTCCAGATTTTTTCCTCTTTTGGCAACCGTGACCTGGATGGTGATGGCATTATCAATAGTAAGGATTTGGACAGCGATGGAGATGGATGCAACGATGTGTTGGAGGCTGGTTTCGAAGATCCTGATAATGATGGTATCCTAGGGGAAGGTGTTCCAGTAGTCAATCGATGGGGTAAAGTGATATCCTGTGATGGGTATTGGGATGTGAACGATGATTATTTGGACCCCACGACCCAACCCTGCGATACAAATATTGAGGGAATCACTATTAATACGAAGAATCTTCCCAGTTCAGAATTCGAGATAATTTTTGGGGACATAACGATAGATAATTTGATCAGTGGTACTGAGGAAAGCGAAGTGTTTGTTGAGACCGGTCCTGCCAATGGAGAGGACATCATACTCTTGATAAATGTTTTGGGAACTACAACAAAGGCGCCCCTGAACCTTAGAATAACTAAAAATCAAGAGCAATTTCAAATCGAGGTATTCCAAAATGGCGTTTGGCTTTTGTTGAGTGAAGAGTTTTATACTATTAGCGGGGATACCATATCCTTTACGACTGAGGGTTCTGATACTATTTCCCCATTTATACTGAATCTGGTGAACGGCGTGGAATACGACCGATTGAACCCCTTGGAATTCAAACTTGTGGAAGTATTGAGTGCGGAAGGGGGCAATCTCGAGATTTCCGGACCGGATAATTTTTCGATAAGCATTGCACCGGATATTCCCAATAACAATTTTGTATGGGACGGAACACAAGCACAGCCCGGACTGTACAAGTTCAAGATACGGATACAAGAGAAAATATTCAACGGACAATTCCTGATACTTTAAAACATGAAAGAAAAGATACTATTTAGCGTGGCCGGAGCTCTGGCCATAGTAACAATTTGGCTCCTATTTAGCTTCTCAAAAACAGGAGGTAATGTCGTTGTGGTGGACTCACAAAGGGTTCTGGAGGAATATCAAGGCTTTTTGGAAGCTAAGGACTCTTATGAGGCAAAGGTCAATGATCTGAGCAAAAGTTTTAATGAAAAACGGGGAGTGTTCGAATCCAAGACCAAGGAGTATGAAATTTTGGAAAGTACGTTATCCAATGCGGAGAGGTCAAAAAAACGAGCCGATCTGGCCGTTATGCAGCAAGAATTGATGAAGCTCGGCACTGCCATAGAAGGTCAAACAACCGAGGAGGAGTCCAAGTTGTTGGAAGGCGTGTACAACAAGATCAATGATTTTGTCCAACGTTATGGCAAGAAAAAAGGCTATGCTGCCATACTGGGAGCCAATGGGCAAGGAAATGTAATGTATGTGGATGGACAAATTGACATAACCCAAGAAGTGATAAACGCATTAAACAAGGAATATGTCGAGGGGGTTCAATAAAATTCTTATGGTCATGACTATTGCAGCTTTAGCGCTCAGTAGTTGCACCAGGTCAATCGGCTCGGAAACAGCCTTTTTGAAATGGCTTGACAATCCAAAAAATGGATTGGTAAAAAAGGCATCTGCCAATGGTTTTTCATTCTCCTTAAAATTCCTTCCCTCTGAATATTTGGCCTATACCGAATTGAAAAAGGGAAATGACGAAAAGGGCTGGAACGAGTTGTTGCACGATTTTGAAAGTTCGATGTCCGTATTGTTTTCCATAGAGCATGATATGCACGGAATCGATGCCACTAACTACGATATCCAGAACATGGCCGCTTATAAGGAGCGCATCAACGAACTGAACTTTGGCCTAAAGCAGCACCTTTTTATCAAGGGTTCGGAAGGGAAAAAAATAAGGCCGGTACTCACAACTTTTGAGAATAACTATGAGATAGGAGGTAAAAAAACTTTCTATGTGGTATTTCCGAAAACCGATGAGGAGCAATGGAAAACAGAATCCCTAGATATTGTTTTTGACGACCCTTTTTTGGATACGGGCATTAGCCATTTTGCGTTCAAAAAACAACATATAGACCAAATACCCACACTTGAATTTATAAACTGATACGATATGATCTCTATCTGCAGAAAACACATTAAGGCAGCGGCATATGTACTATTGTTCGATATGGCTTTGACCATAGTGGTACCCTCCACAAATGCGATATATGCTTTGACCTCAGGTCCGACCACACCGGAATTCACAAGCTTTGAGCCAGTGGCGACGACCAACTTGGTGGATCCATTATCTGGGAATTTCACCTATAATCTTCCAGTGATTCAAGTTCCCGGTCCGGATGGCGGAGGCTATGCCATGTCCCTTTCCTATCACAGTGGTACCTCGCCGGAAGAAGAGGCCTCTTGGGTAGGCCATGGTTGGACGTTGAACCCAGGTGCTATTAACAGAAATGTAAGGGGATTGCCCGATGAGTACAACGATACTCCCATCGATGTGTATAACAAGACTCGGCCTAATTGGACTTTAAGTGGATCTGAAAAATTGAATCTTGAGGTTTTTAGTAAATCGCAAAAAGCAGAAGCTGGTTTGAAAGGTCAAGATCCAGTATCCGGAACAGGTTTAGGGGCAGTCAACCTTAGCAAGTTTGTCCGGTTTAATAATTATCAAGGGGTAGCAAAAACTTCATCAATAGGGCTTTCCAATGGCTATGGCAGTCTTTCAATGAACCGTTCCGTTACAGGAATTACTTTTAGTGCAACGGTAAATCCATTGGCGATATTTAGAGAACCAGCAGAAATAAAAGAAAAAGGGTTAAAAACAAATAAGGATAAAGGCTTTTTTAGATTTAATAAAAACGCTTTAAAGTTTGATAAAAATGCTCAAGCATCAACGCTAAACACAGGGCAGAATACCATATTGGGGACATTAAGTCCTTTTAGAACCTTTACCGATCAGGGTGTTACGACCTCACTATCCAAATTACGTGGATACAATTTCAATGTAAGTTTCGGGGCGCAGGTCAATCCCGCAGTGGCCCCCATTGGTATTGAAGGTGGACTAACAGGAACCTTTGGATTGACCGTGACCAAAGAAAAAGAATCCGTGCCAACTTATGGATATTTAAATACACCTTCCAGTATTGGCAACTATCGGTCCGATTATTTTACGGAAAAAGCACAGTCCTTTGATCGTCGTGATTATTTTATCGGTATCCCATTTTCGACCCCAGACAACTATATGTTGACCGGAGAAGGGCTTTCCGGTGGTTTCCGACCCTATCGAAAAAGTGTGGGGCACTATTTCCCTGAAATGATAGACGGTGACGAGAACAAACGTCGGACCTATGGGATAGGTATTGAAGGGATGTTCGGGACCAATATCGGTGTAGGGGTAAATTTGGCCTTTGGCAATACCAAGTCAAAAATCAAGGATTGGGCCAGAGATGGCAATACCAACGCAGGTGGCTTTTCATTCAACGATCCAGCCAATGATAATTTATATCGTTTCTACGGCGATATGGGAGGTAAGATGGCGTATGGCAATAATGACTTGGCCAAAGCGGATTTGACCGCTTCACCAAATTTTCCCGGCATCACAACGGTATTTCCAACCTTAACATCGGAACAGATTACAGATTTGGATGAAACCCAAGCAAAACATGCTTCCTATATCGAAAAGGAGAGTTCTGGTTTCAGTATCCATAACGAGGCGGGCTTGAAATATACCTATGATGTGGATATGAAAGTCAAAAATACGGCCAACCTCTCCATAGATGTAAATGACAATGACAATATTGAAGAGAACTATCTCACATTCAAGCAATTGTTTTTGGATAACAATTTTGATGTGGACCAGTGCCTTCACAATGTGGTCGTGGGCGATGTTAAAAAAGAAGGCTATGCCGCTACCTCGCTTCTGACCAGTATAACCACTTCAGATTATATTGATTTGGGAGCCTCTGGGCCTGATGAAGGGGATTTTGGGGGATGGACCAAGTTCGAATATCACAAAAAGTATGGAGATGCAAATGACGAGGGTAATTCAAACTGGTACCGTTGGAGAATTCCCTACAATGGATTGTTCTATTCAAAAAATTCAATTTCGGATATTAAGGATGATACGGGTTTTGTGACCACTGGTGAAAAGGAAATCTATTTCTTGAAAAAGGTGGAGACCAAGACCCATGTGGCTTATTTTGTTACGAACAAATCTACCCCAGACCGTTTTGGTGTGGACGGATCAAATGATCAGGCCCGTTTTTTACAGGGTACCGGTGCGGATCGGTTTGATGGGTTGGCTGCTTCCGTTCTTACCACTGAAGATCCATCGGCCAATAGTGCAAGTGCCAAGAACACGGTGGATCAATTGGAATATCTTGAAAAAGTGGTGCTGTTTGCCAAGGATAGACCAGAAATCCCTTTGCAGACGACAAACTTCAAGTATGATTATTCTTTGGTGGGAAACCTTCCGAATAATACCAATGGCAATTTTCCCAACAGCTCGACAGCCGGGAATAGTGGCAAGCTGACCTTAAGAAAAGTATGGTCTGAGTTCGAAGGCGTCGTGGGAGCCCGTATCAGTTCGTATAAATTTGATTACCGTTACAAGGACAGAGCGGATTATCCCGATTATCTGGTTTCGGAACGACCAGAACTGGCCAGTTTATTTTCATTGAGTGATCGTTATTCGGTCAATGCGCAAAACCCGGATTATGGCCCACATTTACTCGATGCCTGGGGTGCCAACCAATACAATGGTAGGGAAAGGCATTTGAACTTGATCAAATGGCCCTATCAAGGTGAAATCCCGGATAATGCTTTTGATCCGGCTGCATGGCAGTTGAAACAGGTGACCCTGCCATCGGGAGGACAAATTTTGGTGGAATACGAGAGCAAGGATTATTCCTATGTACAGGACCGCAATGTGATGGCCTTGGTGAAACTTTCGGATACCAATGACAATTATGATGCTCCGACCTATACCCTTGATTTGACGGACATAGGGTATGATCCTGTGGAAGATGCCGATAAGATTCAAGACCTCCATCAATATTTAAGAACATACTTTTTGGAAGAATATGATGATACGGCGATACCGGTAAATGGAGGGTTGGCCAATATATTGGGCAAGGATTTGGGCAATCTCAAAGTGGACAAGCGGATATACTTCAAATTATTGTACGCACTTGAGGGAACTTTTGCTGGTATTGAAAATTGCAAATCAGAATATGTTACCGGTTATGCCAAAGTGTTGGATGTACAGTATGATTCTGGCAATAACCAGATAGCCATCCAATTGGACGGTTCCAATGACGGGAAAAACTTGGTGGGGGTTGGTCTTTTTGACGACCCTGTGGAAGATCAAGGGTATCGTCTGACGCCCAGACAGGCTTGTTATGATTACTATACCACACAGCGATGGGGGAAATTCACTGCTGGCTGTGAATCAAATATAGAGCGAAGATATGAACGGCGTATCAATGAATTGGTGGGTTGTGAAGGCCCATTGGTCAATAATATTGGAGAAGCTGTTGCCATTGCGGAGTTTACCGTTGCAGGTATCGGAGTCGTTTCTGGGCTATCGGTGAATTCTAGATATCCTGAGAAATCGGAGGTATGTATGGCGCTCAACCCGGAACTGTCCTATTTGAAAATACCCATTAACAAAGCCAAACGTGGCGATGGCATCCGTGTCAAAAGGGTTCTGATGTTCGATAAGGGAATTGAGGATGGGGATGCCGCCATCTATGGTCAAGAGTACACCTATGAATTGGAAGATGGCCGTAGCAGTGGTGTTGCCACCAACGAACCCAATGAGATGCGTGAGGAAAATGCCCTTGTTGGCTTTTTGCCCAAGGACGATCAATCCTGGTTGAACCGCTTGATTTCTGGGAAGGACATGGAACAATCGGAAGGGCCCATAGGGGAATCCCTACTTCCTTCCCCTTCTGTAAAGCATGCTCGAGTAGTGGTCGAAAATATCCATAAAGGGAGGACAGGGTCTGGTTATACGGTCTATGAATTCTTTACCTGCAGGGATTATCCCTTTGACAAACTATATGATTATTCCCAAAATGGTAATGGGGCTGCCGATCAATTTGATATAGGGGCCGCACAACCAGCTAGAGGGGTTGACTATTCCGTGCTTCAGGACAATAGTTACGATGATAAACTTCGTATTCCAACACCTAACTTTAGTTATAGTGTTGATAAGGCATGGGCCTCCCAGGGATTTCGATTCATTATGAATTCCATGGATGGAAAGCCCAAATCGGTACGGACCTATGGCGGGGATTATACCATGGGGAATACCAGCTATATTTCCTCAGGACAGGATTTTTACTACTACGAACCTGGAGAGAAGGTTCCCATGATGCAGGGGGATGGCACCTATTATTGGGATACCCCGGGAAAGGAAATGGATATTACCATGGAGAAATTCCAGTTACAGAACCAAAACTTGGATTTCAATTTTGAAATCGATGTCAGTGTTGGTCTGGTATTTCCACCGCCCATATTTGTGTCCGGATGGTTACAGTTCAGTTTTAGTGAACAAAAACTGAGCAAATATGCCATATCCAAGGTCATCAAATATCCCGCAATCCAAAAAAAGGTGGTTTCCTATAGTGACAATATTGCGTCCGAAACAGAACATCTGGCTTTCGATAATGCTACGGGAAGACCTTTGTTGACCAGGACCTTTGATGCGTATCACAACATCCCTCTGGCGGGAACGACGGATGTGCATGATGGATCGATCTACAGTTTGAACCTTCCTGCGCATTGGAACTATGCGCAGATGGGTAGAAAATCCGAAAATTCCAATTATACCAACCAATTGTTGGCAAGTTCAGGACAGGTAGTGACCTATGGTTCGGGGGCCAACCCATTGAACCCCACGAATGGGGATGTAGGTACTTGGGACATCAAGACCGATAGGGTCATCTCGTCCGGAGCCAACACATTCAATACGTTGGCTGGAATCACTACTTGGATGGATGGCAACATCAATGCCATTTATAATTCTGCCGGGGCGACCCCTGAATTGGAAAGGATATGGCGTCTGCACCAGAGTTATGTGTACAAGGGCGAGACCAAAAAATCCTCCAATAGGGATACCCAGTTGGGTAAGATATATGAAGGTGGAGTACTTGAGGACTATACTCTTTTTGACTATACCACAGGGGCCAATCAAGACGAACGCTGGGTAAAACTGAGCGAGGTCACCAAATATTCGCCAAATGGCAATGCTTTGGAAGAACAAGATGTCCTAGGGGTTTACAGTGCATCAAAATTTGGATATGATTTTACACAACCCATAATGATCGGGCAAAATGCACGATATGATGAAATTTATTTTGAGCACTTTGAGGACGAGCAAGGGAGCAGTATTCCCAATATAGCCCAAGGTGTGGCCCATTCAGGCAGGTATTCCCAAGAAATTACATCTGGTGCCTCCATTGTTTCCAATGTGATTGCACAGGATTTGTTGAGCACCACAGGTGGATGGCTCAAGTTTTGGACGAGGTCCCAAGATGTATTGGACAGCCCGATTATTACCGTACTTGGAACAGATTACAGTCCAGAATTGGTAGCCAAGACAGGGGAGTGGACACTTTATAGGGTCTTTATCGATGCAGCATCACTGCCTCTTGGGCAACAAGTGAACATGATATTGAGCTTTGGCAACCCTATTGCCCATATCGATGATATCAAATTCAATCCAAAAGAATCACAAACGACCTGTTTTGTTTATGATGTGAAGTCTTTGCGGTTGATTACCCTTTTCGATGACCAGCATTTTGGTCTGTATTATCAATACAACAATGAAGGCCAGTTGGTAAGAAAACTCATTGAAACGGAAAGAGGATTGAAAACCATTACAGAAACCCAATACAATACACCCCGTGAAAACCGCAATAATCTTTAGGATACAAATCGTCATTTTAGCATTGTTTCCCATAATGGGATGGAGCCATGGCCCCAGCTGTAATGTCATGGACTGCAAGGAAAAACTAATGTCCTATTTGAATAGGATGGAATCCATGAGCGCCCCAAAAAATGGGCAGGTTTACCATGTGAGGTACAGCATGGAAACTAAGTTCAGCTCGAATAGCGGGGTGGAGTCCAAAACAACGGATACCGAGGTGTTCACAACGGCCAACAAAATAGCTGTCTATGATAGCAACATGAGTGTCTTTGGGGACGAAAAAGACATCTTTGTGGTACTTCCGGAACATGGAAAAATCTATTGGAACAATTCAGACCCAAGGATTTTCAATGATATCAATACGTACAGGAAATTTCTTGAAATACAACGCACTTTATTGGATTCGGCCGAAACTGTTGATTGCGTTCATAAAGACAATGGACTGACATTGATAACCGTGATTCCGAACGCAGATTTTGCCAAACGGACAAAGTTGGTGCAACAAAAGATCACATATGATCCAAAAAAGGATAAGATCGTCAGTGTTGAGAACGGCTACAATGGCCAAAGCAAGATCAAAAAGCAGCGGATTACCTATGAAAAAATGGACTTTGACAGTCCAAAAGAAATTATTTCCCCGGTTGCGGCCCTGTTCAAAGGACACCAGCTAAAACCTGCCTATAAAGGATTTGAAATCATCGATAACAGAAAAAATTGACACTATGCGGATACAGAACTTTTTTGCCAAGCTAATAGCAATAGGCTGTTTTATCGCCACACAGCATATACAAGCCCAGGAATTGGGAGTTCGATCGGATCATACGATGATAGCGGTCCCTTCCAGTGGAAATACGACAACAGGAAGCTTGAATTTCACGACCCCGTGCTCTGATTTTTATGTGAAGGGTGGAAAAACATGGGTCAAGATCGATTTGGGACAACAATATGGTTTTGGTAGCGGAACTGCTGGACTGCTCTTCGATACTAACGTCAATCTCGATTTGACCTTGGTCACTTCTGGAGGCACCAATCCTACCATTAATTTTGATGTGAACTTGGATAACCAAAACCCGGAAGGGTTGGTTTATTTGGATTTGGAGCAGTATCTGGATCGTACAAATCCAGCTACGGGACTTTCCTATTTGTCCGAATCGATAAGCAGTGTCACTGCGACCATAAATTCTGCCTCAGATGGTCTAGGAGCCATTGATGTACAGGCCAATATGGGGATTGGACTTTACTATGAATTGAGTTATGGCATCGATGTGGCCAATAATGTAGTGAATTTGGTATCCAATACCGTAACGCCAAACGGCAAGGTGGTTTCCTTTGAATGGACGGATACCTGTGAGGCACCCAATTACGAATTTCAATTGCTCCGTCTGTTCAATAAGGACGAGACCTTAGTTTCCGATGAACGACAAATTGGAACAACAGTGGATTGGAGCAAGGCATTGAACTTTCATACGTTTAGTTCCAGCAACCAAATTTCCCTTACCATTGGTGAGGGGCAAGGGTTCTATGTGTGGCGGGTGCGTCCCATAGGTACTTTCTATGACAATGGATCAGGGAACAACAAGAACTGGGGAGTATGGAACACATCTGCCTATGACGCGGGCAGTTATGAATTCAACGACCCAACAGGGACTGTGGAAGCTTTCTTTTTTGAGGACCCCGATGACAATACCAATTACCAGTATAGTAGGGTGTTTACAGAAGGAAACAAGGTAAGTGAGCAAGCAACCTATGCCACTACCTTGAACCAAGTAAAACAAACCCAGCGCTACTTTCCCTCAAAGGATTATAAAATTGTGTCGCAAACAGTTTTGGACCATTCGGGCAGGCCGACTTTGACAACATTGCCCGTTCCCATAGAAGGGGAACGTATTGATAGGTACAGGAACAATTTTGTTACTACAAACGGTGAGCTTTACCGGGCCAAGCATTTTGATGAGGTATCCAATTATGGACAGCCATCCACCATTGATGCCACAGGTGCCTTTGCGTATTATTCAAGCTTGAACACGGATAAACGGATACCAAATTCAGAAGGATACCCCTATACAAGGGTCATTTTTAGCAATGATGGTACAGACAGGGTCGTTGAACAATCCGGAGTGGGCAAGACCCATATGTTGGGCGATCAAGCCATTGGACAAGGACGTACGGTAAGAACTTTGTATGGCACTCCGACCGAAGAGGAATTGGTGGCGCTTTTTGGAGATGAGGCCCCAGATCCCGAACAAGTGGCCAAGGTCATTACGATTGATCCAAACAACACCAAATCCGTAGCTTATATCACCAAGGAAGGGAATACGATCGCTACAGGACTGACTTTCAGTGAGGATGACACTGTTTTGGATAAGATCACTACAGGCCCCACTGTTTCCGGGATAAATGATAAAATCACAAATAATACGGCAACGGAAAAAGGTTTCAAGGCTTCCAAGCGAATTACCATTCTGCAGGATGCCACGGATTTGAACATCGGTTATACGATTGACAAACCAGTTTTGGAGGGACTCTGCAATAACCTTGAAATTGATGTGGATTATAAACTTCACATACAAATATTCAATGCGGACACTGGTACAATGGTTCAAGAATTTACAGAAGAGAGCATTGGCGATCTATCCACTGACCCTACGAACCAAAAGATCATAGTGGATTTTGGATCCGTCAATTTGGACACAGGAACGTATTATGTGCAAAAGACCTTGGAACCTGTGGATGACTTTACGGCAAAATTGGTGGCCAATCAAGAGAACACCAAGAAACTTATCGAACCTTATTTTGCATGGTTGGTCAGTGCACTGGACGAAATTGATTGTGAAGAGGAGATGCAGTACCTGTACAACGATATTTTCTTCTATGGACAGATACTCGCCAACCAGAATTTGGTGGCCAGTTTGGCTGCCGACAATATTTTGAATTTTGACTGCACAGATTGTTCAACCATAGCCTATCAATTCAAAAGAAAGGACAGTGCTGATCCTGAAGCCACAGATGAATTTTTAGATTTTTACGAACAGAATCCCGGACTGTATGGCGTGGAAATCATTTATTTTGACGGGAACAATCTGGTGCCCATTGATTATGCCCAGACTTCTAGTCTAGGGGATATCAAACCTATCGAAGTACGGTTTACGACACCCTGTTGTGAGTTTAATATTCCAATAGTATTTACGCCTCCATTTAGAAAACCCTCGCCTGAAGCATTGGAGGCCTATACGGCCGATGCAACGGCAGTTGGTCAACTGAATGGTTCGACCAACTATTTTGATACACCATTAAATGCGATCAATCCCAACAACGAATTTTTAACGGATACTGCCTCGAATTTCACCTATCAAGACAACGGAAGTGGAAGCATCACGATTACCAATAGGAATGCTTATCCCATGGATTTTGAAGGCTATGCCATTTCCATGCTGTATGAATGCAAGACATTGACGGATACCAACTATACCAGAAACATGGCAGCCGATGAAATTTACAACGCCATGCGGGGGTGGCACAGGCCCGGATTATTGAACCAAATGGTCTATCATATGGCTACCGACGATTATGGTGCCAATGGATGTGCCAATAGGGCCAATGGATCGGATCCCAACGATCCACCAACATTTGTTGGTGGTACGCCCAATCCCAATATTGGAAAGTATAATATTTGCGATATTCCCGAAGCTCCTGTCCGTCTGAACGGAGCACAATATTCAATCAATAAATTGGCGGAATGTTGGGAACCATTGGTCATTGAATTGGTGAACAAAATTTGCGTTAATCCATACACTGCAGATATCGATCAGGATAGCAACGTGGCCAATAATGTGGATGATCAGAATAAAGATGCGGTCAATGACGCCGTAAAAAGTATAAAGAGCTGGATTATCCGTTGGATTTCAAGGGGCAAGATCAAGCGAAAATTACGTAAAAAAAATGCCAGCACCACGGATGATATCAGGGACGAAGTGGAGAAGTTGGACAATAACTTGGTCAAGACCTTTTTGGATTGTACGGGCTATGTCTTTGCCGATATTTTGGATCCGGATACACCCTCCAACAATTTTGCGGAATTTGATAATGATTTTGACACGGACATCAATGATGGGGAATACAATAAGGAGCGTCTTTTGAATGGAGGCAATGGTGCTGATTGGGCATTTTTCTCCATTGATCAAAACGTTGCGGCTGGAACCTATGTGCAACCACCATCAGACCCGGCGATAGAGACAACAGGAATTTTAAGGGATATCTTTCCCAATATCCAAGATCCCGTTTATGCCTTTAAGTACTATGCATACAAGAACGGAACCTTTCCAAGTCTGGAAGTGGAGACCTGTTATCGGGATCCCAATATTTGTTTTGACGAAAATGAGAACCCTGTCCCTTGTTGTGGAGGAACGTTACAAGACCCCGTACCCTGTAACTTCTGTGGGATAGGGTATATCACTTGTCCTTATGATAAAAGTAGCTGGAGCTGTGACCAGCGGTTCACCTTTTATGACATGATCAAAAACTATGATGAAGTATTGACTCCCGATGGTGTGGTCATCAGTTGTGAAAACTACTATGAGGCTACCGAATATGTTGTCAACCCTGATTTTGAAAAATTATTGGATGAGGATGGAGGAAATACAGGGGATTTTGTACTGCAATATTTGAATCCGGACATACCGTTGGATGCCTTTGTGGATTTGCCATATCTATCTCGGAACCTAATCGATACTTATGTTTCCAATAAGACTTTTGAACAATTGCAATCGGAAGGAGGCCCCGTGGAAATGAATGATATCAACGGAGATGTCCAGACCACAGGAGTAAGTATCATTGAAAATGATGCCTATGCCATGATGGAGGAATGTAGCTCCAATTGTGACCAGCGAAGGGATGAATTCCGTGAGGAACTCATACGGGCATTTTCTGATCGCTGTTATGAGATTGGGGAATGTAAGATTGATCCCAATGATAATATTATTCCCTATGAGGACATTGAATTGATGGTCGATCAGATTGTGGCACAGTGTAAATCACAGTGTACCATAAGTTCCTTTGCGTGTTCTGATGAACCCTGTCGTCTACCTACCAAATCCCCTTTGGAATTTGGTGGAAGTCCTGAGGCCAGTAACGATTTCAATACCTCTTATATCGATTTTGGGGTAAGCGGTCCGATTGTCACAGGCATATCCAATCGTGAGAACCAGACCCTTAGGGTCATCGATACCAACTCGGCGACCATTGTGGATACGGGGGAGGCCGCTTTGGTACAGAACGTATCGGCAACAGGGGCCTTTGAAAAGTATGATTATGGTTCCGACCCTTCCATCTGGGACGTCCGTCGATCATTGACCTATGCCGAATTTACACGTTGGACACAGGCCATGGAATGGGACATTGTTCTGGATATACCTAGCAAATGTGATGAGTTTGGGAACTACAACGCGTCATTGACATACGATTCCAATGGTCTTCCCATTGAACCTGTGTACCTGTTCAATGAAGAAACAGGACTGTATGATATACAACAAAGTTTTTCCATTGCACCCAGTCCATATGTGACCAAGGACAATCCGGCAGGGCCAGGTGACACTTTTGTGGAACGTGATCAGTACATAAAGAACAATACAACACCTGCTTCGCCCAATGATCCTGCATTGAACGAACCGGTAAACTCACCAGCAGTGGGTATAAAAGTAGAAATAGATAACAACTAACCGTATGACCATGAAAAAAACAATAGCCACCATCATTCTTTGGATTGCTTTCATAGGGGTTTCCCATGCCCAAGAAGGCACATTGTTCGATTATCAGATCCAAAAACTGGACTCTGTGAATTATGAAATGCAGTTTCAGTTGTTCAATACGGCCAATGTCCAGTTCATAGAGGTCAAATTCTTGGAACAAGGCAATGAACTTGCAATGAATGTCGCTTCCCTCAACCAGAAAAAGGACGGAAAGTTCTACCTGTCCTGTGATGGGGATGAAAAAATGGTGTCCCCGGGAGAGATGACAATGAACTTTACCCATGATTTTGGGATGCTCCAAGAGCATTCGGTGATGGTAAGGTTGCTGGACAAAGATTTTAACCTGATTGATTCCTACCAAAAGGTCATTGAATACTAAAAACACTCAAGATGCGAAATATTTACCTCCTTATAAGCCTGTTTTTGACATCTTTTTTTGCAGCTGCACAATCGGATGTGAACCTTTTGGTGGAAACCAATGCCTCGGCATCATTGAACCTCTGTGGTGATTCGGAAACCTTGACGGTGACCATCACCAATTCCTCCTCGGCAGCAGCTACGAACATTCGTTTTGAATCGGATTTGCCAGTTGGTATATCCGTGACAGCATCACAATACACCAATTTAGGATCTTCGGATTTTCCAATCTTTCAGATACCTGATATCCCTGCAAATTCTGTGGCAAATTTTACCTACGAAATCTCAGGAAATTGTGAATTGTTGGATGAATTCGAAAGCACCTTCGGTGATGATACCGAATTTGATGTCAGTAATGAAAATACGGTAAGGTACAGTCTGGACAATGGCCCTGAAATCAGTTTTACGGGAAACTCAGAATCCTATAATATCCGTTTTGCCGAATTGGAGGTAAAGGTTGCCGATGATGACGTAAACCAGTTTACGGGCATTCTGGAAAAAGATGCGGATGGTACGGTTTTTACACGGGAAGTTGAGGTGCGTAATTCAGGACTGGGAAGTTTGTCTGAATATACTTTTTATGTGGACGTCGACAATAGAATCGTATTTTCTGAGCTGTCCTTGGGAGGTCAGGTTTTGACTCCAAGCAGTACAGGAGTTTCTCCAACAGACCCCAATGTGAATAGATACACCTATACCTTCTCGGACTTTTCGTCTATAGGAAATGGAAATGCCATTTTTGAGCAGGATGAGGTCATGACCTTTACCGACAAGGTGTCCATGTTGTTTGGAACCTGTGAATCTGCATTGGAGACCAATTACACGGTAAACTGGGGATGTAATGCCACGATATGCAATGATGGAGACCAAGAGGCTACCTCAATTGCCTTTTTGAGCTTTGTGCCAGGAAGACCGAACCTTAATAATCCGTCCTCTCCAGTACAATTGATAAACATAGATAGTGGAGATTTTTGTGGGGATACCATTCAAACACAATATACTTTTACCAATGGAGGGGTAGGTTCCGAAAATGTGGATTCGGACGCTGCTTTTGATTTACG
Organism: Flagellimonas pacifica; assembly: GCF_900215465.1. Classification (GTDB taxonomy): domain Bacteria; phylum Bacteroidota; class Bacteroidia; order Flavobacteriales; family Flavobacteriaceae; genus Flagellimonas; species Flagellimonas pacifica. Next base: position 244,757 of record NZ_OBEH01000006.1, read on the forward strand.
ATTTAGGGTAGGGCTATTGGATTATGTTTCTGCCTCTTTCTCCATAAATGGAGTTGTTTTAAATGATGACAACGCATTAGTCAATGTTTTTGAGTCATTTTTAAACGATAATCCAAGTTTTGTGGTTGATGTTGACGGTCCAGGAGGTCTTGAGGATTTGGACAAGGATGGTTATTTCGATGATCTGCCTGTTGGAAATCAAGTGGTCATAGATGTAACGGCAGACATTTCTTGGGATGAGAGCTTGAAAGATCGAAGATTTGCAACCCAACTCTCCCTCTTTCCATATTATGACAGTAACGAATGTGATCCATCCAGATATGGTGGTAGCTCACGTAGTGTTTCGTATTCTTTCCAATTTAGCGGTTCCCCTACCATAAATGGCCTGGATATTATGTCTTCAAACGTTTCCGAGACATATACCTTTAATGTTTTCAGGCAGCCATTTAGGTCAGGTCCTGAAGGAATTTATAATGTGGGTTTGTTTTTCTCGGATTTCACCGTGCCTGAAGGTTATGTGGTCAATGAAATTAGATGGAGCACATTTGGGGGTACGCCACAGGTATTGCCGGTTCAGACTTTAGGGCCAAATCAATATAGAGTTATTGGAGGGAGTGAACGTGGATTTTATGAAATGGATGTCACGGTTGGTTGTGCCGATGGTGCTCCAGAATTCAGTGCTATTGCTTGGCAGATGTATTTGGATGCCTGTCCGGATCCAGATTTTGATGAAGTATTCTCTGTGGTAGATATCAACAAGCCTGTATTTACGGCTTATGAATCTTGTAATTCTGGTGGTGGATCAGGGGATGGATGTGCTTTTTCCACTGAAAGCTTTAACGTGGACAGGAACACTTTCGGCTATGTAATGCCCGCGGTTGAGCGTCAGGGAAAATTATATTATACCCATGGTGAGATAGCAACAGCCACTAAGGTAGATAAAAATACCCCGGGAATTGAATTGGATGCAGCTTATCCTTTGGACGAAGTGTTAATAGAGGCAAATGGTAAGGTGCTGGCTGCCACAACACCAGTTACCTATGATAGGTTGTATTTTGAATTTGGGTTTTATCTGCCAGCAGGTTATAACGGTAGTGAGCCATTGAATCACATTGTTTCTGGTCAGTCCGGTACTATTAATGTTGGTGGGAATTCCATTGCTTTATCCAATCCATTAGTCTCTGTGGATGCTAACAACCGGATAACATATACCTATGAAGTGCCTACGAGTTTTGATTCCACCAGTGAAATGGATATCTCGGTGTCAGATTTGATATTACAAATAAAAGGAAGAAATGAACTTGCACTGAACTTAGGTACCTATGATCTACCACTATTTAGGGCTAATTTTTATGGAAGGCAAACAAGCGGGGATCTTGGGTGTTCAACTGGTAGCGTGGGGAGTGAATTTAACTTCTACATACCAAGGATTAGCCTTAGTGTAAGCAACCCACAAATAGGATGTGATAATTTATCATTGGCATCCATATTGTTTAATAATTCAGCAAGAGGAGGAGGGGATGATTTTCCGAACGAGTATCGACCTTTGTTCGAGCTGAAATCTTATACTAGTTCACCACCCGAAGGGTTTGCTTTTGATTCATCGGGAAGTTACTTTCAAGGCTTTTTTAACCCTACAATACAAATTCCTTTTGGTTCAAATAATGACATTACATCCCCTATTGTTGATTTTACTATTGAGGATATCCCTATTCTTGATGGGGTAAATGTAAGCTCAATAGGATACTATCAAACCCTAGTGCCCGTTTGTGACGATAATTTTCAGATTCCTCCTTTTTCGAGTAGCATTCCACATAATAAAGAATTTACTTATATCGACTTGACCAATAGTAATGATGTTTTGACAAGAAGTAATGCTTCCGGAAGATTTTATGTAGATATTCCATTTTCCGTGGAACCTAATGCTACACAGGAAGGTTTTGAAAGATCGGTCTCATGGCCCGTATTGTTCTGTCATGAAGGTAGCATTAGTTTTCCCCTTACCTCTCCTTGGATAGCATTGGAGTTAAAGGATACGGACAATAGAACGCAATTACAAGGAGCTACTGACGAGGCGGGCAATGAATTGGAAGTTGTTTTTTATGGAGGAACCACTCCTGAGGCCGCAAGGGGAATGTTAGTGAAGTTGGATGACATTACCGGAGGTACATGTGTTACAATCTTTCCAAGAGTTACCTATACCAACTGTGAAAATGATGCTGTTCAAAATATTGATTTGATTGCTAGCAGGGCTTGTGAAACCCATCCGTTGGATGGTCTGGATACGACAGCTTTGGCTGCTATCGGATCTATCAAAGATGATGGAGTGCTCTCCTGCCAATATCGTTTGGACGAACAAGAGGTCACCTTGCGTTACAAAACAGGGGACTTGACATGGGAAGTCAACCGTTTGGAAGACCAAGTGGATCTGTGTGAAGCACTCACCTATGAGGTCAAGGTATTGAGTTCAAAATTTGCCAATGTCTATGACACGGAATTGACCGTGACATTGCCCCAGGGCGTTACACCCGAGGATATTGCCAATATCCAATATCAATATGACGGCGTGATCGGATTGGTGAACGTGGCCAATTTTATTGAGGACAATACCGGAGCATCGGACAATTTTAAAATTAAAGTCTCTGAACTGGTCACCGATTTGTTGGTGGCTGCAGGGACGGCTGGGATAGAAGCTGGGGACAACACCATTCCGGGCTCCCGATTACAGGGAAAGAATGAGATTACCTTCAATATCAATCTGGTAGCAGATTGTACTATGGATCCTGGGATTCCAGTACGCTTTGATCTGGATGGTGTGACCAATTGCAATGACAATATCAATCTATTGTTTAACCGATTGTTCCCCATCAATGGAGTGGTATTGCCTGATTTGGCAGTGGATGTAATGGCCAGTGACTTTTTGGTTTGCAGTACGCAGAACCAAGTGGACATTAACCTATCAAATAATGACCCGAATCCTGATGTGGCACAACAGGAAATTAGATTGACCTTGCCGAACGGGGTAACATATAGTGGAGCGGCAAATGGTTCGCCAGCTCCCGTTCAGAACGGCAATGTTTTGACATGGGATATCAATGACATCAATACCAATAGAACACAGACGTTCAGCATTTTCACCAATCTAACCGATTTAAATGTACTGTCCTTTGATTATGCCGTGGATGTGGTGCAAAACGGACAAGCTACCTGTGTTACGGATGCCTTGGCATGTGATTTACAGGTGACCACAGCACAAGATACCGACAACGCCGCTCAGATTACCTTGCCACAGGTGACCATAAACCCAATTACTAGCACCCCAGTATGTGAAGGAACACCGATTACTGTAGCTGTTGAACTGGTAGGGGTGACCGATTATTCAGAATATGTGTTTAACTGGAATATTGCACCTACCTCACAGAATAACAACCAGTTTACCTTTACATTGTTCAATGCTGCCCAATTGCAGGTCAGTGTATCTCCGGTGGGCAACAATAGCCCAACTTGTGCCGGAACGGCTAATTTGGATGTGGAAATATATCCGGGGGCCACAATTAATATGGGTCTCATTGAGGGTGTGACCTGTACTGGAGAATCTGATGCCAGCATATCTGTGGCTATTTTTGGCGAACAGGGAACAGGGTTTACAGAACAGCAACCTTTTGAAATCATAAGTGCATCCCCATTGGGAACGGTGACGATTGGTCAAATGGTCAATGATGGAGAAACCATTACTGTAGAAAATCTACCACAAGGGCCGTTTACCATCAATTTTAGGGACAATTATGGCTGTACGTTTGAGCGAACCTTGAACGTTCCAACTATTGGAAACCCGATAACAAATTTCTGTACAACATTATTGCCCTGTGGTGTGGCATCTGGTGATGTTACCATGGGCTTTGATATGGCCGATTTGCACAGTGTGCTAAATAGCACGGCATACAATGCCGTGGTGACCGATAACCAAACGGGAACCGCGATTTTGAATTTTACAGGAAATTTCCCCGATACACAGTCCCGTGTATTGACCAATGTGGCGCCAAATGCCACCTATACGCTGGAAGTAAGTGCGGACAATGGTTGCGTGTACGCTAGGCCTTTTGTTATCGACACCTATCAGGTGACGGTAAGTCAGCCTGCTGACCAAGAGCTTTGTTTTGCTAACGAGACCAAGGACATTGTTGTGAACATCAATGATAACATCCCAACGTGTTCCGCTTTTTCAGTGCCTAATTATGAGGCCTTATTTGGAGTTTATGATACGGATGTCGAAGGCAATCCTTTTATTGGTACCCCTCAGACCATTAGTGGTATCTCTAATCAATTGGATTTGAACGGCCTTGGAGAGGGTAATTATAAAATTATTATCAGACCGGAAAATGCTTCTGGTTATCCAGATGATATTTCGGCTTGTTATGTGGAAAGAACCTTTAGCATTACATCAAGTGCCACGTTCTCGGCTTCTTTGAACACCATTGATCCATTGTGTGCCGGTGAGGCATCGGGTAATGCCCAAGTGGTTATCAATGGAGGTACAGGTACCTTTAGTTATGAATGGACGAATCAGAGTGGCCAAGTGGTATCCACGGGGTACCGTGCTACTGGATTGGCAGCAGGGGATTATCAAGTTACAGTGACCAATGCACAGGGATGTGATGTTCCAGTACCATTGACCTTTACATTGACGGATCCAGATCCATTGGAAGCACCATTTATTGAGGATGTACAGACCGCTTGTGAGGCTATAGCTGGTAGTGGTGGTCCCGCGGCATCTGGATATACATCAGGAACGGCACCCTATACCTTTAGGTGGTATGAAATTTTGACAACGACCGATTTTGAAGGCATTGAAGTGACCAGCGAATCTTTTGTGTACCAAGAAATAGTACCCGATGGAGGTACGTCCACCTATGTGGGCATCACCGCTGGTGACTATAAAGTTATGATCACCGACGCCAATGGCTGTACCGCAGAAAGTTTGGTAACTGCTGTGACCCAGCCCGAGGTGGCTAGACAATACAACATCAACCTGTCTTGGAGTTCCAAAGTGATTCAGGAAAACGAAAATCCAAATCCAAGAACCTTTGAAGCAGATCCCATAGGGCCATCAAACTATAGGTTGGCACTTGCAACACAGATAGAACGCTGTATTGCGGAGACCCAAGAGGTATCCAGAGCCAATGTGGCCAAATTCCTTAAGGATATTGAACAAGTAAAGGATACGGTAAGCTTGGACTATGCCAACAACAGTGAGGTATACCATTACACACTCTATTATTACGATCGTGCTGGCAATCTGGTACGTACGGTACCTCCGGCTGGAGTGAATTTGGCTGTTGATGGCGATGGAAACGTGGCAAGGGTAGCTACCGATCACACCTACGTCACAGGCTATGATTACAATAGTATTTCGCAATTGGGTAGCCAGAATACACCTGATGGAGGCACAACGAACTTCCTGTACAACGATATTGGACAGCTGCTCTATTCGCAGAATGAACGCCAAATTGCGGATAATACCTTTTCATACAGTATTTATGATGAATTGGGCCGTATCATCGAGGCCGGGGAGGCCCAATTGGCCGGAAAAGTATTCCCGACCGATTTCTTTGTGAGCGGACAGGCTGATGAAACTGTGGCACAGGCCATTCCATTGGCCGAGAAGGTGGAGTACATACAAACCACCTTTAATGACCAGACCTCTATTACCTACCAAGGTGGGGAACAGCGGTTCTTGCGTAATCGGGTGAGCCAAATCTTTAATCTGGACAAGAACGGTCAGGAGAGTTATACATACTACAGTTATGACCCCCATGGCAATGTGGAATGGATCGTACAAAACTTACCGTCCATTGGACAGACTACGGTTGCTTACGAATATGACCTGATTTCTGGTAATGTGAACCAAGTGGTCTTTAATTTGGGTAAGGTGGATGAGTACCATCACCAATATGCCTATGATGAGGACAACCGTATTGTATCCGTTAAGACTTCGAAGAATGGTCATCTTTGGGATGAAGATGCACGGTATGATTATTACTTGCATGGTCCCCTGGCTCGTACCGAATTGGGAGAGGACAGAATCCAAGGATTGGACTTCACCTACACCATCCATGGATGGTTGAAGGGCATTAACGCACCGGATTTGGCACAAAATGCGTATAACCCTGATGGGATGAACACCCAAGGCGATGCCCCCAATACCCATGCGAAGGATGAATTTGGTATGGCACTGGGGTATTATGGTGGAGACTTTGCCCGAGATGGGGTATTCGATAGCCGTTTGACGGCAGCGAACCCCTTTGTGCTGGAAAACCAGATCAATGGCAATTCACAAGACCTGTACAATGGTAACATCAGCACATGGACCTCACATACGGCAGCAGAGGCCAAGGCCAAAAATGTAAACAGCTATTTGGTGGGCAATGCCTACCAATATGATCAGTTGAATCGCATCAAGGAAGCAACTTCCAAAGCGTTTAACGAGGCAAGTCAGGTGTTTGAACCGATTAACGGACAGGCCGATGCCTTTAAGACCAATTACAGTTATGATGGCAATGGTAACCTATTGACGCTGCAACGCTTTAAGGATGATGGGCAATTGATGGACGATTTAGCGTATAACTACGACCTGACCGATGCAAACCTATCCAACAAACTCACTCATGTAGATGATGCTGTGGGCCAAGTGAGCGCGGAGATTAACGACCTGCCCGACCAGAACAATGGAAACTATATATATGATGCCATTGGACAACTGGTACGAGACAATAGTGAAGGGCTCACTTATATTTGGAATACTTCGGGCAAGGTCTCCGAGATCATCCCGGACAATACTGGGGATGCCAATACCCAAAAGGTACACATGAAATTTACCTATGATGGTATGGGCAACCGTATTGTAAAACAGGTGAACCGTCTACCTTATGAAAGTGGCAATGGCCCACATGTGAACAACCCTGAAGCAGTTGAGGTGACCTATTATAGTTTGGATGCCCAAGGCAATGTAATGGGTATCTACAAACGGGAAGATGTAAAGGTATTGCCTTCTGATGCTACGGATACGAGCTACAAAGCAGTATTTAAGATGACGGAACGCCCCATGTACGGCAGCGACCGTATAGGGCAGGATACCCATGAGGAGGAAATTTATAGTACCGTTTATAACTTTGGCAGTGAAGCGGATTTCGATGCCGTGATGCTCCAATTTGTGGAACAGATCAACAGTGTGGCCTTGGGCAATGTATTGGTGGCCCAAAACATTGTGGCCGGGCTTTTTGATGTTGATGGGAATACGGTTACCATACCCGGAACAAACTTGGCGACCGCTACGGTCGATGGGGAATATGTTGAACTAATGTACGATAGCACTCTGATACAGGATGCCGACAGTACCCCGATTACTACAGATAACAACATCTTTTTGATCGAAGATGTGGAGGAAAACCCTTTGGGTTATGGCGTGGTGGCCAGCAATTATTTCAGTGCCAATACCGAGGATGGGGTCATGCTCATTTATGATACCAACGGAAATCTGATTCCCGGCTTACAATTGATCAATGTGGATACTGCCGATGCAGTGGACTATTTGGCCAAGAGTGTGGTGGTGAAAAACCCGGGCCGTAACGATGAGTTCTTCCTGTTCTATAAAGATATAGCAGGCAATTTGCACACGGCGACCTTGAGCACAGCTTCGGGTAGTTTGGAAGTGACGGCTACGGCGCAAAGAAGTTCCAGCAACTATGGCCGCCATATGGCCGTGGTAGATGATCGCCAGATGCAACGTGCCTTTGTCTATGCCACTACCCATACCGATGCCGTGGTGGATGTGGATGGCAATGTGGTTACACCACCGCAGGCGAACATAGTACGTTTTGCTTTGGATGGTACAGGAGCCATTACCGAAGAAGGTTCCGTATTGGATCCCTTTGAAAGTTATGATATTAAAGGTAGCGGGGAACTCCAAGTGGCCTTAGATGGTAATAGTTTGGCTATGTACAACTTTACCGGCTTGGCCACGCAATGGACAGGATTGGGAGAAGCTGAATTACGTACGTGGCAGTTGGATGACAACTGGTTGCCTCAACAGAGTAGTGAGAATAGCATGGCTATTGGAGGCAATATTGGTAAAGGATCTCTATTAAGTACAGGAACGGAGTTGTATTATACACAGCGAGCGCAGGAAGTAAGCACTGCTACAGAGACTGTACGGATTGTGCGGGCTTCCGATGGGCAAGTGGTGAACAACAATATTGGTGACCTTAGGGCGAACAAGAACAATAAATTCTATAACTTTACCCAAGGAGCGGACAATGGACAGGAATATAACTTGACCGCTACCAATATTGTGACCTTGAACAATTTGCCAACATCACAGAATGGTACAACTGGCTACCAACCTTACCAAGCCTACACCATAAATGGAGTAACGCCCCCGGCTACCAATGGGGTGGTGTACCGTAATGTAGGTGAAAAGTACTATGAGTTAAAAGATCATTTGGGTAATGTCAGGGTGGTTGTAAACGACCGTAAGAACTTGGACACAAGTGACAACACCTTGTCTGCCAATGTGGTGAGTTACAACAACTATTATCCATTCGGTCAACCTATGCCCTCAAGGAACTTTGATAGTGGAGAGTATAGATACGGTTTCCAGGGGCAGGAGAAAGATAGTGAGTTAAAGGGCGAGGGCCTTAGCGTGAACTACAAGTACCGTATGCACGATGCACGTATCGGAAGGTTCTTTGCGGTGGATCCATTAGCTTATGATTATCCATGGAATAGTCCATATGCCTTCAGTGAAAATAGAGTGATTGATGGACTGGAACTAGAAGGCGCTGAATATCTGGATAGTGATGAAGCACGAGTAAATGTAAATTGGGGTTTTATAAGGTTGCATCATAGAAATATATCTGGTTTCACAAGATCCTTTGCAAGGAATAATGATCTTTATGGAAATGGTACAATAGATTTTGGTTATTCAGATGTTAACTACGACTTTTCAAGTTTTAAAAGTAATAAAGTTAGAGTGCATGGACAGTATCAAAAACCTATCGAACATATCAAATATTTGGGAGGACCTCACAAAAATTTTGATTTTGGATTAAGGTACAAAATCGGTGGTGGATTTGGAGGAGCTAAAGCGAATGCTTATTTGGCCGCAATTGAGCTTCTTGGTTACTTTGCAAAGAAATATGAGGTGTCAAATATTAAAGAAGACTTTAGATTGGCAAACGAACACACTCAGATTTTAACAAACTATGTATTCCCAGCTATTGAAACAGCTTTATCGAAAGGGGATGAATATATTCCTTATGGAGATAAATACAGGAATGATTTTTCCTTGTCACTGATTGTAAATGCTGTATTGTATGGAGAAAAGTACGAAGGTTATGAAGAATTGTATGAAATAGGGATAAAAATCTACAATGAATTGGCAGAAAAGCCAAAACTTCCAACAAGGGAACAGATTAATCAAGAAAAACAAGTAGAATTAAAAAGAAATAAAGAAGTAAAAAAAGACAATACTCGGGTAAAAACCAATAAAAGAGAATGATGAAAAAATGAGCCAATCTAGATTGGCTAGAAACCTAATAAATAAGTTTGCCAAATTAATGTAATACCGAAAGTTTATGAACAGAATACTTCTTTTATTGATTGTTATATTTTTTATATCATGTAAATCAAATAAAGAAAGATTAAATGATAGGATTTCAGATAGTTGGAGTATTGAAGAGTTTTACTACCTAGATGAGGATCATATGGACTCTCTCCGTTATAATGTCATCAGTTTTAATTTTCCTAATCAAGGCGATATATACATACCTAAAAGTTATGGTCAAGAAGGGGAGCGTTCAAGATTTGAGTTAATAAACCATAATGGAACGTTTAAAATTGAAATATACTCAAAAAACGAAGTCTTTAACGGCTTGTATAATGTTAATTGGGTTGATAAGGGTAGTGGAATCAAGCAATTAAATCTTGTTTCGGAGAAAGTTAGCATTAAAGCCTACAAGAAGGGGTTTGGAGAATTTTGACCAGTGGCTTCCAAACTCGTGGCCTTTACGAGTATGGGGCAACAATTATAGAATTTAGGGAGACCACTACCGTTTGGTCCTTGTTTTTTAGTGCAGCACATTCTGCAGTTTGGTCTGTTTTATAAAAGTATCGAGCATGGCAAAGACGTGCTCTTTGTCCTTTGGGGTCATTTAGGTAACTTCCTGTATGCGTTGCACCTTTTTTTTGTCAAGTTCAAAATTTTGGAAAGGCTAATGTATTTAAACAGTCTGGCTTTAAAACTAATCCAGACCAACTATTAAAGGCTTTAGAAAATGATAAGGACCAGGATTTTACGCCCATAATATTTACGAAAATCAACAATTAAATTATGTTGAAAAAATTGACGCTATTGCTTTTTTTGCTTATAGTTGCATCTTGTGCTGATAAATCTGAAAAACATCCGATATATGGGGATTGGAATGTTAGATATATGTACGTTAATGGAGAGGATTTTGTCGGTTATTATGACAATGAGGTAGTCTATTTTTCTAAATTGGCGACGTTTACAAAAAATGGGCAACTGATAGTTTTCCTTGATGATGAAAATAAAGAGGTTATCAAGGCAGATTTTGAATTAAACACGAATTTAGATTCAATAAAATTCAAATCAGGCTTAAAGAATTTAAACGGTACATTCAAAGTAAATTTATCTGATGACAAGGGTAGTGTCGTAATGAAATTACAATCGGATAATGGCAAAATGCATTTTAAAAGGATTAATGCTTCCATTAATATGTGACCATCAGTGCTGATGTAGTCGTTGCTGAGTCAAACAACATAAGAGAAAGCCACGACAGTAATGTCGTGGTTTTTTATTTCGCAAGTTTTTGTTGGAAGTCCACCTCACGAGTTTTTGTATCCTTTCTTCTCATGCAGTATTTATATACAAGAACCGCATATACACAACAAGTATTTCGTGGTTCAATACAATCGGCATATGTTTGAAATGTGAACTTTTATTTCATTCCACTGCTACAATAACCTAACCTGCATATAATGAAATTTCAAGGAATTGTATTTTCCGTTGCTTGTTTTTTGATACTCCAAGCGCCTATTTTTTCGCAAGAAAAAGTAATAGAAGTCAATATAGAGCCTGACTATGCCGTAAAGTTGGCCGAATTTACTCCATCGGGTAATTTTTATATTATGGAGTTTGCTAAGGATAAGGATTATAAAACTAGATATCGGGCCTTCGACTCCAACTTTAATTTGTTCCAAACCATTACAGCGGACAAGAAAATAGATGGTTTTGAAATAGGGGCAATATCCAGTATTGGAAATTACTTTACCTATCAAAGAAAAATCAACGAATGGAGTTTGGCATCCGATACGGAATTGGATATGAACAACTTGACCGATAAGGACTTTTTGATAAGCCTAGAAGTATTGTCAAAAGGGTATCATGTGGCAATAGGAAAGGAAATAATAGACAAAAAGATAAAATTGTTCAGTAATGGTGCCTGGATAAATTCCGAAGATGTCTACTCAGAGAGCCACTATATGCTGCGTACAAGTATGGCTGATAAAAAGACGACCGTATTCAAAATTGAAGTTCCGGAAGGTTGTTATTTCAATGGAGGCTCTACGAAAGTGCTATACCATGACAATGAGCATTTTTTGGTTTCCTTTTACTTGGAAGGGAACAAGACCAATAAAACATATCGTGTTGCTACATATGACTATGAAGGCAATCTATTGGGTTATGTAGATGTATCCTTGGATATTTTGGATTCGAACAATGAATCTTTTGCTTATGCAAATTTGGAAAATGGCAGTTTTGCCACTGTAACAGTAACAAAATACTACGGACTAGGTAATACTGTGGGCAATACGGATTTAGATCAATATGGTTTCGCAACGGTCAACGCTCATTGTAATATTAAATACGATCCTTATGAAAAAGCAATCTATGTTTACGCTGGGATAAAACCCAAAAAAGGAGATTCCAGTATTTTAATCTATAAATATGATACCAGTGGCAGTTTATTATGGCAACGACAACACCAGTTGAGTGATACACAATTACGGTATCTTAATAGTTTTAACAGATATCTTTCATTCGATATTTACCCACAATTCATAGGTGTCTCTGTAAATTCCACAAAAGGGAAGAGTTACTGTGATTTTTATATCGTGGATAAAAATACAAGTGAGATGATCGCTCAAGAGAAATATGACAAATACGGGTTTTATTCCAATTCTGGTTTTTATGATGTGAAAAGCAAGTTCAGTGGTCTGGATTCCGAGTACGAGAAGATTACAGGGTATAAAAACCTTAAGTTGGACCGTAGTATCATATATGCAGCCCTATACAGTTCCGCTTTCAAAGAACATCTGAATGGATTAAACAATGATGGGGAATTTTTGATTAAAGGCGTATTCATGGATCAGGGATTGAACACTGTCATGAGTTCTAAAAAAGGAAACAAAATTACCTTCTCACGGTTTAAACTATAGTTTACATGCCTTTTCTGCACGCTGACCATTAGAAACGTGCAACACGCAATTTTCTTACAACATGATGGTTTTTCCATCACTACCAATGCCGTAGTCTAGGTCTTTCATAAAGTCCTTATAGGGTAATACAGCGAAGAAATAGATCCTGTTACCGAATTCCAGAGTGTTTCATGATGCACTTTTTGCACTTCATCGAATGTGACTTGTTATCACAATCCTTTTCGAACAAATTTGAGATGATTCTTATATGAAAACAGGGGAATCATTTACCAATTAATCCAATCAAGCATAAAACAAATGGATAGGGCACCAAACTGTTGATTCTTCCAGACTTCTGAACAACACCAGACTGGAAGTTTGAAGCATGGTCCAAGAGTCCGTTCAATACAGGAAATGTCATTTCCATAAATAAAGTCAAGCTATAGACCAATAATGAAAAGGCAACCAAAAAAAAATAGTCATTTGGTATTCAACAAGGGGTATGTCCCCTTTCTTCTTTTGATGTTGTTTGTGCTATCCGCGAATAATCTTTTAGGGCAGACATTTGAATTGTCTGTACATCGAAAGGTCATTAATGACAAGGGGGGTAGGGAAATTGTTTATGTGACAGATAAGATCCCGGAACCCAAGGGCAAACGCATATACCACTGGTACAAATCCCGAAAGGTGCACACCTCACAGAACAACTATGCCGGAGAACTGTTGGATGGGGAATACCTCAAGTATTATCCGGACAACCAACTAGCCGAAAAGGGTATGTTTAAAAACGGGCTTAAAGTTTCTGTTTGGAACACATGGCACCAAAATGGAAGGTTGTCCACACGCTCCCTATGGAAGAGCGGCAGGATTTGTGGAAGGTATGTGAAAAGGGACAGTTTGGGCAACACCTTGGAGACCGGTACATATAAGAAGGGTTTTAAAAATGGAAAGTGGATCTATCCCATGGAAGGGGACACCCTTTATTTTAAAAAGGGAAATTTGATTCCAACGGACTCCATAGTCAACGATTCTCTCAATAAAAAGCCCCCTTTCCTTAAGCGCTTATTTAAAAAGAAAAAAGATACTGGTGAAGAAAGCATAAGGAGCCCTGAAACATCCAAAAAACAAGGATTTTTTAAAAAGCTTTTTGCTAAAAAGGAGAAAAAACCCAGCACAAAACCCAAAAAGAAAAAGTATAGCGAGTCCAAAAAACCTGATGGGAAGGCCGATGTAGGGAAAGATGGATTCTTTAAACGTCTGTTCGGGAAAAAGGATAAAAAACCAAAAAAGACCAATGCTTAAGGCCAGTTCCCTATATTATGCCATTATGGTCTGCGTGTTGGTGGGCATCTGCTGTTCTGCCCTATTACTGATGAGCCATTTTTCCAATCTCTTCGCCCTGAACATGGAGACCCATACCGAGCTTTTGGAGAACAACCGATCGGCCATCAATTATTATTTGGCCAAGGTGGAAAGCCTTAAAAATGGTTCGGAAAGCACAGATCTTTTTGAAAACGGGATAGTTTCCCATGGGACCGTTTCCCAATGGGGCCTTTACCCTGTACTACATGTACAATCGGTCTTTAAAAAGGATACCGTTTCCAGAAGTGTCCTAGTAGGTCGGAAATTGGAATCGAGGCCAGCACTGTACTTGGTGGACAATGACAAGCCGTTGCAAATGGTGGGCAAGGCCAAGATTGTTGGGGATGCCCATTTGCCAAAAAAGGGAATCAAAAGGGGATATATTACCACGCAATCATTCAGTGCCTTTACTTTTTTGGAAGGCACAAAATACCGTTCAAAGAACAAACTGCCCGAACTTAAAGTAGCATTTTATCTGCCCGAGCAACGCAATGATACGGTACATTTTCTGAACGAATTTGAAAAAGGGAAACCTATATCTAGGGCATTCGAGGAAAAACCGCTGCATATACAAGTGCCGGAAAATCAGGTTATGGATCGGGAATTGATGGGAAAAATTGTATTGCGTGCCCAAGATTCCATCTTCATCAAGAAGGACAACCGCTTTGAGGATATTTTGATCGATGCTCCCATAGTTGCTTTTGAAAAAGGTTTTGAGGGCACGGTACAGGTCATTGCTTCGCAGAAAGTGGTTCTTGGGGAAAACGTCACCTTAAAATACCCATCCACTATTTACTTAAAAGGCAAAGCACTTGAGGAAACCAAAGTGAACCTCGCTGAAAGCTCTAAAATATTGGGAAAAGTGGTCATGACGGGTGTATTGGGGAACAATAAAGGGTTCAACGTCATCCATATTGATAGGAATGCCCAAGTTGTCGGCGAGGTGTACTGTGAGGGAAGTACGGACTTAAAGGGAGAAATTCTGGGGACATTGTACACGGACAACTTTTACCTAAGGACAAAAGCATCGTCCTATGAAAACTATATAGCGGAAGGGGTCATTGACAGCAAGGCCCTGTCCGATATTTTTCTGGGAAGTATTGTAAACGATAACGATAATGGAACCTATGGCATCATCAAAACGCTATAAAGTAAAGGCAAGCTCGCTGACGGAGTCCATTATCGCCATGGTGATTGTGGCGGTATGCCTGTCCATTGCCCTTGTGGTCTATGTAAGCGTTTTGAAGAGGGATAGGGGGCTACCCTATTATAAAGCTGAACAAAAAGTAAAGGAACTGCTCTGGGCAACACAATATGAAATGCAGTTGGAAGATGAGGACTATACATTCCTTGGGTTTACCATCAACAAAAAAGTGGAGCAGCATAAGGGATTGGCCAATATATATAAAGTGACCTTTATTGCAAATCTGCCCAATGGTAAAAAAAACTATGTGTATGTGGTTGCTCCATAACCGAAAGGCACATATCAAGGCATTTACCATCCAAGAGCTTTTGGTGGCCATGGTCATCAGTTCGCTGATCATAGGGATGGTATACGCCATTTATGTTCAGCTCAACAAGCAATTGTATACCTATGGTAGCC
Source organism: Flagellimonas pacifica (assembly GCF_900215465.1). Classification (GTDB taxonomy): domain Bacteria; phylum Bacteroidota; class Bacteroidia; order Flavobacteriales; family Flavobacteriaceae; genus Flagellimonas; species Flagellimonas pacifica. The sequence continues at coordinate 260,217 of NZ_OBEH01000006.1, forward strand.
ATCAGGAGGAATTGGTGTCCTTTAACCAGTTTAAGCAAGTATTGGCCTCCGATCTGTTTTTGGGATTGGCCATTGAAAAGGAAACGGAAAACAGATTGACCATAAGGTTCAGGGAAGGGGAGCATGGTTATCTGTTCCTAGAGAATAAAGTGATCAGAAATAGGGAAGGTACCTTACAAGATACATTTGACCTTGGCATCTCTGGTTTTGAACTGAAAGCCAATGAAAGTTATATGGGCATTGCATTGACCACCAAAATGGACGGGGAGCCCATCACCATTTATGAAGCAAAGGAAATACCGATAGCGGATCGGATCAATTCGATGTATACCAAATAATGGGCATTAATATATCCACATACCAGTCCAACAGACCAAAAACCCTTCAGAAAAAGAAGGCGGGTTCCGATTTTCTTAAAATAGAGCTCAAAAAAGGGTTTTCAAACAAGAACAAGGTTGAGTTCTATAAGGAATTTGCCACTCTGTTGAACTCCGGGGTGGATTTTAGGCAGGCCTTGGATATATTGAAGAACCAACAAAAGAAGAAAGTCCACCAGCAGTTTATTGCCGATATCACCAAACAGGTGGTACGCGGCAAGTCACTGTATGAGGCCTTTAAGGAATCCGGGGAGTTTTCGGCCTATGAATACTATAGCATAAAGATAGGGGAGGAGACCCGGAAATTGGGCAAGGTGCTCCAAGAGCTGAGCCAGTTTTTTGACCGAAAGGTGAAAACCACCCGCCAGATGGTATCGGTATTTACCTACCCTTCCTTTGTCATGCTCTTGACCCTTGGGGTACTGTATTTCATGTTGCAGTATGTGGTGCCCATGTTTTCTTCTGTTTTCAGGCAATTTGGAAAGGAACTGCCGGCATTGACCAAGAAAGTGATATTGCTTTCAGAGAATTTCACTTTGATCACATCAGTGTTTTTTGGCACCATTACATTTTTTGTGGCACTGCACTATGTCTATCGAAAAAATATGACATATCGGTCGATGCGTTCAAAAACGCTGCTCAAGATTCCATTTCTGGGCAATTTGGTCCAAAAACTATATGTCACCCGTTTTTGCCAATCATTGAGTTTGTTGTTGAGTGCCAAGACTCCCTTGATCACCTCATTGGACCTAGTGCAAAAAATGATCAGTTTTTATCCCTTTGAGGCCAGTCTGGAAAAGGTAAAATCCGATGTTTCCAAGGGAACCTTGCTATCCACTGCATTGGCAAAGCATTCCATCTATGATTTTAAGCTGATCTCCATGGTCAGTGTAGCAGAACAGGTAAATACCTTGGATGAAATGTTTGAACGCTTGGCCAAGCAGTACGATGAGGAGACACAGCACCAGACCAAAATGATCGGGGTGATCATTGAACCCTTGATCATAGTGGTCATAGGTTCCATTGTCGGGGTCGTTTTGATAGCCATGTATTCCCCCATGTTCGATTTGAGTAAAATTTTACAAAACTAACAGTATGATAACAAGAAAAATAAATAATGGTTTCAGGAAAAGGCCCTTGGGAAAAATGTGGGCCAAGGCCTATTCCATGTCAGAGTTATTGGTGGTCCTGTGCATCATTGGCATATTGATCCTATTGGTCCTGCCCAACCAGACCTCCGTGATCGCCCAGGCCAAGGCCATTGAGGCCCAGAGTATGCTGAATCACCTTTACGGATTGCAAAAGAGCCATTTTTATAGGTTTTCCAAGTATTCAAGTGATTTTCAGGCTTTGGGGTTCGAGCCTGCCCCAACGATAAGCGAAGGTGGACAGGCTATCTACAAGATCGAGATTGTGGAAGCCTCCATAAATTCCTTTAAGGCCCGGGCCGTGTCCCTCTCCGATTTTGATGGGGATGGAAACTTCAATACATGGGAAGTGGACCAAAACAAATTGTTGATCGAAACTGTAAAGGACTGATGGATTTAATGCTTAAGACCATACTTGTAATTGTGTTGATCCTGATCGTTTATCAGGATATGAAAATGCGTTTGATCCATATACTGCTGCCTGTGGCCCTATTCGGTCTGGGTATGGTCATGAATTGGTTTTTTGTGGATTATGCCTATATGGAATGGCTTTGGTCATTACTTTTTTTGGGGCTCAATTTTTTAGTGGTCACCCTTTATTTTTCGGTCAAAAAAAGGAGCTATACCAATCCCATTGATACGTTGATCGGTTGGGGCGATGTACTGTTCCTTATCGCTTTGATCCCATTTTTTTCCTTTAGGGGGTACCTCCAGTTTTTTGTCATGGGCATGATCTTCTCCCTATTGCTTTTTGTGGTGATGAAGGCCATATACCCTAAATATAGGACCATTCCCTTGGCAGGGTTCCTTGCCCTGTTCTTAATGGGAACAATGCTCGTGGATGGTGTAACGGATATTGATCTTTTATTGTAAACAGTTGATTGTGGAATATTTGGACAACATAGAACTATCAGTGGAACTCAGGCAGGTCATCAATGCCGATCTGGCCCACCATTATCGTGTTGTGCCAAAAAATGATTCAGGGAATATACTGGAGCTGTTTGTGGAAACGGAAAATGCCACCGAAGCCATCTCAGAGGAGTTGGAACTATATTTGGGCAAAAAGATAGTATTCTGCGAGGTGCCCAAAGCAGTATTGATTAAAGCACTCTATGAATATTACAGAAAAGAAGAATTTAGGAAGGGAAACAATGATGGTCCCATAATTTCGGCGGACAAAGGGTTTCTTGAGAACCTGATCATGGAAGCCAAGGCCATTGGCAGTAGTGACATCCATTTTGAGGTGTATGAGGATGAAGCCCGGATACGGTTCCGCATAGATGGTTTGCTCATTGAGAAATACAAAATTCCAAGTGACACCTATTTGGAGCTGATCAATAAAATAAAGATTGAGGCCAATCTGGATATCACTGAAAAACGATTGCCCCAAGATGGCCGTATCAATTTTGAGGATTTTGATATCCGAGTGTCCATATTGCCCACATTGCACGGGGAAAAAACGGTCATGCGGTTGTTGGGCCGGGACACCTCCCACTTGCGTCTTGAAGATGTGGGTTTCGAAGAGGAGCAATATCAGATGTATGGGGAAGCCATCAAACAATCGAATGGGATAGTGCTGATCAGTGGTCCCACAGGTTCGGGAAAGACCACGACCCTGTACGCCACCCTGAAATTGTTGAACGACAACAAACGGAACATCGTAACGGTTGAAGATCCCATTGAATATACCTTAAAGGGAATCAACCAAGTACAATTGAAAGAGGATATTGGCTTGACCTTTACCAGCGCGTTGCGATCGTTTTTAAGACAGGACCCCGATATTATCATGTTGGGTGAGATCCGGGATGCTGAGACGGCCAAAATGGCCATCAGGGCTTCATTGACGGGACATTTGGTACTGTCCACCATCCATACCAATTCGGCCATTGGCACGATCTCCAGATTGGTGGATATGGGTATCCCAGCCTTTTATATAGCCGAAACACTCAATGCGTCCGTTGCCCAAAGACTGTTGCGCAAACTTTGCGGTTCCTGTAAGGAAGAAACCCCTTTTGACCGACAGGATTTTCCGATGGGGTACCGAATGCCTCAGGACTTGGATGGGTATTACAGGCCAAAGGGATGCCCCGATTGTTACTATACGGGCTATAAGGGCAGGATAGCAATCTATGAGCTGATTCCCATGACCCATGAGATCGTATCGGTGATCAAGGAACATCCACAGAACATAAAGGACAATATCAACTATAACTATCAGAGCTTGGCCGACAAGGCATTTGACCTATTGGCCAATGGCACGACCTCCATAGAGGAGATATATTCCCTATTAATCAATGCATAGTATGAAGGACTATATAACGTACATCTTCTTTTTCTTGATTGCCTTGAGCGGGTTTTCACAATCAGATGCTGAAAAAATGCTCACAGATCATGCTGCTGATCATGAAGAACTGAATGAAACCATTACTATAGATATCTCGGGATTGACCATTTATGAGTTTTTGAACTCTGTGGCCATGGAACACAAGATCAATCTGAGCGTAGACTCCGACCTTACCAGTGTTATCGAGAGCAGTTTCTTTGAGATTCCCGTAAAAGATGTCTTTCTGTTCATTGTGAACAAGTTTGATCTGGAGATAAGTATTGTCAACGATATCATTGTTTTTTCAAGAAAGGAAATAGAGCGTCAGGTTAAAGAGATGCCCAAGCCCAAGGAAATAGAGGCAAATTATAACGATAAGAACAATTTCCTGTCCATCAAGCTATCCAACGAACCTTTGGAAGGTGTGGCCAAAAGAATTACGGACATCTCCGGTAAAAATTTGGTGATAGGACCAACCCTTAAGGATAAAAAGGTGTCGGCCTATATCCTGAACCGTCCTTTTGACCAGGTAGTTGAAATGATGGCCAAATCCAACCAAATGATCTTGACGATAGACGAAAATGGGTTCTACTATCTGGAAAAGGATGCTGCCCCAACGGAACAGGACGCTAATCGAACTGGCAAGGGAAAAGGCCTGAAGAGTCTGGCCAGTCTGGAATCCTCAGCTGAAATAAGGGTCGAGGAAAACGGCTTTATCAGCATCAAGGCCTTCGATGCCGATATTACGGCGTTGATTACGGAAGTGGCCGACCAACTCCATGTCAATTACTTTATGTACAACAGACCCGATGGGCTGACAACCACCTTGGTCTCGGAAATGATGACCTTTGATGACCTGTTGGACCATGTGTTCAAGGGAAAAAACTTTACCTATAAAAAGACCGGGGATTTTTATCTAATCGGGGATCAAAATGTGGAAGGTCTTAGGAGTACGGAATTGATCCAATTGGAAAACAGGACCATCGAGACCGTTTTGGAGACCCTGCCGAAAGATCTTTTGGAGAATGTGGAGATCAAGGAATTTTTTGAACTGAACGGATTTGTGATTTCGGGATCAAGGCCCCGTATATTGGAGATCAAGGAATATATCAAGGAAATTGATGTGGTGGTGCCCATGATCTTGATTGAGGTATTGATTGTGCAGTACCAAAAATCAAGTGAGGTGCAGACAGGGCTACAGGCCGGACTGGACAATGAACGTCGAACCACATCGGGTGCGCTCTTCCCAACAACAGATGTGAACATGAACAGTACATCCGTAAATTCACTTATAGATGCGTTCAACGGTTTTGGTATTTTCAACCTTGGGAAGGTGACAGAGAATTTTTATTTGAACCTTAGGGCGTTGGAGAACAATTCGGTCATCAATCTTAAATCCACACCCAAGATATCCACCTTGAACGGTCACGATGCCAAACTCTCCATCGGGGAGACCAGTTATTATTTTGAGCAGAACAATCGATTGATCAACAGTGGTCTGGGCAATGATATCTTACAGTCGGGACAGTGGAAGTCCACGGATGCCAACTTAAGTGTCAATATCAAACCCTTTGTCTCAAAGGATGAACAGATAACTTTGAACATTTTGGTGGAACGCAGTACTTTTTTGGGACGGCAGGGGGAGAATGCACCCCCTGGAAAGGCCACACAACAGTTTGAGTCATTGGTACGCTGCTTGAATGGGGAGATGATTTTGTTGGGAGGCCTAGACCAATTGGACAAAGAGAATTCCGGTACCGGGACACCGGGATTGTCCAAAGTGCCCGTTTTGAAATGGTTCTTCAGTAGCAGGAGGAAAAGCAACAGCAAGTCCAAGCTCCATGTCTTTATTAAACCTACAGTGGTCTATTGATGTTGGAGCGATTAAAAAATATCGATATTTTCAACGATCGGGTATTTGCGGTCGTTGGTATTGTACTTGGAGACCCCATCAGGTACAGGATACTGCTGCTGGAAAAAGAAAAGGATGACCTTTCGATTTTGAGATCTTTCAAAACAGATGATTTTGAGGAAATCAAAAGAGAGGTAAAGACCAGCATCCCCATTATCCTTAATTTCTCTGGAAGAGGGGTCATCAGTAAAAAGGTCAGTGCAAAGGGCAATTATATAAAGGAAGTGCTCTTCAATGGAAACCCGGATGATTTTTATAGTTATAACCTCTTTCAAGAAGTCCATAATTTTGTCTCCATTTGCCGCAGGGAGATTATTGATCAGCATATCAACTTGTTTGAAAATGCCAAATACAGGGCTATTGACCATAGCATAGGGCCTTTTCCGGCCTGGTTGGGAAAAAACATGGTCCAAGAAGACGTTTTGCGCTTGGACAGCGGGGAATTGGTGTTTCAAAATGGAAACCTTGTGGATTATATCCGTGGTAGCCATGAATCGCAGCCTGTTAAATACAACGTGGGAAACGACCAGCTGGATGGCAATGAAATTGTCTTGTTGTCTTCATTGCTGAACCAACTGTACCCTTCCGATAAGATCGCTTATGAGGATGAACTGTTATCGTCCAATCTAAGGGAACAAAAACTAAAAAGAATGTTTGATTACTGCTCGGTAGGGACTCTTGCCCTATTTCTTTTGGCCCTATTGGGAAGTTATCTGTTGTTGCACCACTACAATGGCAAGTATGTGGAATACGAACAAAGGCTCTATCATTTTAACGATAACTACTCCCAGATCAAAAAAATGGAGGAAGATCTTGCCGGCAAACAGTTTATAGTGGAAAACTCTGGGGTATTGAACAAACATTTCCTTTCCTTCTATAGCAATGAGGTGACCAAAACGGTTCCCGATGGGATACTGTTGAGCAGCTTAAGGGTGAATCCATTGCTCAAAAGGGTAAAGGGCAACGAGCCCATTTCCATTGCACCCAACACGATATTGATCGAAGGACGGACCACCAATGGTTTTTATCTCAACCAATGGGTCAAAAAGTTAAAGGCAAGTTCATGGGCCAATAAGATTGAGATTTTGAACCTGAACAAAGTAGATGGGAATACGGATGCATTTTCATTAAAAATTGATATTGAATAAATGTTTGAAAAGTACTCCTATAAACAAAAGTTCCTTGGCCTTGTGGCATTGTTGCTGGTCTTGTTCTTGGCGGCCAACAAAAGGTCGTTCAAAGTGACCAAAAATGCCTATGGGCAGATGAGGGAGATCCGGGAAAAATTGGAGTTTATGCAGAATTCCAATCATGATTCCAGGGAACTGCAACGTCAAATGGACCTGTATGACAACTTGATTGGAAAACAGGATATCCAGCCGGATATGGCCCAACAGTCCATTTTGGATTTTGCGACAAAATACGATGATATTGAAATCGATGAGCTCAGCGAGACCCATTTTTCCAATACAAAAGGATTTGATGTCATTACCAACCGATTGACGCTAGAGGGTAGCTATTCGGCATTGGCAAAAGTGGTATACGATTACGAAAAAAACTTCAAGGTGTCCTCTTTGGTGGGCGTATCCTTTATCAGGGAGAAAAATTACAATAGAAGGAAAAACAAACTTAAGGTTCTTTTAATATTCCAGAATTATGAAAAGAGTATATGATATAGGTTGGTCAATGTTGTTGATAGTGTTGTTTGTGGCATGTGATGATATTTTTGAAGAGAACATCTCCGATGATGTCATCATGGTGGTGTCCCCTAAGGACAATGAGGCCATTACCGGGAACGCGGTCACTTTTGTCTGGAACCCATTGGATGGAGCGGACGATTACAAGGTGCAGGTATCCCGACAGTCCACATCGGAGATAGTTTTGGATTCGTTGGTCTCCAGTAATTCCCTTACCGTTCAAATGCAGTCGGGTAGCTATGACTGGCGGGTTAGGGGCGAAAACTTTGCGTATACCTCCAGCTATAGTTTTCCTGAGGGTTTTTCCATTGAATCGACCAGTGACCTGTCGACCCAAAATGTTTTTTTAAGTGCCCCTTCCAATGATTTTTACACAAAGAACAATACCATTATCCTAAGCTGGTCGAGGTTGGAAGCGGCCGCTTCCTACAGCATACAGGTTGAAAAGACAGTGGGCAACAATACGTCCGTTGCCCTGCAACAGGATGAGATTTCCAGTACAAACTATACACTTGACTCCAATATTTTGGATGAAGATGCCTCCTATAAGTGGTCCATCAAGGCGGTCAATGAGAACAGCGAGACCCAATTTTCCAGCAGGACGTTATTTTTGGATACCGCAGTGCCCAATCCACCGACCCTCACGGCACCCAACGATGATGACACAGTGTCGACTACCGTGGACTTCAGTTGGAGTTTGGGGCAGGATACGGGAACTGTGCAATCCCCATTGAACAGTCTGTTGGAAATCGCCACGGACGAGAATTTTACATCGATAGTACAGTCGTATACCCTTGACGGAGGGGATACGGCACAACAACATACATTTTCAACCACTGGGGAGTTTTATTGGCGGGTCCTTATTTCCGATGGGGCAGGTAACCAGAGTCCATACAGTGGAACACGAAGTATTACCGTGGAATGAAAAAAAAGGGGGTAAATATCATATTATGGGCCGGTATGTTGGTCATTTGGGGCTTTGTCACCAAAAAGACCCTGTTTTTTTTCGGTAAGGACGATGAAAAAGTGGTGGCGATAAGCCCAATTACGTTCAATGACCCATTACCTGAACTCAAGAAAGATACTTTTGAACTTCATGTCCTTGAAAGGGATCCCTTTTTGGACGTTGTGACCAAGAGGAAATCCCCGAGGCCATTACTACAGCCCAAGACGCCTAAAAGGGTTTCTAATCCAATACCAAAGAGGTCATCAAATGCCACATGGCCAAAACTGCAGTATTTTGGGTATTTAAAGGGACACTCCCAAACCGGCAAGCTGGCCGTCCTGAAAATTGACAATAAACTTCACAGGGTCCGTGAAAAAAGAGCCATTGAGGAGATCCAAGTGTTAAAGATTTATAAGGATTCCGTTTTGCTGAAACGAAACGGGGCAACCAAAGTTGTCCTTAAATAAGAGGTTGTTCCATAGGTTTAGGGAAAGCTTGTTATGATGTTTTCCTCTTCAATATTCCTTGAAGGGGATACAGGTTTCCTTGTATGCTGAACCAGAAGGCAAATAAAAATTTTCTAATTCTCTATAGGATAAAAAGGATGCCCAGCTTCCGGACACTGTTCTTCACCATCCCTTTGCAAACCCTTCTTGGGGATTTGCCTTGGGATGTTGCAGTGCCATCATCTGGCCGGGCAATTTTAAGGGGTTTATAATGGATAAAGCCTTTGTTGTTTTTCGGGGTATCGAAAAACAGGTATGTAATAAGCAATTCCAATCAGCACAGACCCCCTGCACTCGCTTAACTTTCCGTATGCTCCCTTGTGTGACGGTGTGAAGGAATTGCTAATCACATTGTGGAACTTGTCAAGACCAAGCAAGTTTTATAAAAAAATAAGGTTTCCACTTCCTTGAAAACCTGCCGGCCAGCAGGCAGGTTTTACTACGTCGCAGACACTCCTGATTTTGTTTTAAAAGTCTTGACAAAACCCACTTTATCCATTGTGCTGTGCACGAAAGAAATCAAACAAACACCCCTTAAAATTTGAGTTCATTGAAACAAAAAAATATAGGGGAAAATAGTAACCTGTCTGTCGGCAGACAGATCTTTTAAATCTTTTTATCATGAGTACATTAAGAAACAAAGTACAGTTGATCGGGAACGTAGGACAAGATCCAGTGATCACCGATCTGGAAGGTGGGAAACGTGTGGCACGATTGACCATGGCCACCAATGAACACTACAAGAACAAAGAGGGGGAACGTATGACCAACACCGAATGGCACACGGTGGTCGGTTGGGGAAAGCTAGCGGATATCATCGAAGGGTTCGTTACCAAGGGCAAGGAGATTGCCGTGGAAGGGAAACTCACCTCCCGTTCCTATGAGGACAAAGAGGGCAACAAACGCTATGTCACCGAAGTGGTGGCCAATGAGATCTTATTGTTGGGCAGTAATGACTGATGTGGGGATGGGTGTCCCAAAACCTTTGGGCGCCCTCCTTTTTTCTTTCATCTTTTAAAACAGATATTATGGAACATAGCGTCAATGAAATACAGATCAGTTACCGGGAGAAGCTCAGCACCTTGCAATCACTTTCCCTTTCCAATTCCCAAGAAGTGGCCCAACTGCTTTTCAAGAACTGGGACGGCAATACCATAGGAGTGCATGAAAGCTTTAAGATTTTGTTGCTCAACCAGTCCAACAAGATCAAAGGGATATATCCACTTTCCATAGGGGGCATATCCGCTACTTTGGTGGATATGCGCATCCTCTTTGCCATTGTGCTGAAAACATTGTCCGTTGGGATCATACTTGCCCATAACCATCCCTCTGGGCAGATGAAGGCCAGCGAGGCAGACCGTCAGCTCACCCGCAAGATCCAACAAGGGGCGCAGCTCTTTGATGTCAAAGTCTTGGATCATATCATTCTGGCACCCGATGGCCGCTATTACAGTTTTGCGGACAATGGGATCTTATAAACTGTCCGTTTTGGATGGAACCATAAATGGAAACTGGAAAACCAGAAATCAGAAATCATGCAGACACGTATAAGAAAAGTGCTGGAAATCCCGGCCAGAAAACGTCAGGGACACCAGACCGAAAAGGAAAGCAATGCAGAGAAGGTCTTTTTGTTGGTCATCAACCTATGGGTCTTTCGATTTGAATACGCCAAGGAGCAAACAATGCCCAAAGACCCCCAATAGGAATCGTCGTAAAAAAGGCCCTCAAAAGAGGGTCTTTTTTTTGGTCATTCGGACAACAGCTGACGTTTTGAATCTCCCAAAATGATATTCCCATAATATTTGATGCAAAACCCGACCAAATGTGCTTAATATGTGTTTTTGTCTTAATGGGTCAATCGCTACATTTATGTAGTAGTATCAGAACATACTGTACGGCACCTAATTTTAATCCGCCATGGCGGACCGATTTGACTTTCCCAAAGTCCGTACAAGCAAAAGTTTTTTAGTACCGGTGCAACTGGTCTTCAGACCAGGTTGTGCGATGCTTTTTGCCCTGCGGGGCGAAAAGGAGAAGCAAGAGGGTAGCGTGCTCGCGCAGCGCTACCGATCATAATGGGCCTACAAGGCCTTTGTTTATAGGGGTTTTGGGAATCATGAAAAACGGGGTCTTGGGCGTTTTTAGCGTAAAAATGCGCTGAGACCAATAAAGTCAAGGAATTTTTAAGCTAAAAATGGATAAGGGATACGAAAGGGAACAGTTTCGGACCGTGAGCATCAAAATATCGGTACTCAAAAAATTCAAGGGCTTTTCCAAACGACAGGGGAAGTCACATTCCATGACCCTGTTGGCCATGGTGGAGTTTTTTGAGGACAACGGGATTTCCCCGGACGGTCGGATGCACGAGACCATTGCCAGTTTAAAATTCTTGATCAAACGCCGTTTCAATGCCATGGTCGCCATTATGCGCAGTATTGAAAAGGAACAGACCCTGCCCACGGTCAGTATGATACAGGCCCTGTTCGAACAGGAACTGGAATCCGACGATGGGGATGAATGGGACGGGGACTTTGATTTTATCGAACAACAGTTGACCGAGACCGAACAACCCACAGAACCCGAACTTTTGGACACGGAAATTACCGTCCCCAAGATCCGGTATGACCGGTTGCAAGAGCAAATGGACGAACTGAAAAAGGATTTTATTTATGTCCTGGACCATGTGTCCGTGGTGGGGAACCGCTTTGGGAAGGACCACCTCAAGTTGGATCTGCCCCTTGGGGCCATTGAAAAATATCGAAGGAAATTAAAAAATCTATAAGGATGTACATCGCCATAACACGACAGCAATTAGGGGACAATTTTAGGGGCAGTGTCAGTGACTTTGTCAACTACCTTGAAAAGGAGAATGAAGGCAAATCCATCGAAGAGCAAGAGTTCTATTTCAACCAAGGGGAAAACAACATCGAAACCGAAAGGGTCATTGCCGAGATCGATACCAATACCTCTAAGCTTGGGAAAAGAGATCCCAAGTTCTATTCCATGGTCATTAGCCCGTCCCAAAGGGAACTCAAACATATCGGCAACAGTCCCGAGAAATTGAAACAATATACCCGTGAACTCATGAAGGCCTATGCCGCTTCCTTTTACCGGGACAGGGAAGTGACCGTAAAGGATATCCTGTATTTCGCGAAGTTGGAACGGGAACGCAGCTTTTCGGAAAGTGACCGTGAAGTGCGGGGGAACCAGCCCTATGCCAGCCAGATCTTGGAACTCAAACACCGGATTTGGAGTGTCGAGCGAGGGGAAAGGCAGGGGAATATCAAAGAACTTGAAGAAAAGATATGGACACTGGAAAGGGGAGCGCCCCACCAGCAAAACGGAAAACGGATCGTGCCCGGCATGGCCAAGGATGGCCACCAGAGCCATATCCATATCATCATCAGCCGCAAGGATGTGACCAATACCCATAGCCTCTCCCCGGGATCCAAGTTCCGAAGTTCGGAGACCACCCTCAATGGAAAAAAGGAAAAACAGGGGTTTGACCGTGACAGCTTCTATCGGGCAGCCGAAAGGGCCTTTGACAGTAAGTTTGGATACCGTAGAAACTTTGTGGAGACCTACCATGCCCGTAACCTTTTGGACAAGGACCCCAAACGTTTCTTTACCCTGTTGTTGGGTCTTCCGACCCATGAAAAACAAGCCGCCCGGCAATTGCTGTTCAAGGCTGGGATAAAGGTGCCCACCATCCCTGTCAATAAGGTACAATTGGCCTATAAGGCCCTGATTCAATTACGAAAAGGTATCGGAAAGGCCATGGAATCGGGATCTATTGGAATTTAATGGCGTATGGAAGGTTTTGGATGGATACAGCTGGTGATGTCTCTTTTGATCGGGGGAGGGATTTCCTATGGGACCGTTCGATATGTGAAGTATGGCTTTGTTTGGGGATTCCTTGGACTTGTGCTATTGGTATTGGGAACACTGATGGTCTTGGAAATGGCATTGTTTCTACAAACTTCATTGAAGTTGTGGCTGCCCCTGCTCTTCCTGCATACGGTCATCTATGGTCTGATGGAGGATACAAATGAATCATCAGGGACATCCAGGGTCTTTAAGGTAAAACTGAAGGTCCGGGGCCGACCCTTGGTGCTGGGGAACATCCGTCGGGGTGTATCCGTGATGGCCTCTGCGGGGAGCGGGAAGACCGAAAGTGTGATCTATGGGTTTTTGGGGCATTTTCAAAAGGAGGGGTTTTCCGGGATCATCCACGATTACAAGGATTTTGAGATCACGGAAATGGCCTGTCCGTTGTGGGAGGATACAAAAGTGCCCTTCCATATCGTATCCTTCGGGCCCATTTATAACCGGGTGAATCCCATAGCTCCCCGGTACCTGCCCGATGAGGAAAGTGTGCACGAGGTGTCCCGTGTCCTTTTGGAAAATTTGTTGGAGCACCGGGATTCCGATGAGAACAGCACCTCTCGCTTTTTTAAGGATGCGGCGGAAGGATTGATCAGCGGATTGGTCTGGCGGTTGAAGTCGGATTACCCCGATTATTGTACCCTGCCCCACATGATGGCCCTTTACCAACAGTTGGGCACCAAGAGCCTGGTCAAGTTCCTTCGGGGCAATATCACCTCACGGGCCATGGCCGATGCCTTTATCAGTGGGTCAGGGTCGGAGCGGCAAACAGCAGGGGTGCTGAGCACCCTGGCCAATGCCATCAAAAAGATTAGTACCCGGAAGATATTCACGGTTTTGTCCGCAGATGAAATCCCCTTGGATATCAATAATCCCGAGAACCCTGCAGTGATTGCCTTGGTGAACAATCCGCAAAAGGATGCCTCATTGTCCCCGGTGATCGCCACCATTATCCATACCATTTCCAAACAAATGTCCCGACGACACCGGAAACCCTCTTTTATGTTGCTGGAAGAGGCCTCGACGCTTAGGCTGCTGAACATGCACCGGATACCGGCCACTTTGCGTAGCTATGACATTGTTAGTGTCTATGTGCTACAGGACAAGATCCAAAACGATATGATGTACGGGGAGAAGGCCAGTAAGGCGATTTTATCCAATCTGTCCTATCAATTCTTTGGCAAAGTGAACGATCCCGATACGGCCAAATACTATGAACGGTTTTTTGAGCTGGTAAAAATGCCCACCCGGTCTGTGAGCAAGAGCTCGGGATTGAGCTTGGAACGACGGATAACCGAAGGTGAAAAGGAAGTCTCCAAACGAAGGGCTGACGTATTCTTTCGGTTACGACAGGGAGAGTTCGTGGTGTTTGCGGATGGCAAGGATCGGAAGGTTCGGTTTCCAAAACCAGGGATTTCAAGGAAACTGCCCAAACCAATTGAAGTTTCGGAAAAGGATATGGAGCAACATTATTTGAAGGTGCATCGGGAGATCAAATCAATCTTTCAGTGAGATGGATGGTAGGTCTTTTTGCAGCAAACAGGCAGCATTGGAAAGCGTTTTCAGTAATTTGCTTAAAAAAGAGTAATGGACAGATTTTAATACATGGTTCGAGATGGGAAGGAGCATAATGCCTATGGAATAGGGTCATCCCAAAAATGACTTGATTTTTTCTCGAACAAAATTAGGTGTTCTTCTACTGTTGACTACATCAATCAGCAAATTGTTAAACGGATATTTCAGCAAATCAATGTCAGTACTAATGTCTGATAGGATTTCTTTGAATGTTTTGAATTCTAAACTTATTGTAAGTCCATCTATTTCAAATTCCGCTGTTAAATCAGAGGCAAATACAAAAGCCACAAAAACAACGGTAATATCCCAATTCTCTATATCTGCAATTGCTTCCAATTCTTCTTTTCGTCTTCTAAAAGATGTAGCAAAGGTTTTAATGTGCCCTTCTAGATATATTTTGTTCAATTTCCCGCCATGCGCTTCGTATGCTATGATCTTATGGGCTGAACTATCTTGAAAGTCAATATCGCCCAGTTTTTTTCTGGAAGTATTATTGGTGTTTACTGAATCCTTGAGACCTCTCGGTCTCCAATTCGAACCTGAATGTTTAATTGAGGCGAGCACATCAAGTAGTCGTTGTTCTAGGATTCCATAGGTAGAAGTAGGGTTCGAAGCAATTTTCGATATAATTTTAATAATTGTATCTATGTCATAATCATTCGGAAGAGGTTGTATTTCGACACTATTTAGCTTCATATATCGAATAAGCCATTGCCGAAGCCAGGAAGCCAATTCCTGAGAAGCAGAGTATCCCATCCCATCCATGCCATGAAGTAATTCAACAAGAACACTTGCGTTTTCAAATTCATTGGTCTTTCTGCTTCTTGCCCAATTTTTATCAAGTACATCAACCGCTTTAGCATTGTTTAAGACAGGGTTTCCAGCAGACACCAATTTGTCCCATTTGCCAAACAACCAATTAGCCACATTGCCTCTCGGACTGAACTCGTATGGAACGGATAATACATGGTCATAAAACTCTGAGATTAAGCATTGATAATGTAAAATCTGTAAATATGGTAGATGAGCTATTTCTTCATCAGCAAATTTGTTCAATAAAATTTCGGCATCATAGGGGAACTTCAAATTTTTTGCCACTTGGGAAACCAAAAAAGAGGAAACCCCAATATCTGCGTCCGCAAAATTTTCGATTTCAAGCTCTTCATCGATTTGATATTGCTTTTTGCTATGATTCAAATCCATTTCCGGGCGTAACCCAAGCTTGCTTAAAATTTGTTGTATTTCCTTCCATGATATAAAACTCAAACGAGTATCAATTGAAGTTAAAACATTTGAAATTTTAGCAGAAGACATTTTTTCATTTTCGGCCAAAATCGCAATTAATCTTAAATGACTAAGCAAGATTGAACTTAGCTCAAATGAGATAAATGGATTTTCCTGAAGTTTGGAGTGAATCAAAAAATAATTGTCCGAGAACAATTGTCCATATTTGGGATTGGCCGTCTCGAGAATCGTAGATATTATATGTTGAAACGCTGCATCTGGCTTTCCAGTCTCTTTCCAGTCACTGTGTTTATTCTTCAGCAAAGTAGGATAGGATTCTTTCTCGATTGAAGCTTCAGAAAGGACTTTTTCCAATGCTTGAATACAATCAGCTTCTTTTTCAAAAGAGATTGGAAGCAAAAAAAATCGTAATGTTTCTCTTAGTTGTAAAGTGATATTCATTTTTTATCCCAGAGGCTTTTTTTACTATTTAATTTTGTAAAAAGAGGTAAGATAATTTCTTCGAGTCGTTTGTAAGAAATATCCAAAGCTGTCATCCAAAGAAGTAAATCCAAAACTGTAACCCTTTTACTGCCATTCTCCAATTTGGCAATATCAGATTGCCCCTTACCTATTTGCACACCCAATGCCTCTTGAGAGATACCCTTTTCTTCTCTCAATTTTTGAAGGCAATGAGCAAGTTCCTGTTCCAGTTCAGTTTTTGAATAATCTTTTGGCACATTTGAAAATAGTTAAGATTTAATTTATGGTTCACAAAAAAATAATATATTTTTGGAGCTCATTCTATTTTGGAATAATTTTATGGCTATTGTTGGTAAGGAACTCCCGGAATTAGGAAATGTGGTCTCACTTTATACCGGAGCGGGAGGGATGGATATCGGTTTTCATAAGGCTGGTTTTAATATCATTTGGGCAAATGATATCGATAAAAATGCCACTGCAACTTATAAAAACATATTCCCAAACCATGAAATTAGAACTGGCAGTCTTCTGGATCAGGAACTGCCAAAAAGCAACC
The DNA here is from genome assembly GCF_900215465.1 of Flagellimonas pacifica. Classification (GTDB taxonomy): domain Bacteria; phylum Bacteroidota; class Bacteroidia; order Flavobacteriales; family Flavobacteriaceae; genus Flagellimonas; species Flagellimonas pacifica. The sequence continues at coordinate 276,849 of NZ_OBEH01000006.1, forward strand.
ATACGGATTTGGTTATAGGTGGACCGCCTTGCCAAGGGTTTTCGGTCGCAGGAAAAATGGACCCTAATGACCCTAGGAGCCAACATGTTTGGAATTTTCTCGGTGTTGTGAATAAAACTGACCCAAGAGTTTTTGTAATGGAAAACGTCAAAGCCTTGGCCGTTAATAATAGATGGAAAGATTTATTGGAGCGGTTAAGAAAAGAGGCCAAAAAAATGGGGTATCAAACAAAGGTTTTATTATTGAATTCAGCTGATTATAATGTGCCCCAAGCAAGAGAAAGAATGTTTCTGATTGGAACCAAAGAGGGAATGATAAAAACTCCTAAAGCTATTAGTTCTGATAATCGAATATCTGTCAATTATGCATTATCAAAGATTCCAAAGTTTGGGACCTCTGGTAATGATAGTTTGTGCACCGCCAAAATCACTCCTGCAAAAAATCCTATTTTACGTAAATCCCCATATGCTGGAATGTTGTTCAATGGACAGGGTAGACCTCTAAATCTAAAGTTGCCTGCGCTAACCTTACCTGCTTCAATGGGGGGGAACAGAACACCGATTGTTGACCAGAATGCGATAGAAGATGAAACGATAACCCCATGGGTTGAAACCTATCATGAGCGTTTATTAAATGGTGGTAAATCCTTAAAAAACGCGCCAAAGTTTTTAAGGAGAATTACGGTTGAGGAAGCGTCAGTTTTGCAGACATTCCCAGTAGAAATGAAATTTGAGGGAACCCAAAGTAGCAGGTTTAGACAGATTGGAAATGCAGTTCCCCCTGAATTGGCTTTTCATGTTGCAAAATCGATTAAACCTCTATTGGCCTAATTGATTAAAAAAAAACGGGTCATATAGGAATTTTCATAAAGGAAAAGCCTTTATGGAAAAGGCTTTTGGTACTGTTAATAATCATATTTGGAATTTGTGTGCATGTTTTGAACATGCAAGATTGAAATCACTGGTTTTTTATCCCCATCAAATAAGCGGCAATACTGCAAACCCCTGATTTGTCAAGCACAGGTTCAAAATAATCGATATATCCATTGAGTTCACTAAGGGTTTTGATGGCAACATAGTTGAACTGTTCCTTGGGCCTATGGTTGACCATGGCCACAATATTTCTGATGGGCAGTTTTTTGTTGCCCCAATGGTGCTGCTTCAACATGCTGTTCGCTTGTTTGCTGCCATTTAAAATCACATACGACAGATAATTATGACCATAGCATGTTTTGAATAAGCTTATTGCTTTTCAATTGTTTATTGGTGTTTTTGCGAGCTCAATTTTCCCCATCGATAACGGTATACCATGACCTACGTTTCCAGTATATTATGGGCATGATAAAAAGATACTGGAAAACCGTAAATTGTTAAAGAAAAAATATGCTTAAAAGAAGGAAAAACCACCAAATTCAAAAGCTGAAACTATGACGTAGCCTTGAAGTGGGCCAGTTCAAACCCGTTTGAAGACATATTTATCAAAATAGTCATGTTTATATAGATCAAGTGCTTTGGAGCGGACTAAGTGAAATGAAACTATAATATGCAAAACATCCTGTTTTTAGACATTGAGGTCAATCCTAAAACCAATACAATAGATTATGGAGCTACTTTTAAGGGACAGGAATTGCATGAAAGAAACACCAATAGACTGGAGCTGTGGATAAAGGAGGCCAAATTCATTTGTGGCCATAACATTATCAAACATGATGTTCCAAAGCTAAAAAGTAAGTTAGGGGAAGAAGTATTCATAGGGAAGAAGTTTATCGATACACTGTTATGGTCACCCATCTTATTTGTAAAGAGGCCAAACCATAAGCTTACCAAAGGCTATCGCATTGTAAATGCATCAGAAGTCAACAACCCACTTTCAGACTGTAAATTAACGAAAGACTACTTGATCAAAGAGCTAAATAGGTTCAATGATTTAAGTATAGGGGAGCGAAGTGTATACTATGACTTGCTCAAGGACAATCCCACCTTTAATGCTTTTTTCGCTATGGCTGGTTTTGATGAATCCAAATTAGTTGAAAGACATATCGGGGAGTTGATAGGAGAGTTCATTTGTTCAACAGTTGATTTGGATTATTATGCAAATCAATTCCCAGTAGGACTCGCATACGTTTTTACTTTATTAAAATTAGGCGATGCCGATGCGGTATTACCACCTTGGGTTAGGCATGAATATCCAGAAGCTGAAAAAATACTTAATGACATCCGATTTAAATCTTGCGATGATTCAGGGTGCCCCTATTGTTCGAATAAGTTGAACCCCAAAAAAGCGCTCTTTGAATTCTTTAATTATAGCGATTTTAGAAAGTTTGAAGAACACAGAATAACCAGTTTGCAAGAAGAAGCTGTAAAGGCAGGTTTGCAAAGAAAATCTTTTGTGGCCGTGTTTCCCACAGGTGGAGGGAAGTCACTGACCTTCCAATTGCCTGCATTAATGCGAGGCGCTTCCACAAGGCATTTGACCATTGTTATTTCCCCTTTGATATCCCTTATGAAAGATCAGGTCGATAATCTGAGAGACCGCTTTGGGATAACCAAGGCGGTTGCAATCAATGGTCTATTGTCGCCTCTTGAACGTCAGGAAGCATTTGAAATGGTTTCGGATGGAAGGGCGGATTTACTTTATCTGTCCCCAGAATCGTTAAGATCTCCATCAATTTTCAGATTGATATTAACGCGTTCCGTGGGCCGTATAGTAATTGATGAAGCACACTGCTTTTCAAGTTGGGGACAGGACTTTAGGGTTGATTATCTGTTCATTGCAGATTTTATTAAAAAAATTGAAAATGAAAAGAACATCACGCAAATTCCCGTGTCATGTTTTACGGCCACAGCAAAGCTTCAGGTAATCAAGGACATAAAATTTTATTTCCAAGACCGCTTGGGCTTGGAATTGGACGAGTTTATTACGAATAAAGGAAGATCCAACCTATCCTACGAAGTGGTAAATGTTGAAGAACCGGAGCGCAAAATGGGTTATTTGTTACGTGTGCTTGAAGATTGCGAAAAACCGACCATAATTTATGCATCAAGGACCAAGCAAGTGGAAAATGTCTGCGCATTGGTTAATGAGGCCGGTTTTAATGCCACTTTTTTCCATGGGAAATTGGACAAGGATACGAAAAAGGCAAACATGGATGCCTTTATGAAGGAGGAGAATGACATTATTGTGGCCACTTCAGCTTTTGGGATGGGAGTGGACAAGGACAATGTAAAGACTGTTGTTCATTATAATATTTCAGATTCACTGGAAAATTATGTTCAAGAAGCGGGCAGGGCCGGAAGGGATGAAAAAATCAATGCCAAGTGCTACATATTGTACAGCGAGGAGGATTTGAACAAACATTTCAGTTTGTTACAGCAGACTAAACTGAACCATAAGGAGATCAAGGATATATGGAGGGCGATTAAAGGTCAAGCGAAGTTTAGGGATAAAATCAGCCAATCGGCTTTGGAGATTGCTAAGAAATCCGGATGGGATGCAGAAATGCTGGACTTGGAAACGAAAGTGAAAACAGCTATTTCAGCTTTAGAGGACCAAGGGTTTTTAGTAAGGTCTTTAAATTCACCTAGGGTATTTGCCGATAGTTTATTGGTTAAAAGTTTTGGTAGTGGGCAAGAGATCCTTAGAAACAGTGAAAAAATAACAGATCAAGATAAGAAAGACTGTGGCATTGTTTTAAAACGGATAATCACCGATGGCGAAACAAGGATAGATTATCTTGCAGATACTACCCAGTTGAGTTCAAAAAGAATACAGCATGTTATTCGAATGCTCAGAGACCATGCCATATTGGGCGATGCTAAAGATTTAACCGCTTTTTTGAGTTTGGTCCAATCTAAAAATGGTTCAAAAAGAATATTGGAGGATTATTTAAAGGTAGAAAAGGGCATACTTGACATCATTAGCGCAAATAAATTACAAATTCCTTTACGGGAATTAAATCAAAGGTTGTTGGATAGTGGGGTTGTTGAGTCAAATGTTGCGTTTATAAGAGCCTTGCTGACGTGTTGGGATAAAAGGCGATTTGTTAAGAAGAGCAGAAAAGACAAAGAAAAGGATATTTATGAACTGGAATTTATTAGACGGGAAGATCTTATTGAAGATGTAAAATGGCGTCATGATCTATCGTTGTCAACATTCAGGTTTCTTGAAAATCTTGCCATCAATAATAAGGAACATATAGGGGGAAAGGAAGAAGTGCCTGTTTCTTTCTCCTTACTTGAGTTGAAAGAATCCAACCAGTTTATGGGGAGTCTGGTAGAGGAGAATACCAAAAAATACGAAATCTGTTTGTTGTTCTTGAATGATATAAAGGCCATATCCTTGGAGGGAGGTTTTATGGTTTCCTACAACAAACTAAATATATCGGAGGTTGATACGGGCAAAAGAGTGTTTACTACTGATAACTACAGCAAGATCAAAGAATTTTACCTACATAGAACGGAGCAAATCCATATTGTTGGGGAATATGCCAAAAAATGTGTTCAAAATTATGAATCGGCCTTAGCCTATGTCAATGACTATTTTACATTGGATTACGAGGAGTTTTTGGCCCGATATTTTCCTAGAAAGAAAAAGGAAATACAAAGGTCAATAACCCCCAAACGCTTTATGGAGATCATAGAAGATTTGGATACCGATCAAACCAAGGTCATTGAGGATAACAAATCGGACAATATATTGGTTTATGCTGGTCCGGGCAGTGGTAAGACCAAGGTTTTGGTCCATAAAATAGCCAGTTTATTGCTGATCGAGGACATAAAGCCGGAACAATTTATGATGCTTACATTTTCAAAGGCGGCTTCATTGGAATTTAAACAGCGTGTTAGGAACCTTGTCCCTGAATATGCCGGGCTTATCAAAATTACCACTTTCCATGGTTTTTGTTTTCAATTGCTAGGTCAATTGGGAGACCTTGACAAGTCCCAAAATGTAATACAGGATTGTACTAAGGCCATAAGGGCGGGGGAAATCGATATTTCGTCCCTTGAGAACAAGAGTATCTTGATGTTCGATGAGTTTCAAGATATAAACCGAGAAGAGTGGGACTTGATAGAATTGATAATCGAAAAGGCAGATAGACCACGCGTGATCGCAGTTGGGGACGACGACCAGAATATTTATGGTTTCAGAGGGTCTTCAAATGTATTTATGGGTAATTTTAGAAGTAAATACGGGGCAACTTTATATACACTTCCCAAAAATTACCGTAGTTATTCGGAGATAGTGGAGTTTAATAATCACGTACTGACCTATCTTAGAAATAGATTAAAAAAACAACGCCTAATTGCCAGTCGGAATAGAGGAGAAGGACGTGTCAATATCATTACATATAACGGGAAATATATAGAGAAACCTTTGGTTGAATATATTGCAGGAAAGCAGTTGTCCGGAAGTAAAGCCGTTTTGACCAGAACAAATATCGAAGCATTGCAGGTTAGCTCCATGCTCAAGGCGCTTGGCTACAAGGTAAGGTTAATGGCAGGTTTTGAGGGGTTTAGGATTTCAGATCTGTTTGAAATTAGATGCTTTGATCACAAATTAAGTAGTGAGGTTGGGGAATCGGGAATCATATTTGAGGCATCGTGGGAGCTGGCATTGGATTGGTTTAGAAAAACTTTCAAACAAAGTCTGCACTTTGAAACTTGTATGGCCTTGATCAAGAAATTTGACCATTCAAATCCCGACAAAAAACTTTTAGTGGATTGGAGGGAATTCTGTAGGGAAATAAATATGGAAGATGCCACAAACCCTGATTCCGAAAGTGTTGTAGTATCAACTATGCACAAGGCCAAGGGTAAGGAATACGACCATGTAATGATGTTGTTGGTAGATTATGATTGTACCACCGATGAATCTAGAAGGTTGTTATATGTGGCCAGTACAAGGGCCAAGAAGACCCTGCATATCCATACCAATATTGACTTTTATGATAAGATTGAATCAAAGAATATTACCAGAAATGGGTTCACAGGCGAGTTGGGTGAACCATTGGGGTATGAGATGATTTTAGGTCATAAAGATGTAAGTTTAAGTTCTTTTAATTATCCTATTCCGTTATCAATTTTAAAGACAATTAAAACAGGCGATAAACTTGAAAAGGATGTTAAGATTTTTGGTGATAGTGAAGCTCCGGGACTAGCTAAGAAATCGCATGGCAATTTATTGTTGTTCTCAAAGAAGTTTGTTGCAGAACAATATGATCCAATGATAAAAAAGGGCTATGTTATAACAAGTGGCATAGCTGAATATATTGTTTATTGGTACAACAAGAATGATGAAAAGGAGTATAAGATAGTTTTGCCAAGGTTGAAATTTGAGAAAGGGAATTTTTGAAGGAACCTTCGGATATCGCCAACAGAATTGAATTTGGGAATCCCGTTTTTGTCCAGGGTTTGTCGGATTCTTTTTAAGGATTGGATTTGGGCGTGGGTGCCTGTCATTTGCATTGATTACTTTTTTTGGGCGAACGTGTGGGCACGTAGCAACAAAAGTCAGCCGAGGGCTGAATGTGCTACAACGGTAAATTATATGAGTGCTGGCAGATTGCGTGGTAGTTTCCTGTCAAACCACTACGCAGTTTGCGCGGGCTACAAATCTTGAAATTTACCACATCACCTGCCATTACATATACAAAATGTTGGCGTTTCGTTGTTTATTTATACCATTCATTTTTCAATTCTTCAATATCTAAATCTTTCCATTCGTCTTTCCATAATTCCCAATACGGGATATCGTTAGAAGATGGAGGAAGAGGACATTTTTCAATTTGCACAATTGATGGCAACACAACAGATTCTCCAATTAATAAGGCTTCCCCTGCTTTCAATGAAGGCATTTTTTCAATTAAGTTCCCTAATGTATCAGGAAGAAGTTTTTTTACATAATTCTGGTCGTTGGGATTTGTGAGCCTCATAGCAACGAAATTGTTACATTGAGAGAAAATAGTTTCAGATATTTCTGAAGGTCTTTGACTTGTAAGAAGAAGAGTAACGCCATATTTACGTCCTTCTTTAGCTATTCTTTCAATAGAATTTTTAGAAGCACGATATTTTACTAAATCACTTGTTGGAACATATTTATGAGCTTCTTCATAAACTAGTAAAAGTGGAATGTCATTATTGATTTTTTCCTCAGGATCTTTTTCGCTTCTTAACCTTTTATAAAAATACCCATATTCAAATAATATTCTGGAAATTAAAGAAACGGTTATACTTAGTACTTCAAAAGGAACGCCACTTAAATCAATTACAGTAACGTTTGATTTATTGTCATCTTTGTAACCGAGTAATTGTTTAAGAGTATCTTCAAAGCTAATTTCCGCAGATTTTTTTCCGAGCAAGAAATTGTATCTCTTATCATTTATCTTATTTTCAAGTCTATTTAAAAAGTTTATTAGCTTACCATTTAAAGTTCCTGAAGCAGATGTGCCTTTAGGAGTTAATTTTTCTGTGAATAACCTTGGGATTGTTTCTTCTTCAAAATCAAAGACATTGCCATTACTATCTTCCCAAGGAATATTGTTTGCCGTATTTTTCTTTTCATTATTACGGTTCTCGACATATTGAGTAATTTCCTTTAAATCAAAAAATAGTGGTGAATCATAATGAAGTTTACCCTGATCTTCTGCACTACCAGTAAATTTCAGTCTGCGGTTATATACTATTGCTTGTTTAAAGACATTACGTTGATTATGGTCATTAGCTTCTGTATCTAGAAATAATTCTTCCAGTTCATCACTATTTAACATCCAGTATGGGAGTACTAAATTTTTAATGTCAATTAGATTCGCGTTGGGGAATGCTGCTTTATATTCGGAGTGAATATCGAATATTACAGCATGAGAATTATTTAAATCAAAAGTGTCATTTTTTGCTGATACAGCTTTCTGAATTATTGTTGCTAAAGTGTGTGATTTTCCAGAACCAGTAGAACCAACGATAGCAATATGTTTATTGAAAAACTTATTACCATTTACAGGTATCTTTATTTCTTTATTTTGTGATAATGAACAGAAAGTAAATTTCTCTTTCGATTCTAAAGAATCTTCAAAAATAGTGGCAATTTCCTCAATTTTTGCAGGCTCAACTTTCTTTGGCGGAATAGCTATTGAATCACCACCTCTTTCAAAAACGCCATCTCGAATTACCCCTAAAGGATTAGCTTCTAATATGTAATTTCTATCGGGAACTCCGTTTTTTTCTGAAACTTCAATGGAAAAATTCTCGATTATTGCTAGTAAGATTACATCATCGCTATCACAGATTCTCAGATACGAACCTACTTTTAGATGTTCTTCGGCAAGTTTAAACTCGTTTAAATCAGGAACAGATATTTTTACTTTATTCGGGAAAACGGAAATAACTTCTGCGTTAAGATTGGTGTCTTGTCCTGCCATTATACTATATTTTTAATATCTAAGGTTTCTTCAATTTGGATTATTATATGTGTGCAATTCTGATTTAAATAGAAGCTTTCGTTGTGATAAAATTGATAGATTTCTTTTGGTGCTGAGATTTGATTTAGAAGTAAATCTAATTCAGCTATAGAATTAATAAACTTTATTTTGATATTATTTTGAAATGTAGCTTGCTCCATCAAACTTGTTGCTCTGAAACTAGCTCCCAGAAAATCAATACCATCTTTCAATAACATACCTTCATCAAAGAATTCTTGTTTAATTTGCTGGAGTTTAGCGTCTCTAATATTATGTATGTATATGTATGGGCAGAATGAATTTTTTTCCAACCGTGAAAGTTTAGACCATCTTCTTTGGATGGTTCGTACAATCTCCTTTATATTCTGAACACTATCAGTTGGTTTTGATTCAAAAAGAAAAAATCTTTCATAAGGGTTAGTGTTTAAGCCTGTGTTGAAGTAATTTTTCTTAACCTCTCTCAGATACTTTGCTTTACCTTTATAGTGAACAAACCAGCTATTAAATAATAATTGTTTGGTGTTTATCTTACTCAGAAAAGACGGCTTTGTAATACTTCTCTCCCCAACATCTTGTTTTATACTTAAGTCCTTGATTACTTTTAATCCACTATTGTAGTAAAAGTTCTCAGCTTCAAATTTATCACAACTAAAATGCTCGCAAAGTTTATTGAATATCTCGTTTAATTGATTATCGAAGGAAGGAGCATTAATATCAATTGCCAGCAAATTAATAAAGTCGGACAAATTTTCGTCAGATAAGCCCAATTCCTCATACAACTTATGAGTTACCCTTTTTGTTATCTTTTCCCCGTCTACAACTATTGATTCATTTTTTGTGTATGTGAGAAAATTAGTTTTAAGATAATTACAGGACAGAGGAAGTAATTTCTCTTGTCCTGATTTATAATGACCATATAAATGATACTTTATTTTAGGTGAATCTGATTTTAACAAATCTGAATAATGCTTAAACATTAGCATTATTGATTTCTTTATTACTGAATGATTATATTCAGATTTTTCATAGTATTTGCATTGAACAGCAATTGTTTCATCAGGAGAAATCAAATCTATATCTTCAATCCCTTCAACAACAATAGTTTGCTCATCATAACTATTCAGAATATCTAATATCGTTTTGTCAAACTGATAAAAATAACCTACTATCGTATCAACTGCACTTCTATCTGTCATATTTTAAGTTCCTTGGTTCGGTTCTGTATATATTATTATTGTTTACACGTAGGCTTTTTTTTCAATGAACGCCAACGGTGTTAGCGGTTTTAATTTTACTAATTAATCCGTTGATAAATCATTTTACATTTTAAACTAAGTATTTTGGATTTGGTTATCAAAATTAAAATGTCACTTTTGTAAGCCTTTCAAATTGCAAATAATAGAGAATTCATAACTACTAAAAGATTCTTGCGAAAAATGATACAATTCTATCCCAGATCGTGTACTTGCATTTTGGCTTTCCGGGATAATTCGGAAAAGGACAATCCTTTGTTGGGTTATAAGGATATGAATCAGGAATAATATTCGATAATCCAAGGGCGTCAGGAGTTTCTAAAGCAGGATTTATTGGTCCGTGAAAGAGCTTTCTAAAAATGAAGTTTCTTGCCTGCACATTATCCCACATCTTAAACCCCGATGAGTAACCATACGATTCAGGTTTAGGGTATTGTTCGTCCTGACGCAAGAATGGAGGAGGAGTCTTCAACCAATGATGATTACCATCAATAGATTTTGGGAGCCTTACCATTATATTATTACTTGCAAGATCATTTCCTTTATAGAGTTTAAATCCAGCAATAGAGTTTAACCCCTTAGCGTCTAATAGTGAAAGCTTAGCTAATACAATAGAGTTATATAAAGCGTTGAATTGGTCTTTATCAAAGACACCATTAGAAAGATGCATTTCAGCATTTACACGTGTTGCAACATCGGGAATAAGAAGCAGAGATTTACTACTTGGGGATGTTGAAAACTCAGTGTTAAGAATTTTACTTGTCGGTTTTTTGCTAATTAGTTTTACTAATCTTTGAACATCCACTCCAGTAGTTTTCTTCGCGAATTCATATACTTCATCAGTTAGGGCTTGTTTTATTTTAGCCTCAATATCATTCTTTAATTTAACGACTTCACGTAAAATAGGATCTTGCTTAACAGCAAGTTCTTCCAGTTTCTTTAATGCTTTTTTAATTTCTTTTAAGGTCGAATTTACAGTACATTGCCCCCCAGTGATTTCACTAGGAATTCCTATAATTGAAGGAAACGAGCAGCTCTTCCAATCCAATAGCGGTTCAATCGCACTCTGTTCGGAAATAGAATTCTTCATAGATTGTGCATTAGCCATGAAATATTTATTCATTGCTAACTTAATATCCTTTTGCCAAGCTAAGAAAATGCCTTGCACCGGACTTTCATGTTCCCCAAACCGTTGTAGTAGGTCAACTGCTGCTTGGGATAGTACTATATCTGCCTCAAGTATTTTTTCACTCGTTGTAAGGACAACATTTATAGCTTCTTTGAAGTCAGAAAAACTATTTGCAAATTGTTGTGAGGCTGCATTTTCAAGCTTTTGTTTAGCGAGTAATGTTTCTTTAGCAACAATGTATACGGGGTCAGAGTAATCACATAGGCGACTTGTCACGTTTTCACAATCTACTAAGGGTTTATGATAAGGCCTCTTACCCCTAAGCCTCCTGTATTTACAAGACGCAGGGTGACCAACTCTTATACAAGGTCCTATTTCTTCACATATTCGATCGGTAACATCTCTACAGATATTAGCCTCAATTCCTTTGAGTTTTTCTGAGGCTCTTAATACCTCTTGCTCAGCCTTGTGCTTTTCGTTTTGAAAATGTTCCAAAGTGCCTAGTATTTTCTGCGCCTCCTCAAGGTGTTTATTAATTCTTTCATTTTCGTTCTTGAATATTTTTAACGCTGAGGTCTTTGCTAGCTTTTCTAATTTCTGAGCCTCATCAATTGCTCCGTTAGTTAAGTCATGGAATTTCTGCCGTACCTTATTTATTTCTTTTAATTCTTCTTTGCTCAAGTCTAGATCAAAGAAATATAAAGCCAAAAGCTGCTCAGCAAGTAAGTGAAGTTTTTCTAATGGCCCATCTTCTCCAGCTATATCGCCAAGGGTTTGATAAAGATTGTAAACCGCTCCAAAATGGGGAGAGCCGTTTTGACCGAACTGATCTCGAGCAGATTTATTCTCAATGAAAGTTCGCCAAAGAAAGTCAGCAGGTATAGCAGGATTGCCGTCAACTAACGTGCTTTGATAAGGTTTTCCTAATGGGGTTCCATTATAATCTGTCATTAGAGGCATGTGCTCAGATAAATAACCTTCAAGAAGGAAATGTCGTTGTTCTACATTGGTTTCGTCATCCAATAAGGAAAAACAATCACCTGAATATTGATTCACATATGTATGTGCAAATACATCTGAAGCGGCATGGCCGAAAAATCCATAGGCGAATGCTTTTTCTTTTGGTGTCTGAGCACTTTCTAATATATGAGCTAACCAATCTCCGGTACCCCAACCTCCATTTGTGCTCCCTGGATGGATCGTCATTTGACCAGAATATATGCCCGGTACAGCGTCAGGTCCGATATTACCTTGTAAGTAGTACTGTTTATTTGCTAGAATAGCGTTTACTATTTCAGGATCAACTGGAATATTAATGGTTTTTCCGTCCAGTATAAAGGATAGTTTTCCATCATCTTCTAGGTCATTTATTACTTGTTGAGCTATCCATATATGGAGGTCGATTTTATGACAATATCCAGTTCTACTGTTGAACAACAATAGAATAGTTAATATTATCAGATGTATGTAATTTCTAGGAGTTATATTTTTAAATCTAATTGTCATTTTTTGTGTATCTGAATTATTATTACGGCTAACGGCTATGTTTTCGTTGCATGGCTTAGCAGTTAACTTTGCAAATACACACCAAACTGAAAATCCACGTGGATTTTCAGAAGTAGGCGAGAACAAGCAAAATTATTAATGGCATTGCTTTTAATACCATTCCTCTTCTCCTTCATCATATTCTACTTCTATCATATTAAAGCCTTTAAAAAAATCATATTCCATTGATACTTTGGGACGAATTTGTCTATCTATATTGTAGAATGAAACATCATAATTAAGCATTAAGCCAAAATAATCATTGTCCAAAACATCATCCACATCATCATATTCAATCCACTTTTTTGCTATGGTTTCATATATCAAAAGCCAATTCTCTCCGAATGAACTTGAGTTTTTAATTTCTTCTTTAAGTTTCTTTACATTTGGTTTTCTGCCATCATAAAGAGTTTCTTCAATTAAATGAAGGCATAATAATTTGGAAATGGAATCTTTGCTTTCTAAAATAGCTTCTACAAGTTTTTTAGGACAATTTATCCTAAATGTAATTAACATCCATAACGACCAAGAAACTTCAAAAGAATGATTTAATATTAGATGCTCTTTGATTATTGAAATTAATACGTGTTTAATTTTTTGCTTTGATTTATTATCCAGATAAATTTTATATATAAATATTATTTCAAAAATGACATCAATTGTACTTGAATCGATGAGCAATGTTTGCAGAATAAATGATAAAAAGAAATCCCAATTTTCTTTTTCAATTACTGTGTCGCCTAATTGAAATTGTTTTAAGGCATAGCCAATTATCCAAGAAGAGTTTTTGGGGTAATTTGATATTGCATTATGTAAAATGGAGAAAAAATTTCTTAATTCGTATTTGTCGACTACATCAAAATTAAATCTATCAAACTGCTCTGACCAGTCTTCAATATATTTAAAAGGTAGCTTATTAATTCCTACTTTATTTTCATTTGTTTCTAGTTGGAATTCGTATAACACATGTTGGATTATTTTTAAAGCATTTTCAGCTTCATTTCGACTATTTAAATAAAAGTAGTAATCATCATAGTATCTTGTTCCTGTATGTGGAATGGAGTTTAATCTTTTTTCAATTTCTTCATCTATTCTATTCCCGATTACTTCTGCCAAAATGAGAGAAGTGTCAGGACCTATACATAAACCCACACTTTGCCTGTCATTGCAATTACGAACTAGTGTATCTATTAAATCTGCTGATTTGTAAATTTTTGCATCTCTATTTGTTCTTAAAAGATTCTGCCATCTGGTTTGGTCTGAAATAGCAATTTTAAATAATCTCTTTGCTTTTTCTTTACCTAAAATTGCCCAAGGAATTGAATGGGTATATATAGTTGGGTAAAACTGAGAAATGTCAAGGGTTAATTGAATTTTCTTGTCAAACGATTTTTCAATTAATTGAAATTTAAAATTGTTCCAAGAAGTACTTTTAGTTCTGACTGCTCTTCTGGCCCTAGCTTCAACGGGTGTGCTTTCTGAGTACACACTAAGTTTATATGTGCTTCTCAATAAACTCCAATTATCAATTACTGCTTTAGATAAATCAGAAAATTGTTTTGGGTTCGGGATGCCTAATTTTCTTCGCGAATAAATTCCTTTAGCTAAACTGAAAATTGCTAACTGAGAACTGTTGTATTTTCCATATTCATCTTGAAATCTTTTTTTTGCCATAGACCTACTTTCACCAAGTTTTTGTAATTTTTCGGAAGCAATAATTTTGCCCCATTTTGCGCTGATGTATCTATTTTTATTTGCAAAAGATTGTGAATTGAATGGTGGTGGTAATTCTTTAGGCAAATATCCTTTCTCTAGTACTTTTTTTAGATTCATAATATTTTACCTTCAATCACTTAATAGGCCGATTATTTTTGAAATATTGCACAACTTACTTATATACATGATTTCCCCTCGCATATACCGCTAATTTGATTGGCTATGCTAAAGTTTTTATGTTATGCGTTCAGCATCGCATACTTCTTGTTCAATAAAAGTTTTTGGGGGGAATCAGAACTAAATGTAAGAATTTTCTAAAAAATTATTACGTGTTCCATGTTTTAAATTGTAATGCTAAGGAAAATATATTACTTGAACGCTCTAAGAAGATGGTTTGAATCTAAGATTGGGGAATCAGAGATTTTTAAAAGAATCGGAATCAAAAAAATCTTTTAAGCTGATATCAAGAATTTTACAAAATCTATTAATGGTATGGACAGAAACCCCTCTTTTATCATTTATACTTTCCCACCTATTTAACGTTTGCCTCTCTAAATCGTTATTTTCTGCAAAACGTTTTTGATTGGAATCAACTTTTGTCCGCAATTCCTTGATTCTAATTGCAATTTTATTGTTCAGCGCAATATCCTCGGGTTTCAGTTTGGCCATATTGCAATTTTTGTTTATTGTAGAAAAAAAACGTAGGCCATTTGGATTACATTTTTATATTTCATTATATTTGAAATCGAATACATACATTTGCGATTCTTCGTTTAAAAACATTTGAAGCTTTCGCTTGGAGTCTTGGTTTGAAAACTGGTAATTTTTTGCAGCGAGACAATAAGCAGATGGCTCACGACCCGGGCGTGGGCTCTCTTATTGTTGCAAGGTATACCAGTACCCCAAACCAGTAAGTTGAGTTCCATGCCCAACTTTTTCTTAGCGGAAGGTTTCTTTTTGTCTTTTTCGGGGCATCGCCCAACCAATAGGGTTATGGGAAACATTGGGTTTTATTTTTTATTAAGGGTTACAACACTGGTCTGTTCCATTTTTGGGACAGGACAAACAGTATTTGATATCCTCTTTAAGAAAAAGCCCAAGAACCCTATTTGATCAGCCCTAGGCTATAGTTATGGGATATACGTTGCATTTTTCCGGTTTACGATATCCTTTTGTCCCATAACTGACGAACTCCATTTTTGGGCAACCGGCCCTAGCACAAAACCATAGCCACAAACTTTTAAGGAATCCTATTTCCAAGGGGTAAAACCTTGGACAGGATGGCCTTTGTCCAGACCCATGCCCTAGGCCATTTGCCTTAGGGAACACACAAAACCCTCCAAACACTTGCAGGTACATGGAGGGCAGTCCGATCAATTACAAATAATAATCAAACCTTTTAAAGTTATGAAGAAATTACCGATTTGTACTTACAGGATATCCCTGTACTTAGTTTTTTATGTATTGTTTTCACCTTGGCTCACCGAAATGGTCTTAGCAAGTACTCCAACAAAGGATACTGTCATGCTCTGTCATGGAACGTTTCAATCCTCAATTATGGGTGTTGTAACTGATACGGAGGGAGAACCTCTAATGGGGGTAACCGTACAAGTGGCATCATCGAAGCGGGGGGCCATTACCGATTTGGACGGTTCTTTCCGTATTCAGGCCAATACCGATGACAACCTTATTTTTTCGGCCTTGGGCTATAAGACCCAAACCGTTCCCGTTTCTGGTCGAAAACAAATAAACATACAATTGGAAGAGGAGGTGACCCAATTGGATGAAGTGGTGCTTAATGCAGGCTATTATACCGTTTCGGAAAAGGAACGTACCGGCAATATTGCCACTATCAAGGCCAAGACCATGGAAAAACAGCCCGTGGGTAATCCTTTGGCGGCCATTCAGGGGCATTTGTCCGGAGTGAACATTGTGCAGACCACTGGTGTGCCGGGAGGCGGTTACGAGATTGAGGTCAGGGGAAGAAATTTTATCAACGGGGTTTCGGATCCCTTGTTTATTGTGGACGGGGTTCCCTTTGGTTCCCAATCCTTGGTAGCATCAAGGGTCTCCAGTGAGATCATCGGTGGAGGTATCAGTCCGCTCAATGCCATCAATCCCAATGATATTGAAAGCATTGAGGTGTTGAAGGATGCCGATGCCACTGCCATATATGGATCTCGGGCGGCCAATGGTGTGGTGCTCATTACCACCAAAAAGGGCAGGTCGGGTAAAACACGCTTCGATGCCCATTTGAGCACCTCCTTGGGCCGGGTGTCCCATTTTTTGAATTTGATGGATACCCAGCAGTATTTGGAGATCCGTAGGGAGGGCATTGCAAATGACGGACTTGCAGACCTGTTGGAGAATCCCGCGCTTGATTTTTTCTGGCCCGATATCAAATCATGGGACAACAATCGCTATACCGATTGGCAGCAAGAACTTATCGGTGGCACGGCGTACCGGAACAATGCCCAGCTATCGGTCTCAGGAGGAAGTGGACAGACCCAGTTTTTGGTCAGTGGTTCCTATCAAAAGGAGACCACGGTGTTTCCAGGAGATGCCAAGTATGGGAAGGCCAATATCCATAGCAATATTGGCCACCGGTCTGAAAATGGAAGGTTCAAGGTCAACTTTTCCACCAGTTATGCCCATGAGGACAATAAGTTGCCGGGAGCTGACTTTACCGGCAAGGCCTATTCGTTGGAACCCAATGCCCCGGCACCCTATGACGGAGAGGGCAATCTGAACTGGGAGAACAATTCGTGGGACAACCCCTATGCCGCATTGGAGGAGAAATTTGGGGCTGTGTCCAATACCCTGATATCAAATGCCCTTGTCTCGTACAAGATCAGGCCGAACTTGGAACTGAGATCCAGTATGGGCTTTACCAATTACCGATTGGATACCCATCGCGCCATGCCAAGCTCGGCCAGAAATCCCAGTTTTGGCCTTACGCCCCAAAACTATTCCAACCTGACCACCAATGCCTCCCAAAGGAATTCGTGGATCGTTGAGCCACAATTGAACTGGAAGAACCAATGGAACAAGTTTTCCCTCGATGTGCTGTTGGGAATGACCTTCCAAGAGGAAACCACGCAACAAACAGTGGTCAGGGGAAGGGGATTTCCCAATAACGGATTGATCCATAACCTTGCCGCTGCCGAGACCTTGGAGATCATTTCAGATGTGGATGGGGAATATAAATATGGTGCCGTCTTTGGGCGTATCAATTTGAAGCTGTTGGACAGGTATATCCTGAACCTGACCGGTCGTAGGGATGGATCTTCCCGATTTGGTCCCGGGAAACAGTTTGGAAATTTTGGTGCTGTTGGACTGGCATGGATCTTTTCCGAAGAACCCATTTTTGGTGAAGAATCCCTTTTGAGCTTTGGGAAGTTGCGGGCCAGTTATGGTACCACCGGAAGCGATAATATTGGTGACTATCGATTTTTGGATACCTATAGTGTTTCCGGGGATGAATATGACGGAACCACGATCTTGGAACCCACGGGCATTTTTAACCCACAGTTTGGTTGGGAGTCCAACCGAAAACTGGAAGCTGCCCTGGAATTGGGGTTTTTCAACGACCGATTGCTGATCAATACCTCATGGTACCGGAACCGATCTTCCAACCAACTCGTGGGCATTCCCTTGGCGGCCACCACGGGGTTCTCGGAACTGACAGGAAATTTTGATGCCGTTGTGGAGAACTCCGGTCTAGAGGTGGACCTGCGTTCGGTCAATGTGCGGTCAAAGGGATTCCAGTGGGCCACAAACTTCAACCTTACCGTACCCAAGAACAAACTGGTGGCCTTTGATGGACTGGAATCGTCCACCTTTTCCAACCGCTACATCATCGGACAGCCCCTGACCATCGTCAAGTTGTACCATGCCTTGGGTGTGGATCCAGAGACCGGTATCTACAGGTTCGAGGACTATGATGGGGACGGGGATATCAGTAGTTCGGGAGATCTGGAATGGATTGAGGACCTGGCACCCAAATTTTATGGAGGTCTGGGCAATTCAGTTAGCTTGGGGAATCTGACCTTGGATGTCTTTTTCCAGTTCAAAAAACAAAAGGCCTACAACACCCTTAGGTTTGCCGCAACCCCGGGGTTCAAGGGCAATGTCCCGGTGGAACTGTTCGACCGATGGCGGGAGCCAGGTGACAATAACCCAATTCAAAGGGCCTCCAGTGGATTTACCACGGTCGAGGACCAAGGTACGTACCAACAAAGGAGCAATGCGGCCGTTTCGGATGCTTCCTTTATCCGGCTCAGGAACGTTTCCCTCAATTATAAGGTCCCCACATTTGACAATGGGTTGGACATCAATGTATACCTACAGGGGCAGAACCTTTGGACCTTGACCGATTATACCGGGCCGGATCCCGAACGGCCCAACAATACCCGTTTGCCCCCTTTGAGACAGCTCACTTTGGGCCTCCAGATCAGTTTTTAATCCAAATAAAAAAATGATGAAAAAAGTAAAGAACAGTACAAATCGAAAGCCGGCCTTTTTGGCCCTACTTTTAAGATGCAGACCATTGAGGCAATGCCCCATTCTTTTAGCGATGTTACTTCTATTGATGGGGTGCTCGGATTTTGTGGAAGTGGAGACTCCCAAGAACATACTGATATCCGAGACCGTGTTCAATGATTCCGCCACCGTGGAATCGGCCTTGGCGAACCTGTATTACGATATGCGCGAAGGGGGCATGGTCTCCGGTACCTATGGCCTGACCCCTGTGTTGGGCATTTATAGTGATGAACTGGATTATTATGGGTTCAATGCGGATTATGCCCAATTGTTCCAGCATAGTGTGCTATCTGCCAACACGGTCATCTTGGATTGGTGGAAGCAGGCCTACCACCTTATTTATGGGGCCAATGACATTGTGAAGGGAGTGGGAACTTCAGATGGATTGACCCCTGATGAAAAGAAGGTGTTCAAGGGGCAGGCCCTGTTTGTCAGGGCCTACATACACAGTTTGTTGGTGTCCCTTTATGGGGATGTTCCCTATATCAAGACAACGGATTACAGGGAGAACAATACGGTATCCCGAATGCCCCGGTCAGAGGTATATGAAAATATCATAACAGACCTTAAGGAGTCCGTTGTGCTGTTGGAAGGGATTGATGTTGCTTCCCCTGCTCGGGCATTGCCCGATGCATTCGTGGCCAAGGCCTTTTTGGCCAGGATGTACCTGTATGTGGAAAACTGGGAAATGGCGGCATCCTTGGCCACCGAACTTATCGATGCTTTCCAGTTGGAGGCCAATCTGGACCAAGTGTTCCTCAAGGGTTCCCAAGAGACGATATGGCAGCTCAGGGCGGATGCTGATTTTCCGAAGAACACAAGGGAGGCCGTGCAA
>NZ_OBEH01000009.1 GCF_900215465.1 Flagellimonas pacifica
TTCTCTTTTACGCTGTCTATACAATATGTCAAATGAACTTCTCAATCTTACAAAGTGAGAAAAAAACCAGGTCAAACAACCCTCGCAATCCCCCCCCTTCAACACCCAGCCTCATCAGCTAAGCGGGTGCAAATATAGAACCCTTTTTTTCTTTTGACCAAACTATTCCCAAACTTTTTTTAAAGAATTTCAACCCCACTCTATAAACCCCTTTAAAACAGGGTGTTTCATAAAGGTTTGCTCCTAAAAAAACTTTAATTTATTCAAGTGGTAATTAAATATTGACTTATCCGAATAGCTAATTCCTTAGACATCAACTTTAGTTTGACTATTTAAGAAGGCTTTGTAGTTTACTTACATAAGCTTGGGCATAATGCCACATTCCCAAATCAGTTGGATGAACCCCATCTACAGTATCATCCATTTTTAAACCAATTTCTTCCTTTTTCATGTAATGAAGGTTTTCAACCCCTTGTCTTTTTAATTGAACATAAACTTGGTACTGAAGTTTATTCACTTTTTGAAAACGGTCTTTTTGCGAACCACTAACATATTCATCAGAATACCCGGCATGCTCTACTAGAAGTATAGGTATACTTCCTTTTTTAGACCTTAATCGATTTACCGCTTTCAAAACACGCTCCTTAAAAGCTCCCTCATTTTCAATACCAAGATTTTCCCATGTAACCTGTGTAAGGTTTGGCATACAGTCCAAGATGTATACTTTAGCATCTATCTCAGCAATAAGATCTATCATGGGCAGCTCCAAACGACCTGAACCACTGAAGCCAAGGTTTATCAAAGGTAAATCCAATGCCCTGCCCAATTGAGCGGTCCATGCCATCCCAGGCCTGGAAGCACAAGCACCTTGCGTTATGGATGTTCCGTACACTACAATAGGCTTTTTCTCTCGAACTGGCAAAAAATCAAAATCGGATTTTGATTCCACCCCTACTTCAAGATGTGTTATCTGATTATATAAAGGAAGATATAATCTGTACTCCCTAAATGTTTTTGTAGCTCCCAAATTCTTATAATCATATATTATAGTATCTGAAAACTTCCTTTCAGCAGCACACCATATTTCTTTTCCATGCTCATCAAAAGTATAAAGATCAACACCACTAACACCTGTAGCTGGCATATGATTCATGCCAAAACCACCCTTCCTACTTACTGTGTACCTCACAGTAATCTTAGCACTATTTGTATTAAACCTTATCATAAGTCCAGCGGATTGCCTTCCCAAATTGTAAACACCCTTACTAAGTGTATTCGCAACTCGTTCAGGGAGACGGGAATAATACTCCGCAACTCCATTAGGCCAAGCTTGACCTTCAATAACATGCTTACTATCATTTATCGGGCTCCACCATGTTATTCCATCTTTTTCTTGGGAAAAACAATGGGTGCAACTTATACTGAAAAGTATTAGAAGGATTCTGTTCATGATTTTCTTGTCAATTATAAGTTCGCTAAGCTTTTTCTTATCTATCAAAGATATACACTATTTCAGCTTTATAATTTAATTCGATTTCACACTATAATGTTCCTAAAATAAATCAGACCAAACTATATTGTGTGCGTTAAGGCAAGATGTTATCTTTGCCTCCTTATTATCATATAAAAAGGGAATGATTAAAATCACATTACCAGACGGGAGTATCAAGGAGCATCAAAATGGTGTCACTCCAATGGAGGTTGCAAAGGGAATTAGCGAAGGATTGGCGCGGAATGTTATTTCGGCCTCATTTAACGGTGTCACCGTTGAAAGCACGACCCCTTTAACCGAAGACGGCAGTTTGGTATTGTATACTTGGAAAGACAAAGATGGAAAAAAAGCATTCTGGCATTCAACATCGCACATTGTTGCCCAAGCTTTGGAAGAATTATATCCTGGAATAAAATTGACCATAGGCCCGGCTATTGAAAATGGGTTTTATTATGATGTGGATTTTGGAGAACAATCTATTTCTGAAAAAGATTTTCCTGCCATTGAAAAGAAAGTATTGGAAATAGCAAGAGGCAAGCATGATTATAAAATGCGAAGCGTTACCAAAGCTGAAGCTCTTGCGCTCTATAAAGACCAAGGCAATGAATACAAGGTAGAACTTATTGAAAACCTTGAAGATGGTACAATCACTTTTTGTGATCATAGTTCCTTTACCGATTTATGCCGCGGTGGCCATATTCCAAATACTGGAATAGTTAAGGCCGTTAAAATATTAAGTGTTGCGGGTGCTTATTGGCGAGGCGATGAGAACAACAAGCAGTTAACCCGTGTTTATGGAATTTCTTTTCCAAAACAGAAAGAGCTTACCGAATATCTTGAACTTTTGGAGGAGGCCAAAAAAAGGGATCACAGAAAACTTGGAAAGGAATTGGAATTGTTCACTTTTTCAAAAAAGGTGGGGCAAGGTTTGCCATTGTGGCTTCCCAAAGGTGCCGCACTTCGTGAACGCTTGGAACAATTTCTAAAAAAGGCTCAGAAAAAAGCGGGCTATGAAATGGTGGTGACACCCCATATAGGTCAAAAAGAGCTTTATGTTACCTCTGGTCATTATGCAAAATATGGCGAGGATAGTTTTCAACCCATACATACTCCAAAGGATGATGAGGAATTTTTGTTGAAGCCCATGAACTGCCCTCACCATTGTGAAATATATAATAGTAGTCCATTTAGTTATAAAGATCTTCCAAAACGATATGCTGAATTTGGTACTGTATATAGGTATGAACAAAGTGGGGAACTACACGGACTTACAAGAGTTAGAGGCTTCACCCAGGACGATGCACATATTTTTTGTACACCAAACCAGTTGAATGATGAATTCAAAAAGGTCATCGACCTATCATTATATGTATTGGGTTCATTGGGTTTTGAAAATTTTACAGCGCAAGTTTCCGTTCGTGATATGGAAAAGCCAGAAAAATATATTGGCGATGCCGATAATTGGGAAAAAGCGGAGCAGGCCATCATCAATGCTGCGGAAGAAAAAGGACTCAATTTTGAAATTGAAAGTGGCGAAGCTGCTTTTTACGGACCAAAATTGGATTTCATGGTAAAAGATGCCCTTGGCAGACAATGGCAATTGGGCACTATTCAGGTAGATTATAATTTACCTGAACGCTTTGATCTTACCTATAAAGGAAGTGACAATGACCTTCACAGACCCATTATGATACATCGTGCACCTTTTGGTAGCATGGAACGTTTTGTGGCCTTACTACTGGAGCACACAGGCGGAAACTTCCCGTTGTGGCTGATTCCGACCCAAGCTATTGTACTGCCCGTCAGCGAGAAACATGAAAAATATGCTGAAAAAGTTTTGAATTCGTTGGAAAATCACGAAATTCGCGCGCTCATTGATGACAGGAATGAGACGGTAGGGAAGAAAATCCGTGAAGCTGAGCTTAAAAAAATCCCATTCATGCTCATTGTTGGTGAGCAAGAAGAAGAAGCCCAAACCATTTCCGTAAGACGACATGGGGGTGAAGATTTTGGAAGCATCAGCATAAGTAAGTTTTCTGACTTGGTATCTACTGAAATAAATAGTACCTTAAAGTCGTTCTAAAAATTTAGTTTAATTAAAAAGTATACGTCATAGCAATACGAAGAAGATTTAGGCCCCAACCTAGGAGGGAAAATAAAAACCCTCACAAAATCAATGAAAATATTACAGCCCCTGAGGTAAGACTTGTTGGGGACAATGTAGAAATAGGAGTGTACCCCATTGCCAAGGCAATGGCGAAGTCCAAGGAATTGGAATTGGATTTGGTGGAAATTTCACCAAAAGCAAATCCACCGGTCTGTAAAATTATAGACTACAAGAAGTTCCTTTACGAACAGAAAAAACGTGACAAGGCCATGAAGGCCAAGGCCACTAAAGTAATTGTAAAGGAAATTCGTTTTGGTCCGCAAACTGATGACCATGATTATGAATTTAAGAAGCGGCATGCTGAAAAATTCTTAAAAGATGGTGCAAAATTAAAAGCCTACGTCTTTTTTAAAGGACGTTCCATCGTTTATAAAGACCAAGGTGAAATATTGTTATTAAAATTGGCGCAGGAATTGGAAGAATTGGGAAAGGTGGAACAAATGCCAAAATTAGAGGGCAAACGAATGACTATGTTCATTGCTCCAAAAACAAAAAAATAATTAAAGCGGGATGCTGAATGTATTTCAGCGGTAATATATAAAGAGGAGAAAATGCCTAAAATGAAAACAAAATCCAGTGCTAAAAAGCGTTTTAAGCTTACCGGTTCTGGTAAAATCAAAAGAAAGCACGCTTTCAAGAGTCATATTTTGACCAAGAAATCTAAAAAGCGTAAGCTTAAGTTGACGCACTCTACCCTAGTACATGAGTCTGACGTCAACAGTATTAAAGAGCAATTACGTTTAAAATAATTGTTCAACAACGGTACATTAATTATTAACCATGGAGTCAGGCTTTTAAAAGTGTCAAAAATTGACCGCCTGCTACAAAAAAATGAAACATTATGCCAAGATCAGTAAATTCAGTTGCTTCTAGAGCCCGTAGAAAAAAGGTGATGAAGCAAGCCAAAGGTTACTTTGGAAGACGTAAAAACGTCTGGACAGTAGCCAAAAATGCGGTTGAAAAAGCAATGCTTTATGCATACCGTGATAGAAGAAACAAAAAACGTAATTTCCGAGCACTTTGGATTACCCGTATCAATGCAGGAGCCAGAATCCACGGAATGTCTTACTCTCAATTCATGGGCAAGGTAAAATCCAACGGTATAGAGCTTAACAGAAAAGTTTTGGCCGATTTGGCAATGAACCATCCGGATGCTTTCAAAGCAATAGTTGAAAGAGTAAAATAAGATTCAATATAAACTTACCCCGCTTATTAAAATCCCGCTCAGTTGAGCGGGATTTTTGTATTTTAAGACATATAAATATGTATGAAATGTCTAAACGCCTTTTAATCTTTTCGCTTGTTAGTTTTATAACGGCAATTTCCCTTGGTCAAGATAATGGCGTTTCTTTCCTAGCCTTGGGCGATAGCTATACGGTAGGTACAGGAGAATCCAAAATAAACAGTTGGCCACTACAACTTGTTTACCTATCAAGAAAAAAAAACTTTCCAATACAATTCCCAAAAATTATTGCCAAAGCCGGTTGGACCACCACTAATTTACTGGAAGCCATTGAGGCTGAACAACCGAAACCCAATTATGACCTGGTAACCCTTCTTATTGGTGTAAACAATCAATATCAAGGAAAGGACATTCAAATATTTAAAAAAGAATTTCTAATACTTTTAAATAAGAGTATTGACTTAGCAAAAGGCAATCCAAAAAATGTATTTGTACTTTCTATTCCCGATTGGAGCGTAACTCCGTTTGCCCGTTTTAAGAATAAAAAGAAAATTGTTAAAGAATTGGGGGCATATAACGCTATAATTAAAAAAGAATCCAAAAAGCACGAAGTACCGTTTATTGAAATAACCCAAATATCAAGAAATGCTGCTGTAAATACTTCATTAATCACATCCGACGGCCTTCATCCATCTAAAAAAATGTATAAACTATGGGCAAAAAAAGTTGGGAAAAAATTATTCAAATAATCTGCAGTTTAAAATCAGTTGCCAAAAGCCGTGAGCACCAATTTTCTTCCAGACGCATAGTTCCGATGTTCACAAAGATAAATTCCTTGCCAGATTCCTAGATTCAACTTCCCTTTGGTTATAGGAACTTGAACCGAGCTTCCTAACAAAGAAGTCTTTATATGTGCCGGCATATCATCCGCCCCTTCATAGGTATGAATGTAATAAGGGGCGTTCTCAGGAACCATCTGATTGAAGTGACTCTCAAAATCAACACGAACGGTTGGGTCAGCATTTTCATTTATAGTCAAACCTGCTGAAGTATGCTTTATAAATACCTGTAGCATTCCAACATCTATTTTTCGTATCTCCGGAAAGGCATCAACAACAATTTCCGTTATCAAATGAAATCCTCTAGTATATTGCTTGAGTGTTATTTCTGACTGGTAATATTTCATAATTGGTGAAAATAATATAAACTTTACATCATTCCCCAATCAACCCATACCTTTGCAACTTTAAAAATTGACTATGGACTTTTCAAAAATAAAAATGGTTGTTTCAGATATGGATGGAACCTTATTAAATTCCAACCATGAGGTAAGCAATCGATTCTTTGAAATTTTTGAGGCACTCAGGGATAAAAACATACAGTTTGTTGCCGCAAGTGGGAGACAATATCACAGTATGGCAGACAAACTAGAGCCTATTAAAAATGATGTCATATTTGTAGCTGAAAATGGAGCTTACATTAAACAGAAGGAACAAGTATTGCTAACCACACCTATAGCCAAAAAAAGTATAACCTCCATTCTTTCTTCAATCAGCCGTGTTCCTCATGCCCACCCAGTCCTTTGCAGCAAGGACAATGCGTATGTGAATGGCAACTCTAATGCGTTTTTAGAAATGTTGCGGGAATATTACACAGAATTTAAAATTGTAGATAACCAAACAGAGGTAGAAGATGAAGTCTTAAAAGTTGCCATATATCATTTTGAAAGTTCCGAAGAACACATCTATCCAGCCGTAAAACATTTGGAAAACTCCTTAAAGGTTAAAGTATCAGGTTCAAATTGGGTGGATGTATCCCATAAAAATGCGCATAAAGGATATGCCTTGGAAAAATTAATGCAAGCACATAACATTACTTCAGATGAAATAATGGTTTTTGGCGATTATAACAATGACTTGGAAATGTTACAACTATCCAATTATAGTTATGCCATGGCCAACGCCCACCCTAATGTAAAAGAAGTGGCAAAGTTTGAAACTCTGAGCAATGATGATTTTGGAGTGGAACGTATTCTGGAAAAGGTATTATGAACGAAATAAATTTTCTTGTTAAAAAATTCAGCCTGGCTCCTCACCCAGAGGGAGGTTATTTTAAAGAAACCTATCGAAGTACCGATAAAATCAAACAGCAGGCTTTATCAGAAAATTATAATGGAGACAGAAACCATTCCACGTGCATTTATTATTTGTTGACTTCTGATACGTTTTCTGCTTTTCATAAAATAAACCAAGATGAAGTCTGGCACTTTTACAGTGGCTCTCCTTTAAAATTACATGTGATTACAGATGCTGGTGAATATTATGAACATATAATAGGAAACAATTTTTCAGAAGGTGAAATTCCTCAATTTGTGGTTCCGGGTGGTTATTGGTTCGCAGCTAAGACCACAAACCCTTATAGCTATTCATTTGTTGGATGCACTGTGTCTCCAGGGTTTGATTTTGAGGATTTTGTGCTACCAAAAAGAAAAGAACTGGTTACCAAATTCCCTGAACATGAAGAAATTATTACCCAACTAACCCGAATTTAAGTTTTCTGCTTCTTTTTTCGGGCAGCTGGAAACAATACATTGTTTAGAATCAATCGATAACCCGGAGAAGTGGGATGCAACTCCAACTCAGTTTTTGGATCTCCTACCCTGTGCTGGTAATCTTCAGGGTCGTGCCCGCCATAAAAAGTAAAAAAACCCTTTCCTTTTATTCCGTGAATGTATCGAGCTTCACTGTTCAATTTATTCTCACCAAGAACCATAACTGTGGGCTTTACCTCTGTTCTAGTAAAAGCAGTTGTCTGCCCCATAAAACCTTTCACCAAGGCTGTATGGTTTTGGGTCAACATTGTGGGTACGGGATCCCATTTGGCCGAGAATTCCATTAAGGAGAAATAATCAGATTCTTTGAGCACATTCCTCCTTTTATTGGTCATGTCAATGGACGAAAACTCATACCGCAGTGGATTACGCTCCAAAATAAAATTGGTAAATGCAAACGTTCTGCTAAAATCCAGTTTATTTTGATAATTCGCATCCGATGGGTCTCCGTCAAACATGGGTTCACAAATATCCACCCCTTCAGAAGCCAAGGCTATATCAAAACTATCTGTAGCTGAGCACATCGCAAACATAAAACCACCACCAATAACATAATTCCTTATTTTTAAGGCCACTGCCCTCTTTTCATCAGAAACTTTGCTAAACCCAAGTTTTTCAGCTAATGCTTCAGCTTCGGCTTTTGCCTCTATATACCAAGGTGCCGCTCTATAGGCTCCATAAAACTTACCATACTGCCCAGTGAAATCTTCATGATGCAAGTGCAACCAATCATAAAGTGCCAATTTATCGTCCAGAACCTCTTCATCATAAATGGTTACATACGGAATTTCAGCGTAGGTCAACACCATGGTCACTGCATCGTCCCAAGGCTGGTTTCCCTTTGGGGAATACACTGCTATCTTAGGTGCTTTTTCTAATATTACAGCTTCTTGATTTTGGGAAGGACTACTAATTTCGTCTAAAATAGATGCCGCTTGGGCATCTGAAAGTACCTCAAAGGAAACTCCCCTGATTTGGCATTCCTTTTGGATGGATTCACCATCAGGTAATAAAAATGAACCACCTCTATAATTCAACAACCATTGTACTTTTTGCTGTTTGTTCAATACCCAATAGGTAATACCGTAAGCTTTTAAATGGTTTTCCTGACTTTCTGCATCCATGGGAATCAGGATAACGGAGGCTGTTGATTTTAAAAAAAAGAAAAGAAAAAAGAAAAGAAAAAGACCTCTCGACTGCGCTCGAGGTGACTCAGGTACTATTTTTTTAGAAGGGTACGTCATTATCTGGGTCATCGTCACTGTTCATTGCGCTACCAAAAGCTTCATCTGTACTCGGAAGATTTGGTGTTGCAAAGGGGTTCTCTTCATCCGCATTCATCTTAGATTGGAATTCGAATGGGGAATCAAAGTCATCCAAGTTATCAAATTTACCTAATGCACCCACAAACTTTAACCTAATATTCTCTAATCCACCATTACGGTGTTTTGCAACAATAAATTCCGCCTGACCTTGTGTTGGGGTACGTTCTTCGTCATCCCACTCGTCAATCTTGTAGTATTCAGGGCGATAAATAAATGAAACAATATCCGCATCTTGCTCAATAGCTCCAGATTCCCTTAAATCTGAAAGGATAGGGCGCTTACTACCTCCCCTTGTTTCTACTGCCCTAGACAACTGGGAAAGTGCAATTACGGGAACACTAAGTTCTTTGGCCAGTGCTTTTAAGTTTCTAGATATTGTAGAAATTTCCTGCTCACGGTTACCTCCTTTTTGACTACCCCCTGCCGTCATCAACTGCAAATAATCAATAACTATGAGTTTTATGCCATGTTGGGATGCCAATCTTCTTGCTTTTGCACGTAGGTCAAAAATTGACAATGAAGGAGTATCATCAATGAACAAGGGAGCTTTTTCCAAAGCTTTTACCTTTACATTGAGCTGCTCCCACTCATGCTTTTCCAATCTACCCGTTCTCAGTTTTTCTGAAGACAATCCCGTTTCGGATGAAATCAAACGGGTAATCAACTGTACCGAAGACATCTCCAAAGAGAAGAATGCCACTGGAATCTCAGAATTTACGGCAATATTTCTTGCCATAGAAAGCGTTAATGCGGTTTTACCCATACCCGGTCTTGCCGCCACAATAATCAAATCACTGGGTTGCCAACCCGATGTCAGTTTATCCAATTTATCAAACCCAGAAGGGATTCCGCTCATACCTTCCTTATTGGAAATCTCTTCAATCTTCTTTTTGGCCTGAATGACTAAATCCAATGCAGTTTCTGCAGAACGTTTTAAATTTCCTTGGGTTACTTCGTACAATTTTGCTTCTGCATTGTCCAAAAGGTCAAAAACATCCTTGGAATCACTATAGGCATCTTCAATAATTTCACTGGAAATCTTGATCAAACTTCTTTGAATGAACTTTTGAAGAATAATTCGGGCATGAAACTCAATATGGGCAGAAGATGCTACCTTTTGCGTCAATTTAATGAGGTAAAAGTCCCCACCTACCGCTTCCAGCTTTCCATCTTTCTTTAATTGGGCAGAAACGGTTAATAAATCAACAGGTTCAGATGATTCGAACAATTTGAAAATCGCTTCATAAATAAACCTATGGGCATCTTTATAGAAAGCATCTGGATGTAGGATATCTATTACTTCATCTACACCCTTCTTGTCAATCATCATTGCACCAAGCACAACTTCCTCTAAATCAACAGCTTGAGGAGGTATTTTACCTCTCTCTAGATTAATAAGGGTAGACTTGTCAACTTTGTGACCAACAATTGGGCTTGGCTTGTCCATAAATGCGAATGTAGGTAATTAACCTTTAGTTAACTTTAAACTTACATCTTTCGATGTTCACAGGTCATCAACAAAATTAATGTTGAAAACTAAAAATAGTTGTTAATAACCCAAAAATGT
Organism: Flagellimonas pacifica; assembly: GCF_900215465.1. Classification (GTDB taxonomy): domain Bacteria; phylum Bacteroidota; class Bacteroidia; order Flavobacteriales; family Flavobacteriaceae; genus Flagellimonas; species Flagellimonas pacifica. The sequence goes on from NZ_OBEH01000009.1 coordinate 10,346, forward strand.
TTGAAGAAAAAATCTAATAAAAAAAGAGGGGGCTAGAAAAACCGTTATTATCCGTTGAAGACTCCCATTTCGGCATATTTTTCCATTCTAGTTTTTACCAATTCTTTTGGTGATAACTTTTTAAGCTCTTCAAAATGGTTGGAAATTTTATTCTTAACGGTTTCGAAAGTTTTTTCCCTATTGGTATGCGCACCTCCCAATGGCTCACGGACAATTTCATCAACAAGTTTTTGCTTCTTCATGTCGGTAGCAGTAAGTTTTAACGCATCTGCCGCTTGTTCTTTATACTCCCAACTTCTCCAAAGGATAGATGAGCATGATTCCGGAGAAATGACAGAGTACCAAGTATTCTCTAACATCAACACCTTATCTCCTACTCCAATACCCAAAGCTCCACCAGAGGCTCCCTCACCTATAATCACTACAATAATAGGGACTTTTAGTCGGGTCATTTCCAGAATGTTACGTGCAATAGCCTCACCTTGGCCTCTCTCCTCAGCTTCAATACCGGGATAGGCACCAGGTGTGTCTATAAAACAAACTACTGGGATTCCAAACTTCTCTGCGGATTTCATCAGGCGCAATGCTTTCCGATACCCCTCTGGGTTGGCCATACCAAAGTTTCTATATTGACGGGTCTTAGTGTTATATCCCTTTTGTTGGCCAACAAACATATAGCTTTGATCGCCAATTTTACCTAAACCACCGATCATGGCCTTATCGTCCTTAACATTTCTATCTCCATGAAGTTCCAAGAAAGTATCTCCGCAAATGGCATTTATATAATCCATGGTATATGGCCTATTGGGATGCCTTGATAGCTGTACACGTTGCCATGCGGTCAAATTCTTGTAGATATCCTTTCGGGTCTCTCCTAACTTCTTTTCAATCTGCTGGCAAGTTTCGCTAACGTCAACATCACTTTCTTCGCCAATGACCATGCATTTTTGAAGCTGGTCTTCAAGTTCTTTTATGGGAAGTTCAAAATCGAGGTATTCCATGTAAAGTTTATTTCAGAAATATGGTGGGGACAAATATAAAACTTTAAAGATGACTCCTAAAAACTTGACAAGCTATTTAATGGATAAGATTGCCCTTCAATTTTGATCATCGTTTGGCTTTCATCAACAAATAAACTGCAAAAACACCAAAAATAAGGTTGGGAAGCAATACTGCCAACAGCGGCGAAAAACCAGATTGTTCTGCCAAGGTCCCAAATACCTTATCAAAAAAAATGTAGATAAAAGCCACCCCAATACCGAAGGCCAGGTTTAATCCCATCCCCCCCCTACGTTTAACAGATGAAACGGCAACAGCTATAATTGTAAGCACAAAAGCAGCAATGGGCAAGGCCCATCTTTTATATTTCACCAATACATATGCATTGATATTAGAGGCACCCTTACTTTTTTGATCTTCTATAAACTCATTGAGTTCAAACAAATTTTTAGTTTCCGCAACGTATGATATTGGTGTAAGGTCTTCTATTTTAAAAGTAAACAAGGTATCTAACCGCCTTTTAGTATGTATTTGCTCAACATTATTTTCTAGATTTCTTTTTACATAATTCGTCAACCTATAGATGCTATCCTTCTCTATCCATCTAATACTTGATGCAGAAATCTTGTAATCCAGTTTTTTATCTTCTCCAAAATGTTCGTAGGTAAAATTTGTACCATTCTTTCTATTGGGATCAAAACTACTTACATAGATATAATCGTTCTCATTTAATTGATTGAAGATATTATTGGTAACCTGTACTTTCCTCCCCTTTTTGAAGTATTTGTAATCAAACTCATTATATCCAATACTTGCATTGGGCACAATGAACATCCCCATCATAAAAATAAGGATGGCTACCAAAGTTGCCCCAATAAGATAGGGCCGTAAAAACCGCCAATAAGATACACCTGAACTTAGTATGGCAACAATTTCAGTATTACTGGCCAGTTTTGAGGTAAAAAATATAATGGATAGGAATAAAAAAATGGGAAGCAAGAGATTGCCAATAACCAATGTAAAGTTGCCATAAAATACTATTACTTCACTTAAAGGAGCCTCATTATCAATAATTTTACCCACTTTTTCCGCTAAATTGGCCATGATTCCTATGGGTACAAAGAGCATTAGCATCCCCAAGAAGGTAACCAAATAGCGTTTTAGGATATATTTATCAAGTATCGTAAGCATTACAATCTTTTGTCCATTTGTTGTACCATTTTGGTCTTCCATTCCTGAAAATCCCCTGCTAAAATACGTTCTCTTGCAGTACGCACCAACCATAGATAAAAACCGAGGTTGTGAATAGTGGCAATTTGTTTGCCCAAATATTCATTTGCTGCAAATAGGTGCCTCAAATAGGCTTTTGAATATTCGGTGTCCACAAAGGTGATTCCCATCTCGTCAATTGGTGAAAAATCATCTTCCCATTTTTTATTTTTGATGTTGATAGTGCCATGTGAAGTGAACAACATTCCATTACGCGCATTTCGGGTAGGCATTACGCAGTCGAACATATCAACTCCCAACGCAATATTTTCCAATATATTAATAGGTGTACCAACACCCATCAGATATCTTGGTTTCTCTTCAGGGAGAATATCGCAGACAATTTCTGCCATTTCATACATCTCCTCAGCTGGTTCTCCCACAGAAAGTCCACCTATAGCATTTCCTTCAGCACCTACTGATGCAATATATTCAGCTGATTGTTTCCGTAAATCTTTATAAGTGGAACCCTGTACAATGGGGAAAAAACTTTGCGAATACCCATATTTAAATGGGAGCTTGTCCAAATGGGCCATACATCTATCCAGCCATCTATGTGTCATGTGCATGGATCTTTTGGCATAGTTGTAATCACAAGGGTAAGGTGTACATTCATCAAAGGCCATAATAATGTCAGCACCTATGGTCCGTTGGATTTCCATCACATTTTCAGGTGTAAAAAAATGACGAGATCCATCAATATGAGATTTAAAATTTACACCTTCCTCCTTTATCTTTCTGTTGTTTGATAGTGAATAAACTTGGTATCCACCACTGTCTGTCAGGATATTTCTATCCCAACCCATAAATTTATGAAGACCTCCAGCATGTTCTAAAATACCCGTTCCAGGACGTAGATATAAATGATAGGTATTTCCTAAAATAACATCGGGGTTTATTTCATCTTTTAGTTCCCGTTGGTGTACTCCTTTTACCGATGCCACCGTACCTACTGGCATAAAGATTGGAGTCTCAATTTTACCATGGTCGGTCATCAACTCACCAGCCCTTGCCTTGCTCTTATCGTCTTTTTGTAAAAGGGTAAATTTCAATACTTGCTTTTAAGACCGCAAATATAGCCAACTCATTTCCACAAAGCCTTAACAAAAAAATAAAGTTTATTGGTAGGACACATTTCGTAAAATAATCCATTAGTGCTTGTATAGCAGCATGATTGCCGTTACTTTTGCCCCCATAAATTAAATACGATGCCAAACAATAATGAATTACAGGATTTAGTGACCCAGGTAAGAAGGGACATTTTAAGAATGGTACACAAAGTAAATTCAGGACACCCAGGAGGATCATTGGGTTGTGCCGAATTCTTTGTAGCACTGTATAACGAAATCATGGAGCTAAAAGATGGTTTTGATATGGATGGACATGGAGAAGATCTTTTCTTCCTTTCCAACGGTCATATCTCTCCTGTTTATTATAGTGTTTTGGCTAGAAGAGGGTATTTTCCTGTTGATGAACTAAGCACCTTTAGGTTAATAGACTCACGTCTTCAGGGCCACCCTACAACCCATGAAGGTTTACCTGGAATCCGTATTGCCTCTGGTTCCTTAGGGCAGGGAATGTCCGTTGCTATTGGAGCCGCTTTGGCTAAAAAATTAAATGGCGATAATCATTTGGTCTATAGTTTACATGGGGATGGAGAATTGCAAGAAGGCCAAAACTGGGAAGCCATTATGTACGCTGCTGGCAATAAAGTAGATAACCTCATTGCAACCATAGATAGAAACGGTCAGCAAATAGATGGTAGCACAGAAGATGTTCTGCCACTTGGTGATGTTTCCGAAAAATTTAGGGTCTTTGGATGGGACGTTATGGAGATTGAAAATGGAAATGACCTTGGACAAGTAATTAAAGGATTACAAGAAGCGAAAAGAAGAACTGGAAAAGGTAAACCTGTTTGTGTAGTAATGACCACTGAAATGGGTAATGGTGTAGATTTTATGATGCATACCCACGCTTGGCATGGTAAGGCTCCAAGTGATGAACAATTGGCAACCGCCTTAGCACAAAACCCAGAAACTTTAGGTGATTATTAATTTTTAAGAAAAAGACATGACAAAGTATATAGATCAAGGAAAACAGGACACTAGAAGTGGTTTTGGAGCAGGAATGACAGAATTGGGAAGAACAAACCCCAATGTTGTTTCACTTTGTGCCGATTTGGTCGGGTCACTTAAAATTCAAACGTTCATTGATGAAAACCCAGAGCGTTTTTTTCAAGTTGGTATAGCCGAAGCAAATATGATGGGTATTGCAGCTGGATTGACTGTTGGAGGTAAAATTCCCTTTACAGGCACCTTTGCGAATTTCTCTACGGGAAGGGTATATGACCAAATCCGCCAATCAATAGCTTATTCTGGTAAAAACGTAAAAATTTGTGCTTCGCATGCAGGTATTACTTTAGGAGAAGATGGTGCAACCCATCAAATTTTGGAAGACATCGGACTTATGAAGATGTTACCGGGTATGACAGTCATCAATCCATGTGATTTTAACCAAACCAAAGCTGCAACTATTGCCATTGCAGAACATGAAGGTCCAGTATATCTTCGGTTCGGAAGGCCAAAAGTGGCTAATTTCACTCCTGTTGATCAAAAATTTGAGATTGGAAAGGCATTAATGCTCAGTGAGGGAACCGATGTAACCATCATAGCCACTGGACATTTAGTATGGCAATCCTTAATCGCAGCTGAAAACTTGGAAAAACAAGGCATCTCTGCAGAAGTCATTAACATTCACACCATTAAACCGTTGGATGATGAAGCTATTTTGGCTTCTGTAAAGAAAACAGGGTGCGTTGTAACCGCAGAAGAACACAATTATTTGGGGGGCTTGGGTGAAAGTGTTTCTCGAGTACTCACCTCCAATTATCCAGTGCCGCAAGAGTTTGTGGCAACACAGGATACTTTTGGGGAAAGTGGAACTCCTGATCAGCTTATGGACAAGTATGGCTTGAACAATAAAGCCATTGAGGCTTCCGTTTTAAAAGTGTTGAAACGAAAATAGTTTTCGGTATCATCTTTGATATTCTTCAATCTATTAAAACGAAACACTTATGAAAAAAACACTTCTAGTAGCAGTGTTGTCCCTTATGGGTACAGCTGCATTTGCTCAAAGCGGAACAGGATTTGGTATTAAGGCTGGACTCAGCTACAACAAAAACGGAGATCTTATTCAAACGATAAGCAACTCTGCCCAAAATGCAGTTGAAGGAGCCGAAGGAAAAGCCGGGTATCATTTTGGCTTTTGGGGAAAATTGGATTTTCCTAAAATGTATATAAGACCCGAATTGGTTTATACCAAAACCAAAAGTTCTTATGATGTGGGTAGCAGTTCCAATGATTACGATTTGTCAAAATTAGACCTTCCAGTATTGATTGGCGTTAAAATTGTTGGCCCACTCCATGTTTTTGCCGGTCCAGCATTTCAATATATTCTTAATAATGATCTTGGAGATATAGAAGTTCAAGATGTGGAAAACGATTTTTCTGTTGGATTAAATACCGGAGTTGGTGTTAATCTGGGAAAAGTTGGATTGGATGTTCGCTATGAACGTGGTTTTTCTAAAAATGAAGCTCGAATCATCAGCAATAATGTTACAAACATTGAAGGTCGGGTTGATTCAAGACCATCACAAGTTATTTTTGCACTGTCTTTGAAATTGTAAAAAAGATTTCTGTAATAAAAAAGGCCACTTATAAGTGGCCTTTTTTATTATATATCAATTGACATCTGAATCCAGATAATCTGGTGTTCCATCATTATTGGAATCTGGGTAAGGAGGTCCAATAATATTGCCATTGTCGTCAGATATTTCATTTTTAGTAGACACCCCATCCCCATCATCATCAGCGTCTAGAAAATCGGCAAACCTTAAGGTAAATCCACCGTCAATTTCAGATTGCAAATCTGTATTATCATCGTACAGATAACCATTACCGTTAACATCTTCATCAATAGAAGGTATACCATCATTATCATGATCTGTTCTGTTCAAAGTAAACAAGTCTATATTGAACATCAGTGGATCATACTGTGGAATCTGTCCCTGCGCTCTATTGAAATTCGCTAGCCCAGAAGGGAAAATAATAAGTCCAACGCCATATTCATCAACGGTTACGGTTCCATCTCCATTATCTATTATAGCGTTTCCTTTCTTAAAATTGGGAATACCTTCAGCAAACCCTCTAAAACCCTGTGCAAGGTTTTGCAACTGGGCCAAATCAAACCAAACCGGGTTGTTCAAAGAAGCATCAAATGAAGTTCCGTTCAAAAGTTTGCCTTCATATCTTACATATACCGAATCGGCTACCGTAGGGAAACATTCGTCGCAGTTCCCTGCGCTCCGTATATCATCCAATTCGTCCAACGTAGGTCTGGCAGAAAGATAATATAGAGTATGTGGCACATCAGTTTCTTCCTCTGTCAATGCAGGATGTTCTGAAGACGAAACTTTAACTACCGAACTCCTTACAAAATCGGATAATGGCTTTTTATCAGCATTTTCACCAGCTATGGTGTCAATGGTAATCCTAAAGTCAAAACCAGCAGGTGGAGCCTCAAATTCTTCGTAGTTGTAAAAGTGGGTGTCTAAAAATTCCTTTATCTCTTCATCGTTTTCAGGAGCCACTTCTGCCAATAATCTTGGAGGCACCACTTCAATTGAAGGTCCTCCATCATCATTGTTACATGAAGAAAGTAATACCATTGAAAACAAACAAACAAAAAAACTGTACTTCATCAAGTATATTATTTAGCTGCGCAAGATACAATTTTCCGCTATTTTTGCTTATTCCATTAACAAAGATTTGCGGGTTCCATGCGAATAGACAAGTACCTTTGGTGTATTAGATACTATAAAACGAGAAACGTTGCTGCCAATGCCGTTAAAAAAGGCCAAGTAAAGGTCAATGGTAGTACTGTAAAGCCCTCTAGGGAAGTCTACCCAATGGACAAGGTAGTAATCAGAAAAAACCAAGTTGATTATCAACTCACAGTACTGGATATTCCTGAAAGCCGTGTAGGAGCCAAGTTGGTGGATATCTACAGAAAAGACACAACCCCAAAAGAAGCTTTTGAACATAGCGACCTGTTAAATTTAGCAAAGGATCACTACAGAAAAAAAGGATTAGGACGTCCCACTAAAAAGGATAGAAGAGATATTGATGGATATTTAGATGAATCCGAATAACAGGTTTCTTTATCTTTGAATTATATATACTTGATTTATGGAGAACCGTATTCTAACTCACGACCAAGTACAACATATTGCCAAACGTATTGCGTATCAAATCTATGAGGCAAATGTTAATGAGAAAGAAATTATTGTTGCAGGGATTGATGGGAGCGGTTCGCTTTTTGCCAAAAAGATAGCAACTGTACTAAAAAAGATAACAGAAGCCGATATTGTATTGTGCACAATGAAAATGGACAAGAAAAATCCTTTGCAAAGCGGAGTTAGTATTTCACTTGATGAAGAGGCCTACAAAAACAAATCTATAGTACTTGTAGATGATGTCCTTAATTCTGGCACCACTTTAATTTATGGTGCCCATCATTTTTTAAGAACTCCAATAAAACAATTGAAAACGGCGGTTCTAGTAAATAGAAATCACAAAAAATATCCGATTAAAGCAGATTATAAGGGTATTTCCCTTTCCACTTCATTAAACGAGCATATTAGGGTGGAGTTTCAAACTAAGAATGATGCGGTTTATTTAGAGTAATAAATCCTCAATTTCTGCTACAACTTCTTCCAATTCCTTTTTATCACAGCTGATGATATGCTTAGCAAGCTCATAGTATTGCCTTCTTTCAAAAATGTGTTTACCAATAAACTCGGGCAATTCATGATCTTCAAGATCTTTCACCAAAGGGCGCTGATCCTTTTCTTTCGAAATTCTTTCCACTAGAGCAGAAACAGATAGTTGTAAGTATATGGAATGATTTGAATTCTTTAGTATAGTATCCATATTGTTACTATAGCATGGTGTGCCTCCACCTGTGGAAAGAAGAACCGATTCGTTTTCATTCAAAACCTTTTGTAACATCTTATGCTCAAGTTTCCTAAAAAAAATTTCTCCATTTTCAGAAAAAATAGCACGAATAGTTTTTTTTTGATGTTCTTCAATATATGAGTCCAAATCAATAAACTTGGCTCCTAATTGCTTGGCTAACAACCTCCCAACAGACGACTTACCACTTGCCATATAGCCCACTAAAACTACTTTCATTAATTGGATTTAAAAGTGATTTCAAAAAAACACAAATTTATCATTAAATCATCTTGCAAAATAGATTATTGATATTATATTTGCACCCGCTTAGCGCAACATTCTGTTGTTCTAAATTGAAAGACCTGATAGCTCAGTTGGTAGAGCATCTCCCTTTTAAGGAGAGGGTCCTGGGTTCGAGCCCCAGTCAGGTCACTTTAAAAGGTAGTAATTATTCAAAAAGTCTGTAGTTAACTACAGACTTTTTTTATTGCTTCAATTGAATGACATATACTGATGCACAAGTACTTTTATCATATCATATGGTATTTGAAAAAGTTCAAAAGCATCAGATTAACTCTATTGTTCTAAACCAGATTCCCATCTTTTTCCGCTAATACCAGCTATTTTTTATCAGTATTATATATGGAAAACTCCCTGATAAAAGGTTTTGCGATACTTTTAGTTACCACTAACCTTAAAGAAAACACTTCGGTTTTATCAAATTTGGCAATATATTTATGTCCAATACAGCTTCCTTTTGCAAGTACTTTCCAACCACTCTTTGTTCTTCCTTCCACTTGGAACTCCCTTACCCTTTCTCCCTGAGTAATATCTTCCATAAGTACCACATGGTCAATTTTTTGTTTTTTCTTGATTTTTAGGCTTAAATGCTTTCCTGAACCCGAAGTGATTGCCAAGGGATTTGAAAATAGGTATTTGATTTCATCTCCAAATTCCTTTAGTCTATTCATATCTGGATCTGGAACTAATCCGGTAGGATTAATTACCACGCCTAAAAGAAGGTTGCTATTATGCCCAACTGAATTATAATACATGTCCAATAATTGATTTGTGGAAGAAATGCCATGTTCTTGATTTGGACTCCAAAACCAATTGTGCACTCCATTTTGCACTCTTAAAGGGACATCCACCATTGCGGGGGACCAGATTTTTCCATTAGGGTCTCCCTTTCCCAATATGGGTTTCCAGTTTTCTGCATTGTGAGAGACATTATCTCCCTTGGGCATAGTGGACCAACATGGATAATCTGCATAACCAGCTTCATTGCCAACCCATCTATGGTCACTTCGCTTGGAAGAATTATAGAATACCGAATTGGGTTGGTACTTATCAAAAATGGGAAGAACATCAGGGCCTCCTTCGTGTGGTAGTTTTACACCGGCATCGTACCAAATTTGCATTAAGTCACCATACCTTGAGCAAATCTCTTCTGTCATCTTTTCTGCCAAACGATTGAAAATTTCTTGCTTTTTGGAACCTTTTCCACTACCCCAATCAACAAAATGCCCCCAAAGTCCTTGATAAAAATTTCTATGTGTGCTAATGTATATCCCGGGCTTTATGCCAAATTTTCGACAGGAGGCCACAAAATCGCCGACAATATCTCCTTTTCCATCTCGCCAAGGAGACTGCTTTAGTCCATATGGATATAAATCGCTTTGCCATTGTAAAAATCCATTGAAATGTGTAGCTGTAAAAATGGCGTATGTAGCGCCCGCTGCCTTTGCTGCCTTTATCCATTGATCAGTATCCAATTTTTCTGGATTGTACAATTTGGGGTCAAAAACCTTTTTGGATGTATTGTTTGGAGAAAAATCTCCAGCTGGAATGGCAATGTCAAAATGAAACAGTACACCTATTTCACTGTCCTGCCAAGCTACTTGGCCGGGGGTTGGAATTGGTATGTCTTTCTGTGCCAAAATCAAGTTTGATAATAGGATGAGGCAACTCCATAGCAATAATGCCTTTTTATGGTTAAGCTTTGTGTTATTTTCTTTATTCATTTTGATTACTAAAATTATTAATAAGGTGTTTCAATTTTTAAATTTCAACACATAACTTACTGTAAATGCACCCCCATAAATATTTTGACCTGATGGCACGTACAAATACCATGGCTTTCCGTTTTTTAATAAGATCTGTGGTCGTTCAAATTTAGCATAAGGTCTATTTTTAGCACCGTAATGCACAGTTACATCTTTCATGTTAAAATCTACATATTGGTTGATACGATGAAAACCTTTTTCGTATCTATCAAAATGGATTCCATCATTAGATGTCCATAAAATTCCACCGCCAGATGTTATCATACCATGGTTATCTGTGGTCAATAGAGCAAACTTATCGTTGTACATAAAGGCATAGCCATCTTCAATATTGCGATCGTTCGCAGTAACAGGAAAAGGCATTTGAACATATGGTCCTTCCAAATTTTCTGCTATTGCCAATCCCATCCTTGCTTTCTCTGATTTGAAATAAAGAAAGAAACCTCCATTTGGATGCTGTAAAAAAGCTGGATTATTCACACCATTTCCTGCATTGTAATTCCAGTACTTCTTGTTTTTGGGAGGGCTTAGAATCATTCCATCCCCACCCACTCTATTCCATGGTCCATAAGGAGTATCGGCAAGTGCCATTCCAATTTGTTGATTAGATGGATGATGTGGTCTATTCGGGTTTGTATTTCCTATGTAAAGCAAAACATATTTGTTTCCCACTTTGTGAACGGTTGGATTGTGTGCTCCATATTTATCCCAAGTATCTTTTCCTGTTCCCTTTATTGCAATATCTGAAAATGTAAAAGGTCCCTCAGGTGAATCTCCAACATAATGCGCAATTTCACTTTGTGAACGCCAACCAGGTTCTACAGAGTTGCCAGGCCATCTAGCCACAAACAAATGTACTTTTCCATCATCTCCAACAATAGGTGAAGTGCCCCAAATAGTATATCCCGGTTCTTTAACGGCTATACCTTTGAACTCCCACATATCTGCAAAAGTGTTTTTTAAAAGTTCTGTGCTCACTTGACCGTTTACAAACTTTGAATACAAGAGCAACAACAAAATCGTTGTTAAGTTGATAAAATTTGGATAGTTCTTCATTTTGTAATACATGGTAAAAACCCAAACAGGAATAGTTTATTGGAAAAATAACGAATTACATTAATTGTTTGATTGAAAATCTGATTCCTAAATCATAATCAATATACATATGTGGTATATTAAACAGACCTGATTATTTATGTTATGAAAAATGATTCAAGATCGGATGCAAATTTGCAGTTATCCAAATCCACTTTTAAAACCATCAATAAAACTCAATTTATAACTTCATACTATTGCTGTCCAATTATTAGTAGTTTTAAACATGAATCATGCTCTTTTTAATAAGAAAAATGAAAAAGTATTAACCATTGCTTCCCTTTCAAAAAGTGTAATGAACACTCTTTTTGAAACACCTAACTTTTATGCCATATTTTTCTTTACCAAAGGTAAAGGCACTATACTCATGGACAAAATAGAAAGGGATATTCAGGACAATTACATTCTATTCTATTATCCATATCAACAACTGGAATTGAATGGGACTTTTGAAGGATTTTACATTCGGTTCCATCCTGATTTTTTCTGCATAGATATCCATGCCAAAGATATTGGCTGCCAAGGGCTTTTGTTTAACAATTTTTTAAATGATACCATTCTTCGCTGTTCTGTTGAAGAATACGAAGTACTCTACAACTCTTTTTTAGGTATAAAAAAAGAATTGTTGACCAAAGATATAGGACAGTTGGATATGGTATCCAGTCAACTGAAAATGTTCTTAATAAATGCTGTGAGAATCAAAAGAAGTCAACAACAAGGCCAGGTGCAAACCAAAGAAAACCTCCACCTCCAATTGGAGCAACTTATAGGAAAATACTACGCCACCGAAGCTTCACCTGAATTTTATACCAAAAAAATGGATGTATCATTGACTACATTTAACCGCTTGTGCAAAAAGTATTTTCGAAACAGTTTTGTTTCCATTCTAAATCAGAAAAAAATAGCTGTGGCAAAAAACCAACTGTTCCTAACCAATAACTCCATTAAAGATATTGCCTATCATGTTGGATTTAATGACCCACTGTACTTTACCCGGGTGTTTAAAAAATATAGTAGTGTTTCACCAAAAGAATTCAGAAAACAGCTAAAAGAAAACAGATTGGTTTAATTATCCATGTTTTGGTTTTATACTCCTAAAATTAGTGTTTATCTACCTTTTATTTTTGTTTCAAACCTTAAGCAATAGAAATTTAAGGTCATTACATTCGTCAATCCTGGCAATAAAACCAAGTAAGTAGCGGTATGATAATCAGGAGGATACCAGAAGATAAACAACACTTAAATATTAACACCATGAAACAAAATCAATTATGGCTAAACAGTCTAATAACCAGTAATCCACAAGAGGGTTTTGAGTTGGCAATAAAACTCTCAAGAATGGGTGTAAAATCTACACAACCCGATATGGAAGTTTTAAAAAAACTAAGAGTAGAATATGCCAATAGCGCTTCAGGGTTAACAATGGCCTCTCATGTAATAGCAGTAAATTTTCAAACTATTTCAGCAGCGAACAATTATTGGAGATAGTCAATAAATTTTAAGATATGTTGCAGTCTTAGCATGGCTGACACTAAATAGGTATACTTGGAAATTTCCATGATCTCACCCTACACAGATACTCATACTATGCTAAACTTTACCATGGCAACACCCCTAAAGACACTTACTTCTTAAATAGTTTTTGGAAATTGATTTAATCTCATTCAGCTGGTCACCAGCTTTGCCAAAGCTAATATTGGCTTGAGAATCCATTTCTCTTCCATTTTTATTAAACATATACCTTTCATCGAATATCAAAGAAATGAGCTTTAATAAAGTACAACATATGGCAAGAAAAACAGTTTAATAAGTAAAAATGCCCCATGAAAAGAATATTGGTTTTTGTTTTAAGCTGTTTATTGGTTACATCTTGTACCAAAGATGATGATTCGGAAAAAGATTTAGCAAAAGAACTAAGTGAACAACAAAAAGAATTTGTTAAAGAGTATAAGCATGTTGTAGTTGATGACTTAAATCTCAAATGGAAAAAAGAGATTAAGCTTTTTCTAGATGGTACCATAACCACCGATTATGAAGATATGGTTAAAAATACCTTGGCAACATTTAACAACTTTTTTTCAGATGGTATGAAAATCACTTTGGTCAATACCTTAGCTGAATCCAATGTACACCTTTACAATGGGCCAAAAAGTGAAATTGCCAATTTATGGCCAGATATTTACAATGCAATCGGTGATAGTGATGTGGGATATGGCTCTTCCTCTTGGTTTTCAAATTCCGCCGAAGGAGAAAAACTTATCGATTCTGGAAGAGTTTGGGTAAACCAAAATACAGGGATGCCGTTATTCTCGCATGAACTGGGTCATGTTTTAGGATTGGGACATAGCAGTCAAAAATATTGTGGTTCTTCAATTATGTGCAGTGTCCCTGCTCAGGAATTTTCATCTTTTGATATAGCAATGATGAAGATATTATATCATCCTCAGATTAAATCAGGAGCCACTTTTGAAGAAATTGAATCAATAGTAACAAAGTTATTGTTGAGCAATGAAATTTCATTTTAGACCATTAGGATAAGTAATCAAAAAAGCGGAGATTTTACTCCGCTTTTTTGATTGTTGTGGAACAAACGATTATATGTGGAATGTGCTGTTAATCTATTTTATATTTTCATTGGCGACCTGAATTTCAATGGAAGCTTTCTCTCCTGTAGCTTTCCAAAAATTATAGGTATTCCCCCAATAACTATCAGGTTCTCCTTTTCTAGCAAAATTCTCCAAATCCTTGTTAATGGAATCAATTTTTTCCTGGGCAAGTTTTGATGTAGATATGATAACGGTTAAAGCTTTAAATTCTTTTTGGGAGTCTTGAACAGACGGAATCCTCTCTCCATGTTCCGCTACAAGGTCTTCACTTGTAACTGTTATTATACGATCTGCCGTAAATTTTCCATATTCTCCGGTCGAAACAGGGTTTTCCGCTACCTGAATGGACTCCAATTCATCTTTGTCGATAAGTCCCATTACATAAAGCTCTACGTTACTATAAGGCAAGGAGTTGCCACCATTAGCGTTAGAGCCAAAACCTTCTCTACCATTTACTTTTCCATGGTATGTCCCATTGCCCAAATCGTCAAGCTCATCAAAACCTCCAAGTTGACCTCCGGCGCTCGAATAACCCCAATGTCCGCCAACTGTTGTTGATAGAAATCCATGATTGGCCCAATAATGGGCAATTTCATGTAAAAAAGGTCCGGAAACAATGTATTCTGTCCTAGGCATATAAATAACACTCTTTAACTTGCCTTGGGAGCCATAACTTGCAGTACCATCATAAGTGGAAGAGCCTATTCCCTGAATATCATTTTTTGCTTTATATGATATCCCGTAATACAAATCCTGCGGTTGACTTTCCTCCACAGATAGAATAAAAATGAAGTCAAATTCATCATTAAAATATTGATATACTTTTTTGGTAACCACCTTTAGGTCGCCATCGTCAGTTATAAATTTATTGTATTCCACATCCGACAGAACAAAGTTTACCAACTTCTTATCTTCATCTAACACAAAGCTTTCTTCAAATTCATTTGTATCTGATGGGTTTGTTACATCTGTATCGTTTGAATCTTCCTGGCTTTCTTCAGTATCTGTTGATTCTTCTTTATCAACAATTCCCACTTCTTCCAAACTATCTGTACTACACGATATGTTTGTAATTGAAAATAAAAAAAGGAAAAACAGGGCGTTAAAAAGGGAGATTACCCTTGGCGTAGAGGCTCTTAACATAAGTGTTCAATTTAAGGTTTGAGGTATGGTACTAACGCAGAAAAGGAGAACATATTTTATCAACCCCGGTCCTAAATGGCTGATTAGTTATAGCATAGTGTTTAAACCTATACGACCAACAACAAAACTGCTTTAAAACTTACAAGGGAAGTATGGATTTGCCATCCCTAACATCGGCAATTAAACTTTCAATAGTGGTTTCTTCCAAATTTTTTATAAACGAACTGTTTGCATCACCAACCAAGCGGTGCAGTGCACAGGGATTTTCATTATCGCACTCTTTTAAACTCAGCATACATGAACGTAGCCGTTGTTCACCGTCAATGATATCAACAATCTTAATTAATCGAATGGATTTGTTTTTGTCATCCAAATAAAAACCGCCTTTTGGCCCTCTTGAAGATGAAACAATATTGTGTTTGGAAAGTTCCTGTAACAATTTTGCCAAATAGGATTGCGGAACATTTATACGTTCATATATATCCTTTACCATCATTTTATTATTCTCATTGGTGTTCAATGCCAAAAAAAGGACCGCCTTCATGGCATATTTAGCAGAATTGGTAAGCATATACTTATTTCAATTTTTATACAATACTAAAAAGATGTTTTTGTCGCAAATATGACGAATATCATATTCTAACCTAATACAGGACAATACATTTGGTAAAAATTTAACAACTATTGTCCAATGAGAATTATTCTAAAAAACAGCATTTTCTTTTTCGTGTTACTCCTTTTAAGCTGTGGAGGGAAAGAAGAGAAAAAAAAGGATGGCTTTGAGGTTCAAAGACAAAAAACAAAGGAACAACCGGTAAAAGCTGCTGAAACAAATACACAAAAGGCCTCAGAAAAGATAGACCTTACCAACAAGGGTGTAGGGCCAATTACATCAATAAACATACCTGATGAAATAGATCAAACTCTTGCCGCTGAGGGCAAAGCTGTTTTTGATCAAATGTGTATGGCCTGTCACAGAGTGGGCAAAAAATTTATTGGTCCCGCTCCCAACGGTATTTTGGAAAGACGTAGTCCTGAATGGGTAATGAACATGATTCTTAACCCAGAAGGCATGGTAAAAGAAGACCCGTTGGCAAAAGAACTTTTATTAGAATTTAATGGATCACCCATGGCTAACCAGGGCCTTACAGAGGAACAGGCCAGAGCCGTGCTCGAATATTTTAGAACCTTATAACATTTTACTATGAAAGTACTGACCAAAATCAAATTATGCTTTGGTTCGTTACTAGCGGTTTTTATTATGATGAGCTGCAAGAACGAAGCTAAAACAGAGACTACCTCCACTAAAACGGAAGAAGCCCAAAAGAGTGCTAAAAAGCAAGGACAGGCATTCCTTAAAGATGACGAAGCCCAACCCAATGTTCTAGATATAGCCATTGGTTCCGAAGCTCACAGTACTCTAGTTGCCGCAGTACAAGCTGCTGAACTAGAGAATGCCTTGGTAAATGCAGGACCATTGATGGTTTTTGCTCCAACAAATGAGGCATTTGACGCCCTGCCCGAAGGAACCGTGGAGAACCTGTTAAAACCAGAAAACAAAAACGCATTGGCCAACATTTTAAAATACCATGTTACTCCTGGTAGGTATACCAAGGATTTTCTCAAAAAATTTAAAAAACTGGGGCAAGCCAATAACCAAAATGTCCCTGTAGAAGTTAAAGGGGATGATGTTTATGTGGGCGGAGCCAAAATTGTGGCCAGCGTTCCTGCTGGTAACGGAATAGTCCATGTAGTGGATAAAGTAATATTACCTCCTAATTAGAAAACGAAACTTTCATAAAAACGATGACAATGAAAAAAATACATTATTTACTGTTTACCCTAGCTGGAGTCGCCATGCTATTTACCAGCTGTAATCAGCAAGGGAACAAAAGCTCTAACGGAGCTCTTTCTTCAAGTGCAGCGGAAAAAGTATATGTGGCTCCAGGGGAGCATGATGAATATTACGCCTTTGTTTCTGGTGGATTTAGCGGTCAGTTATCCGTATATGGTCTTCCATCTGGGCGACTTTTTAAAGTAATTCCTGTGTTCTCTCAAGATGCTGAAAAAGCTTGGGGATATAATGAAGAAACCAAGCCCATGTTAAATACCTCCCATGGCTTTGTACCTTGGGATGATTCCCACCATCCTGATATTTCGCAAACCAATGGGGAACTTGATGGTCGCTACGTTTTTATTAACGGAAACAATACTCCTCGTATTGCAAAAATCGATTTATCCACTTTTGAGACTACAGAAATCATTGAAGTTCCCAACAGTGCGGGTAACCACAGTTCTTCCTTTGTAACCGAAAATACCGAATATGTGGTTGCAGGTACACGTTTTTCAGTTCCAGTACCACAAAGAGATATGCCCATCAAAGAATATAAAGGGAATTTTAAAGGAGCATTGACATTTATCAGTGTTGCTCCTGAAGATGGCGGTATGGATATCAAATTCCAGTTATTGATGCCTGGTTTTGACTATGACCTTTCTCACCCAGGTAGAGGGGCATCACATGGTTGGTTCTTCTTTACCACCTATAATACGGAAGAATCCCATACCTTGATGGAAGTTAATGCTTCACAAAACGATAAGGATTTTATTGCCGCTGTAAACTGGAAAAAAATAGAGGAATATGTAAATAACGGCGGTGGAACCATGATGCCATCAAATTATGCACATAACGTCTATGATGAGCATACCCATACGGCCACTTCTACCATGAAAAAAGAAGTATTGACCGTAGACCCAACTAAAGTTCCAGGTGCTGTTTATTTCTTACCTACTCCAAAATCCCCGCATGGCTGTGATGTAGATCCATCTGGAGAGTATATAGTTGGTAATGGTAAATTATCTGCAGATTTAACAGTGCATTCCTTTACCAAAATGTTAGCCGCCATAGAAAATGAGAAATTTGACGGTGAAGCGTATGGCATTCCAATCTTAAATTTTGAAGATGTTCTTGCAGGAACCGTAAGTCAACCAGGACTTGGGCCATTGCATACAGAATTTGATGGACAAGGAAATGCGTATACAACCTTCTTTATTTCCTCCGAAGTTGTAAAATGGAAATTGGGAACATGGGAAGTTGTAGACAGACAACCTTGTTATTACTCTGTGGGCCACTTGATGATTCCTGGAGGTAATTCAAGAAAACCTTTTGGAAAATATGTGTTGGCCATGAACAAGATAACCAAAGACCGTTATCTACCAACAGGGCCAGAGGTAACACAATCAGCTCAATTATATGATATCTCCGGTGAAAAAATGGAGTTGTTGTTAGACTTTCCAACTGTAGGTGAACCACACTATGCCGCCGGTATTGCTGCAGATATTGTAAAGCAGAGATCTAAGAAAATCTTTAGTCTTACGGACAATAAACATAAATATGCCACCACCTCAGATGCCGATGTTAGAGTTGAGCGTAATGGAAAAGAAGTTCATATTTATATGACCATGATCAGAAGTCACTTCAACCCAGATAATATTGAAGGTGTTAAAGTAGGTGACAAGGTATACTTCCATGTAACCAACCTGGAGCAAGATTATGATGTTCCCCATGGTGTAAGTGTAATCGGCGCTAATACCTCAGAGCTTTTAATCATGCCAGGACAAACGGAAACATTTGTTTGGGAACCCAAACAAGTTGGTGTATGGCCATTTTATTGTACAGATTTCTGTTCTGCTCTCCATCAAGAAATGCAGGGTTATATCAGAGTATCTCCAGCTAATTCAAACATTGATCTAAGCTGGTCACTAGGAGAAGATTAAACTAAACAAATATTAACTCTCTTTATGAAAAGCGGGAGGGGAAGCCCTTCCGCTTTTTACAAATACACAAGTATTGAACAGATGAAAAAGAAAGCTAAAATTTTGATGTTTGCAGGTGCATTATTGCCCCTATTGCTCTTTGTGTTTCCACTTTGGAAAATAACCTTGGAAGCCCCTCAATATCCTACTCCTTTAGGTATGTACATCTACATCAACGATTTTGCAGATGCCAATCCTCATGACATCAAAAATATCAACTTGATGAATCACTATGTTGGCATGAAATACATTCCAGATGCCATACCAGAATTTAAAATATTCCCTGCCGGTATTATCATAACCACTATTATTGGGCTTCTAATTGCCTTTAAAGCCAATTACAAATGGTATTTATACTGGTTTATTTTGATGGGGGTCTTAAGTGCCGCTGGGCTTTACGACTTCTATTTATGGGAGCATGACTATGGATATGACCTTGACCCAAAGGCCATCATGAAGTTTACTAATCCTGATGGCTCCATAATGGGCTTTCAGCCTCCCCTTTTTGGCTCAAAGGATATTCTTAACTTTACTGCACACTCCTACCCCCAATTGGGTGCATTTGGTCTTGCTTTGGGTATGGGGATTTCTTTTGTCGCTTACTTGATTGGAAAGAAAAACAACAAAATTCAATAATATGAAAAGGCAATTTGGGGCTTACATATTAATTGTTATGGCAGCAACTGCTTTTATTCAATGTAGTATCAAGCCCCAACCTATTGTCTATGGCACTGACGGATGTCATTTTTGCAGTATGACCATAGTAGATACCCAACATGCTGCCCAAATGGTTACCAAAAAAGGTAAAGCATTTAAGTTTGATGCCATTGAGTGCATGATCAATTACCGCAATGAAATTGATGCTGATGACATAGCCCAATATGTATGTAACCATTACACAGCTCCAGAGGAATTAATTGATGCCACACAGGCAACCTTCCTAATCAGTGAGGGAATCCCAAGCCCAATGGGCGCCTATTTAACCGCTTTTGATTCTAAAACTGGGGCCGAATCAGCACAAAGCAAGCACGAAGGCAAATTATTTACGTGGGATGAATTGTTGGAACACCTCAATAACTGAATTCGAAAACCCTGAGCACCGTATAGCACTATGAAAGAACTAGTATTGGTTTTACTCCTCCTATTGGGCTTGTTCTCCCATGCCAAAACAATTGAAATATGCGCTTCATGTGAAGTAAAGACAATCAAAAACGGCATTGTAAAAGCTTCAGATTTTGATACCCTTCTTATCAAAAAAGGTACTTATAAAGAATTCAATATCATAGTTGACAAGCCCCTCACCCTACTGGGAGAAAATTATCCGGTAATAGATGGAGAAGATAAAGGTGAAATTATCACCATAATATCAGATAATGTAACAGTAGATGGTCTTTTCATTATAAATGTCGGTACAAGTTACACCTCTGACTATGCTGCTGTAAGAGTTGTAAAGAGCAAAAAATTCTTAATCCAGAATGTTGTCTTGGAGAAGCTCTTTTTTGGCATTTATTTAGAAAAATCCAGAGATGGTAAAGTCTATCACAACAAAATTATAGGTGACGCGGTGGAAGAATTCAATTCTGGTAACGGAATACAATTGTGGTACTGCAAGAACATTGAAGTGGAGCAAAACATTGTACAACATGTACGGGACGGTATTTATTTGGAATTTTCCGATGATATCATAATCAAGAACAACATCAGTTCCAACAACGTGCGCTATGGGTTACATTTTATGTTTTCAAATAACGATATTTATGAAGACAATGTTTTTGAGAAGAATGGATCTGGTGTAGCCGTCATGTTTTCTAAAAAAATTAAAATGTACAATAATACATTTAGCGAAAATTGGGGAACGGCATCATTTGGTATACTGTTAAAAGAAATAAACGATGCAGAAATAATCGGAAATACATTTGAACAAAATACGGTCGGCATCAGTATAGAAGGCTCCAATAGGATCAAATATTCAAAGAATGATTTCATCAATAATGGCTGGGCGCTAAAAGTTAGGGGCGCATGTTATGGCAATACATTTTCTTCCAATAACTTTATGCACAACTCCTTTGATGTTTCCTATAATAGCAAATTGAACGACAATCTTTTTCAAGGGAATTACTGGAGCAAATACACCGGATACGACCTAGATAAAAATGGAACTGGTGATGTCCCCTACCGCCCCGTAAAACTCTTTTCCTATATTGTTAACCGTACCCCTGAAACCATTGTTTTATTACGAAGTCTGTTCATGGATATTATCGATTTTTCGGAAAAAGTATCTCCCGTCTTTACTCCTGACAACTTGATGGACAATGCCCCCTTAATGAAAAAAATGTAATGATAGCTGTAACTGACCTTTATAAAAAATTTGGAAAAAACCAGGTGTTAACTGGATTGAATCTCACTATTGATGGAGGTGGAGTTTTTGCCGTACTAGGACCCAATGGTTCTGGAAAAACCACATTGATAAAAAGTATTTTAGGAATGGTCACCATGAACAGGGGAGAAATATTGGTCATGGAAAATCCTGTAAAAACTAAATGGAAATACCGCAAAGAAATCAATTACCTTCCACAGATAGCCAATTTTCCGGGAAACCTTAAAGTAAAGGAACTTATCAGAATGATCATAGATCTAAGACAAAAACCTAGTGATTCTGAAAGGTTGATCAAGATGTTCAAATTGGAACCTTTTTTAGATAAAAAATTCTCGACTTTATCAGGAGGTACAAAACAAAAAGTAAACCTTGTGCTTACTTTTATGTTTGATAGTCCCCTACTCATTTTGGATGAGCCCACCACTGGGTTAGATCCTGCTGCCTTGATCAAGCTTAAAGAATTGTTACAAGAAGAAAAGAAAAAGGGCAAGACCATTTTGGTAACCTCACATATATTGCAATTTGTTGAGGAAGTAGCTGATGAAATTGTATACCTACTTGAAGGAAAAATATACTTTAAGGGGGGCATTTCACAATTAAAGACTATGACCAAACAAACTGATTTTGAACACGCCATTGTGGCCATTGCAACTCAAGAAATACATGCTTAAGATTCTAAAATATAGTTTTTACGACCTTATGCGTAGCCGATGGAGCTACGTATATTTCTTTTTCTATCTGGCATTGGGGTTTGTACTGTTGTTTTTAAACAATGATGTATCCAAAGCGGTTATAACACTCATGAACGTCATTATTGTTCTGGTACCCTTAATAGCTACCATTTTTGGTGTAATGTACTACTACAACTCTAAGGAGTTTACAGAATTGTTACTGGCACAACCTATTAAACGCACTTCTATTTTTCTGGGTCAATATTTCGGAGTAGCGGGCTCTTTGTCTTTGAGTCTGGTACTTGGCCTGGGTATTCCATTCATCTTTTATGGACTTTTTAGGAGTAATGCCATCTGGGATTTCTCACTTTTATTGGTTACCGGAGGGTTTCTTACCTTGATTTTTACAGCGCTGGCATTCAATATTGCGCTTTCAAACGAAAACAAGATTAAAGGTTTTGGCTACGCCGTTCTGTTATGGTTGTTCTTAGCAGTTATTTATGATGGATTGTTTTTAATGTCGTTGATTGTATTTGAAGAATATCCCCTGGATACCTTCTCATTGGTTTCCACTATGCTCAATCCCATAGATTTATCAAGGACTCTTATTCTATTAAAATTGGACATTTCTGCATTATTGGGATATACTGGAGCTACTTTCAAGAAGTTTTTTGGAACGGATTTTGGTTTTTTCGTGTCGATGGGCATTCTAATACTGTGGACCATATTCCCAATTTGGAGATTAGTGTACAAGGCTAGAAAAAAAGATTTTTAGAAATTGTGTAGCTTTTGATTCGATAAATAGGCAAGATTAGAAAAACATTGTCTAAACAAAAATCAATTACCTTTCTATCAATAAGTTATAAGACAAATTCCTACCAACAAAAGGCAATCGCTCTCTTTGATTTAAAATCACCCTATTGACATTCTTCTAAATTAATTGTCAAAAAACGTAAAAAACGCTGATCAATCCTCCGATATTTTATATTTTGCTGGAATAATTTTTCAATACAATGCAGATAATAGAATCTTCCCAGGTTTATGATGTAATTATTGTAGGCTCAGGTGCTGGTGGTGGAATGGCCACTAAAATTCTCTCCGAAGCTGGACTCAAGGTGGCTGTTGTTGAGGCAGGCCCGTTTTTTGACCCATCGGATCCCGAACAAATGACCCAATTAAAATGGCCTTACGAATCACCACGACGAGGTGCAAGCACAACTAGACCCTTTGGGGATTTTGACTCAGCCTATGGCGGATGGGATATTGAAGGAGAACCCTATACAAATACTGAAGATACTGACTTTAAGTGGTTTCGTTCCAGAATGCTAGGTGGGCGTACAAATCACTGGGGAAGAATTTCGCTTCGTTTTGGACCAAAAGATTTTAAAAGAAAAGATCAAGATGGCCTAGGTGACAATTGGCCCATTGGCTATGACGATGTTAAGCCTTATTACGATAAAGTGGATAAGTTAATAGGTGTTTTTGGAACCAATGAAGGACTTCCCAATGACCCGGATGGTTTCTTTCTACCACCCCCAAAACCAAGGTTGCATGAGCTATTTTATATAAAAGGTGCCAAAAAATCCAACATTCCCGTGTATCCATCAAGAATGTCCATGCTTACCAAAAAAATCAATAATGACAGAGGAGTATGTTTTTATTGTGGACAGTGCTCAAGGGCATGTCAAGTATCTGCGGATTTTTCGTCAGGTACCTGTCTTATTTTCCCAGCACAAAAGAATGGCGGGCAAATAGATTTATTTGTCAACTGTATGGTTCGGGAAGTGACTACTAATGACGAAGGAAAAGCAACTGGCGTTTCATACATTAACAAAGAGGATAGAAAAGAATATAAACTAAAAGGAAAAGTAGTGGTGATGGGTGCTTCTGCATGCAGTACTGCAAGAATTCTTTTAAATTCCAAAAGTTCACAACATCCCAATGGCTTGGGCAACAGCAGTAATATTGTTGGCAAATACCTTCATGATTCTACAGGGAGTAGCCGGGTAGCTTTTGTTCCCGATATGATGAACAGAAAAACCTATAATGAAGATGGGGTGGGTGGTATGCATGTATATACCCCATGGTGGTTGGATAACAAAAAACTGGATTTTGCCAGAGGATACCACACCGAAATGTGGGGCGGAATGGGAATGCCCAGCTATGGTTTTGGTTTCAACCCAAATGACTTCAATAAATTCTTTGGGCTTAAAGTGGGAGGTTATGGCAATGACCTAAGAAAAGATGTTAAAAAATACTACGGCTCTGTTCTTGGTATCGCTGGAAGAGGAGAATCCATTCCTCAAAAAACTAATTATTGTGAAATTGATAATACCAAAGTTGATGAATATGGTATCCCAATTTTGAAGTTCAATTACCAATGGACGGATCATGAAATAAAGCAGGTTAAACATATGCACGATACTTTTGAAGAAATCTTTCACAATATTGGCGCTGAGCCTCTTGGAAGCAAACCTGGTAAAGAACAGGATTATGGCATTTTAAAGCCTGGAGAAATCATTCATGAAGTAGGTACTACCAGAATGGGCGATAACGAAAAAACATCTGTGGTCAATAAATACCAACAGTTGCATGATGTTGATAATGTTTTTATAGTGGATGCAGGACCGTTTGTATCCCAAGCGGATAAGAATCCAACATGGACCATTTTAGCACTCTCATGGAGAACCTCAGATTATATAGTTGAACAACTTAAACAGCAAAACATCTAAGTAATGGATAGAAGAAAAAGTTTAAAATCGATTTTGCTTGGTGGTGTTGCCAGCGGATTGGCTGTTCATGGATGTAAACCCAACCCTAATGAAGCAGTTACCCAAGAAGTTGTTACCGCTAGCAACTATACTTATGGTAGAACCCCTAAGGAAAAAGAACTTGATGAAAAGTTGTTGAAAGAAGTCTTTTTCAATCAACATGAAATGGAGAGTATGTCTGTACTGTGTGATTTAATTTTGCCTGCCAATAACGATTCTGGTAGTGCCACCGACGCAGAGGTTCCCAATTTTATTGAATTTATGGCCAAGGACCTTCCTGAGTTGCAAACTCCTTTACGAGGTGGTTTTATGTGGTTGGACCATAAGAGCAACACAGATTACAATGTTATGTTTATGTCCGCTTCAGAAGAACAGCAAAAAACCATATTAGATACCATAGCTTATCCTGATCCAGCAGTTCCCGCTGAAGAACAACCCTTGGAAGTCCAATTTTTTACACTCATGCGAAATTTGACCCTTACAGGGTATTATACTACTAAAATGGGTATAAAAGATCTTGGCTATAAAGGAAATATGCCCAACGTTTGGGACGGAATTCCTGAAGATGTGCTGGCACAGCACAATGTAGCTTATGATGATGAATGGTTGGCCAAATGTGTAGATCAAAGTAAGCGGGGCATTATAGCTGAATGGGATGAGAATGGGAATCTGTTAACATAGGTTATTCAAACTTTCATTGAAACATTAGCTTTTTATTAGGGCCTATTAGCGCAAATACTTTGCGAAACATTATTGGTGCAATTTAAATTTTGACGATATTTGCCCGCAAATTCCAAAGAGGCCCACGTGGTGGAATTGGTAGACACGCTACCTTGAGGGGGTAGTGTTCGTAAGGACGTGCTGGTTCGACTCCAGTCGTGGGCACAAAAAACCGCATTTTATGCGGTTTTTTTTATGTCTACAGCTAAACACCAGCAGCGGTTAAAGACAATCATCATAAAAACTGTAGCTTAAAATAATTTAATAACATCAACAGGCAAGACATCCTAGTGAAAAATCCCTCTAATGCTTTGAGATTTCCTTAGATTGTTTTTCTCCTTTTAAATGGCTTGTTTCTTCTGACCTCTAACCTTCTAATATTTAAAGACATCCTTGAATTTATAAAAAATTCTTTCCGCAACACTAAGGTCTTCAGTGATGATTTCTGCATTACCAATAAGTTCCTGATCAAAAGGCAGCTTCCGGTTATAAGAAGTCATTGTTCCATTGGGAAGCGAAATGTAAACAAAATAGTTCCCTTCTTTATCTGGCGATATTGATATATTCTTGACCTTACCAGATAGCATACCATACTGTTGGTATGGGAAATTATCAAGTTTAACCAATGTCTTTTGACCCAAGGTTACCTTTCCAGCATTTTGGGAAGGGATGGTCAACTTACCTACCAAAACCGATTTATCCGTAGGCAATATGGAAAAAACAACCTCACCTGAATTTATAAATTGGTTAATTCCCCAAAACTCTTGAAAACTGACAATGCCTTCAATGGAAGAAGAGAGCACATAGGTGTGTTCCCAATCCCTAATTGCTTTTTTAAGTGCATTGTACGATTGTGAAAGATTGGTCAAAAACCGAGTATCATCTTCTTGTCTGTTTATTTGTGTTGTTTTAAGCGTCTGTCCTGCCGAGGATATGGCCTCTCGCATCTGGGAAACGGAAATGGCCATAGCACTAATATTCTTTTCCATCTGGAGAAACTCCAGTTTTTTGGATTCGAATTCTTGTTGGGATATTACCCCTTTTTTGAATAATTCTTCATGCCTTTCAAAATCCCTCTCTTCCAGTTTATATTCCTGTTCCAAGACCTTCTTTTGCCTTATCTGGTCTTTCAGCCGTAACTTAATTTCTACCAATGATCGCCTATTTCCAGACAATTGGTTGGTGTACGGATCTAATTCCTTGAGCAAGGAATAGTCCACATAGCTCTTTTCAAAATTTATATAAGCGGTTTCCACATCTCCCAATACTAGATCAGAGGTCAAATCCAAAGGAAACATCAAACCTTCCGAACTTAGAGGTAAAGTATCCAATATTGCCTTTAAAAAATAAACGTCATTGGTGTTTGCCGTATTCCTAATTACCGCCAAACGTTGTCCAACCCCTACCGTGTCTCCGTTCTGTATGTAAATATTAGCCAAAGCTCCAGAATACCTTGTTACAATTCTTTCGGTAGGTTTCTCGGTGGTTACAATAATTTTTGCAGTGACAAAATCTGGGTATTTTATGATAAAGGACAGAATGAGTATGATAATGGTGAACATAAAAACTAGGGTAATCCCCCACCTCACAATCCACGCGGGTGGATTGGACAGTATTTCCTGTACCTCTTCAGACCTCAGATTAAGTTCATCCGTGTTGTGATTTTCCGGCATATTCCTTTAAGTATTAAGTCTTTCAAGTTCCAACTGGTTTTTTACCAAATTATAGTAAGCACCTTTTTGATTCAATAGTTCCTGATGTGTTCCAGATTCCGTTATCCTACCTTCATCCATGACTACGATTTGATCTGCATTCTTTACCGTACTTAATCTATGTGCAATAATAATGACGGTTCTGTTCTTAAAGAACTTGTTTAAGTTCTCCATAATCACCCGTTCGTTTTTGGCATCGAGAGCAGAAGTGGCTTCATCAAAACAAAGTAGATGAGGGTTCTTGTAGACAGCCCTGGCAATAAACAACCGCTGTTTTTGACCAGTGCTTACCCCTATGCCCTCATTGCCAATCTTAGTATTGAACCCTAAAGGCAATGATTGTATAAAATCATAAATATTGGCAATCTTGGTAGCCGTAATAAGACGTTCTTGGTCAATTGTGTCTTCACCAACAGCAATGTTATATGCAATTGTGTCATTGAACACGTAACCTTCTTGCATAACCACACCACAATAATCTCGCCATGTCCTATGAGAAATACTGTTTAAATATTGGTCCCCATATAAAATATTTCCTTTATTGGAATCGTAAAACTTCAGCAATAGTTTCATCAATGTGGTTTTACCGCTACCACTTGCTCCCACAATAGCCGTAACCTTGTTGGCGGGAATTTCCATATCCAGCCCTTTTATGACATTCTCATCACTACCCAAGTATCTGAAATAAATATTTTTAAGAAAAAGACCTTGCTCGGGCTTTATCTTATTGACTAATTGCTTTTCCCTGTCCTCTTCTTCTTTTTTGTCATGGATCTCTGCCAAACGTTCCATACTGATTTTGGCATCCTGATAAGAACGGATAAAATCTACCATTTGACCAATTGGAGAATTTAGTTGCCCGATGATATATTGTATGGAGAGCATCATCCCCAAGGTAATATTGCCTTCTATTACCAAAACGGCAGAAGTAAAGGTGATAACAATGTTTTTGAGTTCGTTGATTACGGATGAGCCTACTCCTTGGGTCTGTTCCAGTGCCAAACTTTGTATGGATACCTTGAACAAACGTGCCTGCACAAATTCCCACTTCCATCGCTTCTGTTTCTCCGCATTGTGCATTTTAATCTCCTGCATCCCATTAATCATTTCAATAACAGTGCTTTGTTCCTGACTTAACTGGGAAAATCGCTTGTAGTCAAGTTCTTTTCTTCTTTTGAGGAAATACATAATCCATAGAACATAAATGATACTGCCAATAGCGAATATTGCAAAAATGGATGGACTATAATAAATGAGTACCGCCCCAAACACTACTAAATTGAACATGGAGAATAACGTGTTCAGAGTAGAACCGGTCAAAAGGTTCTCTATCCGGCTATGATCATTAATGCGCTGCATGATATCCCCTGTCATACGGGTATCAAAATAAGCAATGGGAAGTGCCATAAGTTTGATGAAAAAATCCGAGACAAGTGATATGTTGATACGGGTACTGAGATGCAATAATATCCAGCTTCTAAAAACCTCCACGCTGGTGCGGCCCAAAAACAACATCACCTGCGCGGCAAGTACAACGTAGATAAAATTAACATCCTGATTTTGGATACCCACATCCACAATGCTCTGAGTGAGAAATGGGAAAATGAGCTGTAACAAACTACCCACTAATAACCCAATACAGAGTTGAATCAACAACCCTTTGTATTTGAACAAGTATTGAAATAGAAAACGAAGCGATTTTTTATCAGTATCCTCCCAATGAAATTTTTTGAACTTTGGGGTAATTTCCAACAACAATGCAATACCTTCTTTGGTATTTTCGGTGGCATTGTTGCCAATCCATCTAGCCAAAAACTCTTCCTTAGAATATGTAATCAGTCCATAGGAGGGGTCAGAAACAGAAACAATGCCCTTTTTTATTTTATAGACAACCACAAAATGCTTTTTGTTCCAATGCACTATACATGGTAAAGGGGCATCCTCCAGTTGAGTAAAATCCAACTTTACCCCAATTGATTTAAAGCCAATAGCTTCAGCAGCATCACTCAACTTTAAAAGATTGCTACCCTCCCTTGTTGTTTCTGACAACTCCCTAATCTCCTGCAATGAAATCAGCTTACCATAATGCTTGGCAATAATCCGAAGACAAGTAGGACCGCAGTCCTTGGCATCGGGTTGTTTGTAGAAAGGGAAGCTATTGTTTTTTCTATTCATAAAACTTATAAACAAATCATCGGCCAATAATTTTTAGAATAATTAGCCGATGATGAAGCATTATACAATTATTAACAGGAGCAGCTTGCTATAACACTTCCTGGACCTCCAAAGTGATAGCAAATATGATTCCCAACACTTAAACAGTCTGATCCAACAGGATGCGGGAATGTTCCACCAATTGTACATGTAAGTGTACAATTACCACTTCCTCCCAGAATTGTCTTCAATGCATCTCTTTGAAGAAAATTAGAAGAATCTAATTTCAACGTTTTTAAACTCTTTTTTTTCATGACTAAACAAATAATAAAATTAATTTTGCCTGGACGGTTAGGGTCACCCAGGTTTGTGACCACATTTCGCGAAAATGTATCGTCTTGGCCTAGGTTCTCCTAGGCCATTTTTGTTTTTTACTCCAAAACGTCTTTTAAATCTTCCACATTATACTCCTTGGGTAGTTCATGTCCATTTACAAAAATGGTTGGAGTATGGGTTATTTTCTCCGCTTCGCACCAAGCACTCATTCTTTTTATTTTTTCTTCCTGTTTTTCCAATTCACCATTCATAGGGTACTTGTTTGAAAAAGCCTCGTAATCTTTATCATCAGCCAAGTACCAATCATCCAATGCCTGCTGTGTCCTTTGCCTGTCTCCCTGAGCTTCTATAGCTAAAAAATGAGCTACCGTCTTTGATCTAATATCATTTTTGTTTGCCCGAGCAGTAAATAATATCTGTAGATTGATTTTTCCTTTCTTGACCAATTCTTCCAGAACTGGGTGCGCATTGGCACAGGGGCCACAATATGGATTACATACTTTTACTATATTATATCTTGCCGTTTTGTTCTCAAAAGCAATTCCCAACCCTTCCGTACTCTTTTCAATTTTTCGGGTCTTGGCAAGGAGGCCAAGAAGTACATCGGGATTGTTCTTTATCTTTTTAAGCCCTCTTTTATATAGATTCTTCTCCTTTTTTCCTTCAAGCAAAGGTTTTAGCCATTTCCATATTGGAATCGGCAACATAATTAGAACCACCAACAAAGGAAGTGCGTTGTATGAAATTTGTCCATGATGAAAATTTCCAAAATAAGCTAATACGATCTCTATCAGAAGAACCGCTTGTACAATTATGCAAAACTTGCACCATTGTTTGAGAATCAGTCCTTGATAATACAAGGAAATAATTATTGCTGGAAGGGTTAAAAAGCTTAGATAAGCCATTGGAACCAATGATACATCAGAAAACCCCATAAAAAGCAGATAAAACAAAGTGCCGAAAAAGTAAGCAAATCCAATAAGGCCAAGACTTAACTGACCATTGAACAATTTGGCATACTTTGAATTTAAGACCGAATCGCAATTAATTTTTTTACCACCAGAACAAATACTTTGCAAAGTGGGGTTGTACTTGTCGACCTCGTACCATAAAAGCATGAATCCTGCAGATAATCCGATCAATTTTAGCAGAAGATAACCACCAAAAAAAATGGAGCCTGAATTATCAACCAATGAAAAACTAGAAATACTAAGACCAATCCATAGAAGCAGGAATATACCAATTGTCCACTTAAAGATATTTGATATCCTTTTTTGGTACAGTTTTTTTTCTATCCCAGGCTCCTTTGACTCTTCAGTAGTTTCTGCCAAAAGACAAATACCAGTCCATCTTTTTGAAAAATCCTGGGTAGACAGGGTGATAGATTTTCCCTTTTCATCCAAAAATACAGCCACACCGCTGGAAAAATGCTTCAGCACATGAAACATTCCGCCACTATCAGACAATTGAACAATACAAGGAAGAGGTGCTTCTTCTAATTTGTCCGAATCTATTTTAACGGCCAAGTTATTTATCTTGTATTCTTCCAAAGTATCTGAAATACACAACAAACTAGGGTGTTCAGGATGAGACAATATGCTATCTTCAAGAAACTGTCTCGTATACTCAATGTTTAGTTCGGGCAATAGATGTCTTGCCGCCGATATGCAGTTATCCATAGTGAGGTACATTTCAATTTGAGGGAATTACCAACTTAAAAGTAGGAATTAATATACAACAATATCCGTATTTTCTGTTAAATAATTATGCTCATAGTTTAAATCCGTTAATTCTCATAAGCAATAATTTAGGAAGACCTCATCGGCATAAAATCATCGGTGTTTTTAGAAAATCAATCGAATTGTCCTTTTTGACACTTTCAAAATTTTATTGCGATAAATTAGGTCAACTCCAATTTAATTGTAAATTTGTTTAACGTTTATATTGAAAAGATGAACAATGTAAAAAGCTCTTTCAGCATCCGGGATATGGAGAATCTCTCCGGAATTAAGGCCCATACCATAAGAATTTGGGAAAAAAGATACAATCTGTTCGCTCCAGAAAGAACTACTACAAACATTAGGACCTATAGTCTTAGTAGTCTGCAAAAGCTGCTCAATATTACCTTACTATACAATAACGGTTACAAAATTTCCAAAATCGCAAAACTGGAAGAAGCACAAATTCCGGTGGTTGTTCGGGAAATTGTTTCTAACAATAGTGAAAAAAGTCATGCAATCAATGCCTTTAAACTGGCCATGGTCAATTTTGACCAGACTTTATTTCTCAATACATATAACAGCTTACTTTCCGAAAGGTCATTCAGGGATATCTTCAATGAGGTTTTTATTCCTTTATTGAATGAGTTAGGGCTTTTATGGCAAACGGACACCATAAGTCCAGCTCATGAGCATTTTATTTCTCATCTCATCAAACAAAAAATATACATCAACACTGAAAAGTTACAACTGATAGAGCCTTCGAAAAAGGATAAGATCTTTGCACTTTTTCTACCAGAAAATGAAATTCATGAACTTGGGTTGTTGTATCTCAATTATGAAATAACCTTGAGAGGGTACAAATCTATTTACTTAGGGCAAACCATGCCTATGGATAGTTTGACCGACCTATTAAAGTATTATGACAATGTTCACTTTGTATCCTATTTTACTGTTGCGCCAACCAAGGAAAAACTAATTTCCTATCTAGATAAATTCTCTACAACCCTAAATGCCTCTAACAACTCAAAACTCTTTGTTTTAGGACATCAAATTCAATACGTTACGGAGGAAGAACTTCCAAATACCATTAAAATATTTCATTCCATTGAACAATTAATTGCTACCTTTTAAATTGTTTGACCCCCATGAAAAAAGTCATTATCATTGGTTCTGGGTTTTCGTCACTATCAGCTGCATGCTATTTGGCAAAAGCTGGATATCAAGTGGAGTTGTTTGAAAAGAATAATAGTGTTGGTGGAAGGGCTAGACAATTGACAAGGAATGGTTTTACTTTTGATATTGGTCCTAGCTGGTACTGGATGCCTGACATCTTTGATAAGTTCTTCGCCGATTTTGAAAAAAAAACCTCTGATTATTACCGGTTAGATAAGTTAGATCCTGCCTACAAGATTTTTTTTAAGGATGATATAATGACCATTGGCGATTGTATGGACAAGATAAGTGCAGAATTTGAACGCATAGAATCAGGAAGTGGGAAACATTTAAAAGCTTTTATTGACAAAGCTCAAGAGAACTATAACATTGCCATTAACAAGGTTGTTTTGAAGCCAGGCCTCTCCCCTCTAGAACTTGTTACCAAAGAGACTGTATTTAGGGTTGATCAATTCTTTAAAACCATAAGCCAAGAAGTGCGCAAAAGGTTCAAAAATCCAAAATTGATTTCCACTTTGGAGTTTCCTGTTCTTTTTTTGGGAGCCAAACCCAGTAAAACTCCTTCATTCTATAATTTCATGAATTTCGCAGATTTTGGATTGGGTACATGGCATCCAAAAGGAGGTATGTACGAAATCATTAAAGCCATGAAGAATCTTGCGGAAGAATTAGGAGTAAAAATCAATACCAATAGCGCAGTGGATAAAATTCTGGTTGCTAATGGAAAGGTATCCGGAATACAGAGTACTAACAAAAGTTATAATGCGGATATTGTGGTCAGTGGTGCAGATTATCATCATTCCGAAACCTTATTGGAGAAAAAGCATAGACAGTATTCTGAAGCTTATTGGGATAGGAAAACATACGCTCCATCCTCCCTGCTCTTCTATGTTGGTTTCAATAAAAAATTAAAAAACGTAGAGCACCACAACCTTTTCTTTGATACTGATTTTGAAAAACACGCCCAAGAAATTTATGATAGTCCCAAGTGGCCTAGCGAGCCATTGTTTTATGCAAATTTCCCTTCTAAAACAGATTTCTCGATGGCACCCAAAGATTGTGAGACTGGTTTTTTTCTAATTCCCATTGCTCCAGGGCTAAACGACACTCCAGAACTAAGAGCTCAATACTTTGATATTGTAATAGATAGATTCAATAAACGCACAAAACAAGATGTGAAAAATTCTATTATCTTTAAGGAGAGCTTTTGTGTTAACGATTTTATTGAACAATACAATTCATATAAAGGCAATGCTTATGGCATGGCAAATACACTTAAGCAAACCGCCTTTTTAAGACCCAACCTCAAAAGTAGCAAAGTAAAAAATTTGTTTTTTACAGGTCAACTCACTGTTCCGGGGCCAGGAGTTCCGCCATCCTTAATTTCCGGAAGGTTGGTTTCCGACCTTATAACCCAAAAAACGTAAGCCTATGAAAACTATTTTTGATCGCGTCTCTTACGATTGCAGTAAAATTGTAACAGAATCTTACAGTACATCATTTGCTCTAGCCACCAAAATGTTGGCAACTTCCATAAGAAAGGACATTTACAATATTTATGGTTTTGTCCGCTTTGCAGATGAAATTGTGGACACTTTTCACGATTATGACAAAGAAAAGTTGTTTGCAAATTTTGAACAATCTTTGGAGAATGCCCTGACCAGTAAAATTAGCTTGAACCCAATACTTAACTCTTTTCAATATACCTATCACAAATACGATATTCCCCATCATCTGGTTGAGGCTTTTATGAAAAGTATGCGCATGGACCTCTCCAAAAAAGAATATAACACCATTGATGAATACAAAGAATACATCTATGGATCAGCAGATGTGGTTGGGTTAATGTGCCTCTATGTCTTTGTAAATGGCGACAAAAAAAAGTATGAAGA
Source organism: Flagellimonas pacifica (assembly GCF_900215465.1). Classification (GTDB taxonomy): domain Bacteria; phylum Bacteroidota; class Bacteroidia; order Flavobacteriales; family Flavobacteriaceae; genus Flagellimonas; species Flagellimonas pacifica. The sequence continues at coordinate 44,878 of NZ_OBEH01000009.1, forward strand.
GTTAAAAGAATCAGCAATGGCATTGGGGTCTGCCTTTCAAAAAGTAAATTTTCTTCGTGACCTGAAAGCTGATTATGAAGATTTAAACCGTTCTTATTTCCCTAATACCAATTTGATGGAGTTGGACGAGGTTTCCAAAAAACGGATTGTAGACGAGATTAAATCGGACTTTGCACTGGGTTACTCAGGAATTGTGAAACTACCGGAAGCAGCCAAGTTCGGAGTGTATACCGCATATAAATACTATAAAAAATTGCTTCAAAAACTGCAAAGCACACCACCTGTGGAAATAAAAAATACCCGTATTCGTGTTCCCAATTATCAAAAATTCGGACTTTTGGCTGAATCGTACGTGAATTATAAACTACAATTGCTCTAGATGAAGGTTTTTGTTTGGATTCTCATATTTCTTGCCACCTTTTCGGTTATGGAATTTATGGCATGGTTTACCCACAAATATGTTATGCATGGTTTTCTGTGGAGCCTACATAGAGACCACCATAAAAAAGACCATGACTCATGGTTTGAACGAAACGATGCCTTCTTTATTTTTTATGCCATAGTAAGCATGATTTGCTTCTATTCAGGTGCGGAAACTGCATTCTGGTATGGGTGGCCCTTGGGTTTTGGTATTTTGGCCTATGGTATCGCCTATTTTTTAGTACACGATATTTTCATTCACCAACGGTTTAAGCTTTTTCGTAATGCAAATAATTGGTATGCCCGAGGCGTAAGGAGAGCGCATAAAATGCATCATAAACACTTGGAAAAAAAAGAAGGTGAGTGTTTTGGGATGTTAGTAGTACCCTTCAAATACTTCAAGAAATAAGGCTATTCCTGTAAGAGTTTATCTAAAAGGTTTCTAGTACTTTTTGAATTCCAATTTGCTGCACCCTTTTCATCCACTACTATCTTTCCCGATTTACTTATGATATACGTAGCTGGTATGCTTTTGGAAAAAAACATATCGGGGGTTGAAGATCTTTCAAAATATATGGGAACCGTATAACTTTTTTTCTGAACGAAATGAGAAACTTTTTCAGGTTGTTCATTAGTCACCAATACAAATTTCACCTTGTCCCCATAATCAGCATACAATTTTTCTAAGCTTGGAAGTTCAGCTACACAAGGTGGGCACCATGTAGCCCAAAAATTGACCAGAAGCACTTCTCCCTTACTTGATTGAAAGTCCATTTGGTTGCCATTCAAACTTACCAACTTCCAATCATAATCTTCAAGAATTTTCTGCTCATCAGCTTCAACAATTACAGCGCTTGCAGCAAAAAACTTTCCAATAAAAACCTTTAAATGAAATCCAACTGGGGTGAATACGATTAAAACAATGGCCAATATCCAAAGGACATTGCTAATTTGATTTTTAGAAAGTCTCATTTAATTATTCAGCAATCAGTTTATCCAACAAGTTGTAAACCTTGGTCGTACTCCAATCAGCAATCTTTCTTTTATAGATAGCAATATTGCCTTTTTTGTCAATAAGGTATGAAGAAGGCACTTCATCAGGATTAATCGGTGTTTTTTCACCAATGATCAAATAAGTAACCGGAAACGTGAAACCATGTTTTGCCATGAATTCCTCAACCGGTGGCCTGTTCTCATTAGTGATGATATAAAAGTCCATTTTGCCATTATATCTATTGTACATTTCCTGGATACTCACAAGTTCTGCCTCACTGGGCAACTTCCATGAAGCCCAGAGATTAATGAAAACTACATTGCCTTTAGATTTTTCAAAATTAAAAAACTTCCAATCGGCATCCTTTAACTTCCAATCGTAATCTGTAATCCTTTCTCGTTGAGCTTCTTCAATAATTGGTGGAGAAAAGGAGAATAACCGGTTCAATATAACCTTACCATAATGTCCCATTGGGGTTAAAAAAAATGATAGCACAAAAAGAATCAGTGCAATGTTTACTATGGTCTTTTTACCGATTTTCATTTTTTGAATTTGGTCAAAACTAAAAAACTCCTGAAACAATATCAGGAGTTTTCTTAATTATCTAAAAATAGATTTATTTAGGCATTCTCTTTTTTAATCACATTCAATGCTGATCCTTCTTTAAACCACTCAATCTGGGATGCATTGTAGGTATGATTGACCATAATGGTATCCGTACTTCCATCCGAGTGAACAACTTCCAAGGTCAATGGTTTTCCAGGTGCAAAATCCGTGATATCCACAAAGTTAAATGTGTCGTCTTCTTGAATTAGATCATAATCATTCTCATTGGCAAAGGTCAATGCCAACATTCCCTGCTTTTTCAGGTTGGTTTCATGGATTCTTGCAAAAGATTTCACCAATACTGCTGCTACACCCAAATGCCTTGGCTGCATTGCCGCATGCTCTCTTGAAGAACCTTCGCCATAGTTATGATCTCCTACCACAATGGTTTTGATTCCTTCCTTTTTGTAGGCACGTTGCGCATCCGGTACTGCTCCATATTCACCTGTCAACTGGTTTTTAACAAAATTGGTTTGATTGTTAAAAGCATTGACCGCACCGATTAGGGTGTTATTTGCAATATTGTCCAAGTGTCCACGATATCTTAACCAAGGACCAGCCATGGAAATATGATCCGTAGTACATTTTCCAAGTGGCTTAATCAACAATTTAACGCCTTGAAGGCTCTCTGCAGCAATAGGAACAAATGGCTCTAGAAGCTGTAATCTTTCAGAAGTTGGGGAAACAACAACCTGAACGCCGCTTCCATCTTCCATAGGAGCTATAAATCCAGCATCTTCCACAGCAAAACCTTCTGGTGGCAATTCATATCCTCTTGGTTCATCCAACATTACTTCCTCGCCATCTTCATTGATTAATTTATCGGTGACAGGATTAAAATCCAAACGCCCGGCAATGGCTATGGCAGTTACTAACTCCGGTGATCCCACAAAAGCAAGAGTATTGGGGTTTCCATCGGCTCGTTTAGCAAAGTTTCTGTTGAAGGAGTGAACAATAGTGTTTCGTGGTCCATCAGCCGCCTTATCGCCATAACGGTCCCACATTCCTATACAAGGTCCACAAGCATTGGCAAAAACCGTTGCTCCAATGGAGTTAAACGTATCTATAAATCCATCTCTGTCAATAGTATACCTCACTTGCTCGGATCCCGGTGTTATGGTAAACTTAGATTTTGTTTTTAAGTTTTTATCTGAAACTTGCTTGGCCAAAGATGCCGCTCTTGAAATATCTTCATAAGAAGAGTTGGTGCATGAACCAATCAATCCTACCTCTACATTGATAGGCCAATCGTTTGCCTTGGCAGCTTCACTCATTTTAGAGATTGGAGTTGCCAGGTCTGGTGTAAAAGGACCATTTAAATGAGGCTCCAAGGTGTCCAAATTGATTTCAATTACTTGATCAAAGTATTGTTCTGGATTGGCATAGACTTCTCCGTCTCCCGTTAAATGTTCTTTAACTTCCAGGGCCGCATCAGCAACATCTGCTCTGTCAGTAGCTCTTAAGTAACGATCCATGGATTCGTCATATCCGAAAGTAGATGTAGTTGCACCCACTTCAGCACCCATATTACAAATAGTACCTTTCCCTGTGCAGGACATTGAAGTTGCGCCTTCTCCAAAATATTCAATGATAGCTCCGGTTCCTCCTTTGGCAGTAAGGATGTCGGCCACTTTTAAAATAACATCTTTTGGTGCTGTCCAGCCAGAAAGTTTTCCAGTTAATTTAACCCCTATTAACTTAGGGAATTTCAATTCCCAAGCCATTCCAGCCATTACATCAACAGCATCCGCACCACCAACTCCAATGGCAACCATTCCTAATCCGCCAGCATTTACCGTATGGGAATCCGTACCAATCATCATTCCTCCCGGAAATGCATAATTTTCAAGTACCACCTGATGAATAATTCCTGCTCCCGGCTTCCAAAAACCAATACCATATTTGTTAGAAACCGATTCCAAGAAGTTAAAAACTTCATTACTGGTTTCGTTAGCTCTTTTTAAATCGGTCTTTGCATCTATTTTAGCCTGAATTAAATGATCGCAATGTACCGTTGTAGGCACAGCTACTTTTGGTTTTCCGGCATGCATAAATTGCAATAATGCCATCTGCGCAGTGGCATCTTGACAAGCTACTCTGTCTGGGGCAAAGTCCACATAGTCCTTACCTCTTGAAAATTGTGTGGAAGGTGTACCTTCCCAAAGGTGTGAATACAATATTTTTTCAGCGAGTGTCAAAGGTTTTCCCACAAGCTCACGGGCTTTTTCTATGCGCTCACCCATAGAGGCATAAACCCCTTTTATCATGTCAATGTCAAATGCCATTCTAGATTGGATTTAAGATTTTTGTAATTTGGCTAATTTACTAAAATACCTTCGATTTAGTAATTAGAATTTGGCAAATAAGTCGGGGAGATTTTGTATTTATAACAATTCTGAAATGATTTTTTCTTCAGAAACGCCTTCTGCCTCGGCTTTATAGTTTTTTAGAATTCTATGTCGAAGAATTCCCATGGAAACAGCTTTTACATCTTCAATATCTGGTGAAAACTTACCATGCACAGCTGCATGGGCCTTTGCCCCCAATACCAAATTCTGTGAAGCTCTTGGTCCTGCTCCCCAATCTACATAATTGTTTACAAATTCTGACGAGTTCTCAGTGCCAGGTCGAGTTTTATTGACCAATTTGACCGCATAGTCAATTACATTGTCCGGTACTGGTATTCTACGAACCAAATGTTGCACTGCTATAATTTCTTCTGCATTGAACAATGTTCCTACCTCTGCTTCCTCATCAGTTGTGGTAGACTTCACAACTTGAATCTCTTCAGCTATAGATGGATATTTTAGTTCAATTGCGAACATAAAACGATCTAACTGAGCCTCAGGTAACGGATAGGTTCCTTCTTGTTCTATTGGATTTTGTGTAGCTAACACAAAATAGGGCATATCCAATTTATGTTGTTCACCGGCAATTGTTACAGCTCTCTCTTGCATGGCTTCCAAAAGTGCTGCCTGCGTTTTGGGAGGAGTCCTGTTGATCTCATCCGCCAAAATAATATTGGCAAAAACGGGACCCTTGATGAATTTAAAGTTTCTGTTTTGGTCCAACACTTCGCTTCCCAAAATATCACTGGGCATTAAATCTGGTGTAAACTGAATCCTTTTGAAATTGAGCCCCAAAGTTTGCGCAATGGTATTGACCATCAACGTTTTTGCAAGGCCGGGAACACCAATCAGCAAAGAATGTCCTCCTGTATATATGGAAAGTAGGATTTGCTCAATTACTTGCTCTTGACCAATTATGATCTTGGCAATTTCATTTTTTAATGCTTGATGTTTTTTAACAAGATTTTCAATGGCAACAACGTCCGACATGCATTTATTCCTTTACCCAGTTGTTAGCAAAATCGCAACCTCTATTTCCGGCATTGACGTGTATATAGGTGTCTTCGATATGCTCTTCCATCCAATCTTTAATGGCCTTGAACTGCTTTTCCCGAAGTGCCAATTCTTGAATTTTCATATAATCTTTGGCAAAATCTGCTTTGTGCTCATCATATCTGTTGGAGATTTTCATAATCTTGAACTTAGGAGCTCCACCTCTTGGGTTGTCTTCCCTAAGTGGTTTGGTTATTTCACCATCCTTTATATTTCTTACCTGATTGTATAATGTTGGGTCCATATTAGTCAGTTCAAAACGGGAACCAAAGTTAATAGGGTTACGCAGAATACCACCATCAAATTTTGTCTCTTTCTCATCTGAAAAATTTAATGCGGCATCCCCAAATGTATATTTCCCATCCAAGATATGTTGACGGATAGAGTCCAACTCTTTTACTGCTACATCCATTGCTTCTTGCGGAATTTCTGGAATTAATAGAATATGGCGTAAATCCAACTCTTGCCCTCTAATTTTTTCGATATAAATAATATGGTACCCAAAATCTGTTTCAAAGGGCTCTGAAATCTCACCCTCTTGTAAACTGAATGCCACATCTTTAAACTCTTTCACAAACTGTGTCTCCCTGGTCATACTGTAAAACCCGCCTTTGGATTTTGACCCTGGATCCTGTGAATATAGTATTGCCTTTACATTAAAGCTTGCATCGTTATCCTCAACATCCTCTTTTATTTGCTTTAATCTGTCTATTACCTTTTGCTTTTCCTCTTCTGGAGCGGTAGGTTGTTTTACAATTTGTGCAATCTCTAGTTCAGCACCAAAAACAGGTCGCTGGTCTTCTGGTATCTTATTAAAGAACTGACGAACTTCTTCCGGTGTAACCTCAATTTCCTCTACAATTTTTGATTGCATTTTTTCAGAAAGCATACGAAGTTTGTTGATTTCAAAAAGCTCGGTTCTGAAACTTTCAACATCTTTCTTTTTGTAAAACTTCAGCACTTTTTCCATAGAGCCAACTTGTGCCACCAGTTGTTGGATTTGCCGATCGCTCTGGGCATTTACCTCGTCATCAGAAACCAATAAACTATCTTGTACCGCCTGGTGGGCATATAAACGATCCTCCATCAGTTTGCCCAAAAGACCACATTTTGTTATATCTTGAGTAGATGCTCCCTGGCTTTTTAAATCGATCAATGTCTTGTCCACATCAGAATCCAAGATTACATAATCCCCAATTACCGCCGCAATGCCATCTAGTTTTATCTTCGTGGTTGAGCTTGTGGTATCCCTCTTTGTAATTAGACTTTCATCGGCATCTTGCGCGCTCACATAGCCAAGTGCCAAAATAAAAGTTATTGCAAATACTATTTTATTCTTTTTCATAAACCTCAAATTCATTCTTCTTAATTGCTTCATCAATGATTTCCGTTTCCAACTTTCTTATGTAATCCAGTCTTCTCCTGTTCAATATCAGTTGTCTTATGTCTGGTGAAATATATTCAAATGGTGCGGTATCATTAACTTCTAGAACATCGGTCACCTTTCCCAAATATACCCCTAAGGAATCTTCCAATTCAAAAAATTGTGATTTTTTTAAGTACTTCTCCTCATTGAGTGATGTAAGCAGTGGTATTTCTTGTTTAACCCTTGATGCACTTACCCAAATGGAATCGTTAAAGTGAATTTTTTTAAACTGTACGGCAATGGAATCTAAATAATTCTTGTCCTCTACCTCCCAATTCTTCATTTTGGTTATCACTCCTCCCTTATCCAAAAACTGGGCAGGTAATCCAACAAACCGTAATTGCACCAGCTTTTCATTAAGTTTAAAGTTCTCTTTTTCTTTTTCGTAGTATTGCCTAAGCTGTGAGGTGGTCACCGCTGTGTCTTGAGCCTTGAGCACCAATGCTTCTACATAGGCTCTTGTATAGAGGTCTGCCCTGTAATCAGAAACCAAGCGATCAAACTCTGCGAGTTTTTCTTCAGGAAGGTTAATCTTTGACTTGGACAACAACAACTGTTTTGATGCCCAATTGTTTATATAATCTGTAACAAAGAGTGTGCTATCCTCTGCAGACATATCTTCCCTAATTAGAGAAGATATATCTTCTTTATACAAAAAAGTGTCTCCCACCCTTGCCAAAGGTTCTTTTTCCTCTTTTTCCTTAAATAGAGAACTACATGAGGAAAGAGTAAAAACCACGATTGCACAAAAGATAGAGGCAATATTTATTTTAGGGAAAAACATTCCGCAAAAATAACAATTACATAATGGCACGCAAGCAGGTTGCTTTCTCATTAACAGATTTTTATCATGTTCCTTAAACTGTGAAATTTATTACATTAGTGCAACCACAACCAAACCAACATGAAAAAAATCTTGGACCGCAGAATAAAGATGATATGGGATTTTCGTGGACCCGGTGCAGCCAACACCGCTCAACACTATCAAAAACACTTAGAAGAGTTTATTGTAATTGAGGAGCTAAAATTTGACATTACCGGAGTAAAGCATTTCAGTGAAACTCATAGTATTACCTATATGGTGGTAGCAGAGTTTGAAATGGGCGAAGTCCGAGATATTCTTAAACCACATAGAGGTGAAGTTTATTTGGATGATACTTAAATAACTTCTATAAATAATAACTAAATATATTACATGCCGAACAAATTTGCCGTACTTATTATAATACTGTCCTTTTTGGCCTTTTCTTGCAGTGAGGTAAAAAATACAAATCCTTTAGATGAGATTCTTGCTTCTGAAAATTCTATGATAAAAATAGTCATGGATAGCTTGGAGCAACATGAAGTTCAAATATTGTATACACGAATTGATAGGAAAAATGATACCATCCAGTTTACGGATTTTGAATTTCAGGTAGATAAGGATAATTATTTTTATCCTGCCAGTACTGTCAAGTTTCCCGCAGCGGTTGCCGCGTTGGAAAAACTCAATGAAATAGATTCTCTTGCTATGGGCACCCCTTTTTATATTGAAGGAGATTCTATAGAAACCAGTTTTACTAAAGCCATTTCTGAAATATTTGCAGTCTCGGATAATGCCGCCAACAACAGGTTGATTGAATTTTTAGGTCAAGATGACCTAAACAATCGTATGAAATCCAAAGGGGTTGGACCCATCCGTATTGCACATCGTCTATCTACTCTAAATGCTGATGAAGTAACCACCAAACCCTTGATTATATATTTGAACGATTCCACAACGGTTACCGGTGTTCCTATTATGAATGGTTTTCCCACTCCTATAGAATTGAACAAAACCTTAAAAGGCAAAGGTTTTTATGCTGATGATTCACTTTACCATGATCCTTTCGATTTTTCATTAAAAAATTATTATCCCATTGAAGCCCAACATGCTCTTTTAAAAAAAATTATTTTCCCAGAAGCTTTTCCAGAGGAGCAACGATTTAACTTAAGCCCAGCGCAACATAAGTTTTTACTCAAGACCATGCATGCCCTTCCTAAAGATTTGGGTTATGATAGTGAAATCTATTATGATAGCTACGTAAAGTTTTTAATGTTCGGTGATTCTTCGGAACCCATACCTGAACATATTAAAATCTACAATAAAGTAGGTTATGCCTATGGAACACTAACTGATTGTGCCTATATTAATGATGAATTGAACAATATAGATTTTATGGTCACAGCTACTCTTTTGGTCAACAAAGATGGTATCTTTAATGACAATGCCTATGAATATGATGAAATTGGAATACCTTTTTTGGCACAATTGGGCAGGGAATTGTACAATTATGAATTAAACCATAAGCGATGAGCAAACTGACTTTTGATTGTTTCACAAAAAAAATCTATATCAAGGCCTCTGTGGAAAAGTTGTACTGGTCTTGGGGAACCTCTGAAGGAATAACTTCGTGGTTTTTGAGTGAGGCGGACTACAATTCCGCTTCAGGAGAGAAACGGGCCATTGATGAAAACATTCAGCCAGGGGATGCCTATACTTGGAAATGGCACAACTGGGACAGCAAGGAGATTGGAAAAGTCCTGAAGGCCAATGGAACTGATTTTTTGGAAATTTCCTTCGCAGATAGCAAGGTTTCTGTATCCTTAGAGGATTACGACAAAGCCGTTTTGCTTACGTTAAAACAGTATGAAATTCCAATAGATGAAGAAAGCAAATTAAGTATTCATCATGGCTGCAGCAATGGCTGGACATTTTGGTTGGCCAACCTAAAAGCATATTTGGAACATGGAATATTGCTCAACGAAACCGAATTCGATTTAAGAAATATTCCCCTATCCGGTTACGAGTTTGTGAATATGTAGCAAATCCTTATCCTTCCAAAATCTTGTTAGGTGCTTCCCATTTTCCATTAAAAAGCAAAACCTCATCAAAATTCACCCCTTCTATAGGTTTGAGTATCTCATTTTCAGAATCCCATTCAATTCTTCTTCCCAATTTCCAAGACAATCCAGCCATGTGGGCAGATATTACTTCCTCGAAACCTTCTTTGATTCCGCAACTTACCTTACCGCCATTTTTGATAACACTTAACCACTCCCGCATGTGCAAAAAGGTTGAATCTACCCGAACTCCGTCAATATAAGTCCACATAAGGCCTTTATCGGCAAAATATTGCGAAGTCGCCGATGATATGGCATCTGGAACATTAGCAGCAGGATTGTACTGATAAATCGGAATATGCGGCTTCATTTTTTCCGCTTCCAACATATCGGCATATCTGGTAGATGCAGTATCAGGCCAAATTGTAAGTTTGTTGCCCAATTCCATGGTGGCATCATGTCCCATTAAAATGGTTGGTCTGCCAAATGAATTTCCAAGAGAAGCACTATAACAGAACGTCATTCCTTTTTCTTTTCCTTTGGATTGACTGCTACCTGTTGAAAATCTAGGAAATTCCATATTTACCTGAAGTACGTCGGGTACGTTCCTACCGTCATTATGGGTATAAATACCTCCGGATGCAGATACGGCATCTGGGATGCCCATATTAAGCACACAGTTCAATCGGTCGTAATCATGCGTTAGTAGGTCGCCTGAAAGTCCTGAACCATAGGCCCACCATTTGCGCCATCTAAAAAAATGGTTTTTGTTAAATGGAATTTTAGGAGCCGACCCTAAAAACTGTTCCCAGTCAATGGTCTGAGCACTGGCTTGTTCATGAATATCATAATTCCATGCTCCGTTATCATCGTTTCTATTGGTATTGGTCTGTATCAAGGAAACATGGCCCAACGTACCTTTTTCCACAATATCTCTGGCCGTTCTAAAACTCAAAGTTTGTCTATGCTGGTGCCCAACCTGCAAAGTAGCTTTAGATGCCTGGGCTGCTTCCTTCAAGCGATAGGTTTCTTCAACCGTATGCGTCATGGGTTTTTCCACATAAACATGCACATTGTTGTTTAATGCCTCAATGGCCATTGGTGCATGCCAATGATCTGGTGTAGCAATAACCACCGCATCAATTTCCCCACTATGAATCATTTCTTTATAAGTGGTAAACCGCTTAATTTTATTTTCTGGTGTCGAAAATGATCTAAGGGCTTTCTCTGCCCTAACATCAAAAACATCGCAGATTCCTGCCAAATTCACATTGAGTCTGTCTTGAGCCAAAAAGTCTTCCAATACTTTATTGTTTGGGTCTTCTTCCTCCGCCAATCTCATTTCCTCTTTCCATTCGTCCGTGGCAAAGCCCAATGATCGGCAGAGTTGCTCTCCTCTGATCCCAAAACCAATTATTCCAATCCTAACCGGGTTACCGTCAATTCCAGGGATAGCTGGAGGCAAAGATGGACTTATGTTCAATTGATTTAAAATCTCCGATCTTTTCTTTTTACGGTTGACCACTGAAGCTGCACCGGCCCACCAGACAGCACCCAAAATGGGAAGTCCCCCTAAACCTTTCAATAAATCTCTTCTAGTCCAGTTCATTGCTATTGTGTTTTGGTTAATTGTCCTTTTCTAAAATGACCCAGCCCAAAAAAGTGGGCAGTTGGATAGTTATAAATTAAAATACAGGCTGCCAATTCAATTAGATTTTTGTTCACCAACCAGTAATTGCCTTCTACATTGATTTGTTGCACTCCTGGTAATGACGGATGGGCCAGGTAATAAAGACTCAATAGACCGATACCGACCAAGGCACCTTTTTTTTCAAAAATTCCAAGAATGAAGGTAATCCCTACTACCAATAGAGCTGTAACATTCATGGTATCCACCCAATCTATCAATGAAGGAGATGTTAAGGAATGAAAAATGGATTTGAAAGGTCCTTGGGCAGAGGCAAGGTATCCGAACGAAGTCCATTCTGGATTGTACAATTTAACAATACCTTCGTATAAAAAGTGCCATCCAATCAAGATTCGCAAAAGTGTAATGCTGATTTTGACCCTACGGTCGTGAGCTGTGGTGACCATAATTTGGTGTTTTTGATTAGTATTGAACCTATCAAATCTACAACAAACTCAAAAAAAGTATTATGACATTTATCAAAAATATGTCTTCACGAGCCTGCTAGGATTGGCTTGGTATACCATAAAGATCAAAATCGGAGGCATCGGTAATCTCAATATCAACAAAACCACCAACTTTTACGTAATGTTTGGTGGCATCAATGAGTACTTCATTATCCACATCAGGAGAATCAAACTCTGTTCTGGCCACAAAATGGTTGCCTTCCTTGCGATCAACAATACATTTAAAGGTCTTACCTATTTTTTCTTGGTTGAGTTCCCATGAAATTTGGGACTGCAGTTCCATAATCTCATTGGCCCGTTGCTGTTTTATTTCTTCAGGGACATCATCCTCCAAGGAATAGGCATGGGTATTTTCTTCATGGCTGTAGGTAAAGCATCCCAAACGCTCAAAACGCATGGCTGCAACCCAATTTTTTAAGATTTTAAAGTCTTCTTCTGTTTCACCCGGGTATCCAACGATCAAGGTGGTCCGAATAGCCATTTTGGGGACAGCTACTCTAAAATCCTGCAGCAACTTCGTTGTTTTTTCTTTTGTGGTACCCCTTCTCATACTTTTTAAAATGGGGTCGGCAATATGTTGAAGTGGAATATCGATATAATTGCAAATCTTTGGTTCGTTTTTCATCACTTCCAAAACATCCATTGGAAAACCCGTAGGAAATGCGTAGTGCAAACGAATCCATTCTATACCTTCTACCTTTACCAAAGCTTGAAGCAATTCGGCCAGATTTCTTTTTTTATACAGGTCCAATCCATAATAGGTCAAGTCTTGAGCAATTAGGATCAATTCCTTTACTCCTTTGGCAGCCAGCTTTGCTGATTCTTCTACTAACTCTTCAATAGGTTTGCTTTTATGCTTACCGCGCATTAAGGGAATGGCACAAAAAGAGCAGGGCCTGTCACAACCCTCTGCTATTTTTAAATAGGCATAGTTTTTTGGGGTTGTGGTCAATCGTTCCCCAATTAATTCATGTTTGTAATCAGCTCCCAAAGCTTTCAAAAGGTTTGGAAGATCGCTGGTCCCAAAATATTCATCCACATTAGGGATTTCCTTTTCCAAATCCGGTTTGTACCGTTCGCTAAGGCAACCTGTCACAAAAACCTTGTCCACATCTCCGGCTTCCTTTTTTTGAACATATTCCAAAATAGTGTTGACACTTTCCTCCTTGGCATTTGCTATAAATCCACAGGTATTGATGACCACCACGTTGCCCTCTTCCTCATGTACCACTTCTTTGTTATTGGCCTTTAATTGACCCATGAGCACCTCAGAATCGTAGACATTTTTACTACAGCCAAGTGTAACCACATTGATTTTGTTCTTCTTAAGGGATTTTGTGCGCATAATTCCTGTAAATGGGGTGCAAAAGTACAAAAGTTAATCCCATTAAAACTATCAGGTCAATCCTTATAGGTTTCAGGAATTTTGCGTGCTTTGACCAAGGCTTCAAAAGCAGCCCCAAGAGTGTATAATTTTCCTTCTTGGTATTGCTTTGCAATAAAAGTCAAATTAACAGGTTCTCCCGAATCTTTGTACCCCATTGGAATGGTTAAGGCGGGATATTCTGCTACGGCTGCAGCTCCAGCATCATAGTTATTGATGGATAAAACCGCATCCAATCGATGTTCTCGCATGGGAATATCAAAATAGGTTCGGCCGTTGGTTTTCAATGTTTTTTTGATGCTTTTAAGCCCCTCCGCAGATGTAGTGTCGTTTAAAATACCATCAAAACGGGCTTGCCCGTATGGAATTCGCTTCAAACTATCTTGCAGATTGAATTCCGCCATATCTTGCACAGTTTTAAGATGAAGAGAACCCTTATTCTTTATCTGGGTTTCAATATAGTCAGGCAGGTCGTTTTTCATATCAATGTTCAAAATGGAAAGAAAGCCTTCAAATTTCACTTCTGGTGGTTCAAATTCAATAATGGTAGCACCAGCTGCTTTCAATTTCTCCATGGTTTGAACATAAATGGAATCGCTTTTTATATAGTTTTTGAAAGCTCCAAACCTCTTGCCCTTAAGCGTAGATTCTTCTGCATACCATTTCTCTGGCCAATCTGCCTGCACCGATTTATCATCAGACTCGTCAAAACCACGCATGGCATCCAACAAAATCCCATTGTCAATTACATTTTTGGTCATAGGGCCAGGGGTATCCAGCGTGCTGGAAATAGGAACGATTCCCGTCCGACTTAAAAGACCAACGGTAGGTTTCATACCTACTACGGAGTTTTGACCAGATGGCGACAAAATAGAACCTGAGGTCTCCGTACCCACCGCTGCAACGGCATAATTTGCAGCTACCGAAGTTCCACTGCCCGCGCTTGAGCCTCCTGTATCAAAAACGCGACGACCATACGGGTTCAACGTTTGACCTCCCACTGCACTTTGTCCGTTTGGACAATCACAAATAAAATTTGCCCATTCGCTAAGATTTACTTTTCCCAAAATAAGAGCGCCATTCGTTTTTAGTTGGTTTACTATAAAGGCATCGTCTGTCCGATTGTCTTGAAAGGCAATCGCCCCGGCCGTTGTATTCATTCCTACAACGCCAATATTGTCTTTTAACAGTATGGGCATCCCGTAAATGGGATGATGGCCATCGGAATTGGCATCCAACCTTTTTGCTTTATCCAATATAGTTGGGTTCAAGGCTATTATTGTATTGAGTGTAGTTCCATTGGGCAATTCATATTTATAAATACGATGTAAATAAAAAAGAACCAAATCAACATAAGTGAATCTTCCACTTGAAATATGTTTTTGAATGGTCGGGATATCCTGCTCCAAAACCAAGGGTTTCATCATTTTATAAGTTTCCTTTGGAAATTTGGCAACCTCAGCATATAAAGGCGTAAAAACTTCATTCTTATCCAACACTTTGGACTGAATAAACTTGTACCGCATTCGCTCCTGTTCATGATTGGCATTCTCAGCAACTTCCGCTGAATCATTGTAAGGAATCCAAAGTGGTTGTTCTTTTTCAATTTCCTCAATTTCTTCAACATCAACTAGTACAGGAGACTCCTCAGTTTTATCCTTTGCATCTTTCTTTTCCAAAAATTGACAGGATTGCAACATGAAAAACAGTAGTAATAAACTTAAAGCTATTCCATTGGTATTTCTTCCCATAATTATTTCTGTTTTACCAGTTGTTTCCAGGCATCAATATTTTTCTGGTTCATTCGCACGAACTCGTCTTTTCCAAGGGAATCCGCTATTTTCAATGATTTTTCTGCAGATTTGACTGCAGACCCATAATCCCCAAGCTTTTCTTCCACCAAAGATTTTACCCTATGAGAATAATAAGTGTCCCCGCCCAACTCCAAGGCTTTGTTCAAATAATCCAATGCTATTGTATAATCAACCCCCTGTTCCTGCAAATAGCGAGCCGCCTCATAATACGTTTGTGCTGTGGGATTTTCCGCTAGCTGTTTGACAATTTCTTTTTTCATTTGGTCATGGGTATCCACTTCAAAAGGAACGGTTGCCATGGTATTGGCCCAAATCAATTTCATATTGGCCGTATTGTGGGTAATAGAATCAAAAGTGATTAAAAAATTCTCTTGATGATATGGTAATTCTTGAGGCATAACCGAAATACGAAACAAATCCTCTTTAGGATTGTAGTTTTTTCTGCCATCTCCCCAATGTTCGGTATTGGTATGAAAAACCACCTGCCAAAATTCTTTCTCTGGAAAAGCATAAAGGGCATAAGTACCTTTTGGTAAGGTATTCCCTATCACTTTCATGTCTGAATCGACCTTGATTTTGGTACTCTCATTTGCGCCAACCCTCCAAATTCTGCCGAACGGCACAAGTCCACCAAAAATTTTCCGCCCTTTTGTTGCAGGGCGTGAATACTTCACGGTTATTTTAGACAAACCAACCTCTTGCTCAACCTCAGAAAATGGACTTGCTTTAGGATGATTAATCTGAGCCATGCTTTGCACATAACTAAAGAGAACGACGAAAAACAGGACGCGAAACATCATAATGTCATTTTTAATCAATCTCTATCTCCCAATCATCTGTCCGAAAGGCAGAAGCTGGCAATCCGGCGCTATTGACAAGATTTGGAAGCGCTTTATCATAAAAAGCAAATCTTACCGCCACAGGTTCTTTCACTTCTTTAGCGTATACTTCAATCTGGTTTCCTTTAATTCTAGCTTTTGCTTCAACAAATTGTTTGTCCACACCAGCTATTTGGAATTCTTTCAATGTTTTTCCTTCCATTTTTAAACCATCTTTAGCATAGTCAAAAGACAGGATAATTTTATTCCTTTTGATTTCCATGCTCTTGTACACAGGCCCACTATATACCACATCTTTTACGCCATAAGTTTTGGCCAAGGCCCAAAGGGCCAATCGTCTACCAACTTCTTGTTTATTGGTAGGGTGAATATTTTTTAAGTTGCCGATGTCGTTGGTGACAGCCATTCCCGTATTTGGCACATTCAGCATGGTGTACAATTGGGCATCGCGTACCACGGCAGCTTTGATATCTTTTTTGTCTTTTTCATAATCGTACGGGGCAATCTGAGCAAAGTAAAACGGAAAATCTTTCTTCCAAAGATTTCTCCAGGTTTTAATTAGCAAGGGAAAAGATTTATAATAAGACTTCTCATTGGCCCGGTTTGATTCTCCTTGATACCAAATTGCCCCAGCTATATTAAAGTTCAACAATGGATGGATCATCCCATTGTATGTTGCTCCCGGCAGATGAGGCCACCATTCATATTCAGAAATTTGTTGAGCCGCAGCTTTAAGTTCACTATCATCTTCTATCAAAGCTTCAGGTATCCAAACCTCTACCGGGGTGCCTCCCCAATTAGAGCTTATCAGACCTATAGGTACAGATAGATTTTTATACAGTTTTCTCCCAAAGAAATAGGCGACGGAACTAAAGTTCTGCATGGTTTCTGAAGAACAAGAGACCCATTCGCCTGGAGTATCATCTTGAGGAGTGGAAGACTTACGTTGCGGCACCTGAAAGAAACGGATATCAGCATAGTTTGCATTTTTTATTTCTTCCTCTACATTGTCCAATCCCATATTAGGCGTCCATTGCATGTTGGATTGGCCTGAAGCAATCCAAACCTCACCTATCATAACATTGGAAAATGTAATTTCTTCGTGTCCCTTAATGGTCACTGTGTATGGCCCTCCAGCAACTGGAGTAGGCACTTGTACAGACCAGATACCTTGATGAGCTTTGGTTGTAACCTCAACATTATTCCATGAACCGATAATTGTAATGGTTTCACTGGTAGCCGTTGTCCATCCCCAGATGGTTGCCTCAGATTGCTGTTGCAGTACCATGTTATCCGATAGAATTGTGGGTGTCCATATTTTGGCAAAACTGAAGTTGAACAGCAATACAAGTATTAAAAAGAGTAATTTTTTCATTTCATTGTGTTTTTATGGTTGGTTGATTTTATCAAATTGTTTTCGAATATACATGGCCCATGTTTCATAACCTTTGGGTTGAAGATGAATTCCATCGTTACTGAAGTCCTCATTTTTAAGGGTTCCATCTTCATTGCTGAAATACTGTTCCAAATTATGATATTGTATGTTCCTGGGATATTTAAATCTTCCAAGCTTGGCATGGATTTTTCTATACTTTTCCCGCCTATCGGATGTTGGATCCAATCCGGTAGGAAGTGGACCAAAGAAAAGTATGGTTGATTTTGGAAACTTTTTCTCCGTTATTTCCAATGTTTTTTTAAGTCCTTCTACAATCTCATCAACAGAGTCCTCTGGAAAATTATTCACCCCAATGGCCAAGCTAACTATTTTAGGTTTGCAGGTTTCATATTTTCCTTTTTCCAATCGCCAGGCTATGTGTTGAGTTCGGTCTCCAGAAATTCCGGCTCCAATCCATTTTATGCCTTTAAAATGTGCTTCAGCAGCTAGCTGCCCTGGTTTGTATGTAACCCAACTTCGAGGGCCACCCCAACCTTGGGTTATGGAGTTGCCAATCAACAATAAATCTACGTCACCAGAAGCTTGGCATAAAGAATCAATTTGTTTGGCCTGGGACCACCAACCCCTTCCCTCTATCCATCCCGCACCGGAGCGATATTCTGAACCCGGAGCCGGAATTGTAGCAAAATTGGTTTTTTGACCAGTAGCTCGTAAAATAAAATTGACAATGGGGGTTGGGTTTTGCAAGCTATGTGGATGGTGTCCAACACCATTTTTGTAAATCGTTTTGATATTTCCTCCAAGCTCTTCAATTTTCTTTGCAAACAGTCGCGTATTTTCATCCACAGGAACCACCTCATCAGCTTCTCCACACACATGGAGCATTGGAATGCCAGATTTAGCAAAGAGTTCAGCTTTGCTAATGGGCCATCCTTTAAAATCAGCTCGAAGTGTGTCAGAATTCAATCCATATCTCATTTTGGCCTGCTCCCAATCCGTTGAACTACCCTTACCTACGCCAAATCCTCCAGGCCAGCTTTGAGCATCCAAAACTGGAGCATCTGCATAAATACAGGCCACTTTATCCAAGTTTTGTGCAGCCCAATTATACACAATCAAACCTCCCCTGCTCATTCCTTCCAAAGCAGGTTTTTGGCTTAGGCCTGCCTTTGTCATGATATCGTAACATTTGTTCCAACGTTTCACTGCTTCAGGATTGCCAAAATAGGTCCCAACCTCGCAGTAAACTATATGATAACCCCTTTCCAACAGCGCTACATCGGTCTGGGGTTCATGTCCAAAAAAGCGCGCCCTCCAAACCCAAGGTTTATCTTCCAAAGTTCTTTTGGGTTGAACAATTTTAAGTTGAAGCCCCTCAAGCTCAAAATCATATTGGGCAAAACCATGAAAATTTGACTTTTGGGCATCTTTAACCTGCAGTGTTTGTATCAAATTAAAGGTATCCGGGAGTTGTTTTACCGCTTCGTAAGCCCGCTTGGCCATTATTGTAGCTCCTAGGGAAGAAGGATGTATTTCATCAGGCATTAAACCTGGGTTACCTACAAACAATTGGTACAAATCAATGGTTTCCAAATTTAAGTCATACGCCACCTTTTGGGTTATGGGTGTGATTTCATCTTTGATGATTGGATTCCAAATACCAGTACTATCATTTGAATAAGAAGGAACAGGTAACAACAATACAATTCTGGCTTTTTCATTTTTATTTCTGAAAGACGCAATGAGTGATTTGTAGTTAGATTCAAATTCACCCATATGAACTCTGTTTTGTTGCTTTGCATCATTGGTTCCAAGCTTTATAAATACAATATCCGGGTTGTAACTCAATGCTTCCTGATATTGTTCGGTTTCCCAATAGGGAAAGTCTCCATTTTTGAGCAATGTTCTTCCATTGACCCCGAAGTTTTTAACCTCATAAGCATCACCCAACATATTTTGTAGCTGAGCAGGATAAGCATTGTTTTCCCGGTCTGCCATTCCAGCACCATAAGTAATGCTATTTCCCACACAAGCTATCTTTACAATCTCCTTTTCTTGAATTTGTGATTTTTTCTTCCCATTACAACCACAAATTGTTATGGCAAGGATAAACAGGATGCTGTATTTTCTCATTGTTGATTTTCTATTTTGGAGTCCCCAAAAGGTATAACACCACACCAGGACCAGATTTCACTCGTTCAGTTTCCCAATCATAGGTGTCTTTGTTTTCCAGTTCGTTGACCAATGCATTCATTTCGTTGACAGAGTAAGTGCGCAATGACGAAACCACACCATCCCAGAGTACAAACAATGGAACAATAGGAATTAGATACGTAAAAATTAGTCTACCTACCTTAAAAGGCCTTATAAAAAGAGTAGTCAATAAAACAGAAATAGGCGAAAAAAGCATGGCCAAGATACTTGGCACACTTCTTTCCTGTGCCTCAAAAATGCCAATAACGCTTTTAGTGTCAACAGCATTTTGTAATATCTGTTTGGCATCCTGTGGTTTAAAATGATGTAGGGACAAAAACTGCGTTCTAAAGCCCTTTAGACTTTCTGGTACTTTCTTAGCATCAATGGATGTCGTTATGAATTCAAAATTATCCGCCTGTTCTTTAGTGTATTCAAAGGCTTTTAGGTTGGGATAATAATCTGTCAGAATAATTTTTAGATCAGGATTGGTTTTCTTCAGTTCGGAATTCAACCAAAGTAATCCACCTCCCCCACCTGAGCCCAAATCCACAATTGTATTTGTTCCGTCAGCATTGAGGCCCTTTTCTAGTATAGGGATAACTGGCTTGTAGAGTTTAGTCTTATTGGATAAAAATTGAAGGAAATCGGTACCATAATCGCGTAGAAAACCAGGAAACCATTTTTGGTCTTCAAATTCGAACAAATGCATTCTTCCCATGATTTAGTTCTAGGTCGACTAAATTTAGGAAATATTTGGCTATCTAGAATAGGTTTGCCTTATTGCTAGATTTTGAAGAAAGAATCGACAAATTCATACTTATTGAAGACCTGAAGGTCTTCGATACCTTCACCAACTCCAATATACTTTACCGGTATCTGAAATTGGTCAGAGATTCCAATGACCACCCCACCTTTAGCAGTACCGTCCAATTTGGTCACTGCTAAGCTGGTTACTTCGGTTGCCTTGGTAAATTGTTTAGCTTGCTCAAAGGCATTTTGCCCCGTGGAACCATCCAAAACCAATAATACATCATGTGGAGCATCTGGAACTACTTTTTGCATTACCCTTTTTACCTTGGAAAGCTCATTCATCAAGTTTACTTTGTTGTGCAATCTACCTGCTGTATCAATTAAAACCACATCGGCATTATCCGCCACGGCTGAATTTAGGGTATCGAAGGCAACAGAAGCGGGGTCGCTTCCCATTTTTTGTTTTATAATAGGAACATCCACACGCTTGGCCCAAACTTCCAACTGATCAATGGCTGCAGCCCTAAACGTATCCCCTGCTCCCAAAACCACTTTTAAACCTTGATTTTTGAATTGGTTGGCCAATTTTCCAATGGTAGTGGTCTTACCTACACCATTAACGCCAACCACCATAATTACATAAGGTTTTTTATCTGTAGGAACGGTAAACTCTGAATCTTCACCAACATGGGTTTCAGAAAGTAATCCGGCAATCTCCTCCCTTAAAATGGTATTGAGCTCTTCCGTGCCCATGTACTTATCTGTGGATACACGTTCTTCTATACGCTCAATAATTTTAAGAGTGGTATCCACACCAACGTCGGAGGTAACCAAAACTTCCTCCAAGTTATCCAAAACCTCATCATCCACTTTGGATTTACCGGCAACAGCTTTGCTCAATTTGCCAAAAAAACTGGTTTTTGACTTTTCGAGACCTTTATCCAAGGTCTCCTTTTTATCTGAAGAAAATATTTTTTTAAAAAGACTCATATGCATTCATCATCAATGGCCAAAGATAGGAAAGTAAGGGGAGTTTTGTTAAATCCAATTTCAGTTTACCCTTCAAAAAGATTAAATTTTAAAACAAAAAAAGCCGCTTTAGAGCGGCTTTCAATTTTTTATAAGAAGGATTGGTTATTTCTTATTTAACCAATCGTTTACCAATTCTGGTGACATTACCGACTCTACAAATGTATAAGCTCCTGTTTTAGGAGATTTTACCATTTTGATGGCCTTTGTCAATCTTTTTGAACTTCCTTGAAGTGTTGCTACCGTCTTCTTTGCCATGGCCTAATTTATTTTATTTCTTTGTGAATGGTCATACGCTTAAGAATAGGATTGAATTTCTTAATCTCCATTCTATCTGGCGTGTTTTTCTTATTCTTAGTGGTAATGTACCTTGAAGTACCTGGCATACCAGACTCCTTGTGCTCTGTACACTCTAAAATAACTTGAATTCTATTTCCCTTCTTTGCCATTGTATCGTACTTAAAATCTTATTCTACCTATTTCTTGGAATTGATTTCCTTTAAAACAGCAGAGATTCCTTTTTTATTGATGATCTTCAATCCTCTTGAGGAAACATTAAGAGTCACCCAACGATCTTCTTCTGGAATATAAAATCTCTTTTTAGAGATATTTACATCGAATCTCCTCTTGGTTTTATTAATAGAAAAGGAAACGTTGTTTCCAAACATTACCTTTTTTCCTGTAACTTCACAAATTTTGGACATCTCCCTAACTTTTGAGTGATTTTATTGAGGCTGCAAATTTATAGCATTTTAATGGGACGCACAAAATTCTTTTTTAGAAATTTAAAATTTCTTTTAATAAGAGTTCAAATGCCTTATTCACGGACCTTTGTACTATGCGTTCCCTGCTATTTCCCATAGTGAATTTCTGGGCAAATGTACGCTTTGGAGTACTAATGGCAATATATACTGTTCCAACATCAGCATTAGAATCGCCTTTTGTTGGACCTGCATTACCTGTTGTTGCAATTGAAAAATCCGTATCCAACTTACACTTTACGTTCTTGGCCATGGCCTTGGCTACTTCTTCACTTACAACTGAATGCTCGGTAATCAAATTTTCAGGAACTTCCAATAGTTCGATTTTAGCCTCAGTCGCGTAACTGACTATACTTCCTTTAAAATAAGTTGATGCTCCTGGAATAGCCGTGATTTGCTCAGCAATCTTGCCTCCAGTGAAGCTTTCTGCGGTAGCCAATGACATATTTTTTTGAACCAGTAACTTACCAACTTGGTTTTCTATCGTTCCTTCTTCCTCTTCTCCGTAGATAATATCTCCAATCAGCTTATACAGTTTTTTTATTTCTGTTTCCACCGCATCTACTAAACTTTGTTTATCTGCTCCCTTGGCAGTAAGTCTCAATCTAACACGTCCTAAATTGGGAAGATAGGCTAGCTTAACAAAGCTCGGAAGATTATCTTCCCAGTTTTCAATTTTATCCGCTATGGCACTTTCTCCCATTCCATAGGTCATTATAGTCCTATGAAAAATATGCGGGCGGTCATATTCGCTTATAATTTTTGGCAATACCTGATCTTGAATTAGATACTTCATCTCAAAAGGTACGCCCGGCAAGGAAACATATGCTGTATCGCCTTTTTTCATCCAAAGTCCTGGTGCGGTTCCATTAGCGTTGTGCAAAACCGTCGCCTTTGAAGGCACCAGTGCTTGTTTTCGGTTCAAATCTGAAATAGGAGTTGAAATGTACTTTTTAAATAGTTCTTCAATATGCTCTAACACAGCATCATCTTGAACCAGCTTATCATCAAAAAACTGACACAAAGTATGTTTAGTGACATCATCTTTGGTTGGACCCAATCCACCAGTAATTATAACTACGGATGACCGTTTTCCTGCAGTCGCCAAAGCATCCAAAATATGGTCGCTGTCATCCTGTATAGAGGTAATCTGATAGACCGAAACGCCAATCTTGTTAAGTTCTTTGGAAATAAACGCAGAATTGGAATCCACAATCTGCCCAATGAGAATTTCATCCCCAATGGTGATGATTTCGGCTTGCATTTATAAATTGAAGTCTTTTTGTAATTCGGATATCACTTGTAGAACATCTTTTTTTAGCAAAGGGAATTTCTGTTCAATTTCCTCCATGCTGGTAGAACTCTTCCCTAATGTTTCTATCTCAAGTGCTGTAGCCCGGGTCTGTTCCATTCCCAATAAATCCACATTTGGTTTTATTTTATGGGCCAACTTGTACACGTTTTCATAATCCCTTTCATTGATGGCTTTTTCCAAGTCTTCCAAATCTGCAGGGACTTCTTCCAAAAATACAGAAACAACAGAGGTTATGAAATCTTGGTCTCCTTCCGCCATTTCATTTATCTTGTCGAGGTTGTAAATCATTATCTCACATTAATTTCAAATAGCTGCTCTCCTTCGAGTATACCAGAAAGGTAATCATTTGGACTTACTTTACCAACCCCGGCAGGAGTCCCTGTGAACAGAATATCGCCCTTTTTAAGGGTAAAATAGGTCGAAACATAGGAAATAAGTTCGTCTATCTTCCACAGCATCAAGGAAGTATTGCCATTTTGCACATTTTCCTCATTTTTTAACAAGGAAAACCCCAGTTTGTCAACGCTTTCGTACATATCTTTGGAAGTCCACTTACCAACAACGGCTGAGCCGTCAAATCCCTTAGCTTTTTCCCAAGGCAATCCTTTGGCTTTGAGTTTAGATTGAAGGTCTCTTGCCGTGAAGTCTATTCCCAATCCTATTTCATCATAATATTTGTGTGCGAATTGTTCAGAAATGTGTTTGCCCACTTTTTTGATCTTGACCAATACCTCAACTTCATAATGTATTTCTTCCGAAAACTTTGGGATATAAAAATCTTGTTCTTTAGGCAAAATGGCCGAATCTGGCTTTATAAAAACAACAGGTTCCGTTGGGCGTTCATTTTCCAACTCTTCAATATGGGCAGCATAGTTTCTGCCGATACATATCAGTTTCATAGTGCAATATTTAATTTTTCTTCTAAGACAGCTTATTGTTCAACTTGCTGAGTTTAATTTGGGTAAGCACTTTCTTGGTATACAGAGGAAAATCTGCATTTAAAATCCAACCAAAATAACCAGGTTCTGCCTCCATAACTTCATCTACAGTTTTGCCCTTGTGCTTGCCAAAGGAAAAGATAGGTTGTTTATTCTCATCCAAACCTATAAATCCTGCAAAATCCAATGATTGTTTTCGGGTAGTGAACTCTGATAGTTTTTTAACGTTGTTCTCCAACTCTGGGTATCTATCCAATTGCGCCAATAATACTTCGTAGGTAGCCAGAGTATCTGCTTCGGCACTATGGGCGTCATCAAGGTTTTTATCGCAATAAAATTTATATGCTGCACCCAATGTTCGCTTCTCCATTTTATGGAAGATGGTCTGCACATCCACAGAAACCATGTTTTTCATATCAAAATCAACTTCTGCGCGTAACATTTCTTCTGCCAAAAGTGGTATATCAAACCTATCAGAGTTAAATCCTGCCAAGTCACTATCCTTTATCATTTTATAGATTTCTTTGGATAGCTGCTTAAAGGTTGGCTCATTGGCCACCTTGTCATCAGAAATACCATGCACGGCAACAACGACTGGCGGAATAGGCATCTCTGGGTTTACCAGCCATGTTTTGCTTTCTTTGTTTCCGTTGGGAAAAATTTTAAGAATTGAGATTTCAACAATTCTATCTTTGGCCACATTGGTTCCCGTAGTTTCTAAATCGAAAAAACAAATGGGCTTGCTAAGTTGTAATTGCATAGGTTTATTTTATCTTGATTTGGAGAATACCCATGCCAATAATTCCGGTTCGGCAAATGCATTGTCCCAACTGTTATGGCCAATACCTGGATAAACGGAATATTTTACATCGATATCTATTTTTTTCATTGCTTTCACCATACCAGCAGAATACTTCTCGGGAACTACTTGGTCCTCATCACCATGAAATACCCACCAATCGGGTTTAGCTAGTTTTTTGCTAATTAAAGGGTTTGCTCCTCCGCAAATGGGAAAAGCTGCTGCAAACATTTTAGGGTTTCGTCTTACAAGTTCAAAAGTCCCCATACCTCCCATGGAAAGTCCTCCTACATAGATTCTATTTTCATCGACCTTATAACTCTGCTTAAGGTTCTTTAAAAGGTTTTCCAACAAAATCATATCTTTAGTAGGCTCAGGGTCTTCGTAAAAAATGAACTCTCTATTAGGATACCTTCCTTCAGAATCTACCTTAGCCCAAGAGCTATTTGCCGCACATTGTGGAAAAACAACTATTGCTTTATACTTTTCCCTTACCTCATCTTTCAAAAACAAACTAGATCCGTGAACCAGTTGGGACTTGTTATTATCTCCTCTTTCTCCAGAACCATGCAAAAAAAGTAGTAAGGGATACTTTTGGGAAGAATCATAGTCTTTGGGCAGCAAAATTCGATAAGGCATTGTTTGCCCGTTTTTTTCAAAAACTTTTTTCTGATACGCGGAAAGGTCCTGTCCCTTCATATTTGTACAAGACAATAATAAAAGGCTTACACCCCAAGAGGCTAAAAACTTCATGAACTGATGAATTTGATTAGACCTCTAAATTAAGAATAGTGGAAAGAATAAAAGTGATTTTAATGTTAGATTTCTCTATTAATATCCCAGGCTTCAAGATAATCTGCCACGGTTTTTACAAACATTCCCCCCAAAGCACCATTGACCACTCTGTGGTCATAGCTATGGGAAAGAAACATTTTACTTCGGATCCCTATGTATTCTCCTTGATCTGTTTCTATGACCGAAGGTATTTTTCTAATAGCTCCCAATGCCAAAATACCTACTTGTGGCTGATTTATGATTGGGGTTCCAAAAATACTTCCGAAGGAACCTAC
Source organism: Flagellimonas pacifica (assembly GCF_900215465.1). Classification (GTDB taxonomy): domain Bacteria; phylum Bacteroidota; class Bacteroidia; order Flavobacteriales; family Flavobacteriaceae; genus Flagellimonas; species Flagellimonas pacifica. The sequence continues at coordinate 71,032 of NZ_OBEH01000009.1, forward strand.
ATTGGTAACTGTATATGTACCGTCTTTTATCTCATCTGGCTTCAATGCATTATTTCTTGCCCTATTTGCAAGATCATTCACAGTCTTGGCCATACCGACCAAGTTTAGCTGATCTGCATTCTTAATTACAGGAACGATAAGGTTCCCATCTGGAAGTGCAGCTGCCATTCCTAGATTTATATTTTTCTTTTTTATCACCTTGTCCCCATCCAACGAAATATTGATCATGGGGTACTTTTTTAAAGCTACGGCTACGGCCTCCATGAATATTGGGGTAAAGGTCAACTTCTCCCCTTCTCTTTCTTCAAAGGCCTTTTTATGTTTATTTCTCCAATTAACCACATTGGTCACATCCACCTCAACAAAACTTTGCACATGTGCAGAGGTAGATATGCTATCCACCATATGCTGGGCAATCAATTTACCCATTCGGGTCAATGGAATAATTTCATCTCCATCTGATACTGGAACAGGAGCAGCTTTTAATTGTTGTGTAGGTTGTTTTGGAGTTTCAGCCTTAACATTGGTTGTTGGTGCTTCAGTAGTTACAGGTGCTACCTGTATTGATGTGCTTCCATTTTTGGAGCGATTTTCCAAAAATGCTTTGATATCATTTTTAGTGACCCTACCTTCTTTACCTGTCCCTACAATAGCCTCAAGCTCATCCATAGAAATTCCTTCTTCTTTTGCAATATTCTTCACCAACGGAGAGTAAAAGCGCTCGGAGCTTGAAAAATCTTGTACTGGAGGAGCAATTGTTTCTTTTAGTTGGGCGATTTGGGATTCTATTTCAGCTACCGGAGCTTCCACAACATCCTCAACCGCTTCAACAGAGTCAGCGCCATTTGAACTGACTTCGGCAGAACCATCCGTTTGTATTACCGCAACTACCTCCCCCACTTTTATGACATCATCAACGTTAAATCGTCTTTCTAGCAATACGCCTTCCACCTCACTAGGAACCTCAGAATCCACTTTGTCCGTTGCAATTTCAAAAACTGCTTCGTCCAATTCTATGGTATCTCCTATTTCCTTTAACCAAGTGGTCAATGTTGCCTCAGCAACACTTTCTCCCATTTGCGGTAATTTCAATTCAAATTTTGACATATTCTTATTTAACGAAGTGATATCGACTTATATTTTGCAAAAATACTAAAGAAATCCACTTTTTATTAATTTATATGTATTATTTCTCTTCTAACTTGCCTTTATGGAGTTTTCAAAAGGAACCCTGTTCAGGATACTCCTACCCAAAGTGACCTCATCGGCGTATTCCAATTCATCTCCTACCGAGATACCTCTGGCAATGGTAGAAGTGGTAACATTTAAGCCTTCCAATTGCCTGTAGATATAAAAGTTGGTCGTATCGCCTTCCATTGTTGAGCTTAATGCAAAAATCAATTCTTTGACCTCTTTTTCCTTTACACGCTGAATCAAAGAAACAATATTCAAGTCTTGCGGACCAACACCTTCCATGGGTGATATTTTACCTCCCAGTACATGATACAATCCATTAAATTGAGATGTATTTTCAATGGCCATAACGTCTCTTATGTCTTCCACCACACATACTATTGTTTCATCTCTCTTGGGGTTGGCACAAATTTCACAAACCTCAGTATCTGAAATATTATGGCAGCTTTTGCAAAAATTAACCTCACTACGCAGTTTGGTTATAGCTTCGGACAGTAAATTGGTTCTTTCTTCTGGTTGCTTTAGAAGATGCAGTACCAACCTCAACGCTGTCCGCTTACCTATACCTGGGAGCTGGGACATTTCATAAACCGCATTTTCCAAAAGCTTTGATGAAAATTCCATATTTCTTATTCTCAAACAAAATTACAATTTTACAGTTACCAATTTACTTTTGTACTTTGCAAATCAAATTCCATATATGTCCGCAACACAGATTCTATTGCTCATTGGAGCCTACTTCATTGTACTGATGATTATTTCTTATTTCACAGGAAAAAACGATTCTAATTCAGATTTTTTTAAAGCGGGCAAACAATCACCATGGTATTTAGTGGCCTTTGGTATGGTTGGCGCCTCTCTTTCTGGCGTCACATTTATTTCTGTTCCAGGATGGGTAGAAGCTTCACAGTTTAGTTATATGCAGGTGGTCTTGGGTTACTTATTTGGATATTTTGTGGTTGCCTTTGTGTTATTGCCTTTGTATTATAAACTAAATCTTACTTCCATTTATGAATATCTTTTAGAACGTTTTGGAGCTGTAAGCCATAAAACCGGGGCGTTTTTCTTTTTTATATCCCGTGTTTTGGGCGCTGCGTTCAGATTATATTTGGTGGCCATAGTTTTACAGCAATTTGTTTTTGATGATTTAGGGGTACGGTTCGAATTTACCGTGATTATTTCGATACTTCTAATTTGGATCTATACTAACCGAGGAGGAATAAAGACCATTGTCTGGACGGATACTTTGCAAACGTTATTTATGATTCTTGCGGTAATTCTATCCATTATTTTAATCAATCAGGAGTTAGACTGGAGCTTTGGAGAATTTTTAGCTTCCGAAGAGTTAAAAACCTATAACAGATTTCTTTTTACAGAAAGTTTTTTAGATCGTAATCATTTTATAAAATCCTTTGTTGGAGGAATGTTCGTGACCATTTGTATGACTGGTTTAGATCAAGATATGATGCAAAAAAACCTCACTTGCAAATCACTGAAGGATGCTCAAAAAAATATGGTGTCCTTTAGTTTTGTTTTGGTTGGGGTTACCTTTCTTTTTATGCTGTTGGGAGCTTTGCTCTATATTTTTTCAAGTAAAAACGGAATCTCCATTCCACTTATGGACGGGGAACCAAAAACGGACTTGCTATTTCCAGAAGTTGCACTAAACGGAGGTCTAGGGTTACCATTGGCCATAACATTTATGTTAGGCTTAATAGCAGCTGCCTATAGTAGCGCTGATAGTGCACTAACTTCATTGACCACATCTTTTTGTGTTGATTTCTTGAATGTTGAAAAAAGGGAAGAGGCTGAGCAGAAAAAGATAAGAAAGCGCACCCATATTGCAATGAGTGTGATGCTGATCTTGGTAATTATCGCTTTTAAATATATTCTGAGCAGAAACGTTATTGATAGTCTTTTGATTGTTGCAGGATATACCTATGGTCCTTTATTAGGGCTTTTTGCCTTTGGAATTTTCACAAAACATGCGGTTAAGGATAAATATGTATGGATTGTAACCATATTATCTGTAGTCATAATTGCTACAATCGCCAATATTCCATCTTCCTATTTAGGTGGATATGTTGTAGGTTATGAATTATTGCCATTAAATGGATTATTGACATTCTTTGGACTATGGCTCATTCGTGGTAAGAAAACTGATTAATTTTTGTATTGCCCTGTGGCCAATAATACTAGGGTACAAGCTACCTCTACTTCGATTCCAGCTTCGCGAAGCATTTGATAAAACTCAGGGTTTTCTGTTCCTGGATTAAAAATCACCCTTTTTGGTTTTATACCAAGTATTTTTTGGTAGTATTCTTGTTGCCTAACCGGGTTTAGGTACAAAGTAATGGTGTCAATATTTTGAAAATCATCTAACTTAACCTTAACTTGCACTCCAGAAACAGTTCCCTCTCTTGCTCCAAAGGCCACTGTTTCCACGTTATTGTCAACCAAACGATGGATTGCCAGATTGCTATATCTACTTGGATTTAATGATGCTCCAAAAACAAGTGTTTTAAACATTTGTTAATTTATATGTTAAACTAATTCAAAGATTGTAACTAATCAAAAAAAAACTCGTCTATTGTACGTATAAAATATATCATTGGTAAGACTGTATTTTTTATAGTTAATGGTTAGTGTTTAGTATAGCTTATCAATGTAAAAGACCCTGGTGTTTCAATATTTATTGGAAGCCAGGGTTTCTCTTTTTCAATTGATTTCACTTTTTTGTACGGTTAAGACGAAAACCCTTACAAGCAATTATAGACCTTTCCATTGTTAAAAAATGTTAAACTTATGTTTAGGTGTAACATCTTTTATCAAATGTCGTCTTGTAGACACTATCAATCAATCAAAAACAAACAAACTCATGAAAAGGGTTACACTACTTTTTACACTGCTTATATGCGGTTTTTATTCCATTAATCTATCGGCAAACAACAATTCGGAACCTCCAATAGGTTCCATTTCGGGAATTGTTGTGGACAATAGCCTTAACCAACCTGTAGCTTATGCAGCCATTGTGGTCAAATCTGAAGATGGCAGCGAGACCATAACGGGTGGAATCACAAATGAAGACGGTAGTTTTGAAGTTAAAAAGCTCCCTGAAGGTTCTTTTATCTTAGAAGTACAGTTTATAGGTTATAAGACCCACTCACAAAAACTGGTCATTACCAAAAAGAATAGAAAAGTAAATGTGGGCACCATTACACTAACTGAGGAAACCGCAGAACTTGATGAAGTTGAAGTGGTTGCCGAACGCACCACTATAGAACAACGTGTAGACAGAAAGGTAATCAATGTTGGAAAAGACTTAACAACTGCGGGAGCCACGGCATCGGACATTATGAACAATATCCCATCAGTCAACGTGGATTCGCAAACCGGTGATATTACCATGCGAGGAAACTCAAATGTAAGGGTAATGGTAGACGGTAAGCTTTCCAATGTTCCAGTAGCACAGTTACTCCGTCAAATACCATCGACCTCTATAAAATCAATAGAGTTGATCACCAACCCATCTGCCAAATACAATCCAGAAGGTATGAGTGGTATTATCAATATTGTTTTGCACAAGAATGCCAATATTGGATTTAACGGAAGCATAACCACTGGTCTTACCAAAGGTGTTGAAGCAAAATTCAACTCTTCAATAGATTTAAACTATAGGAATGGAAAGTTCAATTTTTATGGTAATTATGGTAATAACACTGGTAAATATGTAAACAACGGTAATATTTCAAGAATTGATGAAAACTCACTTCAATTGTTTGATTTCTTCAATAACAACAAATCGCATTTGTACAAGGTTGGGGTAGACTTTTATTTAAATGATAAAAACACCATTTCCGTATTTACAAATCAGAACATATTTGATGGAAAAGGAGAAGGGAATACAGCTGTCACCTACAATAACGACCCATCCCGAAACTTAACTCAGATTTTTAGAGATGTTAGTGAAAATACCAGTGAACAGTACAATTTTGACTATAAATTAGATTTCAACAAAGAAGGACACAATATAGAACTGGAAGTTGACTACAACAGGTTTGATAGTGGTCAAGATGCTGATTTTAGAACCACAGGAGCTTCGTTGTTCCCTGATTATATGGATTTTGTGGATACAGACCGTACACAAACCATCGCTAACTTGGATTACGTTAATCCTTTGGACAGTATTTCTAAATTGGAAGTAGGTCTGGAGTCCAGAAATTTTGAGACAGATGTGGATTATTCATCTACTGGTCAATCTTTCAATTCAGAAGGAAATCTGATTCCAACACCAAGCACCAATTTCTTGTATAATATGGATATCTATTCTGCCTATGCAACTTTTGGACAAACCAGGGAAAAATGGTCATATCAAGTAGGGGCTAGAATTGAAGATGTTGAAGTGAAAGCAGATGCTAATGGGACCAACGCCTTTACCGACAACTATACCGAAATATATCCTTCTGCTTTTGTTACATATAGTCCAAACGAGAAGGACCAGTTTCAAACAAGTTATAGCAGACGTGTAGACAGACCTGGCTTAGGCCAAGTAAACCCAATTAGGGAATGGGCCACTCCTTTAATATCTTCCTTTGGAAATCCAAGTCTGGAGCCTCAGTTCACCAACTCATATGAAGTAAACTATACCAGAAGAATTAAAAATGGAAGCATAACCTCTGGCATTTTCTATAGAACCATCTCTGATGAAATAAACCGGGCCGTTTACGTGGATAGACTGGATTTTAACAAGTTGATCTTAACATTTGATAATTTTGATAACACTTCTGCTTATGGTTTTGAGCTTTCCACTAATTACAAACCCGTTAAATGGTGGAGCATCAATGGAAGTTTTGACTTCTATTCCCAAACACAAAGAGGAATTACGGAAAGTTTAAGTGGCAACAGTCCAAACCCTACCGAAAATGATATTGTTGTTGAGGAAGTAGAAGTGGACAATACCGCCTGGAATTTAAGATTGAACAATAGCTTTACGGTAACCAAAAAACTTACCTTACAGGCATTTGGTTTTTATCGCGGTGAAAATAGAACGCTACAGTTCAAAATCAATCCCATGTATTTTGTAAACCTTGGAGCCCGATACAGTTTTGCACAGGGCAAGGGAACAATAAGCATCAATTATAATGATATCTTCAACACCATGCAGTTTGATTTCAATGGTGAACGTCCATATGTACAAGAAGGCGATTTTAATTGGGAAAGCAACAATCTTTATGTAGGCCTCAACTATCGCTTTGGTGGTGGTAAATACAGAGCTAAACAACGTAAAAGAAGAGATAGTAACACCAAGCAGTCCGGAGGTGGAATCTTATAGACAAGATTTGATTTTCCTTGAAAGCGTGTTGGTTGGTTAGTCTTTCAAGGTTTATCAATTAAAAACCCGGCTCTTTATGAGAGCCGGGTTTTACTTTTTGGTCAAAAATCTATAGAGTGACCATCAAAACTAGTAGTATTTTTCTTTTCCCAATACTTTTTCAATCCATCCTCACCTTGTTTCTCTGCCCAGTCAATAAGTGATTCCCTTTGATTTTTATACTCCATCATAGGCACACCCATTCCGCAAGATGTTTGAACCAAATCAATCTCAACATCTATTAACTGTCTGCCACCTGCTATGTCTGGAAAAAGATTTACATGTTCCCTCCAAAAAGAAGAATCGGTATGGTGCACAGTTGCTTTGCCATACAATCTCAATATCAAGGGAGGTCCATCAAACGCGCAGAACATTATGGTAATACGATTGGTCTTGCTTAAATGAGCAGCAGTCTCGTTGCCACTACCGGTCAAATTCAACCAAACTACCCTATTGTTGTCCAAAACCCGTAAGGAATCCAATCCCTTTGGGGATAAGTTAACAGAACCATTCTCCATGGCAGTGGCTACAAAGAAAAGTTTTTGATTCTTTATGAAATCGATAAGGGTCTCATTCAATGCAACAAGTTTTCTACCCATATAGAATTACCATTTGATAATTGCACTGCCCCAGGTAAAACCACTTCCAAAAGCAGCTAAAACCACTACATCTCCTTTTTTAATTTTATCCTGTTCCCAGGCCTCTGTCAGCGCAATAGGAATTGATGCTGCCGTAGTATTTCCATAATTCATGATATTATTGAAGACCTGGTCATTAGAAAGACCAAACTTCTTTTGAACAAACTGCGAAATTCTCAAATTGGCTTGGTGAGGAATCAACATATCTATATCCTGTGGGCCCATGTTATTAACCTGTAAACCCTCCATAATTACCTCACTGAACCTGACCACTGCATTTTTAAACACAAACTGCCCATTCATATAAGGAAAGTATGAAGTATCTTCAGGGTTTTCATCCTCAATGATATCGGTAACCCATCTTTTTCCCATGCCAGGAGCAATCAATGACAGCTCTTCTGCATGTTGCCCTTCTGAATGAAGATGTGTTGATAAAATTCCTTTTGAAGTATCCTCTTCCCGTGTCAATACAGCTGCGCCAGCTCCATCTCCAAAAATTACTGACACTCCCCTACCTCTGGTTGTCATATCCAAACCATGTGAGTGCAGTTCAGAACCAATGACCAATACATTTTTGTACATACCACTTTTAATATATTGGTCCGCAACTGATACTCCGTATACAAACCCTGAACACTGGTTTCTAACATCTAAGGCACCCACTGTCTTTATGCCTAAATCACGTTGAACAAGTACACCAGGTCCAGGAAAGTAATAATCAGGACTTAAGGTGGCAAAGACGATAAAATCAATATCATCCTTATCTATACCGGCACGCTCAATGGCAATTTTGGCAGCTTTCACCCCCATAGATGTGGTTGTATCCGTTCCTTTTACCACGTGTCTTCTTTCCTTTATTCCAGTCCGCTCCTGAATCCATTCATCACTGGTTTCCATTACTTTAGACAGATCATCATTGGTCACAACATTTTCAGGAACATAAAAACCAAGTCCAGATATTTTTGAATTGTACATATTTTGAATGCTTATATAATTAATTAAAAACTACAGGCTAGTTAATGGAAAAGTAAAAAATATATTCATAGAACTGTGGATATAATGGAAAAAATAGCTCATGTGCCCATTAAAACGATTTGCATCGTCAGTCTTAGATATGTATCGAGAAACAGCAAACATCATTTCTCAAAACATTTTAAATAGGGAACGCACTTTCAATGAAAGTGCGTTCTCAACAACCTAACCAATAAATAAACAAACTTGTTGCAGCTTGACTTTTTCATAGCAATCTTTCCACAACAATGCTAAAATAGCAATTTTGTTTAATATTTATATATAAAACTTAAACAAAATTATGTTAAAATTATATATATCCATCAAAAGATTCCTTGCAGTGTCAGTTTGTCATATTAACCACTATGGTATTTTTTTTGCCATTCATCATAAAAATCAAAGAAAACTATTTAACAATGGCTACAGGTAAAATCAATGTTTCAGTAGAAAACATATTTCCCTTAATTAAAAAATTTCTATACAGTGATCATGAAATTTTTCTAAGAGAACTTATATCCAATGCTACTGATGCCACACTAAAGTTAAAGCACCTGACCTCTATTGGCGAAGCCAAAGTGGAATACGGAAATCCAATGATCGAAGTGAAGATTGACAAGGATAAAAAACGTATCCATATCACAGATCAAGGAATTGGAATGACCGAGGATGAAGTGAAAAAGTATATAAATGAAGTGGCTTTTTCTGGGGCGGAGGAGTTTTTGGACAAATACAAGGACGCAGAAAAGGATGCTGGTATTATAGGGCATTTTGGACTTGGCTTCTATTCTGCATTTATGGTTGCAGATAAGGTAGAGATCATCACAAAGAGTTTTAAGGACGAACCGGCTGTTCATTGGTCATGTGATGGATCTCCTAAATTTACCTTGAAAGAGGCAAAGAAAAAGGACCGGGGAACTGAAATTGTACTTCACGTTGCCGAAGATTCCACAGAATTTTTAGAAGATGGAAAAATCCGTGAATTGTTGAAAAAGTACAACAAATTCATGCCCATTCCCATAAAATTTGGCACAAAGACGGAGACACTTCCAAAATCAGAAGGAGCTAAAGAAGAAGATCCTGCACCCACTCAGGAAGTAGATGACATCATAAACAACCCTACACCAGCTTGGACAAAGCAACCAGCGGATTTAAAGGAGGTAGATTACAAAGAGTTTTATAGGGAACTCTACCCCATGCAGTTTGAAGAACCGTTGTTCAATATACATTTGAATGTGGATTACCCTTTTAACTTAACGGGTATCCTATATTTTCCAAAACTGACCAACGATCTTAATGTTCAAAAAGATAGAATCCAACTATACCAGAACCAGGTTTTTGTTACTGATAATGTTGAAGGTATTGTACCTGAGTTCTTGACCATGTTGCGCGGAGTTATCGACTCTCCTGACATTCCATTGAACGTTTCAAGATCTTACCTGCAGGCAGATGGGGCTGTAAAGAAAATATCATCTTACATCAGCAGAAAAGTTGCGGACAAGTTAAATTCCCTGTTCAAAAACAATCGTGAAGATTTTGAACAGAAATGGAACGACATTAAAGTGGTTATTGAATATGGTATGCTTTCCGAAGAGAAATTCTTTGAAAAAGCAGAAAAATTTGCACTCTACCCTACTGTAGATGAAAAATTCTTCACTTTTGAAGAACTGGAAGCTAAGATAAAGGACAATCAGACAGACAAGGATGATAAATTGGTGATTCTTTATGCTTCGGATAAAGAAGCACAGCACAGTTATATTGAAGCCGCCAGGACCAAAGGTTATGAAATACTTTTGATGGACTCTCCAATTATATCGCATTTAATGCAAAAACTGGAAACTTCTAAAGAAAATCTGTCTTTTGTCAGAGTAGATGCGGATCATTTGGATAATCTCATTAAAAAAGAGGACACAGCAATTTCCAAACTTTCAGATGAAGAGAAGGAAAAGTTAAAAGGTGAGCTTGAAGAAGTAATCAAGGAAAAAGGATACACCATTCAAATGGAATCCATGGACAGTTCTGCATCACCATTTATTATTACTGAACCAGAGTTCATGCGCAGAATGAAAGAAATGCAGCAAACTGGAGGTGGAGGAATGTTTGGCATGGGCAATATGCCGGAAATGTATAACCTCATCGTAAATACCAATCATGAATTGGTTAGCGAAATCCTTAACACAAAAACTGCTAAAAAGAGGGAAAGATTGATTAATCAATCCCTGGATTTGGCAAGATTGTCCAAAGGACTGTTGAAAGGTGAAGAATTGACCAATTTTATTGCACGTAGCTACGATATGATCAAATAAATCGAGATACACATTCTAAAAAAAGCCGCAATAGTATTGCGGTTTTTTTTATTGGTTTATAGCTGTCTTTCCATGAATCGTTTCAAGGTCATGATCTGGATACAAGAAAAAATGGCTAAAAGTACGCTTCCAATAACCACGGTATCGGAAAAATGGATTCCAGAGAAAAAATCAATGGAAATTGAATCGAATACTTTGTTCAAAATAGTCTCTTCTTCATTTACTCTGTCTCTTCCACTATAAAAGGACAATGCAAAAACCACTATTACGGAACAGACAACCAATGCCCAGCCTCTTTTGGTAATTAGTGGTCTATAAACAATCTGAGGTGATTGTATTTCTTTCTTCGGAAGTTTTGACAGTATTTGATGGGTAAAGTCATCTGATGGACTTTCCAGCCCAACCTCCTTGATCCCTTCTTCAATCCAATCTTCCAAGCTTGTTTTCTTATCTTTTCCCATAACACTTGATCGTTTCCGTAGTCATTTTTTTAGATAAAATTTCAGCCAAACGTTGCCGACTCCTGTACAAACGTACTTTTATCGCATTCTCTTTTATTTCCGTAATTTTTGAAATCTCCTTTAAAGATAGTTCTTCAAAATAAAAGAATACCATCAAGGCATTATCTTGGGGCGATAATTGCCGTAAAGCATCTTTAACGACCATTTTTCTATCTTCCAATTCAAAACCTCTTATTATTTCATCATCCAATGGTTCGTTGCTCTTTTCATAAGAGTCCATTGCAACCATTATTGAATTTCGATTGCTCTTTAAATGATCCAACGCCCTATTGTAAGCTATCCTATACAACCACGACGAGAACTTGGACTGTTTCTTGAACTTCCTTAAATTCTTATGGACATTCAGAAAAACATCTTGAGAAACCTCTTCAGCGTCCTCATGTCTTTTTACCATTCTAAAGGCAATAGTATAGACCATATGCTTATACTTTTCCACCAACTGTGCAAAAGCATCCACATTGCCATCCAATATAAGTTTAATAAGTCGTTGGTCTTGATTGGTGCTCATTCAGCATATAAGACGAAAGTTTTGTGCCAAGGGTTACATATTTTATAAATAATTGATCCTTATGTAACCTCAACAAGTTGGGTGTCGTCTTATTAAGTGTAATCAAAAAAAGTAAAAAAATGCCAGAATTAGTATTTATCTCCTTGTTTTTAATCATTTTCGGAATCTGCTACCTCTATTATTCTACCAGAAATAAAGAGCGTATGGCCCTTATTGACAAAGGTGCTGATGCCAGTATTTTTATTGGAGGGAAACGAGAAAGAAAAAAAGTTGCGCCCGTATGGAAAATTATCATTCTAAATTTATCCTTGTTACTTATGGGGATAGGTTTTGGAATAATTCTATCTACGCTATTAGTCGAGTATGTGGATTATAGGGACAACGGACCAATTTATGTAGGAACAACATTTCTATCAGCAGGCATAGGGCTCTTCATTGGTTTTTTTATGACCAAAAGGTTGTATAAGGAAGAAGAGTAAACAAGACTATTGGCTATTTAACATTGACCTCCTCTGAATTAAGAATCACAATCCCTTTAAAAGAATGAGATTAGTAATCATTTTCATATTCTTGTCAACGATCATCTCCTGCTCTTTTAGGGATAAGGTTGCGCCAATGAAACTAAACGGGCAATACTCCATTATTGGTTATGGTACTGCTCAAAATTTCTTGGAGGATTATGACAGTAGATATGAACTTATCTCAATTTTAAAGGAAAACCATTTTCAATTTGATTTTTCAGAAATTGATTCAACCGTCAGAATTGACAAAAGATTGGGTAACAAACTATTTGGAAGTTCCACTTTTAAATATAAATTGGGGCATAAAACCATTACTCTTATAAACCATGAAAGAAGTATTGAAATACCATATTGGAAAGTCAATGAAACAATAATGCTAAAAATCACTAGACATGGAATAATGCACTTTTCAATTACCTCTTACCATAATACGAAAAAGCATAATAAAAGATCTTAACCTCCTTTCTTTTATAGAACATAAAAACAACTATAAACCATCGCTATCTGCGATGGTTTATCTATTTTCATTGTATGGAAATAATAAGCACTAACATTGCCCGACCAACCAAAATACAATGGAATGGACAAGAATTGATTACAGGTATCTATAAACAACCTGTAAACCAACCCATTACTCTAGAAAGGGAAATTGTGGCCAATGATGTTATTGCAGATAGAAAGGTGCATGGAGGTGTTTACAAAGCCTGTTATCTTTTTTCAACGGACCACTATCCCTATTGGAAAGAAAAGTATCCTGATTTAGATTGGAATTGGGGCATGTTTGGCGAAAACCTTACTGTCGAAGGTTTGGATGAATCAAAACTACGTATAGGCAACATATATCGCTTAGGAACAGCTTTGGTTCAGGTTACACAACCAAGAGAACCTTGTTTTAAATTGGGAGTAAAGTTTGAGACACAAGATATTCTGAAACAATTTATAGACCATGGATTCCCAGGAACCTACGTCAGTGTTTTGGAGGAAGGAGAAGTAACAGTTGGAGATGTTCTAAAATTGGTCCAAGAATCTGAAAACACCTTGACCGTTCAACAATTTTATCGATTATTGTTTTCTAGAAAGAAAGATAAAGACATTGTAAAACTGGCCATTGACAATGAAGCTTTACCCCAATATAAAAGAGAGCGTTTAAAAAAAATTTTATAGCGGGCTTAATGGGACTGTTCTCAGAAAAAATAATCTTGTACCTACCCGATAGTGATATCACATATTATCCAAATTTCTTTGAAAATAGAGATGCGGACTCCTACTTCAAAACATTGAAAAGAGAAATTCCCTGGCAACAGGACAAAATAAAAATCTTTGGAAAGGTTTATGACCAACCAAGATTAACTGCACTTTATGGAAACAATGATAAAACCTATACATACTCAGGTATCACTATGCAGCCCCACGAGTTCACCCCAGAATTGTTGAGCATAAAAAAAATGGTTGAAAAAAAAGCGCAGACCAAATTCACTGCATGTCTTTTAAACTATTATCGAGATGGAAAGGACAGTAATGGTTGGCATGCCGATAATGAAAAAGAATTAGGGCAAAACCCAATTATAGCTTCCGTATCCTTGGGAGGTGAACGTTTTTTTCATTTACGGCATCAAAAAAATAAGAGCTTAAAACACAAAATACTATTGGAAAATGGTAGCCTATTGTTAATGCAAGGGGAAACACAGCACTTCTGGCATCATCAAATACCAAAAACCTCTAAAAATATTGGGGAACGAATTAATCTAACATTTCGGGTAATTATCTAACTAATCAAATAAGTCGTTCAACACTTTGGCCAGTCTTAGACCTCCTTTTTGCAGTTGTTGAAATAGGATATCATTATACTTATAGCTGTATTGATACCCAAGCTTTTCTCCAACCTCAGCAGACTCATAGATCTTACCACATAACTTATGAGACTCATCAACCCAATTATAAATGGTTCCTTCTTGTATTTTTTTGCGTTCTTTCCTTGAAACCTGATCTAGTTCATTGGCAAGTTCGGTATAAGTCATTCCATAAGAAAGAATCAAATTCTTATCCCAGACCCGATGTAAGTTGGTTCCCTCTCCAAACCACTGTAACTGAATATCGTTCCCTCCTTTATCTTCAGCCCTACTGGCATGCATAGGTTGATGCAAATCACCAATTAAATGAATCAGCATTTTAAGATAAAACACCCTATCCTCCCTGCTTCTATCCTTATCCTTAACAATCTGCGTGCATTCTTCAATAGCAGTTATCAAATCCCCATATTTGCTTTTGGGTGCATCCTCATAACGCATGTCCAAAGGATAATTGACATAATGCCAGGCTGAAAACTTTGAATATTTACGGTCTGCTTTGATCTCATCGGCAAAAGTTGAAACAAAAGCCAAACTATGCCCATCCAATAAATCCTTCAAAGCTCGCTTTGCTTTTCCTGTAAGATGGTTTTCCGCAATATGTCCAGTAACCCTATGGCCCGTTTTACCCCAATAATTGGTAAAACCCAATATTGGAAACAGTAAAAACAAGGCAATTATTTTCTTCATGATTGATGGTTTTTTCAAATGTAAAAAACTGAACATTAAATAAGCAGAAAAAACTCTTGGAATTGTGTTTTAGTAATCATTTGTTAAAAGTGCATGGGGTAAGTCGTTTTTTGGGATTTTTTTAACGAAGCTTACCCTTAAATTTGGGCAGCTAACTCAAATTATCCAATGTCAAGATTTTATTTTGTATTCGCTGCAGCGCTTACACCATTTCTATTTTTTGCCCAGTCTCAACCCAAAAGTTTTACTGTAAAATACATTTCTCAACCCATTAAGGTAGATGGGATTCTAGACGAATCTGTCTGGGAAACAGCAGACAGTGCACATAATTTCAATCAAAACTTTCCATCAGATTCTATTTTGGCAACTCAAAAAACAGATATTAAAATGCTGTTTGACGATACCACATTGTATATTGGAATTAGACAAGAAACCCAAGGAAAAGACTATATAACGCCTTCTTTAAGAAGAGATTATAGAGCAGGTGGCAGTGACAATATAAGTCTACTTTTTGACACCTTTAATGACGGGACCAATGCTTTTTTATTTGGCATCAATCCCTTAGGTGTGAGGCGAGAAGCCCTTATATCAGGAGGTGGTAGCGATAGGAATGGATTTACAACTTCTTGGGATGTAAAATGGCGAGGAGAATCCAAAATTCACGACAACTACTACATTTCAGAACTGGCCATTCCATTGACTTCTTTCAAATTTCGGGAAGGAGAAACCAAATGGCGATTCAACAGTTACAGGTTTGATATGCAGGCCAATGAACGTAGCACCTGGATAAGAATACCGCAAAACCAGTTCATCGTCAGTCTAGCCTTTATGGGAGATATGATTTTTGAAAGACCGTTGGGAAAATCAAGAACTCCACTTGCCATAATTCCTTACTTAAATGGATTTTCTGGAAAGGATTATGAAAATGATGATTCAAAAAATAATGTTAAGGTTGGGGGAGATGCAAAAATTGCCATAGGTAATGGTATGAACTTAGACATTACCGTAAATCCTGATTTCTCACAGGTGGAAGTTGATAATTTTATCACCAATCTCACCCGTTTTGAGGTTTCCCTGCCAGAAAGGCGTCAATTTTTTATTGACAACAGTGATCTATTTGGAAATTTTGGAGGACGTAGGGATTCCAATCCATTCTTTTCAAGGAGAATAGGGATTGCCAAGGACAAGGATGATAATACTATAGAAAACAGAATTATTGGCGGGGTACGTTTAAGTGGAAAGCTCAACAATAACCTACGCCTTGGTTTTTTAAGTATTCAAACAGAGGAAGATGCCGAAAACGAAATAGCCTCCAATAACAATATGATGCTGACCTTACAGCAAAAAGTATTCTCTAGATCCAACATTGGTATGTTCTTTATTAATAGACAAACTTTTGACTCTCCAGATTTTTTGGATGAAAGTGAAGAATATAACAGAGTGGTTGGAATGGATTATAATTTAGCATCTGCTGACAATGTATGGAGAGGTAAAATATATGGGCATAAATCCTTTCAACCAGATGATAGCGAGGGCAATTATTCAACCGGTGCATTCTTGGCCTATAACTCCAAGAATTATGGAGGATTTGTAGATGCCGTTTATGTTGATGAGGAATTTCAATCTGATTTAGGTTTTATTCCAAGAAAAGATATTTTTAAGGTTGCGGGAAGTGTAAACCGTAATTTTTGGCCTAAAAGTCAGGATAGCAAAATAAACAACCATGGTTTTGAAATCTTCTCCATATTTACCTGGAGACCAAATTTGGAGTACCAGAACACAGACCATATGATCAATGTTGAATGGGGGGCGGAGTTCAACAATCTATCAGAACTGGAAGCCTCCTATACCAACAATTTCATTTTTTTAACAGATGAGTTTGAACCTACCGGTAAAGATGATGCAGTAGCTTTACCCGCCAACACTGGATATTATTTTAACGTATTTGAACTGGAGTATAGATCTGATCGCAGAAAAGCCTTTTCATACAGTCTTGAACCTTCATATGGTGGTTTTTTCAATGGAACCAGATATTCTTTGGAAGCTGATCTGAACCTTAGGTTTCAGCCTAAGATAAATATGTCGCTAGGTCTTAATTATGACCATATTAATTTGCCATCTCCTCACTCCAGAGCAGACATTTGGTTAGTTGCTCCGCGAGTGGATATCACTTTTAGCAAATCTGTATTTTGGTCCACTTTGGTACAATATAGCAACCAGAGGGACAATTTAGGTTTCAATTCGCGATTGCAATGGCGTTTTGCTCCACTTTCCGACCTCTTTTTGGTCTATAACGACAATTATTTTGTAAATTCTTTTATGCCAAGGAATAGGTCCATTAACCTAAAACTAACCTACTGGCTAAATATCTAAAATGAATTTTAAAATTCTTTGTTCCGATTTGGACGGCACCCTGCTTTCCACAAAAAACGATGTGTCTGAATTCACCATTTCCGAAATACATCGTATTAAAGAGCAAATGCGGATTATTTTGGTTTCGGCAAGAATGCCAAAGTCCATGGTATACCTTCAAAAAAGGATGGGGATAGAACAAAACCCCATCATTTGTTACAACGGTGCATTGGTACAGAAAGAAGGCTTACAACTAAGTTCTTCAATGATTCCCATTGAACTAACAATTTACTTAAATACTATCTGCCAAACCGATAATATCAAACTTGGACTTTACCATAAAAATGAATGGTGTGTTGACCAAACTTCTGAGAGGGTACAAAAGGAAATTTTCCACACCAAAGCAGAGCCAATTCTTGAAACTACCAGTAAAACTTTGGAAAGATGGGAGAGAAACAATATTGGTCCCCATAAAATAATGCTAATGGGCACCAAAAGTACAATGGATGCCATTGCTCCTATGTTGGAAAGCAATTTCTCTTCCAAAGTAAATTGTTATCGTTCCAACGACACGCTTATTGAAATAGCTCCAAAATCCGTTTCAAAACTTTTGGCCATTAAATCCCTATTACTACCCAACGAATCTCTGGATAACGTAATTGCTTTTGGAGATAATTACAATGATGTTGAAATGTTACAGCATGTAGGCTATGGTGTAGCCGTTGAAAATGGAAGAAAAGAGGCCAAAGAAGCTGCAAAAAAGGTAACGCTTAGCAACAAAGATCATGGAGTAGCACAATTTATCAAAGACCATCTTTGATTTTCCTATATTTGAAAATACTGCTATAATAATTCTATGGACCAACTACCATTCACCGAAGATACCGTAATCTTTGGTCTACTCTGTCTCTGTTTAGGTTTTGTATTTTATACTTCTTCTTTTAAAACCGGTTTTTGGAAGAAATTCTATGGAATTGTTCCCACAGTTTTGATGTGCTATCTGTTACCGGCTATTCTGGCAAGTACGGGAATTGTAGATGAGAGCAAATCCCAAACGTATTATATCGCCAGTAGATATCTATTACCAGCAGCTCTTATTTTAATGACTTTGAGCATAGACTTAAAAGCTATAGCCAATTTAGGTTCCAAAGCTTTGATCATGTTCCTTACAGGAACGGCGGGTATTGTTATTGGCGGACCATTGGCTATTTTGATTGTGTCCATTTTTTCACCAGAAACTGTCGGTGGAAACGATTTTGATGCTGTTTGGAGAGGTTTGGCAACCATAGCCGGTAGTTGGATCGGTGGAGGTGCCAATCAGGCAGCAATGTTGGAAGTTTTTCAATACAACCAAGAAAAATACGGAGGTATGGTACTGATAGATATTGTTGTAGCTAACTTATGGATGGCCATACTGTTATTGGGAATTGGAAAAACCAAAAAGATTGATAAATGGTTACAAGCTGATACTTCCTCCATTGAAAAATTAAAGGAAAAAGTATCTACCTATACCGCAAAAATAGCTAGGGTAACATCCATCCATGATTTAATGATGATGTTGTTATATGCTTTTGCAGGAGTGGGCATTGCACATTTTTTAGGGCATCATTTTGCCGGATTTTTGGAAGATAACTTTGAAGTTATCCGAAACAAAGAAAAAATTCTATCCTCTCTAGGGTCCAAATTCCTTTGGATGGTGGTCTTTGCAACAGCCATTGGTATTGGATTGTCCTTTACCAAGGCCAAAAATTATGAAGGAGCTGGAGCCAGCAAGATTGGTGGAATGTTCATTTATATTTTGGTTGCCACCATTGGAATGAAAATGGATTTGGGTAAGGTTATGGAAAACCCAGGTCTAATTGCCATTGGTTTGGTCTGGATTTTCATTCATGCCGGGCTTTTAATCCTTGTTGCCAAACTCATAAAAGCTCCCTACTTTTTCTTGGCTGTGGGAAGTCAGGCCAATGTAGGTGGGGCAGCTTCTGCACCAGTGGTAGCCGCAGAATTCCATCCTTCATTGACTTCTGTAGGTATTCTTCTAGCCGTTTTTGGCTATGTGGTGGGCACTGCCGGGGCTTACTTATGTGCTCTTTTAATGGAGGTTGCCTCAAAAGTTTAGTTTTTAAAAGCCTCAAATCAAATGGATTGAGCGATTCGTCAATCCATAACAAGCATTTGTTAAACAGTCACTTACAATATAGTTGACCAAGCCTATCTTCACGCTATTAATTCATGGGGATTTGATATTTCATGGACAATCTCCATCGCTTAATACTATCAAGTGGCTGGTGTTGTAGTTTACTGGAAGAATAGAAAAAAACTTTGCTTGTCCTGTATAGGTATACTCACACTAATTTACATCACTTTTTCAAATTATTATTCCAATAACGGGCACTCTCAAAACAATGATATCATCCAAAAGGGAATATTGTTAATTGATCAAGGTAACTATGTAGGTGCTGAAAAACATCTTGAAACCAGCTTAGAAACCTTTCCAAGTGATAATGAATTACATATTAACCTAGGCATTGTAAAAAACTTACTGGGCAAAACAAAAAAAGCGGAACATCATTATAGAACTGCATGTAGATTGGAAAAGAGCAAATCATCTAGTTTGTGTGCTTATGCCAACTTCTTGGCGCTACATAAAAGATATGACGAAGCTGAAAGGCTTCTGGTAAGATCCATTGCAATTTCACCAAAGTCAAAAGACCCATATCTCTTTTTAATGGAAGTATATCACCGAGAGGAAAACTGGAAACAGCTTTCGGAACTTGCAAGAAAGGTACTTACGAACAACAGTTCTGATTTGTATGCTAAAAAATACTTGGAAATCTCATCCAACAAAACCTCCATACTTTCCATTTTTGAAGAAGAAGCCAGAACAACACCTAATGCACAAAATTATTTGAAATTGAGCAAAGAATATTATTATGAGAATCTCTTCGCCCAATCTTTTCATGCTGTCCAACAGGCACTGAAACTTGAGGAACAATATACCCAAGCGCACTACCAAATGGCATTGATATACGAAAAACTAGGAAATACCAAATGTGCAAAAGCTTCTTATAGAAAAGCAACAATTCCTAATACTAATTTACTTTTAGCAACAAATAAGCAGAGAGAATTAAACCCTGATTCTTAGCCCGTTCAATATTATTTCAGTATTCTTTCTTTAAATTATCTCCATCTCTTTAGTCTACAGCTAAGGTATTTCAATAAATATTTTGATATTTGCCTCGCTAAATTTTTAAAATGAAGAGGATTCTATTTGTATTGGTATTTGGTATTGCCTTTTTGTCTTGTGAAAAAAAGACCGAAAGCACGATGACTGTTTCTGGTAATATTAAAGGTCTGAAAAAAGGAACGCTTTTTTTGCAACATTTCCAAGATTCTACTTTGGTAGCATTGGATTCTTTGGAGATTGAAGGAAACGGTGCATTCTCTTTTTCGCAAGAGGTTAAAACTCCTGAGCTATTCTACCTCTATCTCAAGAAGGAGGATAACAACGATATCAATGACCGAATTCCATTTTTTGGAGAGTCAGGGGAGATAATAATAAACACCTCTTGGAATACTTTTGATATGGGCCCTGAAATTTATGGATCAAAATCCCATGAAAAGTTCCAGGAGTTCAATGATATGATGACCAATTTTAATCTTCGCGAACTAACGCTTATCCAAAAAAGTGGATTGCCCAAGTTTCAGGAAGATTCGTTGGCTTTGGATTCCATTCAAAACCTGGTAAATCAAAATATAGTGGGTAAATACCGGTATACGCTCAATTTTGGTCTAAACAATGGTGATTCTTATGTAACACCCTACATCATGTTGACATCAGCTTTAGAAGCCAATCCAAAGTATTTAGATTCTGTGTACAAAGTATTAACGCCCAAAGTGGCATCTTCCAAATACGGAGAAGAATTTAAAAGATTTTTGGATAAGTAAAAACCTGGTTAACTTCCAAGTTTATTTAGTTCTTCTACCAATTCAGTAGCTTTTTCCTCTAACTGCGCACGAATATCCTTAAAGTGTGCCTTGTTATTGTCCACGTCTTTTTGGTGAATTTTATCCATGAGGTCATCAAACACCGCAATGGCCTTATCAATAATAATTGTTCCTTCTTCGGAATCCCTATTATTGGAACCAGCTTCCCATAGATAAACTGCTTCAATGATATCTCCCAAAACAAAATTGACATCCTTCTTTAAATCACGAATACTTGCCATACTACTGTTTTTTCAAATGTACTATTAAATGGTTACTTCTAAAAGTTTAGCTCCCTTGGTATCAATATGGATTGACTTGCTTTCCGCCGCAACGAGTAGTGTCTCTCCTTTTTTTATTGATACAGAACCCCAATCGTTGGTAATCTCAGCCTCTCCTCCAACACACATATAAATGGTAAAAGAATCCCTTTCAGAAACATCTTGATCCAGATTATCATTAAGTTCCAAGAAATTGGTCTTAAAATAAGGGCAATCCACCATTTCGTTTACTGCATCCTGCTTATTGGAATAGTTTACTTTAAAATCATCCTTTTTAGAATAATCAATGGCATCCATAGCCAAATCTGTATGTAACTCACGTAGATTCCCATTTTTATCCCTTCGGTTAAAGTCAAATACTCTATAGGTAACATCAGATGTTTGTTGAATCTCAGCCAACAGCACTCCTGCTCCAATAGCGTGAATTTTACCGGTATTTATAAAAAAGGTGTCCCCTTCCGTTACTTCTTCATAATTCATCAAATCCAGAAGGGTATCATTCTCAAGGCTTTCTACATACTCTTCTTTTTCTACATCTTTATTGAACCCCACAATGAGTTTGGCACCGGGGTCTGCATCCATTACATACCACATTTCCGTTTTGCCAAATGAATCGTGCCTTTTTTTGGCCAGTTCATCATTAGGGTGTAATTGAATGGATAAATCCTGTTTAGCGTCTATAAACTTTATAAGGATTGGAAAATCCTTTCCAAATCGTTCCACAACACTTTTACCCAACAACTCTTCAGCTCTTTCATTAATCAAAGCCTGTAAAGATGTTCCACTAAAAACGCCATTGGAAACTTCTGAAATATCTCCACGAACCCCGGAAAGTTCCCAACTTTCACCAGTGATATCGCTTTCTATGGGTTTCCGTAATACATCTTTAAGTTTAGTTCCTCCCCAAAGACGTTCTTTAAGAATTGGGGTAAATTTTAAGGGGTATAATGCCATTTTATCCTGAATAAGTTACAAAGTTACGAGGTGTTTCATAAAGTATCACCTCTAATTTCTTGGTTTCTTCTATGTGGGGTCTAAGTTTATTCCAAATGACTACTGCAATGTTCTCTGCTGTTGGATTCAAATTTTTAAACTCAGGAACATCTGCATTAAGATTTTTATGATCCAGCGATTCCTCTACATGCATTCTAATCAAATCCTTAAGTACTTTCAAATCTATAACAAAGCCGGTTTCTTGATCAATCTCCCCTTCTACACTAACAATAAGTTCATAATTGTGTCCATGATACCTTGGGTTGTTACATTTACCGAAAACAGCATTGTTCTTTTCTGGACTCCAATCCGGTCTATGTAATCTATGGGCGGCATTAAAGCTCGCCTTTCTGCTGACCTTAACCTTCATCTTGATTGGCGTTATCCATTAAATGATTGTAGAAACGTTCAAAGATTATTTTGAACCATACTGTATATTGTCCAGGGTTAGCGGCGATGTCTTCCTTTATGGCTGATGGACACATCCATTTCCAATCTTCAACTTCTTCAGGATTTATTGATGGATTCCCATTGTAGTGCCCAATCATCACATGATCTAACTCATGCTCCGTAAGTCCATTATCAAATGGAGCTTTATAAATAAAGGAAAACAATTCTTTAAGTTCAGTTTGAAAACCCATTTCTTCCAAAAGTCGACGCTTGCCAGCTTCTATATTGGTTTCTCCATCTCGTTGGTGACTACAGCAAGTATTGGTCCAAAGCAATGGTGAATGATATTTATCCCCAGCTCGTTGTTGAAGCATGGTCTCTCCATGATCATTCATAATAAAAACAGAAAAAGCCCTATGCAGAACCGCTTTTTCATGGGCTTCCATTTTAGGCATCAAACCAATGGGCTCATCGGCTTGATTGACCAATATCACATTTTCCTCTTTCATAGGGTAAAAATATGACGTTTGTCAAGAAATATCCAGATACAGTCCTTAAAATGTTACTAAAACTGTTGAATTCTAAAAGAAGCGCGGGGATTTAAGGTTGCCAAGATTTTTAATAAAATCATATCGGAGAATTACTTCAAAGGATCCATCATTGAAGGTCGCCGCCCCTAAATCCGTGATTTCACGATCATAGGCTACACCAATAAAAAACTCATCGGATATCCTGAAACCAAAAAGACCGCTGAAAGCTGCATCCCATCGATACGCCAATCCGCCAATAAACTTTTCATTCAACATAAAATTGGCAGACAAATCTACTTGTACTGGTGCTCCTTTGACCGCTTTGGTCAAAAGTGTTGGTTTAAACTTCAAAAAAGGATTTAAATCCCATACATATCCCGTAATCAAATATAAGTTTACTTGTTCCGTGGCGGTAGAAATAGAAGCCTCATCAAAATGAGTGGTTTCCAGCAACCTAGGTGCAGAGACTCCAGCATAAAAACGTTCTGTATGATAATAAATTCCTGCTCCAACATTTGGAGAGAATTTATTTCTGATATCCTGTTGTGATTGCAATTGAGGGTCAATCTCAAACTCGTCCAATTCTGAATATCTAATATCCAACATATGGGCACTACCCTTAAGTCCAAAACTTAATTTAGCATCTAATGACGTTTGAATGGTATAGGAGAAATCCACATCAAAATAGGTTTCCGAAGTAGGACCTATTTTATCATTGACCACAGAAACCCCTACACCTACTCCTCTATAGCCCATTGGCGTATGGAGATTAAGGGTCTGTGTTTCTGGCGCACCATCCAACCCTAACCACTGGTTACGATAAAGGGCTGCAATGCTCAAGTGTCCTCTAGAACCTGCATAGGCCGGGTTAACACTAACTGTATTGTACATATATTGCGTGTATTGGGCATCTTGTTGACCATAAACACAGCCCATAATACCAAATACACATACAAAAAGTTGCTGTAGTATTCTTTTCTTAAATGTTTTGTTCTCCACAGTAATCATCTCTTTTATCTATTGATATATAGGTAACCAGAAAGTTGTTTCATATTTCCATTTAAATCTTCATAATCTATAATATAGAAATACGTGCCAACAGGAAGCTTATTGTCCTTATCTACCGTTACCCTTCCTTCGGAAGTGCCATCAAAAACATTTCCAGTTGTGTTGTATGCCTTGGTTGCGTAAACCTGCACACCCCATCTGTTATAAATTTTTACTGTGTTGTTTGGATAATCTTCTAGGTTATTTATGGTGAGTACATCATGTATACCATCACCGTTAGGTGTTATTACGTTTATTACATCTACTGGATCTACTTGTGTTGGCCCAAGATCTGGATCTAGATAATTGGGTATGCCATCTTCATCTGAGTCATCATTTGCATAGTTACCATCTTCATCCAAATCTTCATCTATGGTTTCAATACCATCGTCATCGTCATCAGTATCCCTATAGTCAGGGACATCATCTGAATCTGTATCCAACAAACTTGTACTTGGGTCATCTATTTCATCATTGACATCCACATCAAGAACGGTACTTCCTTCGTAGCCGTCATCCAGACCATCGTCATCTTTATCAGATCCAGTGAATACTGCATCTGCCACTCCATCTTGATTTTGATCATGGCCTTCTATACGATCTGGCACATTATCATTATCGCTATCATCATCAACATAATCTGGCAATCCATCAGCTTCTGAGTCAACTGGAATCAAACCAGTATTCCCTCCAGTTTCATATGCATCATCTAAACCATTATCATTGGCATCTACTAGACTAGGTGCTATATAACCAATTGTTGGTTGTGCTTCAACATTATCTGGTATTCCATCATCATCACTATCAATGTCTAAATAATCTGGTATTCCATCTCTATCTGTATCCGTTGGATCAGTGGTTGGATCATTATCATTATCGGTGTTGAGGTCTTCAAAGGCATCTACAATACCGTCATTATCACTATCCAAGTTAATCCCTGGTGGATTAACCATCACCGTGACTGTTCCTGTACTACAGTTTCCACTTCCATCGCAAATCGTGTAATCAAATGTATCTGTACCCAAGAAACCTGGGTTTGGCGTATATGTTATAGAATCGTCAGATGGGTCTATTGGAGTACCACTATTATTAATGATCACAACTCCATTGGTTGGACTAGTCGCAGTTAATGTACCAGAAGTGGGCACATCATTATCATTAGCTAAAATATCAATATTAAGCGCAATGTCTAGTTCCGTGACTGCTGAATCGTCAATTGCATCAACAATTGGAATTACATCTACTGTTACCGTTGCAGAACTACAAGCTCCACCTGAAGTACATACGGTGTAATCAAAAGTGTCAGTCCCATTGAAATCAGAATCTGGTGTATAGGTCACTATATCATCAGTTGGGTCATTAACCGTACCATTGGTATTAATTGAAACCGTTCCGTTAGAAGGGTTTGTTGTAGTTAAAATACCATCCGTAACCACATCTGTATCATTGGCAAAAATGGGTACAATAACTGAATCATCTTCGTTGACAGCTATTAAATCATCTACCAAGATCCCAGCTTGACTCATACATACCACTGTAAAACGAGGAAGTTCACTACTGTTTCCTACTTTGGTAATTGTAGCTATATATCTTTCCACATTTATAGTGCTTGTTACGGTAGGTCGAGTTTGATCTCCGGTCAATGGAGGACTCCAACTTACTGCTGCTCCAGAGGAAATACTCTCAGAGATGTCTAAGGTTACTTCATTCTCAGGAGCTGTGCACTCCGTTAATATGAAATAACCAGTTGCATTGGATCCACAAAGTGTGCCATCATAGGTGGCAAAATATACGCCCGGTTGAGTAGCTTCATAAAAGGAATTGGTGCCGAGAACCGTTCCCAAATCCGAAGCCTCAAACCATTGATAATTACTTTCGTCTCCACCGCTAGGTGCTTGAAGTAAAAATTGTGCATTCGAAAAGTTAATCCCAAAAAACAGGATAAATATTCCTAAAGATAAAGACTTATGTAAGTTGTTTAATTTCAAAATCTTTTCTAGTCTTTATTGTTATTTTACCACAAATACTACGTTGATCAACGAGTTGTAATCTGTTGGCACCGCATCCACTGTGAAATTCATGATTCCTGCATCACTTACAGTAACTCCGGAAAAAACACTTGTATCGTAATATGTTATATAGTAATGCAATTCACCTGCCAAATAGGTAGGAATGGCAGCGGGTGCTGATGGACTTTTTACTGCTGGAGTACCATATTGTGCTACATACTGACTATAAAGATTGATAGGCGTCCCTGGCCCTACAGTTGAAGCATCCACCGCTATAGATGGAGGATAGAAAATCCTTCCTGATTTGGCGGTAACTTTTGTAATATCTGCCATAGCCGCATCAACGGTAGCTTCAGAAGTTCCATCTCCATCTACATCAATATCTGTCATTTCAAAAGAAGCTCCTCCATCAGTTCCCACAATAAGTTCATTGGCTGTATTAGTAGCGCTTACTACATTGGCAGTTTCGGCTGCTCCACCATCTTCATCAGTATAACTGATTACACCAGTAGTTGTGTTTTGAGATAATGATGTTACCGTTTCATTTATATCCACAGGAGTAATACCAGTTTCAGAAATTGTAGCAATACGATTACCTGTAACCGTATTGGTTACACTAACATCATCATCTGCAAGACTATCAACATAGTTCTTCGTGGCGGCGTCCTGTGCATTGGTAGGGTCGGCCAGGTTCGTAATGGCGTTGTTCCCTGCACTGGCATCCTCGCCGATAACGTCCTCAAGGTCCTGGATCTCGTTGTTAGGATCCGAATCAGCATCGTCCACACTGAGGTTGTCAACATAGTTCTTTGTCGCGGCGTCCTGTGCATTGGTAGGGTCGGCCAAGTTCGTAATGGCGTTGTTCCCTGCACTGGCGTCCTCGCCGATAACGTCCTCAAGGTCCTGGATCTCGTTGTTAGGGTCCGAATCAGCATCGTCCACACTGAGGTTGTCAACATAGTTCTTTGTCGCGGCGTCCTGTGCATTGGTAGGGTCGGCCAGGTTCGTAATGGCGTTGTTCCCTGCACTGGCATCCTCGCCGATAACGTCCTCAAGGTCCTGGATCTCGTTGTTAGGGTCCGAATCAGCATCGTCCACACTGAGGTTGTC
>NZ_OBEH01000010.1:0-2500 GCF_900215465.1 Flagellimonas pacifica
GGGGGGATTGCGAGGGTTGTTTGACCTGGTTTTTTTCTCACTTTGTAAGATTGAGAAGTTCATTTGACATATTGTATAGACAGCGTAAAAGAGAATTTTAGACAAGAACCATTTTGATGCGGGGGACCTTTATTGATTGTGAAGTTTTATGACATTTAACTTTTTACAATGAAGAGTTTGATCCTGGCTCAGGATGAACGCTAGCGGCAGGCCTAACACATGCAAGTCGAGGGGTAACGGGGAGTGCTTGCACTCTGCCGACGACCGGCGCACGGGTGCGGAACGCGTATGGAACCTGCCCCTGTCAGGGGAATAGCCCAGAGAAATTTGGATTAATGCCCCATGGTACCGGGACAACACATGTTGTTTTGGTTAAAGATTTATCGGACAGGGATGGCCATGCGTACCATTAGCTTGTTGGTGAGGTAACGGCTTACCAAGGCAACGATGGTTAGGGGCCCTGAGAGGGGGATCCCCCACACTGGTACTGAGACACGGACCAGACTCCTACGGGAGGCAGCAGTGAGGAATATTGGACAATGGGCGGGAGCCTGATCCAGCCATGCCGCGTGCAGGATGACTGCCCTATGGGTTGTAAACTGCTTTTACATGGGAAGAAACGCACCTACGTGTAGGTGTTTGACGGTACCATGAGAATAAGGACCGGCTAACTCCGTGCCAGCAGCCGCGGTAATACGGAGGGTCCGAGCGTTATCCGGAATCATTGGGTTTAAAGGGTCCGTAGGCGGGCCTATAAGTCAGAGGTGAAAGGCCACGGCTCAACCGTGGGACTGCCTTTGATACTGTAGGTCTTGAGTCGTTGTGGAGTTGCCGGAACATGTGGTGTAGCGGTGAAATGCATAGATATCACATAGAACACCGATCGCGAAGGCAGGTAACTAACAACGTACTGACGCTGATGGACGAAAGCGTGGGTAGCGAACGGGATTAGATACCCCGGTAGTCCACGCCGTAAACGATGGATACTAGCTGTCGGGACCTCGGTCTCGGCGGCCAAGCGAAAGTGATAAGTATCCCACCTGGGGAGTACGTTCGCAAGAATGAAACTCAAAGGAATTGACGGGGGCCCGCACAAGCGGTGGAGCATGTGGTTTAATTCGATGATACGCGAGGAACCTTACCAGGGCTTAAATGTAGTATGACAGGTTTAGAGATAGACTTTTCTTCGGACATATTACAAGGTGCTGCATGGTTGTCGTCAGCTCGTGCCGTGAGGTGTCAGGTTAAGTCCTATAACGAGCGCAACCCCTACCGTTAGTTGCCAGCATGTAAAGATGGGGACTCTAACGGGACTGCCGGTGCAAACCGTGAGGAAGGTGGGGACGACGTCAAATCATCACGGCCCTTACGTCCTGGGCCACACACGTGCTACAATGGCCGGTACAGAGGGAAGCCACCCCGCAAGGGGGCGCGGATCTATAAAACCGGTCACAGTTCGGATCGGGGTCTGCAACTCGACCCCGTGAAGCTGGAATCGCTAGTAATCGGATATCAGCCATGATCCGGTGAATACGTTCCCGGGCCTTGTACACACCGCCCGTCAAGCCATGGAAGCCGGGAGTGCCTGAAGTCCGTCACCGTAAGGAGCGGCCTAGGGCAAAATCGGTAACTAGGGCTAAGTCGTAACAAGGTAGCCGTACCGGAAGGTGCGGCTGGAACACCTCCTTTCTAGAGAAGAGACGGACCTTTCGATGGGGTCCCGTATCTTGGTGGTGCTTGTTTTTTTCTTTTATGCTGTCTTATAATATGTTTTTAAATACTGGCAAATTAGGCCAAACAGTCTCATAGCTCAGCTGGTTAGAGCGCTACACTGATAATGTAGAGGTCGGCAGTTCGAGTCTGCCTGAGACTACGAGGATCAGCCCTATGGCTGAACGTTCATTAAAATAGGAAATTCTAGATGTTGAGTTACCGTTATATAGTACTGTTAACTGATAACTGTTAACTGATCACTGGAACCACGGGGAATTAGCTCAGCTGGCTAGAGCGCCTGCCTTGCACGCAGGAGGTCACCGGTTCGACTCCGGTATTCTCCACAAGGGCGTAAAAGCTGTCGACGGCATTTTTTTGTATTTGCCGATGGCGGCCCGCCAAAAGTTCATTGACATATTGGGACGGAGCATGACGATTTTATCGTCATTGCGAAGTCAAAGAAGAAACACGAAGTAGAATAGAATATAATAAAGGATTACGAGGGCATTTGTACATATGTACAGGTGCGACAAGCAAAAGAAGGGCGTATGGGGAATGCCTGGGCTCTCAGAGGCGAGGAAGGACGTGATAAGCTGCGAAAAGCCGCGGGGATCTGCACACGAGAATTGATCCGCGGATATCCGAATGGGGCAACCCACTATGTTGAAGGCATAGTATCCGCAAGGAGGCGAACCCGCTGAACTGAAACATCTAAGTAGGCGGAGGAAGAGAAAACAAAAGTGATTCCGAGAGTAGTGGCGAGCGAAATCGGATTAGTCCAAACCAA